>NZ_CP064936.1 GCF_016117655.1 Treponema peruense
ATGAGTGAACAGAATTACAAGGCTTTCTGGGATGAAGCATTAAAACAGATACACGAAGAATACAAGTCACAAGGTCAGGAAGACCAGTTCTCGCTATGGTTCAACATGACTTATCTTGAAGATTCAATTTCAGAGATAACTGTAACCGTTCCTTCTTCATTTATGTGGGGACAGATGGTAAAAATGGGGAACGTAGCCAAAGTTGAATCAAAAATTAAAGAACTCTGCGGCCAGACAATTTCAATCAATTATATAGTAAAAAAAGCTGAACCAGCACCAGAGCCGGTTACCACACAGACACAATCTGTACCCAAAACTGAACCCCAAATTCAGGCTGAACACCTTGAAACAACAGACACTTCTTCTGATAACACAAATTCTGTAAGTCAAACAGACAACGCGGCGGCATCTGTACCCAAAACTGACACCGTACAATTCAGAAAACATCCGTTACTACGTGAAGATTATACATTCGACAGATTCGTAACAGGTGACAACAGTGAATTTGCATACAGTGCCGCACTGGCCGCCGCTAAAAATCCCGGAAGAAGATTCAATCCTCTTTTGATATACGGTGGCGTAGGACTTGGAAAAACCCACCTCATGCAGTCAATAGGCAATTACATCTACAACAATGCAGACCCTGACTCAAGGCTCAAAATCTGTTACATAACTGCAGAAAACTTTACAAATGAATTTACAGCTTCACTCAGAAATAACACAATAGAAAAGTTCAAGTCAAAATACAGACAGCTGGACGTACTTTTACTGGACGACATCCACTTTTTAAAGGACAAGGTCGGAACCCAGGAAGAACTGTTCCACACTTTTGAAGCTTTGTCTCAGAAACACGCGCAGATGGTATTTACATGCGACCGCCCTCTTTCAGAACTGAACGGTATTGAAGAAAGACTTAAGTCGCGCTTTTCTCTGGGAACACCTATTGACCTGCAGCCACCAAACTACGAAACAAGGCTTGCCATTCTTCAAAAAAAGCAACACCTGAACGGAACACAAATATCTGACGAAGTAATTGAATATATTGCAAAAAATGTTCAGTCAAACGTAAGGGAATTAAGTTCTTGCCTGGACAAAATGGTACGCTATGCAGAAGTTATTCAAAAGCCTGTCACTATAGATATTGCCCAGCGTGAACTCAGGGACTTCTTTAGTGAATCGGCAGGTGGTTCTGTAAACATAGAAACCATACAGAAAGTCGTTGCAAACCATTACAATATTTCACTGAGCGACATAAAAAGCAAAAAGCGTAACAAAAAATTCGTTGTTCCACGCCAGATTGCAATTTACATCGCACGTGAGCTTGCAGATCTTTCCTACCCTGAACTTGGTAATGAGTTCGGAGGAAGAGACCATACTACGGCAATGCACAGTTACGAAAAAGTTGTTGACCAGCTCAAAACCGACTCAACACTGAATTCGACTGTTCAGCTTTTGATTAGAGAGGTTAAAGACTATAAAAAAATATAATTACCTGTGGAAAAACAGGTACCTTTATGATAAAATACTGTGGAAAACCTGTTAGATTCTTGGTATTCTGTGTAAAAGTGAAAATCCTGTGAATTCAAACACACCGGTTATGCACTTTGCAATTTTATTCAACAAAAAGAATTAAATGATTTTTCCACGAATTCACAGGCCTTATTATTATTACTACTAAATTTTATAAATTTATAAATTTAATAAGAGCGTGAATTAAATTTGAAATACCCGGTGTAATCCCAAAAGATTACCTTAATAAATTATAGGAGTTTTTATGAAATTTACTTTTGAAAAAGATGCGATGATAAAAGAAATATCTATCGCCCAGGAAATTATTTCTACAAAGAATGCCGGTTCTATGCTTTCAAATGTTCTGTTGATTGCAGAGAATAATACTCTTACCATTAAGGCAACAGACATAAAAGTAAATTTCCAAACACAAATTCCTGTAAATATTGATATAGAAGGAACAACGACAGTTTACTGTGATAAATTTATGGGAATTCTCCAGTCACTGCCGGAAGGTGATGTTGAATTCATTCAGGAAGAAAGCCCTGACAATGAAAAATCAATAACAGTAACAATCAAACCTGTTCTTAAAAAAATCAAATTCCAGATGAAGAGCATGTCAGAAGAAAAGTTCCCCGAATTTGATTCTGCAGAAAAAGTTCCTTATTTTGAGATTCCTTCTAAAGAACTTAAGGAAATGATTCTTCATACAGCATTTGCAGTAAGTGTAGATGAAACACGCTATTTTATGAACGGCGTATATTTTGAGAAAAAAGATGATTCGCTGAATCTTATTGCAACTGACGGTCGTCGCCTGAGTTTTGCTTCAAAAAATATTCTTGCCGGAGTAAGTGATTTTACACCTGCAATTGTTCATCCCAAAATTCTGAATATTATTTTAAAGCATGCTCCTGTTGAAGGAAACATTTTTATGGCAATTGTGGACAAAATGATTTTCTTTAAGTTCGGAAGTTACAGTTTTGGTTCAGTGCTTATTGAAGGACAGTTTCCCAATTATTCACGTGTAATTCCCGACCACCAGGATTTTGTGTTCAAAGTACAGAAAGATGAACTTATGGGTGCATTCAAGCGTGTTGCACTTATGGTAGACAAAAAGTCAGGAAGAATTTTCTTTGACATAAGCGATGGTGTACTTAAAATAAGTTCGCAGCAGGCAGACCTTGGAAGTTCATCAGAAGAAATTCCGTGTGAATATTCCGGTGAACCTGCAGTCATAGCACTTAATTACCGCTATATTGATGAGCCTTTGCGCGGAATGGACTGTGAGAGAATAGCCTTCGAGTTTACTGCCGAGATGAAAGCAATAACAATGCGCCCTGAGCCGGCCGAAGACTATTTTGACATAATAATGCCGATGCAGAAAGAATAGTGCCGTTTCTATCTCTTAATCCCGTAAATTTCAGAAATCTCAAAAACGAGACAATCGATCTTCTTGCGAGAGAAGTTTATTTTACGGGAGAAAACGGCCAGGGTAAAAGCAATCTGCTTGAGGCCCTTTACTATTCTGCCTACGGAGCGTCTTTTAGAACAAGGGCAGACTCTGAAATTATACGGAATTCTGAATCTGCCTGTGCGCTGCATACTTTATACAGGGAAGAAAACGGTTCAACTCATACAACTTCAATAAAGATTATAAGGAATGCAAACAAAATAGACAAAAAAATCGAAAAAGACGGAAAAATCCTTCATGATCGTAAGGAATTAATTAATACGATGCCGTGTGTTCTTTACAATCATGACGATTTGGATTTTGCTGTTGGTTCTCCGGAGAGGCGCCGTTTTTTTATAGACCAGTCCCTGAGCATGTACGATGTTCTTTACATTGACGTTATGCGCCGTTACAAGCGTGTTTTGAAAAACAGAAACCTTTCGTTAAAAAACAAAGCCTTTGATTTGATAGATACTTATGATGCCCAGCTTGTTCAAAACGGAATTGAAATACAGAAAAAAAGAAATGATGCAGTTTTCAGCTTTAACCAGATTTTCGGTAGGCTTTATGAGGAAGTAACCGGAATAGACGGCGTAAGTATAAGATACTGCCCTTCATGGAAAAAAAATGCAGAAGTCTTGCCCTCCCCTTCCGAAGTGTATGACATTGTTCACTCACACCGCGAGGCTGAACGTGTAATGGGTACAACACTGACCGGTCCCCACCGTGACAGAATTGTTTTTGTCCGCAAAGGAAGTGCCTTTGTTCCGACTGCATCTACAGGACAGAGACGGCTTCTTGCCCTTATACTCAGAACTGCACAGGCTGTATTTTATACTCATGCAACTTCAAAAAAGCCCGTTCTTCTTATGGACGATGTGCTTTTGGAACTGGACCCCGAAAAGAGGCGGCGTGTAACGACACTTCTTCCCGATTACGACCAGCTTTTTTGTACATTTCTCCCGGGTGAACCTTATGAACATTACAAAACCGATGCGACAAGGGTTTATTCAATTGAAAAAGGAAACTGGAAGCAAATATAGACTGAATCATTCAGTTTTTGAAAGGGAAAAAAATGGAAGAAGCAGAAAAAATATCTTTTGTAATAGAAAGTGCATTTGAAAATATACGTACGGCAAATGCAGGTGATGCTCTGAATATTTACAATGTGTGGAAAAATGTTCTTTGCCGCATAAAAGGACGTTCCCCAAACGAAGGACAGAAACTTGCAGACCACAGTCGCGTAATTGACTACAAAAATGGAATTCTTCTGGTAGAAGCAGATCATCCCGGCTGGATAGAGCTGCTGCGTCTTCACAAAAAATATATCATGACCGGACTTGAGCGTGATATTCCACAGATAAAGATTACGAATGTAGTTTACAGACTTGCAGGACACCGCGGAGAAATTTTTGACACGCGTAATATGCAGGAAAAAGACAGCGATACCAGATCAAAAATGCAGCAACGTCTTGATGAAGAAGAGAAAATTATTGAAAAAACAGGAATTTCTGTTGATAAAAAGCATGGAACTGCTCCAAAAAAGGCTCTTCCGCCGGAATTGGCAGCAATTTTTGACGATTTAAGGCAAAGTATGTTGACCAATTCAAAAGATTAATGGTAATATACGCACTACTGTAATCGAAATTATTATTTTTATATAGGAGTCATCATATGTTACGCACATACCAACCTAGTAAAGTAAAGCGCAATAGAAAATTCGGATTCCGCGCACGCATGGCAACCCGTGGTGGTCGCATGGTTCTCGCGAGAAGAAGAGCAAAGGGTCGCCATAAGCTTACTGTTTCTGACGAAAAGAAGCCTTACTGATTTTTCTTAGCGGATGGAAGCGGACTTGTTAAAAACGGGGCGTTTTAAGCGTGAAGAACATATAAAGCGCCCTGCCGACATCCAGAAACTTTTTAAGACAGGGAAGCGAGTCAGTGTTGCTGGAGCAAAGCTCTTCTATATGCTGAATGACCGAAACATAAATCGAATCGGATTTCCACTTCCCCGCGGTTATGGAAACGCTGTGGAGCGAAACACATCCAGGCGCTACAGCCGTGAAACATATCGCTTTTTTAAGACACACCTGAACACCGGATACGATATGCTCCTTCTAGTATATCCCGGAAATGACTCGTTCCAATCGCGGTGTGAAAAATTTAAGACATTATGCCAAAAGGCTGGTTTATTAAAGGATTAAGGGATTTTTTTACAAAATTCCTGTGTTCTTTAATACGTTTTTATCAAGTTTTTATCTCTCCTTTATTTCCGCCGAGTTGCAGATTTACACCGACGTGTTCTCAGTATGCTATGGAAGCAATAAGAAAACACGGCCCGCTAAAGGGTTTTTATCTTGCCGTAAAAAGAATAATCAGATGTAATCCGTTCAATAAAGGCGGATACGATCCTGTTCCATAATCCGGCGAAAAAAAGGAAAATAATATGGACAAAAATACCATTCTGGCTATAGTTCTGTCTACTTTGGTACTGTTTGTGTCTCTTTTTGTACAGACAGTTTATGTTGCTCCAAAACAGCAGGCCGCAGCCCAGGCACAGCAGATTGAACTTGAAGCACAGAAAGCTCTGGAAGAAGAAAAAGCACGCGAAGAACAGTCTTTGATAGACAGCGTTGTTTCTGCAGATAATGAAACTTCAAAAGTCGATCAGATTCCTCTTCAGGAATTTACAGTCACTACAAAAAAAGCAAAAGTTGTTCTTACAAACAGAGGCGGAGACATAATAAGTTACCAGCTTCTTGAACATAAGGATAAAGATACTGGTCTGGGTGTCGAAATGGCAGACAATGTTTCTGAAATGAACAGAGCCTTTTCACTTTCGTTCGGCGGACCGGAATCTTCTGTAATTAACGAAAACTTCAATGTAAAAGTATTTGACGATTATACAATCGGTTTTTTCAAAACGTATGAGTTTAAGGACGAGTCAGGAAATACACGCCCTGTAACTCTCGGAAAAAAGTATACCTTTATGCCTGATGATTATGTTTTTAAACTGGATGTTACCTTAAAAACTGGTGACGGCGGACTGGACTTTAACGGAGCTTCCTATACCATAAGAACGGCTCCGCAGATTGGACCGCACTATGACAGAAAGCATGACCGCTACGAAGTAAGACAGTTTATTTCGTTCAACGGGTCAAAGAAAACTGTAAAACCAATAACAGATAAAACATATGACAAGCCGTATGACTGGGCTGGTGTTGCAGGAAAATATTTTACTACCCTTGTAAAACCTGTTGCTCCTCTAAACATGCAGAACAATGTAAAGACTTCTGTTCAGAGCAGCAATGACTATGAAAATGCCCAGATTTTCCTTACAAGAAATCCTGTTGAGTCAGGCGATGTAAATGATTCTTACTACATTTATGTCGGACCAAGAAGTGAAAATGAGCTCATTAAATACAATTCAAAGGAAAAGAACTCCTGGGGTCTTTCTGGAGTAAAATTCAATCAGGCTTTGCAGACAAGCGGAATGCTTTCGTGGATTGAAATTGTACTCAAGTGGATTCTCGAAAAAATAAATATTGTAATGAAGAACTGGGGAATTTCTATCATAGTTCTTACAATTATCTTGAAGATTGTTTTGTTCCCGCTGAATAAGAATTCTGCAATGGGTTCCCTTAAAATGCAGGAACTTCAGCCAAAAATGACAGCGCTTCAGGAAAAGTACAAAGATGACCAGCAGAAACTTAGTATAGAAATGCAGAAACTTTATAAAGAAGTCGGGTATAATCCTATGAAGGGTTGTCTTCCGATGATTCTGCAGATGATTATCCTGTTTGCTCTTTACAATGTATTCAACAATTACTTTGAGTTCCGCGGAGCAGAATTTATTCCGGGATGGATTGACGATCTTTCAAAGGGAGACGTTCTGTTTACATGGAACAAACATATTCCGTTTATTTCGGGATTTACGATGAATACTTTGCGTCTTCTTCCGTTTATTTATACTGCTTCACAGCTTTTGAACGGTGTTATTACACAGTACGGCGGTTCGGCAGGTGGCGGTGCTGCACAGAAACAGATGAAATTCATGATGTACGGTATGCCTATTATGTTCTTCTTCCTGTTCTATAATGTACCGAGCGGACTTCTCCTTTACTGGACTGTAAGCAACATTCTTCAGATTGGACAGCAGCTTGTTATTAACAATGTAATGAAGAAAAAGCGTGCCGAAATGGAAAAAGCAAAACCGGTTGTTAACAGTAACGTTCTTAAATTCAAGGGCGGAAAGAAAAAAACACGCTGATTATTGAGTAAAATTCTTGGAGGAATAAAATGGTTTACGAATATGAAGGAAAAACAGAAAAAGAAGCTGTAGAAAAGGCAGCTGTTGAACTTGGTCTTGAAAAAGATCAGTTTGATGTAGAAATTCTTGAGTCACAGAAAAATACTCTTTTCAAAAAAGGTTATGTAAGAATCAGAATTCACACTGTTGACTCTCAGGATCATGTTTCCCCTGAATTTGACGGAAAAATTCCGAATGCAACTGTCCGCGCAAATAATCCTGCGATGGTTGCAAATCCCATGCCTCAAGGTGAATTCGAATCAAAAATCATCGATTTTGTTACTGAGATGATAAACAAGATGGGATACGAAGTTACTGTTGAAGTTATGTTCCGCGAAGAAAAGAAAATTGGAATAAAACTTACAAGCGACAGTTCTTCTATTCTTATTGGACGCAAGGGAAAGAATCTTGATGCAATGCAGCTTCTTGTAAATGTTTATGCAGGCCACCTTGGACACGAAGATGTAAGAATTATTCTTGACAGCGAGAATTACAGAATCCGCCGTGAGGAAAGTCTTGTTCGTCTTGCATACGTTACTGCCGATAAGGTCAGACAGACAAAGAATTCAATTCTTCTTGAACCGATGAATCCTTTTGAGCGCCGTCTTATTCACACAACTCTTAATGACATTGGCGATATTGAAACTAAAAGCGAGGGAGATGGTTTATATAAGCAGGTGCGCGTAATTTACAAAGGCGTGCGCTGAAAATCATTTTCAGGACTGTGTATGGCGGAAAACCTAAAGAAAAAAATTCTGCTTGTTGCTGTCTGTTTATTTTCCGGACTGGAAGTTTTTGCATTTTCAGCCCGGGACATTGTTGACAGTTCAATTTATGATAAACTTGTTTCTGACGGAAAGATTCAGGTTAATCACTTTAAAGAAAAGACATACGAACTTAAGCTTTTGCCAAAGACAGAGCTTAGTAAAAAAATTTCTTCAGTCTGGCCTTCTGAGTTTGGGATTCCGGTTATTTATGTAGAGAATCTTTACCTGATTCCAAAGAAGAACCTGAACAGTTCCAATCCGCAGAGTGTTAATATTGAAAAGGCATCACGTGTAATCCGTTCGGTAAGCAAAATGGATAAAATGCCGTATATTGACGAAGGTGTTGAAAAAATTCTTTACAAGGAAGCCTACTGTATTGCAGGTCCAAGAGACAGAACAAGAGTTGCTGACCCTGTTGACGGTGACATTGACGGTAAAAAAGCTTATGTTCTTTTAAACGATAAATCGCTTGGAAAGATTAATTATGTTCTTAACTATTTTGGTAAAGAACAGGAAATTGCTGCAGATTTTGCAAATTGTAGTGACGTTTATGTTGGTCCGATTAAATGTGTAGAAACTGAGCAGCTTAGAATTAATCTTGTTGTAATGGATTGTGAAGAAGACCTTATGGTTTATATGCTGGTTCAGACAAAAGTACCGGCGATTTCGTTTCTTGAAAACAAATTCTATGATACTTTTTCAAAGAGACTTGATGCAATTTACCGCTGGTTTTTGAAACAGTTTTAGGCAACCGTATAGGAGGGCAATATAAATGAAAAAAAATTTGGCTGTGCTTCTTTTTGGAGCTGTATTATTAAGTTGCGGAGGATGTAAACCCATGGGAAACAGTTTGAAATCTATCGAAGGCAAAGACGGACTTTTTGCTGATATAGAAACAACACGCGGTGATATTGTTGTAGAACTTTATTACAAGCAGACACCACTTACTGTTGCTAACTTTGTTGGTCTGGCAGAAGGAACACTGGACAGCCACAAGGGAAAGAAATTTTACGACGGACTCAAGTTCCACCGTGTTATTGCAGATTTTATGATTCAGGGTGGAGATCCTGCAGGAAACGGAACAGGTGGTCCCGGATATAAATTTGCTGATGAAATTGTAGAAGAACTTGACTTTAAGGGACCGGGAGTTCTTGCTATGGCAAATGCAGGACCCGGAACAAACGGAAGCCAGTTCTTTATTACACATGTAGAAACACCGTGGCTTAACGGGCACCACACAATTTTTGGACATGTTGTTGATGACGCAAGCCAGGATGTTGTTAATGCGGTTAAGCAGAATGATGAAATCAAGAGCGTAAAGATTATCAGACACGGTGCAGAAGCAGAAGCTTTTGGTACAACACAGTCTGATTTTGATAAATATGCCGCTGTTGCAAAAAAGAATGCCCTTGCAAAGAAGGAAAAGGCTCTTAAGGACAAGATTGCTGCTGTAGAAAAAGCTTTCCCCGGATTTGAAAAGGATGAAAACGGAATTTACTTTAAGACAACAAAGGAAGGCTCTGGAAGTAAGTGTGGTGCCGGTAAAAAAGTTGCCACTGAATACAAGGGATATTTTGTTGACGGTCTGGTTTTTGATAAGTCTGAAGGCCGTGGTCCATTGGATTTTGTTACTGCAGCCGGCCAGATGATTCCGGGTTATGATGTTATGGTTCAGGATATGAAGCTTGGAGAAAAGAGAACTGTTGTTCTTCCTCCTGATATGGCTTACGGTGAAAATGGAATTCCGGGTGCTATTCCGCCGAATTCTTATCTTGCCTTTGATATTGAACTTGTTTCTATAAGATAATAAAGAATATAAAAACTTGCGTATTCTTTATTGGCGGTTTTTAGAACGGTTTCTTTCTGTATATTTGCGGGAAGAAGCCGTTTTTTGTTTTAAATTTTTGGTTTTTGTGCTAAACTTTCTGCATGTTTGAGAAGAAGGCTGCAAACCCTGCCCTACCCTTTTTTACAGCTTTGTGTATGTTTCTTTCTGCCGTGGAATATGCTGTTCCCAAGCCGCTGCCGTTTATGAGGCTTGGACTTGCGAATGTTCCGTTAATGCTGGCTTTTGGGTTTATGAATTTTTCTTCTGTCCTTTTGCTTGCAGCACTTAAGGTTTTTGTTCAGGGTGTAATTTCTGGGACTTTGTTGAGCTATGTTTTTGTGATGAGCTTTTTTGGCACTTTTTTGAGCGTTATTTTTTCTTTTGCGGCGTATTCTCTTTTTTTTGAAAAAAAAATGATTTCTTTTGTCGGAGTTTGCATTTTTGGTGCGCTGGGAAATGTTCTGTCGCAAATGTTTTGGTGCCGCATATTCTTTTTTGGAGAGACGGCGCGCGCGGTTTGGGCGGGGATTGTTGTCTGGGGATTTGCAGCGGGAATTATGACTGGATGTTTTACTAAGAAATTTGCAGATTGTTCGCAGTGGTATGCCGGTTTACGGGCGGGAACGGTTAGGTTTTTGCGCGCGCCGGTGTCAGTTAACGAAAAAAAGCGTTTTAAATTTACAGACGCGGCGCTTTGGCTCACAAGCGCCGCGGGTGTGGCAGGACTGATGTTTTGTAAAAATATTTTTGTCATGTGGGGAATCTGCGCGCTCTTTTTCATAGCGGCGTCTGTCAGGAGAAAAAAGTGTGTGCGAATTTTACCAGGACTGGCGGTTGTTTTGTTTATGACAGCGGCTTCTGTTTTTACGCCATACGGAAAGATTTTGTTCAGCGTGGGGTCAGTTATGGTTACTGAAGGTGCTGTTACAGTCGCTTTGATGAAAGCCGCAAGACTTTTGGGAATATGCTGGATTTCGCAGACGGTGGTTGCCAAAGAAATATATTTTGGCACAAGCGGCCATATATTTTCTGAAGTAATTGCTTATTTTGACGCTCTTACCGGACAAAAATGGAGACTCGGAAAAAAAGGATTTTTTAAATCTCTGGACGGAATTCTTACTGAGGTATGTACAAATGTCTGATATTGAAAAACTGCCGGTTTATGAGTACCTGGATGAAATCTGTGAAAAACTGAAGAATTCCCCTTCCCGCTTTCTTGTGCTGACTGCAGAAACGGCCGCCGGAAAATCTACTGCAGTACCTGTAAGTTTACTAAAGCATTTTTCGGGACAGATACTGATGCTTGAACCCCGCCGCCTGGCTGTTGTAAATATTGCTTCACGGGTTTCCGAACTTTTGGGAGACGTACCCGGCGGCCTTTGTGGCTATACTGTTCATCTTGAAAAAAAAGTAAGCCCCAGAACACGCTTTACGGTGCTTACAGAGGCTGTTCTTACGCGCATGATGCAGTCTGACCCTGTTTTGGAAGGTGTGTCGGTTGTTGTAATTGATGAGTTCCATGAAAGAAGTGTACATTCAGATTTGGCACTGGCTTTTCTTAAAGAAGCCGTGGCTTTGCGGGATGACCTTTTTGTAATAGTTATGTCGGCAACTATTCAGACAGATCACCTTTGTTCTTATCTTGGTGAGTCGTTTACGGGGTCAGATAAGGGTACAGATTCTGTACCCTTTGTTCCTGTAATGAAAATTCCGGGCAGACGCTTTCCTGTTACTGTGGAATATGAGCCCAATCTGTCACCGTCGCGTGCTGTTATTAAGGTTTTGTCTGAATCTGTCACCGTTAATAAATCTGTACCCAAAACTGTACCTGTTGAAGAAAATAGGAAGAAATCTGACACCTTATCTGTACCTGTAAATGCTTGCCCGGGTCAGGACATTCTTGTATTTTTGCCTGGAATTGCAGAAATAAGGCGTACTAAAACCGAGCTGGAATCGCTGTTAATAGGTACATATTTGGAGAAGGGTACAGAAATTTTTGTTCTTCACAGCTCTGTACCCTTTGACGAGCAGAAGAAAATTCTTAAAGGACACAGCTACTCAAATTCTGCGGATTGTGCAGAAAAAAGGCGCGTAATTCTGAGCAGTTCCATTGCAGAAACGTCTCTCACAGTACCTGACGTTGGGATTGTCATTGATTGTGGTTTAAGCCGCTACAATATTTTTAACCAGTCACTTCTTATGGACACTCTGGTGACCCGCAGTGAAAGTATGTTCAGCGCGCAGCAGAGGGCAGGACGTGCAGGCCGTATGGGTCCGGGTCGCTGTATAAGGCTCTGGAGGCAGTCTGAACCGCGTCCCGAGTCGTTGTCGCCCGAAATTCTTCGCAGTGATCTGAATTCACTTGTTCTTGAGTGTGCGGAATGGGGTGTTTCTTCGCGAGAAGGTCTTTCTTGGCTTGATGTGCCGTCAGAGTCTGCGTGGAACAGTGCCGTGCAGGTTTTGGAACTTTTGGGCTGCCTTAAGGAAGGCAAAATTACTGAGTTGGGTAGGGCATGTCTTTTTCTGGGACTGAACCCGCGTGTTGCATGCGTTGCGTTAAGCGGAATTCCGTTTGGAAAAGTGGAGTTATCCACATGTATCGCGGTAAAATGTGCACTGGGTGGGACGGTGACAGACAGAATGCAGCAAATGTATGAGCAGGACCTTAAAAAACGGGTACAGATTTACGCAAGAAATCCACAGGTTGTGGATATTTTTGCACTTGAATTCACAGAATTTTCCACAGGTTGTGCACTTTTGTGTGGATATCCCGACCGATTGGCAGTTGCGGATGTGGAAAACCGAGGCAGATATAAATTTGCCTCCGGGCGTGAGGCAGTTTGTTCTGAAAAAGGCAGATCGGCTTACGGCGGCTCGCTTAGCACTTATATTGTTGCTCCTGAAGTTGATGCCGGCAGTTCGTGCGCGCGCATTTATGACTGGGCTTCTGTTGACGAGGCTGCAGCTTTGTCTTTTATGAACAGCCGCGCGCACAGTTTTTCTACAGCAGCATTTTCTTCTGACGGCAAACTGGTCAAGACAGAAGGCCGGGCATACGGTAAAATAATTTTGGAGAGCCGCCGTTCTGCGGTTAGCGAAGAGGATTATTCTAAAGCTGTATGCGCTGCGGTTAAGGCTGACGGGATAGAATGGCTTCCGCTTGAAAAAAACAGCATGGATTTTTTGAAACGGTGCGGGTTTTATGCCGAAAATTGCGGTTCCGGGGAAGACGGGTTCAGGCTTAAATTGAAAAATCTTGCTCTTAATGCAGAAGAATGGCTTGTTCCTTTTATTCCGCGAGGTGAAAAAGTGAATGCGCAGTCTGTTTATAATGCCCTGTACTGGTATCTGGACGGCGCTAAGGTATGTGAATGTGTTCCGGCTGAAATTACGCTTGAAAACGGGCGGCACCGTAAACTTTTGTATGAAAAAAACGGTGACAAAACTGTACCCGTTCTTGAAGTGATTATCCAGCAGGTGTTCGGGTGCTTTTCTACGCCGCGTGTGATGGGAGTTCCTGTACTGATGCGGCTGCTTTCTCCTGCCAGGCGGCCGCTTCAGGGTACTACAGATTTGGAAAACTTTTGGAATGGTACTTGGAAAGAAATTTGCTCTGAAATGAAGGGGCGCTATCCAAAGCATAACTGGGATTATACTGTGAGTGAGGGGGAATAATTTGAATAAGGCTGAATTGAATAATATTGAATTGCACAAGGTAGAATTCAGAAATGCGTGTGCTGGTGACATTGACTCAATTATGGACGTGGAAAGGGAAGCTTTTATTCCCGAAATAAACGAAAGCCGCAGTGTTTTTCTGGAAAGAATGAATGTTTTTCCTGAAGGATTTTTTGTTCTTTTGGATGAAGGAGAGGTGTGCGGTTACTTTTGCTGCGAAATATGGAAAGACGTTCCGAGCGGTAAGCTGTCGTTTGTTTTGGGACATTCGGCGGCGGCCAGTCACTGTTACGAAGGCGGCGTACTTTATATAAGTTCGGTGGCTTTGCTTAAAAAATGCCGGGGACGCGGTTTGGGCAAGCGCATGTTTGCAGAGTGTGTTTCACGGGTTTTGCAGAAGTTCCCCGGTGTTCGTGAATGCGTGCTGCTTGTGTGCGAAAAGTGGGGAGCCGCCAGACGCATTTACGAAGATATGTCTTTTTGCGAATACGGCCGTCTTGAGGACTTTTTTCCTTCGGCTGCGCGTGCTTTTGGTGAAGGCCGTGACAGTTTGGAAAAAACAGGCGGCTTTGACTGCGGGATTTTAATGAAAACAGACAGAGAGTCTTTGGAAAAAAGTGTGGGAAATGTTTCGGGAGGAAATGTATGACAGAAGGGCAGTGGAAGGCATTTTGCAGTTACAGGGATGGGTACAGATCATTGTGTGCCAAGTGGAATTCTTTGGCAGGAAGTCTTTTTCCGCTTCAAAAGGCGGCTGCTTTGAAAGACACTCCCGAATATCCTTTGCAAAATGCAGTTGTATATAACACGGCCTATGATAAAGTGACGCAGGATGATGAAATAAATTACATTGTTATAGGTGACAATCCTGGTAAGGAAGAGCAGCTTAATGCAAAACGTGCATATCTTGTTGGCCAGAGCGGGCGCATTGCAGAAGGGTTTTTTAAGCGGAATGCCGAATTTTACACTGACTTCAGGAAGAATGTTATTATAATGAACAAGACTCCTGTTCATACTGCAAAAACTGCGCATCTTAAGTTTCTTAAGAAAAACGGCGGTCCGGAAATCTGTACCCTTATTGATGACAGCCAGCGTATTATGGCACAGATGGCTGCGGAACTGCACCGTTCTCTTTATGAATATGCGGCGGAAGGTGGACGAAAACCGGAACTTTGGCTTGTGGGATATTCGGAACTTAAGGAAAAAGGGATTTTTTCTATTTACAGGGACACGCTGCTTTCTTCTTATAAAGGCGGGAAAGACAGTGCGTGGGAGTCGGTTTTTGTGTTCCAGCACTTTTCGATGAATCGTTTTCTGGTTGATTTGAATAAATTTAAGGATGAAAATCCCAGTTTTACGAACGAACGGTCGTTAAAAACTATCGGTCGTAAGCACAGAATCGAGATTTTTGGGATATGATATTTGTAAACTAACGAGTGGTTGTAAAACACCCCTCCTGGTCGGCCGGTGAAACCGATAACCGGTTTTTCAACAAAGTATGTACTCATACTTTGTTGAAATTACTTGATTTGATTTTTGCTTGGAAACTATCGTATGTCGCTTCGCGACAGCTAAAAATCAAATCATTATCGTTTCCCTCGTCCTCCCGCGCGGGGAATTTATTTAACTAACGTTAGTTTTCATATATCGTTTTAGTTAAGAATTAAGCTCTTTAAGGAGGGCCAGTTTTTTTTAACTAACGTTAGTTAGTAAAATAAATTCCTCATTTTATTTGAAATGGTAAAGGAGATGTATATGAATGTTCATATTTTGGAAATGCCACTGGATTATGGCGGACGGCGTCATGGCAGCGATATGGGGCCTTCGGCTATTCGTCTGGCGGGGCTGCGCGAAAAGATTGAAAGTCTTGGGCATAATGTTTTTGTAAACAAAAAAGGCTTTAACATTGTTGCGCAGGAATATGCCGATGCAGGTTCAAATCCGAAGGCAAAGTATCTTGATGCTATTGTTGATGCCTGTACAGATCTGGCACGCGAAGTAGAGGCCGTCAGTGACACGGGGGATTTTCCGCTTGTGCTTGGAGGCGACCATTCGATAGCGCTCGGTACACTTGCAGGACTGGGTGCTTCATACAAAAAGAGCGGAAAAAAACTGGGCGTTCTTTACGTGGATGCACATGGCGACTTTAACACCGCAGAAACTTCTTCTACGGGAAACATTCACGGCGAGTGTATGGCTGCGAGCGCGGGTTACGGACTGGAGCGGCTGGTGAATCTGTATTATGAAGGCCGTAAGGTTGATCCCAAAAACATCTGCTATGTGGGAATACGTGATCTTGATCCCGGGGAGAAAAAACTTATGCATGAAGCAGGCGTTACTGTTTTTACGATAAGTGACATTGACCGCATGGGATTTTCTGAAATTATAAAAAAAGTTAAGGTGTTTTTCAAAACCCACTGTGATACAGTGCACATCAGTTTTGATATGGACTCGCTGGATCCTTCCATTGCACCTGGTACCGGTGTTCCTGTTCCGGGGGGACTTAGTTACAGGGAAGCGCTTCTTTTGATGGAAGACATGAGTTCACTTGGAATGGTGCGTTCAATGGAGATTGTAGAAGTGAACCCTATTCTTGATGTAAGAAACGACACTGCGGCTATGGCTGTTGCTCTGGCTGCACGTATTCTTGGGGAAAAACTTTTTTAGTTCCGGCCGGATTCAGTCTTTTTAGAGCTGTTCAAGTTCATCCAGGTACTTCTGGAGTTTTCCACTCAGAAGAATATCCGAAATAACTGTCTGGTTAAGTGACGAAAGCGGGCATTCGAATCCTTCATAGCGTGATTTGTATTCTTCTGCAAGTTTTTTTGGAAGAACTGCAAAAGCCGCTTTTATTGTTCCAAATGTGGAAGTTTCAAAAGAGTTTGTGTAAATTACCTTGTCGGAATTTTCGTGAAGGAAGGGTGTAGCGTCTTCGGAACAGGTGGATGTGTCGTATTCTATTATGTATCTGTAAGGTTCGGCTGTGACCCATGAAAGAATTTCGTTTCTTCTGGAATCCAAATCTTTTAACGGACTGTCGCTTGGGGGAACATCGGTTGGTGTTGTAAAAACCATTGTTGCGCCGCTTGTGACAAGGAAGTCAAAGTTCATTCCTGAGTCATCCTGCGGAATTTCTTTTACGGGCTTTCCGGTAAGTGAGAGTATTTTTTTCATTGTCCTTTCTGTTCCTTCGCAGATTGCAATTGAAGGATTTACGTTTGGATGTCCGTTTCCTGAAGAAAGTTCTGCAAGTTGGAGAAGACCGTGTCCCTGTGATTTTATTCCGTTTTCTGAAAGAGACGGGAGTGACAGTATGTTGAATATAAGCTGCTTTATGTCTGTCCCGATTATTATGTTTGCCGGGTTTACGTCTGTTTTGCGGAAGTTGTATAGGAATGCAGCTACTGCGATTCTGAGAGTTTCGTCTCCAATCAAAGAGTCTTCTTTGTTTACTTTGTGCTGTTTGTTTTTTATGAATGCCTGTCTGTAAAGTTCTGAAAGTTCCTGTTCGGGGGTTGAAAGAGACGTTTTGTTCAGTTCTGAATTCAATTCAGCAGAAGACTGGATTACCTGGCCTGAACTTAATATTATGGGTGCAGATTCGCTTTGTTTGGGTACAGTTGGTTCGTTGCGTGTGTCTTCTTCTGAATCAAACGGGTCTGCCATTACAAAAGTGTCTTTTTTTGATTCAACGGCGGCGTCCATTATTGATTCTACTGTGGGAATCTGGTCTTCCTGGTTTGTGTTGATTGAGTTCAATTCTAATGTTTCTCCCGGTTTTTTTACAAAGAAGCCGCTTTTGGGTACAGATGTAATGTAGCCGGCTTTTTCGAGTTCTTCATATGCTTTTGTTACTGTATTTTTGCTTATGCCTTGTTTCTGGGACATTACGCGCACTGAAGGTAATTTTGTTCCTGTTTTGAGAGTGTTGTTTTCTATCTGCCCGGATATTTCGCGGAAAAGCTGATAGTACAATTTTCTTTTGCTGTCTTTGTCGAGTTCAAAATCTTTCAACAGAATGTCCCCTCTTTTTATTTCTGAACTTTTTTATCTGTACCCATATTATAGGGTTGAACGTCTGAAAAAGCAAATTTTTTTTGTGTCAGAAGTCGGGCTTTTCTATTGGCGTCAGACAGAATCTTGAGGCAAAGTCGCGAGCCTTCCATGCGTTGAATATTACGTCTGAAGGATGGTGTGCGTCTGAATTGCAGATTACTCTTGCGTTTGAGCGCGATACCATTTCCCAGAATTCGCAGTACGGATAGGCGTAGCGGATTCCGCGGCGGGTGTCACTTGGTGTGCGTGTTATTCCGAGTCCGTTTATTTCGAGCGGCAGGTCAAGATCGCAGGCTGCATCGAGTATGGCCTGAAGGCATGCTTTTGACTGTTCGTCCCATTCTTTGTAGCCTGCCATAAAAAGGTCGGGGTGTGCTACAAAGGCGAAGTTTCCGGAACGCATGCCGTCTATTGTCTGGTCAATGTATTTGTTGAGAAGCATGGGGTTGTCTATGTCGGGCGCGTAAATGTGGCTTGAACCGTCTGTTACCCAGTGTGGCCCCAGAACAAGATAGTCTGCTTTGTAAGTAGATTTGAGGTCGTCAGAATACCATGCCGAAAAATCGCTGTCCCATTCACATTCGTAGCCTGTGTAGACGGGGAACGGAGCGGCTTCTTTTGCTTCTTCTATCCATTCAAGGTAAGTGGGAACTTCATCTATGGACATTCTTATGTTGGGCCAGCAGTCATCGAAAGAGTCCGGGTAAGGGCAATGGTCTGAAAATCCAAGCTGTGTGCAGCCTTCACGGATTGCCTGTTCAACATAGTCGAGGGGCGTTCCTTCTGCATGATTGCAAAGCTGTGTGTGTGTATGAAAATTTGATATTGGGTTCATGGTATTATTGTAACATATTTTGAGTTTATTTTCATGCTGTACTGGCGGGTTGGCTATGGGTGCTTTTTACTGCACTGGCTGCATCCTGTGACAATTACGTGCTTTTTTCCTGAAGTTTTGTTAAAGAGCCTGGCTACGAGGTGGCCGTCTTTTACAGGAACTTCTTTGTGGCAGACAGGACAGATTCTTTTTATGCCAGGTTCGGGGTTTGGAAAGCAGTGCGGGCAGCCACTTATGGTACACAGCTGGTCGGGTACATTCATTGGCCTGTAGACGCGGCTTATGAGGTCTTCTCCCGGAAGAAGAGGAGTGTTGCAAAGGGGACAGTTTATCAAAAGGCCTTTTGAGGCTGCTTCCTGTTGTTTTTGCCGGGCGAGCTTTTGCCTGTGTTCTGATTCACCGTAGGCTTTCCACTTTATGTAGAAGTTCAGGAGCAGTATAATGAGTATTGCGGCTGCTGCCATGAGAATAAAGGTTAGTGTGCCGGACATTTTATTTCCTTAAAATAAAACAGTTGTGCAAGATCTGAAATAAAAAAGGCTCCATGCAAAATACATGAAGCCTTTACAATGGGCGGTGAGAGGATCGAACTCCCGACAACCTGGGTGTAAACCAGGTGCTCTCCCAGCTGAGCTAACCGCCCGATGTTTTTATATGATAGCATATAATTTTTTTTGTGTCTAGTGGGGAATGTGGGTTTCTGCGTATTTGGGGACCTTTTTGTTTAAATTTCGTAGGCCTGCAGGCATTTGTATCCCGGGTGAATAAATGTGCTGAACTTGTGACCGTAGATTTGTTCAAGAATTTGCGGTGACATAACTTGGTCAAGGGAGCCTGAAACAAGGGAGCCGTTTTTCTGGAGAAGGGCCAGTCTGTCTGCGAAGCGTGCGGCTGTATTAAGGTCGTGTATGCAGACGAGTATGCCTTTGTTTTCGCTGTGTGCCAGTTCTTTAAGGAGTGCGAGAAGGTCGTTTTGGTATGCAAAGTCAAGGTTGGCGACCGGTTCGTCCAGCAGAAGAAAGGCCGTGTTCTGCGCGAGGGCGCGCGCTATTCTTACTTTTTGGTACTCGCCGCCGGACAGGGACAGAATGTTTTTGTCGGCAAGGTTTTGTATCTGTACCTTTTTTATGGCTTCTTCTGCGGCGGCGTAATCGATGGGTGTGTATATGCCTGATTTCGCGCGCCCGAATCTCCCGGTTAGCACAACGTCGCGGGCGGTGTAATTCCACGCGGGGAATTCAGCTTGTGTCAGGTAAGCGATGTGGCTTGTTATTTTAAGGCGTGACAGTGCTTTTAGGGGGACAGAATCGAGCAGAATATCTGTACCCTTAAGGCCGTTTTTCCTAATGCCGGCCATGAGTGTAAGGAGAGTGGATTTTCCGCTTCCGTTTGGGCCAGAAAGACAGACAAATTCTTTTGTGTTAAGGTCAAGGTTTATGTTCTGTAGTACGTTTTTTTTGTTCCACGAGGCTGTTAGATTTTTGGCGCTGAGAGTGTGTGTATCTGTACCATTATCTGTCGCTGTTTGTAAAACTGTACCCGTTTCTGTACCTATATCTGTGCCTTTAACTGTACCTGTATTTGGATTTGTTTTTATATCTGTACCCATAACTGATCCCTTAACTGTACCCTTATTTTTTTGAAAGGAGCAGCCATACAAAAAACGGTGCGCCAAGAAGTGCTGTGACTGTTCCGACTGGAATTTCTGCAGGTGCGGCGGCTGTTCTGCAAACAGTGTCTGATATGAGAAGAATTATGGCTCCACACAACATGGATGCCGGTAAATGTACAAGAGCTTTTGGTCCTGCAAGTTTTCTGGCACAATGCGGGGCAATGAGTCCTATAAAACCGATTGTTCCGCCTGCGCAAACTGCCGCTGATGCTGCAAGTGTTCCTGCGAGGAGTGTCTGCGTTCTGAGTTTTTGTACTTCAAGTCCAAGGGACGCAGCTGTTGTTTCGCCTGCGTAGAGTAAGTCGAGTTTTGGGCTTAGTAAAAGAAGCGCCGGTATTGAAATGAGTGCGGGTATTGCAACAAGTTTGAGTTCGTTCCAGCCGCGCCCGCTGAAGCTTCCGAGCATCCAGATGTACATTGACTGGATTTTTTGGGAATTGAGGGAAAGTGTTATTGATGTAAGTGCGGAATACAATGTTCCGAGTGCTGTTCCGCAGAGGAGTATGGCTGTAGTTGAAGCTTCGCGTGTTTGTGAAAGGAGTGCCACTGCAAGGCCTGCGATGAGGGCTCCTAAAAAAGATCCCGCGTTTAGTATTGCGCCTCCTGCAAAGCATGCTGCACTTACCGCGCCAAGTGTTGCGCCCGATGTGATTCCCAGGATGCCAGGTTCTGCGAGCGGGTTTCGGAATAAAAGCTGAAAGGCGGCGCCGGATCCACCGAGCATTATGCCTGCTGTGGCTGCAAGTAGTGTTCGTGGCAGTCGAATTTGCAGCAGAATATTCTGCGCCGCCGTGTTTGTGTTTGCGAGGAGCTGTTTGAAGTCCAGATTTGTGGCACCGAGCGCGATGGAGAGAGCAGCAGTCAGTAAGAGGATAATTGTTAGCAGAGTGAATTTGGTGGCGGTTTTCATACTGGGTGTTTGTTATTGCAGAGATGCGGTTTGGGTTGGGGCGCTGGTTTGTGGAGCGGGGATGCTGTTGTCGCACAGGATTTGTTCAACTTGTTTTAGTGCAAGAGTGATTCTTGGTCCCGGACGTGAAATTATGTCTGCGTTTATTGTGTAGATTTTTTTGTTTTTTACGGCGCTTATTGTGTTCCAGCCCGGGCGCTGTTCTACCTGTGAAGGGGAAATTCCGTTTGAGTCTGGAAGAATTATTACGTCGGGGTTTGCGGCAATTATTGCTTCTTCTGACACGAGCGGATACTGCGATTGCAGAGAGGAAAATATATTTGTTCCTCCGGCGGCCTGAATTATTTCTGTTATATAGGAAGATTTTCCGGCGCTCATGTAGGGTGAATTCCATACTTCGTAATAGACGTTTTTTTGTTTGGAGAGAGACTGTTGGACTTGCGTTTTGTTTTGTGCTGCGGTGAATGCGTTTTGTATGCTTTGCGCAAGTTCGTTTGCTTTTTTTGTGTGGCCGGTGAGTTCCCCCATGTAAATAATTTCCTGTATAATAGAAGAAACTGATTCAGCTTTTGACAGATAGACTTTTATTCCGGCTGATTCGAGCTGTGGTTTTGCAAAGTCGTGCATTCCTTCTGAACCGTAAACCATGTCCGGTGAATAGGAAATTATTTTTTCTATGCTGAGCGATTTTTCTGAAAAGCCGCCGACGCTTGGTTTTTGCTGCATTTGTTCTGGCCAGTCGCAGAAGTCTGTTCGGGCAGCAATCTGACTATATGCGCCTATTTCACAAAGGATTTCGGCCGCAGACGGTGAAAGAACGACTATGCGTTTTGGAACGTAGCGCGGGGAAGCGGCGGCAACGGTTTGTGCATTTGCAGTTTGGGAAGAGTCGGTTTTTGTTAATGGAACTGCGCTTTTTGTTTTTGCACAGCCGGCAGCAAGTAATGACGCTGTTAACGAAATTATTGCTGCGGCTGCCAAAATAAGTGCGCGCGTTTTTTTTGTTTTGTTCAATTTATTCTGCTTGTTCTGCGCTTTTTGTTTTTGCACTTTTTTCTCTTTTGCTCGATGTTACCGGGCGCCCCATTCTGCGTAGTAAGCGTCGATTTCTTTTTTGAGTTCGTCGGTAATTATTCCGTTCTGGCCGGGTTTGTAAAGATATTCAACTACGTCTTTCATTGTTACGATTGCGCGTGCAGGGAAGCCGTATTTTTCTGTTATTGCGTCCAGTGCGCTCTTTTGTGAGTCGAGTGCGCGTTCCATTCTGTTGAGCGAAACCATTTCTCCTACAATTGTTATTGCGTCGGGTGTTGTTCCCTGGGCTTTTACTACGGGATATGTTTCTTCGATGGATTTTCCTGAAGTGGTTACGTCTTCTATTATTACTATGCGGTCACCGTCGTGTATTTCACTTCCGAGCAGATTTCCTTTGTCTGCACCGTGGTCTTTTGCTTCTTTTCTGTTTGAGCAGTAGCGTATTTCTTTGCCGAACAGTTTCTGGTAAGCGATGACGGTTGCTACACTGAGCGGAATTCCCTTGTATGCGGGGCCGAACAATACGTCGAAGTTGTCTCCGAAGTTGTCGTGTATTGCGTGCGCGTAGAATTCGCCGAGTTTTGCGAGCTGGCTGCCTGTTACGTATGCACCTGCGTTCATGAAGAAGGGTGATTTGCGTCCGCTTTTGAGGGTGAACGAACCGAATTTGAGTACTTTGCACTCGACCATGAAGTCAATGAATTCTTTTTTATACTGTTCCATGCTTTGAATAATAGCGTATTTTTAAAATTTAATATACAATTTTTTAATAATGTATCAAAACAAAAAAGTGGAATTATCATAGAAGTTAACATGCTCAGATTTAGGAGGTGTTTTGATGATGAACTTTGAAGAACTTAACATAGAGACTTTGAAGGAAGGAAACCATTTTGAAGCAAAACTTGCAAAAGGTGGAATTCCTAACAGCCTGTGGGAAACTTACTCATCATTTGCTAATACTGATGGAGGAATAATCCTTCTTGGTGTGAAAGAAAACAAAGATCATACCTTTATGATAGAAGATATTGAAAAGCCTGAACAGATGGTAAAAACCTTTTGGGATAACATAAACAACAAAAAAATCGTAAACATAAATATTCTCAGCAATAGTGATGTTGAAATTAAGGAAATTGGAGGAAAACATACTATTTGTATTACAGTTCCACGTGCAGAACGAATTTATCGCCCTGTTTTCAAAGGAACAGATATGTTTGCAGGAACATATAGAAGAAATGGAGAAGGGGATTATCTTTGTTCCAAAGAAGAAGTCTCTGCCATTTTTAGGGATGCTGGACAAGTTACCCAGGATAATAAAATTATTACTGAAATAAGCCTTGATACTCTTTGTAAGGAAACAATTGCACATTACAGACAGCGTTTCGTTCTGATTCATCAGGGACATGTTTGGAATGATCTTTCTGATATAGATTTCTTGAAAAAACTCGGTGCTGCAAAAATCAATTCAGAAGATGGAAAGGTTTATCCGACTGCAGCAGGGCTTTTGATGTTTGGTTATGAATCAGAAATCCTGTATGAATATCCTCAGTATTTTCTTGATTATCAGGAGCACTTTGATGAATCAACAAGATGGTCAGACAGGATTGTTTCAAGTTCCGGCGAATGGAGCGGAAATTTATTTGACTTTTTCTTTAAGACTTTCAATAAACTTTCAGAGGATGTAAAAAAACCTTTCATTCTTAATGGAATTACAAGAGTTGATGATACACCTGTTCACAAGGCAATTCGTGAAGTTCTTTTGAATACTCTTGCAAATGCGGATTATTATGGACGACGTGGAGTTGTTATAAAAAAATATAAAGATCATTTTTCTTTTGAAAATCCTGGATTATTCAGAATAAGCATTAAGGAAGCTTTTGACGGCGGAGTATCAGATCCGCGCAATGCAACAATCTTAAAAATGTTTTCAATGATTGATATTGGTGAGCGGGCTGGAAGTGGAATTCCTGGAATTGTTTCTGTCTGGAGTAAGGAATATGGATATGAACCTGAATATTTTCAGGCTGTAAATCCTGAAAGAACTTGTACTGTTTTGAAATTAAAGAGTGATAGTTTAAATGATAGTTTAAATGATAGTTTAAATCTTTCTGACAGTGAAAACAAAGTTTTTTCTGAAATAAAAAAGAATAATGCAGTAACTATTGAAGAATTAATAAAGTTGGCTGGTATTTCTGAACCAACAGTGAACCGTTGTTTGAAATCGTTGAAAGAAAAGGGAGTTCTTGATAGAGAAGGATCAAAGAAAACTGGCAGTTGGAAAATATTAGAGTAGAAATATCGAAAAATCATCGCTATGAGTTTATATTGGAGAGTAATATGAAAAAACTGATTCAAATTATCCTAACGTGTTTAACAGTGCTCTTTGCGTCCTGTTCTTCAATGCCGATGGAAAATGTAGAAAGTGTAGAAAAAGGCGTGGCACTTGAAAAGAATTGGGGATATGTAATTGCAAGAGTGATTAATCCTGATGCGGGAAAAACTATTCCTGCTTATAATCTGGACGGCGAAGTATCAGAATATATAAAACTGAATTCGGATGTTACTTTTGAAAACAAGTATCGTGTATTTGGTTCAGGCAAGTTTGTAAATGACGAAGCTCCTGTGCAGTTATATTTTTGCAGGATAAAAAAAGGCAGTTATTATGTTTCTCAAGTCGGAACAAATTCAGTTTATAAACCTGCTTATTTTTTTAATGTTAAAGAAGGCAGAATAAATTATATCGGCGATTTTTATATTGATTTGGTTCATGGCGGATTAATAACACTTAAGTTTGGGCATGACTGGTATGATTTAACAGTCAAAGATAATTTTTCTGATCTTGCAGATTTTGATTCTTATTTGTCTGAATATAAAGAATATGAACTGGTTAATTCTTCATCGGAATATAAAAAGAAACCGTGGATCTGTCCTGTTGACCGGAGTTATGTTACACCGAATACTGCTTCACAGAATACCGCGAAATAAGTTTACAACAATATAATAAAATATTATAATATTGTTTTGGGAGAGCAAAATGAAAAAACTGATTCTGTTTGCAATTTTATTGCTGGCTGTTCCGGTTGTATTTTCAAAAGAAACGGGACAGGAAGAGGACGTTATAAGTCTTGGTTCGGTTTCGTGCGAAGATTATGAAAAGAAGCGTATAGATTATAATCAGAAGACGTGGTTTTGGTTTTGGGGAATTGCATACAGGTTTGAAAATACAAATGAAAACTTGTCAAAAAATGAACTGAATGAAATTCTTGCTCCTGTAGAGGGCAATGTAAGTTTAATTAAAAAAAGTGATTTTTGGGACAGATTTACTATCGGGCTGTTAAGCTTTTGCCTTGCAAGCGGTGTTGTCTGCGCTTTTTCTGATACATATTCACCAGTGCAGTTTGTAACAGGTTCGATGAGTCTGCTTTCTTTGGTTTCGCTGAATTTTACAAACATTGCTTCTGAAACTTACCGGATGCACGCGGTTGATAATTACAATCTTTATTTGACTGAGTGAAAGGAAAAGATGTTTACAAAAATATAATAAAATATTATAATAACATTATAGGAGTACAAAATGAAAAGAATAATTTTTATGTGTATGGTTTTGTCTGCTTTATTTTTAAGCTGCAAAAATGAATTTGAAGAAGACTTTATTGTTTCTTTATCTTCTGAAAAATCAAGTGCAAATTTTACAAGTAAAATTTCACACTTAAAAGAAATAGGTTTATTTGATTCAATATTACAAGAGAAATCAGATAGAGCCATTGAAAACAGTGGTGATAAAACAGAAGTTAATTTATTTATTGAAAATCCAGATAAATATATTGAAGAAAATTCCAATGACGATAGTGAAGAAAGTTTGAACTTATTTACTTTAATATATGATGGAGGAACAATAGAGGATGTTTATAATTCTATGTTGGTTGTTTCTCCCGAAATGGCCGAAGAATATCTTGATACAGTTACAAAATCAATTAACAGTAGCGAAACTTCAGCAGGAAGAACCGCAATGGCGGTTGACAGCATAAAATCAATTAATCTTTCATTTTTTGAAAATAGCTATGATAATATGTCAAGAGGTATTTATGCCTCTAATTTAAACCGTGATACTGTAAACTGGTATTATGGAATGTGTGCTACTACAATTGCAGGATTAACAGCTTATAAATTCTTTAGTTGGTGGCAACCTTGGGTTAGAGTAGCGGGATTGGCAACAGCGATTGCCGGCGGTGCGTCTATGGCTTTTCAATTAGGGGTTTGGTATGTCTGTACGGATTTTAAGGCTTGGGTAACATCGTTTGTAAACCGAGATTCTGAAGAAGCAACAAAGATTTTGAATTCAGAAATAGGATTAAAAGTATTGGGAATTTCTACTGCAACAGCAGGTGTTGTAGCCTACTGTTATTTTGTAACACCAGAACTTTCAAGACCTGTTATAAAATTTGTTAAAGAAAAATGGAATTCAATAGTTATATTTATACGAAATGCTATCAATACAAATATAAAATTATCATTTTTTCATATACCGTTAGATTTATTATAAAAAAGAGATTACTATGAAAACAAAATTAAATCTAATTATCCTAACGTGTTTAACAATGCTTTTTGTGTCCTGTTGACCGGAGTTAGGCCTTATGTACAAGAAATTAATTTGTTTTATAAGCCTCTTTGCTTTGAGTGGTGCTTTATATTCGCAGACAGCAAATAAAGATGAGCATATTGCATTTGATGGTGATTTTAAATTTTATACACCAAGTCTTTTTGGACATGTCGCGGGTAATAACGCTTATTTGGGAATAAGAGAAAATAAGGATGAACTTGATGACTGTTATACTGGTTTTATTGAAACCAGATTTTCTACTGTTAGTATAAAAAATTTTACATTAAGTTGCAGTTTTGCATTGGGTCCTTATGTTGACTATGGTAAAGATTCTTCGTCGGTTACTTCAATGAATCTTTCTTTGGGTGGAGGATTTTATTATCACAATAAGCCGTCGTTTTTGTTAACGGGATTTACATTTTACCTGTACCCGGTTTATCAGATTTCAATTTATTCACCAGAAAATTATGAGCCATATTTGAAATGGAAAATGGCAGCGGATGTTGGTTATACATTTACTATTTTTAACAGTCTGACAGTTTATCCCTATGTAAGAAATATTATTGGTTGGAACGACAAAGAATTTCGTTATGGCTTTGACTGCGGAATTGCACTTGGAATTTATTTTCCGGATGATAAATCTCAATATATAACAGGTCCTGTTGGCGAGTAGAAGGGAAAAAATGAAAGCAAAAATTTTTATAATTATCTTAACGTGTTTAACATTAGTCTTTGCGTCCTGTGCGACGATGAATGTGAATAATGTAAATAAAGGCGAAGCGCTTAAAGGCGGCTGGGGATATGTAATTGCAAGAGTGATTAATCCGACTGCAGGAAAAACTGTTCCTTTTTTTAAGTCGGATGGGGAAGTGTATAAGTATTACGAATTGAATTCAGATATAAAATTTGAAAACCGTTATTATGGCTTCAGTCCTTTTGAATTAAAGAATAATGAAGCGCCTGTTCAGTTGTATTTTTTAAAGGCAAGAAAAGGCACTTATTATATTTATGAAGTTGGAAAAAACTCAATGTATAAGCCTGTTTATTCTTTTTATATTGAAGAAGGAAAAATAAATTATATAGGCGATTTTTATCTTGATGTGATTCGTGGAACAATATCAAATCTTATTATAGGCCGTGACTGGTATGATTTGACAGTCAAAGATAATTTTTCTGATCTTTCAGATTTTGATCTGTCTGAATACAAACAGTATGAAACGGTTAATGCATCTTTTGAATATAAAAATGAGCCTTGGACAAGTCCAGTTGAACGGAGTGATGTGTCGGAGTATACAGGACATTAGGGAAGTTTTCTGAAAGCTGAATCTTTATCTTTGAAAATACAATCTTTATGTGCGGACGTTGCGTTAACAATTACGCATGTACGGGAAGATAATGTAGGGCTAACAAAGGTGCTTAAATGGCGCGTCTTTGTTGGGGCAAATGTTTTTTGCAGTTTAAGGGTAGAAATAAAAAAAACCGGTCATGCGACCGGTTTTTTTTATGCCAGGCTTATGCCTGACAGGTTTTGTGCTTACTCTGCAACTTCTGTTTCGTTTACGATGTCAACAAGCTCGAGTCTTCCTGTAAGAGTCTGTCCCTTGTAAGCATTTGTATAGATACCAAGGTCATACTGTGTAGCTTTCGTATCACCAGTTTCTTTTGCAGGAATTGTATAGCCAACAATCTTTTTGTCTGCTGAATTGTCATCTTTTACTGTAGAAACAGTAATTATGTAAGATCCATCACCTTCACCGTCTTCTACTTTTCCGTCTTTGTCAGTGTCCTCGCCACCTGCAACAACGTCTACACGGTATGTAACAGGCTTTGTGATGTCAGATGTATAGTTAGTGTAAGTTTTAAGCGTACCTTTATATTCAGTTGCTTCGCAGCCATCTTCTCCAATCATTACACCTTTAAGATCTGTAAAATTCTTTTTTTTGTTGATATTTGTATCATCAACAGCTACTTTCTTGAAGAAAGATGAGTATGCCATCAACTGACCCTCCTTATTTCTTCCAAGACCAACAAGTCCAAAGTTTTTTGCACCTGTTGGTGTTCCTTTAGAATCACTTACGTCCTGGATGTGGTAGATGAAACCGATAATTCCGTCTCCATTATCATTTTTACCGTTCATTGCACCAAGAGTAATGAGTGCAGATGCAGATGTATGCTTTGTCTTGAGAGACTTGTAACCGCGCTTGTATCCAGTGGTAGAGTCGTTGGTAAGTTCAAGATCTTCACCAATTGAGCCTGTTTCTCCTGCAACTTCCGGGCATCCAATAAACATGGTTGATGCCATCAAAAGAGCCATTCCACCCATAAGAATCTTTGTTGAAAGTTTCATATCGTATCTCCTGTAAATTAAGAGATTGGTTTGGTTGTGATTCCGACAAACCTTTCTCTTTAGAAATAATTGATATATACAATGTATTACAAGTCTTTGTGTAAATCAAGTCTGTTTTATTAAAATTGTTTTAAACTTTTCTCCCGCGGACGTTACGTTAACAGACGCTCATTTACGGGAAGGTCCGCGTGGTAAGACGCAGTTTCTTTAGATAAGGGGCAGCGATAGGTTAAAATGCTCCCAGTCAGCCGCGGAAATCGAAAACCGGGCCATATGGCCCTTGATGTGATTTTTGCGTAGAAACTATCGTATGTCGCTTCGCGACAACTAAAAATCAAATCATTTCCGCTTCCCGCGTCCTCCTTCGCGCATTTTAACTCTATCTAAGATTTATCTATTTAAAGGTAGCGTCTTCTCCCGCGGACGTTACGTTAACAGTCTGGTTTTTAACATCTTGCTAACATTCTGTTTCTGTGATATAATACACAAGTTACGCTCTTGATTGTGGTCGGGGCGTAATTCTCTGGAGAGTTCCTGCCGAACCTGGCGGGACGCCGAAGGGTTAAGGTTATTCCAGCCGATATCTCAGGCAAAGTGGACAGAAAACTTTTTTCAACACACACTCTTTAGAGAGCCGGTATGAACCTGTAAATATGGTTATAGTCCGGCTCTTATTTTTTTCTCAAAGGAATACTTTATGTTTGAAGAAATCCTTGGTAAAATTGATGACATTGTATGGGGAATTCCTACAATCGCGCTCATCCTTGTAACTGGTATTGTTGTTACAATAGCAACAAAGGGAATCCAGTTTTCAAAATTAGGCCGTGCTTTTAAGGGCATTTTCAAGCAGAACGAAGGTCATGGTGAACTTTCGGGATTTGCAGCTCTTTGTACAGCACTTTCTGCTACAATCGGAACAGGAAATATCGTTGGTGTTGCAACAGCAGTTGTTGCCGGCGGACCGGGCGCTCTCTTCTGGATGTGGGTTGCCGCTATTCTGGGAACAGCAACAAAGTTTTCTGAATGTATGCTTTCTATCAAATACCGCGAAGTAAAACCGGACGGACACGTTCTTGGCGGACCGTTCTATACTATAGAAAAGGGAATGGGAAAGAACTGGAAGTGGCTTGCAGTTCTCTTTGCCATCTTTGGAACTTTCGTTGGTCTTTTTGGTATCGGAACATTTACCCAGGTAAACGGAATTTGCGGTGCTGTCCAGAATGCATTCGACCCCGAAAATGCACACATTGCATTCAGCCTGTTTGGTCACGACTATTCATGGGCAATAGTAATCGGTGGTGCAGTTATTACAATTTGTACAGCCTTGGTTGTTATTGGCGGACTCAAGCGCATTTCAAAAGTAGCAGAAAAAATTGTTCCGGTTATGGCAATTATTTATGTCTTCCTTGGACTTTCTGTAATCATAATGAACGCAACAAAGATTCCGGCTGCATTCGGGCTTATCTTTAAGAGCGCATTTGGATGGACTGCTGTTGCCGGTGGTGCAGCAGGTTATGTTCTTAAACAGGTTACCGATTCTATGCAGAAAGGTATTGCGCGCGGTATTTTCAGTAACGAAGCAGGACTTGGTTCAGCTCCAATCGCGGCTTCTGCTGTTCAGACAAACGAACCTGTTGAACAGGGACTTGTTAACATGACAGGTACAGTTATTGATACACTTATTATTTGTACAATGACAGGTATTACCCTTGTTATAGCCGGAATGAATGAAGGTATCTGGACTAACCTTACAAGCGCTTCGGGCGAACCACTTAAGGGTGCAGCTCTTACGGCAGCATCTTTCTCTAAAGTTCTTGGAGGAGACCAGCACAGCGTTCAGTTCCTTCTTATGCTTTGTCTTGTGTTCTTTGCATTTACTACAATACTTGGATGGGACTACTATTCAGAAAGGTGTCTTGAATATCTTTCTGGCGGAAAAATGGGAATTGTTAAGGTATACAGATGGCTTTATATTATTGCCGTTGCAATCGGACCTTATATGACAATTTCTGCTGTATGGACAATTGCCGATATTACAAACGGTCTTATGGCTATTCCTAACTGTATTTCCCTTCTTGTTCTGAGCGGAATTATCGCAAAGGAAACAAAGGTCTACTTTAACAAGTGCCCGACACTGTAATTTTTTACTAACTGAGGGTTGGTTTAGAAAACTGACCCTCCTGCGCAGGAAGACGCTGCTTCTAAAAAGATACCCCTTAACGAAAGTATTTCATGAACAACTCAAATAGCGTTGTTCATGAAAACTTCAGTTGTTGCACAACTGCCTTTATTAACGTATACGCTCACGCGTACTAATTGTACTCAATCGCAAGTTGATACTTGCTCAATCGTACAATTTTATGGAAAGTTAAAATGCGCGAAGGAGGACGGGAAAGGCCGAAATGACTTGGTTTTTTGCCGTCGCGAAGCGACAAACAATAGTTTCCTTGCAAAAACCACGTCAAGGGCCTTATGGCCCGGTTTTGGACTTTACCGGACGACTGGGAGCATTTTAACACTCGCTGCACTTATCTAACTAAACTGCGTCTTACCACGCGAACCTTCCCGTTATTATAAAGCCCGACGCTGTTTACATTGATTTTTTGCTTAATTTGGGCTATAATAAGATATGCTAGAACTTAATGTTAATGCACGGTCGCCGGCCGCGATAAATACTGCATTTAAGAAAATCAAGGAAATGGTAACCAGCGGTGCCGTTTCAAAGACTACTCCTGTTCATATTCTTCTTGAACCCGGTTCCTACAGAGAGATTGTAAAATACAACATGTCCAATCCCCTTGTCATGGAAGGCGTTTCCGGCGCAGGTCCGCAGGATTGTGTAATTCAGGCCGACAACTGTGAATCTTTTAACAAGGGTGCAGAAAACCGCAGCATTCTTTCATTTGGCCCTAACTGTACAAACATCACTTTAAAAAATTTTTCGGTAACAAATGCCCATTTGAAAAATTCCGCAGACACAAACGCATTGTCAGACAGTGCCGAAGCTCTTTCGTGGAACAACACAACCGGAACTCTTTTTGCCGAAAATATGCATTTTGAAGGCCGCAAAAATACACTTGGCCTTAAGGGATTCAGCTGGTTTTTGAACAGTTATGTAAGCGGCGACGTAGATTTTATATATGGTGAATGCGATACGGCTTTGTTCGAAGACTGCGAGATTCATGTTCGTGAGGATAACCGTGGTGATTTTGACGGGTATGCTGTAAAAAGCAATGCCCTTGCAGAAAAGAGCGGTTTTGTTTTCCTTTCATGCCGTTTTACTGCAGAAAAGAGACGCAAGAGCAGCGTGTATGTTTACAGAACAGAAGGCCGAGGATCTTCTGCTTCCCCAAAGAACTGGGACAGCGCGGCATTCATTAACTGCTACATAAGTGATGTTTTTGACCCTGAACTTGCGTGGGATGACGATATGTCAATGCAGATTTACCCGCGTGGAAATGCAAAAAACGGAATTCGCGAGTACAATACGCGTGTTGTTACAAAGAGCGGTAAAGTAAGTGAAGATGACACTTCACGCAGGAATATACGCTCTTACACAATGACAGAAGATGATTACTTTCGCGGTTATGCAAGCCGTTATCTGATACTGCATGATACACCGTTTGCTGCTATTACACAGGAAATTTAGTCAATTTCCTGTTAATTAAGGATTATTTATGAAAGTTGTTACATTCGGCGAGCTGCTTCTGAGACTGGAACCGGAAGGTTACTACAGGTTTGTTCAGGTAGACAAAATGACTTCCACCTTTGGAGGGGCAGAAGCGAATGTTGCTGTTTCGCTGGCCAATTTTGGAATTGACTCTTATTACGTGACAAAACTTCCCTGTCATGAGATAGGTCAGAGCGCGGTTAACTCTTTGCGTCGTTTTGGTGTTCATACTGAATATATTTCGCGCGGTGGAAGCCGTGTCGGCATTTATTACAATGAGCGCGGGGCAAGTCAGCGGCCTTCAAAGTGCATTTACGACCGTGCACATTCTTCTATTGCAGAAAGTGTCCCCGAAGATTTTGACTGGGATTCAATATTCAAAGACTGCAGCTGGTTTCATCTGACCGGCGTTACGCCAGCCCTCGGAGGGAATCTTCCTCTTATTTGCGAACAGGCATGTGCTGCTGCAAAGAAAGCCGGAGCCATAGTGAGTGTAGATTTAAATTACAGAAGCAAGCTTTGGACACGTGAAGAGGCGCGCGCTGTAATGGAAAGAATATGCCGTTATGTAGATGTATGTGTCTCAAACGAAGAAGACGCGCGCGACGTGTTTGGAATAGAAGCCTGCGGTTCCGATGTAGAAAACGGTCTTATTAACCGCGAGTCGTATAAAGAAGTTGCAGTTAAGCTTGCACAGAAATTTGGCTTTAAAAAAGTGGCTGTTACTCTTCGCAAATCTGTTAACGCAAACAACAACCGCTGGAGTGCACTGCTTTATGACGGAAGTGAATTTTATCTGAGCCGCGAATATGACATGGTGATAGTTGACAGGCTTGGTGGCGGTGACAGTTTCTGCGCAGGGCTTATTTATTCTTTGCTGAACGGTTTTAACAGCCGGAATGCAGTGGAATTTGCGTCTGCCGCATCTTGTCTTAAACACAGTGTTGAAGGCGATTTTAATATGGTAACAGCCGACGAAGTAAACAGACTGGCGCGCGGTGATATTACCGGCCGCATTCAGCGTTAGGCGTTAAGAGCCGCTTTTGTCTGCACCAAGTCCAAAGAGTGCAAAGTCCGCGCGCACCGGGTCATCGGGAAACACCTGCCGCAGGCATTCCGTTAATTGAACGGCGGTTTTGAGAGAAGCGGCGCGCGGTTTACCGGACAGGGCCGGCGGTATAAGTTCAAGATTTGTTGCTTCCTGCATGACGTGTGTGTCCAGTGGCATAAGAAGATCCTGCTTGGGGTACCAAGTCCATAGCCCCAGGTCTACAGGAGAATTGCCCCTTACCATCCAGCGCAGAAACATATTCAGCTTTTTTGAGGCACTTTCTGCTGTATGCGGAATAAGATTGCATTCTGAGGGAAAAAGACTTGAGATAAGTGGTGCCAGTAGTGGAGAGCCGCTGAAGGCCGCTGCATATTTAGCATTACCGTTGCGCGCCGTTTCGTAAAGTTTTTGCATGTGCGCGCCAAGAGTTTCGCTTTCGTTAAGAATTTTCCTTATTGTGTCAAAAAACAGGCGCATCGAAGAAAAAGTGTACATTCTGTAAAAAGATGCGGCCGACTCTGGAAAAAAAGATTCATATTTTTTGTCCAGAATCCACTGTGCAGGGGAAGAGCCGGAGCGGTCAAGAATCTGCTCTATGTGCAAAAGAATCTGTTCGCGGCGCCCAAAAGCCAGATTTGCCGAAATAAAAGCAACTATTTCCTTATCCTGTACGGAATTATATCTGTGCATAAACTGTGACGGGTCTTTTTTTAGAAACGCTGCCGTTTCATATTTTTGTGCAAGTTCAATAAGAGTGGCTTTTGTCTGGTCATTCATGCCGTGATTTTAGTGTTTTGCAGTTGAATTTACAATAATTTAATCAATTCTGAATAGTATTTTTGCATTCAGCCTTTAACAAAGATATGGACGACTGGGAGCATTTTAACCTGCGCTGGCGCTTATCTAAACAAACTGCGTTTTACCACGCGGACCTTCTAGTACACACGCGTCTGTTAACGCACGTCTGCGCGGGAAGACGCTACCTTTAATTAAATAAATCTTAACGAAAGTTAAAATGCGCGAAGGAGGACGGGAAAGCACGAAATGATTTGATTTTTAGTTGTCGCGAAGCGACATACGATGGTTTCACCGCAAAAATCATATCAAGGCCAATATTGGCCGGTTTCGTGATTTAACGGACGACTGGGAGCATTTTAACATTAGCTGGCGCTTATCTAAAAAATTAAATTCCGGACTAACAGTTTTTTAAGTTGCAAACCTTTTGCAAAATACCCTGATTGTGTTATAATTCAATACCGCAGAGGGCATTTGTTTTATGGCACAGATAAAAAAGATAAAAGTCGACGCTTCCAAAGTTCAGCTGGCAATCAGAGCCGGAATTCCGCTGACACTTACTACATATACTCTTCCGCATGCGATGGAAGAATATATCTGTGAAATTCTAAAAATTTTTCTAGAAGATTTGGGCCAGAACCACATGGTCGACAGCCTTACTTACTGCATTAAGGAACTTGTAAACAACGCAAAAAAAGCCAACACCAAGCGCATTTATTTTCAGGAAAAAGGGCTTGATATAAACAATTATTCTGATTATGAAAAAGGAATGAAGACCTTTAAGCAGGATACCCTCAACAATATCCGCTATTATATGGAACTTCAGCGCAGAAAAGGCTACTACATTAAGGTTTCGCTTCAGACACGCAATAATAAAATCAAAATAGAAGTACGCAACCGGGCTGAACTTACTGTTTTTGAATACAAGCGCATTCATGACAAGATTACCCGCGCACAGCAGTATTCGTCTGTAGAAGACGGACTTGTACAGCTTTTGGATGAGTCAGAGGGAGCCGGTCTTGGTCTTGTTATAATGATTCTTGTTCTGCGCAAAATTGGCCTTACCGAAGAGAACTTCCAGGTTAAATGCGAAAATGGCGAGACAATTACAAGACTTATTCTTCCGTTCAGTGCGGCTACACTCAATGATATTAATGCTCTTTCTACTGAATTTGTTAATCTTATTGACGGGCTTCCTGAATTTGACGAAAACATTATGCAGATTAACCGCATTATTGATGACCCCAAGAGCAAAATGAGCGATATTGCCATGAAGATTTCAAACGATGTGTCGCTTACTGCCGAACTTCTTAAAATGGTTAACTCTGCCGCATACGTTTTGTCTACTCCGTGCAGTTCTATTGGAGACGCCGTTAAAATAGCCGGAATCCGCGGTATACGCAACCTTTTGTTTTCTATCGGAACTATGCATAAACTTACGGTCAATTCAACCGGCAAAAACAAAGAGATGTGGGACCATTCCTACCGTGTGGCTTTTTATGCATACAATATCGCGCGCAATTTCTGTGCAAAAGACAGAGGTTGTGTAGATGACAGTTATGTATGTGGTCTTCTGCATGATATGGGCAAGATTATTTTTGAAAACGCCATGCCCGATGTCCTTTACAAGATTAATTCCCTCTGTACCATGCGCGGAATTGAACCCGAACTTTTCGAAAGAATGATTTCGGGCGTTAACCACGGCGAACTTGGTGCAAAGATTGCACAGAAGTGGAATTTTCCGCAGGTTTTTGTTGATGTAATCCGCTATCACCACGAGCCCGCTGAAGCTCCTGAAAATGTGCGCAAACTTACCAGCGTAATCTATGTTGCAGACATTATGACTCATTACGAGGAAGGCAAGGTTTTGTTCGAAGATATTGATTCCGCAGTGCTCAAGACTATTGGAATAGAAAAAGAAGAGCAGTTCCACGGAATTTCTGAAAAGCTGAGCCACGCATTCAGGCGCGAAAAATAATTTTTTTAACAAATGTCAGTTGTTTTTTAGAAGGGCATTTGTCCATGCCTGCATAAGAATTCCAAAGGCAACTCCTACGTTAAGTGACGCTTTAAGGCCTGTCATTGGAATTGTTACGCGCCCGTAGCTTGCCCTGTGGAGTGCTTCCGGACTTACGCCAAGTTCTTCTGAGCCTATTATTACTATTCCTTCTTTTGGAAAGTTGAATTCATTTATTGGTGTTCCGCCGGTTTCTAGTACAAAAACCGGCCTGTCTTTTGGAAGTTCTTCGAGCGGGCATCTTGTGTAACCCATCGTTTCTATGCAGCCCATTCCACTTCTTAATGCTTTGCTTTGTTCGGGGTCGGTGCATTGCGGTGAAATATACACGCTTTCACAGCCCATTGCTTCTGCCGTGCGGAATATTGAACCTACGTTGAACGGCGAGCGGATGTCTTCTGCATAGACGCTTACTCCCTTAAAGAAGCTGCGCTTTTGTACGCTGAGTTTTTCGTTTGCGTGTGGTGCTATTACAAGATCCCATTCTGCCGGGAAGGTTCCTATTACTGCAAGCAGCGCATTTCTTGCTTCGTTGCATAAGCGCCGCTCGTCTGTGTCTTTTTCTGAAAGAAGTGCGGCTATTCTTTTTGCGGCATCCTGGGGAAGTTTGGGGTCGTCCAGTACGATTTTTGCAAGTTCGCGCGTGTATTCCAATCGTGTCAGTTTTTTAAAGTTATATTCCAGACCGCTCTCTGCTATTCCAGCTATGTCACGTTCCAGTTCACCAAAGGTAAGTGCCAGTTTGCGTCTTTTTTGTCCCGCCGTAAGCTGAAAAAGTTTGTCGGGTGCTATCATCAGTATGCCTTCTTTATTAGTTCAAACAGGTCATCTGTTGTCATGCTGCGCTGGAGGGAATCTATTAGATCTGTTTGTCCTGCGTCTTCTACTGCGAGTGAAAGCTGTTCTATACTGAGCGAAAGGTCTTTGAGACGGGCCGGAATGTTTATTTTGGCAATGCGCTGCCTTATGTATTCGGCAAGTGACAGGGCTTTTTTTTCGTCAGTGTCTTCGTTGCTGTCTGTTATTCTGTAGATGTCGGCAATTTTGGCGAGTTTTGCGGCTGCAAATGTTGTTGCATCTTCGATTATGTAAGGAAGAAGTATTGCGCTTACCAGTGCACGCGGTATTTTATAGCGTGTATTGATTGTCAGTGACAAAAGTGTCGAAGCTCCTGCTGAACAGGATGCCAGTCCGAGTGATGCCATGCAGCCGGCCTGTGTATAAAGAACTTCGGGTGGGGTTGTGACTGTTAGCGTAGGGGAGCCGTCTGCCGCGTATGACATGAGCTGGAGCGCTTTTTCTATAAGCATGTCGCTGAAGAAAGTTGATTTGCGGCTTAAATAAGCTTCGAGTGCCATGCTGAATGTTTCGAGACCCATTGCGGCACTTTGTTTGTCGGTAAGCGTGAGTTCAAGATTGGGGTCCCAGAGAACCAGTTTGCAAATACCGTTCTGTGTTTTTATTATTTTTGCGCTTCCTGAACGTGAGTCGCAGAGGGGAACTCTGTCTGTGAAAAGAAAAGCGTCTCTTATTGTTGTAGGTACGCATATAAGCGGAATTGTGCCTGCTGTTGGTGTACCGCCGTCTATGTAGTCGTAGGAAGTGTGCGGTTCGTTAAAAAGTGCGCAGGCAGCTTTTGCAAGAGCGAGTGTTTTTCCACCGCCTGCAGCGATTATTCCGTGTATGTGGGAATTTCTGGCAAGGTTGAGTATTGTTTCAAGAGTCTGGGTGTCGGCAGCCTGTGTAAGTTCGTCAAAGACAAAATATTCTATTTTGCGTTCTGCGAGTGGTGCCGTTATTTTTTCTGCAGTGCCGGTTTCTTTGAGGATAGGGTCCATTATTACCATGTAGCGTGAACCCCATTCCAGAGCATTTTGTCCCAGCCGTGTTACTGTGTAGGGACCAAGTATGATATTTGGTGAAATTTTGAATATGAAATCTGTCATTTTAGTGAACTCCCGTTTGCTTTATCGTATAATCATTATGCAAAATATGCAAAAAAAAAGAGCGGAAAATTAAATTCCGCCCTTCTTTTCCCGTGAATTCCCACTGCTACAAAATTAGAATCCGTATGCGCTGAGAATTCTGTCTGCTGTTGAAGCAATTGTGGCTTCGTTAAGATAGTTCGGATCCTGAATTTTCTGCTTGATCTGTTCGACAAGCTCGGAACGAACATCGGGTGTTTCATCCGCAATCTGGCTAATCATGCGGGCTTCTGCCATTGCCTTTGCTTCGTCTGAAAGAGTGATTTCATCAGAAGAAACCTTAACACTCTGAGTAGTACTTGTGCGCTTGGTATTCGTTAAACTGGTTAAAGGATTAACTCCTGAAATCTTGTCTATCATCATAATATCCTGCCTCACTTACATTATCGGAACTTTCGTCTGAAAGTTTAGCATTTTTGTCACCGGCAATGAAAACTGCGAATTCTCCCTGAATTTTGCTTCTGGAAGCGTATGATTCAAGTACTTCGCTTGCGGCGGCGTCCGTTATTTCTTCGTGCATTTTTGTAAGTTCGCGGCCTACAACTACACGCCTTGTACTGTCAATTTCGGCAATATCCTTCAGTAATTTTACTATTCTGAAGGGACTTTCGTAAAGTATTACGGCGTATCCCGTTGCCATAAGTTCGCGAAGTCTTGCCTTTCTGCGTCCCGGTTTTGGGGAAAGAAATCCTTCAAAAACCAGGGTTTTTCCTCCTGCTCCGGCTACACTTGCCAATGTTGCAAAGGCGCTTGCTCCCGGAATGGGAATTACTGTGTGTCCGGCTTGTCTGACGGTTCCGGCTAGTATTGCGCCGGGGTCGCTTATTCCCGGAGTTCCTGCGTCGCTTGCGTAGGCTACGTTTTTGCCTTCATCAAGAAGTGCGATTATCTTTTCTGACGCAAACTTTTCGTTCTGCGAGCGGCAGCTTATGAGCGGTTTGCGTATTTCAAAATGATTCAACAGCTGAAGAGTATGCCTTGTATCTTCTGCCGCAATTACATCGACGCTTTTTAGCGTTTCCAGCGCGCGGAATGTAATATCGCCCAAGTTTCCTATGGGTGTTGCTACAATATATAGTTCGGACACATTTTAATTATATATAGAAAGAATATGAAATTCAAGTAAAACCGCGCGGATGTTGGGTTTACAAAGAAGTTCGTTAACAGACGCTGGTGTAGAGGAAGGTCCGCGCGGGAAGACGCCTCTTTTAGATAAGTGACAGCGCAGGTTAAAATGCTCCCAGTCAGCCGGTGAAGTCCAAAACCGGGCCATAAGGCCCTTGACGTGGTTTTTGCAAGGAAACTATTGTTTGTCGCTTCGCGACTGCAAAAAACCAAGTCATTTCGTACTTCCCCGTCCTCCTTCGCGCATTTTAACTTTTGCTAAGTTTTATCTTTTTAGAAGCAGCGTCTTCCTGCGCGGACGTTTGGTTTACAAAGAAGTTCGTTAACAGACGCGTGTGTAGAAGAAGGTCCACACGGAAAGACGCAGTTTAGTTAGATAAGTGTCAACGAGTGTTAAAATGCTCCCAGTCGTCCGCGGAAATCGAAAACCGGCCAATATTAGCCTTGACGTGATTTTTGCTGGGAAACTATCGTTTGTCGCTTTACGACGGCAAAAAATCAAGTCATTTCCGCTTCCCGCGTCCTCCTTCGCGCATTTTAACTTACGTTAAGTTTTATCTGTTTAGAAGCAGCGTCTTCCCGCGTGGACGTTGCGTTTACAATATTCTACTATAATATTGACCTTGCCTTTTATTTTAGGCATTATAATGATATGAAAATAAAAATAGATCATCTTTCCAAGACGTATTCTACTTCTGACGGAACGATTACGCCTGTAAATGATATTTCTCTTGAGATTCCGGATAATACAATTTTTGGAATTATAGGCCGCAGTGGTGCCGGTAAGTCTTCTCTTGTAAGGCAGATAAGTCTTTTGGAAGCTCCTGATTCGGGAAGCGTTTTTTATAATGACGAACGTGTTGATAATCTTCCCAAAAAAGAGCTTATTCAGCGCCGCCGACGTATTGGAATGATTTTTCAGAATTTCAATCTTTTTACTTCAAGAACGGCTGCAAAAAATATTGCTTATCCACTTGAAATATGTGGTACTCCTAAAGAAGAAATCAATTCACGTGTAGAAGAAATGCTTGCCCTTGTCGGGCTTGAAGGAAGGGGAGATGCGCCTGTGAGTACACTTTCTGGCGGTCAGAAGCAGAGAATTGCCATTGCGCGTGCCCTTTCTACAAAACCTGATATTTTGTTCTGTGACGAAGCGACCAGTGCACTTGATCCGCAGACAACACGTTCAATTTTGGATTTGATTCGCGAGATTCAAAAAAAGATGAATCTTACCGTCGTGATGATTACCCACCAGATGGAAGTCGTAAGAGATGCATGTGAAAAAGTTGCGGTTGTTGATGACGGCCATATTGTTGAACTTGGTCTTGTTACAGATATTTTTTCCAACCCTAAGTCTTCTGTTACAAAAGATTTTATTATGCATATTTCTCCTGCTTCTTCAGGCGGAACCTGCGGTGCTGAAAATAATTCGCTTGTGAGATGGTCTGAGGACGGTGGTAAGTATGAACTGCATTTTATTGGTTCTGATACCGGTAAGCCTGTTATAAGCGAAACAATTCGCATGTTCAATGTAGACTTTAATATTCGTGCCGGCGGAATTCAGCATTTGCCTGACCGCGATATTGGTACGATGATTGTTGACATTGACGGCGATAGTGCTGAAGTTAAAAAAGCGATTGGTTATCTTGTTGACCGCGGAGTTATTGTTGATGTGCTGGAGAATTCAAAATGATTAGTCAGATTTTTATTTTGGTCGGAACTGCGACTTTACAGACTTTGCAGATGGTTTTCTTTTCTACTGTTTTTTCTCTTGTACTGGGATTTCCTCTTGGCGTTTTTTTGTGCATGACTGATCCTACGGGAATTACACCCCGGCCGGTTTTGAACCAGGTTTTGAGCCGCATAGTTAATGTTCTGCGTTCGTTTCCTTTTATTATTCTGATGATTATTTTGTTCCCGCTTTCGAGACTTATTTTGGGTACAAGTATCGGTACTACGGCTACGATTGTTCCGCTTTCTATTGCTGCGGCTCCTTTTGTTGCAAGAATTATTGAAACTGCGCTTAACGAAGTTGATCCTGGAATGATTCAGGCTGCGCGTGCGATGGGTTCAACAAACTGGCAGATTGTGTACAAGGTTCTTATTCCTGAAGCAATGCCTTCTATTATTTCGGGAATTACGCTTACGATTATTAATTTGATTGGATATTCTGCTATGGCCGGTGCGATTGGCGGCGGCGGACTTGGCGATTTGGCCATTCGTTACGGTTACCAGAGATTCCGCACTGATATTATGATTGCGGCGGTTATTGTTATTCTTGTTCTTGTAGAAGTGATTCAGTTTGTGGGAACGCGGCTTAGTAACCGTGTTCTGGCAAAGAGATAACGGACGCGGACGGTTCCTTAACAGACATGTCTGTACGGGAAGGTCCGCATGGGAAGACGCGGTTTTGTTTAGATAAGTGGAAGCAATAGGTTAAAATGCTTTCAGTCAGTCAAGGAAATCGAAAACCGGTTTAGGTGACATGTGATGTAAGTCTTTCTAACCTACGAATTTAGTAGACTTTTTTCATTCTTACAATTATATTTAAATTATAAGCAGGAGGTTGTATGAAAATTGCTTTTTATGATACCCGTTCCTATGACAGGGATGCGTTTACTGCGGCGAATAAGAATTTTTTGTTTGACATTGATTTTTTTGATTTCCACCTGAATGAAAAAACGGCTTTTTCGGCAAAAGGTTATGATGTTGTTTGTGCTTTTGTTAATGATACTTTGGATTCTAAAGTTCTGCATATTCTTAAGGACTGCGGCATTTCTCTTGTTGCGATGCGCTGTGCCGGTTACAACAATGTTGACTTAAAGGTCGCCGCTGAACTTGGACTCAAGATAGTTCGGGTTCCGGCTTATTCACCTCATTCTGTTGCTGAACACGCTGTGGCTCTTCTTATGTCACTTACACGAAGAATTCCGCAGGCTTATATGCGTACCAGAACAGGAAATTTTACGCTTAACGGACTTACAGGCCGTGATTTGTTTGGTCTTACGGCAGGAATTCTTGGCACTGGAAAAATCGGTAAAATTATGGCAGAGATTCTTTCGGGCTTTGGAATGAAAATTGAACTTTATGACGTGTATCCTGATAAAGATTGGGCGGCTTCCCATGGATTTGAGTATGTTATGCTGGACAAGCTTTTTAAGGATGCAGATGTTTTGAGTCTGCATTGTCCTCTTACTGACGGAACAAAGCATATTGTCAATGACAAGTCTCTGGCTCTGATGAAGAATGATGCTGTGATTATCAATACCGGTCGCGGTGCACTGATTGATACACGTGCTCTGGTTAATGCCCTTAAACGCCGTGAGATTGGCGGTGCCGGACTTGATGTTTATGAAGAAGAAAGCAAGTATTTCTTTGATGACTGGTCGGTTGATGTTATTAAGGATGATACTTTGGCACGGCTTATGACTTTTCCGAATGTTATTATTACCGGACACCAGGCGTTCCTTACTACAAATGCGCTTTCTGCTATTGCAGATGTTACTTTGGGGAATATACGCGACTGGATGAACGGTACAGCACTTGCAAACGAAGTTAAATGATTTTCGTCTTCCCGCGCGGACATTGCATTAACAGGCACGCATGTACAGGAAGGTTCGCGTGGTAAGACATAGTTTAGTTAGATAAGTGTCAGCGATAGGTTAAAATGCTCCCAGTCAGCCGGTGAAGTCCAAAACCGGCCAATATTGGCCTTGATGTGATTTTTGCGTAGAAACTATCATATGTCGCTTCGCGACAACTAAAAATCAAATCATTTCGTACTTCCCCGTCCTCCTTCGCGCATTTTAACTTTCGTTAAGGGGTATCTTTTTAAAGGTAGCGTCTTCCCGCGTGGACATTGTGTTTACAAATCCGTTCGTTTACAGATACTCATGTACGTAAAGGGTAGGAAACAATTTATTTTCCGTATATGAGGAAGATGGCCGGGACTTTGTTTATTGGCGGGGCGGGGAGTTTTTTCCATTCGGCGGCGGTATGTGCGGCAATGAATTCTTGTTCTGTTGTCATTCCGGCGGCAATGCATATTTTTGTGTCGGGGCGGCAGGTCTGTGCAAGTGTTTCGAGCATTTTAAGATTGCGGTACGGTGCTTCTATAAACAGTTGTGTTTGTTTTTCTTTCCATGCGCGGCCTTCAAGCTGACGGATTTTTGCTGCACGTTCCTGGTTTTTTACTGGAAGGTACCCGTTAAAGGCAAAACTTTGTCCGTTAAAACCGCTTGCCATTACTGACATTATCATTGATGAAGGGCCTGCGAGCGGTATTACCTGCAGATTTTTTTTGTGTGCCTGTTCAACTACGATTGCGCCAGGGTCTGCTACTGCCGGACATCCTGCTTCTGAAATGACACCCATAGGAAGTTTTTGTTTTTGCAGCGGGTCCAGGTAACCGCTTATAGTGGTAAGATCTGTGTGTTCATTCAGTTCATAAAATGTGAGCGCGTCTATGTCTATTCCTTTTACAGCCTGAACTAAAAATCTGCGTGCTGAGCGTATATTTTCTACAATAAAGTGTTTTATTCCCGCGATAATCTGGCGGTTGTAGGGCGGAATTACGCGGTCCAATTCTGTTTCTCCAAGTGTTACCGGAATCAGATAAAGTGCATTTTTTATTTTGGAACCGTTAGTTTTTGGAGCCGGTGCAGAGGCGGAATTTACGGCTTTTTCTGCAAGTTCCGATATTTTGTCCCAGCTGTTTGTTTTTACAAGATCTTCTTTTACCATCCAGCTTCCGCCGACAGCAAGTACGTTGGGGCAGGAAAGGTATTCCGCCGTGTTGGTTTCATTTATGCCGCCGGTTGGAATGAATTTTACCTGCGGAAAAGGACCCGCGAGGGATTTGAGCATTTTTGTACCACCGCTGATGTCTGCGGGAAAGAATTTTAATACGGTAAGATTTTTTGCGAGCGCGGCTTCTACCAGAGTGGGGCTGTTAACGCCGGGAATTATTGGTACGTCGCGGGAAATACACCAGTCCACGGTTTGTTCATTGAATCCCGGCGCTACGATAAAGTCGGCTCCTGCTTTTTGGGCAAGTTCGGCAAGGCGGGGGTTGATTACGGTTCCGGCGCCAATGAGCATCGCTGGGTGTGCTGTTCTGACGGCTTTTATGCATTCAGCTATTTTTTCGAGGTCTTCTTCTCCCTGCGTTGTGCGGAATGTTATTTCAATTGCATTTATTCCGCCCTGGAGAAGAGCACCTGCAAGATTTACGGCATTTTGTGGAATGTCTGTTTTTACTACCGGAATTATTTTTGCGTCTTTTATTTTTGCGTATATCTGCCCGAACATTTGTGCTCCATTTTTACAATTTGTTGTTCCAGATTAGTATAGCATAAATTTTTGGTGAGGTGGAGTTTTTTAGCAGTAGAAATGCAGGGTTTATTCTGTTTTTGGAATCATGGTATACTTTTTTTATGACTTGGGATTTTTACAAAAATAAATCGCTTTTTGAGATGAGCGATGAAGAATGGGAAGCTCTTTGTGACGGCTGCGGAAAATGTTGCTATAGGAAATTTATTGAAGGCCGCGGAAAAAATTCAAAATTGTTTTTTACGCGGATTGCCTGCAACTTTCTTGACCTTAAGACAGGGCTTTGTAGCGAATATGAAAATCGGTTTAAGCTGAACAAAGAATGTACGCATCTTACAAAAAAGAATGTAAAGGAATTTTCATGGCTTCCAGAAACCTGTGCGTACCGGCTTTTGTATGAAAACAAACCTTTGCCACAGTGGCATCCTCTGGTGTCGGGGAATAAGAATTCTGTCAGGGAAGCGGGTATTTGTATTGAAGACGCAGTTCACGAGAAAGATGCCGGCGACTGGGAAGATTATATTCTGTAGGAAAAGATTTTCAGTATCTGCACAGTGCAGGGATTTTGACAAAAAGTCTTATGCTGGCAGATTTTGAACTTTAAAAATCTTATAAGGAACGATATAATAATGGTTATGCGGATTGCTGTCTCATAGGGCACTGCTCTCTTCCAAGATACTATAAATTTTATAAGATATATGCTAAAATAGAGTATATTTGGGAGGATATAATGGGTTTTGTTCCACATTTAGTTCAATATCAAGGGTCTAAACGCAATTTGGCTTCAAAAATTCTTAAATATATACCCAGCAATTCCAATACAATAATCGAACCATTTTCTGGAACGGCTGCAATTACATTGGCATGTTCTTATAATAACAAAGGAACTCGTTATATTGTAAATGATTTAAACAAACCTTTATCACAATTATTGAAGTTGGTAGTTGAAAATCCAGAATATGTTTCAACAAAATATGAAGAAATTTGGAATGGACAATTAACAGAAGATTCCATTTCTCATTATTATAAAGTCAGAGAACAATTCAATAAAAATAATGATCCTGTTTTATTTTTATATCTGCTTGCTAGATGTGTAAAAGGCTCTGTAAGATATAACTCAGAAGGAAAGTTTAATCAGAGCCCGGACAAGAGAAGACATGGCACAAAACCAGAAACCATGACAAAAAATATCGTTTCAGTATCTAAACTTCTAAAACAGAAAACGACTTTTAAATCTTGCGATTACAAAGATATTTTACAAGGTGCAAACAAAGGCGATTTGATTTATATGGATCCTCCTTACCAAGGCGTTTGTGGAGATAAAGACTCTAGGTATTTTGCAGGAATAAACCACGATGAATTTATCGAAGAGTTAAAGAAACTCTCTCAAAAAAATGTTTCTTTTATCGTTAGCTATGATGGAAAATTAGGAAATAAAAGTTATGGAAAAGAAATTCCTTCAAATACAGGGGTTCAACACATTTATCTAGATGCTGGAATTTCATCTCAATCAACACTTTTAGGAAAACAGGAAAAAACTATAGAATCACTGTATATTTCTAATGACCTCGTTGAAATATACAATTATAATTTATGCAAAAGAGAAGACGATGATGAATTACTCAAAAGAGTTTCTTGAATTATTAAATTCGGTAAAAGAAAAACGTCCTCGAACCGTAATAGATCATATATTAAAATATGGATTTATAACAACTGAAGATTTGAAAGATAAATATGGTTATAACCATCCACCAAGAGCAATAAGAGATGTTCGTGAACATGGAATACCTTTGATAACATATCGAGTTGAAGGTAGTGATGGTCGAAAAATCGGTGCTTATAAATTTGGAGAATACAATAAACAAGAAATTCAAAAAAAGCAGGGCGCACAGTTTTATCAAAAAAATTAAAAGCTTCTTTATTGGAAAAGTATGGGGCAAAATGTTTTATTTACAATGAAAAATTACCAGAGAATGAATTACAAATAGATCATAGAGTTCCTTTTGAAGTTGCAGGAGATTCAGATGGAGAATTAAATCCAGATGATTTCATGTTACTATCACCTTCTGCAAATAGAGAAAAAGACTGGGCTTGTGAACATTGTCCTAATTGGAAAAATGAAAAAGATAGAAATGTTTGTAAAAAATGTTATTGGGCTTATCCAGAAAATTATTCACATGTTGCCACAAAAGAAATAAGAAGAATTGATATTGAATGGGAAGAAAATGAAATTCCATGGTATGATCAACTTGTAGAAATGGCTAAATATGTTAATAAAGATATACAGGAAATAATAAAAGAAATGATTAAGGAGTATAGAAAATAGAATCAGCTAACTCAGTTTTCGTGCGGACACGCCCCACCGTTAGTGGCGGCCGGCCACGCCGGTTCGGCGTGCAGCACAAGCCTACGTTACGTGGACGATGTCGCATTTTTAAGAAAGTTCTTTTCCGTTACGAAGAAAGAATCAGAAAACACGGACAATCAATCTTCAAAAAGAAACAAAACCCCTTTAAAAACAAAAGACCGCCCTTTGCATCTAAGAGCGGTTCAATTTAAAGATTTCATCTTTAATCTTTTTCCTTAATCTTTCAATTGCTTTAACAATCTTGAGTTCCATTTCAATTTCTAAGGAAGTCAAGCCAGTATCTATAATTTACTAAAATTCTTACAGGAACTGACTAATCTATTTTAGGAACTTGTAAAGCAGGAGAATCAAAAAGCGTTACAAGAAGTTCAAATTATGTAACTTCTCTTCCTGTTACCTTTGATTGGACATGGACATTTTCTTATGACGGAGCTGAATATACAGTTACCGGAAACTACACCTATGAAGAAAAAAATAGACTTGAGTTTTTAATAATCAACTTGATTTCTGACAAATTTTATAGTATATTACAAACAGTGGTGAGTCCTACCCTAAGTGGAATCTTTAAAAGCAGTGAACCCTACTGTGAGTGGGAACTTTAAAAGCGGTGAGTCCTACCGATAAGTGGAGCCAATAAGGCCGTAGTTCAGTTTTACTGCTACGGCTTTTTTTATTGCAATAAGGAAAACAAAATGGAACAACAACGCCTAAATCTATACTTTATGGATATGAAATACATCCGGGATTTACACAATGCAGATGACAGAGTTCAATCTGTTTCTCCTCAGATTCATAAAAGCAGACGTCCGTTTATTGGAATTGTTATAATTTGTGATGAACATAAATATTGCGTTCCTCTTGATTCTGCAAAAGAAAAACATAAGACTCAGAAAAACGATGTAGATTTTGCCCGTATTTTTGACGGCGAGAAAGTTATCAGTGTCTTAAATTTCAACAATATGGTTCCGATTGATGACCAGTTTATTACTAAGATAAATTTAAAACCATCCCCGAAAGATTCTCTGGCTCAAGCAAATTACAAGAAACTTTGCATCAAAGAAATCAAGTGGTGCCGTAAAAACCAGGAAGCAATCGTAAGAAAGGCAAATAAACTTTACTATTTGGTTCAAAAACCGAATTGCAGCAGTATGCTTAAGAAAAGATGTAATGACTTTAAGAAACTCGAAAAAGTTTTGGAAAAGAAGTTGCAAAAGAAATAAATCATATAACTCCGGCTTCGTGCGGACAACTTGTTTTGTCACAGTTTTTGCTGGTCGCCTTCGGCTCCTTAACGCAAAAACTGCGACAATTTTGCCTTCGGCAAAACCGCAAAACAACGTTATGTTGACAGGTGCTATGCGCACCTGCGCTTGACGAAGAAACTTCGCCCCTTATTTATTCTAACAATATTTCTTTCAAGTTGTTCAAGTACGGGATTTTTAATGGCTAAACCAGAAGTATTAAAGTATGGACAACTTTTTCCAGACTGAAAGTTCATTTAAAATGAAAAAAGCACCTGTAGTTAAACAGATGCTTTCTCTTATGTGGGCCATACGTCACTTCGTTCCGTTTGCCGAGAGGAAAGGATTGACATATGCGCTCACGCGCATGGCGTCATCTAGGACTTGCCTTCCGTTCGCAGACGTCCTGGCTCCTCCTTACAGGCCGGCTTCATTCGCTGACGGCGACCTCCTGTCGCCTTTTCGCGGCACCTGCCGCGCGCTCATTGCGCTTCAAGTCCTAGTCTTTCCAGACTGAAAATTCATTTAAAATAAAAAAAGCACCTGTAGTTAAACAGATGCTTTCTCTTATGTGGGCCATACGTCACTTCGTTCCGTTTGCCGAGAGGAAAAGATTAACATATGCGCTTTCGCGCATGGCGTCATCTAGGACTTGCCTTCCGTTCGCAGACGTCCTGTCTGCTCACTACAGGCCGGCTTCATTCGCTGACGGCGACATCGTGTCGCCTTTTCGCGGCACCTGCCGCGCGCTCATTGCGCTTCAAGTCCTAGTCTTTCCAGACTGAAAATTCATTTAAAATAAAAAAAGCACCTGTAGTTAAACAGATGCTTTTTTTGATGTGGGCCATCTAGGACTTGACCTCCGGCCCGCTCCCTGCCGATTGCTCCCACTTGGTCGCAACCAGCAGGGCTTCAAGTCCTAGTTTTTCCAAAGTAAAAATTCATTTAAAACTAAAAAAGCACCCGTTTACTAACAGATGCTTTTTCTTGATGTGGGCCATCTAGGACTTGAACCTAGGACCAAAGGATTATGAGTCCTCTGCTCTAACCGACTGAGCTAATGGCCCGTTTGTATTGGATATTATATAATATTCTTAACAGGGTGGTCAAGGGGTGGGGTGGAACTGGGCACATTTCCTTTCAATAATTTTTTTTAAATTTACTTGACATTTAGAAAATATAATATTATATTTCGTATAATATTATATAAGAGAGGTGCAACAATGACGTTCAGTATGGGCGCTTCGCTTTTGGACGCTGTTGTTCTGTCCGTTGTACAAAAGGAGGGTGCGGATGGTTCTTACGGCTATAAAATTACGCAGGACGTGCGCTCTGTAATGGATGTTTCTGAAAGTACGCTTTACCCGGTTTTAAGGCGGCTTCAGAAAGATGAGTGTCTTGAAACCTATGACCAGGCTTTTCAGGGACGAAACAGACGCTACTATAAAATAACAGTCGGCGGTGCAATGCTGCTGGACAATTACAGGCGGGAATGGGCTGAATACAAAACCAAAGTAGACCACATTCTTATGGGAACAGAATAATTTTTACAGGGGAGTATATGAACAAAGAAGAGTATCTTAAACAGTTGGAAAACTGCATCATGGCTTTGCCTGCCGCTGAACAGAAAGAGGCGCTCGATTATTACAGAAGCTTTTTTGACGAAGCCGAAGATGATCAGAAAGCAATTGATGAACTTGGTTCGCCCGAAAAGTTGGCGGAATCGATTAAAGAAAAGTTTGCGTGCGTTCCCGAAAAAAAAGAGAATGCAAAGAAAAGCGAAGGAAAATCAGACGAAGGTTTTTTTGGTTCTGGCGCGGAACATGGCTCTGGGGAATGTGAGCGCGTATTCTATTCGTTTGAGACAGCTTCAGTAAAATCAGTAACGGCATCACTTAGTGCAGCAGACATACGCTTTATTGGCGGAACAAAATTCAGCCTTGAAGCACGCGGCGTTGATTCTTCGGCAGTGGACTGTTCTCTTGGCGGTGACGGAAATTTAAGAATTGAATGTAAGCCAAGCATAAGCGGACGTTTCTGGAATCACAGCAGAAGTGTTGCAACAAAACCGCGTGTACTGATTACAATTCCGTATGGGGCAGTGCTGGACTCATTCAAGCTTAGGCTTGGTGCTGCAAATCTTATTGGACGCGATGTTGAATTCAGTTGCGGTATGTTTTATATAGATGTTGGTTGTGCAAACGCAGCGTTGGGTTCAATAGAAGCAAAGCGTGCAGACATCCGCTGTGGAATGGGTAATGCCGAAATTTCAGGTAGGCTCGGTGAACTCTGCAATATTGACTGCGGAATGGGAAATGTTAAACTTGTACTTAAAGGCGATCCTAAAAAGGTTTCAATTGATTCAAAAGTCGGGCTTGGTTCAATCAAATTCAACGGACAAAGAAAAGCCGGTGTTATGAAAGATTTTGCTCAGGTTAGACTGGACAATCATTTTTCGGTAAACTGTGGAATGGGAAACGTTGACATTAATGTGAGGGAAATATAATGAAAAACAACAAAAAACTTTGTAAATCAAGAAACAGAATGTTGTTCGGTGTTTGCGGCGGTGTGGCGGAATATTTGGGAATTGATCCTACGGTAGTAAGATTTATAGTTGCTTTGGTGACACTTTTTACAGGGTTTTTTCCATGCGTGTTTGTTTATATTGTTGCAGCATTGATTATGCCGGAATACTCTCTTGACGACATTGATATTGACAGCCTTAAGAGGGCAAATGTTGATGAGCGTGAGGAGTTTGAACAGCGTACAAAAACTGAGTCAAATGATGATTTTGACAGTTATTTTGAGAAAAAGAAATAACAATACGAATGTATTTTACCGAACGTTAGTTAGCGGAACTTAGCGATTATAACTATCGTTCGGTAATTAATGGCCGATAGTTAAATTAAACAAAACGACCGTTCGTTAGGCAAAAGGCGTTTGTTAACGAACGGTCGTTTTGTCTAGAAGAAGGTTTGTGTGGAAAGGCACGGCAGGTGTAAATAAGTGACTGCGAATGTAAAAATGCTCCCAGTCGCCCGGTGAAGTCCAAAACCGGGCCATAAGGCCCTTGATGTGATTTTTGCAATGAAACTATAGTATGTCGCTTCGCGACAGCAAAAAATCAAATCATTTCGTCCTTCCCCGTGCTCCTTCGCGCATTTTAACTTTTGCTAACAGCAGTCTTTTTTTGAAGATGTGCCTTTCCACACAGACATTGTGTTTACCAAACGTTTGTAAATAAGTGGCAGCGAATGTAAAAATGCTCCCAGTCAGCCGGTGAAGTCCAAAACCGGGCCATAAGGCCCTTGATGTGATTTTTGCAATGAAACTATAGTATGTCGCTTCGCGACAGCAAAAAATCAAATCATTTCGTCCTTCCTCGTGCTCCTTCGCGCATTTTAACTTTTGCTAACAGTAGTCTTTTTTTTTGAAGATGTGCCTTTCCACACAGACATTGTGTTTACCAAACGTTTGTAAATAAGTGACTGCGAATGTAAAAATGCTCCCAGTCAGCCGCGGAAATTGAAAAAAAGCCATTATTGTTCTTTGTTATGATGACGTTTTTTTTCATTTGGAATATAATCTGCATGTGGAAAATTTTAATTCAGATTTGGGTGACTGGAAAAGTCGTTTTAGTGAAAAAGTACTTAATTCAGGAAAAGCATATTATGATGGCGGTAAGGTGAACGTTATTCACAATACCTACGATGAATGTTACGCAAATGTTGCCGGAACTTACATGTACCGCGTGGTGCTGCGAAGAATCGGGCCGGGAAACTGGGTGTCTACCTGTACATGTCCTTACAATCTTCCGTGTAAACATGCCGCTGCCGTTTTTTTTGCAAGGGAACGGCTTATGACTTTTTTTGAAGAAGAGACACCTGCACAAAAAAATATCCGCGATTTTTTGGGTTCGGCATATTACAGTCAGAAAAACAAAATTGATACTTTTGAAGAAATAGAAGAAGAAAAAGATTTGCCTTCAGAAGAAGAAGTTTACCCTTTTGAAAACTTTATTACAAAGGCAGACGGCTACCACTATTTTGACATGGAAGTTATGACGCAGCATCTTTCGTTTACAAAAAGAAATGTGGATGCTGCAAAAAAGCTTATTGAAAATAAACAAATAATTTTGGAAACCGTTACGACCCAGTTTGATCAGGGAAGTGCAGAAGCGCATATTCAGGTTGGGGCACATTTTTATCCTGTAAGAGTTGAATTTTCCAACGAAGAAATTTCTGAGATTGAATGCAAGTGTCCTGAATGCAAACAGTATGTCGCGCGCTGGCACATGCATTACAATATGGTAATTCCGTGTAAATGTACAACTGCTCTTCTGATGCTTGCGGGTGAACGTTTAAGAAAAGAAAATCCCGGTGACGAAACAGACAGTTCCGCTTTGGAATTGATGGATATGATTCAAAAGCAGAATAATGTTCCGGCTGCAGAAGAAAGTGTAGAAAAAAAAGAAGTGTATAGTTTTGTTCCTTATCTTGAATATGACAATGATATTCTTTACGCGTCTTTTAAAATCGGAAGTTCACGCATGTATATTCTTAGAAAACTTTCTGAGTTTTTTGAAAGTGTGCAGAGCGGCGTTTCTTTTGCGCTTGGAAAGAATGTAAACTTTGACATAAAGAATGCTGAATTTGATGAGCTGTCACAGAAATATTTTGACTTTGCAAAAAAAATTGTACTTGATGAAAAATCAAAAATGGACATGATGGATTCAACTTATGTTGAACTGGGCTATGAAAAAATCAAGGGACGCTTTGTTCTTTTTGGAAAACGCCTTGATGATTTTTTTGATATTTCTTTTGGTTCCAAAGTTTATTTTACGGCAAAAAACAGACGCGGCAGTGAAACGGTAGAGATTGCGCTTGAAGAAAGAATGCCCAGGCTTGAAGCACAGGCTGATGTAATCAAAAATGATTTTTCTGGAGAACTTGAACGCATTGGTGTTAGAGGCCAACTTCCTGAATTTATTTACGGTGCTTCTACTAAATATTTTATAGATGAAAATCCGTATACGCTGTGCAGGGTTAACGCAGAAGACAATAAAAAAATTTCGGTGCTTGAAAAACTTGCCGAGTCAAACAGGTGCTGGGGTTTTGGAATAGGGCGCAAAAATTTTACACACTTTATGAACCACGTTCTTCCGTGGCTGCGGGACTTTGTAAATGTAGATGAAAGCGAGCTCGAAGTAGTGCAGAAAGTTCTTCCGCCTCCTGCAAAAATGAAATTCTTTTTGGACAAAGACGGCCCCGAAGTTTTTTGTGATGCGAAAATTTATTACGGTGACGATGAGTATAAAATAACAGATGCATTTTTTCATTTGCCTGTAAAAGACTTTCGCGATAAGCAGACAGAAGCAAACGCGTTTTCTCTTCTGCAGAAATATTTTGACCAGAGCAACTCTGAACGGCAGATTCTTTTTACAAATGATGAAGAAAAAATTTTTGATTTATTGAATCGGGGCCTTTCAGAACTTAAGTCTTTGGGCGACGTTATGATGTCTGAATCTTTTTCTTCCCAGAAAATACGTCAGAAGATTAAGCTTGCGACAGGTGTTTCCCTTAAAAGCGGTCTGCTTGATTTTTCTGTTTCTTCTTCTGAACTTAACCAGGAAGAACTTTATGAAATTCTTTCGGGAATGAAAAAAAAGAAAAAGTACATTCGGTTAACGAACGGAGATTTTGTAAATACCGGCGATGAAAATATTCAGCGTCTTAAAGAAATTACAGATACACTCGATATTACGCAAAAAGAATTTCTTCGCGGAAAAATTAAAATTCCTGCTTACCGTGCACTTTATCTTGACGGCATGCTTGAGTCAAATGAAAATATGTACACCGAGCGCGACAAGAATTTTAAGAATCTGATTAAGGAATTCAAAACTGTTGACGAGTCTGATTTTGAAATTTCGCCTGAACTGCGTTCAACAATGCGCGAGTATCAGGTTTACGGACATAAGTGGCTGCGTACAATAGGGGCATATAACTTTGGCGGAATTCTTGCCGATGATATGGGACTGGGAAAAACGCTCCAGACTATTTCGGTTTTGCTTGCAGAAAAAGAAAACGGCCAAAGCGGAACATCTCTTATAATTTGCCCTTCATCGCTTTTGTTCAACTGGATAAATGAGTTTTCAAAGTTTGCGCCAGGCATGAAAGTCGCTGCAGTTTTTGGTACTGTACCGGAGCGCGCAAAAATTATTTCTTCGTACAAAGATTTTGACGTGCTTGTTACTTCATACGATTTGCTTAAGCGCGACGTTGCTGAATATGAGGATAAGGAGTTTTTCTACGCGGTAATTGACGAGGCTCAGTTTATAAAAAATCATTCCACCGCAAATTCAAAGTCGGTAAAAACGATTACGGCTGTTCACAAAATTGCGCTTACTGGAACGCCGATTGAAAACAGGCTTTCTGAACTGTGGAGCATTTTTGATTTTCTTATGCCGGGCTTTTTGTACAAGTATGAAACGTTCAGAAAAAATTATGAAGCGCCTATTGTCAAAAACCAGGATGTCGATGTTACTGAAAATCTTCGCAAGATGGTTTCGCCATTTATTCTGCGCAGACTCAAGAGTGATGTGCTTAAGGATCTTCCCGAAAAAATTGAAGAAGTTCGTCTTGCACAGTTTGGTGACGAACAGAAAAAACTTTATGATGCACAGGCACTTAAACTCAAGAAAACAATAATGTCGCAGAAGGGCGATGATTTTGCAAAGAACAAAATTCAGATTCTGGCAGAAATTACTCGCCTCAGGCAAATCTGCTGCGACCCGTCGCTTTTGTTTGAAAACTATATCGGTGAGTCGGCCAAGCGTGAGGCCTGCGTTGAACTTATTCAGAGTGCAATTGAAGGCAATCACAAAATACTTGTATTCTCGCAGTTTACTTCTATGCTGGAACTGCTGCAGGCCGATCTTAAGGCAAACGGCATTTCGTTTTATACAATCACCGGTTCTACTGAAAAAAAGAAGCGCGTAGAAATGGTAAAGCAGTTTAACGAAGATGACACGCAGGTATTTTTGATTTCGCTTAAGGCGGGTGGAACAGGACTGAACCTTACAGGCGCTGATGTTGTAATTCATTACGATCCGTGGTGGAACCTGGCGGTGCAGAATCAGGCTACTGACAGGGCGCACAGAATTGGCCAGACTAAATCTGTTTCTGTCTTTAAGCTGATTGCCGCCGGCACTATTGAAGAAAAGATTATTGAACTTCAGAACAAGAAGAGCGAACTTGCCGATGAGATACTTTCCGGCGAAGGAGCAAATATTATGTCCATGACAAAGGACGATCTTCTGGCTCTAATCTAAAAGTACAAATTCTGCGGAATAGGGCGGACACAAACTATCGGTCGTTTGTCCAGTGAGTAAATCGGTGCCTTTGAAGCTGTATTCCACATAGTTTTCGCTTTTGTTTATGATAAAACCTACCGACCGTTCGTTTTTTAACACTTTTTTACCTATAAAATACTCTGAAGTGCTTTTTTCGGTTACCAGGTCTCCTTTCCACATAGCAGGATAGTTCGAACGAACGTTCATTAGTTTGCTTGTATATTCTACTAACGACCGTTGAGTTATTGTCAATTGTTGTGGATTGAAAAAAAGTGTCTTTTCATCAGGCAGCCTTCATTTGTTCACCGTCCACAAAAATTATATTTTTGGCGACAAGTTCAAGTTGTTTAAATCCCCTGAGCCGTCGCCAGTTTTTCTCTGCCTGAAGACAAAGCTTGAAAGCCATTGCAACAGAAGCAGCGGAAGAGCCGTTTCCTTTTGTTGACTTGTGGCGCAACCTGACTGTTGCAAATGTCGATTCAATCGGATTCGACGTTCTAATGTGAGCCCAATGTTCCGCCGGATAATCATAAAAGCGGAACAAATCCTCCTTGTCTTTTTCAAGACATTCCGTTGCCTTCGGATATTTTTTTCCGAAAGTTTCTATAAATAAGTCGTAGGCTTTCAAGGCGTTTGCACGTTTGTCTGCCTGCCACATATCCCGAATCATTTTTGTGGCCTGAGTCTGCACACAGTCAGGCAATTTGTCCAGAATGTTCATGGACTTGTGGAACCAGCATCTCTGAATTTTTAGCTGGCCCCAGATTTCATCAACTGCATTTTGAAACCCAAGCGCTCCGTCGCAGACTGCCAATTTTGGTGCTTTTGTCAGTCCGCGGAATTTCAAATCAAGCAAAACTCCACGCCAACTTTCCGTTGACTCGCGAATTCCGGCCTGTACAGCCACAAGTTCTTTTTTGCCTTCAACAGTTACGCCAATTATTACCAGAAGGCAGGTCTTTTCACCGTCAAGCCGGGACTTTACGTAAATTCCGTCTGCCCAAACATAAACGTATTCCTTTCCGGAAAGATCTCGTTTGCGCCATTCGTCATATTCAGCCTGCCATTTTACAGTAAGCTTTGTTATGACTGACGGACTCAGGCCCTTTGCTTCTTTACCAAGAACATCATGGAGCATGGCTGAAAACTTGTTTGAAGAAATTCCTGCAAGGTAGGCAGCGGAAAGTATTGCTTCTACTGTCGGAGTTTTTCTTGCAAACGGAGGAAGGACTTTGCTTACAAAGCGATCCTTTTCTTCAAGTGCACGGTCATCAACTCTGGGAAGCCTGACTGTAACGTAACCGTTTGTAGTAAGAATTGTCCGTTCTTTGTGAAAGCCGTTTCTTACTACAAGTTTGTTTCCGGTTTTGTCTACGATAGAAGAAGTTTTATTAAGAAAACGCTGAACTTCATCCTCGTAAAGACTTTCAATTACTTCACGTGCTCTTGCGCGGATTGCTTTTTCAAGCAAATCAATCGTTGGACTATTGGAATTTTCTTCAATTTCCAGTATTCTTTTCATAAGAGGTCTCCTTCGGTGTTTATTTTTTTTTCCAAAGAAAACTATACCTTAGACAGACCTCTTTTTCTATGCCTTCTCAGGCAATCCACAACTTTTGATTATAACTCACGACCGTTCGTTTTCTGTAAAGTTGTCTACCTTACCGGACGTTCGCGAACTGTTGTCGTTGTATGCTCCAAGGTCTCCTTCTTTGTTGTAGCCGGCGGTGTATGCGCCCCATTCGTCTCCGTAGTAAAGAGTGATTGGACCTGAATAAACGGCGAGTATTGCTATGGCCGCGCGGTGAAGTCCAAAATAACGTTCGGTAGTATTGTCGTCGCCGAATTTGCGGTTTATTAAGTTTCCGAATCTGAAGAGGTCGTGGTTTGTTATGAAAAGATTTGGTATGTAGCCACCGTCCGGGTGCGAGTAGCCTTTTGACGATGCTGATTGTAAACAGTAACTTACCGCCTCACCGAGCGATGTTGTTCCGGTATTAGTGCCTTCTTCTTTTGCAAGTGACTGAACAATTTTGTATCTTGCCGGAAAGTCAAAGCACGATCTGAGTCCGTAGCCGTCTGCGCTTCCGGGGTTAACGGAACCTTTTTGAATTATTGCGGCGTTTCCGTTCCAGTGTTCGCCTACCATATAACCCAACGTTCCGTTTGAGGCGGCGGCTTCTTCTACGGTTTTTCTTATTTCGTACCAGTAGTTGTGGCCTCCGGTATAGCAGTTGTCGCCGTCACCGTTTGCGTGCTCACCAAGTCCAACCTGGTAACACTGGTCAAGTCTCCATCCGTCTATTTTAAAATTTTTTATCCAGTAAGCTGCAACTTCTTTAAAAAATGCAAGGCTTTCGGGATAGTCGCAGCCTTTGTACTGACCGTGGCTTCTTTGGGGTAAGTTTCCGGAGGGGCTCTTTTTTATTCCATCCTTACTCCAGTGACCGAATACTCCGTCAAGAATTACTGCTATTCCCATGGAGTGGGCTTTTTCTACAAGTTCTGTGAGGTCGTCTTTTGTTCCGAAGTGCTGGTCTATATTAAAATAATCATATGCGTAGTAACCGGTTGAATTGAGTTCTTCTTCGTTTTTGCCTGCGGAGTCGAATATTGGTGTCATCCAGATTGCGTTCATTCCTAGTGACTTTATGTAAGGAAGTGCATTTATTATTCCGCGCAAATCGCCGCCTGTTGTCTGGTCCCACGGGCCGTATGCCTGTTTGTAACCGATTGACGGGTCGCCGTCCTGAAAGGCGCTTACCATAACCTGATAGATGCGCAGGTTTTTCCATTCATCGGGTATTGATGAGACGGCTGTTTCTTTTGTTGTTTCTGCTGGACAGGCACTGAATACTATTGTTGTGGCAAGAACCGCGGTGGCAAAAAATGTACGGACGTTTAACTTCATGATTTATGATAATACGTGCACGTTTGTCTGTCAAAGTTTTTGTAATTTTATAACTATGGTATTTTTTTGTAGAAGAAATGCAGGAAAAGTGCCAGTTTCGCGCATTTTAAATTTCGCTAGCAAACACTTCTCCAGGAGTATCATTCCCCTTAATATGCTATGATTACGAATTCATGTTTACGGATTTATTGTAGGCGGCGGTGGCGGCGTCGATTACTGTTCCGCGGAAGCCATGTCGTTCGAGTGAGATGACAGCTTCTATTGTTGTGCCTGAAGGTGAGCAGACGGCATCTTTTAGTTCGCTTATGGAACGTTCATCTTCGAGTGCCATTAGTGCAGCGCCCTTAAGTGTCTGTGCGGCATAAGTGTAGGCCTGTGCGCGCGGAAAACCGAATTTGACTGCAGCGTCGGCAAGTGCTTCTATAAAAAGGAATGCATAGGCCGGTCCGCTTCCGCTTATGGCTGTAACACCGTCCATGAGTTTTTCGGGAACGCGCTCGACTTTTCCGGCTGTAGAAAGAAGTTCTTTTACAGTTTCAATTTCTTCCTGCGGAATATCATCAGAAGCGCAAACTGCTGTCATTGCTTCACCGTAAACGGCAGGAAGATTGGGCATAATGCGAACAAGATGCGGCATTACAAAAGTTGAATCCTGTGCAGAAAGTTCACTTGGTTTGCAGGCAGCTTCCAGTTTTGAAAGGGAAAGTCCTGCTGCCATTGAAACAATGATTTTTTCTTCGGTAAAGGCGTCCCTTATTTCGGTAAGTACAGACTTTATGAAAGCAGGTTTGACGGCAAGGAAGATGTAGCGGCACTTTTTTGCAAGTTCAAGGTTGGATTCGAGTGCATTGCAACCGGTTTCTTTTGCAAAGTCAGCGGCCTTCTGCGGATGTTTTGTTGTAACGTAAATATTCTTTGGGCTGTATTTTGAAGTAATTGCCTTGAAAATAGAACCGCCCATTGTTCCGCAGCCAATGCATCCGATAGAAATTGAACTGATTTCTTCCATATAATACCTCTTTTTATAATCTTTTTTAGATGAAATTCATGTTCAGTATGTTTTGTCGTTTCCTGTAATTATTTTGAACAAAGAAGTATCGTCTGTTGTAAAAAGTGTTCCTGCGGCTGTTCCTTCTGCCAGTGAAGAAAGAATTGCGGGGCGGCTTCCGTTTGCGATTACCATTGGAATTCCCGAAGCGGTAGTTTTTTCTGCGGCTTCTATCTTTGTTTCTATTCCGCCTGTGCCGAATGAATTTGTTGCGCCTACAGTAATTGAACTTCTGAGTTCCTTTATGTTTTTTACTTCTTCGATAAGTTTTGCGTGCGGGTTTGTTTTTGGATTGTCTGTGTAAACGCCGTCAATGTCGCTGAACAGAATGAGCAGATCTGCACTCCAGAGAATTGATGTTAACGCGCTTAGGTTGTCGTTGTCGCCGATGCGTATTTCATCTATTGCGATTGTGTCATTTTCGTTGATGATTGGAATTACGTTTTCGTCTACGAGCGTAAACATTGTATTGCGTATGTTGAGCGTACGGTGGTCGTCTTCAAAGTCGTCTTTTGTCAAAAGAAGCTGTGCTACGTGAATGTTGTGGTCGCGGAATGCCAGACGCCATCTGTCCATGAGTTCAACCTGTCCTATGGCGCAGAGTGCCTGTCTGTAGTGGACATCGCGCTTGTGTGCCCAGCCGCTTATTGTTGCAAGACCTGTTACCTGTGCTCCCGAAGAAACGATGATAAGCTGTTTGCCTTTTTTGATAAGACCTGCGCAGTCGTCTGCAAATCTTGTAAGGAATTCTGTGTTGATTGAACCGTCGCTGTGAACGAGTGTGTTGCTTCCTATTTTAAGTACAATTTTTCTTGCGCCGTCAATTGCTTCTTTTATTGTCATCGAATTTGTCCGTCTCCGTCAATAAGGAATTTTGTTGTGGTAAGAGCCTGTGCCCCCATTGGTCCGCGTGCATGAAGCTTTTGTGTGCTTATTCCAAGTTCTGCCCCGAAGCCAAACTGGTTGCCGTCGGTAAAGCGGGTGCTTGCATTTACATAGACGCAGGCAGCATCTACTCTTGTCTGAAAAGCGCGCGCATGTGAACGGTCGTTTGTAACAATAGCCTCGCTGTGTTTTGTATTATGCGTGTTTATAAAATCTATCGCTTCTTCTACGGAATCTACAGCTTTTACTGCAACAATATAGTCAAGGAATTCAAAGCCGAAGTCTTCGTTTGTGGCGCGCGAGAGAAATGAACTGTCCTGTGAAGACATTTGCGCTTGCAGAATAGGATAGCAAATTTCGTCTGCCCTTATTTGAACTTTGCCAGCAAATGTTTTTACAAGAAGCGGAAGAAATTCGCCTGCAATTTTTTTGTTTACAAGAATTGTTTCTATTGCGTTACAGGCACCCGGACGCTGCGTTTTTGCGTTAAGTGCAATTTGGGCAGCACTTGAAATATCTGCTGTTTCGTCTACATAAAGATGGCATACACCGCTTCCGGTCTGAATTACGGGAATCTTTGCATTTTGTACAACAAGATTTATTAATTTTGCAGAACCGCGCGGAAGAACTACGTCGATTTTTCCTACAGCGCCAAGAATTTGGTTTACTTCTGCATGGTCGCCGCTTTGGCAAAGATAAAGCGAGTGTTTTACACCGTCTGAGCCGGCTTTTGCCAAACCTTCTTCTATTGCTTTTGAAAGAGCCAGATTTGATTCAAGTGCAGATGAAGAGCCTCTTAAAAGAATTGAGTTTCCGCTTTTGTAGGCAAGGGTAAAGGCATCTACGGTTACGTTGGGGCGTGATTCGTAAATTATTGCAACTACTCCAAGCGGAACACGTGTCTGGCGGATTTGCAGTCCGTTGGGAAGAGTCCAGCCGGCGATTTCTTCACCTACAGGATCTTTCTGCTGAATAACAGTATTGATTCCGTCCAGAATAGACTTGAATTTTTTGTCGTCAAGAGCCAGCCGTTCTACCAGGGCTTCTGTCATTCCCTTTTGTCTTGCTTCGTTAACATCACGTGCGTTTGCGGCAAGGATAATTTCGCGGTTGTTTAAAATAGAAGCAGCCACACATTCAAGAGCATGGTTCTTTTGTGCGGCTGTGTGCAGTGCGAGCTGATTAGCACCCTTACGAAGAAGAGCGCATACTGAATCGATGTCCATTTTTTATCCTAGTAGTTGGCGAGGAAGTACATTCCCAGAAGAATTGCAATGCGGCTTTTTGTCTCTGACCAGCGTGCGTCTTTGGGAAGATTGCGCATATACCACCAGAACATTCCGAATTCAGGGTCTATACGAAGTGCATATTCATCAAAGGCGTCTGTTTTGGTCTGGTTTCCGAACATAAGGTAAACTACATCATCTACTATACTGAAGAATGGTGCATAGGAAGCAGTGTAGGAACAGGCATTAAGCTGGCGGCAGAATTCTTCGAGGTGATATTTTACCTGCGCTTTAAGCTCTTCGTCGGTTTTTTCTATCCAGGTTTTTTCTATTAAAAGTATAAGATTGTTGTGAAAACTCTGTATTAACTTTTTTTCTGCTTCCGGTTCTGAATTTGCTATTTTTTTGAATGATTCACCGGCTCCAAAAACATTTGCCAGCTGAACGGCTGAATCTTTTGCCTCATCGTCTTTGAGTGTAGAAACTAGTGTTTGCATGGCGTCGAAAGACTTTTTGTCAATAAATTCTTCAATTAAATTGATTCTCATACTTTATTTATTGTAGAGTTTTGCTTTGTTTTTTTCAAGTAGCACCTGTTTTAGGGCATATTTCCAAAGGGTACTCCATTGGAATATTTGCGTCGTATTCTGCTTTTTGCCCTTCTATTTCTTCTTTTGTCCAGAGACGGCCGCTGTTTATTCCGGGGCAGTCTTTGGCGCAGTCATTCCAGGTTTCGCGGTCGGCTATCATCCATGACCAGAAGGGGTATGTTCGGCACTGAAGAGGTCTTGCTTCGTAAGCAGTACAGCCGTTTTTCCAGAGTGTGCAGTCGTAGTTTTTTTCTTCTTTTAAGGCAACGACTTGTTTTCCTTCGTAGTAGTTTGCGCAGCGGCAGTATTTTTCTATAAATTCTTTCTGGGAAAGATTAAAATGGCGGCTTAAAAGATATACGTCTTTTTGTGAAAGATAGACAAATCCCGGGGAATGACCGCAGCAGTAAGAGCATCTTTTGCATTCAAAGCGCAGGCCGTTTTCGTAAATATTATGCATTCCCATAGCGTAAATGTTTTTTTCCTTACAGAATATCTATGTTTTCGCCGGCGAGGGCTTTGTTCATGCTGCGTACCGAACAGAATTTGCCGCACATACTGCATGTGTCGCTGTGGTCGTCTTCGGGTTTGCGGCTGTCACGAACGGCTCTTGCTGTGTCGGGGTCGAGCGCGCACGCAAACTGGGCTTCCCAGTCCAGCTTTCGTCTGGCATCTGCCATTTTGTCATCTATATCGCGTGCGTGCGGTATTCCCTTTGCAATATCTGCTGCATGGGCCGCAATACGTGATGCAATAATTCCCTGTTTTACATCTTCTACATTAGGAAGGGCAAGATGTTCAGCCGGAGTAACGTAGCAAAGGAAGGCGGCTCCGTTCATTGCCGCAACTGCACCTCCAATGGCGCTTGTAATGTGGTCGTAACCGGGTGCAATGTCAGTAACAAGAGGGCCAAGTACATAAAACGGCGCGCCCATACAGATAGTCTGCTGCACTTTCATATTCGCCGCAACCTGGTCGAGCGGAACATGTCCCGGTCCTTCTACCATAACCTGCACATTGTGTTCCCACGCACGCTTGGTAAGTTCCCCCAGGCGAACAAGTTCTTCTATCTGACAGACATCGGTTGCATCTGCAAGACATCCTGGGCGGCAGGCATCTCCCAAAGAAATTGTAACGTCATATTCCTCGCAGATATCAAGAATTTCATCATAATACTCGTAGAAGGGATTTTCGTTTCCTGTCATGCTCATCCATGCAAAAACAAGGCTTCCTCCGCGGCTTACAATATTCATCTTGCGCTTGTGGGTTTTAATCTGTTCAATTGTCTTGCGTGTAATTCCGCAGTGAACGGTAACAAAATCCACTCCGTCCTGTGCATGAAGGCGCACTACATCTATAAAATCTTTTGCGGTAAGAGTGGCAAGATCTCTCTGGTAATGAATTACGCTGTCATAAACCGGAACAGTTCCTATCATTGCGGGACATTCTGCTGTAAGTTTCTGTCTGAACGGCTGCGTGTTTCCGTGGCTGGAAAGATCCATGATTGCTTCGGCTCCAAGCTGAACCGCGCTCATAACTTTTTGCATTTCTATATCGTAGTCTTTGCAGTCGCGCGATACCCCAAGGTTTACGTTTATCTTTGTACGGAGCATACTTCCGATTCCTTCTGGGTTAAGGCAGGTGTGCTTTTTGTTTGCCGGAATTGCAACTTTTCCCTGGGCAACAAGTGACATAAGCTTGTTTACGTCCATGTATTCTTTTTTTGCAACGGCTTCTATCTGGGGTGTAACAATTCCCTTGCGGGCTGCGTCCATCTGTGTAGTGTAATTCGTGTTCATATAACTCTATTCTAACAGAAATGCGCTTTTTTTAGAAGACGAGGCGGTGTAGACAGCGATGAAAAATCTGCGACTTACAAAAACTTTAACCGCAAAATTTCTGTATGCGAAATTGCAGATTATGCAGATTATTCAGAATCATATTTTATGATGCTGTTCAAAAAGGAATTCGTAAAAAGTTCGTCTGCGTTCAGGTTGCCCTTTCTCCCTTGAAAATACGCGCGAATAATACTAAAATAAGGCAATCGTAATTGCTTTAACAAATATTATTTTATAGGAGAGATGTATGGCAGAAAGAACCTGGTTTGTCTTTACTACCGGTCAAAAAAAATATGCGCTTCTTTCTTCAGAAATAAAAGAAATTTTAAGAAATGTGCCTGTTTTTGCGCTGCCGTTTGTTCCGGAATATATCGATGGAATATTAAACCGTTACGGTGAGCCTTATGCTGTCATTGACCCTTCACCTTTACTTGGGGACGCAAAACAAAATTCCGCACTGTTTATTGTTTTAAAAAGCGAGTCGCACATCTGCTTGAGAATAACTGACGTTCTTGAATTCCAGACAATCGCTGATTCAAAGTTAAAATATTTTTCAAATTCAGAAGGCCAGAGTTACTACGAATGTTCTTTCGAATTCGACGGAACAGAAGTGCTTGTCCTGAATCCGCTTGCGTTTATAGAAAAGGTAGAAAAAGATATTGAAGCCTCATGATGAATTGATTTCGCTAAGATACAACACAATAGAATTTCTTATCGAAAAGAACAGAATTGTTACAGCTTCTCTTTGCAAACAGAATTGCAGTTGTGAATTTGATTTTGACAAAGCAGCACTTTTGTATAAATGCACTTTTCAGAATAGTCCGCATACATTGACTTCAATACAAATTAAAAATGGTGAGCAGATAGTTACGGCTTTGACTTCAGCCCTGTGCCGTGTTGTAAATAAAGATGAATATGCGCCCAAAGAATTTTGCGGTGTACTTGAAAATTATTTTTGCAATAACGGAATTCTTGCGTGTTCTTTTCTTGACGGCGGAATGCAGCTTCTTGTTGAACCAATAAAATTTCTGGAGGCATGCAGATGATCCGCGTAATTTTGGCAGACGGTTCGGCAGTAATACGTTCTGTAGAAAAGCAGATATTTTCTGATGACAAAGAATTTTCTGTTGCGGCTGTATGTTCAAATGCGCAGGAAATTCAGCAGAGCCTCGCGCGTGAAAAACCGGATGTACTTGTTTATGATGAAGAACTTGCGGGAATGCGTGATGTTTTGCGTTCTTTGCAACCGACACAGACTGTTACGGTGCTTTTGTCTGTAAACAACTGCGATTTGTTTTGTTCTGCAGATGTAAAGTTTCTTAAGCCCGACTTTATGTCAATGACTCTTGGCGCACAGAATAAATTTGTTCATGAAGTCAAAGAAAAAATTTTGCTCGCGAAAAATCTAAAAAATGCAAAGAGTAGCACAAGTTCATGCGGTTCAGGAAAATTGTACAGCATCAGAACAAATGTTCCGGATTTGGGCGGTGCAAAATTCAGTGCAGTTCTGGTTGGAGTTTCTACCGGCGGACCAAAAACTTTAAAGACGCTGCTGGACTCACTTGGTGGCAGTATTGGAGTTCCGGTTTTTATTACACAACACATTGATTCAACTTTTGACAAAAATATGGTTTCGTGGCTGGACAAGACAGAAGAAATTTCTGTAAGTCTTGCGGCCGACGGAGAAGTTCCCAGAGCAGGCACTGCTTATTTTGCACCTTCCGACAGTCATCTGACTTTTGTGCGCGACGCTTGTGGAACAGTCAGAATTCATCTGGACAAAGGTGCGCCTGTAAATTTTTTAAGACCAGCAGTAGACAAAATGTTTGAAAGTGGCGCGCATGTTTTTGCAAAAGAATGTCTCGCCGTTTTGTTGACAGGAATGGGCAGCGACGGTGCTGAAGGTTGCGGTGCAATAAAAAAAGCCGGCGGTTACACAATTGGCGAGTCTGCCGAAACATGTGTAGTTTACGGAATGCCAAAAGCTGCATACGACGCAGGGTTTATTGACGAACAGCTTCCTCTTTACAAGATTGGATGCAGGGTAAAAGAACTTCTGGAGAGGAAAGCATGACGCAGGAAATAGTTTCTAATGTCATCATTCCCAGAATCAATGATTACTGCGGAATAAAAATCGGCACAGTACACGAAAGAAATATTGTAAGATATATAGAAAATAAAATTTCTGAAAACAAAACGACTCTTGAAAATTATACGCAAAAACTTGTTGTCGGAACAAAAGAATTTGACGAGCTTATAAACTGTGCGACAGTAAATGAAACATATTTTTTCAGGGAACAGATTCAATTTGATTTTTTGCACGAACAGTTTTTTCCAAAGTTTAAGGGACGTTGCGTAAAAATCTGGAGCGGTGCCTGCGCTTCAGGAGAAGAACCGTTGTCGCTTTGTGCGCTTGCGTTAAGTTGCGGTGCTGTTCCCGAAGTTTTTGCTTCTGACATAGACAGCAGCGAACTTGAGTTTTTCAGAAACGGAATATACAAAAAGTATTCGTTTAATAATGACGGTTCAAAATACAAACATCTTCTTGAAGAAACAGATTGCGGCACTTTCTGCGACGACGAGTTCAGAATTTCGCAAAAATGTAAAACTTTCTTCCATATAATACGATATAATTTAAAGGACCAGAACCCGCCGGATTTTTTTGGTAAGGTAGATATTATTTTTATTAGAAATGCATTTATTTATTTTGACATTCCGCTCAGAAAACATATTCTTGAAAACGCGTGCAAAAAACTTGTTCCTGGCGGACTTCTTTTTCTTTCTGTAGGTGAAATCTGCTGTATAGAAGATTCGATTATTCCGCGCGGAATGGAAAAGAAAAACTGGGGAAATGTATTTTATCTTCAGAAAACAGAAGGCACAGCCGGCGAACAGACGTCGGTTTGTGAAACGAACTGCATTAAGAATACGGACAGTTTGAAAAACTCAAATGCAGTAAACGTTGCCTCTGTTAAAAGCCAAAAGCAGAAGAAAATTCCTGCGCAACAGAATTTAAATCATAGCAAAGAATGTGATGATCCGAAGGCTGCCTATGAAAAAATAAATTCATTTCTTGCAAAACAAAATTATTTTGAAGCAGAGCTTACTGCAAGAAATCTTTCACTTCCAATGTCAAAAAAGTTCTATCAGGATTATTTTATAGCGATGGTGTTAAAGTCGGCAAAACGTTATGATGAAGCAAAAGAGTATTTTGAATCTGCACAGTCTTTTTGCCCCTCTTTCTGGCCTGCATTTTTTTACAATGGAATAATGTTAAAGGAACAGGGACTTGATAAAGACGCGTCACGCAGTTTTGAAAAGTGTTTGGCAAAACTTCAGAAATATCTGGACGCAAATAAAACTGAATTTGATTTTCTTTCAGAATCGTTCAGCCCTTCCTATTTTATAAATATTTGCAAAAAACTTACACTTTCGGAGAGTGCTTATGAAAATAGATAGAAGCGAATTTTTAAACGAATATACCGATGAAGCGCAGGAACTCATAAATAAATTTTCAGATTCAGTACGGCAACTTTCCAAGGTGAATACAGATTCAGAACTTATTGAACTCATTCTGCGTACCCTGCACACACTTAAGGGAACTTCGCGCATGATGGGTTTTTCTTCTATAGAAAAAGTTGTGAATGCGCTTGAAGATGTTTACAAAAAAATTCAGAGCGGTAATATTGTACCCGATGACAATTTGACATATATTTGTACAGGTGCTGCAAATATTCTGGGTGACTGTATTGCCGGTATAAAAAAAGACTCAAAAGAAAAAGTAGAAAAGTTTGAACCGCTTGTAAAAAATCTTGAACTTGCTTCCCTCGGTGAAAATTTTGAAACAGATTTTTTTGCAGGAGAAACAGACTGTTCCGCACAGGAAGATGAAACAGATTTTTCTTCTGTACAGACAATAAGGGTAGGGCTGGGGTCTGTTGACTCGCTCGTTAAGTGTTTTGACAAAATTATTACAAATGAATTCCGCTTAAAGAACAGTGTGTGCAAAATAGAAGAGTTGTCCGCTGCGGAACAAAAATATGCTCAGATGTTCAAAACTATAAAAGAAGATATGAATATGCTTGAGCGCCAGATTTTTTATACGCAGGAACAGATTATTTCCATGCGAATGTTCCCGCTCGATATGATAATGCGCACACTCAGGCACTCGGCAGAAGAAGAAGCGACCCGCATTGGAAAAGAAATTGATTTTGAAATTCCTTCAGCAGACATTTCACTTGACAAGCTTATTCTTGAAAAACTTCCCGGAATAATAATTCACCTCGTAAGAAATTCAATTGACCACGGAATTGAACCGCCGCAAGTACGTGAACAGCTTGGTAAAAACAAAAGAGGAAAAATTTCAATAGAAGCAAAACAGGTTGCAAACAGAATAAACATAATTGTTTCTGATGACGGACAGGGACTGGACTTTGACAAAATAAGAAAAAAAGCCGCGGCACTTTTTCCTTCCAGAATAGAAGAAATTTCTTCAATGGATGAAAAGTCGCTGCAGCAGTTTTTGTTTGTATCGGGATTTTCTACACTTGAAAAACAGACATCGCTTTCGGGACGCGGCGTTGGCCTTGACGGCGTTAGAAAAGAAATGGACAAACTTAAAGGAAGAATACGCATTTTTTCTGAACGCGGCAAAGGAACAAGTTTTGAACTTTCGCTTCCAATGTCACTTGCTGCACAGAGCGGACTTTTCTTTACGGCTTCTTCCAAAAAATTTCTTGTGTTCTCGCATTATGTTTCTGAAGTTGTATCCTGCTGCGAGTCAAAATTAATTCAGCTTAGGAATGGAACTTTTCTTCCTTTAAGAAATGAACTTCTTCCTGTTTACGATTCTTCCATTTTCTTTGGAAAAGCAGACACGCAGAATTCAAGAAAAAAATCGCGTTCAATTGTCGTGGTGGAATATCTTGGAAAACGGCTGGGACTCCTTGTTGATGAAGTTACAAATTATATAACAGTCCTTGTAAAACCGTTGCCGCCTGCACTCAAAAAATTCCGCGCGGTACAGGGAGTTGTGTTCGATGAAGATTATAAAATTGTTCCCATAATTCACATTCCCGATTTGATGAGCCGCCTTAATGCAATAAAAGATTTTGAAGTAAAAAAAATTGAAGTCGACAACAGAAAAAAGGAATATTCAGTTCTTATAGTTGACGACTCGCACACCACCAGACAGATAGAAAAAATGATTCTGGAAACAGAAGGTTATGCTGTTTGTGAAGCCTCTGACGGAATCGAAGCGCTGGAAAAACTTAAGTCCGGCTCTTTTGACATTGTAATTACAGATATAAAAATGCCACGTATGGATGGATACATTCTTATAGAAAATATGCGCCGTCTTGATGCAACAAAAAATATTCCGGTAATAGTAATTTCTTCTGTTTACGAAGAAGATACAAAAAAGCGTGTTGCTGAATGCGGTGCACAGTCGTATATAGTAAAATCGGACTTCGAACGCGGAAACCTGATTATGTCCGTAAAGGAGCTGCTGAATGGAATTTAAAGACAGAAACGTTCCCGAAATACTTGTTGCAGCATCATCGCAGACAATGGCCCACTTTATAGAGGAACATCTTTCGCAGTGCAATTGTCGTATTCATGTTGAACTTACCGGAGAAAAAGCACTGGATTATATTGTAGAAAACGAACCGTTCTGTGCAGTTTTTGATACGCGACTTGAAGATGCAGACGGTGAAACAATCTGCAGGATTTTAAAAGACGGTTATGAAAAATGCGCAACAAAATTAATTCTTTTCGGACTCAACCGGAATGACATTTTTTACGCAACAAAATCCGACGGTCAGATTTATGAAAGCGAAAATGAAATACCTGAACTTGTGGAAATGATAAATTCTTTGCTGCAGGAATATTGCACAGAACAGAAAGAAAATGAACAGACAGATGATGAAGTACAGAAAACAAAAATGCACCCTTCGGCAAAAAAATGTGCATTCCGCGCAATGAAAAAAGAACAGCTCTGCTACGAAATAATGAATTCAATTTACGAAGCCGGAATGTTTACAATTGACTTGGATGAGTTTTCAGAACGGCTGTTGAAAATTGCGGCATCAGTTTTTGGTGCAGATTGTGCAGTGTTGATTTTGAATACAAATCCTCCGCAGATTTATACATTTGGTTTTTGCACAGAAAATAATTTCCTTGAAGAGTTTATAAATGTCTGTCTTTCTGATTTTAACCGTGAAGATAAAAAATTAAAATCCGAAGACTGCATTGTAAGAAACCTGCCGTCAGAAGATGAATATCTGCAGAACAGATTTGAATTAAGTTCATACAGATGCATTGAATTGAACGGAACCGATTTTAATGGAACAATTCATCTTGCATCAAATGCACGTGGCTCTTTCGGGAATTCAATGGATTCCCTGATAGAATTTTTTGTAGAAAAGTCGGTGATTTTTCTTGAACAGGCTTTGTATTACAAAAGAGCATCTTTTACTGAACAAAGACTCAGGCGTGCTTTTTCGCGTTTTGTTCCCGAAGAAGTAATTGACAGACTCACAGAAGATGCCGCTTCAGAAACAGAAAGCATAAATGAAAAAAGAAAAGTTGCAGTTCTTATCTGCGATATAAGAAATTTTACTTCAATAAGCGAGCGCAACAAACCCGAAAACGTTGTTTCTTTTCTTAACGAATATTTTAAAAAGATGGTTGAGGTAATAAAAAAACACGGCGGTGCAATAGACAAATTTATGGGAGACGCAATAATGGCTTTGTTCGGCACACCTGTAAGCTATGAAGACAATGCCAGGCGTGCAGTAGATGCGGCGCTCGAAATGCAGTCACTTGTTCCGAGTATTTCATGCAGCAATCTTTTTATTCCAGAAGGAATGAATTTTAATGTTGGCATAGGAATACATTATGGAGATGTAATTGTGGGAAGTATTGGTTGTGCAGAAAAATCAGACTACACTGTAATCGGCGACACAGTTAATCTTGCTTCACGTCTTGAAGGACTTACAAAATCTTACGGAGCAGGAATAATTATTTCGGAAGCGGTAAAAAACGAACTTAACAGGAAATACAATCTGCTTCACCTTGATTCCGTAAAAGTAAAGGGAAAGTCGGTTGGCGTTCAGATTTACCGCGTGGACGAAAATGCACTTAACGCTGATTATGTACAGTGCTATAAAAAAGCGCTGGATCTTTATACAAACGGCGCATGGAATTTGGCAGCTTCGTATTTTGAACGTGCACAACAGTTGTCGCCTGCAGATAAGTCTGCTTCAAAAATGTATGAACGCTGTTTGGAATTTATAAGTAATCCGCCTTTAAATTGGGACGGAGCATATTCTTTGAATACAAAATGAGGTGTTTATGGAAAACAAAAACATGAAAGACACTGGCGGAATAAAAAAAGAAAAATCTTTTGAAAAGAAAATGCTTGACGCCGGAGCTGTACCCAATCTTGTTGCGGGACTTGTAACAATGGTTTACATTGCAACGCTGTCGGGTATGGACAAAGAAAAATGTATTCCGGCAATACTGTTTGCACTGGGACTTACATTTGTTTTGAATTTTATTGTAGCGCCTCTTACAAACAGAATAATTACACACAGACTTTCAGAAGATTTATATGAATGGGAACATTACACAACAACTGAACGCGAGTGTACGGGACTTTTGAAAAGAATAATGGCGTGTCCGCAGTACATTTCGTTTCAGGTTTTTCTTGTTTTCGGAGGAGGAGCCGTATTCTGGGTTTCGACTTTTGACTGGCTGTTTCATTTTCAAAAAGGATCAATAAGCCTTTCTCTTTATGGCTGTGCAATGGGAGCGTTTACCGCCGCTGTACTTGCAATGGTCCGCGCGCAAAAACTCTGCTCATCTTACGGCTGCAGAATTGTAGCACAGGGAATTGACAGAGAAGAAATAAAGAGACGCCATACATTCGGACTTTCTTCTGTTTACATGGTTTTGTTTCACATAATTATTCCGATGCTTTTGATAAACGGAATTTCACTTTTGATTGCATGGAAGGCATCTGATCTTTGCGGTTTTTCAAATGAATTCAATTTGATTCAGGTTGTAATTCTGAGTGTATTTAACATACTTTATCTTATTGGATTTACGCTTCTGATTTATAAACGAATGATGAATTCGATTGACGAGATGAGAAAAATGCTCGAAACGATGGACGATGGAAATATGCACAATATAAAAATGGTGCCCACTGATCTTTCTAATGAATTTATGTACAACATTTATCTTGCAAATTCTATAATTGAGCTTTTGCAGAATATCCTTAAGTTCAGTGCAGAAATAAGCGCGCAGGTAGTCGAAGCAGGAAGTGAACTTTCTGTCGTGTCAAAAGAAACTGCCGTCACTTCACTTGAACAGTCGTCGGGAATAAAAGAACTGCTTACGGCAATGGAAGAGTCAGACAAACTTTCGCGCGAGATTGCAGTTAAAATAGGTGAAGTTGCGGTTGTTGCAAGAAAAACCACGCAGGACGTAGGTGACGGATTCGATGTGCTCAAACAGAATATGCACAAGCTTGACGAAATTCGCGTTGCAAATGAAACAACACTTAACGGAATAAAAACTCTTGGCGAAAAGATTTCCGGAATTTCTGACATTGCGCTTATGATAAATTCAATTGCCGACCAGACAAACATAATTGCATTCAATGCAGAAATAGAAGCATCAAGTGCAGGCGATGCAGGAAAGAACTTTTATATTGTTGCAAGCGAAATCCGCAGACTTACAAACAGCACGATTGAGTCAACAAAAGAAATACGCAACAAGATAATAGAAATACAACATTCGTCAGAAGAACTTCTGCATACTTCCAAAAACGGAAGTGTGCGCATTTCTGAAGGAGAAAAAATTGCCGGTGAACTGCATACAAACTTTGAAGACATAAAAGCTTCTTCAGAGTCAGCAGATGTCGCTTCAGAAGATATTAAAAAAATCATTCAGTCGCAGACAGCCGCGTTTGAACAGATTGTCGTAACATTAAGGCAGATTGCAGCAGGAGCAGAAGGCTTCTCTGAATCTACGCAGACAATAAACAATTCTGCAGAAAAACTTTGCAGCGAAGCCGAACAGCTCGAAAAAATTCAACCCGAAATCAAAACAGGAGAAAACTGATTATGAAAAACAAACAGAGTTCATTTGAAAAAGAAATTCTTCTGGCCGGAATAATCCCGAATCTTCTTTCATCGGTGTTCATTTATTTTTATTCAATATTTGTTCTGCAGACAAATTTAAAAACAATTTTTATTTTTTTCTTTGTCGCACTTGCCCTTATTGCAGTTGCACAGATTATTTTTGCACCTTTGACAAATATTTTTCTTTCACGAAAACTTTCGCAAAAAATTGAAGTCTGGAAAAAAGGCGGAATGACCTGTGAAGAACGCACATCGCTGTTCAAGGAAATACAGTCTTATCCGTTCAAAAAACAGTTAGAAACTTTTGTTTACTTTTTTGTCTGTTCAATAATTTTAGCACTGGCATACAAATTAATTTTAAAACTGGATTTACTTAGTAATTTAATCAGCATATTCGGCTGTCTTTTCGGAACATATATTGCCTGTATTCTGGCGCTTTCGTTTTCTGTAAAAATTTGTTCGCGTTATGCAGAACAGATTGTTTCACAGGGAATCGATGACAATGAAGTCCAGCAGAAAAAAATCTTTGGCCTTACATTCGGAAAGTCTATTGTGATGTATGTGATTCTTCCGATTGTAATATGTACAGCACTTTTTGTCGTAACATTTATTCTCTATTATTTGAAAAGTTTTTCGTACGAAAAGATAGGTTCTGCAGATTTATGGTCTCAGGTTTCTGTTGCCAAAAAAAAGATGAGCCTTACTTCAAACCAGTTTATAAGAATTGCTGTTCTGATTGTCGTAAACAGTTGTGCTCTTTCTGTACTTGTATTTTCTTTCTTTAAAAGAATTTCAGATGAGTCAAAATTGATTCAGACTTCAATGACGCGCATTATAGAAAATGACATTTTTACAGTGGATTTGATTCCGACAGATGTCTCGAACGAAATTTATTACAACATGTATCTGGTAAACAGAGTTATAATAATGTTCCGCTCGGTTTTGGACAGAGTGCGCGAAATTGGTGCAAATATAAGCAGCCCTGTTCAGTTGCTTACAGAAACTGCAAATGAAACAGCATCCACTTCTCTGGAACAGTCTACCGGTGTAAAAGAAATTCTTGCAACCATGGAAGACAACGATGCGCAGACAAGGGGAATTGTCGCAAAAATTTCTGACGTTACAAAAATTTCTGAGCGAACAACAGCAAATGTAGAAACTGGTTTTGCAACACTAAAAGAAAACCTTAACAAAATGAACGAAATTACACAGGCAAATGTTGCAACTATAAACGGAATAAAAGCGCTCGGTGAAAAAATAGAAAGTATCTGGGAAATTGTAAACATAATAAATGACATTGCAGACCAGACAAGAATAATTGCATTCAATGCTGAACTCGAAGCGTCAGAGGCAGGCGACGCAGGCAAAAACTTTCACATTGTTGCAAATGAAGTGCGTCGTCTTGCAGCCGGAATCACAGATTCTGTAGCACAGATTCGCGAAAGAATTACAGAAATCCAGCACTCGTCAGATAACCTCATAATTACTTCTGAAAGCGGAACAGAAAAGATACGCGAAGGCTGCGAGCTTACAGAAAATCTTGAGTCAAAGTTCAGCGACATAAAAAGCTCTTCTGAGATAACCGCAGAGTCGGCCGCAGATATTCAGAATATAATTCAGCAGCAGTCTGCTGCCTTCGACCAGATTGTCGCTACAATAAGACAAATCTCTGCAGGTATAGAAAACTTTTCTGCTTCGACAAGTACGGTAAACGCCGCCACCGACCGTTTGAAGATAGCGGCCGACCGTCTGGAAAACCTTCACCGCGAAGTAATCAGCGCAGAGAAGTAAAATATAAAGTTTATTCGGCAACGTCAAATGTAGTAAAAGAGGCATCAAGATGAAAAGTCAAAAGTTCATATTTCTATTTATGGCACTTCTTTCGTTTTCTAGTTGTATAATAAATGTAGATAACATACCGGATTCAGAAGTATTTAAAAGTTTTGAGCCGTTGGAATGGTCAGATGATTATGTTTTTTTACCGACGGATTTACCACAGCAGATACAGGTATGGAATTCAAAAACAAAAAAACTTGTGTATACTTATGAATTGTTAAAAGAAATGAAGGTATATGGAAAAAGTTTTGAAAGAGCATTGTCAATAAACGATATGGTAGTTATTGATAAGGATATCTGGCTTTCAGGAACCGGTGTAAATAATAATTTATTGAAAATTAATGTGCCAACTGGGCAAGTTAAATATCTTTTAAGAGACGATAGAATAGTCTCTATGGTGGCCGATAGAACATGGGAAAACAATGAAGGGTGTTTATTTGGAATGACAGTATCTATTCCAAATAAGGGTATGACTGTCTATAAATTTTCTTTGAATGGTAATTTATTGGAAAAAAAAGAAATAATCGATGAAGACTTATACATAACAAATTTAAATTCTGTTCAATTTATTGATAATCAGTATTATTTGATCGGTTCGAAATATGAGCATTTCTATCCTGAAATTCTGAATCAGAAAGGAATTAAACTTATTAATTTATCGGAAACTGGAAATTATATTAGTAATGTTGAATATGAAAAACTCTTTCCAAAACAGTTTTTAAATGATAATTTAAAAATTGTCCCAGATTCTTTTTTGATAAATTTTAATGCCTTTTATAATATGAAAGATAATTATTTATCAGCAGCTATTGCTGGGTATAAAGATTATGAAAATAAAGATAGCGAATATATTTGTGCTAGATTTTTATTTAAAATAATTTCATTTAATTCTGATTTTGAAGTCGAATATACAGGAATAAATTATCAGGATGAAGAAAGCCGTGCAATTTGTACAGTTTCAGAAAATGAAGAAAATATATTTTTAACAGGAAGAGTTTTGTACGGTAACAATTTTACAGGACTGGAAACAGGAGTTTATTCAAAAGCAACCGGAAAAGAACTGTACAGAATGAGAATGGAAAATTCAAACCAGCTTCATTGTGAAATAAAAGATGATAAAACATGGTTTCCTCAGGATGTAAATTTGCAGGACCAAAATTTAAAGAGATATTCAATTCCAAAAGGCTGCTATATGCTGGATCATAAAACAGGAAAAACATACTGGTATGATGAAAATGGAAATGGAAAAGAAATTGAACGTATTTCAGGACAACTCAAATAGAGTTGTCCTGAAAACTTCAGTTGCTGCGCAACTGTCTTTATTTACGTGTGCGCTCCCGCGCGCAGTCCCGCCCCGTGATTCAAAGGGCCGCTGCCTTTACCCAAGTTAAGCCCGGCGGCGAGGGTTTGTGAAATATATGACTTTGCTTTTTCTACCGCGGTTTTTATATCGCATCCCTTCGCAAGATTTGCGGCGATGGCACTCGAAAGAGTACAGCCTGTTCCGTGTGTGTTGGGGTTATCAATTCTTTTTCCTTTAATCCAGCTGCCGCCTTGTTCCGTTAACAGAAAATCATTTGCGTCGTTAAGTGAATGTCCTCCCTTTAACAGAACAGCGCCACCGAATTTATTCAAAATTACAGCCGCTGCACTTTCCATATCACGCTCACTCAAAATTTTTTGTCCGCACAAAACTTCTGCTTCTGGAATATTCGGTGTAATAACATCTGCCAGAGGAAAAAGATTATCACAAAGCGCACTCACTGCTTCTTTACTTACAAGGCGACTTCCGCTTGTGGCAACCATAACCGGGTCAACAACAATATTCTTAAGGCCAAATTCCTTAATGCATTTTGCACAGACTTCAATAAGTTCAGGAGAAGAAATCATTCCTGTCTTGACTGCATCGGGGAAAATATCTTCTGCGCAGGCTTTAATCTGTTCAAAAAGAAAATGCGGTGTAACTTCCATTACGTCAAAAACACCTGTTGTGTTCTGTGCAGTAAGGGCAGTAATTGCGCTCATTCCGTAGACACCGTTTGCAAGCATTGTTTTCAAGTCAGCCTGAATCCCGGCTCCTCCGCTACAGTCACTTCCTGCAATAGAAAGCACGGTTCTCATTTTCTGAGTGTCGCTCATATTACAAAGTCTCCCGGCGTTTTTAAGTATTCATTGCAAATCTTTTTCATTTCAAAAGAATCATCTGCGCTTAGTTCATCAAAAACGCCTACAGTATAAAAACCCGCGCGCGCAGCTGTTGTTGCGGCAAAAAGTGCATCTTCAAAAACCGCAGTTTCGCCGGGATGTGTTCCCAAAAGTTGTGCTGATTTTTCATATATAAGCGGAACATCTTTGTGAGTGTTAAGCTCAGGGCATGTTAAAATTACAGAAAAATATTTGGTAAGTCCTAGTCTTTCAAACGCTGGTTCAAAAAGATTGCGCGGGGTCGCCGTAGCAAGTGCACATTTTATTTTTTTAGTATACAGTCTTTCCAAAAGTTCCCGCGCGCCGCTCTTGGGTTCAACTGAATATTTGTACGCATCTGCAATTTCTGCTGCCACACCTTTGCCGACTTCTTCTGCACTCGAATCAGGAAAATACTTTTTCTGAAGATAAGCGTTACCGTCATTCAGGCTCATGCAAAAAAGTTTTTTCGAAAGCCCTTCTTCGGGAACAAGATTGTTTTTAAGAACAAAATTTTTTCCGCAGTCAATCCAGAATTTCATCGAGTCCAAAAGTGTACCGTCTAGGTCAAAGATGCAGCCTTTAATCATACAATCTGTTCCACCAAAGATTTTAATTCTGCAGTTGCCGCAACAATATCGTTCTGTGCAAAAATTGCGCTTATAACCGAAACGCCGGCAATTCCACTTTTTTTCAATTCAAGAATATTGTCTTTAGAAATACCGCCGATTGCCACAACCGGAATATTTACCGCACTGCATATTTCTTTAAGAGTCTGCACTCCCAGAACCTGCGCGTCATCTTTTGAACCTGTAGGAAAAACCGCACCTGTTCCAAGATAGTCGGCGCCGCATTTTTGTGCCTCAAGCGCCTGTTTAACTGTCTGTGCAGAAACACCAAGAATTTTATCTTTGCCAATAAGAGCGCGAACGTCTTTTGCCGCCATGTCACTTTGTCCAACGTGAACACCGTCTGCGCCGATTTTGACAGCAAGTTCCACATTGTCATTCACAATAAACGGAACACAATATTTTGCGCACAAAGACTGAATCTGTTCTGCTTCTTTAAGAAACGCATTTTCATCAAGATCTTTTTCGCGAATCTGAATCATTGTTGCACCGCCTTTGAGAGCAAGTTCAACCTGGGAATAAAGCGTTTTTCCGTTAAGCCAGTGCCGGTCTGTAATTGCGTAAAGCAGCAGGGACTTATTTAATTTCATATTTTGCGCCTTCGTCCAAAGTATCGCCGGTCATATTGCAGATTGCGTCAATAATTCTGTTTCTGTAAGTAGAGTTTCCGTCACCGTCTGCCATTTTTTTCCACGCAAGTTCTCCTGCAAGACCCATTGCACATACAGCAGCAGCACTGGCAGTGAGTGTGTCGTCAGGATTTGCCGCAATAAAAGCCGCTGTCATTCCGCTAAGCTGGCATCCTGTTCCGGTAATTTTACCCATTTCTGCGCGGCCGTTTCTTATAACAAAACACTTTGTTCCGTCAGAGACAAGGTCAATGGCGCCGGTTACTGCAACAACGCATTTGTTTTTCTGCGCAACTTCCTTAACAAAGGCAACAGATTTTTCAAGATTATCTTCTGTTACTGCATCGCTTATGTCGGCATCAACACCTTTTGTTGTTCCGTTTCCCAAAGCGATTGTTTTTATTTCAGAAATGTTTCCGCGTATTACACTGAACTGAATATTCTGTATAAGTTCTTTTGCCGTGTTTGTACGAAGTGCACTTGCTCCGGCTCCAACAGGGTCAAGAACAATTTTGTGTCCCAGTGACTGAGCCTTTTTTCCGGCAAGAAGCATGGACTCAATGGTTCTTTCGTTAAGTGTACCAATGTTAATGTTGAGTGCAGAACATATAGACGTAATTTCTTCGACTTCGGTCCTGTCGTCTGCCATAATGGGACTTGCACCACAGGCAAGAATTACATTCGCAACATCATTTACGGTAACATAATTTGTAATGTTGTGAACCAAAGGGCAGGATTTTCTTACATTGTCAAAAGTTTTCTTGAACATAACAGCCTCACTAAAAAAATATGGGCCTGTTTGAAAATACTTGATAAAAGAATTCTATTATACATATCTCTGCATGCCGGGCGGAACAGCACTTCGCGTAAAGACAGTATAATTTTTATTCCCTACGTTGGCATTATCCAAATCAGGTTTACGGGTCAAGAACAAACGTGTTCTACTCTCAGCCGGCCTTGCACCAGCTCCCCATGTGTATATTATTAAAAATATATGTTCTTTGCAAGCGAATATTGTTTTTTTTGCAAACCGTGTGTTATAATAAAAGGGAGGCTCCTGTTTTTGGGTATTGGAGTTAAAAATATACAGTGATTCTTTGCTGTAAAATCTTTACTGGAGGGATATTATGAAGAAAAATTTCAGAATCCTTTTGGCATTATCATCGGTTGTCTGTCTGGTTTCCTGCGGCGGACTCACAAATCCCCAGATTCCGCAGTCAGTTTCTATTGCAACAGACGCCCAGTTCAAGGCGAATATGGGAACTGCGAGCTATGATTTGTCAGAAAAATTCGGTTCAGACGCGATTTTAAAGAAAATGCAGGATGCGCTCGGCTCACAGGTTGGAATTTACGACTATAATAAGGGTGACGACGTTCTTACTTACATGATCCGTTACCCGATTTACGAAGTTCCAATTGATATTCAGTCTTATCTTCAGAATCTTAATCTGGACGAAATCCTTAAAAGTTCTGATATAGGACTTAACTTTACGCAGGAAGTTTCAATTCCCGAAGTTACCAAAACAGGAAGCCAGACTGTTAAGATTGACGTGGCTTCAAAAATAAAGGAATCTGTTTCTGAAAACTTCAGTACAAGTTACACGATTGCAGTTCCTGAAGGTCTTCCTCCTATTCCGGGAATGGAGCAAAATACATCAATTTCTTCTATATTAAGTGCAGCCGGTGCAGAAAAAATAACCGTTGACTCACCTGCGCAGATTATCGAATACGAGACAGGTTCGGCAATATGCATAGACATTTCCAGAATCGATTACAACGCTCTTTCTGTTGACTATAAATTCAGTCTTTCGGCAGCAATTTACGCAAAAGATGACACTTCAAAGACAAAAGCGCTTTCTTCTGCAAACGTAGACGCAAGGGACGGCGGTACGCTTCTGCTGCCTCTTGATGTTACGGGCGGCATTCCGGGTGATTTCTTTATTGCCGTAGACGGAACAGTAGAAGGCAGCCACCCGGCAGACACTTCTTATGCACACGCATATTCAATGAAGGTTTCACTTACTCCTGAAACAACACCTACAGTAATTACCGGCATTGAAAAATCTTCTGCAGATTTGGGAATTGAGTCCTATACAATTAAGGATATGAGCGTTTCTCTGGCAGAACTTGAAGGTCTTTTCAAAAATGCAGAAGTCGGTGAAGGATACCTTGCACTTTCTGCAGAACTTCCGGCCGGATGGAAGAATCTTAAGGCAACGGCAAAAATAAACATAAACGGCGCAGGACTTGAAAACCTTGAAATTGCAGATGTTACGCCTCCTTTAAAGTTTATTGACAAAAAGCTTGATCTTAGAGCCAAAAAGATAGACCTTTCGCTTGGAAAGGAAATTACTGTTACAGGAAGCGTTGGTTTTGAGATTCTTGGAGCAACAATTGACTTGCGCTCGGGTGATCTTGAAATAGGCTACGAAGCGTCTATAACAAAGCTTAATTCCGTAGTAATTGACCTTAACAGCGACAAATATTCTGTAATCAAAGAAAAACTCAATTACAGTCTTCCGACAGACGGTTCAACAGGTTCTGTAAAACTGCCTTCAGAAATGCTCAATTACGTAAAGTCAATCGGCTTTGGTGAACTTGCCGCAGACGGCAAGCACTACAAGCATAAGGAAGATGGTACTCTTTCTACAGAAGAAACAGATGTAAGCGAAGGTTTTGGAATAAAGGCACGGTTTGTAAATACACTGCCGCTCCAGTCAGAAATAAACCTTACGCTTTCTTCTGCTGTATTCAATCTTACCGGGGCTAACGCGATTGCAATTTCTATTCCGGGAAATACAGGCGATACTTACAAGGAAGAAACGTGGAAAGCATGGCCTTCAGTAGATTTTTCTGCTCTGGACAAAAACGTTGACCACTATGTAGACATGTCGCTTACAGCTGCTTTTGAAAACGACGAACTTAAGCTGAAGGACGTTGTAATGGGTACAAGCTACAAGATTGGCTTTGAACTCGAGTCAATGCTTTACGACTTTGACAGTGTTGTGCTCAATACATCAGACCTTGCATATTCCGGAGAGCAGTCACTTGAAGGCTTTGACCTTAATACTATGCTCGGCGGAATGGGAATTGCCGAAAACGACATCAAAAAACTTGGAATACCTTCGCTTCCTGTATATTTCTATGCACAGACACCGGCAGATGACGGCAGTGCACTTGGAAATATTCTTGGCAAAATAGGAATTTCGGGCGATGTGAGCATAAGCTACGATACAACTACAACTTCTGCAGAGGGAATAGAAACTACAGAAACTAAAACTGTAAATCTTCTTGAAGACGCAAACGGTAATGTTAAACCAATCCATACTGTTAAGGCTGTAAAATGGCCTGCTTCAGGATCTACAATAGATGCATCAAAATGTACTTTCACAAAGGACGGTAACTACAGCTTCAGCTTTACTGATGCAAACGCCGGCGGCCTTGCACAAATTATAAGCAGTTTCCCGAGCAACCTTAAGTTTACGTACAGCATAGGTCTTACAAACAACGGCGGAGCCTCAGAAATAACTGTATATTCCAGCATGATACCAAAGGTTGGTGTTACAGAAGGTTCTGTTACAACAACAGAAAGCGCAACCAGCCTTAAGATAGACATGGCCGCGATTCTTCCGTTAAGCATAGAAATTGGCAGTGACATTTCGCTCGACATAATGGAACTTACAGATTCAGAGTGGAACACAACAAACGCTCAGAAAGACCTTCTTAACCGCGATGATGCTTCCACATATCAGGAATATGTAGACTACATTGACTCTCTTGAAAGCTTTACAATGTCGTACAGGATGAATGTAGAAGAATTCATAAGCGGAATAGAACTTGGCCTTAGCATAACAGATGAAGCAAGCGGACTGTCAAAGAATGTTTCTGTAATTGGCTCGGGCCAGAAGGAAATGGTTATAAAAGGAGAGGAAATAAAGAGTATTCTTACGACTTATCCGTTCCACCCGTCGGTAAAGCTGACACTTCCGGCAAACACAATAAAAATAAAGCGTTCGGCCTTTATAAAATCAGACGATGCGGCAGAAACTCCAAAAATCGGGGTAAATGTCGGCCTTAAGATAAAGATGGACGGCGACACTCCTATAACAGTTTGGGGAGGTAAAAAATGAAAAAGCTTGCGGTAATAACGGCTATGGCCCTTGCAGCAGCGTCGGCCTTTGCAGAACTGTATCCTTCAAGCCGTTACTTTGAAGTCGGTGTCGATGCTACAGTACAGGTTGACCAGAATACATTGAGTGCAAGTGACATACTTGTAGAAAACCTGGTAATAGATTTTTCAAAATATGCACAGTCAATGGGCGAAGACGGATTCGTAATGAATCTTGCCTTTTCTCCAAAAGCGTTTGTAAACCTTAACACGCCGCTTTTTAGTGCTGGTGTCTTTACAGATGTAAAAACTTCTGCAAGGGTAAGCACAGGAAAGGGACTTTTTGAGTTTTTGGGCAACGGAAATACGTCGGATACTTTCGGAACAACGATGAGCACCCAGATGGACATGTTTGTCGAAGTCGGCGCCCCTGTTAAGTTCAGTTTTGGAAGCTTCAAACTGCGCGTAACACCTACATATTATGTTCCGATAGTATATGTGCCGCGTACAGAAGTCCCGCTGAGCGTAACTATGGATGATAAACATCTGTTTGCTGCCAAAGCATCTGCCAATTTAGACATTTATTCGCTTGTAGATATAGGGCTTATGTTTGACGAAAACATGGCTTTTCTTGGACCCGATGCTTTGATAGAATCAATGCAGTCACCCGAAGTACAGGACAAAATTGCTTCAAGCGGTGGTTTTACACTGGGGCTCGGGGCAGAACTCCCGCTGTTCCACACACTGGACGTTGGAGCCTATGCAGATGTTCCTATTATTCCGGGGCATCTTAAGTACAAGTCTTCTGTAACCGCAGAATTTGCCGCCGAAATGGCACCGCTCCTTGACACAATGAGTAGCGGCGGTTCTACAGAAGTAACAACAGATTATTCTGCCAAATTCAACGGAACAACAGCTTCTGACTATTCTGTCTGCACTCCGCTCAGAGTGGGACTTGAAGCAGCATGGCGGCCGTTTGGAAAATGGCTTACGTTCAGACCAAAATTTGCTCTTGCAGCACGCAACCCGTTTGGCGAAGACTTTGACCCCAAGTACAGCATGTTCCCCGAGTACAGTCTGTCTGCCGAAATGCGCCTTCTGTATATTCTGGGACTGGATTTCTGTACTTCATACATAAATCAGGTTTATTCACAGCAGTTTGGTCTTGCGCTTAACCTGCGTATAGCAGAACTTGATGTAAAAGTTGCCACAAGCGGTGCCGACTTTGCAAAAACCTGGAGCCTTACTGGAGCCCAGGTCATGGTAGGTGTAAGAGTAGGCTTCTGACAAATAAAAACCCCCGAACTTTTGTTCAGGGGGTACATAGGTAAAAAAAACGCGGCTGTCCAAAATGTTAGGGCAGCCGTTCTTGTTTTTAAATAAACGGGGTACCAAAAGATACCCCTTTTTGTTAGCAGATAACAACAGAATTGTCTGTGTGTGAGAAGGGAGCAGGAATATATTTGTCTGCTGCCCAGTCATTTTCCCAGTGCTTTCCGTCAAGAAGGTATCTGAACTGGTATTCCTTACCGGGTTCAAGCGGAATCTTTACAGAGAAAGAACCGTCCTTTCCTTTCTTGAGCGGTGTCTCTGTGCTGCTCCAACTGTTAAAATCGCCGGCGATAGTTACTCTTTCGGCTCCGTGAGCGGCTTCCTGTGAAACAGAAAATGTGACATTGCAGGTTTTCTTGTCTTTTGAATAAGATTTCTTTAATGACATTGAATATCTCCTTTTTAATCTAATTTGTTATAAAGAATCCGAAAACGGCTTCAGACTATTACTGAATAGATTCAATAACGCTATGTAGATAATATCTAATATTTAAAATAAAATCAACAATGCAGTGTAAGAATATCGTGAATTCTTGTTACAGTTGCCGCTCCAGGGTAAAGGTTATAGATGAGAGGTGAGAAATGAGAGGGATTTAAAAACTTTTCACCTTTCAAATCTTACCTTTCACCTTAAATTTTCGTGAGTTCTGTAGAAATAGGCAATTCCGGTTGTAAAACTACACGAAAAGTGTTTTGTGTGGTATATTTAATTTAGATGGAGGTATTTATGTCATATGCAGTTTTACAACAAAAAATAATGTCTTTGCCTGAAGAATATATCAATATTGTTTCTGCCTATATTGATTCTTTACCACCTGTAAAAGACAAGGAAAAAAAAAGTGCCAGGGGAATCGCTGCAAAGTATGCAAATCCAGCTTTAATAGAAAAAGAAAATGAAGTAATGTCAAAAGCATTTGGAGAAAAATATGAAGACATTGATTGATGCTAATGTTATTCTCCGTTATGTTTGAATGATATTCAGGAAATGGCAGACAAAGCATCTCTTGTTATAAATGAAGGATCTTTTACAACCGTTGAAATCTTGGCCGAAGTGTCCTATGTTTTGCGAAATGTTTACAAAATGCCAAAACCTGAAGCAGCTAAAACAATAAAGGCTGTACTTTTAGAAGTAGAAATTGAGCAAAAAGATTCTGTTCTTTATGCTTTGGATTTATTTGAAAATTATTCACTTGATTTTGTTGATTGCCTCATTATTGCAAAACATAGAGTTATTGTCAATTGTTGTGGATTGAAAAAAAGTGTCTTTTCATCAGGCAGCCTTCATTTGTTCACCGTCCACAAAAATTATATTTTTGGCGACAAGTTCAAGTTGTTTAAATCCCCTGAGCCGTCGCCAGTTTTTCTCTGCCTGAAGACAAAGCTTGAAAGCCATTGCAACAGAAGCAGCGGAAGAGCCGTTTCCTTTTGTTGACTTGTGGCGCAACCTGACTGTTGCAAATGTCGATTCAATCGGATTCGACGTTCTAATGTGAGCCCAATGTTCCGCCGGATAATCATAAAAGCGGAACAAATCCTCCTTGTCTTTTTCAAGACATTCCGTTGCCTTCGGATATTTTTTTCCGAAAGTTTCTATAAATAAGTCGTAGGCTTTCAAGGCGTTTGCACGTTTGTCTGCCTGCCACATATCCCGAATCATTTTTGTGGCCTGAGTCTGCACACAGTCAGGCAATTTGTCCAGAATGTTCATGGACTTGTGGAACCAGCATCTCTGAATTTTTAGCTGGCCCCAGATTTCATCAACTGCATTTTGAAACCCAAGCGCTCCGTCGCAGACTGCCAATTTTGGTGCTTTTGTCAGTCCGCGGAATTTCAAATCAAGCAAAACTCCACGCCAACTTTCCGTTGACTCGCGAATTCCGGCCTGTACAGCCACAAGTTCTTTTTTGCCTTCAACAGTTACGCCAATTATTACCAGAAGGCAGGTCTTTTCACCGTCAAGCCGGGACTTTACGTAAATTCCGTCTGCCCAAACATAAACGTATTCCTTTCCGGAAAGATCTCGTTTGCGCCATTCGTCATATTCAGCCTGCCATTTTACAGTAAGCTTTGTTATGACTGACGGACTCAGGCCCTTTGCTTCTTTACCAAGAACATCATGGAGCATGGCTGAAAACTTGTTTGAAGAAATTCCTGCAAGGTAGGCAGCGGAAAGTATTGCTTCTACTGTCGGAGTTTTTCTTGCAAACGGAGGAAGGACTTTGCTTACAAAGCGATCCTTTTCTTCAAGTGCACGGTCATCAACTCTGGGAAGCCTGACTGTAACGTAACCGTTTGTAGTAAGAATTGTCCGTTCTTTGTGAAAGCCGTTTCTTACTACAAGTTTGTTTCCGGTTTTGTCTACGATAGAAGAAGTTTTATTAAGAAAACGCTGAACTTCATCCTCGTAAAGACTTTCAATTACTTCACGTGCTCTTGCGCGGATTGCTTTTTCAAGCAAATCAATCGTTGGACTATTGGAATTTTCTTCAATTTCCAGTATTCTTTTCATAAGAGGTCTCCTTCGGTGTTTATTTTTTTTTCCAAAGAAAACTATACCTTAGACAGACCTCTTTTTCTATGCCTTCTCAGGCAATCCACAACTTTTGATTATAACTCCAAAACATAATGTGTTGGGTGTACCAGTATTTTCTTTTGATGAAAAACTTAACAAACGGCTTATATAATTGATTGGGGTAAAGAATCTTAAACACTACGGATTTGCTCAGCCCTAACGGTCTTCGCTTTTTTTAAGGTGAGAGGGGAAAGGTTATAGGTGAGCTTTTCGAAGGAAACGTTGTTCCAGTAATACAGTTTGTAAAACAACTGCACGAAGTTGTTGCAGCATAAAGATTGCCTTACGGCTGCCAGTCCGGAGTAAATCCGTTGAAGATGGCATTGCTGTACATAAGGGCAAGTTTTGAGTAAGTATAAGTTTTGAAATCTTCCTTGACCACAGGAAGATCAACATTACAAAGTTTTTGATTCCGCAGATTAATGGACTGCAAAAAGTGCTGTGTTGTTAGACGGTTGGACTTTTTGGAATTGCATGATGGACAGGAAAGTACAAAATTCCACACTTTATCGTCTTTTGTAAAGCTCCATGGAATAAAATGATCAACGGCATTTTCAGAAAGAGGCTTTCCGCAGTAGAAACAGGTTGTTTGCCCGAATGTAAAAAGTGCATTTCTATACTGATTAAGATTTTGCCGTTCAGTAGAAGCGTCAAGTTTTTTTGCCAGTTGGTATGACTGCTCTTCTGTATTTACACTTTCGAGATATTTTATCCATTCAAAATAATTTATTTTTTCAAAGTCACTTTTGTATTTTGCAAGGGTAACAAAAGCGTCATGATTCAAATATATTCCGTTCCATTTTTTTGCTTTTGAAAAATGATAGAATTCAAAATTTGTGTCACTACAGAATGCGCCGAGTACATTTTTTTCTACGACAGTTTTTTGAATGGTTTTTGCAATTTCAAGCTGAAGGGAAGGCTTAAGACTTTCAAAAGGAAAATTTATGTCCGGAAAGTTGAACCCGTATTTTTTACAAAAATCAAAAAGTTTTGTTTCTACAACTGTTTTTTTTTCATACTGGTTTTGAGGCATCTGTGAAAGCCCGAACTTTAAAACCAGGTTCCAGTAAATTTCTGTAAAGCGCATGGAAATTGAATCAAAACTTAAAAAACATTCCGGCATGCTGTTCAGGTCAACATTAAAAAGATTATCCAGAATTGACTTAAAAAAAGCAAATTTATAACTTGTAGCTCGTTTTACGTTACTCAGAAGCGCAGAATTAACAATTTTAATAACATCTTCATCTGTGAGTTTAGAAAACGGCTTTATGCTTTCCTGTAAATTCCATCCGGCAACTTTTTGTTTGATACCGTTCATTTTGAAAGCTTGCCTTGTCTAAAAAAAGGACCGTTTTTTGAGACAGTAAAGAGGTTTAAAAATTATTGAAAAGTTGATAAAAATGGGTTATTATATTCAATATTATATAGAAGGAAATGAGTAATTCTAAACTTAATAAAAACATGCATGTTGTCTCAAAAAACGGTCAATTAATAAGACAGTTTTCATCGGCATTAATATTCTATTGTGACAAATGCAATATTCCGCTGATTCAGGATTTGAATGAACAGGAAAATTACTGTCCTTCCTGCGGGGAAAAAGTCCATTACCTTTCAGCTGATTTACGTCCGGTTTTTCCAAAAGAAAGGTTGCTTTTTGAAATCATAAAAAAAGTTCCTCTCGAATTTTCAAAATCATCTGTCTGGGCTTCCAACAGCCGGTATTATGTAGACGGAAAATCATATAATCTTTCAACAAAGGAATTAAAAGAAGCTGATGTAGAAAAAATAATTTCAGAATTAAAAAAATATTCTGCTCAAAATGAAAAGAATAATTTTGAACTTTATGCTGAACGTTTTTGTAAAGCAAATCGCACAAGACTTAATGAAATAATTGACGAAGCAATTGCTTTTATAAAAGAAGTTGCTTCAAAAACAGACAACGAGCACCTGGTTTTGTCTTTCAGCGGTGGAAAAGATTCTACAGTGACGGCAGACCTTGTTACCAAGGCTTTAAGTAATCCAAGTTTGGTTCACATTTTTGGTGATACAACTTTGGAATTTCCTTTTACGACAGAATATGCCAGTCGATTTAGAAAAGAGCACCCGCGTGCAATTTTTATGACAGCCAAAAATGAGGAACAGAATTTTCTTGAAGTAGCAAAACAGATTGGTCCTCCGGCACGAATGATGCGCTGGTGTTGTTCAATGTTCAAAACAGGACCTATTACAAGAATATTGAATAATCTGTTTGGTGAAGAACATATAATTACATTTTACGGAATCAGAAAAGTAGAGTCGACAGCCCGAAGCAAATACAACCGTGTGCAGGAAGGCGGTGAAAATGTAAAGATACAAAAACAGACTGTCGCTTCTCCCATTTTTGAATGGAAAGATGCAGATATCTGGCTTTATTTACTTTCCAATAAGGTTGATTTTAATGATGCTTATAAACTTGGATATGACAGAGTCGGTTGCTGGTGCTGCCCAAATAATAACGAGCGTGCTCAGTTTCTCTCGAAAATTTATATGAGTGAACAGTCAAAAGTTTGGAGAAATTTTTTAATTGACTTTGCAAAGAATATCGGTAAGCCTGATCCCGAAGAATATGTTGATTCAGGAAACTGGAAAAAACGTCAGGGAGGAAACGGGCTTGCTGCAAGTGAAGATGTAAAAATAAAATTTACAAACTGCACGGCAGAAGACAATGCAAAAATCTACCGGCTTAACAAACCTGTTGATGAAAATTTTTTGAATCTGTTTATTCCATTCGGAAAAGTCTCAACCGAACTTGGACAAAAACTTTTGAATGAAACCTTGGTTCTGGACATAAGTTCAAATGTTCCAATTCTTTCAATTCAACCTTTCATCCATGATGGTTATTCATTTGCGGTAAAAATCAAAACGATGAATGTCGACAAAAAAGGGCATGAAACATTGCAGAGACAATCTGGTTACCAGGTCAGAAAATTTAATTCCTGCAGGCAGTGCTTAAAGTGTGAGTCGCTTTGTTCTTCTGGTGCAATTTCTATTTTGGGAAATAAATATTTTATAGATAAAGAAAAATGTGTGCATTGTAAAAAATGTGTGTCGCAAAGTTTTTTAACCGGCGGATGCATGATGGATAAATATTTAAAAACAAAGGTGGAAAACTAAATGAAGTTTAAAGGACATGAGACTTTTTTTATTAGAAAAGGTTGGCTTTCCAAAGGGATGAAAAATATAAATACAAATCCAATTTTGTTTGTAGACAAAAATAATAACCCCATGGACGAACTCGGCCTTGGATCGAATATGGTAAAGTCTCTGCGATATTGGCTTTTGGCTACAGGTTTGACTATTGAAGAAATAAGTAAGGAAGATAAAAAAAGACATCAAAAACTTACAGACGGTTTTGGACAGATTATTTTCAATAATGACAGATTTCTTGAAGAAACCGGAACGCTGCATTTAATTCAGTACAAGCTTGCTTCGAATAAAAAAGATGCAACTTCCTGGTATTTTTTCTTCAATAAATTCAATATGAACGAATTTACAAAAGAAGATTTTATAATTGAAATGAATAAATATCTTGCAGACGAAAAAGAGACTGTTCCGGCTACGTCATCAATTGCAGATGATTTTACCTGTATAATAAATACATATTTATCACGAGCAAAAACTCAGCAAAAAGAAATCGACAGCGAAAATAATATTGATTGTCCTCTTGGAGAACTGGGGCTGGTCGATGTTGTTAACAGAAAAAAGGGAATATATAAAAAAACAATTCCGCTTGCAGCAACTTTTAATCCTTGGATTGTAATGGCTGTTATTTCTGATAATGCAAAAAATCAACGGGAAATAAATTTAAATGAACTGCTGATTGGAGAAAATAATATAGGAAAAATATTCAATCTGGATTCTGTAGCGATGCTTGAAGTTCTGCACACTGTGGAAAAATCAGGAATGATAAAAATTATCAGAACAGCAGGATTGGATGTAATACAAATAAAAAAAATGTATTCGTTTTCTGAATGTATTGAAAACTATTTTAAGGAGATTGCATCGTGAATAATGACATGATTTCAATAGAAGAAGGTTTTCAATATTCAATAAATATCTCTTATGATTTACACAATGAGAAAAAATTAAATTCATTTATTCCTACAAACGCTTCTCTAAAGTTAATCAGAGAGGTTGTTTTAAGCACAAATAAAAATTCAACAGACAGAGCAAGAGTTTTGGTTGGAGCATACGGAAAAGGAAAATCTCATATAGTACTTACAATCCTTTCGCTGCTTGAAGGAACTCCCGTTGAAAAATTTGCAAAACTTAACGCAAAGATTCAGGGAACCAAGTTGGAGCAGCTATTGAAAAACTATCAAACTTCAAAAAACAGATTGCTCCCGGTTCTGATTACAGGAAACTCTAATAGTATTTCCCAGAATTTTTTACTGGCTTTGCAAAGAACACTTTCTGAAAATAATTTATTGAATCTGCTTCCTGAAACAAATTTTAAGGCAGCAGAGAAAACTATTTTAAAATGGAAAAGTACGTATCCAAAAACATATAAAGAATTCGAAAACAAAATTTCCTGCAGCGGTGAAGAATTTATTTCACAATTACAGGATTTTGACAACGATGCATATAAACTTTTTGAAGACATTTATCCAGAACTTACATCAGGTGGAAATTTTAATCCGTTCCTGGGTTTTGATGTGACAGAAGTTTATGAAAGTGTTGTAAAGAGTCTTTGCGAAAGTAATTGTGCATATTCAGGAATCTATGTTGTTTATGATGAATTTTCAAAATATCTCGAAGCAAATATTGCAGAAACTTCAAGCAATGATATGAAGATGCTTCAGGATTTTGCAGAAAAATGCAACAGGTCGGGAAGCAGACAAATGCATCTTATGCTTATCTGCCATAAAGAAATCAGTAATTATATCGACAGCCTTCCAAAACAAAAAGTCGACGGATGGCGCGGTATAAGTGAAAGATTTACCCATGTTCATCTGAATAATAATTTTTCTCAAACCTATGAAATTATTGAGAGTGCAATAGTAAAAAACAAAAAACTGTATGAAAAGTTTATTCAGAAAAACAAAAGCAATTTTGAAAATCTGGTTAAGATTTATAAAAATGATCTGACATTCAGTGACTTGAGTGAAGAAGAAATTCAGAAAACATTTACAGGCTGCTATCCTCTTCATCCGGTATCGATTTTTATTCTTCCGCGCCTTTCAGAACTTGTTGCTCAGAATGAGCGTACCTTATTTACATTTTTGTCATCTTCAGGAGCAAACGGACTTAAAGCGTTTTTGGAAAAACAGAAAACTGCCGGGAAACAAAATGAATTTAATCTTTTGACACCAGATATTCTTTATGATTATTTTGAGCCTCTGTTAAAAAAAGAAATTTATACTGACGATGTATATAAATTATATACGCTTACAAATGTTTTGCTTGAAAAGTTGAATTCAGACTCGTTGGAAGCGAAAATAATCAAAACATTGTCTTTGATATATATACTTTCACAATTTGAACGACTTGCACCCACTGCAACAACGCTTCATCATATTTTTGACAAATCAAATACAACAGAAGAACTGGAAAGTGCACTTGATAATTTAATAAAAAAAGAATGCATAGTGTATTTAAAACGCAGTAACAATTTTTATTCGTTAAAGCAAACTTCCGGTATAGATATTAATGCACAGATTCAGCAGGAAAAAGAAAAAAGATCCAATTTATTTTCACTTAAAGAAATCCTTGCAGCGTGCAATTATGACAAAGCATTTTATCCGCTAAGATATAATGATGAAAAAGAAATTACGCGGTATTTTTCATTTGTGTTTATTGATGCGGCAGAAATAACAAAAGATGTGGACTGGAATATTAAATCGTCTGCGTTTAAGGGTGACGGCGTTGTTTATGGAATTTTGCCTTCACAAAAAATCAGCAGGGAACAGATTGTTGAAAATCTAAATGAAACAAAATCCAGCAGCGGAAAATGTATTTTTATTCTTCCCAAAAGATTGAACAATGTTCAAAAAAATATTATTGAATATGCAAAAGAATATGATGCTGTTAATGAATTAATAGAAAATGCCGGTGATGATAATGTTCTTCATGATGAATACGAAGTTATACTATCAGATTTGCAGGAAATAATTTTAAGTTTCATTGGACTTTATACACAGAGTGAAAAAGAAAATGCTTTTTACATTTATAATGGAGAAAAAATTAAGATAAAAAGAAAAGCAGATGTTACAGAAAAACTTTCTAAAATATGTTTTGAATATTATTCTGATACTCCAAAAATAATAAATGAATCTGTCAATAAAAATGAAATTTCAACCGCCGCAGAAAACGCCAGAAATAAAATTGTATCTTCATTGTTGAGAACTGAACTCGAAAAAAATCTTGGACTTTCTGGTGGTCAGGAACTGGCTGTAATGAGAAGCCTTCTTTTGAAAACTAATGTATTGGATACAAGAACAGATGATCTAAAAATAAATTTGAATCCACCTGATAAAAACTTATCAAAAGTATTTGAATTGATCCAGAAGTTTTTATTCAGTGCCAGAAATAAAGAGAATATTGACTTTTCTATATTATACAAAGAACTGACTACAGAAAAAAAAAGAATTGGTCTTAGAAAAGGATTGATACCTGTTTATTTGGCCTGTGTTCTTCATGAATATAAAAAACAAGTCAGCATTTATTGCGGAATAAATGAAGTTGCACTTTCTGCAGATATTTTGTCTGAAGTAAACAGGGAGCCGCAAAATTATACAATTAAATTCATGGATTGGACCCAAAAAGAAGATGAATATATTAATTCCTTGATGCACTTGTTTTCAAATTATATACATGAAAGTAAAAAAGAAAATACTACATATGAAACAGTATTTAATGGAATCAGGAATTGGTATATGAATTTGCCAAAGTATTCAAAAGAAATGAAAGTTGATTTTGAAGGAAGAAAAGTACCCAAAGAATATTCTGACTTATTGAAAAATATAAAGTCAACGACAAATATTCAGGATTTTATATTTAAGAAATTAAGGGCGTTTAAGTCTGTGCACGATTTGGAAAAAGCAAAAATTTTCTATGACACCTTGATAAGCAATTCTATAAATGTGTTTGCAAAAAAAGTAAGTGAAATATTTTGTCCTGGAAAAAACTTGTGCGATGCTTTATCTGTCTGGTCCTCTGGGTTAATGTCAGAAGTGTTTGAAACAGTTTATGCAGACGGTACTGAAAGATTTTTAAAAATATGTATAAGTGCAAAAGATAACACAAAAGAGGATAGCTCGGTTGCGCGACAGATTGCATATGTTTCTACTGATTTGCAAATAGAAGACTGGAATGATTCAATATTGGAAAATTCATTGAAAGCAATTTTTGGTTTTAAGAAAAATGCAGAAAGTGAAAATACAATAACACGTAAGAGTTCTGAAGCAGGTATCAGATCAAGCAACATAGATGAAAATCAGTTTGAAATAAATTACGTAACAGAAAAAGGTGTGCAAAAAACCAAGCGCTTTGAAAAATCACAAAGAACACCGCGTGGAAAAATCCTAAGCCGTTCTTTAAAAAGCAGTTTGGACGGAATGGGTCTTTCGGTTACAGATGCAGAAAAGCGTCAGGTGTTAATGGAACTTTTATTGGGCTTATGCGGAGAAAATGTATGAGTGAAGATAAAACATATTCAGCGTATTTTGATAATGCTGCAACAACATTTCCAAAGCCTCAGATTGTTTACGATTTTATGAATGAATTTTATCGTACAAATGGCGGCAATGCAGGCAGAGGAAATTCAACACAATCATTGAGTTCCGGTTATTTGATTCAGGATACAAGAGAAAAAATTCAGGAACTTTTTCATGCTCCTTCCAGGCAGGTTGTTTTTACTTCTGGAGCGACAATGTCTTTGAATATAATAATTCAGGGGTTAATAAAAGGAGGAGTAAGAAATATTTACATTTCACCTTTTGAACACAATGCAGTTACAAGAACCTTGCATGAGTTTGAAAAAGAAAAAAAGATTTCTGTTTTTGAATTGAATTTGGACAGGAATTTAAATTACGATTCTGAAAAAATACGATATGCGTTTGAAAACAAAAAACCTGACCTTGTAATAATAAGCCATGCAAGCAATGTTTTTGGTTTGATATCTCCGGTAGAAAAAATATTTGCACTTGCAAAAAAATACGGGGCAGTTACTTTAACCGATATGGCACAGACTGCAGGCTTGGTCGATTTGAATCTTGAACAGGAAATATTTGATTTTGCTGTTTTTGCAGGTCATAAAACATTATACGGACCAACCGGAATAGGTGGTTTCTTAATGAAAAAGAATTTAAGTCTGGAAAATGTTTTTTTTGGCGGAACAGGATTTGAAAGTGCCAAACAGGAAATGCCTTCTTCGCTGCCCGAAAAATTCGAAGCAGGTACGTTGAATATTCTGGGAATTGCCGGATTGAATGCATCTGTTAAATGGATTTTAAAAACAGGTATAAAAAATATTTATGCAAAAGAAATTGAAAACCGCGAAAAACTGTTAAAAATATTCAGCAACTACGAGTTTGTAAAAATAGCAGGAAATAAATCTGAAAATCATTACACAGGTATTGTTTCTGTTTTGCTGGATGGAATTCCAAGCGATACTGCAGACCAGATTTTTTCTAAACAGGGCATAAGTGTAAGATCCGGCCTTCAGTGCGCCCCTTCTGCCCATAAAACACTGGGAACTTTTCCGGCTGGAACAATAAGATTCAGTCCTGGTTATTTCACCATCGAAGAAGATTTTGAAAAATTAGAAAATTGCTTTAATTATATAGAAGAAAATTTATAGGAAGAGGAATGGGAAGATGATAGAAAAGAATGGCTCTGATTTTAAGGAAATTGTTCGAAAAATTGAAAACGAAGATATTTTGCTTCCAGATTTTCAAAGGGAGTTTAAATGGAAAGATGAAGATAAACAAAAAGGCGTTGTATGTTCTGTTTTATCCCGGATGCCGATAGGAAGTATTCTATTATTACAATCTAAATCTGATGAATATGCATGTAAAAGAATTGGTTCTAAATTAGATGCTACAATTTCTGATTCAGATAAAGTAATTGATTTTTTATTAGATGGACAACAACGATTAACAGTTCTGGCGAATGTTTTTTCAAATGTAATTTATGAACAGACAGAAAAACTAACAGATTTAATTAGTCAACAAGGATTAAAAAAGCGATTCTTTTTAAGAATTCCAAAATGGATAAATATTGATAAAGAAAATGATCTTTTTGGGCTTAAAAGATTTTCTTTTCCGATTCAAAATCTTGATTCTGAAGATCCGACTTTTTTAACTGGAGATATTAAACCATTTATAGAATGCTTAAATTTTACAGCGAATGATAAAACACCATATAATCCGAATAGTAATCTATCAACAGATTTAGATACATTTTGTTTATCTAATGAAACGGGGTATTTAATACCATTATTTTTGTTATGCCCTACGGGAGATGATGCAAATTTAATTGGAGACAGATTTGAAATTATTATTGAAGATATTGCAAAAAAAATTAAAGATGAAATTTCTTTATCATATGGAGCTCTAAAAACTGATGCTGAAAAGAAATCTTTTTTAAATGAAATTTTTGATGAATCAAAAATAGATAAAATCATTTTAGATTCAAACAAATTAAATACTGAATTAGATTCAAAAAGTCGTTCATGGGCAAGAAATATAAAGTCTTATCTGAATACTTGTATAAGTCAAGCAAGATTAAATCAAATTATAGTTACAGAAACTAATAGAGCCAGAGCTATTGATATTTATGAAAATTTAAACAGAGGAGGAGTAAGTCTTAATACATTTGATTTGATTATGGCGAAGGTAGCAAAAGAAAGTAAACAAAACTTTTTTAAGCGTTTGGTGAATAATATAAAAATATCAAAAAAATATAATTTAGATGTTGTACCAGAAAAAATGGTAAATATAATTACAACTTTCATAAACAGCCATAATGGATACAATGCAAGTTATCAGGTTGGAGCTTACGATTCAAATAAAAATGAGATTTCTACTAAATATACAGACGCTTTTTTAAATGTTGCTGCATTATGCTCATATAATAAAGATTTTGATTTTAATGCGGCTAAAAATGATCACATGAAAAGAGATTGTATCTTAAATCTAGATTCAGCATATATTAATAATCAATGTGAAAATATATGTAATGCTTTGGATAGAGCTTTTTTCTTCTTTCAAACTCGTTGTGGAATTAGAACTATTAATGAAATAAATTATACATTAATGCTTACATTAGTTGCTACAATCTTTATGAATGATGATTGGTTCAATGATAAAAAAGTTCATAATTTACTTGAATCTTGGTATTGGTGCTCAATTTTTTCAGGTGAATTTGACAGTGATCAAAATCCACAAACGATAAAAAACTTAAAATTAATTACAAATTATTTACTAAGAAAAAACACAAATTTAAGTTGGTTAGATGATTTGAGAAATTCGGTATTAAATACTAACAACTTTTCTGATAAAGCCTTATTGCTTATGGAAAAGACTGCATATGATAGAATTCCTAAAATTCCATTGAGGCATTTTATTTGTCAATATTTTTTATCAAAAACATATACAGATATGTTTGATGAAAATCTAACTGTAAACGTATTTTCGGAAGTATCTGACAAATTAGAAGCCCATCATATTATTCCTTTAGGTTCTCAAAAAAAGGTTGGTGAAATTACTGATGAATTAAGAGGTGATGATAAAAATATTTGTAATTCTCCATTAAACTTTGTTTACATTACAAAACAATCAAATATAACAATTTCAAGTGATGATTTGCCTGATTATGCTAGAAAAATTACTAATCAAGCAAAAAGTGATTTAAAAATACCAAGCGAGTTTTCGGAAGCCAAATTAGATGAATATATAAAAGCAAATAAAACTGAAAATGAAAAACTAGGATTTGTTAAAGAATTTTTATCAAATAGATTTGATGCAATACAGGGAGATATAAAATCCCATACAAAGGCTTTAATAGGTTAATATCATGCCCTTTCCGTCACTCCAGCTTCAAAAAGAATATCGTTCTCCACAACATGATGTTGCAAATGAATTTTTTGCGCCGGTTCTTGCGTGTTCAAAAATTTATAAACGCTCGGTTGGATTTTTTTCTTCGACTTCTCTTGAAATAATTACAAAAGGTATTTCGAGCCTTGTAAAAAATGGTGGAAAAATTCAAATTGTTGCTTCCCCAAAATTAAGCGAAGAAGACATTGAAGCAATAAGAATCGGTTATGATAAAAAATCAGAAATAATCGAAAAGCGTTTGCTTGGTGAATTGGAAAGTAAAGAAGAAAATTATTTTACAAATCAAAGATTGAATCTTCTTGCAAATTTGATTGCCAAAGATATTCTGTCAATAAAAATTGCTTTCAAAGATAATGGAAGCCTTGTAGGAATCTATCATGAGAAGCTCGGTGTGTTTGAAGACTTTGAAGGAAATATAATTGCATTCGACGGAAGTATGAATGAATCAAAAACTGCAATGTGCTATAACTACGAAAGCATAAATGTATACTGCGGTTGGCTTTCAGAAGATAAAAGCCGTGTCGAGCTAAAAATAAAAGCATTTGACAATATCTGGAATAACACAGAAGAAAATTTAAAGGTAGTAGAATTTCCGTCTGTTACAAAAAAGATTTTGGACAAGTATAAAACAAAAGATTTGGACGTAAATGAAATAACAGCAAAACTTGAAAATTTGGATAAAGAAGATAGAAAAAAAACTGAATATAAAATTGATCGTTCAAACATGATAGGTGATGTAAAACTTCCAATAGCAAGTCCTAAACTCAACATTCCAATTATTCCTTATGATGTTGATCTATATGATTATCAAAAAGATGCTATTGATGAATGGGCTGATAATAATTTTTGCGGAATTTTTGATATGGCTACAGGTACTGGTAAAACATTAACTGGATTGGGAGCTATAACAAGATGTAGTAAAGAACACGAAGATAACCTCGTCGTTATAGTTGTTGCTCCATATCAACATCTAGTAGAACAGTGGGTAGAAGATATTGAAAGATTTAACATAAAACCAATTATAGCTTATTCAACTTCATCTCAAAAAAATTGGAAAGATAGATTAAAAAGAGCAATTCGCGATAAGAAGCTCAGACTAAAAGACAAAGAATTTTTCCTTCTTGTTACAACAAATGCAACATTTAAAAGTAATTTTGTTCAGGAGCAAATTAATAACATTGATGGAGATATTCTTCTTGTTATAGATGAAGCTCATAATGCAGGCTCTGGGGAATTTAAAAAATATCTTGATTCAAAATTTAAATATAGACTTGCTCTCTCAGCAACTTTAGATCGCCATAATGATGAAGAAGGAACTGATTTTCTACACAATTATTTTGGTAAAGTTTGTATTCATTATGACTTGGAAAGAGCTATTGATGAAAAAAAATTAACTCCTTATAAATATTTCCCAGTTTTAGTTTATCTAACAGAAGAAGAGTTGTCTGAATATAAACATATTTCTGCAGAAATGATTAATCATTTAAAGAAAAACAAAAGTGGGAAAATGGAACTTGATACATATGGACAAAAGCTAGCGATAAAAAGGTCTCGTATTATTGCCGGAGCTCAAAATAAACTTGATGTATTTAAGGAGCAAATCCTTCCGTATAAAGATAAAACAAATATTCTTGTTTATTGTGGTTCAACTACAGTTATATCAGATGCTGTAAAAGAAGATTATGACAAATCAGAAATAGGTGAACGCCAAATTATTGCTATAACAAAAATAATGGGTCAAGAAATGAACATGCAGGTTTCACGTTTTACTTCTGAGGAAGATATCGAAACTCGGAAAGTGATAACTGAAAGATTTAAGAGTGAGAAATTACAGGCAATAATAGCTATAAAATGTCTTGATGAAGGAGTAAATATTCCTTCCATAAAGACTGCATTTATCCTGGCTAGTACAACAAATCCAAAAGAGTATATTCAACGTCGTGGTCGTGTCCTCAGAATGTGGCCAGGTAAAGAATATGCCGAAATATTTGATTTTGTTACTTTACCAAGAGAACTTGATAGCGTTCCCAATCATACAGAAGAAGAGGTAAAAGGAGATTTGTCATTAGTAAAAAATGAATTACGTAGAATTAAAGAATTTTCAAGCATTGCAATGAATAGAATGGATAGTTTTAGTTTGATAGATGAAATACAAAGTACCTATCAGATTACAGATAAAGATTTGTATGGAGATAATAATTCTCAGGAGGAGGATTTTAATAATGGAAACTGATAACGAAATTAAAGTGGATGAAACAAAAGTCGAGGCGTTAACAAGAAAAATTATTTTAATGGAAAATATGAATTTGAAGACTCACAATAAAAGTGATCCTCAAATGATTAGTGATATTCAGAAAGCAATAGAGGAGGCCGTTCAATGTTACTCGAATCAATAAAACTTCATAATTTTAGGCAATATAAGGATACATCGCTTGATTTTGCGCAGGATATTCAAGGAAAAAATGTCACTATTATTATTGGTGAAAATGGCAGTGGAAAAACTACATTCTTACAAAGTTTTTTCTGGTGCTTGTACGGAATAACTAATTTCAAAGATCAGGTAGTTCTAAACAAAGATGAAGCTTATAATATGACTCCAGAAACACCAAGAGATGTTTATGTAGAACTTAAATTAAAACATGGTGACAATCAGTACACAATCACTAGAAAACAGAAGTTTAAAAAAGATAACTCCAATAATGTGAAGGCTGACGGCAATTCTGTTTGTGAAATAGTAAAAAAAGATAGTACAGGTAATGATTCATTTATTGAAGCAACTAAACGAGAAATGACAATAAATTCTATTCTTCGGAATGAACTTGCAAGATATTTTTTCTTTGATGGTGAACGAATCGAAACCATGGGAAAGGAAATTTCAGGTTATAAAAAAACAGAAGAATTTGCAGAAGCTGTAGAAGGCTTACTTGGATTAAAGGGTATGCAAAAAGCCATTGAGCACCTGAACGGCGGACCTAAAAATTCAGTTATTGGAAAATATAACCAGCAGTATGATTCTTCGAGTGACTCAGAAGTAAAGCGACTCACAGATATTATTACTGATTGCGATGATAAGATTTACTCTATGGAAAAACGTATTGATGAAATAGAAAGCGAAAATAAAAAAGCTGAAGAAATAAAATATAATAAACAGGAAGAATTAAAAGAATATCAGTCTAGCAAGGAACTTCAAGAAGAAAAGGAAAAGTTTGAAAAGGAAATAAAATCAGAGAATTTAAATAAGGCAGATGCTCAAAAAGATATTTGCCGAGAATTTAATATTCAATCTACTTCTTTTTTGTCTGCAGGCTTAATTAAACCGGCTTTTGATATTCTTGTTAAACTTAAAATATCTGGAAGTGATATTCCAAATATTACCGACAAGACTATACAATATTTGATCGACCACAAGCGCTGTCTTTGTGGAACATGCCTTTCAGAAGGTTCTGCAGAGTTAGAAGAAGTAAAGAAATGGTTTGAAGTTTTGCCACCTAAATCAATAGGAAATATGGTCAATGATTTCAAAATGACAGCAAGGACTAGACTTAATGCTTTAAATGATTTTATTGCATTCAGAGACCAAAAACTTGCTAAAATTGGAGAATGTGATGATCAAATAACAAATGCAGAAGATTACATTCATAATAATATAGATCCGAAACTTAATGGCAGTGATGTTGAAGAAATTGTTAGAACAATTTCTTCAAAGATTTCTGAATGTGAACGGACTATAAAAAAAAATAATCAGGACCGTAGTGAATTAGACCGTAACATAGGCGGAACAAAGAAGGAACGAGAAAGTGCTGAAAATCAACGCAAAGAACTTGCCCTTAAAAACAAAGCCAATAGGCAAATCGAAATATACAAAGCTTATGCAGGGCAAATATTTGACAAATTGCTAAATAAATATAATGAGAGCGAAAAAGAAGTAAGAGCCCGTCTTGAAAATAACATGAATGAAATTTTTAAGACAATTAACAATGGTGACCTTACGGTTCATATTAATAATAAATATCAGATTGACGTTATTGCTAACAATGTTAATGGAAAAGTCGAAACATCAGAAGGGCAAAGCATTTCAGTAATTTTCTCATTTATTACAAGTATGATTAAAATGTCTCGTGAAAATAGGCTTTCCAGTGATAAAGATAAACAGGAACTTTCATCTGATATTTATCCTCTTGTGATGGATGCACCACTTTCAAAATTCGATAAAAAACATATTAAAGCAGTATGCGAAACAATTCCGCATTTAACAGAGCAGGTTGTTATCTTTATTAAAGATACTGACGGTGATTTAGCAAAGGAATATATGAGTGATAAGATAGGAAAATCACATCATTTTAGAAAAATCAGCGAAACAGAAACTGTGCTTGAGTAGGAATAGGAGGAATAATTATGTTTGATAAAGAAATTCGTATAACAGGAAAACATGGTTTGTATACGAATATGCTTGCCAATAATTTTGGTGAAATAAATGCTAAACTTTTCAATCGCAATATTGATGTATATATTCAAGCCCCTATTATAGGTTTCTTGTACCAAAGAAAAGCTTTAAAGGATACTACAACAAAAGATCAGAATGGAAAAGTTCCTGATGCTCATATTTTGAAAGACCAAATGATAAATGCTAAGGATAATCTTACATTTAATATGCAACTGATACTTCTACTTGATGAAAATTATGAGAAAAACGAAGAAGAAAGGATTAATAGAGCTTTTCGGAATTTCGGTAAAGACGAGAAAGACTTGGAACTATTTGATTCTTACGTTTTAGGCGGTATTGAGGTATTATATGAAAAACTTTTGCAAAATGCTTCTAAACCTGATGACTACATCGAAAATCTTACAATGTTTACAGATGATATAAATGACTTATTTAATTCTGAGATAAATAAGGAAGAACTTTTAACTAAACTTCAGTAAAAATTTATAATGACAGAACAATTATTGGATAAATCTTTTAATCTTCTCATGCAAAAATCAAAAGAGCAAGGTTATTTGCTCTTTGATGATATTTTTAAAATGTCAGAAGATTATGAATTAGATGTCCAAGATATTGATACACTGTCTTCAAGGATTCTGGAGAATGGGGTCATACTGTTAGAGCAAAAACCTGTTAATAAAAAGATAGTAAAAAACAATACTGAAAATACGGAAGACTTTGAGGATTGGTCACATAATGACTATGAGCCTGTTTTTAGTGAAATAATTGAGAAGGAGCCTGAACAAGAACTTTTTATAAATTATATTCGGAATATAGTTCCTCCGCAAAGACATGAAATGCAGAATTTGAAATATCAACTCTTGGAAGGAAATAAATTTGCTCGTAAAAGAGTAATTGAGATGCATTTGAGACTAGCTGTAAAACAAGCCTTAAAATTTTCAAAACAGTTTGAACAAGATTTAAATGAAATGATTTCTTGTTCATGTGAGGGATTAATTCTTGCAGTGGATGCATATAAGCCTGATGAAAATAGAAAATTTTCTGCATATGCTTCTCTATGGATTATGAATGTAATGAAACGTAATATAAATACCAAGCGCCTGCTTTTTTATTATCCTACACATGTTTTAGAGAAATATATAATTCTATTTAAGAACAGAGAAAAATTTAATCGAAACTTTCATGAAAAACAGATTCAAGACGATTATTTAGAAAGAATTGCTGAATTTTTAGAAGTGGATTTGGAAAATGCAAAATATATTACATCTGCCTTTAATGAAATTCAAAGCTTGGATAAAATACTTGATAATGATACATGGGAAGTTGAAAAAGAAATAGAAAAAATCGATTTTAAAAAAGTAGATAGGTATTCTTTTGAAGACAACATGATTTATCCTATATTTATGGAACATTTTCATTCTGTTATAAAATCTGTAATTGATAGTATTCCTTTCAGAGAGGAAAAAATATTAAAATATAGATTTGGATTTGGTGAATCATTCTTTACACCCATTCAAGAATTAACTCTTGATAGTATAGGAAGATTGATGGGAGTTAGTAGAGAAAGAATAAGGCAATTAGAGCTAAAATCCTTAAAACGTCTTAGACATCCAAGAAGAGCCGGTCTTTTACGCCCCTATTGGGAGTCTGAGTAAACCACTTAAAATATAAAAAATCTTCCGTGAAAATTACATAGTTTTTGCAAAATAGTGCAGTACAATGTGCTAAAATTTGCAGAATAGTGCAGTTTAACTTGACTTTTTTTGCAGAATAGTGCAGTTTTTAAGTATGGAAGAAAAATTAATAGAAGAAGCGCTTGCAGAACAAAAAGAAGAATTTGCATTAAAGTTAAAAACTGATTTCTGCAAACGACGCGAAGAATCTCTTGTAGACTTGAATTCATCACTTGCGCAGGTTGTTATTGGAGTCCGTCGAAGCGGAAAATCAACAATGTGTACAAATATTTTGAAATCAGGGGGAATTCTTTTTGGCTATGTAAACTTCGATGATGAACGTCTTTCCAATCTTAAAGCAGAAGACCTAAATCTTGTTCTTGAAACTTTGTACAAAATCTATGGTGATTTTAATCATCTTTTTATAGACGAAATTCAGAATATCAGCGAATGGTATCTCTTTGTAAACCGCTTGATTCGTCAGGGAATGCATATCCTTATAACCGGCAGTAACGCAAAACTCTTAAGCGGAGAATTAGCAACCCATTTAACCGGCCGTCATATGCAAACAGAACTTTTTCCATTTTCATTTGCTGAATATTGTGCCTGCAAAAAAATAAATACAAACTCAACTACAACAAAAAACAGAGCATTTTTGCGAGCCACTTTTGATGATTATTTGAAAGATGGAGGCTTTCCGGAACTACTTACCGAAAAACGAAAACAGACATATATAAATTCACTTGTCCGGAATATTTTGAAAAATGATATAGAAAAACGATATTCAATAAAATACAAGGCAGCCTTTGAACAGCTTGCAGACCACCTTTTGAATAATGTCCCTTGTGCTATAAACTACGCTGAACTGCAAAATACATTTAAATTAAAGTCAGCCCACACGGCAGAAAATTATGTTCAGTATCTCAAAAATGCTTATCTGATTCAGGGTCTTCATAAATATTCAAACAAAAGTAAAATACGTGTCCGTGCAGAAAAAGCCTACCCGGTCGATGTAGCTCTTATGAACAACCGTGAAAATGCCTTTGCTGGAGAAAATCTTGGCTGGCGTTTGGAATCAATCGTTTACATTGAACTTCTGCGCCGTTATAAGCCACTTGAATATGACGTGTATTATTATGATGAAAATCGCTCTGAATGTGATTTTATTTTATGCAAAGGAAAATCAGTTGAATGTCTTATTCAGGTTTCTTACGATATTGCAAATTCAAAAACTTTGCGGCGTGAATTAAACGGTTTGGAAAATGCCTCCAAAGCAACCGGTTGTAAAAAGCTTCTTCTTTTGACCTACGCAGATGAACAGCAAATTGAACAGAACGGGCTGCAAATTGAAGTGCTGCCGGTTTGGAAGTGGTGTGTAAACTAAAGCGTTACCAGACTGTTCCTTTAAATGAAACGGTTAATGCAGGTTTTTCAAATTAACCAAATCGTTTGCAGAAAATTTTTGAACTCAAACTTGATATGATTATTGAACTTCAAAAAAGTGAACATCAACAAAACGAAGAAGATATTTCAGATTTGCAGCACATTTTTGGAAAAGTCAAACATTAATTGAACAAAACCAAGCATCCTGCCGCCGCTGTTTGTAAAGGCAGGGTGTTTCCCTCCTGAACAAGCCGCCGGGAGGAACTAATTTACCCTGGCTTCCAGTTTTTGCAGGGCGGCTATGATGCGGTCGGCATTTACTGCTTTGGGTGCGTTATCCATTATTACCTTAATGTCAGATATGCCCGAATACATTCTGTCCCGGTCAATATAAAATTCATGGAAAATATCGCGCACGTCTTTTTCTGAGCGCGGATTTCTTTTGGCAATATAGGCAGGCAGGTTGCAAAGATTACCTTCGGCATCTATCTTTATTTCTCTGACAATTCTTTCTGAAGCAATATCTTCTTTTGCGCATAAAAAAACGAATGTTCCGAGCGGCCGCAGAATTTGCAGAGCCGCCGGGTTCATGCAAATGCCGCCGCCTGTTGCAATAACAGCGCTCCTTCCGCAGCCGGCAATTTTGTCAGAAACAAACGTACATGCCGCAGCTTCAGCAGTCTTGAACGCTTCTTCCCCAGACTCGGTATAAATTTCTCTGGCGCTTTTGCCTGTCATGTCGACAATAACCTGGTCAGTATCGTATGTATCAAAGTCAAGTTTTTTTCCAAGAAGGACCGACTGTGATGACTTGCCGCAATGTTTGATGCCCAAAAGAATAACAGACTTCATGTTTCAATTATACATATAAATGCGTGAATGTTCAAATATCGGGCAGTTATTCCGACAAAAGCGCAAAAAAAGTGCTAAACAAGTGAGTTGAACAGCGCCTCTACGGATTCTTTTGTGGCTAGAGTTTCAGAAAAAGCGCTGGCAGATCCTGTACATACGGCTTTTTTAAGTGCGGCTTTTCCTTTAAGACCTTCGGACACTGCGCAAAGAAAGCCTGCAATCATGGAATCTCCGGCTCCCACAGAATTAATGCATTTACCTTTTGGAGCATTGCAAAACCAGACTGAACCCGCTTCATCGAGCAAAAGCGCACCGTCCTTTGCAAAAGAAACCAGCACGTTTTTTGCACCCATCTTTTGTAATTTCTGCGCATACGGAACAGCATCTTCTTTGCAAAGAATCTGCGTGTCAAAAAGAGCGCCTAGTTCATGCTGATTCGGCTTTATTAAATAAGGGCTGAACTTAAGTGCCTCAAGCAAAAGCTTCTGTTCGGCATCGACCACGACATTCACTTCCTTTGCTAACAGGCCGGCCATGCAGTCAGCATAGAAAGACTGCGGTACAGAAGGCGGAACACTCCCTGCAAGAACAAGAAAATCACCGCGTGACAGGCCGGCCAGTTTCTCTAAAAGACATTCAACCGCGCCGCCGTCTATACACGGACCGCGTGCGTTAATTTCTGTTTCTTCTGCCGCAGCATTTTGCAAGTTGCCGTCAGTTGTCCTGAGCTTTATGTTAATACGCGACTCGCCCGCTTTAAGCTCAATAAAATCAGTGCAAATCCCCATCAAATCCAGGCGGCGCTCTATCTCGCGGCCGGTAAACCCTGCCGTAAAGCCAATCGCTGTATTTTTTATTCCAAGATTGGAAAGAACAACAGAAACATTTATTCCCTTGCCGGCAGCAAAAATGCGTTCAGAGCATGTGCGGTTTACTTTTCCGAGTGAAAAATTACTGCAGTCAACAACATAGTCAAGCGAAGGATTAATTGTAAGTGTAAAAATCATGTTCTGCCTCTGCCGCCATTCTACACCAAAAAAGATAAATTTGCTAATATAGGCGAATGGTAAAAATACTGTTTATTTGTCACGGAAATATTTGCCGTTCCACCATGGCTGAATTTGTAATGAAGCATCTTGTAAAACAGGCCGGACTCGAAAACGAATTTTACATAGCGTCAAAGGCTACCAGTACAGAAGAAATAGGGAACCCGCCCCACGCAGGAACACTTGCCAAAATGAGACAAGAAGGAATTCCCGTTTGCAAACATCGCGCGGAACAAATGAATCGAAGCGATTATTCTTCTTACGATTTAATCATAGGAATGGACCGTGCAAATTACGCAAATATACTTCGCATAACCGGCAGCGATCCGCAGGACAAAGTAAAACTGCTGCTTGACTTTACCGACTGTCCGCGCGACATTGCTGACCCGTGGTATACTGGAAACTTTGACAGAACATACGACGATGTACTAAAAGGCTGTACCGCGCTTTTGGAACACCTTACAACTAGTCTTTGAGAAGTTCAAGAATTTTATCGGCAACAAAAACACCGCTTGCAGACGCGTGTGAAAGAGAGTGTGTTACGCCGCTTCCGTCGCCAATGACATAAAGTCCCTTGTAGCGTGTCTCAAGGTTTTCGTCCAGTTCGACTTCCATATTGTAGAATTTTACTTCAACGCCGTAGAGAAGTGTGTCATCGTTTGCTGTACCGGGCGCAATTTTGTCCAAGGCGTGAATCATTTCTATAATTCCGTCCAGAATGCGCTTTGGAAGAACAAGACTTAAATCCCCCGGGTTTGCAGAAAGTGTTGGACGTACGCGGCTTTCTTCAAGGCGTTCTGCATTTGTTCTGCGACCGCGTTCAAGGTCACCGAATCTCTGTACAATTACACCGCCACCCAGCATGTTTGAAAGGCGTGCAATGCTTTCTCCGTAGCCGTTGCTGTCTTTGAATGGTTCTGTAAATGTCTGTGAAACAAGAAGAGCAAAGTTTGTGTTTTCTGTCTTTTTACCGTCGTCTTCAAAACTGTGTCCGTTAACGGTGATAATTCCGTTTGTGTTTTCATTTACAACAATTCCGTTTGGGTTCATGCAGAAAGTGCGCACATTGTCTTCGAACTTTTCTGTACGGTAAACTATTTTGCTTTCGTAAAGTTCGTCTGTAAGGTGTGAAAAAATAACTGCAGGAAGTTCCACGCGCACACCAAGGTCAACCCTGTTTGATCTGGTAGGAATCTTAAGGTCGCGGCATACTGTTTCCATCCATTTGCTTCCACTGCGTCCTACAGAAACAATGCAATATTTGCATTCATCTGCGTGACCGTCGTGGAATACACGGAATTCGCCGTTTTCTGAAACCTGTATTTTCTGAACCGGCGTGTTAAAGAAAAACTGAACCTTATCTTTGAGTTCGTCAAAGATGTTTCTTAAAACCACGTAGTTTATGTCAGTGCCCAGATGCCTTACGCTTGCGTCAAGCAGGAAAAGCTTGTTCTGCATGCATATTTTTTTAAATTTGGTTCCGCCGGTGGAATACATTTTTGTATCTGCGCCGCCGTGTGAAACATTTATGCTATCTACGTAGCGCATAAGTTCAAGTGCTTTTTTCTTGCCGATATGTTCGTGAAGTGTACCGCCAAAGTCGTTTGTAATATTGTACTTGCCGTCAGAAAAGGCTCCGGCACCGCCAAAACCGCTCATTATTGAACAGGTCTTGCATTTTATGCAGGATTTTATCTTGTCGCCGTCAATTGGACACTTGCGGTTCTGCAAGGGAGCGCCTTCTTCAAAAACAGCTACTTTAAGCGAAGGATTTTTGTTTACAAGCTGGTAAGCCGAAAAGATACCGCCGGGACCGGCGCCAATAATAATTACGTCGTATTTCATACATTCCCCCATAAAAAGAAACTGCCCCCAGATTGCTCCGGGGGCAGAACGTTCGGTTTCCCGAACTAAAGGAGAGAGTTTTATCAGCTTTATAAGCTGTTTATAATATACATTACGGCACAAAAAATGTCAAACGTTTTTAAAATAAATTCTTCGGTTATAACATATTTTTATTTTAACTTAAAAAAAGAAATTGTCCGTTTTGTACAAGAAGAAGATGCCTGTTTTGTGTATACTTTCAGAATAATTTGTACATTCAAATTGGAGGCAGCAAAGTGTCATTTGTTTACGATATTCCTACAAAAGTTTTTTTTGGTGAAGGCCAGATAGAAAATCTTGGTGCACAACTTTCTGTTTACGGAAGCCGCGTTCTTTTGGTTTACGGCGGTGGTTCAATAAAAAAGACAGGGGTTTATGACAAGATTGTTGCACAGATAAAAGGCGCCGGTCTTGAACTATATGAACTTTCGGGAATAGAGCCCAATCCCAAGGTAGAATCTGTAAGGCGCGGAATTGAGATTTGCAAGAAAAACAAAATAGATGTCTGTCTTGCGGCCGGCGGCGGTTCTGCAATGGATGCTTCCAAATTTATTGCGGCCGGTGCCTGCTCTGATGAAGATATATGGACTATTGTTAGCAAAAAGATTCCCGTAACAAAAGCTCTTCCTATTGTAACTGTTCTTACAATTTCTGCTACAGGTTCAGAAATGGATCCGACTGCAGTTTTGAGCAATATGCAGACCAACGAAAAGTCGCCCATGAGTTCGCCGCTGTTTTTTCCAAAGGCATCATTCTGCGACCCGACATTTACCTATTCTGTAGGAGCAAACCAGACCGCCTGCGGTTCCGCCGATATTTTAAGCCACCTTATGGAAGTTTATTTTAACCGCAACCAGAATCTTTTTATGCTGGACAGATGCATGGAAGGAATGATGAAAACTGTTATAAAATATGCACCTCTTGCCATGCATGAACCTGACAATTACGAAGCCCGCGCCAACCTTATGTGGACGTCTTCGTGGGCAATAAACGGTTTTACTTCGGGCTGCAATAAGGCACCGTGGAGCTGCCATCCTGTTGAACATCAGCTTTCGGCATATTACGACATTACACACGGACTGGGACTTGCCATCGTTACACCGCGCTGGATGCGTTATGTTCTTGCCAATGACGATGAACAGGGAAGCCGTGCACAGAAATTCTACGAGTTTGGTGTAAATGTATTCGGAATTGATCCTTCTACAGGAAAAAATCAGGCCGCAGAAATGGCTGTAGAAAAAGTAGAAGAATTTTTCTATTCAAAACTTGGGTTAAAGAAAAGCCTTTCTGAAATTGGTATTGGGCGTGAACATTTTTCTGACATGGCAAAAAAAGCGGCTGAATGCGGCGGCGGTGACTGTGTTAACGGCTGGCAGAAACTGTATGCGGCCGACATAGAAAAGATTTACGAGGCCTGTCTCAACTAGCAAGCAAAGCCGTTTTCTGTTAAAATAGTGTAATAGGGAAAGACAGCTTCAAAAAAATGGGGCTGACTTGGACTGAATACAAACCGACTGTTTTAACGGAGTGGCAAATTGCTTAACATAAACAACAATACTGCAAACATTAAACGGGAAATTCTTGTAAGAATAGCACGGCTTCAGCTGGAAGGAAAACTCGAAGAGGGCGTTCACTTTATTCCGCGCGAAATGGCACCCCGCAACAAGCCGCCCATGAGATGCTGCATTTACCACGACCGCGAAATCTTAAGAATGCGCACTATTGCCCGTATGGGATGGTCTGTAGAAAACATCGACGAAGAAAGAACGCTTGCTTCTTTTGCAAAGGAAGCACTTGAACGCGAAAAGCCCACGTGGCCAATGCTTACTGTTCTGCACGATGCCTGCAATGCCTGTGTACGCTCGCATTATATGGTAACAAACGCCTGCCAGGCCTGTTATGCACGCCCGTGTATGGTAAACTGCCCCAAAAAAGCAATAAGCATAGACCGCCGTGCACACATCAACGAAGACATCTGCATTAACTGCGGAATCTGTATGCAGAACTGCCCGTACCACGCAATAATAAAAATTCCTGTTCCGTGCGAAGAAGCGTGTCCTGTAGGTGCAATTACAAAAGACGCGTCAGGCCACGAAAGCATTGACTACGACAAATGCATTTTCTGCGGAAACTGTATGCGCGAGTGTCCTTTTGGCGCCATGATGGACAAAAGCCAGCTGGTAGACGTAATAAAGCACATAATGGACGGCAGCAAAAAAATTGTTGCAATGTATGCTCCTTCAATAGCAGCGCAGTTCCGCGCAGTTCCGGGGCAGCTCGAAGCAGCTCTTCTTAAGGCAGGATTTGACAAAGTTTGGGAAGTTGCAATCGGTGCAGACATCTGTGCAACAAACGAAGCACATGAATTTGAAGAAAGAATGGCGCGCGGTGACAAAATGATGACGACTTCATGCTGTTCGGCATATGTAAGGGCCGTCAATATACATGTACCGGCACTTAAGGAATGCGTTTCGGCAACAAGAAGTCCCATGCACTACACTGCAGAAATTGCCAAGAAAGCCGACCCCGACTGCATAACGGTATTTGTAGGCCCGTGTCTGGCAAAAAGACGCGAAGGTTTTGACGATGAGCTTGTGGATTACGTTGTTTCTATAGAAGAAATTGAAGCGCTTTTTATAGCAAAGGAAATTGAAGTTCCAAAAATGGATGTTGCAGAAGAAAGCATAATTCCAACAGCAAGCGGACGCAATTTTGCAAAAAGCGGTGGTGTTCTTGAAGCGGTAAAACTAAGGCTCAGTGACGATTCAATTTTGAAGCCTGCAAAAATAAACGGTCTTAACAAAGCCGGAATGAAAACTCTCAACATGTACGGAATGATCAACAGCGGTAAGCTCAAACCCCCAAAGGACTGCCCGAACCTTATCGAAGTAATGGCCTGCGAGGGAGGCTGTATTGCCGGTCCTTCAGTAATTACCAATGTAAAAACCGCAGAAATTCAGCTTGAAAAATACGTCGAAAGCGGTGCAGTCAACAAAATAGAAAGCAGACACGAAGACACAAAATGATCCGCCGTACAGGACATGCAGATCTTCCGCTTCATACCGGTACTGTTCCAAAGTGGCTTGCCGACAGAATGCGCGATCTTGGAACACAAATAGTTGAAGCTCTTCTTATTCAATATGGAAAAAAAGAAGTATTGCGCAGGCTGAGTGATCCGCTGTGGTTTCAGTCACTTGGGGCCGTACTTGGAATGGACTGGCATTCTTCGGGAATAACGACCAGCGTAATGTATGCCTTAAAGCGCGGAATAAATGCACGTGCCAGGGAATTTGGTCTTTGCATCTGCGGTGGCCGCGGTAAATATTCCAGGCGTACACCCGAAGAACTTTTGTATCTGAGTGACGCAACCGGAATGGACGGCGATGCACTTGTCAAAGCAAGCAGACTCTGTGCAAAAATAGACAGTACCGCCGTTCAGGATGGATTCCAGCTTTACCAGCACAATTTTATTCTTTCTGATGAAGGAGACTGGGCCGTTGTTCAGCAGGGAATGAATACTGAACAGAAAACTGCGCGGCGCTACCACTGGTGTTCGCAGAACCTCAAGTCTTTTGTAGAAGAACCGCACACGGGTGTTACCGGGGAAAATCGCGGTCTTATTCTGAATCTTACCGACACAAATGCAGGCTCTACAAGAAATTCAATTCTGAATCTTTCCAAAGAAAATCCCGACAGAATTTTACGGGAAGTAAAACTTATTAAAAAAACAGATGCTTTTGCAGGGGAACTTGCCTTTAGCGAAGAAGACGGTTCACGCAACTGTATAATGCCTTCGCACCACGATGTAAAAGCACAGGATGTTGACTTAAAAAGGCTTGGAGGTGTTCTTGCGGCGGCTTATGAAAGCGAGCCTTCTGATTTTGAAAGCCTGCTTCTTACTCCGGGGCTTGGACCGCGCACGCTTCAGTCTCTTACACTTGTAAGCGAAGTCATAAACGGAACGCCGTCGCGCTTTACGGACCCGGCCAGATTCAGTTTTGCACATGGCGGAAAAGACGGCCATCCTTTCCCTGTCCCGCTGCGTATTTATGACGAAAGTATACGTATTCTTGGTGACGCAATAGAAAAGTCAAAGCTTGGCTACAAGGACAAGTCTGAATGTATAAATCGTCTGCATAAAACTGCACTTCAAATAGAAGAAAACTGCAGCCCGCAGGCAGATTTTGATGCTGTTATGGAGCGTGAGCGGCGCAATTCACATGAGTGGGGCGGCCGTACTGTCGCTGGAACGGTTTAGATTCTTAACGCGCAAATTCCTGAGTCCACGGTGTGTTGTGAAGAATGTCTGTTACGGCGAGGCGCATTCTTTTGAGTTTTTCTGAGCCGCTTATCTGTGTCTTTTGAATAAAACCTATGTCGTAGTAACCCAGCGCGTTTCCTGCACTGTGCGAAATAAATCCTTCGCGGTAAGGGCCGTTTTCCAAAACTATGCGCGGAACAAGTCCTATGCCCAAACCAAGCGCGGCAAGTGCCATAACGGCTTCGTTTCCTTCTGTTTCTGCGGCGATTACCGGCTTAACGTTGCGGCTTTTTGTCCAGGAGTCAAACCGCTGCCGGGCCAGGCCGGCCTTTGGTAAAATAAGCGGCACTGATGAAACAATATCCTGCGGGCTTCCGCTTACGGTGGTGTAGGGACCTGTTGCACTTGCGGCAAACACGAGCGGGCTTGTCAGAACAGAAATGCAGTCAAATTCGGCACATGCGGCAGACGGAATGGCGGCAACCGCGAGTTCGGCACGTCCTTCCCTTACCGTATTCATTGCAAGAGCCGGGTCTCCTGTTTCTACAGAAAGGTGGATTGCGGGATATTTTTCGGACAAATGTCTTATAAATGGCGGCATTATTGAGTAACAGGCCGTAACGCTTGCAAAAACGTGCAGAGTTCCGCCGGGTTCATCGGTTTTTTTTGAAAAATCTTCCATTAACTCACGCTGCCCGTTAACGCACGATTCTGCAAATTCAGCAAATTTCATTCCGGCCGGGGTAAGAATTACTTCACGGTTGTTGCGGTCAAAAAGTACGGCTCCTGTTTCTTCTTCAAGTCTTCCAACAAGGCGGCTCAGGGCAGAAGGGCTTAAGTTAACAATTTGCGCGGCTTTTGCAAAATGAAGTGTTTCTTTAAGGGCCAGAAATGCATTCAGTTCAAAAAAATCCATTCACTGATTTTAAAAGTATTGAAGATATTGGTCAACATAAACCAGCGTACTTCCGAAAATATAAGTGGTTAATTTGTAAAAATTACGCTATAATTTAAGTTGAATTGATTTTGCAGCTTTTTTGGAGGAAATATGAAAAAGAGTATTCTTGCATTCGCGCTTTTTACGGCTGTAACGGCCGCATTTGCTTTGGATTCAGGTTCGTTTACGCCTAAAGGAAGCATTTCTTCCTATACAAAAACGGACTACAATGTAACGTCAAAATTCGGTGACTACTTTCGCTCTGTAAACGAAAAGCATGTTCATGTTTACAGTGCCGACGGTCTTGTTTCTGAAAGTGCAACTTACACTGCACGCGATGAACTTGTAGACAAAATTACATATAAGTATGACGTAAGCCGCAATCTGGTGGAATCAGTTTATTCAGGTGCCGACGGTGTTGTTATCTACAAAACCCAGATTGAATACCAGAGCGACGGTAAAATAAAGAGCGAGTCAGAATACAAGGAAGACGGAACTCTTGCTTCAAAAACAATTTACAAATACGAAGACGCAAAAGTTACTGAAAGTTTTTATGACGGTGAAGGAAAACTTCTTTCACGCATAATCACAATTCTTGGCGAAAACGGCAAACCTGCAGAAGAAAAACAGTATTTTGCAGACGGAAGCCTTTCTCTTAAAAAAGTGTATACATGGCTTGATGCAGTAACTGTTTCTTCAATCGAAGAATTTGACGAGACAGATAGTTTTGTAAAAAAGCACGTTTACCGTTACGACGAGTCCGGGGCTTTGAGCGAAGTTCAGACTTACAATGCTTCAAATGTTCTCTGCACACGCGAAATTTACAAAAATGATTCTTTGGGAAATCCTGTAAGAATAAGTGTATACGCTGTTGCAGAAAAATTCGGTGCGACTGTAAATGAACTTCAGTCAATTTCTGAATTTGCATACAAAGATACATCGGCTGCAAAATAAACTTGTTTGGCGCGCAAAAAATTGCTGGACAAAAATAGTATAATTGAACTTATTGAACATCGCAGTGAATACCGTGTGGATTTGCAAAAAAAAGCCCGCGCGCTCTGCGATGACTGTTACGGAAAGAAAATTTTTTTGCGCGCTCTTATTGAAGTTACAAACTGTTGCGTCAGAAACTGTTACTACTGCGGAATACGCGCGCAGAATTCTTTTGCACAAAGATATAGGCTGACAGACGAAGAGATTCTGGAATGCTGTAACAAAAGCAACGCGCTTGGTTTTAAAACATTTGTTCTTCAGGGCGGTGAAGATGCTGCCTTTAGCGAAGAACGCGTCTGCGAATTAATTGAAAAAATAAAGATTGCACATCCTGACTGTGCAGTGACACTTTCTTTGGGCGAGCGGCCTTACAAAACATTCCGTGCGTGGAAAGAAGCCGGAGCCGACCGCTATCTTTTACGGCATGAAACTGCCAGTCCAAAACATTATGAGTGTCTTCACCCGAAGGAACAGAAACTCTCTGCAAGAAAAGAATGTCTTTTTAATTTAAAGTCGCTTGGGTTTCAGACAGGCTCGGGTTTTATGGTCGGCTCCCCTTTTCAGACAGTGCAGAATCTGGCCGATGACATTATGTTTCTTCAGGATCTGAATCCGCAGATGATTGGCATAGGTCCTTTTATTCCGCACAGGGACACACCGTTTGCGCATTTTGCAGCCGGAAGTACAGAACTTACACTTTTTTTGATTTCACTGTTGCGCACTATTTTTCCCAATGCGCTTATTCCGGCAACAACTGCTCTTGCAACTTTAAGCAGCACAGGTCATGAAGACGGAATTCTTTCGGGTGCAAATGTAATTATGCCGAATGTTTCTCCTCTTTATGCGCGACAAAAATATGAACTGTATAATAATAAAAAATATGACGGTGACGAAGCTGCGGAAAATCTTGCATTGTTAAAAAATAAAATTTCGGGGATTGGATACGAGATTGTCAGTGAAGCGGGAAATTATATTCCGCCTGATAAATACAGGAGCGTTAGATAAAAATGTATGATGTTAAGTCTGCACGTGCAGAAGATTTTATAAATGATGAAGAAATTCTTGATACGCTGAATTATTCTGCAAAACACAAAAGTGACGCGCCTTTGATAAAATCTATTCTTGAAAAAGCCGCGCTCTGTAAGGGAATAAGTCACCGCGAGGCTGCTGTTCTTTTGGACTGCGATATTCCCCAGCTGAATGACGAAATAAAGGCACTGGCAAAAAAAATCAAGCTGCGTTTTTACGGAAACAGAATTGTTCTTTTTGCGCCGCTTTATCTTTCTAATTATTGCATTAACTCGTGCACTTACTGCCCTTATCATGTTCACAACAAACACATAGGCCGCAAGAAATTGACACAGGAAGAAATATACCGTGAGACAATTGCACTGCAGGATTTGGGACACAAGCGGCTTGCACTCGAAGCAGGTGAAGATCCTGTAAACAATCCGATTGAATATATTCTTGAAAGCATAAATACAATTTATTCCGTAAAGCACAAAAATGGTGCGATAAGACGCGTGAATGTAAACATAGCGGCAACTACACACGAAGAATACAAAATGCTTAAGGATGCGGGAATCGGAACATACATTCTTTTTCAGGAAACATACAACCGTGCTGCCTACAAAACGCTGCATCCGGCCGGACCAAAAAGTGACTACGACTGGCACACACAGGCAATGGACCGTGCAATGGAAGCCGGAATAGATGATGTCGGAATAGGAGTACTTTTTGGACTGAATCTTTACCGCTATGATTTTACAGGCCTTTTAATGCATGCCGAACATCTCGAAGCCGCAAAGGGTGTTGGTCCGCATACGATAAGTGTTCCAAGAATACGCGCAGCAGACGGAATTGATCCTGCGTCTTTTCCCGATGCAATTGATGATGAAACGTTTGCAAAAATTGTTGCGGTAATAAGAATTGCTGTTCCGTATACGGGAATGATTGTTTCTACGCGCGAGTCACAGAATACAAGGGAAAAAATTCTTGAACTCGGAGTTTCCCAAATTTCGGGCGGTTCAAGAACAAGTGTTGGCGGTTACTGCGAAAGTGAACGACCCGGTGACACAACACAGTTTGACGTAAGCGACACGCGTTCCCTTGATGAAGTTGTTGCATGGCTTATGGAACTGGGGTATGTTCCGAGTTTTTGTACAGCCTGTTACAGGGCAGGGCGAACCGGTGACCGTTTTATGCAGTTGGTAAAATCATGTCAGATTGCAAACTGCTGTCACCCGAATGCGCTTATGACACTAAAGGAATATCTTGAAGATTATGCCTGTGACAAAACAAAAGTGCTTGGTGAAAAATTGATTGAATGCGAACTGAATAAAATTCCTGACGAAAAAATTCGTGAGCGCGCAAAAACTTACATTCGTGAAGAGGCCTTCGGTAAGCGCGACTTCAGATTTTAAGGAACAATACATATAGAGATTTATTTGTTAATGAAGTTAAAATGAGCGAAGGAGGACGAAAAAATGCAGACACCGGATTCGATGAGAATTGCTATAGGAATTTTCGGGCGCACAAACAGCGGCAAATCTTCTTTGCTGAATGCAATTGCGGACCAGAACTTTTCGATTGTTTCTGACAAAAAGGGAACAACGACCGATCCCGTAAGAAAAGCCATGGAACTTCCCGGAACCGGCGCGGTCTTATTTACAGATACAGCCGGTTTTTGCGATGACGGTGAACTTGGCGTACTGCGCGAAGAAAAGACACTGCAGGTTCTGGACAAAAGCGATGTTGTGCTTGCGGTATTTTCCTGCGAAGAAACAAATTTTGACTGGGTAAAAAAAATATCCGGCAAAGGAAAAAAGCTGATTTGTGTTCTTACCAAAACAGATTGCGCAGACAGCAAAGAAATTGAAGACGCGAAGAAAAGAATCTTTTCGGTTACACAAACTGAACCTGTTCTGTTCAGCGCGGTAACAAAAAAAGGCCTTTCCGAACTTGTAAAAAAAATCGGTGAAGCCGCGCATCACGGTCATGAAGAAGAGTTTGCGTTAACGCACGGTTTGTGCAAAAAAAATGATACTGTTCTTCTTGTAATGCCGCAGGATATTCAGGCTCCGAAGGGACGGCTTATTCTTCCGCAGGTACGTGTAATGCGCGAACTGCTCGACAAAAAATGCATTGTAGTTTCGTGTACCGGTGACACTTTGGAACAGACGCTTTCTTCTTTGTGTAAAGCACCACAACTGATTATAACCGACTCACAGCTTTTTTCAAAAGTGCATGAGTTGTGTCCAAAGGAAAGTAAGCTTACATCTTTTTCAATTTTAATGGCGGCCGAAAAAGGAAACATAGATGATTTTATAAAAGGCGCTGCTGCTCTTGACAATTTGTGTTCCGAAAGCCGCATACTTATTGCAGAAGCGTGTACGCATGTTCCGCAGAAAGAAGATATCGGGCGTGAAAAAATTCCGGCCCTGCTCAGAAAAAAATGTCCCAGTGTAAAAATAGATTTTGTACGCGGAACAGATTTTCCTTCATCACTTGTGAACAGCGACGGAAGTGCACGCTACAGTTTGATAATCCACTGTGGTGCATGCATGTTTAACCGCGAATATGTTCTGCAAAGACAGGCCGCCGCAAAAAAAGCCAAAATCCCAATGACAAATTACGGAATAGCAATTGCAAAACTGACAGGCATTCTGTCTGATGTTTTTGTAAATTGAACAGCGCCCCCGACCGATAAAATAGTATGAGAGTATATTTAAGAAGATTTGTTTTATTAACCGCATTTTTTGCAACAGAATTATTTTGTTTTTCACAGAGCCAGCCGCAGACGCAAAGTACCGAATTGCGTTATCATGGTAACGGAAGTTACATGCTGGTTGAACGAACAGATTTGCGTCGTTACGATAACGGGCGGTACACTGGTCTTGTAAGCCGCGAAGTGCGTTCGTTTATTGCACAGTCATCTTCTCCTGAATATGCTGCTCCCGGCGACACTTACTACGACGGAAGTTTTTATATTATCGAAGCGACAAAAAGAAATTCCCACGATGTAAAAATGGGAATCAACGAGTCAATTCCGTCTTCATTCAGAATTACTTCTGACGGTGAACTTGTAATGATAGAAGACAACGGTTACCCAAGCTTCAGAAGTTTTCCTGCCTTTACAAAACAAAAAATTCGTCCCGGCGACAAATGGCAGGCAAAAGCTGAACGCGCAGTTGATCCTCTCAACAAAGGCACCGTTACAAAAATGCCCATTTATGTAGAGTACCAGTATCTGCGCGACGATGTGTTTAACGGAGAAAAAGTTTTTGTTCTTTCTGCAAAGTGGGCAACGCGTTACGGAATTTCTTATATTGATTTTGCAGGCGATGCACAGCTTAAGGGCGCGTTCGGAAGTCACAGTGCCACAATGTTTGTAAGTGCGGCTACAGGAAATGCGCTTGTTGTGAGAGATGCGGTTGACGAAACTTTTGAATATGCAGACGGGAACAAAATTTCTTTTAAAGGAACAATTTCATTGTTTACACATTATCCGCCGGCGGTAGACAGGGACGGTCTTATTCGCTCTCTTGCACGCATTGCAGATGTGAAAGATGCGGCAGCGAATAAGGGGTCTGAAAGCAACGGCGGTGGTAAAAAAAGTTTCGGCGGTAAATCTAAAGGCGCATCCGATAGTACAGACAGCGCTGTCGCCGGCTCGTCTTCTGCAGGAACTTCAGGTACAAAACAACCCGGCCGCACAAAACCCAAAATTGAATCTTCTGTGTCAAAGAGTATGACTGTAGACGAAACGCCGGCCGGGCTGCGTCTTACGATACAGAATTTGCAGTTCAAACCCGACAGCGCGCAGCTTTTACCCGGAGAAGAAGAGCGGCTTGACCAGATTGCGCAGGTTTTGAAACAGGCGCGTGAACAAATGTTTTTGGTAGAAGGACATACGGCAAGTGTAGGTTTTGCAAGCGGTGAAATGAAACTTTCAAAAGAGCGTGCACATGCAATAGCCGAGGCACTTGTCCAAAGAGGAATTCCTGCGCAGAAGTTTATCTGCAAAGGTAGCGGAGGAACAAAACCGATCGCCGACAATTCAACTCCCGAAGGAAAAGCCCTGAACCGCCGTGTAGAAATAACAATCCTGGAGTAAATGCGGAATCTGTTAACCACTTGTCACAAAATACAACCAGTTATCTCAAAAAATATTGCGACCTTTAAAATTCCCTGTATACTGAATGCATAATTTATTTTATGTATTTCAGGGGGAAGTATGAAAAAGAAATTTTTTATTTTATTTACGGCGGTGTTTATTTTTTCGGCTCAGATTTTATTTGCTCAGGAAAATGATTTAAAACGTTTTTCATTTGGTGGAATTTGGAGGGCAGACAGTCTGCGCTCGTCCGGTGGTACAGAATTTGGAGTTACGATTTCGCCGGGAAATTTTGTTGTAAGAAATTATATTTTGGTAGAGGGTCTGGGGCTTCATAAAACTGAATTGTATGGCGGAGGATTTTCGGTTGCTGACAAAATTCAATTGGGAGCAAAAATCGATTTGGGAAATACTTCTGCTATTTCGTATGGTTTTGCTCAGGTTGGAGGAATGCTTTTTTCTACAAGCCAAAATGGAATATTTGAAAATCCTGTTTTTATTGAATTTTCTTTAGGTGGTGGCTTTGAATTTCTAATCAAAAATAATTTTTCATTTTTAGTTGAATATGGTGGCGGTGGATATATTCCTTCAACAAAAAATAAATTTTCCGGTCAGGGATTTCAAGTGCTTGTGCTCGGATGCCGAAACTATTTTTAGATATGAAAACTTCTATTATTTTGGATGAATCGTTAAAGGTTCCGTTTGCAGAGATTCATGCGCAGAGTGTAACAAGCGAAATTTCACGGCTTAAAGAATTGATTGAAAATGATTTTGTTCCGTTACGACTTTGCGGTTATGACAAAGATTTTGCAGTAAAACTTTTGCCTTCGCAAATAATGTGCATCTACAGTGTAAATAAAAAAGTGTATGCCCAGACAAAAGATGCAATTTTTGAAATTAAGCAAAGACTTTACGAAATTGAAGAACTTATTCCGCAGTTGGGTTTAGACAAATTTATACGCATCTCAAATTCAGAAATAGTGAATTTTGATTTTGTAGAAAAATTTGATATGAGCTTAACTGGAACAATCGGTCTTCATTTTAAGAACGGCGAACGGACTTTTGTTTCGCGCAGGTATGTAAAAAAAATCTGCACTTCGCTTGGTTTAAAATAATATTTATAGGAGAAAAAAATGAAACAGATATTCAAGAGAATTTTTATTCACGGAATGTTGGCGGGTGCAATTTTAATTTCTATATCTTCTATAATTGCATTAATAATTTGTGTAATAAACGGAAGTGAGGAATTTATTCCGACTGCACCTGCAATGATAAACGTATATGGTTCTGAAGTAAAAGCTGTAGTTATAGAATATGTTTTACTGACGGTATTTGGTTTTGTATATGCTGCTGCAAATGAGAGCTTTAAGATTGATTCGTGGAGCCTCACAAGAGCAACAGTCGTTCACTTTACAATTATTTTTTCTGCATATATTGTGATTGCCTGGTTCTGCTATTTTATTCCGCATAAGTTGAGCGCAGTTTTTATTCAGGCCGGCGTATTTATTTTTAATTACATACTTATTTGGATTGGAATTTATTTTAACCAGTTGGCTGCAGTAAAAAAAATTAATTCAGCAATTTCTGCGGAAAAGTAAAAGTATTTACAAATGGCTTTAACAGTTTCTTAAAATCATAACGCTTTTTGCCGGCATTTTTAAATTCTGTAAATCATGTGCAGAATAAATTTTTTCTGAAAGCAAATCTTTGTAATTCTGTACAAAATCCTTTGGCAGAATAGAAACTGTTTCTTCTTTTGAGGAATTGTTGAAAATTGCGATAACTTTTTCTTTTAAATTATTCTGGTCATTGTAAAAATTTCTTTCAAAAACAAACTGTTCATTTTTAACAAGCAGTTCAACATAATTTCCTTTTTGAATTGCATTTGAACTCATTCTGATTTTTGCAAAGTGCGAAATTGCATCTGCTAAAAAACCTGCATCAAATTGAGGAACCAAATATGTTTTTGGTTCTGCAAACGGCTTAAGAGCAGGACGCAAATCTTCATCTCCAAAACTATTTCGTTTTCCGTAAAGTGCAAATTCACTTCCGTAATATATTGAAGGAATTCCCGGAACTGTAAATAAAAGTGCATAAATCATATACAAATCGTCTTTTGGATTTTTGATAACGGATGCAACTCTGTCTATGTCGTGGTTGTCCAAAAAATTGTAAAGAGGCGCAAACTTGTAACATCCCGAAGAACTGTCAAACTCGCGTTTTAAATTATATGAAATGTCAAAAAAATTATTCTGGTCAACGCTTGCAAAAATAGAACGGTACAGCTGATAGTTTGTAACAGAATCAAGTCGGTTGCAGGAAACCCAGTCGTTGTAATCTCCATGAACAACTTCACCCATAAGCCAAAAGTTTTCTTTTAAATTTCTTGTAAACTGTGAAATTTCTTCTATAAAAGTTTTATCAAGAACATCGGCTGCATCAAAACGCAAACCGTCAATTTTAAATTCTTCAATCCAGAATTTTACTGCGCCAAAAATATGATTTTTTACATCACAGTTTTTCAAATTCAGTTTTATTAAATCGTAACAGCCTGCCCAGCCTTCATAAGAAAAATTATCGCCGTACGGACTTTTGTTTGAAAAATTTATGTTCAAGTACCAGTCTTTGAATTCAGAATTGAATCCATTCTTCTGCAAATCTTTGAATGCAAAAAAATCTCTTCCGGTGTGGTTAAAAACTGCATCAAGAATTATAGAAAATCCTTTTTGATGCGCACATTCAACAAACGCTTTGAACTTTTCATTGTTGCCGAGCCGTCTGTCAACGTGATAATAATCGATTGTGTCATAACCGTGTTTTGTAGATTCAAAAATTGGTCCCAGATAAATTGCGTTGCAGCCAAGTTTTTTTATCCTGTCCAAATCACCGGCAAAAGTTTCAAAAAAGTTTCCCGCACATTGTGTAAAATTATTCTGCTTTGGACAGTTCCCCAATCCAAGCGGATAAACATGGTAAAATATTTTGTCAGAAAAAATTTCTTTTTGATATAAATTCATGTTGTTTCTCCTATCCGGTTAATCTGCAAATCCGTAAACTGCACTGTGAATTATCTGATAAATTGTTTTTTCATCATCAGGAATCTGTCTTTTTGCAATCATCATTGAAGTAGAAATTACAATATTGTGAAACATTTCGCTGTAAAGAATTTCTTTTGAACGCATATTTCCGAATTCATTTGCAGACAGAATAAAAAATTCCTTATAAATATTTCTGATTTTATAAATCTTTTTTTTATAAACTTCGCGTTCTTCGGAATCTTCAGGACTGTTTAAAAGCGACAGATGAAGCGAAAAATAATCTTTATTTTGCTTTGCAAACTGAATTTCGCTTTTTAAAACTTTTGTAAGCGATTTGATAAAATCATGTTCGTAAAGCAAAGCTTCCTTAATAGAAGAAATCAATTCGTTACCGTAAGTATCTGTAATATATTCCAAGAGACCTTTCTTGTTTGTAAAATAATAATACAAAGTTGGTTTTGTAACTTTTGCTTTTTCGCAGACTTCCTGAACAGAAACCGCGTTGTATCCTTGTTGAGCAAATAATTCAGTTGCAATACGCGCAATCTTTTCTTTGTTGTCGGTTTCGTTATATACCATGCGGTATACTATATACTAAACGGTATATAAAGTCAAGGAATGGGTATCAGATTTGTTACAGGGAGTTTAAGTTGTTAGACTTTAATTAGTATTTTTTCTTTTATTTTCATTGAGGAATCTTTCGCATATGCCTTGATTTCTACTCCCATTCCAAATGCTATCAAGATATGATACTAGAGTAGAAATCTTCATATCTTTTCTTTTTTCTATTTTAGAAACTGAGGATTGTGAAAAATTCTTTAAATTTGTTTGTTTAATATTTTGTTCCTCGCGGAGTTGAGAAAGCCGTATTGCAAGAATTTCTTGCTCTGCTTGTTTGTGAGCTTTTTTTACCATTTCAGGACTCATTTTTGATTCCATCATTTGAATTGCATTTTTCATATTAATCGATGTTCCACATAATTATATTATATTCACTTAAGTGAATATTTGTCAAAAAAATTAAATTTTAATAAAACTCGATAAATATATCGGAGGGTTTGATACAGCAATAACCGTGCAGGAATTTGAAAATTTAAAGTAATTGTATTTTTTACACCAACTCAATTACGCGCTTTTTAAGTTCTTCAAAAGGTTCGTCAAACGGTTTGAATGTTCCGGGTTTGTTTAGTTTTGACGTTCCGCCTTTTTCAAGATGGGCGCGCATTCCGTCTTTGTTGAGCCAGTAATAAATTCCCCAGTGTTCAAAATCCCATTCGCTGTTGTAATCGTAGCATTCGTAGTCAATGCAATAAAGTTCGCCGCTGTTTGTGTAAATAAAATTTGTCGGAAAGTAGTCAACGTGAATTCCGACTTTTTTAAACCGCTCGCTCATATCAAGAATTTGCCTGAAATGATTTTCTGTAAGTCCGTCTTTGCAGAATGTACCGCGAGTTGCAAGAGTTGCGGCAGTTTCTCCCTGAATATATTCTTTTACAAGGTAATGATTTTTTTCATCAAATTCAAAAAGTTTTGGAATTCCTTTGCCTATTTTTGACATACGCTCGTAACAATATTTTTCGCCGTTGAAAATTTCAAGTGTCTTTTGGGGATCTTCTGTTTGTTCATTCATTTTTTTTAAGACAAACTGCGAATTATTTTTTTCAACAAGATATGCTGTTCCGGTTTTGCCCTGTCCAAGTGTTTGTATAATTTCGTAACCAAATAGGTTTTTCATAAATCAAGTTTATAATGAAAGTCAGAGTGACGTCAAGATTAAATTTATCTAAAGAATTTAACAGATTTGGTTAATGCAATTTGATAATGTCTCAAAAAACGGTGACTATGGTCTTGAAGATAACCCGGAATATACAAAGAACAATTCAAGAAATCACAACTGTAGTAAATTAATTTGAAAATTATGCTCAAGAAGTAAAATTAAACAAAAATACAACAGATTATATAAAAAAGGTTTTAATTCAAAATAAAATATAATTTTAAATCTCAAATAATCACTAATTCTGATTGGTAAAAAAGCTTGGTTCAATAAAACAAAAAGAAATCACAGAAGTAAAAAATGTAATAAAAGAAATGCTTGTTGATTGAATAAAATATGATCTTTGCAAAAAGCCCTAATTCGTGGTATAATAGAACCACAAGGAGGTTGCCTATGCCACAAATTATGCCTATCAGAGATTTAAAAAACACAGCGGAAATTTCAGCAATTTGTCATGAAAAAAATGAACCAATTTTTATTACAAAAAACGGTTATGGTGATATGGTTTTAATGAGTATGGAAACATATGAAAAAGCCCTTTATTTAAGTAATATTTACGGAAAACTAGAAGAAGCAAAAGACGATATTAAAAATAAAAGATATTCTTCCGTAGAAGATGCTGTTTCAAGAATCAAGGAAAAACATGGCTTATAATGTTCATATTACTAGTAAAGCGGAAAAAGATTTGGATGATATTGTAACTTACATTTCAGAAGAATTAAAAAATCCAAAAGCTGCCAGTAGAATTCTTGAAGAGTTTTTGGAAGAAAAAGTAAATATTTCAGATAATCCGTATATGTATCCGTTAAGTTTTGACGCCAGATTGCAAGCAGAAGGATATCATAGATTCATATTTCATAGAAATTATGTTGCTCTATATTTAATTGATGAAACAGAAGAAAAAAATAATGTTTGGATAATGAGAATTTTTAATGGAAAGATGAATTATCCTAAACTAATATAAAGTATATTGCATTTATTTTTCACAATCTTTTTTATATATTGAAAATTTTTCCTTTAAAAGATAGAATAAACTAATGAAACTAAAACAAAAAGTTATTTATTATAAAGACGAACTTAATGACGAGTTTGCCTTTGATAACATAAAGCCTCGCAAAATCGGTGCTGAATACAAATACGTTTACAATTCAATTTGGAAAAAGTTTACGCGTTTTTTCTGGTACAGAATTTTTGCATTTCCGATTGCGTTTTGTTATTTAAAACTTGCATACAGACATAAAATTGTAAACCGAAAATTAATCAAGCAGGCAAAAAAAACTGCATTTTTTCTTTACGGAAATCATACGCACAATATGTGTGATGCTCTTATTCCGACAATGGTTTCTGTTCCCAAAAGCGTTCATGTAATCGTTCATCCGAATAATATTTCTATGCCGGTTTTAGGCGCAATAACTCCAAGTCTTGGTGCAATTCCGCTTCCTGATGATATGGATTCAACACGTAACTTTTTAAAATGCATCGAAACCCGTGTACGCCAGAAAAAAGTAATTACAATTTATCCCGAAGCGCACATCTGGCCGTTTTACACAAAAATCAGACCGTTTACATCTCTTTCGTTCAGATATCCTGTTCAATATGATGTGCCGACATTTTGCTTTACAAATGTATACCGCAAGCGCAAGTTTTCAAAGTCGCCGCAAATTATAACTTATGTTGACGGACCGTTTTATCCGGACAAAAATCTTTCAACAAAAGAACAGCGTGAAGATTTACGAAATAAAGTTTTTAACGCAATGACAGAACGTTCAAAATTGAATAACATCGAACTGATAAAGTATATAAAAAAAGAAGATAATACTGTAAAATAAAGTAAAATATGCAACCAAAGTACATTTAATGTGTCTAATAAATAAACAGCGCCGTCATCTCCAATTTGCGGCAATCAGGATTAAAAATGAGAAACATACTTTTTTGTGGAAATGACAAAGTTTTTGACGGAATAATGACTTGCACACTTTCCATAGTAAAGCGAACACAGACAACAGAACCATTTAAAATTTTAATATATACAATGGATTTGCGGGATTTAAAAGAAAATTATATTCCAATTTCTGACAATCAGGTCAAGTTTTTGGACAATCTTTTAAAAGAATATAATCCGCAGAATGAAGTAACAAAAATTGATGTAACTTCAATTTACAACACAGAATTCCGCGGAAGTCCCAACGAACAGTGTTATTGTTCACCATACACTTTGCTCCGGCTTTTCGCAGATTTGGTTCCCAGAATGCCTGAAAAATTTTTGTACCTTGATGCAGACTTGTTGTTCAACCGGGATATAACTTTGCTTTATGATATCGACGTTTCAAATGTTGAATATGCTGCAGCAAATGACCATTACGGAAAATATTTAATTCACCCAAGATATATAAATGCAGGTGTTCTTTTATTCAATATGGAAAAATGTCGGGAAACAGGAATTTTTAAAAAATCCCGTGAATTGATTAAAACAAAAAAACTTGTATTTGCAGATCAAAGTGCTTTAATCCGCAGTACAACAAAAAAGAAACTTCTTCCGCAAAGATTCAACGACCAGAAATTTCTTCACAGTTGGACAGTTGTAAGACATTTTTCGCAGCGTCTTTTTTATTTGCCGTATCCACATGTTGCAAATATCAAGCAATGGCAGGTTACGCAAATTCATAAAATATTCAGATACTTTCAGTTTGACGATATTTTATTTGAATATATTTATCAGATTAATAAGTTTAATAAGGAAATAAAAGAAAATGATGAACAATAAACGAATACCAATATTTTTTGCCTGCGACGATAACTTTGTAAAATTCACAATTGTTGCAATTACTTCATTAAAAGCAAATGCGTCAAAAGATTATATTTACGACATCCATATTCTTTACACAAAGATGAGTGAAGAAATGAAAAAAGTTACGCTCACGCTTTCTGACGAAACATTCAACATTACATTTGACGATGTTACAGATTATTTAAAGAGCGTAAACTACAAACTTCATGTCCGCGACTATTATTCAAAGACAACATATTACCGCCTTTTTATTTCCGAAATGTTCCCAGAATTGGACAAGGCACTTTATGTCGACAGTGATATGATTATTCTTGGCGATATTTCAGAATTGTACAATCACGAGTTGGGCGACAATTACGTCGGTGCCTGTAACGAGCAGGCAATGGTCCAGGAAGAATGCTACGGAAATTACGTAGAAAAATGTCTCGGAATCAGCCGCAACAAATTCTTTAACGCCGGAATGATTTTAATAAACTGCAAGCAGTTCCGCGAAAAAAATCTGCTTGAACGCTTTATAAAACTTCTTCACGAATATTCATTTATTGTAACGCAGGATGAAGACTATTTGAATTTAATCTGCAAAGACAAAGTTCTCTGGATCGAAAATAACTGGAACGTCGAAATGTTTGGAAAGCTTTTATTCGAGCCAAAAGATTTTAAAATCATTCATTACATTATGACTTCAAAACCGTGGCATTACAGAGATTGTCGCCATCAGGAATTTTTCTGGGAATACGCAAAACAGACACCTGTTTACGATCAGATTGTTGCAGTTCTGGACGCATACACAGACGAACAGCGTGCAAATGACAAAGCTTCTGGTGAACGTCTTGCACAGATGGCAATCGACGAAGCAAACCGCGAAGACAATTATCTTAACCGTCAGAAACTTTTTGAACAGAAAAAAGAAACTGTAGAATCTTCAGAAACAACAGTAAATACTGGCGTTCAAAAATCTCCGGAGCGACTTGCAGTTCTTGCAAAAATTAAAGAATACGAAAAAACCGGCCGTTTTGAAGAAGATGTAGAAGATGATCCACCTTCACGACAAATTCAACCTGGTGAAGTCGACTACCAGCAGAAAAAACTTTCAAGCAGAATCAAAGCTTATTTTGCATTTAAAGCTGCAAGAAATTTTATTCGAAAAATGGTAAAGTCAAAACAGATGATAATCAAATCTGTTGAAGGCAAAGAAAATTTGGATCTGCTTACCGGCGGAGCAATGATTACATGTAACCATTTTAACGCTCTTGACAGTTTTGCGATTCAAATTGTTTACGATGAAATTCATAAAAAAACAAAACATGGAAAATTCTTCCGCATTATAAAGGAAGGAAATTACACATCGTTCCCAGGATTTTACGGAATGTTAATGCGTAACTGCAACACTCTTCCGTTAAGTTCAAGCCACAGAACAATGAATGAATTCCTTCAGGCAGTAAAAAAACTTCTTGCAGACGGAAATTACATTTTAATTTATCCAGAACAGAGCATGTGGTGGAACTACAGAAAGCCAAAACCTCTTCGCAAAGGAGCTTATACACTTGCTGTAAAAAACAAAAGACCGGTTCTTCCGGTATTTATTACAATGCAGGACAGCGACATTCTCGATTCAGACGGATTTTTTGTTCAGGAATATACAATTCACATTTGCAAACCGATTTTCCCAAAACCGGAACTTTCACTTTCAGAAAATGTTGAATACATGATGAACGAAAATTATTCAGTCTGGAAAAAAGTTTACGAAGAAACATACAAAATTCCTCTTAAATACGAAGAAGATTAAATCATGAAAATATTTAAGACAATTTTTTTATCGATATTTTTTTTGAATACAACTTTTTCTTTTTCGCAAGACATGACTAAAAATGCACTTGCTTTAATTGATTCTTTTTTTGATCTTAGAATGAATCTTTCTTTAATAGAAGAATCTGAAACTGATAAAATAAATTCTGAAATTGATTCTTTTGCAGTTAAGAACAAAGATAAAATTTCTGATCTTTCTGAAATGGAAACTATTGTTCTAGAAAATTTTATAATAATGGAAAAATATAATTATCTTTATGAAAAACCAGGTCAGGCAAAAGTTCAGCACGAGATTTTAGGAAATCAGCTTAAAAAAATTGAATCGTTTGTAGAAAATAATCAGATAAATGACGCATACTTTTTTTGCACACAGGCAGACATAACTTCATGCTATATGGGTTATTCCGTCGGCGATGTTTTAAAATACGGAACAAGCGTTCGGCCGCTTTATGAAAAAGCTTTAGAATGTAATCCAAATCTTTCTTACGCTTTAACAAACATTGGCCAATGGTATTATTTTGCTCCAGGAATTGCCGGCGGTTCAAAGAAAAAAACTTTATCTTATTTTGAAAAAGCTCGTGAATGTGCCGTTACAGATTCCCAAAAGTATTTTGCAGATATTTTTTTATCTCAACTTTTGTTTGAAAAAAAAGAATTTGAACGATGCAATTCATTGCTTTCAGAAGCAGAATCAATTTGCCCGAACAGCAATTACCTAAAAAAAATCCGTTCCGCAAATCAACAAGGACTTTCCCTTTTTGAATACAATAGAAAAAAATCTTCATTAGATAAAGAAAGTAAAAAAATAGAGTAGTGCAGACAGAAATTCTGGAGCGGTGTCTGGAATGACGAGTAATTTTATCTTGATATTTTGTCATCCTGAACTTGATTCAGGATCTCATTACTGATTATGTTTATTCGGTAGTGAGATTCTGAAATAAATGTTACAATGCGTTAGCAATGTTTTAATTAGTTAGTAGTTTTTGAATAGGAATAAATATCTGATGAAAGATTGAGTTTTAGAGTATATTCTTTATCTTTCAAATCTCCGGAAGTAAATTTGATTGTAACTGTTGAATTATTTCCGTCTTCGTTTAATGTATAAGTTGCTGTAATTGTGTCTTCTTTATTTAAACCGATTTTATCTTCTGCATAACCATAATAAGTTATTTTTCCGTCTGAAATTGAATAATCAGTTCTATAATGGTTATTCTAATATAGAAGGCTATCTTTTGTTGAAGATAGATAACTTATATATAGATTAATAAAGAATTTAACAGATACTGTCTTTATAAAATGTAATTTAATATATACAATTTTTTCCATAGAGTTGAATAGTGAAAAAAATTGTTTTGATAAAACATGGGAAGACTACCTGTACTGGCAGGAAAATTGCATCGTGCAAAGGCCATTATGAATAATCGATATGCAGTCCTTCAATTGAATAAATTGCAGTTGATTATTTCCTTAAAAGTTACCTGCCAGAAAAAACATGCGGGATGTAGATTCTTGTGTACGCAATTTACGCGAAGACTGGGGACTCGAAGACCCGACCGGCAAAAGCGACACAGAGTTTATAAAAGTGATTAATATAATAGAAGAAAAAGTAAAAGAATTGTCTGCACGATGAAATGAATTGCGCATATTAAAATTCAATATTTATGTTGAATTTAAGTTGTTAAAAATCGATATTTATGTTAAATTTGTGTTTAGAAAAATCAATATTTGTGAGGAGCTATTTGAATATATTAAAAAATGTTTCGCAGAAAAACAACCCTTGGGTCAGGCATTACATAGAAAGGTAATGAACTTATTCCGTCAATATTTAATTATTGGAGGAATGCCTAAAGTTGTAGATACTTTTCGTAAAACAAAAGATTTTGAAAAAGTTTAAAACTAAATATAAGGAATACGTTGGAACTTGTTATGTAATTCATCCTGAAGATTTTACAATAAAAGAAGATATTATTTTTCTTCCAATCTATATGACGCCGCTTCTGTGAAAACAGAAGCAGTTAATAAGCTTCCCCTCGGCAAACGGTAGCGAAGCGGACGTATGACGCCGCTTCTGTGAAAACAGAATTAAAATTTTAAAACTGCTTTCCAGCGGTGAACTTTGTGCCTGCAAAATTCTTGAAGACTTGTCGATCACGCAGCCGACACTTTCTCATCATATGAAAATTCTTTCGGATTGTAATCTTGTAAAATCCCGAAAAGACGGAAAATGGTCGCATTATTCTTTGAATTATTCTGAATTAAAAGAAGTAAAATATTTTATTTCAGAATTAAAAAAAAACAAAAAAAAACTGTTCTTGTAGAAAGGTATTTTAAGAATGGTAAAGATATCACTGTTCTTAAAAACTTACAGTTGTTGCACAACTGTCTTATTGACGTGTACGCTCAGGCGCTCTAATAATATAAAATTTGCAGTTTTCATTTCAAGTATCACATTCGGCATGGGGCATATTGTAAACTTACTGAACGGCAAAGATTTGATACCCACGCTCTTACAAATTTGTTATGCAGCAGCAATAGGCTTTTTGTTTACGATTATAATTTACAAGTGAAAAAGCTTTTTGCTTTATAATATGTTTATAGTAATATGATAAGAATACTTAAGCTCTTGCTTTTGTCTTAAAAACCAGGCTTCTGTTGGAAGACCTGTAAATGATGAAATTATGGTAAGCAGCAAGGATTAAAAAGTCCGTCTGTTTCGTAAAAATAAAACTTGCTGCCGATTTTGGGGTGCTTTGAGATTTTCTCTTGGCACCCCTTTATATTTTAAACTTGTAATGTTCTTTTTTTTCTTTCCGTAACGTGAAAAATATATCCCTAAAATGCGGTGGCGCATAGCCACTTTCCACACGAAGCCGAAGTTATATGGTTCTTCTTATTTTGTTAAAGATAAATTGTAATTATCGATTGCCTGCATTCTGTAAGATACAGAGGCTTCATTTGTAATTCCAAAGGCTAATAGAGATATTAAGCTCAATGAACCGGTTATAATTTTAGCATCAGAATCATTTTCGGAGTAGTAACTTGCAATTCCCGTGCCTATAAATGAACCTATAAGGGTATAAGTAATACATTTCCAGAAAGTTGCTTTTTTCATCAATTTTTTATTTCCTTCAACTGGAAGTAAAATTTTATTCAACTCTTTGTTTGTTAATGGAACCTCAGAATCAGCAAATTGGAATGTATCAAATGACGAAAATCCCCATTTTTTGTAGTGGATTATAAAATCATTTGTTTCTGAAAAAACAATGGGATTATCTATGTTGTCCATTGCCATTGATTCATTATTTTTATTTGATTCCTGTGAAGATAAGAAATTGACGGTAAAAAATGAAAAGAATACGCAAAATAATAATTTTATGTTTCTCATTTATTTGCTCCAGCTGACTTTTATGGATATACCACCTGCCTTCCAGTCGGCAACTGTTGACGCAACGCCTACCGAAACTGCTCCTACGACACCTCCCGGAATGTAGCCTATAACCGGAAGTGTTATTCCTCCTATGGTTGAACCTATTTTCCAACCTATAAATGATCCGATGGCATCAGAAATTGCCGCGCAACAAATATTTTTTGCTTTCTTACGAAGCCATGAGCCTATACTTCTTGCTGCCTCATCATTTTCTGTATAGTAATCAATTGCGGCAATTGACATTTCAGAGAAATTTATGAAGCCTTCATATTCTTCTTTCGACAATGCCGATTTTGCATCATTTTCAATTTCTTCGATATTAGAAATTGTATCTTCAACAGATAAGGACTCATCATTTATGATATTTTCGACTTTTGAAATATAAGCAGCTGCAACACTTGAAATCAATTCATTTTCAAGAAGAAAATCTGATGTTGATGTATCTTCTGCCACCTCAAGAACTTCAGAATTGCATTCTGTTACAGAAGATGCACTTCTGGAAAATGAAACTGCATTATTTTCTAATGCGTTTTTAAATTGGGTTCTTAAAACATTTGATTCACTATTATTGGAATTGTTTATGCCGACTGTTTCTAGGTCGTTAAAATTTGAACAGCCAACAAGAAAGGCAGAAAAAATAACACTAAAAATAATTAACTTTTTCATTCAATTCTCCTTTTTATTGTCGAATTTTATCATAGGTTAATTATATTATAAAGCTTAATTTAATTTTTGTCTTCTTTTTGCCGCCGTCCCCGGCGGCATCCATATACGGTGTAGAGTGGCTTTTTTTTCAGCACTTATGTGCTATGAGCCAAAATAAATAATCTAAGAAAAAATAAGACAAAAAGCAAAAAACTAAAAAAATATTTACTATGACACTCTTTGTCATACTACCTGCCTTATACTAACCTCATAAAGCAAAACGGCACAGGAAACGCGCAGTACCTCCTTTAAAATTTGCGTTCCCTGCAGCCGGTTTTTGCATGGAGGCAGTATGAAAAATTATTTTATCTTAGGCCCAACGGGCAGCAGTAAAACCGGATTTGCCCGTAAGCTTCTTTATGGTCAGAAATATTTTGTATCAAGCTTTGAGCAATATTTTCCCATGCTTACCGAGAGATTTTTCTGAAACAATTTACGATTCGGAAACAACTCATATTGTTGAAAAGATAGAACTTGAAAATGGATATTTTTGTAAACTTAAATAACAAACAGACTCAGGCTGTGCGGGAAACTGAAGGTTATGTCCGTGTAATTGCAGGGGCGGGGAGCGGTAAGACAAAACTTCTTGTAAGCCGTTATGCTTACCTTGTAACCGAATATGGAATTGACCCGTCAAATATTCTCTGCGTTACTTTTACAAACAAGGCGGCTGGGGAAATGAAAAAACGTATTTCAAAACTCATCGGACCTGAATATTCCACTTCCCTTATCTGCACCTACCACGGCTTTTGTGCCCGTCTTCTCCGCGAGAATCCAGAAAAACTTTTTCTTACCAGAGGTTTCCAAATTATCGATACTTACCAGCAGAAAACTCTTCTTGAAGAAATCTATCAGAAATATGAACTCAAACTGGATTGGGCAAACTTTCAGAGTATTATAAAGAAAATTGCACAGAAGAAGCAGGATATTTCTTATGTAAAAAGAATGGCGCAGGCGGATAAGGTTCAGCTTCTTTCAGAAATCAATACTCTCGATGACCAGATTATCGAAGAATATATGCAGCGCCAGAAAGCGGTTTATTCACTCGATTTTACCGACCTGATGATGTATGCAATCTACCTTTTGACTAATGACGAAGAAGTCCGCAATAAATGGCAGGAACGGCTGAACTATATTCAGGTTGATGAGTTTCAGGATTCTTCTTCTATTGAAATGCAGCTTGTTGATATTCTTTCCGGCAAGTATCAGAACCTTATGATTGTCGGAGACCCTGACCAGAATATTTATGAGTGGCGCGGTTCCGATGTTAAACTTCTGGTAGACTTTGACAAGAATCATCCCGGAACAAAAACTATTATCCTGAATCAGAATTACCGTTCTACTCCCCAGATTCTGAATTGTGCCAACACCCTGATTGAAAAGAATGCACTCCGCCTTAAAAAGGACTTGTTTACAAGGACTCTCCCCGGACCATCAGTAACTCATATTCATGCAAAAAGCGAAGATCAGGAAGTTGAAGAGATTGTAAAAACAATAAGAAAGATAAAAAAAGAGAAGGGTAAGTCATATTCTGATTTTGCAGTTCTCTACCGTTCAGGCTTTCTTTCCCGTGTTATTGAACGAAAACTTGTTGAAGAAGGTATTCCTTATGAAATCTATGGCGGCGTGAAGTTTTACCAACGCATGGAAATTCTTGATGTGGTTGCTTACCTCCGTCTTATCGCCTTCAACGATGACCTTTCATTCAAGAGAATTATCAATACACCGCGCCGAAAGTTTGGCAGAACCCGCGTTGCAGCCCTTGAAAGAATCCGGGAAAATAACGAAATAAATCTTTTTGACGTAGATCTTAAAGACAAAAGCCTTTATGAAGTTTTAAAAACACATTTAGGAGACCAGGCATTTAACGGTAGCGGGGGAGGTCAGTTTGTTTCTTTGATAGAAAATTTGAAAGCTCTGAAAGACCGTCTTAAAATCAGCGAGCTTGTAAACCGTGTCTGCATTGATTCAGGCTACGAGCAGTATATCCGAGAACTTGGAGATGAGGAACGGCTGGACAACCTTTCTGAATTCAAGCGCATTGCAAACGAGTTTGAAAGCGGATTCGGAGAAGACATCAATCTTGAAGGCTTCCTCCAGCAGATTGCCCTTATGTCTACAGAAGACACGGACAAGCCAGTAGAAGCAGTAAAACTTATGACAATTCATGCCTCAAAAGGACTTGAATTTCCGGTAGTTTTTATCATCGGCTTTTCCGAAGGGATTTTTCCTTCTTCCCGCACAATTGAAGAGCGTAAAAAACTCGGTCTTGAAGAGGAGCGCCGCCTCTGCTACGTTGCAATTACAAGAGCCCAGGAAACCCTTTATCTTATGGACAGCGAAGGACAGTCACAGAACGGAATCAAGAAACTTCCGTCACGTTTTCTATTTGAAATAGGTGAACAGAACTACAAACGAGTCGGCATAATCAGTGATGACCTAGAACGAGAGGCTTTCGGTTATATGCACAGACTTGACCTTTCAATAACAGAAGAACTTCCTCCGGAACAGCAGAGCGGCGAGCTGTATGTGGAACATCATATTTTCGGCAAAGGCAGAGTTATTTCTTTTGACACAAAGCGGAAGGTCTATACAGTCCAGTTTGAAAATATGACGCTGCCAAGAAGTATTTCCGCAGATTATTTTTCTAAGAAACATGAAAGTCTTCCTGTAATTAAAGCCCTTCCTCAGGAAAAAGAAGTTGAATATCTTCCTCCAGAAATTGAATCAAATTCTCTTCCCCAGAAAATTGACAATTCATTGCAGCCGACAGATGATTTGAATAAATTAACTCTTTTTGAACAGAAAACCGAAAAGGAGGAAGAATACAGAAGTCTTCCACACTGGGACGAAGACATTGATAAAGAAGAATTCACCATTGAAATGCCTGAGTTAGAAAAGAACGGTGAAGACGTTTCTGAAACTGTTGAAGAAATTGAAATTACAGAAGACGGAGAAGATGAAGAGGAAATTCCTGATGAAAAGAAAATCCCGCCTGAATTAAAGGCAAAGCTTGATGCTGCCCCTAACCACTGGGAAGACCCGAATTTTCCAAAAACCGGCTGGTCCTGCACAGGTGTTACTGACCTTGGATCTCCGGTCGGAATTTGTGAAATGTGCGGCTGGCAGATAATCCGTTATGTTCATCACATGGTTCATGATTCTGGCTTGAGTCTTGACTGCGGATGCGTATGTGCCGGAAAACTTGAAGGAAATATAGAACGTGCGAAGAAACGCGAGGCAGCCTTCAAAAATAAGGAAGCCAGAAAATTCAATTTTAAGAAAAGAACCTGGAAAAAGTCTGGCAGGGGAAATGAATATCTCAAAATCAAGAATCACATCGTAGTGCTGTTCCATTTCAGAGATTCTGACAAATGGAAATATTCCATCGACAATGAATTCTGTAAAAAATCCTACAACTCAAGAAATGAAGTAATCGAAGCTGTATTCGAGGCTTTGGAAAAATTATTGTATTCGTAATTAATCAGCCCTCCGTCTGCAAAAATCCCGCTGGGGAAGTTGCAGTGCAAAAGGAAATCTGAACTTCAACTGCCTTCTTGTTCTAATGCCGCCGGAAGTTCTAGATTCTGTAGTTGTTCACGAACTGGTTCACCGCCACCACATGAACCATTCCAGAGCCTTCTTTGATGAAGTGATTTCAATCTATCCCGAATACAAAAAGTGGGACAAATGGCTCAAGAAAAACGGAGGAGTTTTTCTGGCAAGACATTAAAGCATTTTGCAGAACTGAATCTGAATGAAACTTTCACCGCAGAAGAAATTGCCATATACACAAGAACTCCCACCGGCGGCTGGCAGGAATGGAGAAGAGTGGGCGAGTGAGGCTGACTTATAGTTCCAAACCGCAAAGATATTCTTCTGCATTTTTATATTCGATTCCATTTTCTGTTGTCTTGTCTGGACCTTTGTAAATTACAGTCTTTCCGGTTATTTTTCCGAAAAACTTTTCTGTAAGAGAGGTCATTTCTGTGTTTACAAGATTTTTGTACTGATTCGGAACTATTTCTGCAGAATGTTTTATTTCAAAAATTTGGCAGGTTGAATTTTCAAAATCTGAAATAACCATGTCATATTCGCCTGACTGAAATCTTAATTTAAAAACCTTCTTTTGGTTTTTCCAATTTTTTTCAAGCGATTTTTTTGTTTCAAGCAAAACAATGTCTTCAAGCATCCGGCCGCGGACATCATCAAAAATTTTGTCTGAAATAAGTTTACGTGTTGTGACATCAATATCTGCAAGCTGGGGATCATTCATCAAAGAATAGACAAGAGCCTGTGCCTGGCAGAACCTCATTCCGGGCTGGGTAAAAATGTAATAGATTTCTGAAGCATTTAACTGGGGCTTGTCTGCAAAACGTGTCTCAATATTGATTTTTTCAATCAAATCAAGAGCCGCAAGGTATTCTTTTATTTCTTCAGTATGAACCGGAGTAATTCCTATTGTCTGCTGATCCTTTTCTTTAATTGAAAGAATATTTTTAAGTCTTTCCAGAACAAATGAAGTATCAATTGTGTCAAGAATATTTGTGCGTTTTGAATCTTCTTTTGCAGACCGGAGCATCTGGGCTGCAGAACGAAGGTCATTTGACTTGAATTCCTGCGTGATGATTTTTACTGCAAAATCATGGTTCATGCTTTCTATAATTCTGTTGATTGCATTTGTAAGTTCATCTGCTTCATACAAAGTTTTCAGGTGGCGGAAATATCTTCCGTTCTTAAAACATTCAAGAGAGTGCTGGATATTTGAACAGATTGCTGTATCAATGTAGTAACGTGTTGATTCATCATCTCTGAAAGAAGCATCCTTTGCATTTATTTCCTTGCTTTCAAAGTCAATTTCTCCAGCTTTCAAAGTTCCGCCGTAGCGGATATAATCATCAATATCATTAATACCCAAAAGCCTTGAATGTTCTTTATAAGGTATAAATGTGGTGTGAACCATTACAGCCCTGTCATAAAGTTCATCATTTATGGCAAAGTTAAAACCAAGTGAATCTGTGCCGGAAAGAACAATTTTCATTCCCTGGGCTGCAAATACATCAGAAAACAAAGATGAAGAATCTATAAAATCATTTATAAGAGTAACTTCGTCAATGAAAAGATATTTAAATTCTTTTTCCTGAAGAAGAATTATATCTTTATTCAAATTCGCGATTGTGTCACTTGTTTGGCATTTTATATAAGCGGTTTTTGAAAAGTTTTCCTCGCTGAATGAAAGCATAAGCTGCCTTAACAGTGTCGTTTTCCCGGTTCTGCGGAGTCCGTAAATTACACAAACTTTATCAATCGTTTCACTGTAAAGATATTCTTCAATTGTTGCGTAGCAGTCACGCTTCTGGAATCTTGCAGCCTGCTGAATTGAAGTTCTTAAGTTTTTCCCAAAAGAAACACTGGTATTAAAATTTGAGGCTGAAAGAGCGGATTCTGAATTTTTTGAGGTTGATTTTATCTGCATTTTTAATTTCTTTTCCAGGGATTTACGGAGCTCAATATTTTTTTCCAGTTCTTCTGCTTCTTTTTCTGAAACAGAAATGCTGAACTGTTGTCCGTTTTTTGTTCCCTGATGGTAATAATAAGTTTTATTGTTTATGGTTCTGTGAGTAATATAACCTGACGGTAACTCGGCTAGTTGTTTTTCCAAAGCATTATTATCCTGCATATTAAACCTCTTTTTTTTATATTTTAACCGTATTTAACCGTTTCGTAAAGCGGTTAAATACGGTTAAAATTTTTCATTGATTTAGTGGCTGTAAATAAAAAAAAGTCCTGCCGCCATAGTTAAGCTAAATGTAATAGTCTACAAATAAAGCAGGAATTGTATTCTGCATCATTCAACGGCCACGTTTACTCCAAACTTTCATAATTTGCAGCGGTTTGATGCTCGGAATCAACTATAATAAAATTGCCAGCAATAGTGTAGGCTATAAGTCTGAATTTGAAATGCAGTCCATGGATTTTGAAGAATTTCTATGGGCAAAAGGCTACGGGCAGGATTTACTTGATGAACTTTTGGAACATATGAGAAATTCAACTCCGTTAAATCAGGCTACGATGAATGTTATGAACGAACTTTTTCTGGATTATTGTATTCTTGGCGGTATGCCGAAAGTTGTCAGCACTTATATTGAACAAAAAAAATTCCAAGGAACTCTGCAACTTCAAAAAGAACTGATTGAAGATTACAAGGAAGATATAAAAAAATACGTTAAAGGTATTGATAAAACAAAAGTCCTGAATGTTTTTAATAATATCCCTGTACAGCTGGCAAAGGAAAATAAGAAATTCCAGATTTCTAAAGTTGCAAAAGGGGCTAAATTTAAGGACTATTGGGGTTGCATTGAATGGCTTAATGACTCCGGAATTATAAATATCTGCCAATGTCTCCATACTCCGGACCTTCCGTTAAAAGGAAATTATGAAGATGACAAGTATAAAGTATATTTTAAAGATACAGGTCTTTTAATTGCAAGTCTTGATGAAGAGTCCCAGGAGGATTTAAGGGCAAATAAAAACATGAATGTATACAAGGGTGCTCTTGAGTTATAATCAAAAGTTGTGGATTGCCTGAGAAGGCATAGAAAAAGAGGTCTGTCTAAGGTATAGTTTTCTTTGGAAAAAAAAATAAACACCGAAGGAGACCTCTTATGAAAAGAATACTGGAAATTGAAGAAAATTCCAATAGTCCAACGATTGATTTGCTTGAAAAAGCAATCCGCGCAAGAGCACGTGAAGTAATTGAAAGTCTTTACGAGGATGAAGTTCAGCGTTTTCTTAATAAAACTTCTTCTATCGTAGACAAAACCGGAAACAAACTTGTAGTAAGAAACGGCTTTCACAAAGAACGGACAATTCTTACTACAAACGGTTACGTTACAGTCAGGCTTCCCAGAGTTGATGACCGTGCACTTGAAGAAAAGGATCGCTTTGTAAGCAAAGTCCTTCCTCCGTTTGCAAGAAAAACTCCGACAGTAGAAGCAATACTTTCCGCTGCCTACCTTGCAGGAATTTCTTCAAACAAGTTTTCAGCCATGCTCCATGATGTTCTTGGTAAAGAAGCAAAGGGCCTGAGTCCGTCAGTCATAACAAAGCTTACTGTAAAATGGCAGGCTGAATATGACGAATGGCGCAAACGAGATCTTTCCGGAAAGGAATACGTTTATGTTTGGGCAGACGGAATTTACGTAAAGTCCCGGCTTGACGGTGAAAAGACCTGCCTTCTGGTAATAATTGGCGTAACTGTTGAAGGCAAAAAAGAACTTGTGGCTGTACAGGCCGGAATTCGCGAGTCAACGGAAAGTTGGCGTGGAGTTTTGCTTGATTTGAAATTCCGCGGACTGACAAAAGCACCAAAATTGGCAGTCTGCGACGGAGCGCTTGGGTTTCAAAATGCAGTTGATGAAATCTGGGGCCAGCTAAAAATTCAGAGATGCTGGTTCCACAAGTCCATGAACATTCTGGACAAATTGCCTGACTGTGTGCAGACTCAGGCCACAAAAATGATTCGGGATATGTGGCAGGCAGACAAACGTGCAAACGCCTTGAAAGCCTACGACTTATTTATAGAAACTTTCGGAAAAAAATATCCGAAGGCAACGGAATGTCTTGAAAAAGACAAGGAGGATTTGTTCCGCTTTTATGATTATCCGGCGGAACATTGGGCTCACATTAGAACGTCGAATCCGATTGAATCGACATTTGCAACAGTCAGGTTGCGCCACAAGTCAACAAAAGGAAACGGCTCTTCCGCTGCTTCTGTTGCAATGGCTTTCAAGCTTTGTCTTCAGGCAGAGAAAAACTGGCGACGGCTCAGGGGATTTAAACAACTTGAACTTGTCGCCAAAAATATAATTTTTGTGGACGGTGAACAAATGAAGGCTGCCTGATGAAAAGACACTTTTTTTCAATCCACAACAATTGACAATAACTCGGTGCTCTTTATGAAAATATAATCGCTGAAGCCCTAAGCAAACAAGGCTACGGACTCTTTTATTATAAGAAGGAAAATTCAACCCTTGAAGAGGATTTCTTTGTTCGGACTAAAAAATCTCTTGTCCCGGTAGAAGTAAAAGCAACAAACGGCAATGCAAAAACTTTAAAAATTCTAATTAATGGAGAATGCTATCCTGACATTACTACAGGAATAAAATTGATACATGGAAATATAGGTTTTGAAAACAATATTCATACTTTCCCTTGTTTCTGTTCATTTTTACTCAAGCAATATCTAAGGGATGTGGAGTTTTAGAAAATTATTACAGAAACTCTATCATATTTTAGTGAATTTCCGCGAAAACTCGTTTATTTTTTAGCATAATTTCCGAATTTCCCCTAAGTTGCCTGAATTTTTCGAGTTTTATGCGTTCCGTCAGTAATTAAATCGCAAACATCTTCTAGTTTTTCAACTTTCCATTTTCCGCTTTCAACTATCTCATTCCCAAACATCTCGATAAACCGGGATTTGATTAGAGTGTCGTATTTTTCTAGGGTGGTTTTGCTTTTTGAAATGATTTTTTGCACTTTATCTAAAACGGCGGCGATTTTTTGTTGTGTTTCAAGTGGGGGCAGTGGGATTGCAAATTGCTTTAATATTCCAAGATTTATATTATTCTGTGCCACTCCTCGTCCAATCCTATTTACTTCATCTTTTATGGATTTTAAATATGAAAACAGATAATTAATATCTAATTGGTTGTTATTTTTTATTTTTAACCCTGCAATAGCTTGGTTTGTTGTGGCATCAATATTTAAAATTGAAACTTCACCAAGAGTTGCAAAAATTGAATATAATAGAGTTCCTTTTGTAAATAATTTTGCAGAAGAATTTTCTAAACCCAATTGAGTTATTAATTCTGATGTTTTAGAGATATATTTATCTGAAAAATCACCAATTTTTACCCATGGTATATTTCCATCTTTCCAATATTCAATTTTACTTCGAGATGGAGTTCCTCCTGATTGTATTTCACACACATCCCCAAGTTTTACCGTTTGCCATTTATTTTTCATATTTTCTTCCTTACTCATTATCTTTTACGACCCAATGACCTGATTTACTTGCACCTTCAAAGTAAACAATATCTTTCATCTCTGAAAGTTTTCGTTTTATTGTTGAAAGAGAAAGTTCAAACTTTTTAGAAAGGTCTTCTTTTGTAATTTTTGGATTTTTCTTAATTTCATTTATGATTTTTTCCCTAATTTTTGAATCCCTTTGGGGTTCACTTTCCAACTCAAAGGCAAAAGGGATTGTTCCACCATCTGTATTTAAAAAAGCAACAATTTCTTTTGGCAAAGAGTCTGAGAATTTCTGTTTTAATTCTGTTGTTTCAGTTTCTGCAAAAGTCATCTTATTTCCTTATATTTTACCGTTTGCCATTTGCTCTTATAGTTACTTCACGATTTCCTTCAATTTGAACTGTTCGGATAATTCACCTTCTTCAAAAATATGTTTTATGTGCTCACTGATATTTGATTTTCTTGTTTGATAAAGTTCTGCAAGTTGTGATTGTGTAAGCCAAACCGTTTCATCTTCAAACTTAACATTTATTTGAGTAAGACCATCTTGAGTTTGATAGATTACAATATCACCTGTAGTTTGATTTGTTATTATTTTATCCATCAATTACTCTCCCAACATTTTTTCTAATTCAGACAAATCATTTGAAATTTCATTTTGCAAGTCTTTTATTTCTTTTATTAAAACACTAGGAGCAGGATATTCTACTTTTTCATAAACAACTTCTTTGTATTTATTTATACTTAAATCATATCCGTTTTTTACAATTTATGATTTTGGTACGAAGAATGATTGTTCTGTTCGTTTGCGGTCTTTTTCTTTATCAAGATTCTGGAATCGCTTAATAATATCAGGGATGTCATTTGCATCTGTCGGCTGACGCTTGTCATCCAGGGAATATCCGTCGGCTTTCATATCATAGAACCAGACATTGTCTGTTCCACCTGCACCTGTTTTTGTGAAAACAAGAATACCAGTACTTACTCCGGCATAAGGCTTAAATACTCCGCTTGGCATACTGATAACTGCTGCAAGCTGATGATTTTCTACAAGTTCTTTTCTAAGTGCTTTATGTGCATTAGATGAACCGAACAAAACTCCATCCGGAACAATACAGGCACAGCGTCCACCTTTTTTGAGCATTCGGATAAAGAGGGCAACAAACAAAAGTTCAGTTTTGGTTGTAGAACAAACGTTTGTAAGACTTTCTGCAATTGTTGATTTATTTACGCTTCCTGTGAACGGCGGATTTGCAAGGATAACATCAAACTGACCTTCAATCTCGTTGTTCTTACTAACACTGTCCTGATAAGCAATATGCGGCTCATGGATTGAGTGGAGCAGAAGGTTCATTGCGGAGATTTTAAGCATTGTACTTCCTGTGTCAAAGCCTGTAAGAAGTCCTTTTGAATAATGCTCCCATTCCTTGTCACCCATTTTGTTTCCGTAAGTATCACGGATAAATTCAGCAGAAGAAATAAGGAAGCCGGCTGTACCACATGCCGGGTCACAGATTGTATCCATTGGTTGAGGGCGGATAAGCTGAACCATCATGTCGCGAATCTGTTTTGGAGTACGGAACATTCCTACCTGTCCGCTGGAATTAATTTTGCTCAAGACATATTCGTAAATATCACCAAGCATGTCGCGGGTCTGAACTTCTGGATTTTCAAAAAGTTCATCAAGCTTTGTGATTACGGCTTTTAAGGTTTGCGGGCTTGGAATAGAGAATGCTGCATCTTTCATGTAGCGGGCAAATGCGCTTTCTTCGTTTGCGTTGATTTTTTTGATGAACGGAAAAATCTCTTTATTCATCAAATTGAAAAGTTCGTTTTCTTCGAAGGTCTTAAAAATGTGCCAGCGGTATTTCTGCTTATCTTCCGGGAAAATGTGTTCCTTCTTTTCACCTGACATTTTTTCGTACTGTTCAGTTTCATTTTCAACTTCATCAAGAGAATGTATGAACATAAGGTATGAAAACTGTTCGATGACAGTAAGATATTCGCTCATACCTGCACTGAAAAAGTCGTCCCAGATTGAATCTATTTTGTTTTTATTTCGCCAGTAATCATTTTTTAGAACTCCTAACTTTGTTAAAGTGTATTATAGCAAGATTTTCTATAGTTTTATAGAGATTATAACAGATGACAGTGACAAAGAAGGTTACTATTATAGATTTTTTTCAAAACTAGTTACCTCTCCCATTCCCGCTCTCTTCGCAGCTGCCTTTCCACCTCCCGGCCCAGTTCAAACTCCCTGTACCAAGGACTTTTTTGCATCCATTCCTTTACGTCCTTACAACCGTGTTCTGCAATAACTCCTGCAATCTTACGAAGCAGCTCTGGTGTTGCACTTTCTAACATCTGGCTTATCTCGGCAGTTCCGAAAAAGTGCTTTTTACCGTAGGTTGTCTCTTTTGTGTAGCCGTTCAGCTCGTGGTCATACTGCTTAATCTGGCTGTCGTATCCGTCTTTGATTGCCTTGTTTGAGTTTGCAAAAGCAGCAACAAACATATCGACTATCGGCTCCAGCTGTTCATCCCGGTAGGTTCTCTGGGCATCTTTACAGTGCTCTTTGGTCCATTTCTTAAAGTTCTGAATACTCGGCATGAGTTCTTCCCACTTGGAGTATTTATGGAAAGACTTTGAATGAAAATATTGCAAAAGACATAGAAAAACTTCTTCATTACTTCTTCAACACTTGCTTTATAAATATTGTAGAAGAACCAGAGCAGAACTTATATCCTCAATCTCAGAACAAAGTACTGTACGAACTGCTTGAATGTAAAAATAACAATGATGAAAACAAACTTCTTATCACAACCCACAGCCCATACATTCTTGCTTATCTTACTCAGAGTGCAAAAGCAGCAGAATTGTTGACAAAGGGCGTTCCGGAAAAAGAAATAGAAAAGATTATTCCTGTAAAGGCCGCTGTACCAGGAGAAATGATTCATATTTATGAAACAAAAGCAGATGGTTCTATCAAGCTTCTTGAACCGTATGAAAATCTTCCTTCTGATGACAACGAACTTAACAAGGCATTGGAAGAACAGAACGACAGTTTCTCAGATCTTCTTGAACTGGAGGCTAAGTTTTGCAAGTAAATTTTTACGACTATGCCACAACAGTAAACCAAGTAAAAGAATTTTGACTTGTTGATCCAGACGATAAAGAAGGAAAAAAGCCAGCTTTTGTAAGTTATGACAAAACTACAGATAAATGGGATGGAACAGCTTACAAACACAATAAGCTTTTTTGGTGAAGAGTTGAATAAATACGAAAACAAAAGAGCTTATCTTTTCAATTCCAGAAGACCATTCGTCCCATCAATTCATAAAATTGCTCAGCAGCAGTTTATGCAGAAAAATAAGATTGTGCTTCGTATTAAGACGGAGATTGAAGAGTTAAAGTAGAAAAGGATAAAAAAAAACAAACATCCTACGGAAAACAACGATTCTTCGGAGCTGCTGAAATCAGGGAGATGTTTGAAAGTTCAACACTGGAACTGCTTCATAAGATTACCGACTTTGGCAATGTTGGAACCACAAAAAAACACCGGTAAAAATGCCATCGTCTGACACAATCACCAGTCGCTTTCCTAGTAAAAATGCCTTTTTAATGATATAATCAATCATTATTTTACAAAAGGACATCATCATGGCAAAATCAAAATCCCAGAAATCTAAATCATCTTCCGCCACCATCGGATTTGAACAGCAGATTTGGGATGCAGCCTGCGAACTTTGGGGACATATCCCTGCTGCAGATTATCGCAAAATCTTTACAGGACTTATCTTCTTAAAATACATCTCTACCGCATTTGAAAAGAAATACAAGGAACTTGTAGAATAAGGCGATGGCTTTGAAGATGACCCGGATGCTTATGAGGCCGAAAACATCTTCTTCGTCCCTCTGGAAGCCCGCTGGTCAGAAATTGCAAAGGCAGCCCACACACCGGAAATCGGCACAATCTTAGACAAAGCCATGATTGCCATAGAAGCCGACAACAAAAGCCTCAAAGGCGTCCTTCCAAAAAACTACGCCAACCCCGAACTGGACAAACGCGTTCTTGGAAACGTAGTAGACGTATTCACCAACATGGACATGAGCGACACCGAAGCAAGCAAAGACCTCATCGGTGAACTGAACCCTTTTTTATAGACAAAATTATGCGGCATATTGAGCTCTAAATTCAATAGGGCTCAAGCCGTTTAATCCAATTTTAATACGCTCTGTATTGTAATATGCAATATATTCAACCAGAGCTTTTTTGAATTCTTCTACAGAACTAAATTTATTCATGTAATAGAATTCTGTTTTTAGCAGGCCGAAAAAGTTTTCTGCCATACAATTATCAAGACAGTTTCCTTTTTGAGACATACTTTGCGTTACATCTTTCATTTTTAGCATTTGTGTATATCTTTCAGTTCTGTAATGCCACCCCTGATCAGAATGAATGATTAAGCCTTTAAGATTGTTATATTTTTCAAAAACATTACTTAACATCTTGCAGACAAAGTTTAATGTCGGCCGATGTGAAATTGTATATGAAATAACTTCCTGGTTATATAAATCAATCAACGCCGAAAGATATATTCTCTGGCCGCAAATATTGAATTCTGTAACATCTGTAACCCATTTTTCATTAAATCTAGTTGTCTTAAAATTCCTCTGAAGAATATTGGGGAATCCTTTTCCTTCAATTCCTTTATAAGAATGATATTTTTTAGGTCTGACATAGCTTTTTAATCCAAGTTCATTCATAAGCCGTTTTACTGTTTTATGATTTAGTGCAAAACCTGCCCGGCGAACCAACACTGTAATCCGTCTGTAGCCATAACGTCCTTTATGATGATGAAATATTTGCTTTATCAGTTCTTTTTCTGATTCATATTTATCAGGTTTATTTTGAATAGCAGTATAATAAGTACTGCGTTTCATATTAAAAATCAAAAGAAGATCCTTTAACTTGTATTTCTGCCTTAACTCAGATATTGCTATTGCTTTTTCTCTTGTTGATTCTGAGTTAAGGCTTCCAATTTTTTTAATGCTTCATTCTCCATTTCAAGCCAGTAATTCTTTTCCATGATTTTTCTGATTTCTGGATTCTTTACATGCTTGAATTTCTCTCGAATTGCAGCTGCCTCTTCTGAGGTTATCAGATTTTTCTTTCCGTTCAATTTCAACCCCTTGGTTGATTCTATCACCCATCGCTTTACTGTTGAAAGTGAAAGATTGTTCATTGCCGCAACTCTTGTATACGGAATATTTTGAACAGTTACTTGTTCTATTACTTTTGATTTTAAATCATCATCATATTGTTGATTATAATCTTTGATTTTTAAGCCTTCGATTCCATTGTATTTATAAAGTTTTAACCATCTTTCGACGACAGAATGAACTGTCCCGATTTTCTTTGCGATGGCTCCTGGTGACAGATCTTCTTCTTCATGTAGTCTTACAGCTTCCAGCCGTATTTCAAAACTGAATACTCTTTGCATAACATCCTCCAAAAAGTGTCTAACTTTTTGGGTTCAGTTCACGGCCCGGACGCGGAAGTGACCGGAGGGAGCGTTGCGGAGCGGAACGGAGAAAAGTCCGGGGATGGGAAGACAACTGGGCAAAAGGAAGGAGGCGGATGCGGCGGAAGGACGAGAGGAGCGGAGCAATGAGGCGGAGGCCGGAACCCCGGAAAGCACGACGGCAGGTTCCCTATGGAATCCTGCCGTGCCGCCCGTATGGAGAAAAAAGCCACTCCTCCAAAAAAGAGGAATGGCATAAATTCAGATTATAATTTTACGGCTGGAATTCAATCATCTCTACTCCGGGCCATTCTGTAGCAAAAACAGGCTTGCCATCAGTCCAGTAATGAAGATTTAAATTTCCCGGGTCAGAAAACGCCGAATAGAAATATATGCGGATATAACCGTCCGCCGGAGTAACCTCCGGGTTATCCTCGCGGTTAGAAGGTTTTGACACACCATGCTCCACAGAGCTAGAAACATCAGGTTCCTGCCAGCAATCATACCAGTAGATATTTGTGCTCACACTTAAACCTACTATGTCTGCACTTTGTGATTTTAAACCATAATTTTGTTTATTAAAAAGCATATTGAAGGTTTCCGCACCTCCCAAATATGACTTATTAATATCATAATAATACCAGCCAGTTTTTAACGGAGGCAATTCAGGCCATTCATAAACATCGCCTTCTATTTTTAACTTCATAAACCCGACAGACGCATTGTAAACTACTGTAATAACATAGTCCCCTGCATCAGCAAGATTTTTTACAACAATATTGCCAGGAGAAAGATTCCCATCGCCTCTGGCATAAAGAGGAACAAAACCCCCGTTCAATGCAACAGACAATTCCTGCATGTAAGTTCCGCCAAAATCCAAAAGCCAGCCTGTTTTGTCAGTGAAAACCTTAAAAAATATAGTGCCTCTTTTACTGCCCCAGCCAGTATGCTTTTCTGCGTTGTACGTAAATTTAAATTCTTGAGTATTTGCATCTATTACTTTAAATTTTTCACGAGTAAGGCCACCTTCCGTCGCATTCGTTTCACTTACAAAACCTTCAATCCACAGACAGTCTGGAAGCTCTGTTTCAGCGCAAGCAACCGTAGCTTCAAGCTTATCATTAATTGAAAAACTAAGTGAAACTGTTTTTGACGAATTGTTGCTAAAAACAATATTTTCATTTTCTCTTGTCGCTTCAGAGTCTTTTGAAATTACCCTAAAACTTGTCACCACAGAATCCCATGCCTTATAATTACAAAGAAGAACCTGCCCCTCTACCTTTGAGCCAGGAGAAAGCTGAATCGGTCTGTCCGCAGAAAGAACTCTCCAAAGCTTACCTTCTGCTTCTGAAAGATAAATATCACCCGCAAAGTAAAGCCCAAGAGTTTCATCTTCTTTCAGCACTGAATTCAAGTCCGTTTCCACGGATTTAAAGTTTGAGAATGTAAGTTTGCATGGAGTTTCTGAGTCAACCCAAACCAGAAGGGTTCTTAATGTTTCATTGTTTTTCTGATACACCGGAACATACAATGTAACGGTCTTTTTTTCAGTATTAAAATCAAAATGTTCACTGCCTGCTGTGGCACATTCATTAGAATTTGCCCTTGCAAAAATGGCTACATCAGAAACATTCTTGTCGCAAGTTACGTCGAATGTAACTTTGTGCAGCCTGCCAACTTTAAGAGCAAGCGGATAGATATTAATGTTTGATTTTCTGTCTTCCCCAAAGGTTACGCTTATGTCGTCTGCCAATGCCTCACAGGAAATGGAATCTCCAAAAATTGCATAACCAATTTTTGGATCGGTTTCTTCTATCTTATAATTTTTAATAAAAAGCTTTGAAACAGAACCAATTGTAAGCAGGGGAACTTCTGCCGACCAGTCGGTCAGTACAGTTCCTGTTTCCACTGAATATGTTTTATATTCTGTTCCTACATTATACTCAACATATTTTGAATCTTCCGACGTTGCCGCATCCAGCGTTGCAAGATATATTCCTGAGGATTTGTCTGCCTTAAGGTCAAAACTGATTTTATAGTTCTTGCCTTTTTCCGCTTTTACCGGAGTTTTTGAAACAAGCCAGTAATCCCAGCTTATTGAATAATCTTCAGACGCAGCAGAGTTTGTAACAATAACTTCCGAAGAGGTCTTTTCAACTTTTATTTCACTGATTGCCCCAACAGCAAAATCCGGAAAGGCATCAAGTTTTTCGGAAATTTTATCTTTAGACACAATAATAAAATCAAGATTTTCAAGAGCCGGAGTTTCAGGGTTGTCCGTTTCACCAGGCTTTTCTGTTTCTCCTGGTTTTTCAACTTTTTCCTGTTCTTGTTCCAAGTCCGCTTTTTCTTCAGTAGAAATTTCCGCATCTTCTATAGCAGGTTCTTTTTTATTAAACTCTTCATTGCCATCTGTTTTTTCTATAGATTTTTTTACTGTACTGTCCGCCGCAACAACCTTTACTTCAACACTGACGATAATCTTAATTGTCGGCGATTCAGAACCAGACGATTCCGTAGAAACAATTCTTTCTACTTTTGTTTTTCCGGCAAGATTAAGATTTTTTACAGCTTTTTCAACAATAACTTTTTCAAAAGAGTTATTTTCATTTTCTGAATCAAGCTTACAGTCTTCAAAAATCATAGTCTTAGCAACTTTTGAAGAACCATCATTTGAAAGCGCTACCCGCACTCCCTTCTTATTTACAATAAGCTTTTCAACAATTGTCTTTGCAATGTGAATGGAATTGCTTCCGCCACCATTTACATAAACTTCACTAACCTTATAGCAGTTCTGCAATGTAAAGTCGCCGTTTCCCACTTTTTCGTGCACGATTACGCCATTTATGCTCATAAGACTGTCAAAAACAACCTTATCGCTTTCTACTGTAAATGTCGCATTTTTTACGTTTCCGTTTTTAATTGTCAAAGGTTTTGAAATCGTATAAGAATCGTTTTCATCAATTTTCAGATTCGCCTTTCCCAAATCGATTACATCACCATCCCTTGCCGTATTAATACGTTCTTTTAATGAGATTTGAACAGACGCCGAATCATCAGACGAATCATTCTGACAGCCTGTAAACAATGCGATTGCCGCACAAAATGCAAAAAGAAGTTTTTTCATTTTTGTCCCCTTTTAATATAAGATAGGACATTCTACCCCCCCCCCGCATTTTGTCTAGTGCGCAACCTTGAGTTCTATAAAATTTGTTGAAAAATCTGTGACAACTTCTGCCTTGGCTAAAATTTAATAGTGCCAGGGCTGAAAAGTTATTTTTTTTCAATCTTCTTATTAAAAAGTTTCATCTGCAAGAGCGGATTGAAAACGGAATCATCTGAGTGCCAGCGTTTTTTTTCGCGGTTAAAAATTTTATCAGCGTGGGAAAGGCCTTCATTTGTAAACTCCGGCGCTTCCTGTGTTCCCAAAGCCGGTTTTCTGAACGACGGGCTGGATTCCGGACAAGTTCCAATAAAAGGCTCGTCCTTTGCAATATCCGGCGAAATCATTTCGTAATTTCCAGAGTTGTTCCAATACATATAGCCGTGGTCAACTGAATCACGCACGCCAAATATTTCCTTTAAAACATATTCCTTGCCGTAATACTGCCGGTCGTAGCTTACATTCAGGTAAAAAGCCTGAACCCACGGTCGTACTACAACACGGTTTCGGGCCAGAACTGAATTTCTGTAAGTTCCATAATAATAAATTCTGTAGACACGGTCTTCCGCCGGCGGAAAATTCATAAAAGCGTTTTCAAAGTGGCTTGGATAAAACATAGGGCCGATTACATCAACATACTCAGCCATCATCTCCACATCTTGTCCGGTCCGGGTGCCGCTTCTATACCAGCCGTTCGCGCCATAAATATCAATTCCAATCGGAGCGTTTATATTTTCGCGGGCATATTTCAGGAACGAAACCAACGCGCTTTCCTTATCCATGCCCTCACTCTTCCAGCGGTAGCTTGCCTGACGCAAATTATAGCCATCCGTAGGAAACCTGATATAGTCAAACTGAATTTCATCAAATCCGCGGGCAATAAGTTCCTTTGCAATCGCAACATTATATTCCCAAACTTCCGGGCAATACGGATCAACCCAGTTTTCGTCATAGTAAACAGGATTTTTTCCAGTCACTTCACCGGTTTCCTCATCCACAATATCTTCATATTCTTTTATGCCGACCCACGGCGATTTTGTATTGTAATTCCAGACCGCATATTTTGAACCGCCGAATTTCGCAAGATTCCGGTCTTTAAAAACTACTATCCTGGCAATCAGATATGTATTGTCTTTTTTAAATTCTTCTACAAAATGGTCAAGATCGACCGCATACTGAGTAACCTTTCCCTTTGACTTTACAAGCTCGTCTTTAGTGTCATAACGAAGAAGTCCATAATCATCTTTCATATCTATAACAAGACTGTTAAGATTGTTGTCCTTTATTATTTTTTTAAATTTATCAATTCCTGTCTGAAGCCTGCACTGATACGCCGAGACATAAATGCTTTTTTGACCAAGCGCTTTTTTTCCGTACTGAGAATTTATTGTGCCCGGATACAAAAGCCATAGCTCATTCAGAAGAATTCCCCGTTTCAATCCGCTACGATTGTACGGAATCCATGCAGAATTCACGCTGCCCGGAACACAGGCAAAACTTTTTTTCCATTCAGCGAGTTTTCCCGGAATGCCAGGATTTGTATAATCCTCAAGGTTTAATGCTCCAAGGGTTTCATTTTTTGAATAAACAAGTTTATTGCCTGCAACTGCAAGTCCGTCAATGGTTTCAGCAGGTTCTTCGCCTTTATAAATAAGTTCGCCCTGACGGTTCGGCCAGTCAAATTTATAAATGCGCGGAATAAAACTCTGGCTCAAATAAATATCAACATAAGAAGTTCCGTATTCATCCTGAACAAGAACCGGAAGAATATCCGCAATTTCGTCAGGGCTCGTAAGGTTCGGCATCATCTCAAAACCTTTTGCCACATCAATCCACACAGGACGGGCGGCATCCGGCTTTATATAGGAAAGGCCAAAAATGGGATGGCTCATAAAAACAACAAGCTCTGTCCCTGTAGAACCATCGCTAAGCGTAACCGGCATTGAGCCGACCGCGCATGCCTTTACACCAGGTGTAGCCATGCTCATTGAACCAAGATTTTTCCAGTTCCGTCCGCCGTCCCGAGACAAATAAACGGAATCTTTTGTGGCTGTAACAAGCTGCTGCGGATTCAAGGGATTTGCGCACAAATCTTTTAATGTCTGAACCCGGGTTTCAAATTCAGTATTTTGTCCGTCATAATTTTTTATTGTAGACAGCGGCAAGCCGGAATTTCTGTATTCAAAAATCTCAAGGTCGGAACTAAAAAGAATTCCCTTGCTGGTGCGGAAATACCAGTTTTCAATTATTTTTCCATCTTCGGAAGGAATTTCCGTGCGCACAATCTGTTCAACAGAGCCTTCGGTCCAAACCGGAAAAAATGAGTTTCCTCTCGAAAGCTTAAAAAGACCCTTGCTCGTTCCTACAATAAAAATTCTGGATTCACCGTTCGGAGAAACTTCTTCCGCCGCTTTTGATTTTTCCTGCATTTTATACAAAGGTTTCGCCTGTTTTGCGCATAACGCTGTTAAAACAAAAAAAGATGCCATAAAACAAAATACGTATTTTTTCATACATAGTTCATCGGCTGTTCCGCCCTTCGCTAACGCTCACCGTCCTCGGCTGCCATTCGGGCATCCTGCGGTCGGCAAGGGGCTCCATAGCCTCACGCTTAAAACGCTTGATTTTCGGCTATTTCGGAGTTATACTCCAAATTAGTCGGATTACACAAAAGGGGGCTTTATGTATATAAACCGTCACATTCTGCCATATTTGCACAGAATGAAAAAACAGTTCAGAGTTCTCTTAATTATCGGTTCCCGTCAAGTCGGAAAATCTACTTTGCTAAAAGAAAAACTTCTCCCGGATTATGGATATGTTACCCTAGATGATTTTACAGAACTTGGATTAGCACAAAAAGATCCAGCTCTGTTTTTCAAAAATCATCCGCTTCCTGTTATTGTTGACGAAGTACAGCGAGCCCCAGACCTGTTTTTGCAAATAAAGCTTCTTGCAGACGGCACAAAAAATAAAGGACAATTAATTCTTACAGGGTCACAAAGCTATAGGCTCTTGAGTAAAGCGGCAGATTCTTTGGCAGGACGTGTTTGCATCATCAATATGACATCTCTTTCGCTTAGAGAAAAATACGAAATTGATTTTAACACAGAATTCTTACCGACATCTGAATACATCGAATCCCGAAAACAAAAAATAAAGCCATATAAAAACTTATGGAATCATATATGGCGTGGAAGTATGCCGGAGCTGGCAGATGAGTCAATCGAATGGGAACCATTTTACCGCTCGTACATAAGGACATATCTTGACCGCGATGTGGCGGATATAATAAGCCAGAAAAATCTGGTAAAGTTCCATAACTTTATGCAGTGCCTTGCAGCTCGGGTTGGAGAACTGTTTAACGCAGATTCCATCGCCCGTGATGTTGGCGTTACAAGCAAAACAATTTCCGAATGGACAAGCATCCTTGAATCTTCCGGTGTAATCCGTCTTTTGCAGCCTTATGAAAAAAATGTATCCAACAGAGCCGTAAAAACTCCAAAAGTCTTCTTTATGGATACAGGCTTGGTCTGCTTTTTAGTAGGCTGGTCTTCTGCAAGTGTAGCAATGAACGGCGCAATGTCGGGCAGTCTTTTTGAAAACTTTGTTGTAAGCGAAGTAATCAAATCATATTACAACGCCGGCCACGAAACCGAAAAAATCTATTTTTACCGCGACAAAGACAAAAAAGAAATAGATTTGATAATCGAAAAAGACAATATCCTCTACCCAATCGAAATCAAAAAATCAGCCCGTCCAACAATAGACATGGCAAAGCATTTCTCTGTCCTGTCTAAAATCGCTGGAGTTTCTGTTGGTCAGGGCTGCATTATTTGCCAGTGCGATAATCCTCTGTATTTGAGCAATGAAGTTATTTCGCTGCCGGTTGAGTATGTGTGAGGAGGAATGGGATGGAAGCGTGGAAAGAATGTAAACTTGGAGATTATTGTGATTTTCAAAACGGTTACGCATTTAAATCTTCAGAATTCAAAACTAATGGTGAATATAAAATTGTCAAAATCAAAGAACTAAAAGATGGCCTTGTTAAATTTTTCGATGATTCTGCAAGTGTAGATGTTCATGACATTAAAGAATTTGAAAAATATAAAATCTACCGAAATGATGTTCTTTTCGCTTTAACTGGAGACCCTGTAAGTAAACCTAATCCATTAAGTTGGGTAGGAAGAGTATCGATTTATAGAAGCGATGAAAATGCTTTGTTAAATCAACGAACCTGTAAAATAAAAAAATCTGATGAAATTGATAATCAATTCTTGTACTACTATTTTCGACAGTGGGAGAACTTTTATGCCTTAGCCTCAAAAGCTACAGGCAGTGCAAGTCAAGCTAATATTTCAACAAATACAATAGCCGACACAATCATAAAACTTCCCCCTCTCCCCACCCAGCAAAAAATCGCTGCCATCCTCTCATCCCTCGACGACAAAATCGAACTGAACAATAAAATAAACACCAACCTCGAACAGCAAATTGAAGCTCTTCTTTTAAATTATTTATCAAAAAGAGAAACAACTTCTGTAAAACTTGGAGATTATCTTTACATAAAAGGACGTATTGGCTGGAAAGGACTTAAGAAAAATGAATATCTTTCAGAATCAAACTATCGAATTATTAATGGTGAAACCCTCACAAAATCAGGAATAGATTGGAACAAAGCCGGTTACATTTCTGAAGAACGTTATACAGAATCTCCAGAAATAATGTTACAGATAGGTGATATTCTTTTGTCGAAAGACGGAACAATTGGAAAAATCGGATATGTCGATGAACTCGAACTTCCAACATCAGTTGCCTCAGGAATCTTTGTAATTAGAAATAATAATCCAAGTGTAATTTCTACTACCTTTATTTATTATTTGCTGAAATCAAAACTATTCGATTCATTTATCATTGCTCGTACAGAAGGAAGCGTCATACCACACTTATACCAGAAAGATTTTATGGATTTTGAGTTCCCGCTTCCATCCCCAGAATTAATGACTAAATTTGAACAAACAACCTCACCAATGTTTAATCAAATTATAAACAATTTAAAAGAAAATAAAAAATTAAATTTCCTCTGCGATTCACTTTTACCAAAGTTGATGAATGGAGCAATTGAGGTATAAATAATGGCATTATTGAAAAGACGGATTCTTACACCATATGAACAATATTTACGTTTTGCGCTTGCTTCTTTAAAGCCTTGTATTCATTTTGGTAATACACCATGCACACATGTGAATTGCAGCCACACCTGTAAGAAAAACGGTTATTGTATTGATTGCTTAAATGACATTCTCACAAATGACAATTCTATTACTTCGAGATTAAGAGAATATTCATGTGAGAACATTACTTACAGTTATGTTTTACGATATTTGAATCGTTATGCATCAGAAATATATCACTTGTTTGAAAAAGCACAATTTACCCAAAGGCAAGTTGTGAATATTATTTCGCTAGGATGTGGTCCAGCCACAGAATTAGTAGGATTTGAGTCTATTTATCATAAAATGAATCCGACTGGGATTATTAATTTTTTTGGTTTTGATACAAATTCTATATGGTCAAGTTGCCAAAATCAACTGGGTAGAATTTATAATTCTTATAATGTTAATTGTACTTTTTTTAATCAAGTATTATTACCTGATAATCAATTTCTAAAAAATACAGATTTATTGATTCTTAATTATGTTGTTTCTCATATTCATAAACATGTTAATACATCTGATAAGTCTATACGAGAAAAAGCAGTTGAATCATTTTTAAATACAATTATTTCACCTATATTTGATAATATGCCTTCCAGATCTATTTTACTAATAAACGATACAAATTCTTATAATCTTGGTCGTAATCAAATTGAAAAGTGGACAAGAAGTCAAAGCCAAAAAGCTAGTAGTTTAATAACAGGTTTATATCCTAATCCCGATAAGCCATATGCAAGATTCAATCATAATAATACAATTATGCAAGATGTTTCATTAGTTTATCAAAAAAGTTCACCTTATGATAAATATCAAATAAGTATTGACTCTTGTGGTAGTGCTTTCATTCTGATAAAGAAGAGGTAATATATGATATTGAGTGTATCACGAAGAACAGATATTCCTGCCTTTTATGGAGATTGGTTTATCAATCGCCTAAAAGAAGGTTTTGTGTATGTTAGAAATCCAATGAACATACATCAAGTATCAAAAATTCCTCTGACTCCGGAAAAAATAGAATGTATTGTTTTTTGGACAAAAAATCCCTCTGAAAAATTTATAAAAGATTTAAAAATTATAAATGACCTTGGATATCGTTATTACTTTCAATTTTCTGTTACTTCATATGATCAAAAAGTGGAAGTAAATATTCCAAAAAAAACTATTTTAATGGAACGTTTTAAGCAACTATCAAATCAAATCGGAAAAGAAAAAGTTATCTGGCGATATGATCCTATCTTCTTTAATGAACATTATGATTTTGATTATCATAAAAAATGGTTTGAATACATAGCAGCAAAATTAGAAAATCATACAGAAAAATGTGTAATTAGTTTTTTGGATTATTATTCGAAGATTCGAAGCCGTCTTATTCTTAATGGTATTCCAGAAGTTCAAGAACAACAAATGCATGAATTTGCTTTTTATCTTTCAGCTATTGGTAATAAGTATGATATAAAAGTTGAATCCTGCTGTGAGGAAATTGATTTATCAAGTGTTGGTATTGAACACGGACATTGTATAAATGCAGAATTAATAAATAGAATTTGTCCATTGCAATATGATTTCAAGAAAGATAAATCTCAACGTCAGGCTTGTGGCTGTATTGAGAGTATTGATATCGGTAGTTACAACACATGCAGAAACGGATGTATATATTGTTATGCAAATTGGAAAGAAACTGTAAATACCGTTTATGATCCAAACAGCCCAATTTTGTGTTCTACAATAAATCCGGATGATAAAATAACTGATAGACAAATAAAGAGCTGTGAATTACTTCAAGCGAAATTATTTTGATTTGGGAGAAAAAATGAATATAAAAACAACAGACTACGATGTTGATGATTTTTCAACAAATGACAAATTATTATTTATACCCTACGATACAAATTCTGATTTTAATGGATTATCAAAGGTTTCATATACTGCATCGAGCTTGCCAATTTATAAGTTATTTAAAAAAGAAAAATTAGATGCAGATTTTGCAATTTCAAATCTAGATGACTGCGTTTTTGTTGAAAATCATAGCATTGACTGGTTTGGTCCGACAATATTTATACCACTTATGGTTATATCTCAAAATCCAAACATTGTGAGCTTTTGTTTGAATATAATTTCAAACTATGTTTATGATTTATTTAAGGGGAAAAATAAAGATCCTTCAATTAATTGCTCATTTTTATATGAAGATAAACAAAAAAAGAAGAAAATCGAATATGAAGGACCTGTTTCTGGCTTAAAAGAAATTGAAAAAATAATGAAGGCTTAAAATGAAAATGGACGAATACATAAATAAACTCATAGAGGTAATAAATGAAGCATTAAAATATAATCATTTTGTAAGAGATAAAACATTACAAGAAAAAACAGTTCAAGAATTAGAATCTTATATCTTAGCAATACATCAAAATAAATTTGAAGCAGAACAGAAAGGTGCTCCCGATTTTTTTCTTAATAGATTTTTCCATTTTCAATGTGTTATGAATTCAGTGAAATCATCACTGAATATGTGGATAAAACTTAAAGAAGGAAAAAATTATGATGCATGGTGTTCTTTACAAGATGCGATTGATTATATTGCTTATTCTCAAAAAGTTGAAGAACAGATGTCAGGTATCAACGACTTGCAAAAGTTCTTTATGGATTGTGAAAAGACATTATTTCCAGTATTTCCATTATATAATTCCAGCGGATTATTATTTAAGGGAGGAACTTGTTCAATTTGTGGAAAACCGCTCGAAAAATGTGAACATATAGAAGAATATTTATACAATGGAAAAATATGCAAAAGGATTAATATAACAGATGTAGCTATCAACCATATTGCCATGGTAAAAGAACCAGATGATAAAAGATGCATAATACAAGAATTTCAATCGGAAGATGGACAAATGTATGATTATATGACTATGCTACCAACAAAAGAAAAACCTCATGATTCCGAAAACAAAACTATTTCTGGAATTGTATACAATACACATTCATTAGATATATTCTAGCAGGCGTTGCGGGCGGCGCTTGAGCCCGCAGAAGGGGTAGCGGACAAGCCAACAAAGCGGAGAGAACCGGCGCTGCTTGCAGGGGCGATTCGTGGAGCGACTTGGCTTGGGAGCGAGGGGAAGACTTTCCCCTCCTACTTATAAAAAATCGGAGGTACAACAATGCCAGCAGATAATAAAAGTGAAATCGTGATTTTTAAGACAGCGGACGAAAAGATTTCTGTTGATGTTCGTTTTGAAGGCGAAACGGTCTGGCTTACTCAGGCTCAGCTGGTGGATTTGTATGGTTCGAGTAAGGCAATGTAAGTGAACATATAAAGCATATTTTTGAAGAAGAAGAGCTTGAAGAAGATTCAGTTGTTCGGAATTTCCGAACAACTGCGGCAGATGGAAAGTCGTATCAGACAAAATATTACAACCTCGATATGATTATTTCTCTTGGTTACAGAATAAAATCCAAGATTGCTACGCAGTTCCGTCAGTGGGCAACAAAGCGGCTGAATGAATACATCCGAAAAGGTTTTACGATGGTAAGAAGATATTTCAAATGGAACAGTTATTTGTGGTCGCTGTTATTTTAAGAATCTTTTTATTGCAAATTCCTGAGCATCTAGTAAATTAAATTTATATTTGTTCTTTTCTTTTGAAAATTCTTCTTCAGCTTTAAGATTCCGTTCTTTATCATTATTCGTACCAGATAAATAATAATCTATTTTCGTATCTGTTTGCATTCTTAGATATTCAAGGTATATATAAAACTGATGAGAAACATCGTGTCCAAGAATATATTCATTTTGGCTTATAAACAATTTACTTTCATTCATTTTTAATTCATACAACTTGTATTGCTCTGAAAAGCTAGACTGATATTGAAATGAATATTTATCAAAAGACTTTTACTCAAGAGTATAAACAAACGCATCACTACATATTTCAGAGGATAACATTTCGACTTCATCTATCTTTTTCCAAATGTCATTCGTTGCATTAATAAATCTTGAAACTGAAAGTTCTGCAATTTTATTTTTAGTTTTTGCATTTTCAAGATTTATATTTATAATAAAAGCTGCTAACAAAATAAAGATTCCGATAATGCATTTATCTAAAATAATTTGCAAAGTTTTTGATTCATCAAATAATTTTAAAATTTTTTTCATTTAAACATCTTCCTTACAACCCCGTTTCCAATTAAATTATTGAAAACGGTATATTTCTTGTTCTCAAAACGGAGACGGCCGGCAGGAATTGCGGGGCTGATATGCTGTTCTTCTGCAAAATTCCTTATTGCAATTGGAGTGGAAGAAATTGTCAGGCCCGAAGTTTTCCAGATATTCATAGGTATTAACATTTCTTTTGCGTATGTGTCGGCTTCTCTTTCAATTGTTTTGCTCATTTCATTTGTAATATCATCAAAGTAGGCGGCATTGTTTTTTGACAGATGTTTTTTTACATGTGCAAGTTCGTGGAAAAGTGTAAACCAGAAAGAGTCGAGGCGGTCATAGCGTAAGGTTAGAGCAATTAAGGGGCTACCATCTGGCATAAGCATTGAAGAACCATCAAGGTGTGATTTTTCAAGATGTTCTTCTATAATAAAATGGATGCCTACTTTATTTAACAATTCTTTTGCAAGCTTTGGACCTTGGTCAAAAACACTGAGCATTGCAAGGTGTGAAAAGAATTGTTCTGAAAGAACATCTTTATTCCACTTTGGAAGTTTTTCTGCGGCTGCAAGATTCATAACTCTTATTCGCCAGGCCATGAGAATATCATCCAGATTTTCAGATTCTTTATTTTCTGACTTTCTGTTATAACAAAGAGCAACATCCTGAATATTGAAGTTTCCAATAAATTTAATTATCAGTTCTTCCTTTAATTCTTTTGCCTGAGACAGAGTTCCGTCAAAGAAGTTTGTAAACCAACCGCGTTTATACATTTCTGTAAATGGAAAGTTTATTCCATGTTCCATGATAGAAGAGTCTGGTAATTCTTTTCCAGATTCCTGAATAAGAACTTCTGCGGGAATTCCTAATCCTTCGTGAAGTTTTCGAATCATATTAAGGCTAAGAGCTCTTTTTCCGGATAATACTTCTGAAACTTTTGATTTACTTCCAATGTAGGGAATTAAATCTTTGCTTTTAAGGCCCTGTTGTTCCATGCGGAATTTGATTGCGGCAACAGGACTTGGAAGATCCATTGGATATTTTTCATCTTCGTAAATTTCTACAAGCTTTGTAAGGAGTTCCAGTTCGTCACCTGCTGGAGTTCCTGGTTCTGCTTCAAAAATTTCATCAATACGTTTGAGGATTTTTTCATAATCATCTTTTGTCTTTATAAGTTTAATATCGGCCATTAAATTTCCTCCACGTTTATACTGTCGTACTCTTTATGAGTTCCAACAAATCTAATGTATATGATTTTGAATTTGTAATTGATTTTGAATTTGTAATTGATTTTGACAACCAGCCTGTATTTATTTCCACAGATATTAAATACAACTCGGCTACCCTTTAAGATACTGGCAGAACGGTGTTATTATTTCAACAGATAGGGTTCATTTTATAAACTGTGGAGATGTCCTGCCGATTCACCGCATAATGAAGCTTGTTCTGAACCATCTTAAAGAAAGCAATTGATTCTGACGATTTAGGATTATAGTCCACGCTAGTCGCGTACAAGTCCAGAACCTGGCGATACATCACTTTTTCAGAAGAACGGATATCTCGGATACGGGCTAAAAGCTCTTTCCAATAATCACCGCCGCCAGCCTGCTTGAGCCGCTCATCGTCCATCGTAAAGCCTTTGCGGATGTATTCATTAAGCCGCTTAGTCGCCCACTGGCGGAATTGAGTACCTCTTAACGACTTTACTCTATAACCTACAGAGATAATTACATCAAGATTGTAGTAATTAGTCGGCTTAGTAGAAAAATCGGAAATTCCGATTTTTCTCACAGAGCTTTCTTTGTCAAGCTCTCCTTCCTCAAAAATATTCAAGATATGTTCATTTATTGTTGAGCGGGACCTTTCAAACAAGGAGGCCATGTCATCTATTGTAAGCCAAACAGTTTCGCCCTCAAATCGGACATCAATAGAAACAGTATTATCAGAGGTCTTGAAAATTATGATTTCGCTTTTGTTTTCTTTGGACATTATCATAAATCTCCTTTTAGATTTTTATCTAGTTTTTCAAAATCCTGATATAAAAATAACAGGATATTCCGCATAATAACTGCATCTTTTGCAGGCAGTTTACTTTCTCGTAGATAATCATTTATCTCAGATTCGATAAAGTGCATGGCCGCTTGAAAGAATATTTTTATCTGAGATAAATCTGGTCTCGTCGATACTGAAAAGGCCGAAGAATGAACATAACTACTAGAATACTTGTATAGAACGGTGAATGAATTTTCCAAATTACATTCTTTTGCCAAAGTTCCAATTTTTCTGTCTTTTTTATTTGGAATTTTGCTTTTTGTCCAACCATAATTTTCTGCAAACTCTGAACCATATTTATTCAAATATTCATCGTGTATTTTATCCCATTCTGGTGTGCTGTTTCCAACAAGTTGAGTAAGATGATAGCTTAGAAATTGCAGATGATCTTTATAAACAGGAACTAAATCTGGATTCTGAACGAGATACTGTCCAATTACAAAACTTTCATATAGCGAACTAAAATGAGTGTGTAAAACGACACAGAAAAAGGAGCAGATTTAAGGTGCAAACAGCCGATAAATTAAGCAAGGCGGTTAGCACATGGTAAAGAAACGACAGTCATTCAGCAAGGATTTCAAGGCAAAAGTTACACTTGAAGCATTACGAGAAGAATCTACGATTCAGGAAATTGCAGTAAAGTACGGCGTCCATCCGAATCAGATTTCCCAATGGAAAGCGCAGGCGATTGCCGGAATGGCTGACATTTTTGAACGGCCGAACAAGAAGTCAGAAGAAACGAGAAAGCAGGAAGAGGAAAAAGACAGTCTTCTGAAAACAATCGGTGAACAGAAAGTCGAAATTGATTTTCTAAAAAAAAAGTACAAGCAGATATACGGCTACGATCCAATCTTGTAGAACCTGCTTACAAGGTTTTAAGCATTTCAAGGCAGTGCAGGCTGCTTGGGATTTCACGGAGCCGGTATTATTACGAACCGGGTCCAGGGCATGATGAAAAAGATTTCAATCTGCTTGTGAAAATCAAGGAAGTCCAGATTGAGCATCCGTATTACGGCTACCGCAGAATCTGGAGAGAGATAAACAAAAACGGCGGAGACACTACAGAAACAACTGTACGCCGTGTAATGCGAAGATTCGGGATTACGGCGGTATTTCCGGGCAAGAATCTTTCCAAGGCCTGTAAATATCACAAGAAGTATCCGTATCTTCTGAAAAACAAGGTAATCAGATATCCGAATCAGGTATGGTCAACGGATATCACTTACATAAAGCTGCCGACAGGGAATGTTTACCTGATGGCAATAATCGACTGGTTCTCGAGGAAGGTCTTGAGCTGGCGCGTATTCAACACGATGGATGCGATGCAGTATGCAAATCTTCTGAGGGAAACAATCGAAGAATACGGCTGTCCTGCAATCTTCAACACAGACCAGGGAAGCCAGTTTACATCTGATGTTTTTATCAAAGTTCTTGTCGATTACGACATCCAGATCAGCATGGACGGAAAAGACCGGGCTTTGGACAACATCAGAATTGAGCGTCTTTGGAGAAGCCTCAAGTACGAGGACATCTACCTTAAACGCTATGAGACAATGAAAGACTTGAAGGCCGGCATAAATGCCTACTTCAACTTCTACAACACAGCGAGGTTTCATCAGTCTCTGGATTACAACGTGCCTGATGAAATGTATAAATGCTTCCAGTACAATGAACTGGAAAGAAAACGGGCTGCATAAATTTTTACACCTTAAACCTGTAAAATTTTTGTGTTGACTAAATAGCGCATTTTACTCGCAATCAGGCGGAAATGCGGTTCAGCGTAGTAATAGCCTTTTCTGTTGCGGTCGTATGATATTTCCGCACCGAAATCGTTTCTTAGAGTTTCTATTGCCCGCAGAACCGTAGCCTCCGAACATTCGAATTTTTGCATCAGAAAAGCGACGTTCGGATATTTTTCCGCTGCAATCAGTTCGTCAATCTGCAAAGCCCTGCGGTAATTGGAAAGTGAAAGCCGTCTATTGCCCAATTTGTGAAACCTTTTCGTATGAATTGTCATCGCCTTTTACAGGTAATCCATGTACTTTTAAATGTTGGTCTTTTTCCAGTAAAATCAGATTTTCCGGGCGGCAATCATATCCGTTGTTGTTGATATGGTGAACATGCATTCCCTCTTTGTAATTTTGTAAAAAGGCTGCTGCGACAAAACGATAAACACAGATTGTAGAATCAAATTTATATTCAGCTGGTCTTGTATAATCTTTCATTACAAGGTAGCCGCCATATTCTTTTCCCAATTTGTCACCTTGCTTCATTATTATTCCATAATGTTTTATTCTTCCAAAATTGCTTGCTGAATATTCTGCTTCTCCGTCTTTTTCTTTTTTATATAATGGGACTGGTTTCCAAATTTCTTTAGTTTTTATGTTATCTCCATAAACTTCCTTTAATAATTCGTCCGGAATTTTTTCTTTATCACAATTAAATATTTGCTCGAATTTTTCTTTTATTGATTTACGTTCTTCGATTGGAGCTTTTGTTGTATACTCATTAGCTGTAACTCTAAGTTCTCTGAGCGTAAATGTTTTTCCATCAAATCCTATTACTTTCTCATCAAGTCCTTCATCTAATTGTGGATAATTTGATTTTTCCATCTTTTCACCTCACTGTAGTTTCAGTATACATCATCACACTGTCATATAATGCAAGTCTGAAAAATATATCACGAAAAATATTTTTTTCGAAAAAAATTAGACTGTCATTATTTGCAAGTCCGCTGTGCTATCATAGTTTTAAAGCTGAATAAAAATCTTTCGTGAAACAAAACTGGAGGCGGACATGAAAAATGCGATGACTTTTGACGACATTTATCTTTTAAAGGACAGTGCCGTTAAGCTTGTTCTAAAGAAAATCGATGTTATGGATCTGGAATATGCCTTGATGGAAGCGACTGCGGAAGTCAAGGATGCGTTTTTCCGCAATATGTCAAAATGTGCGGAGCAGATGATAACGGAAGATATGCAGTACAACACTGATGTTTCCTGCAAGGATTCTTTTGAAGCGCAGCAGAAAATTCTTGATACGATATTCGGACTTGAAAAATCTGGAAAAATCAGGCTTCCAGAAAAATAATACAGTATTCTTTATCAGAGAATTTTTGCGCATGATTCGTGCGAAATCTACAGCTTCACGCTTATTTATTGCGACTCGTTTTCCGCACAAAAATTGTCTTCGCTGAAAACGAAACTATAAAAATTCCAGAGAACCGTCGATTATTCCTGAAGTATTGCGGGCTGCAATCCTTATCTTCCGGGATTCAAAAAATTCTGAAATCTGATTTATCTTTTTGTCATTTGCAAAATCACAGAAAGTCAGGACAACCTGAAAATCCTTTAAAAAGGAATATTGCTCTAAAAGTCCGCTCAAAATCTGGAGGTCAATAATCGCTGGAACTGCAAGAAAACATTTTGCGGCAAACACGGGTTTTGAAAAGAAATCGTATACAGATTTTTGCTTGCCAAGGTTTCCGCTTGTGTCTACAAGATAAGTTTTGTCCGGGCTGTAGCTGTAATCTTCTGGAGCTTTGCTGATTTCAGTCTTGCATGGAACGGACATCATGCGGCAGATTTTCCGGCACATTTCACCGGCACAGATATTGAAGTCGTTGAAGGAAAGCACTTCGCAGGGCGGTTCAATTCTCTTATCGTTGCCGAATCGCTTTTCTTCCAGAATTTTCTGACGAAGGAATTTGAACAGCACGTTCGATTTTCCGCTTCCGGGAATTCCAATGAACATATAAGTTCTGGTTTTGTTGTCTTGTTTCATAAGCATATAATAATGCATGAGACTTGCATATAGTGAAGGTTTGGGAACATCGAAGTTCTTACAGAAAAATTATTCTGCAGAACTGGTAAAGATGTCATGGAGAAACTATAATATTATTATAGAACAATCAAAAATGAATCTCAAATCAGAAGCCTTTCTAAAACGACGCTGATAAAATTATATAGTAATCAAAATAAAAGGTTGGAAAAATGATTTTGGAGAAGAAATTATGAAGGAACTTTTTGGAAAAATAATTGATAAAACTGGATCTCTAACTAATAATCCTCATCTAGTTTTTAATTTTTTTGAGATTTTTTACTTATTGGATATTGTTTCTGTAATTGTATTTAAAGAAGACATTTTTAGTTTTGCAGAAAAAGATTTTGAACTTATATTTAAGGTTGAGTATTTTCTATTTGCCTTTATTTTTCTGATGTCTTTTTTTGCCTTGCATTTTATTTCTGTTATGACTAGATTATTTTTTAAAAAGTTATTTGATAATTTGGCAGATATAATAGATGATTTTGTTTATAAAACTAAAAAGAAGCTTTTACACTCTATCTTGCTTTTAGAAAACTTTTGCAAGAAAAAATGATAAAAGCATTTTATATAAAAAAATATGTGAACAAAAAAGAAAATCTAAGGATTTATCAAAGCAATTAAACTTTAATTTTCTTTTGGGATTTATATTTTTTATTCATCTAGCAGTATGTAAAGCTCCGATTTCAGGTTATATTTCAAATTTTGTCTCCAATATTAAAGCGGATAATCCAAACTGTTATTGGATTTTTATGATTTTGACTTTTTTCACATCATATCTTATTTTCCATCTTCCAAAAATTCTGTCAGAATTTCCTTTACAAAGCAATATCGTCTTGCATAACTGTTATCAATGTGCAACAAATCAAAGCCGTGGTTTTTGCAAATCTGTTTTTTCTTTTCATCTCTTGCGATTACATTCGGATTGTTGTGATGTTCTGGACCGTCAAGTTCTATTGCCAGAACTGCATCTTTTCTGTTTCTGAAGCCTTTTTTATAAATTACAAAATCCAGGCTTCCTTTGTAAAAAAAATCACTGTCGCTTGGATTTTTTTCAAATAGGTGCGAAAGCTGAACTTCCCGTTCTACCGAAAATTTTCCGTCCGATTCTAGCAGTGTTGAAATTGCGTGGTTTAATGTTGTCAGGAAGGTATTTTCAGTTTCCGTGCTATAAGGTTTTATTCCAAGTGCTCTGGAAGAAGATACTCTTGGTGTTATTTTATATTCGCCGTTCTTTTTTACATATTCTGCCAGTTCGTATAAATCATCGCTATCATCATTTTTGTGAAGTCTTTTTAGTTCTTCGGTGTTCGAAAAAATTATAAATTTATCCTTAGCCCTTGAAACTGCAACGTTTAAAAGTTCCCGATTATTTTTAAGCCAATCGTAAGTTTTTGAATATGTATGGCTTGTAAGCGCAAGTGAAAACAAAATCTCATCTTTTTCATCACCCTGAAATGCGTGGACTGTTCCGCAACTTGCCTTGTTTTCAAGATGGTTTTCCTTCAATTTATAATCGATTAAATCTTTTTGATTTTTAAACGGAGTGATGATTCCAATTTTCTTATCCAGATGATTTTTTACATACTGCACAATTTTTTCAGCTTCATCCAGAGAGGTGTTTTTATCGGCAGAATAGTTTTCACGAACTTCACAGAAGACGAGTGGCTTTTCCTTTGTAATTTCAGATTTTATATTCAGCTGATTGTTATAATATTTTTTATTGCTGAATTCAATGATTTCCTTTGCACATCTATAATGATTATGTAAAAGAATTTCCTGGCTTACAGAATCGCTGGCAAGATATGCTTTGTAAATTGAATTTTTGATGTAATCATAATTTTCATTCACCTTGTATTTGGCTTTCAGCTCTTCGTTAATATTTTTATCCAGTGTAATTACAGGATTCAGCTGCTGAGGATCTCCCACAAGCATAAGATTTTTTCCGCGGATAATCGGAACTAGCGAAACTGCCGTATTGCATTGGCTTGCTTCATCAATGATTGTCATGTCAAAGTAAGTTTGCGGCTCGCCAATCTTCTGCGTTGAAATGCAAGTTGAACAAAAAACGGGAAATACTTTTTGCATTTTAAAAATATTTTCAGATACAGAAAAGTATTTGTTAAATTCTGTAGATTGCTTTTCTTTATTTTTAATATTCAAAATCTCAATAAAATCTTTGTATTCGTCTTCAAAAAGCCGTTTTAAGAATTTCACCGAGGTAAAATTTATAAACTGCATCAGTTTTTCGTGGTCAAAATCCAAAAGGCTGAGAGCGTCTTCATCGCTGATGTTTCCGATTTCTTCAAGGCGTTTCTTGATTTTGGAATATTGCTGGCCTTCAAGATTCATCCGAAGATTCATATTTTCGCTTTTTGAAAGCATTTCTTCAATTAATTCTCTTCGTTCAGCCAAGTCAAGCTGTTCTTCGTGTTTCTGCAAAAGTTCTGTAAGTTTTTTAGTCCGTTCAATTTGGCTCTCTTTGTTTTGTTGTAAAACTGTATCAAAAGATTTTAGAGACTTTATTTGTGAAAGCAATTTTTTAATGTAGAGGCAGGTTTCTTGAATCCGATCGTTACTGCCAATTCGCAAAATGGGGAAGGGAATTCTGTAATTCTTATATTTTAAGTTTGTTAACTTTTCAAAAACACCGTCAATCGGATGGTTGTTGTATGAAGAAAAAAGAACGGTTTTTGAATTAAAAAATGCCGTGATAATCGTGCTAATTATGGTTGTAGTTTTTCCTGTTCCGGGCGGCCCCTGAATATATGCAACCGGAAAATTCATTGCAGTGTGAATTGCAAGCAGCTGGTCAAGATTTACATTTTTGTTTATCAAAGCAAGAGGATAAACTTTGTCATTCTGTTTTATTGAACGAAGTTCGCCAAAAAATGCTTGAATCGGAACTGTAACATTATTTTGGGAATACATATTTATGATTGATTCATATTCTTTTTCAAGGTCGATATTTAAATCCCGCTGCAAGCAAAGAAAATAAGGCCTGTCATCAACTGCACAATCTTTTTTGTTTTTGATGTTTTGCATTACGATATCTTTTATTGTTTCTGCATTCTCTTCAAAATTCTCAAGCAAGGATAAGTCTTCGTTATCGATAAAATTTAAAATGCTCAGTTTTTTACTGTTTTTGTCAGCGCTTTTTTCCATGCAGAATTCCGAGCAAATTTTGATTTTATTTCCTGCAATTAAAATTTTTCGTTCAACATCAAATCGCACTTCCCGGTAAGCCAAAACATAAAGTCCTTTTTGAGTGTGAATGCTCAACTCGTTTAGGGCAATTTGAATTGTGCTGTTAATATTTTTTTCTTCTTTTGTTTCTGCGGATTTTTTAAAACTGTTTACGAACATTTTAAATTGCTCGTCATCTAAATTGTAAATCCTGTTTTTCAGTTTTGAAGAATCAAGCCGATTTATAAGCTCGTATTTTGTGTTGAGTTTTGGAAGATCTGCAAGTTTGTTGCAGTCAGAAAGATAATTCAGAGTTTTTAAGTTTACAATTTCAGAAAAAATCTCTTTATATTTCTGCGGATAAAGGTCAATGTCTTCTATTAAATCTTTGTTTGTTTTAAAATAAGTTCCCTCTATTATTCGAGTACGGAGAATTTTTTCAATAAATATAAAAAGATTTTTTGTTGTAAAGTCGCCAAGATGAAGCCCTGTTGCCTCAAGACTTTTCTTTTCCAGATTTATATTTCTAACTGCAATCCAATATTTTGTGCATTCTTCACTTTTGTTTTTGTATTCAATATAAATCCAGCATCCCTCATGAATAGAACGGAAAATATCTTTACAAATAGAGTCCATAAAGCAATTCTAAAACTATAATGTATTTTTGTGAATATTCTTTATAAACGACTGTATGTTTATTAGAATCCGAAAAGATATTAGAAATTTTTTCTGCTAATAACCTAGCCCCTTTTTTCCGGCACAACCAAAACTTTCAGTCATGCCAGATTTTTTATTCCTGCTCTGTCCAGACAAAACCGTTCAAATCGTAGCCTGCGTTCTGGGCAGTCTGAATGTAGCGTTCCTTGACGTCATCTGGAATCGTCTTTGTGCGGCTCAAAATCCACAGAAGTTTTTTGTTTGCTCCTGCGACAAGCGCGTAGTTGTATTCGGAATCAAGCGCAATGATTTTGTAGTCGCTGTAAAACGGCCAAAAGAACGAGACTTTCAGGCTTCCGGAATTTTGGTTCCCGGCGAATTTCGCCTTTCCCACGGACTGTTTCTGCTCTTTGCTGACATAATCATAGCCAGAATTTACAACCTTGACAGTGCCGTTTTTGTTCAGCGAGTAGTCGGCCGTAACGTTTTTCAGATTTTTTTCCCACTTGAAGTCAAACCTGCCGATCTCGTACCATTTTCCAAGATACCGCTCGAGCTCAAAATTCCGCACAGGCTCAAGGTTTGCATTGCTTTTTTCGGAGACTGACTGGGCTGAAAGGCTTGCAATGCAGCTCAAAACGGCGGCCAAAGAAAAAATCTTCCTGATTCTGCTTCCTTTTTTCATGTGAACCTCCTGTAAAAATTGCATACAACCTACAAAGAAAATAATCATAAAAGAGGCGGAAAGCAAGAAAACAGATGAGAAGTTCAGCCATTTTTGACTGTTTTGTCAAAAATTTATGCAATTTGAGCATCCGGATTCTTACCGTTTTCCGCCCGCAACTCCTTTTACCCCTCCAAAATCCACTCCCTTATATTCTTCCTTACGATTCCGTTTTCGTTTGAGGGCGGAAGATCGTCCATTGTAAGAATGAGTTTTGGAAAGTTGTCGCCTAGTGCCAGAAGCGATTTTAGCGGGCGGAGTTCCCTTTCTTTTGTCTCTTCCGAGCCGATTAGGTATGCGACCTGAACGTATAGTTTTTCGCCGTTTTTTTCCGCCGCAAAGTCAATCTCCATGTCGCCGATTTTTCCGATAAAGACTTTGTAGCCGCGCCGAAGAAGCTCGATGAACACGATGTTTTCAAGAATTCCGTTTATGTAGGTGTCCTTGTAGCCGTGCAGGAATGTCAGCAGCCCCTGGTCGGCAAGGTAATATTTTTCCATCGTCTCAAGGATTTTCTTGCCGCGCACGTCATACCGCGGAACTTTGTGCAGGACCAGCGCGTTCTCAAGATATTTTATGTCGTTGTAGATTGTCTCCACGGAAAGCGGGCGGCCGCCGGACTTCATGAAGTCGGAAATTCGTTTTGTGGAAAAAATGTTCCCTGTGTTGTCGGCGATGTACAGAATGATTTTTTCAAGAACCGCAGTGTCGCGGATTCTGTTGCGGGCAATCACGTCTTTCAGAAGAACAGTTGAATAGATTCCTTCCAGATACGAGCGGATTTGGACAGGGTTTTCCATCATGTCCTTCAGTCCCGGAAATCCTCCGAATTCAATGAATTTTCTGAACGCCGCCGCAGAGTCGTTTTCGGAATTGAAGTACAAAAATTCCCTGTAGGAAAGCGGCCAGACGTGAATCAGAACATAGCGACCGCTCAGGTAAGTCGCCAGTTCGGAGGAAAGAAGATTTGCGTTCGAGCCTGTTATGTAGATATCCGCGTCAATCGTGGCGGAAGAGTAGAGCGAGTTCACAAGCTTTTCCCAGCCGCTGACTTCCTGAACTTCATCCAGAAAAAGATAGAGTTTTTTTCCGCCGGCCGCCTCGCTTTTTGATTTTATAAAGTCGTAGAGCTTTTTTGTGTCCAGTAATTCCGCGTTCTCAAAATCTTCCATATTTAATAGAAGAATCTGGTTTTCCGCCGCGCCTTTTTCCATAATCTTCCGTGAAAGAAGCTCAAGCATGAACGACTTTCCCGACCGCCGTATTCCCTGAAGCACTTTTATGACGGACTTGTCCTTGTAAAGAGAAATTATTTCGTCGATTCCGAATCTGTCCAGCGCAATCTGTTTCATTTGTTTCCAGTATAACCGAAAAAGTTCTAAAATTCAAGAAAAGTTTCAGGTATAGTGGAAAGTTTTTACAAAAGGAGTTGAAGTTCGCAGTTCGAAGTTTTAGATTTTACCTCCCGAATTCTTGCGGTTTGAGAGGCGTTTATCTAAGTCGCTTTTCTTCCAATAAAGCCAGATGGAATAAAGCTTGCCCGCGGGCATCAAGTGTTTTTGGTTCTGCATATTTTTTTCATACCTTTAAAAAGGTGTAATTTTTGATTGTTAATAATCTTAAAATGGTGTATGATTTAATAAAAATTAAAGTCAAAAAGGTGTAAATATGTATCGAAAGGCATATAAAACTCTCTTAAAATGGAAGGATGAAGAAAAAGGAAAATGTGCCATCATGATTGAAGGCGCTCGCCGTGTTGGAAAAAGCTTTCTTGCGCAGGAATTTGCAAAAAATGAATATGAATCATATATCCTCATAGATTTTTTTTCTGCTCCTGATGAAATCAAAGAACTATTTGAAAAATACCTTTCTGATTTAGACACTCTTTTTATGCACCTTTCTGCCTATTATTCTGTAAAACTGCACGAACGCAACACGCTCTTTATTTTTGATGAGGTTCAGTTTTTTCCAAGAGCCAGAGCCGCAATTAAATATCTTGTTGCTGATGGGCGCTATGATTTTATAGAAACAGGCTCCCTTCTTTCCATTAAAAAAAATACACAGGACATTTTAATTCCATCGGAAGAACATCATTTACAGTTAAATCCCATGGATTTTGAGGAGTTTTTGCTTGCTTTAGGAAATGACACGTTGATTCCTGTTGTAAAAAATTGCTTTGAAAAGAAAATTCCTATGGGGCAGGCTTTGCATAGAAAGGCTATGGATTTATTCAGGCTTTATCTTATAGTCGGCGGAATGCCGCAAGCTGTAAAAGAATATTGTGAATCAAAAAATTTTGAAAAGGTAGATATGATAAAGCGGGAAATTCTGGAGCTGTATCGTAACGATATTCAAAAGCACGCAAAAGGCTCGGAATTAAAAGCGGAATCTATTTTTGATGAAATTCCTTCTCAGCTTTCTAAGCACGAAAAAAAATTTAAGCTGGCTTCCTTAAAAAAAGATGCAAAAATGCGCAATTATGATGACGCGTTTATGTGGCTTAAAGATTCTAGAATCGTAAACATTTGCTACAATGCTGATGAGCCTAATATCGCATTAAAAATGAATATGAGCCGCACCACATTAAAATGCTACATGGCAGATACTGGACTTTTAATTAGCCACGCGTTTGACGAAAATGGTCTTGTCGCTGAAGAAATTTATAAAAAACTGCTTTTTGGAAAGCTTGAAGTAAACGAAGGAATGATTTTTGAAAACATTGTTTCCCAGATGCTTACAGCAAGCGGACACAAACTCTACTTTTATTCAAAGTCTGACAATGAAGATTCTGCTTCCCGCATGGAAATTGATTTTCTTATTACAAAAAATAAGGTTACTTCGCGTCACAACATTCAGGGAATCGAAGTAAAATCCTCAAAGCGTTATACAATTTCTTCGCTTAACAAGTTTAGGAAAAAATTCGCAGAATATACCGATAAATGTTTTGTCATTCACACCTCAGATTTTAAGGAAGAAAACGGCATAATTTATTTACCAGTTTATATGGCAATGTTTTTGTAAAAAATTGATTTTTCACCTCGGAATTTCAAGCCTAATTTCCATTTCCGTTTCCTTGCCTCCAGTCGTGTTTATTCCTCATTTCACTCACCGAACTTTTTAATCAGTTCTTCGTGGTTCTTGCAGCCTGTTTTCTGGTAAATTTTGGAAAGGTAATTTTCCAGCGAGCGTTCGACAATATTCAGTTCTTTTGTAATCTGGCTGCGGCTTTTTCGTTCTATCAGTTTTTTGAAAACTGTCTGCTCCTGGCGTGTCAGGCCGTCAAAAACACTTTTATATGTAAAAAGCGGGGCTACAAGAGTCTGCTGTACGTAAGTGTCGCCGGCAAGAATTCATCATTCATAATAAGGAAAATGTAGCTGAAAATAATCATAAAACAAGCGTAAAATTTTACGTAGCGTATTGCTCATTTTTCTAGTTTTTGCAGTATTTTGTTCCGCGGCCGTTTCCTTGAATTGTGATGTAATTTTTTGATTCAAGAGATTTTAGCAGTTCTGTCAGTTTTGATTTTCCGAATGGAACTGAAGCTGAAATGCCGCTAATCTGCCGAGGAATATTTTTGCTTAGAACGGCAAGCACAGTTTTCTCATCTTTCGTTAAATCCATAACATCAGTTACAGGGAGCGTAACTTTTATAGAATTTTCAAAGATTTCAAACCGTGGTTTTTTTGCTGAATTCCTGTACGCCTCGTTGATTCTCGGAATTCCTGTTCCAAGAATCTCAACAATATGAAGCCTGTAAAAAACGTTTCCGATAATCGGATTACGTAAGATTGAAACATTTCCTTTTAGATATTCCTCTTCAGAAATGCCTGAAGAAAGTCCGCCCGGAGATGTTATTTCAATTCTGTCGTCAAACATTAGAATCCGGATTTGCGCATTCACATCCCAAGTTCTGTGAATCAGTGCATTTGCCAAAGTCTCGCGGAATGCATTTTCCGGAATACGCTCGATTTTTTTTCGCTCAATTCCGTTGATTTCTTCATATTGATAAAAATCTTTGTAAACGTTCACAGCCTCTGAAAGTTCTTTCAGAATTGACTCGTGCTCAAAAGTCGCTCTTTTTTGAATGACACTGATGGACTCTCCGAATTTTGCGATGTCAATTCCGGGGAAATCGTTGGAGTCAGAAAGCAATTCCGCCGCGTGATTAAATCCGTCAGAGTCAGAAAAAAGGTTCAGGGTTTTTAAGATGTTTTTGTCCAGTCTGTCTATTCCGATTTTTTGAATCAATTTTTCTTCAAGAACAGAAAATTTAAGATTTTGATTTTCACTTGAAAGCTGTTCGAATCTTATATTTTTTCCCTGCAATACCAGACGAGAAAATTCAAGCTCGTCAACTTCGATGGTGGTTGTGTCGTTTCTCTTGTATGCCTTTGATTTGTATGTGTATGGCTTGCTTTTTCCTGCATTCACTTTCAGCTCAACGGTTTTATTTTGCCCGTCAATTTTAAGAGAATAATCTGGCTGCGGATGTATGGAATCGTTTATTTTATTTTCAATATCAAGACAAGTCTATTTGGGATTTCCAAGACCGACAGGGATTCCGCAGTCATTCACACCGAATAGAATAATTCCGCCGTCATAATTAGAAAAGGCACTTACAGTTTTTAGAAATGTGTTGGTTAAATCTTCTTTAAATTCTAAAGTTCTATTTTCTCGGATTCGGTTTGATTCATCATTCATAATAAGGAAAATGTAATTGAAAACAAGTGTATTTTCAAGCGTAAAATTTTACGGCTGATTTACGATTGGAATTTGCCGGGATGCAGAACTCAATCTGATTCTGTGCTGAAACTTTTTATGCCATGTCGTTATTAAAAGTTTTATCACCAAACGCTTAAGCGTGCCGATAAAAAAAACTATTGATTATTTTATATAACATTGTTAAGTTATCTGTGTTACATTATAAAAGGCGGAAGAATTATGAGAAATGCGAATCCTGAGCTGGTTTCTTCCATAAAAAAGCGGACACTTGAGCTTTTAATGGAAAAAGAACCTGAGGAAATCGGAATGAGGGAAATTGCCAAAAAGTGCGGCGTTTCAGCCACGGCAATTTATCATTATTATAGGGACAAGGACTGCCTTTTTCAGTCGATTTCGCTGGACTGTCTGAACCAGATAAATTCGGTTATTGAAGCCGCCGCGGAAAAAGCCGCTTCTTCAAAGGAAAAGGTTCTTGCCGCAATCAGGGCGTTTCGCAACTGGAGTCTTAAAAATCCGCGGGTTGCCTCTCTTGTGATGGAAAAAATAAAATCCGCGGTGAATCTTCCGCCGGAAGAAACTGAAAAATTTTATGTCTGCAACCGCACTGGAGAAAAACTTCTTGAGCTTTGTATTGCAGAAGGAGTGGCGCGTTCTGAAAATCCCCGGCTGGATGTCGGTGTTCTTGTATTCGGACTTTGGGGCTGTCTTCAGTCCGTGATTTCGCGCAAGTCGGAGGTTGAATACTGGGAAAATTCCGAGCCGTTTACAGAACGTTTTATCAGTATGTGGGCGGAAAATATTTTTGTAAATTAGAAAACAAGAGAAAACTATGATTCTAAAATCAATCATCAAGAAAATTTTTGTAGCGGCTTTTGCGCTTCTGGTTTTTCAGCAGGTTTGGGCGGAAGAGAATTCTGAAAATCGGACTGCAAAGGTTAGGGTGCTTGTAACTCCGGGCGGCGAATGGAAGGGAAAATTTCCGCCGCAGTTTGCGCTGTGGATTCAGGATTCGGACGGAAACTTCAGCCGGACAATTTTTGCCACAAAAAGTGCCTCGAAGAAAAAATGGATTTTCGCGCCCAAAGGCGGCCGCCCGGAATCGCTTCCTGTGTGGTATCATTCCTGCGAAAATTTCTACGTTCCGGAATCAAAGAATGAGATGGATGCGTTAAGCTCGGCTACTCCAAAAGGCAGCTTTGATGTTTCTCGGAAAATTCAGCTTAAGGAAGGAAAAAAATATTTTGTTTTTGCGGAAGTGAACAAAAGCTTTGACTACAACGAATTCTATCCAAAAGACGCCGGAAAGAATTCCGCGGAATATTCCGGAGTGAACGGTCAGCCTTCCGCAGTTTACCGCGCCGAAATCAGCCTTGAAAATCATGAGGCGAAACTGGAGCTTATTGGAACAGGCTCGCTCGACGGAAAAAGCGGTTTTATTGAAGCCAAGACGGAAACTCTTACAACCGCAAAAAATCTTGTGGAAAAAATTGTCGTGAGCCTTGAAGTTTCCAAAAAAACGCTGCATTCAAGGCTTCCTTGACAGTATTTTTACGCGATAAACGTCCAAAAAAGAAACGGATGGCTCACATTTGCTTTGGACAAAAATAAAAACTTTAAAATTCCCTGTAGTTTTCTGTTAAATCTTCTTCAAGCCACAGGGAAATTTCTTCCGTCACTTTTGAAAGTTTTTGCTCCTTTTGTTTTCCTGTTATTGAACATTCCCAGACAACAGCGACTCTGTAGCAGTTGTCAAGATAGGCTGAAATCACTTTTTTGTCGCGCGCAATATTCCTTTCAATTTTATTTTTCCAGAATTCAACATTTGTTTTTGGCAACCTGAAAAGCCGGCAGTTCTTGTGTCCGTGCCAGAAACATCCGTGTATAAAAATAACTGCGTTGTAATGCGGAAGAAAAATGTCCGGCGTTCCCAAATACCGCTTGTCGTTTTTTCTAAATCTGAATCCGGCTTTGTGGAGCGCGCTTCTTAAAAAGACTTCGGGCTTTGTGTCCTTGCTGTGGATTTTTGCCATGTTCAGGCTTCTTTGCTCTGCGTTCAATGTGTCCATTTTTTCTTTCCGTCAATCTTTTAAAATCGCTTTCATTGCGCAGAGGGCGGCTAGAAAAATAATGTTCATCAGCGTAAAGACTGCGAGGAATTTTCCGGTGCCGCCTTTTTCCTGCGTGTAGAGTTTTAGGCTTATAAGGCTTGCAAGAGATGCCACCGGTGTTCCAAGGCCACCGATGTCTACGCCAAGCAGAAGCTCCTTTGTGTTCTGCGCGAACGGATGAAGCAAAAGTGTTGCGGGAACGTTGCTTATCAACTGGCTGAACGCAAGGCCTGCGGTAAATTCGTTTCCTCCGGTTATCCGTTTTAGAAAAGTGTTCACACTTTCCAGCCTCGCGATGTTTCCTGTGAAAATGAAGAACGCCGTGAATGTCAGAAGCAGCATAAAATCGATATTGCAGAAAATTTTCCGGTCGGAAACAAGAACGCAAAGCGCGACAAGGACTGCCGCCACCCATTTTGGAACTACGTCCGCAACTGAAAGCAGGCACAATATAAAAAGGGCAGTGTACAGAATATTTTTTCCTGTGCAACTAGTGCTTTCAGCTTTGGCTTCCTGCTGTTCAATCTGCGTTTTTTCATTTTTTATTATCAGGGTTGAAAAAATCAGAAGCACAAAAGAAAGCGATGTGTACGGAAAAAGAATTTTCATAAACTGGACTGTGCCGAGCGGCATTTTTGAAAACAAAAATATATTCTGCGGATTTCCAATCGGCGTAATCATGCTTCCAAGGTTCGCCGCAAGAGTCTGAAGAACGACGGTATATAATAGAAGAAAACCGCTCGTTCCTGAAAGAAGGACAATCGCGAACGGAACAAATGTAAGGAGCGCCACGTCGTTTGTAATAATCATGCTTGTGAAAAAACAAAGCATAACAAGCGTAAGGCAAAGTCCGCGCTGACTGTGAACTTTGCGGCAGACGGTTTTTCCAAGAGCGTCGAAAAGTCCTGTCCTCCGCCAGCCTGAAACTACAGCCATCAGCGAAAAAAGAGTCAGAAGCGTCCCAAAGTCGATGTACGAAATATATTTTGCATCCGGCTTTACAAAAAACATTGAAACGAGCGCGAATAAAAATGTGATGCAAAAGATAATTTCCTTTTTGCACCAGATGAATGTTTTATGAAAGATTTTTCCTGCCGACATTTTTTTACCTTCTCTGGTTCTGAAGATTTGAGAGATTAGTTGCAATTGTATCACAAATCGCAGTTTTGTGTTGAAAACGCCGCGGGATTATGACAGGAAATGACACGGGAGATTGTAGTGTCGGAGCACGGCAATGGCAAAATTATGAAATTTCAAATTTTGCACCGAATTTCCTTGCATTTATAACAGTAATATCTTATATTATATATATAAAATATTTTTATATTAGTAAACTACAATATATTGAGGACAAAAATGGCGGCAATAACTGTAAATGTGGAACAGAGCGACAAGGACACTTTCAATTCAATCTGCGCAAAAATGGGAATGAACATTTCCACCGCAATCAATATTTTCATCAAGGCGGTGAACCGCACGCGGACGATTCCTTTTAAAATCAGGGCGGAAGAGGAATACAACGACGAAACACTTGCGGCCTGCAAGGAGGCGCTGGACATAAGCAAGGGAAAAATCAAGGCGAAAAGGTATGATTCTGTAAAGGAAATGATGAATGACATGCTTGCTGTAGCAGAGAATGAGCCAGAGTACAAACCATGACATATAGACTGATTTATACATCATCGTTCAAAAAAGATGTTCGTCTTGCAGAAAAGAGACATCTTGACATGAATGCTCTTACAGAAGTTTTGGAATGGCTGAAAAGCGGCAAAAAGCTCCCCGAAAAATACTGCGATCACCAGCTGAAAGGGAAACTGAAGAAATTCCGGGAGCTGCACATTCAGCCGGACTGGATTCTGGTCTACATAAAGAACAAGACGGAACTGATTCTTACGCTTTCACGCACCGGAACTCATGCTGATTTATTGAGGCTGTAGAAAAAACAAGCGTTGCTTTTATTCCACTTCAAACCCATAAGCAAAACTAAAAGAAGCCTCACTCATTATTGAAAGAAGCCTCTACTTTTATGATATCCTGTAAATCTACTTAGTTCATATCAATATTTTTCAGTTGTTCAATATACTGAAATACTTTTTTGTCACTCTTTGATTTTTTATACCAGTCAATACCTATCATGCACGCGGTATAAGATAAAGCATTAAGATGTCGTTTTACATGATAAAAAACGATAATTTTGCACAGTGCAAAAACACGCCGAGTTTATGTAAAATCCTCGGCGTATTTTTATGGTTTTACGGCGCGTTTTTTGTGAATTCTCGGCGTGTTTTTGACTAAAACTCGGCGAGAATTTTTTTGGCAGTATTCTTATACCAGGGAAGTGTTGCGGGACATTTTTTTATAATTTGTTGTGCTTCGTCTTTTGCTTCTTTTTTGCATTTTATTTCGACTATAATAAAGGGCAAGTTCCGTCCGGCATTTGAAAAAAGTTCCTGATAAAGATCATTATTTTTTGCAAGCTTCATGGCTTTTGTATAATAATCAGCTCCTCTGGTTGCATCATTTTTTACGCGAAAAAGATAAAGTCCGTATGTTGCTGTGCTGAACGGGTCGCATCCGATATTAGAAATAAAGAGATTGAATAGTTTTTCTGGAATTTTTTCAGCTCGTTCATTGTTACCAAAAGCTTCGTTGCAAATTGCAATGTTGTTCCATGCTTCTGCCGAAAATTCAGGATTATTTACCAGGTTCTGCAATATTTCAATACAGTCAGAAAACTTTTGTTTAAGATAAAAAGACTTTGCCTTTAAAAGAAGTGCACGCGGATAAAATGAATTTTTTTTGCTTGAAGGTATTGCTATATAAGGATATGATGAATTACTTAAAAAGCTTGAGCCGACTGCAATTCTAAGTCTTAGAAAACCTTACAAAGAAATGGGTGCAAACATAGTTTCTATCCCCTATTCAAGAACAACAAAAGTTCAGTCTGATAAAAACATTACAGAAAATCTTGGACGATATATTTTTACAAATATTGAACAGCCTTTTCTGCCTTTTGAAAACTTTATCAGTTATGTTAATTCACAAAAGGAGATACTCTGATGGGTGAAAGAGGAAACCTTTACAGCAGGTAATAGTGTTGCATATACATATCAAACAGTACGAAAAATCAGTGGTTCATTAGGCGATATAAAAGTTTTACATCGGAAATGAAAAAGTATGGCTCTGCGATAAACTTCCACCAGAATTCTTGAAACTGAACTGACCTGGATCGATGCTTTCTAAGCTTATAGCAACCTGTTTCTACAAGGAGCAATCTTCTACAATCTTTCCAAAACTTTTCCGATATCTTCATCAATGCAAAAACTGCGGTTTTGAATTTCTGTCGGACAATAAGATTCACCTTTATTGATGCTCACATAATGCGACACGGGATTTTGTAAAGTCATCTGCCAGAACGGATATTTTATTATTCCGGGTGTATTAAAACCAACGCCCAGTTCCAGAAAAAGAATTTTTTTGTTCTGGTGTTTTTCAATAAAAGTGGAATATCGTGCGGCGGCTTTTTCCCAAAAAGAATCTTCTATAAAAGAGTTGTCGACTCTTAAATTCATTGTCATAGGTTTCCCGCATACCGGGCATTTTGGAATCAGCTCAGAAGGAATTTTTAAATCTTTTTGCTGTTCAACCATTTGTAGAATTTGTTTTTCGTTGTCATAAGTTTTTTTGTGACATGGAACAGAACACTGGAACAGACCAAAATCTCCCTGAGTGTAAAAAAGTCTTGATTTATCAAATCCTGCTTTTTGAAACTGATGATCAACATTTGTCGTTATAACAAAATAATCTTTTTTATTTACAAGTTCAAAAAGTTTTTTATAAACACCGTTTCCTTTTTCACTTTCGTTAAACCGGTTTACAAAAATATAACGGCTCCAGTATGCCCAATATTCTTCCAAAGTTTTATAAGGATAAAAGCCGCCGGAATACATATCAGAAAAACCGTATTTGTTTTTAAAATCAGAAAAATATTTTTCAAACCGTTTTCCGCTGTAAGAAAATCCTTCAGAAACAGAAAGTCCGGCTCCTGCTCCAATCAGGACAGAATCACATTCATTCAATAATTCTTTAATCTGCGGACAAGCTGAATAATTTTTTGTAGATTTCGTAATCTTCATTTTTGAACACATTGAATACCACCTTCATTTGTGATTTTTCTTTTGCTAAAAATTCTTTGACTGTTGTTACTGCAATTTGAGCTGCTTTTTCATTTGGAAAACAAAAAACTCCTGTAGAAATACAGCAGAATGCAATGCTTTGTAAATTATTTTTTTTTGCAAGATTCAAACAGGAACGATAACAGCTTTGTAAAAGTTCACAGTCTTTTTTTGTTACAGAATTTTTTATTATCGGACCGACTGTATGAATTACAAATTTGCATGGAAGATTATAAGCACCTGTTATTTTTGCATTTCCTGTAGGTTCCAAAAACCCCTGTTTTTTCATAAGAGAATCACATTCTGCTCTCAGCTGAATTCCTGAAAATGTGTGAATGCAGTTATCGATGCAGGAATGGCACGGTTCATAGCAGCCTGTCATTGCACTGTTTGCAGCATTTACAATTGCATCGCATTTTAATGTTGTAATGTCACCTTTCCAAAGATAAATATTTTTTTTAACCGGCGAAAGTGTATTGATGTCGGTAATTCCTTTTTGCATTAATTCGTTTTGCAAATATTCATCTTGAATTTCCAAAAAGTTTTTATCTGCATTTTTTGCTTCCCGTATATTCATCAGTGAACGCAAAAGAATTTTCTGCTGAGCATCATCTGAAGGAATCTGAATATTTTTGTATTCATTTTTTTCTGAAATCAATTCTTTTATCAAAAAAAATTGTCTTTCGCTTTGTGTCATAAAACCTTCGGAATATAATTCCAAAAATCCGGCAATGATTGCAAAAACCAAAACCGGACTTGGACTTTCAGAGTTTAAGCAAAACACATTCCGGCTGTCATTTCAAGATAGTTTACTCCTGAATATGACGGGAAGTTTTTCTTCATTTCTTCAATAAATGTTTTTGAATCGCTGCATGTTGAACAAAGTTCTTTTGCTTTTTTTACATAAGCAATTTTTGTATCACAGGCACTTAATTCTTCTGGTTCGTAATGGCTTGAAAGAACAAGAGCGTAATTTTTTGCCTTATAACCTTCGAGCTGAGAAATAACTGCATCCATGTGGCCGCTTCCTGCAAGAATTGAATGAACGTCTGCGCCGAGCATATGTGTGTAAACGCAATTGATTGAAGGAATTTCAATGTCAGTTCCGTCGCCGTTTTCTGTTACAATGAATTTTATTCCGCCGATTGTGTTTTCGCCGATGTTAAGATTTGCAACTGGTTTTGGAAGTTTTTCATCAAACGATTTTCCGAACGCAACTGTAAAGTTTTTGATTAAGCCCATAATTCCGCCGTTTTCTCCAAGCGCACGGACTGTATTTCCTGCCATATGAATTTTTGCATCTTCAAAATAATCTGCTCCACTCGGATGGCATGAAATAATTACATCTGTAAGTGGTTTTGAAAGTGTCTTAATATAGTTTTTGAATTCAGACAGATTTTCGTGAAAAGCCGGAAGTTCAAGCGCAACGATGCTGTTTGTACCTTCAATCAAAAAAGATTCATCGCAAAGCGCATCATTTGTTTTGTAAGCATGGAGTTTTGTTCCGCCAAAATCGAAAACAGTGATTTCACCTTTGTTGAGTTTTACATTTGTCTTTGTCATAATTTACCTCGTTATAATTGAAATTAAGTTTACCGCCGGCCGCGCAGTTGTTGTAACCTTTGCGATTACAACTGAAATATAATACTGCTTTGTTGTAGTGTCAATAGTTACAACTAAAAAAAATTAATAAAAAATTGTAATTATTGAAGTTACAACAAAAATAATGTATAATGGAAGAATGCAGATTTCAAGAGATTTTACAATTGCCGTTCACACACTTTTGTGTATTGAATATTTTAAAAACGATTACAAAGTAACATCAGATTTTATTGCAGGAAGTGTCGGTGTAAATCCTGTAATCATAAGACGAATGCTTTTACGGTTAAAAAACGCCAATCTTGTTGAAGTAAAAGCCGGAACCGGAGGCGCGTCACTTTTAATTCCGCCAGAAAAAATTTCTTTATACGATATTTATAAAGCTGCCGGTTGCGACGAAAAACAACTTTTCAATTTTCACGAAAATCCCAATTCAAAATGTCCTGTCGGCGGGCACATTCACAATGCTTTGGATTTTCGCCTTGAATTATTGACGCAAACTCTGGAAGACAAATTAAAAACTATGAAACTAAGCGATGTAATGAAAGATTTGGAGAAATAAATTTCAGGAACCAAAATGCTTTCAAATTCAATAATTAATAAAGCAGGATAAAAAATATAATAAGTTTTCATTACGGGTTTTGGTTCGTTGAATAAATGACCTGAAACTCGTGTTTTTTTTTATTACATCTTGACATTTTTTACTCAGTTAGTTATATATAACTGTATAAGGTTAGGAAAAACTAACTAAGGAATGCTTTATATAACAAATATTGGAGATACAAAATGATGCCTTTATCTATGGCAAATTCGAACGAAAAAGTAATGATTTTTAAAACCGGCGGGAATTCCGAAGTTAAAAAACATTTGGGCGATATTGGTTTTGTTCCCGGAACAGTTCTTTCTGTAATTTCACAGCATTCTGGCGATGTAATTGTAAATCTCAAAGAAAGTCATCTTGCAATCACAAAAGATTTGGCTCAAAAGATTATTGTAAATCTGGTTAATTAAAACGGGATTTATTAGGAGTGTATATGAAATTAAAAGACTGCAAAGTTAAGAGCACCGTTCGTGTAACGGCAATCGGTGGTGAAGGTGCGTTGAAAAGACGTATTATGGACATGGGAATTACAAAAGGTTGTGAACTTTACATCAGGAAAGTTGCTCCTCTTGGTGACCCGGTTGAAGTCACAGTCCGCGGATTTGAACTCTCGCTTCGTAAAGATGACGCAAACATTCTTGACGTAGAAATTGTTGGATAAATTAAGTGAGGAAAAAATGAAAGAAATAAAAATTGCTCTTGCAGGAAATCCAAACTGCGGAAAAACTACACTTTTCAATTCGCTTACAGGATCAAATCAGTATGTTGGTAACTGGCCTGGCGTTACTGTAGAAAAAAAAGAAGGAAAATTCAAGGAAGACAAAAATGTAATTATTCAGGATTTGCCTGGAATCTATTCTCTTTCTCCGTACACACCAGAAGAAATTGTTACGCGAAATTATCTTGTAGAAGACAAACCCGACGCAATTTTAAATATTGTAGACGGAACAAATATCGAGCGCAATCTTTATCTTACAACCCAGCTTTTGGAAACAGGAATTCCTCTTGTTATGGCAGTCAACATGATTGATGTCGTCAACAAAAACGGAGATAAAATAAATTTTGCTGAACTTTCAAAAGCTCTCGGCTGCAAAGTAATTCCAATCAGCGCTCTTAAAGGAAACTCAACTGTAGATGCTGCAAGACTTTCTGTTCTTGCTGCAAGTGAAAAAAATCAAGTTGAACAGCCTCACGTATTCAAAGGTTCTGTTGAACACGCACTTGCCCATATAGAAGAATCAATTCAGGGTAAGGTCGACAAAAATCAGATAAGATGGTTTGCAGTAAAGGTATTTGAACGCGATGAAAAAGTTCTTGAAAAACTGAATCTTTCTGCAGAAGAAAAATCGCATATCGAAGAACATATAAAAGACTGCGAAAAAGAACTTGATGATGATTCAGAATCAATTATCACAAACCAGCGTTATGAATATATTCAAAAGCTTGTTGCAAAAACAGTTGTAAAAAAGAACAAAGAAAAATTAACACTTTCTGATAAAATTGACCGCGTTGTTACAAACAGAATTCTTGGTCTTCCGATTTTCCTTGCTGTAATGTGGCTCGTTTACTGGTGTTCAACCGGTGCCGGTTTTGGAACAATGGGAACAGACTGGGTAAATGATGTTTTGTTCGGTGAATGGATTTTGGGCGGAACTCAGACTGCGCTTGAAAATGCCGGAGCAAATCCTGTTTTGATTGATTGTCTTGTTAACGGAGTTCTGGGCGGACTTGGTGCAGTGCTTGGATTTTTGCCGCAGATGGCTGTTTTGTTTCTGCTGCTTTCAATTCTTGAAGACTGCGGATACATGGTTCGCATTGCATTCGTAATGGATAGAATTTTCCGTCGTTTTGGTTTGTCAGGAAAATCTTTTATTCCGCTTTTGATTTCTTCGGGCTGCGGAATTCCTGGTATTATGGCGAGCCGCACTATCGAAAATGAAAACGATCGTCGCATGACAATCATGACAACAACGTGGATTCCGTGCGGAGCAAAACTTCCTGTAATTGCACTGATGGCTGCTGTAATCGGAAGCCGTCTTACAAACACAAGTGCTTCGTGGCTGGCTCCTGTTATGTACATTACCGGAGTTGCTGCAGTTTTGCTTGCGGCTGTTATGCTCAAAAAGACAAAGGCCTTTCACGGTCCGGCTGCTCCTTTTGTTATGGAACTTCCGCAGTATCACTTCCCTGAGCCAAAAACTGTTTTGCTTCACACTTGGGAACGCCTCAGAGGATTCCTTGTTAAAGCCGGAACAATTTTGTTTGTTGCATGTCTTGTAATGTGGTTCCTTTCGAGCTACGGAATTTCTGACGGTCACTTTGGACTAGTGGACGCAGGCGATTCAATTCTTGCAAAAATCGGCGGCGTTCTTCGTTACATATTTATTCCGCTTGGATTCGGCGGAGCAGAAGGCGGTTGGCAGGCAGCTGCAGCTTCACTTTCGGGATTCAGCGCAAAAGAAGCTATCGTTACAACAATGGGCGTTCTTGCAAATGTTTCAGAAGAGCTTGTAGAAGACGGAAATGCGGTTGGACTTGCAGTTTCTGAATGGTTCCCGACAGCAATCGCAGCATTCAGCTTTTTGCTCTTCAATCTTTTGGACAGTCCGTGTCTTGCCGCAATCGCAACAATGAAAAGCGAACTCAACAGCCGCAAGTGGTTCTGGTTTGCAATTTTGTTCCAGAATATTTTTGCGTATGTTGTAACACTGATTGTGTACCAGCTCGGAATGCTTTTTGTACACGGCGCATTCGGAGTCGGAACGGTATTTGCATTTATTTTCCTGGCGGTAATTTTGTATGCCGTTTTCAGAAAAAATCCGTATAAGGAAATGAATGTTTAAATAAACAAGAGATTCTGGACAACTACTGTCACCCTGATGTTGCCCAGAATCTCTTTTCTGGAATTTTGATAAACTAAACACTTATAAAAATCCAGATACAGTTAAAAAAGTCAAAAATAAAAAGGCGAGAGTCTGGAAGTGAGTATAAAAAGATAATGGAGGAATAAAAATGATTGCGACAATAATTTGTATTTTGATTTTGACAATTTGGCTTTCACTTTCTGTTACTCTTTTTGTGAGAAGAAAAATTAGCGCCAAGAAAAATGGAACGCCTGCATGCTGTTGCGGTTGTTCGGGATGCAGTGAAAAAAGCAAGTGTTCCTCAAAAATGTAATGAAAATAAAACAATAATTACGCTTACTTAAGGGAGGTATTATGTCTGTCGAAGTGTTACAAGGTATATTGCTCCCATTTGTAGGAACAACTCTCGGTTCTGCTTGTGTACTTTTTATGAAGCGCAATTTGAGTTTATCAGTTCAGAGAGCATTAACAGGTTTTGCGGCAGGAGTAATGGTTGCAGCATCTATCTGGAGTCTTTTAATTCCTGCAATTGAACAGTCTGATTTTATGGGATCATGGTCGTTTATTCCTGCAATAATCGGATTTTGGAGTGGGATTTTATTTCTGCTCGTTCTTGATAAAACTATTCCTCATTTGCATTTGGGAAGTGATGAACCTGAAGGCGTTAGAACGAAGTTAAAAAAAACAACTATGTTAGTTTTAGCTGTAACACTTCATAATATACCCGAAGGAATGGCAGTTGGAATTTTGTTTGTCGGCAGATTATCAGGAGTTAGCTCTATTACTTTGGCAAGTGCATTTGCACTTTCTATTGGAATGGCCATACAGAATTTTCCTGAAGGTGCTATTATTTCAATGCCACTTCATTCTGAGGGAATGAAAAAGGGAAAAGCATTTATATTTGGAACTTTGTCCGGTATTGTAGAACCGATTGCTGCTATTATTACAATTTTAGCAGCTCAGTTTTTTATACCGATTCTTCCATATTTATTAAGTTTTGCGGCAGGTGCGATGATTTACGTAGTTGTTGAAGAACTTATTCCGGAAATGTCAGCGGGAAAACATTCTAATTTAGGAACAATATTTTTTGCGCTTGGTTTTACTGTTATGCTAATCCTTGATGTAGCATTAGGTTAAAAAATTTTTGAAAAAAAGAATAAATTGTTAAATAAAGTTAGCGTATGCTAACTATAATTATAAAAAACTAATAGGAAGGTATAAAATGAATCTTTCAAAAAAAATCGTTACTGTAGTTGCAGTAACTTCGGCTTGTGTATTTTCTGCTTTTACAAATGAAAATACTCCTTCACTTACATTTTCAAATGAAATTGGAAGTGATATCGTAAACGTTTCTAAAGATTCTTCAACATTTGCAGGCGCATACAATGAAGTAAAAGCAGAATTTTCTTCGGAAAAAGTAGATGCCGGAATTGATGCCAAAATAGTTCTTGCAACTGATGAAGATGGTTTACCACAGTCATTGTTGTTTTCTTCAGAAGATTTTGACTGGTACACAGTATTCAGACCAATAAACGGATTTTCAGTTGGTTTTAGTGCAGACACATTTGCTACAGGTTCTTATCTATTTGTAGAAGATGACAATATTGCTTCAGGAAATCTTGGCAGCGACGGAGTTACTTTTTCATTCGACGGAATTGAAAATCTGACTCTCGCAGTTACTGTTCCGTTTTCAGAAACAGAAGCAAATTTTTTCTCTAAAACAGATTCAGAAACAGATGAAAAAACTTTATTCAATTTTGGTATAGGTGCTGAGTATAATCTTTTTGATAAAGCAACTATTGCTGCAACATTAAAAAATCCATTAAATTCTGATTCACTTGGATTTGGATTTTATGCGTCAGTAACTCCGTTGGATGGTTTACAGATTTTTGCAGGTTATTCAAGCAATGAAGAAGAAGGACTTTGTGATGTAGCAGGAAAAAATCTTTTTAATGCAAGCATTGTTTACGAAAATGATAACTTTGCAGTAGGCTTTGATTATATAACAACAGATAGTGATTTTTATTCAGGCATTTTGTTTGGAATGAACGCAACCGATAATATTGCAGCAGAACTTGGAGTAACATTAAATTCATCTTATAAAGATAATTCAAATATAAAATATGTTTTTAAACCTGCAGTAAGTTATACAGTTGAAAACTTAGGAGAGTTTAAAGCCGAAGTTGATATTGGTTTTAATGATTCAGGTTTTGAAAGTGTTTGCTTTCCTGTGTACTGGAGTTATTCTTTGTAAATTAAAGATAGTGTAAAATAAAGTTCGCAATTTGGTTGCGGAAGGTAATTGAAAAGAGCCATATAATACTCCAAAATAGGTTTTACCACAAAACTAAAACAGGAGAATTAAATGGCTCAAAATAAATATACAACAGATTACGAAAAATTGCTATATGGTGCGCAGGCTGCAGAAGAACGCAAAGGCTATCTTTCTGGAACACGCGAAAGACGTTTTGACACAAGACTTGGAACAATAAATCTTGAAATTCCAACTGATAAATCATACATCAGGCTGGTTACAGCTTACCTGATTGGAATATACAGAAAATTGGCTTGAAGGAAGCTGTTACGTCAAAGCCGATTTACTCAAGCAGCAAAATGAAGATTTGCCAAAAGCCGCGTAGGAGTTTTTTAATCCAAATGGCTCTAAGAAATTGCGAACAATTCTTGGCACAATCTTTTTTTTTAAGTTATAATTAAAAACAATAAATAATTTCGGAGTTACTTCATGTCTACAAAAATCGTACAGATTCACGATGTTCATAAAATTTATTCTGCAAATCAAAAATCAAAACGCTCTTCAAAAAGTGAGGCTGCACCGGATGTAATTGCACTTGACGGCGTTACAGCAGATATTGAACGCGGAGAATTTACTGCAATTGCAGGTCCTTCTGGTTCGGGAAAAACGACTCTTTTAAACTTAATCGGCTGTCTTGACACAATTACTTCGGGAAAAATTTTTGTAGACGGAGAAGATATTTCTGTAATGAACGCAATGCAGAAAACGCTTGTGCGCCGCGAAAAAATCGGATTTATTTTTCAAAGTTATAATCTTATTCCGGTTCTTACCGCGCAGGAAAATGTAGAAATGGCTCTGCAGCTTTTGAATAAATTTTCCAAAGAAGAAGTGCAGGAGCGCTCATTCAAAATTCTAGAAGAAGTCGGACTTGGCGGAATGCAGGACAGAAAACCAATGCAGCTTTCGGGCGGTCAGCAGCAGCGTATTTCTATTGCACGCGCACTCGTAAAAGAACCTGCAGTAATTCTTGCCGATGAACCGACTGCAAACCTTGACTCAAAAAACAGCCAGATGATTATTGAGCTTATGAAAAAACTGAACGCCGACCACGGAATTACATGCATTTTTTCTACACACGACAAAATGGTTATGGAAAACGTACGCCGCATAATTCGTATCCGCGACGGAAAAATAGTTGCAGGAGAAAACTAATGCTTGTTTCTATAGCTTTTAAAAATATGCTCCGTTACAAACGACGCACACTTGTTACGTCATGTGCAGTTGCGTTTGGCGTAATGTTCAGTATTGTGTTCAACGGATTTCTGGCCGGAATGAATAACGAAAGTACCCGTAACTTAATCGACTACGAAACTTCGGGCGCAAAATTTTTTGCAGACGGATATTTTAAAGAACGCGACACTCTTCCGCTTGACTATTTAATAGAAGAAAATTCTGCAAAAGAAATCGGAACTTTTCTTGATTCAAAAAATATTTCCTTTACGCCCGAAATTTTACTTCCATGCGAAGTTTATTTTAACGAAGAATATTTTGAAACTTCAGGAAGTATAACAGGTGTTCTGTGCGCACTTGATCCAAAAAAGTCAGAAAAAGTTTTTAAAACAGCTTCACAAATCGAAAGCGGAACCTGGCTTAAAAAAGAAGAAGGCGAAGAATACTGCACCGGAGCGGTAATCGGTAGCTGGATTGCAGATGATATGAAAGCCCAGCCCGGCTGGTATGTTACAATTCAGTGCAAAGGACGCGGCGGTTTTATGCAGACAATCGATGTTCCCATTACAGGCATTGTTCACTGTCCTGATGTGCCTGTAAATGCCAGTTACATTTTTATGGACATCGCTTACATCAACGAAATGCTTGAGATGGAAGGGGCAGTTACTGCAATCGACACAAATTTAGGCGGAATGAGCACTGTAAATTCCAATGTAAAAAAACTTAAAAAAGATTTTTCAGAAATTCAAAATGATTCAAAAGTTAAACTTTACTCCTGGAACGAAATTGCAGAAGATATTGTTTCAGTGCAAAAAATGTATGAAGGTATTTCAAGTTTGATTATGCTTTTTCTTTTTATCGTTGCAGCCGTCGGAATAAGCAACACAATGCTTATGTCTGTTCTGGAACGCAAAAACGAAATTGCAATGCTCAAAGCGATGGGTTACACTCCGTTTTATATAAAAAGTCTTTTTATGACAGAAGGCGTTTTAATCGGATGTACAGGTTGTGTAATCGGAATGGTTGCAGGCTGTCTTGTTAATATTCCGCTTGTGAATGTGGGAATTGATTTTACACAAATGCTGAGCAACATTGACATCGGTTACAGAATTTCGGGACTTATCCGTTCAGACTGGAATTTTACAGGCTTTGCAAAAATAATTTTTGGTGCACTTTTGATTGCGGCTTTTGCTTCGTATTTTCCATCCCGTTCAATTTCAAAAAAAGAAATTGCCGAAATTTTCAGAAAGAATTAAAAGGGCTGTGTCATGCTGAACTTGTTTTAGCATCTCGTGACTTATGCAGGAGAAATAATTTTATGAAAAAACAAATGCCTTTAATCATATCAATGGCGTGGCGAAACATACAAAGAAACAAGCGAAGAACAATTCTTTCTGGCGGAGCAATTTTTCTTGTTTCAGTTTTTATCTGTTTTATGATGTCGCTTGAATATGGTTCAATGGACGACATGAAATACAATATTGTTCACCACGAAACGGGTGCTGTAAGAATACGAAATCCGCGTTACACAGAAAACGAACGCATTACACCGCTGAACTTTTTTATTCCTGAAACAAATTCTGTTTTGCAGAAAACTCTCCTTGCCGAAGGAGTGACAGCAGCGCGTGCAAGAATACGTACACCGATTGCAGTTTACAAAAATGAAGAAACAGAAGCCGCAAATTTTATTGCAGTAAACTTTCCTGACAAATATTATTTTTCTGACAAAGACAATATTTTACTCGAAGGCTCGCTTAATTTTATGAATGAAAGCGCAGAAGAAAACAAACGCAAAGTTCTTGTTACAGACAAATTTGCACAAAGTTTTAATCTTCACGCAAACGACAAATTTACATTTATTGCACGCACGGCAAACGGCGGAACAAACGGCTACACAGTAACCGTCGCTGCAATTATGCGTTTTTCTGACGGTGACTTAAACGGAAAATTCGTTTTTATGAATCTTGATGCCGCTTCAAAACTTCTACGTATGAAAGGAAACGCAACAGAAATTCTTCTTTTTTCTGACAACTGGGATGACAAAAATTATGTAGAAAATCTTGCGCAAAAAATTTCTGGAATTCCTGAACTCTCCGGACTTGAAATTGTTCCGTGGACAAAAGGCACAACCTGGTACGCTATGATAGAAATGAGTGATTTTATGTATTTTATTTATGCGCTTATATTTTTTATTCTTGCATCGACAGTAATTTTCAACAGTACGATGATGAGCGTAATGGAGCGCAAAAAAGAAATCGGCTCGCTTCTTTCTCTTGGAATGACACCAAAAAGCGTACGCGGAATGTTTTTGCTCGAAACGGCATTTGTTTCAGGAATTTCTGCTTTTGCAGGCTGTCTTTTAGGCGGAATAATTGTAAGCATTTTTAATAAAACAGGAATTAATTTGGCAGGTTCCGGTTATGAAATGATGGGCGGTTTTAATATAAAACTTATGCTTTATCCGTCGCTTTCGTTCGGCCGCTATGTTGAATTCTTTTTGACAGGATTTTTAACAGCATTCATTGCGTGCTTGATTCCGTCAAGAATGGCATTGAAAGTCCAGCCGGCAGAAGCTTTGCGGGCAGAAAATTAAGAAGATTGTAAAAAGATTGTTGATTTAATTTTAGTGATATAAAATTAAAGTTATTATAACGCTTTTTGTAAATTCAAAAAAAGTGTTCAAAAATAAGGATTTTAAAATGAAAAAAATTATTTTGGGAATGTCTATTTTTTTTATCGGAGTGTTTTCTGTTTTTTGTCAGGAACTTTCAATTTCAGTAGAAGAAATAATGAGCCGCTATGATGCAAACGCTGCTTATAATACTGCATATATGAAAGCAACACTTTCTGTTAAAGATAAATTCGGAACAAACGAAAATGAGTTTGAATCTTACAGAAGAAAAAACGGTGACACTTTAATCATCATTACTTCTGGGGCTGACAGTGGACAAAAAATTCTTCGCCTGGAAAATTCTGTTTATCTTTATTATCCTGACGCAGAAGAAATTATCCGCCTGCAGGGAAGCGCGCTGAAAGATTCTGTCATGGGTTCTGATTTTACTTACGAAGATTTGACAGGAGAAGAAGGAATTCTTGATTCTTACAACGGCGAACTTTTGGGAACAGAAACTGTTGACGGCGCTGAATGTTACCACGTTATGCTGACTGCAAAAACAAAAAAGCAGCTTTACCAGAAGCAGGAAAAATTTATAGATAAAAAAACTTTTGCCGAAAAAAAATGCATTGTTTACAGTGCAAGCGGAAAAGCAATGAGCGAAAGTACAATGTCAAAAATAAACAAAATCGGAAAATACAATATTTTTATGGAAGGAACAATGCAGAATCTTCTGAAAAAATCAAGCGTTACAAAAATGAAAATAACAGAAATAAAACTTGATGAGCCGATTCCGGAAAGCAAATTCTCCAGGGATGAACTTTCATGGTAATAAAGAAAATTGTTTCGATTGTTGCAGTTTTTGTTGTGGCAATTTCTGTATCTTTTGCACAGGTTCGCCCAGGCGGAAAAATTTCATTTTCAAGCGGTTATGCATCTCTTGAAGAAAATAAATTCTGGTATTCATCTGCCGAGACTCTTGCAAAACTGGACGCAAATGTTTCAAGTTCTGTAAAAGCATATCTGGAATCGACATGCAGTATTTTGTCTGTTCCCGAAACCGATTATACTACAGCGGGTTTTGCAGGTACTGTAACTTTGAGCAAAGCTTATGTAAAAGCGCGACTTCCGTGGTTTAACGGTTTTTCTGCAAGAATGAATGCCGGAAAACAGCCTGTTTCCTGGGGATACGGACTTTTTTACAATGCCGGAGATTTGATTTTTGGAAGTGACCCTGTAAATCAAAAGCAAAGAGCCGACACATCATTTTCATTTACATCAGTAAAAATCAAAAGTAATCTTTCGGATGAAATCAAAAAGTTACTTCTTGAAAATTCAAACAGTTCATTGAATTTTTCAAACCAAAACATGAGTTCGTTTTCATTTTCATCATCTTCACTTTCTGATTTAAGAATTACAAGTGACTGGGCTTTTTGTTTTGCAGCTCCGATTTCAAAAATTATTACAATAGAAGCGATTGTTCTTCCTCCGATAGATTCAGCTTTGAACGGAAGTTTCGGAAGATTCGGAAGCCGCGCGCAATTTAAAATTGATTCAGTCGTAATTGAAAATATGGAAGGCGGTTTTATTTCATCAGACAAAATGAATACAAATGAATTGTATTTAGCCTTGGACGGAACAATTTTCTTTGATTACAATATTTGTTCATCCGTAAAATTTGAAGATGAGTTTGTAAAAGATGAATGGCAGATTTCAACTTCTTTATGCAAGAATTTTACAATTAGGGGCGACACTCAAGAGCAGACTTTGATGATTCGCGCTGAAAGTTTAATTAAACCTCTTGAAAATGATTTTGGAATTTTCGGCTTTTTATCTTATTCACCGACCGAAACGACATCTTTTGCCTTTTCTTACATCAATTCAAAAACTTCAGAAGACGAAAGAGTTCATTATCTTGGAATTTCTTCAGAATGGAAAATGAACACGAATTTTAGTTTTAATTTTCAGGGAATGGCGAACCTTGTTAATCCTCAAAAAGCAACTTTAATTACAGCGGGCGTTTCGTGCAAATTTTAATTTAAATGAATTAAGAGCTTTTTTTCTTTAAAAATGAATTAAGGGAATTTCTGCTGATTCCGAATAATTTTGCAATTTTGTTTGTTGAAAACCCCGTTTCGTAAAGTATATTTATTCTTTTTTCAAGACCGTCCAGAGAATGAAAATTATTTTTTCTTCCTTTAGGGCGGCCAAGTTTGATTCCTTCTGCTTTTTTACGCGCCAAAACTTCACGAGTGCGCTGACTGATTAAATCTCTTTCAATTTCTGCACTTAAACTGAATGCAAAAGGAATTGAAACTGAACCTGTGCGATTTGATATATTTACAAATAAAAAAATGACATTCTTTTCTGACCCCGACGGACTTCCGCTTGAGATACATGAATAAAATAAATTTCAAATTAGCAAAAATAGTCGAGAAAAATTCTTTTGAAGAATGTATGATTGAAACATAGTTTTATTTTCTCCTTGGTATGCAGAAAAAAAATGACATTTCAGTTATCGGCTGTAAGTGGGTAATAAAAATCCAAAGATTCAACTCAAGCCCAGTGGCGAGCGTGATTATATTGAACTGCTTGCGGTAAAGTAATATAATAATCGTATGGCAGAATTAAAACTTTTTCCTATTGGGTTGCAGGATTTTTCTCAGATACGAAGAAACGGTTATTATTACGTAGACAAAACAGACATTGTTTATAAAATGACACACACCGACCGCGTTTATTTTTTGAGCCGTCCGCGCCGCTTTGGAAAGTCGCTTTTAATTTCGACCTTGCGCGATTATTTTTTAGGAAAGAAAGAACTTTTTACCGGCCTTGCAATGGAAAAGCTTGAAAAAGAATGGAAGCAGTATCCTGTTTTTCATTTGAGTTTTGCAGGAAATAAATTTACAGATTTAAAATCTCTTCAGATTTATATGAATTTTAAACTTTCTGAATTAGAAAAAATATATAAAGTTACGAATACAAATGAATATGAATGGGGTCCTCGTTTTGAAAAAATCCTTAAAGCAGCTTACGAACAGACAGGCACAGAACCTGTAGTTTTAGTTGACGAATACGATGCACCACTTTTGGATACAATGGACAACCCCGAACTTCAGCTTGTTTTAAAACAGGAAATGCGAAAGTTGTTCAGTCCGTTAAAAGATATTGGCGGAATTCTGCGTTTTGTATTTTTGACAGGCATTAGCAAGTTCAGTCAGTTAAGTATTTTCAGTGAATTGAATAATCTTAATGTAATTACGATGGATAATGAATATGCTTCAATCTGCGGAATTACAAAAGAAGAACTTTTTGAACAGATGAAGCCTGAAATCCAGGCGCTTGCAGAAAATAACGATATGACTTATGACGAAGCGTGTGCAGGTCTTACAAAAAAATATGACGGTTATCATTTTACAGAAAAGTCACCTGACATTTACAATCCGTTCAGTTTGATAAATGCGCTCAGTAAAAAAGAATTAAAAAACTTCTGGTTTGCAACAGGAACACCGACAATTCTTACTCGGTTGATAAAAAAGTATAATATGGATCCTGAAAGTTTTGACAAAGGATTTCCTGCAACACTTGAAATGTTTGACGCTCCGACAGAAACGGCGACAGACCCTGTTCCAATGCTGTACCAGAGCGGATACCTTACAATAAAAAAATATGATTCACCTGAATATGTTTTAGGTTTTCCAAATGATGAAGTTCGGGATGGATTTTGTAAAGCTTTGCTTCCTTATTACGCAACAGAACTTGTAAGTCAAAATGATATATTTATTATGAAATTAGGACGAGCCTTTCGCGAAGCCCGCCTTGAAGATGCCTTAAAAGAAATGAAAGCATTTTTGTCTTCAATTCCGTATAATGCAGAAAAGCAGAACGAAAATCACTACAAAACTTTGTTCTATTTAATAGCGCGCTTGTGTACGCCGTACGTTGTAAAAACAGAAGAGACAAGTGCTGCCGGCCGAAGTGATATGGTTGTAGAAACAGAAAGCGCTGTTTATGTTTTTGAATTTAAACTCGACGGAACAGTAGAAGAAGCACTTTCTCAGATTGACTCAAAAGGATATTTAATTCCGTATTCTGTTACAAAAGATAAAAACGGCAACGACAAAAAGCTCGTTAAAATCGGCGTAAGTTTTGACAGTGAAAAACGCACACTCGGTGAATGGAAGATTGTAGAAAATTGAATTTAAGTTGCTAAATTTTCTGTTATATGATAAACTAATCTTAATAAAATAAAAAGGAGATTTAGATTATGCAGCACGACATGTTCTGTTCTGTTCTGTTCTGTTCTGTTCTGTTCTGTTCTGTTCAAGATAACTGTCTCTTTTTTAAATTATAATATAGAAATTTCAAGGCATATTCTTTATGTAGCCGCATAAAGAGTGTGCCTTTTTTTGTTTAAATATAAATAATTTTGGAGGAAGAAAATGAAAACTTTTACAAAGCTTTTGGCAGGTGCTGTAACAATATTGGCACTTGCAATGATTGGTTGTCAGAATGATACTGACACACACGAGCACACTTATTCAACAGAATGGTCTAAAGATGCTACAAGTCACTGGCATGCAGCAACCTGTGAACATACCTCAGAAGTAAGTGACAAAGCTGCCCATACATTCGGTGAAGGCGTTGTAACAAAAGAAGCGACAGAAACGGAAACTGGAATCAAAACTTATACTTGTACTGTTTGTAAATATGAAAAAACAGAAAGTATTGCAGTTTTACCACATACACACAAATATTCAGCTGACTGAACAAGCGACGCAACAAGCCACTGGCACGCAGCAACTTGTGGTCACGATGTAAAATCTGATGAAGCTGCCCATTCATTTAATGAAGGCGTTGTCACAAAAGAAGCGACAGAAACAGAAGCAGGCGTTAAAATTTATACATGTTCAGTATGTGAATACAAAAAAACAGAAGCAATTCCTGTTTTACCTTCTACCCAAGCAGTCTTTGTAAAAATAGCAGGTACAGAAATCACCGGAAAAGAAACCTGGACACCAAAATCAGAAGTATTTGTAAGCGGAAGGGCAATCACAATTCCAACTCTTTTAGTAAGTGACCACGAAATAACTCGCGGAGAATTCAAAGATGTAATGGGAACAGACCCAAGTAAAGCAAGCGCTTATGACGCAAACGGAACTAAACTTACAGGAGATGCAGTTTTTAACAATCCTGTAAATTACGTAAGCTGGTATGATGCCATTGCTTACTGTAACAAGCTTTCCATTAAAGAAGGACTTACACCCTGCTACACAGTAAAAGATGTAAACTTTTCTGCTCTTGAATACTCAGGTATACCGACATCTCGTAATTCAGCATGGGATGCAGCAACCTGCGACTTTACAGCAGACGGTTACAGACTTCCGACAGAAGCAGAATGGGAATACCTTGCCCGCGGTGGAGAAAATTACACATATGCAGGAAGTGATACAGTAGATGATGTTGCATGGTATACATCAAATATAAAAGACACAGGAACCCGTGAAGTAAAAACAAAGCAGGCAAATGCTTACGGACTTTACGACATGAGCGGTAACGTATGGGAATGGTGCTGGGACTTGAGAGGTTCAATAAACAGCACGACCGACTCTGCGGGTTCGGCTTCCGGCTCTTACCGCGTGCGGCGCGGTGGTTCCTGGGGTAGCCTCGACAGCTTCTGCGCTGTTTCTTACCGTTTCAGCATCGACCCGTATGACCGCGGCAGCAGTTGCGGCTTGCGTGTGGTTCGTAACGCCAACTAGCGTTGGCTAGTTCTGTAAGGAAATTATTAAAAAACTTCCGCAGTCGCGGAAGTTCGAATCCAGATCAATTATAATATCTGCGGCAGGTAGATTTTATTACCGTAAAATTTGAAGGCAACTTTTATATAATTTTTAGAGGTTGCCAATATTTCTTGTTTGTATTACAATAAGTAAGGAATGTAAGGAGGTTTATATGGAACTTGCAAAAGTAACTTCAAAGGGACAAGTAACAATTCCGCTTTCTATAAGGAATTTCTTAAATCTCAGGACTGGCGACAAACTGTTTTTCTTCGAAGAAAAAGGGAAGGTTTTTGTTCAAAATGCTTCACAGGTCGCTCTTGCAACTGCTCAGAAAAGCATGAAAGGTGAAGCAAAAAAAGCCGGATTCAAAACAGAAGAAGATGTCATGGACTACATAAAAGAATTAAGGAGTAATTCTTAGCTCATGAGAATTTATCTTGATACAAATGTAGTAATCTCGGCAATGCTTTTTCACAAAGGGAAGGCGGCACTTGTTTTTGAACATGTAATTAAAAAACATACCGCAATCATTTCGGATTATACAATTTCTGAATGTAAGGAAGTATTTGAAAAGAAGTTCCCGGACAAAATGGAAATATTGAATTCTTTTTTTGATAATCTGGAATACGAAAATTTCAAAACACCAGATAAAATTGATGAAAAAAAATATCCAAAGATTCGTGATATAAAAGATTTGCCTGTTTTAGTATCAGCAATATTATCAGATGCGGATGTTTTAATCACGGGTGATAAGGATTTTGACGATGTAAAAATCAAAAAACCTTTAATTTTTAAACCTGCTCAATATGCGGAACTAATTCAGAATTAAATATGATAATAATGAAACACGTTTCAATGCTATCACAAAATGATATTTACTCATTGTTATACTTTGATAAAGTAAGGTTTTCAGATTCCTGCAAAAGTAACTTCAAAAGAACAAGGAACAATTCCGTTTTCTATAAGGAATTCCTTAAATCTCATAACTGATAGAATTTTGTCAAAATTTGTTGTATACTGAATTCCGCTTACTATATAGAAGAAGATAGGAGTCGGTATGGTTTTATCAAAAAAGCAGATGACTGAAGAAGATATTAAATTGCAGTTTATTACACCTGCAATTCTGGCAAAGTGGAATGTTCAGAATATTACCATGGAAACTCCTGTAAAGCAGAATGTAAAGTTTACAGACGGAAAAATTAACATAAAAGGCAACATCGTAAGCCGTGAAAAACCAAAAAAAGCAGATTATGTACTTTACCTTAATTCCGGAACTCCCATCGCTATAGTAGAAGCAAAAGATAACAGCCATTCAATCAGTCATGGGCTTCAGCAGGCAAAAACTTATGCCGAAATGCTTGATGTTCCTTTTGCCTTTAGTTCAAACGGAGACGGATTTGCCGAACACGATTATATAACAGGACTTGAAAAACAATTCACAATGGATCAATTTCCAAGTCCTCAGGAACTTATCGAACGATATAAAAATGGAAAAGCAATCACTCCTGCTGAACAAAAAGTAATTGATGAACCATTCTATACAGGTCAGAATACTTATCCACCGCGTTATTATCAGCGGAATGCGGTAAACAGAACTTTGAGTGCAATTGCAAAAGGACAGAACAGACTGCTTCTTTGTATGGCAACAGGAACAGGAAAAACATATACTGCTTTTCAGATTGTTTGGAGACTTTTACAAACAGGTTTAAAAAAGAAAGTTCTTTATCTTGCAGACAGAAATATTCTTGTTGACCAGTCAATTCAGCAGGATTTTGCGCCACTTCAAAAAGTAATTCACAAGGTAAACTTTTCAAAAGATGACAGAACAACAATTGGTTCTTATCAGGTTTATTTTAGTCTTTATCAGCAGTTGGCAGGCGAAACAGAAAGTGAAGATGAAATTGAATCATCAGAAGACTGTATAAAAAAATTTGAAAGTCTTTTCTCAAAAGATTTCTTTGATTTGATTATTGTTGATGAGTGCCACCGGGGAAGTGCAAAAGCAGATTCAAATTGGCGTGCAATTCTTGAATATTTTAGTTCTGCAACTCAGATTGGTATGACAGCTACTCCAAAAGAAACAAAATATGTTTCAAATATTGACTACTTTGGAGAGCCTGTTTATTCATACAGTTTAAAACAAGGGGTTGATGACGGATTTCTTGCTCCTTTTCGTGTAATAAATGCCAGAACAAATATTTGTGAAGGATGGCGACCGACAAAAGGTCAGAAAGATAAATTCGGAAATGAAATTGAGGATCGCATTTATACAAATAACGATTTTGACCGTAATATAATTCTTGAAGACAGACGGCATCAGGTTGCAGAAGAAATTACAAAATACTTAAAGCAGACAGACCGTATGGCAAAGACAATTGTCTTTTGTGCAACAGAAGAACATGCCGAAGCAATGCGCATTGAACTTAATAATCTGAATGCAGATATGGTTGCAAAAAATCCTGATTATGTTGTCCGCATTACAGGAAGTGATGCCTACGGAAAGAGCAAACTTGATTACTTTATTTCTGTAAGTTCTGATTATCCGGTAATTGCAACAACTTCAAAACTTCTTTCTACGGGCGCCGACTGTAAAATGGTTAAGCTCATTGTTCTTGATGAAATGATTAGTTCCATGACAGAATTCAAGCAGATTATTGGTCGTGGAACCCGTATTCGTGAAAAAGAAGGAAAAATGTACTTTACTATTATGGACTTCCGTAATGTAACAAGACTTTTTGCTGATCCTGAATGGGATGGCCCTATTGAACAGCATCCTGATTTTGGCGGCGATGACGGTGTAACTCCTGTTGGTAAAAATGGTGGAAACGGTGGAGAAGCCGAAGACACAGCTGATAACCCTTCTGTTCCCGGCAATCCAAAACCTGTTGTTGATAGAAACGGTTGTAAAGTTGAAATTCTTGGAAAGACTGTATCAATTTATGATGCAAGCGGAAAACTTCTTCGTCAGGAAAATATAATCGATTACACAAAGTCAAATATCATGGATGAGTATTCAACTCTTGATAACTTTATCAACAAATGGTCAGAAGCAGAAAAGAAAGTTGCAATTTCAGATCTTCTTAAAGAACACGGTATTGACCTTGAAATGCTCAAATCAGACCAGAATATGAATGATGTAGATGATTTTGATTTTATCTGTCATGTTGCGTTTGACAAGAAACCTTTGACAAGACGAGAACGTGCAGAAAATGTTCAGAAAAAAGACTTCTTGAGCAAGTATTCAGGGGTTGCAAGACAAGTTTTGGATGCACTTATTGAAAAATATAAAGATGAAGGCATATATCAAATAGAAGAAACTTCTATATTAAATGCAAATCCATTCCGCCAGTTTGGAAGTCCTGCAAATATTGCAAAGGCTTTCGGCGGAAAAGATATGTATTTTAATGCAATAAAAGAACTTGAAGAAGAACTTTATAATTTTGCAGCTTAAATAATTAAACAATTAAAATTGGAGAAAATATAAAATGGCAAATATTTCAAACTTTGTAAAACGTATTCGTGACATTATGCGTAACGATGCAGGTATTAACGGTGACGCACAGCGCATTGAACAGATGTCATGGATGCTTTTTTTGAAAGTTTACGATACAAAAGAAGCCGATTGGGAATTTGCAGAAGAAGATTATAAATCAATTATTCCGGATAATTGCAAATGGTCATCCTGGGCGCATGAAGAAAAAGCCGGAGACGGAATGACAGGAGATACACTTCTTGATTTTGTTAACAATACACTTTTCCCGACACTCAAAAAACTTGAAGTTACTCCTGAAACTCCTGTAAAAAAAGCAATCGTAAAAACGGTTTTTGAAGATGCCAACAACTACATGAAAGACGGTGTTCTTTTGCGACAGGTTCTTTGTGTAATTGATGAACTCGATTTGGGCGATTACGAAGAAAGCCATGCCTTTGGCGATATTTACGAAAGCATTCTTAAAGAACTTCAGAGTGCAGGCAGCTCCGGAGAATTCTATACTCCGCGTGCAGTAACAGAATTTATGGCAGAACGCATTGCTCCGAAGCTTGGCGAAACAGTTGCCGACTTTGCCTGTGGTACAGGTGGATTTTTGACAAGCTGGCTCAAACAGCTGGAAGACAAAACAAACAGTGCAGAAGATGTTCTCAAATATTCAAGTTCAATATACGGAATCGAAAAAAAGCCTTTCCCGTACACACTTTGTATTACAAATATGCTTCTTCACGGAATTGATGTACCTCGCATCTATCATGATAATAGTTTGCAGTACGATGTTCTGAACTACACCGATGATGACCGTTTTGATGTAATTCTTATGAATCTACCTTATGGCGGAAACGAAAAATCAGATATTAAAAGCCACTTTCCGTCAGACCTTGCTTCTAGTGAAACTGCCGATCTTTTTATGTCAGTTATTATGTACCGCTTAAAGAAGAATGGACGGGCTGCAGTTATTATTCCCGATGGATTTTTATTCGGCACAGACAACGCAAAAGTTGCAATCAAGAAAAAGCTTTTGACAGAATTCAATCTTCATACAGTGATTCGTATGCCGTCTTCTGTTTTTGCTCCATATACAAGCATTACAACAAACATTCTTTTCTTTAACCGCCCAAAAGAACAGGGAACCGCCGATAATCCTGCAACAAAAGAAACCTGGTTCTACCGTCTTGATATGCCTGAAGGATACAAACATTTTTCAAAGACAAAACCAATGAAGATAGAACATTTTGAAGAAGCAAGAATCTGGTGGGAAAATCGTCACGAAATCGAAGAAGACGGATTCCCGAAGGCAAAAAAATATACAAACAAAGAACTTACAGACCTTGGCTACAACATTGACCTTTGCGGCTATCCTCACGAAGAAGAAGAAATTCTTGCACCAAAAGATTTGATTGCCCGCTACGAAGAAAAACGAGCCAGCCTCAATGCAGAAATTGACAGCGTTCTTGCAGATATTACACGCATTCTTGGGGAATAAAAATGGGCGACTATGAACTTATTCAATATACAAAAACAGATAACATTCTCACAGATGCAAAAAACATAATTGATTCTGCAAAATCTTATGCTATTAAATCTGTAAACTGGACTTTAGTTCAGAGAAACTGGCTTTTAGGTGAACGCATTGCTTTGGAAGAATTAAAAGGCGAAAACCGTGCTGAATACGGAAAAAAAGTGATTAAAAATCTTTCAAAGCAACTTACAGAAATTTATGGAAAAGGATTTGAACAAAGTCTTTTGTATAAATTTTTGAGTTTTTATAAAACTTTTCCTGACATTTTGGACACAGTGTATCCAAAATCTGATATTTACAAATTTCTTGACTGGTCTCATTTTCGCATTCTTCTTCAGGAAGAAAATAAAGATGCCCGCGACTGGTATGCACAGGAATCTGTAAATGAAAGCTGGAGTGTCCGTACTTTGCAACGGAACATTTCTTCTCAATACTATTACAGAATGCTCAAATCTCCAAAAAAAGATTTGGTTCGTGCAGAAATGAAACAACTTACGGCAGATTATCAGACACAAAAAGAAGAATTTGTAAAAGACCCTGTAATTCTGGAATTTTTGGGATTCAGAGAAAATGAAACTCTTTTGGAATCAACATTGGAAAACAGCCTTATAAGCAATCTGCAAAAGTTTTTGATGGAACTTGGAAAAGGCTATGCTTTTGTTGGCCGACAGATGCACATTCATACAGAAAAAAAAGACTATTACATAGATCTTGTTTTTTACAATTTTATTCTCAAATGCTTTGTGCTTATTGATTTGAAAACTGAAACTATTACACATCAGGATGTTGGGCAAATGGATATGTATGTGCGGATGTTTGATGAACTTAAGCGTAGTGAAGGCGACAATCCTACATTAGGAATTCTTTTGTGTGCTGACACAGATGCAGACATTGCAAAATATTCAGTTTTAAAAGGGAACGAACAGCTTTTTGCCACAAAATACAGATTTTGTCTGCCAACAGAAGAACAGCTCCGCAAAGAAATTGAAAGTCAGAAAAATCAGTATTATCTTACACATCCTGAAAAAGACGAGGCAAAAAAATGACAGCACAGGATTTAAAAAACAGTATTCTCCAGCTTGCTGTTGAGGGAAAACTATTAAAGGGGGGAAGTCTCCCCCTCGCTACAGCCGGCAAGCCGTCTTCCGCTACCCCCTCTGCGGGGACACCCCGCAACGCCCCGTCAGACCAAAAAACCGGCGCAGAACTTTTGCAACAGATTAAAGCCGAAAAAGAAAAGTTGATTGCAGAAGGAAAAATCAAAAAGGACACGACCAAAGCAGGTGCGTCTGGTCGTGCACTTGCAGAAATCACAGAAGATGAAATTCCGTTTGATATTCCAGAAAGTTGGTGCTGGTGCAGGTTGGGAGAAATTGGTGATTGGGGAGCAGGAGCAACGCCACAAAGAGGAAATCCTGATTATTATCAAAATGGAACAATTCCATGGATTAAAACTGGGGAATTGAATAATGGTATTGTTTCCGAAGCTTGTGAGTTTATTACTGAGAAAGCATTGAACGAATGTTCTCTTCGATATAATAGAGTTGGGGATGTTTTGATTGCGATGTATGGTGCAACAATTGGGAAATTGGCAATTGCAGGAATTGAACTTACAACTAATCAAGCTTGTTGTGCATGCACTTGTCATAATGGTGTTTATAATAAATACCTTTTCTATTTTTTGATGTCTCAAAAAAGTGTATTTGAAAAAAAAGCCGAAGGTGGAGCTCAACCAAATATTTCTCGTGAAAAAATCGTTAAAACATTAATTCCTCTCCCACCACTTGCCGAACAAAAAGCCATTGTAGCAAAAATCGAAGAACTTTTGCCTTATATTCAAAAATATGATGTTGCCCACACAAAACTTCAAGAGTTCAACAAAAAGTTCCCTGTAGATATGCAAAAATCCATTTTGCAGCAAGCCATAATGGGAAAACTTGTTCCTCAACTCAAAGAAGACGGTAACGCAAAAGATTTGCTCGAAAAAATAAAAGCCCAAAAAGCCAGGTTGATTGCAGAAGGAAAAATCAAAAAGGACAAGCCTCTTGCAGAAATTACAGAAGATGAAAAGCCTTTTGATATTCCAGAAAGTTGGTGCTGGGTAAAATTCGGTGATTTGTGTGAAAGAATTACAGGAAAAACTCCTGAACGTGCAAATGATATTTATTGGAATAAAGGAAAATACAATTGGGTTTCAATTTCTGATATGACAGATTATGGTTTTGTTAAGGAAACAAAAGAGTCAATTTCAGAAGAAGCATCGGTTGAATATTGGAATAAAAGAATCAGCCAAAAGAATTCTCTTCTTATGAGTTTTAAATTAACTGTGGGTAGAACTTCAATTCTTGATATAGACGCATATCATAATGAAGCTATTATTACAATAAAGCCTTTTGTTGATGAAGAATATGCAATAAGAAATTACTTTTTCTATTCACTTCCTTTACTAACAAAAATGGGAGACTTTAAGGACGCAATAAAAGGAAGGACTTTAAATAAGGATAGCATTGCTAATCTTTTAATTCCTCTTCCGCCACTTGCAGAACAAAAACGCATCGTAGAAAAAATAGAAGAACTTCTTCCATTATGTAAAAAGCTGGTGAAATAAATCTTTTCTTTTACTGCGCTTCCTGTTCTGCTTTTGCTGCTGTTTTGCGGATTGCGTCTTCGTATCCGGTAAGGGCTGCAAATGGTAAAAACTGCGCGGCTCTTTGTGAGTCAGAAAGCGGTGGGTGAACTGAAGAAACATGGTGCGGCAGATTTATTATATCATCATAATTTTTTTCGCTTTGAATTATCATGCTTTGTGTCCTCCAATCTGATTGTTTCGTTCACGCGCTGTAGCTCCTTCAATATAATCAACGCCTTTAAGAATTGCATTTTTTCCGTATTTTTCTTTTATGTTCAATGCCATTTTCTGAAGGGCAAGACTTTTTTTCTCGCGTACTTTTTTTTGCTCTTCAATCTTTTTATTTTCTTCCTGATCGCCGAATAAATCAAGTTCAGGATTTTTTGGATTCGCTTTGATTTCTTTTTGCGCGTCTTCTTCTGTTAAAACACGGCCTGCTGTAATATTCAGCCTTCGAATTAATAAATTAGTATCTGTAATACTGTCAAACAACTTCAAAGTTGCATTGACAATTACATTTGCGCTTGCATACCAACCGTCAAGATTAATTCTTCCTGCAACAGGTTTTGGAATTTCTTTACCGTAATAATTTTTTACAACTTCGCCGGAATATTTTGAACTTATTTTTTCATCCACGAGGTTTTCAATATCATAACCGACTGTCACCACAATCTGATTTGTAACAAGTCCTTTTGCAGTTAAATCAAGACAAAGCTGGTCGGCCATTTCCATAACAACAATGCGCGCTTTTTCATTTGTATATGCACACGTCAAAACCTGTCCCGAACCAAGACTTGAGTTTTTACTTTTATATGCCTTTACATGCGCAATCGTACACGGCTCCCAACCCCAAGCGTGGTCAATTAGAAGTTCGGCATTAATGCCAAAAGTTTTGTACAGTATTTCTTCATTTTTAACGGACTGACGCGCAATATCGCCCATCGTATAAAGTCCAATCCGGCTGAGTCTTGCTTCTGTTCCCCGTCCAATCCGCCAGAAATCTGTAAGCGGTTTGTGATTCCAAAGTTTTTTGCGGAATGTCATTTCGTCAAGTTCTGCAATGCGCACTCCGTCTTTGTCTGCTGGAACATGTTTTGCTTCTATGTCCATCGCAATTTTTGCAAGATACATATTTGTTCCGATTCCGGCCGTTGCTGTAATTCCTGTCTCGGACAAAACATCGTGAATCATTTTTACAGCAAGTTCACGCGCCGTAAGTTTGTACGTATTCAGATATCCGGTTACATCCATAAAAACTTCATCAATCGAATAAACGTGAATGTCTTCTGGTGAAATATATTTTAAATAAATTCTGTAAATGTCCGTACTCTTTTTTATGTAGTGCGACATCTGCGGAGGCGCTGCAATATAAGAAAGTTCCAGATTGGGATTTTCATTCAGCTCATCAATATTTTCTGACTTTCCGTAAAATGAATCCAAAGGCGCTTTGTTTTTTCGATGCAAATTTATTTCTTTAACTTTTTGAACAACTTCAAAAAGCCTTGGTCGTCCCGGAATTCCGTAAGACTTAAGTGACGGCGAAACTGCAAGACAAATTGTTTTTTCTGTCCGCGAAACATCTGCCACAACAAGATTTGTCTTGAGCGGATCCAGTCCTTGTTCAATACATTCAACTGAAGCGTAAAAACTTTTGAGATCTATTGCAATGTAGGTTCGTGTGGTTGGTGTTGGCATTTGATTTATTTTTTTTACGTTTTAAGTGCAAGTTTTGTCTGACAATATTTTAATCACTACAAAAGAATAATATCAATTTTTCTAAATGTAAAGAATCTAGTATTGGAATTGATGAATTTTGCTTGAATTTTCATCTCGCCAAATATTTTTTAAGTTCTTCAAGATAATCGTTTGCGGCTTTTGACAGAACAACATTCTTTTTTGTTATGTAGCCAATTTCCATTGCTTTGTCGGAATTTTCGCTGTCCATAAACGGAACAGCAACAAAATCATTTCCGTTCAACTCATTGCTTATAATTCCTGAACAAAGACAGTATGCGTTTACTCCGACCATCAGATTCAAATTTGTAGCCCTGTCAGTTGTCTTTATAACTTTGGGAAACTCGCGGTCAGCAAAAATTTCTTCTGTAAAATAGAGTGAACTCATTGCATTTTGGTCAAACATCAAAACTGGATACTCTTTTAATTCATCAAAAGTAATAAATTCTTTTTTTGCAAGAGGATGCTTTTTCCAAAGGTAAACATAAGTTTTGCAGAATACAAGCGAATTGAATTCAAGTTCATTTGATTTTAAAACTTTCAGAATATGCGAGCGGTTAAAATTACTCAAATTCAAAATGCCTATTTCACTACGCATATTTGCAACATCTTCAATTACAGTAAGAGTCCGCGTTTCGCTGATTGCAAATTCGTATTCAGCAGAAGAATTATTCTTTTTGTATTTGTTTACAAGATTAATAAAAGATTTTACACAGAAAGAAAAATGCTGGCAGCTTACCGCAAACTTCTCCTTGCGTTTTTTTGAAGGATCAAAATCGTCGAGCAAACTTTCATACTGCGCGTAAATCTGCCTTGCGTGCTGAACAAATTCTTTTCCTTCGTTTGTAAGACTTATTCCCTTGCTTGAACGGTTAAAGAGTTTTACATTGAATTCATTTTCGATATCTTTAATCGCAGTCGTAAGTGAAGGCTGCGAAACATACAAAATCTCTGCAGCTTTATTAAGTGAACCAATTTCAGAAACACCGATTACATATTTTAATTGCTGAAGTGTCATGAAAATATTATATAGTTTTCTTTGATGAATTTCAATAAATACTATACAAATGTTTTAAATTATTCCTACTAAAGATTCCACGTTTCATAAGCATTTTTCAACAATTTCACAATGTGCTCAAGTCCACAAACACCACCACAATCTTCCAAAATCCCGAGATTTTCACCGTCAAGAATTTTTACAGGTGAAGTTGAATTCAGAATATTTGTAATTTTTACATTGAATTTCCAGTTATCACCAAAATCATAATAAAAAATACAACGTGTTTTTTGATTCATTGCATTCTGGATTTTAACTTTACAAACAGGCTTTTTAATTTTCAGAAAATCTTCTGCAGCCCGATTTGGTAAATCTGTATAGCATAATTTGCTCCTTGTTTTAATTAACCATAAATTCGAGAGTGTAATCCTTTACAACTGTATTCTGCATCAAGAACAAAATAGATTAATGAAAATAATTCTTGTCATGGAAATAATAGCCGATGGTAAATCCAAAATCTAATGCTACATCAAGATCTCCATCTAGCCATCCAATTATACTTCTCATATAAGGAGAACATGTAAAGTAATCAAAAACAGAAAATGTATAACCTAAATCTGCAGCAATTTTCCAGTAATAATCATTTGCTCCGTAAGCTGTGGTATTTGTTATATCATCTAGTACATAAACAGGCAAGTTAAAAATCGGATAGAAGAACAAATAAGTTCCTGTTAATGAATATGTTTCAAAAAAAGGACGACAATAAATACCGACTCCTAAAGAAACGTCTAAAGAAGTATATTTATGGTTATCGCTTGTTTCCGTTTCAACATAACTTGAACAACCAAATCCATAAACAAAAGAAAATTTATTAATAGTAGTAATTTCACCTCTTCCTTCCATCATAAAGGATACACTTTTATTTACTTTTAGAGATTCCTCATAATTTCTTAGTTTCATATATGGATTTGTTCCTGTAGTATTGTCAACTAGAGAGGGCAGATAAAATCTAAGCTCTATATCCATCTTTGGCATTATCTTTTCGCTACTTGGTTCTTCCTTATTTAATATAGTAACATTTTTATTTGCTGAAAAAGAAACACTTTCATCTTCAGCAAAACATAAACTTAAACAAAAAATAAAGGAAATTGGTAAAAATACTTTTTTCATTTTATTATTCTCATAACTTAATAGTTTTTGAGTTATTGTCAATTGTTGTGGATTGAAAAAAAGTGTCTTTTCATCAGGCAGCCTTCATTTGTTCACCGTCCACAAAAATTATATTTTTGGCGACAAGTTCAAGTTGTTTAAATCCCCTGAGCCGTCGCCAGTTTTTCTCTGCCTGAAGACAAAGCTTGAAAGCCATTGCAACAGAAGCAGCGGAAGAGCCGTTTCCTTTTGTTGACTTGTGGCGCAACCTGACTGTTGCAAATGTCGATTCAATCGGATTCGACGTTCTAATGTGAGCCCAATGTTCCGCCGGATAATCATAAAAGCGGAACAAATCCTCCTTGTCTTTTTCAAGACATTCCGTTGCCTTCGGATATTTTTTTCCGAAAGTTTCTATAAATAAGTCGTAGGCTTTCAAGGCGTTTGCACGTTTGTCTGCCTGCCACATATCCCGAATCATTTTTGTGGCCTGAGTCTGCACACAGTCAGGCAATTTGTCCAGAATGTTCATGGACTTGTGGAACCAGCATCTCTGAATTTTTAGCTGGCCCCAGATTTCATCAACTGCATTTTGAAACCCAAGCGCTCCGTCGCAGACTGCCAATTTTGGTGCTTTTGTCAGTCCGCGGAATTTCAAATCAAGCAAAACTCCACGCCAACTTTCCGTTGACTCGCGAATTCCGGCCTGTACAGCCACAAGTTCTTTTTTGCCTTCAACAGTTACGCCAATTATTACCAGAAGGCAGGTCTTTTCACCGTCAAGCCGGGACTTTACGTAAATTCCGTCTGCCCAAACATAAACGTATTCCTTTCCGGAAAGATCTCGTTTGCGCCATTCGTCATATTCAGCCTGCCATTTTACAGTAAGCTTTGTTATGACTGACGGACTCAGGCCCTTTGCTTCTTTACCAAGAACATCATGGAGCATGGCTGAAAACTTGTTTGAAGAAATTCCTGCAAGGTAGGCAGCGGAAAGTATTGCTTCTACTGTCGGAGTTTTTCTTGCAAACGGAGGAAGGACTTTGCTTACAAAGCGATCCTTTTCTTCAAGTGCACGGTCATCAACTCTGGGAAGCCTGACTGTAACGTAACCGTTTGTAGTAAGAATTGTCCGTTCTTTGTGAAAGCCGTTTCTTACTACAAGTTTGTTTCCGGTTTTGTCTACGATAGAAGAAGTTTTATTAAGAAAACGCTGAACTTCATCCTCGTAAAGACTTTCAATTACTTCACGTGCTCTTGCGCGGATTGCTTTTTCAAGCAAATCAATCGTTGGACTATTGGAATTTTCTTCAATTTCCAGTATTCTTTTCATAAGAGGTCTCCTTCGGTGTTTATTTTTTTTTCCAAAGAAAACTATACCTTAGACAGACCTCTTTTTCTATGCCTTCTCAGGCAATCCACAACTTTTGATTATAACTCATAGTTTTTATTGGAATACCGCAAATTGTATAATTTATACCACGAGTAGTACAATAACAGGCAGTAACAGTTCCAGCAGTTTCCGCTGTAATCACTGCAATTTTTCTACCATCTTCTGAATTTAGCATAGAAGTAAGAGTTCCTGCATTTTTTCCAGCAAGTGCTCCAATAGAAGAAAGTTTTAAGTCCCAGAGTTTGTCAAAATCTGTTATATCCAAAAAATACGATCCACCGATAAAATTTGTGTTGATTAAATGATATTGAGCCTATAATTTTCACAATAAGTTAAAAGTTTATTTTATTTATGACTCTGTATATCAACATCTTTTGAAGATTTTTGTTCCTCTTGAAAAAGTTTTCTTTCAAGTATTGCAATATAAAAAATAAATATTGCTAATATAAATGCAGTTGTATAGAATTGGTCAATAAATTCACCAAGATTTTTTTTAAGTAAATACTTATCAGATAATATTTTATAAATAAAATTTATAAAAGCAGAAAAAAATATAAAAATTGCAGTAGAGAATTTAAAACTCTGACATAGCATATTTCTCTTTTCTTTAGGTACAATAATTTGAATTATTAGTAAAAACACAAAAACTGACAAAACAAATATCACATCTGCAATACGATTATCAAAAGAACAGGCAATAAATTGAAAAATAATTACTAAAAATGGTATATAACTAAAACCTATTGTAGTATTGCCTTTTACAGAAAACAAAAAGAATTCTCGTATAAGAAACCTCAAGAGTATAATATAACCTATTACATTTATTATCCGATCCACATTTGAAAAAGAATAACCAGAATCCTTTATATTTATAATTGGCATTCGGCATATACATACGATCGCTATGATCATAAACATACCATCTAAAAACCCTTTTGTGTAAGGATTCATATGTGTAATCGAAGTAAATATTTTACTTACCTTTCCTTTTAACTCTATTAAAATTTTACTCATAATTTCTCCTTTTAGACAATTGTCTTATTCTTCTACTGGATTATTGTAATTACGCGACTTTTTTGATAATTATATGTAATTCTAAAGCAAGCTCCATTAAAAGTTATCAGTCCGTCTTGTTTGCCTATTTCAAATAAATCTATGTCGTTTCATATTTAAATATATATTTTGTGCACCTCCATTTTCAAAATAAGAAAAAAACTGATCTTCTGATTTTTTTATTTCTGTTTCAAAGTCTGAATAATTCTCAGCTTTTTGCGGAATAAAAAACGAAATTGTTCCAAGATTTGCTGTTGTATTCGCAAAAGGTTTTATTGTCCATAATTTTAATACTTGATTTTCGGAGTTATAATCAAAAGTTGTGGATTGCCTGAGAAGGCATAGAAAAAGAGGTCTGTCTAAGGTATAGTTTTCTTTGGAAAAAAAAATAAACACCGAAGGAGACCTCTTATGAAAAGAATACTGGAAATTGAAGAAAATTCCAATAGTCCAACGATTGATTTGCTTGAAAAAGCAATCCGCGCAAGAGCACGTGAAGTAATTGAAAGTCTTTACGAGGATGAAGTTCAGCGTTTTCTTAATAAAACTTCTTCTATCGTAGACAAAACCGGAAACAAACTTGTAGTAAGAAACGGCTTTCACAAAGAACGGACAATTCTTACTACAAACGGTTACGTTACAGTCAGGCTTCCCAGAGTTGATGACCGTGCACTTGAAGAAAAGGATCGCTTTGTAAGCAAAGTCCTTCCTCCGTTTGCAAGAAAAACTCCGACAGTAGAAGCAATACTTTCCGCTGCCTACCTTGCAGGAATTTCTTCAAACAAGTTTTCAGCCATGCTCCATGATGTTCTTGGTAAAGAAGCAAAGGGCCTGAGTCCGTCAGTCATAACAAAGCTTACTGTAAAATGGCAGGCTGAATATGACGAATGGCGCAAACGAGATCTTTCCGGAAAGGAATACGTTTATGTTTGGGCAGACGGAATTTACGTAAAGTCCCGGCTTGACGGTGAAAAGACCTGCCTTCTGGTAATAATTGGCGTAACTGTTGAAGGCAAAAAAGAACTTGTGGCTGTACAGGCCGGAATTCGCGAGTCAACGGAAAGTTGGCGTGGAGTTTTGCTTGATTTGAAATTCCGCGGACTGACAAAAGCACCAAAATTGGCAGTCTGCGACGGAGCGCTTGGGTTTCAAAATGCAGTTGATGAAATCTGGGGCCAGCTAAAAATTCAGAGATGCTGGTTCCACAAGTCCATGAACATTCTGGACAAATTGCCTGACTGTGTGCAGACTCAGGCCACAAAAATGATTCGGGATATGTGGCAGGCAGACAAACGTGCAAACGCCTTGAAAGCCTACGACTTATTTATAGAAACTTTCGGAAAAAAATATCCGAAGGCAACGGAATGTCTTGAAAAAGACAAGGAGGATTTGTTCCGCTTTTATGATTATCCGGCGGAACATTGGGCTCACATTAGAACGTCGAATCCGATTGAATCGACATTTGCAACAGTCAGGTTGCGCCACAAGTCAACAAAAGGAAACGGCTCTTCCGCTGCTTCTGTTGCAATGGCTTTCAAGCTTTGTCTTCAGGCAGAGAAAAACTGGCGACGGCTCAGGGGATTTAAACAACTTGAACTTGTCGCCAAAAATATAATTTTTGTGGACGGTGAACAAATGAAGGCTGCCTGATGAAAAGACACTTTTTTTCAATCCACAACAATTGACAATAACTCTGATTTTCGTTTGCTGAAGGATAAATAAACTTTCCTTCTTCGGCGTCCATAACGTGAATATACGAAATCATTTGTGTAAGGTCAGCTGCCACAGGATTTTTATCGTCAAAGTTTTTATATTTAGCATCCAGAATAATTTGAGCTTTATGTTCAGATTCTTTTGTATCTGGTTTTAATTTATAAAAATCAGGATAAAATCTTCCAACTCCATCTATTGTAGGAGAAAGTCCATCTTTTGATTTTTTATTCTGCGGATGTTTGAAGCCGCATTTTTTTAATATTGTCCAAAGATATTCTTCCCAAAGCCACGCACCGTCAAAAAGTATTCCATAAATTTTATTTGCCGAAGAATCGTATTTTATTTTTTCACGCAGAAGAATCATTCTGCATATTTTCTGCAAATCACGGTATTTTGTATAGAACGGAGATTTTACAGGCTTTGCAGTTTGAGAAAGTATTTTCTGTCTGTTCATTCGGTTATAAAGCGGAGTTGCACTTTCGATTTTTGAAACTGCATCTTTTGTTTCTTCATTCTGAAGAAGAATATGTTTGAAAGATTTACTTGAACGAAGATATTCAATTGTGAGCCGCACCAGTTCTGTAACAGAATTGTCAAAACTGTATTCGCGTGTTTTGTAAGCAATTTTTGCATTGAACGGAATATTCAGTTTAATGTGACGGTTTACATCGATTGCTCCGCGAACATTTGAATCATTGTATTTTTTGTTCTGGTATTCTTTATACAACCCCTGACTTAACGCTGCAACCAGATACTTTGGAAAAAGATACGGCAGAAAATCAAAAATTTTATCTTTTGTCTGTGTACTTTTTAATTTTGAAAGATTTACGTGACAGACTTTTTCAAGCATATAATGAAGAAAAAAATCTTTTTGTTCCGAAACGCTTTCGTCCTTTTTGTGAGTAAAGCGAGAACAGATATTCAGTTCAGTTTCACCTTTACCGATAAATCCCATAATATTTTCTGTTTTTATACTGAATGAATTATCGTCTTCTGTAAGATTAAAAATCACATGGTCTTTTATATCATCATCTGTGTCTTCAACTTTTGGAGGAAAAATCAAAATACCTGATTCCGTCTGTAAATCACCGATAGTCTTGTTTGCAATTTTGCGCAGGTTCGGCAAGCCGCTTTTGTATTCAGAAAGAGAAAATGTTTTTGTTGTGTTGTCAGTGAGAGTTAATGGCATAATCAGTTATTTGGGGTTTCGTTTCCAAAATAAGCATCTTTTATTCTATCATACTTTGAATTGTCGTCGTCCATTCCGCGAAGATATTCTGTTATCAAAGAAGAAAGTTTCAAGTCCCAGAGTTTGTCAAAATCTGTTACTCCCAAGAAATACGAGCCACCGATAAAATATGAACTGTTCAATCCCTCTGTTTTTGAAATAGCTTCGTTCATTCGCGTCATTCTGCTTTTTGCTTCTTCACCAAGATTCATATTTTCTGCGCTTTCTTCTGCTGTAACTTCTTTGAAAATAAAACGTCGGCGCATTGCAAAATCCATACTTTCTACTGAGCGGTCAATGTCGTTCATAGTTCCGATGATGTAAACGTTTTCGGGAATGAAAAAACCGTTTGCAAAAATGTCGCTCGTTCCTGTCAATAAATTCTGATATTGAGTATTTACAATTCCTTTTTGCTTTCCATCTTCATCAAGTCCGCGATAACCCGGATCTATCGAAAAGAAAAGTTCACCAAATATTTTTGAAAGTTCCCCTCGGTTGATTTCATCGATGATAAAGACAAATGGTTTTTGATTTTTTGAATCACTTTTATTTTCAATAATTTCAATATAATCTTTTAACCCGAAGTCTTCTTTCATTTTTTTTACAACTGCTTTTCGGTAATTATCATGTCCTTCTGCAGGCGTTCCAGGAAGTCCTTTATAAATATTATATAATTGATCTTTATTGAAAAATTTTGATTTTCCAGGAATCCATTCATCGCGTGTTTCAGTTTTATAAGTTCTGCTTGCAAGTCCTGTTCCATATTCATTCAATTCAATGGGAAAAGTACCTTTCCCAGACAAAAGTGGAATATCTATTACATTAACTTCATCAAGTTTTTCGACCAAAGATTTCCATGCTTCTTCAAAATTATCTGAACCTTGCTTTTCAACTCCAGTTTGATTTAAAAGCGCCCTCTTACAGAATTCCTTAAACACGCCGTCTTTGCGTTCAAAACCAATTCCGCTTGCATCATCAGTTTTAACAGGTCGCAAACCTTCAACAAAATCAGTGTAATCGTAACTCGGATGAAACTGACAAAAACCAATTTCAGCATTCATTGCTTCTGCAATCTTTTTTGCAAGAAAAGTTTTCCCCGTTCCCGGCGCCCCGTGTAAAATCAAATTGCGGTTTTCTTTTAAAAGATTTATGTATTGCGAAATGTTGTTCTGTTCTGGCATTTTTGTATTTCCTTGAATTTGTTTAGAATTATTCCAAGCTGACAATGAAAATTCAGGAATTGATTTTTCTTTGATTTCATTGTCTTGTATTTTTTCTGTTACTTTATTTAATAAAGAAAGATATTCCTTTCCTGAAAGCTGTGACGGAACTTTTATTCCGTATTCTTCCAAGAGATCCGTATTATTTTTATCAACAGACAGAATTTTGTATGGGTTAATCCAATAACATGTCATTGTTGCATAACTTTGCGCAGTACCTTTTACAGTTAATGCCAAATCAAATGCTTCTGCAAATTCACCTTGTTTTTCAAAACTGTAAGATAATGCTTTTTCAAATAAATTCCACAGTTTATCATAATCTTCTTCAGGACAATGCTTAAAAAAAAGAGTTGATTTCTGGCTGTTTAAAATTGGAATCGATAAAAACTGTTCATTATACGAAAGTCTGTTTTTTAAGCCTAATTTTCCGGCAATAATATTTGCAAGTTTTATTCTGTCTTCACGTTTGTTTCCTCGATTAAAACTTCCAATAAAAGTCAAAGGATCAATATTTTTTAAGGGTTCAGTATCATCAGATTTATACATACTGGAACTTAAACCGGTTTCTTTTAAGGAAGAATACAAAATCTCGATAAGTTGACTTCGTTTGTTTTTGTATTCAAGTAATTTCTTGGCTATTTCTTCATAAAACGGAATCCATGTAAACTCAGTTCTTTCACCATCAAAATCTTTTGGATTTGTCATATTCAGTTCCTCTTTGTTACAGAAACAAATTCCATTTTCATTCACAGTTTTTTTATAAATTTCTTCCATACCACCTTATTATACCATAAATCTCTTTCATATTTTATAAAATTTTCCTATTGCCACCAATAAAAACAAAATATTTTTCAAAACGTAAATTATCTCCTATATTAATACCATAAGTTTAACTGGAGAATATTAATGAAAGAAATACTTTGCTTTGGAGATTCAAATACCTACGGACTTGTTCCAAAAGAAAACCGACGCTTTTCATACGAAGAGCGCTGGACCGGAATACTTTCAGAAAAATTAAAATCAGATTATCACATTACAGAAGAAGGCTTGTGCGGAAGAACAACAGTTTTTGAAGATCCGTTCCGCCAGGGAAGACGCGCTTCTGCAACACTTCCACAAATTCTCGAAAGCCACAGCGATACAGATTTAATTACACTTATGCTTGGAACAAATGATTTAAAAACTTGTTTCAGAACAAATGAAAAATTAATCGCAAACGGAATTGAAATTCTTATCAAACAAATCCTCCAGTTTAACAGCAGAATAAAAATACTTTTGATTTCACCGCTTTTACTTGGAGAAAAAGTCTGGCAAAAAGAATACGATCCCGAGTTTGACATTCATTCCGTAGAAATTTCAAAACTCTTAAAAGCTGAATACAAATTTCTTTCCGAAAAATACAAAACAGAATTTCTTGCCGCAAGTGATTTTGTAAAACCGTCAGAGACCGACCAGGAACATCTTGACAGAGAAGCGCATAAAATATTTGCAGAAGCCTTATATAAAAAACTAACCAAAATTTTCTGAGTTTAGGAGGGGGGTAATAAACAAAAACTATAACTCACTATAAAAACAAAGTATTTGCATACAATCCGGAATTCTGTAAAATATTGTAAGGCTGTATATAGTAAATATATAGGAAGAAAAAATGATTGAACTAAAAGATATAAACAAAGTATTCAAAGATAAAAATCAGAATGAATTTTACGCGGCAAAAGATGTAAATTTAAAAATAAACGACGGAGAGATTTTCGGAATCATTGGTTTTTCCGGAGCAGGAAAGTCGACTGTTGTGCGCTGTATAAATTTGCTGGGCCGTCCAACAAGCGGGCAGGTAATTGTAAACGAAAAAAACTTGCTTGAACTTTCTGCAAAAGAACTTCGCGAAGAAAGAAAAAAAATCGGAATGATTTTTCAGCATTTTAATTTAATGCCAAGCCGAACCGTTTTTGAAAACATTGCTTTTCCGCTAAAACATTCAGGACTTTCAAAAAAACAGGTGCAGGAAAAAGTGCGCGAACTTTTAACTCTTGTAGAACTTACAGACAAAGAGTCCCAGTATCCGTCGCAACTTTCGGGCGGTCAGAAACAGCGTGTTGCGATTGCACGTGCGCTTGCAAATAATCCAAAAATTCTTTTGTGCGACGAAGCTACAAGTGCACTTGATCCGACTACAACAAAACAGATTTTGGGTCTGTTAAAAAAATTGCGCGATAAACTGAATCTTACAATCGTAATTATTACACACCAGATAAATGTCGTTAAAGACATCTGCGATAAAGTTGCAGTTATGGAACACGGCAAAGTTGTAGAAACCAGCGACGTCTTTGACATTTTTGCAAATCCAAAAGACGAAGTTACAAAACGGTTTATTCATTCAACTACGAATCTTCAGAAAATCGAAGAGCTTATTTCTGAAAACTCAAATGTTGTTCAGCTTAAGAAAGGCGAAAAAATTATACGCTTGAGTTACCTGCAAAAAAACGTAAGTGAACCTTTGATTTCTACTGTAAGTTCAAAATTCGGTGTCGTACTTAACATTATTTTTGCAGACATAGAAATTGTTCAGGGTGCGCCAGTTGGAGGAACAGTTGCAATCTTTAGCGGAGAAAATCAAAATATTCAAAATGCGCTCGGCTGGTTAAAAGAAAAAAATGTCGGAATAGAAATTCTAAAACAAGAATAAATGTCTACTTAATTCAATTAATAGAAGGAGAAAAAATGAATATAATTAATATACTTTTACCCAATGTTTCAAAAAGATTTGACGTCTTTGCACAAAGTCTGCTCGACACTTTGATAATGGTTTTGTGGAGCGGTTCAATCAGTTTTGTACTCGGACTTTTTTTTGGAATAATTCTTACAGTTACAAAAAAGAATGCAATTCTTGAAAATAAATTTGTATTTGAAATTCTTGACAAGACAACAAATTTTTTCCGTTCAATTCCGTTTATCATTCTGCTTACCGGTGTAATGCCTTTGACACGTTTGATTATGGGAAGTGCAATCGGAATAAAAGGCGCAATCGTTCCGCTTATTTTTGGTTGCACACCGTTTTTTACACGGCAGGTAGAAAGCGCACTTTCAGAAGTAGACGGCGGTTTGATTGAAGCTGCAGAAAGTATGGGGCTTTCTCCAATCGAAATTATTTTTCGCGTTTACTTAAAAGAAAGTGTCGGTGCAATTGCGCGTGCAACTACAATTACAATAATCAGCCTCATTGGTCTAACAGCAATGGCAGGTGCAGTCGGTGCTGGCGGAATCGGTGACTTTGCAATCCGTTATGGTCACGACAGAAATCAGCTTGATGCAACATGGATTACAATTATCGTTCTTGTAATTTTGGTAAGCATAATTCAGGGAATCGGTGCTGCCGTAGAAAAGAAAAATAAAAAATAAAAGGAAAATATAATGTCTTTAAAAAATGCAAAAGCACATCTTGCAAAATACGGACTTGACGGCCGCGTAAGATTAACAGAAGAATCAAGCGCCACAGTAGAACTTGCAGCACAGGCACTCGGTGTAGAAGCCGGAAGAATTGCAAAAACACTTGCCTATCTTGTAGAAGACAAACCTGTTCTTATACTCGCTGAAGGAACTGCCAGAATTGACAACCGCAAGTATAAAGACTTTTTTCATACAAAAGCAAAAATGATTCCGTTTGACCAGGTAGAAACTCTTGTAGGTCACGCACCCGGTGGAGTCTGCCCGTTTGGAATTAATCCCGGCATAAAAGTGTACCTGGACATTTCCTTAAAAAAGTATCCTTCAGTTTTTCCTGCAGCAGGCGAATCAAATTCAGACATAGAACTTACCATTCCGCAGCTTGAACAGTGTTCCGAAAGCAGCGGCTGGATAGATGTCTGCAAAAACGAATAAATATCAAAAAGACGGTAGCGTTTCCCGCAGTTATGGCTGTGGCTGGGTAAAAGATATTTTATTCACAAAATAAAATCTCCTTTCTGTGTACGAAGTGCGGTCATTCTTTTGGGCTTCGTATGCAGTTTTTTTTCCAAAATCACGCCGCATTATAAATAAAACCTATAACCAAATATTCAAACTTAGTATTATTCAAAGCACTCAAAAAATTATATCCTTTAATCATTCCCGGTGCACAAATGGAAAATAAATCAAACGAGGATATAAAATGAAAAAATCAATTAAAACTATAATCGCTTTTGCTGCTGTAGCGGCTGCATTTACATCAACTTGGGCTGCTCCAAAAAACAAAAAGACAAAACTGCAGACTGTAACTCTTGGCGTAACAGGAACAGTTTACGAAGACCTCTGGGCACCTGCAATCAAAACGCTCAAAACTCAGGGAATCAATTTAAAGCTCGTTCAGTTTTCTGACTACGTAACTCCAAACAACGCTCTTGCAAACAAAGAAATTGACTTGAATGGTTTTCAGCATAGAATCTTTTTTGAAGGTGAATTGAAAAAGGGCTACAAACTTACAAACATCGGAAACACTTTTCTTTCTCCGATGAATCTTTATTCAAATAAACTCAAGTCAGTTGATCAGCTTAAAAAAGGCGACATCGTTGCAATTCCAAATGATGTTTCAAACGGCGGCCGTGCCCTCAAAGTTTTGGCAGACGCAGGAATCATCACGTTAAAAGCAGGTGCAGGTTTTAATCCAAGTGTAGACGACATTGTTTCAAACAACAAAGGCGTTGTAATCAAAGAACTTGCTGCAAACACAATTCCTTCTGTTCTGCCAGATGTTGCAGCTGCTGTCGTAAACGGAAACTATGCAATTGATTTTGGAATTGATCCCGAAACTGCAATTTTCAAAGATTCAACGATCAACGAAAGCCAGTACTGGAATTTAATTGCAGCCCGCACAGAAGATTTGAGCGATCCTGCAAAAGTTGAAGTTTTCAAAAAAATCGTAAAGGCTTACCAGAGTGCAGGAACTCTTGAAGTTTACAACAAAACTTACAACGGCTATTACCTTGCAACAGGCTGGGACGAAGACCGCTTTGAACTGATTAAAAAATAGAAAAGGAAAACGCAATGAGTTTTAAGACAGATATTTTGCAGATTATAAAAGATGAATCGCGCGTTGTGTTTGACAAACAGATTGAAGGCAGATTCCTGAGCGACACTTTGGGCCGCCTTGTTGGAAAAGCAGATGCACTCGTATTTGCAGCATCAACAGAAGAAGTTTCTGCTTTGTTAAAATATGCAGACGCAAACAAAATATCTGTCACTCCGCGCGGGGCCGGCACAAACCTTGTCGGTTCTACAGTTCCTCAGAACGGTGGAATAATTATAGATTTTTCAAAGATGAATAAAATTCTTGAATTCGATGCAGACACTTTTACAGCAACAGTTGAATCAGGAATTTTATTGAAGGACTTCCAGGCCTTTGTTGAATCAAAAGGATTTTTTTATCCGCCTGATCCCGGAGAAAAAAGTGCATCTATCGGCGGAAACATTGCAACTAATGCCGGCGGAATGCGCGCTGTAAAATACGGTGTTACAAGAGATTACGTTCGCGGACTTGAAGTTGTACTTGCAGACGGAAGCGTAACCTGGGTTGGAAGCAAAAATGTAAAAGACGCGTCGGGACTTTCGCTTAAAAATTTAATCATCGGAAGTGAAGGAACTCTTGCAGTTATTACAAAATGCATTTTAAAAATAATTCCAAAACCAGAATATTCCAAATCTGTTCTTGTGCCGTTTGCAGATTTAGAAAGCGGAATTTCGACTGTACAGAAAATTCTTTTTGCAAACGCAAATCCTACGGCTGTTGAATTTGTGGAACGCAAAGTTGTTGAACTCGGAGAAAAGTTTACAGGAATAAAGTATCCGCATCCCGAAGCTGCCGCTTATCTTCTTTTGACTTTTGACGGCAAACAGAACGAAGTAAAAGAAAATCTTGAAATTATAAAAAATGTAGTTTTACAAAACGGCGCGCTTGATTTTGTAATTCCGGAAAGTCCTGAGCGCCTTGAAGAAATCTGGAAAGTTCGCGGATGTCTTGTAAAAGCAGTTGAAGCAACAAGTGAACAGGAGCCTGTAGATCTTGTAGTTCCGATTGATAAAGTTGCAGAGTTCATTGAGTTCGTAAATAAAACTCAAAAAAAGGTTGGAATGCAAATGGTTGCTTTCGGGCACGCAGGTGACGGCAACGTTCATCTTTGTGTTGTCCGTGGAAGCCGAAGCGAAGAAGAATGGAAAACCGAACTTCAAAAAAATATGGAATGCGTTTACTCCAAAGCATACGAACTTGGCGGTCTTACTTCCGGTGAACACGGAATCGGGCTTTCAAAACGCCATTATTTTTTGAAAGAAACAAAAAACACAAATCTTCAGATGATGAATGCAATAAAAACATCGCTTGATCCGCATCACATTTTGAACAATAAAATAAGTTACGTTTTATAAAAGAGGCAGAAAAATGAAAATTGCAATATTCGGAACAGGACACGTCGGAGCTCACGTTGCACACGCTTTGTGCTTGCAGGGACTAGCAAAAGAAATTTTATTCTTTGACACAAAAAACGAAAAGGTAATTTCGGAAATCAACGACCTCAACGATGCCCAGATTTTCTTTCCTCACAAAGTTGTTTTGAAGCAAGGTGAATATTCCGACCTTGCCGACACAGATTTAATAATCAACTCTGTCGGAAAAATTGACATTCTTGTAGAAACAGGCGACCGTGTAGGCGAAATGAAATTTACAGTAGATGCAGTTTTGTCTTACATCGACAAAATAAGAGAAGCAGGGTTTAAAGGAATCTTTGTAAACATAACAAATCCGTGCGACATAATCACAAAAATCTGTGCAGAACATCTGGCTCTTCCTGAAGGGCGTGTTTTCGGAACAGGAACAGGACTGGATTCTGCGCGTCTGATTGCTTCAATTTCAAAAAGAACGGGCCTTGATCCAAAATCAATCAGTGCCTTTATGATCGGCGAACACGGAAACAAGCAGATTGCGGCGTTCACTTCTGCAAGTGTAAACGGCGTTCCTTTGAATGAACTTGCACATTTTTCAAAAGAAGAACTTTCCCAAATTGAACACGAAGCAATCCGCGGCGGTTGGGTAACTTTTAACGGAAAGCACTGCACGGAATATGCAATTGCACTGACTGCTACAAGAATCGTGAGTGCCGTAAAATATGACGAAAAAAAACTTGTTCCTGCTTCGGCACATCTTAAAGGAGAATACGGAGAAAACAATGTTTTTGTCGGAGTGCCTGTGGTAATCGGTAAAAACGGTATTGAAAAAATCATCGAATTGAATTTAAATGAAGAAGAAAAAGAGCGCTTTGCACAATGCTGCGAAGGCGTCCGCAATAACGAAAAAGAATTTTTTTCAAAAAAATAAAATATAATAAATATAAAAAAACAATCTTAAAAAAATTGGAGAAAAAAAAATGCCGCAACTTTCAGACAGAACAGCAACTTTTACAGATTCCGTAATCAGAAGAATGACACGCGTTTCAAATAAATACGGTGCAATAAATTTAAGCCAGGGTTTTCCTGATTTTGAACCTCCAAAACCGATTCTTGACCGCCTTGCAGAAGTTACAAAAGAAAATTTTCATCAGTATGCTACGACCTGGGGCGCACAGAATTTCCGCGAAGCACTTGCAAAAAAACACGAACATTTTTCAGGACAGAAAGTAAATCCCGATACACAAATCGTCGTAACCTGCGGTTCAACAGAAGCAATGATGGCTGCAATGATGAGCGTTACAAATCCCGGCGACAAAGTAATTGTCTTTTCTCCTTTTTACGAAAACTACGGCGCCGACACAATTCTTTCTGGAGCAACACCAATTTATGTTCCGCTTGATCCTGTAAATTTTAATTTTGATTCAAATGTTCTGGAAGATGCATTCAGACAAAAACCAAAGGCAATTATTGTCTGCAATCCGTCAAATCCGTGCGGCAAAGTTTTTACATACGATGAATTAAAAATTATCGCAGACCTTGCAGTCAAATACGACACTTTTGTAATCACCGATGAAGTTTACGAACACATTCTTTACGCACCGCATAAACACGTTTACATGTCAACGCTTCCGGGAATGGAAGACCGTACGATAATCTGCAATTCACTGAGCAAAACTTATTCAATTACAGGCTGGCGTTTGGGCTACACAATTGCAAATCCTCAAATTACCGAACGCATAAAAAAAGTTCACGACTTTTTAACTGTCGGAGCCGCAGCGCCTTTGCAGGAAGCCGCAGTTACAGGCCTTAATTTTAAAGATGAATATTACGCCGAACTTCAAAATCATTACACCCACATGAAAAATCTTTTTTGCGGCGGACTCAAAAATCTGGGGCTTAAATTCAACGAACCTCAGGGAGCATATTACGTTCTTTTGGACATAAGTGAATACGGCTGGAAAAGCGATCTGGAATTCTGTGATGCTCTTGCCCAAAAAGTCGGAGTAGGCGCTGTTCCGGGTTCAAGCTTTTTTAAGGAAGACGTAAACAATCTGATACGCTTTCACTTTGCAAAAAAAGACGAAACTCTGACAGAAGCCTTAAACCGCCTCGAAAAAATCAACGTGTTAAAAAGGTAGAATACAACGCGAAAAAATGTTTGTTATTTCAGCAGCAAATTGTACACAATCAAAGATATGCTTAATAAGTAAAAGTACAAACGGATTTGTCCCAACCTGCGACACTTTGCCAGAAAAATTCCCGTAGTTCTTCACAAAATGGCTGTATTATAGTATATTGTTACGAACTTTATTCTGGCTTTTTTTTCTAAAGTGTAAGTAAAGTGACTAAAAGTATAAATTCCGGCTTTTTTTGCCGTAGTTTGGGGGAATTTAATGAATAAGATCCTTGAGAAAAGGCAGCTTTCAGAAAATGTATTCTACATGAAGTTTGAGGCGGCCGATATTGCCGAAAACCGCAAGGCCGGACAGTTTCTTATTGTTCAGGTCGACACAGAACTTGGGGAGCGCATTCCCCTTACTATTGCAGATGCCGATGCAAAAGCCGGATGGGTTGCAATTGTTTTTCAGGTAGTCGGTGCCACAACATATAAAATTTCAAAACTCAACCCCGGTGACTATCTTGCCGGAGTTCTTGGCCCGCTTGGAACACCGTCTGTAATAGAAAAGTACGACGCACCTGTAGTATGCGTTGGCGGTGGAATCGGAACAGCTCCCCTTTACCCGATTGTTCAGGCTTTTAAAGCAATGGGAAATACCGTAAAAGTAATTATCGCTGCAAGAACAAAGGATCTTCTTATTTTTGTAGACGAAATGAAAGCTGTTGCAGATGAAGTTGTAATAATGACAGATGACGGCTCTGCAGGAGAAAAGGGCGTTGCTACAATTCCGCTTGAACGCTATTGCCAGGAAGAAGTTCCCCCGGCAGAAGTTATTGCAATAGGACCGCCAATAATGATGAAATTTGCCTGCGCTTCAACACAGAAGTACAATGTAAAAACAACCGTTTCCCTTAACACAATTATGATTGACGGAACCGGAATGTGCGGTGGATGCCGTGTATCTGTCGGCGGCGAAACAAAATTCGTTTGCGTAGACGGACCTGACTTTGACGGACACCAGGTTGACTGGAACAACATGATGATGCGCATGAAGTCATTCAAGGACAAGGAAACAGAATCTTTCCACAAGTGCCGTCTTGAAGCCGAAGCAGAAAAACTTGCCGCAAAATAAGGATGAAAAAAAATGGAACATATTAGTGCAGAAAAACTTGCCGAACTTGGCAAGGCTGAATATACAAAAGTCGAGGCTCTCCTTAAGAAAGGTCCTCTTACAAACAAAGACCGCATGGCTATTCCGCAGCAGGAAATGCCTACGGGAATTCCAACAGTCCGCGCAAGACAGATGAGTGAAGTTGCCCTCGGTTACTCTGCGGAACAGGCCGTTGTAGAAGCAAACCGCTGTCTTCAGTGTAAGAACCAGCCGTGTGTTTCGGGATGTCCTGTAAATGTACACATTCCTGAATTCGTAGCACAGGTTGCACTCGGCAAGTTCAAGGAAGCCGCTGATATAATTAAAGAAACAAATCTTCTTCCTGCGATCTGCGGTCGTGTATGTCCTCAGGAAAAGCAGTGTCAGGGACAATGTACAGTAGGAAAAGTCTACAAATCTGCCGAAAAGTCAGTAAGCATCGGCCGTCTTGAACGTTTTGTTGCCGACTACGAGCGCAATAATAATCTTGCTACAGCACCAAAAGTTGCAGCATCTACAGGAAAAAAAGTAGCAGTAATCGGTTCGGGCCCTGCAGGACTTACTGTAGCGGCAGACTGTCGCCGCGCAGGACACGACGTAACTGTATTTGAAGCTTTCCACAAAGCCGGTGGTGTTATGGTATACGGAATCCCTGAATTCCGCCTTCCAAAGTCAATCGTACAGAATGAAGTAGAAAATCTCAAAAAGATGGGCGTTAAGTTCGAAATGAACTTCCTTGTAGGCCGCACTTCTACCGTACAGCAGATTCTTACAGAAAAGGGATTCGATGCTGCCTTTATAGGAACAGGAGCCGGACTTCCAAAATTCTTCGGAATCAAGGGTGAAAACTACATCGGTGTATTCAGCGCAAACGAATATCTTACACGCGCAAATCTTATGAAAGCATACGAAAAGGGCGTTGCAGACACACCGTTCTATGAAGCAAAAACCGTTGTAGTATGCGGTGGCGGTAACGTAGCAATGGATGCAGCACGTATGGCTCTTCGTCTTGGTGCAGAAAAAGTATATGTAGTATACCGCCGCACAAGAAATGAAATGCCAGCCCGCCGCGAAGAAGTAGATCATGCAGAGGAAGAAGGAGTAGAGTTCCGCTTCCTTGAAAATCCTGTAGAAATACTCGGAGATGCAGAAACAGGCAAAGTAACCGGGCTCAAGGCACTCAGCTACGAACTGGGCGAACCTGACGCAAGTGGCCGCCGTAAGCCTGTGGAAATAAAGGGAAGTGAACATGACATTCCGTGTGATGCAGTAATCGTTGCTCTCGGAAACAATTCAAATCCTCTTATTCCAAAGACAACAAGCGAAATAAATGTTGACGCAAAGGGACACATCACTGTAGACGAAAACCAGACTACAAGTATGACAAAGGTTTGGGCCGGCGGAGACATTGTTCTTGGTGCAGCAACGGTAATTCTTGCCATGGGCGAAGGTCGCAAGGCTGCCGCAAGCATTAACGAATATCTGGCAAAATAAGTTGAATAAGCTCTGAAAACTTAGGCGTTCAGGGCTTGATTAAAGAAAGCATTTCTTTTGCTTTTTCATAGAAGACGTCTTCCATTACTTCAGGGAAGGCGTCTTTTATTTTTTCAAGACATTCAGAAAGTTCAACAATAGAATCTGTTCCGCCGGTGACAACTTCACAAAAACCGCATTCCCTCTGTTGTTTTGCCGCATCATTTACGGTCTGGCTTACACTCAAAATTCCGGGAAAGCCGCAAAGCTGAACCAGTGTCTTTTCGTCAAGAATGGGAAACTTAAAGGTAAGAACAAATTTTTTATTCAGTCTGCAGAAAGCGGTATTTTTGTCATACAAAGCAGCCAGAAAATTAAAGCCGTTTGCCGCCGCAACAGATTTTGTCATACCAGAAAGCCGCGGGTTTATTTCTATTATATACCACTTTTTTTGTTCCGGGTTGAATATCAAATCGACCTGCGCTATTCCGTCTATGCAAAGAACATCTGCCAGTCTTTTGAGTTCACGCTTCATGTCTGCGGTACAAAAGCACTCTGCCGTAACCGGGCCCAATTTTACGCTCTGCTTTGGACTTGTAAGGCCGTATTTGTTTACAGAAAACATAAACGGATCCATAACTTCATAGTCGCCGTTTCTTCCGTAAATTTCTGTGCCAAAACTTATGCCTTCTATAAATTCCTGTACAATTTTGTCGCAGCTGCAGTTTTTTGAACAGAGAAAACCCCGCGCCGCTTTGGAACTTTTTACAACTTCCATGCCGTAAGAGCTGAGCCCCGATGTGTCTTTGATTACAACCGGGTAATTCAACTTGTCCAGTTCTGAAAAAATATATTCCCTGTAAGCATTCGTGTGGATTTCTGCTCGCCCGCGTTCTGCAATAAACCGTTCCCTGTGTACAAATATTGAGCGCGGTGTACAGAAATTGTTTGCGGTTAAAAAATCGTGAGTGACGTTTTTGTCAAAGCAAGTGTACTGTGTTTTGGATGTATTGCATATTGTTCTTATTCCGGCCTGTTCAAGATATTCTGCCACAAGAGCGTCCGAAAGTCCAAGCCAGTCAAACGGTGTTACCCAAAAACTTGCCGCTACCGCAGTGTCTGGATTTAAAGAAACGATTCTTTGTGCAAAGGTCCGGGCATCTTCGTTGTCTGCAACAATGTATTTTATTCCGGGGCATTCAATAATGTTTCCGTTTTGGTCAATGTCGGCCAGAAACATTCCGGGGCGCTGTGTGACAACATAAAACTGCGTGCCGGGAAAAGCCGCCATTAGTTCCGACAGAAAGTCGCGCGCAGACGGCTTGTTGAAAAAGTGCATGCGGCCGTCATAAATATTCGTGTTTGTGCTGAAAAAGACGACCGTCATGGTTTGTGTAAATTTATTCTGCAGCTGCTGTATCAAGCTTCTGTTTCTTCTGCTGCAACAGATTCTGCGTCTGTAGGCTCGCTTACTTCTTCAGCAACATCAGCTTCTTCTTCGCTCTGTTCGGGAGCCGCAACTTCTTCTGTGTAGCCCGGAGCCGTCTTTTTGATAAGAATCTGTGCAGCCTTGAGTGCTTCCTGCATAGCCTTAATCATGTCAGTGCTGCCGCTCGCTCCGAGAGTCTTTGTACCGTAGCAGGCGGCGACCGGTTTTAATGTAAGTGCATCAATGAAAGTAACAACCGCCGTAGCTTCCCCCGCCGACTGGATAAATCCGTACTTTACCAGAAGAAGTTCGTTTGTTGCAAATTCTGCAGACGTCATTGTTTCTGCGGAGCCAAGAACATTAAGGCGTGTATTTTCCAGCGCACCAAGAACAATTACGTCCATTGCCGCAGAATAATCTGTCGGGTCTGCAAGAGTTACCATTGTGTAGCCGCTTAGATCTACATCAGAAGCCTTGCTGCTTTTGGGGGCACTGGCACATGAAACCAAAGCAAATGCCGCAACCGCAGCAACCATTGAACAAATAATTTTTTTCATTTAATACACCTCTTCGTTTAGCGGGAAAATATCAACACAGAAACTATAACACATTTTTTACAAAAAATAAATCCGTGCCATCTGATTTTCAGATTTTTTACAGTATCGGTATCTGACCGCCGTTTAAAATTGACAGTTACACTTGGTTGTGGTATATTGAATAAAAGGAAATGCCCGAACATTTGGTCATCTCCACAATTTACGGTAATAAGCCGCCCATAGTGTAGTAGACTAAAGGGCGGCTATTTTTTACTCTTTACTTTTTTAGTTGCAGGGATACTCTTTCCCGCCACCCCCTCAACCGCGTTGACATTTTCTGTTAAATTCTTTATAGTAAATAAAGACGATGACGTCCGTTTGGTAAAACTGTCTGTTTTTTTCAGAAAGGCGGTTGTACCAAACGGACGTCTTTTTTTATATGTAAGGGGTTAAATATGTGTGGATTTGTCGGTGCATTTGATTTGAACAGCGGTTCAGCTCCAATAGACGAAGGACTCAAAGACCAGCTGCGTTCACAGGTTCTTGAGATGTCAAGAAAGATTCGCCATCGTGGTCCGGACTGGAGCGGCGTTTATACAGGAGACAATGCCATTCTTTCACACGAGAGACTTGCAATTGTAGACCCTCTCAGCGGAAAGCAGCCTCTTGTAAGCGACGACGGAAAAATAATTCTTGCCGTTAACGGTGAAATCTACAATCATCAGGAAATAAGACAGAAGTTTGCCGGAAAATACAACTTCAAGACACAGAGTGACTGCGAAGTAATTATTCCGCTTTACAAAGAAAAGGGCGTAAACTTTCTGGAAGATTTAAGCGGAATCTTCGCTTTTGCCCTCTACGACAGCGAAAAAGACGTTTACCTTATAGGCCGTGATGAAATAGGTGTTATTCCGCTTTACCAGGGCTGGGACAAACAGGGCCGCTATTATGTAGCAAGCGAACTTAAGGCACTTGAAGGCCACTGCATGACAATAGAAGAATTCCCCAACGGATGCTACTTTTATTCAAAAGATGAAAAGCCCGTAAAATGGTACCACCGCGACTGGGAAGATTTTGGTGCCGTGGAAAACAAGCCTTGTGCAACTGACGCACAGGGAAATGTAATAAACGCTTCTGTAATTGAAGGTGTAAAAGAAGGACTCGAAACTGCTGTAAAAAAGCAGCTCATGAGCGATGTTCCTTACGGTGTACTTCTTTCAGGCGGACTCGACTCAAGCATTATTGCGGCCATAACACAGAAATTTTCAAAGAAACGCGTAGAAAGCGGTGACAGTCAGGATGCATGGTGGCCGCGCCTGCACAGTTTTGCGGTAGGACTTGAAGGTTCGCCTGATCTTGTTGCAGCAAAAAAAGCCGCAGACTATATCGGAACAGTACACCACGAAGTTCACTTTACAATTCAGGAAGCACTTGATGCCCTGCCTGATGTAATTTACCACATCGAAACTTACGACATTACAACAGTACGTGCAAGTACACCAATGTATCTTCTGGCACGTGTAATCAAATCTATGGGAATAAAGATGGTACTCAGCGGGGAAGGCAGCGATGAGCTTTTTGGAGGTTATCTCTATTTCCATAAGGCCCCGAACGCGCGCGAATTCCACGAAGAACTTGTACGCAAAATGAGCAAACTTCATCTTTATGACTGTCTGCGCGCCAATAAGTCACTGGCTGCCTGGGGTGTAGAAGGCCGTGTACCGTTCCTTGACAAAGACTTTATCGACGTTGCCATGAGACTCAATCCGCTGGACAAAATGAACATTCGCCTTCCCGACGGAAAACAGCGCATGGAAAAATGGATTCTGCGCAAAGCCTTCGAAGATATGCTCCCCGAAAACATCTGCTGGAGACAAAAGGAACAGTTCTCTGACGGCGTAGGCTACAGCTGGATTGACACCCTTAAGGAAATGACTGCACGCAAGGTATCTGACGCAGAGTTTGCACAGAGGGCAAAGCGCTTCCCGGTAAATACTCCTGTAACAAAAGAAGAGTATTACTACCGCGAAATTTACAGCAGATTCTTCCCAAGCGAAAGTGCAGCCCTTACTGTTCCGCATGAAGCAGGAGTTGCCTGTTCAACTGCAAAGGCTCTTGAATGGGACGCAGCCTGGAAAAACATGGACGAACCTTCAGGACGCGCAATTGCCGGTGTTCACGACAAGGCATATTAAGGGCGTCTCTGAATAAGAAACTTTCGGATGCTGAATTTTAACTGTATGTTCAAGAATTTAAACATACAGTGGAATAAAAATCCCCGAAGCGGTATAATACGCACATGCACAATATATATCAGATCTTTATTATAATGGCGTTTTTATTCTTCTTCGGGGCCGTTTTGGGCTGGGTACTTGAACTTGTATTCCGCAGATTCAGCAAAAAGGCAAATCCCGAAGGCCGCTGGCTTAATCCCGGATTTTTGACAGGTCCGTGCCTTCCCATTTACGGGCTTGGTTCCATTGCGCTTTATATACTGAGCATTACAGAAAAATATTTTATAAATGCGCAGAAAGCAGGCGTTCTCTACTATATAATAATGTTTTTTATCATGGCACTTGTAATGACTTTAATTGAATACATTGCCGGAATTATTTTTGTAAAGGGTATGCACATTAAACTCTGGGACTACAGTGATGAACCGGGAAATATTCAGGGTGTTGTATGCCCGAAGTTTACGCTTATCTGGGGCGTTCTTGCCGCTTTATACTACTTCTTTCTTTTTCCTTCATTTGACAAACTGGTGCTCTGGTTTGTAGACCATCCGTGGTTTTCTTTTGTTGTGGGAACCGTATTCGGCTTTTTTATAATAGACTGCGCGTTTTCATTCCATTTGGGTTCGGTTCTGCACAAAAAAGCTGCGGAAATCGACAAAAAAGCTACTGTTGATTTTCAGTTTATGCAGAGAAGGCTTCAGCAGCTTAAGGTTTCAAAATTCTTTACACCGCATGACGACCGCTATCTTACGTCAAAAATACAGAAGTTTGAAGAATTTATTCACAGAACACCCGCTTCTGTTGAAGAGTCTTTAAAAAACAAGTGATTTTTTTACTATTTTATGCCGATTAAGTATCTGGGAAGTCTTTGTTTGACAATACAACCGCTCTTTGGTATACTTAATCAGTTAAGGGAGTAAAATTTTGGCACGCTCACGCAGATATAAAAGACTTGAAAAAAATATTGTTTCACGCATCATGCACTCTCTTTCCGCATTTTTTGGAAAGATTGGACGTTTTTTTGTGCGTGCGTTCAAGATTTTTGACGGAAAGCTTACAATAATGATTGTTCCCCATTCACAGGGAAAAGTTCTGAACATACAGACAAACGTATTTGCCATGATTCTTGGAGTTGTGGTGCTTGCAGGTGTTGCCTGTTCATTTGTCTATTTTAACCACAGAAATGCCGGTTCTGGAGTTGAACTGAGCCGCCTTAGGGAAGAAAACCGCGAAACTCTGGCAAGTCTGGATGAACTTCGTGACGAAAACAACAGTCTTTTGCAGACGGCAAAGCGGTTTCAGTCTTCTTTGAGCCAGTCACTTTCACTTCTTGGAATTAACCAGAGCGGCAGTTCTTCAAAGTCTGCCGGCCGCAACAGTGACCTTTCATCTCTTTTTGACACACAGGACATTGTTTCGGGTTCACTTAAGGAAGCTGCAGATATAAGACAGCTTACCGCTTATCTTGAAAGTGCAGTTCACCCTGTAGAGCAGATTGGAAAAATGCTTGAAAACCAGGGTACGCTTTTTACAGACATTCCCAATGTGTGGCCTGTAAAGAACGGGATAGGCCATATTTCCATGGAATTCGGCCAGAATATTCACCCTATTACAGAGCAGTGGTACATTCACAAAGGACTTGACTTTAGTACATGGAGAAGCGGTGACCCGATTATTGCTACGGCAAACGGTCAGGTTGTTACTGTAGGTTATGACGACAGCTTCGGAAACTACGTTATCATAAAGCATAAGCACGGTATTTATACACGCTATGCACATATGGCAACTGTACGTGTACGCAAGGGACAGACTGTTTCGCAGCGTCAGGTAATCGGAACAATCGGAAACACCGGTATTACAAAAGGTCCGCACCTTCACTACGAAGTTCATATCGGTTCAGACGTTGTTGATCCCGCAAAATACATTAACGTAAAGTAATCCATGGCAGTTTTTAACGACGACATTTCCATTAACAGCATAATTGGCAATGGGTCTTCTATTCGCGGAGACATTAAGATAAACGGTTTTATGCGCATTGACGGCGATCTTGAAGGCAATCTTGAAACGACAGGAAACGTGCTTGTCGGTGAAAATGCCCGCATTGCTGGAAACATCACGGCGCGTTCCATAACAGTCGGCGGTATTATCAAAGGCAATGTCGTTGCTCCCGAACAGGTTCATCTTCTTTCTTCGAGCGTTGTTATAGGCGACATACAGACCAGACGGTTCCAGGCTGATGAAAACGTAATTGTTCACGGACACTGCATTTCTTTGTATGACGAAACTGAATATGAAAGCGCTTCTGCTGAATGGGAAAACATAAAGTCTATTTCACAAAAAGCAATAAAGGTTGACTGATGGAAATTGACGGCCTTGGCCAGAGCCTTTACTTTAATGCAGCGCAACTTGCCGGACAGTCGGCCGTAAAGTCAAACAAAAGTTCCGATTCGCAGAAAACCGCAAAAGCTTCAAAAAAGAAATTTGCTTCAGCTCTGGAACAGTCACGTGCAGAATACGAACTTGTTCAGGATGGGTTCCCTGCAGAAATTGCCACGATGGAAATTGAAGAAGCGGTTGTTTTTTTAAAGGACGAAGCGGATATGGCAGGTGATAAACTCAGGGAAAGCCAGTTGCCCGAAAACTTTGCCGAATACAGAAAAAAAGTTTCACGCTTTTTGCGCTATCTTGCAAAAAACAATTATGAAGTCAAAAAACGCCAGCGCCCCGGTTTTACAAAAAAAGGCAAACCTCTTAATCCGCAGACACAGGTTTTTGTTATTAACCAGAAACTTGACGATCTTGCAAAGTGGATGCTTTCTTCTCACAGGGATACGCTTCACATGCTTGCCAAAATTGACGAGATTCAGGGAATGTTGGTAGACCTTATGGCCTGTTAATTGATAAAATACAAATCGATACTGCAAATATAAATGGAGCTTGAATAAAATGTCTGATATTTTTGAACAGGATATATATGATGATACAGAAGATTTGTCTTCTCTGGAAGATGGATATACTTCTGACGACCGTGGTTCTGAAAATTTTGTCTTTCCAAAAGATTTGTACCGCCTTAAACTGGACTATTCCTGCGAGGGAGTTTATGCAACGGCTCCTGAAGGACTTTCTGTAAAAGCAGGGGAGCGTGTTATTGTTCCCACACGTTACGGAAGTGATCTTGCAGTCAATCTTGGCAGGGCAAACTGTCCTGTAGGAATCAAGCCGTCTGATGTTGTTCAGATTGTGCGTGTGGCCGACCAACATGATTTGGAGCACGCTGCCGAACTTAAGGAACGTGAAAAGCTCGCGTTCAACACATTCAGGGAAAAAGTTGCCTACCACCATCTTGATATGAAGCTTGTTGCCGTACATTTTCTTGTCGGTGAACAAAAGGCTCTTTTCTTTTTTTCAAGCGACAACCGTGTAGACTTTCGCGAGCTTGTAAAGGATTTGGTTTCTGTCTTTAAGATGAGAATTGAATTAAGGCAGATTGGCGTGCGTGATGAAAGCCGCATTACCGGTGGACTTGGTGTCTGCGGAAGACCTTACTGCTGTCATGCAATAAGTGATAAACTTCGTCCTGTAAGCATACGTATGGCGAAGGAACAGAATTTAAGCTTGAATTCCATGAAGATAAGCGGCCAGTGCGGACGCCTGCTTTGCTGCCTGAGTTATGAATATGACTGGTATGCAGAAGCACGCAAAAAACTGCCCAACGAAGGAATAAGACTTTTTTATGACGGAACAAATTTCAGGGTAACCGAAGTAAACCCTATTACTTCAATGGTAAAAATGTCCGGTGAAGACGGCCGCCTTCTGGAAGTAAACGCCAACCGCTTTGTACGCGAAGGCAACCGCTGGAAGATAGGGAATTAAGGCATACTGCATGAACGTCTTGAATAAAGGCGTTCATTTTTTTTAATATTTTTTTCCGAGGGCTTTTCCGCGCGAGATAAAGTCCATGTGGCGCAGATCTTTTTTAGATGCAGAACTTCTTGCGCCTGATGAATAAGAACTTTGTCTTGGAAGTGCAGATTTTGCACGTTTTTCGAGCCAGATTGGTGTCTGCGGATGAGGGTCGCCCTTTTCTATATAAGTCTTCCATTCCTCGGGCTCGGGGACTTCAAACTTCATTTTCTGTTCTGTAACAGGGTGCTTAAAAGCGAGCGTTCTTGCGTGAAGTGCCAGTCTGTGAAAAGGATCTGTCTGCGCACGGTAGTTTTCGTCTCCTGCAAGAGGATAATTTCTTGACGAAAGATGCGCGCGAATCTGGTTTTTCTTTCCTGTATCAAGTGACAGTTCAAAAAGTGTGTGGGTTGTTCCGCGGGTAACAATGCGGTAATGTGTGCGAGCTGCTACGGTAGGAGACTTGTCGTTTGCGTCGTGGGGAACATATCCCATGTGATGGGCATTTTTTGCGAGCGGGTCGTTTATTGTTCCAAAGTCTGCAAGATATTTTTTTTCATCATGCGGATTTTCTGCAACGGCACGATACAGACGTTCTGTAACCATTGTGTGCCAGGTTGCGGTAATTTTTTTCTGCGCGGCTTCGTTGAGTGCAAACATCATAACTCCGCTTGTATCACGGTCAAGACGGTGTACAACGAACGGTTTGTGATGTGCAGTCAAAGTTCCCTTTGAGCGCATTATCTTTTCTATAACTTCTATTGCTGTTCTGGCTTTGCTGCCGGGGTAGGGAACAGACAGCATTCCGCTTGGTTTGTTTATAATAATTATGTCAGCATCTTCGTATAAAATTTCAATGCGTTCGTGACCGTAGTCTGCCTTGTGTTCTCTTTTGTACTGTGTGCTCGGTTTAACGCTGTGAATCGTTTCTTTCATATTTGCCTCGCGTTAACTATACCAAGAAATCGTGCAAAATTCAATTTGAAGAAAAAAAATTTGCAAATTCGCCAAAGTGATTTATAATAGAAAGTATTATGGAATTTGCGAAAAATCTTGTGGAATATTATGACGAACTGTTCTCCGTCACTCATGAACAAAAACAGTTTTTTTCAGAATTATTGACAAATTATTCACGCCCAGCAAAAATTCTTAACGTCGGTTGCGGAACAGGATTTTTTGACCATATGCTCGCGAAAGAAGGAAACGATGTTACAGGAATTGATCCTTCAGCCGAAATTCTTCGTTCAGCAAATTTAAGACGGCGCAATCAGCTTATGTCCATAAGATTTTTTCAGATGTCTTACATTGACATGGCGCGCTTTCTTGGAAAAAAATTCTATGATGTAATTTCTGTTCTTAATGACAAGATTATGTTTGTTCATGACAGAACGCTTATGCGCAAATTTTTTTATGACTGCCACGAACTTCTTGCTCCCGGCGGAAGTCTTGTGCTTGAACTCGTTAACTTTGAACTTTTTCCAAAAAATACACAGGCTTATTTTCCGGTAAGGGAAAGTGTACGTTCAAGATTATTGTCAACAGTTTCTCCTGTAGAAGAAAAGAGCGGCGAACGCAATCTTAACGCAAATGTAGAAACGGGTAACGGACATCTTCTGCCGGTTTATAAAAGTGTGCCAATTTATCCTCTGCTGCCCGACGAAATTGAAAACTTTGCAGAAGAAGCCGGTTTTTCAAGTGCAGAATTTTATGCAGACTTCAGCCGCGCGCAGTTTACTGGAAACGAAAATTCTTTTGTTGTGATTATAAGATAAATTATTTAAACAAAAGTTTTAACTTATTCTCCTGAAAGTGCGACAACAGGATCGAGTTTTGCTGCTTTTGATGCAGGGCTTAATCCAAAGAAAATTCCTACAAAAACAGAAAATACGAATGCAACGATGCAGGACTCTAAGCTGATTATAAAACTTTGCGAGCGAACATATTCTATTACAAAACTTACGATTATTCCAAAAATAATTCCGATGATTCCGCCAAGAAGGGAAATGCTTGCTGACTCTATTAAAAACTGGCGTCTTATTATTGAAGGTTTTGCTCCGAGTGCTTTACGGATCCCTATTTCCTGACGGCGCTCTGTTACTGTTACAATCATTATGTTCATGATTCCTATTCCGCCGACAAGAAGAGAAATTGCGGCTATTGCAGAAAGCATTACACTTATTGATTTTTGAATTGTCTGAATTTGTTCAATCATTGCCTGCATTGACATTACATTTACAGAACCTTCAGTGCCGGTTTTTTTTGTACAGTAAGTTTCTATCTCTTCAAGAAGTTTTGTTGTTCGTGACTTTGATATAGCCTGAACCATGACGGTGGACGCTTTTGGATTGGGCGAGATTTTTTTTTCGTAAAAGCCGCGCGGAATGTAGCAGGACGAAGTTGTATTTTCCATTCCAGAATTCTGTTCCTTTAAAACGCCTGTTACTTCAAAACTGAACCGCACTTTGTTTGTTACAACGAGTACGTATTTTCCCAAAGCATCTCCGTTTGGAAAAAGTGTGGATGCAATGTCACTTCCCAAAATTATTTTCTGCTGTCCCATTACATCGTCGGTTACAGAAAAATAGTCACCGTATTCCAGCTGCATTCCGAAAGTCTGCATGTATCCTGTTTCTACGGCTGTGCATGATGCCGAAGCACTTGTCTGGTCGTAGGAAACTGTTGCAGACAAATTGTTTTCGTACCAGATTTTTTTTATTCCTTCAATTTCACCAAAAAGTTCTTCACGGAATTCTTCGTCAAAATTAATTGTAACTGCACTCCGGTTTCTTCTGAAAAACCCTTTGGTTATACTTACCATGTCCAGTCCTGAAGAACCGAATGTGCCTTCAATTTCCTGCGAGGAACTTTGTCCCATACTCATGATTACAATTACCGACGCAACGCCTATAATTATTCCAAGCAGTGATAAAAAAGTGCGGGTTTTGTTTCTGCGGAAATTTGAAATTGCGTTTAAAAAATCTTCAATCATTTTGAATAAGTCCGTCTAAAATTTTTATGCAGCGGTCGGCACTTTTCCCTATTCCTGGATCGTGTGTTACTATAACAACTGTTGTTCCAGTTTCATTTATTTCGCGGAACATGTGCATTACGGAACGCCCGGTTTCACTGTCCAGTGCTCCTGTTGGTTCGTCGGCAAGTATTATTTTGGGACACGTTACTGTTGCGCGCGCGATGGCAACCCGCTGTTTCTGACCACCGGAAAGTTCGTGCGGTCTGTGGTTCATTCTGTTTTCAAGTCCTACTTTCTTCAATGCTTCGGTGGCTGTCTGCATTCTCTGTGCGCGCGGTATACCGGCGTATCTTAACGGAAGCATTACATTTTCAAGGACGCTCATTGACGGTAAAAGAAAATATTGCTGGAACACGAAGCCTACGGTTTTATTGCGCAGTACTGCAAGTTCATTCTCATTCATTAGAGCAGTTTCTTTCCCGTCAATTTTTACAGTGCCCGAAGACGGCTTGTCAAGGCATCCTATCATGTTCATGCATGTAGATTTTCCTGAACCGGACGGTCCCATTATTGAAACAAATTCTCCCTGTTTAATTTGAAAAGAGACATCCCTTAATGCATAGATTTTTGTATCACCTACAGAATATTCGCGGCGTACATTCTGCATTTCTATAATCACAGCGGCCATTATCTGCCTCCTGGTGGAGGACCATCACGTCTGTTTGTTCCTGAAACTTTGGGAGCCGTCTGTTCAGAAAGAATTTGTCCTTCTGTTAAATTGGCGCTGGTAATTTTTACATATTCTTTTCCGTAAGGTTCCACAGTGATTTTAATTTTTTCATTTGTTCCGTCAAGAATTGCGTAGGCTCCGTTTTTGTCACGGCCGACTGCATTTCTTTCTATAATTAAAAATTCCTGATCGGGACTGATTTTGATTTTTCCGCTGAAAGAAAAATTCGGAAGAACTTCTGCAGGATATTCGTCGATTCTTAAACGCGCTTTTACAATTGTTGCGCCCCTGTCGGTAATTTCACCTATTGCAGGCCATCCTACTACATAACCGTTAACTGTTCCGTCGTAGGAAGGAAAAGTGAATTCCACGGACTGCTGCGTTTTTAATTTTGCAACATCTGTTTCAGGAATTTCTACATCTGCAATAAGATAGCTGGCATCAACCAGAGTTCCGACAGAATCTTTTGCTTCGAGAGAGTCACCTACTGAAACATCAATGTCTGCAATGATTCCGTCGAAAGTCGCAAGAACTTTGCGTTCGGAAATTTTTTGTAAAAGAGAAAGACGCTCTGTCTCTTTAAGGGCAAGTTCTTTTCTTGAACCGCTTATGCGCGTTGTTTCCATTTCGTAGTCATGTTTTGCAAGATTATACTGCTGTGTTGTGTCATCAAGTTGAATTATTGTGTCGCCCTTTTTTACTTTGTCACCCTGTTTTACAAAAACCGCGACGACTGTTCCGTCAGAGAGAGCCTGCAGCGTTTGTTCCTGTGCTGCAGAAACTGTTCCCGAAACACTTATTTCGTTTTTGTAAATTTCTTTTTTTACAATGTATGTTGTCTGCGAAGTTTGCGATGGCGACAATTTGTTTTTTATTGCTGTGATTGAAACTGTTGCTCCAATAAGTATTGCTGAACAAATAATTATGATCGGTATTTTTTTTGATTTCATTTTATATTCCCTCCGATAATTTCTTCGTCGCGCGTAAATTTTAATTTTGTATTATTGTTGTAAATTATCAGATCAATTTGATCCAAAAGACACTGGATGCGGTAATTTTCTTTGTTTACTTCTGCAGTTTTATATTCACTTTCAGAAATTATTCCCTGCTCAAAATGACTTTTTGTATCGGCTTCGAGGTCTGAATAAAGTTTGTATGTTTCTGAATTTTTTTTGCCGGCTCCAAAGTATGTCTTCAAGTTCGCTGTTCTGTGAAATAATTGATGTAATGTAATTGTTTCGTGCAGATTCAACGGCTATTTTTTCCTGGTCTTCGGAAATTACTTTTTGCCGGTCTGTAATTTTTTTTGTGCGGAATTTATTCGGGTTAAGACCAAGTGAAAATTTGTATGATGGATTTGCCGCATCGTCTGTTGGAAAATAAATTCCTGCGCCAAGAGTGAGTGCCGTTTCGTTCAGTGTGAGTGCAGCCGTTGCATCGATTGTGTCTGATTTTGTATCTGTAATATCATTTGCAAAAGTGTAACCTGCGCCGGCTTTTAACGTAAGACTTTGATCTGCTTTGCGCTTTAAACTGTTTATGTTCAGATTCCAGAGGGCGGTTTCTGTTTCTGTAAATGTATTTTTGTCAAAGGCTCCTGCTTTTACCGGCTGTACTTCAGGAATTTCTTTTGGAAGAAAATCTGCCGCATCTGTTATTGAAAGGCCGCATTTTAAAGCAAAGATTCTTGTATTGTGTTCAAGTTCGTGGCGGTAAGATTCTATTTTGTGTTCATCAGAAAGAAGTTCCAGTTTTGCAAGCCTATATTTTGATGAAACTGAACTGTATCCCTGAGCTTTTATTTTTTCAAATTCAATTGTATCTTCATATAAATCTTTTTGCGCAGTTACGATGTCGGCTTTTGTTTTGTAAAGACTGCGCAGTTCTTCGTAAAATTCTTTTTCGGCAGTAAGGAATCCATTTTGAAGGGCGCGTTTTGCTTCGAGTACCTTGCGCTCAGATTCCATGAGTTTTATTTTTCTTTCAAGCCTTGCGCCTGAAAATATATTTGCTTCAAGTAAAATCTCTGTTGAATCTGCATTCATTTCGTTGTTGCTGAATTCAATTGATGACGAAAATGAAAGATTAAGGTTTGAGGCTTGCGGTACTGTAAGTGATGCCTGTGGTTTTGAAGAAAAAACAATTGTTCCGTAACCGTTGTTGTCTGTGCCCGAAGAATTCGCCGTAGAAATTGTTATGCTTCCTGTAGAAAGGGAGACAGCGATTCCGTTTTCTATTAGAGAAGATTTATTTTCCAGCTCCTGATTCTGAACTTCCGAAGACAACTTGAGCAGTGTGAGATTTGTGCGCAGGTAACCGGAAAGAAGTTCTTCTACGGTTTTTGTGTTCTGTGCAAATGATGCAGAAGTAATTATTGTGTTTAGTATAAGAGCTGTAAATAAATTTTCCCATACTGAGTGTTTCATGAGAAAATTATATATCTATTTGACTTAATTCAGAATTAATAAAACGATAATTTTTTGTTCTGTAAGAAGATATAACGCTATATTCATGAATTGCAGGTGCCCTGCAGACAGGCACAACAGAAAGTTTAAAAACAAATGCTGTTAAAAGTCCGACAGGAACACCGATTGCCCAAGTTCCGATTAAGTCAATTATCATTATTAAAAAAGTTTCAAATTTGTGATATAATGGATTTAATGGCATATTAATGTTTTAAAACATATCGTTGGAGATTTATAAAAAATGGCAAAAACTAAAACAGAAAAACCACTTAATATAGATGACATTCTTTTTAAATGTCGTGATATTCTTCGTAATGCAAAAAACTCTGGTTCATTCTTTGAAAAGCGCGATATGATGCTCACTCTTATTTTTCTTCGCTTTATCGGAGAAAAGTTTGATGACGGAATTGAAAATCTTAAGAAGGATCTTATTGCTCGTGGTATGGATATTAATGATCCGAATGTAAAAGCTGCTTTTATTGATGATCCGACTTTTACAGATGGAACTTTCTATCTTCCTGAAGAATCCCGCTGGAGCACAATTATCAATACTTCTGCCAGCGGTTTGAACGTTGCTCTTGATACGGCTCTTCGAAGTCTTTCCAATTCAAGTGAACAACTTAAAGGTTGTTTTGTTGAAGGAACTTTTACTGCAAGAAATCTTGCTCCAAACGACATAAAGCAGATTATTGATGAAGTAACAAAAATTACTCACAAACAGTTTGGAACTCAGCGTGATCTTATCGGTTATGTTTATGAATACTTTCTTAAAGAATTTGCCGTAAATGCTACAAAAGAAGACGGAGAATTCTATACTCCTCATGACGTTGTAGAACTTATTGCAAGTTTTATTCAGCCGTTTGACGGAACTTTATACGATCCTTGCTGTGGTTCCGGCGGTATGTTTGTTCAGTCTGCAGCACTTATTGAAGCAAAAAAAGGCGACATCAGCCGTATCAATGTTTACGGACAGGAAAAAGAACCTGCAACTTATCGTCTTGCAAAAATGAATCTTGCTTTGCGTGGTATCAGCCACAACCTTGGCGAAGAAGCGGAAAATACTTTTCGTCTGGATCTTCATAAGGGAATTTCATTTGACTACATTATGGCAAATCCGCCGTTCAATCTTAAAAACTGGTTTGATGCAGATACAATGAAAACAAATGACAGCCGTTGGGCCAGTTATGCTCTTCCTCCAGAAAGCAATGCAAACTATGCATGGGTTCTTCATATGTTAAGTCATCTTAAGCCAAAGAAGGGTGTTGCCGGTTTTTTACTTGCAAACGGTGCTTTGGGTGATGCAGATGGAACAGCTCCGGTTATCCGCCAAAAGCTTATTGAAAACGATAAAGTTGAAGCAATCATTATTCTTCCAAGAGAACTGTTCATTACAACTGATATAAGTGTTTCTTTTTGGATTCTGAACGAAAACAAAGAGGGTGGAAAATACCAGGACAGAATTCTCCGTAATCGCAAGAATGAAATTCTTTTTATGGATTTACGCAGTTGGACAGGTGATGAATGGAATAACGGTGTAAAAAACATGCAGAAAAAAAAGTATGCTCTTACAAGTGAACAAATTTCAAAAGCTGCAGAAATCTACCACAAATGGCAGGAAGTTGGAACTGACGGCTTAAATTACGCACAGCCTGAACTTTACAAAAGTGTTGGACTTGAAACTCTTAAAGCAAACAATTACTCACTTGTTCCAAGTCGTTACATTGAATTTGTAGACCGTGACAGTAACATTGATTACGATGCAACCCTCAAAGAAACAAGCAAAACGGTAAGTGAACTTTTGAAGGCTCATGAAAACAATACAAGTAAAATCAAAGCTGCATTTGAAGGACTTGGATATGAATGCAAGTAAGAAAGAAAGTCTGGATAGAATAAGACAGATTGGAGAAACTGTTTCTGTAGAATTTAAACGCTGTGGTGGAAATATTGAGCATGATGTTTATGAAACTGTCTGCTCGTTTTCAAATAGGTTTGGGGGAGATATTTATCTTGGTATTCTGGATGACGGAACTGTAAACGGTGTTCCAGAAAAAACTGCGTCGTCGATGGTAAAAAATATCATTACAGTTTTGGCAAATCCGAATCTCTTTTCGCCAACTTTAACCCTTGACCCGGAAATTATAACTTACGAAAAGAAGACATTAATTCATATTCATGTGCCTGTTTCTGGTGAAGTAATAAGTTTTAAGAAAGTTATTTACAATCGTGTAAATGATTCTGATGTAAAAGTTACATCAACGACAGATATTGCCCAAATGTATATTCGCAAACAGGAAATATTTACAGAGCGAAAAGTTTATCCTTATGTTCATTTTGATGATTTACGATTGGATTTACTTCCTCTTGTAAGGACTATGGCGAAAAATAATTCTTCTGGAGTTCATCCGTGGGAAAAGATGACTGATGCGGAACTTCTTAAAAGCGCCGGGCTGTATACAGAAGATAGGGTTACGGGCGAAAAAGGATTTAATCTTGCCGCGGTTATGCTTCTTGGAAAAGATGACGTTATTCGTGATGTGGCACCAGCTTATTCTACGGATGCTTTACTCAGGAAAGTGAATGTTGACCGTTATGACGACAGACTTATTGTTGATACGAATTTGATTGAAAGTTATGACCGTCTTTTCGAATTTGCAGTGAAACATCTTTCTGATAAATTTTATCTTGAAGATGGAAAAGTAAGACTTTCGTTAAGAAATATTATTGCCCGAGAAATGATTGTTAATACTTTGATGCACAGAGAATTTATAAGTGCGTATCAGGCAAAATTCGTAATCGAAAAAGACAGAATGTATGTAGAAAATGCCAACCGTGCAAGAAAAGATGGGCTTATTACACCGGAAAATTTTGAGCCTTATGCAAAAAATCCGTTGATTGCTTCATTTTTTAGAAATATTGGTTATTCCGATAAGCTTGGTTCTGGTGTGAGAAAACTATTTAATTATTCTTACAAATATTCCGGTGCTGATCCTGAATTTATGGAAGGGGATATTTTTAGAATAACAGTACCTCTTAATGATGATTTCTCGTGGGATGCACAGAATAATGTTCGGACAAGTGAAAGTGCAGAAAATCCGACTATAAATCCGACTATAAATCCGACTTTAAATCCGACTTTAAATCCGACTTTAAAGGATTTGGATAGATTAATAATTCAAAAAATCAAAGAAAATCCGAGTGTGACATATTCTGAATTAAGCGAAGTTTTGGGAAAAAACAGAGATACAATCGCCGAACATTTAAGGTTTTTGCAGGAAAAAGAATTTGTTGAGCGTATTGGCTCTAAAAAGAACGGAATCTGGCAATTAATAGAAGGTAAAACTCGATGAGAACACATAAGATTGAACATGCACCAATGGTAAGACTTGGGGATTTGATAGAACTTTGTGATGAGCGTAATAGCGAAGGTAAATACGGAATTGATGATGTTCGCGGAATTAGTATTGAAAAAAAATTGATTTTTACAAAAGCTGATATGAATGGCGTTTCCTTAAATCCATATAAAGTAATGCAGCCTAATGATTTTTGTTATGTAACTGTAACTTCAAGAAATGGTGGAAAAATTTCTCTTGCAATGAATGATACTGATTCAACATTTATTCTTTCCTCGTCATACATTATTTTTCGTTCAAAAGATGAAAACATACTTTTACCAGAGTATTTGTATTTACTTTTAAGCAGAACTGAATTTGACAGATATTCACGTTTTAATTCCTGGGGAAGTGCTCGTGAAACTTTTGACTGGTCGGAAATGTGCCGAGTTCAAATCCCGCTTCCGTCAATTGAAACACAAAAAGAACTTGTGGCGGTTTATAACGGACTCAAAGAACTCGCAGAAGAAAACGAAAAACTCTTAAAACCTCTGGAAGAAAGCTGCCAGGCATTTATTGTGGACTGCAAGAAAAAGTATCCGTCCAAAGAATTAGGAAATTATATAGAAGAATGTGACGAACGAAATGAATCTGGAAAATATACATTGGACGATGTTCGTGGAATTAGCAATTTAAAAGAACTGATTGAAACAAAAGCAGATATGAATGGAGTTTCTTTAACTTCATATAAATTATTAAAACCAAAAGAGTTTTCTTATGTTTCCGTAACTTCAAGAAATGGAGATAAGATTTCTATAGCTATAAATAATACAGAACAGACCTTTATTGTTTCTTCCTCTTACATAAATTTTAAAGTATATAAAAATGATGAATTGCTACCTGAGTTTTTGTTTACTTTGTTGAATCGTGATTCTTTCAATTTATATTCTCGATTTAATTCCTGGGGAAGTGCTCGTGAAACTTTTGACTGGTCGGAAATGTGCCGAGTTCAAATCCCCGTTCCACCGCTCGAAATTCAGCAAAAAATCGTAGACCTCTATAACTGCTACGAAGAATGTAAACGCATTTCAACTACAGCTCGTGAAAAAATAAAAAACTTGTGCCCTGCATTAGTGCAGAAAGCAGCACATTCAGAGTAGAGGTAACCTTTATGCCAAAGTTAAAACAATATAATGGAAGATTTTGTGAATATGATTTTGAAAATATCTTCATTCAGTATCTTGAAGATGCAGGGTGGACTTACCAGGCTGGGGATGATGTTGCCCGTTCAAAACTGGATGAAACACTTATTCTTGATGATTTAAAATCATTCCTCAAAAACACAAATCCCGATTTAGCAGAAGACGATATAAATCAGATAACTGACTCTATGCGACTTATCGGCGGTCAGTCTCAGTTTGAAACTTTGCACAAAGCCTATAACTTTTTTGTTGACGGAATGCAGTACACTCCTTTAGATGGAATTGCCAGGACTATCAACTTTATTGATTTTGAAAAACCAGAAAAAAATATTTTCAAAGTTGTTAATCAGTTCACGGTTGAATATGTAAATAATAACGAAAAGAAAAATCGCCGTCCAGATATTTTGCTTTATGTTAATGGTTTTCCACTTTGTATTATTGAACTAAAAAATCCTGCAGACGACAAAGCTACAATTCACGATGCTTTTGAACAGATTACAGTCCGCTACTGGCGTGATATTCCTCATCTTTTGCATTATTGTCCTCTTGCATGCATTAGTGACGGAGTGAAAACAAGACTTGGAACTGTAAAAACTCCGTATGAGCATTTTTATACATGGCGCCGAATTAATGACAATGAGTCGATTGCAGATTCTTCTTTAGATGAATTTGAATGCTTGGTTTATGGTGTTTATGCTCCGGATCGGTTCCTTGAAATTTTCAGAGATTATGTATACTTCCAGGATAAGATTTTTGATTCAAATGAAGTTGAAATTGTATGCCGTTATCCGCAATTTTTTGCAACAAGACTTTTACGAGAAAGTATAAAAAAATCTGTAGTTGAACATACTGGAAAAGGTGGTACATATTTTGGTGCTACCGGTTGTGGAAAAACTTACACAATGGCTTTTCTTGCCCGTCAGCTTTCTCTCAGATGTCAGAAAGAACTTGGTTCTCCAACAATTTTAATGATAGTTGACCGTGATGATCTTCAAAAACAGGGAATCAAATTATTTGGAAAATCAAAAGAGTTTTTGAGTCTTGGTGAAGTAAAAGTTGTAAAGACTCGCAAAGAACTTCGCAATGAATTAAAAACCCGAGAATCTGGTGGATTCTACATCACTACAATCCAGAAGTTCTGTGACAGGAAAGATGACCCGATTGGCGAAATAAATACACGCAGCAACATTATCTGTTTTAGTGATGAAGCTCATCGTACTCAGCTTGAAAATGCAAAACAGATTAAGTTTACAAAAGATGCTGACCAGAACATGAAAGCGTTGATTTCAAAACCGTATGCAAAAGTTTTGAGAGAAGCACTTCCAAATGCAACTTTTGTTGGTTTTACAGGAACTCCGATTGATGAAACTTATCAGACTTTTGGTGAAGAAATTGACCGCTATACAATGGATCAGGCTGTAGCCGACGGACTTACAGTTCCAATTAAATATCATCCTCGAATTGCAAAAGTTCTGGCAGACCCTGCAACTGTTGCAAAAATTGAAGCCTATTACAAAAAATGCGCAGACGACGGTGCCACTGCCGAAGACATAAAGGCAAGTAAAGAAGCTATGAGTTCCATGGAAGTTATTCTTGGAGAAAAGGGGAGACTTTCAAAACTCGCCATTGATATTCATGATGACTTTACCAGCCGATGTGAAAAAGATCCGGAACGTGTTCAGAAAGCAATGATTGTTTGTGCAAACAGGAAAATTGCCTATGATCTTTTGTGTCAGTTCAAAGAAAAGTATCCCGAATGGTTTGTTGAAAAAAAGCACCCGGACGGAATGATTGTAAAACCAGAGGTCTTTTCTGAACTTGAAGAAATGCCGTGTATCGCTATGGTTGCCAGTGTTGGGGCCAATGACAAAGAAGATATGTACAACTATCTTGGTGGCGTAAAGAACGATGAACGCAGCGATAAACTGGACGCAGCTTTTAAACAGCCAGAGTCAAATCTTCGTCTTGTTATCGTTGTTGATATGTGGATTACTGGTTTTAGCGTAGATACTTTGACTTATATGTATAATGACAAGCCTCTTCAAAAACATGGTCTTATTCAGACTATCAGCCGAGTAAACAGAAAATATCCTGGCAAAAATTTTGGTCTTATCATTGACTATATTGGTATCCGCGACAATATGCTTGAAGCTATGAAAGTTTATGGTGGTGGAAGCGGAGGTGGTGGGCCTTCTGGAGATGATATCGAACAGGCAACAGAAATCTTCCGTGAATATTTAGAAATTGTAAAATTACTTTTCAGGGAATTTGACTTAGAACCATTCATTGATCCGCATACAACAGATATTCAGCGTTATAAACTTTTGAACCTTGCTGCAGAATATGTTTATAAATCGACAGAAGAATTAAATCTTGAAAATAAAGGAACAAAAGCTGCCAAAAAAGTTTCTTTTAAAACATATTTCTTGAATACTGTAAAACGTCTTAGAGCAGCATATGATATCTGTCAGCCATCAGGAGAACTTTCAGACGAAGAATCTGCTTTAGCCCAAAGTTTTATGGCAATTGCGGGATTTGTCCGAAAAATGAGTGGATCAACTGATTTGGACACAGATTCAATGAATAAGTATGTTTCTACGATGGTTGAAGAAGCTCTTAAGTACAGTAATGTTGAAAGTATTCTTCAGGAAGGAGATCAGATAGATATCCTTGGTCCAGAATTTCTTGATCGGTTGGCTGATATAAAAATGCCGGCCACTCGCCTTGAAGTTCTTATGAAACTTCTTCGCAAGAAGATTACTGAATACGGAAAAGTAAATAAAGCTTCAGCAAAAAAATACAAAGAAATGCTGGATGAAACAATTGCCCTATATCATGACAGAAGAAAACAGTTGTCAGCCAAAGAAGCTGGTGATACACAGGATATTACTGCAGATCAGATTATAAAAAATGCAACAATCCAGGCAGAAAACATTCTTAAAGAATTGAACGAAGATAAAGAGCGTTTTAGAAAACTTGGGCTTACATTTGAAGAAATGGCATTCTACGATATTTTGATAAAAATGCGTGATGAAAAGGACTTTGAATACGGTGAAGATGTTTTTGATGCTGATGCAGGCATAATGGTAAACAAAAAAATCCAAAAACTTGCAAAAAAGATAAAGGAACTTATTGATCTTAAATCCAGTTTTACAGACTGGTTGAATAACATTAATGTTCGTAATCAACTTAAATCCGATATTAAGTTTTGTTTGTTTGATAACGGATATCCACCAATTTATTCACAGGAAGTGTTCAATCAGGTAATGGATCAGGTAGAAAACTATAAAACATTTGAGGAAGAATAAAAAGATATTTTTATTGCCGGATTTGACGACAATCTTCTTTCAAAACAGACAAATCCCGCACTTACTACAGTTGCACAAAATTACATGGAACGCGCCAAACTTTCTGTAGAACTTCTGGAAAAGATGCAGCGTAAAGAAGAAGTTTTTCATGAATACAGTCTTGAACTGGAATTGATTTCACACGGAACAACTTCATCTTATAACGGAGCATAAAGTTTTGCATAGGCGCCGTTTTTTGCAAGTAATTCTGCGTGTGTTCCTGTTTCTAGAATTTCTTTTTCGCCTACAACGGCTATGCAGTCTGCGTTTTGAATTGTAGAAAGCCTGTGTGCAATAATCAAAGTTGTTCTTCCTTTTGAAAGTGCATCGAATGAATGCTGGATTTTTATTTCTGTTGCTGTATCAAGTGCGCTTGTTGCTTCGTCCAGAATCAGTATAGGAGGATTTTTCAAAAAACATCTTGCAATCGAAACACGCTGCTTCTGTCCGCCAGAAAGTTTTATTCCGCGTTCACCTACAATTGTGTCATAACCGTTCGGCATTTTTAAAATGTCTTCGTGAATTTCTGCTTTTTTTGCTGCTGCAATTATTTCTTCATCAGTTGCGCCGATTTTTCCGTAAGAGATATTTTCTTTGATTGTTCCTGCAAATAAAAATACATCCTGCTGGACAACACCTATTTGTTTACGCAAAGATTTAAGTGTAATGAGTTTTGTATCAATTCCGTCGAGCAGAATTTTTCCTTCAGTAATATCATAAAAACGCGGAAGCAGATTACAGATTGTAGATTTTCCGCCACCAGAAAGTCCCACGAGCGCAAACTTCTGTCCCGAATGAATATCAAGATTTATATTTTTTAAAACTTCAATTCCGTCTGTATACGAAAAACTTACATTTTCAAATTTAATGTTTCCGCGCGAAAAAGAAATTTCTTTTGCACCTTGTGATTCTTTAATTGAAGTGTCAACTTTCATAATTTCAAGAAAGCGTTTAAAGCCTGCCATTCCGGTTGTAAACTGTTCAACAAAAAAAGTAAGCCGCCTTATCGGAGAAGAAAAAGCCTGAATAAAAAGATTTGCAGCCACCAGATCAGAAATAAGCATTTTCCCATTCATAATAAAAAAGCCGCCAAGAACCAAAACCAAAAGGCTCAAAAGATTCATAAAAAATTCTACATTGGAATGAAAGTTTGACATATTTTTATAAAATATTTTTTTTGCATTCAGAAAATTTTTGTTTTCATTTTCAAAACGCTTTTTTTCGTATTCTTCATTTGTAAAAACTTTTGTAACACGAATGCCCGAAATGCTAGATTCAAGATTTGCGTTAATTTCAGAAGTTGTTTCTTTTACATTTTTGGAAGATTCAGAAAGTTTTTTGCGCGATAAAATCGTAACTAAAATTGTAAGCGGAACAAAAATAAAAACTATAACTGCAAGTTCAACGCGGATTTTTAAAAGTAAAACAAATGAACCGATTAAAGTTAAAATTGAAATCAAAAAATCTTCAGGACCGTGGTGCGCAAGTTCTGTAATTTCAAAAAGATCAGTTGTCGCGCGGCTCATTAGTTTTCCTGTTCTGTTTTTGTCATAAAAAGAAAAACTCTGTTCTTCAAGATGAGAAAAAACATCACGGCGCATATCAGTTTCGACAAGCACTCCAAAATAATGTCCCCAGTAATTTACAAACCAGGTGAATAATTTTCTTAGCAAAAAAGTTGCAAAAATCGCCAGGCAGAAAACTGCAAAGAATTTAAAGTTCTGATTCGGAATAATCGAGTCAATTGCATATTTTGTTACAACAGGAAAAGAAATATCAATCAGCGCAATCAGCGTGGCACAAATCATATCAAGTACAAAATATTTTAAATGCGGCCTGTAATAAGAAAAAAATATTTTTAACGGATTTGAATTATAAAAAGAAGAATCTTTTTTTGTTGTCATAATGCTGTCATTATAGAAGAAAAATTAAATTATTAAAAGAAGTAAAAAGAAAATAAAAAGTGGCTGTTTTTGGTGTAAAATTATGCTGTTTTTATGCGATGCAATTCTTTTGGAGGAAATATGAAAAAGAGAAAAACAGCTTTTTGTTAAGCTCGTGAATTTATTGTAACTGTATTTTTTATTCCGGCTTCGATTTTTGCCGGATGTCAGAAAGACAATACAATTGTGGTTTTTTATACAAATGATGTGCACTATGCAATCGAAGAAAATACCGGTTATGCTGGACTTGCAGAATACAAGGATTTACTTCTTGAAAAAACACCTTATGTTACGCTCGTTGGACTGTTCAGGGTGATCTTGTAGGAACCATTTTACAGGGCGAATACATATAAGAATTCATTATATGAACAGGTGCCTCGTTCTAAACTCAATTATTTTAAAAAAAATAAAAAAAACTACATACAAAGCTTTTCTTCTATTGACATATTATTGTCTTTTATTATATAATCTGAATACATTCATGGAGCGATGTCTGAGTGGTCGAAAGTACCTGTCTTGAAAACAGGCGTGTCGAAAGATACCGGGGGTTCGAATCCCTCTCGCTCCGTACCTAAAACAAAAGTATTTAGGAATTTGGAGGCGTGGTAGAGCGGTAATACAACGGTTTGCTAAACCGTCGGTTCCTAAAGGGCCGGGCAGGTTCAACCCCTGTCGCCTCCGCTACTAGAACAAGGCTTTCTTGCTTTAGCGGCAGAATCTTGTTTTATGAGACTATAGCTCAGCTGGATTAGAGCATCACCCTGCGGAGGTGAGGGTCGCACGTTCGAATCGTGTTAGTCTCGATAAGTTTTACAGGTTTTTGAATTTCGATTGTTTGGAAAGATGCGAGAGCGGTCGAATCGGGCGGTCTCGAAAACCGTTAAACTCTTTTAAGGGTTTCGGGGGTTCGAATCCCCCTCTTTCCGCTCATTATTTCCTTCTTGCACAATTGCCGTACATTGACTAGTTTTCTTTTTTAGCGTTAGATTCTTTGTAGGGATTTCTTAATTCAAAAAGTCCTGTATTTTTTTGGAAAGATGTCCGAGTGGTTTAAGGTACACCCTTGGAAGGGGTGCGTACCCAAAAGGTACCGGGGGTTCGAATCCCCCTCTTTCCGTTGAGCCCAGATGCGCTGCACGCAACTGTTAGAAAACCCCGCCAGATCCGGAAGGAAGCAACGGTATCTTTCGTGTTGCGGTGCCGGTGATTATCTGGGCTCTTTTTATTTGCCTGGAACACTTCAGTTTTTGGATTCTGCCTTTTCTTCTGCAGCTTCTACTGCACGTATTCTTTCCAAAAGCGGCGGATGGCTGTAATTGAACATGCAGTAAATTCTGGGCGGCGTAAGTTCCGTAAGATTTTCCTTATTCAGTTTAATAAGAGCCTCTGCGAGTGGTTTGCCGCTGTGACAAATCTTTGCAGAAAATGCGTCTGCTTCAAATTCATCGCGCCGGCTGAATGCATTTGCAACAAGCGACTGCAGTTTAGAAAATCCGCCCAGACTCAGGCTCAGCAGGAAAAATCCCACAATCTGAATATAAGAGCCAACGCTGCCGTTGCTGTCTGTTGCCGGTTCAAAACCAAAGCCTGTGTAAAGACAGGTTTTGCGTACAATAATGCTTGCTGCAAACAAAACGGCATATACAAGCGGAATAGAAACACACATTCTTTTTATAATGTGCCTGTGCTTGTAGTGTCCCAGTTCGTGTGCAAGAACAGCTTCAATCTGCGGGGCTGTAAGCTGTTCAACGAGAGTGTCGTAAAGAACAATGCGCTTCGTTTTTCCAAAGCCGGTAAAATATGCGTTGCTGTGCCTGCTTCTTTTTGATGCGTCCATAATAAAAACGCCGCTGGTTCTGAATCCATTCTGTTCAAAAAGTTTTTCAATTCTTTGTTTGAGTTCTGCGTCTTCGAGGGGCGTAAACTTATTGAACAAAGGTGCAATCCACACGGGGTAAACAAAACTCATACCCAGCGAAAGTACAACAAAAATTGTTCCCAAAAGAAACCACCACCAGCTGCCGGCATGGGAAAGAAGTGCACATGCAGCACACAAAAGCGGGACCGAAACAATCAGATTAACGGCAAGCGATTTAATCCGGTCACAAATCCACATTTTAAAGCTCATGTTGCTGAATCCGAATTTTTTTTCTATGCTGAATTCATCAGCGAGTTCAAACGGGAGTTCCAGTAAATCAGACGGAATGGAAGAAAGAAACACAAATGCAATTGCCGTAAGATAAATATTGTTCGTTGCAGACCAGAAAAAATTGAACAGCTGAACGTAAAAACCGCAGAATACCAGAACAAAGTCCAAAATCAGCATGAGAACTGCACGCGGAATCCACATGAAATATTTTGCATTTTCATAGCTGCATGTTTTTTTAAGAGTTGCCTCGTCAATAAGTCCTTTTATTTCTGCCGGAACTTTTGTACCATTTTTTTTGCGCGACGAATAATCGGTAAATTCAAGAAACTGATTCAGCGCAAAGTCAAAAACTGTTCCTGCGGTAAAGAGAATTACAAAAATGTTGGTAAAGTCCATTTCTATTCCTGGTAAACTATTTTTCCGTGAAGGAAAGTGGCTGAGATTGTTCCTGTAAGTTTTTTTCCTTCAAGCGGAGTATATTTTCCTTTGCTGGCAAATTCTTCACCGCGGACTGTCCACTGCCTGTCGGGATCTACCAGAACAAGACTTGCGTCGAACCCTTCTTGCAGAAGTCCCCTGTTTTTTATTCCAAGAATTTCTGCGGGCTTTGCCGACATAAGTTCGGACAGTTTTTTAAGTTTCATTCCGTTTTGTTTTACAAGAACCGTATTGCAGACTGCAAATGAAGTTTCAAGCCCGCTGAATCCTGGACTGCCTGCTGCCTTGTCTTCACTGGTGTGAGGCGCGTGGTCAGTAGAAATTACGTCCGCGGTTCCGTCTAAAAGAGCTTTAACCAGCGCTTTTCTGTCTGATTCACTTCTTAAAGGCGGGTTTACGATATGAAAAATATTTGTCTTGTTTTCTGAAAGCCCAAGATGATGCGGCGTGATTTCGCATGTTACTTTTATTCCTTCTTTTTTTGCGCGGTGTACGGCTTCAATGCATTTTGCAGTACTTACGTGGCACAAGTGAAGGCGGCAGCCTGACTGTTCTGCAAGACGTATGTTTCTGAACGTAGCGCAGTCTTCGGCAAGCTGCAGAATTTCATCTGCCTGTTTAAGAAGTTTTACTGCACGTCCTTTGTCTGCGGATGCCTGTTCAAGCGCTTCTTTTCTTAACGGACGGGCCGCCGCTGCAAGTGAAGGATCTTCGCAGTGACATGCAACAATGAGCTTCTTTTTTGCAGCGGTGCACATTGCGCGGAACATTATGTCTGAGTCTGCAACTTCTTTTCCATCTTCTGTAATAACCGGAACCGATTTTGCATTCAGTTCTTCGAGATGGGAAATGGTTTTTCCGTCGAAGTCTTTTGTTATGCTTACACTCTGAATCACATCTGCAAAACCAAGATCTGCGGCTTTTTTGTCGTTTGCAAGTGCGGCTTCCTGTGAAGAAATAACTGGATTTGTATTGGGCATAAGAACAAGAAGTCCGTATCCTCCGGCTGCAGCTGCTTTTGAACCTGTTTCAATGTCTTCTTTCTGCGTAAGTCCCGGGTCTCTGAAGTGCGCGTGCATATCTATAAAAGACGGCATGAGCGTAAGGCCGCGTGCGTTAAAAGACGAAACTTTGGGATCTTTAAGAAGCATTTGTACATTTGTCTTTGAAGGAAAACCGGCAATTTTGTTTTTTTCTATCAGAACCGCCGAATTTTTTATATCAATATTTTTGTCGACCAGACGCGCATTGTAAATAAGAAGCATTATTCTTCTCCGACCATTCCTATTGTTCCAGATTTATAAAGTGCATCGCAGTAGACGCATCTGTATTCCTGTTTCTCGCGGTTTACTAGGTGGAATTCCTGCGGAACATAATGTTCTGTCATTGTAATGCAGCGCGGATTTTTGCATTCAATAACGCCTTCAATCTTGTCGGGAAGTGACATTTTTATTTTGCGCACAATCTTTGAATCCTGAATGACGTTTACAGTAATATTTGCATCGATATAACCGAGTACGCTGTAATCTATGTTGATTATGTTGTCTATTTTGATCATATCTTTGCGTTCGCTTTTCTTTGAAGCCGCATTCATAATAAGTGCAGTAGAAAAGTTTGCCTTGTCGAGGCCCAGCCACTTAAAAACTTTCCAGCCTGTTCCTGCCTGAATGTGATCAATAACAAGTCCGTTTTTTATTTCTGCAATGTTAATCATATTATACCCCGTAGAATCAGAGACATCCTGTCAGTTTTGCCATGAGAGCCATGCGTGCAAACATTCCGTATTTTACCTGCTTAAAGTAAGCTGCGCGCGGGTCATCGTCTACTTCAGGAGCAATTTCATTTACACGCGGAAGAGGATGCAGAACAATCATGTCCTGTTTTGCAAGCTTCATTTTGTCGCGGTCAAGAATATAACTGTCCTTAAGGCGGATATAGTCCTGTTCGTTAAAGAACCTCTCTTTCTGAACACGCGTCATGTAAAGAATGTCCAAATCGCCGATAACGTCTTCGAGGCGTTCGGCTGTTGTGTATTCTATTCCTGCAGGTTTAAGAATGTCTTCTGTTATATATTCAGGAACTTTAAGTTCTTCCGGGCTTATGAATACAAACTTGTTGTTTCTGTAGCGGCTCATTGCCTTTGCCAGCGAATGAACTGTGCGTCCAAACTTAAGGTCACCGCAGAAACCGATTGTGTGGTTTTCAAGGCCGCCTTGAAGCGCGCGGATTGTAAGAAGGTCGGTAAGAGTCTGTGTAGGGTGATAGTGTCCGCCATCGCCTGCATTTATTACAGGAACTGTGCTGTATTTTGAAGCTAGAAGTGCGGCTCCTTCTTTTGGAGAACGCATTGCAATTACGTCAACATACGAACTTACAACACGTATTGTGTCTGCAAGGGTTTCGCCCTTTGACGAAGAAGTGTAGCTTGCATCTGCAAAGCCTTCCACTGTCCCGCCAAGATGAAGCATTGCGGCCTCAAAAGAAAGCCTTGTTCTGGTGCTAGGCTCAAAAAAAAGTGTCGCAAGAATTTTCCCGCGACACACGTCTTGAAAAGAAACAGGATCTACAATAATCTGTTCGGCAAGTGAACAAATTTCTTCGATTTCATTAATACTCAGATCGCCGGGCTCTATAAGATGCCGTCCTTTTAACATTCTGGTCCCCCTTATGGCAGATTTTTTCTATTTTATCATAAAGGGGAATAATTATACAAGGGTCATCTTAAACCGCAGCTAGAGTACTGGGCAGTACGTTTAGAATATCGAGCGCGCCGTCCATGAGCTGTGAATTGTATTTTTTTCCACAGTAGCAGACGGTAATGTCTTTTATAAACTCGGTGCCGTTCTTTGTGTACAAGCGTGCAGTTTCGATTACGCCGTTTTTCCAGCTTATGTCTGCCCGCATGTTTCCCTTAAGATGCGCGCCCTTGAGCGAGCCCGAATTCCATCCTTTCGGAACAGCAGAAAGCAAATCAATAAGAACGCGTCCTTCGCAGAAAGTGCTGTCAATTATTCCTGCAGTCATCTGCGAAAGATCAGAAATATTGTTTCCAAGAAGAGCCGCAGGTTTTTCAAAAGCAGCCTTCGGCGCGCTGTCATCACCAAGAGTGTCGGCAAACTTCAGGCGGTCAAGTAGCGAGCGGAATTTAACAACGTTACTGTTATTTTCGGGAATTTTAAGTGCCTCTGCGGCTTTAAGGGCAGCATTTGCAAGGGCAGCAATTGTCTTTGTATCGGACAGTGTCTGTTCGCAAACAAAAAAATCTTTTTCATCAGTAAATGAAGGCAGAAGTGTAAGTTTTTTTCCTTCATCAACCGGAATAAGATAGTCTGCAAAAAAGTTACATGCTTCTTTAAGAAGATACCAGTTTTTCTTAAGGAACTTTGTATCGAGCGTATATTCAAAATGCTCCTGAACAGGAATTGCGGCAAAAGCGGCACCCAGGTTTTTGTAGGCATCACCGAGTATTGAACCGCACGGAACAGTGTCGCCCCAGATGTCTGTCTGTGAATGGGCAGCGTATCCTTCAGAAGAATACATCTTTGAAGCCGTTTTCTTTCCGTTAAGATAAATCTTTTTGCAAAGGTCAAAAATTACCTTGTCGGCTGTTCCCAAACCGCAAACGTCTGTAACAAGAGGAATTTTTTCTTCAAGGGAATACCTTTTTTTCTCGTAAGAATTCTGTGAGTCAAACCAAAGTCCCGAAGAAAAGGCCGGCAGTGTTCCGGGAGCACGCACGCTTGAAATCATTGCGTAACGGCAGAAGTTCCAGTAAAGTTCGCAAAGAGAAGCCTTTTCTGAACCGCCTGCAATAAGTTCTTCTGTGGAATTGCGCTCTGCTTCTTTTTCTTCGCTTTCATCTTTTGAAAGGGAAAGGTAAATGTCTTTGTACCATTCAGAATATTCTGCAATATGCTGTGAGCGAAGGCTTTCGTATGAAGCTCCCGAAGCAAAACAGATGTTTTTCAAAGCCCGGTCAGCACACCACGACGCCATTGCAGAAGGAGTTCTGTATATGTTTCCGCCTTTTTTCTGGTAGTGGCTGTTTCTGTAGGCTGTCTGCACGTCTACGTAAAGTGTAACTTCATCTGCACTTTCTATAACAAGATTGTCACCGCGTACCGTCGTGGTTCCGCCTGAAGAAGAGGCCATAAGCACTGCTGCAAACGGAATTCCCGCTGTATTCTGCATTACGATTGTGTCTTCTGCGAGGGAATATTTTTTTGAACATACATCGCGCTCGAATCTTGCCCTTAAGTAAATGCTTTTTGGTGTAGTCGCCGTGATTCTTACGATCAGAACGTCGGCTTCTGCCGGAATAAAAACTTCCCTTGAATAAGAAATTGTTGCCCCGTCCTGTCCTGCGGAAAAGTCTGCTGTACTGGGGCGCGGTGATTTTGTCGTAAAGGATGTAGTCTGAATTGCTGTTTCAAGGTCTAGTTCGCGTCTGTAAACTGAACAGTTGTCAAAAACATTTTTGCGTTCAGAGCTGGGACCTGTAAGACCGCTGTGTTCACCGTCGTAAAAGTCAAGGTGCAGTTCTCCGGCGCTTTCATAAGAAGCCTGTGTCTGCGGAAGTCCTGTAAATGTTTCAAATACAAGTTCCTGCGCTTCCTGAACGCGGCCAAGATTGAGCATTTCGCGAATTTCCTTTAGTGAAACTGCTGCACTTTCATTGTTTCTGTCAGTGTAGGTGCGTGACCAGACAGACTCTTCATTAAGCTGTATTATTTCGTGACCCGTACGGCCGTAAACCATTGCACCGAGTCTTCCGTTTCCTACCGGAATTGCTTCATTCCAGTTTTCTGCTGCTTTTTTATACCAGATTTTGTTCATGTTTATTCCTGTTGGCGTTAAAAAAAACGGCGGCTCATCAAAGAAGAATTCCTGCGAGCCGCCGTACCAGTTTTATAAAAATTCTAGAATTTTGCTTTTCTAAGGCGAACTTTTTCTATATCTTCGCAGAACAGTTCGCGCAGATCGTTAAGTCCCAGCGCCATAAGGGCCATGCGGTCAATTCCGATTCCCCAGGCAAGAACAGGAACGTCAATTCCCATTGCTTTTGTTACTTCGGGTCTGAAGATTCCGCTTCCTCCTAGTTCAAACCAGCCCAGTTTTGGATGCTTGATGTGAACTTCTATGGAAGGTTCTGTAAACGGGAAGTAACCTGGAACATATTTTACTTCTGTAGCGCCTGCAATTTCTACTGCAAACATGCGCAAAAAGCCCAGAAGTGTCTTTAAGTTAACGTCATTTCCAAGAACAATGCCTTCTGTCTGGTAAAAGTCACTCAGGTGGGTTGCATCTACCTTGTCATAGCGGAAGCATCTTGCAATACCAAAGTATTTTCCCGGAATTTCTGCGTTGTGAAGCTGGTGTGCAGAAAGAACTGTTCCCTGGCTTCTCATAATAAGTCTGCGTGTAAACTCAGTGTCAAAATTGTAGTTCCAGCCGCGACTTCCTGTATTTCCGCCGTTTCTGTGAACAGCAGCAACATTTGAAAGATAAGGTTCTTCTATTGACTTTGCATGTGTCGGGTTCTTGAGCCGGTAAACATCGTGAATATCGCGTGCAGCATGGAACTGCGGCATAAACAGTGCATCACCGTTCCAGAATTCAGTCTCTACAAGCGGACCGTCAAATTCCTGAAAGCCAAGTGAACAAAGTTTGTCCTTAACGCTTTCAAGAAACTGAACATAAGGATTTGTGCGTCCGGGAATAATTCTTGCCGGCGGAATCGTGATGTTGTATCCGCGGAATGTTCCCTTTTTCCATTCGCCCGAAGCAAGCATTGCAGGTGTAATCTCACCGATTTCGTTTCCGGTAATTCCTGCTTTTTTAAGTGCTTCTGCTACTTCTTTGGAAGCTTCTGTAAGTTTGTATGTAACTGTTTCGCGCTCAATTGTTTTGAACGGAGTTTCGCTTATTCCGCGCTTTTTTGTAAGCCCGCCCATAACTTCGAGCTCTGCTGCAGTAAGGTTTGCTGCGTCAAGCTGTGCGTTGTCAGATGCGGCCGCCTTTTCTACAAGGGCTTTTGAAACGGCAATTCTTTCGGGAAGAGGCTTTCCTGTATATTCGGCCATCTTGTCTGCGTTCATGGCGGCAATACCGTCTTTACTGAGCGCTCCGAATGCCGAACCTACGTCTTTGTTTTCTATGCCGAGTCCTGCTGCAATTTCGGGAAGGCGTTTTGGTCCGTTTTCCTTAAGATAGGAAACAATTCTTTCTTCTGCAAAACCTTCCTTTGCAACTTTGCGACCAAAGTCGGTAAGTTCAAAGTAAGTGTGGGGCGTTCTTGAAGTTTCTGCAAGAAGCTGTTTACCCGAAAGCCAGCTGAAAGCCTGATTAGCATGGCCTTCCTTGTAGTTGAGCTCTGACTGAAGGCGAGTAGAAGTAAGTTCGTCGCCTGTCGTATAATGAAGAAGCACCTTTGTTTCAAGAGGGTGCAGATTTTTTATTGTATTGTTAATGTCTGTCAATTTAAATTTACCAACTCAAGATTAGCGGGTGAAAACAACATAAGAAACGTATGTAGCCATTCTGACGTTGCGGTCATCCTTGAAATATTTTGTCTTGTCCTTTCCTTTGTATGAATAATGCTTAAATTTGTTTTCTTTTGCAAAATTTTCATAAACGGCCATTGCTGTATTCATGGCTTCACCCTGGTCATAGCTGGCGGCCATGCATGTATAATAGAAACGTACTTCTCCTGTAAGGGGAGTGTATTCAAGTTCAAGGTTTACAGACTTTGTCTTTGGATGAAGGTCTGCGTACTTGTCTTCAATCTTAATAACCTGAGTAGCTCTTTCTTCGGCTGTCTGGGCATTAAGGGCCTCTATAGTCGGGTCTGCTGTAGTAGTCTGTGCAAACATTGCGGTTCCGAGAGCCGCAGCAACAAACAGTGCAAATATTTTTTTCATATAGCCTCCGTTTTGAATACTAGAAAAAAGAATATGGAACTATTTTATCAGTTTCCATAAAAAAATCAAGGTCAACGGTATACTGGCCTTCCTTAATATAGATTCGCGGCTCGTTTATAAGAAGAACTCTGCCGGTAATTTCCTTGGGTTTGTTTTTTATATATGTGCGCCAGTGTTCTCTTACGGCAAGTTTTATTGCTTCACCGCAGGCAGCTTTTATTCCTTCAAAGCCGTCTTCTACAGGAGCTTTTCCCACACCGTGAATCTTCGGGTGAACAATTGATGTCCAGCGGTTGTAATTCTGCTTCTGGGCTTCAGTTCTGTCGCAGTAAGCCCACACAACGAGTCTGTCTTCCAGAGCTTTTGGGCTGTGGTAGCTTATTTTATTCAGTTTGAAATCAAATTCTTGAACTTCCCAAAAGTCCCAGTATTCGCTTACATGCCGCAGTTTGTCAGACGGGGTGTATTCAAAGTTCCAGCCCCAGATCATGCCCGACAGTAAAAAAGGTGCAATCTGTTTTGTGCGATTTATTGCAAAGCCAAAGATTTTGTCAAAGTCAGAACGTTCGCCGTCTTTTTCAGAAGTTTCTGCTGTTTTTGAAGGTATTTTTTCTTCTTCAGGCGGAACGGCGCTCTCGTCACCAAACAGCCCCGGAATGGGGTCAAGGTCTGCCCAAATCTGAATCCTCAACTGGTCCAGCTGGGATGGAAGTTCTGTTCCGAAAGCGGCGGCTCCCAGAAAGAGAAGCGCAAGAATGAATGTTTTTTTTAACGGCGGTATGCGTCTTTCCATATTTTTATCGGTTTTATTCCCATTCTTGCACGAAGGTACAGCCACGCCAGCGCAAAACCTGCAAGATGTGTAAGGTGAGCAACGTTTCCGCCGCCGAAAATCTGGCTGAATATTTCTATAACAGCATAAACGGCTACAAGAACAGGCGCCGGTACAGGAAAAATTCCCCAGATGCTTATTATGCTGCGTGGGAAAATAACGGCAAAGGCAAGTAAAAGTGCATAAATTGCGCCGCTTGCGCCCATAAGCAGAATGTTGTATCCGAGAACAGAATAAAGTGCAACAGAAATAAGTCCGTCCAGTATTCCGCAGAAAAGATAAAAAAGAAGGAATTCTTTTGAACCTATTGCGCGTTCCACTTCATGACCAAAGCAGAACAGAGCCAGCATGTTGAAAATAAAATGCGACCAGCCTGAATGAACAAACATGTATGTAAGCGGCTGCCAGTAAAAGTGCATTTTCATTCCCATAACAGACATTGACAGGTACAGCACCGAATGCGGAAAAATCCTGAGTGCCATAAAAAAGACCGCGTTGATTGCAAAAAGAACGAGTGTGGCATTGAAGTACGTATACTTGAACGGCTTTCTGAGTACGTTCATTTGGCTTCCTCTGATTCCGAATTTGTTCCGGGGGCGGCACATGTTACGCGGTTGCGGCCGTTTCTTTTTGAAAGATAAAGCGCGCGGTCTGCCTGGTCAACAAGAACTTTTGCCGAAGTAACGGGATTTGTTTCTGCAGAAAAAATTGAAATTCCGCCCGAGATAGTAACCTGCATGTGCTGTCCCTGGTAGTAAAAGTCATTCTTTTCTATATTCTTGCGGATTCTTTCTGCTACGGCTATTGCTTCGGAACGGTTTGCATTGTAGAGCATAACGGTAAATTCTTCGCCGCCGTAGCGTGAAGCCATGTCTTCACCCCTTATGCTGGATTTGATGATTTTTGCAACTGTCATCAGAACGTAGTCTCCGCAGGCATGTCCATACGTGTCGTTGAATTTTTTGAAGAAATCAATGTCAAACATTACCACACTCAGCGGAATATCTTCTGAAAAAGCCTTGTCCAGTTTGTCTGTAAGAACGTTAAAGAAATAATACTTGAGTTTGAGTTTTGTCATCATGTCGGTAGATGACTGTTCAATAAGAGACGCGTTGTTTACGGCAACAGAAGCCAGTGATGCGATTGTAGAAATTTCATTTTTCTCATAGTCGGTGAATTTTCCGCTGTCATTGTCAAACACAATGCGTTCACCAAGAACAAGAATTCCGTTTACGCGGTTTTTTAGAATAAGCGGAACAACCAGTGACGGTTTTAATGATGAAAGAATATGAAGCGATCCGTCATCGGGAAGGTCTTCAAGAAGTGACTCTATAGAAAATACTTTTGTTCCGCTGCCAAGCTTTTCGATAAGGGCGCAGTTCACGGGAATTGTGTATTCAACTGCAGGGTCAATTTCAAGACCGCTGTAATTGTTTGAAAGTTTGTACATTGTACTGTCAATGCTTTCAAAAATAAAGATTCCGGCTCCGGTGACACGCATCTGCGCCATTGCTATATAAACGATTGACTCTATCAAAGCCGGCAGTTCCAGAGTGGTGCAGAGTGACTTTGATATTTCAAGCATCTGCTGAAGATCGTAAATATGCCTTTCATACAGTGCGATTGTTTCATCAGTGTTCATTGGAGGTGTGCTGCTGTTTTGGGGTTCTTCAGAATTCATTATTTTTTTTCAATGCTCCCGATTATAACATAATTTTTCATTATATCAAGAAAAATTTTCCATTGGTCTGTCTGGGCTTCCATTGTCTCAAAGTTGTCACGGTTTCTGGATGACATGGTCAGAACTTTAAGATTGGCGATTTCATCGGACGAAGGTTTTTTGCTTTCGAGTTCTATATCCTGAATAATTTTATAAAGATGGTGGAATGAATTTACTTCGGACTGAATAATGCTTTTTGCCTGTGCATTGATTTTTTCTATCATTGTGCGGAGTGTTGTTGCAAAGGAACTGTCTTTGTGGCTGTCATGGATAAGACTTGAAATATTCACTTCGTCATATTCGTTTCCACGGGTAAACATTTTTTCAAAAGCCGCAATGCGTTCTGAAGTTTCGTTGCAGGTAAACACTATAGAAGAAAAATCTGTTTTGTAGTTGGGGTTGTTGAAAAAACCTTCTATAACTATATCGTTAAGAAGCGCTTTTGTGTGGTCTTCGTAAAAAATTTTGTCAAAAGTTTTGAGAATCTGCATCGGAAGAACCCAGGTAAACGAAAAGGGCGTGCTGTGAAGAAGCTGGCTGTTAAGGTCGTTGCTGTAACCCGACACATTTACCATAGGAGTGTCACCGAACAGTGTGCGCATTTCGCTGCTTATTGTTGCATCCTGAATATCTGTTTTAAGGCGGGACTCATCTACCCTGAACCGTTCTTCAAGGTAGTCGGCATATTTCTGGCGTGAGTTTCCGTTGTAGGTTGCCTTAACCGGAATAAATTCAGTGTCTGACTTTGCAATGCGTATAAGTGCAATAAGAATATCTTTTGTAAAGACGTGTTTCAAAAGCCCCTGGATTTTCTTGAGGTTTTCCTGGAGTGAAAGGGTCTGTTTTTCTGTAATATTGCCGCGGTTTCTGAGATTTAAAAGTGCCACAAGCGCATGGTATACTGAATTTGAAATATCCATGTCTGCAACAACATAATAAAGGTCCAGAAGCGAAGTTTCCATAAGGTCAGGAAGCACAGGCTGGAACAAAGGCTTGTATCCGTCTGCTCCGCTGAACCCCGGGTCAAATAGTCTCAGTGCCGTCATGTAACTGTAGCGGCAGATGTCATTGAGCTGTTTTATTCTGTTGAGTACACCGTCTATTCTTATGAATTCTGGAGTGTTCAACTGCCTTACTATGGATTCAAGTTTTTTGTGTTCGCTGTCAAAGTAGCGCGAAAGTGATTTTGCTTCGAGGGCAGCGGCTTTTCTGTTTTCATAGGAAAGGCTTTCTATCTCTTTCTGGGTATCGTAGTCAAATCCTGTAAGAAGAAGCTGCTCTTCGTAGATTCTGTTGTGTTCCATTTCGTCGGAACACAGTGTTTCTGCAAGAATATTCTGAACAGGTTTTGTGTTGATGAACATTATGCGCAGAGCTTCTGCAAAATTTTCCAGAATCAGTCCGTTTTTGTAAAGCTTTGGTGCCATAACTTTCAAATCATTTTCGATTTTGCGTATGGCCATGCGTTTCTTTACGTCCGGGGCTGAGGATTTGAAAACTGACTGAAAAAAATCGGAGATTCTGCTCAGAATCGACATACAGTTATTTTATTGAGAATTCAGTGTTTATACAAGGTACGGAGCAAAAATGCGCTTGTAGTCCTGAACAGTGGATGCTGCAACAACCTGAGTTCTGAGTCTTGCACCGCCGGGAATTCCACCGCTGTATGCACAGAATTTTTTTCTCATCTGCGTGCAGGCAATGCGCTCGCCCTTTTCTTCTGCATTGATTTCAAGTTCTCTGAAGCCTGCAGTAAGTCTTTCTTTTACCGTCTCTTTGTCATAGCGGCCTTCGGTAAGGTACTGTATTGTTCTTTTGAAGAGAAACGGGTCTCCCATGGCACCGCGCGCAAACATTACGCCGTCAACACCGGTCTGTTCAAACATACGCAGTGCAGTTTCGGGACTGTGTGCATCGCCGCTGCCGAATACAGGAATGCGGCCGTTTACAAACTCAACAAGCTGTCGTTGTATGTCCCAGTCAGCGTTTCCGGCATAACCCTGAGCGCGTGTTCTTGCGTGGATTGTAATTGCGTCGGCACCGGCTTCAAGGGCTGCAGCAGCGGCTTCTTTCCATGTAATTGAATTTGAATCCCAGCCGCTTCTGATTTTTATCGTAACAGGAACCAAGCCGCGTTCAGGGTGGGCCGCAGTGTATTCAAGCGATGCTTTTTTTACAGAAGATACAATTGCGTACAGCCGCTCGGGTTCGCGTGTAAGCATACTGCCGGCTCCTGTTTTTGTAATTTTTGGAACAGGACAGCCGCCGTTTATGTCTATGCAGTCGCAGTCTGTTTTTTCAAGCACCATAACTGCGGCGCGTTCCATGACATCGGCATTGCCTCCGAAAATCTGGACAGCATATACTTTTTCTGACGGTGAGCGCTCCATAAGTTCTTCTGTCTTGAGGGAACCGCGGGTAAGCGCTTCTGCAGAAACCATCTCTGTCGTGCACATTGCAGCGCCGCATTCAACACAAAGCGAACGGAACGCCCTGTCACTGTAGCCTGCAATAGGCGCAAGAAAGAGATTGCCGTCAAGTTCAACATTACCAATCTTAACCGAATGATAAAAAACCATTTTACAAACCGATTATTCCGGGAGATTAAAAATCTTGCAGCTGTTGGTCCAGAGCTGTTTTGCCAGTGCTTCCTGATCCATTTCGAGAATTTCCGAAAGAAACTTTGCCGTTGATGTAAGGTAAGCCGGCATAGTGCGTTTTTTGTCACGGAATTCAGCGGGAATCATAAACGGACTTTCTGTTTCTATAAGAATTCTGTCGAGCGGAACATTAAGAACCGTTTCGTGCAGGTTGCGTGCGTTGCGGTAAGTCAGGTTTCCGGCGAAAGAGAAGTATACGTTCATTCCGGCGTCGAGACATTTTTTTGCATAGTCGGCATCTTCGCTGTAACAGTGAAAGATTGCGCCCTTCTCGGGAAGTCTGTCCTGAAGAATTTCAAAAATATCTTTTCCGGCGTCCCTGTTGTGAATAATAACCGGCAGTTCAAATTTCTGTGCGAGTTCAAGCTGTGTTATAAAAAGTTCAATCTGGCTGCGCTTGTCACCGTACTGTTTGTAATAGTCCAGTCCGGTTTCTCCAATGGCGACAACGTTGGGAAGTTTTGCACTTTCTTCTATTGTATGAATCCAGTCAGCACCGGGAGATGTCACTTCTGACGGGGCAACTCCTACGGCATGATAAATTTCCTTTTTTGAAGAGAGAATTTTGTATTCCTTTTTGAAGTCGTGAAGGCTGTTGTTAATGCTGACTATGCGTGTTACTCCTGCCTGTTTTGCCTGCTGAATAACACGAAACTGTTCAATAGGGTCGTCATAGATCAACCCTATGTGGGCGTGAGTATCAAAAAACTGCATGGCTTTTCTTCCTTAAAATAATGATAGGGAGACTGAGAGTATGTCTCAATTACATTTTTACTTTGATTTGCTACTATTAAGAATAACATAGGAATGTAAATCCGTCAAGTTTCTACCCGACATGTGTAGTGTACTAACTTCAATAGCGGTGCCTGTACACGGGAATTTCGACAGCGTTTTGAAATTAATTTTAAAATATGTTGAAGGCATTTCTAAAAAAAAACAATAAACCTGCTTTTTATAGATTGACAAAGTCTGCGCATGTCAGTATAAGTATAAACATACTATTCCAGTAGGTTATAGGAGAATAGATAACAATCCCGCCGAAATGCCGTCGGTCTTGTTATCTAAAGTTTGCGTTGCAAACTTTTATATTGGACTGCGTTTTTCACTTTGTTGCAAAACGCAATAAAAATCTTTTCGACTGTTGAAACAGTCTTCAAATATTTTTATAGGAGGAGTATAAAAAATCTGCCGAAATGTCGTCAGCTTTTTTAACTCAAAGTTTGCGTTGCAAACTTTCCTTTATTGGACTGCGTTTTTCACTTTGTTGCAAAACGCAATAAAAATCTTTTCGACTGTTGAAACAGTCTTCAAATATTTTTATAGGAGAAAAATATGAAAAAAATTATTGCTTTTGTTGCAGCGGCAGCAGTTTCGGCCGCAGTTTTTGCCCAGAACGGAAAGGCTCTTAAAATCGGAGCAACACCTGTTCCACATGCAGAAATGCTCAATCTTGTCAAGGATGATCTTGCAGCACAGGGTGTAGACATTAACGTAATCGAAATGACAGACTACGTTATTCTTAACGACGCACTCGAAAGTGGTGAACTGGATGCAAACTTTGACCAGCACATTCCTTACATGGAATCAACAAACAAGGAAAAGGGATACCATCTTGTTAATGCCGGCGGAATTCACATTGAACCGATTGCACTTTATTCAAAGAAAGTTTCAAAGCTCGAAGATCTCAAGAAAAAGGCAAGAATTGCAATTCCGAATGATCCGACAAACGGCGGACGTGCACTTCTTCTTCTTCAGTCTGCAGGACTCATTACTCTGCGTGAAGGTTCAGGAATCACCGCTACAACACTTGATATCGTAAAGAATCCGCGCAAGATTAAGATTACAGAAATTGATGCAGCTTCGCTTCCTCTTACACTTAAGGATGTAGATGCAGCAGTAATCAACGGAAACTACGCGATTCCGGCTGGACTGAGCGCTGCAAAGGACGGACTCTTTATAGAAGGAAAAGACTCTCCTTATGTAAACATCATCGCTGTCAAGGCAGGAAACGAAAAGGACCCGCGTGTTGTTGCTCTTGTAAAGGCACTTCAGAGCGAAAAGATCCGTGAGTACATCCAGAAGAACTTCCCTAATGGAGAAGTTGTAAGCGCATTCTGAAATAAACTTTATTCAGGTAAAAATATAAAACGGCTGTCCGAAAGATTTTGGTTATGAAGACACAGAATCTTAAGGGCAGCCTTTTTTTTATTCAGTTTTTTGCAACGGCTTCTTTTGTTGAGGTTGTAAGGAACGTACATTTTTTGTAAGATATAACATCTTTAAATTATGGCAGGTAGTTATTATGACTGCAACTCTTTTTGCCCTTTTGGCGGCTTTTGTCCTTTATCTGGGACTTATGGTCTTGGTTGGACTCTGTTCAGCAAAGGGAAACAACAGTGCCTCTGATTTTTTTCTCGGAGGACGTAAGGTAGGTCCGTGGGTTACGGCCTTGAGTGCTGAAGCTTCTGATTCTTCGGCATGGCTTTTGATGGGACTTCCGGGGCTCTGCTATTTGGGCGGTTTCAAGGAAACGTTCTGGACAGCAATCGGTCTTATCGTAGGAACATATCTTGCGTGGCTTTTTATTGCAAAACCTTTGCGCAAATGTTCAATTGCTTTCGGTGATTCAATAACTATTCCTGAATTTTTCACAAACAGATTCAAGGACAAGTCACATGTTCTTTCAGTAATTTCTGTAATTTTCATTGTTGTGTTCTTTACAATTTATACTGCTTCGGGATTTGTTGCCTGTGCAAAACTGTTCGGCTCTGTGTTCGGACTCAACTGGAACATCAGTCTTTTTATAGGATTTATAATTATTCTTTCCTATACAATCATGGGCGGTTACCGTGCAGTCTGTACAACGGACTTTATTCAGGGTGCGCTCATTTTTGTTGCATTCGTAATATCTTCTGTAATTACCATAATTTCCCTCGGCGGAATCGGAAATGCTGTAGACCAGGTCCGGGACTTTAGTTCAAGGGCTATGAGCGGCGAGTTCGGCAAGAATATGCTTGTTACATTTACTGCAAACAAAACATTCAGTCCCATGTCTGCAGTTTCTGCTTTTGCCTGGTGTCTTGGTTACTTCGGAATGCCGCATATAATCGTACGCTTTATGGGAATACGTTCCAACAAGGAAATAAAAACTGCACGCCGCGTCGGAATTACATGGATGATAATTTCCTACATCGGTACTTTTATAATCGGAACTTTGGGAACTGCTTATCTTCTTAACAAAGGAATTCTTCTTGGAGCAAATCCATCGGAAATATCACTTGAAGGAATAAAAGTACTCGGCAGCAGTGAAACTGTATTCAGTGAGTCAATGATAAGAATGTATCCTGCTTTCATTGCGGGAATTTTCCTCTGTGCAATTCTTGCGGCTGCAATGTCAACAGCAGACAGCCAGCTTCTTTCTGCTTCATCTGCAATCGGACAGGACATCTTCAAAGGACTTATCAAAAAAGATGCATCAGAAAAAACAGTTCTTAACGTAAGCCGTATTTCTGTATTTGCGGTTGCCGTTGTCGGACTTCTGCTTGCACGCAATCCAAACAGTTCAATCTTTGGTCTTGTAAGTTATGCATGGGCCGGCTTTGGCGGAACATTCGGTCCCCTTGTACTTCTTGCACTTTACTGGAAGGGAACAACAGCAAAGGGTGCAATAGCAGGACTTATCACAGGTGGAATTACAGTTATTGCATGGCACAATATTCCGGCTTCGGTAAATCCGATTTTCGGGCTGTATGAAATTCTTCCTGCATTTATTATCTGTATGTTGGTTACTGTTGTTGTATCTCTTCTTGACAAAAACAAGGATCCCGAGATGCTCGCAGAATTTGATGCCTACAAAAAAATGGAAGACTGATACTTATACACAGTTGTGGAACAGTTGTGCATAACTTGTTGAAAACGTGCGCATTCTTGTTGAAAAACATGTTGAAAAATAAGTGCACAACATTAATAATCGTTGACGTTAAAATAAATTAGCGGTATACTGAATTTTACTTACGTATACGGAGGACATTAATGGCTAAGACCAAATATGTTTATTTCTTTGGTGACGGTGACGCAGAAGGCGATGAATCAATGCGCGCCGAACTTGGTGGAAAAGGTGCAAACCTTGCTCAGATGGCAAAGGCTCCGCTGAGTCTTCCTGTTCCATCAGGATTTACAATTTCTACAGATGTTTGTGATTACTATTACAAGCACGAAAAGAACTATCCAGAAACACTTAATGCAGATGTTGACAAGTATCTTTCAAAGCTTGAAAGATCAATGAAGAAGAAGCTTGGTGACGAAAAGGATCCTCTTCTTGTTTCAGTACGTTCCGGTGCAGCTATTTCTATGCCTGGAATGATGGACACAATTCTTAACCTTGGACTTAACGACAAGTCAGTTCTTGGTCTTGCAGAAAAGACAAACAACCCGAGATTTGCTTGGGATGCATACCGCCGCTTTATCCAGATGTTCGGCGATGTAGCAATGGGCGTTCCCCACGAAAAGTTTGAGGAAGCCATTTCTGAAGTAAAGGCCGCAAAGGGAATTACTCAGGATACAGAGATGGACACTTCTGACCTTCAGACACTGGTCGGAAAATACAAGGCAATTTACAAGGCAGCTGTTGGAGAAGACTTCCCGCAGGATCCAAAAAAGCAGATGTGGGCAGCTATCAACGCTGTATTCGGTTCTTGGATGAACCCGCGCGCTATCAAGTACCGCGAACTCAATAACATTAAAGAAGGTGCTCTTAAGGGAACAGCTGTTACTGTTATGGCTATGGTTTTCGGAAACAAGGGAAACACTTCAGGAACAGGTGTATGTTTCAGCCGCGATCCTTCTACCGGAGAAAACGTATTCATGGGAGAATACCTTATGAATGCTCAGGGAGAAGACGTTGTTGCCGGTATTCGCACACCTGAAAAACTCTCACAGCTTGATGAAGAAAATCCTGCTATTTACAAGCAGCTCTGCAAGATTCGTGACAGACTCGAAAAGCACTATCACGACATGCAGGATATGGAATTCACCGTTGAGGAAGGAAAGCTCTTTATGCTCCAGTGCCGCAACGGAAAACGCACAGGTGCCGCAGCTGTTAAGATGGCTGTAGACATGGTTGCAGAAAAGCTCATCACAAAGGAACAGGCTCTTCTTCGCGTAGAGCCAAGCCAGCTTGACCAGCTTCTTCACCCTGAACTTGACAAGAAGGCAGAAAAGGCAGCAGAAGTTCTTGCAGAAGGACTTAACGCTTCTCCTGGAGCCGGACAGGGACAGATTGTATTCACAGCTGCAGAAGCAGAAGAATGGAAAGAAGAAGGAAAGCAGGTTATTCTTGTTCGCAAGGAAACATCTCCTGAAGATATCGCCGGAATGGTAGCAGCAAAGGGTATTCTTACTTCTACTGGTGGACGTACATCACACGCTGCTGTTGTAGCACGCGGAATGGGAACACCTTGTGTTTGCGGATGCGAAGCAGTTACTTTCCCAAGCGAAGACACAGTACAGATTGGTGCAAAGACATTCAAAAAGGGTGACAATATCACAATCGACGGATCAACCGGTAGAGTTTATGCAGGACTTCTTCCTGTAAACGAAGCCAAACTTTCTGACGAGCTTGATACACTTCTTTCTTGGGCAGACGAGATTCGCGAAAAGTCAGTACGCACAACAGCTTCTGGAAAGAAGGTGCGCGGATTTGATGTTCTTGCCAACGCTGATCAGCCTGGTGAAGCACAGAAAGCATTCGACTTTGGTGCAAAGGGAATTGGTCTTTGCCGCACAGAGCACATGTTCTTTGACCCGGCAAAACTTCCTTCATTCCGCAACATGATTCTTGCAGACAATACAGACGAGCGCAAGAAGGCACTTGCAAAGATTCTTCCTCTTCAGGAGAAGGATTTCTACGGAATCATCGAAGCAATGAACGGTAACCCTGTTACTATCCGTCTTCTTGACCCGCCACTCAACGAGTTCGTACCACAGCCAGCTGCAAAGGCAGAGATTGAAGCTCTCGCACGCCAGATTGGAATGGATGTCAACGAACTTACTCTTAAGATCAACGCTCTTCAGGAACACAACCCGATGCTCGGACACCGCGGATGCCGTCTCGCAATCACATATCCTGAGATTTACGAGATGCAGGTTGAAGCAATCGCTTTGGCTACAGCTGCATGCGAGAAGAAGGGAATTGCACACGATGTTCGCATCATGATTCCTAACGTTGTCACATTCAAAGAAGTTCAGCAGATTCGTGCTCAGGCCGAGGCTGTTATTGCCAAGGTTAACGAAGAAAAGGGTACAGACCTTTCATTCGAAATCGGAACAATGGTTGAATTCCCGAGAGCAGCTCTTTCTGCAAACAAGCTTGCTGAATATGCAGACTTCTTCAGCTTCGGAACAAACGACCTTACACAGACATCATTCGGATTCAGCCGCGATGACTATGGTAAGTTCATTAACTCTTACCTCAAGCAGCAGGTTCTTGACGAAGATCCATTCAACGTACTCGATGAGGACGGTCCTGGAGCTCTCATGGAAATTGCAGAAGAGAAGGGTCGCTCTGTAAAGTCTGATCTTCACCTTGGAATCTGCGGTGAGCACGGTGGAAACCCTGCTTCTATCGCACTCTGCTACAAGATTGGTCTTAACTACGTTTCTTGCTCTACATTCCGCGTACCTGCTGCCCGCCTTGCCGGTGCTCAGGCTGTAATTAACGCTAACAATGCTGCAAAGGCTGCTACAGTAAAGAAGGCTCCTGCAAAGAAGACTACTACTGCCAAAAAAGCAACTACAGCAAAGAAAGCTGCAACTGCAAAGAAGGAAGTAAAGGCCAGAAAGCCTGTTGCAAAGAAGACAACTGCTACTGCAAAGAAAACAACAGCCAAGAAGGCTACTGCAAAAAAGGCAACAGCAGCAAAGAAAACTACTGCAAAAAAGACTCCCGGAAGAAAACCGGCAAAGAAATAATTGGTGAAAACCAGTTGAATCTTGAATAAGAAAAGGCTGTCCGAAAGGGCAGCCTTTTTTTGTCTGTTAATAAAAATAAGTGAATCTCCAGAAAGAGTGAATTTTAGGGATTTCTGTAAGTAAAAAAATCAGTGTTCGTAGGTGCGCAGAATGTTTTCTGCTGTGGTAAGACGTGTCTGGCGCAAGTCCATGCTCTGTTTTTCTATATAGCGCTGAGCCTGGGGTTCTGTCATCTTTAGTACTTGGATGAGAATAAGTTTGGCTCTGTCTACAATGCGTATTTCTTCTATTTTTTTCTGGAGTTTTTGGTTTTCATTTTCCAGATTCATAACACGCTTGCGGCTTGCCGTAAGTAATTTTACTGACTGGTAGAAAAACTCAGAGCTGATTGGTTTTGGCAGTGCAAAAACTCCGTAGTCTTCTACTTCTGCCCCTATTTCCAGAACATTCTGCTGGTCAATAATGAGTATTATTCCGGCTGAAGATTTTTCTGCCGCAGTCATGGAAAGATCATCTCCCATTTCGTCGGGAAGCGGTGTGTCAATTATAATCAGGTCAAAGTCAAGTTCGTTAATATAACGGCGGGCCTGAGCTCCGTTCTGCGTGGTTATAATCCTGTTGAAGGTTTCGGTCCGCAGAAGATCAGAAATTATGCCCATCGTCGTATTTGTGTTACTGACGATTAAAACATTTTCCATCTTTTGTTAAAATTCTCCGAATAAAGGATCGTTTTCCTGAGTTTTGACAGAAACAAATGAATTGAGGGCACATTCAGGAATATAACGGCGCACAAATGTACTTGAAGAAGCCAGAATGAGTGCTTCATCGAGTGAAAGCGGCAGAGATTCAAGCCCTGTTATGTCTGTGGCTGAAGCTTTGAAGAGATCTACGTCTTTTGGCGGGCAGAGTTCAAGCTTTTGTTCTATGCCTTCGAGTCCGGCTGCAATGATGAGAGCAAGAGCTGTGTACTGGTTGCAGGAAGGATCGGGCGAGCGCAGTTCTATTCTGACAGAGTCTCCGCTTGCTGCAGGAACGCGTATAAGCTGACTTCTGTTTTGTGAAGACCAGCTTACGTAACGCGGTGCTTCGAAGGAACCAAGTCTTTTGTAGGACTGGCGCATGGGGTTAAGGAAAGCCGTAATTTCGCGAATCCGCTTTAGTATACCCGCCATAAAGGCTTTTGACTCGGGTGAATCTTTTTCAAAAATATTGTCGCCGTTTTTGATGAGCGAAATATTTATGTGAAGACCGCTTCCAGCTTCGTTGTCGAGTGGCTTTGGCATGAATGTTGCAAAAAGACCTGATTTTGAGGCAATTGTTTTTACTGTTGTTTTGAATGTTGCAAAGTTGTCGGCAGCTTTTATTGCAGTGTTGTGCTTGAAGTCAATTTCGTTCTGGCCAGGCCCTGACTCGTGGTGACTTGTAAGCGGTTCAATTCCCATCTGCTCAAGGTTAAGTATAATATCGCGGCGTATGTTTTCGCCTTTGTCCAGCGGGGCAAGGTCGCAGTATCCGGCGGTATCATGCGGAATGTTTGTAGGGTGACCGCTTTCGTCCAGATTAAAGAGATAAAACTCGCATTCTGTTCCGATATTTACGTTAAAGCCCAGCTTTTCTGCTTTTTCTACAACGCGCTGCAGAATAAGGCGGCTGTCTCCTTCAAAAGGTGTTCCGTCGGGGTAGAGAATATCGCAGTAAAGTCTTGCCACGCGTCCGTGCTGGGGTCTCCAGGGCAGAACAGAAAGAGTTGTGGGATCAGGAACCAGAAAAAAATCGCTCTTTTCTATATTAAGCAGCCCCCGTACAGAACTTCCGTCAAAGGAAACACCTTCTTCAAATGCTTTCTGGAGAAGTGACGGCTGTATGGTAAGGCTTTTGAGCGAACCAAAAATATCTGTAAAGAACAGTTTTATGAACTTAACGTCGTTTTCGGCAACGTACTGAAGTACTTCGTTTTTCTTGTAATCCATTTGTAACCCCTGTTTAACTTATTCTACCGTAACTGATTTTGCCAGATTTCTTGGTTTGTCAGGATCTGTTCCTCGGTGAATTGCGCAATAGTAGGCAAAAAGCTGTGCCGGTATTATAGAAAGCATTGAAGCAAATGCACTTTCTGTATGCGGAATGCTTACAATTTCATCTGCTGCCTGTGCAAAAGCTCCGTCTTTGTCCTGTGTAATGACAAAAGTTGTGGCTCCGCGTGTTCTTACTTCTACAATGTTGCTGGCAATTTTTTCGTAAAGTTTCGGATCGGTGGCTATGGCAACAACAAGCGTATTTTTGTCTACCAGGGCAATCGGTCCATGCTTTAATTCTCCTGCGGCAAAGGCCTCGCTGTGCATGTAGCTTACTTCCTTGAGTTTAAGAGCACATTCAAGGCTTGTTGCGCTGTCGAACTGTCTTCCTATAAAGAATACTTTTTCTTTGTTGAAGTTTTTTGACACGAATTTCTGGATTCCGGTTTTGTCATCAAGAATTTCCTGTACTTTTGACGGAATCTGTTCAAGCTCTGAAAGAAGGCGGGTATATTCAGCCCGGGAAAACTTCTCGCGCAGGAATGCACACTTTAAGGCAAGAAGATAAAGGCACATGAGTTGTGTGGTATATGCTTTTGTTGACGCAACTGCAATTTCGGGACCGGCCCATGTGTAAATTACGTCGTTTGCTTCGCGGCTTACTGTTGAACCTACGCAGTTTGTTATTGCAATTACGTGGATTCCAGCTTCTTTGGCAAGTCTCATGGCGGCCAGTGTGTCTGCAGTTTCTCCTGACTGGCTTATTACGATAAAGATGTCATCTTTGTCCAGAATTGGGTTCATGTAGCGGAACTCACTTGCGACAGTTACTACAACCGGAATGCGTGCAAACTTTTCAAATGCATACGCCGCCACTACTCCGGCATGGTACGCTGTTCCGCAGGCTGTAATTACGATTCTTTTTGCGTTTTTGAAATGTTCTGCAACGGTAAGCTCGTCAAAGTTTATGTCTACAGGCTTTTTGTTTTCGTAAACAAGACGCGGGCGCATTGTGTCTGTAAGTGCTTTGGGCTGTTCGTGGATTTCTTTGAGCATGAAGTGCGCATAGCCGTTCTTTTCTGCAGAAGAAAGATCCCAGTCTACGTGGTAAGGCTGTTTTATTACTTTGTTTCCGTCTTCGTCAAAAAGATCAACGTGGTCGCTGTATAAAACCGCAATTTCTTTCTGGTCAAGGAAATAAACGTCGCGTGTGTATTCAAGTACTGCCGGAACATCGCTTGCAATAAAGTTTTCACCTTTGCCGAGTCCTACAATAAGCGGGCTTTCCTTTCTTGCGGCAATGAGTCTGTCGGGATAATCGCTGCATATAACGCCGAGTGCGTAACTTCCTTCAAGACGGTGGGTTGCTTCTATAACTGAATGGAAAATATCACCGTCCATTTCGTAATAGTAGTTTATAAGGTGTGCAATAACTTCTGTATCTGTTTCACTGCGGAATACAACTCCTTCTCCCTGAAGCCAGGCTTTGAGTTTGGCATAGTTTTCGATAATTCCGTTGTGAACGACTGCAATTGTTCCGCTGAGGTTTGTGTGCGGGTGTGCATTTACGTCGCTTGGTTCACCGTGGGTTGCCCATCTTGTGTGTCCTATTCCGAGTGAGCCGTTTATAACTTCTTTTGAAATGCGTTCTTCAAGAGCCTTAAGTGCGCCCTTTACTTTGCGTACAACAATGTCTTCTCCGTCAAAAACGGCGATTCCAGCACTGTCGTAACCTCTGTATTCCAGTTTTTTAAGGGCATTAATCAAAACAGGTGTGGCTTTTTTGCTTCCGATATAACCTACAATTCCGCACATATAAAACTCCGGTAAATGTCAAAAAATCTATCTTCCAATAATAGCATGAGTTATTGAAGATTTCAATGCAATTATGCTAGAGTAAAAGTATGAGAATAAGAAAAAGTTTTGTCATTGCAGGTATTTCGGCAGTCTTCGTGATTTTTATTGCGGCTCTGGTAATTATTGCCAATTTTGACAGTTTGCGGCATAAAACACAGGTCGCATTTTACGGACTGAATGAAGTTCAGGTTAAGGCATTTGAGGCAGAATTGGCTTCTGTTACTGACAAAAACGGTAAGATTGTACATTACGCGTTTACTGTTCTGGATGACAAGTTGCCGCTTGCCGAACAGCTTTCTTCCAGAACTGATCTTCTTGTTTCTGCAGCGGGAGCTTCCCTTGATGAAGCTGTTGCCTCTGTTCCCGCTAAAAAGATGGATTCGTATGCACTGGAACAAACGGTGCTTTCGGGAATGTATTCGTCGGTGGCGGCTTTTTCTATGCGGAATGATAAGGGACGGGTTTTGGCACTGCCGCTTTTGGTTGACCCGGTAGAGATCCTGCTTAATGCACAGACGCTTTCCAAAATCGGAACAAGAAAAATTTCTTCTATTAAAGTGCTTGATGATTTTGCGGAAAAATCGCGCGGAACAGTTTATTTTCCTGTAGTTTTCGCCGGTGCAGATGCCCGCAGTTTTGTTGACATGACAGGTGCTCTTGCAGAGTCGCTTTCTGGAAGCGGGGCTTTTGATGCGGCTGTTAAAATGGTACGTTCCGCAAAGCCGCAGTCTGCAGAGAATTTAGTTAAGGATTTGTGTGCCGGCGAAAATGCTCCTTTTAACAAAGCTGCCACTCTTCTTTCTGAATGGACGCGTGGCAGAATAATTATGAGCGATGTCTATAATCTTGAAGACAAGGGTTTGCCTGCCTTGATGCGTGAAAATATGTGCGCTGTGGTTTTTACGGACCTTTCTTCGCACCGCCAGTTTGAATTTGAGGCTCTGAGGCACTTTGTTTCTGTTCCGGATGCCTCGGGTGAAACACTGCCGTTTGTTCCGTCGGAGAACCCGCTGGTTGCAAGAAGGCTTAGTGCCGGTGTTATCTGCGCGGTTCCGCTGTCGAAGGAAAAAGGCACGGGCTATGCGGTAAACCATATTGTAAGCAGCAGTGCACAGGAGTCACTCAGCCGCGCGACGGGACTTGGCCCTGTTCTTGCAGATTGCGGTGTTCCCGACAGGCAGGCAGATGATGCGCGCTTTTGGATAGCAGCGTCTGATGTTCCTTTTGTTCCTTTTTCGCGCGCAGCTTTTACTGACGGCAAATCTTTGGATGATTTTGCTACTGCCCTTAAAAATTATATCAGGAACGGACAGTTTTAGGCGGCGTTTTGGATATTTTTTTGCTGATTTTTCGAAAATTCTTTTGAATTTTTCTAAAGTCAAAAAAACATTCTCCGAAATTTAAGGTATAGGGTGGTAAAACCCGAGGGGCGGCAGCCAGATCTGGTTTGCCGGTAACTCATAATACCTTGTTACAGGAGATACAATATGGTTATCAATCACAACATGAGCGCAATGTTCGCTCAGCGTTCAGAAGGAATTACTGAACTGAACAACCAGAAGAACATGGAAAAACTTTCTTCCGGTATGAAGATTAACCGTGCCGGCGATGACGCTTCAGGTCTTGCAGTATCAGAAAAGATGCGCAGCCAGATCCGTGGTCTTAATCAGGCTTCTACAAACGCCAAGAACGGAATCTCTTTCATCCAGACAACTGAAGGTTACCTTCAGGAAACAGAAGACATCGTTCAGCGCATCCGCGAACTTGCTGTTCAGTCAAGCAACGGTATTTACACTGACGAAGACCGCATGCAGATTCAGGTTGAGGTTTCTTCACTTATCGCTGAAGTAGACCGCATTGCTTCTACAGCTCAGTTCAACGGAATGAATATGCTTACCGGACGTTTTGCACGCCCGACAGGTGAGAACAGCGTAACTGCTTCTATGTGGCTTCACATTGGTGCCAACATGGACCAGCGTACACAGGTTTACATCGGAACAATGAGTGCTTCTGCTCTTGGACTGCGCAATGTTGGAAACGAAGAGATTATGTCTCTTGAGTCACCTGATCAGGCTAACCGCGCTATTGGTACTCTTGATGAAGCTATCAAGAAGATCAACAAGCAGCGTGCAGACCTTGGTGCTTACCAGAACCGCCTTGAGAAGACAGTTGTTGGTCTTGATGTTGGTGCAGAAAACCTTCAGGCTTCTGAGAGCCGCATTCGTGATACAGACATGGCTAAGGAAATGGTTGACTTTACAAAGAACCAGGTTCTTACTCAGGCTGGAACAGCTATGCTCGCTCAGGCAAACCAGTCTTCACAGAACGTACTTTCACTTCTTCAGTAGTAGTATGTCTGATAGTCGGCTGTTCAAAAAGTTTTGGACAGCCTGCGAATACCGCCGTTGTTTTTTGGGAACACGGCGGTTTTTTTTATTTTAAATCAACTGAAATAAAAGCCGTAGTTGCGCGCGATTTTTGTATGTGGTAGTATTCGCTTATGCCACAGCCGTTTTTATTCAATCTTATAGACAAAGCAGTTTTTGATTACAATCTTATTCAGAACGGGGACCGGATTCTTGTTGGTGCTTCCGGCGGGAAAGATTCTACGGCGCTTATTGAATATTTTGCAAACAGAAAAAAAAGACCTGGATCTGATTTTGAATTTACAGCGCTTAATGTAAGTACGGAATTCGGAGGCGCCCTTCCTGAAAATATTGCTGCTCTCTTTGCTGAATGGAATGTTCCACTTGAGACTGTTAATGTTGATGTTCAGGGACGACTCAAACCCGGAAGAAAAATGAGCTGTTACTGGTGTTCCACGCAGCGCCGCACTGAACTGATTGATTATGCGCTAAAAAATAATTTCAATAAAATTGCACTGGGCCACCATATGGATGACATTCTTGAAACGCTTCTTATGAATATGCTGGACAAGTCTGAACTTGGCACAATGCCGCCGCGCCTTAAGTACAAAAATTATCCGCTCGAAATAATCCGTCCGCTGTGCTATGCCTGCGAAGAAACTATTGTTTTACACGCAGAAAGTGAGGGTTACAAATGCTGGACGTGTACATGCAATTTTCAGGATAACAGCGCAAGAAAAGATGCTCGCAGAAGACTTGAACTTTTGACGGACGGTGACAGAAAAAAGAAAGAGCATCTGTTCAACTCGTTAAAAAAAATTGAGCCGGAATATCTTCCCTGAACAAAAGCGCAGGTTGTAAAATTCGGCACAAGTCAATAAAAAATAATTGACTAAATCAACATTAAAAACTAGTCTGTTTTGAAAGGACAATGCTGTCGTATCCGTCGGGCAGCAGTGTCTGGATATGACAACATAAAAGCCCTGTAACTTATGGCAATGCCTGCGGAGGTTTTTATGAAGAATGTTGGATATTACAATGGCGAGATGGGACTTATGGAAGAAATGAAAGTTCCCATGCTTGACCGCGCACTTTATTTTGGCGACGGAGTTTATGATGCGACTTATGCCGCAAACCGCAAAATTTTTGAAACAGATTTCCATATAGACAGATTTTACAACAGTCTCAAAGCCGTAAAAATTCCGTTTAAACTTTCTAAACCTGAACTTATTGCTGAACTTCAGAAATGTATTGACGCAATGGACAGTGACGGAATTGTGTTCGTTTACTGGCAGGCAACGAGAGGTACGGCTCCGCGCAATCATGTGTTCCCGGACTGCGAACCGAATCTTCTTATTTATGTAGTTGAATCTTCTCTTACCGATCTTACAAAAACAATCAAACTTATAAGTGTGGAAGATACGCGCTTTTTGCACTGCAATATCAAAACGCTGAATCTTCTTCCGAGTGTTATGGCGGCAGAACAGGCAAAGGAAGCGGGCTGCAATGAAGTTGTATTCCACCGCGGAAACCGTGTTACTGAATGTGCACACAGCAATATCAATATAATCAAAAACGGAACTTTTATTACTCCTCCGCTGGACAATCTTATTCTTCCCGGAACAACGCGCCGCCACTATCTTGAAATATGCAAAAGAATCGGTGTGCCTTACTGCGAGAGAACATTTACACTTGATGAAGTTTTTGATGCCGACGAAATTGTTGTTACAAGTGCCGGAACTCTTGGTGTGCGTGTATGCGAAATTGACCAGAAAAAAGTCGGCTGTAAAGATGAAAAAACTTTGCGCAAACTTCAGAAAGCTGCGGTCGAAGATTTTATTTCAGAAACGGGATTTGTTCCGTCTTTTTATGACAAACTTTAAGCAGGTGGAATATGAACGCGCGTGAACTGTCAAAATATAATGTAGGAGAAAATCTGGACCAGCTCATGAACCTGGACCCGCGCGGTTACGGTGTGTGCCGTATTTTATACCCCGCGGCAAGAAAGGCAATGGGGTCGAGTCTTTGTATGAAAACTGCAGAAGCCTTGCACGCAATTCTTTCTCAGGACAAAAGGCTAAAGAGTGAAAAAGCACCTGTCTATATTATGACAGGCTTTGTGCTTAAGGAACACGAGTGTCCTGAAACTGACGGAATTACAGGCGCGCTTCTTCTGGCGAGAGCTCTTGTTGTGGCATACGGCGTTACGCCCGTGTTTGTTATTCCAAAAAAATGCGTTCCTGCGGTAACAGCCGCTGCGCCGCATCTTGGTCTTCACGCATATTCCGATGTGAAAAAAGCAGAGTCTGTTTCGCTTTCACTTGCGTACATAACTATTTCTGAAGATGCACAGAAAGCAGCCGCAGAAACAGAAGCTATTCTTAAGATGCCAAAACCTGCGGCGCTGTTTTGTACAGAGAGTGCCGGTGCGAATGCGAAGGGCGTTTACCATAATGCAGTAGGTGCTGACATTACATCTCTTGAGGCAAAGTCAGATGGTTTGTTTAACGCACTTAAAAAAGCGGGTGTTCCGGTTTTTGCTGTAGGAGATCTTGGCAATGAAATGGGAATGGGATTGATTAAGCGCCATGTAGAAAAATATATTCCCAACGGAAAAGAAATAATTGCCGCAACAAGTGCAGATTATCTTGTAACAGCGACGGTTTCTGACTGGGGCGTTTATGCGGTAATTGCAGCTCTTGCCTACCTTAACGGGAAAATAGAAATAATGCATGACGAACAGATGGAAGAAGCCGTATTGAGGGCGTGCTGCCTTAGCGGAATGGTTGATATGACCGGTTCACTTCTTCCTGCAATTGACGGATTTTCTGTAGATATAGAAAAACAGATTGTAGCGTTAATGCGTTCCACTGTGGAATATGCAATCGCTTATCCGCAGAACAAATGGTTTGACGGAGTTTTGGAAAAAGGTTTTTATGGAAAATGTTGAATTCAATTTTGACGGAACAGACTATGCCATAGTAAAATTCGGGAACAGTATTTCACCGCAAATAAATGAGCGTGTGCGTTCTGTCTGTGAATATCTTGAATCACTTTCTCTAAAAAAGAATCTGTCCGGCGCGATTGTCGAATGGGTTCCGACTTACTGTACTGTCTGCGTTTATTATAATCCGCTAAAAATTAGTCTTGCAAAAATAAAAAAAATACTTTATGAGTCTGTAAAATTCAACGGTGCAACAAAAGGGAAATCCGGAACACTTCATGAAATTCCTGTCTGCTACGAAGATGAATTTTCCCCTGACATGAAAAATGTCTGCGCACATTCTGGCCTTTCAAAAGAAGAAGTCGTTGCGGCACACACGTCCCCGGTTTATACCGTTTATATGCTGGGTTTTCTTCCGGGCTTTGCCTATCTTGGCGGAATGGATGAACGGCTTGAAACACCGCGTCTTGAAGTTCCCCGCGTAAAAATTCCTGCAGGAAGTGTTGCCATCGGAGGAAGACAGACCGGCGTTTACCCTGTGGACAGTCCCGGGGGCTGGCAGATTATTGGACGCACAAATGTAAAGCCTTACGATGTGTCAGGAAAGCAGAAAATTCTTTTCAGGGCCGGTGACAAAATTAAATTCCGTGCGGTAACAAAAGATGAATTTGCTTTGCTTGAAAAACAAAGTGCCGGTGAAAATTCCTGCGGCGGTGAATGTGTAAAGGAAAGGTATGTTGCAACTTCGGGAATAAAAATTCTTTCTGCCGGAGCCGGAACATTTATAGAAACTTCAGGTGCGAGGGGGCTTCAGAAAGACGGGTTCAACTGCGGCGGAGTAATGGACGAAAATGCAATGATTCTTGCAAACATTATTGCAGGCAATATTCCAAAAGCGGCGGTTCTTGAGTCGACTCTTCTTGGACCGTCAGTTGAATTCAACGGAGAGTGCGATTTCTGCATTACCGGTGCCGACCAGAATGCCACTCTCGACGGAACAGCAGTACCGCTTTACACGAAAGTACATGCCGGGGCCGGAAGTATTCTTGCGCTTAGTGCCGCTGTCTCCGGCTTGCGTACATACATTGCTTTTGCGGGAGGAATCATTGCCCCTTCTGTAAATAAAAATTTTGGCGGTATAAAAATAAAATCCGGAGACTGTTTTGCAATAGGGAACTTTTTTGCGCCTAAAGAAATTTCTGTTCGCAGCATTCCGGCCGTGTCTGCTAAGTGCAGTGCGCGCGCGGGAGTGGTGGACGTACATGTTGTTAAGGGTGCTCAGTTTGCATCTTTTGAAGGGGACTGCGCGCGCGCTTTCTTAAACGCCGTTTACACTGTAATGCCCGCCTCCAACAGGATGGGCTGTCGCCTGGACGGAGAGCATATCCAGTGTCGCGGCGGTACAGACATTATTTCTGATGCAATTCCGTGGGGTTCCGTGCAGATTGCTTCGGCCGGGCTTCCCATAGTGATGCTTAGTGACAGGCAGACGACGGGCGGTTATGCAAAGATTGCGACAGTCATTCCGTCTGATCTGCATTTGTTTGCGCAGTTTGTTCCGGGTACAAAAATAAGGTTTGTTCTTGTTTCCAGAAAACATGCGCTTTCACTTCTTAAAAAAACAAACAGGCTTCTTTTGAAAAAATATTCGGAGGTTCACTATGTCTGAAAAAAATATTTATGCTGACTGCCTGCCCGGTGAGGTTCGCGCTCTTATACGTGAAGGAAAAATTACCTGCCAGACTTCGGGAATGTGTTCCGGGTTTGCGCAGGCAAATCTTTGTGTTCTTCCAAAAAAGTATGCGTATGATTTTCTTTTGTTTACGCAGCGTAATCCAAAGTCCTGTCCTGTTCTTGAAGTAAGTGATGAAGGTTCACGCACGCTGCATTCCATTGCCCGCGGTGCAGACATTGCAACTGATATTCCCAAGTACCGCATCTGGAAAAACGGTGTTCTTGACGGCGAGTATACGGACGTTTCTTCTTTCTGGCGTGATGATCTTGTGAGCTTTCTTATAGGCTGCAGTTTTTCTTTTGAGTTTGAACTTATTGCTGCGGGAATTGATGTGCGCAATATTTCTCTCGGCTGCAACGTTCCGATGTATCTTACAAATATTGACACTGTTCCCGCCGGAATCTTCGGCGGAAAAATGGTTGTGAGCATGAGGCCCATTCCCTATGACCAGATTGTGCGTGCAGTTACAGTGTCTGGTTCAATGCCGCGTGTTCACGGCACGCCCATCCATATAGGGGATCCTTCTGTTATTGGAATTAAGGATTTGTCTCATCCCGACTTTGGCGATGCCGTTCCGGTTAAGGAAGGAGAAGTTCCTGTTTTCTGGTGCTGCGGTGTTACTCCGCAAAGTGTTGTGATGAATTCCAAACCTGATTTTTGTATTACACATTCGCCCGGACATATGTTTATTACCGATGTTCCGAATGCAATGCTTAAAAACTGATTTTTTTAAAGGGGGTTATAAATGTTTAAGGTAGATTTGAACTGTGACCTGGGAGAAAGTTTCGGCAACTACAGAATTGGTGATGATGAAAATGTGATTCCGCTTATTTCTTCTGCAAATATTGCCTGCGGATTCCACGCCTCTGATCCTGTTGTTATGCAGCGTACAGTAAATGCTGCCGCAGCGTCTTCTGTCGGAATAGGTGCTCACCCGGGTTATCCTGATCTTATGGGATTCGGCCGGCGGTTTATGAAACTTTCTGCAGAAGAAGCAGAAGCTTATGTTATGTATCAGATAGGGGCTCTTTCATCTTTTGCCGCTGCTGCCGGTAAATGTATACAGCATGTAAAACCGCACGGTGCTTTGTACAATGCTGCGGCAAAAGATTCCGTCCTGGCAGATGCAGTTTGCCGTGCAATAAAAAAAGCGAGCCCTGAATCTATTCTGCTGGCGCTTTCGGGAAGTGAAATGGTCGAGGCTGCCCACCGTAACGGACTGCGTGTTGCCTGCGAAGTTTTTGCTGACCGAGCCTACAATGATGACGGAACACTTGTTGCGCGTTCTGAGCCTGGTTCTGTGATTACAGATGAAAATGAAGCAGTGTCGCGTGCAGTGCGTATGGTTCGCGAAGGAATTGTTGTTTCGCGTTCGGGAAAAAAAGTTGCGGTTCAGGCAGACAGCATATGCGTTCACGGTGACGGAGCCAAAGCGCTGGCCTTTGTAAAAAAAATACGTTCTGTGTTTGAAAGCATGCAGATTTGTATTCGTCCTCTTTGCGAAATTATTGAATAACCTGTTCTGGGAGTTGGAAAATGAAACTTAAGAAAAAACTTGCGGTTGGATTTTTGGGCGTTTCGCTTATTCCGTTTGCTGTCGGAATGTTTCTTTTGTACAAAAATATCAATTCTGCAATTTATGCAACCGGAACTTCCAGCGTTGCAAAATATACTTCATCGTTTGCAAATGAACTTTCGCGCTATTTTGACGGCTGGCGGAATTCTGCATCTCTATTGAGCCGCATTCCTGTCGTTAAGGGAAAAAACTGGCAGGAACTGAAACCTATTCTTACAAAAGCTGCGTCTGCCCACAGCGATATAAGCGGGTTTTTTATTGCCAATACCGACGGTTCTTTCTTGTATACAGGGGCACAGGGAAACCCGGCACAGAATTTTCTTATTACTAAAAATGATTCCGATCCTCTGTCACAGCCTAAAAATGTAAGTTCGCACGATTACTTCAAGCGTCTGGTAAAAGATAACATTATTAACCGTGAAATGACTCTGGTGTCTGAACTCTTTATTGCTTTTTTTGACGGAAGCAAAATGTTTATTGTTGGTTCAACAATTATGGACGGTGATGACAATGTAAACGGAATTCTTGGAATTGCAGTTACTACCCGGCAACTCGAAAGTTTTTATAGCAATATGCTTTCTGATTTTAAGGAAAGTTTCGGCAACGAGGCTGAACTTATAATTACCGAAAGCGGCGGAACTGTCATGACGCGGTATGCGTACGATACGGCTGTTAGCAAATACAAGGACAGTGCTCTTTCTGACAAGGGACTGGTGCTCAGAACAAGTCTTCCTTCAGAAATTGATGCAGCCATGACAAAACTTTCGTCACCTGAAAGTTCTGTTGTAGAAGGTGGTGAAAAATTCCGCTACAAAAACAAAGATTATTTTATGACCAGAAGTTCTGTGGAAGGAACAGACTATAATGTGTATCTTCTTGTTCCGCAGAAAAAAATATTCAGTGTTGCATACACTTTGCGCCAGCGTGCTCTGCTTCTTGGAATTATAATTGCGCTTGTTGCAGTAGCGGCGGCCTTTGTTCTGGGACGACTTATGTCAAAGTCGCTGGTAAAAACTTCGTTTGCCATACGCGATATTTCTGAAGGGGAAGGCGACCTTACGCGAAGGCTTACTGCAAAGTCTCATGATGAAATAGGAGATATTGCACGCTTCTTCAATACTTTTATGGACAGTCTCCACGGAATGATTCTGAGTCTGCGCAATGAGTCAGAAAAAATGTCCGATGTTTCAAAAGATCTTGAAAACAGAACCGGCGAAATTAAACTGAGTATGCAGAAAATTTCTTCGAGTGTTGAGGATCTTAAATTCCAGTCGCAGGAACAGAGTGCGGCCAGTGAAGAAACCGCGGGAACAATCGAGCAGATTTCAAAAAACATAGGTCTTCTTACCGGAAGAATCGAAGAAGAAATTCAGGCTATTTCAAAATCTTCTGCGGCAGTAAACCAGATGGTTTCCAATATTTCTTCGATAACCGCAACTTTGGGAAAGGCCGAAGAAAGTGTAAGTACGCTTGAGCAGGTTTCTCTTGTAGGAAAGTCTGGAATTCAGAAAGTGCAGAAAATTGTAGGCGAAGTTTCGGGACAGTCTTCCCATCTTTTGGAAACAAACAAACTGATTAACGCTATCGCCTCGCAGACAAATCTTCTTGCAATGAACGCGGCTATTGAAGCAGCGCATGCAGGGGAAGCGGGAAAGGGATTTTCTGTTGTTGCAGATGAGATACGAAAGCTTGCAGAAAATTCTTCGGCACAGTCAAAGGTTATTGCAGAAGAACTCAAGAGCGTTGTAAAAAATATAAAAGCGATTGTAGATGCTTCTGCCGGTGCTGAACATGCATTTGATGACGTAACTGCACATATAGGCGGAACAAAAGAAATTGTGGGCCAGATTGGTTTTGCCATGCGTGAACAGTCAGAAGGCAGCAAACAGATTATAGATGCACTTGAAGAAATGCAGAATGCTACTGTAGAAATACGTGACGGTTCTGTTGAAATGAAAGAAGGAACGACGACGATTATTACCGAGATGAAAAAACTTACGTCTGTTTCGGCGCAGGTGCTTGATAATTCAAATGCAATTTCAAGTGCTGTAAGCGATATTGGAAAAGCAATGGACGTTATTGGCGAAGATTCGTCTGAAAATAACCGCGGTGTCGAACTTTTGAATTCTCTTACGGGAAAATTCAAGCTGTGAAAAAAATATAAGTAAAATCCGGGAGTTCATTTATTTTGTGAATGATTTCCGAATTTTACAATAAGAAATGCTTTTTTTTTGTTTTGCAAGGTTGAAAAAAATCGTGCAATAAATTAAAACAAAGAAAGGTAAGCAACAAAGCCGTTGCAGACTAAATTGCCGTATGGCAGTTTAACTCGCGAAGGGCTTTGTTAATTCGGCTCTTCGCAAACTGAGGAGCTGATTATGAAAAAAATCGAAAAAATCCTTGCATTCGGTCTTATGGCCGGAATCGCCGTGGGCGGAGCCTTTGCCGCTAAAAAAAACAAGACAATCAAAATTGGATTCAATATTCCTCTTACAGGAGACTCTCCAAAAGTAGGTGAGGGTTCAAAATGTGCCGGTGAAATGATCAAGAATGAAATCAATGCTGCCGGCGGTCTTGAAGTAAAGGGACAGAAATATCTGCTCGACTTTGTTTATGCAGACAACGAACTTAAGCCCGATTCAGCAATCCAGAGTGCATACAAACTTATCCAGCAGGACAAAGTTCTTGCCGTTGTAGGACCTGATGGTTCCGGACGTGCTATTCCTGCAGGTGAAATTAACAACGAAGAAAAGACACCGATGGTTTCACCGTGGGCAACAAACCCTGCTGTTACAAAAGACAGACCTTATGTTTTCCGCGCATGTATTCTTGATCCGTTCCAGGCTCCTGTTGCTGCAAAGTTTGCCAGCGAGCAGTTCGGCTGCAAAAAGGTTGCCATTCTTTACAACCTCGAAGATGACTACTGCAAAACTCTCGCTGAACTTTTCAAGGCATCATGGGAAAAGAATTACGGTTCTGTAGTTGTATTTGAAAGCTTCGGACAGAAAGACCAGGACTTTTCTGTTCAGCTTACAAAAATTGTAAACTCAGATGCAGAAATGCTTTATCTTCCTGACTACTACAACCACGTTGCACTTATTACAAACCAGGCAAAGGACCTTGGATGGGACAAGCCCTGTATGGGTTCTGACTCATGGGGTTCTGCAGATTTGTTCCCGCTCAGTAAGGGTGCTGTAACAGGCTATTACTTTACAACACACTATGCTGCTGCCGGTGCAAAGGGAAAGACAAAGGAATTCATTGACAAGTACAAGGAACTCTACGGATACGTTCCTGATGATGTAGCAGCACTTTCTTACGATGCAACAATGCTTATTCTTAAGGCAATCCAGGACTGCGGAATTACAGGCAACCTCAAGAAGGATCGCACTGCAATCAAGGATGCACTCGGAAAGATTACTGACTACGAAGGACTTACAGGAAAGATGACCTTTACTCCGGATGGAGACCCGATTAAGGAAGCTGTTGTTGTTCAGGTTTCACCCAAGGGAGAATTCACTTTCGTAAAGAGCCTCAAGCCGTGATCGTAAAAAGATACAGTTTGTAAATAAGAAAAGTATTTGCACGGCCGGTTTTCAAAAGCCTTGTTCCGGTCGTGCAATTTCCATGATGTTTTTTAATAGGGGGTTAGGAATGCTGTCATACTTCATTCAGAATATATTCAATGCTCTACAATGGGGTAGCTTCTATTCAATGATTGCCTTGGGCTATTGTCTTGTTTACGGCGTTCTGCGTCTTATAAACTTTGCACACGGCGATATTTTTATGACATCCTGCTACATTGCATTTTTTGTAGTAGCGCTGCTCACATCACATTTTGCGGGGCTTTCGGGAATTCCGCTTTTTATAATAACACTTGTCGCGACTATGGGACTTACAGCTCTTCTTGGAGTGGGAATTGAGCGTGTCGCATACCGGCCTTTGAGGGCTAAGGGCGCCAATCGTCTTTACGTCGTTATTACCGCTCTTATGATAGGATTTATTCTTGAAAACGGAAACCTTGCAGTTCTTGGTGCAAGTTCCAGAAGTTTCCCTGATATTCTTCCAAAGCATGTCTGGAACATAGGACCGGTTACAATCACCAGCCTTAAGGTTCTTGTTATAGTAAGCGCGGTCGTCGTTTTTGGAGTGCTTCAGTTTATTGTACAGAAGACAACAATCGGAATGTCAATGCGCGCAATTTCTTATGACAAGTTTGCGATTCCGCTTATGGGAATTCCACTTAACGCAGTAATTACATTTACATTTGCGCTCGGTTCTGCACTTGCCGCAATTGCCGGAATTCTTTTTGGTATGTCATATCCTGTTCTGGACCCGTACATGGGAATGATAATAGGATGGAAGGCCTTTATTGCAGCTGTTGTAGGCGGAATCGGTGACATTAAGGGTGCATTCCTTGGCGGATTCATGCTTGGATTTATCGAGATTTTCGTTACTGCCTTCCTGCCTTCAAGCTACAAGGATTTGGTTTCGTTTGTGATTCTTCTTGTAATTCTTACGATTAAGCCGACGGGATTCTTTGGTATTGCAAAGAGTACAAAGATTTAGTTCAGCCGGGAGAATAAAAATGACAAATAAGCAAAGAAAATACATATTTCCGGTAATGACGGTTGTTTCGATTGTAATAATTACCGTACTTGCAAAACTGGATTTAATAAACAATTATTTTCAGACAATACTAACGACAATCTGTATAAACATAATAATGTCTGCCAGCCTTAATATCGTCAACGGCTACATGGGGGAATTTTCATGCGGTCACGGCGGATTCATGGCTGTAGGTGCATACGTATCTTCTGTACTTGGACTTATTTTGTTCAAGGACGGAAACGCAATTACCGGAACAGGACTTCTTCCTGAAGGCCTTGCTCTTATAGGATTCCCGATCTGCATTATTATAGGCGGACTTGCTTCAATGCTGGTGAGCCTTATAGTTGCAATCCCTTCTTTTAAGACACGCGATGACTATCTTGCAATCATTACAGTTGCCGCAAACTTTATTATAACCACCGCGCTCAATAACATTCCAATCGTAGGTGCAAGCCGCGGACTTATGGGAATGAGAAGTGTCATGAACGGAATGGCAGATGTAATAGATATTCCGTGGATTCTTGTCTGGGGAATGATTTTTGCTGTGGTTGCCGTAGTTTCAATTCATTTCCTTATGAGTTCAACTTTGGGAAAAGGAATAAGCGCTGTACGTTACGATGAGATTTCTGCCGAGATTATGAGCGTAAACACAAACAATATGAAACTCATTGCATTTACATTCTCATCTTTCCTGGCCGGAATTGCAGGTGGCCTTTTTGCACATCTCCTTGGTTTCATTAACCCGGCATCATTCGGAATAATGAAGTCAACAGAAAGTCTTGTTATGGTTTACCTTGGCGGAATGGGAAGTCTGAGCGGTTCCGTACTTTCTGCGGTTGTGTTTACAATTCTGCTTGAACTTTTAAGACCTGCCCAGATTCTTAAGTGGGTAATTATTCCGCTGATTCTTATTCTTATAATGGAATTCCATCCTGAAGGAATTATGGGAACAAAAGAACTTACCCAGGTATTCCCCAAACTCAGGAAACTGTTTGCGCAGAATTCAAATCATGTAAGAAGACAACAGAAGGAGGCCGCAAGTGTCTGAACCTTTGCTTAAAATAAATCACCTTACACACAGATTCGGCGGACTTCAGGCCCTTACCGACATAAACGTTGAACTTACAAAAGGAGAAATTGCCGGTCTTATCGGTCCGAACGGTGCAGGAAAGACAACGGTATTCAATCTTGTAAGCGGATTCTATGTTCCGTCTGAAGGAGACATAATTCTTGACGGTACAAGAATAAACGGTCTTAAGCCGCATAAAATTGCCGAACTGCAGATTGGAAGAACTTTCCAGAACATTCGCCTTTGGAGCGACATGACTGTTCTTGACAACATCTGCATTGCCCAGCATTCAAAACTCGGCTATACAATCAAAGACGTTTTTCTGAACTCAAAAAAATTCAAGGAAAATGAAAAGCGCATTTACGATTCAGCATGGGAACTTCTTGAAAAGTTTAATCTTGCTGATTCTGCACTTGATTATCCAAAGAATCTTCCGTATGGAATCCAGCGCCGTGTAGAAATTGCGCGTGCACTAAGCCTTAACCCAAAGCTTCTTCTTTTGGACGAGCCGGCTGCAGGTTTGAGTACAACAGATTTGGACGGACTTATTGAGTACATTAAATGGATTCATGATACATTCGGAATTACAATCTGGATGATTGAACACCAGATGCAGGTTATCATGACTTTGTGCAGCCAGATTCAGGTTGTGGACTTTGGAAAGGAAATTGCTCAGGGAACACCTGAAGAAATCCGCAATAATCCGGCTGTAATCAAGGCTTATCTCGGAAACGAAGAGATTTAAGTTCCATGGAGGCAAAATATGCTGCTTGAAGTAAAAGATTTAAAAGTTTCATACGGAAATATCGAAGCTCTTCACGGAATTTCGTTTAATGTAGATAAGGGAGAAATTGTTACTCTTATAGGCGCAAACGGAGCCGGAAAAACTTCTACACTGCTGTCACTTTCAAGACTGTCCAAGCCTGAAGCACCGACTGTAAAAGAAGGGGACATTCTGTTTGAAGGAAAGAGTATTCTTAAGACCGAACCCCATGTGCTTATCCAGAACAAGATGATGTGTCTTGTTCCTGAAGGAAGACATATTTTTGGTAACCTGAGCGTTGCTGAAAATCTTCAGATGGCAACTTACGGACGCCGCCATGATGTAGGTCACGATGCAAGAACTTCAGAACTTTACGATTTGGTTTACGATCTTTTTCCAAGGCTTTACGAACGCAGAAAACAGAGAAGTGAACTTCTTTCGGGAGGTGAACAGCAGATGCTTGCAGTAGGCCGTGCGCTTATGACTGACTGCCATTTTATTATGCTTGATGAGCCCAGCATGGGACTTGCACCAAAGCTTATGTACGAAATGTTCCGCGCGTTAAAAAGACTCAATGACCAGGAAAACATGACGCTTCTGGTTATTGAACAAAACGCAAAGGTTGCACTTGAGTTTGCACACCGCGGATACGTTCTAAGCACCGGAGAAATTATTGCTTCGGGAACAAGTGAAGAACTTCTTTCCAACGCAGATGTAAAAAAGGCATATCTTGGTGGCTGAGCGCGCAGATTAATTTTGTCTATTTCGCAGGAATAAATTCTGCGGAGTGATTTTTTAGGCCGGAAGACGAAAATGTAACCCCGTCGTCTTTCGGCTTTTTTTTGTGCTCTTCTATGTTATCCCACGCATATTTGTTAACGGACAAAAAAATTAACGTAATGAAGGCGTAGCGCGGCGACGACGGGACGGCCCGAACATCTGCAGGTGCGGAGCGCCGAAGCCGTTCGGGAACGGCACGGTGTCGTCGGGACACGCCGTTCTTAACGAAAAAGGTGTCTGTCCGTAAACAAATATGAGCGCGCGCCGCTATCTTAACGCAAGTGGCAATTTTGTTTATAATGAAGTCAACATACAGGGGGTACTATGTTAAAAGGAAAAGTGGCCGTTGTTACCGGCGGAACCCGCGGAATCGGGTTTGAGACTGTAAGGCAGTTTTTGCTTAACGGCGCAAAAGTGGCACTGTGCGGCAGCCGTGAAGAAACAGTTGTAAAAGCTGTGGACAAGCTCAAGACCGAAAATGCAGCGTTTGAAGTAGAGGGATTTTTCCCGAATCTCAGTAAGGAAGTAGAAGTTGCCCAAATGATGGCAGCTGTTAAAGCGAAGTACGGAAAGATAGATATTCTTGTAAACAACGCAGGAATTTCTTCAAGTACACCGCTTTTGAATTACACAGAAGATGAGTTCGACAAGATTTCAAACTTAAACATAAAGTCTGTGTTTGTATGTTCAAAAGCCGTTGTTCCATATTTAAAGGAAACAAAGGGTGTCATTCTAAATACAAGTTCAATGGTAAGCATGTACGGGCAGCCAACAGGTGTAATGTATCCTGCAAGCAAATTTGCAGTAAACGGAATGACGCTGTCTCTTTCGCGGGAACTTGCGCCTTTGGGAATACGCGTAAATGCCGTAGCACCCGGAATTACCGAAACAGACATGGTAAGCGCTCTTCCGAAAGAAGTAATTGAACCGCTTATAAAAACAATTCCGCTCGGAAGAATAGGAAAACCTGTAGATATAGCAAATGCATTTGTATTCCTTGCAAGTGACATGGCTTCATATATTACAGGTGACATTCTTCATGTAGACGGAGACGCACGCAGCTAGTATCAGGAATTTTATAAAACAGCAACTAATTCTGTTTTTGTGCGGTAACTGCCAAACGTTTGCGTATATAAAGCGTTGCAAAGGCAAGTGCCGCACATCCTGCAAGAAGCCAAACTTCGCAAGCCACCAGCGGAAAAACTTTTCTCTGGTACAGCGCAGCTCCTATATCAACAACCGCATGGCTTGCGATTGCAAAGAAAAGAAGAGAAATCTTTTTGTAAACCACGGAATAAAATACATTAAGCGTAAAAAGCACGTGAAGTACCATGCAGACAACGCGTTCCAGAACCCACAGAAAACCGGTGAAGGCTGTAAAGTTTGTAATTGTGTCAAGAACTGTTTCAAACCCCGGTGTATTGTCAAAGTCAGAAGCCGGAAGTCCAGCTCTCAAGGCAATGGAAACTGAAAGGTAAGTAACTGTTGCTGCCAGTGAAATAATCCAGACTTCAATTCCGCCGTGCCCCAGTCCGTAAGTGATTGCGTTGATTTCTGTACGGTTGTCCTTAAGAAAAAAAATCATAATCAGATAACGGCCGACTTCTTCAAAAATTCCCGCCATAAGAATTCCGTAAATAACAAAGGCCGCTGTATTTGAATTGATAAAACGCGAAACAGCATTATCCTGAATTATGCAGAAGTAATGTACAGCCAGTTCAAGAACACGCGCGCTTACAATAAAACCTACTGTGCCAAGAAAAAAATAACGGAGGGAAACTTTGGACTTAAACTTTTTTTTCCAGACAACAGAAACGACCAGAGGCAGTGCAAAAAGAACCGCCGATGTAACAGACAAATTTAAAATATTATACATAAAACACCCCCAAAAATAAGTGTATAATATGTCATTTTTCTTTTCAAGTGGAATTGCGCAATCGGCAAAATAACAGGCATATTCACGCTTGATACCGGCCGCTGTTGTTTCCCAAAACGAACAACCGTACAGGAAGCAACAGTTTTTTTTAAGCTGCACAAGAATTTAAAGTTTTAACAACAATCGTTGCTTACGCGCACTTCATGACGGAATCTTTTTATTTTTCTTTTACAGGAATCCAGATGGCGCTTTTGTAATCAGAGTCGCTTGGTTTTCCGTCCGGGCTGTACCATTCAATATTCAAACCGCAGGCGATGTTGTACTTGCTGTTTGTCGGAAGCCATTCATTAAAGATTGCAGTATTTACACTTTGAAGCGAACCGGGCATAGGGCCTGTACATTCAAACTTTGCCCATTCACATTCCGGAAGCTGGTAAGTCGTCATTTCTGCCGGAACATCGCCGCCCTTGTAACAACCTGCAATCATGTAATTAAAGTTTCCGTCTTTGCCGTCTTCAATACAAATTCCGAACATTCCGATCTGGTTTTCTACGATTGCTTTTTCTACAGGAGTTTGAGGATCTTTACCTTCGCAGAGCTGCTTTGAATATTTTTCATAAACCTCGTCCCAGAACTTTGGAATTTCTGTATAACTTGTTTTCATATTGAATACGCGGCTAAAACCGATTACCTTGAATGATTCCATTTTATCAATTTTATAGTCCATTTCATTTCCTCAGACTACTTTAACCTGAATTTTTAACGGCATAAAAACTTTTATTCTGGAAGTATCTCCTTTAACAGAAGTCGGCGGTGTTCCGTGAAAACGGCTGAATACGGTTGAAAAACTTTCAGAAGTTTTCCAACCGTATTTCAATGCTGCGTCCAGCACTTTTTCACCGCGCGCAATGTCAATGGCAGAAAGATAGAGTTTTCTGATTCATTTTCATATCCGGGATAAACAACTGTCTTAATTGCCCGGAAATACCAGTTACTAAGTTCTGTATAAAAACACTTGTTCAATAAAAGAGGGAAGGGCGACAAAGACAGGTGCACAATGCTTCCCGGTGCTTTGAAAGCGGAAATCCAGAATCAGATGGAAAAGGTAAAAAAGATTCATAATCAGGATCTGAAGGACGGATTCGGTGAAGTGGAACTGCATGATTCAATAGCGAAAAAATATCCGACCGCTGCAAAAGATTTCCGCTGGCAGTGGCTCTTTCCCCAGAAATCACGGTGGCACGACAAAAAGACGGGCAGGGAATAGCGGTATCATCTTGACGAAAGCCTCATGTAGCGTGTCGTCTACAATGCGGTCCGTGAAGCCGGAATCACCAAGCGGGGAAACTGCCACACATTTCGGCATTCTTTCGCAACACATCTTTTAGAAAACGGCTACGACATCCGCACTGTCCAGGAACTTTTGGGGCATTCTAACGTAAGAACAACAATGATTTACACCCACGTTTTGAACAAAGACCCTGTAGCCGTAAAAAGTCCGCTGGACGGTATGTTCTGTTTTTTTTGACCTTTTATTTGGTCTTATGCGTATCCGTATAAGCTGGGAAGATTTTCTCTTAACTTCTGTATAGACAAAGATTTAGATATTTTAACAAAAAGTTTTATACTGACAGATTTTGATGTCAAGCCCTTTTTTTTAAAATTGACAAAATTCACTAAAGTTTTTTCTATAGCCGTTCGAAGAATGAGATGGGTGGGTCTTTTTTGGAGGAAATATGAAAAGACCGAATCTGCTTGAACTTAAAAAGAAATACATTCCGCTTCGTGCAGCCGGCAAAATCACAAACAAGGAACTTGCCTATTACCTTCATATGACAGTACAGCACAGTTCTGTTCTGGTTTCCAGATACAAGAAAGAAGGAGAAAGTTGTTTTATAAACGGACATACAGGCTTACACTATAATCCCAACAGAGCAAAACAAGAAATTCGCGATAAAATTGTTCAGCTGTATAAAGAAGAAGGTTGTATCGCAACTTTTGCAAACTTTGCACGTGACATAAAAGACTTCTACCATATCAACTGTTCTGCGCGTGTTGTAGTGTCCGCGTTAAAAGAAGCCGGAATAAAATCACCTAAAGCAAGAAAAACACAGCCAACAAAAGCAAGCCACCGCCCGCGCCCGGAAAGAAAACACAAAGGAAGCCTTGTCCAGATAGACGGAACCCCCTATGATTTCTTTATGGACGGGACAAAAGTTACTGCAGTGGGCGCAATAGATGACGCTTCTCACTCTCTTTTGGGAATCCATTTCAGTATTGCCGAATCCAGGATGTCTTATTTTGAACTTTTCCATCAAATGGCAGAAAAGCATGTGCTTCCGGAATCCTTCTATACCGACTGGTCAAGGAACTTCATTTCTGTTGCAAGAAACAATGCCAAAATGTCGGTAGAAGAAAGAATTGAATATGCCAAAGACCACAAAACCGAATACATGAAAATCTGCGAAAAACTCGGAATAAAGACAATCTTTGCTCTTTCTCCCGAGGCAAAAGGCCGTGTTGAGCGTATGTGGCAGACTCTGCAGCTTAATCTTCCGATAATGTTCAAAAGGCGCGGAATAGACACAATAGAAAAAGCAAACAAAGCAGCTTCATGGATATGCGAATGGTGGAACAAATACTTTTCAATAGATCCACTCGAAGAAGAGGAACGGTACATAACTCCACCGTCAGACATTGACCTTGAAGACCTCTTTTCAGTCCACAAAGAAGTAACAACAAGGCATGACGGTATATTCTCTTACTGTGAGCACGATTTCAAGATAGACGGTCTTTCATGGGGCGGAGAGAAAATCAATCTTTCAATCAGTTACAGAAACGGCTTCCGTGTCTTCTGGCACAATTCCTGGCGCCGTGCAAAACTTCTGGACGGACTCCAGCGTACATACGGCGACACATTGTCCAATACAGAATATGAACTTCTTGCAAAGACACTGGACGCCGATATGCATACAAACTGCGTGTGCGTGTAAAAAAGCCCCGGGCAATTCCGGGGCAATTGATTAGTTTAATATTGAATCAATAATAAATCTACTTACTGACTTGCCAGAAGCCGCCGCGAGTTTTTTAATCTCTTCTACTTCACTTTCAAGGCAAGATATAACTATTCGCCCGGTATTATAACCAGTTTTTGATTTTGAAGCAGTTTGGCTCCCCTTAGGTCTGCCTTGTCCACTTCTTTTACCGCCCCAGTTTTTATGTTCAACTGTTTCCATTTTTCTTATCCTTAATTTTTAGAATTATTCTTGTAACAGTGCATATTGTTGACAAAGCAAACAAAATACACAAAATAATTTGTAACGAATTACTCATAATTGACGCTCCTTATAAATAACAATATAATATAAGGGCAAGTCTACGAAACTTGCCCTTGTTGATTACCGTTTCTTGTATCGGTCAATCAACTCAAGAATAAATCTTACGATGTTCGTTATTGTTTCGACCAGTGCGAACACCGTAAGAACTTTTTCAAGGATTGTCATATTTTATTACCTCCTGATCAACTCTTGATAATTCTATATTATACTATTTGTTTAATTTTGTCAATAGTAAATCAAGATTATTCTCCCTTACTTCTGGGAACACCTTTTTTCCAACCTTTGCCTGTTCGGTTTTCAAAACGTTTGCAGTCGTCTTCAGTCCAGTTAAAGGGACTTATTCCGTTAATTGGCTCTCCACGCTGTACACCATTATTCTTTGCCCAACGTGCAACGGAAGCAATACAGACACCATATTTTTCAGATACTTCTTTTGTAGTCATAAAAAAACTCCTTTCACGGCGGAATAAAATCCGCCCAAATAAATTAAAATTGAATTGCAAAAATCAAAAATGAAATTGACAATGCAAGTAACATTATTGAAATAATAGAATCTAAAATAAGTTTAGTTTTATGCACTTGAAACTCCTTATAAAAAAAATTATTATAAAGGTGCTAGATTTTACTCTAGCACCAACTTGTTACAACTTCAGAGCGAAGATGAAACAAGCAACTGCGAACAGGAGCAAGGCGATAATTTTAACGCTCTTGTTCGCTAACTTCCAAATTTTTAGAAGTCTTTTCATTTTTACCTCCTTATGTATATAATATATATCGTTATATATTATTAGTCAAGAGGGTTTCATAAAATATTTGATTTTTTTTAGTTTATTTACATAAATATATTAGTTAATGGATTTTGATTTTCAAAGAGGTTTTTATGAAAAAGTATTTTATTTTATCTATAATTTCTGTTGTGTTTTCTCTTGTTTCCTGTAATTCCCTTTTCGATTCTGTATTAAAAAAAGATACCAAAATCTTAAATTCTTCAAGCCATACCGTTACTTTTACGTTAGAAAATTATAATGCTGAATCTTATACGTTAGCTTTAGGCGAAAGTATAACAAAAAATTTGTATTCAGATCCGCGTCTAATTTTTGTTAACAATCCACGGGTTTCTGTTTCATATGATGATTCTTTGGTTACCATTCATGATTCAATAAAATACTCTTACACATTTACAAATCTGTTGGGCAAGAAAGTAATTATCAGTGAAGAAGGAAATTATTTGGGTGACACTTACGGTTATACATTAACTTTGGATGGTCAACAACAGAGGACTGCAAATGTTTATTCTCCCAATCCCAAGTTCACGTGCTTTCTTGACGACACGTCTACGGATGTTTCCGATTTTGTAATTATTACAAAAAATTAAGACAACCTTAAAAAACCATTGCTGTCTACCCATACATAATTATTTACAGAAGGAGCCGCTGTTGGAATATTCATAAACTTAAGAGTGGCTCCCGTCGTTGTTATTCCTATTTGCAATTTCTTCCCAATCGTTCCTTTATAAGTTCCTGTTATATTATTATAGTATCCATCGATTCTTCCAATTTCTGTGCTGCCATTATAAAAAATTATTTCTGCCCTGTACAATCTCCCCGATAAAGATTTTGTTATATTAAATTTTGAAAAATATACGCCTCCTAAATATCCTTGTTTACTTATAAGCATACTTCCGTGAGTTCCGACTATATATTCAGACGCTATGGCCCATACATAAGTGGTTGAAACATAGTTTTTTATATTTGTATCACCTTCTGGGGTTGCATTAGAAGCAATTATAGTTTCAGACGAAATACTGCCCCTAAATGTGCTATTGCCGTCTATGTCAATATTTGTAAATATTCCATTCACAGCTTTAACATTATTGAATTCGGAACTTCCATTTCCATCTATTTTGAACCCTGCAAGAGATTCATTGTAATTAAAACTTCTTACAGATCCTTGTGACCCAATAACGATATTTTGTGCGAAAAGACTATCTACATCTATCAAATCTGTTTTGATTTTCCCGCCGTCAATTATCGATGTCGAAGTTCCGCCGTTGTTAAATACAACCTGTTTTGCGTCAATATTAAGTTCCCCAACAGCAACCTTTATCTGGTCTGCGGTTAGTTCAATCTGGCTGGCAAGAAGGCCGCCTTTGACACACGCGTCCCACAGTGGCTTGACTGCCGCCTCCGGGTCAGCATTCGCTTTGATTGCGTAACTACCTTTAATCGCAGTGCCCGACGCGTCTGCAAGCTGTTCATACACTGCCGCAACAGCCGATTCCGAAGATTTCTTCACCATTTTGGCACGCGTGTCAGAGTCAATAACAACAGGCAGTTCAAGAGAAAGCGACATATGCCCTTCCTTGTCACCGCCTCGGACCATAGCACCAACGTATGAGCTCTGTACAGAAACTGTTGACTGTAGAGTAGATATGTTTGTGTTTGCGTCTTCCAAGTCCGACTGGTCAGCCTTTGTCTTAACGGTAGCCGATATTTCTGTCGCAGTCTGTTGCAGAGTAGATATATTCGTATTCGCTTTATCCAGTGCCGACTGGTCAGCCTTTGTTGCAACGGTAGCCGATATTTCTGTCGCAGTCTGTTTCAGAGTAGATATACTCGTCTTTGCTTCGTCCATGACGACGTTCATATCCTCGTCTTTGATTTCTGTCATTGAATTGGCAGTTTTCAGCGCTTCATCTACCTTGGCAAGAATAGCGTCAACAGATGTTCCGTCAAAGTCTATTTTGTGCACATTCGTAAAATGGTTGCCGTGGGTCATTGCGTTGACGGCTTCCTGCGCCGCATCAATTCCGCCCTTTTCTGCTGCCTGTTCGGCAGCCTTTATTACACCGTCAAGAATATTGCTCTGGTCTGTTGTTCCGCCGGTCTTATTGGGTCTGTTTGTTACATTCGATGTATAGGCGGGTATTGTTCCGTATTTGTACATTTCGGGAACATAATCTTTGAGCGTAAGAATATAATTCCGTCCGTTCGGTTCCGCGTCCATAATCTTCATGCGGCTTCTTATCTGCGTAAACTCTCCGTCAGTGTCGAGCCGGCCGAAAGATATTGTATCGCCATGCCCCGGAAGAACATTGTCGCTTATTGAAACATTACTTGTAACCTTAAGTGTATGGGTTCTTGCAGTGCCTTCCGCATTGCTTACCTTAAGATAAAGAACGCCCCTTTCAGTTCCTGCGCACGCATTCACGATAATTCCACATGCGCTGTCTGTAGGGAAGTCTACAAATCCGTCAAGGTTAATCTTTGAAAGAACCCCGCCCGAATACTCCGCGCTCTTTATTGTTGTACTTCCAAGTCCTATGGCAAGAGCTTTGTGCTGTACGTCCACACAGTCAAAAATAGGATAGTATGCACCGACAGGGCCCACGTTTACCGTCATGGTTCTTGGCTGTGCACTTTCTGCCGCCATTTCGCGCCATGCGTACTTGTAAATATGGTCGTGCGTTGTAATGTAGTCACGGCTCAACTTGGTCAGCGTGTCTGTTGCCGGATCATAATCTCCGCCGTCACGCATGAATGTTTCTGTGTCCGAACTGTATTCTGCATCCGAGTTAAGATAAGTACAGCGTCTTCCGTCTGTCTGTCTTTTGAACTCCTTGCTCATCTGGAACGAGATTATATTGTCACTGTTAAGAAGTGCAACCGCATAGGAGCGCGCACTGTCTATTACAACTTCAATCTTGCCTGTAGACGGGTCATAGACAAGAGCGGCATTTGCATTCTGTAAAAGTGTCTCAATGGTATTCTTCTTTGTGGTGCCGTCAAGAATGGCGCCGTCTGCATAAAAATTGTTTGACTTACAATATTCATAGAACGCGCCAAAAGAGTCCAGATCCAGTTCCGAGTCTTCGTATTTGCTCGGTGAATGAGTATCACTCGTAAGCACTTCAAGAACCCAGGAAGCAAGGTTCCGCGTCGGTGTTTTGTCTGTACTCCAGGATGTTCCGTTCCAGGTTCTTGCGTAGGAAGTGCAGGTCACATTGAAGGCGTCAAGATTGTCTTTAGTGTTTGTGTTTGCAATCATGCGCAGTGCAATGCGCGTACACTTGTCAGAAAGATTGTCTTCGAGAGGCTTTGCCGCAACCAGTGCCGACTTGCTGCTCTTTTTTGCATCATAGCATTTTGTCTGTACGGCAAGAAGGTAAATCGTGTCATTTGCATTGCTTTCAGCTTTCGCCGTTGTGCGTTTTACCCTTACAGCCATATTCGAGCCGAACGCCTGTTCCGCGGTGAATGTCTGTGTTGCAACAAAGCGCATCTGTTTCTTGGTTCTGTAACTGAATGTATTCGAGTATGTCCCGTTCTGGTTAAAACCTTTCGAGAACCTTTCCCATACAGGATTGCTGGCGTCTGTACAGTATTCCACTGTAAGCGTAATGTCCTGATTCTTCCACCCGTCGTCATATTTACGGCAACCGTCAAGAAGAACTACAACTTCAACCTGCATTGCGTGTTCCGGAAGATTTTCAACAACGCCTGCTTCCCACTCTTCCTGTATCTCCTTACCTTCATCAGCGTCAGATCCGTCAAAATATCTGTGCGGTATTTCTGTATTAAGTTCGTTGCTCACCCATTTCTCGTTGAACCTCGAATCGAGCGTGAAGCTTCCGCTCTGTATAATTTCAACGCGGTTTTCACTGTCCCCGTATGTTCCTTCGGCTATGGTGGCCGTTCCGCTCAATTTTCCGTCAGCCCATGACTTAAGGTCCGTCGTCCCCAGCGAGATTTTGTTGATTGCGGTTTTTGCATATCCTATTTCCATGACTGCATTGTAATAACTCTTTGAACCGTTTGCTCCGCCGAAAGTATAGAATGGCGAAGAAAGAAGATACGGCGTCATAAGAGTCTTGCCTATAATGAACGGCAGCGTATTGCCTGTAGCAATCTGGTTTTTTGAACCTTTGACAAAAGGAAGCTTCGCGCGTGTCTCTGCCGCCGCCTTTGCAGCTGCAGCCTGTTTGTCCATTTCTGCCTGCATTTTGTCGTTCTTGTCTTTCTGCTCGAGTGCAGTACCGAATGCGCAGAATCCGAGTATCGCCGCACCGCCAACGACAATGGCAGTGACGGGGTCTTTCGGCAGACGGCGAATAAAGATAACGTCATCTTTTTTTGCGACATAATCTGCCTTAAGTTTTTCACCCTTGCTTATAATAAGACTTTTTTCTAAATCAATGCCTTTTACAATGTCGCAGATTTTTCCGTCATTATTGTAAATGTCGCAGTCTTTGCCGACTCCGTTATAAACGTATATCAATGCCATAAATATTCCTTACCGGGAGTACCCCGATTCTGTTTATGCGGCTTCCGTTCCGCGTTTCATGTATGAATTCTTTATTATTAATACAGATCCCTATATGCAGGTTTCCGTTATCCGCCGTCATCTCCAGAAGCGCACCTTCCCGCGGTTTTTCTATTCTGTGTACATTCAGAGTGGGGGCGTACACGTCTGCAAGTTCCGCATTGTGGTTTTCATATACCACATCATTCAGCTTGTACCCGAATCTTGCAGCTGCTTCTATCGCAAGGCCGTAACAATCCATGCCGTTATGGTCTCTTCCGTGGTCCTTGTACGGAATGCCAATAAGGTCGTCAATATCTGCCGTCATTACGCATTACCCGGATTGTTTTCGTTGTCAAATACCACCGGCGGAAACGTCATCGAAAGTCTGTCGTCATTCGTGAAGCTCATCTGCATCTGGTATCCGTTGTTTATGGTAACGCTTCCGTACTGGTGTCTGTAAAAAGAAAGCGGTTCTACGTCAGTCCCGTTTTTGAGAATGCCGACAGCATTTACCGACATCGTATGTGTCGCAAGATCTGCCCATGCAGAAAGAGAATTGTCTGCAACAGAAACGTCAAGGCTTCCGCCCTGAACAACTCCGCCCCTGACCTTTGGCGGTGTATATTTGAATGCCGCCGCCTTGTACGTCTTGCCCAGATAAACAACGTCTTCATTGTTGTTTACCAGGTAAATTGTCTCATAGCCCGGCGCAATAAACTGAACAAGATACGGCAGTGAAAAAGAACCGCCTTTGTCCAGCGCGTCGTATATATCTCTTTCCGTCATGCTTCCGTAAACTCCATAGCCCATTCATTGTATCTCTGTCCGCTCCCTTCCGGCACAGAAGACAATCTGTATTCGGTATTATAATCACCGCCCGAAAGGTCCCTGAATAAAAATGTTCCGGCACCACCGCCCAGACTTATTCTGAACCATGTGTCAAAAAGTTTTTTCTCTGCTTTTGTCCATCTGAACTTTACGGAGAATTTTCTTATTGTTCTTGTATTCCTCGCATACGTGACAATGCGGCCGCTGTCATATTCCTGTGACTGCGTGTTGCCCACATAACCGACTGTTACTCCGTATGCCTTATTGTTAACGCCCGAAGGCCATGCAATCGCACTCATAATATCACCGTTCCCGCCTGTCTTGTATTCATACCTGCTATTCCGCCGTCGTATGAACCGTTGATAAAGCCTTCGTTTATATGTTTATCCAGTATGTCTATCACAACAGAATAGTCATTTTTCTGTCTGGCAATCGCATTTACCCTGTCGCTCTGGCTGTTGTTGATTGTAATGTCCATTCCCTGTCCGCGGCCTGCCATAAGTCCCAGAGCTTTCATCTGTCCCTTCGTGAATATACCTTCGCCCGAATTGACCATAGCGGGAACTTTGTCACCGCTGTAACTCGTACCAGGAACAATACCACCCGTTGCAAACTTCGGCGGTGTAGGTTTGGACTGTGCAAGGGAAGCAAGCTGTACCGCCCCGGACACTCCAATCAGAGCGCCGTTAATAATTCCCATAGGGTATCCCTGTGCAAGCGCCTTTGTAATACCTTCCGCAATGTTGGCTGTTGCCGTCGCTACACTCATAGTCCACTGCGCCATTTTAACCTTGTATTCTTCCTGCGCCGCTTTCTTCTGAATCTCATTCAGCCTGTCGTAGTATTCCTCTTCATTCAGTTCGCCGCTGGCATACTTCTTTTCTGCTTCCGCGGTTTCAAGGTCCGCCTGTGCAGAAATATTGTCGCTCATCATTTCGCAGGCACCGTCCACAATATCCTGTGTCTGCTGCATTACACTTGCAATGTCTCCTGCAACTTCCGAAATCTTTTCCCTTTGCTTGTCCAGGGACTCGTTATTTGCATCTTCTATTTCCTTAAGAATTGCCTTGTGTGCTTCTGCCCACTCTTTGTCAATTTTTGCCTTCTCTTCGGCAGTAATCTTTTCTTTATCAAGTTCTGCATCAAGAAGGGCAAGGTCTGCTTCAAGGGCGGCTTTCTTTGCTTTATGCTGTGCACTTTCGGAATACTGCGACTTCACGTCCTCCGCACTGCGTTCAGCCTCTTTTGTAGTGTCTTCAACTTCGGATGCAGCTTTTCCCAGATCCTGAATTATCTTGAGCCGCCTTCCCACCGCGTCTTCAAAACTCATTCCCTGGAAAGCCGGGTCTTTCATCATATCAAGAACTACAGCCATCGCCGCTGTATATTTTCTCTGCGCCTTTGTTTTCTCATCTATCTGCTCTGTACTCGCGATTTCTTCTCGCCTTATGTTTTCGGCTTCTTCTGCAATGGCCGCGTCTATCTTTGCCCTGTATGCATTGCGTGTTTCAAGGGCCTGTGCCTTTTCTGCCTCGCTCTTTTTAGTTTCTTCTGCTTTTTTCTGCGCTTCATTTTCAAGAGCCAGCTGTTCTTTCTTTGCTTTTGTTTCTTCAACAATGGCGTCATATCTTCCGGTTTCATTGGCTTTGATAACGCCGCTATAATATGCAAGCTTTTCTGCATCCTCTCTGGTCATGTCATAGAAATTTGCAATATCAGAAATTCTCTGCTCATTAAGCTGGTCCTGAGGCATGTAATTGTAAGTCATTGAATCAAAAATTTCCGATATTTCTTCTGCCATGTGCTCAATCTCTGTAGCAGAAAATTTTCCCGAATTAAGAAGTGCCTGTCCGGCAGACTCTGCAAATATTGACTGAATACTTGCGGCCGCTTCTTTTGCCGCCTGTTCCGCAGCTCTTTTTGCTTCCTTTGCCGCTTTCTTTGCGCTCTCCTTCGCTTCTTTCTCTGCCTTTGCAGCTTCTTCTACAGTCTTTCCGCTTCCGCCGTTTTTTCCGTCCAGAATCTTTGCAAGTTCAACGCCTTCTGCCTGTGCTTCAATAATCGCCTGTTTTGTTTCAACAGACTTGTTCATCGCGTCAACAACATTCGTCAGAAGTGTCTGTGCAGAATTTTTTACATTGTCCACGGCAGGAGCAAAGTTTCTTCCAAGTGCTTCCTTGAAGTCTCCCCACGTATTGGAAAGTCTTTGGGAAGAACCTGTTGTCTGTGCAACACTTTCGGCCATGCCCTTGTACTGGCCTGCAATAACCTTTACTGCCTCACCGTTCTTTAACTGTTCCGTTGTAAGGCTTTTTATCTGCGGAATACTTTCTCCCAGTTCTCCTGAAAGTCCGCCATAAGTCTTGTTAAGATTGCGCACCGCACTTTCAAGGCTCATAGTACCGCTTGCAGCAACATTGATTGAAGCGGCCATAATGTCCATAATTTCCTGTTCCGTTCTACCACTTGCGGCAAGCTGTGCCATAAAAGGAAGAAGTTCTTCATCGCCAAAAGTAGAAACAGACTGCAGTTGTGAAGCATACGCTTTAAGATTTTTTACAGACTGCCCGTCAAGATAAGGATTATTCTGTGACGCCGTCTGAAGCTGCGTTTCAGCCCCAATCTGTACACGGTAAGCGTCATTTACAGCTTTTATTCCGGAAGCAACACTATTAACTGCCTTTGTTACCCCGGAAAAAGCAACCCCGACACCACTAACGGTCGCTCCTATATTAGAAAGCCCTTTGGCTATTTTATTGTCGGCGAGTTTTGAAAGTGTTTTTTGTAATCCTTTTATTCCTTTTTCAGCACCACTTGTATCAATTTCAGTTCCAATGCTTACTTTTCCATCGTCTGCCATTATCTTGACTTCTCCTTATATTGTGCTATACTCACTTTAGTGAGGTTGCCTATGAGTTCTTTTATTTTCTTTACGGGCATTGCTGTCATTGTCATACTTTATCTTCTTATGCATAACAAAATTGACTAAAACACCAAAAAGGAACGTGAATTATGGTCACTTTCATTTCAATAATCATCACCGCAATCCTTGTTAAACTCGCTTATAATTGGTGCAAAAACCACCTTGACGACGATGTCGAAGGCTTTGCCGACTAAAACAGCGCATTAAACGCGTCCAGTTTATCCTGCTCGTCATCAGTAAGCTCGTCGTCCAAACTCCACGCCTCGCGCAATCGTGTCATCGTTGTTTCATACTTTGTTCTGTCATAAGGATTAAAACTCCTGTAACCTATAACATCAGTCAGCTTGCAGTCTTTCAACCCCGCAACAAGAGCGCGAAACTCATACCAGTGCATATCTGCATTCAAAAGATTTATTCCGTAACATTGCAAAAAGGCAGAATAAATCAAATCACTGTCTGCCGTGTAATCAAAAACTTTTTCACCGTCGTTTGAACCAGTCTCTTTTGGAAATTCAGTTTTTTTACAGTAAAAGTCATACAGAGCTTCAAAACCTTTTACCAGGTCTTTCGGTTTTTCAAACTTATACAAAAACATAAACTCACTCATATATTTCTTTTCAGCCATAAGACGGTAAAACATAAGACCGTACCTGAACGAAGTTTGAATTTCGTAACTTACGCCGTCAATCAATACGCATTGAGCCTGTTTGCTTTCAACTTTTGTAAGGTCAATTAATCCCATATACATATAGTCATTTTTAAACAAAAAAAGCCCTCCGGCACAAAGCAGGAGAGCCTTTTTTACACTTTTTTTAATTTTAACTTTTTTTACAAACCGCTGCCGTCAGCAGTATAAGAGCCTTCTGTAAAGACCGGTGTTCCGTCAGTAACAGTAGCATATCCTTTTTCAATGCCGCCGTTAAAGTACAAATCACAAGTCAAAGTACCTGCCACACTGTCAAGTTCGTTTGCAACAAAGCGCGCATTCGGTGCCTGCCAAGCCTTAAAGTGAGTTTGTTTTTCTGCTTTGGGATCCAATCCTTCCTGAAAGAACACAATAAGAACAGGCATAGAAGCGTCGCTTCCAACGTCCATATTGAAGAACTTCGGAAAAATCTTTTCATAATCCGGTTCGCCTTTGTACATAGTCAAAGCCTGGTTCAAACTCGGTGCATAGTGATCAAGTTCCGTAGTCGGTGTTTCGTCCGCTATGTAGTCAAATTCATTTGTAACCGGATTCATCGAAAGATTGAACGCAGTTGATTTTCTGATTCTTGTCCACGAAGTTTTGCCTTCTGCAGTGTCACCTACAAAAAGCGCAATCTTGTGTTTTTTAATGAGTTCACCCATTTTTTTATTCCTCCAATTCGTTTATATCATACTGGCAGTCTATCGCCGTAATATAAGTTGAATACTTTTTTTCATCAGTCCCCAAAAACTGTGCAGTAACTTCATCTGCAAAATCAATGTCGCTTCCGTCTTCACTTACAAGCGTCATTCCGCTTAAGTCAGTAACAATTTTTTCAACAAGGTTTCGCGCCGTCGTTGCGTTTTTCATACATACAGAAAAGTTTATATTGCACGTTACGCGTCTGTCCGGAGCGTCCGCTTCATCATCAATAAATGCTTGTACAGAAACAGGCAGAACAGAAATCACAATCGAATCAATTTCACCTTCCGGACGCATGTCATTGAAAATCTTTATCTTTTCCGGAACAAACTTTTCAATATGCTTTTTTATAGCCTTGAGTGCTTTAGATGTATTCATCTATAAGTTTTCTCCATTTTTTCAAAAATCTTGCCTTTGCCGCCTCAAACCACCGTGAACACGCGTTCGGGTTATCCTGCTTTGAATGGTCAAAATCATCTCCATAATATTGCGCTTTTGCATAAGGTGTGTGCCAGATAACTTTACCGCTTCCCGGAACAGTATTCATAATTCCAGACTTTTTGAGCGTCCCCGTGTAAACAGGAATAAAATAATTGGAATCCTTGAGCACCTGACTGTCGAGCGCTTTCTGTGCCATTGTTGCATTTTCTGCCACACGTTCCATAATGCGCTTTTCATCAACATCAACTTTAATATTTGAAAAAACAATTCTGCGCTTATTCATACAAGAGTAGCCTCATAATGGTGTATAACTCCCATTACCTTAAACGGAACAACACTTTGAACAGTGTACTTTGTGCCGGTCCAGGTAATTCCCATATCAACTTCCGGAACAAAACAAGTGCCGTCAGCCCACTTTGCGCGCCCATCACAAATCAAAAGCATAGAATCAGTAAAAATCTTGCCGCCGTTACCGTCAGAAATAGTCTTTCTTATATTGGTTACCGCAACATTCGCCACATTTTCCGAGACTGGTACTCTGTTCCGATCCTCGTCATAAGTCCAGCTTTTTTCTGCAAGAACACTATCGCAAAGCCATTTTTCGGGAATAAGTTTTGCCATTATCTCACTCCAGGAACATAATCGCAGTAAAGGCGGAGCCACTTCATTTTCTGCTCGGCAACGCTCTTTGCATTCTTGTCAACAAAAGAATCAAAAACTTTTCCGCCGGTAGAGTAGGAATAAGCGCCAAGACTTTCAGAAGCAACCGCATTGTCAGCCTTACCGCTTTCAATAAGAGAAGCCTTGTAATCAACTTCACACATCATACAGACCGCGCTGTCAATCCCGTTTTCTTCACGCTCAAAAACAAGACCGTCAGCAACAAGATTTTTTACAAAAAGAATATTTTCAGTCTTGTAAAGGTCAAAGGAAGCCTCATCCGGAACAACAGCCCGCCCCAAAGTAGAAGAGTAGAAAGTATAATTTACATTGTCGAACTGTGCCAAAATAAGGCCTCCTTTTTTTATTTCTTTCCTTTGTCCGATTTGTCATCAGACTTGGAAGGTCCGTTTGTTTTCGGTTTGCCGGGTACAGAAACCCGACCTATAACTTTCGCCATAGGTCAGCCTCCTTACGCTACAGAATGCAGATAAATACCCGCAGTCTTGTTTTCGTAAACATCGCAGAGAGCGTAGTTTCTGTAATTGAACTTCCAACCGTCCGCGCTCTGGTTTTCTTCCGGAGAGAAAACAGAAGGAACAACGTGTTTCTCAAACTGAATGACTGCCGATTTTTCAACAATCATAAAGTTGATGTTCTGACCGGCGGCAGTTTCAGGATCTGCAGTAGCCGCGTGTTTTACATAACCGCCCTCGGTCTCTCCGGAAGTAGTACCGTCAAGCTGGTCAATTGCCGTGTAGAATCTTGACTGCGGAACAGTTACAAGACGGCTTCCGAAATTTGCGATAATTTCACGGCTCTTTGTTGTGTCCATTGCTTCAATCAATCTCTTGATTGTTGGTGTCACAAAAAGAATGCGGCTTTCTTCCGGAACTTCATCGTCGTCCATTTTGCTCATTGCAGCAGTGATTGCTTTAATTGCATCTTCACCGGTAGCAAGAACACCCTTTGCAGAGTTACCTGCTTTTCCTGCATACACAGCAAAACGGAAAGCGTCAATTTCAGGAACAACCTTTACACGAATGAATTCAGAAGAAAGGCGTCCGAAAGCAACACCGGCTGTTTCTTCATTGTCCATAGCGTCAATCGTAAACGAACGGCCGCGGTCAAAGTTTGCCTTGATAGTTTCGTTGGTAAGCGTAACATCGCCTCCAACGTAACCCGAATTTCTTGAATAGTCCGCAAGTCCCTGCATAGAGATTTTCGGAACAATAAACTCATTTGCGCCGGCACCGTTTGCGATGTTGGCAGCATTTGAATCAAGAACAGCACTTTTTGAAGCGTTCTTGTAAACTTCATCAAGAAGCGAAATATACTTCTTGAACAATGCAACTGCATTTCCCATTTTTTACTCCTGTTATTTTAACGGCGGCAATCCCATAATTTCGCGTGTTCTTGCCACATCGTCATCTTTTCTGTCAGCTCCAGTCTGCGTCATACTCGGTACAGTAGGAGGAGACGGTTTGTTTTCATCAAGCAAAATGTTCTTCTGGTCCTTAATCAGTCCGCCAAAAATATCGTCAAGACTTTTGCCCTTGCTTTCGTTACCGTTCAGAGCTTCTGCAAGTTTACCTGCAATAGCGTCTCTCGTAATAGAATTGACAAACTTCTTTTCAGAAAGATAGTCTTTTACTTTTGCCTGTGTTTCCATTTCTGCAATACGTTTTGCAGAATCCGCTTCCTGTGTTTTTAACTTTTCCGAAAGTTCAGCAATCTGCTTTTGCAAGTCTTCCGGCTTCAATGCTTTGAATGCTTCAAGTTCTTTAGTCGCGTCTGCAAGATTCTGTTTGAGAGTGTCCCTGTCAGAATACTTTGCTTTTTCGCGTTCAATGTCCTTGCCGCTTTCTTCCTGAATCTTGGCAATAACTTCTTCAGTAAGTCCAAGACCTGTTAAAAACTCTTTTGTCATTTTTCCTTCCTTGAGTTGATTTATAGAGCGCCACTGCAGCGCTTTCGAAGTAAGAAAAGTTTTGAGCCATTCTCACGGGCTTATATATATAGTCATTTTTGTTTCAAAGAATCAGATTCAGCCAATAAGGAATCTTTACATTGAGTTTGATTCTTAAAAATATCAGACATATTCGTATAATTATCGCCATTGTAAGTGCCAGCGCCGCTACCGTTATTATCTTCGCTCTGGTCGCCAGCTTCTTTTCGTATACGCTCAATGTCACACTGTAATCGTTCAACTTCACGTTCGTAGCCTGTAAAGAGGTATTCAAGTTTTTCAATTCCGTCTTCAATACTTCTACTTGTTTCGATGAGCTTTCCAATTCGTTCTCTGCTAGAAGAAGTTGCTCCGTCAAGTGCGTTGACTGTTGCTTCAAGTTTTCCAGCTGTTCGTGAATTTCCGTCGACAATGTCTGTATGGGTGATTTCTGTACTTCTGCACCCTGTGCAAAACAAACAGAAGCAAAGAAAAAAAACAGACATAAAACTAATTTTCTTAAACATCTCATTTTGTCTCCCTTTTTGTAAAATAATATTTTTGACTTGCGTCTACATTTCATTGTTCTCTTTCCTTTTTTCCTGCAACTTTCTGAACAACATTACCGCCAATATAGGCAATAAGTTCAGTCCCAAACATAAGCCCAAGCCCCGTAAATCCCTCCGGCAATGAAAAATCCATAAAAACGGCAATTCCCTCAATTACAACAACAAGCGTTGCAAGAATCCCGCACCAAACAGTCAAAATCCATTTTCTTGACACATACTTTTTCTTTTCTGCGTCAGAAAGACATTCTTCAATTTTCTTGTATTCTTCGTAAGTCTGCTCTGCCATTTATGCTTCCTTTTTGTGCGGCTTTAAAATACGCTGGGACGCAATCTTCCCGTATTTTGCCGTAAGAGAATTTTCAATCGGCTCAAAATCTTTCCGCTGGAAGTGAGACAAAACATTTCCTGTTTTTTTTCGTTCCCACCTTTGAACACAATACTCACCGTCCTTCGTTGCGTAAAAAGCCGCTTCTTTCCTTACATCCCACTTTACGCCCGTCATCATCTCAAGAAACAATCCCGGGTATTCAACAAAGAAATTGTTATCGTCGTTTCTGTCGTCCGCGTTGTAATGAATGTAGCCTCTGTCTACCGCGTCAAACAAAGAATCAAGAACATCAATATGCTTTCCGGAATATTCTTCTGCAATATCAATAAGACAAAGCGCATAACACCCCGCTTCTCCCGCTTCCGACAAAAAAGTCTGTATTCCGTTTCTTAATCTAGTTTTTGACATTTAGTTGCTCCGTAAAGTCTTTCAATCATTTTGTCCAGTTTAAGGTTCATATGCTGAACTTCCGTTTTTGTGTCTGCTACCGTCTGTGCCATAGAATCAATCTTCGTAGAAAGCGTCGCAATAGCCGTATTGTGAACATTCACATCATGATACAGCCCCTCAAACTTCACGCGCGTTTTTTCACGTTCTTCTTTGTCACGGCTTTCATTTTCTGCAACACGCTGTTCCATTTTTCCGAACCTCACCGAAAGACGCGCCATTGTGCCGAGAATTGATATAATGAATCCTGCCACCGCAATGGCACAGGAAATAATCGCAGTAGTACTCACTTGTTTCTCCCACACTTATAGTCATTTTTACATTGCTGCAAGTTCAGCCTGTCACGGCACAATCAAAGCATGTTCCATGCTTCTGTCGTGATATATTTCAGGGTAATTTGTTACTACTTTATAGTCTGTATCAAAACAATTATTGTCTGACATATACATAAACGGTCTGCCCCAGAGTTCAAGACAGTCTCTTATATCTGAAGCTGCAAGTTCAAATCCTTCAGGTGCTTTCTGACAAAAAGCGTCAAGTATGACTTTTTTGTCAACAGGTTCATACATTGATACATCTGTATCTTTAAGTTTTACTGAATCATAAAAAATAATCATTTCAGTCAATTCCTTTCATATAGTTTGCATACAAAACAGATGATACATCTTCATTTGATTTTAATTTATTGTAGATTTCTTCAAACAAAGACTTGTCAAAGTTTGGTTTCTTTTGGAAGTGTACAGTATTGCCTAGATGTGCCACACCCTTAATTTCAAGTGGTGATAAAGTATCAGAAAAACAGTCATTCAAAATTATCTCATCTTGAAAAATTGCTCCTGTTTCAATAATAGGCAGATTTTCAAGTTTTTCAGAAGCATTTACGATATTCCCGACATAACACAAACTTCTTGTGTAAAATGTTTGACCGTTATCACCTTTGACTGCTTTGCAAGCCAGTTCAGTTGTATTGCTGAATTCTATCGGTGCAAAACAAAATACATCGGTATCAAAGAAAAGAAAATCATTGTCTTCCTGCATGGCACGGAATAGATTATATATTCCTGTCCCCGTATAAGAATATGATTGTGTAAGTTTTTTTGAAAAAGTATCGCTCCAGTCATCAAGAATAAAGTTAAGATTTACTCCATCGAGGTATTGCAGAAGCGTTTCTTTTGTTTCTTCCGTATCGTAATAAATATTAAACTGGGTGTCAGGGTTATGAATATGTACAGACAGTATGCTTAAAACTGCATCATAAATCCATTTTTCAGAAATAAAATTGGCAACTGAATAATATATTTTCATATAAATTTTACTCCAACATCAAAGTGATGACTGTTATTATCAAGAGTTTTGTAAACTACTGTTCGTCTAATAGTTTTGTTTGTTGCAGTGGAATATACTCCATCTACTGCAATAATATAATTGAACCTTAATTCATAATGTGGACGAAAACCTGATGAGTTTTCTACTTTTGTTAGTTGAATATAATACAAACCTATTAACGGACCCTCAAAATGATACGAATCTGGGAAAATATCTTTGATATAATCTGAACCAATTTTTATCGGTCGCATGGCTCGTGTTGTTCCTGAAGGTATGTAATTGACAAGAATATTTACAAGCTGTTCTGTTGTATAACTACCAGCCGCAATATCAGGTACCTCACCATGAAATTGTGTAACATATTTCCAAAGTTTGTCCAGTTTCGTCTTGTCTGCTGCACTCATCAATCCTGCTTTTGTAGTAGTGGCTACATCAGTAACACCGGGTACCCCCTGCTTTCCCTGTGGTCCTTGAGGGCCTGTCGCACCAGTTGCTCCCCGTGGCCCAGTCGCACCTGTCGCACCCTGCTTTCCCTGTGGCCCTTGAGGCCCTGTAGCACCTTTAATTGAATAAGACGCAGTACAAGTAATACTTACATTTGTTCCGCTTACCGCAGTAACTTTCCAATAACAAATCGAAGAGTTTCCTGCACAAAAATTAAATGCAGTTTCTCCTACAACCGGTGTTCTGTTGAATTGTGATGTAGTTGCTACAGCGGAACTGTCTTTTGAATAGCTGCCAATAAAGTTAACAGTCAACGCGAGCCCTGTTTTTCCAGTATCACCTTTCGCGCCAGTAGCGCCTGTTGCTCCTTTCGGTCCCTGCGCACCTGTATCACCTTTCGCACCAGTAGCGCCTTTTGGCCCCTGTGGCCCTGTCGCGCCAGTTGCTCCACGTGGTCCTGTCGCACCAGTGCTTCCTTTGGAACCGTTTTTAACGCTGAATGTGCTTGTTGTGCCGTCTGTCTTTTTTACAGTGATAACGTTCGTACCACCGTCAGCAGTGCTTGCCGTAGTCTGTTCTACAGTCTTTATTCCCACACCTGTTGCTCCTTTCGGTCCCTGTGCACCTGTTGCTCCACGTGGTCCAGTATCACCTTTCGCGCCAGTAGCGCCTGTTGCTCCTTTCGGTCCCTGCGCACCTGTATCACCTTTCGCGCCTGTAGCACCACGTGGTCCTGTCGCGCCCTGCTTTCCGTTTCTCACATTAAGCAAAGATTGCTGTCCGTCATGGAAAGTTGCAGTCCACGTGTTTATGCCTCCGCTTTCTGTACTTTCCACTGTCTGTTCAAGTCTGATTGTTTTTTCATTGTAAGAGCGCGGGATCAGAAGATTGTCCGCTCCCGCTCCTGATATAACACTTGCCATACATTACCCCACAAAACAAACGTTTATTCCGGTCGCTCCGCTTTTTCCTGCATTAAAATCTATGCAGCGAACACGAATACCGGTTACAGAGTTTGCAATCATCTTCACGCGTGACGATGTATATGTTGCACTGTCACTTTCTACAGGTGACCAGTACACCGTAGCCCCGTTTGACCCGTTCCCATCCGAACCCAGATTGTCTACAAGGTTGCCTGTAACTTCGATTGCAAATGTTGCACTTGCCCCAGTCGGAATATTTACAAACACGCTTACAGCTGCAATCCTGTCGGGCGGAGAACACCATATGCATTTGCCTGCACCTATGTTTCCTTCATAAGAAATACCTGTCGTTCCGTTTCTGGAACGCGGCGTTACTCTCGAATAGTCCATTAACTTTCACCTTCCTTTTTTTCTGCCGTTGTTTCTGGTTCCGCTTTCTGTGCATTCAGCAAAGCATGAAACAGCTGAACCCCTGTATCTTTCTGCAGAAGATAATTGATAAGCGCAGAATAGGTCTGCTCATTTATAATTCTGTCCATACACCTATAGTCATTTTTAAAAATTGACTATAAGGGCAGAGGTAAAGCAAATGAAAAGATTTTTAATTTTCTTGTTGGGCTGTTTCTTGTTTTTTGGGTGTGAATATAGTCTAAACCGCACCGTAGACAATTCTGAAGGAACAGGTATCCCCAATAACGTTGCACACATTGAGTTCTGGAATGGCGGAAGTAAAATCGCGGAAGCCAACAATGCTCACATCACAATAAAAACAGAAGCAATGTGCAACCTGTATGGCAAAAATGTCTCTTTTTATAAATACATTGTTGACACAGACAAAGGCTCCGTTACAATCATTGACAGTGAAGCCCTTGCAATTTTATATGTGGTTTATTAGCTCTTATATTGCCGATGTAAATGAAAAAGGGGAGTTTGTACTTTAATGGGTTGCATAAATTACTTTATCAGCAAAATTACAATCTCTTATACGTTTTGATGCATGATACAAAATATTATTCTTTTCTGTTTCAGAATCAGAAAGAAACCCGGATACTGAATCAAAATATATTTCGTCGGAATCTTTATCAATAACGATTATCCCGTCAATACCAACAGCACTAACTTTGTAAGAGATTTTTGAGCCGTTCTCTGATATCTTTTTGAATGTCATCATCTGTTAAATCTCCTTTCTTTAATTTATACTCCCAAGGGTAAAGTTTGTCAGCCTCTAAGTGTGCTTTTTCTTGGCTGTAACCATATTTTTTTATTAAAGTTAATTCCGTCAATTCATGTCCAAGTAAAATTTTATCAATTTCTGTTGGATTCCCTTGTTCCAGTCTTTGCCAAGCGTGAGCTATATCGGCAGCGGGGGCAAATAATTCTTTATAACCATTCCCTAAATCATGCTCTTCCTTAAAAACATGATTCCTTATTTGTTTTACATCTTCAACAGAAAAACCTGAATTTTGTGCAACCTTTTTCACATCACTTTCAGATTTTCTATTTCTTATAGAATTATAATATGTATTTGCAAAATTTTCTTGTCTTATATTTTCTTCAAACGGGTCTTTCTTTTTGCCACCTGTAACTGTTTTACTTTCAAAAAGAGCTTTCGGCTGTTTTCCGCTCTTCGTGCCGATATACTCACGCTCGTAATCTCTTTTTAATCCTGTTTTGTCCGTAAAGTCCTGTGCTATTTTCTGCCATTCACCGAGCTTTACGCGCGCGCTTGTATCGTCCACGCCGCCCGCTTTCTGAATATCTGCCGTGCGTTTCCACTGTCTTATCTTTCGTTCAATCGCTCTCTGCTTCTGCCGTGCTTCGTACTTCGTCATCAACTTGCCGTTGTACTCAACATCTTTTTTGTTCATTTCCTTTAAGTCTTTACCGTCATAGTGTTTTTCCATTCCGGGAAAGTATGGATAATAAGAGTGACGGCAGTTTATTCCACAAATACCAGTTGCAGTTCCTGGCTTACAGACTTCTTCAAAAGAATCATAAAACACACCGTCAACTTCTCTTGCTTTACCGCGCACATAAACTTTTCCCTGCCATGCTGCGTGTTCAGGACGTGCTCCCTCGTGTGCGTCAACTTCTACAAGTTCAACACCCAAATCTTCACAATTACGTTCTGTAATTTCTGCACAGGTTTGATTTATTCCTGTCATAACATTCATTCTTACAGCCGCTTCAATCGAAAGACTTCTTGTTTCTTTTTTGTAATTGTAATTTACGCTTGTCCTGTCATTCTTCGCAAGTGAGTTTACGCTCTGCTTTATTGCACTGTCATAATCAAAAGCCCCGGAAGCAACTTTCATATAAGCACTGTTGCATTCTTCAACAAAACGGCTTTCCGCATTGCTTGCAATCGTCTGCGTAAGACGCACAAGACCTTCATAATCTGCCTTAAACTGATTATTGATAATGTCAGTAGTAGCCGCGCCCTTTGCAATCTTCCCGTCAGAAAGTTTCATGACAGTAGCTTCAAGGATCTGCTTCTGGTTGTCGCTCAAATGTGCTTTATTGTACTGCGCCAAATCTTTCTGTGCAGATTTCTGTACAGCTTCTTCAAAAAGCCTTTTGAGTTCTTTCTGTGCCTGTGCATTGTATTTTACAAGAGCCTTGTTGATAGATTTTTTAAGACTTCCCAGCTCGTCAAGAATCATCATCTGCCATTGTGAAGCGTCAGTAACCTTACCGAGTTTTGAAACACGGCGCGCAATATCGCACGCAATGTCCGCTTCAAGTTGAGAATAAATCTTTACCATTTCATCGGGAAGTCCTGCAAGATAAGACGGAGTAAGCATTCGTTATTCCTTTCCGAATATATCTTCAATGCCCTGTGTCTGTGCCTGCGGAACATTTACTTTTGCAGTTTCTTCATCTTCGCCCATAAAGTCGCGCCTGTATTCCCACGGAGCGCGTACTCCGGAAGCAATTTCCTGAAGTTCAATCTGTTTTGCGGCAGTAATATCTTTGCGTGTCGCGTCATCATTCCATTTGATTACAATAGTTGAATCAGCACTTCCCAAACCGTAAGCGGCTGCCATATAAGCAAACACATCAGCGCAAGTCTGGTACTTCACTTCAATTTCATCTTCAATCTTGTCAACGATTGCGTAAAGTTCCTGTCTTCCGCCGTTGTACTGGGTAGCCGTCTGCTGAACACTTTCCGCGTCAGAAATAGTTCCCTTGCCGATATTCATTGTAAGTTCAATGCGGCGCAATATCTGCTGGAACATTGCATTCTGTTCAGCTGTACGAAGAGTAGGAGAGACTTCTTTTACTTTTGCATAATCAAGAGAGCCGTCACCTTCAACCTGCATAATAAGACGGTTTAAGTCTTCGTTTCCTGTAATATACGAACCTACAACCTTGTTGCCTTTTTTCTCGCGTTTAACAAACAAATCACGATCCGCCCACATTTTGCGTTCACCCGATTTCTGCTCCCAGTTCATTCGCTCAAACTGTTCATCTGCACATTTTACCAGGTAAGGAACGCCTTCCGCTCCGATAAGAGCAACAGGAACATTTGAACCGTCAATCTTGTTTACACAGTGGCTTCTGAATTCAATAATCATCGGCTGTTTTACATTATGCCACGTATATTCTTCTGTAAGATTTTCAGTCTGCGGACAACTTGCAAGCGACACTTTGCGCAAAGTCTGCTCATCATTATTATAAAGAGTGCATTTTACAGAGTGATTTTCGTTTTCATACAGATGTTCTTCAGTCAGCAAAAACTTGTGCTGCCCGTTGATAATCTGTTTCAAAATAAGAGCACCTGTAAGCGTTCCGTCAAAATCGTATCTTGTCGGAAGATAATTCCCAAGCGGAATAAGCTGATACTGCAACTTCCCGTTAGAAAAAACAGGACGCGCCACGCAACCGCCAAAAAGCGTAATATAATCGACAATCTTGTCAACATTGTCATTAAGATGATACATCGCTTTTTCAATAGCAGGATTATTCACTTCAAGCCCAATCTCACGCGACACCATCATGTGAAGTCTTCCTGCAATCTGATCAAGTATTCCGCAAGAAGGAGACTTTTCGTTCCAGGGCGCATGACCGCTTGCCATATCTGCCCACAGATTGATTGCCCTGTACATCTCATTCGTGATGTTTGTTTTTATTCCTGTAACTTCTTCAACAGTGTATCCGTGAAAAGCATTCAGTATATTCATAAAAAACCCCTTAATCTTCTCAAACATATAGTTCCTCTCTGTTTATAGTCATTTTAACCGCCTCTTCTTCTCCAGACAGATTCCATTGCATAGCGCACCGCCGACATACAGTGGTCTGCCTGTCCTTCCGGGTATCCGCTCAATATTTCGCCAGACTTTCTGTCAATTTCATATTCATACAAAGAAAACTCATCTGCACTATGCGGAGCCCTTGCAGGATCAATTACAATTTCATTAAGACTTTGAAGCCATTTGTAGCCCGGCTCTCTACTGTGCGGTCCTTTGATTGCAGCTTTGATATTCCAGCCGTAAAGAATAAAATCTCCGATACTCTTGTCTTCCGCACTGTCGACAACAATTCTGTCATTCTTGTAATTCACTTTACAGTGCCCGTTTACATCAGTTCCGTACCAATTCAAAAGATGTTCTTCAAGCGCGTTGCTTGCCTGTTCGTTTCCGTGCTTCAAAAGTTCAAGTTCATCAAAAATGTAAAGCGTTTTCTTTGCAGGATTATAAGCCATCTGAACATAAGCAAACGGGTCAGGGTAATATCCCCAGTCAATGCCGTAAAAACAGTAATCAAAAGAATCAATCTCTTTCTGCGTAATTTCACGGAGTGTTACATTTTCAAAAACGTTGCGCCCTGTTCCTGTCGGCTCACCCAAAAAAATATTTCTGTACGCTCTTTCATTTCGTTCTTTAAGAGAAAGCGCTTCTTCAAAAAAAGCCTGCCCAAGCCATTCCTGTGGAACTCCGCGGTAGTCTGTCCTGTGAATAAGAGTGTTTTTCCGAGACGATTTGAACTCTTTATTGCACCAGTTTCTTGCAGAAGAAGGAGGATTAAAACTGTAGAAAATCCAAAACTTATCCCCACCGCGCATTGTTGAAAGTTTAATAGTTTCCACATCTTCGGCAGAAAATTCTGTAAGTTCTTCAAACCACGTAATCGCAAAATAACCGCGCTTAAGTTTTATCGATTTGATTTTCTTCGGCTCATCAGCACCACGGAAAATTATTCTTTGCCCTGTCTTTGTGTAAATAATTCTAAGAGGTGACTTTGTAGCCTTAAAACGGTCAGTAAGTCCCAGCACATCGATAGCCCAAAGCAACTGTTCATACACAGAATCAGAAAGAGTGTCTGCAACCTTACGCAAAACAAGCGCGTTAAAGTCGGGATTGTTTACCATAAGCCAAATAATCGCAATCGACAAAAACGACGACTTACAAGAACCGCGTCCGCCTTTTTCGCAGTATTCTGTAAACTTGTGATTTACAATATCGCGAAAATCATTGTTGAACATTGTCGGAAAAATAGTGTTTGAATCAATCGTCATTATTCTTTCCCGTCAACAAGCCTTAAAACAAGTTTATCATCGCTTTCTTCCGTTTCTTCAAGCTTTGCGTTTTTACCCGTCATTCCGTTTATTTCAGCTGCAATCTTTACAGCCTGAACGCGCGTTGTATTGTCCGGAACTTCTTTTTTTTCCGGTCTAATTACAAGTTTAGTCGCTTTCATCAAATGACCGAGTTCTGCAAGAGTAGTTTTCTTTCCAACGTTGAACAAATCACACTGGCGCGAAAAGGGAAGTGAATCAAAAAGTTTTTCACCATTGCGGAAATAAAGATAAGCCTTTGTATTGGCAGTTGAATCTGCGCAGTTCGGGTGAGATTCTTTATATATTTCTACCTGGCTTTTTTCGTCGCCTGTTCCTTTTGCAAGAAACCAGCGTACATAATCTGCCAGAATATCCTCTTTTTTGCTCATTCTTTTCCGTATTTATTCCCGTAAATTCATTGAATTTTTCGTTTTTTTTTGCGTATTTCTACAGTTTTTTCTGCTTATTTATAGTCATTTTTGTCAGGTTTTCGCGTTTTTTGGTGTATTCGTTTTAAGCCATTTTTCTTCAAGTTTGCGTGTCTCAATACTTTTGTAATGACTTGAAAAATGATAACCGCCGCAGAAAATGCATTTATAAATTGCTTTGGTTTTTTTATTCACATGACTTATGTAGGGCAAATCGCCGTTTGCTTTGCGCTGGTATTCAGAACCGATTGATTTTCTTCGTATTTTGTTTTTTCTGTTTACATACCTGGAATATTTAACGCAGTCATTGTAAGAAGAAAATATTTTCTTTTTTGTTATTTCGCAGATTCCGACTTCACACTTCATGGATTTCAATTCCGTACTTTTCAAACATCCATTCGCGCTTTACCAGGTATTCTTTAGTGCGGAATCCTTTTACATCTTCCACGACTTGCCGTTTGTTAATGCAGTCGTAATAGACAAAGTCGGCAACATATTTCTTGCCGGAAGTCATTCTCTTTTCGCCAGTCCTGCGATGAGCTTTTGACAAAACAAAAGGCACCTGCAACTGCAAGTCAGAAATCTTCCCAGCGCGTGCAAGTACCTTAAGTTCACAATATCGGCTTCCTTCCTTTTGGGAAGCAAACCGTATTCCGTCGATTGTTACAGGTTTTGCATGATATTTACTAAAGTTCAAAAGTTTCCTCCTGAACTTATAGTCATTTTTCTTTTAACTCCCATTCCGAATATTCTGAATCACATTTATCATAATGACCTTCTTCCCTACTAGCATATTTACAGTTGGTACAGTTCTTCATTTTTGCATTCACGCCATCTACAGCACGGCAGTGAAGTTTTAATTCTTCAATCTGTTGTGCAAGCTCTGCATTTTCTTTTTCTGCCTCTTCAAGTCTTTTGCAAATAATTTCAAACCCCAGTTGAGTATAAGCCTTTTTTAACTCCAACGAGATTTTATTTTTCAAATATTCCAGTTCTTTATCAGTCATTTTCACAATCCTTACAATTTTGCGTGTCTAAATCCAGATCCTAAAATCTTTTTTGAGTTTTGATCTTCCTGTTCCGTTAACAATCTTTTTATTATACCGCCGTATAATATGCGGGCTTGCCCGGAATAACGCCCCGGGAGCTGACAGCTCCGCGGCCAGTGTTTCCGCTTCCTGTTGTGAAAATCCGCAACGAAATACCCACCAATGACCGTCCCTGAACTCATCGACTTTGTAAAACTCCATGCGTGGGCGTACTTTTATTTCTTTTTTTTCACTGCTGCTATTTCCCTGATGTTCTTTTTCGCTACTGGCTACAAGCTTATTTTTTAACCAATCTTTCAACTTTGCGAAGTCTGAATTATTGATCCAGCCGCGCCGGTTTTTTCTGAATGTTTTAATTTTCAATTTATCTGCATAGTTGTAAAATGTTGAACATGGCAAACCTAAACGCTCTATAGCTGTAGAAACCGGCAGCGCGTCAAAATCTCCGGCGGCATCAGCCTGCATTTTTTCAAAATCGGAGCGCTTTATATATTTCACGCGTCCGAACAATTCGCATTTTATTCCGGCTCTATTAATTCTCTGATAGAGCGCGCCTCTGTCTATTCCCAATTGGGCCGCAGCATCGTTTATGCCGATACTATCCGGGCTCCGCTTATATATCGCCTTCAACTTTTCAAAATCTTCAAGCGATATACTACTGTAAGCTTTGCCCATGATTTTCTTTTGAGCAACCATTTTAAACCCGCGATTTTTGCAATAATAATATAAATTATTTTTTGGCACTCCCAGCTCGTTCGCCGCTTCCTGCAATAAAATATATTTATTCATGACGCCCCTCTTTTTTATATTCCTCGAAATTCCTTTTCACTTTTCTTTTTTCGTCCTCGGAAAGCAAGAAAAAATTTATGTTGTTTTTTATACAGTAATCCTCCAGCTTTTGGGCTTTTGTCTTGCTGTACATCGTTTTTTTTACCTGAAGATACAGATACGCTATAAAACTGGTTCTTATCTTCAGCCTGTTTTTTAATATCTGCTCAATCACAAGACTTGCGCTGTCTACAGCCAGCTCTTCCTTATGATCAATACAAAAAATCAGCTTCTTTTCCTTCGCCTCCTTGCTTATGATTTTTCTTGCAATCTCCAACAGAAGCAGGAATATCTTGTCAATCTTTTCCGGCATTCCGTGGTAGTATTCATACTGCAAATTCATAAGCCTCTGGTTGTCATTTTCCGGGGCGGCAAAAAAGAGCAAGTCATCAATCTCTTTTTTCTCCTCCTGCTCATAAAAATCAAAGTCAAGAAAATACTGAAAACCGCATTCTGTTTTCTCTCCTCTCATCTTTAATTTCCTGTAAGTTTTGCAGCCTCTTCCCTGAACACCTTGCAGCACATCCTGCACTTGCAGTATTCCCAGTCCTCCTTGGCGCAAGTGTAGAAAGGGTTTCCGAACATCCGGCAGTATGATTTTTCCTGGCACTCAAAGCATCTTCCGCCACCGCGATAGAATTTGTCCGACAGGTCTTTCGGAATCGGATAGTCTACGTTAAGCCGTATAAAATTGCCTGGTAATTCATACCCGCATTTGAAGACAAGGCTTTTGGAAAAACGGCTTTTGAGCAGGTTTCCTGTTTTCTCGGCATCGTCAGCTTTCGCTCTTCTCCAGCAGGTGTAGCAGACTGTCTGGCTTACCGGGTAACTTGTGCCGCAAACCTTGCATTGCTGCCATGCCATTAGTTTGACTTCTTCCTGTCCGTTTTCAGTTGCTCTTCTGTCCGCCATAGCTTCCTCTCATTTCGTTTTCAAAGTCTGACTTCAGCTTCTGTCCGTAGCCTGAAAGGCACTTCTCGTACTGGAATCCAAAATAACTTGCGCCAGTCGGCATTCCTCTCTCGACCCATTCGTTGTGGTAATGCTCAAAGATTTTTGGAATAAAGCGCGGATCGTCTTTCATTTCATCAAGAAGCTGTGTCTCTATCTGCTCCGGCGTTTTCCGTGTTTCTTCCTGGTTGTTGGTTCGGACTCCAAACCTGTTTTTGTCAAAATTGGCAGGGAGAAGGTCATAGAACCACTGTTTTTGCACAAGCTGGTAGAAGCCAATCTTCTGCCTGAATCCGCAGTACGTGCCGGGGTTTGAGTAGATGTCCGTGAAATTCCTGCAAGCCTGGATTATGTCGTCGCTGTGCACGTTCTGGAGCTCTTCCTTCCTGTGGATTACAGAAAGTGCGTTCTTGAAATCAGTTTGCAGAAATGAGATTTCGTTTTCTCTTGCGCACGGAAGCCTGGCTTTTTTGAAAATCTCAAATATTTTTTTTGAATATTCAGTTTGAGAAGGAGAGAGAGAGCCAAAAACAACTTCGCTTGCATTAAGATTATGATTCTCTCTCTCATTCCCATTACCATTTAGATTATCATTATGATTAAGATTATGATTATTAAGGGTTGTTTGGTTGTTTTCGGGTTGTTTTGGTTGTTTTTCTTCAAAACAGGTTGTTTCGGTTGTTTTTAGGTTGTTTTCAACTTTTTCTAGTTGTTTTGGTTGTTTTTCATAATTTGAGTTGTTTTTAGAAAAATCAGTTGCTTCGTTGTTTTCTTCATTATTGAGATTCTTTCTTTGTGCGTTCTGGTTTCCGCTGGGTGCGCCTCCTTTTGATGATTTTGAGTTGTCGATAAGGTCTTTCATAGGGAGCCATATAATCATCTCTATCTCATTAAGGTTTTCCGGCTCAATTCCGAACATTCCATAGTTTGTGACCGCCTCGTAGAATTTCAGTTTCATTTCCGGGGTCGGCATTAAGTCAATCTGTTTTTTTGTTGTCTCTGAAAAAACAAAACTTTTAAATTTATTCATTTATTTCCCCTTAAAATTTTTTTATTTCTTTTTCCACAATTTCCTTTACAAGACGCAGGCATTTGCCTGGATTATTCCCGATGTTGCACAGTTGATTACATCCAAGACTGCATACAATCGCTATGTTCATCGGGTGGTCGATAATCCACGCTCCCCATTTCGTCCTGTTCGGCTTTGTGTTGGCTATCCTGTGCGCTCCCTGCCAGCCGTTCTGTGAAAGCTGCTTTCCGCATACTTCGCACCTTCCGTCACAACTTGCAAGTGCTATAAGCCTCTGTTGCTTTTCATTTTCGTTCACCCGATTACTCCTTCAGTACAATCTGCCAGTCCGCTGCCAGAAGGTGCGCCGCTTCTATCAGCTTTGCGCATTCCTCCGTGTTGCATTCGTGCTCGCTTTTCGGCAGAAGGTAGCCGTTGATTATCGTGTAAGGGTACTCAAGGGCTTCAACCGCCTTCATCTTTACGCAATACTTTATTTCTTCGTAGCTGTGTTGCGTTATGTTGCACAGTTGCACTATGTGTCCGTTCAGGTGGTGGTTCTGGCTTTTTGCTCCTGTTGTTCTGGGTTTGTATGGCGGTTTTATCGTAACCTGCACAAAGTCGTTGTATTTCTCACGGCAGGAAATAAGAATCTTTTTCAGAGCCTCCCGGATTCCCTCGTCTTCTGGAATCTCAAGGCACAGAAATCCTTTTCTGAAAACTCTTTTCATTGTGATTCTTATTTCCGCCATGATTCTTTATCTCCTGGAACGGAAGGTCTTCCGGAAATTCTTCAGCCGGAGTGTTCTGTTGCGTCCGTTCGGTGTAAAGCTCCGAGAGATAATCAATGACCTGCCTTGCAGTCCGGATCTGTCTCCATGTTCCGACCTTCGCGCATTCCTCCTTGGAGAATACAAGCGAGCCGTCGGAGAATTGCTTTCCGAGAAGGTCGTTGATAATCTCCCTTTCTTCCTGCGTGTCAGGGCCGCCTTTCATCTGTGGAGTTGCCTGTGTTGCCTGTCTTTGCAGTTGCGGCTGACTTGAACGGTTCGGGCTGGTGTTGTTGCTTGGCTGCTGCTCCTGCGGTGTGTCCTTGTACTTCAAGCCGTCCCAGCGTCCGGCGTATATGTCGGCCGCAACGCCCAGCATTTTAAGGCTTGTACTGAACGCGTCTGTAACCGCCATTTTGTATCCTTCATCGTTGGATTGCAGTCCCGCGTTGAATGCGTTCACCAGCTTGCTTCCGCCGATTCCGACTATAGCGTCTGACCATTCCTTTGTGTCCGCATTTCTGATGAACACCGCCACCTGCGCAAATGCCAGGACTTCATCTTTCGCTCCTTTTTCTGTCCACAGTTTCTGGATTTCATATTTCCAGCCGATTCCTACAAGTCCGAATTTCTCGGTCATGGCCTCATACCGCCACTGCGGATTTATATCCGTTTTTCCTTTTAAGTTTCCGGCTGTAATCTGCCTTAAGGCTGTTGCCGGCGGCTGACTCAATGATCTGTATATTTCTATTGCGTTCATTTTATCTCCTCAATCTCAAGGATTCTGTATTCGCACTCATCTAAGCCGTAGATTTTCTTGCATTCCGCTACGCTTCTTACGGTACATTCCTGTTGGCTCCATTCTCCGTGAGTCCATTTATCGCGGTATTCAAAAACAATTCTTACCATTGCTGTTTCTCCTTAATTTCCGTAGTATCCGTAGTCGTTGTTCTGATGCTGGCTGTCGTTGCCGGAGTTTCCGCCAAGAAGCTGGACGTTTTCCGCGCCGACTGTCACACGGCTGAAATTCTGACCGTCTTTCTGCCACCGCTCCTGCTTTAAAAAGCCCTCGACCGCTATCTGCTTTCCTTTGGTCAGGTAGGGCCGGAGGCTTTCCGCCATTTTTCCATAGATTTTCACATCAAAAAAACTTGCCTCATCGACCCACTGGCCGTCCTGTTTCCGGCTTCTGTTCACGGCGATTGACATGTTGCCGATGGGCGCGCCGCTGTTCGTATATTTTATGTCGATGTCTTTAGTCAGTCGTCCTACAAGGACTGTTTTATTTATATCTGTCATATAAGCTCCTTCTGTCGGGATAAAGCGCCACACAAAGTTTATAAGCCTTGTGTGGCCTTAGGTTTTACCCTGACTGTCTTTCTATTTTGTGTACACTCCAGAACCCTTGTCCTGAAGCTCCGAGTAGGTTATACCGTGGTCGGACATATAGCCACGCAGGTCAAGAAACTGGCTGCGTGTAAGGCTGAAAACGAGGGCGTATTCCTCCAGTGTCTCCGTTTTCTCCGGCTTTATCTCAAGCCCGAGTGCGGCGCTTGCAAGGTCGGAGGATTCATTCTCGCTTTCCGCCTTTTTCTCCTCCTTCCATTCGTCCTTTTTCTGCTCCTGGATTTTCTTGAAGCGTTCTACTTCCTCGCGCTCCCTCTGCTCTCTGGCGAGCCTTTCGCGGTTCGCCTTGAGCTGGTTCGCTTTCTGCATGGCTTCTGTTATGGACAGTGTGTCAAGGTAGACCGTCTTAAGAAGTGATACGTCTTCCTGCGGGAACTGTTCCAGAATTTTGAGTTCATCAAATGTTTTCTTCTGGATTGCGTCGATTTCGGCAAGAACATCTTTCAGCTTCGCGGTCTTGTTCGTCCATTTCTTGATGTCTGTTATCTTGGCTAAGTCAGTAATGTCGAAGAGAGAGAAGCCTGTTTTATTCCAGTAGTCCTCTATTTTCTCCCATTTTTCGCCGCACTCCCTTTCTTCCTCCGCCTTGACAATCTCATCAAGACCGGCACTTGCGGCTTTTATTGCCTTGCAGGTTTCTGTGATTGTGATCTTGAACTTGTTGAACGGCTCCATGTACTCGCGCTCAAGTTCAAGCCTTTTTGAATTCAAGGCTTTGTCGGCCTTGTTTAAAAGGGCTTTGTCGGCTTTCGCCTCGTCAGCCCTTCCGATGTAGTTCTCCGGTGTGTAGTCTTTAAGGTGGGTCAGGACAACCTGCCTGATTGCCTCTGCGTTGCTTTCCAGCGTTCCAATTGTGAGGCGGATCTGAAGTTCAAGATCTTTACTTTCAAGCATGTATAGCCTCCTTGATGTTACTTTTCATACAGTAACCTCCTGTTTTGTTTTTTCTGAATGCGGGTGGCCACCTTTATTCAATATCCTGCGCCCCGGAGCGGCCGGGCAAGAATCCTCTTACGCAGAATTTTTTAAATAGGGATTTAAATCTCTTTTTCCCCTTCCTCAATCGTTAGATTGCGTGCCTTTTCTTTGAATCCGTTGCTTGCGTTTTTGTGGAATTGTGCGAGAGCTTGCTCGCCTTTTTTTGCGAACTCGATAGCGATTTGTGTCTCTTTGTCGCTCTTGTTCATGTAGTATTGGTATTTTGTCATTTTCCCCTCCTTAACCCTGGGAATAAAAAAAGACTTCATGGTTGTTGGATTACCATGAAGTCTTAACTATCCGCTGGGATAGCCTCTTGCAGAGGGGCCAGCGACTTTGGTTAAGAAAGCCGCTGAAAAATCCAACACATTTCAGCAGCTCTCGCCTGATGTGTTAAGAATAAACCAGTCTGCGTACAGTGCGGGCAAATTTTCTTGATACATATAATAATATGTGTTAAACTAAAGTGGTGTGGGGAGGGAACCGGTGAAAAGTTATTCTTCAAGAGAAGTAATTAAATTGATTGAAGCCGACGGCTGGTATTTGGTTAATACGGTCGGAAGCCATCACCAGTATAAACATCCCACCAAGAAAGGTCGCGTAACTGTAAAGCATCCGTGCAAGAACATACCGAGACCCACATTAAAGCGTATTGAAGAACAGTCAGGACTTCTGTTCAGGTAGGTGAAAAATGAAAAAGCCAGAAAGATACTTTTACCCGGCAGTTTTTACTTATGAGAAAGGGCAGGAAATTGCCGTTGATTTTCCGGATTTGGAAGTTGCAACTTCAGGAGTTGACGACAAGGATGCATTGCTTTCTGCACGTGAATTACTTGGTTGTGTAATGTTTGGACTTGAAGAAGACGAAGAGAAAATCCCGGAACCTTCAGCTCTTGAGTCAATAAAATTGGAAAAAAATCAGAAATCAATGCTTATTGACGTATATATGCCTTCAATCCGCATGGCTCAGGTTAATAAATCTGTAAGCAGGACAGTCACTCTTCCTGCGTGGTTAAATGCAGAAGCACAGGAAAACAACGTAAACTTTTCGCAGGTTTTACAGCAGGCATTAATGAAGATGTTTGGAAACGACAGTAAAATTGCAGGCCAGGCATAGAATCGTGTAAAACGGTTTTAATAATGTGGAATATGCGAGACTGTTTATTGGAGGTAATTATGGAAGAAGTAATGACAAAAGAATTGACTATTTCTAAAAAAAAGTTGGAAAAATTATCTCCTGATGAATTGAATGATCTTGCGGAGACTAAAGCAAATTTTATCATGCAGCATCTATTAGAATCAACTGAAAAAATTCAATAGGCAGAGGTTGCTGCAGGAATATACAATTAAAACAATATCAGAGGCGGATCGCGGCGACGGCGGGACGGCCCGGACATCTGCAGGTGCGCAGCGCCGAAGCCGTTCGGGATCGGTACGCTGCCGACGTGTTCCGCCGCTCTTAACGTAATAAGCGTATGTTCCTGAAAAGCAGGTGCGTGCAGGAGACAGCAGGTGATTTTACATTGAACAAACGCATTTTTTTCTATATAATATGCGAATGTTTCGTATCTATGTTGAAAGAAAGGCCGGCTTCCAGAATGAAGCGGCGCGGATTTATTCCGAAATAACAGGTTTTTTGGGTATTAGTGGTGTTACCGGCGTTCGCTATTTCAACCGGTACGATATCGAGAATGTTACTGATGCAGTTGCAAGAGCAGCCGCAACACGAATTTTCTCTGAGCCTCAGGGTGACATTGTAACATACGATGCTCTTTCAGTCCCTTCAGGAACAACTGAAATTATTTGGGAATATCTTCCGGGGCAGTATGACCAGCGCGCCGACAGTGCGGAACAGTGTCTTTCTCTTCTTAGGGAAAGCATGTCAAAGGAAGTTAAAGTCGGCTCTGAACCTCCGCGCGTAAAATGTGCAAAGATTGTTCTTCTTGAAGGAACAGTTTCTGCAGACGAAGTAAAGAAAATTGAATCTTATCTTATAAATCCGGTAGACAGCCGTCTTACTGATGACAAAAAGCCTGAAACACTTCAGATGAAGTCTGAAGTTCCGGCTGACATTCCTTCAGTAGAAGGCTTTAATGCCCTTGATGATGCGGCACTTGAAACTTACCGCGAAAAGCTTGGTCTTGCAATGGATTTTGCCGACATCAAGTTCCTTCAGGATTATTTTAAGTCAATCAACCGTGATCCTACATTTACAGAAATACGTGTTCTTGACACTTACTGGAGCGACCACTGCCGCCACACTACGTTCAACACTATTCTAAATGACGTAAAGATTGATGACGGTCCTTATGCAGAGCTTTTTAGGAAGTCACTTGACGGTTACAATGTAATGCGCACCGACCTTTATGCCGGCCGCAAAGACAAGCCTGTTACACTTATGGACATGGCCTGCATCGGTGCAAAGTATCTGCGTAAACACGGAAAACTCGACGACCTCGAAGTAAGTGCAGAGATCAATGCATGTTCAGTTTATATAGACGTTCATTATACAACAGACGCTGCAGGAAACAAAATAAGCGCAGATTCTCCTGACGCAACAGAACGCTGGCTTCTTCAGTTCAAGAACGAGACACACAATCATCCTACAGAAATTGAACCTTTCGGTGGAGCCGCAACTTGTATCGGAGGCGCAATCCGTGATCCGCTTTCGGGACGTTCATGGGTTTACCAGGCAATGCGTGTTACCGGAGCTGCAGACCCGACTGTTCCGCTTTCAGAAACACTCAGCGGTAAACTTCCACAGATGAAACTTACACGCGAAGCAGCCCAGGGATTTTCTTCTTACGGAAACCAGATTGGTCTTACTACAGGACAGGTTACCGAGATTTATCACCCCGGTTTTGTAGCAAAGCGCATGGAACTTGGAGCTGTTATTGCGGCTGCCCCTTGTGATCAGGTAATGCGTGAAGAGCCCGAAACAGGTGACATTGTTATTCTTCTTGGAGGCGGAACAGGACGTGACGGTATTGGAGGAGCAACAGGTTCTTCAAAGGTACATGATGTTAAGTCTGTTACAACCGCTGCTGCCGAAGTTCAGAAAGGAAATGCCGTGGAAGAGCGCAAGATTCAGCGTTTGTTCCGCAACAAGGACGTTTGCCGCATGATACGCCGTTCAAATGACTTTGGTGCGGGCGGAGTTTCTGTTGCTGTAGGTGAACTTGCTCCGGGGCTTGATATAAACCTTGATGCAGTTCCCAAAAAATACGAAGGCCTTGACGGAACAGAACTTGCAATTTCTGAATCACAGGAAAGAATGGCTGTAGTTGTACGCAAGTCTGACGTAGAAAAATTTATTGCCGCAGCAGATGCAGAAAACCTTAACGCAGTTGTAGTTGCAACTGTAACAGATACAAACCGTCTTGTAATGAAGTGGCGCGGAAAAACAATTGTTGATATTGACCGTTCATTCCTTGACGCAGCCGGAGCAAAACATGAAGCTGTTGCAAGAATAGAATCACCTGCCGCACAGAAAGAGTCACCTCTTGTAAAGCCGCTTGAGTCGGTAGAAAAAATTCTTAATGAAAATGAATCAGAGCCCGACATGAAAAAAGCATGGCTTGCCGATATGGAAGACCTGGCATGCTGTTCACAGCGCGGACTCGGAGAAAGATTCGACGGTTCTATCGGTGCAAGTTCTGTACTTATGCCTTACGGTGGAAAATACCAGGGAACTCCCGAAGCCGGAATGGCAGCTAAAATTCCGGTAGTAAGCCCGCGTGAAACTTCTACTGTAAGCCTTATGTCGTTCGGTTATGATCCGCGTGTTGCACAGTGGTCTGCCTGGCACGGAGCACAGGTTGCCGTTCTTTCTTCCCTTGCAAAAATTCTTTGTCTTGGCGGAAACCCCGAAGAATGCAGACTTACGTTCCAGGAATTCTTTGGACGTGCTGTAGATGAAAAAACATGGGGTTACCCTGCTGCAGCACTGCTTGGTTCAATTGATGCACAGAAATCTATGGGAACAGGTTCAATCGGAGGAAAGGATTCAATGTCCGGTACTTTCGAAAAACTTAATGTTCCGCACACACTGGTATCTTTTGCAGTAGATACAGAAAATGTTTCAAACGTAACTTCTGGTTCATTCAAAAAAGCCGGGGATTCAGTTTACCTTGTAAGTGTTCCTTATTCTGCAGAACTTGCCCCTGATTTTGAAACCTTCAAGAAAAATGCACGCGCACTTTATGCTCTTAATTGTGCAAAGAAAATAAGCGCAATGTATCCTGTCGGTGCCGGTGGAATAGCAGAAGCCGTAAGCAAGATGGCTATGGGTAACCGCATTGGAATTTCGCTGGACACAATTCCTCTTAGTGCAACTGCTGCCGGTCTTGAAAAAGATGCAGACGCTTCTGATTTGTTTACTCCGCTGTACGGTTCAATAATTGTAGAAACTTCCGAAGATCTTGAAGCTTCTTCTGACTTTGCCTGCGGAACTGTTACAAAAATCGGTGATACACAGGCAGACCCTTCTGTTACTATAGAAGATGAAGAAATTCAACTTTGCGAAATTGAACAGGCCTGGGAATCAAAACTTGCAAAAGTGTTCCCTCCGATATCAGGTGCTGCACTTCAGAAAGCGCTTCCTGACTTTGCACTTGCTGAACATAAATCACTGGCAACCGCAAGAAAGAGTTTCTCTGTAAAAAACAACAGCGTTAAGCCGCGTGTAATTATTCCTGTGTTCCCCGGAACAAACTGTGAATACGATATGGCGCGTGCGTTTAACCTGAACGGTGCAGAAACAAATATAATGGTTTTCAGAAACAGAACACCTGATGAACTTGCAGAATCGCTTGAGGAATTCAAAAAGCAGATTTCAAAGTCACAGATTCTTGCCTTTGCCGGCGGATTCAGTTCCGGTGATGAGCCTGACGGAAGCGGAAAATATATTGCAAATGTTATACGCGAACACAGAATTGCAGATGCAATAATGGATCTTCTTAAAAAACGCGACGGTCTTGTTCTTGGTATCTGCAACGGATTCCAGGCTCTTATCAAAACAGGTCTTGTTCCATACGGTGAAATTCGCGAGCCTTCTGAAGATATGCCGACGCTTACATTCAACAGAATCAACCGCCACATAAGCCGCATTGTACGTACAAGAATGGTGAGTGCAACAAGTCCGTGGGCACTTTCAAAGAGTGTTCTTGAGTCACGCATTCATCTTGTTCCGGTAAGCCATGGTGAAGGACGCATTGTAATTGACGAAGATCTTGCGCGCAAACTTTTTGCCAGCGGTCAGGTCTTTACACAGTACGTTGACGAAAACGGAATTCCATCTGTCACCGAGCCTGACAATCCCAACGGAAGCCTTTTTGCAATAGAAGGACTTACCAGCCCGGATGGTCGTGTTCTTGGAAAGATGGGACACAGTGAGCGCACTATGGGAAATGATGCAGACGGAAGCAGTTCTGATCTTATAAAGAATATTGCCGGTGCATCTGCCGGAAACGCAAACGAAAGTTCCTGCCAGAATATTTTCTATGCAGGCGTTTCGTACTTTAACTGATTGGGGTTTTATTTTATGAAAAAGAAAATGGTTAGAATTTTTGCAGTATCTGTTATTGCACTGGGCACTTTGTTTGTAAGTTGCGATAAAGATACAAAGAAAGAAGATGCTGCAGGAAAATCTGCTGTTACATGGACTACAAGTTTTGAAAAGGCAAAGAAGCAGGCAACTGCAAAAAACCGCGAGATTTTTATTCTGTTCTCGGGCGATGACTGGGTTGACTCTTGCATTCCGTTCAAGCAGAAGATTCTTTATACAAAAGAATTTGCACAGCAGTTTGGAAAAAAGTTTGTATTCCTGAATATTGATTTTTCACAGAAGGAATATGCACTTGCAGATGTTGCAGAAGATGCTTCAAAAAAAGAAAAGAAAGCTGCAGAAAAAATTGCCGCTGAGTATGCAGACAAGACTGTTCTTGCAATGACATACAACGTGCGCTCTTATCCTGCAGTTTATATTCTTACGCCTGAAGGATATGTAATTTCACAGCTTCCTGTCGGCGAGACTGTTCCGGAATATACTGACTTTGCAGATTCCCTTGCTTCTGTAGAAGAAACCTGCGTTGAATTTAGAAAATATTCTGCCGATTTGAACAAAACTTCCGGTGTGGAAAAGATTGCCGCAATAAAGGCTTTGTATGAAAATACACTTGCAGACTGCGTAACTCCGCTAAGACCTCTTGTAGAAGAAGTTGCAGTTCTTGATCCCGAAAACAAAAGCGGCGAGCGCGGACTGTTTGATTTGTATCAGGCAAATTTTCTTTCATACGATGAAGCTGTTTCGGGCGGTGACGTTGCAGAGCCTTTTGTAAATGCCGTTAATCTTGGCAACATGAATGTTGAACAGCAGCAGAATGCCTGGTTTACCGCAGCATTTATGCTTGCTTACAGCAACAGCACTGATTTTGACAGAATGCTCGAATATCTGAACAATTCATATGATTTGGATCCGACCGGTGAACATGCAGATACAATTCTGAATGCAATTGCGGTTACAAAAAATATGAAAGAAAAAATGGGGGCACAGTAGAAGGCGATGGACTCTTCACAACCACCGTCGGCTTCCATGTGGGCGCTTCTTGCAGTTGCAGGGGTGCTCATACTTCTTTCAATGATTTTTTCTGCAGCAGAAAGCGCATTCCTTTCTATTAACAAACTAAGGGTGCGTTCTCTGCGCAATCAGAAAAACCGTCGGGCAATACTTGTCTGGCGGCTTCTTAATGGAAGAGACCGTCTTATAAACACACTTCTTGTGGGCAATAATATTGTTAACATTGCCTTGTCATCTATTCTCACTTATGTTTCAATAAAAATGTTCGGCAGTGCAGGAGTTGGAATAGCAACTTTCTGTGCAACAATGCTTCTTTTGATTTTTGGAGAAATTTTTCCGAAGACAGTTGCAACCCATCATCCCGAACCGATTGCCTTTTTTTTCTGCGGATTCATTGCCGTACTTGAAGTTCTGCTTTCTCCTTTTGTTGCGGTCTTTACTTTTCTTTCGCGTATTACGTTAAAAATTTTTAAAGTAGACGCTTCCAAAAAGAAAGTTTCGTTTACAGAAGAAGAAATAAAAACTTTTCTTGACGTGGGACTTGAACAGGGAGTTCTGGAACGCAATGAAAAAACAATGATGCGCCGCGTCTTTAAGTTCAGCGATTTGGAAGCTAAAGATATAATGGTTCCGCGTAAAAATATAAAGGCAGTTTCAATAGATGACTCTTACCAGAAAATAGTTGAATATTCCGAGCGCATAAGACTTTCACGCTTTCCAGTTTACGGAAAAAAACGGCATTGATGATATTCTTGGAATTCTTTATGTAAAGGATTTGCTCTGTTATAAAAACAGACCCGAAGAGTTCAGCGTAAAAAAAGTTATGAGACCGCCGCTTTTTATTCTTGAAACAAAAAAAATGTCCAGTATACAGCAGATGCTCCGTGAAAACAGACAGAGCATGGCAGTTGTAATAGATGAATATTCTGGAACTTACGGTGTTCTTACAAGCGAAGATCTTGTGCGCGAAATTTTTGGCCCTGTTGCAGATGAATACAAACCTTATGCAAAACGTGTTGAACTTACGCTCAGAAATTTGCAGAATGCAGAAGTCGACGGACTTTCAAGACTTATAGACATAAATGAACAGCTGGGAATTTCATTGTATTCACGTCGATGTGAAACTTTGGGCGGCTACATATGCGAGACTTTGGGAAGTATTCCGCGCGTAGGTGATAGTATTGTTCGCTCGGGATATAAATTTATTGTAAGCAAAATGGATGACAAACGCGTGTCCCGTGTAAGAATAAGGGAATGTAAAGAGGCAGGCAATGAACAGTAATTTAAAAATTCTTCTTACTCTTATTCTGATTATTGTTCTTTTGTGTATGGGTGCTTTTTTTTCTGCGACAGAAACTGCGTATACAAGTCTTTCAAGAATTACAATCAGGCAGATGCTCAAGTCGAATGCGCGCAATTCAAAAAAAATTGCTTTCTTAAAATCAAAGCTTGACAAACTTATTACAACAGTTCTGATAGGAAATAATTTTGTAAATACACTTAACTCTTCTGTTGCAACGGCTTTTGCACTTGAAGTGTTCGGTCCTGAATATCTTTCTGCAGCAACAGCAGTTATAACAGTGCTTGTAATTGTGTTCAGTGAAATTATTCCAAAAACATATGCAGGAATAAAATCGCAGTCTATGGCACAATTTGCGGCTACTCCGGTAATTTGGATTCAGCGTATTTTCTTTCCTGTAATTTGGATATTTAGCGTCTTTACAAACTTTATAGATTTTCTGGAACACAAGATTATTAAAACAAAGCGGCCTCTTATTACCGAAGATGAACTTAAAACTCTTATAGACGTTGGTGAACATGAAGGAACGCTTGAGCAGGACGAACGCAAAATGCTTGACCGCATATTTGAATTTTCGGACTTGAACTTGCACGACATTATGCGCCACAGATCTCTGGTGCGTTATGTTAACGTAAATGAAACGCTTGATAATGTAATAAAACTTTTTGTTGAGTCGGGGTATTCCAGACTTCCTGTTTACGAAGACAATCCCGAAAATATAATCGGAGTTCTTCATTACAAGGGCGTTCTGTTTGCATCAAAACCAATTACTTCGAGCCGTGATTTTATAAGAATCTGTATGCGGCCGGTAATGTTTGTACCGGAAACAATGTCTGCGATTGATCTTCTTCACGGTTTCAAAAAAGAAAAAAATAATTTTGCAGTTGTTGTAAATGAATACGGAAGCATGGCCGGAATCGTTACGATGGATGATATTCTGCATGAAGTTTTCGGACGCATGACTGACGAATACGGATATGCGGAAGTCGCTCCAGAAAAGCGCGTAACTGTTCTTGGCACAAATGAATTTCTTGTTCCCGGAGATATGAAACTTGATGATTTGAATGACGTGCTTAATCTGAATCTTTCGAGCGAAAATTTTGACACGCTCGGAGGCTGGCTTTTGGAAAGATTTGATGAACTTCCACCGATTGGTGCTGTATATAAATGCGACGGAAACATCTATATCGTAGAAGACCAGAGTTCCCGCCGTATTCAGACTGTAAGAATAAAACTGTAGCTTTACTCAAAAAACTTCAGGAATGTTTTGCGACTTCAATAATCATTTCTGCAGTTTTTTCGAGGCCGAGAAGCGAACTGTTTATAAGTAAATCGTAATGGTCGCGCTTGCCCCACGTACGTTCGGTAAATGTGTTGTAGTGGTTGGCGCGGCGCTTGTCTATGAGTTTTACATCACGTTCTGCAGTTGCAGGATCAAGGCCTTTCTGTTCTATTGCGCGTTTTACTTTGTCTTTGAGCGGTGCGTAGATAAAAACGTTAAGTACGTCAGTTTTGTTAATCTGTTCGCAGTGGCGCAGGATGTAGTCGGCGCATCTTCCTACGATGACACACGGGCCTTTTTTTGCAAGTTCGATAATTACATTGCGCTGTGCGTTAAAAACCTGGTCTGCCAGCGGAACAGAAGGATTCTGTGTATTCATTCCGATGTGCGTTGTTCCCGGGGCTGCATAACTTGCTCCCAAAAGAAGGGTGTAGAGCCAGCCCGAAGAAATATTCTGCTCGGTTTTTTTTATAAAGTCTGGTGATAGTCCTGAATTTTGAGCGGCCATGTCAATAATTTCTTTGTCATATAAAGGAATATTGAGCTCCTTTGCAACGTAGGTTCCGATTGTGTGACCACCGCTACCGTATTCTCTGCTTATTGTAATAATTTTTTTCATCCAGGGTTCCTCCTACAGAAGATTTTTAAACTGAAGTTTTATAACTTAAGGTCAATCTATAAAAATTGCATTTTTTAAGAACCAACCTTAACTAAATTATATCACGATTAAATAAAATCGGTAAGATTATTTTTTGTTTTAGAATAAAATTATTTTAAATCCGGTGCTGAAGTCAAAGAAAGAAAAAGAAGAACCGCAGTCTTTTTTTGAAGAAATAAAGTCTGAAAAATACTTTGAACTGTAACTTTTGACGCGTGTGTTTCCGTCGATAGTGGATGTATCAAGAATCTGTGCACTAATGCAAAGTGAAAGGCGTTTTGTAAGTTCTGTTTCAAGTCCCAGCGATGCTTTTATTCCGCAGAAAAATCCTTCCATTAAGTCAAGAAAATAAGTGTAGCGCAGTGCGTGGTAATCAAGAGACTGGATGTTTGCATAAGGGCATGCGGCAATTTCAAAAAGAATTTTGGTTCCGCGAAAAGTATCCCATTTGAGTTCAAGACCTGCCCAGGTAAAATATTCAATTCGCTGAAGGCTGAGTACTGTTCCTGTCATGGATTCTTCTTCTGCTGTTTCGTATGAGGAATATGTATTTGTTTTTGAATCCTTAGCGCCGTATTTTAGTATGCCACCGTCTGCCTGGTAATGGGAATATGTGTATTCAAGTTCGGCAAATGGCGATATGCTGAATGAGTGCGTTTTTTTTAAACAGAATAGTGCGCGCGCCGAAAGAAAATAATCTGCGTTAACGGTGCATGTGCTTTTACTGTAGTTTGTGCATATTTTCTGTAAGGTGGTATCGCGCGTCAGTTCAAGGTTTTTCCAGTCATAATCTGTAACAAAACCTGCGTCTGTTCCAGGAACCGCCGCGCTCGCCTGTCCGCTAAGAGAAAATCGACCTAAACGGACAGCCGCTTTTGCTCCCCCGAAAAGGATAGGATTCTGCTGCCAGTCCAAAAGACTGAGTGTTGCTCCGTCTGAATATGTGTTTGTGTAAACGTACTCGTACTGACTTCCGCTGCGGATTGTAAAAAATGGTGTGACTTCAAGTCCGAAAAAATTCTGCGCGTTAAGAGATGCGCACTTAAAGAGAAGGACAGCAGTTGTTAAAATTCCTGCGCGCAGTTTTTTCATTTTGATTCAGTTGCCGCAAAAACAAGCGGATCTGTTTTGAATATTTTTGCCAGCTGGTTTCTTACGGCATCAAGATCTTTTGGGTAAGGAGCTGTAAACGTCATTGTCTCGCCTGTACGCGGATGGTTAAGCGTAAGACGGAATGCGTGAAGCGCCAGTCTGGAAAGAAGCGGCCGTTCTTCGAGCGTGTCTCCGTTCCACCTGCGTTTTATATCGCTTAATCTTACCGGCTTTTGGTTACCGGAATAAAGCGGGTCGCATACAATGCCTAGTCCGTTTGCCTGAAGATGCGCGCGAATCTGGTGTGTACGTCCTGTGTGCGGTCGTGCTTCAATCCAGCTGTAGGGTCCGCAGACTCCTATAAGATGAAAATCTGTTATGGAAGATTTGCCGATTTTTTTGTTTACTACAGTGCGGTGTCTTATGTCCCCATCGGGAAGAAGAGGTAATGTTACGTGAAGGTCATCCCACGCCGGGCGTCCGTTAACGAGACAGTGGTAAACTTTTTGTACAGTGCGGTTCATGAACTGTTCTGAAAGTTTTTTGTGGGCTTCTGCGTTTTTTGCATAAATAACGGCGCCGCTTGTGTCTTTGTCTATTCTGTGAACCGCATAAATCTTTCCGAACTCTTTGCTTGCACTTTCGTCAAGGCGTGGGGCGTCGGGATCGTAGCGGTCGGCAGCAATAAGAAGACCTGAGCGTTTGTTCAGGACAACAATATCATCATCGTTATATATTACCGTGTAATCGAGTATTGGTTTCATTCCACTATTATAGAAGAAAAGCGTAAAAAAATCGAGTGTATTGTAAAAATATGTTTGCGGGAGGGAATTAATACTTAAATAAGTATCAGCATTGAATGGTGTATCCTGAATATTTTACAAGAAGTTCTGTTTTGTCTGCTACTTGAAGTGTGGTGCAAATTTCTCCAACATTTTTTTTGATTGTTGCAAGTCCGCAACCAAGATTTACTGCTATTGTTGAATATTTGGCTCCTGACATAACGGCATTTAAAATTCTGATTTTACGGACAGAAAAATTATATCTGGATAAGTCCAGAACTTTTTTTGAATCAATGCTTTTGTTTTTATGAATTGAATAAATCAAAAATAGTACCAGAGATACAAAATATAAAAGCAGAAAATCATTCAGGTAGGCATTGAGTTTTATAATATAAGTTCCTTTTGAAAAAGGTATAAGAATAAATGGTATAAGAATAAGTACAATCGATAACAAAAAGAAAGCTTTTCTATTTTCTTTGAAAACAGGGAATCGTTTGTAAAGGAATAGTATTGTTGTGTAAAAGAAAGCTGAACCCAAAAGGTGATTGCCCATATGAATAACACAGGCTCCCCAAATTATATAAATTATTGAATAATTAATTAATCCTCTTTTGATTGTAAAACTGAACATCAGCAGAACAAGTGTGATAAAAGTAACTGACATTCCAAATATAGTTTTAGGGTTAATAGAAAAATTGACTTCTCTGCTGAATGTAATAAAACAAATAAAAATGCAGATAAAAATGGTAAAAGTATTTATAAACGGCCAAAACTCTTTTTCATTAAAATAAACTCTCATCTCTTATGTTTCCCCCAAAATAAGGTTTGAACACTTTATAATAATCTTAACACAATATTTTAAGGATGTAAAGTTTTTTGGAAGACATACGATTTTTTTTTCTGTGAAATATACCTTGATCACCCCTTTTTTAGCCAAAGGTATACGTTCTGGAATTGAATAGTTGTGGTAGAATGGAAATTAAGTTTGGAATAATTGCTAAAAAATCTGTTGATTGTCACCGGATTTTTAGCAGAAGTTTGTGTTGCAAACTGTTCTGGTACAATGTATTTTCAGTTTATCTTAAAATACAGAATCTTTTTGACTGTTTGAACAGTCTTCTAATATCTCAGGAGAGTATGTATGAAGAAGAGTTTATTGTTGTGTACAACTTTAGTTCCTTTAATTTTGTATCTGTTTGCGTCTTGTGATAATTCAAAAAATATTACAGAAGCTGATAGTGTTTTTGAAGAAAATCCCACAACTATTGCATGGAGCCAGGATAAATCTTCAGATAAAATTACAAGTTATCAAACGGATGTTCAGGTTTATAGGATGAACAGCCGTGAAGATACCGGATTAAAATTATCAGATAAATATAAGATGTCTGTAAAAATGATAGATAATGTTCAATATACACGTATCGATATGGTTGCTGATTCTGATGGGGTTTATAGGTCTGTGCTTTCTGATGGAGAAGATTTAATAATATGTAATACGCAAACCAATGATGAGCTTCTGCGTATAAATGTTAGCGACAAAAACAATTCATCATTAAGAATGTTCGGTGGAGATAATCTGGGTTTTGGTAAAATTGATATTGAAAATGTTAAAAGTGAAGCCTATCGCTTGTCTCTGGATTTATCTGAAAATACAGAATCTTCATTACTGACACTTTCTCTTCCGCAGTCAATGCTGGTTCTTGGATATGGAGAAAAATCTATAAAATCAACTATTTCATATGATGTTTCAGAAGAAGTTGTAAAAGAAGTAGAAACTGTAACTGTTATGGATGATGAAACCGTCGTTACAAGTACACTTTGCCCGGTTTATGAAGATTATGAAGGTACGCCTGTAAAGATTGGAACCATATTTACAATTAACACTCAGATGGCAGAAAATGTTGGAGAGATGCCGGATAAGAGTATGGTATATGAATCAATGGATGATATTCCTGAAATTTCTGATGAAGAATTTGAAGCTATGCAGGAAGCCGGAAATATTTATGAAGACAGTTCAATTACTTTTGGTGATCCTGCAAATTTAAGCAATATTGAAACTGTTGTTGAACTGTATACTAATATTGAAATAAATCAGACAGAAGACAGTGTTTTTAAATTATTATTTGATGGGGAGTAGAACATGAAAAAGAAAATAATTGCAGCAATGATGCTTTGTGTAACCGTAATTGCGATATCTGCACAAAAGACAGTGGATGAGGAATATGTTAAGATTGGAAATCTGAATGACAAAGGCTACCGTTTTATGTCTGGCTTTGGCTTTGCGGATACAGAAGTTGATGCACATTCAGATACTTTGGAAGAACGTGTGGATGCCGAAATTGACAGAGTACTAAGCGGTAAGGCCGGAAGTACATCATCAGACTATGCAGTAGTCGGGCACAGCCAGGGCGGCCTTAGAGCAATAGCTTACGCAACCAGATTAAAGCAGCAGCATCCAGAAGAATACAAAAAGCTAAAGGCTGTAATTACAGTATCAGGAATAGACAAAGGTCTGAAAGCGCTTGACGGTTGTTCCGAAGTCAACAGATTTACTCCGTTCAAGGCCAAACTTGAAAATACAATAGTTATTCTGCTAAATGAAACAAAAGGGGTATTGGGAGCAAGCCTTACTATTGATGCATTCGCCGCTATCATTGGAATTACCTTGACACCATATGCATTATCCTGGTTTGGTGTAAATTCGTCCGATGTAGATGATACGCTCACGACTGTTCTCCCGTATTTTAATTCATATATTACGGCCGGTCTGGATAATGCTCCTTATTCAGTGCTGCCGGAAATTTATGACATGATGCCAAGAAGTTCGTTTATAGAAAACAACGTGTCAAAAACAAAAAGTATTGTATATAAAAGGAAGACAGGAGAAAATAAATATCTTACATGGACATACAAGAAGGTTTTTGGAATAAAAATATATTACCTGACTATAGAAACAAAACCCGTTTATACGACTTATACAGCATATTTTGATATGCCCAAATTTGATCCTGATCTTCCAATGGGATATATCGTAGGTACAGACAGCAATACATTGGGAATGCTGGGCAGCGATATGGAAAGTAATGTAAGAAACGGTATAGGCTATGCCGTAAAGGGGTTGGATATAGCCAATGGAATCAATCTTGCAAAATATTACATTACTTTTGGAATACTGGGGTATCATAAAACATTTGCAACATACTGCAGTACAGCAAGTGACTGGTTAAGCAATATAGACGGTAAATTGAACAAACTGAAAGGCTCTGATGAAAATGACGGACTTGTTGCAAAGGAAAGTCAGTTTTATCCAAAAACTTTTTATAACCCTGCAACAAAACAGACATCCGTTGTACACCTTAATGTGCTCAGTGAAAAACCTGAAGGATATACTGCGCTGCCGTATAATCATGCTGATATTAATCCGGGGTCAAATCTTGTTACTCAATCCGAGATAGATAATATGTTGTTAAGAGCGCGGGGATGGAGATACAATAATGAAACACAATAAATTATGCAGTGAGATTATTTTTGTAATTATCTGTTTCATTTTGGTATCCTGCACAGGTTGTATATTTGATGAAAAAAAAAAGAAGTCGTCTGAAGAACCTGTATACGAACCTGATGTAGTCTGGAAACTGGAAACAAATGCTTACGATACTTACCAGCCCACCCAGAACGGACAGTTTTTATATCTTATTGAATGCAACTATACTTCTGTAAACGAAGGTCTGGAACAGGAGTATAAGTTTTCAATGACAAAAGTAGATCTTCTGGATGGTCATATAGTATGGACCAGTCCTGAAATATTTCGTGTTAACAAGTCTCCTGTGGTTGTAATAAATGACAGACTGTATGTGCAGACTTCCGGAGGGTATTTGTATGTCATTGGAGATGACGACGGTAAAATAGATGCAGTTGTTTCTTTTACGAGAATTTATATGGACAGGGGGCCTACAATGATTTCATGCGGCGGAAATCTTTTCTGGTCAAACATAAACGGCGAAGGTGTAATAAATGAAGGCCTTTTGAAGTTTGATGTTTCAAAAATTGATTTTACACTGGGACCGGAACAGGTACAGCATATTGAACCCAGGCTTGTCTGGACAGATGATGTAGCCGATGTAGGAATCCTGATGCGGCCTGTAGCAAAGGATGGGATTGTATATTTCCAGACATACGACTTCTGGCAGGAAAAACACGGGAGCATAATAAAAACCGTTGCAATAGATGCAGACAGCGAAGTTGTAAAATGGCAGACTCCTACAACTACAATGAACGGGGACGGTCATATGCAGATATTTGATGACAGACTGTATTTTTTTGAAAATGTAATAAGCTGCTATGATTTGGAAACGGGAAAGTGTCTTAAAGAAAAATGCCGTGATACAGAAAAATTGGATACAGAAGTTTACATTGGAGCAGATTCCCCTGCTTATTATTCAGACGGAAAGTTTTATTATACAAACAATACCAGCTGGGCAACTTCATCAATAGCAGGAATCCCCCAGAATATGGTAAAAAACATAATCTGTATTGATGCAAAAACTTTTGCCTATGTCTGGGGAGATTTACCCAAAGGATGCGGTTCGCTTAATTCAAAACCAGTGGTTGCAAACGGCAAGACTTTTGTTGCAACATGGGGACGGGGCTTAAGGGTTTATAATTCAGAAACAGGAGAACTTATAGGAGCCGCTGAAAATATAAATACACATCCTTTTGCTGACCCACCACAATACAATGGATGTATTTACTATTTTGATGCTGACCATAAAAATTTAAAAAAAACTTTAATGGCAATAAAACCTTGAGGAAAAAAATGAAAATATTTAAATCTGTACCTATTCTTTTCTTGTCTATTCTGTTTTTTGCAGGATGTGAGTCTTCTATAGAAAATCAGAATTTGCGGGCAAGTGCAGTATCTGTAAACGGTGATGATATAGTATTCAGGGTTTATCCTGAAAATAGTTCCGGAGATATAATGACTGGCTCTCTGGTTACTGTAACAAACAGTGAGAACGAAGTTCTTTTATTGGAATTTGACAATGACAGCCAGTGTTATATTTCATCATTCGATGGACTTGAAAGTGATATCTATAATATAAAAGTTATTTCTGCAGCATACAAGGAAGCAGCCTGTATACAAATTCCTCATTTAAGACTTACAAAAGCTCCAACTATAGTGTCATTTTCTGATTCGATGGGTAATTCAGTTCTTTCCGGGAAAAGTATAAATTCCCAGTCTGCTGTATCCTGTGCGTGGAACTCCCTTGGAAACGGGATAGTATATCAGGTAAATATTAAAACTGTATTAAGTAGGATTTGGACAGGTTCAACAAGTGCTTGTAATATTGAAATACCTAAAGGAACACTAACTGCTGGCAAAACTTACTATCTGTATTTAACTGCTCAGAAAATTTGTGGCGACCCTTACTTTTCTTTGCCATATTATTCTTTCAGTTCAATAACAAGTTCGGCGGTGACTTTTTATGTTGAAGAATGAATCAAAATTTACTTTAACTGTAATATTAATTGCGTCTTTTTTTGAATTAAGTTCTTGTATTCAAAATGAAAATGATAAATGTATAAACTTTGAAATCAAGAGTCCCAAATCAGATTGGACTTATTACTCTACAGAACCAATAATTTTTGCGTCATCTTTAGATAATGATTCTTTAGAATGGGAATCTTCTTTAGATGGAAAGTTGGGCTCAGGACCTCAGATATCTGTTTGTTTATCCAGTGGCGAGCATTTAATTACACTTAGTTTACCGGAACAAGAAATTTCAAAATGCGTAAAAGTAATTGTAATTCAAGGACAGAATGAAAATGTTTTCTATGTTACTTATGTGCCATGTAAAAAGACTATCAAAAAAGAAGCTTGTACAACCGGAATAATTAATACAGGTGAAAAAATCACAGAATTTAATTTTTCTTTTTTGACTGATTCAGTAAATAAATTTTTATCCTGCGAAAGTGAATTTCTTATAGATCCATCAATATGGTGTGATAATATCAATTATGCAAAATTGAAGCCGTATAATGAAATTTCACTGAATCGTTCAATAATAGAACCAATATTGGGCAATAGAAAATTATTTTATATTGCAGATACAACAGGTTCTTCATCGAACGCTTCTTCTATAAATGCAGTTCTTTATTATTCATCTGATAATATCTGTGCATGGGTACCGGAAGATTTAACAGAGGACGAATATTCGTATATTGATATTTGTCTGGAGAATCTTGAAACTATTGCTCTTCCCAGAACAAAAACTTTATGGGGAAGTTGTGCTGATATAAATGGAGATAAAAAAATTGCCATACTTTTTTCTCATACAATAAATGAAGAAGGTATTGCATTGGGGTTTTTTAATTCTGCTGATTTCTTTACAAGAAATGTGGATAAGTCTTCTTCCCATTATAATCCTTTTAGTAATGAGTGTGATATAATTTATGCAGCGATTCCTGAAAGTTTAGACGAGGGTACTTTTTCGGCAAGTGCGATAACTGCAACTTTGATTCATGAAATTACGCATGCGATAAATTTTACAAATAAAACATACAATAAACTGTTGCTTGGAAAATCAGAACTTGTTGAGGAAATTTTTTTGAATGAAGGATTAAGTCATTTAAGCGAAAGTCTTTGCGGTTATGGAGTATCAGGTGGAAATAATAGATTTGTAAACTATTACTTAAATAATATGGCGTATTTCTCCTTTGCCGGGAATGACTATCTTGGCAGAACTGATTCCGCAGGATGCAGGGGAGCAACATGTTTATTTTTATACTGGCTGTTTTTGAAGGCAGGTGGTATGTCATATGATGAAAGTAATCCACTATATTTTATAGATAAAGGAGGAATCTCTTTTTTACAGTCAGTGGTTGCATCTGAAAGTACAGGATGGAATTCCATAGGTGAATATTTTAAAAAAGATACAGACTTTCTCTTTAAGGAATTTTGTGTTGAATTGTTCAATAAAGGAACGGTTGGTGTTTTTAGTGAAAATCTTATGGATCCTGTAACAGGAGAATTTGTTTTTCCGTGTAATGAACCTGAATTGTATTCAAGTACAAAAGAATATTCCATTTTAAGTAAGTCGGCAATTTTTTTTACGGATATTCCTTCTTCTGATATAACGATGAATGCCAATAAATTTACACCATTTTATTTTTTGTATAAGTAAAATATTTTTTAGGTAATTGCAGTATATAAGATTTATTTTGTAAATAAAGTAAGTTTATTTAACTTGAGATGATAGTGTAGAAAATAAAAAAGGTTCGTACATATGCGTGAACGCAATGCAAGTTGTTTGCGAGGAAGAAGGGGCGATTTGTTCAATAACAGAAGAAAGTTTGGTATTGCTACAAAAGTATTCTTCTATTACTGATAAGTATTGAGTTTTATGGATTAATTTTTGGTTAATGGGGTGAAGTAGATGTGTATTTAAGGATGAGTCTTTCTTCATGCTGAAACCTTTTTGACAAAAACAAAAACTGTGGAAAGTTCCTGTAAATAATTGTATAATTGGTATTCTAATCATTTTGATTCTGGATATCGTAGTTTTTGCAAAAACCGGTGATTCAAATGCAAGTTCTTAAAAAAATTCTTCTTATATGTATTGGTTCAATAGTTTCGGCATATGGAATAGATCTGGCAATTCACGCAGGATTTGGCGGTGCAACACTGGCTGTTTTGTGGGAGGGAATCGCCAAAATATTCAATATAAGTTTTGGACAGGCTTCGCTTGCCGTTGCAGGAATAATGATATTGGTTTGTCTTTTTTATGACCGAAAACAAATTAATATCGGAACACTTATATACCAAATTCTTTACGGTGTCTTTGTTGATATTTTTGCTGACTGCCTGTTTTATTCAGAGAACGTATTCATCAATTTTGTAATTATGATTCTGGGAATTTTGATTTTTGCTGCCGGCACTGCGCTGTATTCTTTTGCAGATTTTGGGCGCGGCTCTTATGAAGCATTAACCTTTGCTCTTGTTAAAAAACATGGCTGGAATGTAAAATGGGTAAGAACCGCTCTTGATGCAGGCGTTGTTGTTATTGGTGCTCTGCTTGGAGGAAAGGTTGGCATCTGCACTATTTGTACAATTCTTCTGTCGGGATTTTGCATTCAGTCAATGCTGCAGTTGCTGAAAAAAATAACCCAGAGTGAATAGAAGATTCCGGTTTTGCAGATTCCTTCTATAATTACTATATAAAGAAAAAAAGTGGAGGAGAAAAATGTTTGATTCAATTCACCACATAGCCATTATTGGAAGTGATTACAAAAAATCATATCATTTTTATATTGAACTTCTTGGATTTAATGTCGTAAGGGAAAATTATCGTAAGGAACGGGATGATTACAAAATAGACTTGCAGTGTGGCGACCAGGAAATTGAATTGTTCATTATAAAGAATGCACCAAAAAGATTAAGCCGTCCTGAAGCGTGCGGCCTGCGTCATCTTGCATTCAGAGTTACAAGCGTGGATGAAACAGTTAAAGAACTGAATGCAAAAGGAATTGAAACTGAACCTGTACGATTTGATACATTTACAAATAAAAAAATGACATTCTTTTTTGACCCCGACGGACTTCCGCTTGAGATACATGAATAAAATAAATTTCAAATTAGCAAAAATAGTCGAGAAAAATTCTTTTGAAGAATGTATGATTGAAACATAGTTTTATTTTCTCCTTGGTATGCAGAAAAAAAATGACATTTCAGTTATCGGCTGTAAGTGGGTAATAAAAATCCAAAGATTCAACTCAAGCCCCAGTGGCGAGCGTGATTATATTGAACTGCTTTCGGTAAAGTAATATAATAATCGTATGGCAGAATTAAAACTTTTTCCAATTGGGTTGCAGGATTTTTCTCAGATTAGGCGTAACGGTTATTATTACGTAGACAAGACAGACATTGTTTATAAAATGACACATACAGACCGCGTTTATTTTTTGAGCCGTCCGCGCCGCTTTGGAAAGTCGCTTTTAATTTCAACTTTACGCGATTATTTTTTAGGAAAGAAAGAACTTTTTGAAGGACTTGCAATCGAAAAGCTTGAAAAAGAATGGAAGCAGTATCCTGTTTTTCATTTAAGTTTTGCAGGAACAAAGTTTACAGATTTACAAACTTTTCAAATTTATATGAATTATAAACTTGGTGAATTTGAAGAAAAATATAAGATTACAAATAAAAACGGTTATGAATGGGGAAGCCGTTTTTCAGAACTTCTTAAAGCAGCTTACGAACAAACAGGCACAGAACCTGTAATTCTTGTTGATGAATACGATGCACCGCTTTTAGACACAATGGACAACTCTGAACTTCAGCTTGTTTTAAAACAGGAAGTGCGCAAGCTATTTAGTCCGTTAAAAGATATGGGCGGAATTCTGCGCTTTGTGTTTTTGACAGGAATAAGCAAATTCAGCCAGTTAAGTATCTTCAGTGAATTGAATAATTTAAAAGTTATTACAATGAAAGATGATTATGCAGCTGTTTGCGGAATTACAAAAGAAGAACTTTTTTCTCAAATGCAGCCGGAAATTAAGGCACTGGCAGATAAAAACAATATGACTTACGAAGAGGCTTGTGCTGCTCTTACAAAAAAATATGACGGTTATCATTTTACAGAAAATTCACCTGATATTTATAATCCATTCAGTTTACTCAATGCTCTTTCTGACAGTAAACTTATAAATTATTGGTTTGCAACAGGAACACCGACAATACTTACTCGGTTGATAAAAAAGTATAACATGGACCCTGAAAGTTTTGACAAAGGATTTCCTGCAACACTTGAAATGTTTGATTCCCCAACAGAAACTGCAACTGACCCGATACCTCTTCTTTATCAGAGTGGTTACCTTACAATAAAAAAGGCAGAAAAAGGAAGCCGTTTTATTTTAGGTTTCCCGAATGATGAAGTTCGCGATGGCTTTTGTAAATCACTCCTTCCATATTATGCAACAGAACTTGTAAGCAAAAACGACACTTTTCTGATGAGATTTTCTGACGCATTGGAAGAAGCCCGCCTTGAAGATGCCTTAAAAGAAATGAAAGCATTTTTGTCTTCGATTCCGTATAATGCCGAAAAGCAGAACGAAAATCACTACAAAACTTTGTTCTATTTAATAGCTCGCTTGTGCACTCCTTATGTTGTAAAAACAGAAGAGACAAGTGCTGCCGGCCGCAGTGATATGGTTGTAGAAACAGAAAGCACTGTTTATGTTTTTGAATTCAAACTTGACGGAACAGTAGAAGAAGCACTCGCACAGATTGATTCAAAAGGATATCTGATTCCGTATTCAGTTACAAAAGACAAAAACGGCAACGACAAAAAGCTTGTTAAAATCGGCGTAAGTTTTGACAGTGAAAAGCGCACACTTGGCGAATGGAAAATTGTAGAGTAAAAGAAATTTTACAATCAATAAAAGACCAGAATTAAATATTCAAATTGATAAAAAAAATTGAAACTTAATGGAGGAAAAAGTGGCATTCGATTTTAAGAAAGAATTCAAAGAATTTTATTTACCCAAGAACAAACCAGAAATCGTAAATGTGCCTGAAATGAATTATATTGCTGTCCGCGGAAAAGGAAATCCAAACGAAGAAGGCGGCGCGTATCAAAAAGCAATTGGTGTTTTGTATGCAGTTGCGTATACTTTGAAAATGAGTTACAAAACAGAATATAAAATAGACGGTTTTTTTGAATATGTTGTTCCGCCGCTTGAAGGCTTTTGGTGGCAGGATAATGTTGAAGGCGTAGATTATTCAGATAAAAATTCTTTTTACTGGATTTCTGTTATCCGTTTGCCTGATTTTGTAACAAAAAAAGATTTTGATTGGGCTGTAGAAACTGCAACAAAAAAGAAAAAGATAGATTGTTCATCTGCTGAATTCTTAACTGTCAATGAAGGATTGTGTGTTCAGATAATGCATACTGGCCCTTTTGATGATGAACCGGCAACAGTTGTACTTATGGATTCTTTTATAAAAGAAAACGGATATGAAAAAGATTTTTCCAAAACACGACTTCATCACGAAATTTATATGTCTGACGCAAGAAAAGTTGTTCCTGAAAAATGGAAAACCGTAATCAGACATCCGATTAAGAAAGTGTAATTTTTTTGAGGAAAGTTGTTCCTGAAAATAATTTAAATTATGACCTTGTAGAAGGGTGACTGATATAGCGTTTTGTACATATGCTATATTACTCAGTGTTATTCGACTCGGAACGAACCGAATAAAAATGAAATTTATAGGACGAGAAGAATATCTAGTAGAAAAACAGATAAGCACAGACGAACTTTCTTTTTCATTGATTTATGGTAGGAGAAGAGTCGGTAAAAGTGAACTTATAAAACAGATACTTAGAAATACCGACATAAAGAGTATTTATTTTGAATGTAAGCAAGTATCAGAAGAAAGTAATGTTACAGGACTTGCAAACATTGTTTCGGAGGTTCTTGATTTACCAAAGCTTGGATATACAGATATAGAATCGATTTTGGATTATATCTTCAAACTTGCCGAAAAAGAAAAACTTATTCTTGTATTGGATGAATATCAATACTTAAGAGAGTCTGTAAAGGGAATTGACTGCATTGTGCAGTCAATCGTTGATAAATATAGAGAAAGCTCAAAACTGAAATTTATAATATTAGGATCCTATGTTGAGATAATGAAATCATTGCTGGAACATTCTAATCCGCTTTATGGCAGGGTTGATTTGGCTATAAATCTTAAACAGATGGATTACTATGAAGAGTTATAATCAAAAGTTGTGGATTGCCTGAGAAGGCATAGAAAAAGAGGTCTGTCTAAGGTATAGTTTTCTTTGGAAAAAAAAATAAACACCGAAGGAGACCTCTTATGAAAAGAATACTGGAAATTGAAGAAAATTCCAATAGTCCAACGATTGATTTGCTTGAAAAAGCAATCCGCGCAAGAGCACGTGAAGTAATTGAAAGTCTTTACGAGGATGAAGTTCAGCGTTTTCTTAATAAAACTTCTTCTATCGTAGACAAAACCGGAAACAAACTTGTAGTAAGAAACGGCTTTCACAAAGAACGGACAATTCTTACTACAAACGGTTACGTTACAGTCAGGCTTCCCAGAGTTGATGACCGTGCACTTGAAGAAAAGGATCGCTTTGTAAGCAAAGTCCTTCCTCCGTTTGCAAGAAAAACTCCGACAGTAGAAGCAATACTTTCCGCTGCCTACCTTGCAGGAATTTCTTCAAACAAGTTTTCAGCCATGCTCCATGATGTTCTTGGTAAAGAAGCAAAGGGCCTGAGTCCGTCAGTCATAACAAAGCTTACTGTAAAATGGCAGGCTGAATATGACGAATGGCGCAAACGAGATCTTTCCGGAAAGGAATACGTTTATGTTTGGGCAGACGGAATTTACGTAAAGTCCCGGCTTGACGGTGAAAAGACCTGCCTTCTGGTAATAATTGGCGTAACTGTTGAAGGCAAAAAAGAACTTGTGGCTGTACAGGCCGGAATTCGCGAGTCAACGGAAAGTTGGCGTGGAGTTTTGCTTGATTTGAAATTCCGCGGACTGACAAAAGCACCAAAATTGGCAGTCTGCGACGGAGCGCTTGGGTTTCAAAATGCAGTTGATGAAATCTGGGGCCAGCTAAAAATTCAGAGATGCTGGTTCCACAAGTCCATGAACATTCTGGACAAATTGCCTGACTGTGTGCAGACTCAGGCCACAAAAATGATTCGGGATATGTGGCAGGCAGACAAACGTGCAAACGCCTTGAAAGCCTACGACTTATTTATAGAAACTTTCGGAAAAAAATATCCGAAGGCAACGGAATGTCTTGAAAAAGACAAGGAGGATTTGTTCCGCTTTTATGATTATCCGGCGGAACATTGGGCTCACATTAGAACGTCGAATCCGATTGAATCGACATTTGCAACAGTCAGGTTGCGCCACAAGTCAACAAAAGGAAACGGCTCTTCCGCTGCTTCTGTTGCAATGGCTTTCAAGCTTTGTCTTCAGGCAGAGAAAAACTGGCGACGGCTCAGGGGATTTAAACAACTTGAACTTGTCGCCAAAAATATAATTTTTGTGGACGGTGAACAAATGAAGGCTGCCTGATGAAAAGACACTTTTTTTCAATCCACAACAATTGACAATAACTCACTATGAATCGGCCATGTTTTATCCGGGCTTTTCAGCAGAGGATAAGGTGCGCATATATTCTGTATTTGGAGGAATTCCATACTATAATAGGCTGATTGATGATAAGAAGAGCGTAAAAGATAATATTATAGATCTTATTGCTTCGTCAGGAGCTCGTTTGGAAAATGAGGTGTCTGGATACTTGAATGCGGAAATTTCTAAGATAATAAATGCCAACGAGGTATTTGAAGCACTTGCCAGGGGTTACTCAAGATACAGTGATATTTTATCTCAATCGCATGTATCAAGCGGACCTACTCTTATTGATGTTTTGGATAAGCTCATAAAAATGGAAGTTGTAGAAAAGACAACGCCTATTAACGATTCTAATAATAAGAAAAAGGTCGGATATTATGTATCCGATAATCTTTCATTGTTCTATTACAGATATGTTTTTAAATATTTGTCGCAACTTAAGATTATGGATCCTGAAGTGTTTTATGTAAAATATATAGAAAAAGACTTTGACGAAAAATATGTTCCACATCAGTTTGAGGAGATATGTAAGCAATATCTGATAAGACAAAATAGAGCAGGAAGAATTGAACCAGTAATTGAAAAAATAGGTAAATACTATTATGACAATCCGAAGGAACATACAAATGGAGAGTTTGATATTGTTACTGAGGATGAGAAAGGTTATGTATTCTATGAGGTGAAATTTAGAAAATTACCTGTATCAAAGTCGATGATTGAAGAAGAAATTGCGCAGGTAGATAAGTCCGGCTTGGAATGTTATAAATATGTATTTTTCTCAAAATCAGGCTTTGAAAATGTTGATATTGAGAAACTTGAGAAAATAGAAATCAATGCATTATATGAGTAAAGCAATAAGCATAAAAATTGAATTCATATACGGATATTAATTACGATTTTTACTTAAGAGATAAGTCTATGGAAAACAGAGATGTTTTTATGAGATTGGACGGTTTTGAATTGCTCGTAAACGATATGCCAAAAATGATCCGTTTTTACAGAGATGTGCTTGGTTTTGAAATTAAAGAAAGTGAACAGACTTCAAATGTTTATCTTGTAAAATACGGAACATTGTTTTTGCTTTACGGAAGAAAAGATTTTGAAAAAAGTGAAAGGAGAAAAAACGAAAATGGAATACATTCAAATAACAAAAGAAAATATCGATAAAGAACACATCTGCTGTGCAATGTCAGGAAAGCAATGTTTATGCAAAAAAGAATGGCTAAAAAAACGTTTTGATGAAGGACTTGTTTTTTATCGGAGCAAAGAACGCGGTAAATGTTTTATAGAATATATTCCGGCAGAATTTGCGTGGGTTCCAGTTGAAGCAGTTGATTATTTTTATATAAATTGCCTTTGGGTTTCGGGCTCGATGAAAGGTCACGGATATTCAAATGATTTACTGAATGAATGTATAAAAGATGCAAAGTCTAAAGGAAAGAAAGGTTTGTGCATTTTATCTTCTGACGGCAGAAAAAAGGAATTTTTATCTGACCCGAAATGGCTGTTGCACAAAGGATTTAAAGTTGCAGATAGTTGTGATTGCGGAATAAATTTAATGTACTTGCCATTCAACGAAAATGAAAAAGTTCCAACATTTAAAGAATGTGCAAAAAAACTTCAGACCGGCGAAAAAGGAATTGTAATTTATTATACAGACCAGTGTCCGTTTACATATTATTGGATTCCACGTATTGAAGAAGTCGCAAAAGAAAATGGAATACAGTTAAAAACAATTCATATCACTGACATGAAAACCGCCCAAAATGTGCCCGCACCGGTTACAACATACGCTTTGTTCAAAGACGGAAAATTTATTACGCAAGCGATTCAAAGTGACAAGAAATTTTTGAAGCTGGCAAAATGATTCTTTACTCTTTTCTCAAAACTGATTTATAATTTTAACATGGCTTCAACAAAAGAATATTTGAATTTTATTTTAGACCAGTTTTCTGACCTGGAAGAAATTTCATACCGTGCAATGATGGGAGAATTTATTATTTATTATCGCTCAAAAATTGTCGTCGGAATTTATGATGACAGATTTCTTGTAAAACCTGTAAAATCTGCAATCGATTATATGCCGCAAGCAACTTATGAATTGCCGTACAATGGTGCAAAAGAAATGCTTTTGGTAGAAGAAGTTGAAAACAAAGAATTTTTGACAGGCTTATTAAAAGCCATGTATGATGAATTGCCGATTCAAAAATCAAGGACACAAAAATGAAATTTACAAACTTTTACGGTCTTGCATTTATGCTTGTAATTATGATTCAGTCAATCAATATTTTTCCTTTTGCCTGGGGAATATCAAAAATTATTTTTCCTACTTCCGGAACACGAATTACTCCTGAAAGCAGATTTTTTATACTTTCTACATAAGATGTAATGTTGGCTTGAACTTCTGATCTTTCAAAACATAAATCGGTATTCACCATTTCGCAGTCAACAATCTTAAGATTTTTACAGTAACAAAATGGCTGTGTTCCGCTGATTTTACAATTAATCAGAGTCAAACTATCAGAATACCATGCAAGATATTCGCCGTTTACAGTGCTGTTTCTAACTGTTACATTTTTGCAATGCCAGAATGCATCTTTTGTATCAAATAAGCAATTGTCAAATTCAGCATTAATAATATATTGAAAAGAATATTTTCCCTTAAGAAGAACTTGGAAAACAGCTTTTAATCCGCGGCACAAAAGGTTCAAGAAAAATTACTTTAACCGAAGAAGGAACAGTTGGACAAAGGTTTGATTGACTTTGGTCTTGTTTTTGGAAATGTTGATTTTGAAAAATACAATTCAATAAAAATTCCTGTAAAAGATACATGGGGCGTTTTGATGAGAAAAGATTCTGTGCTTGCCAAAAAAAAATCAGTAACTCCAAAAGATTTATGTGATAAACCGTTGATTATTTCTCATCAGAAAAATCAGGGCGGAGAATTAAGAGCTTGGCTTAAACGGAATTTGGACGAACTTAATATTGCTGCAACTTACAATTTATTGTTTAATGCTTCTCTTTTTGTTGATGAAGGGCTCGGGTATGCAATCGGGCTTGATAAAATAATCAATACAGGCGAGGGTAGCAATTTGTGTTTTAGACCTCTTGAGCCGCCTGTTGAAGCTGAACTTTCTGTCATCTGGAAAAAGTATCAGGTTTTTTCAAAAGCCGCAGAACAGTTTTTAGAAAAGATTAAGGAAAGTTGATAAAGTGTAAAAAGTCAAATAAAAATGTACATTTTATTCTTTTACGCAAAATTTGGAGTAAATGCAAAGTACTAGAAAAAAATCGAAAATATGCTATACTCAATAATAGGGAGACAAATATAGAAATGCCAGAATATGATTTATTCAGAAAAAACTTTTCAAACGAAAAACTTCTAAACTCTCTTAAAGATAGTTTTATCTCTAAAATTTCTGGTGAATATTCAGATCTATCTCCTAATCTCCTTATAAATGATTATGAACACGAAAAAAAAATAGTAACTTCAATCGAAGAAGAACTTTCTACATGCGACGCTTTTGATTTTTCAGTTGCGTTTATAAATCACTCTGGAATTGCATGTATTAAACAAAAACTTGATTATCTATCTGAACATAACATACCAGGTCGTATTCTAACTACGAACTATCTTAATTTTACACAACCTTCTGCACTAAAAGAAATTCTTTCGCTTTTTCCAAATATTGAACTAAAAGTATATGATACTGAAAAAATGAAAAAAGGATTTCATCCTAAAGGTTATATTTTTAAACAATCAAATTATTATTCAATAATAATTGGTAGTGCAAATCTTACTGCATCTGCTTTGAATGCAAACCAAGAATGGAGCATAAAATTTATTTCTGCTCTTGATGGACAAATTGTTTTTTCTGTTCGCGAAGAATTTGAACGCATCTGGAATCAGGCAGAAAAAGTTGATGAACAGTGGATTTCTAATTACGAAAAAAAGTATAAAGAAAATCAAATAAAACTTACACAAATTACAAAAGAAAAAAAATACAGAAAAAGAAAAAACTTTTGATATTGTTCCAAATAAAATGCAACAAGAAGCAATGGCCTCCCTTGCCAGTTTGCGTGATGACGGTAAAAACAAAGCTCTTTTAATTGCCTCAACCGGAACTGGAAAAACATATCTTTCTATTTTTGATGTAAAACAAATGCAACCCAAACGAGTTTTGTACGTTGCCCATCGTGATATGATTTTACATAAGTCTGAAGAATCTTTTAAAAACCTTTTACCCGAAATTAAAACAGGTTTTCTTGGTGGTGGTATAAAAGATTTTGATGCTGATTTTATATTTGCTTCCGTTGCAACTTTACGACAAGATGATATTTTGCAAAAATTTACTAAGAACCATTTTGACTATATCATTATTGACGAAGTTCACCACGCAGGAGCTGATTCTTATCAAAAAATAATTGATTACTTTACGCCTAAATTTTTACTTGGTCTTACTGCAACTCCAGAACGTACAGATGGTTTTGATATTTATTCACTATTTGAAAATACTATAGCTTATGAAATTCGCTTACAAAAGGCACTTGAAGAAGATTTGCTTTGTCCATTCCATTATTACGGACTATCAGATTTAACTGTTAACGGTCAATTAGTTGATGACAAAACTGAATTCAAAAATCTTGTAAGTACTGAAAGAATTCATCATATAGAAAAAGCTTTAAAAACTTACAGATCTTATGAATATGCAGTTAAAGGATTAATTTTTTGCAGTCGTATTGAAGAAGCTTACGAACTGTCAAAACAACTTAATCAAGACGGTTTCTATACTAAAGCATTATGCGGAACTGATGATGATAAAACGCGGGAACGTGTTATTGAAGAACTTGAATCAGACACAAATCCTTTACAATATATAATCAGTGTAGATATTTTTAATGAAGGTGTTGATATTCCATGTGTAAATCAAATTGTAATGCTTCGCCCTACACAGTCTTCAATTATTTTTGTTCAACAACTCGGACGAGGCCTTCGTAAAACAATCGAAAAAAAATATGTATCTGTAATTGATTTTATAGGAAACTACGAAAATAACTTTTTTATTCCTATTGCTTTATTTAGTGATAATTCATATGACAAAGATTCTATTCGCCGCCATATGACAAGTGGAACTGCCAGTCTACCAGGAACTTCATCAATTCAAATAAACGAAATTGCAAAACAGAGAATTTATGAATCTATTTCAAATGCAAAATTCAACCGTGGAAAATTTTTACAAGGTGAATATAAAAAACTAAAAATGAGACTTGCACATTTTCCATCAATGGTAGACTTCGTGGATAATGGTTTTATTGATCCTCTTTTATTTATAGACTATGCAGGTTCTTATTATGAGTTCAAAACAAAATTCGAAAAGAATATTCCAGAACTTGCACCTTGCTACAGAACTTCACTCCAATTTATTTCTCTTGAATTTGCTCATGGCTTTAGACTCCATGAACTTTTAATTTTAAAAACGCTTCTTGATAAAGACTCTGTTAGTATTGACGAATTTAAAATTCAGATTGAAAAATTTGGATTTTCTTTTGATAACGACGATATTGACGGAATGATTCATACTTTATCTCCTGACTATTACGGTCGAGTTATAATCAAAAGTTGTGGATTGCCTGAGAAGGCATAGAAAAAGAGGTCTGTCTAAGGTATAGTTTTCTTTGGAAAAAAAAATAAACACCGAAGGAGACCTCTTATGAAAAGAATACTGGAAATTGAAGAAAATTCCAATAGTCCAACGATTGATTTGCTTGAAAAAGCAATCCGCGCAAGAGCACGTGAAGTAATTGAAAGTCTTTACGAGGATGAAGTTCAGCGTTTTCTTAATAAAACTTCTTCTATCGTAGACAAAACCGGAAACAAACTTGTAGTAAGAAACGGCTTTCACAAAGAACGGACAATTCTTACTACAAACGGTTACGTTACAGTCAGGCTTCCCAGAGTTGATGACCGTGCACTTGAAGAAAAGGATCGCTTTGTAAGCAAAGTCCTTCCTCCGTTTGCAAGAAAAACTCCGACAGTAGAAGCAATACTTTCCGCTGCCTACCTTGCAGGAATTTCTTCAAACAAGTTTTCAGCCATGCTCCATGATGTTCTTGGTAAAGAAGCAAAGGGCCTGAGTCCGTCAGTCATAACAAAGCTTACTGTAAAATGGCAGGCTGAATATGACGAATGGCGCAAACGAGATCTTTCCGGAAAGGAATACGTTTATGTTTGGGCAGACGGAATTTACGTAAAGTCCCGGCTTGACGGTGAAAAGACCTGCCTTCTGGTAATAATTGGCGTAACTGTTGAAGGCAAAAAAGAACTTGTGGCTGTACAGGCCGGAATTCGCGAGTCAACGGAAAGTTGGCGTGGAGTTTTGCTTGATTTGAAATTCCGCGGACTGACAAAAGCACCAAAATTGGCAGTCTGCGACGGAGCGCTTGGGTTTCAAAATGCAGTTGATGAAATCTGGGGCCAGCTAAAAATTCAGAGATGCTGGTTCCACAAGTCCATGAACATTCTGGACAAATTGCCTGACTGTGTACAGACTCAGGCCACAAAAATGATTCGGGATATGTGGCAGGCAGACAAACGTGCAAACGCCTTGAAAGCCTACGACTTATTTATAGAAACTTTCGGAAAAAAATATCCGAAGGCAACGGAATGTCTTGAAAAAGACAAGGAGGATTTGTTCCGCTTTTATGATTATCCGGCGGAACATTGGGCTCACATTAGAACGTCGAATCCGATTGAATCGACATTTGCAACAGTCAGGTTGCGCCACAAGTCAACAAAAGGAAACGGCTCTTCCGCTGCTTCTGTTGCAATGGCTTTCAAGCTTTGTCTTCAGGCAGAGAAAAACTGGCGACGGCTCAGGGGATTTAAACAACTTGAACTTGTCGCCAAAAATATAATTTTTGTGGACGGTGAACAAATGAAGGCTGCCTGATGAAAAGACACTTTTTTTCAATCCACAACAATTGACAATAACTCATTACGGTCAAATAGACAGAAAAAAATACGGAGAACTCACTTATATTGAATATTCACAGGATAAAAAAGCTATTATAAAAACCCATAAGTTTTCTGAACTTTTAAAAAATTGTATTTATAAATCAGAATTATCTGATTGCCTAACTTATGGAATTAAAAGAGCGCAAATAAAAGAATCCGAAAAAGTTGAAAATCATAATCTTGTTTTATACAGAAAATATTCTCGTAAAGATGTTTGTAAAATATTAAACTGGGATAAAGATTATTCTTCCACTATTTATGGATACAAAACAATGGAAAAAACCAACACATTATCTTGCCCCATTTTTGTTACTTATGAAAAACACCTTGAAGAAACAGATTCAACAAATTATAAAGATTACTTTATTGATAACACCCATTTTAATTGGAATAGTCGAAGTCGTCGGACAAGCAAAAGCAAAGAAGTTGCAGCTATTATCGATCAGAAAACAAACAAAATCGAAATTCCTCTTTTTATAAAAAAATCTGATGCAGAAGGTTCGGATTTTTATTATATGGGTAATTGTATACTTAATAACTATAAGAACACTAAGATGAATGACGGTGATGAAATAGTTCCGGTAGTAAATATTATTTTTAAAATGAATACACCTGTTCCAAAAAACTTATATAATTATTTGGTGGCATAACATGAAACAAATACACGTAGTAGCAGCGGTAATTTACCGAACAAATAGTAATGGCAAAAAAGAAGTTTTTGCCACAGCGCGAGGATATGGTGACTATAAAGGCTGGTGGGAATTTCCATGCGGAAAAATCGAACATGATGAATCAGGCCTTGAAATTGAAACAGAAGAAGAAGCTTTAATCCGCGAAATCTATGAGGAATTGGATTCAACAATTAAAATTCAAGAAAAAATACAAACAGTAGAATGGGATTATCCTCAATTTCACTTAATAATGGAATGTTTTGCCTGCACTCTTGTAAAAGGAAAACTGACTTTACTTGAAGCAGAAGATGCAAAATGGCTGAACGCTGATACTTTGCACAATGTAAAATGGCTACCTGCAGACGAATTAATTTTAGATAAAGTAAAAAATAATCTTTAGATAACTAAAATAGAATAGGAAAGTGTAAAAAGTTGCAAAAATCTATTCTAAAGAGGTTTTATAGGTTTATTAAAAGCCATGTATGATGAATTACCGGTTCAAATGGTTCAGGTAAAATCAAGGTTTTTCTTGAACGGCTAAAATAGCGCCTTTCAAGAAAACTACAGTTGCTTCACAACTGTCTTATTAACGTGTACGCTCACGCGCACTAATTGAACTCAATCGCAAGTTGAAACTTGCTCATTCGTTCAATTTTAAGGAACAATTATATAATTCAGACTGCCTCTTGTTTGAGACAGTCTGAAAACTTTTTTACATTTTCTTACACTTTATTCTACTCTACAATTTCTACTGCAATCCGGCTTATTCCGTGGACTGGAGCTTTAAGTTCGGTTGAACCACTTAAGGATGTCTGCACTGCAATGAAATATTTTTTTCCGATTTCGAGTGTACGCGGAAGATAAAACTCAAGGGTGCTGGCTGTGTTTTTAGTAATAAAACTTTTGTCCACGTTTACCCAGGTTGTACGGAAAGAATGTTGTTGCCCCGCTTCGTGAGATTCAGGAAGTAAAAAATGCTATCAAGGCTTATGAACTTTATTCAAAGCTCAACCCTTATTCAGTTGAAGATTTGCTCAAAGCCCACGGAGTTTTAATGGCGGCCTTGACTGATGATGCAGGGCATTTCAGACATGGCGGAGTCGGTGTCTTTAGTAAACAGGGTTGTGTCCACATGGCTCCTCCGGCAGAACGTGTTCCGACTTTGATAGCAGATTTGTTTGAATGGCTTAAGAATGCGCCTGACCATCTTTTGATTAAAAGCTGTGTTTTCCATTACGAGTTTGAATTCATTCATCCCTTTAGTGACGGTAACGGCAGAACAGGCAGGCTCTGGCAGTCTTTGATATTGGGAAAACTGAACCCTTGTTTTGAGCATCTTCCGGTAGAAAATATGGTTTACGAAAATCAGGAAGAATACTACGAGGCAATCAACAAGAGTACAGAAAATGCAGATTGCGGTGTATTCATTGATTTTATGCTTCAGGAAATCCTTTTTGCCCTTAAAAAGCACAGAGGCGACCCAATAAATCATCAAAATGACCCGATAAATGACCTTTTAAATGACCCTATAAATCTTTTGGTTGACCTTATAAAAAAGTCACCGGAAAAGACCTATTCAGAATACGCGATGCAGCTTGGAAAATCAGAAGCTACTGTAAAACGTCTGATTGGAGAACTGAAAAAACAGGGAAAGATTGAACGAATGGGCGCAAAGAAGAACGGTTGGTGGAAGGTAAATGAATAAGGAAGTCCACTATTTTCCCGGGGAAATCTGTTTACAATTTCTTAGAGTCATTTGGATTAAAAACTCCTACGCGGCTTTTGCCAAATCTTCAAATTGCTGCTTAGTATTTTACATAAATTACATTTTTCTAGGGGAAAGTTTTAAAAACAGTCTTTTTTATGATAGCGCTTTTCCGATTGCATAAAGCGGAATATTTTTCATCCATGATTCTTCCCGGTAGTCTGCTGTTGAAGTTCTGATTGCTACTGTTGGTTTAAATTTTTCGCAGTAGTTTTTAAAACTTTTTGCACGGAGATTTTCCTGTGCTTTGACTTCAATTGGAACTGGACCATTTTCGCTGTCAAGAAGAAAATCCAGCTCAAATGTAGAATCGTCGTTTGAATAATAAAAAACTGAATTATTTGAATTTGCTTTTATTTCCTGAAGCACATAGTTTTCTGTAAGAGCACCTTTAAACTCTACAAAGGCTTTGTCGCCGTCAATAATAGTTTGAGAATTTAAATTGCACATTGCAGAAACTAATCCAACATCAAGCAAAAACAATTTGAACGCTTCAATTTCTTCATACGCTTTAAGTGGAACACCAGGTTTTGATACTCTGTTTACTTTGTGAACCAAACCTGCATTACAAAGCCATTGAATGGCAAGTTCAAAATCTTTCATTCGGGAACCTTTTTTTATTTGACCAAAAAAATATTTTTTATTTTCTTTGGAAAGTTGAGCCGGAATAGAATTCCATACCTGTTCAATTCTTGTTTGAAACTCTTCTTTGGAATGTTTCCCAAAATCCATTCGATACTGGTCCAATATAGTATTCTGAAGTTTGCGAACCTGAATATAATCTTTAGTTTCAAAAAACAATGAAACAACTTCAGGCATTCCTCCAACGTAAAAATAATTCTTTAACCAGTGTAGGTATTTGTCTTTAAAATCCACCATATAATTAAACTGTTTTTTTTCAAGAATAGAAGCCAGTGTTTCTTCTCCGGCAGCCAAAAGAAATTCTTCAAAAGAAAGCGGATACAGATTTAGCTCATCAACTTTTCCAACTGGAAACGAAATATTCTGATGAATACTCACTCCTAAAAGAGAACCTGCAGCTATAACATAATATTCAGGAGCATCTTCACAAAAATATTTTAATGATTCAATAGCTTTTGGACATTCCTGAATTTCATCAAGAATAATAAGTGTATCGCCTGGAGTAACAGAAATTTTTGTTTCTGCATTTATATTCAGAAGGATTCGTTCAATATCGTAGTCAGTTTCAAAAACATTTTTCATCCGGTTGTTGTTAAAGAAAGTTACATATGCTGTTTTTTTTAAACTCTTTTTTTCCAAATTCTTTCATAAGCCAAGTTTTACCAACCTGGCGAGCTCCCATAAGCATTAAAGGTTTTCTGTGAGTTTTGTTTTTCCATTCAATCAGATCTGAAATCAGTTTTCTTTGCATACAAATAGATTACATTTTTCTTGAGTTTATTTTGTATTTTTTAACATTTTTCTTAAGTTGAGCAAGCCATATTGCACCAATCAATAAAACATTGGTAATTACTCTTACTTTTTTCCAAATTTATTTTACAATATGGGTATGACATCAATTAAAGAATTTATTAACTTTTACGGCCTTGCATTTATGCTTGTAATAATGATTCCAAATATTATTTTTGCAGTAAAAAATAAAGACGGTTTTGAAAATCTCTGGAAAAATAAATTTGTAGAATTATTTGAACAAATTGGAAGATTCTGCTGTTTTGCTTTTATGGTTGTAATAATTCCGGGAATGGGATTTTGTTTTTACTCAAAACCAGAATTTATTTTGTATTTGATAATTGATACAGTTTTATTAACTGCGTACGTTTTAATCTGGATTCTTTATTTTAAAACGAACAGTGTTTTCAAATCCCTTGCGCTTTCAATAATTCCGTCGGTAATATTTTTGGCAAGCGGAATTTTAACACGCTACATTCCTCTTATTTCGTCTGCCGTAATTTTTGCACCGTGCCATATTCTAATCAGTTATAAAAATGCAGAGAAATTCTTAACATAAGCCGATTTTTCAGCAGTCCCATAAAAAATTCTTTAAATTAACATGATTATCATCTTTAAACCCGACGCCTTCATTTTCAAGAAGAAAACGCTGTTCTTTCCAGCCGGGAACGAGGCGTCCTGAGTGATTTACAACACGGTGACAGGGATAGTTCCCGTAAAATTCAGACATGGAAAGAACTTTTCCCACTAACCGCGAATTTTTATCTCTGCCGATTAGACGAGCAATCTGTCCATAAGTTGCAACTTTTCCTTCAGGGATTTCTTCTACAACAGATAGAATTTCGTAAATCAAGTCTTCGTTAAGAATATGTTTTTTCATGGCGTTGTACTGTGTTTAGGAATATAAAAACTATTTTTGAATGCGCCTTCCAATTTCAGAAGCGATATTTTTTTGTCAATTCCGCCGGCATAACCTGTTAAACTGCCGTTTGTTCCGACTACACGATGGCACGGAATTATAAGCGAAATGGAATTATGTCCGACAGCTCCTCCGACTGCCTGGGACGACATTTTTTTAAGTCCGCGCTCTTTTGCAATTATGTCTGCAATTTGTCCGTAAGTCATTGTTTTTCCATACGGAATTGTGCGAAGAATTTTCCAAACATCTTTTTGGAATTCTGTTCCAATTATATGAAGCGGCGGAATAAAATCAGGTTCTTTTCTGGAAAAATAAATATCAAGCCAGCGTTTTGTTTCCTTTAAAACAGAAATTTCTTTTTCTTCATGATTTGAATCAAGTTTCCATGCAAAATATTTTTGATCTTCAAACCAAAGTCCTGTGATTCCGATTTCATCAGCGGCAAGAAGAATTTTTCCCAAAGGCGATTGATATGTTGTTGTGTACTGCATATTTTATTCCTTAAAAAATTGTTTGAATCGGCCGGGTGCATTCGCTTTTTCTGAATTTCGCGAAGAATTGCAAGGTTTCCAAAACTAAATATTTTTGGTCGTTCTGTTCCATATTGGCTGGTGTGCTTTTTTAGAAATCTACTGACCGAGAATATTATATATAATAGAAGAAAAAAAGATTTTTGTTAATCGGACGGTCTACATATCCTTTTTCCGCTTTTACATCGGCCATAATTTTTGTACCGTACCATATTTTAATCAGTTATAAAAATGCAAAATAAATTAATCAGAAAGCTGCAACATACTCGGAGAAAAATGGAACTGCAGGGAATTAGAAATATTGTTGAATAAGTAAATTTCCCTTAAGGTTAATGGGCCTTGAGGGAAAATTTTCCGTTCAAATTTTTCTTAAATTCCCAGCGCTTTTGCAACATTTTCAAGGGTGCGTGTATCGTGAATGTTCAGCTTTTGGTAAATTGATGTGCGCTGATTGTCTACGGTTGCCTTTGCCAAGATTAGCCGCTGCTTCTTTTGTATTCATTCCGCGTGTAAATAAAGAAAAAACTTCCTGCTCTTTGCGGCTCAAAGTTGAATACAATTCAAAAATATTTTCGTTACACGCCTGCTGGATTTTTAACGGCTCTGAATGCATTGACAGAACAAGTGTTTTAATTTCAGGTTGAATTTTTCGGATTTTATTCAAGATTTCAAGTCCGCTTTCATTTACAGCATCCAGATCTAAAAGAAGCATTTATACCTCCGATATTTTTTTTAGTAAAAGAAGCATTCCATATATTAGAATCTGGAAAATAAGCAGTTATAATATGTGCAAAACCATCATTATAACTTGCAACAACATGAAGAAAATTTTCGTTCTTCACATCGAAGAGTCATATGCTTTGTAATTAATAAATGGTGATTTTTACAAGCATAACGTAAATCTTCTATATTGAATGTTTTTAAATCTTTTAAAAATCCATATTGTCCTACAATAAAAAGTTTTGAAGATTAGTTCAAACTTAATTCATTTATTTATATTTATTTTACGCCCACATCATTTCGCCGTCTTGAAGTGCGACACCATAAAAAAAAGGGAAAATTACCCTAAAAAAAGCTAAGTCAGTTACTCAAAAATCAAAAAAAATTAAAAATGAGTAGCAGAAACGTAGATGTATTACTCAAATTTAAAAATATTGACATTTTGAGTAATAGAAATTCCACTTATTTTATGGAACTTTTACAAAGAAATGACTATTTACAGAAACTTAAAGACACAATTGGAACACCAGATATAAAAGTAATTACTGGAATACGGCGCGCAGGAAAATCAAAGCTGCTCGTACTTTTTGAAGACTATCTTCGCACACAAAATAACACAAACATAATTCATATTGATTTTAACCTTACAGATTTTGAAAACCTTGCAGAATACCATGCTCTGGAACTTTACATTAAAGAACGCAAATCTGACAACAAACAAAATTTTGTTCTTATTGATGAGATTCAAATGTGCAGTGGTTTTGAAAAAGCCGTGAACAGTCTGCATGCAAGCGATTTGTATCAAATTTACATTACAGGAAGTAACGCTTTTTTACTTTCCAGCGACTTGGCAACATTGTTTACCGGACGCACTTTTGAAATACATGTGTTTCCGTTTTCTCTTTCTGAATATATGCAGTTTTTTAAAATGAAAGATTCATATTCAGAATTGGATAGTTATATAAAAGAGGGTGGAATGCCCGGTTCATATTTGTATAAAAGCATAGAAGACAAATACCGTTATATTTCAAAAGATGTTTTTAATGCCCTTGTAGTACGGTATATTTTAGGTAAACGGAAAATTAAAAACACCGTACTTTTAGACAGACTTGTAGATTTTTTGATGGATAATATTTCAAATATCACATCTATAAGAAATATAGCATCGTGCCTTGAAACCACAAAAATGACTGCAAATTCAAAAACAATCGGATCATATATCGATTACTTGTGTGCATCTTTTGCTTTTTATAAAATCCGCCGTTACGACATACGTGGAAAACGCTATCTTTCATCAGAAGACAAATATTACTTGGCAGACCATTCTTTTAAGTATGCACGACTCGGAACAAAAAACATGGATTGGGGGCGGATGCTTGAAAATATTGTAGCAATTGAACTTATGCGGCGCGGTTATGAACTTTATGTTGGTAAACTTTATCAAAAAGAAATTGATTTTGTTGCAATAAAGCAGAATGAAAAATTGTATATTCAGGTAAGCGACTACATTGGTGATGGACAGACTTTTGAACGCGAAATAAATCCGTTGCTTGCAATCAAAGATGCATATCCAAAAATTCTTCTGTCACGCACACGCCAAAGTGAATACTTATATGAAGGAATTCGGGTGATTGATATTTCAACATGGCTGACCTCAATAAATAATTCCCAAGAGCAATTATGACGACTAATAAAACAAACACTTTTGGCACTTTAAAAAAATATTTTTTTACTCCTCTTGTAATTCTTTTGTCCATCGCACTGAATTTTACCGGTTCAAAAACTGCAAGCCATTTTGCGTTTCCGTTGTATATGGATTCTGTTGCGACAATCGGTTGTGCAGATTTATGCAGAGTTTGGCCTTCGCTGATTGTTGCAGTTGTATCAATTTTTTTTGCTGAGTCACTTTTCTACAACTGCACTTCCGTTTATGCTGTGTCATATTACAACATCAGTTTTTGCAAGCCTTATTTTTGACTGGACAAGAAAAAACAATGAAGGTTGTCTTATAATTGAATCATTTTTGTGGGCCGAACTTGTAACTGCATTTTCCAATTCTGCACTCGGCGATACTTTTTCCTTGATTTTATTTTACGGGAACACTTCAATTCCGCAGGTTGATAACGCTGTTCAGGGAATTTTTGTTGCGAAAGAAAGTATTTCTTTTGCAACTTACTGGGGCGGAACTGTTACAAATCTTATTGATAAAATTGTCGGTGCATTTTTGGGTTTTGCAATTTATTTTCTATTAAATAGAAGAAAGTTGCGTTTTGCAGATTTTAGCTTAAATAAAAAAATCATCAACAATGTATTCAATATAAAATAAGTATTTTTACAAGCGTTGCAAAACATGTTCAAATACAATTCAAGTTTTTACTGACAGGTTTGTAATTGTAAATTTATTTTCGGATCTATTACAAATTGAACATTGTATTTAAAATCTGAATTCCGGATTTTGTTTTAAAAACTTTTTCTTTTATAGATAGAATTGTATCTTTTGACATATTATCTTCAAATGCGTTTACTAAAAAATCTGCTTCAACAAGAATTTGATAATCAAGTCCGTCAACAGCATTGTATGTATGATGATGTGCAATTAAAAAACAAACTCTGTCTACAATTGCTTGGGACAGACTGAAGTTTAATAAAATTTTTTTTGCTTCTCCCGGACCAAGTTCTTCCTGATATTTTCCGCTGCAACTTGAATATTTTTTTTCTGCTTCGTGAATTCCAATATCGTGAAGAATCGAAGCAATATCCAAAACAAAAAGTTCTTTCACAGATAATTTTTCCTGCAACCCGATTGTGTGAGCAAAACTGTATACTTTTATAAAATGTTGAATACGTTTTGCATCTCCTGCATCGTACTGAATCATTTGTAATAATATCTGTTGGATTATGTCGTTCATTTTACTTCCTTTTGTTAAAATTATTTTACAGCAAGAGGTTAAAAAAATCTATCATTTAACATGGGATATATACCAATAACTGCTTCCCCTCTGTATTGTAAAAAAGCAACGTTTTGATATAATAAAGTTATGAAAAAGAAATTTAATTTTGTTCCTTTTATTTTACTTGGAATACTGATTTTAAATTTAGTTTTACATTTTATTTTTAAAACTCGCTACAACAGCTTTCGGACAACATTCAATTATATTGTTTATTTTGCTTCAACATTTGTTTCATTTGAATTATTGATTTTTCATCTATGCCCGCCTTTTTGCGCTCTGCTTCTTTTTTTAATAACGCGAAACAGAAATTACAAAAAATCAAAATATTTTTGGGGAACAAAATCTGAACAACGCTTTTACAATTTTATAAAAGTAAAACACTGGAAAAACCATGCTTTAACTTATGACGACAGAATTTTTAGAGGCAAGAATTTTTCAAAAGAAAATTTAATTCTTTCAATGACTCAATCTGAATTAGTTCATGAAATGATTTTTTTATTCAGTTTTCTTCCAATAACCATGTCTAATTCATTTGGTCATTTTGGGCTTTTACTAATTTTATGTTCAATATTCGCACTTTCAAACTTGCCATTTATTTTTATTCAGCGTTACAACAGACCCCGCGTTTTAAAAATGAAAAAAAGCAGAGAATCAATCTGCGCGAGTGCTTCTTCTACAGTTCCGTCGAGCTTGAATTCAAAAACATAAACAGCGCTTTCTGTTTCTACAACCATATCACTTTGGCCCGTCAGCTGAACATTCTTCTGTTTTTTTTGTAAGAGCTGCACAAGCCTCTTCGTAAGTCATATTGTTGTTGTCTGCAAGTGCCTTAATTTCCGGCTGCATTTGAGAAAAAAGTTCTTCTTTTGTAATTTCGCAGACAGCCGCGTACTCATCTTTCATTGTAATAACTTTTAAATTATTCAATTCGCTGAAAATACTTAACTGACTGAACTTGCTGATTCCTGTCAAAAATACAAAACGCAAAATCAAAAAATAATCTTGCCACACAACAATCAAAGCTTTATAATTATTTTACTTATGGGAGGGTAAGATAAAAGCGGCACAAATAGTGCAACTTTTATCTACTCAACGTTTGCGGTACAAACTTTTTATGGAAGAAAAATATGCGAAAACTTTATCTTGATAATATCCGGTGGGCAACTGTTCTTGTTGTCATTGTTTATCATGTATTTTATTTATTCAATGCGTGCGGAGTTTTTGGCGGTGTCGGTTCTTTTGCACCGGTTCAGTATCAGGATGCATTTTTGTATTTTGTTTATCCGTGGTTTATGGTTCTGCTTTTTTTGATTGCAGGAATGTGCGCGCGTTATTCACTTGAAAAGTATTCTGCAAAAGATTTTATCAAAATGAGAACACGTACACTTCTTGTTCCGTCTACAATCGGGCTTTTTGTTTTTTATTGGCTTGTCGGATTTTTGAATATAAAAGCCGGCGGTGGTTTTGAACAGATGAAATCCCTTCCAAAAATTGCACTGTATTTTATTTCTGTTGCAAGCGGAATAGGTCCTTTGTGGTTTGCGCAAATGTTGTGGCTTTTTTCAATAATTCTTCCGGTAATTAAAAAGCTTGATAAAAATGACCTCTTTTATAACTTCTGCAAAAAATCAAATTATGCTGTGATTATTCTTTTGGTTTTGATTTTATGGGGAACAAGTCAGATTCTGAATGCGCCTGTAATTACAGTTTACAGATTCGGAATTTATTTTGCGTCATATTTAATCGGTTATTTTGTTCTTTCGCATGATGAAGTTCAGGATAAAATTCAAAAGATGCATATTCCGTTTTTGGTCCTTGCTGTTGCAACCGGTTGTGTTTATGTCTGGTTTTATTTTGGACAGAATTATACGGACAATTCAGTTTTAAAAAGTTTGTTTACAAATGCTTACTGCTGGGCAATGTGTCTAGCAATTCTTGGATGTGCAAAAACTTGGTTTGACAAACAGGGAAAATTTGCGCAGTATATGACAAAAGCAAATTTTGGTTTTTACGCGCTTCATATTTTTTGCGAAACAGGAATTGCATATTTACTAAAAACTTATTCAGCTTTGCCGCCGGTTGCAATTTACATTTTTACTTTGTTTTCAGGACTTTTTGGAACAGCACTTTTGTATGAAGTTTTAAAAAGAATTCCGTTTGTGCGTTATACTGTTCTTGGAATTAAAATCAAAAAAGACAGAGAATAAGGAACTTAAAGAAATAAATTCTTCTACAAACATAGTTTTTGTTTTGGGGTATTCTGAATATGCAGTCAATGCTTTTTCTTTGAATGCCAGCGGATATATTTTAAAACCTGCCCGGAAAATTGATGTTGAAAATTCACTTGAGAATCTGCGCATACCGGTTAAGTATGATGAAGGAAAACTGCGCGTCCAGTGTTTTGGAAACTTTGATGTATTTGTAGGGAATGAAAAGGTTACCTTCAAGCGGGCGTTGCGTGCAAATTTTAATTTAAATGAATTAAGAGCTTTTTTTCTTTAAAAATGAATTAAGGGAATTTCTGCTGATTCCGAATAATTTTGCAATTTTGTTTGTTGAAAGCCCCATTTCGTAAAGTGTATTTATTCTTTTTTCAAGACCGTCCAGAGAATGAAAATTGTTTTTTCTTCCTTTAGGGCGGCCAAGTTTGATTCCTTCTGCTTTTTTACGCGCCAAAGCTTCACGAGTGCGCTGACTGATTAAATTTCTTTCAATTTCTGCACTTAAACTGAATGCAAAAGCGAGCACTTTGGACTGAATATCATCGCCAAGCCGGTAATTGTCTTTTATAGTCCAGATACGAGCTTCTTTTTCCATAATCAGATTCAAAATCGACATAATCATAAAAAGACTTCTTCCAAGACGAGAAAGTTCTGAACAAATAATCAGATCACCTTTTTTGATATGCAAAAGCAAACTTCCAAGTTCTCGTTTTTCAGGATTCAAAGTTCCGCTTATGGTTTCTTCTATCCACGAGTCAATTTTGATGTTGTTTTTGTTGCAGAATTCATTAATCTCAAAACGCTGGTTTTCGACAGTCTGCTTGTCTGTGCTGACACGAATGTATCCATAAGTCATAAAAATGAAGATAAGAAATTCATTTTGTAAAGTCAAATTTATTCTATTCTACAACGGTCGTAAGTTCGTTATAAAGCTCTTCGGATACTTCATTTTGTAAAGCAAAAATCATTTTGATTGGTTTGTTTCCTTCTGCAGTTTTGGGAAGTGTAAAAACTTTTCCAAGATAAATGAACGGCTGCGTAATTCCTTCGACCTGTTCAAACTTGCGTACAAAAAGATGAACGTATTTCAGGACAACTCAAATAGAGTTGTCCTGAAAACTTCAGTTGTTGCGCAACTGTCTTTATTTACGTGTGCGCTTTCGCGCACTAATTGAACTCAATCGCAAGTTGAAACTTGCTCAATCGTTCAATTTTAAGGAACCGATTATAACAGTCCATTTTTCTTTTTTGTTTTCAGTCCTCTGCCGGAACAAATATCCTTTTGCATGAAAGCCGTCCTCGTCTGTTGGTGGAACAAAAATTTTAAGTTCAATATTTTTGAATGAAGAAAGTTTTTCGAGCACTTTTGGCTGAGTAAAATTCTGGTAACTCGTTGTAAGAATCTGCCCGTGAACGCCTTTGTTACAAAGTTCCTGCAAAGTTTCAAGCAAAACCTGAACACCACCATAAGAAATAAAAGCAACACTCATTTTGAATTCACTGCAGCACAAAAGATTTTCCTGCAAAGAATTGTAAAAATTGTGCGTAACTGAATTTGTAATGAATTAAGTGTCTTCCATGGGCGGCTTATGGTTCCTGTATAAATTTATTTATTTGAATAATTATTTTTTCTAGAAGTAAATTGTATTTTTGAGCAATAGGGGTGTTAGAAAATACATTATTGATATTTTGAATTTTAGAATAAAATTTTTCAAATGTTTTGTTAATTATTCTTCTATTGATTCCACATTTTTCAAAAGTATCTATAAAATGAGATTTTGAAATTTTATCAATCTCGTAATGCCCACCGATTTTCATAGAAAGGTTTCTTGATAAATTTTCGTAAACTACAGTAGAAACAATATCGTACGCCGGTGCAAGTTTTATTCCATTATTCCATAAAAGTGAATAATTTTTTCCATGTGCATCACAGTTTCCTATTAAAAAATTAAAAATGAAATATTCAATTGTTTTTTGTACATCAACAACAGGCTGGCTTGATTTATTTTTTATCAAATTTATTATTTGTGCTATTCCAGGTCCGCCATCATTCTGATATTTGTTTGTACTCATTATTCCAAGAGCCTGACAAAAATCTTCCTGATGAATTCTTTTTATTTTAATTGATTCGTTTTTATTAATAATTTGTCTGTCATATCTTTCGATACAAAATACATCAAAAGAATCTGTATCGTTTTTTAAATTCAGTATATTGCATTTTGGAACATCTCTTAAAAATTCTTTTGCGATGGACATTGAAAAATATTCATTAATTCCAATATCAGTGTAGTCTTTTCTTGAAGGCTTTATTATATGAGTTGAAGGTGCTCCGTTTTTGGGAATATACCAACTTCCGTTGAAATTTGCCAAAGCAATCTTTTGTTGCGCCCCGGCAAGAGACAGTCTGTATTCTTTGTCAGAAAATAAAATAGGAGTTTTTGTGCAGTTCAAAATTTTATCAGCTATTTCTTTGTTTGAAATTAATTGATAATTTTCATCATTAAATTCATATTCGCTTTTAGGAATAATATATTTTTCTTCTGAATTGAATAGAGAAACTGTTCCTGCACATTCTCCTCCCAAAGCTTCTAATAATTTTAATGTACTTGTTTCACTTATATGAAGTTCATTTGCGATTTGCTGTTTTATCTCACCTTCGGGAAGCAGACCAAAAAAATACGGAATGCATTCTTTTTGTGTAAACGTTTTTTTTTCTATTGGCAAGGAAATGCTGAGCGGAATATTATTTTGTTCTTCACAGTATTCTTTTGTATATTCAAATACAACGCCATTATTACTTGTTGAATATAATTCCCCGCATTTTTTGTCGAATAAATAAACATCCAACTTCATTTTCGATTCTCCGCAAACAAGTCAATTCCCATCATTTTTGCAACGTAAAGAGCTTTGTCAAATTGAATTGTTTCTTTGCCATTTTCAAGCTCACTAAAAAATCTTTTTCCAACATTACAAATTTCAGCGGCATCTGCTTGGGTAATATTAAGTTCATGCCGTCTTTGTTTGATAAGGTTTCCAAGTTCAAGAACAGAATTAATTTTCATACATATATTTTAATATTCCCGTTCGGTAAAATCAATGTCAAAACAGATAAAAAAGAAAAATTTTATCCCGTTCGGGAATATTAGATGTTAAACCATGTTGCGTTGTTCTAAATAACGTTCTTTGAAATTGAACGATTGAGCAAGTTTCAACTTGCGATTGAGTTCAATTGGTGCGCTAAAGCGCACATGTAAATAAAGGCAATTGTGTAGCAACTGAAGTTTTCAGGACAACTCTATTTGACTTGTTCTAAATAACGTTCGTTTTTTGGGACAACGAATTAGACAACATTCCCTCATAAAAATGTAATTTTTCTTGAAAAGGTTAAAAAAACACCATTAAAAATTCTTGAAAATGATTAAAATATAGCGTTAAAAATGCTAAAAAAGTTGCAAATTTAGATTATTTCACTGCATATTATTTGATAATATAAAAGCATAAATGTATTTTTTAATAAAACGTTGGCTCTCTAGTTACAAAAACTTCAAAGTATAGTATAATTGCAATTTAGAAACATTATGAAAACGAGCAAGAATATTACAGATAAAGATACAAATGTTGTCCCAAAAAACGAACGTTTTCTCGGACAGAATTTGGGCGTCCGTCGTTCACTACGTGAGCTTCCCGAGTTTTCTAAAGAAAACTCGCAAGATAAGAATTCTTCTAAAAAAAGCGGACGGGCTTTTCGTGGTTCCGTCCGCTGCGCTATCTCCATTCCTTCGCTACGCTCCGGAACAGCTAACGCCGCCACTACAATCCCTAACGCAGGGAAACTTTTTTCCAATAGTAACGCACCTTGTGCAAGCGAGGCTGCGTGATGGAAAGAAAGTTCACTTTTATTGATCTATTTGCAGGTATCGGTGGGTTTCATCTTGCAATGGAAAAACTTGGTGGTAAATGTGTTTTCGCAAGCGAGATAAAAGAAGATTTAAGAAAATTATATAAAATAAATTTCGGTATGGAATGCTATGGAGATATAAATGAGATAGATATCGAAAATGACATACCCCAGAAATTTGATTTGCTTTGTGCAGGTTTTCCATGTCAGCCTTTTTCTAAAGCTGGAAAACAACAGGGATTTAATGATTCCAAAGACAGAGGCAACTTGTTTTGGAAAATTAAAGAAATTTTGATTGCAAAGAAACCAGAGTTTATTCTTCTTGAGAATGTTCCTAATTTGGAATCGCATGATGACGGAAATACATGGCAAGTAATTAAGTCCAATCTTGAAAAACTTTACGAAGTAAAACAGGATATAATTTCACCACATCACTTTGAAATACCACAACACAGAACTCGCTTTTATATTGCAGGAAGATTAAAATCGGCTGGAGGATTAAAAAATTTTTCTTTTCCAAAACATGACGAAAAAAAAGAATGCAACATTAGGACAATAATTGATGAATCTGATTCTGATTATATGACTTTACGAGAACAAACTCGAAAACATTTAAAAGCTTGGCAAAACTTTCTTGATATATTGACTGAAAATCATATTACAATTCCTTCTTTCCCTATATGGGCAATGGAATGGGGAGCTACTTATCGATATGACGGAGTTGCACCATTCTACCAGCAAGAACGTACGCTAAAAGATGTTAATGGTAAATTTGGGAAAAAAGTAACAGGACATAGCAAAGATGACTATTTAAAATGTCTTCCAATTTATGCCCAAACCTCAAAAACAGATGAAAATCATAATTTTCCACAGTGGAAGAAAGATTTTATAAAGTGGAATCGTGAATTTTACGATGCCCATAAAATTATACTTGATAAATGGTTACCTCAAATTCAAAAAGAAGGTTTTGAAAACAGCCATCAAAAATTTGAATGGAATTGTGGGCAAGGTAGGAATGTAAAACCTCTTATTGAAGACAAAATTGTACAATTTAGACCATCTGGTATTCGTGTAAAATTACCAACGTTTTCTCCTGCTCTTGTTTTAACGACAACACAGATACCTATTTTTCCATGGGTTAAAACTCCAGATGGTCAAAAAGGACGATATATGACAAGAAAAGAAGGTGCAAAATTACAGTGCATGGAAAATTTAAAAGAATATCCAGATACAATTGCTCAGGCATTTAGAGCATTTGGTAATGCTGTAAATGTAGAAGTAGTAAAAAGAATCGCAGAGTGTTTATTAAGAATTGGAGATAGTAATAATGAAAGATGAAGAACTTGATATAAGACCAGAAGCAGGAATTCTTGGAGTTTTTTCAAGACTGAGTTATAAAGCATGGTATGCAATTGCAGAGTTCGTTGATAACTCTACACAGTCATTTTTTTCAAATGAAAAACTTTTACACAAAGATCACATTGATAAAGTTTATGTAAAAATTGAATATTTACCGGAAGAAAACGAATTAATAATAACAGATGATGCGTACGGAATGGAATTACAAGACTTCAAAAGAGCTGTAAAATTGGATTCAAAATCTGACCATCCAGATACAAGAAATGAATTTGGAATGGGATTAAAAACCGCTGCATCTTGGTTCGGTGAAGTTTGGTCCGTTGAATCTACACAGTTGAATTCAACAAACAAATATTTTACCGAGGTTAATATCCCGCTTTTACGGGAAAAAAAAGTTAACTCAGTAAAAATAAAAACATCAAAATGTAGCAAAGAAGAACATGGAACAATAGTACATATAAGAAATTTGACAAAACAAATTTCAACTAGAACTCATTCTAAAATATGCAGCCTTCTTGAAAGTATGTATCGCCGCGATCTGGAAAGTCAAAAAGTTATAATAGAATTTGTTTCGGGAAATAATTCAAAAATTCTTCATTTTACTCCCTATGAACCTCTTACATATAAAGGGGAAACGTGGAAAATGAATCTTGATTATTCTTTTGAATTTAAGAAAAAGCAATATAAAATAAAAGGATTTGTTGGGATCTTAAAAGAAAGGGAAAATGGTGGCAAAAGTGGTTTTGTAAATGCTGGTTTTGCTCTGTTTAGAAGAAACCGTGTAATAATTGGCGGTGAAGGACAAAACTATAAACCTACAGAAATATTTGGGGAAGCTCAAAGCACAATTTCTCATAAATTATATGGTGAAATTGACTTAGAAGATTTTCCAGTTAATCAAGCAAAAGATGGTTTTATTTGGGATAATGGACTTGAAGAAGAATTTATAAAATCTTTGGCACCTCGAATAAAGAAAATTCGAGATTTAGCAGCAAAGACTGTAAAGGAAAGAACAAAAGAAGATGTTCTTTCAAAAGATACATCTGAAAAAACATATAATGACACGAAACCGTTTGCTGATAAAATATCTGCTGCAAATATAGGTATAATTCCAGTGGCAAAAAAAACAATAAGTAATCCTGAACAAGAGTTATTTGACGATTATATACAAGAGTCAAACAAAGAAGAAAAATTTTCGGAAGCCATTAGATCTTATTCAATAAAAATGAATCAACTTAAGGAAACTAAGTTTAATGTTTCATGGAAAGAGGCAGATTCAAAAAACTGGATAGATGTGAAAACTGATACAGATGATTTAGTAGAATTTTATATTAATATAAACCATCAATTCTTTAAACCTTTTTCAAATAATTCAGATTTTCAAACTGTACTTGAAAAATTTGTTATTGCGTATATGGCGTCCGAAAAAAAAGCTAAGTTGGCAAGTAAGGATGGGAAAATTCCAGCTAATTCAATCCGTAATTTTTTAAATGATTTCTTAGCCTTAATTGATAACGGGGATTAAAAATGGAGCAATATAAAATCGAAAATATGGATAATAAGTGTATAAATATTGGTGGAAAATATTACAATCGGATTCATGAAAAGCATATTAATAGTTATGGAAATGAAGGCGCAGATAATATTGCCGTCAATGTAAAAAAAATATTCCAGAATATTCAAAATCAAATTTCAGAAAATACAAACCATAATTCACTTCTGGTTGGAAAAGTCCAATCTGGTAAAACTTCAAATTTGGAATTATTCTCTGCTCTCGCTTTTGATAATGGTTATAATTTTCTAGTAATATATGGTGGTTATGATTCAAAACTTTTAGGTCAAACAACAAAACGTTTTAAGAAAACTTTTGATGCTCAAGAGTCTGTTACATATGAAAGTGATAATCCTGCAATATTTTCAACGGAAGAAAAGGATACAATACGAAATCTTTCAGAAGATATAATTAATGAATTTATTGAGATGAAGAAACCTATTATTCTGATTTCCATGAAGCGACCGGCTGCAATGAAAATTGTAAATAGCTTTTTGTCGTCTATAGATACGAAAAAATTAAAGTCTTTTGTAATAGATGATGAGGGAGATCAAGCTAGCTTAAATACTAAAAAGAACAAGAAAGATGATGCTTCTGCCACTTATGCAGAAATCAAAAATATAAAAAGAATTCTTTCAAATCCTTTATATTTATCTGTAACAGCTACTCCCCAAGCAAATATTTTTCTTGATAAGTGGAGTGCGTTACGTCCTTCGTCAGCATGGCTAATTAGTCCAGCAAAAGGATATGATGGTTCTCTGCAATACCATTTAAGTGATAATGAAATAATCGAAATAATAGAAGAGGATGATGAATTTTTTGATAATTCATCTATATCTGATTCATTAAGGAAAGCTATCAATTATTATATTGTTGCATCAGCTATCAAACTTTTCAGAGAAAACGGCTCCAGAACTTATTCTGATATGATAGTTCATACTGCAAAAGAAAAAGTTGAACATAAGAAAACTTATAATCAAATTGATTCCTATATTGAACAAATTAAATTATCTTTCAAAAATAATGATGATGATATGCAAGATTATTTAATCGACTTTAATTTTATTTTTGAAAAGTATTTTAAGGAGAATACTATTTCATTTAATGAAATTAGAGATTCACTTTTCATAATAGTAAAATCTATAAAATTAATCTTGCAAAATTCAGAGGGGAAAGAAACTCAGGCAAATCCACAACTTTTTCCACAAAAAATATATATTGGCGGTGATCTACTTCAGCGTGGGTTAACATTTGATAATCTTATAACAACATACTTTACAAGATGGGCAAAAAACTCCGGTAACATGGATACTACTTTACAAAGAGCAAGATGGTTTGGCTATCGTAGTAAATATTTTGATTTATGTAAAATATTCACAAGTTCCATAATAGCCCAAGAATTTACAAACCTTGCAGAAATAGATGAAGACCTATGGGAACAGTTTGCAGATATTGAAGCAAATAAGATGAAAATTGATGATATAATCATCTCTGGTGATAATACAACATTGAAGCCAACAAGTCCCAATAAAGCTAAGTTTCAAAAAATAAAATTTAAAAAACGATGGGTTATACAACGTTTTATTGTTGAAGACAGAAATATAATTAAACAAAATGTTTCTATCATAAATAATTTAATTGATTCTACAAACTGGACACCTACTACTTTAAGTAGTAGAGAAAATAAGGTAACAGGTTTTTATTCAATATTGAAAGCAGACTCTATGCAAAAAATAATAGCTGCTGTAAAAAGTGTCTTCGAATACGAACCATTTCAAAAAGAAGCTCTGCTTAAATTACTTGAAACTGATGAAGTTGTTTTAATTCAAATGGGAGAAAATCTCAAGGTACCTCGTTTTCGTTCTTTATATAAAAATGAACCTAGAATAAAACCTCTTCAACAGGGTGCTAGCAGTTTAGACAAAGATAAGGCTTCTTTTTTAGGAGATAGATTTGTTCTTATTGATGAAAACAAAATCAATATCCAATTATACAATGTCGCTCCTGGTAATGATAAAAAAAATATAGATAAAACTTTGATTCAATATATGTTTGCTATATATGTACCAAAAGAAAAAGTGTATTTCACGAAAGGAGATGAAGATGATTTCGTTGAATGAGATTACAAAATTAATTGATACTTCTCCTATCGATGATAATCTTTATCTTATTGATAAATGTTCTGATATTGCCGGTTTTTTCGTTTTCAATAAAAGCATAATCTACATGGCAGAAAATTTAGAAAATGCGGATTCAAATAATTTACAAACTGAATATTTGGTTTTACGTTCAAATACAAAGATTACAGCTGTAGCAAATTGTCAGCAATTCAATTCTGGATATTACAACCTTCTTGAATATAAAGTTTCTTATGAGCAGAATCCAGACAACTTTAAGTCTTTTATTAATTTATGTTTTGCTCATATAAAATATATGAAATCACAAAATTTCATTGAGTTTTTTAACTCCATGATAGACTTATTTCAACTTGTTTCAAAAGAAAAAGAAAAAAATATATACGGTCTTTTCGGGGAGCTATCTGTTATAAACTATGTCTATAAAAATCTAAATATTAACTTAGCTTCTTTTTGGCATACAGCAGGTACTTATTCAAAATATGATTTTGTAATGGATAAAATAAATATTGAGGTTAAGACTTCAAACTCTCTCAAAGAAGTTCTATTAAAACATTCTCAGATATTTAATGAAGATAATAATGTTTTAGCAATTGCAATTGTTGAAAACAATAATTCAGGAATTACACTTGAAGAATTAATAGATTTGTTAAGTTCATATGAAGAAATAAAGACAAATTTTAACTTCTTAATGAACTTGGAAATAGAGAAACAAAAGACAAGTTTACTAGATTTTAAAACAAAAAAATTGAAATTAATAGATAACATTTTTTTTGATTGTAAAAACATAAATCCATTTAAAAAATTGCCAAGCAATGTTTCGAATCTAGAATATAGAATAGATTTATTATTAACAGAAAAATTAGATAATGAGGAGATAAAAAAGATTTTAATGAATTAGTTTTGCAGATGTAAAAATAAAAGCATCAAAAACCTTTAATGAAAACAACTTGCTTCTTTTTAAAAATATGCTTGATGTTATAAATTATCTTGATTCTTCAAACGAAAACAAAAACTTTATATACGGAACACAAAACTTTCATCATATTTGGGAAGCTTTAGTCGATTCTGTTTATGGCGAAAAAGACAAAGAAAAATTTTATCCAAAAGTTTACTGGAAATTAAAAAATGGAAAATCTTATTCTCAGGACAAATTCAATTCACTTCGCCCGGACACAATTATGATTACAAATCGTGGAAAACCCGGCCAAAAAATATTTGTAATTGATTCAAAATATTATCGTTACGGGGCAACAAAAAATCCAAATCACTTGCCCGACAGTTCCAGCGTCGTAAAACAAATTGCCTATGCCCAATATATTGAAAATACAAATAATAAAATTCCAGATGACGTTCAAAAAAACTTAAATCCGCAAAAAATATACAACGCCTTCATTATGCCTTCAGATAATCAACTGCCGCAAAATATCGGGTATTCTTCGGCAGATTACGTTTTTCCGCAGACAGATACAGAACCCGTTAGTTCCTATTCCAAAATCCACGGAATTCTTCTCGATATAAAGCAGTTGATGTTCCGGCATATTCCCCGCGACAAAGAGGCAATAATAACTTTGTCTAATCTGATTGAACAGGGTTGTTGATTTTCCATTCACCCCAGCGGAATTTCTTTGCCCTGTTTTTTCCATTCTCTGTATTCTGCTGTTGCTGTAAGAAGAACGTCGCCCGAAGAATTTAGTGCAGTTTCAAAAGAGTCCTGGATTACATTTATAATAAAACCAACAGAAACCATCTGCATTGAAGCTTCATTCGGAATCCCCAGTACAGAACATGCAAGCGGAATTAAAAGAAGGGAGCCGCCCGCAACGCCTGAACTTCCGCATGCACCAAGTGTTCCTACAAGGCTTACAAGCATGGCTACAGGAAACGAAACTTCAATTCCCAAAGTACGCGCGCAGACCAAAGACATAATTGTAATTACAACAGCGGCTCCGTCCATGTTTATTGTAGCGCCCAGCGGAATTGAAACTGAATAAATATTTTTGTCCAGTCCAAGATCTTCACAAAGTTTCATATTGGCGGGAATATTTGCGGCAGAACTCCGTGTAAAAAATGCAGTAACTGCGCTTTCCCTGATGCATCTGAAAACAAGAGGGTATGGATTTTTTCTGAGTGCAAGTGCAACAATAAAAGGGTTAACTACAAGCGCAACAAAAAGCATTGTTCCGACGAGAAGAAGAATGAGTTTTCCGTAGTCGTAAAAAATAGAAAGTCCGTTTTGTGAAACTGCTTCAAAAACAAGTCCCAGTACACCAAAAGGCGCAAACTGAATAATAATTCTTACAATATCATTTACAGCATCTGCAAGTTCACGTATTGAATTTTTAAGTCCGTCGCCTGCACGTTTTTTTAGTGTAAGACCAAGCATGACTGACCAGAAAAGAATTCCGATAAAGTTACCGCCGGCAATTGCTTTGACAGGATTTTCAATTATAGAAAGCAGAAGATTCTTTATCACATCAAAAAGTCCTGAAGGCGAACTCAGTTGTGCAGTAGAAGCAGGAAGCTGTACAGTAAGAGGAAAAATAAAACTTGCGCATACGGCTACTGCAGATCCAAGAAAAGTTGTTCCAAGATAAAGTACAATTACAGTCCTGAATCTTGAACCAATATTTTCATTTGCGTTTATTAAGGAAGCACTTACAAGTATAAGAACAAGAACAGGAGCAATTCCTTTTAATGCGCCTGTAAAAATTGAACCAAGATATGCAACCGGTGTTAACTTCGGACAAAACAGTCCAAGAACAGTACCAATCAAAAGTCCTATAACAATTTTAACAATCAGTGAAGTTTTATTCCAGAATTTAATAAACATGTTCATAAAATTTATTCCCATAAAAATCAATGGAATTATTCTATCAGATAATTTCGTTGAGTGAAAGACACTCGATTCCCATGTTTTTCATGTCAAAAATATTTGCGCGTGCAACATCTTCGCTTTGTGCGCTGCAGCAGTCCGTTACAACAGTAACGTCGTAGTCATAACTCATTGCATCATTTGCCGTAGCTCGAATGCAGTTGGGGTACTGTGTTCCACAAACAAAAATTCTTTTTACATCAAGACGCCTTAAAATCAAATCCAGGTTTGTTTCAAAAAAAGCAGAATTGCGTGTTTTCTTCAATATAATTTCATTTTCCAAAGGCTCAAGTTCTTTGACAATTTGTGCTCCGAAAGAATCAGCAACGCAATATCCGTGTCCTGCGTTTTCAAAAAGCCTGCGTCTGGGTTTGTCTGCATTTATTCCGTCTTTGTCATGCTCGCGTATTACATGAACAATTGTCCAGTTTTCTGCACGTGCGTGTTCCAGCAGTTTTTTAATTACGGAAATTGTAGCGGACGCTCCCTTAACGCAAAGAACTCCCTGTGGCAGAACAAAATCATTCTGCATGTCAATTATAAAAAGTGCCTTGTTCAATTCAAATGCCCCTTGTTGTTTTTTAGCTTTTAGATTGCACAAATTACAATTTTTTTTCAAGCATGGTTCCCTCATTAAGCATCAAATGTGAATTAAATTGTATTTTGGGTGAATTTCATTCTTGCAAAAGAATTCAAAAAGGAATAGTATTTGCGTTCTTGGAGTTTACCTTATGAATAACAAGTATTTCGGAACATCTTCTTTTTACAAACGTGCATTGTCCATTGCGCTTCCTGTAATGGCACAACTTCTTATTCAGAATTTTGTTTCCCTTATCGACAATTTTATGGTAGCCGGTTTGGGTGACATTAAAATGAGCGGTGTAAATGTTTCCGGTCAGATTAATTTTATTTTCATGATTCTTATAAACACAATCTGCATGTCAGGCGGAATTTTTATGAGTCAGTTTAAGGGAGCCGGCGATAAGGAAGGAATGCGCCAGTCCTTTAAATTCAAAATTTTTCTTACGGGAATTTTCGGCATTGCTTACATGTTCGTTTCGTTTATTGCACCTCGCAATCTTTTTAACCTCATGGTTACTGTAAACAAAGATGCGTCTGCGATTGTCGACCAGAGCGTAATTTATTCAAGGGCAGTTGCCGTTTCGTGGATCTTGATGTGCGTGTCTCAAAGCATCGGTTCTTCTTTGCGCGAGATAGAAAAAGTAAAACCGCCGCTTGTAATTTCTATTATTGCGACTGTTGTTAACACTGTATTCAATTATATTCTTATTTACGGAAACTTCGGCGCGCCCAGACTTGAAGTTGCAGGTGCCGCTTATGCTACAGTTATTGCCCGTTCCGTAGAACTTGTTTTGTTTATTGTTTACATCGCAGTTAAAAAGCCGGGTTTTGTTTTTGGAATATTTGATGCATTCAGAATCAACTGGAAACTTTTTGCAACTCTTGTAAGAAAATCGGCAATGATACTTTATTCCGAATTATTCTGGGCAATTTCAGAAACTGTCTCAAATGCACTTTACAATACACGCGGCGGCGCAGAAATTGTTTCGGGAATGGCAGCGGGTTTTGCAATTGCAAATCTTTTCTTTATCTGCTTCAGCGGAATTGTTACATCGTCTTCAGTAATTGTCGGTCAGGAACTTGGTGCCGGCCACATAGAAGAAAGCCGCAAATACAAAAACTGGATCCTTTCGGGCGCAACTGTCTTCGGATGTGCATTTGCTGTATTGGGTTGCTGCACAACGATTCTTATTCCGATTGTGTTCAAAAATCTTACTCCGGCAGCACAGGATACGGCAAAAGAACTTGTGATTGTGGCTGCCGCTTATCTTCCGCTTTGGGCCTTTATAAACGCGCAGTATTCTATTTCGCGTACAGGCGGCGATACGGTAATGGGCGTAATCTGCGACACTGTAGGAAACGCACTATTTCTTGCCGGAATGTTCCTGCTTGCTTTCCTCACAAAACTTGGACCGGTTGCAATGTACGCGATTGTAAAAGTCAGCGATGTTCCGAAATCCGTTATCGCCTGGATCTGGCTTAAAAAAGAAAGATGGCTTGTAAATCTTACAAAGGCCGGCAGCACTGAACAAATACAGTCACAGTCCTAGAATCTGTATTGCAAACTTTCTTCCATTATGATAATTTAAGGCATGAAAGTTGCAATCTTTTTAGGTTCTAAATCAGATTCTGAAACCATGAAAAAGGCCGCCGATGTTCTTGCAGAATTCGGTGTTGACTATAAGGCCTACATTCTTTCCGCCCATCGCGCGGGAGACTTGCTCGTAAAAACAATCGCCAAAGTAGAAGAAGAAGGCTGTGAAGTAATCATAGCCGGTGCGGGGCTCAGTGCAGCTCTTCCCGGAGTGATTGCTTCAAGAACACTTCTTCCTGTAATAGGCGTTCCGCTTGAATGCATTAATCCCGGAAAATCAAACGGTCTTGCAGGAATGGACGCTCTTCTTTCAATAGTGCAGATGCCGCCTCAGATTCCTGTTGCGACAGTTGGAATCGGTAATGCAAAAAATGCCGCTTATCTTGCACTTCAGATACTTGGAATAAAATATCCCGAAATTAAAGAAAAGCTTCTTGCTTTCCGCAAAAAGATGACCGCAGATGCAGAAGCAAACGGCGGCAGCGGTTTTGAATTCTAAAATGAGGAATAATATGCAAAAAGGATATGAACTGGTCGAAGAAGAAGAAGACAAACTTCGTGATGAATGCGGTGTAGTCGGTGTATTTTTAAATCCTGTCCAACCACAGTCACAGGAGGCCGGTTCTTCTGAACACGAATACGAAGCCTATTCTGCAGCAGACTTCAATGCAGCAACACAGGCCTATTACGCACTGTATTCGCTTCAGCACCGCGGTCAGGACAGTGCCGGAATCGCTGTAAGCAACGGAGAGTCCATTCAGATGCACAAGGCAATGGGAACAATCGCCGAAGTCTTTAAGCCCGAACATCTTATGGGACTTGCAGGACATATTGCGTGCGGTCACGTCCGTTATGCAACCGCCGGCAGTGCTTCTTTGGAAAACGCCCAGCCTATTCTTTTACAGTCAAGACTTGGAGGTGTTGCTGTAGCACACAACGGTCAGCTTGTAAATTACGAGCAGCTCCGTGAAATGCTCGAAGAAGCAGGCAGTACTTTTGCTTCTACAAGCGATACCGAAGTAATTGTAAAACTTATCGCAAAGTCATATAAAAAAGGACTTGAGCGCGCCTTAACAGACACAATCCAGATGATAAAAGGATCGTTCGCACTTGTTGTAAGTACAGAAAAATGTCTTATCGGAGCGCGTGACCCCAACGGAATCCGCCCGCTTTGTCTTGGAAAAGTAGAAAACGGATGGATTCTTGCAAGTGAAAGCTGTGCAATAGATGCCGTTAACGGAACTTTCGTGCGCGACATTCAGCCCGGAGAAATCGTAATAATCAACGAAGACGGTGTTCTTTCATTTGAATTTGGCGAGCGTACTGCAAAGCGTACATGCATTTTCGAGTACGTTTACTTTGCCCGCCCTGACAGCATCATAGACGGAATTCCTGTAACAGAAGCCCGCGAAAGAATGGGAGCCTGTCTTGCCCGTGAAAGCGGAGTTCCTGCAGACGTCGTAATCGGTGTTCCTGACAGCGGACTCGGTGCAGCCCAAGGGTATGCGCGTGAAGCCGGAATTCCCTATGCATCAGGTATCGTAAAGAACAAATATATCGGAAGAACATTTATTGCCCCCACCCAGAAAGAAAGGGAAAACATGGTGTTCGTAAAGCTGAATGCAGTCAAGTCTGTTGTAGACGGAAAGCGCGTTGTTGTCATTGATGATTCTATCGTCCGCGGAACAACCAGCCGCCGTCTTGTACAGATTCTTCGCCGCGCCGGTGCAAAGGAAGTTCACTTCAGAATTTCTTCACCGCCGGTAAAATTCCCGTGCTATTTTGGAATAAACACGCCTACAAGAAACGAACTTATTTCAAGCCAGCACAGCGAAGATGAAATATGCAAAGAAATCGGTGCAGATACACTTGCATTTATAAGCGCAGAAGGAATGATGGAAGCGTGCAGGGCATGCAATCCTGAACAGTACGGTTTCTGCAAGGGATGCTTTACCGGTGAATACCCGATGTCTGTTCCCGGAGAACTTAACGGCCGCCGTTTCAGTTAAGACAGTTACAAATAATTGCAATTAGTTCCGTTTGGAAAAATATATTTTAGTGGAGTATAATTTATGGCAGATGTAGTCGATTACAAGAAAGCAGGTGTTGATGTAAAAGAAGGCTATCGCGCAGTGGACAAGTACAGAAAGCAGTCCGAGCGTGCAAGAATTCCCGGCCAGCTTACAGACATCGGAGCTTTTAACGGAATGTTCGCTGTTCCAAAGGGACTCAAGAATCCTGTTATGGTAAGCGGAACCGACGGTGTAGGCACAAAACTCGACATTGCGTTCAAGCTTGGAAAGTATGATACAGTCGGAATTGACTGCGTTGCCATGAGTGTAAACGACATTCTGTGCAGCGGCGTTAAGACAAGTTTCTTCCTCGACTACATTGCCTGCGGAAGTCTTGATTCAAAAATTGCCGGTGAGCTTGTTAAGGGTGTAACAGACGGTTGTGTAGATGCAGGCTGTGCACTTCTTGGCGGTGAAACTGCAGAAATGCCCGACTTCTACGATGAAGGAAAATACGACCTTGCCGGATTCGGAGTAGGAATCGGTGAAAAGAGCGAAATGATTACCGGAGCAAAAATAAAGGAAGGTGATGTTCTTATCGGTCTTTCATCAACAGGCCCCCACTCAAACGGATTTTCACTTATCCGCAAACTTGTTACAGATTTTAACGAACCGTTTGTAGTAAACGGAAAGCCTTCAAAGAAGTCAATCGGCGAAGTTCTTCTTACACCTACACGCATTTATGTACGCCCGGTAATGGACGTTCTAAAGAAATATCGTTCTTCTGTACACGGAATGGTTCACGTAACAGGCGGAGGATTCTATGAAAATATTCCGCGCATGTATCCTCACGCAGCAGAAGGAAAGAAACAGCTTTGTTCCGTAATCAAAAAGGGCTCTTGGGAAGTTCCTGCAATTTTTGACGAACTTGTGCGCCGCGGTGCCGACCCAAAGAAAGTATACAGCACATTCAACATGGGAATCGGCTTTGTACTCGCAGTAAGCAAAAAAGATGCACCTGCAATCCTCAAGATGTTCAACAGCCATGCAAAGAAATTCGCCGTAAAGGGAATTCCTGACATGAAGGCTTACGAAATCGGATACGTCGGACACACAGACAAAGTAATCAAGGGTGAATTCAAAGGAAACAAAGAACTCACCAGGTTTGTAGACTGATATGTCGGTTATGAATATTGCCGTCCTTGTTAGCGGCGGCGGTACGAACCTTCAGGCTCTTATTGACTACGAAAAGTCTGTGTCTGAATGTCCGTACCACATAGCAGTTGTAATTTCAAATACAAAGAGCGCTTATGCCCTTGAGCGTGCTTCCCTTGCCGGAATTCCGTCTTTTGTAAAAAGCCCGTATTCTGTTATGGGAAAGGAAGTCGCAGAAAAAGCAGACCGTGACACAAAAAGAATTGCTGTTTCTGATGCAGTGCTTGAAGTATGCCGTGAGTATAAGGTAAATGCAATTGTTCTGGCCGGTTATCTTTCTGTTTTGGGCGGAACAATCATTGATGAGTATGCCGGCAAAATTGTAAACCTGCACCCGGCTCTTTTGCCAAAATTCGGCGGAGTCGGAATGTGGGGACACAATGTTCACGAAGCAGTTCTTGCAGCGCATGAAAAAGAAAGCGGCTGTACTGTTCACCTGGTGGATTCAGGCTGTGACACGGGAAAAATTCTTGTACAAAAGAAAGTTCCTGTTATGGAAGGAGACACTCCAGACTCGCTTTATTCAAGAATTGCACCACATGAACACGAAGCCATGGTAGAAGGCGTCTGTCTTCTTGCAAAACTTCTTGGCTATTCACGCTGAACATAACTTGCTTTCGGCATAACAGTTATTTCTACGCGGCGGTTCCTTGCCCTTCCTTCAGGAGTCGAGTTGTCGGCAACGGGTTTGGTTCCGCCGTAACCTCTGTAAGTAAATATATCTTTATTGACACCCTGTTCAATCAGAATATCAATTATTGTCTGTGTTCTCTGTATACTGAGCGTTAACTGGCCGTTGGGTTTGTTTACGTCGGCAGTGTGTCCTTCTACCAGTATGCTGAATTCACCAGAGTCTGTAATTTTTTTGAGTGACTGGGCAATCTGGTGAATGCGCGGCTTTTCTTCGGGCAAAAGTTCCGGGGAGTCTGCAATAAAGCGCAGGTTCTGCATGCTTATCTGAATTCCCTTCGGTCCGTCATCAAGAATTACGTCAGGAACTTTGTTTTCATAGAAATATTTTTTGATGTTATTGTACGCAGTGTAGTATCTTCTGTTCTTTTCCGGGGCGCCAACTGCATGTACAAGAACGTCATCATCAAGAATAATTACGACTTTTCCGCTTTTGAGAAGTTCAAGATTCTGCGGCTCTGAAGTTATGGCAAGATAATCCCTCTTTGCAATGACCGGGTCGCATCTGTTTATTCCAAAAACTTGCTGCGCTTTTATCCACAAGGGATCGCTTCCGGCACGCCCTTTGTAGTCCTTAAGAAATTCACTGGCTGAATAAAGAACAATTCCGCTTTGCTTTGCAGTCTGCGGCTCTACCATATTTCTTTCATAAACAATGTCCATGTTTTCGTTAAGAATTTTTGGAAAAAGACAGGGGAACACTTTGCTCTGCATGAATTCTCCGTGAACAGGAAGAGAACCGCGTGCATCTATTACAATACCGGTATATTTTCTTGTTGCAACTTCATCTATTGGAAGAGTCTGCGTATACGGAATTTTATGCTTTACCAGAACTGCGCCCACGTCATTCAGATTGATTGAATGTTTTGTCTTGAGAAGGTTTGTCGCGTCTGCAAAAAAAGCCGGTGTCTGCTTTCCGGTGTCTATCATTCTTGTGACTGTTTCGAGGGTAATTGTATTGTTGAGTACAAGATCGCCCAAAGTATTGCGGTCATCTACATAAAGTGAAAGAAAAGGATCTTTTACGAGGGAAGACAGATTCTGCTTTATTTTGTTTATTGAAGAAGTTTTTCCGCTGGGCATGGGAATTCCGGCTTTTTCTACATCAAATGACACGTCAGAAGAAAATGTGTCTTTTGTCCAGTCTACAGAGCAGCTCGAAAACATAACGGCATCTTCTTCAGAAACCGCGGCACGTTGTTCAATCTGTGCCTGACAGACTGATGAGAAAATGAACAACATAATAGAAAGAAAATGTATTTTTTTCATTGAAAACCCTGAATAAACAGAACAGCCTCGGTATAGTTTTTACAGGCCGCTTTTTCTTATTATCGGAAATTATATTTAATAAACTTGAGCCTTTTAAAATATCTGCTATAATATAGTAAAATCAAAAAAGTAGGTAAACCAACTTTCTTGATTTTACGGCGAGTTCCATGTCGCTATATTATTGCAACTTGGAGCATCGCAGTTTCAGAGTTGGCTCTAGAAATTGCAATTTTTATAGCCTTCCATAACAGTAAGTCGGAGTTTGAAAATAAAATTAAATTCACCTTTCAGGGAGCATTATGAATAATAATTCAGCAGCAAAAATTGCGCCTTCTAAAAAAGTACCGTCAAAAAAGGCAAAGTCCATTGTCAGAGTAATCCGTGTTGGTCTTATTCTTGGAATTACACTTTTTTCGGTAATTCTGTTCGTTTTGGTTTATTTAAGGCTAGAAACCGGCCTTAAGTCTTATTTTTCTGACGAACTTGTAACACAGTCCTATATTGTGTCAGACGAAATGAATACAATGAAGGGCGAACTCGAAAATACTGCAAGTTTTGTTAAGTTTGAATACGAAGCCTCGGGGGCATGGGAATCAGACGATGATGTTTACGCCTCAAAACTCTTTGAAAATGCCGTTTCAGCTTACAATCTTGAATGTATTACCCTTCTGGACAAAAATGGAGCCATAATTTTGTCTGAAGGATCTCATGCCGATTCCGGAAACGATTTGTATGAGTCTGGCGTACATGGAACAGTCTCTTCTGAACTTATTAAACTTGGAACAAATATTTATGCAGTAAGTGCAGTTCCTGTACGCAACCGCGGCGTTATTGTCGGTGCTATTGTAATTAAAAAGGCGGCAGCAGATTACGACATGGTTGAATTTATAAGCGACTGTACAGGAAACGACGTGACTGTTTTTGACGGAGACCGCCGTGCCTATTCTTCAATAGAAGGAATGACAGACACTATTCTTGAAAACAACGCGCCTGTTCTTGCCGCAAAAGAGGGCGATTCAACTTTGATGACCACAAAAATAAACGGCCGCGGTTATCTGGGCTATTATTTTCCTGTAGAAGATTCTGAAGGCAACTTCCTTACAACAATGTTTATGGGAAAGCAGATTGATGTTGTATTTGATGTTTCCATTCACATTTTTGCACCTCTTATTCTTGTTGCATTTATCTGCGCAAGTTTAATGATTTTTGTATTTGTAATGCTTTTGGACAAGGTTGCATTCAATCCTTTGCGCAAAGTAGAGTCTGCAGTAAAAAATCTTTCGTCGGGAGAAGCCGACCTTACCTTTAGACTTCCTGTACGCGGAAACAACGAATTTTCACGCCTTTCTAACTATGTAAACAACTTTATTGAACTTCTGCAGGGAATTGTGCGCGAAATAAAGGCTGCTCAGGAATCCCTTACTGCAATCGGCGAAAACCTCAGTTCAAATTCCCAGGAGTCAGCAAGTGCAACAGCCCAGATTATGGCCAATATTGAAGGCGTAAGAAAGCAGTCAGAAAACCAGTCAAATGCCGTTACAAATACATCTGACGTTATTTCTTCAAGTGCAGTAGGACTCAAGCAACTTGCAGATCTTATAGGCCTTCAGTCCAACGACATCAACGAATCTTCTGCCGCAATCGAAGAAATGCTCGGCAACATTACGTCGGTTTCCAATTCTGTACAGAAAATGACAGACAGCTTCAAGGAACTTTCGTCTACTGTTATGATAGGAAAGACAAAACTGGTAGACGTTGACCACAAGGTTAATGAAATTTCAGAGGAGTCAAAGAGCCTTGTTCAGGCAAACGCCATTATTGCACAGATTGCTTCAGAAACAAACCTTCTTGCCATGAATGCTGCAATTGAAGCGGCCCATGCAGGTAAGGCAGGCGAAGGATTTTCTGTTGTTGCCAATGAAATACGAAAACTTGCAGAAAACTGTTCAAAGCAGTCAAAGAATATCCATGCGGAACTCAGCGGCATAACTTCTTCCATAAAGAACGTTGTTTCGCTTTCAAAGGATTCCCAGTCGGCTTTTGGTGCCATTGTCCAGAGCCTTGACTACACAGACGGCGTAATACGTGAAATAGGAAGTGCAATGGGCGAGCAGGAAAGTGCTTCACGCAATATTTTTGAATCTCTTGCAAAAATGCGTGACCAGGCCAGTGAAGTCGCTTCAAAGTCGGGTGAAATGAACAGCAATATTGTTAATGTTACGAACAATATTGTAAGTGTACAGCAGATTTCCATGACAATTCTAGGAAGTATGGACGAAATGGCAGCCGGAGCACAGCAGATCAGCACTGCAGCACAGAGTGTTTCGGACCTTGCAACAGAAACCCGTTCAAATATCAATTCTATTGAACAGAAGCTGGACCAGTTCAAGGTCTGATTCTTTTCTAAAAAAGTTTTGTGTTCAATATAAAGGCGCTGGCACAATATTCTGTTTTGTCAGCGCCTTTTTAAGTCTTCGGCCGCTTTTTTTGCGCTTCCGTATGGCAGCCTGAGCCTGTATGTTTCTTTGGAAGGTGTGCATTCATGCAAAAGGGCAGGGTTCAGGAAGATAAGTGTTTCCAAATCTATTCCTGTTGCGGCGGCTATTTCTGAAAGGCTTATTTTTCCTGTTATGCGAAGGTAAGAGTATTGTTCAGGGGCTTTTCCCTCTATTATTTTGTCTATCGCGCCAATGTCTATAAGGCCGTAATATTCTGCGTTTTCTATTATGTCTGCTACGGCCAGAAGTTTTGGAACATACATTGCGGTCTGGCTTCTTATGTCACCGTTTTCTGCAAGATTCCAGTAGGTTTTACCCTGATGTTCCTTTATTGTGCGTGATATTGCGCCGGCTCCCATGTTGTATGCCGCAAGTGCAAATGACCAGTCTCCGAACATTTTGTAATTGTCTGCAAGTTTTGAAAGTGCAGCGTCAGTTTCCTTCCACGGGTCAAACCGTTCGTCGTACCAGTAATTTTTCTTCAGATAAGGGCTCATACTGTTTTCCATAAACTGCCACATTCCGGCCGCACCCGATTTTGACACGGCATGTACTTTATAGTCCGACTCTACTATGGGAAGATACTGCAGAATCATGGGAAGTCTGCGCTTTTTTAACTGCGCTCTTATGTAAGGGCGGTACGGTGCAGAATTGTACAACACTTCTCTGAGCCACTTGCGGCCTGCGTCGGTAAGATAGTTATCGCGGTACTTTTTTGTAAGCGGACTGTCTGCGCCGGGAAGTTCCAGTTTTTTTCTGCGCGGTCCTTCTGCAAAAAGCGTGGAAAAGGCAATCAGGCACAGAAAAAAAATGCAGCGCTTTTTGTGCAGCATCAGAGCTTCTCACCAAAGTAGATTCCGGCCCATTCCCATCTTCCGTGAATTTCTGGGTCTGCAGGGAAGTTTACTTTTCTGAAGTAAAGGTACCAGACGTTAACGTAATTGCTCCAGCCTGTTGTCCTTAAGTATGCTTCTGTCGGTGAAGAAGTACTGTCGAGTTCGGCACTGTAGCGTATTCTGTTTCCGCGCATAAAGGAACGCATTGAAAAGTTTTCCTGGGCATTCGTGTCGGTTTCATCCTGCCGCCATGACATGGCAAAAAAGTTTACCTTTGACTTGTAGCGATCCAGTGCCTTGTAATTGTAGTTCGAGATTGCGCGTTTTACTGCTGTAACAAGGGCATCCAGCGACTCAAAGGTCCAGTCTTTTGAAGAATTGTTGAAGTCGATAAGCTGTTTTGCCTTAAGAAATGCGTTCGGAACCCCCGCAATCTGAATCGTGGAAGCGTCGTCCTGGTCAAGGAAAAGCGTGTATGTTCTGATTGCCTGGTTCCATTCACCTTCATTTTCGTATTCGATGGCAAGTCGGTAGTAAAGTTCGGTTATGCTTACGTTATTGGGAAATCGTGAAATAAGCTGGTTAAAGTAAGATATTTTGTTTGCAGAACTTTTGCTTATCTGGATAAGGTGCTGCAGACACAGAAAGTGAATTGACTTACCCTGAATTTTAAGGTCGCTGTAGTTGTTGATTATGCGTTCAAAATAATATTCTGCAATCGGCTCTGCATCATTTTCAAGATATGCATATGCGGTCATCAGAAGCCAGTAGGCATTGTACGGGTCGTCGGGGTGGTCTTCGGCCCATTCAGTCAGAAAAACTATCAGGTTTGTATAGTCTTTTACAGAAAGCATGTTGTTTGCAATTCTGTTTACCACTGCATACCGCGTTTCTTTTGAGAGATCGTTTCTCAGAAGAAGTTCATTGAGTTTTTTCTGTGTGTTTTTGAAATTTTTTATTCCGGTTTCCCTTGCTGAAGGGGCTTTGGGTGAACAGGAGCAGAGCAGCGCGCAGAGAACGGCCGCGGTAACTGCTGTAATTGCTTTTTGGAACATAACTTAATTGTAGCAAACGTTAAAGTTATTGGCAAGAACCCAAAGTTATTGTATTCTTATAGTGGCGCATAGCCTATTTTCTAGTAGTTTCGTAGGGTGAAATATATGACAGACAGTAAAAATTCCGGCGGTAAAAGAAAATTCTTTGTGATTCCCCAGACAAAGGAAACCGTACGTTCCAATATAATTCTTGCAGTAGGTTTTGTTCTGCTTCTTGCGGGAATTGCCCTTTCACTTAAAAAAATATTTGAAGGAAGCAATATTTCAATTATAAGACCCGTTGTTCTTCTTGCTTTCGGTGAAATCTGTTTTTTTATTGCCATTGCCTTTACAAAAAGCAGTCTCTGTGTTTCGCTGGGACTTACGGCTGTTGTTTCTGCAGTGCTTGCTTTTCTTATGGACATCGGTGTAATAAGCCTTAGTATTAAACAGATGTGGCCGTTTTCTCTTCTTGTATTCGGAATTATGCTTATTCCGGCTGATTTTATTAGGTATGGTCGCCTTCGTACGGTATTTTTGTTCCCTGCGTTTATGTTCATTGGTCTTGGGGCAATATTCCTTCTGTTTTCGATGGGAGTTGTTCCGTTTTCATTCAGGCGTTTTATTTCACAGTGCTGGCCGCTTATTCTTGTTTTTCTGGGCATAGGGCTCATACTCATTTTTATTGTCCAGAAAAGACACAACAAGGATTTTCCCTACATGCAGGATGATTCCCAGGGAGAGGCACAAATCTGATGTCAAGAGGGAAAGGCAGAATAACTTTTTCTGCTCTTTTTGCGGTACCTTTGCTATTTTTCTCTTGCGCAAGTACGCCAAAGCCGGACGGAACATCAAAAATTCCGTCTGATGACAGCGTTGTTACCGTAACAATTCCTTCTTCAAGAAAAGAATCACGTGCTTATTTTTCGTCAATAAGCAGCCGCGTAATGGAACTTGTTGAAATTGGTTCCCCCAAGACGCTCAGGCAGGCGGCATCACTTCTTCACAAGAGCGTTCAGGAAGAATACGAAACCAACGAACGCGTTTTGCTGGCAGTTTGCGCCGAAATAATGCACATTGTGTGGCCGTCAGAGCAGGTAACCTGGGATGTTCCGCAGTCAGATACCGTTAATCCCTATATGGGCGCAATTGACAGTGCCCGCCGTGGAATCTATGACTCAAGTACCGGGAATTCAGACTTTCTTACAATACTGCTGCCTTCGCTGGTACTTCTTTCAGGGGTAGACCGCAGTGATTACTACGATGTTTCAGAACAGTCACTCAGTCAGGCTCTTTCCATGCGCCCCGATTCTGTTCTTGCAAATTATCTTTTGGGAAAACTCAAGTCGGCGCGCAAAGACTATGATGCGGCTTTTTCTTACTTTGAACAGTGCCGGAAGTATGCCGCCGAAGTCTTTGAGGTAAAATTTGCCCTTGCAGAAACGCTTTTTCTTCGCGGTGACATGAGCCGCTCCCTTGCCCTTTCAGAAGAACTGCTTTCTTCTTATCCGCAGAATGTACAGCTTTTGGAAATTTGTGCAGAATCTTCTTTTGCATTGGGCAAAATGGAAAAATCAGAGTCCTATGTCGTAAGGGTTTTGTCCCTTGAACCCGAAAACCTGCGCTATGTTCTGTTCAGGGCAAGAATTCTCATGGAAAAGGGTGATTTTATAAGGGCCGCTTCACTTCTGGACGCCTATGCAAGAAACGATGTAAGTTCAAAGAATTATCTTGTTCTTCGCGCAAGGCTTCAGCGTGACTGGAACAAAAACAATACGGCGGCTTCCGAAACAATTGCGTCTGCAATGAACCTTTACCCCGGGGACAGTGAAGTGCTTCTTCTGGCAGCCCAGATTGCGTCTTCTGCAAATACTTCCATAAATGGAATGGATGCCCTTGAAATTGCACAGAAAGTTCTTGAACAGGACCCATCCAGTCTTTCTGCTGCAAAAATTTGCATTTCGGAACTTATAAGAAAAGGTGAGTGGCAGAAGGCATACACAATGAGCCTTGGAATTATGGGCCGCTCTTCTGATTCTGAAATTATCAGCAACCACATAGATATTTGTCTTGCCCTGTCAAAATTTACCGAAGCAACGGAATGTGCCGACAGAATGTACAAAAATGCCCCGCAAAGTGAGGCGGCACAGCAGGCTTACATAAAGGTTCTGGTTGCAACAGGCCAGCGTTCCCTTGCAAAGCAGATGATAGCATCGCTCATGGACGGTTCCGGGGCGCGCATGAAAAGTTTTTTGTACTACCAGAGGAGTTTTTTTGGTGCCACAGAGGATGAAATTCTTGGTGACCTGCGTTCAAGCCTTACTGCAAACCCAAGAAACAGGGACGCTTTGTTCCGGCTGTATAAAATTTACTATGCAAAAAAGGACTGGAGGCGCGCCCAATACTATCTCAAGCAGGTTGTAGCCCTTGATCCTCTCAATACAGAAGTTCTGCGCCTCAATTCAGAATTAAATTCCCTTTTGGGAAAGTAGAATTCAACTTCGACACTTGTCATCTACAAAAATTAGTGTTATTCTAAACGCTACTACTATCTTTAAAAAAGGAAGGAAATCAATATGTCATTTGTTCCATTTTTACTTCAGACAGCTGCTCCTGCAACCGGTGTTGCCGGCGGCGGATTCGGAATGATGCTTCCCCTTATTCTTATTGTGCTTATCATGTACTTTTTCATGATTCGTCCCCAGAACAAGAAGCAGAAGGAAACACAGAAGATGATTGATGCTCTCAAAAAGGGAGATAAGGTTGTTACTATCGGTGGAATCCACGGAGTTATTTCTTCAACAAAAGAACGTACTGTTATTGTAAAGGTACAAAGCGGTGCCGAAGTAGAATTCAACCGTACTGCAATTGCTACAGTTATCGCAGACAAACCTGCAGAACCGGCAAAACCTGCCGAAAAGAAATCACTGTTCGGAAAAAAGGCAAAGAAAGAAGAGCCGGTAGCTGAAGCAGTAACTTCTGAAAATAAACCCGAGGAAACTGCGGAACCGACTGCAGAATCCGGAGAAAAGAAAGATGAGTAAAAAATCCCGTTTTATTTTTATTCTTGCCGTCCTTGCGATGTGCTTTGCGTTCCTGTGGCCTTCACTGAGTTGGTACGTACGCACTCCGAAGGAAGAGCAGGCACTTGCACTTGGTTCACTCGAGAGCATTAAAGACTATTCAAGCGCAAAAGCTGCAAGTGATATGCGCGACCTTGTAAATGCCGTTAAGGCTGATCCTTCAGTACTTGTTTCTGAAGACCAGAACTGGCTTGCAAAACAGGCTGCAAAGAACTTTAAGCTTGCAGAGCAGGAAGTTCCGTCTCCTCTTACACTCAAGGATGCACTTTCTTCTTTTGGCTCACAGCTTGAACTTGTAAACTTTATTGAAGGACGTTACCGCGACAGAATCCTTAAGGTCAAGAATTATTACAAGAATTCCGTTAAGCTCGGACTTGATTTGAGCGGTGGTATGAATGTTATCGTAAAGGCCGACCTTGACGCTGTTGTAGCAAATGCAGGTGATTCAGCTTCTGCAGATGAAGAAAAACTCAGAGCAGAGGCAATGACACAGGCTGTAGATACACTTACAAGTCGCATTGACCGCTTTGGTCTTTCTTCTCCTACAATCCGCCAGCAGGGGGAAGACAGAATTTACATTGAACTTCCTGGTTCTGCAGAAGCAGACCAGATAAATTCTATTATCCAGGGACGTGGAATTCTTAACTTCCGCCTCGCAGATATGGAAGCAACAAGTGCGTTCAACAATTACTATTACAACCACATGGATTCAACATTTGACTCAAGGGGAAATCTTATAGATTCTTCCATTATTCCGGCAGATACCGAAGTAATGGGATTCTATACAACAGATGCCTACGGTCTTGACCAGCGCCAGGGTTTCATTGTTGTAAAGAAAGAAATTGCACTTGACGGAAAACACATCAAATCTGCTGAAGTCGGTTCTGATGAATTCGGAAAGCCGCAGGTTAACTTTACACTTGACTCCGAAGGAGCCGAAATTTTCGGTACATTTACAGGTGCCCATGTGGGTGAAAATCTTTGTATCGTAAGCGACAATAAAATCAAGTCAAACGCAAGAATCAAGACAGCTATTACCGGCGGTCAGGTTGCCATAGACGGATTCGGTCAGCAGGAAGCACAGAATCTGCGCAAGGTTTTGCAGACTGCATGGCTTGATGTTCCTCTTTCTGTAGAGAGCCAGCAAGTTATCGGTGCTTCTCTCGGAGACCAGGCCATTCGTCAGGGACTTCTTGCAATTGCTGTAGGTCTTGCTTCAATAATGATTTTTATGCTCATCTGGTACAAGGGAGCCGGAGTCAACGCATGTGTTGTTCAGATTCTTAACCTTTATATCATGTTCAGTATTTTGAGCGCATTCAACCTTACGATTACACTTCCTACAATCGCCGGTATGATTCTTACAATCGGTATGGCTGTAGATGCAAACGTAATTATCTTTGAGAGAATCAAGGAAGAACGCAGGCTTGGAAAAGACCGTGCTGCTTCTATCTCAATGGGATTTGACAACGCGTTCTGGGCTATTATGGACTCAAACATCACTACGTTCATAGCTGCTATCTTCATGTCTCAGCTTGGCTCGGGAGCAATCCAGGGCTTTGCGGTCAGCCTTGCGATAGGTGTTGTTTCGACAGTATTTACAGCTCTTGTCGTATCACGCCTTATGTTCGACTTCCAGACAGAAGTTATTCATAAGAAAAATATCAGCATCGGCTGGAGGATTAAGTAATGAAAACGGTAAAGAAATTTAACAAGGCTTTTCCGGTCTGCGCGATTCTTAGCTGCGCTGTTATTTTATTTGGTATCATAGGGTTTTTTGTTCGCGGAATTAATTTTGGTATTGATTTCGTTCCAGGTCTTGTAGAAGAAGTGCGCATTGCTCCTGCAGTAATGGAACTTTCTTATAAGGGATCTGCTACTGTTTCTGTAGAAACTACAAACACAGGACTTTCACTTGTTATAAGTGGAACTGGTGCAGAAAATGAAACAAGAACCTTTACTTACGGACAGAATCCTACAATTCAGGATATGGCCAATGCCCTTTCTACTGTAGAGGGGGTCATTGCAAAAGTTGTTGCTTCTGCAAATGCAGATTCTTACGGAATTTATACTGACAGTGCCGTTTCTGCACGTCTTACTTCTGACAGCGTTTACCGCCTTTATGTTCCTGAAGAAAATTCTTCTGTAAACATTGACTCTGTACGCGCCGCCCTTGAAGGAAAGAATGTAGAAGTCAAGGCTCTTGGTGACAAGTCAAACCCCAGTTTCCAGATTCGTGCAGCTATGCCCGAAACAGAAGCTTCTGTAAAGGAACTTCAGGATTCTATAGTTGTTACCCTGCGCGAGAAATTCGGTGCAGATAATGTTGCTACTGTAAAGACAGATTTTGTCGGTTCACAGATGTCAAGTTCACTTGCTGTAAAGTCTATTGTTCTTGCATTTGTTACACTGCTTTTGATCTGGCTTTATGCAACAATCCGCTTCCACTGGGACTTTGCACTTGGTTCAATTATAGCGCTTGTTCATGACTGTCTTATTATGTTTACTTTCATAACTTGGACACAGATTGAATTCTCTACTACAACACTGGCTGCTATTCTTACGATTTTCGGTTATTCAATCAACGCAACTGTTGTTATTCTTGACCGCCTCCGTGAGAATACGAAGACTCTGGATACAAAGAATTTCAGTGATATTCTAAACATATCTATCTCTGAAACAATGACACGTTCTATAATTACAACAGTAACTACTTTGTTTGCTGCAATTGCGCTTCTTGTATTTACAAAAGGTTCAATCAAGACATTTGCCGAAGTTCTTACCGTGGGTCTTGTTTCGGGCTGTTATTCTTCTATCTTTATCAGTTCGGGATTCATTGAATTTGTACGCCGCAACTGGAATGGAGAAAACAAGAAAAAGTCAGAACCAAACAAAAATGTTCTGACAATGACGGACGCTCAGTAAGGGACGTTCATCTGCTATACTGACCGCGCCAATGACTTTATGTTACGGCGCGGTTTTTTTGTTAAGGAAAATGCGCCGGAGATATTCAATGAAAGTAATTCGTGCAAGAATTCTGGGTTACTGTATGGGCGTAAGACGCGCTGTAGAAACTGCGTTCAGGGCTCTTGATGAAAATGCCGGTACAGATAAAAAAGTTTTTACCCTGGGGCCGCTTATTCACAATCCGTCGGTATTGGGTGTTTTGGAAAATCGCGGAATGAGTGTTCTTGACGCGCGCGATTTGTCTGTTGTGGACAAAAACAGTGTGGTTGTTGTTCGCGCGCACGGTACTACTCCTGCAGTTATGAAAGATTTGGAAGACCGGGCACAGATTGTTCTTGATGCAACATGCCCCCGCGTTCATCTGAGCCAGAAAAGAGCTGCAGAATGGGCCGCGCGTGGTTTTACGGTTATTGTGGCCGGTGACAGAAACCACGGCGAAGTTGTGAGTATAAGTGCTTATGCTGACGGAAAGGCGATTGTCATAGAAAACACACGCGAAGCGCTTGCACTTGAGATTCCTCAAAAGTCGGTTCTTATTGCCCAGACTACGTTCAGCCCGGATGAATTTTCTGCAATAGCACAAATTCTAAAGGAAAAAAATGCTGATATTCAGGTTTTTAATTCTATCTGTTCTGCTACAATGGAACGGCAGAATGCACTCAGGGATTTGCAGGGTAAGGCAGACGGAATACTTGTTATTGGCGGAAAAAATTCTGCAAACACGCGCAGGCTTTTTGAAACGGCCGCGTCTATCTGTAAAAATGCAGCCCTTATAGAAAACCAGGATGAGATTCCGCGCGTTTTTTTTGATCTGGAGACTGTTGCAATTACTGCCGGCGCCAGTACACCGGACCAGGTTATTGATGCAGTCGAACAGAAACTTTTGTCTTGACTAGTTGTTTGAATTCTATGTACTATAACAAAATGTTTGAATAATCTTATTCATTATCAGGAGGAATTAATGAAAAGAATTATATTTGCATTTGTTGCCGCGCTTACGGCTTCAAGTCTTTTTGCGTACAACCCGCCGTTTGCCGGTGAAGATTTATACCGCCTGGCAAGTCCTGATCTTATGACAGGGGCAGCTTCGGCTTCGGGCGGACCTTTGTTCAGTGTATCGGCTCTTTCTTCTGCCTATAACCCGGCACTCACCGCATTGAGCCAGCGCATTAATCTTGACCTTAGCGGAACAATGTTTTTTAACACAAATAAAAACGATCTGGAACAGTCCGCGGACTCAAGTGTTGGCGGAGCTTTTCAGATTGGACTGATTGTGCCTTCAAGGTGGGTTGTGTTCAGCGGTGATGTTCACGGAATTTTTTCTGACATCAACGGTCTTAACGTGCGCGATGTTCTTACGCTCAGATTCGGCGTGTCAAAGGAAGTGAATGAAAAACTTTCTGTAGGAATGAACATGTACACGGGCTTTTACACCGGTAAAGGTTCGGACTTTAGCGTAGGTGCAGATTTGGGCGCGCTCTATGTCTTTGATGACATTAAATTCCTTAAGTCACCGCGGCTTGGCGTTGCGTTCCTTAATCTTGGCAAACCTGCAGTCGGATATGATGTTATCGGAATTGACGTTGATGCAGAAAGTTCAGGATTCCCCGGAATTGTAACACCGCGTGTTTCTTTTGCCGCAACCCTTTTTGATGTAAAAAAACTTACGGGCGGCTTTAGTGTAGATTTGAGCGTTCCTACATTCCAGAATGCGGTTTTTGACTTTGGTTTTGGTTTGAGTTATGCAAAAATCGCGGAACTTTCTGTTTCATGGCAGGCAAATGTTCGTGAAATGGCGGCAGGCGGTTCCCGCGGTGTAAGCTGTCCGAGCGTTGGACTTTCGTTCAAGTTTGCAATCAATTCCAGCGGAATTTCCAAAAACAATGACAACTGGGCAAAAAGTGAAATTTCCCCTTCGTTTGCATGGCAGAACCTTTACGGAGGAATTCATGCCGTGAGTGCCGGCGCCAGAATGGATCTTGGAATGGAAGATACCGATGCTCCTGAAATTTATCTTTGGGACGAGGAATAAGGTGAGTTTCGATGAAAAAGTTAAATAATATAGTAAGAAAAGTCCTGATTCTTTCGGGAATGTTTATGGCCGTTCCTGTTTTTGCAGAACGTGCACCGGTTTATATTTCACCCAACAACGACGGAATCCAGGATTCGCTTGAAGTTCCGCTCAGAATAAAAGAAAGGCGTTACGTTAACGAATGGAGTTTTACCATTTCTAACGAAAAGGGCGAAACTGTCCGTACAATAGGTAACAAGGTTAAACTTCCAGAGCGCATTACTTTTAAAACATTCTTTAAGTCGCTCATTACTCCAAAACAGGGCGTTGAGATTCCTTCAAAGATTATCTGGAACGGATTTTTTGATGACGGTTCAATTGCGCCCGACGGAATTTATTACTATCAGTTCAGTGCTACTGATGACAACGGTAACAGCGCAACAACTTCAAAACTGCAGGTTATTGTAGACAATACAGCACCTCTTATTGAACTTGCGCAGATTCCGGCCGGTGACAAAACTTTTGGTGAAGGTGCCAAGTCAAAGCTCAGAATCAAACAGAGCGGTTCCAAGGAAAATCTCTGGTCTGCAAAAATTACTGATGCAGACGGAAAAACCGTTCGTTCGTTCAGTTTTGAAAATTCAGAGCCACTTACAATTGAATGGGATGGAAGCGATAATTCTGGTTCTGTTGTTGCCGACGGAATCTACAATTATGAGATTTCTTCTACCGATGCTGCAGGTAACGTTTCTGACAAGGCTGTCATTACAAACATAATTTATTCTTCAGAAAAGCCGCAGACACAGATTGCAATTGACGGTTCAAGATTTTTTGCACCGGCTGCTTCTGTCGGAACAAAGGTAATGAAGTTCAATGTAGTTATTCCGGCTCCTACTTCAAAAGTAAATGAACTATCTGAATGGAAGGTTGAAATTGTAAGAAAGAATGACGGAAGTGTCGTGCGCACTTATTCCGGAAAGAACGATCCCAAGTCTGTTATTGAATTTGACGGTAACGGGGATGACGGTTCGGCACTGGAAGAAGGTGAATACCGTGCAAAAGTTACCGCACGCTATTCCAACGGTTACGAACCCGAACCTTTGCTTTCACCGGTATTTGTTCTGGACAATACTGTTCCGCGCGCTACAATTGCTCTTCCGCAGAAAAAGGTGTTCAACGGTTCTGACAGCATAAGCTTTTTCCAGCAGAGTATGGTTGAACCTTCATGGACAGGAGACAAACTCTGGAAGGGAAGAATTATTGCTGCCGACAAGTCTGTTGTAAAAGAATTTGATTTTGGTACGGCTCTTCCCGAAAGTGTTGAATGGAACGGAACCGATGCTGCTGGCCAGCTTGTTGCAGACGGTGAATATATTTACGAAGTTGAAGTTTCAGAAAATACAGGAAACAGGGCCATATATTCAGCCGGTGAACCTGTTATTCTTGACACAAGCAAGACTGAACTTGTGCTTTCTGTTACACCGGCAGCTTTCTCTCCGAACGGTGACGGCTCTCAGGATACGCTTACGCTGTTCCCTAAAGCAAAGGCTTCTAGCGGAATTGAGTCTTATACAATTGATATTGCTGATTCAAACGGCACTGTTGTAAAAACATATTCAGGTTCGGGCAACTTGCCGTCTTCTGTTGTCTGGGACGGAATGACCGAAAGCGGTACAAGAAGTTCTGACGGAATTTATTCTGCGCAGATTAAGACTGTTGCAAAAAGCGGAACAGAAGCTTCTGCTTCAAGCCAGACATTTGTTCTGGATACACAGGTTCCTGTTATAGAAATTGCCGCTCCGTACACGGTTTTCTCTCCGGACGGAATAAGCTCAAGACAGACAATTCCTGTTAGTGTTGCAAACTGTTCAGCTGAAGTACGCTGGACTGCAGAAATCAAGTCTTCTGCAAAAAAAGCTGCCGTAAGGACATTCACATGGCAGAACGGAAAAGTAACTGACTTTGCATGGGACGGAACCGACGAAAGCGGAAACAAAGTACCCGACGGCCAGTATGAACTTACAGTCTGGACAAAGGACGCGGCCGGTAACAGAGCATCTGCTTCCATAAAGGGAATACGCGTTGATGCACGTGCTGTAAGCGCCTATGTTACCAACGAGTATGAGGGCTTCTCTCCGAACGGCGACGGTGTTCTTGACACACAGAAGTTCAGCGTAAAGACTTCACTTTCTGAGGGAATCTCGGCATGGACTTTTGACATGGTTTCTTCTGACGGAAAGACTGTAAAGCGCTTCTCTGACAAAGACCAGAAGAATTTGCCGGCTTCTATTGTATGGGCAGGAGACTGCGACGATGGTTCTGTTGCAAACGGAACATTTACAGGAAAACTTCACATTGAATATGAAAAGGGAAATACTGTTGACGCAACGTCTTCGGCATTTATCTGTACTGCAGAAAAGCCGAACCTTACCGTAAAAACAGCCCCACGCTACTTTAGTCCTGACAATGACGGCAACGATGATGATCTGTTTATAAGACTCGGCTGCCAGACACTTGCAAATCTTAAAAACTGGTCGTTTGTAATTAATGACAGAAACGGCAACCAGTTCTGGAAGACAAGCGGAAAGTCTACGATTACAGAGCGCATTATCTGGGATGGACGCGGTAACAACGGCGAACTTGTTCAGTCTGCAGAAGACTACACTTATGTTTTCTCTGCTTCTGATGATCTTGGAATGAAGAATTCGGTAGAAGGAAAAATAAGCATTGATGTTCTTGTTGTACGCGACGGAAACAAACTCAAGATGCAGGTACCTTCAATTATTTTCAGAAGTGACAATGCAGACTTTGGAGTGCAGGTTCTTGGCGCAGACGGAAAGGTTACCAAAGCCGGAATTACACAGGAGCAGGCAGACAATAACGAGCGCGTTCTCAAAAGAATTGCGGATATTCTCAAGAAGTTCGGTGACTACAAAGTTACTGTTGTTGGCCACGCAAACAGCGTTACCGGAACAATGGAAGAAGAGGAAGTGGACAATCCAAACAGATGGGGTCCGGCTCTTAAACCGCTGTCACAGAAACGCGCACAGTACGTTAAGGACCAGCTGGTCAAACTTGGTGTTTCATCTTCAAGACTTTCTGTTGACGGAAAGGGTGGTTCCGAACCGGTTGCAGACCGCAAGGACAAAAACGTCAACTGGAAAAACCGCCGCGTAGAATTTATTCTAGAAAAATAATCTGCGCCCTTGGCAAAGAGAAGGCTGTCCCAAAAAAACGGGCAGCCTTCTTTTTTTATATTCTCTTAATGGAAAAAAAGCAAAAAAAATGGTATACTCTGCTTATGTTTGAAGTCAGAGTAGAAGCCGGTTTTTGTGCGGCTCATTATTTAAAAAATTATCACGGAAAATGCGAAAGCCTTCACGGCCATAATTACAAAGTTTATGCACACGCCAGAGGAAAATCCCTTGACGGCGGCGGAATGCTTCTTGATTTTACGGAATTAAAGAAAGCGCTGCGTGCTGTATGCGGTTCCTTGGACCACACAAATCTGAATGATATAGAAGAATTTGACCAGAACCCCAGTGCCGAACGCATTGCCGTTTACATTTACAGGGCAATTTTGCAGCAAATCCCGTCGCTGGCTTTGGATGCCAAAAGCGATGTTCATCTTTATGCAGTTGATGTTTTTGAAACCGATACAAACAGGGCGCGCTATATTGCCGAATAAAATTAAACGAGGAAAATTATGCAGACACGTAAGACAAAAATTGTATGCTCCATTGGTCCGGCCTGCGACAATGACGAAACCATACGTCAGATGATTCAGGCTGGAATGAATATTGCCCGCTTTAATTTTTCGCACGGAACCTATGACTGGCACAAGCAGGCAATGGAAAGAGTCCGCAGAGTTTCGGCCGAACTTGATATTCCTGTTGCAATCCTTCTTGATACAAAAGGTCCTGAAATCCGCACAGGACTGACAGAAGATAACAAAATAATTTCTGTTTCTGCAGGTGACAAAGTGACTATTACCGCAGATGATTCTCTTTGTACAAATGCGCAAGGCTCAACTCCGTGTCATATTTCTGTTTCGTGGAAAGAAGCACCTCAAAAACTCAAAAGCGGAATGAAGGTTCTTATAGCCGACGGCCTTATTGAACTTGTTGTTGATTGTGTAAAAGACGGCGAAATATTCTGTACGGCTTCAAATGCAGGAACTTTCGGAAGCCGCAAAAACGTAAACCTTATAGGAGTTCATGCCGGTCTTCCCATTATGAGCGAAAAGGACCGCGAAGACCTTAAATTCGGTGCTTCACAGGACATTGACTTTGTTGCCGCAAGTTTTGTGAGTTTCCCCGAAGAAGTTGTTCAGATTAAGGAATATCTGAAGTCGCTTGGAGCAAATGCACGCGTAATTTCCAAAATAGAAAACGAAGAAGGTCTTAACAACATAGAAGCAATTACCCGTGAGTCAGACGGAATTATGGTTGCACGCGGAGATCTGGGGGTTCAGCTTCCTACAGAAAAAATTCCTTTGGCACAGAAAGCAATTATACGCTGCTGCCGTGCCGCCGGTAAGCCTGTAATTACCGCAACACAGATGCTTGACTCCATGATTGTAAACCCTAGGCCAACCCGCGCAGAACTTACTGATGTTGCAAATGCTGTCTTTGACGGAACAGATGCCGTAATGCTTTCTGGAGAAACTGCCGGCGGTAAATATCCTGTTGAGTCTGTAAGAACCATGGCTCTTATTGCACGCACGACAGAAGATTCAGCCGAGTATAAGGAGCACATGCGCTACGTTGACTCTGCTTATGTTCCCGGAGTTGAAGTAGGACACATGGTTGCTCACAGTGCATACAAACTTTCAAAAAACATAAAAGCCCGCGCCATAATAATACCGACGCTTCACGGAAACACAGCCCGCATGATTGGTAGTTTCAGACCAGAGCAGATAGTTATTGCCGTAACGCCTGATAAAAAAGTGCAGCGCCAGCTTATGATACAGTGGGGCGTTACTCCTGTTTTGTGCAGAATTGCGGGCGACTCTGACATGATGATTCAAAATGCGGTAAAACTTGCAATAGACAACGGTCTTGTAAAACTTTCTGACAGGGTTGTAATGTGCGCAGGAATTCCGCTTTCGAGCCCTCTTATGGCAAATACAATACGTGTTCTTGTTGTAGGAAACATTATTGCCCGCGGAACAGTCTTTGGTTATTCAGACAGTGCAAAGCAAAAAGTATGCGGCCGTGTTATTCATGTCCAGAATTTTTTGGAGTTGAAAGAAACTCTCAGACTCAGCCACAAGACTATACTTGTCTGCGACAGAATTACAGAAGAAATGATTCCTGTTTTAAGGATAGTTGACGGTGTTGTGTCCGAAACAGGAAGTGATATTTCTGAAGAAAACCTGCGGTTGGTAAACAAATCGCTTGTTTATATACAGAATGTACCTGACGCCGTTAAGATTCTGGAAGACAATCTTTCAATTTCTATAGACGGCGAACAGGGACTTGTTTACGAAGGTGCTATCGTCTAGTCGGTAAGCCTTACGGGAATTCCGGAATGCGCAAGGGATTTTTTGATTGATCCCACCGTGTAGTCTCCGGAATGTACCATGCTTGCTACAAGAGCTGCATCGGCCTTTCCTTTGGTAAGAACGTCTGTCAGGTGTGCAGGTGTTCCGCCGCCGCCAGATGCTATTACCGGAACTTCAACGGCTTCACTTATCATGCGCGTAAGATTTAGTTCGTAACCGTCGCGGGTTCCGTCTGCGTCTATTGAATTGAGTACAATTTCGCCCGCTCCAAGCGAGACGGCTTTTTGTGCCCATTCGCGTGCGTCAAGTTCTGTTGCAACACGGCCGCCGTTTATGTAAACCCTGTAACCGCTTGGCATGGAAGCATCCCTTGCAGCATCCATTCCAAGAACAATGCACTGGTTTCCAAAAACGCGGGCGCCGCTTTTAATGAGTTCCGGGTTTTTTACAGCCTGCGAGTTGAGTGAAACTTTTTCTGCGCCTGCAAGTATTGTTGAGCGAATGTCGTCAAGTGTTCCTATTCCGCCGCCTACACAAAAAGGAATGAATACCTGTGAAGCGACGCGTGCTATAAGGTCAAGAATGGGGCCTCTTCCGCGTGCACTGGCCATTATGTCGTAAAATACCAGTTCATCCACGCCCTGTCTGTAGTATTCTGCGGCCATTTCTACAGGATCGCCAATGTCTATGTTGTTTTTGAATTTGATTCCCTTTGTTGTTCTTCCGTCTTTTACATCAAGACAGATTATTATTCTTTTTTTAAGCATTATTCGCTCCGGCTGGTTTTTTCTACAAAATTTTTGAGTATCTGAAGTCCTGGTTTTCCTGATTTTTCGGGGTGGAACTGGAATACTGTTATGTTGTCTTTTTCTACAACCGCGGGAACTTTGATTCCGTAGTCTGCATAGCCTTTTATTACAGATTCGTCCTGCGGCTGAATTACGTACGAGTGTACAAAGTAAAAGTCTGTTCCGTCGGGAATTCCTTCAAGAAGTTTTGAGCCTCCGTTGCAGTATTTTACGTCATTCCATCCCATGTGCGGAATTTTTATTCCTTCTTTTTCTGCAAGTTCCGGGGAAATAAGGTTTGAAAAGCGCACGATTTTTCCTTCAAGAAGTCCAAGGCACTGTGTATCACCTTCTTCTGACCAGTCAAAGACAATCTGCGAGCCAAGACAAATTCCTGCCAGTGGTTTTTTTGCTGCAACCCAGTCTTTAAGAAAAGAGTCAAAGCCTGTAAGTTTAAGCTGTTTCATTGCATAGGCCGCGTCTCCAACCCCGGGGAAAATAAGTCTGTCTGCATTTTCAAGGTCACGCGGGTTTCCTGAAAGAATGTACGGAGTTTTGAGGGATTCCAGTGCATGTTCAACACTTTTTATATTGCCTGCATTATAATCTACTATACCTGTCATGCGGGAATTCTACCAACAGGCGCGGACGGTGTCAACATAAGTTAAAAAAAATAATCCGAAAACGCGGGTGTTGTTCCGATATTTACAGTATGGATTTTATGCAACTTTTGAATCTGTGTCTTGAAGTGCTTAAGGACTGGCGCGTAATTTTTATTACGGTACTTATGCTTGTTTTTGTCTGTACGGCAAATTATGTCGTAAGATACAAAAAGCGTCCTCCGAAGCTCAGAAAAGCAAAGAAAAGTACACCGGCACCGGCTGCAGCGGGAACAGATAATTCCGGTGCAAAAGAGCAGAATGCTTCTGACCAGAACAGCGGGCAAAAAACAGACGGCGCTCAGGCTGCAAAAAAATGACGTTTACGAGAGCTTTGAATTCTGCTATAATTTATCAATATGAGTGAAGTTGATTTTCTTAACGACGCGATTGCGGAACGCTTTGGTTTTGTCAGGCGTGCACGCGGTCCTTTTTTATATACGCAGAAAGGTGTGCGCCTTACCGATTTGTACAGGGATGCAGGCCGCGCAGTTTTGGGCTGGGGCGGAACAGGCGCCTTTACCATGTTTAAGAATGTTCTTTCGCGCGGACTTACCGGAAGTTTTCCCACATGTTTTTCGGGAAGGCTTTTGAAAGCTGTAGAAACTTTACTTGATTCAAAAAGAAAAATATTTGTTTTCAATGACAGGCAGAAGGCTTTGTCTGCAGCGGTTGTAATTTCTTCTGAAGAAACTTTTTTTTGGAAGCCGTGGAGCCCCGAAGGCGTTGTGTGGAGTAGTGCTGACTGTGTTATTGTAGAGCCACCTCTTGCCTGGACTCCGGGAATTTTTATTCTGGCAGTTCTGGACAACGAAAAAAACGAAGCGGCACTTGCAGGACTCGCTCTTTCTTCTGTCAGAATTTCTGCTGCTGTCGAAGCTGCCTGTGCACGTTCAATTTATGATATAATTCTTGCTGTCCAGTCAAAAAGTGAAAAGGACTGGTTCATTTACGATACTGTTCTTACAAAATACTGGGAGCGTCGCGGACCTTATCTTTATCCCAAAGTTCCCAAAGAAAAATACCGTGAATTTGCAGAACACTGTCTTGACTGCGCGGTCGTGGTGAGCCCGTTTTATGATGTTCCGGGTATTGTTCCTTTTGGTGCAGATCCCGGGGTGTTTTCGGCATTGAAGAAAAAACCTTTTGTAATGGAAAAAATATGATTACAGCGCAGATTGTGATGTTTGTTCTTAAGCTTCTGCTTGGCGGAGCTGCGGCTTTTCTGGCAATGATACTCTGGAACAAAACCGGTGACGGGGCGTGGATTAGTATTGCGGCCGGCATTATTGTTCAGTTTGCAGGCAGTATTTACAGATTGCTTGTTGATTTCGGAATCCTTGGTTTGCAGAATGCGGTGCTTTTTGGACTTTCTGTTCCGCAAGTGCTTTTTGAGGTTGTTCCGCTGGTTTTCTTTATTACAGGGCTTTTAATTTTGATTAAAAGATAAATTGGGTTTGCAAATTCAGTTTGCAGACTATTTTACCATTAAGGAGATTTTGAAAAATGGGTAAGGTTTCTTCTTTTTCTTTGGGCAGGCTTCTTCTTCACATTGCGGTGGGTGTTATGCTCGCTGTGGGTGGAATCTGGGGACTGCAGGGTGGCGGTGATGCTGCAATCGATGCTATCCGCAATATTTTTAACGGTGATGTCGCCAAAATTCTTGTCATCGTATTTTCAGTAATTGAAATTCTTGCCGGAATCTTCCTTCTTCTGGAACTTTTTATTGGTGACAGATTCGGTACGCTGGATACAATTCTTATGCTTATCGTAATGATAGTGTGGATTGTAGCAATTGTACTGAGCGACTTCCTTGGTTCAAACGGAATCCTGAACGGCGGTGCAAACCACTTCCTCAGGTGGCTGTATTCCTTTGCACAGCATTTGATTATTCTTGGCGCAATGGTTTGCATTAAAAAATAACCGGAACAGCCTTAAATCTGAACGAGACCCCGCCCGCGCAGTGACTGCATGAGTCTTTTTGCGGCGGGGTTTTTTATTGCTTCCTGAAGTTCTTTTACAGATTCATCATTTTTGTTGCGCGGACTAAGGGAACAAAGCAGACCGTTGAGTTTCTGTACTGTTCCGAATCCTTTTAATGCAGTGCATTCAATTCTGAAAGGCTCTCCCATGTAGTACCATTCAAGATATCTGTTGTGGCAGCAGGGCGTTATGGTTCCTCCGAGCCAGAAGTTTTTTTGTGGATTTAGCGGCGCATTGTAGGCTGCATCACGCTTTTGTTCGTAGCGTTCTATTGCTTTTTTTATGTAGTCCAGCGGAACTGTCGGCTTTGGTGTCGCAAAGTCAAACCATTTGTTTACGCGCTTTTCGAGCCCTTCACCGTGCATCCAGCTTTCCAGTGCAAAGTTAAGTGCGCCGCGGAACTTTTCTGAATTTTTTTCTCCCCTGAAGTGAAGGCCGTTTCTGGCGAAGATTCCGGCTGATTTGTCTTCAATTACCTTAAGTTCGGGGTAAAGCCCCTGTTTGTATTCACTGTAAATGCGCGAATGTCTTGTAAGAGTGAATTTATGCCAGAAACACGAATCAAGAAGGCCGGCTTCAAAGAACTGACGCAGAGTTTCCATGGAATCTATTGTATCCTGGTCACTTTCCTGCCAGTAACCGTAAATCATGTAGGCGTGAACAAGAATTCCTGCTTCCTTGAAAGCACAGCATGCACCTACAATTGAGTCAATGTCTGTTCCTTTGTGAATATGATCCAGGCCCTTTCCCGTAGCAATTTCTATGCCGCCCGAAACACCCGTAAGCCCTCCGAATGAAAGAAAGTCTGCTGTGTCGCGGTTGTATACTTTTTCAAAGCGCACGTTTCCCCACCAGGACAGACTGTTCCCTTGAGCCGCGTTAAGATGTGCAAATCTTTTCATAGAAACCGGCGGCATGGCTTCGTCTACAAAATGTATTCCGTAAACGCCGTGCTTTTGGGCCTGTGTATTGAGTGAGTCAAACAGGCGGTCGGTGCAGGTCATTCTGTAGCCCGAAACATAGTCCAGGTTTACGTCGCAGAAAGCACATTTGTGCCAGTAACAGCCGTGAGCCATATATGCCTTGAGCCAGGTTCCGTCTGACCACATTCTTTGCATGGGGTTAACGTCATCTATCATTCTCGGATAATTTGAAGTGTTTATGTCAGAAAAGTCTGGCATAACCGATGCTGTCATTTCATTTTCGTACTGTTCTGCTTTTGTGTCGTGTTCAACCGGGTCAATTACTGACGTCGTGCCGTCTTTTTCTTTTGCAAAAAAACGTATTTTGTAAAGGGGCGTTTTGTCATAATCCCTGCTGCAGAATCCCGCGTCAATAAAAGCCTTGTAGGAACCGTAGCCGCGGTCGTAGCAGATTGCGTCTGTATAGCGTAAAAGAGCTTTTTCGCGGCAGTCACGCAGTTCTGTGTTTACAAAGCCACCGCCAAAAAAAACAAACACTTTGTCACCGAACGTGTCCTTAAAGAAACGTCCTGTATGGAGAGCCGCCGCGAATGTTCCTGCGAAAGGGACGCTTATGCAGACAAGACATTTTTCTTCTGAGTTTCTGATTTTTTCATATACAGAAGACTGCGGCCCGAACTTTTCTTTGAGAAGAGGCGCGTAAAATTCCTTGAGGACCGGTGCATCTGCTCCCTTTTCTATACTGTCAAAGGCGGCTTCACTTATTGTAACGGACTCCCCGTATCTTACGAGAGAAAATCCGCTGTCAAAAACTGCAGTTATATAGTCTGCAAGGTCTGCAAGTTCCATGCTGGCAAGAAAACGCGCATCATCTGTGGAAGGCATTCTGTCCAGTTGTGAAAGGCGGCGCTCGGTTCTCATTCCGCGGGGTACGTGCGGTGAAAAAACAAATTTATGGCACGCTTCCCTCGAAGAGCGCGGTGAACCGTCGGCAAGAACAGAGGTGATTGTGTCAATCCATTCTATCCACGCGTCTTTTTGTGAAATATAGCGCCGCAAGTTTTCTGCCGCAGTCTCATTTCCTTCATCCAGCGCTTTGTCTGCAAGCTGCAGGGCACGGTCAGCGGTAAGTTCAAAGAGCCGCTTGAGTCCTTCAGCACAGAATATTCTGTGAAAGAGTTCAATACTCAAATCGAACCACTTTGATTCAACTGAAAGGGATCTGAAAAAAGAAACAAGATATGCTCCCGAAGGATAGGCTGTGTTAAGCTGAACAAGCGGCGGCTGGATTACAAGGGTTTTCATGCCTAAACTATAATGGCCGCGCCGTTAATTTTCAATACGGATATGATATGGGAATAATGTGAAAAATGTGTTACACTTAAGACAGTTTAAATGTTTATTTAAAAGAGAATAAATCTACGGGGGATTTTTGTATTATGAAAGAAATCAAAACAATCGTGATTGCAGCGGCAGTTTCTGTTATTGCCTCTGCATGTATATTGGCGTTTGGGCTGTCTACAGTGGCAAGACCTGACAGAACCGTTACCGTCCGCGGACTTGCAGAAAAAGAAGTTGATGCCGACATTGCTGTATGGCCGCTTTCTTTTACTCTTGGCGGGAACGATCTTGCTGTTCTGCAGAAAAATGTAATGACGGCTGTAGATTCAGTAAAGGCATATCTTGCGGAATACGGGCTTGACGGTTCTGATTATACTGTCCAGGCACCGAGTATTACAGACAATTCGGTGAATCCATACATAGACAGAAATGCAGACCGTTATACTTATCTTGCAAAGAACGTTATTCTGGTGCGTTCGTCAAAGGTAGACAAGGTTAAGGCCGCCCACGCAGATTCCCTTAAGCTTATGGGAGACGGAATCGCGGTTAGTCAGGATTATGACAGCAAAATTTCCTATGAATTTACGGGGCTCAACGAAATAAAGCCCGCGATGATAGCAGAAGCCACGCAGAATGCACGTCTTGCGGCAGAACAGTTTGCACGTGATTCAGGCAGTAAAGTAGGCAAAATAAAGAGAGCCACACAGGGACTGTTCAGCATAGATAATCTTGCTGTGGGACTTGAAGAAAAAAAGAATGTACGCGTTGTTACGACTGTTGAGTATCTGATAAAGTAGCAGGTCTTTCTCTTGCGGCCGGTGCTTTTCCTAAAGGTTTGCCGGCCGTAGTCTTTAAGTCTGAATTAATATTATTGTAGTAAGTGTCAACAATGCGCTTCATATCGTGAATGTTGATAACCACAATTCTGTCATCAAACATCTGGATTTTATTTTTTGAAATCAGTTTGTTGAGTTCATCCTTGACCTGATTAATAGGACAGGCAGCCCATCCGGCAATATCTGAAGCTGTCATAAAAAACGATCTCTGTGAATTCCTTTCGTCTTTCATTGAGCCAAAGTAAATTTCGTTGTACATAAGAAAAATATCTGCAATGCGCGCGCGTATATCTTTTATAAGAATAATCCTAAAACGGCGTTCCTGGTCGCAGATTCTTTTGCAAAGAAGTTTAAGCAGGTTCATTACAATTTGAGGGTTTGCCAGAACCAGTGCCTTGAAGTTTTCCTTGTTGAATTCAAGACATGAAACGGGGCCTTTTGCAAGACAGGTTGCGCTTCGCTGTGAATTGTCCAGAATGGCCATTTCGCCAAAAAGTTCGCCCTGTTTAAGGATGTCAAGACTTTTGATTTTGTCGCCTATGCATTTTACAATCTGAACCTGACCTGATTTAATGAGATAGAAAGTTTCGCCCGGTTCAAATTCGCTTATTATGACTTCGCCGTTTGCATATTTTTTTGTAAAACGGTCAAAAATGGGAAGGTTAAACTGATTCGGCGTACTCAGTTTCTGTTCGGATTCCTGTTCCGGTTCTTCATTTGGAAGGGCAGGGGTTTCGTTATGCTTTTTTGCTGCTTCCTGGTCAAGTTTTTCGAGTTCATCGTGGTTTGCAACGTACGGAATCTTTGACAAAAGTCTTTTTAAGATGCTTCTGCATGAAATATATTCGCCTTCGTTAAAAAAGGCTTTTGCAACCAGCGTCATTCCTTCGTCGGGGGTTATTTCTTCAGGGGCGTTGTTAAGGAATTCTTCCATCTGGCGGTGAATTGACTTGAGATTTTTGCTGAAAACCCTCAGCATTTTTTCTGTAACGGCCGTTTTTGAGCTGAAAACCTGTTCAAATTCGGTAACTGTAAGCTGAATTACTACAGAATCCATGGCTGCAACTGCTGTTACCGAAGAAGGCATTTTTGAAAGGGCACTCTTAACGCCAAAAAACTCGCCGGAATGAAGGGCTTCTATTTCTTCGGCACCGGTTTCGAGGTTTGTTCCCTTGAGCATTATACCGCCGGACTGGAGAATATAAATGAATTCATCCTTGTCGCCCTTAAAAAAAATAATTGAACCCTTAGAGAACGAAACTGATTTTGGCATTTTAACACCCGTACACTTTTAAAAATTGCAACAGTTTTGTATTATATCATAAAATGAATAAATGTGCTATCATTCCGGCTGATTATGATAGATTTGCACACTCATTCGAGCGCTTCTGACGGTACGTTTTCACCTTCTGAACTGGTAAATTTTGCCGCCTCAAAGAAAATTGAAACGCTTGCACTGACCGACCACGATACGACTGACGGTCTTGTTGAAGCACAGGCAGCCGCTTTTGAAAAAGGAATTAATTTTATTCCGGGTATAGAGTTGAATATTCAGTGGCCTACAGGTGAATTCCATCTTCTGGGACTGGGACTCAAGCGCGTTTCGCCGGAACTTAAGGACATGATTGCTTTTTTGGGAAGGGAGCGTGAGTTCCGCAACAGAAAAATGGCGCAGAAACTTAAGGAAAACGGAATTAACATTTCGTACGAGGAACTTGCAGCGCGTTTTGGAGAAAAGACTCTGGGGCGTCCCCACTTTGCAGAATATATGAAAGAAAAAGGTTTTGTTAAGTGCCGTCAGCAGGCTTTTGACAATTATTTTGCAAAAGGACGGCCGTGTTTTGTTGACCGGGAAGGAGCCGATCTTGAAATGGCTGTAGATGCAATTCTTTCGAGCGGAGGTCTTCCTGTTCAGGCTCATCCTCTTTCGATGTATGTTTCGTGGGGAAGAATGGAAGAAACGCTTCGTTCAGTAAGGGAACTCGGTGTACTGGGAATAGAAGCGTGGCATCCCGGAGCGCGTGTTTCTGAGGCAGAGCGGCTTCGTGACATGGCCGAAAAGCTTGGTTTTTTTGTTACCGGCGGAAGTGATTTTCATGGTGAAAAAGTACGTGCAGACAGACACATCGGCTTTTCTTCGGGCGGCTTAAAGATAAGTGATGACTGCTGGACAAAAAATCTGGAGCCGCGTCTTGTGGAACTGCACGGCGGTAACGACCACAGTTTCTGTAACCAGTAACCGGCCGAAGGGTTTTATAGTATAATTTGTAAAGAAAATATTTGGAGGCATGATTAAAATGTTAAAGAGCAAATTTTATAAAATTATACTTACAGCGGCGGTTCTGGTGTCGCTGGTATTTTTGCCTTCGTGTTCAAAGACGGCTGGTCAGGGTACTGTTAACGGTTCTGCGCGCATGATGTCTGCAAAAAAAATGGCTCCTGCGGCTTTTGCTGCAGATTCAATGGCTGCAACGGAAATGTCTGTCATGGAATCAAATGATGCGGTTTACGAAGAAAGTGCGCCGGATTCAGGGGTTGTCCAGGAGCGCAAGTTAATTTACAGCGGCGACATCAATCTTGAAGTTTCAAGCCTTGCAGAATCAAAGCAGGCAGTCGAAGCCTGGGTAAAAAAATTTGGCGGTTATATTTCAAATTCTTCTGAAAGTTCAACTTCGGTAAGCTTTACGGCAAATATTCCTTCCGCAGAATTCCACAATGCAATGAATGAAGGCGGTCAGATAGGAAAACTCAAGTCAAAGAACATTTACTCAAATGATGTTACCGACAATTATTATGACCTCGAAACAAGACTTTCTACCAGACACATTCTTCTGGAACGCCTTGAAAAATATTTGTCTGAAGCAAAAGACATGAAAGAAATGCTTCAGATAGAAACCAAGATAAATGACATTACTTCGGAACTTGAGCGCATGGAAGGCCAGATGAACAGGCTCAAAAACCAGATAGACTATTCAAGAATAAACGTCTATGCGTCCCTTCCTGTAAACCAGAGTGAAACAGGTTTTATTCTGCCCGACACAAAAACAGGTGCGCGCAAATTTCTTGGTAATGTGGTAAACTTTTTTGCAAACTTTGCATTTGTTGCTTTGTACATCGTTATTTTTGGCGTGCCGGTAATTCTTTTTGCAATGTTAATTTACTGGCTTACATTCGGAAAAATCGGACTTATAAGAAAACTGTTCAGGAGAATCAGGTAAGTTCAACTTAAAACTGATTTTTTTAATTGAACTTATAGTTCCGTTTTTTACACTTTTATTTTTGATACTGGTGCTAGAATAACATAAATATTATGAGCAGTATTTTTGATATTCTGGGGCCGGTTATGGTAGGTCCTTCCAGTTCACATACAGCAGGGGCTGTAAGAATAGGTCTCGTTTCGCGTATACTTTTGGAAGATGAAGTTGTCTTTGCAGACATTCAGCTCCACGGGTCTTTTGCGGCAACTTATCACGGTCACGGAACTGACTGCGCACTTATTGCAGGCCTTCTTGGTATGCAGCCCGATGACATACGCATTCCCGACAGTATGAAAATTGCTGCGGATTCAGGAATAAAATTTTTCTTTTCTACAGTTCAGCTTCAGGACGCGCACCCCAATACGGCAATTCTGAATCTTCAGGGAAAAGGCGGAAGAAAAATTTCTGTACAGGCATCTTCTGTCGGCGGCGGAAGAATAATGATAAACAAGCTTGACGGCATTGAAGTAAATTTTAATGCAGAAATGCCTACTCTTATCGTTCACAATTCGGACGAGCCTGGACACGTAGCCGCGGTAACTTCACTTCTTTTTTACAATAAAATAAATATTGCAGCCATGCAGCTTTACAGAAACGAGCGCGGTGGTTATGCAGTTATGGTAATTGAGTCCGACGAGAGAATACCTGCAGAAATTGTTTCACAGATTGAACACTTTCCCGGAATTATAAAAGTCACATACGTTAATGTTTAAGAAAGTATGCGGTGCAGGAAAGTATGCGCTGCGACTTTTCTTATAAGAGGTAATAATGTTTGAAAGTTTGAATTCAATAGTTGAACAGTGCGAAAATTCCGGCGGAACAAAAGATTTTGCCGATGTTGTTATAGAAAACGAAATGCGCTCTTCGGGAACGGACTGTGAGTGCGTGAAAGAAAAAATGCGTTCTATGTGGAAGGCCATGCTTGAAGCAGCACATTCTTACGAAGACAATCTTCTTTCACGAAGCGGACTTACAGGATGTGACGGCGGAAGATTTAAAAAATATGCTTCTTCACAAAAAACAATCTGCGGTCCTTTTATTCTGAATGTAATTACGAATGCCCTTAAAATGGCTGAATCAAATGCCTGTATGAAAAGAATTGTTGCTTCTCCTACAGCCGGCTCGTGCGGTGTTCTTCCTGCAGTTCTGGTTCCACTTTTTGAAGAAAATAAATTTGAAGAAGACAAGATTGTTAAGTCGCTTTTTGTAAGCGCTGGAATCGGTCAGGTCATTGCAAACCGCGCGTCCATTTCCGGGGCAGAAGGCGGCTGTCAGGCAGAGATTGGATCTGCTTCTGCAATGGCAGCAGGAACACTCGTGTACCTTTACGGCGGAAGTGCCCGGCAGATTGCAAGTGCGGCAGGATTTTCGCTGCAGAATCTTCTTGGTCTTGTATGTGACCCGGTTGCAGGTCTTGTAGAAATTCCGTGCGTAAAGAGAAATGTTGTTGGCGCAGTCAATGCCTGTTCATGCGCAGATATGGCACTTGCAGGCATTGAACCCAGAATTCCGGCTGATGAAGTGATTGATGCAATGCGTGCAGTCGGAATAAAAATGGACAGTTCCCTAAAAGAAACAGGTCTTGGAGGACTTGCTGCATCTCCTTCTGCAAAAAAAGTTGCTGAATCTTTTGCCGTGTCCTGACTTTAGTGGATAAAAACTGTCTGGGACAGAACAGAAATTTCTTTGTCTTCTTTAAGATTTCCGTCCTTTAATTTCTGTGCAATCTGTTCCGGCCGGTATTTTTGTTCCGGGTAAAGAACTACAACTGACTTGTCACCTTCTTTAAGAAAATTCGTTTCACCAAACTGCGTGTATCTGGTTGCTCCTATGGAAAGAAGTATTTTTGAAGGGCGTGTGCTGGAATTAAGGTAGAGGCCGATGTTTTCTGCAGGTCCTTCATCCTGCTGTGTGTTCAGTTTTTTTATGCTCCACGAAATTAATTTTTCATAAATGTAACTGTAGTCGCGTACGGCACTGTCTTCACCGTAAGTAAAAATTTCGCCCTGTCTTACAAGAAAACTTGCAATTCTGTAACGGTCAAGAATTCCGCCACGTGTAAATTTGTCTATCGGAATTAAATTCTGAGAAAGACCCTTGCTTGAGTTTCCCCAGTTTTTTTTGAGGCTTATTTTTTTTGCGCCCTCTTTTCTGATGGAACAGTCGTTTGAGGCACCGAACAGAACGGGCACCAGATCTGTAATTTTATTTTCGCTCCAGGTTACGTCGCAGATTAGCGCACATTCCGGTTCTATCTGAAGTTTTTGTTCTCCCTGCGGAAAAATTATTTTGTCACTGTCGAACGGGAATGTCCCCAGAAACTGCGGAACATTTTCTTTTGCTCCCGGAATATATGTAGGAAAAATTGCTTTGGGCGCATTCTTTTCGTCAGCAATTATTTTTGTAAAATCAGAGGCTTCTCCAGCCTGTTCAAGATGCCCTGTAAAGTTTCCGGCAACTCCGAAGCATGGAATTTCTTTTAAGTTGATGATTGGCTGCATAATGGTTTTAGTGTAGCGCATTTTTGTGAAATCTGCTACCATGAAAATATGATGAATTTTATTCTGGATAATATTTCATGGATTTGGGTTGGTGTTCTTGTTCTGAGTCTTTTAATAGAAGCAGTTACAATGTCGCTTACTACAATATGGAGTGCAATTGCTGCTCTTCCCATGATTTTTATTGCACGCACTCAGCTTCCTTTAAGGTGGCAGGTGCTTTTGTTCGTTGTGATTTGCGCCGCGCTCATTGTTTTTACAAGACCATTTGCAGTAAAAAAACTTAAGATTGGCCGCAATAAAACCAACAGCGGTACTCTTGTAGGGCAGGAAGTTCTTGTTGTCAAACAGATATCTGAATTTGACCGCGGTGAAGTAAAGGCACGCGGCGGGGTTATCTGGACTGCCGCTTCTGCAGACAACAGTGTGCTCGAAGAGGGAAAAAGATGCGTTGTTGACCACATAGAAGGAAACACACTTTTTGTAAAATAAGTTATAGGAGGAGTATAAAAAATCCGTCAAAATGGTGCCGGCTTTTTTAACTCAAAGTTCGCGTTGCAAACTTTTATAGATTGAACTGCGTTTTTCACTTCGTTGCAAAACGCACTAAATAAAAATTTGGATTGTTTCAACAATCCAAATTTTTATTTATAGGAGAAAAAATGATTTACATTTTTATTGTACTGGTTGTGATTGTGGCGGTTCTTGTGGCTGCAAACATCAGAATTATTCCGCAGTCACATGCTGCTGTTATTGAACGGCTTGGTGCTTACTGCAAAACCTGGGAAGTAGGGCTTCATGTAAAGGTTCCGTTTATTGACAGAATTGCAAACAAAATTTCCATGAAAGAAAAAGTTCTGGACTTTCCGCCGCAGCCTGTAATTACAAAAGACAATGTTACAATGATGATAGACACTGTCGTTTATTTTCAGATTACGGACCCAAAACTTTATACTTACGGTGTAGAAAAACCTATTAACGCTCTGGAAAATCTTTCGGCCACAACGCTCAGAAACATAATTGGTGATCTTGAACTTGACCAGACGCTTACCAGCCGCGATGTAATAAATACAAAGATGCGCAGTATTCTTGACGAGGCAACAGACCCGTGGGGAATAAAAGTAAACCGCGTTGAAGTAAAAAATATTATTCCGCCGGAAGCAATAAAAGAAGCTATGGAAAAACAGATGCGTGCTGAACGCGAAAGACGCGAGGCAATTCTTATTGCAGAAGGACAGAAGCAGAGCGCAATTCTTGTAGCAGAAGGAAAAAAACAGTCGCTTATTCTTGAAGCAGAAGCACAGAAAGAAGCTGCTGTTCAGAAAGCGCTAGGCGAAGCACAAGCTATACGCGAAGTCCAGCAGGCAAAAGCACAGGGCATTGCAATGCTCAGGGAGGCAAAAGCCGATGCTGCCGTAATTAAACTGCGCAGCCTTGAAGCTTTGGAAAAGGCAGCCGACGGTCAGTCTACAAAAATAATTATTCCGTCAGACTTGCAGAATCTTTCGGGACTTGTAACAACAGCGGCCGAACTTGCTAAAAAATAAAATTTAAATTAAACCCTGTTCAGGACCGTGCATTTTATAATCGCGGTCCTCTTTTTTTAACAAAAAAAAATCCCAGAACTTCAGAAGAAATTCTGGGAAAGCCATTCAAACTGATAAACTAAGGGTTTGAATTAGAACCAGAAGCGTACACCGCCGACAATCGGGAAGTTAATGAGTGCGAATCCACCAGCGTCTCCAATGCTGAGTGTTGGCTGATATGCAAGCTGAGTATAGAACTCAAGGAAGTTGTCCATAATGAAAAGGTTTGTTCCGACAAGTGCGCGCGGGGCTACGCTGAAGTTAAAATAGTTATCGCCAAGTCCAACTCCGGCAGCAAGACCAACACCGTAGTACCATTTCCAGCTTCCGAAAGAAACAGGCATGATGTCTGGATTCTGAATCCAGTAGTCAGCTGTTGCACCGATTCCAATGTAGTTTGAATAGAAAGAAGCATCTACAGCGAATACGAGAGGTGATTCGTCAAGCTTGAATGTGACAGCTGCTCCACCTGCTCCGCCAACGCTTGCTCCACCCTGAACACCAATTCCCCAAGCAAAAAGCTGTGCTGTTCCTGCTACTACGAGCAATCCTACGAGTGCAAGAAATCTCTTTTTCATAAAAAACCTCCTATGGTTTTGCTACCAAGACATTGTCTTTTTTAATAGTCTTTGGTAATATTTGTTGTAAACATTATATACCGTACATTAATGTACAACTCAAGAGTTTTTTATTAAAATTATGTTATAAGGGGGGGGGTAAAAGTGAAAAAAAATCCGAATTTGTACCAGATTGGCGAAGTAATTAACATTGTCGGAGCCGGAGTCACACGCCGTATTATTCTGAATTACGAGGATCTGGGGCTTCTGGTTCCGGCAGAAAAAGATCCTGACTCGGGTTACAGGTATTATTCCGCAGACAATGTTATTCAGATAAAGTCAATACGCACACTTCAATCATTCGGACTTTCACTTAAGGAATGCAAGGAATATTATTACGACAAAAGCAATATTGAAAAACATCTGCACCGTCTTATGAGTTTGCGTGATACCCTTGACAGAAATATCCAGAACCTTCAGATTCGCGCAGCCAGAGACAGCAATTTGGCTGTTCACACAGTTCTGCTTGCACGCGGTGTATATTTTTGCAGAAGATATAAATGTGCGGATACAAAAGATGCCGCTATAAAATTAAGGGAAACCTACATTGCCGCTTCAAAGTGTACGAACATTTCAAAAGTGAACAAGATGTTTACCGTGCGCCACGGAACAGAAGATAGCTCTAATGATCTTCTTATGTGTATTCCGGTAGAAGATTCTTTTTACGGTCCCGAACGCGTTGAATTTGCCGCAACAAAGGCTCTATGCATTTATTTCCGCGGGCCATACGAACAGCTTGGAACAGCAATAAATGAACTCAAGAGTTATATAGAAAAAAACAACATAAAGGCACAGGATAAATTCCGCTCAATTTATCTTGAAGGTCCGCCGCAGCGTGGTACAAATACTGCCGACTATATTACCCAGGTCGCGGTGCCGATTTTATAATATGCATTTTTGTTCTATAGTAAAGGCATGAATTTAAAATTCGAGTCTGCGACATCTCGGCTGTTACTGTATTTTTTGTTTCTTGCAGCAGGAAAATTCAAAAAAAACTACACGCAATTTCGTTACAGATTACCCGCGCGAAAATGTTATTGCAGGTTGATTTTGTGCCTGACAGCTTGCTGAATAAATTTTTTGGACAGAATCGCTTTTGAATTATTATTAATTCCCAAACTTTGCATCACAAAATTGACAGATTTGGTTTTGCGTGGTATATTAAAAGAAAGGAAATGCCCGAACCTTTGGTCATCTCCACATTGTTAGTAATAAGCCGTCCAATGTGAACGAAAACTAATGGGCGGCTATTTTTTTACTCTTTACTTTTTTAGGTAAGAGAGTACTGCTATAACTGTGGTAATTATCGTGGCAACGCAAGTCACCAGTGAATATGGGAGTTATAGGATGCCATAACTAATCAAACCTTATAGACCAAGAATAAACCGTCAGTTTGACTGGGGATTGTAATTTGATTTAAATAAAATGAGGTTAAAATGCTTCCAATAAGTAACGATGATATTTCAGTTGAACCCTATAAAGATGGAGAAAGAATTAAGTATAGTTTTTACTTCAAAATAGATAGCTCAACTTTTTTAACAAAAGATTTATATGAAAGAGATTTGGATTCTTTACTGGATAATGTGTTGCTAGCTTTAGATTATAAACAAATAATGACAACATTTTCCTGTAGTGTACAAGACGCTAGGAAAATAAAAGAAGAATGGAAAAGAAATAGTTATGAAAATTGTGAAGATTGCAAACTAAAGCTAAAAGAATGCTACAGATGTTGTATAGTTTGCGAGAGTCCACTAGAAAAAAAACTTTTAAGAGAACTTGTGATAAATGGCTTGCAACCTAAACTTCAAATGCGTATAAGTAAGACTAATGAAGTTTCTGATTATACAAAACCAGTCAATAAAGAAACTATTTTGACAATACCAGATTTTTATATTGAAAAGGAAAATAAAAAAGTCTGTATTTATACAGACGGAATGACCTATCATAACAGAAATGATAGGCAGTTTGAAAGGGACAGAAACATTGATAGGGAACTTCAGAATTTTGGATATACTGTTTTGCGATTTGGAACTAACGAAATAAATAATGAAATAGAAAAAGTCCTGGATGTAATAAAAAGAACATTAAGTAATTGATATACTAATAAAAATTAACTTGTTAGTGTGACAGTTTATACTCGGAGAAGGCTCGCTTTTTCAAAAGATATCGAGCTTTTCTCATTGTTCCTTTCAAGAGCTATAAACGATTGCTAAGAAAAGAATCGGCATCGGCGGGTGCCGGTTTGTTTAATAACTCCCATCACCTTTCCACTTCGTAGGTATTTTTTTTCTGACGGTTCTGCTGTTTTTTGTAGACTGCAAGGAATTCGTCGCGGGGAATCTGGTATAAGGATTTTTTTTCGTCCACCAATACAAGACTGTTACCTTCTTTTGAGGCTCTTATTTCGGTTAGGTTTTCGCAGATTGTCAATTTGACAAAGCGATGATTATGCAGATGCTCATTTTCTGCAGAAACTTTGGCCTGCAGTATAAAAGAGAGACTGACTTGAATTCTCGCTGCATATCTATTTCTGCGATTGTACAAAACTGTTGTTTGCGGTAAAATGCAGTTTATGGAAAATTCTAAGAGAACCTGTACTTGCGGTCAGCTTACTGCTGCCGATGCAGGAAAAACAGTTATATTAAACGGATGGGTTCACCGTACCCGCGAGCTTGGCGGACTTACATTTATTCTTCTTCGCGACCGTTACGGAATTACGCAGGTCGTTGTTGGTGACAAAGCCGCCGATGATGTAAAGAAGATTGCAGCCCAGCTTAAGAGCGAGTACTGCATTGCGGTAAAAGGCGTTGTTGCGGCACGTAACGAAAAAGACATCAATAAAGAAATGTCAACCGGAGCAATCGAAGTAGAAGCACAGGAAATTGAAGTCTTTACCACTGCACAGACTCTTCCGTTCCAGATTGATGAAGTCCGCCAGAAGGACGGAACAGTTGTTCTTCCGAATGAAGATCTGCGTCTTAAGTACCGCTATCTTGATTTGCGCCGTGCACCTATGCAGAACCATATTATCCTGCGCTCAAAGGTAACATTTGCTGTACGCGAGTATCTTACAAAGCTTGGCTTCCTTGAAATAGAAACACCGACTTTTATAAAATCAACACCGGAAGGAGCCAGAGACTATCTTGTTCCGAGCCGTGTTCATCCCGGAAAATTCTATTCTCTTCCGCAGAGCCCGCAGCTTTACAAACAGCTTCTTATGGTAAGCGGATTCGACAAGTATTTCCAGATTGCACGCTGCTACCGTGATGAAGATGCACGCGGAGACCGCCAGCCCGAATTTACACAGATAGATATGGAAATGAGCTTTACCGACCGCGATGAAGTTCTTACCGTAACAGAAGGTATGCTTGGACATGTCTTTAAGGAAACACTCGGTTACGAACTGCCTGTTCATTTTGACAGAATTTCCTGGGATGATGCTTTTGATCTTTACGGAAGCGACAAGCCCGATCTGCGTTTTGACATGAAGATGCAGGATGCCGCATTTATGGCAGATCTTGCTGACTTCAATGCATTCAAGGCCGGTGCTGCAAATGCTTCAAAAACAATTGAGCGCCACAAGAGAAGCGGACTCAAAGCTCTTGTCGTAAAAAATGTTGCAGACAAATTCAGCAGAAAGAATATTGAAGCCCTTGAAGCAGTTGCAAAAACTTACAAAGCAAAGGGACTTGCCTGGATGAAGATTGACGCTGCCGGAAAATTCGAAGGCGGAATCAGCAAGTTCTATGCAGGAAAAGAAGATGAAATCTGTTCAAAACTTAATGCGCAGAAAAATGACCTGCTTCTTTTTGTAAGCGATGAAAAATGGCAGGTTGCCTGTGTTGCCCTGGGTGCAGTACGTAAGCAGCTCGGAAAGGATCTTAATCTTTACAATCCGGCCGATGAATTCCACTTTGCATGGATTATTGACTTCCCGTATTTTGCATGGAACGAAGAAGAAAACCACTGGGAAACAGAACACCACATGTTTACACTTCCGCAGAAAAAATACTGGGACACTCTCGAAAGCGATCCCGGCAGTGTAAAGGGAGATTTGTACGACCTCGTAATGAACGGTTACGAAATTGCATCGGGTTCAATGCGTATAAATGATCCGGCTCTTCAGGAAAGAATTTTTGAAATAGTCGGTTACTCACGTGAACGCGCAGACAAAGCATTCGGCTTCCTTGTAAATGCATTCAAGTTCGGAGCACCGCCACACGGAGGAATTGCACCGGGACTCGACCGTCTTGTTATGCTTATGTGCCACGAAGATTCAATTAAGGAAGTAATTGCATTCCCCAAAAATACTCTTGCACAAAGCCCGATGGATGACTGCCCGAGTTATGTTGATGATGCCCAGCTCAAGGATCTTCACATAGTTTGTACAGAAAGAGAAGGTGAGTAAATGTTCCGTGCCCCGAATTTTTGTGCAGGAATAAAACCGGCATTTGTCATTCTTGCCGTAATGCTGGTCTGCTCCTGTTCAAAAAAAACGGGCGCGCGTACAGAACAAATATTGGGAACAGTCTGCACCGTAGATGCTTTTGAAAACGGAACAAAAGATTTGTACGGTGAACTGTTTTCCCGACTTAAAGAAATAGACACGCGCTTTTCTGCAAACAGTGCGTCTTCTGACATAAGCAGAATAAATTCCGCAGCAGGAAAAAAAGCCGTTGCTGTTCATGACGATGTTTATTTTGTAATAGAGTCCGCGGTAAAATATGCTTCACTTTCGGGCGGACTTTTTGACCCTACTATCGGACCGCTTGTCAAACTCTGGGGAATAGGAACCGGGCACGAAAAAGTTCCTTCGCAGAACGAAATAGAAACTGCGGTTGCAAAAGTTGACTACAAAAAAATCAGACTGAATAAGAATGAAAAAAAAGATTCTTCTACTGTAATGCTCGCAGAAGAAGGCATGGCACTTGACCTTGGCGGAATAGCAAAAGGTTATGCCGCTGACGAACTTGCGCGTATTCTTTCTGAACACAATATTCCCGGTGCAATTATAGATCTTGGCGGAAACATTTATGCCTTTGGAAACAAAAGTGATTATTCACCATGGAGAATCGGAATAAAAAATCCCGACCGAACCAGTGATATTCCGGCACTTTTGTATGAAACAAAAACTCCTGCTACAGTTGTTACAAGCGGTGTTTACGAAAGATTTTTTATAAAAAACGATGTACGCTATCATCATATATTGAATCCCAGAACGGGCCGTCCTTCCCAAAGCGGAATTCTTTCTTCAACAATAATTGCATCTTCTTCAATGGCTGCAGATGCGCTCAGTACAATTTCTTTTCTTATGGGACAGAATGAGTTTTTCAGAAGAATGGGTACTTCTTCAGTTGAATTTGAAGGCGTGATTTTTATTCTTCCTGACAACAGGGCTGTTGCTTCACGCTCGCTCAAAAAAAAATTGTCCGCCTACGATTCTGAATTCAGAATTTCGTTTGCGGACAAATAATTTTGAAAAAGATTTTTCTCAGATAAATTTATGAATGTCCTGGTGGGTTATCATTTTTGTTTTTACTGCAACGATGTAACTTCCGAACATTGCTGTGAGTGCGTCAATTCCTGCAGCAAAGGCGCAGATTATCGGGGCAGCATCTTTTAGAAGAAGATAACCTGCTTCAAAGCGTCTTCCGTAAATTATGCACATTGTTGTTATTGCAAAGAATGGTCCGCCGCACGGAATATCACCCAAAGCAAATGAAAGTACAAAAGACATTCCTGCAATCCAGAAAACATCGGTGGCAGAAATTCCAAGACTGGAATACGAGCGCAGAATAAGAACAAAACATACGGCCTGGACTAAAGCCGCTCCGCCTCTTCCGAATATAGAAAAAAGCGGATAGGAAACAGCATTGACTCTTCTGTGAATGCCAAGGCTTTCTTTTCCGTGGCGCAGGTTCAATGCCAGTGTAAGATTTGTGTCTCCGCTGAAGAATGCAACAAGGAACGGGGTAATGCTTGCGTAAAGTACCCTGTACGGATGCAAATCGTGGCATAAAAATCTCAAGACAAGCGGGTAAATTACAAATGCTACAAGAAGAAGGTCTGCGGTAAGCATAAGTATGAGATAATTGTAAACGCCTGATTTCATGACTGTCATAAAATTGAGCGTCCATCTTGTCATTACAGCAATCATTCCTACAGTAAGAATTTCGGTAAAGAAACTCATGACTATGTAACAGGTCTGGCTGAGTGAATCAAACAAAGTTACAGTCGGTTTTGAAGAAGCTTTGTCACTTGCCGCTCCTGCTCCTGCCAATCCTGCAAACACGAAACACGGCAGAAGGTATGCACCGTCAATAAGTGCTTCAAATCCGGAATAGGGGAAAATTTTTGTAAGAAGCGAATGCCAGTTAAAGACAGGAACTTCACTTACTTTTTCTATTGTAATAGGAATTCTTGGAAGCCTTATTATAAGTGCCGAAAGAAGTCCAAGAAGCATCAGTGCAAAGGAAGAGACCAGAATTGTTCCGAAAGTCCAGACTCCGGTTTTGAGCATAAGCTTTTCATCGCGAAGCTTGAAGCATGCTGTTGCAATGGAAAAGAACAAAACGGGAAGAAGAGTGTACCTTCCGAAACGCATTACAAGTTCAACTACAAAATCAAGTAAAGCCTGGGCGCCCGCACTTTCCGGCGGAAGAAAAACAGCAGAGGCCGCGCCGATGACCATAGCTATAAGATATTTTAACCAGATTCTCATTCCGTAATTATATCAGTTAGACGGTTGTTTGCAAAGTGAATTTTATATGCTATAATTTTATATATATGGAAAAGAATATTCTAATTGCCGGCAAGGATATGGTGGACGGAGGCTCTTTTGCAGAAGGTTGTTCTGTAAGTGGCCGTCTTGTTGCAATTTCCGGTGCCGAACCCGATGCAGATGATTCAAGAAGAAGAACAATAGCCGAACGCAGGGCAGAAGTTGCAGCTTATGAAGAAGCCCGCAGTATAGAAGCAAAAGCTGGAATCTGTACCATTGAATGGAACCGCTCATCGCCTCTTTCTGCACGTTCTTTTGTTCTTGAAGCTGAATCAATTTATGGCAGAATAGATGAAGCGGTGCTTTTGTTTGACGAGGAGTGGTTTGCTTCTTCGGCAGAAAAAATGGATGCAGAAGAAATTGCCCGCGTTTCTGATTATATGACTGTAGGATTTCAGTATCTTGCACTTGAACTTATTTCCAAATTTGAACGCGCAAATTCTGCGGAACAGCCGGCAACACTTGTGTTTATGTTAAAGGAAGGCCCCTGTACTCTGGACGTGATGAAAGTTCCAGCTTTAAAAACAGGTGTGAATGCAATTGCTTCTCCTTTAGTTGCAGCAGCGGCAGCTTCGTTTGCATCTTTTGCAGAAAATATTGCAGCCCTTTATGCAGACAGCCGTTTTGTAAATATTCTTCTTGTAAGATCAGACCCGGACTGTGATGTTTCAGGACATGATGACCAGTTAAGCCGCTGGCTGTGTTCGTACATGGATGAACTTTGCGAAAAGAAAAATGTGCGGCATAGTGTTCAATGGATTAAAAGCGGTGCAAAATTTGTGCAGTCTCCGTTCTCTTTGTTCAGGCGGTAAACGTGTATTTTAACTTTGACTTTCTTTTGGAAACAGTAATAAAAATTACAGCCGGAATCGTATGCGGATTTGTTCTTGGAATAGAACGCAAAAGCCATAACCACGTAATCGGAATGCGAACTCTTATTCTTATCTGCGTTTCTTCTACTTTGCTTTCGATACTTTCGAGTTTTGTAACTGACGGTGCAAAAAACGGAACAGGCATTAACGGCGACCCTTCAAGAATTACGGCCGGAGTTATAAGCGGAATCGGTTTTCTTGGCGGCGGCGCAATTATGCGTCAGGGAATGAATATCAAGGGACTTACATCTGCAGCTATTATCTGGACTGCGGCGTCGCTTGGACTTGCAATCGGTGCGGGACTTTATATTCCGACCGGTGTTGTGCTTGCTGCGGTTGTTCTTCTGTTGCTTTTGCTTGAACGGGTAGAAGAGAGGCTGTTCCCTGCAGGTAGAAGCAAAAAACTCCACATTCAGTTCAATAACGAAAGCCTTGATATGAAGGCAATCAAAAAAGTAATTGAAACACACGGTTTCATTGTTACCGATTTGAATATGAGCCGCGATTTTTTTGACAGACGCACCGAATTGTTTTATTCAGTAAAGGCCCCGCGTGAAGAAGATTTTTCGTCACTCGTAGACGACCTTTCCAAACTGGGCAACCTCGACGGATTTTCAATTACAGATTAAAGCATTGGCTCAATCTTTTTAATCAGAATTTAACCCAAATAAAATTTGACAAATACATACAGGGGGATTATCATAGAAAGTACCTTTTATTTTCATAAATAGGTTCTCCTCATTATAACCGGTTGCGTCGTTGGCGAGCCGGTTATTTTTTATAAAAGTTAAATAAAGCCTCTGCCGTGTCAAACCGTTGCTGTTGCGTGCATTTTCTGTTCGGTGTATAATATTCTGCTATGCCAAGAACAGATAATCCTTTAATAGTTCAGTCAAACAGAACACTCCTTTTGGATGTTCACGCGCCTCTTTCAGAAGAGTGCAGAAATGCGCTTATTCCCTTTGCAGAACTTGTTAGTTCACCGGAGCATCTTCATACTTACCAGATTACGCCTCTCTCGCTGTGGAACGCTGCCGGGGCAGGCTTTTCGGGTGAAGATGCGGTTGCTGTTCTTGAAAAATATTCACGCTATGATATTCCGCAGTCAGTCATTATGTGGATTAAGGAATCTGCCGGCCGTTTTGGAAAACTCAGGCTTGTTCCGGCTCCTTCAGAGAAAAATTTTCAGACAGGAGAAGACGAAGAATTTCTGTATCTTGTTTCGGAATCGCCTTATGTTTACAAAGAAATAGAAGCAAACCCTGCGGCAAAAAAAATGCTTGTTCCGTGTGAGTACATTGCGCCTGAAAACGCGCTTAAGAATGTTACGCAGAATGAAATGCGCTATTGCTTTAAGCTTCTTCTTACCGACCGCGGAACAATAAAGCAGAATCTTCTTAAACTTGGCTGGCCTGTAAAAGATGATGTTCCGCTTGTGGACGGTGAACCGCTTGAATTTTCTCTCAGAAAAACAACACTTTCGGGAAAGAAGTTTGAAATCCGCAGATACCAGAGTGAAGCAGCGCAGTCAATTGTAGGTGACCGCGGACCGGGAACTGGTTTTGGAACAATAGTGCTTCCGTGTGGTGCAGGAAAAACTATTGTTGGAATCACAATAATGGATATGCTTCGGACAAATACTCTGATTGTGACAACAAATATTTCTGCCGTGCACCAGTGGATTTCTGAACTTCTTGACAAGACAACACTTACAAAAGAGCAGATTTCGGAATATACCGGTGAGTCAAAAACAATTTGTCCTGTTACGGTTGCCACTTACCAGATTTTAACATGGCGTCCCGAAAAGACCGGACCTTACCCGCATTTTTCGCTTTTCAGAAAAAAAGGCTGGGGACTTGTAATTTATGATGAAGTACACATGCTTCCGGCTCCGGTATTCAGAGTTGCGGCAGAACTTCAAGCTGTACGCCGCGTTGGACTTACTGCAACTCTTGTTCGCGAAGACGGCTGCGAGGGACACGTATTTTCTCTTGTAGGACCAAAGCGTTATGATGTTCCGTGGAAAGAACTTGAGCGCGACAAATGGATTGCCTCTGCAGAATGTGTCGAAGTAAGACTTGATCTGGACTCGTCAAAAGAAATTGAATATGCCGTTGCCGGTTCAAGAATAAAGCACAGAATCGCAAGTGAAAATCCTGTAAAAACAGAAGTCGTGCGCGAACTTGTAACAAAATACAGTGAAGATAAAATTCTTGTCATAGGCCAGTATATTGACCAGCTGCAGAAATTGTCGCAGGAACTTAATGCTCCCATAATTACTGGAAAAACTCCGAATGCCGAACGCGACAGAATTTATTCAGAATTCCGCAACGGAACAATACGTGTTCTTGTTGTAAGCAAGGTTGCAAATTTTGCCATAGATTTGCCTGATGCCAGTATTGCAATCCAGGTAAGCGGAACATTCGGTTCGCGTCAGGAAGAAGCACAGCGTCTTGGAAGAATTCTGCGGCCAAAGGAACGCACGTCGCGTTTTTTTACACTTATTACGCGCAACACTGTCGAAGAAGATTTTGGAAGCAACCGCCAGAAATTTCTTGCAGAACAGGGATACTCTTACAGAATACTGCGTTATATCAATCCTCAGAGTCTTGAAGAACTTGATGAACAATCTCTTGAATACGGAGGCTGCATGTGAATATTTCACCGAAGGTTCAGAAAATAATTGACTGGCGCGAAAGTTTTTCTATTCTTCCCGATGATTATTTTTTTGAAATTGTCAGAATGTATCTTGGCGAAGTAAAGACTCCCTACAACAAGCAGAAGCTCATTGAAGAACTGGGTGCTTTTATACGCAAAGATGAAAACCGTCGGAACATAATTGCGCTTTTGGATAGCAGCGATATAAAACTGCTTTCGGCTGTTTGGCTGCTTCCTTCGTGTGATGAAAAAAAACTGGAATCTTTTCTGGAACCGCAGTTTTCACTTGCGGAAGTTTACGAACGTGTAGCAAATCTTTCGGAACGTCTTGTACTTTACCGTGTTGCAGATAAGAAGAGCGGTAATGTTCAGATAAAAATAAATCCTCTTTTGGAAGATGAATTGTCTTCCATGCTCGGAATGAATGCGCTTGTTTCTTCTTCAGAAAATTTTACTCCTTCGGATTCTGAATCTTTTGCATTAAGCAATGAATTTTTTGCAGTGCTTGTTTCATATCTTGTTACAAACAAAAAATTGTGCCGTTCAGACGGTGCGCTTAAAAAACATCCGGCAGAAGAACTTAAAAATATTTTTGGCTCTGACAGAACGGCGGTGATAGAAACACTTGTCAGGAGCATGACAAATCTTTCTCTTCTGGCAGATTCAGATTCGGGACTGGAAATAAAATGGAATGTTCTGAGTCAGTTTGCTGGACTTTCTTTTCAGAACAGAATTGCGTATCTTTGTGCGGCTGTAACAAGGTTTTCCAGACGCACGCTCATAATGTATGCCCAGCTTTTGACAGATGCCTTGTATTCTGTTCAGAAAAAATATGTTACCCGCGCTGATTTAAAAAAAATTATTTTTGTTCTCAAAGAAAAAACGGGCGGTCATGAACTGTTTGGCGCGGGGCGTGTTTCAGAACTCCTGCGGCGAGCGCAGTCTTTGCAGGACGACACATCTCTTTCTGACAGTGGAATTTCCGATTTGGTTATAGACAATGCCGTGAAATTTGGTGTCCTTGAAGTTGCCGGTAAAAATGAACAGGGTGAGGATCTTTTTAAAGTGTCGGAACAGTTTATAAATCCGCAGCAGTCCGAAGGCGAAAGCGTACAGCCGCTTAGTGTAGATGCTGCATTTTCTGTTTCTGTAATGCCCGGTGCTTCCCTTACGCAACTTCTTGAACTTGTAAAATTTGCCAATGCAGTTCAGTTTGACACGGTGAGTGCATTTACCGTTTCACGTTCTTCTGTCATGCGCGGCTTTGGTCTTGGAATGAATGCAGAAAAAATAATTTCTGTTCTGCAAAAAATGTCTCCTTATCCTGTTCCGCAGAATCTTTGCGTTTCTGTAGAAGAATGGTATTCGTCCTTTAATTCAGCGGGACTTTACAAAGGGTACATTCTGCGCATTCCGCCTGAAAGTGAAAAAGCTGTTCTTAAAAATCCCAATTTTGCGCCTTTTGTAAGGGAAACAATAGCACCCGGAATTATTCTTCTTGATTTTGACTGCGATGAAACAGCATGCAGAATTATTCAGAAAGCAGGACTTGATTTTGTTTCAGGAATAAAATCTGAACCTCAAAAACAAGATCCGGCAGGTTTCAGTGAAATTTATTGCGGTGGTTCGTACACGGATATTTTTTCTGCCCAAAAAGCATCGCAGACTTCTTCTGAAAATTCTGCTGCTTTGGTGATAGAGCAGCTTAAAGAAGTTCTGTCTTCCATGAAAATGAGCGCAGAGCAAAAAGAGTGCCTCCTTGAGCGCATAGAACGCCGGGTTATTGTAAACCCTGTTCAGTTGCGTGCAGAAAGTGTGCGCTTTGAAGTTCTTGAAGCCGGCGGAATGGACTACACAGGTAAAATTCATGTCATTGAAAGTGCTGTTCAGGGAGGCAGTCTTTTGGAAATAGAACTGGAAGATTCTCCTGTTCCGCTTATAGGACGGCCCGTTCATTTAAATAAAATAAGCGGCGGCGCAGAACTTTATCTTGCAACCACCGCTTCTGATGAGCCTCTGGTAATTTCTGTAAGCGCTGCAGTCCGTGTAAAAAAGATTCGCGGTTCAGCTTTTATTGCAAAAGAATGCGGTCGCTCGTAAGGGATTTGTTTTTTATCTGTCTGAACTTTTCTACGATTCCGTCCATGGTAAGTGATTTTTTTTCTTCGCTTCCTATGTCCAGAATTATTTCACCGCCATCCATCATCAAAAGACGTGTTCCGTATTCGAGCGCATGCTGCATGTTGTGGGTTACCATCATGACGGTAAGATTGTATTCTGCTGCAAATTTTTTTGTAAGTTCCATTATAATTGCGGCGTTTGTCGGGTCAAGTGCTGCCGTGTGTTCGTCCAAAAGCAAAAGTGACGGCCGCGACATTACTGCCATAAGTAAAGTCAGAGCCTGACGCTGACCGCCCGAAAACTGTTCCACGTTGTCATTCAGTCTGTTTTCAAGTCCCATGTTTAGAATTGAAAGCTGTTCCTTAAAGTGTTCGCGCATTTTGTTGTTAAGGCTTATGGAAAGTCCTTTGAATCCTTTTTTTGAAGCAATTACCATGTTGTCTTCAAGGGACATTTTTCCGGCTGTTCCCAAAAGCGGATTTTGGAAAATGCGTCCTATGTATTTTGCCCTGCGGTATTCTTTTTCATGCGTGATGTCTTTTTTGCCTGTTTCTGTGTCGAGCGTAATTGTTCCGCAGGTTGGAAAGTACGTTCCCGAAATCAAATTGTAAAGTGTTGACTTTCCGGCGCCGTTTGAACCTATGACCGTAATAAAGTCGCCTTTGTTTATTGTAAGATTTATGTCGTGAAGCGCACGGTTTTCATCGGGTGTTCCTGCGTTAAAAGTTATGCCTATGTTTTTGAGGTCCATCATGTTACTTTTCCTCTGTTGATCTTTTTTTAATCTTAAGTTTCGTTGTGATGAGACACAGAATAATCAATATTCCGGTAACCAGCTTAAGGTCGTTTGGCGTAAGATTAATGTAGTGGCCGTATGTTCTTGCAAGAATCATAAGCGCACGGTAAATGCACGAACCTATCAGAACCCTGAATGTCTGCAGTCCTATTCTGTTTGAACGCAGAACAAATTCACCCAGCATAAGGGAAGCAAGTCCGCTTACAACAGTTCCTGTTCCCATTCCCACATCGGCAAAACCGTTGTACATTGCGGCAAAAGAACCTGCAAGGGCTGCAAGTCCGTTTCCGAAACATATTCCGATTGTGCGCAGAACATCAGGATTTACTCCCTGCGAAATTACCAGCTGCGGATTGGAACCGAGCGCGCCCATTGTAAGTCCCATGTCTGTATGAAAAAAAATGTCCAGAAGAATTTTAAGAGCGGCAACAAACAGAATCAGAAAAACAACAATTCCCCAGTCAGGATTTTCTACTGCCGGGAACAGTTCGTACATGCCGTCAATAATTTTTGAAAAAAGTGTTGGTGTTCTTAAAAAAGAAACATTTGCCCTGTTTGACATAATTCTTAAGTTAACGGAATAAAGCATTGTCATCGTAAGAATTCCGGCCAGAAGATCCGGAATACGCAGCTTTGTGTAAATAAGACTTGTTATAAGTCCTGCCGCAAGTCCTGCCACAAAAGAAATGAGCAGCGCACCAGCAACAGGAATTCCTGCACCCAGACAGGCGGCCAGAACACATGCTCCCATAGGAAAAGAACCGTCGACCGTCATGTCGCAGAAATTCAAAACACGGAACGTCGTAAAGAGTCCCAGCACCATTATTCCGTAGATTAAGCCTTCAATTAAGATTCCTGAAATCATACTATTGATAGTAACACAATAATCTTATTTGTTGAATAGGTTTTCTGGTCAACAGGCCGCATTCCGAAAATCCTGCTGTCGGGAGAAAACCGGTTTATTTACTTTTTTCAGGCTCAACTTTTCCTATTCTTTTGAATCTTATCGTATTGATTATACAGCGCACGGCTTCGTCACAGACAACGGCGGCGAATACACCTGCAATTCCCAGTTTAAGAACAAAGACCAGAAGTGACGCTATTGCAACAACAAAAACTGTTCCGAAAAGCTGGGTGAAAAGCATCCATTTTGTGTCGCCAAAGCCTCGTATTCCCGACCCGACAATTATGTTAAGTGACTTGGGGAACAAATCTATTCCGATTATGGTAATATAGACCAGAGCCATTGAAATTATTGAAGCATCTTTTGTGAACAGACCCATTATCGGCTTGGGGAAAAGAACATAAAGCGCCAGATTTGCAAAAGATACAATTATTGCCCATGCCATTACAGTGTGAACAATTTTGTGAAGCTGAACAAAATCTTTTTTTCCGGTCTCACGTCCTGTTAAAGTTAGCGTTGCATTTCCCAGCGAACCGAATATTGCAACCGGAATAACTTCTATTCCGAATACAATCGTGTAGACACCTGCAGCAACCGGGCTTATGAAATTGAGTATTCTTATCAAAAGAAGATTTCCTATATTCCATGCAAAATCTTCTGCTGCTGACGGGAACCCCATTTTTATTGCGTCAATAAAAGGCCTTAATTTGGCCGAACAAATCTGTGCAATTGACGGTCTGTGTTCGAGCCTTTTTGATTTTACTACGATTAAAATAAGTACTGTTCCGCCGGCAAATTCTGCAATTGTTGTCGCAAGAGCCGCTCCGGCAACACCCATCGCCGGAAAGCCGCAGTTCCCGAAAATAAGCAACCAGTCCAAAACCACGTTGAGCAGTGAACGGATTATTCCTGTAACAACCAGCGGTTTTGTATAGGAACATACCTGAAGCAAAGAATTGATTCCGGCACCTATTCCTGTTACAACAAAGACCGGGGAATAAATTACGGTGTACTGGACAGCATATACCATTACTTCAGGAGAGACGCCCATTGCTGTATAGACAAGTTTTGGACACAATGCCCAGAAAATAAACAATATAATAGAAAGAAAATTGTTGTATTTGAACAGCGACGCCATGAATTCGAGGGCTTTTGTATTGTCTTCCTTTCCGATTGCCTGGCTTGCAAGAATTGTTGTTCCGGTTGTAAGTGCAAAAATGGCAGAAATTGTAGTCCACATAGGTGCAGTTGCGTTTCCTACGGCACTCATGTAAATAACGTCCAGTTTGCCCAGAAAAATTCTGTCTATAAGCATCTGAACCTGTGAAATCAGGGAACTGAGTATTATTGGAAGTGCAATTTTTACGATTGTGAACCTGTAGTTTTCTGTTCCGTCTGAATTAAGTTTTGAAAAGTACATTCTATTTGTATAGCATGAGAATAATTATTGTGCAATATCCAGCAAAAATGCTATACTTTTGATATGACAGAATTATTAGCACCAGCAGGAAACATAGAGGCTCTCGATGCAGCAATAGGCGAGGGAGCAGACGCAGTTTATCTTGGACTCAAGAGTTTTAATGCCCGTTTGCGCTCTTCGAATTTCGCATGGAATCAGTTTGAGGGCGCAGTCCAAAGCGTGCATAAACTCGGAAAAAAAAATTTATGTAACGGTCAATACAGTCAGCGAAGAAAGCGAAACCGAACGTCTTTACCGTTTTCTTTCATATTTGAATAACGTTGGTCCTGACGGAATTATTGTCCAGGATTTTGGTGTCATAAGAATGTGTCAGGAGTTCTTCCCAAAACTTGAACTTCACGCTTCTACACAGATGAATGTAGAAAGTGCGGCCGCAGCGAATCTTCTGTGCCGTCAGGGTGTAAAGCGCGTTGTTGTGGCAAGAGAACTTGGTCTTGATGAAATAAAGTCCATTAAGGCAAATACAAATGCAGAACTCGAAATGTTCGTTCACGGTGCGCTTTGTGTAAGTGAAAGCGGCCTTTGTCTCTTTTCGAGTTACCTTGGCGGAAAGTCTGCAAACCGCGGTATGTGTACTCAGGCATGCCGGCGCTTTTACACAGCAGATAACGGAGGCAGTGAAGAACAGGGATATTACTTTTCTCCATGTGATCTGCAACTTATAGAACATGTACCCGATCTTATGCAGGCCGGTGTAGACAGTTTTAAGATAGAAGGCCGCATGAAAAGTGCCGAATATGTTGGTGCCGTTACTGCCGCCTACCGTTACGTGATGGACCACTGGGAAAATGACCGCAAGGGAGCCATTGCCGAAGGAAAACGCATACTCAGTACAGATTTTGCCCGTTCCAAAACAGATTACTGGTACGGCTTCAAAACTATTCCCGAAGGAATCGCAGATGCCGGAGCCAAAATACTTAATCCAAAGCAGGCCGGAGGAACAGGAATTTATCTTGGACGCATAAGTTCTGTAAGGTCTGCCAATGAGTCTGAACGCTCTGATTTTCTGGCGGCAACAAAGACTTCTGCAGAGTCAGATGCTTCTTCAGAAATACAGATGGCTGTAATTTCGGGTGGCGATTATGAACCCGATCCCGGAGACAGCATAAGGCTTCACAAAAGCGATGATACAGGCCGCGTAAGCCACAAAGTGCGCGTTGTTTCTGTGGATGAAAAAAACATCCGCTGGATAGATGTTCCAAAGGGATTTTCACGCGGTGACAGTGTATATCTTCTTCAGACAAAGGCAATGTCAAAAAGATACAAGCGTGTTCTTCCGCCTGATCTTTCACGCTTTCGCCGCCAGCCCGGTCCCGAAAGACTTCCTGTACTGGACCTTACTCCTTCAGAAAAGAATGAGCTGCGGTGGTTTCCAGAAGGAACATACGTGCAGGTTTCTACAACAGCAGATGCTTATGCTGCCCAGGGATTCAAACCGGTAAGAATCATCATCGAACTCAATTCAGAAACAGAATATGACTTTTTAAACAAGGACAAGAGTGACAAGCCGCTTCTTCCGTACAGCAAAAAAATGGTAATTATTTCGCTTGATCCTTTTATTGCAGAAGGAAGTATTGCACGCCTTTCTGAAACTCTGGACAAACTTGTGCAGAACGGTTACCAGACTTTTGTCGTAAACAATCTGGCTCATATAAATCTTCTTAAAACAAAGAAAGATGTTCATATGATAGCGGGACCTTATCTTTACACCTTTAACAGATGGGCCGTAAGTTTCCTTGAAAACCAGAACATTATGGCTTTGCAGACTCCTGTAGAAAATTCAGAAAAGAATCTTGATGCAACTTTTGAAAATATGTCTGAACGTTCAAGAGTTCTTCTGTCTGTGTTTGCATATCCGGCTCTGTTCAGAATGAGATTTTCTCTTCCTGCAGAATACGAGTTTACATACTTTAACGACAAAGAGAATATGAGTTTTAAAGTCCTGTCAACAAAAGACGGCTCTTATGTCATGCCTGAAGCTCCGTTCAGTATTATAGACAAAATTGACGCGCTCAAGAACAGGGGCTGGAAGCATCTTCTTCTTGATTTTTCAAGAACAAAGGTAGTTAAGGGGGACATCAGAAAACTCATGATGCTTATACAGAGTCATTCAGTAATACCCGGTTCTTCCCGCTTTAACTGGAAGGATGGTTTTTACGATCCCGAAAAGATAGAAGCTTACCAGGCAGCTGGTGCAAAAAATGCCGGAGCAAAAGGTGCCGTAAAAAAACACCGACCAAAATAAGCCGTTCAGCAGCTGACTTTTTCATAGGCGTGGTATTTTCCGGCCTTTAAAAATCCGGTAAGTTTGTACGCAGGTGTTTTGCAAAACATGTGTGCACTTACCGGATTTTTTGTTTAGAATTCTATTTCATCCTCGCTTTCATGCTGGGCAGCTTCTGCGGCTTCGGCAAGCATGGCCAGTTTCTGTTTTTTTGAAGGAGATGCCTTTTCTCTGTCTGCACTTCCGGGGCCACCTGCACTCTCTTCTGAACCGCTGTCATTTTTCTTAAAGAACGGTTTGAATTCTACATGCTCGGCAATAATCGAAATCTTACTGCGCGTCTTTCCTTCTTCGTTTTTCCAGGAGTCCTGCTTTAGTCTTCCTACGACGCGGATTCCCCTTCCTTTGGGGCACCATTTCTCGCAGGCATCTGCCAGCTGACCGAACGTTGAAATGTCAAAGAATGAAACTTCTTCTGCGCTCTGACCGTTCTGCGTTTTGTAGTAACGGTTAACCGCAATTGGGACGGTGCAGACTTTTATTCCGTTTTGGAATTCCTTTTTTTCGGGCTGTCTCACTACATTGCCTTCGATGATAATTTGGTTGAGTGCGTTCATTAATTTCCTCCGCATAGTTTTGTTCAGGTTAAATTTAAAAACCCTTCTGCTATTTATATATGCGCTGATTTTTCATTCAGACAAAAAAAATGCAAAAATTTTAAAAAAAGTTGAAATTCCTGAAAACCACTGTTCCGGATGAAAAACTCCTTTGAAAATTACCGTGTTTTTTACCCCGACATTTGTCTAGACTTTTATTTCTTCCTTGAATATAATGGAAGTATGGCAACAACTGCGAATATTCTTACACTTCTTAAATTTTATGCATCAAAGCAGAAAAGCCCTATTATAGAATACAGGGAATTCGGCGACTATCTTCACCGCTATGCACAGCACCATCTTGACGAAAATTCAGAGCTGGTTTCTTTTTGCGGTGCAAGCTATACGGACGCACTCGATGCCGAAATATCACAGCTTGTTTCTTCACGAAGCGTTGTTGTTGCACCTGTTTCAAACAAAGACTATATTTTTGTAATTTCGGTTTTTGTAGAAAAATTTGCAGAAACCTATAAGCAGATAGAAACGAACATTTCAATTCCTTTCCCGAGCATTACTGATATCCCGAAGAGTGTTCCGCTGGATATTGTAACAAGACAGCCTGCCGCAGATATAATTTACAGGCTTCTGGACAAAGAAGAACTTAACGACAAAACGCTGTATGCAATTGTTTTTTCAAAAAATATTCCGTCGCTTTTGTTCCCGTCTCTTACATGCATGGCAGAACTTGTAAACTGTGCTCTCAGAAAAATCCAGGATCTGCTTCATAAAGAAGAAACTCACGATTATTTTCTTAAAAAACTTTCAATTTCAAATCCGGGTAAGGAACTTTCAATCAAAAACTTTTTTGCCCAGTTTGTGTCAAATCCGCTTGCGGCTCTGGATGTTCTTAAAAATACCGGCGACACTTTCTATTACTGGAGCCAGCTCTGTTATTTCCTTAAGCAGGATTATACAAAGGTAAAGGATTTTACTCCCGAAGATATTACAATTCTTCAGTCTGTTGCCGTAATTGAAGTTGCAACTTCATATTACAAGACAAAAACGTCGGAACGCATACAGAAAGAGACGGCTTTTAAAACACTCGACAATCTTATGCTTAACCCGCCGTATTATTACAGCCTGGCCGATGTCCTTAAGATGAAAGACCAGAACGGTGTTCCGCTTTTGGGCCAGTACAGCGAAAAGGAACTCAAGGAACATCTTTACGCACTTACGCAGGAAACTGTAGGAAACCAGATGCCTGAACTTCTTGTCTTCAAGGTAAATGATGATGAAGGTTTCTATATAAAAAAAGAAAAGGTAATGCCTCTCATAATCAGGCTTGCAAATGATGCACGGCTTGTTGTACGCGAAAGCCTCGTAAAGCTCTGGTACAAGTATCTGCTCGATTACGAAACACTTCCCGAGATGAAGGAAGCTTCTGCCTTTGAGCGCTGTCTTGAACGCGAAGTACGTTCGGCAGATCCCATACTTTATGCTATATTGAATTCAACGTTTCTGCCGGTTGTTGCTTACGAAGACAAAACTCCGGGGCGCATTTCACTTTTCAGAAACGGCAATATTCTTCCTTACAGCGAACTTCTTATGATAAGCCGTCAGGAAATTCTTTCTGATGCAAAAATAAAACTGCCGTTCTGGTATTTCATTCCTGTCCTTTCGTGGATTCTGGGACTTATTTTCAGAAAGCCAAAGAATTCTTCGCAGCGCCAGTCTTCTTCTACTACAGCAACAGAAAAACTTAGGGCTGAACAAAAAGCCGCCGAGGCAGAAAAACTTAGAAAGCGCAATGAAGCAGACTCAATTGACCCCAAACTTTCAAGAAAACAGGAACTCAGAAAGTCAGCTGCCGAGATAGAAAAAAAACTTGTTCCTGAGTCAAGCACTTTGGACCGCGAACTCAAAGGTTACCTTCACGAGTGGAATGACAGGCTTGGCAAGCAGAATTACGATAATCTTACAGAAGATATAAATTCACTCATACGCGATTATTTAAGGAAGGTTCTGCGCTCACTCAAGACGGAATCTTTTTCTGCAGAGCGTGTTTCGAGTCTTGCACAGTCACTTGTAGATTCACCGTCAATGATCAAGATAAAGAATCACCCGGCTTTAAAGCGTTACACAGAACTTTATCTTGTCAAACTCGTAAAGAATATTCCGTAATGTTTAATTGCCGTTAAAAATTTTCTTTTGATTGTAAAAAACTTGATTTTTTGCTAAAATAATCCTGTCGCTTGTCAAGCATGACTATCTTTTTACTGGAGGCGCATATGGACGGTGGAAGTAGTAGTTCCGCTTATCATCAACGCGCGTATGTTTCTTACGCAGTGCGGGCCTCCGGTACAGTAGTTTAGTTTTTTCGGCACTGTTCCCCAGGCATAATTTTTTGGGTTTCCTGATTTACTGGAATCCCTTCAGTTTTTTGATTAAGGAAAAATTATGATCACATTTTGGCAGCAGGAAGAAGGAAAACTTGTCCGTAAGGATGACAACGAACTCGACACTTCAAAAAACACCTGGGTAGATGCACGTTCGGTTACAAGGGATGACATACGCACTCTTGAAGAACTTTACAAAATAGACCCCGAAAACATTCTTGATATTCTTGACCCCGACGAACTTTCCCGAATTGAACACAATGACGAAACGGGCTACACGCTTACGATTATTAGACTGCCGGTTTTTTCTCCTGCCGATGATGTCAGCTATTTTACGGCACCGCTGGGAATTATTACCTTTGACAAGTTTTTCATTACAATCTGTTGGACAGACTGCGAGGTTTTGAAGGATTTTGCCGCAAACCGCATTCGCGAACTTTCACTTAACGATTTTCCGGCTTTTACAATCAGGTTTATGGCGCGCGCAGATATTACATTCCTCAGGTACCTCAAGGAACTTAACCGCCGGTCAACTACGATTCAGAATGAAATGCTGCGTTCGGTACAGAATCATGAGCTTATTCAGCTTTTGAACATACAGAAGTCGCTGGTTTTCTTTACAACGTCCCTTAAAAGCAACCAGATGCTGCTTGAAAAACTTCGCAAGACAAAGATTATCAAACTTGATGAAGAAGACCAGGACTGGATTGATGACGTCGAAATAGATAACCGCCAGGCTCTTGAAATGGCCGACACTTACACAAACATTATGACAGGAATGAACGATGCCTTTGCGTCGGTTTTGTCAAACAACCTGAATATAGTTATGAAAACAATGACGGCCTGGAACCTTGTGCTTATGCTGCCTACTTTTGTTACCAGCTATTTTGGAATAAATGTTCCACTTCCGTGGGCAGAGTCAAAATGGGTTGGTGCTGTTGCCATAGCCGGAATGTGTGTTCTTACGGCAGCTATGGGATATGTTTTCTTTATGAAACGCAATCTTACTCCTTCTGCAGAAACAAGAAAGCACACATCCTTCAAAATAAGGCGTGCAGAACGTAAACAGAGAAGATACCTTAAACGCCAGGAAAAATTAGCGGAGCGTATGAAATGAAAAAAAGTATATTTGCAGGCCTTGCGATGGTTGCAGTAAATGCAGTTTTTGTTGCCGTGGCGTTTGGCCAGAAAAATACGGTTGGCATTCCTTCTGTGGTACAGGATTTCTTTAACGAAGTTGATTTTGTAGACTTTGGAACTTTCGGAACAGATGCTTCAGAACAGAAAAACGGCTTTGTTTCTTACGAGATCGGTTCGGGGTCGCAAACATATACGGCAAAAAGATATGTCTTTCCGTTCAGACTTAATCGTTATGAAACAACTTACCGTCTCTGGTATGAAGTAAGAATATGGGCCCAGCAGAACGGCTACAACTTTGCAAATCCCGGTCAGGAAGGTTCAGACGGAGCCCGCGGAAAAGCCCCTTCACAGGCAGGATGTTATGAACCTGTCACGATGGTTAGCTGGTACGATGTTATTGTCTGGTGCAATGCCTTCAGCGAAAAAAGCGGACTTTCACCGTGCTATACTTATGAAGGTTCTGTTCTTAAAGATTCCGCGGACAGTGCGGCGTGTGATCTTGCAGTTTGTGACTGGGAGGCAGACGGTTACAGACTTCCTTCAGAGGCTGAATGGGAATACGCTGCAAGAAAGACAGTGTCAGGTTTACAGAGCGGAAGCCTTGCCAGCGGACAGGTTGATTATTCCGGTAAAGACGATGCTTCAATTCCTGCAGGTGAAGTTGCCTGGTACTACGAAAACGCTTCTGAAACACGCCGTGTAGGAACAGCTGGTACTCCTTTCAAGGCAAGCGCGCCTCCTTCACCGGCAAGTGGCAACCCAAACGGAGCAGGCATTTTTGACATGAGCGGAAATGTTCTTGAATGGTGCTGGGACTGGCAGGAAGATTACAGTGAATGTCCCGAGAAAAAGCGTTACAACGGTCCCGAATACGGTGCAGAACGTGTAATGCGCGGCGGCAGCTGGAACATGTATACTTTGTTTATTGCCGCCGGCGACAGATATTCTTTTGACCCCAACGAATGTTACAGTTACTTTGGGTTCAGATTCTGCACTTCAAAATAGCAGGTCAACCCCTCTATAGTTTTGGAGGCTGCCTCAAATTACAGTGACTCAAGGGTGGCAGACTTTACACACCAGTTGTCGCCTGATTTTTCTGCTTCGAGCCATGCATATTTTCCTTCAGTAAGGGCGCCGGGATTAATTACCGTAGTGCTGCCGATTATATCAATTCCTGCGCTTTCATGAATGTGGCCGGTAATGACAGCAAGCGGTTTGTACTTTTCTATAAATTCCCTGAGCAGCTGGCTTCCTACATGAATTCCGCCGGGAATAGTGTCACACTTTGTATCTTTCGGCGGATTGTGCATTATTGCAATGAGATTGTTCCATTCCTGATCGCCCTGGTTTGTAATTATTGAAAAGTCAGAAACAAGATCTTCGTCGCTTCTTTCATTCGGTGTAGTTCCCGTAAATTTGCTTCCGCCGCCGCTTCCTGCAAATGCAAGTCCTGCGCTCATTACAAGACCGCCCTGAACCGAAACATCGCGTTTTTCTGTTTCAGAAATAAAGTCCGGATTGTCGCAGTTTCCAAGTACAGAAAAAATCTGTTCATGCTTTGCACACAATTTTTCGAGTGCAGGAAGTCCTGTTTCTTCGTGTTCAAATTTTGCAAAGTCACCGGCAAATAAAACTGCGTCTGCTTTTTTGAACAAATCGTCCATTTTGTCAAGAACTTCGAGGTTTCCGTGTAAGTCAGATATTACTAAAAATTTCATTTTTTTCTCCAATTAATTTTTGTGTTAAATTTTAAAGCGTTCCCAGAACTTCTGAAAGTTTTTTCATCTGTTCGGGTGTGCCGATTGTAATTCTTACAAAGTCTTCAATTCCCTTTGTGGCAAAATGGCGTATCAGAATTCCCGCTTTTTTTACAGTTTCATAAATTTCTTCACCGGAGTGGCCGTCTTTTTTTGCAAACACGAAATTTGTGCGGCTGTCAATTACAAACCATCCGTTTTTTCTTAGAAATGCCGAAAATTTGTCGCGTTCCTGAACGATGGCCGCTGCGTTTTTTGCATAATATGCTGCTGCCTTGCAGGAGGCTGTTCCGGCTGTCTGTGCAAGAAAATCTACAGGAAAATGGTTGAACGAATTCTTTACTGTAAAAATTGATTTTATAAGAGCGGGACTTGAGACAACATAACCGAGTCTCATTCCGGCAAACGAAAGGCTTTTGCTGAACGTGCGCACAATTACAAGATTGTCGAATTCTTTCAAAAGCGGAATGCAACTTTCTTTTCCAAAGTCTGCGTATGCTTCGTCTACAATAAAAATTCTGTCTTTGGGAGCACGTCGTATCATTGCGGCAACATCTTCGCGTTTTATTTCTATTCCGGTCGGGGCGTTGGGATTTGCAAAAATTGTACAGCTGTCTGTTTTGTTTGCTTCAGAAAGCATTTTTTCTGTGTCCAGTGTCCAGTCTTTGCGGAGTTTTATGGGATTCATCGGAATATTGTAGTAACCGCAGTAAACGGGATAAAAACTGTATGTGAATTCAGGCAGAACAAGCGGGCGGTCCGAGTCAAAGAATGTGTAGAAAACAAAACTCAAAACTTCATCGCTACCGTTACCGCAGAAAATCATGTCAGGCGTTACGCTGAATGGAATTTTATTTTCTTCGGAAGGGCTGCATTTGTTTCCCGAAACTTTTGCTGTATTAAGAACGCCGCCTGTTTCGTTAAGCATGTCTGCAATTGCTTTTCTGAGTTCGGTGGAATCGGGGTCGGGATAAAGTCCCAGCTTTTCTATTTTTTCTGTGACTGCAGTTTTTATTGCAGCGGCGACACTTTCATGCGGCGGGAATGGATTTTCATTTGCGTTGAGTTTTATATAGTCCCTGTCCTTGGGTTGTTCACCAGGAACATAAGGATGCAGATTTTCGAGTCTTTTTGCAAACATTATTACCTCTCAAAATTAGAAAGCATGCATTGCTAACTTTTTGATTCAATTCTATTGAATTAAGCATTTTTTTTCAAGAAAATTTACTTTTTTTTGCTTAATCTGAAAAACGCGGCATATATATATTTTAGAAAATCAAAAAAAAGGAAAGTGGAGAAAATGAATTATGTCCCGAAGTTTAGAGGAAGAACTTGTTTTTATGTGCAGTCAGAAAAGAAATGCACAGCCGTCGAACGCACACTTATGGCGTTGCTCTTCTGTGCCGCGTGTATCTTTGTCTGTATCTGGATTCCGTATCATGAGCAGTTGCTTGAAAAAAAAGCTGAACAACAGCTTGTTGAATTCAAAAATGCATTTGTACGGTACAGTGCAGACTGCGGGTCGTTTCCTACGTCACAGCAGGGAATCGAAGCTCTTTTCAGTAAACCCGTTCTGGATCCGGTTCCGCAGAATTGGAAGGGGCCGTACGCGGTAAACTTATCGCGCAATAATCCGTGGGGAAACAGAATTGTCTACAGAACTGTCTCTGAAGGCGCAGAAAAAGAATTTGTGGTCTTAAGTTACAGTGGTGACGGCAGCTGTCTGGAATTGTAGAACCGCAACGTCCGCGCGGGAAGACGCCCCTCGAGACAGATACTCCTTAACGAACGTATTTCATGAACAACTCAAATAGCGTTGTTCATGAAAACTTCAGTTGTTGCACAACTGTCTTATTTACGTGTGCGCTCACGCGCACTAATTGTACTCAATCGCAAGTTGATACTTGCTCAATCGTACAATTATATGGAAAGTTAAAATGCGCGAAGAAGGACGCAGAAATTGGAAATGACTTGATTTTTTGTCGTCGCAAAGCGACAAACGATAGTTTCCCAGCAAAAATCACGTCAAGGCCAATATTGGCCGGTTTACGATTTCGGCGGACGACTGGGAGCATTTTAACCTATGCTGCCACTTATCTAAACAAATTGCGTCTTACCACGCGGACCTTTTTGTAATTACGCTGTCTGTTAACGCAACGTCCGCGTAGGAAGACGCTGCTTTTAAAAAGATAATACTTAAGGAACGTATTTCAGGATAATTCAAATAGAGTTGTCCTGAAATACGTTCCTTACCGCAGTCCCGCTCCGTGATTCAAAGGACCACTGCCTTTGGCACAAAGTTTTCTAAAAGAAGGTTAAGTTCTCTTCACGAAGCTAATTTATATTTGACAAATCTAAAGATTACTAATAGAATATAATAAATTGTTTTATAGGAGATTTGCATGAAAAAGTTAGTCAGCTTTATTCTATTTAGTCTATGTTTTTTTGGTTGTAAAAACTTTGAGAATTTTGAAAATAATGAAATTAATATCACAGAAAATTCTATTGAAAAAGTTTATTACAAAAAAGATTCTACAAATGAATTTAAAGATTTTCTAAAACTTCCAGAAATACAAAAAAACAATTTTCGAAGTATAGAAAATGATAAACATTTAACGAATGAAGATTTGTTTTCTTTAATGTGGCAGGATTTGTCAGAAGAAGAAAAAACACAATTAATTGAAAATTCGGGTGAAGTATTTCTTCAAATTGAGTCAGGATTGGAAGTCCCCATAGAAAACGAAATTTCAAAAAGTGTGTTAAACGGGAATACCAATGAACTTGATTTTTTAGCAGCGAATTTCAGTTTTTCAGAACATTTAAAAGATTGGTTTGGAAATACAACAATTTCAATAAACTTATTACCAGAAGAATATTTTTCCAAAGTTGAAGATTATAAAGCATTGGAAAACATACTGTTGGCAAATGTTATTGAAAATCTCTCATATAATGAAAACTGGAATATAATAAAAAAAATATTGAATGAATTAGGTTCTGATATTTCTGTTTCAATGATTAAGAGAGAATATGAAAAAATCAAAGAACTTGATTTAGAGCAAAATCAATCTAACGCGTCAAGAGCAGCTTTAGTAACAGATTTTTATTTAACTTCATTGGCAAATAATTTCGGAGCTACTTTAAATGACGGAACAGTTTTATTGACAGCAGGAAAGAAAAAAGCATTTATCATTGCAGGAAATTGGACGCATGCAGGAATATTTTCCAGAGATGCTTATTTAAAAAACGGAGGAATAGATTCTGCTCATTGTGTATATACAGCACAGCCTGATGATGCAAAGAATGGTCCCTCAGATGTAATTCCTGACAGACCAGGTTATACATGTCTTGATACAATTTATATGTACACGAAACAAAAAAGAATGGCCGCAATTTTACCCAAAAATTATTCATTAGGAAAAGGTAAAGCAGCTGTAAATTATGCAAAAACTATTTTTTACGATGCGAAAGAAAAATATTGTATACCGGCATGGGAATTATTTTTGCCTGATTTTATGTCTTCTATGGATACCAGTCATAATGAGAAATCCGACTTTCCATATTGTTCAAAGGTTGCTTATACAGCATGGAAAAAAGCCGGAGAAGATATTGATGCAGAGACATTTGCAGGTTGTTTAGTTTCACCTGATGATTTGTATTCCAGTTCATTTGACAGATACAAAACTTTTACAATAGGTTTTCTATTCTGGTCCAAAACATGGAAATATAAAGTTTATTCGGCAACGTCAAATGTAGTAAAAGAGGCATCAAGATGAAAAGTCAAAAGTTCATATTTCTATTTATGGCGATTTTCTCATTTTCAGGTTGCATAATAAATGTAGATAACATACCGGATTCAGAAGTATTTAAAAGTTTTGAGCCGTTGGAATGGTCAGATGATTATGTTTTTTTACCGACGGATTTACCACAGCAGATTCAGGTATGGAATTCAAAAACAAAAAAACTTGTGTATACTTATGAATTGTTAAAAGAAATGAAGGTATATGGAAAAAGTTTTGAAAGAGCATTGTCAATAAACGATATGGTAGTTATTGATAAGGATATCTGGCTTTCAGGAACCGGTGTAAATAATAATTTATTGAAAATTAATGTGCCAACCGGGCAAGTTAAATATATAAATCAGAAAGATTATATATATTCAATGAGTATAAATAAAAGTTGGGAAAATTGCTCAGGTTGTTTATGGGGTATGAATTATTGTCAACCTAACGACGGTTTTTCTATTTGGCAATATGATTTAAATGGAAATTTTTTGAGTGAAAAGAAAATTAAATACAAGGGTTTATGTATTTCACCATTAAAACTTATAAACTATATTGATGATGGGTATTATATTTTAGGAAGTTTTGATTGGGGGATTAATAATTATCGTACAAATAAGGAAGAATATTTTAAAATAATAAAAATCAATGAAAATGTTGTAAATAGTTTTCCATTGAATATTATACTCACTGAAGAAGTATTAAATGACTTAAAATATAATTTTAATGATTTTTCTTGTTCTTTGACACCTTTTAAAACAAGCAATAATGAATATCTTGAATTGGGTCTTATTGGAGATACCAATGAAAATATATATTCAGCACGTTTTTTATTTAAAATAACAAACTGGACATCTTCAAATATTGAAGTCGAATATACAGGAATAAATTATCAGGATGAAGAAAGCCGTGCAATTTGTACAGTTTCAGAAAATGAAGAAAAGCTATTTTTAACAGGAAGAGTTTTGTACGGTAACAATTTTACAGGACTGGAAACCGGAGTTTATTCAAAAGCAACCGGAAAAGAACTGTACAGAATGAGAATGAAAAATTCAAATCAGCTTCATTGTGAAATTAAAGATGACAAAACATGGTTTCCTCAGGATGTAAATTTGCAGGACCAAAATTTAAAGAGGTATTCAATTCCAAAAGGCTGCTATATGCTGGATCATAAAACAGGAAAAACATACTGGTATGATGAAAATGGAAATGGAAAAGAAATTGAATGTATTTCAGGACAACTCAAATAGAGTTGTCCTGAAAACTTCAGTTGTTGCACAACTGCCTTTATTTATTTTAAGGAAAGTTAAAATGCGCGAAGGAGGACGGGGGAGCGCGAAATGATTTGATTTTTAGTTGTCGCGAAGCGACATACAATAGTTTCTACGCAAAAATCACGTCAAGGCCAATATTGGCCGGTTTACGATTTCGGCGGACGACTGGGAGCATTTTAACCTATCGCTGACACTTATCTAAATAAATTGTGTCTTACCACGCGGACCTTTTTGTAAGAGTTATAATCAAAAGTTGTGGATTGCCTGAGAAGGCATAGAAAAAGAGGTCTGTCTAAGGTATAGTTTTCTTTGGAAAAAAAAATAAACACCGAAGGAGACCTCTTATGAAAAGAATACTGGAAATTGAAGAAAATTCCAATAGTCCAACGATTGATTTGCTTGAAAAAGCAATCCGCGCAAGAGCACGTGAAGTAATTGAAAGTCTTTACGGAGTTATAATCAAAAGTTGTGGATTGCCTGAGAAGGCATAGAAAAAGAGGTCTGTCTAAGGTATAGTTTTCTTTGGAAAAAAAAATAAACACCGAAGGAGACCTCTTATGAAAAGAATACTGGAAATTGAAGAAAATTCCAATAGTCCAACGATTGATTTGCTTGAAAAAGCAATCCGCGCAAGAGCACGTGAAGTAATTGAAAGTCTTTACGAGGATGAAGTTCAGCGTTTTCTTAATAAAACTTCTTCTATCGTAGACAAAACCGGAAACAAACTTGTAGTAAGAAACGGCTTTCACAAAGAACGGACAATTCTTACTACAAACGGTTACGTTACAGTCAGGCTTCCCAGAGTTGATGACCGTGCACTTGAAGAAAAGGATCGCTTTGTAAGCAAAGTCCTTCCTCCGTTTGCAAGAAAAACTCCGACAGTAGAAGCAATACTTTCCGCTGCCTACCTTGCAGGAATTTCTTCAAACAAGTTTTCAGCCATGCTCCATGATGTTCTTGGTAAAGAAGCAAAGGGCCTGAGTCCGTCAGTCATAACAAAGCTTACTGTAAAATGGCAGGCTGAATATGACGAATGGCGCAAACGAGATCTTTCCGGAAAGGAATACGTTTATGTTTGGGCAGACGGAATTTACGTAAAGTCCCGGCTTGACGGTGAAAAGACCTGCCTTCTGGTAATAATTGGCGTAACTGTTGAAGGCAAAAAAGAACTTGTGGCTGTACAGGCCGGAATTCGCGAGTCAACGGAAAGTTGGCGTGGAGTTTTGCTTGATTTGAAATTCCGCGGACTGACAAAAGCACCAAAATTGGCAGTCTGCGACGGAGCGCTTGGGTTTCAAAATGCAGTTGATGAAATCTGGGGCCAGCTAAAAATTCAGAGATGCTGGTTCCACAAGTCCATGAACATTCTGGACAAATTGCCTGACTGTGTACAGACTCAGGCCACAAAAATGATTCGGGATATGTGGCAGGCAGACAAACGTGCAAACGCCTTGAAAGCCTACGACTTATTTATAGAAACTTTCGGAAAAAAATATCCGAAGGCAACGGAATGTCTTGAAAAAGACAAGGAGGATTTGTTCCGCTTTTATGATTATCCGGCGGAACATTGGGCTCACATTAGAACGTCGAATCCGATTGAATCGACATTTGCAACAGTCAGGTTGCGCCACAAGTCAACAAAAGGAAACGGCTCTTCCGCTGCTTCTGTTGCAATGGCTTTCAAGCTTTGTCTTCAGGCAGAGAAAAACTGGCGACGGCTCAGGGGATTTAAACAACTTGAACTTGTCGCCAAAAATATAATTTTTGTGGACGGTGAACAAATGAAGGCTGCCTGATGAAAAGACACTTTTTTTCAATCCACAACAATTGACAATAACTCTTTTTGTAATTACGCTGTCTGTTAACGCAACGTCCGCGCGGGAAGATGTTTATTGACTCTTTAGGCATACATTTTTGTTTTTATAAAAGGTTGGTGACTGAATAATAAAACTTGACAATAGAATAAAAGACAGATAAACTTATAATAAATTATTAATATAAGGAGAGAATAACAATGAAATACTTTTTATTACTAATATTGACTACTCTTATCGTTTTATCTGGATGTTCCAAATTAATTAATGAAAATGCAAAAGAGAATTCAGAGGATAGTATCGGTGTAGAGAAACCGATGGAGTATATTAGTAATCATTTCTTAGATCAAGCTATATTACGACTTGGTATAATTGATTCTGGATCCAGAGAAATGGAAACTAATGTACATACAGTGCAAGATAAATACAATCTTTTAGGGATTTGTTCTGCGCGAAATGTTTCAAACACTTTTGATGAATCAGAAGTTGTGTTCCAAGAAGTATATGATGAAATGAAATCAGCTATTGATTCTATTCAGGTTAAGATTGAAACTGAAGATGGAGCTGTTTTAGATTTATCTAATGCTGATTCTGGATATCTAAATGGAATCGATTTTTATAAAAATGACTTCATTTCACTTGTCGATTGTGTAAATACAGAGGACAAATCAAGAGGAGTGTGGAAAGTTGGAGATTGGCGCTGGCCAGCAGGTACTATAAGATATAGATTCAATGAAGGTTTGTCTGATGAAAAAAAGCAGTCAATAAAAAAAGCCATGGCTACATGGGAAGATAGTACTGGTAAATTAGATTTTGAAGAGATAGAAGACACTTGGTACAATGCTCTAGGATGGATTACAGGAACAAATTATCATGTTGTAATTTCGGATAAGTCCTTTGATGATAGAGGAGGTCAATCTACTTTAGGGTACGGGCCTTGGAAATTTATAGACCTTACAAGTTATTCAAATAGAACAATTTTACACGAGTTGGGACACACAATAGGTTTATATCATGAACACCAACGATATGATAGGGACAAATATATTGATGTAAATTGGAATAACATAGTTGAAGACCAATTCTTAAATCCCCGACGAAGCACAAATTTTGGACTGATACCTAGAGACAATGTAATTAAGCTATATTTAGTAGTCAATATTGATTTATGGTTTTACCGGTACCATTGGGAGGGCTGGGTTGAACTTGCCCGTTGGGAAAACAGCAGAGTAACATCTACATATGATTACAATTCTATAATGCATTATTCTTCGTATTTTACAGGTTTGTCTAAAGATAGTTCTACATGGTCACTTCGAAAGAAAACTACTGGCGGTTCACGATATTCATTAGGTGGTTCTAAATTAACAGATTTGGATATACAGGCAGTAAAGCGTATGTATTGAGGAGATAATTTCATGAAATTAAAAATTCCTGTTCTTTTAGCGATAATATTTCAATTAGTTTCATGTACAGTTTACGACAAGAATTATAAAACTTTTATTGAAATACCTGAATTGTATTTGATGAATAAATTAGATAATAAAATTTCAGTTGAGGCATATTACGATGATAATGGAAAAGAAAGCCTTTGGGAAAGCAAAAAAATTGAAATTAACCCGTCAGAAACAAAGCAGATTATGGACTGGGTTTATCCAATAAAACTGATAATTTTTAAAGAAGAAGAAGATAGAGTGTTTGAGTACTCCGGAAGGAATGATCAGTTGAATGAGAATTCTCTGAATACCGGCGGAATGAAGATAATTTCCAGTAAAGTCATTTTTGATGATACAAAATATGAATATAATAAAATACCATATGAAATTTATGATTTTAACTGGCTTGGTGATATAAGTGAAGAAAATATTGTTGGGCTTCGCTATAATCTTGTCTATTCGGAATAATGATGTAAGTTTTGAATGTCTCTTTTTAAGTTGATTAAACTTATGAAGAACTATATACTGTATTTAAGATTGTAAACGTTTCTAACAGCGTTTGATGGAGAGAAGTGAAAAAAGTCTTTTTTTTATTAGTGTTTGTTTTATATGCAAATCACTATGTATCAGGAATATCTTTTCAAATTTGTCCTTTCTCAGGTTTTGAGTTTGGAAATATATCTGAACTTGTATACGAAAATAATGTTGAAGTAAGTGAACTTGAATGGACCCAAATAACTCCCTATATTGGAATTACTACAAAAATTAATCTTTGGAATTTTTTATTTGATTTTACAATTAAAAATGCAATTCCTGTAGCACTTGGAAGAATAACAGATAAAGATTTTTCAAATGCTGGAAGTAGTTATGTTTCCCTTTATTCTGAACATAATTTGATAACTGACAAAGATTATTTATTTGATTTAAATATTGTTTATTTATTTAAAATAAATAAGTTGGTTGCCGGATTAGGTATTTCTGGTTTTTATTCAAATTTAAAAATGGAAGCAGTTGATGGTTATCTTCAGTATCCAGATGATAATACAGTTTGGACAGGTACTGAGAATAAAGACTATTTGAATGGAACTTCGATCTCATATGAACAACAAAAATTTGCCGGTGGTTTTTATTCGATTGTCCAGACAAACTTACAAAAATTCAATTTAGCTTTTTCATTCAATATTTATCCATTCATTAAAGTGGATTGTATAGATAATCATTTTTTTAGATCAATTCAATTTCTTGATAATATGACAATAGGATATTGTTACAGAGTTAATGTAATTGCAGATTGGAAAATTAGTAAAAATTGTATTTTATTTTTCTCTGTAGATTATTTTTATTTAGAAGCTTTTGGAACGACATCTATAAATCCATTAGGGCAAATTAATTATGGGACTCGTGAAACAAAAGACTCAAATAATTCTGCAACAAATGAAAGTAATTTTAATTTTAAAGCAGGCTTTAAATTATTTTTATAAATATAAAGGAGAAAGTTATGAAAAAAAATTGTAACTTAATTTTTTTAGGGTTGTTGGGATGTATAGTTGTTTTTACAACTTCATGTTCATTTCAAAGTAATTTATACAAAAATGAATTAAACATCACAGATATTTCTGAAAATACTACTTATTCAGAAATTATAAGTCAGGGGTTTATGGGAGGTTCTCTGATTTATAATTCTTCTGATAATGCTTTAGGACAACTTAAAGAAGGGGTTACCGTTGCAATTCGTTTAAGCAATGCAGATCGACGGGAAGTAGATGATTCCGAAGCAGTATTCAAAGAATGTAATGACTCGGCAGTTTATGGTCTTATAATTATCGATAAAATTAATACAAAAAGTATTTCATTTGAGTCAAAACTTTTTAATTTTGACGGAAGTATTCTTTTTCAAAAGGAAGTGTTATTGAATGAAAATGAAAATGCAGATTTGAATGACGACGGACATCCTGATATCAAATACAGTATGTCAAATTTAAAAAGAGATGGATATGAACAATCTATGTTTTTGTCTTTCTTGAGCTCTCAGGAAGAGTTAAATATTACTATGTATTCAGTTCTTAAAGAACAATACCCAGGGAAAAACTATCCTAATGGAATTGTAGGAATAAACAATGATAATCGTTTTATAGTTCAGAAATATACAAATACCGAAACAGCAGAACGTAGCGTAATATCAGGTATTTATAAAGGCGATTTTGTTATTGATAATCTGAAAAACAAGTATCAAAGAGTTATTAACAACAAATATGCAAGGTATGCAAGAAGCGTAAATGATGAAGACTTGGAAGACCTTGATGAAGACTTAGCCCTTGATAACGAAGTCTTCTATTTTACGGATAAAGATTTTGCTTTTTCTACTCCAGATGATTTTTTGAATGTTCTTCCTAAAGAAATAACCGATTTATATAAAGAATATTCAGGAATAGACAAAGCAAATAAAATACTAGAAGAACCTGAACTCATGAAAATAATTGATAATACTCAAGGTTCAATTCTTCCGTCAGACGAAAAAGAAGATATTTTTAATCAATTTGGTTTACTTTCTCAAGAAGAAGTTGTGCAAATAAACAGAGTCTTTCTTGAAAAAAACTTTCCTGTAAGTTGTCCTCAAAGAGTTACTGTTTCAAATGTAATAACAGAAGTTCTACCTCTTTCAAGTGTAGTTTTCACAAGTGCAGATGCAGTTGAAGATATTATTGATGATGCCTCACATTGTGCTTCAGATGCAATTGTGTCAATTGATAGAAATGCTTCAGCATCATTTATTGGGTGCAAATCTGTTGAAGAATATGAAATTAGAGAAGCGGCTTTAGAAAAAGATTATTCTAAATATAAAAGTTTATTTAAGATAAATGATTTTGAAATTCCTGTAAAAAAAATAAGTAATGATGATAAAACTGTAAATGCGAAAACATCTCTTTTATTAAAGAATTCATTAATTTCAATTGGTTTGAAAGGTTCTTTTTCATCTACATGGGGAAGTGTAAAATCCAGTCTTGGTGCAGCAGCATTTTTTAAGGTAAATGCAGATGTCGGGATAAAATTATACAGCGATTATAATAAATCATTTGATGAAACTTTTGAAGGTATAAAGGAAGAGACAAGCGAAGCAACTATTAAAACAGGAAGAGAAATAAAATTACCTTTAATCAAAAAAACTGTGAATTTGTATGAATTTGAGTTATGCCAAGCAACTAATATAGCAAATTTTTGTATTGGACCTATTCTTATTGGAATAAATCTTGATATGGGAATTGGTTTACCTATAACCATGGATCTTGAGATGGATTGCAATCTTTCGTATTCTGCATACATGACAGGTTTAGCCAAGACAGGCGTTTCTGTAGGAGTAAATTATGGTGTTACATGGAAAAAGAAATGGTTTATTAAAGTACCTAACCCTTATGTGGATTGGAGTGGAAATGCCTCTGCTTCTGCAGATGCAATTTGTTATTTTGATCAGAATATGGATACATTAAATTTTGAAGTATCTAAGTTAAAAGTAGGGGTAAGTGTTGCCCCATATATAAAAGCAGGATTAAGTATGAGTGTTGCTACTGTTGTACATGCAGGTTGTGGTATCAAATTCGGTGTTAATGGGTATGCAAATTTTGGATATTATGATCCTTATTTACAAATTTCATATGGTTTAAATGATACTTCATCAATTTATGCTAATGCTTATTTAGGTCTTAAGGGTGTAAAATTTTTAGGAATAAATATAGGAAATATTGGTAAGGGTTGGAATTGGGAACTACTTGATATGGATAAAACAGTAATACCAGAAACAACACTTTTTCAATATAAAATTAATTAAAAGAGGAGCATAAAATGGAAAAAAAAATTATTTTCTCAATTATTTTGGGTATAACTTTTTTTCTTACAGGTTGTCTTTATTCCGGAGGAGACCCTCAAATTGTTTCCATGAATTTTATTGGCGATGAAACCCTCGAATGGGAAACAACACAAGGAGATGATGGAAGAAGGTGTTCAAATGTAGGCTCTTGTTCGTTTTCTCCGAATAACGGATATAGTCGCAAGTATTGCGAATTTTCGTGGAGAACAGGGAAAATTTATTTTAATAAAAAAATCGCAGACGGCTGCACTGTTACTGTTGATTTTAAAGATGAAGATGGAAAATATATTTGTACAGAAAGTATCGTCAAAGGGCAGTAGAAAGTTGCGTATAAACAACACCTTCCGCTGCGGAATGTCCGTTTTGGAAGGTGCTGTGTTATTTTACAAAGTGTAAAATGAAATTAAAGCGGAATGTTTCCGTGCTTTTTGGCCGGTGAAACGTTCTGGCTCTTTCCTTCAAGGAACTCAAGGCTGCGTGCAACACGCTGTCTGGTTTCTTCGGGATTTATAATTTCACTTATGTAGTCGCGCTGTGCTGCTACAGTCGGCGTCATGATAGTATCTTTGTATTCCTGAGACTTCTGTGCTACAAACTGTGCCTGTGCGGGATCTTTCATCTCTTTTGCATAAAGAATCTCAAGTGCACCCTCAGCTCCCATAACTGCAATTTCTGCTTTGGGCCATGCATAAACAAAGTCAGCGCCCAGGTGCTTTGAACACATTGCAATATATGCTCCGCCGTAAGCCTTGCGTGTAATTACGGTTACTTTGGGAACAGTAGCTTCGCTGTATGCGTAAATTACCTTTGCTCCGTGTCTGATAATTCCCTTCTGCTCTTCCTGCGGACCCGGAACAAAACCCGGAACATCAACAAAGTTAACGAGAGGAACATTATAGCAGTCGCAGTATCTTACGAATCTTGCAATTTTGTCAGAAGCATCGCAGTTAAGAATACCGCCCAAACCGACAGGATTGTTGGCAATAATTCCAACCGGCTTTCCTTCTATTTTTGCAAAAGCAGTAATTGCGTTTGGAGAGAATTCCTGCATTACTTCAAACAGGCTGTCGTCATCAACTACGCAGTCAATAACGTCGTGCATGTCATAGGCCTGTGCACTGCGTTCCGGAAGAATTTCGGGAATCTTCTTTGACTTTTTTCTTTCATCGTACTTGAATTTTTCTGCAACGATTTCTTCACCGTAGTAGTGCGGAATGTAGTCCAGAAGGCGGCGTACCTTTTCGTAGCAGTCAACTTCAGACGGGCAGCGAAAGTGTGCAACACCGCTCTTCTGTGAATGGATTGAAGAACCGCCCAGATCTTCTGCAGAAATATCCATGAACATTACGCTCTTTACAACTTTTGGTCCTGTAATGAACATCTGGCTTATTTTGTCTACAGCAAAGATAAAGTCTGTAAGTCCGGGTGAATAAACTGCACCACCGGCACATGGACCTGCAATAATGCTTATCTGCGGAACAGTACCGCTCGCACGTACGTTCTGGTAAAAAAGATCACCGTAACCGCAAAGAGAGTCAACGCCTTCCTGAATTCTTGCTCCGCCTGAATCGTTGATTCCTATAACAGGACAGCGAGCCTGAATTGCCTTGTCTATAAGTTCTGCTATTTTCTGTCCGTGAACTTTACCAAGGCTTCCACCCTGAACAGTGAAGTCCTGTGCATAGACAGCAACTTTTTTTCCGTTGATTTTTCCGAATCCCGTAATTACACCGTCGTAGGGAATGTCTTTCTTTTCCATTCCGAAACTGGTGCAGTTGTGGCGGGCTGCCGAATAGATTTCATAGAAACTGTCTTTGTCGCAAAGCTGGTTAATGCGTTCAATTGCGTGGAACTTTCCCTTTGCGTGCTGTTTCTCAAGATTATAATTGTTTGTTGCCATTTTTATACCCCTGAATTCCAGTGATAGAAAGATTTTAGCAATATTTTCTTTTATAGTCAATATGACAAAAAGTGTAAAATTGTCAAGAAAATAAAGACAGTCGCTGCATAACTGTCTATGTCGTTACTTATGATCCGAAGATTCCGTTTTGCTCTATATCTGCTGCCGCTTCTTCGAGTTCAGACTGTGAAGGAACCCATTCGTATTTTGCATGGAGCAGTTCGGCTGCTTTTTTTGCGTCATCAGAAGAGTCTTTCATTGCTTTGGAATAGTCGGTGTAGAATTCAGTTTTTGAAATTTTGTTTTCTTCCTGAACTGTATCTGTACTTTTTATAAGCCAGCGGTTTTTCTTAAAGACGAGGTTAACTGTTTCGTCAATTTTTGTTACAAACATTTCATCGCTGCCTTCTGTTCGCAGCATATAGAATGAAACAGCGTATGTTTTTGTATCTCCGTTTTTAAGCGGAATATTGTTTTCCTGCGTAATTGCTTTTGGTGCGTGTTTGCGTTCGGCGCCCTTTGTGTAAAGAGTTGCCGGTTGTCCGTTGATTTTAAAATCCGCAAAGCCAAAAATATTGAACGTCGTCTGGTTGTAGCAGAACCATTTGGCCGGAGTCAGGCAGGTAAGTTTTGCATCAAAAAGTGCGCGGGTTTTTGTAGAAACATAAATGTTGCTCAGAATATTTACGCGGCCCTTCATTTCACCGCCGGCAGTACTGTTCTGTGCCGATTCTATGTCCAGACGGTTGGCGGCACCGTAATGCATTTCCACTGTCTGCTGTGAAGTAAGGCCTCTTGTCGTGGGTTTTTCCATCTGGCTGTCAAAATATGTTCCTAAAATAAAAACAGCAACCGCAGTAACTGCAAATGCCGTGGTAAGAGTCGCTCTGTGTCTTCTGAACCATCTGTGCCTTTTTACTGAATTTTCTTTTTTTGCATATTCTGCAGAAGTTGTCAAATCGCAAAGTGCAGGTTCTTCAGTCATTGTCTTTACAAAAGCTTCTGCCGGAAAAAGTGCCGCCGGTTTTTGTGATGATTTTTTCTGACGCGGAACAAGTCTGAGCGCGCTGTCAATTGTTTTTGCAAGCTGTTTGTCTGCCTGCGGAACAAGTAGTTCCAGTGGCTTGAAGTTTGCATCCAGAATATCTTCGCTTCTTTCTTTTGTATTTTTTGAAGGGAAGGGGAACTGGTGTGCAAGCATTCTGTACGCTATGACGGCCTGTGTAAATGCAAGCGAATCATCTTTTGTAAGATTTGCGTTTACATAAAGTCCCTGCATGTCACTGAACATTTCGTCTCCAAGACTTGAAGCCGCGGTCGTAAAGAAAACCTCAGGGAGAAAAATAATTTTTGTGCAGTCAGACGAGATAAAAATTCCTTCACCGCCGTTGTGTTCCAGATTTATCTTTTGAGCGCGCGCGCCTTCTATTGCGCTACAGACTGCCGCCGCTACCCCGCGCGCGCGTGTTTTGTTTTCATCAGAGTCATTTTCTGTGCAAAGAATTTCGCGCAGTGTATTTCCGGGGAATGCTTCTGCGGTAAAAGAAACTGTTCCGCCTGGAAGGTCAGAAAGCTGTGTTTCAGAAAAACTCCAGGGTTCAAAATTCCATGAGCTGCCGTCTTTTGATGCAATATGTCCGGAAGTTCCGATTTGTTCAGAAAAGCGGGACTTTGTAAATGCACTTTGAGTCATGCAGGTGTCGAGAATGAGTTTTGTTCCCTCAAAAAATACAATGCGTTTATTCATATTAGTTTCCGTCAGATGCGTAAAGGTATTTAAAGTAGTCCATGTTTGTACTGTAAGTTGTGTCAAAATTGTTCATTGTTTTCTTATAAGATTCCATGGTTTTCCAGAATTCATAGAACTGCGGGTCTCTGCTGTAAGCTGCTGTATAAATTGCCGCCGCTTCTGCATCTGCCTTACCTTTTGTTTCCTCACTTTTGCGGTAAGCTTCACTTTCTATCGTGCGCTTTTCGTTTTCGAGTTTTCCGAGCCATTCAGCTTTTTTACCTTCACCGAGGGAACGGTATGCCTGTGCAACCTGGTTTCTTTCCTTAATCATGCGGCTGTAAACGCTTTCGGTAAGCTCGTCGGAATATTTAATCTGGCGCGGAACAATGTCTATAAGTTCAATTCCATATTCGCCGACCATTTTGCGGGCTTCGTTTGCCATTTCCTGACAGAGTGCGCTTCTTCCTTTTGTTACGATTTCGTTGCTGCTGTTTACGTTTACAAGGGCTTCGAGTTCGGCACTGTCTTCTCCTTCTATTCCTGCAAGCTGGGAGTCGGCCGGAGTTGTGCGTTCGTTTATTCCGTTGCTGCTGCGTACAATTTCGCTCAGTCTGTTGCGAGTAATAATTGTTCTTGTAGAAGAGTCAATTATGTCGCTCAGTTTGTTGTAAGCCGCGTTGAGTGTTTTGAAAGACTGGTAGAAAAGCGCTGGGTCAGAAATCTTCCATCGACTTGTAGTGTCTACAATTATAAACTGGTTTTCCTTTGTCGGAATACGTGCATTGTCTCCGTCAAGAGAAAGTACGAGGCTGGGGTAAAAAGTTACAGTGTCTACAAAAGGAATTTTGGGGTAAAGACCGGCTTCTGTATGTGAAGCAACAATCTGTCCGAATCTTATTACAACAGCCTGGTTTCCTTCGCTTATAATATAGAAGGGACCTGCCGCAAAAAACAGAACCACAGCCGCAACAACAGCTGCCAGTCCCAGATAAAATTTTTTCATGGATTTCATATATTTTCTTGCTCCTATAATAGAGTTTGTGAAACAAACTTTAAGTAAAAAAAACTTATACTATTGTTTTGTTGAATCAAGATTCTTGAACGGAATTACATTGTCGAGTTTGCCGTCAATAAGAACCGGTTTTTTTCCGCTTTCGTCCGCAGAGAAAATTTCTTCCATTGTTTCAAGGTAGAGGCGTTCGCGTGTAATTGCCGGAGCTTTTCTGTATTCTTCGTAAACTGAATTGAATCTGGCAACATCACCTTTTGCCCTGTTAACGCGTTCTGCAGCATAACCGTCTGCAATCTGAATCTGGCGGTCTGCTTCACCCTTTGCCTTTGGAATTTCAGAATTGTAACTTTCCTTGCCTTCATTGATGAAACGGTTCATGTCCTGTGTAGCTTTGTTAACGTCTTCAAATGCATCCTGAACACCGGCCGGAGGAACAATATTCTGCAGTTTTACGGCAAAGACATTTATTCCCATTCCAAGTTGTTCAAACTGTTCATTCATCATTGTTACAGCAAGATTTTCTATGTTTGAACGCTCTGAACCCATTACGTCAAGAATTGCGCGGTCTCCTACAAGAGTATTTATTACCGAACGGCTTATGTCGCGTATTGTCTGCTGTTTTTCGTGAACGGTAAAAAGCCATGCGCGCGGGTCAACGATTCTGTACTGGATAATCCATTCAACATCAACAATGTTCAGGTCGCCTGTAAGCATTGTAGATTCTTTGACAATATTATTTTCGTACTGGTTTGAAGAACCGCTTTTTACTGTCTTGAACCCGAACTGTTCAGTCTGAACAACTTTGTTGCCAGGAACAATAAATTTGCGGTCTATTCCGAGAGGAAGCTTGTAATGCAGTCCCGGACCAAGGGTTTTGTAGTAGCGGCCGAATCTTGTGATTACAGCCTGCTCTGCCTGGTCAACAACAAACAGGCTTGATGCAACGGCTCCTGCAAGAATAACTGCGATAATCGCCAAAATTATAACAGACGGTCTTAAGATTTTTTTTACACCAGATTGCTCGGACATAATTCCTCCAATTTAAAAGTATTTTAAACTTAAGAAAATTTGTGTCTGCGGGCAAATTTTTTTAAACAGCTAGTTCTTCCCAGCGCGCATAGTCTTTTTCTAGTTTTTCGCACAACTGCTCGTATTCTTTTCCTGCTGCAGCCGACTTTTCGTAGTCTGAATCTGCCATCTGCTGTTCAAGAAGAGGTTTTTTGTCTTCTAGTAAGGCAATTTCCAGTTCCAGTGCTTCAAATTCTTTTTGTTCCTTAAAAGAAAGTTTGCGCGGTTTGTCTTCATTTTTTGTTTTCTGGGCAGGCGGTTCTTCTTTTCTTGCAGTTTCTTTTTTTGCCTTGAGTTCTTCTTCCTGAAGGGCCGTTTTTTCGCGTTTGTATTCTATATATTCGCTGCATTTTCCTACAAAACCGCTTATGCTTCCGTCGTCTTCCATAATAAAGAGCGTATCTGCGACCTTGTCCATAAAGTAGCGGTCATGGCTTACGATGAGAATGCATCCCTTGAATCCCGCAAGAAAGTTTTCAAGAATATTCATTGTAAAAATGTCAAAGTCGTTTGTAGGTTCGTCAAGAATAAGAAAATTCGGGTTGGAAATCAAAAGCCTTACCAGAAACAGCCGTTTACGCTCACCACCGCTTAGTGTTTCAAGAGGTGAGTGCAGAATTTTTCCTTCAAAGCCGAACTGTTCAAGAAACTGCCCCGAACTGAGCGTGGTTCCGTCATTCATGTGGATTATTTCTGCAGCTTCCTTTATGTATTCAAGAACGGTCATATTGAGGTCTTTGAAAACCGGATTCTGCATGTAATAGGCAATGGATGTGTTTTCGCCGCGCACAATTGTTCCGCTGTCACACGGAATATCGCCGGTGATTATATTAAGCAGTGTCGACTTTCCGCTGCCGTTGTCCCCGAAGATGCCGATTTTTTCGCCTTTGTTGAAAGTGTAGCTGAAGTCTTTTATTACCGGGGTGTTTTTTTCTGACTTTGAGTCGGCGTATCCTTTGGGAAAATTTTTTGTAATGTGATGGAGTTCAAGAATTTTTCCGCCGAGTCTGCGTCCTGCAACTTCAAAAGTAAATGCTTTGTCTGCACTGAATTTTTCGCGGTTAATAAGCTGTTCGTCACGTTGAATTCTGGCCTTTGCCTTTGTTCCACGCGCACACGGTCCCCTCATAAGCCAGTCGCGTTCAACCCTCAGCACCGACTCAATTCTGCGCTCTGTGTTGGCTTCAATTTCGCTTTCTGTTGTCTTTTTGTCCAAGTATGCGGAATAGTTTCCTACATAAAGTTTAATTTTGTTGCGGAAAAGTTCGTAAATGTTATTGCAGACGGCGTCAAGAAAGTAGCGGTCGTGGGTAACCATCAGAACAGAGCGCTTTGTCTGGGCAAGATAATCCTGCAGCCACGAAATTGTCGTTATGTCCAGGTGGTTTGTCGGTTCGTCCAGAAGAAGCAGTTTTGTGTCTTCTACAAGAACCTGCGCCAGTGCAACTTTTTTTACCATTCCGCCCGAAAGCTCACCCATTTTGCGGTTAAGGCTTCCTATTCCGAGTGTCGTTAAAATTGAACTAACCTGCGATTCGTAGTTCCACAGGTTTTCTTTTTCCATGCGGTTGTTCAGTTCGTCAAATTTTGTCTGAATCTGCGGGGTTGTTTCATTCTGCATGCGCTCGCAAATTTCTTCATATTCGCGTATTACTTCGAGCTTTGGTGAATGTGACTTGAATATGTGCTCGCGGATTGTATCGTCTTTGTTGTAGGAAGGGTTCTGTGGCAGGTAAGAAACACCTGCACTTGAATTTATTACTACGCTTCCTTCATCGGGTTCAAGAATTCCCGCTATTGTTGCAAGCAGAGTCGATTTTCCTGTTCCGTTGCGGCCTATAAGAGCTGCCTTGTCGCCTTCGTTAAGTCCGAATGTTACACCGGTAAAGAGCGGCTGTTCCCTGCCTATTCTTGATACATTACTTACAGATAGAAGATTCATGCTCTTATTGTATCAGATTGTACAAAAAAACAAAACAGTGTCTGGCGTTCCACTTGGTCGGCGTTTCGCTCACTTCGACTCCTGTTACTGACATTTGTTTTTTTTAAATAAAAAAAGCTTCAGTTTTTGAACCGAAGCTTTCTTTTACTAACTGGAGATAATCGGAGTCGCCTGAAATTGCAAAACCTCCTGTTTTTCAATTTCAGGCCTGTTCGCTGCACTGCCGCCGGCATCCGTGCCGGCTTTTCCTCCCACCTGGTCGGCGTTTCGCTCACTTCGACTCCTGTTACTGACATTTGTTTTTTAAAATAAAAAAAAGCTTCAGTATTTGGACCGAAGCTTTCTTTTTTTACTGGAGATAATCGGAGTCGCCTGAAATTGCAAAACCTCCTGTTTTTCAATTTCAGGCCTGTTCGCTGCACTGCCGCCGGCATCCGTGCCGGCTTTTCCTCCCACCTGGTCGGCGTTTCGCTCACTTCGACTCCTGTTCTTTACACTTGCTTTTTAAAATAACAAAAGCTCCGATTTTTAACCGAAGCTTTCTTTTTTTTACTGGAGATAATCGGAGTCGAACCGACGACCCTTTGATTGCGAACCAAATGCTCTACCAACTGAGCTATATCCCCTTGATTTGTTTTGGTAGGATATAGCTTTTTTCAAATTTTTTCAAGTGGGCACTTATTTTGTGGTCAGTTTTCCGCCCTGGTAAATCATGTTGGCTTTGGACAGGTAATCTTCCGGAATGGTTATACCGCATTCTTTTGCTGTATCCAAATCGAACAGAAGGTCAGAATCTTCGGGTTTGGTAATGAACTTTACAGGAATTGACGCGGGTTTTTTTCCGCCTATAAGTTCGGCAATAATGTCTGCTGTGGCAAGTCCCGCTTTGTAGTAATTGAAACCGCTGGCCATGAAAATTCCGCCCTGCTGTGCGCCTGTAACATCTCCTGAGAAAATAGGTTTCTTTGCTTTGTTGAATACGCCGATTACAGAAGCAAGTGCGCTGAATACCGTATTGTCTGTTGTGAGGTAAAGTCCGTCTACGCGTGAAACAATTGAATCTGCAGCCTGTTTTACTTCATCTGACTTTGTTATGCTCTGTGAAACAAGTTTAATTCCTGCCTGCTCACATCCTTTTTTTACCAGTTCAATACTGCTTATTGAATTGGCTTCGTTGCTTGTATAAATGTAACCGAGTGTTTTTATTCCGGCTATCTGTGCAAAGATTTTAATGTGTTCAACGGTTGGAATTGCGTCGCTCAGTCCTGTTACGTTTCTGTAACCGCTGTTTACGTCTGTTACAAGTCCTGCTCCTACAGGGTCGGTTACACAGCTAAAGATAACCGGCTTGTTTTTTATTGTATTTGCAAGTGCCACGGCAACAGGTGTCGCGATTCCGACTGCATAGTCTACTTTCTGTGACTTGTAGAGAGCTGCAATCTGTGCTGCTGTTCCTACATCACCGTTTGCATTCTGCAGATTATATTCTGCTTCAATTCCAAGTTGTGCAAGCCTGTCCTGAATGCCCTGTTCAATTGCGTCAAGTGCCGGGTGCTGTACAATTTTTGCGATTCCGATTTTAACTTTGGAATCTTTCTTTGCCTTTGCCGTAAGCGGTGCAAGTGCCGCAAAAACAGCCATAACCGCAACAATAATTTTTTTCATATACTACTCCTGTTATCTAGGTTTGTTTTTTTAGACAAGTTTGCGAAGCAAACTTGAAGTTATTGAAACAGATGCTCGCATCTGTTTCAATATACGTTACTCTTTATAGAAACAAAGATACTATATAGAGAAACGTTTGTCAACTACCTTCTTTAAAAAAAATGCGTTTTATGCTAATATCTGCGTGCCCGTAAACCGCCGGGCAAAAAAAGAGGTATTCATGAACACTCCAAAAATTTGTCTTACGCTTACAGGAAAAACTCTGGCAGAAGATCTTGCAGTCCTTGACCGTTACCGTGATTACGTTGACATTGCCGAACTCAGGGCCGACTTTCTGGACAGTGACGAAAGACTGCGCGTAAGAGATTTTCCCGAAATGGCAGGAATTCCCTGCATACTTACACTGCGCAGAAAAATCGACGGCGGCTGTTTTATAGAAGGAGAGGCGGCCCGTACAATTCTTTTTGCAAGGGCACTTTCCTTTGCCGCAGAAGACAAGCGCAAGAATTTCCATTACGTGGACTTCGAGGAAGATTTTCATATTCCAAGCCTTCAGGATGCCGCTCTTGCATTCGGAACAAAAATAATCCGAAGCGTACATGACATGAAAAATCCTGTTTCAAACATCTGCGAGCGCCTTGCTGCCCTTAAAACAACAGGATACGAAATTCCCAAAATTGCGTTTATGCCGCACTCACTTGACGACGTAAAAAATCTGTTCGAAGAAGCAAAAAAACTCAATGACAACGAACACATTCTTGTGGCAATGGGACCGCTGGGTGTTCCTTCACGCATACTCGGTGAACGGTTAAAGAATTTTCTTACATATACATCTGCGCCCGAATCTGCACAGGGACTTCCGTCTCTTTCACATATGGACCCGCGCACACTTTGCGAAGAATACAACTTCAAATCAATCAATTCAGAAACAGAACTTTTTGGAATAACCGGCTGGCCTCTGACTGCAACTTCAAGTCCGGCTCTTCACAACGGCGGTTACAAAAAACTCGGAATGAACTGTGCCTATATTCCCATGCGCGCAGAAAAATTTACGCAGGCGCTTTCCTTTGCAGAAGCAATCGGTGTAAAAGGAATGTCAGTTACGATTCCGCACAAAGAAGCCGTACTTGACTGTGGTTTCAAAACAGATGCAGATGTAGATAAAATAGGTGCAAGCAATACAATTGTACGGAACGGAGATACATGGAATTCCTACAATACCGACGCCTACGGGTTTGCAAAATCGCTGCTTGAATTTACCGGACTCAAATCGCTTGCAGGAAAAAAAGTTGCAATTATAGGAGCGGGCGGAGCAGCCAGGGCAATTGCGTATGCAGTTAAAAAACTCCGCGGAAAAGCATGTGTTTTTAACCGCACTGTAGAAAAAGCCGCAGAACTTGCCGAAAAATATCACTTCAAATATTCTGCACTCAACGCCGATGCAGTTTCGCTTTTGAAAAAATATTCTTCAATAATAATCCAGACTACTTCTCGCGGAATGAATTCGAGCGGCCCTTACAACGAAAAAGATGATCCTATTTGGTTCTACAATTTTAGCGGAAAAGAAATTCTTTTTGACATAGTCTATGTTCCCGAAGTAACACCTGTTATGGGAAGAGCCGCGGAAGCCGGATGCCGCGTCTGTAACGGTTACGATATGCTTCGTTACCAAGGTTACCGCCAGTTTGAACTTTTTACCGGAAAAAAATACGAAGGCTGAATAAAATAAATAAAAGAGGTGGAAAATGATTTCAAAAGATGAACAGAAAGTTCTTGCAGCGCGTACTGCAGTTGATGTTCTTGTAAAAAAGGGCAGAATTTTCAGCGGAATGAAAATCGGTCTCGGAACAGGTTCAACAGCAATGCCTGCCGTAAAAAGAATTGCAGAACTTATTGCAGACGGCACGCTTTCTGGAATTAAGGCTGTCGCTACAAGTTTTCAGACAACGCTTGCGTGCGAAGAGTTTGGAATTCCGGTTTACACAATGAATGACAAAGCCATAGGCGGAACCCTGGATCTTGCAATTGACGGTGCCGACGAAATAGGAAAGGGCAACTCTCTTATAAAAGGCGGTGGTGCTGCTCTTCTGCGTGAAAAAATAGTTGCTTATAATTCAAAGGCATTTGTTGTTGTGGCAGACGAATCAAAAGCCGTAGAAAACCACGGAACAAAGTTTCCGCTTCCTGTAGAAATAATTGCAGAAGCGCGTGTCCCTGTTGTACAGAAACTCGAAAAGCTTGGTGCAAAATGTGTTCTTCGTGAAGGTGTAAAAAAAGCAGGCCCTGTTATTACCGACAACGGAAACATGATAATTGACTGTACGTGGGAAAATCCTGTAGATGCCGCAAAACTTGAAGACACTATAAATGATATTACAGGCGTAGTTGAATGCGGTTTCTTTACAAAAATCCGCCCGACGGCATTTATTGCACATTCGGACGGAAGTGTAGAAGAGCGTTCTTAAAAAGAGACTGCCCTTTAATTAATGCTGAGGTTCTGCGTTTCTGTTCCAAGAACGTAAAGCCTCAGTGTTGTTCCTTTCTTTACTTCATACGGAATTGTAAGTTTCTGTCCCGGATGATTGAATGAAATAAGTGTAGAAACTTTTCCGTCAGAAGAAATTGCATCAAGCTGAACCGGAACGGCATACGGATATTCCGGAAGGTCATATTCAAAAATTCCCTGAACAATATCACTGTCTGCACTTTTTTGGCTTAATGCAAATTCTGCGTTGAGTCTTGTAAATGCAGGTGCTTCATCTCCTGAAACTTTGTCTTGGTTTGTTACCGTTCCTGCCTTTTCATTTTCTGCGGCAATGTGTGAGGTAAAGTCAAACGTAATTTTGTTTTGCGCCATTGCTTCAAGAACCTGCTTTATGTTAAGGCCTGCAACCGACGGCACTTTTACTGTTTCGATCATTGAACCGCTGCTTACCACAAACTGAACTTTTACCGGATCAACAATCGGCATTCCGGCTTCGGGGTACTGCGCAATAATTGTTCCTTCTGCTGAATCGTCGCGTACAAAAACCGGCTGCGCGACTATTACAAGAGGATGCTCGCCGCTGAACAGAACGTCCAGCTTCTTTTTGATGTCATCAATATTTTCTCCTGTGTAGTCTGCGAGCTCGTCAATGGCAACACCGCGGCTTACCGTAAGGGTTACGCGCCTGTATGCTTTTACGATTGCTCCTGCGTCCGGTGACTGTTCAAGAATTGTTCCCTGATCGCCGGGCAAATCAGAATAGCGTAACTGGATTTTTCCGTAGAGTTCCTTGGACTGAAGATCCAGAAGTGCGTTTGTAAGATTTTTTCCTACTACATTCGGAACCATGACTTTTTCTGCACCCTGAACCGTAAGAAAAAATACTGCCAGGAAAGCGAGAATCATTATGATAAACGCAACAATAACCGTTATCACAAGAGACTTTCCTCCGTTTTGAATCTGGGAAACCTGATCCTTGAAATTAAACCGCAGCTTTGAAAGTGCACCTGTTATTTTTTTACCGAAATTCTTTTTTTCTTCCATGCTGTTTTCCTTTTCAGTTTGAACCAAGAACTGTTCCGATAAAATTTCTGGAACCGTTCATGAATGATTTATAATCCATGGCTTTTTTTGCCTGCCATTGAAGTTCTGTTGCAATAAGAACACCGTCACCTGTTTGAATAAGAATTCCCCTCTGCTTGTTGAATTCAATTACTGTTCCCGGAGCAAGGTCTGTGTTCTTTTTGATTGAATTATCTTGGACTGCAATTTTAAGTGCGTCTCTTGCCTTTAGAATTTTGAGCGTCTGTCCGTTTGCGTATGTAAAACATCCGGGCCAGGGTGTGTATGCGCGAATCTGTGCGTCAATTTTTTCGGCACTGTCATTCCAGTTTATGAGACCGTCTTCTTTTTTTATTGTTGTACAGTAAGATGGTGTTCCTGCTTGCGGAACTGCGTGCGGTAAGTTTCCTGTTTTTGCAGTCTGTCTCAGGACATTTGTTATAGATATGGCTCCCAGAAGGGCGCTCTGGTTAAGAAGCTGCTCGGCGGTTTCTGTCCCGGTAAGTCTTGTTTCCTGCATATAAAGAATGTCACCTTCATCAATTCCGAGCGACATCTTTTGCAGCGAAAAGCCTGTTTTTTCATCCCTGTTCAGAATTGCAGAATTAACAGGAGTCGCGCCGCGGTATTTTGGCAGAAGAGAAGGGTGCAGGTTTATTCCGCCGAATTTAAAAAGAGAAAAAAACTTTGGTCCAAGAATGTGTCCGTATGCAAAACAGACAAAAATATCGGGATGCAGTGCCTCAATGGCAGTTCTTTCGTCCTGCTTTATGTGTTCCGGCGTAAGAATTTTTATATCATCACCGCGGGCTTCGTTCCATATTCTTGCATAAGCTTCCACTTCTGTCGGAACAAGCTCCTTATGGCGTCCCTTTGCAGACGGCGGGTTTGTAAGAACACCCACAATCTTGTACTGCTCGTCGGGAACAGAAGCAGACATGGCGCTGTCTTTAAGGATGAGTTCAAGAGACTTTGCAGATGCGGCGGGGCTTCCTCCGTATAGGACTCTGAGCATATTCTATTTACCTTTCTTTGCTTTTTTTGCAGCAATTTTTGCTTCTATGCTGGCTTTTTTTGCTTCGCGTGCGGCAAGTTTTTTTGCATTGCGTTCAACTCTTTTTTTGAACTGCTCTTCTGTCTGTTTTGCAAAATCACTGTCACCACGATCAATGTAAAGGTATCCGTCAAGATGATCGTTTTCGTGCTGGATAATTCTTGCAAGAAGGCCGTCTGCATTTTCTATTACAAACGGTTTTCCGAATTCGTTCAGGGCCGCAACAGATACTTTTACCGGTCGAATGATTTTTTCAGAAAATCCCGGAATGGAAAGGCATCCTTCTTCGTATTCAGAAGTTTCTGCAGAAGTTTTGGTTATCTCTGGATTTATGAATACGCGTTTTACATCGTCATCGGCAGTGAGTACAAAAAATCTTTTTGCTATTCCGACCTGCGGTGCGGCAAGACCCACTCCATTTGCGCTGGTCATCGTTTTGAACATTTCTTCAAAAAGAGCGCGCATTTCGTCGTTTATTTCTTCGGCCTTTACCGGCTCGCATTTCTGGCGGAGAATTTCTTCACCAAGTTTATAAATTTTCATATCTTCCTCTGTTTATTCAAGTCTGAGTCTTGCAGCTCTTGCGTGTGCGGCAAGTCCTTCTGCATCACCAAGATAACCTGCAGCGCGTGCAGATTTTTTTGCACCTTCAAGTTTATTGTCTGTTCTGAGGGTCGTTACGGTCTTAAGGAACATCCTTACAGAAAGTCCGCCTGTGAATCTTGCGCTTCCTGATGTTGGCAGAGTGTGGTTGAGTCCTGCAGAATAGTCTCCGAAAACTTCTGCTGCCCCGTGTCCTATAAAAAGAGAACCGTAATTGTGCACGAGTGAAACAACTCTGTCTCTTTCGCTTCCTTCATCCATTGCAATTTCAAGGTGTTCCGGGGCTTTTCTGTTTGCAAGTTCAGCGGCCTGTTCAAGGGACTGTGCGATGATTATTCTTCCGCAGGTGTCTATACTTTGTCTTGCAGTATTTTTTGTAGAAAGAGTTTCGATCTGTTTTTCTATTTCTTCTGCCGTGCGTTCTGCCAGAACTTTGTCTGTTGTAACCATAACCGGCTGGGCAACAACATCGTGTTCGGCCTGTGCAAGAAGGTCTGCTGCAAGCCATTTTGGATCGGCACTTGAGTCAGCAATAATGAAAACTTCTGTTGGTCCTGCAATCATGTCAATTCCTACTGTTCCGTACACAAGCTTTTTTGCTTCTGCAACGAATTTATTGCCCGGTCCTACAATAACGTCTGTACGCGGAATAGACTGTGTACCGAAAGCCATAGCGGCAATTGCCTGACTTCCACCGCAGGCGTATGCTTTTGTTACACCGCAGATGTAGGCCGCTGCCATTATGTTTTCATCGGCGTACGGTTTTCCGCCAACGTATGCATTTCCCGGTGTTCCCCTGCCTTCTGCATTTTTTTTGTCATCAGGGTGAACCCTCGGCGGTGTACACAGAATTATTTCTTTTACACCTGCTGCAGCGGCCGGTGTTACGGTCATGACTACTGTAGATACAAGCGGGAATCTTCCTGCCGGAACATAAACGCCTGCCTTTTCTACTGGAATATTTTTCTGTCCTGTAAAAACGCCGCTTTCAAGTTCAGTTTCAAAATCTGTAAAACATTCCTTCTGTTTTTTTGCAAACTTCAAAGCCATGTCGTGAGAGTAGCAGAGTGATTCATAAAGTTCAGGCTCGTTTTTTTTCATCTTTTCTGCAGCGGCTTTAAGTTCCTCCTGCGGAATAAGAAATGATGCCGGAGCCGATACGTCAAATTTTTCACTGTATTCATGCAGTGCAGAATCTCCGGACTGGCGCACATTGTTGAGTACTGTACGGACAGTGTCTATTGAGTCGCCAAAATCGCGGCCGTTAAAAAAGGAATCTTCAACCTGATCTGCACTTTGTATCTTAATCATAAAATATCTCCTGAAATTGCCGCTATTCTTTGTGTCTTCTGTCCAGTTCGTCGTAGACATCTTTCCAGGAAACACCTTCCTTGTACATAAGAACGCTTACAAAATAAAGAAGGTCTGCGGCTTCCCAGATTACATCTGCCTTTGTTTCGGCTTCGTCGGTAAGTTCTTCTGCTTCTTCCATAACCTTTTCGCGCACGCGCTTGTCGTTGAGTGTTGCCGTGTAACTTCCCGGCCTTGGGTTTGCAAATCTGTCTGCGATTGTAGAATAAAGGCGCTCCATGCTGCTCTTTGCGTCGGGGTCAGAACCAAAGCAGGTAAAGCTTCCCGTATGACATGCGCCTCCGTGCGGAATTACAGTTGCAAGAATTGTGTCTCTGTCGCAGTCTGCACGAAGTTTCTGTACTTCAAGAAAGTGTCCGCTTGTTTCGCCCTTTGTCCAGAGAACGTTTCTTGTTCTGCTGAAGAAAGTAAGTTTTCCGGTGTCAAAGGTTTTGTTGAGGGCTTCTTTGTTTGAATAACCCAGCATCAGTACTTCGCCGTCAGTGCTCTGTGCAATAACAGGAATCATTCCGCCGGTTTTGTTCCAGTCCAGGCATGCTGTAAAGCTGTCTTTAAGACTTACGGCACCTGTATAGAGGGCCATTCCAAGCTGAACGTCACAGCCGATTTTTTCGAGTTCTGCAATCTGTTCTATGGTATTTACACCGCCGGCTGCAACTACGCGGCATTTTACTGCTGCCCTGAGAGCGCGGCACATGTCCATGTCTGTTCCCTGCATGCAACCTTCTTTTTCTACGCAGGTAAACAGAAGTTCGCTGGCATATTTTTCTGCCTGAACGGCTCCTTCAATAAGCGGAATGCCCGAAGTTTCTGTCCAGCCTTTGAGAGCAATGTTTCCGTTTATGGCATCTACAGAAATAATAATTCTCTGGCGGCCGATTGCCTTTGAAAGTTCTTCAAGAAATTCAGTGTTGAGAACACATTCACCAGGTTTTGGGTTTGGTTTCCAGGCTGCAGAACCTATAATTACTTTTTCTGCTCCGAGTGAAACAAGCTGTTTTGCTTTTTTTACGTCACGGATTCCGCCGCCGACACGAACGTTTCCCTTTCTTAAAAGAGATTTCAAAAGTTCAGTATTGGCAGTGTTGCCTTTTTCGTCTGTATGTCGCATTGCTGCGTCAAGGTCAATTATTGCTACTTCTCCGTATCTGTTGAATTCAGTTATGAGGTTTTCTGCATCATCACGCTGTAGAACCAAGTCTTTTCCGTTCTTTAACTGGACAACGTGTCCGTCCTTTAAGTCTATAGAAGAAATTACCATGCAAAGATTGTAGCAAATATTGCCATTATTTACAATAATATACAAAAAGTTGTAGAATAAGGCGCATGTCACTTTTGGAAATTAACAGCGTTGAATATAAATATCCCCAGTCCTCAAAAAAGGCACTTGATAACGTAAGCCTTTGTGTGGAACGGGGTGAATACATTGCAGTACTCGGCTCAAACGGTTCAGGAAAAAGCACTATGGCCCGTCTTATGGCAGGTTTTTTCAAGCCGGACTCGGGTACTGTAAGCCTTCAGAAAGATGTACTTCCCGGAATTGTATTTCAGCAGCCCAAAGAGCAGATTGTAGCCGGAATTGTAGAACGTGATACGGCGTTTGGTCCGCAGAATCTTTCAATGACAAAGGGCGAAATTGAACTCAGGACAATAGAGTGTCTTTCTGTAGTTGGACTTGCAGACAGGGCTTCTTCCAGAACTTTTGAACTTTCACTCGGTCAGACGCAGCGTCTTGCCTTCAGCGGAATTCTGGCTCTTTTTCCTGACCTGCTTATTCTTGATGAAGTTACGGCAATGCTGGACCCGGCTTCAAGAAATGAACTTGTTGAATTCATAGACCGCTGGAATAAAAAAGGGCATACCGTTATTCACGTAACACACGACGAAGATGAAGCCCTTCATGCAAAGCGCATAATTGTAATGGAAAGCGGGCGTATTGTTTTTGACGGTTTGCGCGAAGAATTTATGGCCAGTCCACATGTAATAGAGAGTGTTTTTGGAAAAGATGAAGTTTTGCCAGAAAAAAAAGTTTCTTCTTCAGAGGAATCACTTTGCGTAAAAGATCTTTCATTCGGCTACCCTGAGCGAAAAATATTCAGCGGCCTTAACCTTTGTCTCAAAAAAGGAACGCTTACGGCTCTTACCGGACCAAGCGGCTGCGGAAAATCTACGCTTTTTGAGTGCCTGGCAGGTCTTAAAACTCCACAAAGCGGAACTGTCAGCGCAGTTTCAAGGCCGGTGCTGGCCCTTCAGGAAAGTGAGGCCGCTCTTTTTGAACCGTGCGCCGCCGATGATGTTGCGTTTGGTCCTTTGAATGACGGGCTTTCGGGAAAAGAACTTCTTGAGCGTGTCAAAGAGTCCATGCAGCTTGCAGGAATTCCGTACGAAGATTTTGGTGACAGGGCAACTTTTTCTTTAAGCGGCGGTGAAAAGCGAAAGCTTTCTCTGGCGGGAATTATTGCTTTGGACAGGGATATACTTATTTTTGACGAACCGACTGCGGCGCTTGATCCTTTGTCAAGAAAAAATGTCCTTCGTACAATGAAAGAACTGGCCTCACGCGGAAAAACCGTCCTTTTCAGCACGCACCGTTTTGAAGAAGCACTGTATGCCGACGAAAGCATAGCGTGGCAGGATCTTCTGGGCGGAACAGCTGCTTCTGAAGGCCGTGAACCTTCCGGAACAAAACATCAGGACAGTCCGGAAAGTGCAGGCGTAAATGAAACCGCTCCGGAACAGAAAAAACTTTCGGTACAAATGCCGCTTACAAATTCAAAGATGATAGAAAGTATTGGAAAAACCGCTGCAGCTTTTATGGCTCCGGCAAAAATTCCGCATTCTGCAGTGAGCGTACTTCCTGCGGCACTTAAATTCATTCTTTTTGCGGCAATTCTCTGTGTTTCGGTACTGGTATATTCACCTGCGGCCGGAATCTGCATGCTGGGCGTGAACATACTTTATGCTGTTCTTGCAAAGTATCCGATTAAAAAAGCTGCCGGTGCCTTTGTAAAACTTTTTCCGTGGCTGCTTCTTTTTATAGTTTTCGGAATGTTCTTTTACCCGACGCTGCCCGATGACAAAGTTATTTTTTCATGTGGAATATTTACTCTTTCGACAGGTCGTCTTGCCATGACAGGACGTACTTTTTTACGTGCTGCCTGCGCACTTATTTCTGCCGGAACATTTCTTTTTACAACTTCCGAGCGCGAAATTATGGACGGACTTACGGTTTTATTAAAGCCACTTTCTGTCGTAAAAATTCCGGTAAGGTATTTTGTTCTTGTAACCGGCATTATATTCCGCTTTGTGCCCATGCTTCTTGACGAATTCTGCGGAATTATAAAGACACAGCTTGTACGCGGCGCTTTCGGTGAAGCAAGGGGTCTTTCGAAACTCAAAATTCTTGTTCCGCTTTTTGTACCCCTTATTTTGCAGACTTTCAGAAAGGCGCATTATCTTGCCGACGCTCTGACTGCCCGTTATTTTTCATAAACGTTCTGAAAATTCTATTGACAAATAAGGTATTCTTATTTTACAATTTACGGGTAAAGTTAACTTTTAAACACAATATCAAAAGGGGAGTAGTTCCTCTCTGGAATCAACAGCCGGTTCTTTTCAGAATCTGGTTCCGGGGCTTCGCAAGAAGAAACAAGACCTTTTGCTTGAAGACAAATGCTCTTGCATTTTTTTTCAGGTGAAAGGTCTTTTTTTATGGAAAACTTTCTGTAAGGTGGTAAAAAAATGGAACAGCTTAAATGGGTTGTGCTTGCAATTGCAGTCGTTATGTATGCGCTCGTAATTGCATTTCAGAAGAAAAAAGTCTGGTTCACTTCAATAGCAGCCATACTTGTAATTATTCTGGGAATGATTTTTCCGGGTGGAATTTTCAGTATTCCCGAAGACATACTTGCGCTTGAGGGTTCGGCTCCTGCGCACATGTATTCGCTTGTCCATGCCTTTTTGGACATAATCAACTGGAACGTTATTCTTATTTATCTTGGCAGTATGATAATTGCCGCTCTCTTTATCTATTCCAAAGTTCCCGTTAAAATCGCCGATGCAATTGTAAGTGGCTGCAAAAATACCGGAATTGCGATGGTTGCTATTCTTGCCATGACCGGAATAATTTCTATCTTTGTAGAAAACGTTGCAACTGTTCTTGTAATGGCTCCCATTGCGCTTGCTTTGTGCAAAAAATTAAAGATAGACCCGACTTTCTTTATGATAGGACTTGCTGTAATGAGTAACCTTGAAGGAACTGCAACTCTGGTTGGTGACCCGCCGTCAATGATTTTTGCAAGTTACGCAGGTTACAGCTTCAACGACTTCTTTGTACACCAGAATACACTTTCAATATTCTTTATTGTTCAGACAGGAATGCTTGCAGGATGTATTTTCTTCTACTGCTTCTTTGCTAAAAACGGAAAAAACAAAATCGAAAGCGAGGGAGAACCTGTTGTATCCTGGGTACCGCTTGTACTTCTTCTTCTGATGATTTTTGGTCTTGCCGGTGTTTCTTTTATTCATACAAGCTTTGAATACACGAGCGGAATTCTTGTTGCAATTCTTGGACTCATAGGATTACTCTGGTACAAGTTCGTGCAGAAAAAATCCGCAGATGATGTACGCACTATGGTAAAAGAGCTTGACTGGGAAACAATTTTCTTCCTGCTGGGAATTTTTGTTGTCATAGGCGGAATCCGTGAAACAGGACTTCTTAACGACTTTGCGGTCTTCCTTGCGGGAATTACCGGCGGTTCAAAACTGCTCGGCTTTGTAATAATACTTGTTGTTTCTATCGTTATAAGCGGCTTTGTTGACAACGTTCCCTATATTATAGCCATGCTTCCTGTAGCAGAAAGTATGGCCAAAACTATGGAACTTAAGCCCGAACTCTTTATGTTTGCTCTTCTGGTTGGAAGCTGCCTCGGCGGAAACCTTACCCCGTTCGGAGCAAGTGCAAATATTGTAGCAATGGGAATTGTAAAGAAAGAAGGCTATCCCATGAAGTTCAGCGGATGGCTTAAAGTCGGTGTTCCGTTTACTTTGATTACTACAACGGCTGCGGCTCTTCTTCTGTGGGTTCTGTGGTCTTAGTCTGAATTATGGATTGCTTCAGGCAGAAATAGAAACTACTGTTCCTGCCTGGGGCAAGAGTCCGGTAAGCCCGTAATTGTTTGCGGCTGTTCCGGCTGCCACGGCATTTTTTATCTGCTGCTGGTAAGTTTTGATAAGTTCGTCTTTCTGCGCGTCTGTCATCTGTCCAATATCTTCCTTCGACAGCGTATCCTTTTTTTTCATTGCCACAAGCTGGTTTATGAGCGTGTTTAGAATACGCACTCTGTTTATGGGAACACCGTTCTGTCCTGAAGAAGCCGCTGTTCCGCGCACATAGTCAAACTGTGAATAAATAACGGCACTGGGCTTAACCGGAACAAACAGCGTTCCTGATGAGCTTGAAAAGAGATTTTTGTAAGATGCTGCATTAAGTGTAAGTCCGTTTGAATACATACGCTTCCTCATTCATATTATCGGAAAATAAAGCGTATGTTTTAGTAAAATCAGCGGATTCTGCTAGAAAAATTGCTTTGTCCAGTCGGAAATTCTTTCCTGAAGTGTTGCCGGCTCTTTCTGCGAGTCGGTGTTTGTTGTTTCTGTCAGATACGGAATAATTACGTTTGCCTTCAGGTTGTTCCAGCTGTGCGGAAGAATTTTTGGCATGGACAGATATTCCTCTGAAGGAAGATTTCCCAAAAGCTGTCTGTAAAAATTGGGATAATATTTTTCGTTGACAACCTTCAGCGAAGAAAATCCGCCTGCGATTCCAAAGTTTACGGTATCCAGCTTCATGTTTTCTGTGCGTTCAATAAGCTGCTTCTGGGTTCCTTCGTTGATAAGCCATGCAATGAATTCTTCGGCTTTTGATGTGTTTTTTGAATGTTTGTAAAGTCCAATAGAAACAATGTCATCTTCAACCGGAATTGTTCCGTCCTGTTCAATCCAGCGGAATGTAAGCCCTGCTGACTGTGTGCCTGTAAGCGTAAAAAATTCATCGCTCGGAATATAAACGAACAGACAGCGGTCGGTTGTAACCTGTCTGTACTTTGGCATGTAAAGGTATCTGAACTGGAAGTTCTGTTCCGAAGTAGTGTTTGTGTTTTTTTCTGAAGTCCAGTCTTTTATTTTCTGAATGGAACTCTGGAGGGCTTCGTCGTTCCATGTAAAGCTGTTTCCTTTTTCCATGTAGCCTGTGCCGTTAAGTTTTGTTACAAGATAAAGGAATTCTGTGTCCCACGAAGGTGCGTAACCCATTGAACTGTAGGCACCGGATTTGTATGTTTTGTTGAAGTTTCCCGCAAGGTCTCGTATCTGGTCAATGTTAAGAAGATGGTTTGTTTTTATAAGTTCTTCATCTTTTTTGTTAAATACAATTGCCGGCAGATTGAAACTGAGCGGAATAAGATACTGTTTTTCGTTGATTACGCCGTAATCTATTATCTTGGAATAAAAGGATGCGCGTGATATGGATTTTTCCTGAATAAGATAATCCAGCGGGGTAAAATATTTTCTTGTTCCTGAATTTTTGAGAAAAGGTGCAATCAGAATGTCTGGCTGAACTTCATCCTTTGCAGGCGGAAGTGAATGTGCCGGATCTTCCTTGTAAATGACAACGGCTTTTTCATTGTCATGTGAAAGATTGAAAAGTTCTACGTAAGAGACAATTTCGGGATTGTCAGTCCAGATGACAACGGGATCAGTTCTTTTGGAACATGAAACCGTTGTCACAAGAACTGAAGCTGCAGCAAACACCGCTGCAGTTCTTTTTATAAAATCAATTGCGGGCAAGTTCGTCCGCCGTTTCGTAAATGGCCTGGTAAACAATATCTATTTTATCCTCTTCCAAACTGGAGAATGCCACGCGCAATGTGCGGCTGTCAATTGATATTGTACCGATTCCGCGCTCTTTTAGCAACTTCTGGCGCAGAGTCTCTGCATTGACTTTTTTTGTGTCAAAGGCCATGAAGTAACCCGAGTTGAACGGCAGCGGAGTTATGTTTTCGCTTGTGTGGGTTGTCGTAAACTTTTTTACAAGTGCATAGCGTTTTTCAAGTACAGCGCGGAATTCTGCCTTTTCTTTTTCTACCTGAGCCGGATTCTGGAAAGCTTTGAGCAAAAGTGACTGTGGCGGGGTAGAAGAACATGAAACAGACGAGCGGATTGCTGCCATGAGTTTTTTTACAAGGGCATCGTACTGCTCTTCTGTAAGTCCCTTGCAGCCGAATGTAATGAAACCGCAGCGGAATCCCCAGGCGAAATCTTCTTTTGTGGGACCGTCAATTTTTGCTGCAAGAACATTCGGGCTCAAATCGCACAGGTGTGCAAAGAGAGACTGACTTTCGATGTCTTTTTCGTAGTTAAGGCCAAAATAAGCATCATCGCACCAGACCATTACTTTTGTTCCGGCGTCGGCCAGACTCTTTATAATGGAAACAATCTGTGCAGTTTCTGCAGAAGTTGGGCTGTATCCTGACGGGTTCTGCGGAAAGTTAAGGAGTACTCTTACAGAACCGGACTTTGCCTGTTCGCGCAGAACTTTTTCAAGTCCTGGAATGTTGAATTTTCCGTCTGCAAACATCGGAAACTGTACAAATTCTGCATTGCGTCTTGCGTTTGCGATAAGAACATAATTGTCCCACGAAGGGTCGGCCGCTACAAGAGGCTTTGTTTCGTCAAGAAAGAGATCTGCAAGGTATGAAATTCCTGCTGTAAGTCCTGGAACAACTACCGGAAGGGAGAATGACTTTCCTTCAAGCGACGGATTCTTTTTTATAAGAGCCTGTTTCCACAGTTCGCGCAGATCAGGGTTTCCGGCTGTAGGTGCATATGCAACAAGTTCCCTTGATGAAAGGTCGGGAATATATTTTTTTACTGAAGGAAGCATTACGGGTGTTCCGTCTATAACGGTCATTCCGATTGTTCCGTTCGCGGTTTTGCCGAGCTTTTTTGCTTCACCGCTCTGTGCAATAATTCCCTTGGGGAAATAGAGTCTTGTTCCTACATCTGAAAGAAGGACTCCTGGTGTAGTTCCTTTTAGCGTTTCGTTTAATTCTTGTGCCAATGCGTTTATCATGATAATTACAGTATCTTGAAATTGAAGTTGAATGTCAATAAATTTACTGTATATTTATGCATTTTCAGCCTGTTTTCATACATTCAGGGCTGTATTCAATTTAAGAAAAACTTTTCTTAAAATAAGCATAAAAGTTTGCAGTTTTACATACGGAATTATATGCAGATTGAAATATAATTGAATAATTTATATAATTTGCATACTATGAACAGAATAATTACAAAAGCAGAAATAGATGAGTGTGCGGAATATGTCAAAATCTGCCGTACAGAAGTTGCCAAACGTGTTGTAGGACAGTCAGAGGCTGTCGACGGAATTCTTGCGGCTCTTATTGCAGGCGGACATGTTCTTCTTGAAGGCGTGCCGGGTCTTGCAAAGACTCTTGCCGTAAGAACTTTTGCAGATGTTTCTGGACTTGAGTTCAAGCGCATTCAGTTTACACCGGATCTTCTTCCTGCAGACGTAAGCGGAACTTTGATTTACGAGCCGGGAAGCGGGCGCTTTAATGTACGCAAAGGTCCTGTTTTTGCAAACCTCGTTCTGGCAGATGAAATAAACCGTGCGCCCGCGAAAGTTCAGTCTGCGCTTCTTGAGGCAATGGCCGAACACCAGGTTACAATCGGTGAAACTACATACAACCTTCCGAACCCATTTTTTGTTCTGGCTACACAAAATCCAATAGAGCAGGAAGGAACATACAATCTTCCCGAGGCTGAACTTGACCGCTTTTTAATGAAGATTGTGCTTTCTTATCCTTCTCCCGAAGAAGAAATTTCCATTGTGCGTTCCAACGGATGTGCTGCAGATATTCCGGTCAGAAAAGTGTTTTCTGCTGATTCCCTTGAAAAATGCCGCAGTGCCGTAGATGCAGTTACTGCAGATGACAAAATACTTGCCTACATTGTTTCTATTGTAAATGTAACGCGTCCTGAGTCAGAAAAACGTGATGTGAAAAAACTTTCTGTTTCTGCTGCTGTACGCAAAAATGATATTCAGCATTATATTTCTTTCGGTGCTTCTCCGCGTGCAGGAATAGCCCTTCTTAAGTGTGCGCGTGTTCAGGCTTTGTTTGCTGGCCGCAGTTTTGTTCTGCCCGAAGATGTTCAGGCTGTGGCTACCCGTGTTCTGAGACACAGACTTGTGCTTAACTACGAGGCTTCTGCTGACGGTGTTGGCGCCGATGAGCTTATTGCAAAAATCATTGACCTGATGCCGGTTCCGTAAGAGAAAGCTAATGAACCGAAAAAATCTATCAAAGAGGGCAGAACTTCTTCATCTTAGTTCGGTTTCTCTTGCAGAAGGAATGCGCAACGGTACTTTCCGCTCTTTGTACAGAGGTACCGGTGTTGAATTCAGCGGAGTGCGCGAGTATCTTGCAGGCGATGATGTAAGGGCAATAGACTGGAACGTTACTGCAAGAATGGGAAAACCTTTTGTAAAAATATTTGACGAAGAAAAGGAACTCGATGTCTTTCTTGTTGCAGATAAATCCTTTTCCATGGACACAGGTTCCGGAATCCAGTCCCGCCTTGAAACTGCAATGGAATGTGCCTCTCTAATTACGCTTGCTTCCCTTCATAACGGAAGTCCTGTAGGTGCCGTTACTTTTGACGGTCGCATCGATTTTTCATGTCCGCCAAAGTCCGGTAAAAACAACGCAATGATGATGCTTTCACACTTTGAAAAAGGCGCATCTGATTTTTCAAGCCGCATAAACGGTTCGGCACTGGACAGCGCTCTTTCGGGTGCGTGCAGGCTTTTGAAAAAGCGTACCCTTGTAATAGTTATTTCTGACTTTCGTGTAGACGGCTGGCAGGATTCTTTTGCAAGGCTAGCCCATCATAATGACGTTGTTGCAATCAGAATTACTGATTCCGCAGATGAAAAACTTCCGCAGGTAGGTTCTGTTCCTTTTATTGATCCCGAAACAGGAGCCGCGTGCATTCTTCCTACTTCTTCTGCAAAATTTGCAAGAGCCTGGCAGGAAAATTACGAAGCAAAAACTGAAGAGTGGAAAAAAAACTGTTTGAGACACGGTGCTGTTCCGCTTTCAATAAGCACGACAAAAGATCCTGCCGGAGAACTTATTAAATTTTTTACGGCAAGGGAACGGTATTGAATATGAAGCGTGCTGCTGTTTTTTTTATTCTTTCTGTTTTTTCATTGTTCAGTGCGGTGTCCCAGAGTGCAAATTCAGATTTGGACTCAATAAGCCAGGTAATGGTTCCGAGAGATGTTTTTATTGGTGACAGCGGACAGATTCAGTATTCGTTCAGAAGTCCTGTAGATTTGTTTGCAATTGCACCGGAGTCAAAAAAAGATGCTGATGTTCTTGAGTTGAATTTAACTGCAGATGATTTTGTAACCGACCCGGAATCATGTACTGTAACGCGTGCAGTTCTTACACGTAACGGAGTGAACTACAATCTTTGCATAACAATAATTCCGTGGAAGGTAGGCGGAATAGAATTCAAAACTTTTGACCTTGCATCCTTTTGTTCTGCCGCGGGTGAAAGTTCCGGCAAAAATACTGGGGTTCAGGCTGCTTTTCCCATAACGCTTTCTTCGGTAACAATAGCTTCACTTTCTGAAAAGCTTCAGGTTTTTTCAATGAAAGAGCCGCTTTCTCCGGTGTCGCTTCCGGGAACAAATTACGCGGTTTGGGGAGCCGGAGTTTTAATTCTTCTTATTCTTATAGGAATTTGTTTTGTTCTTGCAAGACTTTCTTCAATAATTGAATTTGTTTCTAATCTTAAAGAACGTTTCGGAATGTACAGGAATTTATGCTTTGCAAAAAAAAGTTTAAAGTCCCTTCTTCGCAAAAAAATAGATGACTGCGAATTTGCAAAAAGATGTCAGAATATTTTTCGTACCTATCTTGAAAAAAGATTCTGCAGTTCTTTTGCTTCTGTTCCTGCCGCACGTATTGTTTCACGCATTTCTTCGCTGACAGGAAATTCATTGTCCGGCAAAGAGAGTGAAACTTTGGAAAAATTAAGCGCACTTTTTTTGCGTACAGATTACATTCGCTATGCCGCCGGTTCAATAGATTCCATGCTTCTTCCTGCAGAGGAACACAAGGCAGAATTTATTGACGGTGAAAAAAAATCTCTGATAGAAATGTCACTGAACATTCTTGACGGACTTGAGTGCGGTACAACGGAGGGTAAGTGATGTTTGGCTTTGACAACCCTGCAGCTTTCTTTCTGCTGCTTTTTATTCCGGTAATTTATTTTTTGCGTTATCTGAAAATCCTTTCGGGAATTTATTTTCCTCTTAATCTTGGTGACTGGAACGGCCGAAGTTTTTTGTGGAACAAAGGCTTCAGAAAAATTCTTTCGGCAACAGTGCGCGTGTTTGTCATGGCAGCTTACGTTCTTCTTGTGACAGCCCTTGCAGATCCTGTTATGAGAATTACCGAAAAAGTTTATACTTCGCGCGGCTCGGATATTGTTTTTGTAGTTGATGTAAGTCCTTCAATGGCTGCGAGGGATATTGGTTCGGGACAAAGACTTGATGCCGCAAAAGCCGCAATAAAACAGATTGCAGCTTCAAACAGCGGTGACAGTTTTGGTCTTGTAGAAATGGCTCAGACTGCTGCACTTGTTGTTCCGCCTACAATGGACAGAAAAAGTTTTTTTTCAAGACTTGACTCACTTGCCGTTGGAGAACTTGGTGACGGAACAGCAATTGGAACAGGATTGAGTTGTGCTGTTTATCATCTTGAAAATTCTTCTTCACCAAAAAAAAGTATCGTCCTGATGACCGACGGTGAAAATAATTCCGGGTCTGTTCATCCTCATACTGCCGCAAAATTTGCTGCGTCAAAAGGAATATCACTTTATGTACTTGGAATAGGAAAGAGGGGAACTGTTCCGCTTGAATATTCTGATCCCAAAACAGGACACGTTTATTCGGGATATCTGGAATCTGAATTTGATGGAACATCCCTTTCAAAAATTGCAGCAGAAGGCGAAGGAAAATATTTTGAAATTGATTCAATGCAGTCCCTTTCGCAGTCTGTTTCTTCTGTAAGTAAAAATGAAAATGTCGTTCAGACTTACTTTATTAAAAATAACGACAGAAAACTCTATTTTAATTTTATTGTAGCAGCCGCAGTTTTGTGTCTTCTTGCGTGGATTTTAAGAAGACTTTTTCTGCAGGAGGTTTTATGAATTTCGGAATAGAAAGACCGTGGATTTTTCTGTCACTTCCCCTGGTTTTTGCTGCTCTGGTTTTTACTCTCAAAAGATATAAGTTGCTTGAAAAAACACTGACTGAACGCAATGCAGTTCAAAAAGGTTCAACTCAGTTTGGAAGATTAAAACGCTGTTTTTATGCGCGTACTTACTGCCGGCTTGCAAGTGTTTTGTTTGCAGTAGCAGCGGCAGCAGGAATTTCGTGGGGACTTAATGTTGTTCCGGTGCAGAGAAGCGGACGTTCTGTTTCTATGGTTTTCGATATTTCTTACAGTATGGAAACTCCCGATGCTCCGGGTGGAATGACAAGACTTAAAGCCGCCGCAGATTATGCAGAAAAGCTGATTGAAAAACTTGACGGAACAAAAATTTCTGTTGTGCTTGCAAAGGGTGACGGAGTTATTGCCCTTCCTTTGACTGAAGACATGCAGGCTGTTGTTACACTTTTGGAAAATTTGTCACCGCAGTTAATGACAGCTGCAGGAACAAGCCTTGGTTCCGGAATAAAAGCAGCAGTCACTTCTTTTCCTGCGCAGTCTTCTGACGCAAACTTTGTCTGGCTTTTTACAGACGGCGATGAAACTGACGGAACTTTGTCTTCTGCTTTGTTTGAATGTGCAGAATACGGAATTCCCGTAACAATAATCGGATTCGGTTCAGAACGAGAAAGTGAAATTCTTGCCGGTGACGGTAAAACACGTGTGCGTACTGCCTTGCGTTCTGCTTCTCTTGAAAAAACACTGGAAGCTGCAAAAAGAAAAATTTCAGGGGGAAAACATTCAGATGAACTTCCTTCAATGGAATACATAGATGCTTCTGAGATGAGTTCTGCATGGAAACTTTTGGACAGTCTGAGTCTTGAAAACCGCAATGCCGTTGTGTCGTACGAAGTGCAGCGTGTAGAAAGAAGCAGTCTTTTTATTCTGCTGTCTGTTCTTCTGTTTGTTGCTTCTGTTATTGCCGGAGAATTCGATGTTAAATTCAGCCGGTTAAAAGCAGCTTCTGTTGTGGCGTTATGTTTTATGCTTACCGGTTGTTCTGAAAGATTCAATGACGGTCTTCTTATTTTAAAAGGCAAAATTGCATGGAACGGAAAAAATTACCAGCAGGCCGTGGCAGATTTTCTTACGGCTGCAGAAAATGCTTCTGAACGCAAAGACGATCTGGTTTATAATCATGCTGTCTGCAACCTTGCCACAACTTATCTGATGCAGGATGAAAATTCAGCGGCAATGGCGCGTTTTTCAATGATTTCAGATTCAGCACCGGACAATGTAAAATTTTCAGTTTATTATAATTCTGGCATAATCGAACACCGCAACGGAAATTATAAAAAAGCTTCTGATTATTTCAGAAAGGCTTTGGAAATTGACAGTACCAGCACTGATGCAAAAATAAATCTGGAACTTTCACTGAAAGAAGATGTTTCACAGCCGGCAGAAAATGTCCAGAATATGGTTCCTGTTTCTGAAAACTCACGCGAGCAGACTTTGGAAAATGAGTTGTATTCAATTATCAAGGAGAATGAACAAAGACAATGGAAAAACCAGCAGCAGAATTCCGAAAGTTCTTCCGCAGATTACTGATTTTATTTTTAACAGTTGTAACCTGTACAGAACTGTTTGCAAAATCACCGTCATGGGAATATATTCGTTCGCTCAGATTCAAAAAGGCACAGAAATATACATTTACCCAGTCCGACAGTTCGTTTTATCTTGATATAAAAGATGTGCGTCCCGAAAATGTACAGGTTTCTGTAAATGCACTTCCCGAAGGTGTCAGTTTTATTTCGTCAAAAAAAGAATTTCTCATGCCTTCAGAAGAAAACGGAGGCGACTTTGAAACAGGAACACATCTTGTTATGTGGTTTAAATTTTCAAAGACCGGACATTACAGAATACGCCCCGTCGATGTTGTTGTAAACGGAATTTATTACCGCATTCCGTTCGAGACAGTAGAAGTTTTTGAAAATCCCAAATTTATTGAGCCTGAACTTTCTGTCAGATTCGACACAGAAGGAATTCCGCAGAATGCAAAAAGAATTTCCCTTGCAGCCGGAACCCATGTTGTGTTTACTGTTTATGTAAAATATGCAGTAAGGATTCTTGACTTCAGCTGGAACATTCCCGAAGATTCTGTGTTTACTGAAGTTGTGCGCTACAATACTGATGCAATCAATGAAAAGGGTGCAAATGAATTTTCTACAAAAGAATATCCTGTCGCGACTTTTGACTGGCAGCCTCTTGTAGACGGAAATTATTCCCTTCCGCAGGTTTTTGTTGCAGCTACAGCCTACAGCGGAATACGTTTTGATCTGGCTCTTCCTGGAATTGAATTCAAAATTCAGCCTGCCGCTCCTTCAGATAAAAATATTCCTGAAGAAAAAGACAGTGCCTTTGCTTATGCATTTGCCGAGCCGCCAAAAAATACAACCGCTGTAAAAACAGATACCGGTTCTGAAAAAAATATTGAATCACTTCTGGCACTGTATAAAAGGGAAAGAAATGAGTTTCCCCTGTTTTCTGACGCGTACAATCAGCGTCGGCATCTTGAAGTAGAAATGGGACTTAATCCGCCGGGACGCCAGCTTAACAAATCTCTGCTTGTTATTCTTGGCATTGCAGCTGTTCTTCTTCTTGCTGTGTCTGTTGTTTTACTTGTGCTAAGAAAAATTCCTGCGGGCGCGGCTCTTATGTGCGTGTTTGTTCTGCAGGCTGTCGCTTTTTTGATTTATGGATATGGCTTTTCAAAAAAAACTGCTCTGTATAAAGGAGGTGAATTTCTTTCAATCCCCGAAGAAAACGCTCCACGCGGTGTTCCAGTTGCGGCAGGCGCCCTTGTGAATATCAGAACCAGGGCAGGTAAATGGCTTTTGGTAAACAGAGGCGACACTTTTGGCTGGGTTCCCGAAGATGACCTCTTTTTGATACAATATTGACAGGGTTAAAAAACGCAAGGCAGGTTAAATAAAATGAATTTCGGTGATATTTTGAATCAGTGGGATAATTCGCAGGTACAAAAAAAGCCTGTTCAGAAAGGGCCTCAGGTTTCGCACAAAAAAGCAAATGCTCCGACTGCCGAAGAAAAAGCAGCAGCAAAACAGGGCTACACTTACGAACAAATAATGGAAGCCGACTCAAAGCGCCGTGCCAACCCCATGGATGTCTGGCTTAACCGTTACGGAACCGTAGACAAGGACAAAATTGCAGATGATGCAGCGCAGTCAGAAAAGATGCACAGCCTTGAGTATTTGAAAAGTCTCAGGCCAGAAGCAGTGCTTGACCTTCACCAGTTGACGCGCGATGAAGCGTGGGAACGCCTGTCAGGTTTTGTAACGGACTGCTGCAGAAGGAATTTGCATAAAATACTTATTATCCACGGAAAAGGAAACCACAGCCATGGAAGTGACCCTGTTTTGGGACCAATGGTAAAGACTTTTATAGAACAGGACAGGCGTCTTGGAACTTCTGGGCATCCTGACCGCAATAATGGAGGAAACGGAGCAACCTGGGTAATTATTAAAAATTGATTTTAAAAAAATTAATTTAAACTTGTAATTATTCGGCTGTTTGGTTATTTTTATTTACAGGAAGCAAATGGAAGATTTATACAATACTCTCGGAATACAAAAAACTGCTACGGCAGAAGAAATAAAAAAAGCGTATAGAAATCTTGCCTTTAAGTATCATCCCGACAGAAACCAGGGTGATCCTTCGGCAGAAGAAAAATTCAAAAAAATCAACGAAGCCTATTCGGTACTGGGTGATGAGTCAAAGCGCCGCCAGTATGATATGTACGGCTCCCAGTCTGCACAAAATCCGTATTCTTCTTCTGGATACAGTGCCTCTTACGGTGCCGGACAACAGAATGCATCTTCTTACGGTTATTCAGGGGATCCTTTCTGGGATTTCTTCAATGACGCACAGACAGGCGCACAACGCAATGAACAGCCGCGCTACACTTACACATACACTTCCAGAAAGACAGAAGCGCCTACTGGAAGAAAAGCATGGCCTTTGTTCTTCAAGAGCCTGTTCCAGATGGCAATATCGGGTTTGGCTTTTGTAACAGTGGGATATTATTTTTTCCTGTTAAGAATAATCTGTATAATAGGATTTTTCAGAGGGGCTGTAGATATGGTTAATTCCCTCATGCTGGTATTCAAGGCCGGTCAAAAGCACCGCGCATAAGGCGATTGGCTTTTAACATACGGCTTAAGGAAGTAAAATTAGCGCTCGCGGAAAATAATACGTCCGCGGTTAAGATCATACGGTGACAGTTCAATTTTTACGCTGTCGCCCGGAACGATTCTTATGTAATGCTTGCGCATTTTTCCGCTCAGGTGTGCGAGTATTACGTGCTGGTTTTTAAGTTCAACACGGAACATTGTATTGGGAAGAGCTTCCTTAACAATACCTTCGACTTCAATAGCTTCGTCTTTATTAGCCACAATTCCTCCAACGAATTCATTTGCCTTTTTGGGAATTTATTCGTATACTAGTTAATACATTTTTGGTATTTTCCAGAAATGTTGTTATGGTATAGTGTATTCTATGAATCCGTATCTGGTTTTAGAGATTTTCTATATTATGTACAAAACTTAAAAAACTGTCAACAAGGGGTAAATTATGAAAAAAGACTTTCCTGACAAACAAAAAAAGAAGCTTATTTCGCAGAGAAACGAGATACTGGACGCTCTTGCAGGCCGCAACGAACAGCTTACAAAGCTTGTAGAAACAGTAGAGTCCGGTGATGATGCCGATATCGCTTCTGATGCAATAGACAGAACACTTTTGAATTCTCTCGGAGAGGCAGACCAGAGACGTCTTCTTATGATTGACCGCGCTTTGGACAGAATCCGCCAGGGAACATACGGAATGTGTCTTACCTGCGGAAATCCTATTCCCGAAGCAAGACTTGAAGCAATTCCTTATGCTGCTCTTTGCGTAGAGTGCCAGTCAAAGGAAGAGCGTCGCAACCGCTAGGTTTATATCTTCTGAAACTTAAGTTCGCCGGGTACAAGGTACGAAAGTTCTGTGTATCCGGCTTTTTTTGCATATGTTGCTGCTTCGTCAAATGCATAATCAAGAAAGTCAGGACTGTGTGCATCGGAACAGAGTATAATTGGAACGCCTTCTTCGTGCAAAAGTTCAAGAAAGTACGGTGACGGGTACGGTGTGTTCATATAGCCGCGTGCCATTCCGCCTGTATTGATTTCTGCACAGGCACCTGCTTTTAAAATGGCCTTTGCAGTTGCCTTGAGTTCCCTTTTGTACCACAATTCATTTTCGTCAAAAAAACGGCTTTTTGAATTCTGCTTTCGAATAAGATCTGCATGTCCTATGATAGAAAAGTTTCCTTTCTGAAGCATTTCTCGTTCAAGAGCAAAGTATTTTTGGACTGCAAGTTTTGTGTTTCCCTTTAAAAGAGATGCAACCTGCTGCCTGACCTGGTCCGGGTTTCCGTCGGCTTCAAAAAAACCGTCTTTGCACGGAATAAAATGTACAGAGCCTATAAGATAGTCGGGATTGAATTCTTTGTAGCAATCAAAATCGGGTGAGCATACTCCAGGAATATAGTCGGCCTCAAAACCAAGCATTATCTGCATTTTTGAAGCGTACAGTTTTTTAAGCCTTTCTATTTCTGCACAATAAGCGGAATGTTCCCTTGAAGCAATATGCCAGTCGCTCGAAAAAGGATACATCGAGTGGCCGCTGAAGCCAAGAATATCAAATTTTTTTTCAAAGGCAATGCGTGCAGTTTCTTCAGGAGAAGCCTTTCCGTCGCAGAATGTTGTGTGGGTGTGGTAATTGCATTTCATAGTGATGATTTCCATTTTTCTACAATATCTGTAAGCCTCAGAAAGTCCAGCGCAAATTCGGTGCGTGTAGCTTCAAATTCAACCATGTTTTTTTCTGAAATACTTTTCTGCATTTTTTGCGAATAAGAAGAAAATTTGTTTGCACTTACACTCATGCTGCTTCCTTTGAGAGTGTGAAGATACAGTTCAATTGTCTGAAAGTCGGGGTATTGTTTGGCAACTTCTTCCTTTAATTTGACAAGAATTGACCGCGTCTGGTCCATGTATTCGTCCATGACAGAAACCGAAAGTTCCGGGTCGTTGCCGGTTGTGTCCATAAAGTCAACGACATCCCATAGTTTTGACGCCATGTTGTAAACAGAAACAAGTGAAAGAATATCATTTTTGTCCTGAAATGTAAGAAGTGAATTCCACTTTTCTATTGTCTGCTGAATCTGATCTTTTTTGAACGGCTTTATAAGAATATCGTTGATTCCGATTTCTTTGTAGGAGTCAAAAATTGAAGGGTCGTTGTTTGCAGTGCAGGCGACGATTATTCCGCGGTAACCTTTTTTTCGTATTTCTACAGTTGCATCAAGACCGTTTTTTCTTGGCATGAGGATGTCCATAAAAATCATGTCTATTTCGGGATGGCGCTCTGTCTGTTCTACCGCTTCTATTCCGTCTTCGGCAAGGAAAATTTCTGCACCAAAGCGCTCGACAAATGTCTGCAAAAGTTTGCGGTTTACGGGATGGTCTTCTGCAATAAGAATGACAAGGCCTTTTGCAATTTTGGGGAAGGGTTGTGAACCGAACTGTTCCTGCGCCGTGTGAATTTGCATTGAGTTTTCGTGCGACAGAATATTTTTAAGCTGTTCCCTTTTTATGGGCTTCCTGATTACTCCTGAAAAAAATCCGCGTATTCCCGGAATGGAACGTGTTTCATTTGTACCTTCCGGAACCATCAGAAGGAATTCTGCATTGCGCAGATGTGGTGAGCACGAAAGATTGTTTGCAAGAAGTGCAGACTCTTCATCTGACTCGGGCAAAACAGAAAGTGCCGTGCTGAATTTTACATCGTTGTATTTTGCTTCGCTAAGAATGTGTTCTGCTTCGCTGCAGTTTTTTGCGCATACAACCATTCCTTGCGTGAGAACTGAAAGTTTTCTTGCCAGAGCCTTTCTTGCAAGTGCGCTCGATTCAATTACGAAAATATTGTCTTTGAGAGAAGGCGTTTTCTGTTCATCTGTCTGTGTAATTTCGGCACTTTCAAAAGGAACAGAAAACCAGAAGTTTGAACCTCCGCTCGGATTCTGAAGTACACCGATTGTTCCGCCCATCATTTTGACAAGGTTGTGGCATATTGCAAGGCCAAGTCCTGTACCGTAAGAGCGCCGCGCTGTACTGGAGTCTATCTGATAAAATTCATTGAAAACAAGATTCTGCTTTTCTTTTGGAATTCCTATTCCGCTGTCAATTATTTCAAAAAGAGCTTTTGCTTTGTTTACAGAAACTCTTACAAGAATAAAACCTTTTTCGGTAAACTTTACGGCATTTTTTACAAGATTCAGAATTACCTGTTGGATTCTTACGGGATCACCCATTATTGACGATGGAAGGGCTGGATCAATGTCTGTAATTACTTCGAGCCCTTTTTTAAAGGCTTCCATGCAGACTGTGTCAACAACGCGTTCTGTCAAAGTTGCCGCGTCATAGGGAATGCATTCCAGTTTAAAACTGCTGGTCTGCATTTTTGTAAAGTCAAGAACATCATTTGCCAGCTGAAGAAGTGCGTTCGCGCTTAATTCAATCTGCCTGGTGTATTCTGTCTGTTCTGTGTTCAGGGATGTTGCTTCCAGAAGTTCTGCAGAACTTATTATAGTCTGAATAGGTGTTCGTATTTCGTGCAGTGTGCTTGCAAGAAGTCGGCTTCCTGCTTCTATAGAATTTATATCCATAAAATAATTTGATTACGAAGCCGACGAATGCAGGACCTTAACAGCCCGCCTCAAAATTTCTTCAGGCTTTTTGGGTTTTTCTATAAAGTCTTTTGCGCCAAGACTCATTGCCTGGAAAATCATTTCGCGCTGTGTTGCCTGTGAATAGATGATGACCGGTGTCATAACATTGTGTTTCTGCAGTGTGCGTAGAATGCTCAGGCCGTCCATGTCGTTTATATAAAGATCCAGAATTATAAGATCAAATTTCTGTCCTGAAATAATTGCCTTTACAAATTCCGTGCCGTTCTGGTAAAGCGAGCAGTCACCGCTGATTGCAGAAAATGTACTCTGAAGAATCTTGCGTACAATAACATCGTCGTCAACAATTGCAATTTTAAGCAGGTTTCCGGTAGAAGCAGAAGTATCTTTTGTCTGTTCACCGAATCTGATTTCTGCACCGCCGTCATCTGTTCCTTTTTCTGACATAAGAATTTTGTCCGAAACAAAGTCAGTAATATTTGTTCCCGAAGAACGGCTTCCGTCAACCAGTGAATTGAGTATATGCTGCAGGTTGTGGGCCACTTCTATTCCGTGGTACTGCGGGTGCCCTTCTATAAGGTCTGCGACAAAATCATCGAGTGAAAGAACTTTTATATTCCGTTTGCTCAGGCGCTCATCGGCCGTAATGTTGTCAAACAGAAGTTCCAAGTTTGCGCCGTCAACAAAACTCAACTGAAGATTAGTGAGCATAAGGATTACTTTGGGATTGACAAGTTTGTGCAGCGTAATTATTTCTGAAATTTTGTATTTGATTAAAAAAAGTTTTTCCCTGTTGAGTCCGCGTGCTATTTCTACGAAAATAAGGTTTCCGTTAATGTGAATGTCAAGAATACATGGCGTTTCATCAAATGAAAAACTCTGTCTTAAAATTGAACCAATTGCTTCAAAGAAAACATCAAAGCGGATTGGCTTTGTGAAATATTTTACGACGCCGTATTCTACAAGAGTGGCGGCTTTTGAACGTTCAATTGTTGGTCCAATAAGAATAACCGGTTTGCGTCGTGCATTTGGATCATTACGTTTTTTTTCAAGAAGATCCATAATATCTGAATTCAGGCTGTCGTTTGCTTCAATTATAATTAACGATGGAAGCATTGTGATTATTTTAGTGTATGCATCCCTGTTTCCTGTTGCATTTTCCAGGTGAACCTGTTCTTCGGCAAGTTTTTCCTTGAGAAATTCACGGAACAGATGGGAGCCGTCTATCAGAAGAACTTCTTTCATATGTACATACTACTTTATTAAGGGTATAATTTCAAGGTGATTTTTTATGGGAGGAATAAATATGAAAGACGGAATAAAGCGTGTGGCGGTGCTTCTTGCAAACGGATTTGAAGAAATAGAAGCGCTGACTCCTGTGGATTATTTAAGAAGAGCAGGCGCAGAAGTTTCTCTTGTTGCGACAGGAACTTCATCGCGTTCGGTTACAGGTTCACACGGAATAAATGTTACTGCAGACATCAACCTTGATTCTTACCTTGCTTCGTTAAGGAACAGTCTGCCCGATGCAGTTATTGTTCCAGGTGGAATGCCGGGTTCGGTGAATGTTTCTGAAAGCAGGCGGGCTCTTGTTTTGATTAATGAAATGTTTAAGGCAGGAAAACTGGTGTGTGCAATCTGTGCTGCGCCCGCCGTTGTTCTGTCACGTACAGAAGTTCTTACCGGCAAGAAATGGACGTGTTATCCCGGCATGGAAAACCATAGCGAAGAGTCAAAGAAATATGCAGCCCTTCATGAAGAAAATGTTCCTTTTGTTGTAGACGGCAATTTGATTACTTCACGAGGTCCTGGTACTGCAGAACAGTTTGCAATGAAAATTGTAGAAACCCTGTTCGATGCCGCAACTTCACTTGAGATAGCAAAAACTGCAGTTCAGCGTTAAACGGCTGTATTGTCTTCCAGAACAAAGCTTGTGTTGTTGTAAATCATCAGAAATTCAACGCGGTCTTTTACTTCGAGAATTTTGTAGAGTTCCAGCATACGGGCTTTGAGTTTGCTTTCTGATATGTTGTGGAATGCAGCTATTGCGCTGTATTTTTCACCTGCCAGAACCCTTGTCAGAAAGTCAAGATCCTGGGGTGTGCATAAAGAAGAATCTATTTTTTTTTCAAAGTGCTGTGTTCCGAGTTCCTTTAAGCGCGGGTAAAACAAAAGAAAAATCAGCAGCATCATAAAAAGGGCGCCAAGAATGTGCATTGCAGAAATCCAGAACATGAGCTGGCCTTCGAAAAAAATCTGCATAAAGACGCTTGCAACCGGAATAATTGAAAATGCAATTATTTTAAGAACCATGTGTTTTTTGAAAAAGTTTATAAAATAAAGAAATACAGCGCTTGTAATTATACAGATAAGGCCGAGTACATTACCGCCGTCAAGAAAGTTTCCTATCCCGTAGACGTAAAAAACAATGACATGTGCTGTAAAATGAAGCGGGTTCAGCAAAAGATAAAGGTAACCTACGAAAGCTACAGTATTGATTGTAAGAGAGTCAAATCTTGTAACAAGAAAAGGTTCATTGATTTTATAGCTGAAAAACTGAAATATGCTTATTACAAGACATGCTCCGGTTATAAAAGTTCCTGCAATGGAAACTGTTTGCCATATTTTCTTTTCTTTTTGATCCATTTTTCGGTCCTGTAGTTTTCATGAACAACGCTATTCAAGTTGTTTATGAAAAACGTTGATTTTTTCAGGCACTCTCCGTCATGGATATAACTCTCTTTGGCTTTGCAGAATTATTTTGTATCTGCTATTACCTTTGTTATTTCTCCTATATACATTGTGTGAAAGTCGTTTTTTCTGTAATTCTGGTCACAGATATGTTCGTCAGTAAAAGAGAAAGGGTTAAGTTCCTGTGCATAGAGTTTTCTGCAGAAGAGAACAAGCCTTGCCTGTTTTATCCACGGTGTTCCGTTCATGTATTCTACATCGAGTTTTGCAGGGCGAAATTTGTCTCCGTCGCGGCCTGAATGACATCCGCAGTAGTCCAGTGCATTTTTGAATTTTTCGCTCAGAACGCTCAGTGAAAAAGTGTCTGTCTGGTCAATAATTTCTTTTGTGTAGCGTGTAGGGCGTATATAAATTGTTGCGACGGGTTTGTTCCACAGAATGCCTACACCGCCCCAGCTTGCTGTCATTGTATTCGGTCTTCCTGTGATGATTTTCCCGTCTTCGTCTTCTCTTTTTGTGCAGGCTGTAACAAGCATCCAGTCTTTGCCGATCATTTTGAACGGATTGTCTGTAAGCGCTTCCGGACGGATATTCTTCATCATAACGGGACTCCTACACCTCTACGTGTAAAATAAAAAAGGCGATTTGAACTTAATCAAACCGCCTAAAACGTGGAGATGAGGGAAGTCGAATCCCTTACCTCTTGCATGCCATGCAAGCGCTCTAGCCAGTTGAGCTACACCCCCATAGTTGTTCCAGTATACCCAAAACTGCCGTTTTTGGTCAATAGGGGGAAAGGCTCTTTTGTGGCTATTTTAAAAGTTGCGAGAAAGATTCGGCAAGTGAATTAATGCGGTCAAGGGATGAATCGTCACCGGAAAGAGTAAAAAGTTCTCCTTCACCGGACTTTGGATTTTCCATGACAATTTTCTTTCTTTCAAGAAGATGAATGCTCATTATGTCGCATACACCCGAGCAGAACCACTGTGCTGCATCAGGAATGAGCTCTTTTTTTACAGAAACTGTTCCGGCTTCAAGAAGTGCTTCGAATACTTTGCAGGTTTGCGCAGTTATTTTTTCGCGCTCGTCTTTTATAATCTTTGCGGCTTCGGGAGAAAAATATTTCTGGCTTTCAACAAAAGTATAAATCTGAAAAAGGGGTGATTTTTCGTGCATTTTAATATAGCGGCTTACAATTCCCTTAAGGACTGTCTCGGGAGGATACCTTTTTGCAACGGAATCTATGTCTGCCGGAATAAAACTGATTGAAGCCAGATATTCGGCACAGGATTCGGTAGTGCGCAGAATAAGGTCTTCCCTGCTTTCAAAGTGGTTGTAAAGGGACGCTTTTTTTATTCCGAGTGCGCCTGCTATGTCCGAAAGGCTTGTTCCGCTGGTGGAATGTGCAAAAGCCATATCCAGAAGAGCCTTGATTATGTCGTCTTTTTTGATTTTTTCACCCATTTTGAACCTCTGACTACCAAACGTTAGTTTTATTTTACAGCAAGGACGGCTGCTTGTAAAGGGCATGACATGTTAGTGAAGCATGTTGTCGACTTAAATTGAATTTTGTATTATCTTTACTATATGAGTATTCCGAATTTTCCGGAATTTGTTCCTTTGGACATGTCTTTGAAGGAAGAACTTGTTCCGTTTTTTAAGAATATCAGTAGCGGTATGTGCGAAAACACATTCGCTTCTTTAATTTTGTACAGCAGTTATTTTAATTACAGAATCAGCCGTTATTCAGATTTGACGCTGATTGTAACGTGCGAACCCAAAAACAGTGAACCGTTTTTTTATATTATTGGAAAATTTTTGCCGGCAGCAGAATATATTGAACTTTGTTCTTCTCCTGCAATGGAAAAATACAGAATAATGAGAAACGCACCTGCAGAAATTGTTCCGCAGTATGGGGAGGAGCTCTGCAAAGCCGGGTTTACCGTGGAACTTGACCGCGACAACTGTGACTATCTGTATTCCAGAAATGATCTTGCTCTTCTTAAGGGCAAGGCTTTCCATAAGAAAAAGAATCTTGTAAATCAGTTTTTAAAGCTTTATGATAAAGATGTACGTGAACTGGATGATTTGACAACAAAAGATGCTTTTTCTGTTCTGGACAAATGGAAACAGCACCGTTTGGAAGAGGGCGGTGATGACGGTGACTTTGAGCAGTGCACTCTTGCGCTTAAAAACCGTGTGTTTTTGGACTTAAAGGGTATTGTTGTCTATGCCGGCGGAATTCCTTCAGGATTTTGTCTTGGGGAATTTTCTTCTGATGAAAAAATGTTTATATGTCATTTTGAAAAGGGAATTCCCAAAGTTCAGGGAATTTATCAGGCAGTAAATAAATTTACTGCAGAATGGCTTCCTGAAAGCGTAGAACTTATTAACCGGGAGCAGGATCTTGGCGATGAAGGTCTAAGACATGCAAAAATGTCGTACAGGCCGTGCGCTATGTTGGAAAAATACCTGATTTATAGAGGTGAAAAATGCACTTTGTAAGCACGAGAGATGAAAATAATAAAGTCACATTCAAAAAGGCTGTCCTTGACTGTATGCCTTCTGACGGCGGGCTTTATGTTCCTTATGACACCGGGGATTTGAGGCGCTGGATTCTGTATGCAGACGAAAACACCAGTTTTGCAAGCCTTGCAGGTTCTCTTACTTCGGCAATGATCAATGACGAGTTTAGCCCCATAATATGCGAGGCAATTGCAACAGGAGCGTTTCCTGTAAATCCTGTTCTGAGGCCGCTGGATGAAAATCTGTTTATGCTGGAACTTTACCACGGTGCTACAGGTACCTTCAAGGATTTTGGCGTTTCCTACCTTGCGTCGGCACTGGAAACAATACTCAGAATGGACGGCGAAAAGGCAATACTTCTTGACGCAACAGCCGGTGAACTCGGTGCGTGTATGGCTGCGGCTCTTCGCGGAAAAAAGCTTGTAAAGTCGGTGCTTTTGTGTCCCAAAGGCAGGCTGCGCGGAATGGACGAAGCCGATTTTGTCTGGAACGGAGGAAACATTTATCCTGTTGAAGTAGACGGAAGTGAAGAGGACTGCCACAATCTTGTACGCAGAATCTTTGCAGACAGAAGCCTTTTAGAAAAGTATCATCTTACGGTGGCAAATACTGCAAATATAGGACGTCTTCTTCCGCAGGCATTCTTTTATACATTTGCATTTTCGCGCTTAAAGAAAATAGTAAGCGGCGATATTTTTTATGCTCTTTCAGCAGGAAATTATGGTAATCTTGTTTCAGGCCTTTACGGATGGAAAATGGCGCTCCCCGTAAACGGATTCGTTGTTCCTTCCACTGCAAATCTGCGGCTTGATGCACAGGGAGCATGCATGGTTTTGGACAGCATGGTTCCGCTCAGCAAGCGAACGCCGGCAGATCCTGCAGACCCGTCAAATATAGAGCGTCTGGAACAGATTTTTAATGCCAATTCCCTTATGTTAAGAAGTTTTGTATTCCCAGCTCCTGTAAGTGAAGAAGAAAAGATAGCAGCCTGCAAGGAACTGTTTATAAAGTACAAAGTTTATGCAGACAGCGATACTGCCAGTGCCTATGCTGCGGCAAAAAAACGTGGCGATGTTGTATGCGGTGAAGATGGAACGGTTGTGCTTGTTGCCAGGGATTCCCCGTGTCTTGACTCAAAGTTCATCAGGCGCAGTATAGGGGAAGAGCCGGAAGTAACAGAAAATGTATCCGGAGCATTCAGGCCTGTTTCGCTTACAAGACCTGCTATTGCTCCGGATGATATTGATTCCCTTGTTTCAGTGCTTAATTCTTTGAATCTTTTGAGGATTTTTTAGAAGCAAGTGCTGAACCAGCTGATTTTGTTTTACCGGTCGCCTTTGTTTTTGCAGGGGCGGCCTTTTTTGCGGTAACTTTGGCAACTTTCTTTGGTTTGACCGACTCTACAAAATTTTCGCACTTGTATTCTGACTTTTCAAGTGCTGCGCTAAGGGTTCTGTAAAGACGGAACATCTGTTCCCTTAAGATTTTTGCGCTTGCTGTTATAAGAACTGTTGTTCCGTACCAGAGCGTTTCTTCCATTCTCTCTTTGTTGAACCATTTTGTTCCGCCAAATTCATTTGCTCCTGAAAGAAGACCTGAATGTTCAGATAAGGCAAGAAGTTTTGCTGTTTCGTACGTTGACTTTACAAATCCCGATGCAGCGAAGTTCATGTCCCTTATTCCTGTAAAAGTAAAGATTCGCTCGAGAATATTTGAGGCATAATTTTCATCAGTGCCGGTTTTTGAAAGAATCTCTGCGAGTTTTCTTGTGTATCCCCATTTAAGGCAGTTTTCATTTCCGGCGCTCAGAACAGCAGCACTTGCAACAATTATTGCAGGTGCATCCTTGTACAGGTTAAGGCCTTCTTTTATAAGATCTGCGAATGCTGTATTTGCTTCTGTTGTTTTGTCAGAAGCCTTGTCTTTTGCAACAGGTTTTACTGCCTTTGCAAGGAATTCGACCTGTTTGCAGAAAGCGTCAAATCTTTGTTCCGCAGTTGTTTCTGTAATCTTTGCGGTTTTTCTGGTCTTTTTCTGTGAGGCTGTCGTGTCATCTGCAGAAATTTCCTTTGATGCAAATTCTGCTTCAAGGGTGTAGTATTCAAGGGCTGCTTCTTTTACTGCTGCACAGACAGTTTTTGCAGTTGCATTCTTCTTTTTCTTTGAGCCGCCCTCGGTGTCACTTGCAAATATTTCCCTGAGGGCGCTAATGAATTCCGCCGTAAGGAATTTTTTAAGAGAAGCATAAAGTTCCTTGTAGCGGTATTCAAGCCATGCAGCGTCAAGGTCCTTTGTTCCGCTTCCGTTGAGAAGTTCGTTGAGTTTTGCGTATTTTCCGTCTGCTGTGTCTTCTACCTGCTGAACGTCAAGATAAACCTGGTATTCAAACCCGTTAAGGCCTACAAACATTCCGCCGTTTATGATGTCATCGCTTTTTCTTACAAACCAGAGGCCTGCCTTGTGTTCCCTGAAGATACAGAAGTGGTTCTGACCGTAAGTAAGTCCCATTGCTTCTGAAAGGGATTTTGACTCTGTTCTTACATCACTTTCTCCGGGACCTGTTTTTACCGCATATTCGCAGGACTGTTTTATCCAGCCGCTTGCGCTTTCGTATTTGTTGTTATAGAACACGATTGTGCGCTCGTTACCTACGCTGTTTGAATAGGCAAAAATATTTTCGTTGACGCTTCCGTTGTTCCACACGTCGTAGAAAAGGAAGTTTTCTATCTGTGCAAAAAGGTATCTCTTGTGAAGGAGCGGGAATATGTCATGGCGGTGGCGCTGCATGAGCCCTTCATCTGGCTGTTCGTCTTTGTAGGCCCTGGTATATTCCATTCCGTATTTTTCTTCAAAGCCTTCGAGCTGTCCGTGGCCGAACATTGGAAGACCAGGCATGGTTATCATAAGCGTACATACGCCAAAATATTTGTCCCCTCGTCCAAACTGGGCAACTGCAGTTTCTTCGTCCGGATTGTTCATGAAGTTTACGAATCTTTTGAGAATCTGAGGGTCGAACTTTATTGTGTTCTTTATTGTGTCGCGGTACTTCTGGTTTTCTTCTTTTTTGAGCATATTCATGAATGCACTGTTGTATACGCGGTGCATGCCCAGTGTTCTTGTAAAGTAACCTTCCATCATCCAGAAAGCCTCTGCAAGAAGAAGAGTGTCGGGCATTTCGGCGGCGCAGCGGTCTACAACTTCGCGCCAGAATTCGTTCGGTATGCGTGCTTCGAATTCCTGCGAAGAAAGTGCGTAACGGCTGCGGCTGGCAATGTCTCCTCCGTGTCCGGGTTCGGGATACCAGAGGCGGCGTATGTGCTTTTTGGCAAGAACCATGGCTGCGTCAAATCTGATAATCGGGAAGTTTCTTGCAACTTTAAGAATCTGCTGCATTACCGCTTCACGGGCTTCGGGATTCAGGAAGTCAATCTGGGCTGTGTCATTCCACGGCATTCCAGTTCCGTCGTTACCGTGGTAAATGTATGTAACGTCGCCTGTCTGGTTGTCTACTCTCTTGAAGCAGACTGCGCAGTCACTTTTTGAATAGTAGTGGTCTTCAAGGTAAATTGAAACGCGACTATCCTGACTTAAGTTTTCTCCGTTGAACGTATAACTGGGGAACGGGCATTCCTTTGTTGTTATAAACAGATCGGGATGTTCTATGACCCATTTTCCGTCCATTCCGGTGTGGTTTGGTACCATGTCGCTTGCGAGTCTTATTCCGCGAACCCAGCATCTGTAGCGCAGATTTTCAAGTGCAGGCCATCCGCCAAGGTTTGAAGCAATTTCGTAGTCCAAAAGACTGTATGCAGAAGCCGCCGCTTCGGGGTTTCCGTTAATCTGCTTTATTCTTTTGCTGGCATAACTTCTTTCCCAAAGACCAATGAGCCAAAGTCCCGTAAAGCCTTCGTCCCTGAGTGCGTCCAGTTCTTCGTCAGGAATCTGGTCCAGACGGTTAATGTCGCGGTTGTATTTCTTTGAAAGCTGGTAGAGCCAGACAAGAACCGTTTTTGCCATGAGAACGACCTTTGGCATCCATTCGCGGTCGGGGCTGAACCTTTCGTATTCCTTCATGAGATTGTCGTAGGAATAAGGCGCCATGTCAGGGGAACCGCCGTTTGTCGGGTGCCAGGCAGCCTTTTCTTCTTCGCTGATAGTATCCATTCCGGCAAGAAGAAGTTTTATGAGCCATTCGCCAAGAAGTGTAGTCCAGTGTGTGCGTATATAGTCGAGCTGTCCTTTAAGAGAAGTAGGGGAAGCAACAACAGGTTCCTTAAGCATTGAAATAAGATCATTGTTTTTGGGACCGAACACCGGCTGTGTAAGAAAGAAAGCTTTAATCTGATTCCATGTCTTTATATAATCTGCATTCTTTGAAAGTTCAGTGTCATCAAAAAGAATCTGGAACGGGTGGAATGCGGGGTTTTCGTTTGCAAGATGAAGAAGCACCAGTTCTTCAAGAACCTGCTCGCGGTTGGTGCGCGGCTTTTTTGTTCCTTCGTCCATGCATGTCTGTGACAGATAGTCCTGTGCAGTAATTTCATTGCGGTAAACTGCAACTGGCGGAAACTGTTCCATGAATTCAAGAAGAAGGTCGTTTACTTTTTCTGAGCCAAAATAAGTGTCCAGATCTTCAAGAAGATTTTTGAATGAATCGGGTGCCTTGTCCCTTCTGAAAATCATGCATACGTAATGGAAAATTTCATCAATTAGACCCATTGCGTTAAGACTTCCTGCGGAAACTTTTTTCTGCGGTTCGCCGTTTTTGTCAAACAGGCTGTTCAGTTTGGTCTGGAATTCCTGTACAGCCTTTAAGTTGGCGAAAATAACGTTTCCAGAAGATGAAAACATTGATTCAGAAAATGCACATTCCTTTCGTACCTTGCGGCTTATGTGGAATTCATTGTAGGATTTGTTCATTGGTTTCCTCCGTTTTTTTCATTATCATGTATTTTTACAATTTCATTGATTTTATTGAGAAGAGCCTGATTCTGTTTAAGTTCTTCTATTGTACAAGGAATTCTGTATGTCCAGTTGAATTCGTTTACCGAACCTGGAACATTTATGCGCTCGTCCTGTGTATTTTCGAGATAATATTTGTGGTCAAGATACAGAAAGTCCTGCAGCGGATTGATTAACCAGCGGCTGTTGCAAAGGGCAGCCGTTTTGAGCGCAAATTCCGCAATTCCAGGGGTAAAGACTGAACGTACAGACGGCGGCTCCGGGCATTTTGCTGCATTTACAAAAGCCTGTACTGAATTTTTTTCATCATTCCACCACTGGCGTATTGTAGAACTGTCATGGACTGATGTTGTAGCCACGCTCTGTTCGGGGTATTCTTCAAACGGAATATAAGGTTGTCCGTCCCAATTCCATCTGCGTGTCCATCTTATTACTTTAAGCGAAAGAATGTTTAGCCGGGAAAGAACTTCGGGCATGCATGAAAGGCTTACACCAAGATCTTCTGCGCAGGCTGTCATTTCTGAAGCTTTTGTAATGGGGGTCAGGACAGAAAGTGCCTGGTTTTTCCAAAGTTCATCTTCGTTTTTCTGAAGGTCTGCAAAAAGTGAGTGCAGCCTGTTTTTTTCATCATCAGAAAGGGAGAGCCAGGCCGTTGAATTTTCGTATGTGTAAACCGGAACAAATTCATTTTCCTTAAGCTGAATAAGCGCACGATCGTTCCATTTACGGCCAAGAACTTTTTTTACCGACGAATTTTTTGCATTGTCGGAACAGAATTCGGTTCCGTATATTTTTTTGTCACCGTCAATTTCTTTTTTGAACAGCCATAGCTCTTCGTTCCCGAGTCTGTCGCAAAGTTTTGAAAGAAAACTTACGGCTTCGTCATAATTCCAGGTAATGTCCTGAATGAGCCCTGTAGGAATGTGCGGCTGGGAAAGCCATCTTATGCGCGCGTCATCAAAGCCAAGCGAATTAAGTGTCTGTCTTGAAACGGTTGCGCACGGGGAAGTATGTCCCAGATATGCAGTAGTGTTTTTTTCACTTGTTACCCATATTCTGAAAAAGCCCAGAATGTGGTCTATTCTGAATGCATCATAATACTGTGCAGCTGTCTTTATGCGCTGTGTCCACCAGGAATAATTGTCTTTTGCGATATTATCCCAGTTGTAGCTTGGAAATCCCCAGTTCTGTCCCATTGGATTGTCGCCGTCTGGAGGGGAACCGGCCCTTAGTTCCTGGTTAAAGTATTGCGGACAGGACCAGCAGTCGGCACTGTCTTCGTTCATAAGAATGGGAATGTCTCCTTTAAGGGTAATTCCCTTTTCGCGCAGGTATTCTGCCGCTTCTGAAAACTGTTGTGCAGCTCTCATCTGGCACCATACAAAAAAGTTGTGGCTTGACTTTAGAACACGGTTGTTCCAGCGCAGGTTTATCTGTTCTTCTGTCATGTGTGCAAGGGAATCTTCCCATGATTTCCATGAAGCCTGCATTGCAGAGTCTTTGAGATTTTTGAACACGGCGTATGCAACAACCCACGGATTTTTTTTTGCAAAATCTTCTGTCTGAAGCCGGACTGTTTCGTATTCGCTTATCTTTGACGCGGAAGAAATCTTTTTTTCTATGAAGTTGTACAGAAGGTGAAGAATATTGATTTTTGCAGAAGAAACTGCGTTGTAGTCAAAACGGGGTGAATATTTGAATTCTTTCTGGAATTTTCTGTATGCTGCGGCAAAGGTTCTGTCGTTTTTGAATGCAGCTTCAAATTCGGGAAGGGCTTCGAGCCTTATGTAAAGCGGGTGAAGGGCAAATGCCGAAAGTCCGCTGTACGGTGAAGAATGTGTTCCCGTGTCGTTTACGGGAAGAATCTGAATTACGCTTAGTCCTGACAGAACACAAAAATCTGCGAGCTGCTTAAGCGCCAAAAAATCACCTGCAGCTGGGCATTCCTTTGTAAAAAGGGCTGCAAGTGGAACAACAACACCAGTCTTTTTCTTCATAAATATACCTGCTTTTATATAACAAGTATATCATATCGCGCCCCATTTACCAGTTATTTTTTATTTAAATTTTAAAAAACAGCGTATATAACAAAAGTATTCATATTTAGGCTAGAAATCCGTTCTTCCAGTGCCAGACAGGGGTGGCAAGCGCATTGCTGAACGGCTGGGTACGGTTAAAGTCAGGCAGCCAGCTTGTGTCGTCACTTAAATCCTGATAGAAAAGATATTCGAATCCGTATTCGTCAATCATTTTTCTTAAATGACTGTCTTCTTCTTTGTTGACAAGCCTGTTTTGAAACGAAAGAAGCGATTTGTTCCGCTCACAGAGGCTGCCTTCATCTTCTGAAAAAGGAACAGGCGTATACTGCGACATAAGTGAAATGCAGGCGCGTCCGTCAGCGTGGGTCTTGAGCCAGTCAAGCGTAAGTTTTGTGTCGCCCTCTCTTCCCGGAAGAAAAAGATGTCGTATGATTACGCCCGAAAGCATTTTTTCCTTTGAGACACCGTTTTTATTTTCTTCTATTATGTTAAGGGCTGAATTTTCTATCATCCACCGTACAGCGCGCTTTGCAACCTGCGGATAGTCCGAGGCTTTGAAAAGTTCGCTGCTCATCATCGGGTTAAGAGTCTTAAGGTCCGGCAGCCATATATCAACAAGCCCTTTGAGAAGTTCCAGCGATTCAACCGACTCGTATGAACTTGAATTCCATGCAACAGGAATTTTAAGTCCCGAAACTTTTGCCGCCTCTATAAAATCGGCTATAAGCGGAATATGATGGCTTCCTGTAACAAGGTTTATGTTTTCTGCGCCCTTGTCCTGGAGTTTAAGGCATATTGAAACAAAGTCGTCTTTGCTTACAGCCTTTCCCATTCCGTGCTGGCTTATCTGGTAATTTTGGCAGAAAGCGCATCTTAGTGTACAGCCTGTAAAAAATATTGTTCCGCTGCCGCCGTGAACGGTAATAAGGGGTTCTTCGCCAAAGTGCAGGCAGGCAACAGCAATTTTGAGTTCCCGGGTTTCACCGCAGAAACCTGTTTTGCCTTTAGAACGTGCAGATCCGCATTTTCTGGGGCACTGTTCGCAGCGGCTGTAAAAAAGGCCGGGTTCTTCGGTCATCAGAAAACCTGCCTGTCTACAAAAATCATCATCAGTGAGTTAAGAACGTCAATCGGAATATCTTCGGCTTCCATATTTACAATCTGGCAGAGTTCCTTTAAGTCTTTGTCCGAAAGAGCATTGATCTGCTGGCCGTCATTGTCCAGAAGTGACTGCATTGCCGCGAGTGTATCAAGATTTTCTGATGTAGGAAGAGATTCCTGATCTGCGTTGCCAAGAATGTATGTATCCATCCAGTACTGTGCAAAAGCCGCTGCCAGCTGTTCAAAAGTTCTATTGTTGCGAATAAAAAGGTCACAAATCTGCTCGCAAACGGCTGTTCCGCTGTATTTACCGGGGTGTTCGGCCCTGTAATGCTTTTTTATTTTTTCTGCATCTGAAAGGAATTTCTGAATGTTGTCCATGTTTTTTAATATATAGAAGATAATGTAAAATTACAATTAAATTTGTCAAAAATATCTTTTTTTCCTTGACAAATTTATCGACTAAACATAAGATAGAAACTATGGACTTAAGAACAGTATTAACACCTGACACAGTAGATCTTCATCTTAAAGGATCTACAAAAGAAGAGATTATTGACGAACTCCTCGAAATCCTTGTAAAGGCTGGAAAGGTAACAGATAAATCTGCTGCAAAGGAATGTGTGCTTGACCGTGAGCGCAAAATGTCTACCGGAATGAAGCACGGAATTGCAATTCCGCACGGAAAGACAGACACAGTATCTGATTTGGTTGCATGTATCGGTATTTCTGACAAGCCTGTTGATTTTGACAGTCTGGATCAGGAACCCTGCCGTATATTTATTATGACACTTTCTCCGGTAAACAAAACTGGACCCCATCTTCAGTTCCTTGCTGAAGTGAGCCTTTTGTTCAAGTCCGCCGACAAGCGTGCACAGATTTTGAACACTCAGGACAAAGCAGAAGTCATTAAGATTTTGACAGAATAGTTTTGTAGATTGAGTTGGCAAAGCTCCTGACCTGACTGGCGGGAGCTTTTTTTGTTAGAGGTTGATTTTATGAAATTTGAAGCCAAATTCAAGGCTGAAAAAAACAAACTTTATACTCTGGACGGAACTCCGGTTGCCGCAGAGGGCTGCAGAATAATTACGGCTCGTCCCGGTGCTGCACTTGACTTGAATGACGGTGAGTTTGCCGGCCTTTGCGTAAACTGGAATGATGCAGGCAGGGACGAAGACAGCTACAATGAAGAATTTCTTGCCGGATTGCGTGACCAGCTTAAGGAACTTGAGGAACGGCATATTTTTGTATTTATTATTCCTGTGGCGGGCAGTAATGAGCCGGGATCGGCTGAGGAGGATGCGTTTATTGCGTCTTTCAAGCACTGCGCCCGCCGTATAAAAGACTGCGAGTGTGTTGCAGGATTTGCCGTTCCGGAGTGTGTAAATGCCGCCTGCTTTATTTCCGAACTGAGTGCAAAGCACGGACATTATATTTTCTTTTCAAAGAGTGATGCTCTGCTTGCTGACGGTGGCATTGTGCGTTACTAGACGGTATTATTCTGGTAAAATAAAAAAGGCCGGCCGTTCCGAATTGAACAGCCGGCCTTTTTATTTTTATACCCGCAGGTTTATTTTTTGAGCATCTGTGTTACTTTTTCAAGTCTTGCAAGAGCTTTTGCTTCTGCTTCGTCTGCATTCTTACGGAGCTTGTCTGTTACTGTATTGATATTGTTTACCATATAGACAGGCTGCAGTGTTGCATCAAGACAGTCGCGCCAGAGAGAACTTTCGGGGTCTACAATATTGCGCTTGAGGGTTGCCATTGAGATTGGAATGTGTACGTACTTGTCATGAACAAGGCCAATAACAATCTTTGTCTTTCCAGCCATTGCTGCATGTACGGCGTTGTTTCCAAGACGTTCGCAGTAAATTGAATCATTGGCTGTAGTAACAGCAGCGCGTACTTCGTATCCAGGATCAATATACTTGAGGTTGATGTGAATCTTCTTTGAAGCGAAATATTCAGTGATTCTGTCGCGAAGATAAATTCCGATGTCTGCAAGCTTTTTGTTTCCTGAAGCATCGGTCTGGTTTGTAGAAGTAAGAAGTTCCTGTCCTGCACCTTCTGCTACAACAATTACTGCATGATGGCGCTTTATAAGGCGCTGTTCAAGGTGTGCAAGAAGACCATTCGGTCCGTCCATATCGAACGGTACTTCAGGAATAAGACAGAAGTTTGTTTCGTGGCTGGCAAGGGCTGTTGCAGTTGCGATAAAGCCTGACTCGCGTCCCATGAGCTTTACAAGACCGATTCCGTTTATCTGGGAATGTGCTTCCATGTGGATTGAATTAACAGCCTGTGTTGCCTTTTGTACAGCTGTTTCAAAACCGAATGAACGGTCAATGAATTCAAGGTCATTGTCAACAGTCTTTGGAATTCCGACTACGGAAATTTTGAGCCCGCGCTTGTCTATCTCGTTTGCAATGTCGAGTGCACCGCGCTGGGTTCCGTCACCGCCGATGATGAACATCATGTTTATTCCAAGGCGCTCTATTGAGTCAACAATGTCATTTACACGGTCTCCGCCGCCTCTTGATGTTCCAAGGAAGGAACCGCCGATTTTGTGTATCGTATCTACATTGTCGGGGTTAAGGTCTATTGTTTCATAGCCCTGTTCGGTAAAGAAACCTTTGTATCCGAACTGGATTCCGCGTATTCTGCGCACACCGTAACGGTTCCACAGGCAGCGTACTACGGCTCTGATTACATCATTGAGTCCCGGGCACAAACCGCCGCAGGTGCAGATTCCGGCTGTGACATGGGCAGGATTAAAGTAAATGTACTCACGAGGACCGGCTTTTTCAAGATTGTTGGCCTTTGCGTCTTCTGCATCATCATTATCTTTGAAAACATTTACCTGTCTGCGCACAAAGGAACTGTCCTTTACGTAAGCTGCACGGAATGTACCATGGTCGAGGGAAAGTTCAATAGGTGATTTTACCTTGCATTCCCCAAGATTTTCTACTGTGAAGTCATATTTCATGGTGCTCATAATAACCCCTGAATTGAAAAAGTGACGCGTGTAAAATGACGCTATTATTAGAATATCTTTAAATTTCAAAAAATTCAATAGATATCTTGTAATAATTGGCTTTAGAGGAAGTCAAAAAATTTTGCAAATGCGCTTTTATTTGCTATACTTTAAGCATGAATAAATTCAGAACTTTACTTGCCGCGGTGGTTGTTTCGCTGACTGCCGCTTTTATGTTTACCGGATGCGGATACAACGGACTCGTTGAGCAGCGTGAGGCTGTTGATGCGCAGTGGGCCAATGTAGAAAACCAGTACCAGAAGAGAAACGATCTTGTTCCGAATTTGGTTGCAACTGTAAAAGGATATGCTTCCCATGAAGAGGGCGTATTTACTTCCATTGCAGAATCAAGAAGCAAACTCGGCGGAACTGTTGCACTGGACAGTTCTATAACAGAGGATCCTGAACGCATGGCTCAGTTCCAGAGTGCACAGAATCAGCTTGGGGCAAGCCTTTCAAGACTTCTTTCTTTGACTGAAGCCTACCCCGAACTCAAGGCAAATGAAAACTTCAAGGATCTGCAGAGTCAGCTTGAAGGAATTGAAAACCGTATTTCTACGGAACGCAAACGCTACAATGACAGTGTGCGCTCTTACAATACGGCAATTTCGAAATTCCCCGGAATGATTACTGCAAAAATGTTCGGATTCAAGTCAAAGGCTTATTTCAAGGCCGATGAAAGTGCTTCAAAGGCACCGGTTGTTTCTTTCTGAGCGGCCTATGAGAAGCGGAAACGTTGTTAAAAAACTGGGACTTTCCGGACAGGATTTTGAAGAAATAAAGGCTGCCGTCAGGGAAGCAGAGTCTCGTACTTCGGGCGAAATTGCGCTTGCCGTTGCTTCGGAAAGTTCGTCCTATGCATTCTGGGAACTGATTGCTTCAATTCTTACGGCCGGAGTTATGTTTTTGTGTCTTCTTCCTGCATCTTCGCAGATTTATGAGTGGATGTCCGGTCTTTTCTGGGGTGTAAAGCCGTGGTATCTTCTTGTATTTTATGCAGTGGCCTGCGGTATTGTCGTTTTTGCACTTTATTTCCTATATAATATTCCTGCTTTGGACTCGCTTGTGATTCCGTCTGCGGCAAAAAACAAGGCTGTTACAGACAGAGCCTTCAGGTATTTTTCTGAAAGCGGTGTCTACTGTACAGAGAACCATTCGGGAATACTGATTTTTGTTTCTTATCTTGAAAGGCAGGTCAGAATAATTGCAGACAAGGGAATAAGTGTAAAGATTTCGCAGGATTTGTGGAATCTTGTGGCCGATGAACTTACCGACTGTATTGCCGGCGGCCGTGTAAAAGACGGATTTCTTGGTGCGGTAAAAAAATGCGGGGAACTTCTTGCAGACAATTTTCCGGCTCAAAATGAAAATCCCGATGAACTTTCTGACGGACTTGTAATTCTGGAGGACGAAAAATGGGTATAATTGCACCTGAACGCAAAGCTGCAAAAAGTTCAAATACACCGGGCTTCGTCATAATGTTGCTCTTCGTTGTCGGAATTCCGCTTCTGGCAATTCACGGGGTAATGTCTTCTTCAAAGAAAGATGTTTCAGAAAAGAGAGCTGCGGTTGAAAAAACTGTTCCTGCGGTTTCGTACAGCTATGAAGATACGGCGGCTGCGTTTGAGACACAGAATTTTTCGCGCAGTTATTTAAAGGACAAAAACGGGCTTTACGAACTTACCGGTCCTGTTGTGGATGCGGCAAACCTTTTGTCTGACTCTGAGTACAACAGTTTGAGCACTTTTCTTTCAAAGTTAAGCCGCGATACGGGCGTTCAGATTGCTGTTCTTACCGTTCCCGATATGGGCGGAAGTGACATTGAGTCTTTCAGTATGGAGCATGCAGAAAAATGGAAACTCGGACAGAAAGGAAAGGATAACGGTGCTCTTCTGACTGTTGCCATGGATGAACATGCTGTGCGTATAGAAACCGGCTACGGAACCGAAGCGTCTCTTACCGATGCAAAAAGTTCGCGGCTTATAAGAAACGTGGTTGTTCCGGCTTTCAAAAAAGGAAACTATTCTGAGGGAATAATTGAATGTGCACGGAGCATGGCTGGAATAATTACTTCTGACCCCGAACTTGTTTCTGCGGCTGTTTCAAAAGATTCGTCTTCAGATGAACATTCTGAAATGCCTGTTCCTGTTCTTTTGTTTATGATTGTGTTCTTTGGAATTTATATTTCGCTTTTTGTTTATGCAGTTACGCGTTCAAAAAGAAGAAGACGCGGTCATTTTACTGTTATCCCACCTTTTGTGCCCCCTGTATTCAGGTCGGGAAACCGTGGCGGTTTTAGCGGCGGATTCAGTGGCGGTCACGGAGGATTTTCCGGTGGTGGCGGTGGATTCGGCGGCGGCGGTTCGAGCGGAAGCTGGTAGTTTTGTAATGAGGGGAATTTGACGGCGTTCACTCACAATTTGTTCCGTACTTGAGAATTCCCCCGATTTGCGGTATTCTGTAAAAATGGCATATGAAGTTACAGCGACCAGAAGAAGGCCGCAAAATTTTGAAAGTCTTGTCGGACAGGAATTTGTAGCAGAAACGCTTAAGAATTCAATTCAGTCCGGAAAAATTGCACATGCATATCTTTTCTCGGGACCAAGAGGTTGTGGAAAAACTTCTACCGCGCGTATTCTTGCCCGTGCGCTCAACTGCGAAAAGGGACCTACGGCAAGTCCGTGCGGACAGTGTCCGGCATGTCGTGAAATTGCAGCCGGTTCTTCCCTTGATGTTATAGAAATTGACGGTGCTTCGAATACCAGTGTAAACGACATAAGGCAGATTAAGGACGAGGTTCTTTTTCCGCCGAATTCATGCCGCTACAAGATTTATATAATTGACGAAGTTCATATGCTTTCTACAAGCGCCTTCAATGCACTTCTTAAAACAATTGAAGAGCCACCGCCATACGTTATTTTTATTTTTGCTACAACTGAACTTCAGAAAGTTCCCGCGACAATAAAATCACGCTGCCAGCAGTTTAACTTCAGGCTTGTTCCTGTAGAAAAAGTCAAGGAACAGCTTGCAGCCGCTGCTTCTGAAGCCGGAATTAAAGCTGATGACGAAGCTTTGTATTGGATAGCACGTGAAGCAACAGGAAGTATGCGCGACTCGTATACTCTTTTTGACCAGGTTGCGGCATTCAGCGACGGTGAAATTACTTATGAAAAGATACGCGACAAACTGGGGCTTGTTGGCGTTGACCGTCTTAACGAACTTTTTTCTCTTTGTGTAGATTCAAATTCAACTGATGCGCTTTTAAAGCTTGATGAATATCTTCAAAACGGAGTGAGCATTGAGCAGCTTATTTCCAACTGCACTGATTACCTCAGGAGTCTTCTGCTTATAAAGAGCGGCGTAAAAAAAGAGTCTCTTTTGGGGCAGTCCGCCGAGAGATATTCTGAAAAAGTTATTTCTGCGTGGAACAGTGTTCAGATGGAGCGCGCACTCGGAATTTTTCTTCAGTTATACCGCGATATAAGGTATTCGCTGAGTCCTCGTTACGAATTTGAACTGGCAGTGAGCAGACTCTGCTGGCTTAAGGATTATGTTTCTGCGGTCGAAGTAAAAAAAGCGGTGGACGCGGTTAAACCTTTGCTTATGAGAACAGCGGCTCCTTCTGCTGCTGTACGTAAAGCGGAGCCGGCGCAGTCCCAGACTGTGCGTCCTGTTTCTGCCGCGAAAATGCCCGGTGGAATGCCGACGTTCAGCGCTTTGGATGAAGAATCTGACGAAAGCGGGCCGACCGGTGAAAGTGAAGGCCCTTTTGATATAGGCGGAGCTGAACCGCCTGAAACAAATTCAGCCCGCGGTTCTTCGTGGTCCAATATTTCTGACAGTGAAGCCTTTGTTTCTGATGAAGCCGCTCCCGAAGATATGCCGCCTGTTTCTGAAGAGACTGTGCACGCGTCCGGAATTGATGCTTCAAGTGTGGAAAAGCTTCGTGAAACTTTGATTTCAGATCTGTCGGTTACGGACGGAATGCTTGCGAGTAATCTGATGCAGACGATGGACTGGAAACTTGAAGGAGATGAAGTAAGCGCCGTTACCGAAAACAAATTCGAGCATATGCAGATAATGCAGTCGGCGGCAAAAATTGCAGACTGTATTTCACAGGCATACGGAAGGCGCATTTCGTTCAAGATTTTATACCGTGAAAAAAGCGTGCAGAATTCCGTGGGAAAACTTCCTGAAGAAGTCGAAATTCTGCGTGATGTTTTTAAAGGCTCTATAATTGGCGGGGCATGATTTTAGTTACAGGAGATTTATATGAATCCGTTTGAGATGATGAAAAATCTGGCAGGAATGCAGACTCAGCTTAAAAATGCGCAGGAACAGCTTTCAAATATAACTGCTACCGGTTCTTCGGGCGGTAATATGGTTGTTGTTACACTTAACGGAAAATTTGAACTTGTTGATATTAAGCTTGATCCTATCTGTGTGGATAACCGCGATATTCCGATGCTTCAGGATCTTATACTCAGCGCTTTTCATGATGCAAGCCAAAAAATTCAGGAACAGATTAAATCTTCCCTTGGACCAATGCTTGCTGGAATGAACATGTAAGGGATTTCAAATTGAACGCTCTTGATGAAATAACTGAAAGTTTTTCGAGACTTCCCGGAATAGGAAAAAAATCTGCAGCCAGAATTTCAAATTACCTTTTGCGCACCGATGCTCTTTTTATGGAGCGCTTTTCGCAGCAGATTGCGAATCTTCAGAAAAGAATCAGGCCGTGTTCTGTCTGCGGTTCGTGGACAGAAAATGATCCCTGCCCAATCTGTTGTGACAGTACAAGAGACAGATCTGTCGTTTGTGTCGTAGAGCAGCCCCAGGATGTAGCAACAATTGAATCTTCGCATGAGTTTCACGGTCTGTTCCATGTTCTTGGCGGTGTAATTGCACCTCTTGAAGGAATTGGTCCTGACCAGTTGAGTATTCCGAGGCTTTGTGAACGCGTTAAGTCTGAGGGAATAAAAGAAGTAATTATTGCAACGAATCCGACTGTTGAAGGTGATACGACTGCCCTTTACATTCAGCAGATTCTCAAGGACAGCGGTGTGAGTATAACAAGACTGGCCAGCGGGCTTCCTGTTGGCGGTGACCTTGAGTATGCTGACAAACTCACGCTGGCAAGAAGTTTCCGTGGCCGTTCAAGTTTTTAATAGACCATGTATTTTCCGCTTAGAATAAGAAGGGAAAGAAGGTACTGCGTGTTGTCGTAATAGCGGTGCTTTCCGTTTCTGAGCGGCGTGTTCCAGAATCTTTCTACTGCGGCTCTGGCTTTTTCACGCATTTCGTTTTCTATTGGAGTTCTTCTTCTTTCAAGAACAATTGCTGCCTGGGCTATTGCCGAACAGAGCGCGACAGGGTGGCGTGAATGTCGTCTTCTTGGTGTTCCGTCGATTTTGTAGTCCATAAAGTCTGAAACCTGTTTTTTGTCAAAGAAATTGATCAGGTTTCTGGCTATTGTTTCAAAGTCGGGGCTGTCACCAAACCAAAGTGTATACAGGCTTATGTTTGAAGCAACAATGTAACTGTGTGTGAAATAAGAGCCGTGGTTCTTGAGAGGTGCGGGCATTCCGTTGTACTTAACGTATTCAGGTGACATTCCTGTTTTTTTGTTGCAGCATCTTACAATGAATTCCCTGCTGGCGGCTGCGGCTGTGCTCCAGAAATCTGCATCGGCGGTATCTGCAAACATGGCGAACAGTTCGTAAAGATGCGGCATGTTGTAGGAAATATCGCTTAAATCTTCATCGATTTTGTTTTTGATAAGAAAATTTTCTTTGTTCCAAAGCGGTTTTTTCGAGTGGATCACGTTATGAAGTATTTCAAGTGCCTGCTTTTCGTAGTCAAAAATTCCGTCTTTGCTGCCCCATCTGTGTGCCGCAAAAAGCAGTGCAGCGGCTATTGTTTCTTCGCCATCGGGGCGTGGGTTTTTGTATTTTTCTGTTCCGTCGGTATGGCATGCAAATCTGAAGTATCCCTTGAGTTCACCTTCAGAAATATACATGTAAGTGCGTGTCCATTTCCAGAGACGGTCAAATATCTGCTGTTTGTCCATCTGTACGCACATCATCATTCCAAAACCCATGGATTCTGTTCTTACGTCGTCAAAAAGAGTTTCGTAAATGTATCCTGTTTCATCAGCGGCCTCAAAGTAAATGCGCTGCGCTTTGTTGCCTTCAAAAAGTGTTTTCCATGTCTGTTCAATGCGTTCGTCAATCTGAGCGGCTGAATAACCGTATTCTTCCAATAGATTCATATTTTTTATACTCCTCCTAACTTTAAAAAATCCTTAAAACAGTCTTTATTATAATACGGTTTGTTGTTTTCTGCAACTTTTTTGAGGAAAAGGGCTATCGTATTGACATAAGTGAGGATTTTCGTTAACTTATATTTCCTTATGGTTAACGAGAGCCTGTCTACAAAAAATAAAGTTCTTGATATCCTCAGAAATTCATCAGAGTACGTTTCAGGCGAGCTGCTTTCACAGAAAACGGGTGTATCCAGGGTTTCTGTCTGGAAAGCGGTCCAGGTTCTGCAGAATGCCGGGTACGGAATTGTTTCTGACCGCAACGGATATTTTTTGCAGCAGGATCTTAAGGACAGTCTTTTTCCGTGGGAATTTGGAATCAGTGAAGGTGCATTTACCCATTTTTTGGAAACAGAATCTACAATGCGCGAGGCAAGAAAAATAATTCTTTCGGAAGAAAAAAAAGATTTGCCAAAAATAACTGTTGTTACCGCTGACCGCCAGACAAACGGGCACGGGCACGGGGATCACGGTTGGACTACGACGAAAGGCTCCCTTGCCTGTACTCTTGCAGACAAAGTTTCTGTTTCTTCTGCAGAAGCTTTCAGAATTTCCATGTGTGCACAGATTGCCGCGGTAAATGTTTTGAAAAAAACGGGCGGCAGGAATTTTTATGCAAGATGGCCTAACGATGTCTGGAGCGACTCGGGAAAGGTATGCGGAATTCTTGATGAATATCTTTCTTCGGGACAGAGATGCGAATGGGTAAATATCGGCATCGGAATAAATATGTATGCACGCCCTAAAATTCAGAATACAGACAAAGTGTTTGATTCAGAAAACGCTGCTTCCAGAAAAGATCTGCTTTCGTCTTTGTGTGCTGAATTCCTGCGTGTTGAAAAAACCGCCCTTGAAGATTCGTGTGCGCTTGAAAATCTTTGGAACAGTCTGTGCTGCGATGTAGGAAAAAAAATTATTCTTGAACAAAGTGGCGAAACGTTTACTTTTTGTGGAGTGAACGCATACGGATGGGCTGTTCTTGAAAGTGTTGACGGCAAAACAAAAAAAATCATTCCCCCGGGAGTGAATGTTTTTAAAAAATAAATGAATTTATTATGCGAGGTTTGAAATGAGTTCAAAAAAGAAATTGTCAGGAGTTATTCTTTCTGCATTGTTTGCCGCACTTATTTGTGCAGGATGTTTTATACAGATTCCGCTTCCTGGCGGAGTTCCTGTTGTGCTTCAGGATATGATGGCAATGCTTACCGGAATGCTTCTGGGACCAGTTTACGGAACTGCTGCCGTGTTTGTGTTCCTGGTTCTTGGTTCAATAGGGCTTCCTGTTTTTTCGGGCAAGGCTGGAATTTCTGTAATTCTTGCAGGACCTACAGGAGGTTTTCTTGTCGGCTATCTGCTTTCTGCTTTTGCTGCGGGAATTTTTCTTTCGCTCCTTCTGTCAAACAAAAAGGATAATTCAAATACAAAAGCGTGGCTTTTGATTACAGCCGCTGCACTTCTTGCAACAGTTGTCGTGTTTGTCTGCGGAATTATCGGCTTTATGCGTGTTACACATGCGGGAATTGCGAAAACTCTTTCTGCAGTTCTTGTTCCGTTTATTCCCGGAAACATTATTAAAATTATCGTAATGGTTCCTCTTGTAAAAAAACTGCGTCCGCTTATTTATAATTATATAGGCTGAGTCCGGGAATTGTTATGCAGACAAAAACCGCACTTGAAATAGAGCACGTGACAAAAATTTTCCCCGACGGAACAAAGGCTCTGGAAGACATAACTTTTTCTGCAGCCTGCGGGGAATTTATTCTGATTGCAGGTTCAAACGGTTCGGGCAAGAGTGTGCTTATGTCCCTGATTGCCGGACTTGACGAAGCTACTTCGGGGAAAATTTTTTGCGGTAATGAAAAAGCCGGGCTTGTTTTTCAGGATGCGGACTCTCAGATTCTTGGCGAGACACCGTGGGAAGATGTCGGCTTTGGTGCAAAAAACTGTGGCTTAAAAAAAGATGCGCTTAACGAACGTGTGGCTTCTTCTTTGGCAGCGGTCGGCCTTTCAGAAAAAATGCACTGTCCTGCAAGGCTTATGTCGGGCGGTGAAAAGAGGCGTCTTGCGGTTGCCGGCATTCTTGCAATGGACCGCAGTATAATTATTTTTGACGAACCGTTTGCAAATCTTGACTGGCCGGGTGTAAGGCAGGTTTGTTCAATTTTATCAGAGTTAAAGAAAAAGAAAAAAACTGTAATTGTTCTTACACACGAAATAGAAAAAATACTTGCCCTTGCAGACAGATTTATTGTTCTTGACAAAGGACGCATACGTTTTGACGGAACTCCCAGGGAAGGACTTGAACTGCCACTTGAAAACTGGAGCATAAGAAATCCACTTGTAAATTATTCAAGCGCGGAGGATATGCTGTGGCTGTAAAATTATTTTCTTACCGAAGAGGAAATACGCTGCTTCACAGAATTCCTGCAGGAATAAAAATTCTTTTTCTTATGGGAATAAGCATTGCAGTGTTTGCAGGAAAGCATGTGAATGTTTCTGTTACCGTAATTTGCGGCGCACTTTCTTTGATGGCATTTTTTTTGTCGGACGCAAAATTTTCTACTTTAAAATCCGTAACATTTGTTTTTGTACTCGGCGCGTTTGTAACTTTGTTTTCGGCTTTGGTTCTTCTGCCGCACGAAGGAGCAGTTGCCTTTTGTTCGTTTGCTGGCATAGATCCTGTTGGAATAAAATACGGGGCTTTGTATACCGTGCGTTTTTTTATAACTGCACTTGCAGCACAGTGTGTGTTTGAAACAACATCTGCACTTGAAATACAGAATTCTTTTGAGTGCGCACAGAATGCTGTTGCAAAAGTTTTTAAGCCTGTAAAAAAAATGAACCCCGCGCTTGTTCTTTCACTTGCAATAAATTTTATTCCGGAAGTTTTTGCAACATGGAACCGAGTGGATCTTGCAGTAAGGGCAAGAAGTGCTGCCAAAGGAAAAAACAAATTTTCTTTAAGAATACTAGGCGTAAGACTTACTGCATTTTTTCTTTGCCTTCTTGAGCGCGCGGAATCAAAACGTATGGCTGTTCTGAACCGCGGATAAGTTCATTCCGGGCAGAACATTTCAGTTGAAAAATCCCATTATAAGATTGTGTGCAACGGAACCTCGTTTTGGAATTTCGGGAAGATTGTCCCTGCTGAACCATTTAGCGTCATCAAGTTCTGATTCCTGAATTTTTATTTCACCCGACTCATAGTCAGCAAGAAATGCGAGCATGAGCTGGTCAGGAAAAGGCCACGACTGGCTTCCGGTGTATCTTATGTTTTTTATGCAGATTCCCGTTTCTTCAAGGACTTCACGTTTTACAGCCTGTTCAAGTGTTTCTCCAAGTTCAACAAAGCCCGAAACGCAGGCGTATGTATCGTATTTTCTGTTTTTGTTTTTTACAAGAAGTACTTCGTTTCCTTTTGAAACAAGAACAATTACTGCAGGTTCAATACGCGGAAAAAACTGTCTTTTGCAGCCGGGACAGACTTTTGCAGAAAATTCCGTATCGTCTTCGAGTTTTTTTCCGCAGGTGGGACAGAAACGGTGTGTTTCCCTGAGACGCAGAAGTCCGTGTGCACGTGCAGCAAGTGTTCCCAGATAAGACGGAATTCCTTTGCTTTGTTCTTCTGCAGTTTTTGTTCTCCAGAAAAATTCCCTCAGAGCAATTGATTTGCAGCCGCAGGGAAGGGGTGATTCGTTTTCGAGCATAAGTGCACTGTAGTTAAGGTCGGGTTCTGCAAACCAGTCGGATGCTGTCTGGTTGTTAAAAAATTTTCGGAGTATCTGTTCATCAGGCAGATTTTTTATGTCAAGAAAATTGTTCTGGTTCTGTTCGTTGCAGATTAGTATATCGTTTCCTGAAAATACAAAATGATGTTCACAAAAAAAATTGTTTGGATTACTTATTATCGGCATAATTTATTGTAGCACATAAATTTGTTTCGTGCCATAAAAATCGGATGAATTCAGTTTGTTGAATTTCCGGCGGTTTTGCGGTATATTTTTATGAAAATCCTGGTATTTTATCATATAACCCAATAAGGAGGAAATATTTACAATGAGTAGTCTGATTGACGAGTATAAAAGTTTTTTGAATGAAGGAAAAACCGAGCGCGAATGTGTTCATGTTATAGAAGCAGAGGCTTTAAAGAATGGATACAAAAATATTTGTGATACAGAAAAACTTTCGCCCGGAGACAAAGTTTATGTTTCCAAGTTTGGAAAGGCAATTGCACTTTTTGAAATAGGAACATCCAAAATAGAAAACGGAATGAATATTCTTGGTGCACATATCGATTCACCGCGCCTTGACGTAAAGCAGAATCCTGTTTACGAAAAAGATTTTATTGTTTACATGAACACGCATTACTACGGCGGAATAAAAAAATACCAGTGGCTTACAATGCCTCTTGCAATTCACGGTGTCGTGTGCAAAAAAAACGGAAGCGTTGTAAATATCTGTGTCGGTGAAAAAAGTGATGATCCCGTTTTCTGTATTTCTGATATTCTTCCGCATCTTGCACAAAAGCAGATGAAAGAAACCGCAGCAGATTTTATTCCGGGTGAAAATCTTGACGTGATTGTTGCAAGTGACTGCCCTTCTTGTGAAAGTGACAAAGAAAAGTCCAAAGAAAAAAATCCTGCAAAAAAAGCCCTTCTTGCACTTCTTAAGGAAACTTACGGAATAGAAGAAAAAGATTTGAGTTCTGCCGAACTTGAAGTTGTTCCGGCTGGAAGTGCAAGGGATCTTGGTTTTGACCGTTCGCTTGTTCTTGGTTACGGACAGGATGACCGTTCCTGCGCATTTACTTCTGTTAAGGCAATGTTTGAAACACGTGCGTCGGTTCGTACAAACTGCTGTGTATGTGTAGACAAAGAAGAAATAGGAAGTGTAGGCGCAACCGGTATGGGAAGCCACTTTTTTGAAAATGCTGTTGCCGAAGTTATTGCACGTCTTGAAAATTATTCTGATCTGACTTTGCGCCGATGCCTTAATTCCAGCAGTATGCTTTCGAGTGATGTCAATTCTGCCTTTGACCCGCTCAATGCAGATTTGTATGACAGGGAAAATGCTTCTTTCCTTGGCGGCGGAATTGTGTTTAACAAATATACCGGTGCACGCGGAAAGTCCGGAGCAAGTGATGCAAGCCCCGAGTTTATTGCAAGGCTCAGAAATGTTCTGGACCGTGACGGCGTTAAGTACCAGATGGCAGAACTTGGAAAAGTTGATCAGGGTGGTGGCGGAACAATTGCGTATCTTGCCGCAAAATACGGAATGTATGTACTTGATGCAGGCGTTGCTGTTTTGAGTATGCATGCACCATGGGAAATAACTTCCAGGTCAGATATTGAACAGGCCTTTGCAGCATACCGTTCATTCCTTACTTTGGAGTAATAAAATAAAAGCTGTCCCGGAAATGCGGACAGCCTTTATTTTTTTAGTTTGATTCTGCGGCGCCGGGAAGGCCTATGTCTTTTCTGTAGAACATATCCTTGAATTTTACGGCACCCATTGTTGAGTAGGCTTTTTTCCATGCTTCATCAAAGGTGTCTCCGTATGCTGAACATGCAAGAACGCGTCCTCCGCTGGTAACAAGGGATGGGGTTCCGTCTTTGTGTGCACAGCGTTCTTCAATTGCACCGGCAACAAATATCTTTGCGTCAGAAGCAATCTTTGCCTTTGCAATTTCTATCGGAATGCCTTTTTTGTATGACTTCGGATATCCTCCGCTTACGGCAACAGGAGCTACAACGTATCCTTTTTTCCATTTGAAGTCAAAAGATTTGAGTGAGCCGTCTACAATTGCGTCGCACATTTTTTTGAAGTCAAAGTCCATGAGCGGCAGAACAGCCTGTGTCTCAGGGTCTCCGAGACGAACGTTGTATTCAAGACATTTTGGTCCTTCGGCAGTAAGCATGAGACCAAAGAAAATGAATCCGCGGTAGTCATAGCCTTCTGCAACAAGTCCTTTGAGTGTAGGCTCAAGAATGTTTTTTTCAAACTGTGACATAATCAAAGGAGTTACGTCGTCTACAGGTGAGATTGCTCCCATTCCGCCTGTATTGGGGCCCTTTGCACCGTCAAGAAGCCTTTTGTGGTCGCGTGCACTCAGGAACGGAACAATGCATGCTTTTCCTTCCTTTGCATATTCAGGTGTAACACTTACGGCAGCAAGAATTGAAATTTCGGCACCGCGAAGGTACTGTTCGATTACAAGTTTTTTTCCTGCATCACCGACCATTCCGCCTTCCATAAGTTCTTTAACTGCATCTTTGGCCTGCTGTACTGTCTGGGCAACAATTACGCCTTTTCCTGCTGCAAGACCGTCTGCTTTTACAACAATTGGAGCGCCTTTTTCTTCTATATAAGTAAGTGCCTGTGCTTCATCTGTAAAAGTTTTGCTTTCTGCACACGCTACACCGTATTTTTGCATAAAGTCTTTTGCAAGGTCTTTGCTGGCTTCGAGCTGTGCGGCTGCGTATTTTGGACCGACTGCAGGAATTCCAGCTTTCCAGAATGCATCTGCCATTCCTTCTGCAAGCGGATTTTCGGGGCCTACAACAGCAAGTGTGCAGGAATTGTCCTGTGCGATTTTAACAAAGACGTCGTTTCCGGAAAGTTCACCGGAATATGATGACGGATCGATGTTTGTGCATTTTTCCTCAAGAGCTGTGCCTCCGTTTCCGGGAACGCAGATTACATCTGTAACGGAACTGCTTTGTGCAAGCTTCCAGGCTATGGCGTGCTCACGGCCGCCGTTTCCAATGACGATTACTTTCATACCTGGTCATAATAAATTAAATTCTCTTGTTTTTCAACAGTATAGGTGCAAGTAAACAGTGGCTCTTTTCTCTTGAAGAGTTGGTGCTTTTTATGTAAAATAATGTTATGGAAAAATTGAAGATTTTGTTGGCCAAAGGCAGAATTTACGAATCTGTCTACGAGCTTTTAAGTGATGTGGGAATTTCTATTAATCTTCCCGACCGCACATATTTTCCGACTACAAACCAGAAGGATCTTGCCTTTCAGGTAGTAAAGCCCCAGATTGTAAGCAATTTGATTGCCGGTGAAAAGGCAGATGTTGGATTTTCGGGAAAAGACTGGGTTTACGAAAATGGTGTTCAGGATGAAGTTATAGAAATCATGGATTTGGGTTTTGATCCGGTAAGAATAGTTGCCGCAATTCCTGATACATTTGACTATGATAAGGTTGTGTCTGCGCCGGTAACAATTGCGACAGAATACCAGAACCTCAGTGCAGGATGGGTTGCCGCAAAAAAAATCAAGGGAACAATTTTCCGCACGTGGGGAACAAGCGAAGGTTTCGTTCAGGATAACGAAGAGTCAATAGCGCAGATTCTTATTGACAACACAAGTACAGGTTCTTCACTGCATGCAAATCACCTTAAGATTGTTGACACTCTCATGGAATCTTCTACACGCATGTATGCTTCAAAGAAAGCCATGGCAGACCCCGAAAAAAAGCAGAAGATTCTTGAACTTAAGATGCTGTTCGAGACGGTACTCAATGCCCGTTCACGCGTAATGCTCGAAATGAATGTTTCCGAAGAAAAGTTTGAGTCTCTGGTAGCAGGACTTCCTTCAATGAGAAGCCCGACCGTAAGCCCTCTCTTTGGCGGAAACGGTTATGCCATTAAAATTGCAGTAAAGAAAAGCGATGTACCTGTACTTCTCCCGAAACTTCAGTCTCTGGGTGCAACAGACATTGTTGAATATGAACTGCGCAAAGTAATGATTTGAGGATTGCGATGCGAACAGCAGAAATCATAAGAAATACTTCCGAAACACAGATAAAACTTGCCCTCAATCTGGACGGAACCGGCCGCTGTGATGTTAAGAATCCGCTTGGTTTTTTTGATCACCTTCTGCGTTCCTTCTGTAAACACGGAATGTTCGATCTTACAGGTGAACTTAAGGGCGACCTTCATGTAGATGAGCACCATTTAATAGAAGATACCGGAATAACCCTTGGCATGTGTTTTGCAAAGGCTCTGGGTGACTGCGCCGGTATTTTCAGAAGCGGTTTTTTCATCTACCCGATGGACGAAAGTCTTCTTTCTGCGTCTGTGGATTTTGGCGGAAGACCTTATCTTTTTTGCGAAGCCGGTCTGTCAAACATTCCGCTTGTGTCAATGAGCCCCGAAGGCGTTCAGTCTTCTTTCCAGACAGACTGTTTTGAAGACTTCTGGCAGGGCTTTGTGTCTTCGGCAAGATGCAATCTGCATCTGGAAACACTGCGCGGAAGAAGTGATCATCATAAAATGGAAGGATTGTTCAAGGCTGCTGCCCGCGCAATCCGTTCTGCCGTGGAAATTGATCCGCGAAGAAATGGAGAGATTCCGTCAACAAAAGGACTTATTGTCTGAGAATCAGCTGCAACCGGAGGTAAATATGGACTGCTCTGAGGAAATTCTGAATCTTTTGCGTGATAATGCGCGCATCTCTATAGAAGATATTTCTGCAATGACAAAAAAAACGCCTGATGAAGTTAAGGCAATCATTCAGAAACTGGAAAATGACGGCGTAATAATGAAGTATGCTGCCATCGTTAATCCCGAAAAAGATGCCGGTGAAAAAGAAAAAGTCCGTGCCGAAATTGAAATTCAGGTTGCCCCTGAGCGCGAGCATGGTTTTGACGGTATTGCCGACAGAATTTACAGATTCCCGCAGGTAAAGTCCCTTTATCTTATGAGCGGCGGTTACGACCTTAAAGTTATTATCGAAGGCGAAACCCTTCAGGAAGTTGCACTTTTTGTTGCCAGAAAACTTTCTACGCTGGAAGGCGTTCGCTCTACAAAGACACATTTTATTTTAAAGACATACAAAGAAAATGACATTGTCTATGTAGAACAAAGCTCTGACAGTCGTGAGGGAGTGACTGCGTAATGAATACCAGACAGGACAAATTCAGCCGCTCAATGGTGGAAACTCCTCCAAGCGGAATAAGAAAATTTTTTGAAATGCTCATAGGCCATGACGATGTAATTTCGCTTTCTGTAGGAGAACCTGACTTTCCGACTCCGTGGCTTATGCGTGAAGAAGCGTTTTATCATCTTGAACAGGGACACACAAGTTATACAAGCAACTGGGGCCTTCTTGAACTGCGCGAACAGATTGCTGCCTATCTTGAACGATATGACCTTTACTATAATCCGCGCAAGGAAATTCTTGTTACTGTAGGAGCCAGTGAAGGTGTTGATGTTACGCTCAGGGCAATTCTTAACCCGGGCGACGAAATTATTGTCTGCCAGCCCTGTTATGTAAACTATACGCCGCTTGCTCATCTTACCGGAGCAAAGGTTGTTGAACTTGATACAAGTGTAAACGGCTTTTACCCGACCGCAGAGCAGCTCGAAAAAGCATGTACTCCGCGTACAAAAGCGGTAATGATGTGTTCGCCCAATAATCCGACCGGAACAATGATTCCGCGTGAAGAACTTGCAAAGATTGCAGAAGTTATAAAAAAGCATCAGATCTGGTGTATTTCTGATGAGATTTACTGCGAGCTGGTTTATGACGGAGCCGAGCATGTTTCTATAGGAAGTTTCCCGGGAATGAAGGATTATTCCATTATTCTGAACGGATTTTCCAAGTCTTTTGCCATGACAGGATGGCGCATAGGTTATATAGCCGCGCCTGATGATCTTATGGCCGAGATGGTAAAACTGCACCAGTACAATACAATATGTGCGCCTATAATGAGCCAGTATGCTGCAGTTGAAGGCCTTAAAAACGGCTGGTCAGAAGTAGAAAAAATGAGGCTCAGTTACCAGCAGCGCCGCAATCTTATGCACAGCGCTTTCTGCAATATGGGGCTTCCTGTTCCTGAACCGACCGGCGCATTTTATATGTTCCCTGACATTACTTCAACCGGAATGTCAAGCGAAGAATTTGCAACCGAGCTTTTCCGGAAGCACAGTGTTGCCGTTGTTCCGGGAAGTGTTTTCGGTGCCTGCGGTGAAGGGCATATAAGATGTTGTTATGCTACATCTGTTGACAAAATAAAAACTGCCCTTGACCGCATTGCAGAGTTTGTTGATGAATGCAGAAAAGGCAGCACACACTAACCAAAACGGCGTTTATTGCCGATAATTCATATTATGGATAGTGGAATATTTTCGTACCTGATTTCAGGCGTTGTTGTTATTGCCGTAGTCTCTGTTCTTGTCCTGTTTATGGGCCGCAAAAAGAATTCGTCTTCGGAAAAGCGCAGTTCAAAAAACCAGTCGCAGGTGATTCGTGATGCCAACAGAAAACTTGCGAAAGATCCCAATGATCCTGCAGGTCTTATTCCGCTTGGTGACATTTACTTTGCCAATAAACTCTGGGACAAGGCTTATCCTGTTTATGACAAACTTTCCAAATTTTCGATGGACAATCCTTCAATTGATGCACTTACGTCCTGGCTGCGGCTGGGAATATGTGCTGTAATGCTTAAAAAAAATCCTGAAGGAATTGCAGCACTGACTTCGGCATATAAAATTGACCCGCACGGTTTTGAAGTAAACTACTATCTTGGAAAAGCGTGTTTTGACAGCGAACAGTACGAAAAGGCAATTCCCTGCTTTAAGAAAGCGATTGTAGCGCGCCCTGAGGCAGAAGGAGTGTATCTTCTTTTGGGACAGAGCATGTACAAGTCTCACAAGTTCAGGGACAGCCTTCCGTGTTTCAGAAAAGCGCTGGACGAAGATCCTTCCAACAAGGAAGCTCTTTTTGACATGGCAGATGCAATGACCGAAGAAGGACACGGCGAAAAGGCAATCAAAGTGTTTATGCATCTTCGTCCCGATCCTGTGTACGGCGCGCGGTCCTGTCTTGCAGCGGGACTTTTTCATTCAAAGACAGGGGATTTGGAAAGTGCCATTCAGGATTACGAAATAGGTCTTAAGCATGAAAGTGCACCTGTTCAGACAAAGCTTGAAATTTCCTATAACCTTGCAAGATGCTATTTTGGTGTTTCTAACATTGCAAAGGGTGTTGCTCTCTTAAAATCTATAAGGAACATAAATGAAAATTACAAGGACGTTAATGCCCTTATAACACGCTATCAGGAATTGAGCCAGAATAAAAATCTTCAGATTTATCTTTCTTCGAACAGCAGTGACTTTGTTACCCTTTGCCGCAAGTTTATTGCAAAAAAATATTCAGGCTCGTCGGTTAAGATTCAGAGTATTGATGTTGACCAGCTTTTTACAGATATTCTTGCCGAGATTTATACGCCAAAGTGGGAAGATGTGGTGCTGTTCAGATTCTTCAGGACAAGCAGTGTTACAGGCGAAATGTATGTGCGCGATTTTCACGGCCACATGCAGGACGTTAAGGCAGCGCGCGGTTTTTGTATTTCTGCCGGAACTTTTACAGCAGAAGCCCACAAATATACAGAAGGCCGCCCGCTGGATCTTATAGAAAAGAACGATCTGTCAAAAGTTCTTAAGCAGATTTCTATCTAGACTGAACCGGCCACCTTTTTCTATGCACGTGGATCTTCTATGACAACAAGATTGCGCTCGTGGTCTTCGAGATACGGAACTTCGAGCGGGATTTTTTTGTATTCCGGAACCATCATTTTTATTTCCTGCATTTCGGCTTCAATTTTTTCACTGCGGGCTTTGTATGCAGCAAGTGTTCCGCCTTTTTTGAGCATCCTTAAAAGAAGTTTTACAATTTTTTTGTCAAAGGGATGAAATGCTCTGAATACTTCAAGGTCAAAGGACTCTGCCTCAACTGCATCTGCTGCAGAACAAAGAACCTTTACGTTTTTAAGCCCCATCTTTTTTACAGCATCTTCAAGAAAGACGCAGCGTTTTTCCATACGTTCAACAAGGGTAAAGGAAACCTGCGGAAATACTGTTGCAAGCGGAAGTCCGGGACATCCTCCGCCACTGCCGATGTCTGCTACCTGTACCGGTCTGTTTTGTGTCTTTGATTCAAGTCTGCTTACAATCTGTGCAAGTGGTGAATATGCTGCAAGGCTATCCAGGACGTGGTTTACTGCGATTTCGTCTTCTGTGTCTGCCCTTACCAGATTGTATGTTTTGTTGAATTCCATTACTGCATGAATGTAGGCTTCGAGGGACTGAATTTGACTTTCGTCTGCGTTTATTCCGAGTCTGTTTATTCCGTCAATGAGTTTTTGTGAATGTGCAATCATTTTATTGTCCTATATCAATTAAAAATTCCATTTTCCAGTCAGGATCTTCTGTACGCATCGTTACAAGATTGCCGACCCTTACGGCCTTTAAATCTTTTCTTTGAGAAAGCTGGTACAAAAAAGAGTATTTGTTTTCGTAATCCTGGCTTACAACCGCTGCCGCCGAATAGTTTGTAATTCCGTTTTCACCCGGAGCCGTTTTGAAAAGAATATGAAAGGTTTCTTCGCGCATCTTTTTGTCGCTGGTGTAGCGTCTGTCACCGGTAACAAGGAAGGCTCCGTTCGGCTGTACGTCTGAAATAAAGATCCGGCGGCATGTAGAAAGAATGTTGTATCCGTTTACCGTAAAGCGCAGAATATGCGGAACAGGACTCTGTGTGGAAGCTGCAGTTTGGGAAGGAACTGCAGCTGCAGCCGGGTGCTGTACTGTTGCATTTGTTTCTGTTTTCTGCGCGGTTTTGGAATCTTCTTTTATTGTTTCTATGTTGTCAAGAACACGTTCAAGAAGAACTTTTGTTTCTGCATCGTTCTGTGAGCGGTAGTCCGTGTCCATAATTTTAAGAAGACCCGAACTTTTAAGGGACAAAAGGTCTGTTGCCGTAATTTTTTTTGCAGCAGAAGATGAAGTTTTTTTTGTATCTGTTTTCTGCGTGCTTTCTGTTTTTTCTGATGCAGATTTTTCGCGGACGGTATTGTTCTGCTTTAAAGATTCTGCGCCGGTGTAAAAGTCAGGGGTGCCCGGTGTGTAAAAACTGCGTCCTATGGACGGGGCTGCAACTGACGGCATTGAAGGAAAGTCCGGTGACAGAATTCCGTCTTTGGACGAGTCCTGTGAATATGCGTTTTGTGCAGCCAGATGCGCGGTTAGAAGAAGCAGTGCCGCTATTTTACATGCCCGCAAGGCTTTCCTCCACGTATTCAAGACGCTGTGTAAGTTCGCTGATTGTTTTTGTAAGTCTGTCGCGTTCTTTTTCGAGCTTCTTTTTTGGGTCGGCAGTCTGTGCCTTTTTTTTCATAAGCGCTATTACGCTGTCGGGGCTTTTTCCCTGTTTTATTGCATCTGTTGCTTTTGCCCTGTCTTCGGCTTTTTTGCAGCTGGCAACAATTTTCATGTTTTCGTAACCAAGTTCGGCATCGTCTTCGGGAAGAAGTCCTACTTTTGTAACTGACTTTGCCGTTGTGCGCGGAAGCTGGAGTATTCTGTCCAGGTAGTCTTCGTAGCGTATGTTTGCCTGCTCGCAAAGAGTGTGGGCTTTGATAAGGTTTTTTCCCAGTTCCTGCATGATGTGGCCGTTTGGCTGAATGTATTTTTCGCGGATTTCTTTTGTGAGTGCATCGAGTTCGGGTGCGCCTGAAAGGTCAAGTTTGTAGTAGCCTTTTTCTTCTGCAATGTCCAGAAGTCCGTGGAATTTTGCCCAGAAATAATTTGTGTGGCTTCTTGACTGGCACGGAGGGTTTCTTCCGCCTGACTCTTCTATTTTTTCTTCGTTAATAAGATGATGCGTGTATTCGTGGATTGCCGTGTAAATTAACTGAGTGTCTGTATGGAAATTCTTGTTGTGAAGAAGAATTTCGCGTGTGTCGGGTTTGTAAAGACCGTTTACGCGTTTGCTTTCTTTTCCTGTCATTGTGACGGTAAAGTCCAGCTTTGACTCCTGGATGTCCAGAAGCATTTCTTTTATTTTTTCGTTGTCCATTTTTTATCCTTATTCTGATTTTTACATAACATTTATATCACAAAAAAAGCGCTCGCTCAATCTTTTTGACGTCTTATTCGAGCGCGCCCATTGCTCCAAGAATGAGAGACGCTGCTACTGTGGCTGCGGTTTCTGTCCTTAAGACGCGGTTTCCCATTCCCAGGCGCGCAAAGCCGTGCTGTTCCAAAAGAGCGCGCTCGCGGTTTGTCCAGCCGCGTTCACTTCCTATAGCCGCCGCAACAGTCTGGGGCCGGCCGTCTGTTACCGGCGGGTCTTTGGCAAGGGCGGAACAAAGGCTTGCGGCGGGGTTTATGTTGTCGAGCGCAATTTTTCTTAACGAAGGGCGCGCGAGCTGCAGTTCTGAAAGGCAGTCGTTAAGCGATGTGTGTATTTTTAAAAGAGGAACGTGTGTTCCGGCGGCCTGTTCTGTTCCTTCGAGAAGCATTTTGTATCCGGCGTCTGTTGTAGCAAGGTCTGACTTTAAATATGACTTTTCGCCCAGTTCTGTTGCGGTCAGGTGAATTTCACAAGCGCCCAATCCTGCCATGTCACGCAGAAGTCTTTTGAGCTGGATGGGTCTTGGAAAACCGATAATCATAATAAGCGGGTTCAGAGGTTTGCCGTCGGTAAGGGGAGTGAATGTGTAGGTGAGAAATCCTTTTGTAAAGGTTTTGCGGCCGTCAGAAGATGTGCCTTTCTGAGTCTGAACAGATGTAATTGTTGCTGTTCCGGCCATTCCGCCTATGATTCCTGCGGCAAAAGTGTCACCTTCTTTTTTGTGCAGAATTTTTATTATATGCAAAGCGCGTTCGTCGTTAAGGCTGAGCGGCTGTTCTATTTCTTCCTTCGTAAACAGACATATGTTCATGTGCAATATTATAGAAGAAAAAATAAATGCATTCAACAATGGAGAATGTACATCTTTTTACAGGTACAACCCATCTTTAAAATAAATTCCTACGGCCAAACCAAAATCAGGAATCACTTTTATTTTAGATTCGTGCCACGCAAATATTGTTTTTTCATATAAATATATTGAAAATCTTGAAATACAAAAATTAAAACCTATATCCAATGAACTTTTCCAAAAATAATATGGAGTTCCTTTTTCCCAGTAACAGGGAATTTTATAAGCCGGGTAAAAATAAATACAGGGACCTGCCAAAGAAGGTTGTTCGGGAATAAAATTATAAAATACTCCACTCCCGGCAGAAAGGAAAAGACTGCCACCTTCTGAACCTGTCTCTGTTTCCAGTCCATACCCTCCAAATCCAACAGCCCAGGAAAAAGCAAATTTATTTAAAGTTGTTATCTCTATTCTTGCCTCACCTTCCGCACTGAACCCTGATTCATTATCATTGCCCATATAATATAACGGTGAAGAATTTCCAACCCAGCTTACAGAATTTCCTAAAAAAGTTGGAAAATATAATTGTATGTTTCCGTCTGTCTTTGCAAATATAGAAAGCGAGTTTATCATAAACAATAAAAGAATTATATTTTTTTTGTTCATAATTTTTAGAATGGCAGTGCTAATTTTTTGATAGGAACACCCCATAAAGTATAATTTATTCCAGGCGGTAGAACAGAAAGAATTTTTCCAATTATTGCATCATAGGCCTTCACAACAGTTCCAATTATTGATTTTCCAAACGGTGTACAAATGCATGTAACTACAGGTACTGCTGTTAGTGATGAAATCAAAAGAGTTTTTTTGCCGAACTCTTTATCTTTATTTAAAATATTTGTTGCTTCCTTTCCATCTTTACCTATAACTGAAGTAATAAGGTTTGTAAAATCACTGTTTTTGGCCCAACTTAATAACCTAAAAGTCATAGCAGAGGCTCCTGCAGCAGCGGCTACATAACCTGATGCCTTTACCCATGGAATCCAACTGGAAGCGGCAATGAGTCCGGCAGATGTTGCTGCACAATAAGTTCCATACAATACGATATTTGCTGTACTAAAATCGCTCGAAAAAATGCTTCTTTCATTTGATTGATTTACATTTATATTTGAAGCAGAAATTCGAATACTCTCATTTGTAATATCTGACAGCGAGGATTCAATTTCAGATATAGATTTGCTATATTGTATTCCCATTTCTTCTGATTGTTTAGAAAAGGCTTCAGAGAATTTCTCAGTGGTTCCACCATTAAAAAACAAGTTTAAAAACTGGAGTTCTGTTTCTGCATATTCAGATTTTTTTATTTCATCGATTACTTCATCTGTATTGTTTATCAGACGGTAGATTTTTTTTTCGTCTTCTGAAATTTCTGATGAAGCAGTTCTGGCATATATATCCAAAATAGAATCAAAATAACCAGCATCTTTCATTGCCCCAATATTTCTTGCAATTTCAGATTTGTACACTTGTTGGCCTAAAGGTTCTGTTATGGACATTTGGGAACAATTAATAATCAGTAAACTTGATGCGATTATAAACACATTACTTAATTTTTTTGTACACATTTATTTCTCCTTACTATATCGCTATATAACAAAATTTTAAAAAATTAAAGTTATTGTTTCTGATTTTGAAAATATAACATAAAATTATACAATTTGTATGCTTCACTTTCTTCTGTTAAGAGATTATATGAGAATGTACATCTTTTTTCTACCGGCGGGGTTCACGGTTTTTGTCTTGACGGGGGCAAAATTGTTTTTTATTATTGAGGGAATGAGAAAGTTTTTGTTTACACTTGTTCTGGTTATGGTTTCGTTTTCATTTACAGGATGCCTTCAGTTTTTGCTGAGTATGATGTCATCGGACGAAAATGAATCTTCGCAGACAGATTTGGGAAATTCGGACTGGTATTATAATCTTGGTGACAATACCAGCGTCACTATAGACAATGTTCGGGACAAGGAAATTATCTTTGTAAAATTCAATAATTCCAACAATGTTATTCAGCGGGCAGACCAGAGAACTCTGGATTATACAGACGGAATTGATACTTCTTCTGACAAAATTGAATCTTATGGTGGTTCGAACAGTTATTCATACCGTTCTTTAAGTGACGCTGCAGACAAAGCTGCTGCTGTTGCTCAGGGGCCGGTTCATTTTGAGCATAACGAAAATTATGGTCCGGTTTATGCAGCTCCTTCTTCGCGCGCCGTCAGTACAAACAGCGTGAATTACACAGATTTTACTAAAGGTTACAGACGCAATTTTTGGGCAGACACAGACATTTCTTCTTCAATAAGCTATGAGCAAAAGGCATTTACCTTAAGAGCAGGAAATTCCAGCTGCCTTGTCTGGGTTGCAGATGACTGCTACATGGAAGGTGAAGTTGCCGCTTTGTCCAGCGGATCTAAAGTTACAACAGCGATTGCAGAATCCATCGCAGACACTTTTGTAAAACACTGCGGTTTTGAGCGCGAAGTTTTCGGAACAGAAAGCAGCATGATGATAGATGAATACAATTATGCAAAAATAGACATGGCTTCTAAAAGCCCCACCGGCACTCTTGTAAACATTCTTTTGTATGACATAGGAGACGATTATTCTAGTTCAAATGCAAGCGGTGTAATAGGATATTTTTCCAGCAAGGATTATTACGTGCGACGACCTTCTGCAACAGGAAACGAAAAGCCGTTAAGATATTCCAACGAAGGAAAGTTCTTTTACATAGACGCGCCGTTCTGCAATTATAACAGTTCGGCAACCGGTTCATACAAATTCGGCGGAACAGGTGGAGTGAGCCAGACTGTAATTTCTACGCTGTTCCACGAGTTCCAGCATATGATTAATTTCGGGAACAAGGTAATTGAAGGCGGTGTAAGCGATAATCCTTCATGGCACAACGAAATGCTTTCTATGCTTGCAGAAGATCTTATGGCGCAACAGCTTGGTCTTGATGCAAAAGAAAATGTTGCCGCAAACAGAATTCCTCTTTTTAACAGGGCTTATTATAATTCAGGTCTTACTGAATACCTTAAAGACACAGGCAAATCAATTTATTCCTATTCTACGGCCTATGCATTCGGCGCGTGGATTGCCCGCGAGTACGGCGGCCCTGCTTTTATAGAAAATATGAGCAAAAATGCAAAAACAGGAATGGACTCTATTACAGACGCAATTTATGCAACTACAGGAGAAAGTGTTTCGCCACTTGTTTTGTACAAGAAATTTATTCAGGCTTGCGTTTACAGAAACACATTTGCCCAAACTTACGGCTATCCGACTTTGTACAAAAAGATAGACAGTATTTTTGCAGACGGGATTTCTGCCGGTCTTGGACGCATAGATATTTTCAGCAGCGACTACAAGTACCAGTATTATGACCGCAGCTCGGACTATTACACAGGTCCCTGTCTTATAAGCTATGATGCTGCTGCAGATGAACTCAGACCACACGGCTTTACAATCCATTATGTGGGCAGGGCAACAAGTGACACCGTTGTTCTGGAATTTTCGCAGAGACAAGCAAGCGGTGAACAGATAATGATTTATGTTCAGGACAGTTTTAAAAACAAAATAAATTAAACGAGGAATAAAATGAAAATTCCGTTCTTTAAGGACAACGACAAAGAAAAAACACCGGCACAGACTATTGTCGAAGATGTGTGTGCAATAAAAAAAGGCGAGTCGGTTCTGATTATAGCAAACCCAGAAACTTCGGCAATTGCGCAGGATTTGTATACTGCATCTCTTGATGCGGGTGCATCGCCCTCACTTATGTTCCAGCCAAAAAAGTCTTCGCTTGACATGGCAGAAAAGGCCGTAATCTGTGCTATAAAAAGCGAACCCGATGTAATCTTTTCTATCTCGGCAAACAAGTTGGGCAAAGATGAAGAAGCGCTGGCAAATCCGTACACAGACGCGGTCGGACAAAAATATTCCAACATATTTGACTATCTGCTTTCGGGAAAAAAATCTGTTCGTGCTGTCTGGACTCCGGGGCTTACACAGGATATGTATGAGCGTACTGTTAATATTGACTACAGACTGCTTTCAGAACGCTGCAAAAAAATATGCTCACTTTTTGAAAACGCAAAGTCCGTTAAAGTAACTTCCCCCGCCGGAACAGATTTTACCGTTTGTGTAGAAGGCAGAAAAGCGCTTGTAGATGACGGTGACTTTACAAAACCCGGTACCGGCGGAAACGTTCCTTCGGGCGAAGTTTTTATAAGCCCTGTTGTAGGAAAGAGCAGCGGTGTTATTGTATTTGACGGAAGCATGACGTTCAGCGACGGTGATGCAATGCTTGAAACTCCAATCCGCGCCACGGTAAAGGATGGATTTGTTACAGACCTACAGGGCGACAAAGAAGCAAAGCGTCTTCTTAAAGACATAACGGCTGCAGAAAAACAGTCGGCAACTGACGAATACCGCAGAAATGCACGCAATATAGGCGAACTTGGAATAGGCCTTAACCCGGCTGCAAACATTACCGGCAATATGCTCGAAGACGAAAAGGCATTCCGCACGTGTCACTTTGCAATAGGCGAAAATTACGACGGCGATGCACCGGCTCTTATTCACTTTGATGGAATTGTATGTTCGCCTACAATAGAAATAGAGTATCCTGACGGAACATCGTTTGTTTTACTTGAAAAGGGCGACCTTAAAATTTAATCTGTTTTTGGAAAGGTGATGAATATGAAAAAAATAATTGCATTATGTCTGGCGCTAGCAGGACTCGGAACAGCGGTTTTTGCAGAAAAGAATGGCAAATCTGCGGTACAGGAATTCCGCGAGCAGATTCCGGCTATTACAGAAGGTGCGGGTGCTGCGGTAAAAGATCTTATTGACGGAATAGGAACTTCTGTTGAGTCTGCCGCAAAAACTATAGAAAATTATAAAATAGACAAAATAACCGGCAAACTCAAAGTGTGCGGCAAAGGTGAAGACATGGTTCTTACCTTAAAATGCGCCGGATGGGAAAACTATACAATAAAGACACCGTCACAAACGCAGAGTTCGCGCGACAAACTTGCAGTATTCAAAAACCGCCGCCTTACAATGAGCGGGGTGCTTAACCGTGAAAAAAAAGAATTCACGGTTGTGTCGTTTGAACTTGCAGAGTGACGTTATTTTTCAGCCTTTCTTTACAAAGACTTTATGGCTTCTGAAACCTGCTTTAACTGCTCGCGGGTCATGTCTTCGTTGTGTTTGAGCATTGAAGCAGGAAAGCCGTATGCCTTTTCGAGGTCAGCGTCTGTCATTACTTCTTCGGGAGTGCCGTAGTCCATGTTTTTGTTGGGGTGGATAAGAAGCACTTTTTCTGCATAGCGGCGGCTTAAGTCAAGTTCGTGCATTGAAATAAACATTGCAGTCTTTGTCTGGTCAGAGTATTGCCTCAGGTATTCAAGGGCAGCGTTTTTCTGTCTGTCTTCCATGGCAAACATGGGCTCATCCATAAAGACTGCCGCACTTCCGTACAGAATGCTGAATGCCAGAAGCACGCGCTGTGTTTCGCCTTTGCTCAGTTCGGTAAGTTTGCGTCCCATTATTCCGTCAAGTTCAAAAACATCTGTTGCTTCTGAAAAAAGGTCGCCGCTGGATTTTATTCCCTTAGCGTTTGCTTTGAGTGCACCGTTTTTATAGACAAATTCCAGTAATTTCTGGGTTTCGTCTTCGCTTTCAAATTCCATGTTCTGGTAAATTACAGAAGCCAGAAGATTTTTCTTTTCTTCATCAAGTGCGGCGACGTCCTGCCCGAACAGTGTTACTTTTCCTGTCTGCGGAACAAGTCTTCCTGCGGCAAGCATTAAAAGCGTGGACTTACCGCATCCGTTCGGCCCGATAACGCTTGTAAATGCTGCCGGTATGCTTCCGGTAAAGCTTTCGAATACAGGAGACGGAACAATCTGCTTTCCCTGTGCGTCTAGGTCGCCTTCAACTGCGGGATATGTAAAAGAAACATTTGTAAAATCAAGACAATTCATGCTGTCAAGAATATATGAATTTGCACTTCTGTACAAGAACAACGGTGGCCGGGCGGAATTTCTGCGGACACTTCTTTGTTGCGTTACAGTCGTTTTTTTTATATAATGAAGAAATGGCATTCGGTAATTTATTTTCGCGTCTGTTCAGAAAAAAGTCAGACAAGCGCATAGCCGTTAAAGGCAATATATCTACAAGTCTTGTGGAACGCATTAATTCTTCTATGGATCTTCTTGTAATGAAGAGCGTAAACCTTAACGAACAGTGGAATTCAGAGCGTGAAACTATTTTAAAGCTGCGTGATGATGCAAAGAAATTTGTTGAAGTAGACGAAATTCTGGCCGCCAAGTTTGAACAGGACATTCTGGGAAGCATAACGGCCTTAAGTTCTTCGTGTGATGCGGCCCTTGCAGGAAAAAGCGATGCTGATGTAAAAAAATCTCTCGCAGCGTTGTCATCTGTTATAAGCCAGAGACTTTCACTTCAGAAATAGCAGCAGTTCAGCCACTGTTCTGGTTTAGTTTTGATTCAGCCTTAATACGAAATGAATTGAGGAACAGCTGTTCCCTCTGTTTCGTTTACTGTAAGAAGACCGTATTTTTTGTCGGCAAGAAAGGCATTTACTGTATATTCGGTAAAACTTCCCAAATCGCTGCTTTTCTGCGTGTGGATATGCCCTGCCACAAAAGTTTTTGCTTTGTTTCGGTTAAGAAGGACAATAAGTTTGTTTCTTTCGTCGGTATTCTGCATTGAAAAATAAAAGTGACCGTTTGCATAAAGAGGCACGTGAGTAAAGAAAAATTTTGGCTTTGTGTCACCTGAAACTGCTTCGTAAAGGCTTTGCATCTGTGTTGTTCCGAGTGAGCCTCCTGCCGAATCAAGAAAATACCAGCTTATGTTTTTTGTGCTGAATCTGTAAAAGGATGTTGTTTCGCCGAGCACTTCTTTATAATACTTCCAGCCTGTGTTAAAAAGGTCGTGGTTTCCTACTACATTGAATGTGGGTATTCCTAATTTGTCAAGCTTATCCTGAATTTTTTCTTTGTAGTCCCGGAATTCACTTTCGTAACCGTGTTCGGCAATGTCTCCAAGACAGATGCAGAATTTTGGTCTTTGCGAAAGATTTTTGACCGAAGAAAGAAAGTCTTCATCGCGTCTGTTGTTTCCTTTTATGCCTGAATTTGCACCAAAGTGAACGTCTGTTATTACAAGCACTGTATATTCATCACCAAGCGATTGGAACAGGTCAGAAGGAAGCGTTACTTCTTTTATTGAAGCGGCCCTTTCGTCTGCGCGCGACTGCCTGTAAAAGGCTTCTTCCAGTCCGTAACGGCATGAAATATTTGCAAAAGAAAGAATTGCGGCTGCCGCAATGCAGATGTGTGTTTTTTTCATATTCTACAGCCTCATCTGAAAGTATGTTCTGAATGTGGCGCCTATAAAATTTGCGCTCAGTGTCATAAAGTCAATGTATTTTGCTTCAATGTCAATGCCGGCCGCCATTTTCTGTGAAATATTGAACTGCGTTGTAAACTTGAAGTTCGGTGCAAAAAAGAGCATGTAACTGTAGTATGAGTACGAGGACAGGGAAAACATAAACTGAATGCGCTCCGCGGGGTAAAGACCGAATTCCATTTTTGCGGCAAGGCTTTCATTGTTGAGTAAAAGCCGGTCGTCTTCGGAGACAAGAAGATTTGACCTTTTGTGCAGAAAAAGAACATCGGCTTCGAAAGAAAATAATTTTTTTGTCCTGTACTTGAAAAATAATCCCGGAAGAAAGTCAAATTCTGAAAAAACTTTTGGGGTCGAATTAAAGTGCGCAATTATTCCGGGGCCAAGATTGAAGCGCGAAAAAAATGTCGGTGCGTAAATAATCTGTGTGGTTATGTCTGTAACTTCGTTTGTCTGTTTTATTCCGCCTTCAAAAAGAAGCTCTTTGCAATCTATGCCCAGTCTGGCGTCTATTCCGCCGGCTTTGGGAACAAAATCTGAACCTGTTCTGAGTGAAATGCCGCTCTGAACGACAAGAGTCGGGGTCGGTGTAAAAAAATTGACGCTTTTTGCAACGGCAGGCGCTGCGGCAAGTGTTGATGCAAAAAAAACGGCTGTTAACAGGGTGCGTATTTTCACTATTCGTCCCTTTTTGTGCCTGCTGCCTGTACAGAAACTGCACCAAGCACTTTTCCAATGCTGTCATGAATTGCCAGGTCTGCGTTTGAGTCAAATGCGCCTGCATCCCGGTTGATGAGAACGAGTTTTGTTCCGCGGAAGTAGTTTACAAGACCTGCAGCCGGGTATACAGAAAGTGATGTTCCGCCGATTATGAGTGTGTCTGCCTTTGAAATGGCGTCAATGGCTGCGTTTACGGTATTTGTGTCCAGCGCTTCTTCGTAAAGTACAACGTCGGGTTTTATAACGGCACCGCATTCATCACAGCGTGGAACAAGATTTTCGTCTGAATGCGAAAGTATGTAGTCTAGGCCGAACTTTTTTGCGCATGAAGTGCAAGTGTTTCTTAAAACGCTTCCGTGAAGTTCAAGCACGTTTGTGCTTCCTGCTGCCTGGTGAAGCCCGTCTATGTTCTGGGTCACAACTGCAGTAAGTTTGCCTGCACGTTCAAGTTCTGCAAGTTTCAGATGCGCTGCGTTTGGTTTTATTCCGGTTACAAGCATCTTTTTTCTGTAAAACCGGTAGAATTCCGGGGTGTTTGCAAAAAAGAATGTTTTGCTCAGAATTTCTTCGGGGGCATAATCCCATTCCTGGTTGTAAAGACCGTCAACGCTTCTGAAGTCGGGAATTCCGCTTTCTGTAGAAACGCCCGCACCACCAAAAAAAACAATGCGGTGGCTTTCATCTACAATCTGCTGAAACTTCTGTTTTTGTTCTTTTGTTTCCATTTTTTCTCCGGATATATCTATTGTAGCATAAAATACAGAGATTTCAAAATAAAACATTGGATAAATTTATTAAATTGGACATTTTTGAGAAATGGTGGTAAAATATGAGTGCTTTTTTGTGAATTTTATTCCGATAAAGAAGAGGATTTTCAAAGTATTTCCAGAAACCAGGTTTTTGGATATTTACGGTTTGGAGCAGTCTATGAATAAAAAGTTTACAGTTTTATCAGTAATTATGGCTTTTGCATCGGTTTTTGTCTGGGCAAAGAAAGATGTATCAGAGATTTCTGTCGGTGCCAAAAACAGCTGGCAGGAAAAGTTTGATATAAACGAAAAAAAGCCCGGCAAGTACAACATTATGGTTACTGCAGAAGACAAAGCCGGTAATGTGGCCGTAGAAGGACCTTACAATATTTACATAGACCCCGAATCTGACCTTCCTGTAGTGGGAATAACGAATCCTGCCGAAGGAATGCGTGTGCCGGGTAACCTTAACATAGTCGGAACATGTATTGATGACGATACTGTTACCGGCGTTTACCTTGTTCTGGACGGCGATGAAGAAAACCCGGTTAAGGCAGAAGGCACTGAATTCTGGTCATATTATCTTCCTACAACCGAACTTCTTGAAGGACCGCATACTATAGAAGTTTACGGTGTCGATGACGGAAACCCCGGTGCGTACAAAGATGCGGACGGCAATGTTGATGAAACAAAGGTTGTCCCCAAGACAGGCCGCCGTGCCAAAGTTATGTGGCAGCTTGACCGCCGTGCCCCTGTTATTGAAGTTACAAACAAATACATGGGAGAACTTGTAAGCGGAAAAATGACCCTTGCCGGACGTGTTACCGACGGAAACGGCATAAAGAGCCTTGAGTACAGTCTTGACGGCGGAAAATACTATAAAGACGTTAAACTTAAATATTCAAAATACAAGGAAACCGACAAAAACGGAAACTCCGGCGAATGGAGGTTTGAAGTTCCGGTAGATACGACAAAGTTCGGCGACGGGGCTTCTGCCTGCTGGTTCAAGGCAACTGACTGCGCCGGTTCCATAGGAAACTTTGCATTCCTTTATTTTATAGATAATACCAAACCTGATGTAAAAATAGTGTCGCCTGCAGAAGGAGAAGCCGCAAACGGAATATTCACTGTCGCCGGATACGCAAAAGACATTATAGGGCTTTCAAAACTTACATGGCAGTGGGGAAGTGAAACCGGCGAATTTACCCTTACACCGGGAAACCCTTACTGGATCAAAGAAGTCAATTCAATAGGAAAGTCAAAGTCAGAAACCTTCAGTGTAACCGCCGTTGATACAATGGGGAACACAGTTACCGTAAAAAGGGTAATACCTTTGGACCAGGAAGCAGACAAACCTGTTGTAACTGTAGGATATCCTTCTGCGGGAACTGTCGTGGAAGGTTCAGACGGTTCACTTTACCTGCGCGGTTTTGTAACAGACGACGACGGTCCTGCAAGCGTGACATTTTCTGTAGACGGCGGTGAAGAGCATACACTGGACTGTTCCGGCGTATTCTATGCTTCTGTTCCGGGGGAATTTGCAGCCGGCAGCCACACACTTTCACTTTACGCAACAGACAAATTCGGTTTAAGGGGAAACACGGTAACATCTGCATTTGTTTCAAAAGGTTCACCTGTTTCTTTTGCACAGCCTGAATATACTTCTTCCGGAACAAAAACTGCATTTACCGACGGAATGACAGTAAACCCCGAAGCAGACGGAACCTACGGAATACGCGTTTCTTCTGACTGCGGGCTTTCTTCGGTAAGCTGGAGCGTGGACTGGGGCACAACCGGAACAATTCCCGGAAGCCTTACACTTGCCGGCGGTGAAAAAAGTGCATACGTAAGTATTCCGCTTTATGGTGACAACTTTCCGTGGGGCGTTTCAAAAATAACTGTTAAGGCAACAGACATTTACGGCCGCGAGTCGGTAAAAAATTCTATTGTTAACGTACTGGATCTTACAAAGATAAATACTTCTGCACCGGGCGTTTACTTTGACGACTCCTATGTAGAAGAAGACGGTGCAGTTCTGGCAGGAGACATTCCTGTTGCGGGATATTTTGCAGGCGGAACCATCGCTCTTGTAGAAACAGTTCCTGCAATGCGTGCGGTTTCTGTAACAAATGAAGGAAACGTAATTCTTGTTTCTTCGGCCGCATCTTCAAAAGAATTTTCCGTAAGGGTCACTACAGATGCTGGTGCTGTTTACGAGTCACGCGCAATGCACTTTTACGAAAAACCCGTGCTTCCTTCAATAACACTTGACCCGTCTGACTCTTACAATACAGAGCGCGGAATTCCGTTCAGCTTTGAAACAACTGACACCACACTTTCCATAAGCGGAAAAGTCACTTCTGCGGGAGCGGCTACACTTAAGTACAGAATTCTTGCGGTCAGGGCCGAAATGCCGTCTTCTGCAGGAGGTCTTGTTGTTTCTTCGGCTCCTGTAACTCCTACAGAATTTACAGATATTTCATTGAGCCGCCGCGGAAATTTTACGCTGGACAATCTTGGTTTTGATACTTTTGCAGACGGAATTTCTGTCGTGGAGTTTGTTGCAGAAGACGAGGCTGGAAACAAAACTGCAGCCGCGGTGTTTGTAAGAAAAATTCCGTATGCACCGGCTGAACCTGTTGTGGGTGCGGACGGAAAACCTGTAAAAAAAGATGTTCCGCGCGTGTACTGGCTTAGCGGACACGATTATTACGGCGTCTGCGTTTACCAGGGAACAGTCGACTCTGAGTTCAAATATGTGCGTGCAGATGAAGTGCGTGCAGATGCGGCCCCGATGGTATTTACCGTAACACCGACTGACCTTGAGGCAAACAAAAAAGCGTCTTCCTATTCTTCAGAGCCGCTGAGCGTACGTTCTGAAAGCAGACTTTCTGCAGCAATTTCTACTGTAGACGGTGCGGCTTACAAAAACGGAATGACAATTGTTCTTGACAGAAACACTTCTGCAGAAGCAGGCCGCAAAGCCGTTGTTCAGATTAAGTCAAATGCAGCCGTTTCAAATGTTGCATATAAAATAGAAGGAACAGAAACTGCCGGCGGAAACTCTTTGCAGAATGGTTCTGCCGCTGTGAAAACAATTACCGACGGACGCGAATACCAGGCAGAAATTCCGCTTGCAAATCTTCCTGCGGGAATTACAAAAATTTCTGCTGTGGTAACTGATGCAACAGGCGCAAAAAAGACTGCAACAGGAACAATTGTTATTTTAAGAAATCATGCAGTTCTGGACAGTGAGCCGCGCGTTTACTGGACTGCTTCTGACGGCGTGTACTTTGACAGTGAACGCAGTGCTTATGTTCTTAAAGACGGAGCTTCTCTTACAGGATACGCAAATGTTCCTTCAGAAGTTACGGCTTCTGTGCGCGGCGGAACAGCAGGTCTTGAAGTAAGCTGCGAGTCAAAGCTCATTAAGCTTAAGGCAACAGCCGACGGTGTTTACAAAAATGTGGCCGTAAGACTTACCGGAAGCGACGGTTCAAAATATGACGCATCTTCTGTAAATATAATTGCAGATTCAGCATTGCCTTCGATAACTCTTGCAAAGTCCTTTAACCTTAACTTTGTGGGAAGCAAATTCGACATAGAAGGAACGGTTTCTGATGCAAACGGAATAAACAGCCTTGAATATGCACTTTGGGATGAAAAACCTGCCGCTGTTCCGGCTGAAGGAAAATCAAAGTCTTCTGAAAAAACTCAGGCTTTGGAAGAACAGACTGCCGTTCCCGAACCAGTGTGGAATTCTGTCAGGGTTACAAAGAGCGGTGCTTTCTATTCAGAAATAAATCTTGACAGTTTTGAAGACGGATATGTTCCGGTTACGCTGCGTGCAACTGACGGTACTGGACGCGTTTCTTATTTTAACGGAACTGTCTTTAAGGACACAACTGCGCCTTTGGTAAGTGTTATTATTCCTGAAGCCGGTGCTGTCATTAACGGTGAAAATACAATTGCATTCTCTGTAAAGGATAACGGTCTTGTTCAGAATATAGTTTACAGGGACGACAACGGCGCAAACAAAAATTCATTTGACATTTACAAAACGCCTGATATGGTTCCGCTTAAGACAAAACAGGATGATGAAGGTACAGAAGTAAAATACCGCGACGAAAATGACATTAACGTTACGCTCAATTCTTCTATGCCGAATGCCCGCGTCGGAACAAAAATCATGCCTGTCGGTAACGGAATGTCTTTTGTGTTTACTGACGCTTTGGGGAATTCAACTTCTGTAAACAAGTGGGAATTCTCTGTTGACGAAGAGAGCGACAAGCCGCGTGCAGAAATTCACCTTCCCGAAGAAAACCAGGTAATTACTACTGACTTTACGATTACTGGTGTTATTTACGATGATGACGGTCCGTGCAAAGTTCTGTTCAAAATAGATGACGGTGAGTACCAGACTGTTTCTGAAGAACTTGCTTCGAGTTACAAAATAAATGTTCCGCTTGCTGCAATGACAGACAACGAACATACGGTTACTGTTTACGCAGTTGACATTAACGGTGTGCGCGGTGACAGTGTTTCACGTAAGTTCAGGATTTCGCTTGAAGAACCGAAGGGCGGTGTAACCCTTCCCGAAATAAGCAGCACCGTAAAGGAAACTGTTGAAATAAAAGGATGGGCAAGCGACAAAAACGGAATAAGTCGCGTCCAGGTTTCTGTAGATAACGGCGCTACGTTCAACGACGCAAAGGGTACTACGGAATGGTCTTATACTTTTGACACACGCATTATTCAGGACGGAACCCACGTTGTGTTCATAAAGATTTGGGACGGCTACGGAATTACCGGCCTTTATTCTTCGCTTATCAATATAGACAACACTGCGCCCAGTCTTTCATTGGAACTGCCGCTTGACGATTCCAAAACGACAAAAAATATTTTCTTTAGCGGTCAGACAACAGACAATATTGGTCTTACCGATCTTTACATTACGGTAAGAAGTCTTGACAACAAAAAGATTCCGGAGCGTCTTTCAAAGAGAAATCTTGTTCCTGATGAAATTATTTCACAGGCGCTCGATATTTCTGAACTGGACAACGGTTTCTACAATATTGAACTTACAGGAACAGATGCTGCCGGCAATATTACGCGTGTAAGCCGCAACATTCAGCTTGACAAGACAAAGCCGCTTGCAAAGATAGATCTGCTTTATCCTCTTAACGGTTCATCGCATTCAGGCATGTTCAACATTTATGGTACTGCAGTAAGCGAGCATGAAGACCCGGTTGTGAGCATTGACCTCTATCTTGACGGACATCTTGTTCCGGGGCTTGAAAGTGCACAGGTGACCCCGAGCGGATACTTTAAGTTCCTTATGAAACAGACATTTGCTACTGCCGGCCAGGAAGTTTCTGAACAAGATTCTTCTGAAGACGGAACAGAATCTGCAGTTGCAGAGCCGTTTGTTCTTAAGGATGGTGAACACAGGTACCAGGCTGTTGCTGTCACAAAAAGCGGAAAACGCATTATTTCGAATGAGCAGACTTTTATTTACAATTCTTACGGTCCGTGGGTTACGCTCGACACATTCACTTACGGCGACTTTGCAATGAACCGTCCTCTTCTTAAGGGAAAATCCGGTTATGAGGTAAGCCCCGAAGAAGCGGCACTCCTTAAGGACAAAGCCACGCCGAGTGAAGTAAAAGCTGCCATTGCCGCAAAAAAAGTACGCCAGGTTTTCATAAGCTTTAACAACGGAAAGACTTACGAGCCTGTTTCTGACGTTAACAAGGGTGCATGGCAGTACCGCGTTGAAAATCTTGATATTCCGGCCGGACTTCATTTTATGCTCATCAAGGCAGAAATGTATAACGGTGAAAATGCAATGACTAGGGTTGTTGTACAGGTAGACAGAACGCTGCCGTCAATAAGACTCATTTCACCGGGCGAAGGCGGAAGATACAATCAGGAACTCAAGTTTGACGGTCTTTCTTCTGACAACATTGACCTTAAGAACGTAAATCTTTTCCTGCGCAAGGGAGACAAGGCTTCTTACGAGGTTCCGGGATTCATTCAGGGACTTTACTTTGATGTTTCTATGTGGGGCGCAACTTTCTACAACGTGGGAATAGGCCTTACGGCCTTTGACAATGCCGTTAAAGTTCAGGCAAACTTCGGACAGTTTACGCAGGAACAGAGAGATATGGTAAGTGAATTCCTTGGCCTCGAAAAGTCATACCTGCGATTTGGCGGAAACGTAATAGGAGCGAAGATTATTGCACAGCTTGCGTATATTCCGTTCAGATATTTCTTTGGACGTGACTGGGACTGGTTGAGCGCAAGTGTTTCTATAGGCGCAAACTTCTCTTACTTTACTGATTCGGGTGCCTCTATCGTAACAGGCGAAAAAGTTCCGCAGATGCTTTCTGCTGCCCTTATGCAGGTTGAATTCCCGCGCGTGACTATACAGAACTGGAAGATGTTCAGAACCTGGTCGCTTTATGCCGAACCGCAAATCTGGTTTATTCCGTCTGATATTGCCAGCGATGATGCCCGCAAGTACTTGTTTACCGCATCATTCGGTTTACGTACAAGTGTGTTTTAATATTAAGGGGCTGCGGGGCAGCCCCCTTAATATTAAATAATATTTCGTTATGGCTCTGTGGCTTGCGTGCTAAAGACAAAAACTTTCTTATATTGTATAATATACGAATAGCAAAGTTTGAGGTAACAATGAGCAACGAACAGGATGACAATAAAAAAAAGGACAATGATCCTTACGACTTTTTTAAGCTTTCGATAGATGATCCAAAAGACGACAAAAAGGGCAGCAACGACAAAAAGCCAAAAAAGATGCCGTTCTGGACAATGCTACTGGTTCTTGTGGGAATTCTTGCAGTAGTAAATCTTCTTTTTGTATCACGCCCTGACAATCTTATTGACTTTTCTGAATTCAGAAATTATGTAGAACAGGGAAAAATTGTCCGCGTAGAACTGGGCGAAAATTATTTTATAGGCTACGGTTCAAACGCTTCTGTTCCGGCTGCACAAAAGAATTTTCCGTTTTTGGGAAGCCAGGCCGATTCTTCAGAAGTGTACAAGACAAGCGGCGTCCTTATGGAAAGTTTTATAAAACTTCTTGACGAAAAGGGCGTGGACTACAAGTTTGTTACAAGACAGAATAATTATTTTATACAGCTTCTTCTTAATCTCATAATTCCGTTTGGCTTTATTTTCCTTATGTACTTCTTTATCTTCCGCAAAATGGGCGGCGGAATGGGAGGCATGGGTTCTATTCTTGGCGGCGGCGGCAAGTCAAAGGCTGTTGATGAAGGCAAGGTAAAAACACGTTTTTCTGATGTAGCCGGTGTTGATGAAGCAAAAGAGGAACTTATGGAAGTTGTTGATTTTCTTAAATCCCCAAAAAAATATACTGATATTGGCGGTAAGATTCCGAAGGGTGTTCTTCTTGTAGGACCTCCGGGAACAGGTAAAACACTTCTTGCCCGCGCTGTTGCAGGAGAAGCAGGCGTTCCGTTCTTTAGAATAAGCGGCTCTGACTTTGTTGAAATGTTTGTCGGTGTAGGTGCCAGCCGTGTGCGTGATTTGTTCAGAACTGCCCGCGAAAAGGCTCCGTGCATTATCTTTATTGACGAACTTGATGCCATCGGCAAGAGCCGTGTAAACAATCTTGGCGGAAACGACGAGCGCGAACAGACTCTTAACCAGCTTCTTGTAGAGATGGACGGTTTTGACAACGAAAAGGGGCTTATTATTCTTGCAGCCACAAACCGCCCTGACATTCTGGACCCGGCACTTCTTAGACCTGGAAGATTTGACAGACAGGTTCCGGTAGAAAAGCCTGACGTTCAGGGACGCGAACAGATTCTGCGCATTCACGCAAAGAATGTAAAGCTCGATGACGATGTGGATTTTGTTTCTATAGCACACGGAACTACAGGATTTGCCGGCGCAGACCTTGCCAACGTGGTTAATGAAGCTGCGCTTCTTGCTGTACGCAACGGACACAAGAAAGTATGCATGGACGACTTTAACGAAGCAATAGATAAAGTAAGCATTGGTCTCAAGAAAAAGACGCGCAAGGAAAATGAAAAGGAAATGCGCCTTGTTTCTGTTCACGAAACAGGACATGCCCTTGTCGGTGCCTTTACTCCGGATTATCCGCCTGTAAACAAGATTACGGTTGTTCCTCGTAGCCATGGTGTCGGCGGATTCACCCAGTACCGCGAAGAAGAAGAGAAGAACTTCCAGACAAAGAAAGACATGCTTAACGAAGTAGACGCTCTTCTTGGAGGACGCGCTGCCGAACAGATTGTACTCGGTGATATTTCTACAGGAGCATCAAACGATATTGCTCAGGCTACAAATATTCTTAAGCGCATGATAATTGATTTTGGAATGAGCGACCGCTTTCGCAATATGACGCTCGGTAAGGGTGTGCTGGGTAACGCCGGCAGCGAACCTGTTCTTGTACGTGAATTCAGTGAAGATACGCAGAAGTTTATTGATGACGAGATTGCGCGTGTAATGGATGAGCGCTATACACACGTTCTTTCGCTTCTTGAGTCACACAAAACACTGCTTGACTATATTTCTTCGCGCCTTCTTGAAAAAGAAACCATGGACGGCAAGGAATTCATGGAAATAATCAAAGCAGAAGACCACTGCAAGGAACTGGAGTCGGCGGCAACCGCGAATGCTGCTGCCCAACAGAATGGTGGCGCAGAAAATCTTCCTGCAGTAACAGAAGAAAAACCGGCGCGAAAGCGTGCTTCTTCAAAGAAAGCAACTTCTGCCGCAGAAAAAGACGCGGGCGCAGAAACAAAACCTGCCCGCCGTGGAAGAAAGCCTGCAGCAAAAAAAGAAGATAAATAAGACAGACTTGTCTGACAAATGTTTTTTCAAAGGCCCTGTTCCGGTTTGGTTCAGGGCCTTTTTTTATATCAGGAATTCTTGTTGTGCTCAATAAATGTTTGTTGAAATTTCTCTAAAATGTCCAAAATACTTGTATGTCGCTTCGCGACGCTAAAAAACAAATCATTTCATACTTCCCCGTCCTCCTTCGCGCATTTTAACTTTCCATAAAATTGAACGATTGAGCAAGTATCAACTTGCGATTGAGTACAATTCGTACGCGTGAGCGTACACGTTAATAAGGGCAGTTGTGCAACAACTGAAGTTTTCATGAACAACGCTATTTGAGTTGTTCATGAAATACTTTCCATAAAATTGAACGATTGAGCAAGTATCAACTTGCGATTGAGTACAATTCGTACGCGTGAGCGTACATGTTAATAAGGGCAGTTGTGCAACAACTGAAGTTTTCATGAACAACGCTATTTGAGTTGTTCATGAAATACTTTCCATAAAATTGTACGATTGAGCAAGTATCAACTTGCGATTGAGTACAATTCGTACGCGAGAGCGTACACGTTAATAAGGGCAGTTGTGCAACAACTGAAGTTTTCATGAACAACGCTATTTGAGTTGTTCATGAAATACTTTTGCTAAGGGGTATCTTTTTAAAGGCAACGTCTTCCCGCGCGGACGTTGCGTTTACAAATACGCTTACATTACGCAACAAATCAAAGTTCAAAAATTTCCTAAAAAAGTTAGCATAAATTTTATCCAAAACAACAAATCAAAGCCTATATATATAGTAGACACAAATGTGTTAAATAAAATATAGGCAGGTAAGAAAAATTAAACCTATAGAAGAATTGACTTTTGCGGATGACTTCATGTTCGGGAAAGTGATGCAGGACAGAGAAATTTGTGCAGGTGTGATTGAGCGGCTTTTGGGAATAAAGGTCGGTAAGATTAAATACCCGAAGCTTCAGAAAGTAATTGCGCCTTATTACAGCACTCACGGCGTACGGCTTGATGTCTACGTAGAAAATAGCACAACAGTCTTCGATGTAGAAATACAGACGACACCGGTGGCAGCACTCGGAAAGAGAATGCGCTATTACCAGAGCATGATAGACATAGACCACCTTACGCAGGGGAATCCGTATGACGTACTTAAGGAAAGTTATGTCCTGTTTTTGTGCAAGAAAGTGCCGTACAAAGAAAAACGCAGTGTTTACAAATTTGAGCGTACAAGCGAAGGTATAAGCGCAGGTGACAATTCGCACTGGATAGTTTATAATTTGGAACAGAGTAAAGAAGAAAGCGACGCAAGCCTTCGTGCATTTATGGAATACGTGGGCAGCGGAAATTCTACAGAAAACGATGCTTTGGTAGAACGCATTGCGCATACTGTAGAAAAACTTAAAAGGAACGAACTGTTCAGGGACGAATACAGGGCAATGAATTTACACGATTACGACAAGTTATCACAAGGAAGAGCGCAAGGTCGCAAAGAAGGAATAGCGCTGGGACGCCAGGAAGGAATAGCGCAAGGGCTTCAGAAAGGAATGGCTCAAGGACGGCAGGAAGGTATATTGATGACTGCACGTGGATTGATAGAAATAGGTCTTTCTCTTGAGCAGATTACCAAAGTGACAGGCCTTAGTCTGGAACAGGTCACCGCGCTTAAAGATAAGAAGTAGAACAAGACGCGGGCTTGCGTGCATTTATGAAGTACGTGGGCAGCGGAAATTCTGCAGAAAACGATGCTCTGGTAGAACGCATTGCGCATACTGTAGAAAAACTATCGGGAGTCTCTAAAAATTGCAATTTTTAGAGACAACTTTGAAATGCGATGTTTCAAGTCGCGATATTATAGCGACTTGAAACTCGACGGCAATCTCTAAAAAGCCAGTTTGCTGGATTTTTAGAGATTGCCTCCTTAAGAGGAACGAACTGTTCAGGGACGAATACAGGGCAATGAATTTACACGATTACGACAAGTTATCACAAGGAAGAGCGCAGGGTCGCAAAGAAGGGATAGCGCTGGGAATGGCTCAAGGACGGCAGGAAGGTATATTGATGACTGCACGTGGATTGATAGAAATAGGTCTTTCTCTTGAGCAGATTACCAAAGTGACAGGCCTTAGTTTAGAACAGGTTACCGCGCTTAAAGAGAAAAAATAGGACTTGAACCGAACCCTCCGGTCGTGCACGTCCTGTGCACTCCCTGCGGGCGGCTGCGTTCGCTGTCGGCGACATCCTGTCGCCTTTTCGTGGCACTTGCCACGCGCTCACTTCGCTATTCGGTTCAATATTTTTTTCGTTAACAAAAAAAATAAGGTACCTACAGACATGTAAGTACCTTAACTAAAAGCCAACTTCCGGACTTGAACCGAACCCTCCAGTCGCACACGTCCGTGTGTGCTCCTTCCGGGCGGCTGCGTTCGCTGACGGCGACATCGTGTCGCCTTTTCGTGGCACTTGCCACGCGCTCACTCCGCTATTCGGTTCAATATTTTTTTCGTTAACAAAAAAATAAGGTACCTACAGACATGTAAGTACCTTAACTAAAAGCCAACTTCCGGACTTGAACCGAATACCTGCGCGTTACGAGGGCGCTGCTCTACCAGGTGAGCTAAGTTGGCACTTTATTTTCTTATTATAACAATTTTCTTTCGTTTACGTCAAGATTCAGGAAATTTAAGTGTCCGCGGCATGTGAAAATAGTACCAAAGCGATGGGTGGAAACGATTCCGATTTTTGTGTGAAAAAATAAAAATTTGTTTTTTCTTATAAAAAAAATGATTTTTCTGTAACCTGCGTTAACCGAATTTTGCCCTTGAATTACAAATATATAATAAAAGTATGAATTAATATTTCTAAATTCTAAATAACTACTTCATCAAAAAATGCTGCTCCTGAAAATTGGCGGGTGTTGTAATATAAATATAATAAAAGTATCTAAAACTATTCTAAAAATCATACATCACACTAAAATTATAAAAATCGTGCTTAAAATTTGACAGTCAAAATAGTATGACTTAATATTACGGCACGGTTTAAAAAATCCGAAAAGTGGTCGGATTCGAACCAAAGAAAAAATTGGAGGAAAGGATGAAAAAAATTATTGCTTTCATCTCAACTTTACTGGTGCTTTCAGCAGCTGTTTTCGCTGACGTATCTGTAAAGAAGCGTGACGACGGTAAGGTAGAAGTAACATTCTTCTACGGAAACCCTCGTGCTACAGAAGTTCTTCTTGCCGGAGATTTTAATAACTGGCAGGATGGCGCAGAAGCCATGACAAAGACCGACAAGGGCTTTACAATGACAAAAGTAGTTCCGGCCGGAACTATCATGAAGTATAAGTTCATTTCTGACGGAAACTGGACAGCAGACCTTAAAGCACCCGATACTGTAGATGACGGATTCGGCGGAAAGAACGGTCTCGTAGACGTAGACACACTCGTTGCAGCACAGGGTGGCGGAGACAGCGGAGCAAAGAAGTCCGGAATTAAATTCATTTCTTGGACAATGCTCGGAACCCAGTCAAACTTCAAGACACAGGGTGCTGTAGACAAGACAAAGAAGGGGTTTGATTTTGACAGCCAGTCTGTTGGTCTCAAGTCTTACAATAAACTTACAGGAAACGCACTCCCCGGAGTTCCTTTCTATGTAGAAATCGCCCTTGCAGAGCGCGAAATTGAAGACTATACAGGAGAAAAGAAAGTAACATATGTTGCAAAGAAGACTGATTCCAATGACTGGGAAATTGACCCTGTAGACGGACTCAAGCAGCTTGGTTCTGACCTTCTCAGCAGCCCTGTAGCTTATCTTGCAAATGCAACAGACAATTCCAACAGTGGAGCTAAAGGACCCGGAACAAACCCGTTCCTTGGACACCTTAAGTTTGGTTTTGACACTGCATGGGTAAAGTATTACACAGGATTCAACTATGCAAAGATGGAAGTTCGCCAGCCGGTTATCTGGAAGACAGTCGACGGTAACTGGGATGCAGGTTACAACCACGTTGGTGGATTTGCATCATTCAGCACAGGCGACAAAATCAATAATCTTTTTGCAGACTCTGGTGTAACTCTTGATGCAGGTTTCATTCCCAACAAGACAGCAGACCGCAAGGGAACAAAATACGGATACATCGGATGGCTCGGTGCTTCTATGCTCAACGGAGACGTTGTAGTAGACCTCCAGTCAAACGGTGCTTATGACGGAACACTCATTTTTGATGACCCGGTAGAACATGACTTTATCGTTGGTGCAAAGGCAAAGTTTGCAGACCTTGGACTTAAGGTTGCAGCACAGGCTCTTTTTGCAACACACCAGAAGTCAAGTGCAGATCTCGAGGCAGACGGAGCTTCCAGCGTTGCTGACTGGTCAGGATATTCAACAGATATCTGGTACCGCAATACAGAAAACGGACTCCAGAACCTTGCAGGAAACGTACAGCTTTCTTACGAGGACAGCGACAAGGTTTGGGGAGCAGGAGTTGAATACCGCATGCGCGGAGCACAGGCTTCTCTTCTCTATGTTCGCCAGAACCATGACGACGGAACCTTTGACCTTAGCAACATGCTTGGTGTAGCAAACAGCCAGCGCGTTGCAGTCAACGGATACTACAACAACGAAGACATTGGTCTTAACATTGGACTTAACGCTTCTGTAGAAATGCCACTCGAAAAGATTGGTATGAAAGACGAAGTTGCAGCAGGCTGGAAAGCAGAACTTGATAAGGTAAGTTGGTACAACGACCGCTTTAGTGGAAACTACGAACCGCTCTACGGAATCGAAAGCGGAATGGAAGTTGCAGTTACACCGACTGTTGCTTACACTCTTGATGACATGACATTCACAGCTTACGGAGACCTTTATTACAAGAACTACAAAGTAGAAGACGGATCTTCTTACATTGGCGAGAAGTACGGCTGCTCTGACAGCGAATTTGCTTTCAAGCGCGCAGGTCTTACATTCAACTGGAAAAACATTGGAGACGTAGTAAAGGCTCTTGATGTTAACTACGGTTACGATGACTCTAACGGAGCACGCATGTTCAACACATTGGTTGGACAGGTTACACTTCCTATGAGCATGAAGGCAAGCGTAGCATTCGGTCTTCGCACAGTTAAGTCTACAGAAGACGGAAAAAAATTCGTAGAAAAAGAGAACAACCCGTTTGCATTTGCAGTCGGATTCTCAAAGCAGTTTACAAAACTTGCAAAGCCAACTTTCTACACACAGTTCTGCTACAACATGGACCCGTACAAGCACTTTGGCGACGGACAGGATCAGCTTAACCTTGACCGCGCTAACGTAAACGGAAGTCACGAGAAGGAAGGTGTAGGATGCATTGACCCGGTAGACTGGTATGACGGACGCGGAGCATTCCGTGTAGGTATCCGCTGGGATATCTAATCTAATAAATCTTTGAAAGCGAGTTATTTATAAATTGTGTGGTGGTTGAGCTTGTCGAAACCACCACTAAAAAAATAATTCTTTTCAAATCAAACTTTAAGATTTCTTTGAAATCTAATAAACAACATTTAGGAGAAACTAAATGAAAAAAATATTAACAAGCGTAATTGCCGCTGCGGCTCTTCTTTTTGGATTTGCTGGTTGTTCTGGTGACTTGCACGATAAACCAGATGGTACAATTTTACAAGATGCAGGAATTATTGGTTCAATTAATGACTGGATCGCTGCAAAAATGACTGAAGTAGATGAATCAACATATACATATACATTTGTTGCAACTGAAGAAACTGCGCAGTTTTCTGTTCAAGAAGTATTTGATAAGTGGGCCACCAGATGGTGTGGAAATAACAGTGCAGGGGTACCTGAAGCTGCTGAGACTACAAAAATAGAACCTGGTTGTGATTTACAAAAAATGGTTTATTCTACAGAAGCGGATCCAACACATGTTCAAATTTCAGGTCTTTCTATAAATTCAGAATATAGAATTACTGTTAAAATAGATGATCCTTCCACAAAAACACTTTCTTGTAAAATTGAACTAACCAAAGAAGGCGGAAAACCTGCAGAATCTGCTCCAACTCCATACTATTTTGATGGACTCTATCTAGTTGGTAGTTGTTTCAAAATTGGTGATATGACAAATCTTTGGAGCTTTGGTCCTGCTAACTTAATTTATGGTGCTTCTGTTGATAAAAAAACAGGTATTGTAACTTATACAAAAGATATAGTTGCAGTAGCAACTGAAGGTGAAATGGGAATTAACGATTCATCTTGGAAGAATAAACAGAAGGGTTCTGGTGTAACAATTGCAGCAGAAGCAGGTTATGTTGAACTCAACGGTGCTGAAGAAGATAACTTCAAAGTTTCAGGACTCAAAGTAGGTTCTCCATATCGTGTTTATATCCAGACAACTCCAGAAAAAGTAGTTTCTGTAAAAATCGAAGAAATATGTTCATATACATTAACTTTTGAAATTACAGGACTTGAAGAAGGTAATGCTGCTTGGATTAACGGTGAGTTCTGGGGTAGTACATGGCCTAACGGTTGGCCAATGGCAGAATGGAAATCAGAACCAAATGCAACACTTAAAGCTAATATTCCTGTAGCTGGAGTTGATGGAGTTGCAACATTTAATGAAAAATGGAATGTTGTTTCTGTTGCAAAACCAGGTGAAGATCTTTCTTGGAGTTTCAAACCTGTTGCAGCTGATTCTTTGGAAAACTTTACTGCAGAAGCTAATTTAGTATTAAAACCAACAGATAATCTTACTTGTGAAATTACAAGTGTAGAAAGTTGTACTTACAAGATTTCTATTAATGCATTAAATGAAAAAGTTACTGTAACAAAACAATAATTTCTGTAAACACAGTAATTGATTAGTTAAACAGGGATTTCTTATGGAAATCCCTGTTTTTTGTATACACCTGTGTATGTTGTTTTAGACTTTAATCTGACAGGAGAAATGTATGAAAACTTTTAAGAAACTTGTTCTTCTTTGTTGTGCTAGTATTTTTCTTTTTGCTGGATGTTCTGTAATTCATAATGAAAAGGATGGGAGTTTACAGAATTATAATGCTTCGGTTTCAAGATCTGTTCTTGAACAGTCTTCAGATGATTATCAGAAAGATGTAATTTATTTTTTATTTGTAGACAGATTTTCTGATGGTGACAGTACAAACAATGCCGGTTTGAATCCTGCTCAGTATGATTCAACAAAAACAAACTGGAAAAAATATTGGGGTGGAGATCTTCAGGGAGTTAATAATAAGCTTGATTACCTTAAAAATCTTGGTATCAATTCAATTTGGGTAACTCCTCTGGTAGAAGCAATCGATACGCCCACTAATGCTGGTGACTCTCCATATCACGGTTATTGGGGAAAAAATTATTTTAATATAGACGAACACTGGGGAACATGGAATGATTTTGACAACCTTGTTTCAAAAATGCATTCTTCTCCTTACAATATGAAACTGATTTTGGACTATGCTCCAAACCATTCCAATCCAAATGATGAAGCTGAATACGGCAGTCTGTATAAAACGAATTATAATACGTCAGGAGAAATAATAAGTACAGATAAACTGACTGATTATCTTACAGATACGTCAGGTTCCTGGTATCACAGACTTGGCGGAATTGGTGATACAGAATGGGATGATCCATATTATTGTCGTTATAAAAATCTTTTTAATTTGTCAGATTTTAATCAGGATAATTCTGCTACTTACAGCTATCTTGCAGATGCACTCGAATTCTGGCTTAACAGAGGTGTAGACGGTGTAAGACTTGATGCCGTAAAGCACATGAACACTTCATTCACAACTTCTCTTGTAAGCGATATGAAAACAAGAACCGGCAGAGATATATTCTTTTTTGGAGAATGGATGGATGCCGGTGCCTGGGCTACAGGACTTAATACAGAAGGGCAGTATTTTGCGAATAATTCAGGCTGCAGTCTTCTTGATTTCGGGTACCGTTCAACAATAGAAAGTGTTTTGAAAAATTCCGCAACCATGAGAACTTTGGCTGCATATCTTTCTGACCGTGAATCTTACTGGAGCAATCCTCTTAAACAGGTTGTATTTCTCGATAATCATGATATGCCAAGAATCAATACTGTTCTAAGAAATAGCGCCGGTATGAGCGAAAGTTATGCTGCCGCACGTACAGATCTTGGACTTGCAATAACTATGACAATTAGAGGAGTTCCTTGTATTTATTATGGAACGGAACAATATACAGCTAATTTTACTACTAATTCTTTTGGACAAGTTGGAAGTGATCCTTACAATAGAGAAATGATGCCTTCTTTTAATACAGAAACTAGAGCATGTAATATTATTCGTTCTCTTTCTAATTTAAGGCAGACAAATACAGCTTTGCAAAAGGGTTCTTATACAGAAAAATGGGTTGATGATAATATTATCGCTTACGAAAGAAAGAACGGTTCTGATGTTGTAGTTGTTGTAGCAAATAAAGGTTCGTATAGAAATCAATCTATTTCAAATCTAAGTCTTCCTGACGGAGTTTACACAGATGTCCTTGGAGGAGATTCAGTAACAGTTACAGGCGGAACAGCTTCTTTTGAACTTTCTGAAAATGAAGTGGTGATTCTTGCAACAACTTCGGCCTTAAATGAAATGACGGTTTACTTCTATAATAATTCGATTACAAACTGGTCTGCCGTAAACTGTTATTACTGGAATTTGAATGGTCACACGTCAACGCCTGTTGCATGGCCAGGAAATTCAATGCAGTCAGATTCTGACGGCTGGTATTCTTTTACAATACCGAATGCTGCAAATGCAAGTCTGATTTTCAACAACTCAGGTTCATCACAGACAGTAGATCTTTCCAGAACCGGTAACGGATGGTTTGTTCCTTCAGGTTTTGAAAATGGTAAAATAACCGGAACTTGGTATGACACGAATCCTTATTCTGCTTCTTCAGGAACTTTAAATATAACATTTAAGGCCGGCAGTTCTTCAGAGAATGTAAGTTTTCCCGGTGATGCAAACGGATGGTCTCTTACAGAAAATGTTATTTCCGTGGGTTCGGGAGAGACAAAAACACTTTCAGTAAGTAACTGTATAAACTCTTCTTCAATTGCATTGGGTGATGATTCTTCTAAACTTGAATTAAAAATTGTTACGAATTCAAGTTGGGATAATCAGTGGTCTTTTGGTAGTTGGAGTAAATCGGAGAATATAACTTTGACGGATAATAACAGACAGATAGCCATCACCTGTATGCCTGGAGATTCTGTTAATTTAACAATTGATGTTTCAGCACTTTCATTAAGTGCTGAAGTTATTGCAAGTAATTGATTTTAAGGGAGATTTACATGAAAAAATTATTGTGTTTATTTACTGCTGTTTTTGCGCTTGGATTCTTCTCGTGCAAAAATGACACTTCAGAACCGAATGCACCCAGTCCTGAAACCCCTACTACAAAAGTAACATATCCGCAGTTTAGTCCAATAGGTGGTTTTTATAAAGAAGAGCAAACTGTAACAATCAGTTGTGAAGGTTCAACTGCCATTTATTATACAATTTTAAAACCTGCAATCGGAACAGACGGTAAATGGGATGAAACAGCCTGGCAGAAAGCTGTAAAAAATTCAAAACCGACAGAAAATTCTACAAAATATACAGAGCCTTTCAAGGTTTCTGAACAGTGTATAATTAGAACGATGGCTGTAAAATCAGACGGTTCAAAAAATTATGCAATGACATGTTTTGACTTTGATACTGACCGTTCAACAGATTTTTCGGGTCCAATGAGTCCTGATAATCCGGCAAGCGAAAACTGGCAGGATCAGTCAATTTATTTTATTCTTACAGACAGATTCTTTAACGGCGACACATCAAACGATAAAGTTCAGGGACTTAAAGATCAAAACGGCAATGCTTACGATGAAAGTATAGTTCTTCCCGGACAACCTGCTTCCAGCTATAATGGAGGAGACATTGAAGGTGTGCGCCAGAAACTTAAGTATATAAAAGATATGGGATTCACTGCAATTTGGATGACACCTCCTGTAAAATGTCAGATTGCAGAAAGTAATTATCACGGCTTCCACGGATACTGGGCAAGTGATTTTACAAAAGTTGATTCCCATATGGGCACATTGGAGCAGTACCAGCGGTTTGTAAAAGAAGCCCACAAAATGGGACTTTATGTAATTCAGGATATTGTTGTAAACCATACAGGTGATTATCAGAAAATCAACAAAGAATTTACATATGACATGGTAAAAGCTTCTGAAGGAAATATTTCAGAAAGTGACTTTTATCTTGAACCAAAATCAGTTCCGTTCAATCATCCTGAACAGCTTCCGTGGGCATTGAATAATTTGAATGACCTTACAGCAGATGAATTCAAAAACAATGCATTCTATCATTACAATCCCGGAATCAGTGATTTTACAAACCAGGCTACAATGTATACCCATTCTTCCAGCGACCTTGATGATATGGTTACAGAAAATCCTGTTGTAAGAAATCTTCTTCGCGGATATTTCAGATACTGGATTGACAAGTGTGGAATTGACGGTTACAGAATTGATACTGCAAAATATGTTGAACCTGATTTCTTCAATGATTTTATAAATTCAACTGAACCCGGAAACATGGGTGTAAGAGCATACGGAAAGTCATTGGGAAAAAGTGATTTTATAAACTTTGGTGAAGCGTGGGATACCAGCGAAACTCTTGTTGGCAGTTATACAAAAGATGAAAGCGGTAATCCCAGAATGGACGGTATGATTTACTTTCCGCTTAAATTTGTAATTACAGATACAATCAGTTCTGGAAGCAAGACAAGTGCAATTTCTTCGATTCTCGCTAAACGCTATACTAAAGGCTATTATGCCGATCCTAACAGACTTGTAACTTTCATTGACAATCATGACACAGACCGCTGGGGTCAGACAATGAAGGGCAACACAGAGTTAATGAAGGCTGCTTACGGAATTATTTATACAATTCCTGGAATTCCGCAGGTCTATTATGGTTCTGAACAGGGCTTTGACGGAGAATGTCGTGCCGGTATGTTTGCAGGAAGTTATCTTTCACCGGGATTAAAACAGACAGAAGACAAGTTTGATACAACCAATGACTGGTACAAGTATTTTACGAACCTTAACAAAATGCGCTCAGAAAACCGCGTGTTCCGCTACAACAGTTTGTATACTTTGCAGGATACAGATGACAGTGCTGGAATTCTTGCATATATAGTTCGTGAAAGTGATCCTGATGATCCCAAAAAATTCCTTGCAGGTGTTGGAAACAAAGCAATTTATATTATGAATACAGCACCTACAGATAAAGTTCTTGATGCCTCTTACCGCAATCTTGCTGCAGGAGATAAATTTGAACTTGTTCCTTACGAAGGCGTTTCTGTATGCCCAGCAACTGGAACTCAGATTACAAAATCATTTACAGCTACTGCTGACGGAACAAAAGGTAATGTAAAACTTGTTGTTCCTGCAAACAGTTGTGCAATTTATATTCTTACAGAAGCCGGTGCAGAAATTACACAGGCAGAATGTACTCTTACAGTTGACAGTGTTCCTACAGAAAATGTAACAGAAAACGAAATTACAATAAAAGGAACTTCTTCTGTTACAGGAACTGTTAAGCTTGTTCTTAACGGTGACTATTCTCTTGCTACAGGTATTGAAGCAACAGCCAATACTCAATTTTCTGTAAATATGAATGTGGGTGCATATTCTAACGGAAAAATTTCTATTCAACTTATTCAGATTGTTGACGGAATTACGTGTTATTCTGAAACATCATATTTTACTATTGAAAGACCGTTTAAACTTATAGCTAAAATCATAGATCCTCAGAATGATGACAACGGTGTTGGAATTGCAAAGGGAATTCTTAAAAAACCAACAGAAAAGACCTTCAAGGGACAGTTTGATATAGAAGGTGTTGATGTTTACAGAAGCGGTAATGATATTCGTCTTGGAGTAAAGATGAATTCAATTTCAAGAAGCTGGGATCCAGGTTCCAATTTCTTTGATCATGTTGTTTTCTTTATCTTTATTTCTGACGGTGATGATGACGGATGCGAATATCATCCAAAAAATAATTACAAACTTCCGGACTCATTCGGCAAGTGGGATTATATGTATCAGTGCAACGGTTGGGGAAGCGGATATTACTCTAAAGAAGGAGCAACAGAAACTTCTCTTGGAAAGGCTGTAACTCCTGCACCAAAAAATACACCTGCTGTTGCCTGGGAAAAACTTTCTGCAGAAGCCGGTCAAGATATAGTAGAAAAAGATTTGGACTGGTCTGACTATTCTCCTGAAATCGGTTCTGTTTGGGAAGATAAACCCGGAATGATTTGGTTTACAATCAGTGCAGCCTCTATTGGTTATCCAAAAAATATTGACGGTTACAAAATCTACATTAACAACTTTGACTTCGACATGGGAAGTCCGCGCGGAATGATAGATGGAGAGCCAGAAACTTGGAAATTCGGAACAGGTTCAATACCTAAAGATAACTGTCCTGCAGTTGTAGATGAAACTGATTCTGTAATTATTATTAAATAAAAAAGTGGAGTGATAAATATAGACGCGTGGGTTAATAGCTGCGCGTCACTCGTATTTGGAGGAAACTTATGAAAAAGAATGTTTTGACAAAAGCATTCCTCGCGCTTGTGGCAGCCTCATCAATATGTATGATAGGATGTCCCAATGGAACAACTGAAGAGCCTGATGGTCCTGATGTGGCAGTCGGAACCCTGGGAACTCCTGATCCTGTACTTTTAGCATCCGCAAAAGCAGCGTCTGAACTTGACCCTAAGAATGAAAATTTAATTATTTTCTACAAAAGAGCAGATTCTGATTATTCTAAATATGGTCTCTGGCTTTGGCCAGACGGAACCAGTGAAGGACAGAACGGCTATGATTTAACAGCAGGCAAAGCAAAGACAAAAACTATTGATGGAACTACAATTGCTTACTGGAATATAAGCGAACTTTGTGCAAGTGATACAAAACTTATGGCTTGCATTAAAGAAAAAGGAAAAATGGGAAAAATTATCCGCGATTCAGGATGGACAAAAGATCCTGATGGTGACCAGTTTATGGATATGTCAGAAGGAATGCATTTTTTGACATTGACAAAAGATCCTACTTTGTATATTGTTTCTGATTCATATGATCCGACAATTGCAGCTGCTTCTGCTGTTACTAAAGATTCTATTAAAGTATCTCTATCTGTAAAATACGGACTTGAAACTTCGGCTTCAAGCAACGGATTTACAGTTGTTGCAGCTGACGGTACAGAGATTGCTGTAAATGATGTTCTTAATTATAATGCACAGAACAATCGTAACAGAAACTTTGCAGATACTCTTCTTTTGAAACTTTCTTCAGATATTGATTTGGAAAAAGAATGGTATGTAAAGAATTCAATATTCAAGCCGGAGGCCGGAGTGAAGGTTTCAAAAATTGCCGCTATTAAAGCTGCATATAAAGATTATATTTATAAAGGAACAGATCTTGGTCTGACTCTTAACGGAACAAAAGCATCATTCAAAACATGGGCACCTGTTGCCAGTGATGTTCAGCTTTTGTTGTTTAAGGACTCATCTCAGTTGGTAACAGAAGATTCTGTTGTAAAAATGACTTCTGACGAATATGGAATCTGGAGCGTTTCTGACGTTGATGTTTCTTCATTCAAATATTATAAGTTCAGAATTACAAATGAAGGTGTAACAAGAGATGTTTGCGATATTTATGCAAAAGTTGCCAGCGGTGATTCTGTAGCAGCCCAGATTGCAGATATCAATGATGCAGAAACTCAGCCGGCAGGTTGGGAAAGTGCATATAGAAATCCGTTCTCAGGTGAGTATACAGATGCTGTAATTTATGAAATGCATATCCGTGACTGGAGCCGTGCCACAGTAACTGATTCAACAGGCAAATTCCTTGATATTGCAAATTCAGATGCTGTTATTAATCATCTTAAGGAGTTGGGCGTAACTCATGTTCAGATTCTTCCTATGTTTGATTATGCAGAAAAGAATGCTGATAAAAACTACAACTGGGGTTACAATCCTTATCACTATAATGTACCTGAAGGACGCTATGTAACTGAAGGTTATACAGATGGTACCCAGGCTGTTAAGGAAATGCGCGAAATGATTCTTGCACTTCATAAAGCAGGTATCGCTGTAAATATGGATGTTGTTTATAACCATACAAGCGGTACTGGAGAGTATTCTCTCTATGATTCTACAATTCCGTATTACTACTACAGAATGAAAGAAGACGGCTCATATTCAGACGGTTCCGGCTGTGGAAACGAAACTGACTCTGAAGCTCCTATGTTCCGCTCTTATATGATTGAATCTCTCAAGCACTGGATGAAAGATTACCATATTAACGGATTCCGCTTTGATCTTATGGGTGTTCACTCAAAAGAAGCAATGACAGAAGTCTACAATGCTCTTAAAGAAATTGACCCGAAGGTAATGGTATACGGTGAACCATGGACTGGCGGTGATTGTGCAGTTACAGACGGAATGACAGGTGCTATCAATGCCGGAGACTTTGGTGTTGCTGCCTTTGATGATGACTTCCGCGATGCAATTAAGGGTGCCGAATTCGGTGGTTTCAAACATGGACAAGTCCAGGGAACATACAATGACAGTGGTATTATAACAGGTCTTGTTGGAGATACAGGAAAGAATAAACGCAATCCAACAGGAAAGCCGGGGCTTGCTCTTCATTATGTTGAGTGCCATGACAACTATACACTGTTTGACAAACTTGCTATTTCTTACTGGCAGACACTGAATGATACTGACAAAGTAACTACAGGTAATTTATTTACAAAGATTGGTGCAGAGGGTCTTGCAACTGTCAGAGAGCAGGATAAACTTGCCGCTGCCTATGTATTCTTAAGTCAGGGTACTCCGTTTATTAACGGCGGCCAGGAATTCCTGAGAACAAAGCGCGGTGATGAAAATAGCTACAAGTCTAGTGATCAGAAAAATGCCATCGACCTCACCTTTAAAGACACTTACTCCGATGTTTACAATACATACAAAGGTTTAATCGCTCTTCGAAAAGCAAACCCATCTGCATTCGGAGCAAACACTTCTGCAAGTGCAACTACAGTTAAAACTGGTGTAACAAAGTACATAGCAGGCAACTTCCTCGTATACTTTAACGCAACAGAAGCGGATGTCGCTATCGATGCAACAGGTTACTCAAAATCCGTAGATGTATCTTCAGGTACTCCTACAGAAGTTGCTGTTCCTGCAAGTGTTGCTGCAAAATCATTTGTAATTCTTAAAAAATAATGCATGACAAAAGCAGGTCCTGACTTGCTTTTGTAAAACAATTCGTATGCGTTAACGCACGCCGCTGCAGATTATACTTCTGTACCGGCGTGCGTTTTTTTTGTGTGTTAATTTAACAGTTATTTAATTGGCTTAAAAAAAAGAAAAAACTTGGGAGTTAAGAATTCAAATATTCAAATGTAGATAAAGCCTTAATTGTAGAATTTGTAAAATCTTTTAGATGAAGGTATTTCAAAAATAGAAGGTTTTATTAAAAAATATTTTGATTAAAAAAATTGGTTAAAATTGTTCTTTGAAAAAAAATTATAGTTAGGAGTTATTATAAACTTTGAACCATAAAAATGCAGCCTTCATCGTATTTTGGTTTTACATGGTATTGAACAAATTTTTCCTGTTTTTGAGGAAGCCGTGCAAATCCTAAAGTTTTGTAATGTTCAATAAGTTTTTCTTGTGGCAGGGCATAAATATATAAAGAATTTATTCCCACAAATTTTGATAAACATCGAACTAAAGGCAAAATAAAATATTTAAAAGAATAACTTCCAATTCTTGAAATTTCCGGATGTTTTTGTCTGTATACATGATTAACAGCAAAATTAGAAAGTTCAATAGCTGGAATTGATTCAAAATATTCTTTATGAAGTTGCATTGTTATAAGACCAGTTTTTATTGAAAAATAGGAAACTAGTTCATTTGTTGATTTATCTTTTATAAGATATGTTCGACAATTATTTCCTTTTTCATCTAAAATTGATTGATTTTTCAGATAATTTTCAAGACCTATCGCATTATTCGGGACAGAAAATGACTTTATCAATTCAATATTTTCCTGGTCGTCGAGTAAATGTTCAATATAAAAATCTTCTGTGTCTAAAACTTGAAATTCTGCAATCATTGTTTTGAAAGTTTCCTTAAAAGTTCCCGTTCTTTAGCGTGTTCTTTTTTAATCCATTCTTCAAATTCTTTTGCTTCCTGATCCATCTTTGTAAAATCAGGTTTTGGCATATTAAGAATATACGCAATCGGATTATCTCCATTATTCAATTCATCAAAGTATTTTTTATCGTGGTATCTCATATAACACCTCCTAACATAAATATTATACAGATAATCACAAATGTCAAGATTTTTTCTTTTTAATCTATAGCATTCCCAAAAAGTGCTGGAAGTGGTGTTCCAAAAATAGTGGATGCCTTGAAAACGCATGCATTATGTAAATTGTAATTACATTTATCTTTTACATAAATACTTTTATCCAAAAGATATCTGCAAATATATATCGTACTATTGATAAAATAATGAAAATGATACCCAGTGATTTATATACATCAAATACAAGTGTATTCATGTCGTAAGCCGCCACAAAAACGGTTTCCGCAGCTCCTGTTTCACGGTTTCCATGTTCCCGGAACTGCGGTTTATTTTTGTCGGAATATTCAATATTTTTCACAAAGATAATAAATATTCATTTTTTAAGAAATTAAAAACTGATATTATTGATTCAGAAGTTTTTTGAATAAAACCTGCCGATTTTACCAACAGAAATCTGCCAAATTCACCAATAAAAGATTGTCAAATTAACCAACAAAGTTTATAATATTTTTATGAAAAAATATAGAAAAAGAATTTATGATACGCTTTTAGATTATAGATTAGAAGAAACAGGTGCTGTTGTTATTGAAGGACCAAAGTGGTGTGGAAAAACTACAACTGCAGAGCAAAAAGCTAAAAGCATTTTATATATGAATGATCCAGATTCTATTCAGCAAAATTTGGAACTTGCAAAAATTCAATCAAAACTGTTACTTCAAGGAGAAAATCCTCGTCTTATTGATGAATGGCAATTAGCTCCGAATCTTTGGGATTCTATTAGATTTGAAGTTGATCATAGAAAAAAGGAAGGACAATTTATTTTAACAGGTTCTGCGATTCCAAATGATAGTGATAAAAAAAGGCATACAGGAACAGGACGATTTTCTTGGATTATGATGAGACCTATGAGTCTTTGGGAATCAGAAGATTCTAATGGTCAAGTAAGTTTAACTGAATTATTTGAAGGCAAAACTGATATTTCAGGAATCAATAATAAAAAATTAGAAGATATTGCTTTTTTTGTTTGTCGTGGTGGTTGGCCAGCTTCAATTGATAAAAAAGAAAGAGCCAGTTTACATTTAGCTTTTGATTATTATGATGCTGTTGTAAAAGAAGATATTTCTAGAGTAGATAATGTTGAACGAGATAGTGAGCGAGCAAAACTTTTAATGCGTTCTTATGCTCGTAATCAAGGAACTCAAGCCAGCATTGCTTCCATAACACAAGATATTAGTGCAAATGATGACAGTAATCTTTCAGAAAATACGACTTTGTCGTATATAAAAGCATTAAAAAAAATTTTTGTAATAGAAGATATGAGTGCTTGGAATCCAAATCTAAGAAGTAAAAGTGCAATTAGAACAAGCGATACAAGATATTTTGTTGATCCTTCTATTGCTGTTGCAAGCTTAGGCTTAGGTCCAAAAGATTTAATACAAGATTTAAATACATTTGGTCTTTTATTTGAAACTATGTGCATAAGAGATTTAAGAGTTTATGCAGATTCTTTGGAAGGAACAGTTTATCATTTTAGAGATAAGACTGGACTAGAATGTGATGCTGTTATTCATTTACGAAATGGTTCTTATGGATTAATAGAAATTAAGTTAGGTGGAGAACATTTAATTTCTGAAGGAATAAAAACACTAAAATCTCTTTCTCAAAAAATTGACACAACAAAAATGAAAGAACCTTCATTTTTAATGGTTCTTACGGCTGTTGGAGATTATGCGTATAAAAGAGAAGATGGAATTTTAGTTGTTCCGATTTGTTGTCTAAAAAATTAATTTTTTTGTAAATTATTTTTGCCAAGTTTACCAACAAAATATAAAAATCTCATTTAAAAAACTGTGTAGCAATTTTGAATCAGTGTGACAAAAAAACGAAACTCATATTGCTTTTCATTATCAATACCAGTCTTTAATGGAGCATTCAAATTTAAATACAAACGTCGAGTAAAAAATATGTTTTTTTGTTTTTCCCAGTGATTTATATACATCAAATACAAGTATATTCAAGTCATAAGCCGACTGGAAAAAAGCGGGAAAATGGTTAGAGGATAGGCACACCAGAGAAGCGGCCAGAACATAGCCGCAAAAATGATGGAACAAGCAGCAGAAGTCACAACTGCCAGAAAACCTGACTGTCAAGATTTCTTCTTTTTCTTTTTAATCTTTTGCATTTATAAAAAGTGCTGTAAATTAAACGGAAAAATGTGTTTTCTGTTTTATTGTTCTTTGAAAAAAATTATAAAATTTTACCAATCTTTCCAAGAAATGTAGCCTCCGTGAGTGGGTGTTGCAGGAAAAGTTTGTTCTCCACTGTAAAGGACATTTATATTTTGTTTTGATATTTTAAATAAATCTGAAATTTTATTTAAAGAATTAAAGAATTTTTCATTTATTGTGCTTGATGATTTTATTTCAAATAATTTTATAGTATTAAATTCTTCTATCAATAGGTCTATTTCCAATCCGTTTGAATCTCTCCAGAAATATGCGTTTGGATTTTTTCCTTTGAAAAAACATTCTTTAATGTAATTGCTGATTATCATATTTTCAAAAATTCCTCCACGTAAATAATGCGTTTGGATTTGTTGAAAATTTTCCATTCCAAGTAATGAACATACTAATCCTGAATCAAAGAAATATAGTTTTGGAGATTTTACCAAGCGTTTTCCAAAATTTTTATAATAAGGTTTTAGTAAAAAAATTATTCCACTTGTTTCAAGAATTGAAAGCCATGATTTTACAGTTAAAACAGAAATTCCAGTTTCATTTGCAAGTTCTGTTGTGTTTAAGATTTGACCAGTTCTTCCGGCACATAAACATATGAATTTGTGAAAAACTGATAAATCTGAAATATTTTTTAATTCACGAACATCTCTTTCAATATAAGTCTTTATGTAAGAACGATAAAAATCGTGTGGAGAAGGATTTTGATTATAAATTCTTGGGTAAAAACCTGTCCAAAGACATTCGTCAATATTTTCTTTGAGTAAAGAAGCATTTTTAAGTTCACTTATTGAAAAAGTTGACAGATTTAAAATTGCACATCGACCTGCACGACTTTGAGAAATTGAATTCATCAGTAAAAAATTTTGAGAACCGGAAAGAATGTAAATTTCTGTTTTGTCTAATTCATCAATATGACTTTGAATGTAAGAAAATAAATCTGGAACGCGTTGAACTTCATCAAAAATTGTTTTTTCTGGATAAAGACTTAAAAAATATCGAGGATCATTTGTTGCAATTTGTCGAAAATCTAAATCTTCTAAAGAAACGTATTTCCAATCAGGAAAAAGTTTTTTAAGTAATGTTGATTTTCCACATTGTCTGCAACCTGTTAGAGTAACAATAGGGAAAGTTTTTATTAAGTTTAAGAGTTTTTCTTCTATTTTTCTTTCAATAAATTTATTTTCCATATTCAACCTTTAAAAAAGTATGTAAAACCTATAATTGATTATATAAATTACATACTTTTTGTCAAGTTTTCTTTTTAATCCTTTTCATTAAAAAATATGATTGAATCTCTTAAACACTGGATGACAGATTATCACATCAATGGATTCCGCTTTGACCTTATGGGTGTTCATGATACATCCACAATGGAAGAAATTTATAAAGAAAAGGTGTAACAAAATACACAGCAGGCGACTTCCTCGTATACTTTAACGCAACAGACGCGGATGTCGCTATAGAAGATGCAACAGGTTACACAAATTCCGTAGATGTTTCTTCAGGTATTCCTACTGACGCTGCTGTTCCTGCAAGTGTTCCTGCAAAATCTTTTGTAATTCTTAAGAAATAAAAATGAATTGTGCAGGTTTTAACTTGCGGTAAAATTCAATTCGTATGCGTTAACGCACGCTGCTGCAGATTCTCTTCTGTAACGGCGTGCGTTTTTTTGTGTGTTAATTTAACAGCTATTTAATTGGTTTAAAAAAATTGAGAGTTAAGAATTCAAATATTCAAATGGAGATAAAGCCTGAATTGTAGAATTTGTAAAATCTTTTGAATTACGGGTTATTACCAGACTGATTGAATTTTCAAGACACGTCTGGAATTGAACAGCATCTTCGTAATCATCCATTCCAACAGAAAAGGCCGTTTCTACCGTTGTCCTTTTTGTATCTTCTATTTCTATAAGTTTCAGAAAGTTTTGAATCTTTTGAAATCGCAAGGATTGGTCTGAAATGTATTTACGCAGTATATAGGCTATATCTGTAACAGAAGAAGCTGAAATACAGGGGATATGTGAACCTTTAAGGATTTTTAGGAATGCACCATAGGAGTCTCCAAAAAAGGGTTCTCTGGCAGTGAGAATGTCAATAACAATATTGGTATCTAATAAGATTTTCATTATCGGGAAATTCTTTCTCTTCTTTCTTTATCAAGATTTACATTTGAAGGAACAATTCCAACAAGAGAGTCCAGAAGGGATATCTTTTCAGATACCGTTGAAGGCATAGTTTTTGCTTCGTTTTCCTGTTCAGACAACAGATAATTTACAAAACTGTAAACAGTCTTTTGTCTTTCGGACGTAAGTAAATCAAATTGTTTTTCTAAGGTTGAAAAAGGCATAACGGTACCTCCCATAAAAAGCCAATGAGTAAATCCTTAGATTTAATGACTTTTTAAGTACATTCGCAACAAAATGATGGGTAGATAAAAGTTGTACAAATAGTGCAGCTTTTAACTTAATCACCTTTTATGAAAATTATAATATTAAATTTGTAAAAAAACAATGTATTTCACAAACAACTTAAATAGCACATGATAAAAGCAGGTCAGGACTTTCTTTTGTAAAACAATTCGTATGCGTTAACGCACGCTGTGGCTGCAGATTCTCTTCTGTAACGGCGTGCGTTTTTTTGTGTGCTGTGTTAATTTATAATCAGGCTTATTATAACAAAAGCTATTCAGCAACATCTACAAACGGCTTGAATTCTATATTCCAGAGAAGTAGTTTTTCCGTTTCTTTCGCAGTTAGTTTTTTATAATCTTTGCGGAATGATTTTGCTGTTCGAAGCTCATGTTTCATACGGACATTGCTGCCTTAAAATCTGCAAAGGACTTAAATGTTTCTACATCACCTCTTTCAACTTCTTCAATTGCTTCGTCAAGTCCGTTTTTATTAGACTCTTCTTTGCTTTTGAACAAAAGAAAATCTAAAAACTCTGAAACTTCTTCCATATATTTTTCAGGAATTGTTTTCAATTTTTCTTCTACAACTGCATATGGCATAGACGACCTCCTTCTATTTTTTTAATTATATCATAATGATAGTCTTTTATCCATTATATTGTTTGGAGTTATACTCTAATCGTAAAATCTGTAGAATCCTACGAAATAAACGATTGCATATGTATGAATTTTTCAAAGGACAATGAGGCCGTACGCAACATCGCTAAGCTTGCTACTGGAATCGAAGGTTCTGACAAAAACGGCGGTAAAAAAACTTTAAGCAGTCCCCGCGCGATGAGTGCAGAGGCATTTTTCACGAAGGGCCGTTTTTTACAATTTCCAAAAGTGTTCCATGTAGAATTTAAGTTGCATTTATGCTATAATCCGCCCGATGAAGCAGACTACCCGGACAGAACGGCTTGACAAAATACTTTCAAACAGCGGCTTTGGAACAAGAAAAGACGTAAAGCGCCTTGTACGCAGCGGTGAAGTTCTTGTCAACGGCGAACCTGTTAAAAATCCTGAATTCCATGTTTCAATAGAAAAAGACACTCTTTGTGTTGAAGGCGTGGATGTTAAGATCAAGTGGCATGCATATTTTATGCTCAACAAGCCTGCCGGATACATCTGTTCAACAAAATCGGGCGCGTATCCCACGGTTTTTGATCTTCTTGACGAAAGTGATCGCCGTACATATCTTGGCGGTGATCTTGGAACTATTGGCCGTCTTGATGCAGATACAGAAGGACTTTTGATTATTACAAGTGACGGCGATTTGAATCACAGGCTTACTTCACCAAAGTGGCGTGTTCCAAAGACTTATCTTGTTCACCTTGCAAATGAAGTTGATGAACAGGAACGTGAATCTTATGTAGCCGACCTTGCACGCGGTGTTCATATAGAGGCAGAAGCCAATGCAGAAGCCGTTGACTGTCTGCCCGCTCAACTTGAATGGTGTGATGTACAGGAGAATGACAAAACTGCGGCGGCTGTTTGTAAAATTACTGTTTATGAAGGAAAGTTTCACGAAGTAAAAAGGCTGTTTGCCGCTTTGGGAAACGAAGTTACATATCTTAAAAGAATAAGAATGAACAGACTTTTTCTTGATGAGTCTCTGGCGTGCGGTCAGTACCGTGAACTCACAAAAGAAGAATTTGATTTGCTAAGTACACTTAACGATGAGGGAGTATAAAAAAATCCGCCGAAATGTCGTCGGCTTTTTTAACTCAAAGTTCGCAATTCGAACTTTCTTATTGAACTGCGTTTTTCACTTTGTTGCAAAACGCAATAAAAACATTTTCGACTGTTGAAACAGTCTTCGAATATTTTTATAGGAGGATTTATGCTGTCGGATATTGAAATTGCACAGAAAAATGTTATGGATGAGATTACCGGGGTTGCAGAAAAACTTAATCTTTCGGCCGGGGATCTTGAAACTTACGGTAAATACAAGGCCAAGATTTCTTTTGAAAAGCTCCGCGAACTTCAGAACAAGGCACTGAATCCTTCAGAAAGAGGAAAACTCATTCTTGTTACAGCCATGACTCCGACAGCTGCCGGTGAAGGAAAGTCTACTGTAACAATCGCTTTGGGTGACGGTCTCAGGCATATCGGCAAAAAATCTGTTATTGCACTTCGCGAACCCTCCCTTGGTCCGTGTTTTGGTATAAAGGGCGGTGCATGCGGCGGCGGTTATGCCCAGGTTGTTCCGATGGAAGACATTAACCTTCACTTTACCGGCGACATTCATGCAATAACTGCTGCCAACAATCTTATGGCTGCTCTTATAGACAACCATCTTCAGCAGGGAAACGAACTGGGACTTGATCCGCGCACAATTTCCTGGAAGCGTTGCGTTGACCTTAACGACCGCGCATTAAGAAACGTAATTGTAGGACTTGGTTCAAGGATTGACGGTGTTCCAAGAGAAAGTCATTTTCAGATTTCTGTTGCAAGCGAAATTATGGCAATTGTCTGTCTTTCAAAAACAATTTCTGAACTCAAGGAACGCATTTCTGCAATAACAATCGGCGAAACTTACGCAAGGGTTCCTGTTACTTTCGGTCAGCTCAAATGTACCGGAGCGGTTGCGGCTCTTCTGAAAGATGCAATCCGGCCCAATCTTGTACAGACATTGGAGCATACTCCGGCATTTATTCATGGCGGACCTTTTGCAAATATTGCTCACGGCTGCAATTCTATCAACGCAACACTCTGTGCCCTTGCGACAGGTGACTATGTTGTTACCGAGGCAGGCTTTGCAGCTGATCTTGGTGCAGAAAAATTCATGGACATAAAGTGCCGCATGAACGGTATTCACCCCGACGCAGCAGTAATTGTAGCAACTGTGCGCGCAATAAAGATGCACGGTGGTGTTGCAAAGGCAGATCTTTCACACGAAAATCTTGAGGCCGTCAAAAAAGGTTTTGCAAACGTAAGATGCCACATAGAAAACATGAAGAAATTCGGCGTACCTGTTGTAGTTGCCGTAAACAAATTTGTAAGCGATACAGATGCCGAAGTTGCTCTTGTTGAACAGCTTGCTTCTGAATGTGACAGTACTGCAGTTCTTTGTGAAGGCTGGGGAAAAGGCGGCGAAGGTGCTGTTGCCCTTGCAAACAAGATTGTAGAACTCTGCGATTCTGAATGTGACTTCAAAAATATTTATTCACTGGATTCAACCCTTGAAGAAAAAATAGAAACTCTTGCAAAAGAAATTTACCGCGCTGACCGTGTAGAATTTGAATCAAAGGCACTCAAGAAATTAAAGGCCTACGATGCTGCCGGTTACGGAAAACTTCCTGTCTGCATTGCAAAGACACAGAATTCCATAAGCCACGACAAGTCACTTCTTGGTGCTCCGAGCGGCTATGTGTTCCCGGTACGTGATGTTCAGCTTTATTCGGGTGCAGGTTTTGTAGTTGCCTTTGCCGGTGACATAGTGGATATGCCCGGTCTTCCTAAAGCCCCGTCTGCATTGAACATAGATGTAGACGACAACGGATGCATTTCGGGATTGTTCTAATGTAAAAAAAAGTGCCGCTCCGTAAAGAAGCGGCACTTTTTTTATGCTATTTTTTAAGCTGTTCTTTTATTGCGGCAAGAAGTTCGCTGTAGTTTTCAAATGCCGGAATTGCAGGGTTGTCGGCCTTGATTTTGTCTGTACTCTTGAACAGAAATCCTGCCTTGCTTGCTTTTATCATTCCAAGATCATTGTAACTGTCGCCGCTTGCAATTGTGTCATAACCAATGGACTGCAGAGCCTTAACGGTTGTGAGTTTTGAATTTTCTATGCGCATCTTAAAGCCTGTGATTTCTCCTGAAGGTGCAACTTCGAGCGAGTTACAGAAAATTGTTGGCATTCCAAGTTTTTTCATAAGAGGGGACGCAAACTGTGTGAAAGTGTCGCTTATTATAATTACCTGGCAGAGTGAGCGCAGTTCGTCAAGAAATTCCTTTGCTCCGGGCATTGGGTCTATTGTTGCTATTACATCCTGAATCTGTTTGAGACCTAGTCCGTGTTCCTTAAGAATACCCAGGCGCCAGTTCATGAGCTTGTCGTAATCGGGCTCGTCGCGCGTTGTTCTCTTGAGTTCGGGAATTCCAGAAGCTTGTGCAAATGCAATCCAAATTTCCGGAACCAAAACGCCTTCCAAATCCAAACATGTAATATACATAAAATACCTCTGAATTTAATGATACAAAAAGTTTACCAAAAAAAGCATTTTCTGTACATATTAAGAAGTTTTGCCGGCATTAAGAGACTTAACATTTTGGAACTTTTTTGCTACAATTCCGCCATGGCAAAGAAAATTGAAATTTTGGACTCTACGCTTAGAGACGGTTCCCAGGGTGAAGGAATAAGTTACTCTGTTCAGGATAAAATTCATATAGTTCAGGCTTTGGACGAACTTGGAATAAAATATATAGAAGCAGGAAATCCCGGCAGTAATCCAAAGGATATGGAATTTTTTCAGAAAGCCCGCGAACTTAAACTTTCTACTTCTAAAATTGTAGCATTCGGTTCAACCAGAAGAAAGGACATTGCGTGTTCAGAAGACTCCAATTTACAGAGCCTTCTTTCTGCAGAAACAGAATATGTCGTAATTTTTGGAAAGACATGGGACTTTCAGGCTACAGAAATTCTTCACGCTACTCTGGAAGAAAACCTTGATATGATACGCGATACCTGCGCTTATTTAAAAAAACAGGGGCGCAATGTTATTTTTGATGCCGAACACTTTTTTACAGGATATTCCGCCAATGCAGATTATGCTATGAAAGCGCTCCAAGCGGCGGTTGACGGCGGTGCTTCTGTTCTTTCACTTTGCGAAACAAAAGGTGGCTGTATGCTTGACGACTGCGCCCGCATTACACGTGCAGTTACTGAACGTTTTGCAGACAAAGTTACTGTCGGTATTCACACTCACAATGATTCCGGTCTTGCTGTTGCAAATTCTCTTGTTGCAGTACAGAACGGCGCCACTCATGTTCAGGGTGTGCTTCTGGGATTCGGCGAGCGTACAGGAAATGCAAATCTTTCTACTATTATATCTGATCTTCAGCTTAAGATGGACTGCGAATGTATTCCACCCGAAAATCTAAAATCACTTACACCAATCTGCAAGCGTGTGGCCGAGATTACAAATATTACCCTTGAGCTGGGAATGCCTTATGTTGGCCAGAATGCTTTTGCACATAAAGCCGGAATGCATATTGACGCAGTGCTTAAAAATCCTGTCGCCTACGAACATATTTCTCCCGAAGATGTCGGTAACGAACGCGTGTTCCTTATGAGTGAAGTTGCGGGAAGAAGCATGATTATAGAAAAAATCCGCAAATTTGATTTTTCCATAACAAAGTCCAGTCCTGTTGTTGCAGAAATTGTCAATGAAGTCAAGGAACTTGAACACCAGGGTTACCAGTTTGAAGGTGCAGACGGAAGTTTTGAACTGCTTGTGCGCAAGGCTATAGGCAAGTACCAGCCGTTCTTTAATCTTCACTACTACAAGACAAGCAACGAAAAGCCGCTTATGGAAGAAAATCTTTATTCTCTTGCCCAGCTTAAAATTGATGTCGAAGGAAACATTCAGGTTGCGGCAGGTGAAGGAAACGGTCCTGTTAACGCACTGGATAATGCTTTAAGACAGGCACTCCAGTCCTTTTACCCCAGCGTGCGCCAGATTCACCTTACCGACTACAAGGTTCGTGTCCTTGACGGCAAGAGTGCAACTGCCAGCCGCGTAAGGGTTCTTATAGAAAGTTCTGACGGAACGGACAGCTGGACTACAATTGGTGTTTCCAGCGACCTGGTTGAAGCATCTTGGCTTGCTCTGGTAGATTCCTTTGAGTATAAGCTCATTAAGGATATAGAAAAAAAATACCAGCGTTTTATTTAACCTCGTATTGAAAATTTTTCAGGCTGAATTTGCCCTCTCTTTGTAAAACACAAGTACTTTACAAAAAGGGGGCGATTCATTATACTACTTTAAAAATACTTAATATTCTTTATTTATACTAAATACAGGAGCTTTTGTTATGGAAAAGACTATTGCTTTGATTCCAGGAGACGGAATTGGTCCGGATGTTGTTGCAGAAGGTGTAAATGTTCTTAATGCGGTTGCAAAAAAATACGGACACAAATTCAACTACAAAAATGTTATTGCCGGCGGTGCAGCCATTGACAAGTGGGGAAAGCCTCTTCCGCAGGACCAGCTTGATATTTGTCTTAACAGCGACGCTACTCTTCTGGGTGCTGTAGGCGGACCAAAGTGGGACAATGTAGCTCCCGAGATTCGCCCCGAGAAAGCACTTCTTGGACTGCGCGGCGGAATGAAAGTTTATGCAAACCTGCGCCCCGCTGTTATGTTCAAGCAGCTTAAGGATGCATGTCCTCTTAAGGACGAAATCGTTGGTGAAGGACTTGATATTCTTATTGTACGCGAACTTACCGGCGGAATTTATTTTGGCGACAGGGGAACAAGCGCTGACGGAAAAACTGCCTGGGACACAGAAAAATATTCCTGGGAAGAAATTGAACGCATCGTTCGCATGGGATTTGAGTTTGCAATGAACCGCCAGAAAAAGCTTTGCGTTATTGACAAGGCAAATATCCTTAACTCAAGCCGCCTCTGGAGAAAAGTTGCAGAAACTGTTCATGCAGAATTCCCCGAAGTTGAACTTTCTTTCCTTTATATAGACAATGCAGCCATGCAGCTTGTACGCAATCCGCGCCAGTTTGATGTTATTGCAACAAGCAATATGTTCGGCGACATTCTTTCTGATGAAGCCAGCCAGATTACAGGTTCTATCGGAATGCTTGCTTCTGCTTCACTTGGAGTCGGCGGTCCTGGACTTTACGAACCCATTCACGGTACTGCTCCTGATATTGCAGGAAAAGACCTTGCAAACCCGCTTGCAACAATTCTTTCTGCAGCAATGCTTTTGCGCTATAGTTTTGGTCTTGAAACAGAAGCAAAGGCTATTGAAAATGCAGTAAATTCTGTTCTTGACGCAGGTTACAGAACAGGCGACATTGCAGGTTCAGAACGAGAGGCTGTTAAGGCTGCAGGAAAACTTGTAGGAACAAAGAAGATGGGGCAGCTTGTAGTTGACTTTATCAATGCTTAAGGAAGTTTCTAAAAATTGCAATTCTTAGAGATTGCTCTTAAGTAAAATTACCTTATAAAAAAGGCCGCGGAAACTTTCTGCGGTCTTTTTTTTTTGCCTTATAATTTTTTATGTGGTATAATAGTTCGTTGAAATTGAACGATTGAACAAGTTTCAACTTGCGATTGAGTTCAATTGGTGCGCTTAAGCGCATATGTAAATAAAGGCAGTTGTGTAGCAACTTAACTTATTCTGGAGATAGTCGTGCAGGTTTCCGCGTCAGTTCACAGCAAATGGAATTCAGTTCTTGCCATGTTTGCAAAAGGAATTCATGCCGGGATTTTAAAAATAAATCTTTCTGACTGGACTTTTTCAAAACTCGAAGTTTCGCAGAGCGGCTTTGCTGACAAAAAAATCAATATTGGCTGGAAAAAATATTTTTCTGTTATGCTGCACCGTGTGTTCAGAATGGACCGCGACAGGTTTTTCAGATACCTTAGTCCTGACTCCCTTTCACTTATGGACGAAGGCGACCGGAATAAATTTCTTTTCAGAAGATTACGGCCTTTACTTGGCGGCAAGCACGCGTCTGTCTGGTTTTCTTCAGACATAATTATTCACGACGGTTTTGCTTTTGTTACATTTATGGATATTTCCGAAGAAATGCGACGCAACCATCTTATGGAAAATCGCCGCACTTTTAAGGAAGACGGGTACAAGCGCGCCATTGTTTCTGACGCAATCGCAATTTATGAATTCAACCTTACGCAGAATAAAATTATAGGAAGCCCTGTTCAGCGTATTGCAAAGCGTGAGATTCCGCTTAAGGAAGCACTTGCCCTTTCTGCAAACTGTTCCTATTCTGAATTTATAGAAGCGGTGTGCTGGGACATGTACGGTGCCGAAAAGAAAAAGTTTCTTTCCAAAATGAGCAGGACGCATCTTCTGGAATGCTATTCGCGCGGTGAATACGAAACCTGGTTTGACTACTGCAAAACCGGTTATGACGGCACGGAATTCTGGTCGCGCAATACTGTTATTTTAATGCGTGATGAACTTAACGGGGACATTTGCGGTATTTCTGTTGTAAAAAATATTACCGAGCATTATCACCAGGAAGAAGAAAAAATTTATCAACTAGAAGTTATCAATGCTCTTACCATGGAATACAGCAATGTGTTTATGGTAAATGTTATTACCGGCAAAATAAGGATTGTACGCCTTAACGACAAGTCCGGTTCTTTTTATAACGAAGCGTTCGGCAAGCAGGTGTACGAAGACGCAATTGACATGTACATAGAAACATCTGTTTATGAAAGCGACCGCGATATGATGAGGCTTGCGTTTTCCAAAGATAATATAATCAGACAGGTGGGAACGCACGAAACCTTTAGCGTAAATTACAGAACTTTTATTAACGGACAGCTGTCGTACATGAAGCTTAAGATTGTGCGCATAGGAAATCCTGACGAATACAGCGATGTTCTTTTTGGTTTTATGAATGTTGATGCAGAAACAAAATACGAAATGCACCAAAAAAAACTTCTCGAAGAAGCTCTCGCCTCTGCAGAAAACGCAAACAAGGCAAAGTCACGCTTTTTGTCAAACATGAGCCATGACATACGAACACCGATGAATGCAATTACAGGCTTTGTAACTCTTGCAGAAAAACATGCCGACAATCCTGTTCTGGTAAAAGAATATCTTGAAAAGTTAAAGTCCGGAAGCGAACATCTTCTTGGCCTTATCAATGATGTTCTTGATATGTCAAGAATTGAAAGCGGAAAATACTTACTTAATCTTGAACCGAACAATCTGGTTAACATAATTGATTTTGTAAACGACGTTGTTCAGCCCCAGGTTCAGAGCAAGAACTTAAGATATGTGTGTTTGGCTTCTGAAATAAGGCAGGGGGATATTATCTGTGACAGCCTTCGTTTGCGGCAGATTTTGATAAATCTTCTGGGAAATGCTGTAAAATACACAAAAGCAGGCGGAACAGTTTTTTTCAAGGTTGAACAGCTTGAACAGAATAAGGCAGACAGAGCGCTGTTCCGTTTTACTGTAAAGGACACCGGAATCGGAATGTCGCAGGAATACCAGAGTCATTTGTTTGAAGCTTTTGAACGCGACCTTAATTCCTACACGCGCAATGTTCAGGGAACGGGACTGGGACTTTCCATTGCAAAGAATCTGATTGATCTTATGAACGGTAAAATTTCTGTTCAGAGTGAAGAAGGAAAGGGAACGGAATTCAGGATTGAAATTGACTTTAAGCTTGCCGGTTCAAATGATCTTAAGGCTGTACGCGATTTTGAAAATACAGGCGTTTCTTTTTCTGCACAGGGACTCAGACTTCTTTTGGTTGAAGACAATGAAATAAACAAAGAAATTGCATATGAACTGCTTTCGGATCAGGGCTTTGAAGTTGAATGTGTTGTAAACGGCGCGCTTGCGGTTGCCAAAGTGACTGACCGGCCGGCTTTCTACTATGATGCTGTTCTTATGGATGTGCAGATGCCTGTAATGAACGGTTACGAAGCTACAAAAAGAATACGCGCGCTTTCTGACCAGAAAAAAGCAAGTGTTCCCATAATTGCAATGACGGCAAACGCTTTTGAAGAAGACCGCAAAACCGCACTTGAAAGCGGAATGAATACTTTTGTTACAAAACCGTTTGACTTAAAGAAACTTATGGAAACACTGGGCAAAACAATCCGCAGGGTAAATTAAGCTTTGCTTTCTATTGCCTTGAATTCTTTGTTCATAGAGATAAACATAATTAAGGCAATGATTATTGAAATTATATCTGCAATCGGTTGAGCAAAAATAATTCCGTTCTGACCGGCAATTGCGCGTCCCAAAAAGAGCATCGGCAAAAATACGAATCCCTGTCTGCTGGCAGAAAGTGCAAGTGCTGCACCGGCTTTTCCCATTCCCTGGAATGAAAAATTGAATACAAACATTATTCCAAGTACCGGCCCGGAAACCATAAGTGTCCTTAGCATTCTGCAACCTGTATCAATAACCTGTTCGTTGTCTATGAATATGCCCACAATATTTCTTGTGAAGGCAAGATAGATTGCCGTCATTACGGTACCGATTATCAGAACACATATCATGGAAAATTTCATTACATCTTTTAAACGCCTGAAGTTTTTGGCTCCGTAGCTGTAACCTATGAGAGGCTGGATTCCGATTGCAAGTCCCATCTGAAGGAATACTACGAGCATGTTTGCTTTCATTGCAATTCCCATACTTGCAACCTGAATGTCGCCGTAAGAAGCAAGGAATTTGTTCATTACAATGTTTGAAAGGCTCATCAGAACATTATTGAGTGAAGCCGGAATTCCGATTGCAATTACAGAAAGCGCAATTTTTTCCATTACCTTAAAGTCAGAAAGTTTTATTGAAAGCATTGATTTTTTGCCGCATGCGTGTACAAGAAAGAATACCAGCGAAACAACGTTTCCTATTACAGTGGCAATGGCTGCTCCCCGTACACCCATATTCATTCCCAGAATCATTATAGGGTCAAGAATAATGTTGGCGACTGTTCCTGCCATCATTCCTATCATAGCGTTGTTTGCCGCTCCCTCACCGCGTACAAGATTGGGAAAGGCTGTGGAAAGAACAACAGCCGGTGCGCCCCATGCAATGCTGTAAAGGTATTCTGCGGCATAAGGACCTGTCGCCTCACTTGCGCCGATCATTTTAAGAATAAGAGGCATTCCCAGAATAAAAAAAGCGCCTCCTATAATTCCGGTAAGGATTCCCGCGTAGAAGCAAAAAGAAGAAATGTGTTTTATTTTTTCTGTCTGTTTTTCACCGAGCGCGCGTGAAATAAATGTACTGCCGCCGATTCCGAAAATGTTTCCTGCAGCCATTAAAAAAAGGAATACAGGTGTTGCAATAGAAACGGCGGCAACTTTGTTGGGGTCACCCATCTGACCGACAAAAAAAGTATCGACCATATTATAGATGACTGTTACCAGCATGCTTGCTATTGTAGGAGTAGCAAGTTTTGCTATCGCAACCGGAACAGGATCGCTTTCAAAGATATGTATATTTTTAATCATAGAAAAAAAATTTACTGTTTGTAAAAGAATATGTCAATAGAGGCATATGTATAATAATTCGTTAACTAATAGTAAATTATATTACCTCCGAAACGGCATCTTCTATAACTGTGTTTTCACATTCTGCAGTTATGTCCACAGGTTTTGCAAATCTCAGGTAATATAAGATGCATTTGATTTTTGCTTTGCCGCCTGTTATCTGCAAAAGTGCCTGACGGTAACACGCCAGCTGTGAATAATAAATCTCGGGTGCAACAGACTGGTTTGTCTTGAAGTCCACAATCGTGTAGTTTCCCTGTTTGTCTTTAAAGACAAGGTCCATTGTTCCCTTAAGAATGCGTTCACCTTCCTTTGTATTTATTCTGCTTCTGAATGCCCATTCTGTTCTTTTCCAGGAAGACGCTAGTGCACAAGATGCCAGTTCTGTTTTTAAAAACTCATCGCGCATTTTTTCGCAGGCTTTCTTTATGGCAGCAAGTTTTGTTTTGCTTCCGTTAAGCCCGGTAATTTCTGACTTCGGAATCTCTGTCTGCATTCCTTCTATTGCATTCTGCATGTAAAGGTGGGCGATTGTTCCGAAGTTTGCAAAAGAGAATGCCGCTTCTCCTTGTGTTTCTGTTGATTTGACTATTTCATTTATTTCCTGGAAGGGCGCATCTTCTGCAAAATACTCTGTGTCTGCACGGGAAGTTTCGTCATCTGCAATGTGAATGTGGCTCGGCGAAATATGTATGTTTGGTACATCTTCTTTTTGTGTAACTGTTGCACACTCTATTTCTTCCTGCATTTTTTTTGCGGCAAGAATTTTATTGTCGCTGGTGTTTTCTTTGCAGGAATCTGTCTTTTCAAAAATTTCACTGCGGTCAATGCATTCTGTTGATTCAAAATTCCAGGGCGCAAGTTGTGAAATATCGGGTTTGCGTTCCGGACTAAAGTACTGGAAGAGCGGGCAAAGGACAGTAAAAATTGTTCTTGGAAACTCCAGACTCTGGTTTGTACTGTCATCGCTGTTGGGAATCTTTCCCGGAATATATGCGAATGGTTCAATTTTTTTTGAAGACGAAAACCTTCCTTCAAAGCAGCCCGTTATGTAAAGTTCATGCTCTGCGCGTGTAAAGGCAACATAGGCAAGTCTTCTGAGTTCTGCACTTAGCTGCGCCTGCGAAACGTCTTTTTGCGTATCGTAAAAATAATTTCTTTTTGCATCTATTTTGCCGCAGTCAATTTTTAAACAGAACGGAGCTGGCAAAGTATTTACAGAAAGACCGAATTCAGGACTCATGTAAACAGGCTCCCCGTTTTTTTCTTTTTGTCCTTCATATTCAATGTCGCATACAAATACAACGGGAAACTGCAGTCCCTTGCTTTTGTGAATTGTCATTATGTGAACGGCATCTCTTTGTTCAAGTGGAATATCAATGTCCTGAAGTTTTTTTGTTTCGTCCTGGTATGTGCGTATACCGTCAATAAAGGTAGCGAGGCTTTCGGGTACAAGGTCTGAATTGCGTGCCAGTTCAAAAAGAATATCATAGAGTGAACTGTACATTTTTACGCTTTCGTTCCAGAGCGTTTCGTACCTGTAGCCAAGATCGTACCAGAGCGTACTGAGCGTTTTTGTGAGCGGCTGGATTTTTGAAAGTTCCACTGTTTTGCGGAAATTTTCTGCAGCATTGTCCCACTTGGAAAGACTTTCGGCATTTACTGCCCCCCTCGCGCTGTCATCGAACGGGTCCAGATTCAGTGCAAGAACATTCTGCGCTTCTTCTTCGCTTAAGTTTACGAACGGCGAGCACAAAACCTTTGCATAAGAGTTTCTGTCCTGCGGGTAAACGCAGATGCTCAGATAAGAAAATAAATCGTTTACAGGTCCGTCTCCGAAAATTCCCTTGAATGTTTCTGTTGAATATGGAATGGAATGCTGTAAAAGCATGCGTTCAAAAATATTCTGGTTTGAAGTTGCTTTCAAAAGAATTGCAATATCAGAAGCTTTGTATTTTTTTTCTACATTGACGAGTCTGTCAATTTCAGAAGCAACCCATGCGGCTTCACTTTCTTTTGCGCTCAAAAGTTCTTCGTTTTTGCTGTCGTCTTTTTTTATCAAGTGAACCTTTACTTTTTTTTCTGCAAACGTGGCGGTTTTCTCTGCAAGAATTTCTACGCCGGAATAAAGCGCTTCGTAAGCAGGCGTGTTTTCAGGTGCTTGGGCTTCCGGCGTAAAGACAGAAGGAATGTGTCCCGGATCCTGTTTCTGTTGTTCAGTAAAATTCGGATTGTAAACTTCACCTCCGAATATTGTATTAAAGGCGTGTATGAGTTCTGCGTCGGAACGGTAGTTTGTTGTAAGCTCAAGGTTGCCGCCGCCGTCTTCTCCTTTAAGCGTGTCCTTTAATTTTCTGAAGACAGAAACATCTGCCCCGCGGAATTTATAGATACTCTGCTTTTCGTCCCCTACAAAAAACAATTTTTCGGGACAAAGATCTTCTGCACGCGCCGGACCTTCTTCGTTGACACTTTCTTTTTGCGCAAGAAGAAACAGCATTTTTCTCTGCAGTTCGTTGTTGTCCTGGAACTCATCAATCATAATTGCCTTGAAACGTTTTTTTTCTTCGGCGCGGATTTTTGGCTGTTCGGTAAGAATTTTGAGCGCAAGTTCAGAAATGTCGCGGAAGGTAAGAATTCCCGTAGTGCGCTTTGTGTCGTTTACTGCTTCCTGAAATTCTTCAAGAAGTTCAGCTGCTTTTTCTGCAGTAGAATAACCCCAGACAAAATTCAAAATGGAACACAACTGTTTGAGCGCGGCATAAAGTGAAGACAATGTTTCTTTGAATTCTTTGACAGTGTTTTTAACTGAACAGAATCCTGCCATAGAAGAAATGTATTCCTGCATTTTTGCAGTGTCACCGTTTTCTATATCTTCGCTGTTAATCACCGGTCGTTCAACTTTTGGAATACCGCTTTCTGTGTCCTCGTAATAATTTTCGAGCTGTGCAAATATTGCGGCTATGGTTGTAAGCTCCTGTCTTTTTTTGTCTAGCTCAAAATAAATTTCCCTCATTCTGTCAACGCAATCAGATGCTGCTTCGGAATATTTTCTCCATGCAGTGACGGCAGCGTCTTTTTGTTTTAACAGATCTTTTTTGAAATCAATCGGGTTTGCAACTGACGAATATTTTTGTACCGTGTCAGAAAAAAACTTCTGTGCAATTGCATCAAAGCTGTATTTTTCTGCCAGCATGCGTACTGCCGGATTATCGCGGTTTTTAAGAAGAAACGGAAGTGCAGTCTTAAGAATGTTGTCTTCTGCGCTGTCTTTGTCCTGCGTAAAGTCTGGTTTTATTCCGTAAAGGTGTGCACCCTGTCTTGCAACCGACGCGCAGTAACTGTCCAGTGTCATAATCTGCGCGTTGTTGAAATTTTCTACTGCTTTTTTTGCAAGATCGTTTCCGTTTTGTGCGGCTTCTCGGAGCGTAGTAAAAATTCTGCTTTTCATTTCTACAGTTGCTTTTTTTGTAAAAGTAAGAGTCAGAATCTGTTCAACGCCTATATTTTTTTGCGTTACCAGGTAGCAGAATCTTTCTGCAAGTACAGTTGTTTTACCCGAACCTGCACCTGCACTTACTACCGAGTTGCGCATAATTTCTTTTGCCTGAATCTGTTTTTTATCAAGTTCTTTTGCCATTTTATTTCCATCCTTTTTTTAAATTATCTTCCGCTTACGGTAAAGAACCTGCGGCATATTGCCCTGTATTTTCTGCAGTTTCTGTCAGTGCACACCGGATAATTCTGAATCTTTTCGTCAATTTCAAAATCTTCTGCCAGAATACGTTCCATGTATTCGTCCATACATTGTCTGAATACTTCCATCGTTGGCTCAAAATCTTTGTCGCACTCTTTTGTTTTGTTTGTAAAAGCATTTGTTACGCTTCCTTTAACAATAGTCGGTGCAGGATCTTTGATTGTAAAAAACACAGAATTTTCAATCTGCTTTCTTTTTTTCTTGTCTTGGTTTTCCATTAATTCAATATACATTGGCATCTGAAAGTCGGGCAGTGTTTCTGATGTTTCAGAATCATACAAAAGCGACTCTGCTCCCGGTACCGAATTGCTTGATGTCTTGTAGTCAACCAGAGTATATTCTCCTGTCTGCGTATTTTTCAAAACACAGTCCACGCGTCCGTTGAGAATATAATTTTTTCCTTCGGGTGCAAACCAGTATTGCTGTTCAGTTTCTGCAATTTCATAATCACAAAACCATCGTGAAAATTCAATTACGGCAGTTTTGAGCGCGTCATAATATTTCTTGCGTTTTATTTTAATCAAATCGCGGGCAATATTTGAAGTTTCATATTTATCAAGCGCTTCATCAACACTTTCAGAAAGAAGCTTTTCATATTCCGGAGCAAGGCCGTTTTCTTCTGTCTTTACAGGAAGGGAAAGTTCTTTTAATTTGTTGCAGTAAATTTCAAGAGCATTGTGATTGATTATACCGTCTGTAAAATCGTCAACAAGTTCAGTTTCGTTATTGAGCGGTGCCGTGTTTAGAATATATTTAAAAAGCCACAGACGCGGGCAGGTAAAGAATGTAGTCATTGCGCTCTGGCTTATTCTGTAGCGGCCCGATTTTTCGTCAAAGAGTTTGTTCCGGATAAGTTCAGAAAGATTTGCAGCTTTAGAGTCTTCTGAAATTTTATTTACGCACTTGTTCCATTTGTCAAAACCGTCGGCAATATTTTTGTAAGTGTGTGTGTCTTCAAAAAGTTCAGCCTTTGATTCTTTTAGAAAACCGTGTGCAAAAGCGTATCCTGTAAAAGTCTTTTCGGCAACAGAAAATACGCATTCTTTGCCAGAAGAAATTCTGTAAAGCGTCATGTAGTAATTTGTTGGATCTATATCTTCTATATTAAGTGCAGCGCGTTTTGTTTCGCTCAAAAAAGACATGCGTTTGAAAATTGCGCCCAGTGACATGGAACTCTGGCTTGCGTCAATTACAAAATGGTATTCGTATGGGGCAGTTGACGCCGGACGGTAAGGGTAAACTGTAACGCCGTTGGAATTTCCCTGCGGAATATAGCGTACTGTTTCGAGATAGTCATTAAAAAAATTGAATGCACACGGAACAGTGCAGTCCGGAAACTGTTCTTCGAGTTTTACCAGCGCTTCAAGTTCTGAAATACAGCGGCTTATAATGCTGTCTGCCTGGACAGTAAATTTCTGTGCGTCAAAGAATTTTTCCTTAAAGGCAAAGTATGCTTTTTTTACCTGCGCAAAAGTTTTTGCATTTGCAAGCGGAACAAGTTTTTCCTTTAACATTCCGTAAAGATTTTTTATAAGTTCAGTGGGTGCTTCTTTTTTAGGATTGAATTTTCTGAATGCATCTTCCCAGACATCATGTTTTTTTCCATTATATTCAAATGAGCACAGACAGTTGTTGTTTTTGCCAAATTCAATAAGTTCGGTATTTGCGGCTGGGTTTATCCACGGCAGCTGGTTGTTTAAGAGAAGATGCTTTATGCTGTCAAACGAAAAGTTGGTGTCGTAACAATCCCTGATTTGTGCAAAAAAACTGCCCGCGCCTGTTTTTGAAAGAGGGTGTCCTTCTCTTATGCTGAACGGAATTTCTCTTATGCTGAATTCTCTTTCTATATAGGGGGAATATGTTTCGAGGTCGCTTACACTCAGTGCCATCTGTGTCCACGGAACATTCTGCGCTTCATGAAGGCTGCGCATTTTTATTGCAGTCTGCGTAAGTTCCTTGCGTGAATCTGAATAGACATTTACTGCAGGTTGAACCTTGAGTTCGTTTTCGTCAAGATGCACAAGTGTTACAGAACGATCGTCGCAAAAAGGTTTGTCTTCTGAATATACGCTGCAATTTTGTGAAAGAATTTCGCTGTATTCCGCGTAGTCCATAAGACTTTTGGGGTAAAAAATAAAATAGCGGTTTCCGTCTTCGTGGAACTGCGGTTCCTGCCAGGCTGTTTCAAACAAAGCGTGCTCATCAAGAAAGGCTGAATATCTTTTGTAAATTTCTTCATAGTCGCGGTCTTCGTCATCGTAAGCAAGACTGACACCTTTTTTATCACGTATTTTTTTCCATTGCCCAAGCGACGGCAGAATACCTGCAATCCAGTTGGTAAAGCCGGCCGCTTTAGTGCAGTATTTTTGCGAAATAACTTCTCTTAAAAAAGGTTTTTGTGCATTTTCTTCTATTAAATTTGCTGCAAAAACAGAACGCATTAACGATGGCGCCGCAGTTTTGTCTTTTACCGACGCTTTGACCGACGCGGCCTTAAAGTCGTCCCATGCAATGAATCTTTCCATTGCAACAGCCGTTGTTCCGCTTATAAAAGTTGCCCTGTCTGCCCAAAGATCTGCCGACGCTCCTGTAGGAAAGACAAAAATACAGTTTTCTTCCATTATAAAGCGAGTGATTATGTGTTCAATTAAGTTTTTTGCCATGAAAAATTTCTCCAATTAACGGGATAGTTTGCAATTCAAAATTCAACCAGATAATATTTTCATTATTATAACATACACAAAGCGCCATTGAATGTCATTGTAAAAAATATTTTTATTTTTTTTGCGAAGAGCCCTGGTTTGTAACGATGTATAGATTTGTTTACCGACCAACAATTTCTTGCGGCAAGATATAACTGTGTTAAAACAGTCCCAAAATGCTTTATAATTTGCCGATAGCATGGTATAATCTTGCCATGGGATGCATAAAATATATTTCCATAGAAGAAACTGCAAAAAAATGGTGTATTTCAGAACGTAGTGTCCGCAACTACTGTTCGCTTGGGCGTGTTCCGGGTGCTGTTCTTGATGGCAAAACCTGGAAAATTCCTTCAACGTCAAAAAAACCCGAAAGGGCAGTCCGTCACGCTGTAAAAAAAGAACTGCTTCTTGAAGTTCTTAAAAGAGAAAAAGATTCAGCTCTTAGAGGCGGAATTTACCATAAAATTCAGATTGATCTTACATACAATTCAAATCACATTGAAGGATCAAAACTGAGCCACGATCAGACTCGCTTTATTTTTGAAACAAAAACTCTTGGTATAACAAAAGACAGTGTAAAGATAGATGATATTATTGAAACTGCAAATCACTTTCGCTGTATAGATCTGATTATCGAAAGTGCAAAATCCAGACTGACCGAAAGTTTAATAAAACAGCTTCATTTTATTTTAAAGTCAGGAACTTCTGACTGCCAGAAAATATGGTTTAAGGTTGGCGGATATAAAATGCTTGAAAATGAAGTAGGCGGTCAGAATACTGCAAAACCAGCTGAAGTGGCCGGCAGAATCAAGACTTTACTTTTGGATTATAATTCAAAAAAAGAAATTAACCTTGATGATATTCTTGATTTTCATGTTCAATTTGAATCAATTCATCCTTTTCAGGACGGCAACGGTCGTGTAGGACGCCTTATTATGTTCAAAGAATGCCTGAAACACAACATCGTTCCTTTTATAATTACAGATGAATTAAAGCTGTTCTATTACAGGGGATTGCGGGAATGGAAAAATGAACGTGGTTTTCTGCGTGATACCTGCCTGACAGCACAGGATTTTATGAAAGAAACTCTGGGTAACCTGGGAATTGAATATTAAAATTGATCAGCAACCCCGGCCATATTTTTTGTTAAATTTCTGTATCAAATTATATCAATAGTTGTTTTTCTACTTTCATTGTGTTATAGTTTAAAGTGTAAAATTCATAACACCACGGAGAAGCTTATGAAAAAAAGTTTATTTTCTTTTTTTCTGTTGGTTTCGGCGGCCTTTACTTTCTTTTTTGCATCCTGTTCTGCCGAATCAAAAACAGACATTCAGATTCCGCTCCAGAGTATGTTCAAACAGGTTTCTGCAGATGTTTCGTCTAAACCGTCAGACGTTTATGACGTAAATCTTTCTGTAACAGGAGACTACGAAAAAACACTTAACACCAGCGGAAAACTTTCTAAACTCAAAAATGCAACCTTTAATATAGAAGGAATTCCGCTTGGAAGCACAGTTAAACTTTCTGTTCTTATAGAAAAAGACGGAATACGCTTTTACGAGGGAAATTCTGCCGCATTTACTCTTGACGGTCGCGAAAATTCTGTAGAAATAGACCTTAAACGCTGTAACGGTCAGGCCGACGTAGAAATTACTGTTGCTGCTGATCCTGAAATTTATTCTGCTTCGGTAAATACAGATACACCTGTTTTTACAGTAGATTCCGACTGCCTTAAAAATAACGCTGCAAAGATAACTTTCTCTGTAAAAGAATCATTTAACTGGCCAAACGGAACAAAGTTCCTCTGGAAACTGAACGGAGCTGAATGCAGCAGTACCACTAACTCTGTTGAAATAGATGTGCTGACAGACGAAAATATTCATGAAGGACCCGGCAACGTTATATATGTTCAGGTAGAAACGCCGGAATATATAGTAAGCAATTCGTTTGAATTTGAACTTGTTATAAAATAGACAACAACCACAGAATAGGATGAGGTATATTATGAGAAAACTACTGACTTTTTTTGCTTTGGCACTTTTAACACTGGCTGGCTGTAAAAACAGTTTTGACGGCACCACTGCGGAACAGAAAATTCCCGCAAATGCAAATGTTGTTCTGACACTTGCGTCTCCTGCAAGAACAATTGCTCCGGGAAAGCTGTCAGAAATCCTTGCTTCTGCAGCAAAAACAGACGGAACAAATTGGACTTTTACTTTTACAAGAACAGATGATGTCCAAGATGTTATTACAAAAGAATATGCTGTTTCTGAAACTACTGCATCATTTACTCTGCCCACCGGAACCTACAATATAACAGCAGAACTTTCGTATACAGACGCAACGGCTGACAAACCATATACATATACAATAGAAGGAAAGTTAACCGGTGTTAAAGTTTCTGACACTCCTGTCAGAGAAACAATTAATATAGCTTTTAAAAAGACAGCAGGCGTAACAGGTACTTTGAACTATACCTTTGACTTTTCGAAATGGGGTCAGTTCTTTACAGGAAAGCCTGTGCTTCATTATGCACTCGTAAAACACGGCGGTGAATTGACTGATAAAGATTGGAATAAAAAAGAGCTGTATACAACTGCAGATGGGACTACCACTTACAAGTATAAATCTGCACTGGATATGTCGCTTGCTTCAGATTACTGGGATGTTTACGCGAAAGTTACGGGATACAATGCAGATGATCCAACTCTTGTATACAATATTCCAATCAATGACAACCTTGTAGAAATTGCAGACGATCTTACAAGTACAGGAAGTATTGTTGTGCCCACTCCTGATCTGGCAAAATCATATTATGTAACATACAACGACGATGAGCAGTCACTCAAAAACAACGGAACTTTTGAGTTCTCACGCGTTAATCTTTTGAAAGCGTTTGAAAAAGCCAAGTCTCTCAAAGCTTCTATTAAAAATGTAACTTTTAGTTTGGATAAACTAAAAGGTGATTCACTGGAACTTGATGCCTCAGTTCTTGCTACAGGCAAAACTATTCATTTCCAGATTGCTTCGGGTGCAAGTTTTGACATAACCCCCGAAGGATGCCTTGAGTCTGCCAGTGGATTAACTTCTGTTACTTTTGATACTGCTTCCGAAAAGAAAGAAACTGTTAATGTTGCAGACAGTTTTATTTCTAATCCTCTTAATGTCACATTAAAAAGTGGAGTTTCACTGAACTGCAAACTGTCAGAAGGTTCTAACGGTGTTAGAATGAATCTTCGTGTTTATGGTATTGAAAATTACCTTACATCACCTGTTATATCCCTTAACAGTACAACAGCACCTTGTAATACAACAATCTATGATGCAGATGGAAAAGACCCGACAAGTGAATATACGCTTTCTAAAAAGACTGTTGAAGCGACAGGTACAGAAGCTGCCAAAGCAGAATACTTTATTGTCCCGGCAGGAAGCGGTATTTTAGGTACACAAACAATTTCTGAACTTTCTGTAACATGCGCCTATGGCAGTGAAGCGCCTGAATTGACTAAAGATAAATATACGTACACAGGAACGACCCCTTACAATGATATCGCTGAAATTGCATTTACTGCAAGCGTAGCAAATGCTGTGTCATATGTCTGGTCATGCTATAACAGCGATACCGAACAGAGGGAAACTCTGTCGGTCACAGACACCTGCACAGTGAATATAAAAAACACTCCTGCAATTGATGAAAACGGTTTAATAACCATGCTGGTTACTGCAGCTGACTCAGATGGAAATGCGACTTCATATGAAGTAAAGTTTACAGTAACAGGTTCAACAATAAACAGCCGTAATATTTTGTGGGATCGCAGTACATATTATGCAGTTTCAAATGATGCAATGACTTCTGATTTGTCTTTGTCAAGCCAGACAAGTCTTGGCAACACTGTACTGGACTTTGGTTTTGATGCCAACAAGAACCTGTATACTTTGGATTCTGGTACTGATGCGAAAACATTAAATTATTACACGAACGTGCTTAAGGAATTTAGTATTACAAGTTCTGCAAATGCGTCAGATACAAGTATCTCAAAGATTGCAATTACTTCTAACAAAGTTTATGCTTCCGGTGGCTCTTATTTAAATGAATTTGATCTTCCTCTGGTTGAAGGTTCGACTGCAACTGATGTTACTTCTTCCTGGACTACTCCTCCTAGTTCAGAAGTAGGTATTGAAACTTATGCCTTGTCTTCACTGGCTGCTGACGACACTTATCTTTATATAGGTTGCAAAGATAGCAGTTTTGACCAGACACCTTTGTATGTAGTAAAATATGAATTAACTGATTTGAGCACCATTGCAGGAATAGCAAAGCTTGATACATCAAATCTTACATATGATAATAATGGTGCTGCAACTTCTTTGACAACAGATATTACAGATATGCTGGTACAGGATGGAAAGCTGTATGTTCTTGCAGCAGGTTATCATATGGATTCATACAGTTACTGTTCAGAGTTTAACGGCAATATGTATGAAATTGACCCGGCTTCTATAACAGATACGACAGTTACAAACGATATGACTGCTCTAGATCCGGTATTCAAATTCAGTGATCTGAAAGTTACTGTAAACGAATCTAAAATAACCATCTCTAATCCTTATCCTGCAAAGTTTGTTGCGGTAATGCCCAAAAAACTTAAGATAGCGATCGACGGAGGTCCTATCATTAAAACTTATACAACAGATGGTAATCTCAGTGATATTTCTGTAACAGATGAAGATTATGTTCTTACTTATGACATTGCAGGCAAAACTGCAACCGGTGTGAAATTTAACAACAAAATGTTTAACTTCTCTGCCTCTGGTAGTTCTGGCTTTCTTAAAAACTAATGTTCTTTTCTAAAAAAACGGCGCCCTTTGTTTCTGTATGCATACCCGTTTACAAAACAGAGGGCGTTCTTTTGCGCTGTCTTGAAAGTGTTGCCGCGCAGGATTTTGACGCAATCGAAATTATCGTTGTAGATGACTGCAGTCCCGGCAAAGATGAGCGCGGCCGTTCCTGTAAAAGTATTGCTGCTGCTTTTAAAAAACAGTGCAAGATTCCGCTTGTGTATATAAGGCATGAGCGCAACAAAGGTCTTTTGGAAGCAAGGCGCACGGCTGTTTTTGAAGCATCGGGAACGTACATAATGTGCCTTGACAGCGATGACTGTCTTTTGCCCGGTGCAGTACGCTCTTTGTACAGCGCGGCTCTCGAGTCCAAAGCAGATATTGTTCAGGGCAGGGCAAATGTTTTTTCAGAAGGCAGTGCTTCGGAGCAGCGTATTCAATCTGTAAAAGAAAAAATGAAAGTTCACGAAGGCATTCTTTCTGGCAAAGAAATTGTGTCTGACTGGCTTTTATCGCGGGAACATTCTTGTTTTTTGTGGGGACGGCTTGTTTCCCGCGAATGTTATCTTAACGCGCTGGAATGTATTCCGCCTGTGTGGTGTACAATGGCCGAAGACGTTCTGCAGTATTTTTTTATTGCGCTCAAGGCAGACTCTTACTGCGGAATAAATGCTGCGGTTTACGATTACTGTGTTGACCATGGCATTTCTTCATGCACAAAAATAGAAGACTTGGCGCGCTGGGAAAAAGTATGTTCTGCCTCTTCTGTGTTTACTGTAATTTTTTCTTATCTTGACGAACACCCGTCGGCAGTTTCTGAAAGCGTGCTTATTGAATTAAAAAAAATGTGTCTCTGGTATGTAAAAAACAATCTGGAGCAGCTTAACGCCACCGTTTCAGAAGAACTAAAACCCGCTGCCCTCGAAAAAATGTACGACTACTGGGGCCGCAGCCTGGTAGAAGAAGTACAGTTTTCTGATAGCATACAGTCATCTTGATGTTCTAATAAATTTGTTTACAAATATGAATTGATGTGTTACATCGTAATAGGAGGTTGGATATGCAGTCAAAAACTGTTACTGTAACATTTAGAACTGAGCCAGAAGTAAAAGAACGTGCAGAAAATATATTTAATTCTATAGGATTAACGCTATCATCTGCAATAGAAATGTTTTTACATCAAACTGTAAACACAAACCGATATCCGTGTTCTTTGGATACTGGTGTTACTTCAAATATTGAAGATACCAGCAATACTTATCCGCCGGGATTTTTTTCTTTATTTGGTTGTAATCCGCAGGATGAACTTGTAGTTCCTGAAGAACTGCCTTTTTCGTTTGATTCTCCAAGGGAAACTTTATGATTTATTTTATAGATACCAATAAAAAAGAGCCTGTCTTTTTATCAAGGCAGGCTCTTTAAGAATTAATCTTCTATTACGGACGGACGATTACGTCTGCGAGGTGCGGGCGTTTTTCCAGGTCCTTTTTAAGACCTTCTTCTCTTGCCTTGTTTACGTAAGAAGGATCCTGGAAGCTGTATGTAAAGTTTGTGTGAACGTCGTATGTTCCCTTCATTAGGGCATATGCGTCTTCTGTCATTACAAGCTCTTCGTCTGTAGGAATAACAAAAATCTTTGTTTCGCTGTCGTCTGCGCTTATGCAGGTTTCGGCATTTCCTGTAAATGACCAGTCATTCTTCTGTGCATCAATCTTAATGCCGTACTTTTCGAGTCCGCTGCATGCCTTGAATCTTGTAATAGGTCCGCGCTCACCAACACCGGCTGTAAATACGATTGCATCTACATGGCCAAGTTCTGCCATAAAAGCTCCAATGTATTTTTTGATTCTGAGCGCTTCCATTTCTATACAAAGCTGGCACTGTTTGTCGCCTTCGGCAGCGGCAATTTCTATATCGCGACGGTCAGAAAATCTTCCTGTAATTCCAAGACATCCGCTCTTTTTGTTAAGGGCAGTGTCCATTTCGTCTGCAGTCATTCCGGTTTTGCGCATGATGTAGAAAGGAAGTGCCGGGTCAATGTCACCTGAGCGTGTTCCCATTACAAGGCCTTCAAGCGGTGTAATTCCCATTGTTGTGTCATAGCACTGACCGTTTTTTACAGCGCACATTGAAGAACCGTTTCCGATGTGGCAGATAATTAAATTTGTATCTTTTGGAGCTTTGTGTAAAAGAACAGAAGCGCGCTTTGCGGTGTAAAGGAAAGATGTTCCGTGGAAACCGTAGCGGCGTGCGTGGTACTTTGTATACCATTCGCGTGGAATTGCATACATAAATGTTTCTTCGGGCATTGTCTGGTGCCAGGCTGTGTCCATAACTGCGCAGTGAGGAACATCTGGCATTACTTTCTGTGCAGCTTCAATTCCCATAATGTTTGCCGGCATGTGGAGTGGTCCAAGGTCAATTACTGAACGGAATGTATCAAGAACTTCGGGAGTAATAAGAACTGATTTTGTGAATTTGTCTCCTCCGTGAAGAACGCGGTGTCCTACAGCCTTGATTACAGACATATCCGGAATAACGCCGATTTCCTTGTCGGTGATTGTCTTGAGTATAAGCTCAATTGCTTCCTTGTGTGTAGGGCAGGGACTTTTGATTTCTGTTTTGTTTCCCTTTGCCTTGTGTGTGATTCCTGAACCGTCGATTCCTATTCTTTCGACGACACCATTGGCCAGAACATCTTTGTTGTCCCAGTCGTAAACCTGATACTTAGCGGAAGAAGATCCGCAGTTCAAAGTAAGGATTACCATAGCCATAAAATGCCTCATAATAAATGTGTTTTTAACGTGTTCCCATTATATAAAAAAAAAGCCGTTTTTGGAAGTAGTGGCACTACCGTAAAAAATATTGTATTCTGTTACTATGTCCAGTGAATTTTTACCTGTAACCTTAAAGGAACTCAATGAGCGCGGAATTGCGCAGCCCGATTTTGTGTTTGTAAGCGGAGATGCCTATGTAGACCATGCATCTTTTGCGGCAGCCCTTTTGGGAAGACTTCTTGAAGCAAACGGATATTCCGTGGGAATTATTGCACAACCCGACTGGCATTCCCCGCAGCCGTTTACGGTTTTTGGACGGCCGCGTCTGGCATTTCTTGTAAGCGCAGGTGCCATGGACAGCATGGTTTCAAATTATACGGCAAACAACAAGCCGCGTTCAGAAGATGCCTATGCCCACGGAGGAGTTGCCGGCCACAGACCAGACCGAGCACTTGTTCAGTATACGGCAAGAATAAGGGAAGCGTACAAGGGGGGTCCCGTAATTATAGGCGGAATCGAAGCGTCTTTACGCAGATGCGCACACTACGATTACTGGTCAAACACGGTAAAGCGCTCGGTGCTTCTTGACTCAAAGGCCGATCTTCTCATTTACGGAATGGGCGAACACGCAATTTTGGAAATAGCACAGAAACTTGCCGAAGGAATTCCTGTAAGACAGATTCGTGATGTACGCGGAACCTGCTGGTATACCGGAAAAAAAGACGAGCTTCCGCCATATGTAGAACCGCTTGAAGAACAGACGCTTGCTGTAGAAAACTGCAGCGCGCGCGAAATTCCCGAAGCGACTTTCATTGCGGCAAATGCAGGAAAAGAAGAATTGAAGAGCATGCCAATAATTGCAGCCGGCGTTCCACAGAACACAGCAATTATGCTCCCGCCGTTTGCCGCAGTTTCAAAAAATACATCATCTTCAAAAGAACTGTTCGCGCTCTCATACATTGTGCAGGAACAAAACACCGACGCCATAAACGGCCGCACGCTCATAGAACCGAGTGAAAGCCGCTATGTCGTGCAGAACCCGGCGTCGCTTCCACTTACGACAAAGGAATTCGACGCGCTGTACGAACTTCCGTTTACAAGACGCTGGCACCCTATGTATGATGTTCCGGCAGAAAACAAAAAGACAGGAGTACCGGCTCTTGCAGAAGTAAAATTCAGTCTTACGAGCTGCCGCGGTTGTTTCGGAGCATGCAGTTTCTGCGCAATAACTTTTCACCAGGGACGCAGAATACAGTCCCGCAGCGGCGACAGTCTTGTACGTGAAGCGCGCACAATGACAGAAGATGCCGACTTTAAAGGATACATTCATGATGTAGGCGGACCCACTGCAAACTTCAGGCACGATGCATGCGACCTTCAGAAAAAAAACGGCGCCTGTAAAAACCGCGACTGTCTTGGAACAAACCCGTGCAAAAACGTAAAGGCAGACCACACCGAATACCTGGACATTCTGCGCCGCTTGAAGTCCCTTCCTAAAGTAAAAAAAGTTTTTATCAGAAGCGGAATCCGTTTTGACTATCTGCTTATGGACAAAAACCGTGAATTTTTTTATGAACTTTGCCGCGACCATGTTTCGGGCCAGTTAAAAGTCGCACCGGAACACACAGATGACGGAGTGCTTCGTCTTATGAGAAAAAGTACGCATTCTGTTTACGAAGAGTTTTCGCGTGAGTATGCAAAAATAAATTCAGAGTTGAATAAAAAGCAGTATCTTGTTCCTTATTATATTGCGGGTCACCCCGGAGCCGGACTTAACGAAGCAATTGAAGTTGCGCTTTATTTGAAAAAGACAGGCTTTGTTCCCGACCAGGTACAGGACTTTTATCCAACCCCCGGAAGTCTTGCAACGTGCATGTATTACACAGGCTTTAATCCTCATGAAACAACTCCTGACGGTCATCTTGAACGTGTATATGTCGCAAGGGGAGGTCATGAAAGGCGTCTGCAGAGGGCGCTTCTTCAGTTCAACCGCAGTGAAAATATTCCGCTTGTAAAAGAAGCATTAAGAACTGCCGGCCGCGAAGATTTGCTTTCTGTTTTTTACCCGCGTTCTTTCAGAAGATAAAAAAACCGCCGCTCCCGAAAACAAGAGTGGCGGTTTTTTCTGCTGAATCTGAAAATTACAGTGCAGAAAGTTTCTTTTCTACAAGTTCTTTTGCCATTGCAGGGTTTGCCTTTCCGTGTGACTCTTTCATGACCTGACCCACCAGCCAGCCCAGAACGTTTGTTTTTCCGCTCTTGAAGTCAGAAACGGCTTTTTCATTTGCAGAAATTACCTTGTCTACAATTGCTTCTATTGCATTGTTGTCGCTTACAACTTCCATGCCTTCTTCTTTGATAATCTGTGAAGGCATTTTTGCAGTTTCGAGCATCTTTGCAAAAACAATTTTTCCCTGTGCAGAAGAAATCTTCTTTGAGTCAATTGCGTTTACAAGTTCAGAAATATGGGCCGGCGTAATGTTTACGTCGCTTATTGTTTTCTTTTCTTCGTTGAGCTTTGCAAGAAGTTCCGTAAGAATAATGTTTGCAGTTCGCTTGGCATCTTTTGTTCCGGCTGCGGCTTCTTCAAACCACATTGCAAGATCGCGTGAAGAAGTAAGTGTTTCTACATCAAAGTCAGAAAGACCGTACTCTTTTTTGAGGCGCGTTCTCTTTGCTTCGGGAAGTTCACCTACACGTTTTGCGGCGCGCTCGATGATGCTTTCTTCTACGGTAAACGGCTTTATGTCGGGCTCTACAACAAAGCGGTAGTCAACAAAAGAATTCTTTGTACGCTGGATAACGGTTTTTCCGTGTTCTTCGTCCCAGCCCATTGTTACCTTAAAGCCAGGATTGAATTCCTGTCTGTCTTCCTGAAATTCCTTAAGCTGTCTCTGTGCTTCGTATGTGCATGCGTCGCGGATGGAACGGAATGAGTTAAGGTTTTTGATTTCAGAAATAGGTGTGTGCCAGAGCTTTCCGTCTTCCCAGACATTAAGGTTAATGTTGGCATCGCATCTCATGTTTCCTTCTTCGAGGTTACCGTTTGTAACTTTTACATAGCGCAGAATTTCCTGAACAGTTTCCATAAAAAGGGCTGCTTCTTCAGGACTTGTCATGTCAGGTTTTGTAACAATTTCTATAAGCGGTGTTCCTGAGCGGTTGTAGTCAATGTAAGAATGTTTTCCCGGAAGGTGAAGCGATTTACCTACGTCTTCTTCGAGGTGAATCCTTTCTACGCGAACACGGCGGTATTTTCCGTTGTCAACGATGCAGTCGTCTCCCTTAAAGTTTTTGCTGCGGCATTTTGCACCGCCTTCACGCTCGTCTTCGGGATACTTTGACATTGGAAGGTCAACGTAGCCGTCAGTACACAAAGGAAGGTCGTACTGTGTAATCTGGTATCCTTTGGCAAGGTCGGGGTAAAAATAGTGCTTGCGGTCAAACTTTGTAAAGCGCGAAATATTGCAGTTGAGTGCAAGACCTGCGACAGAACCAAGTTCAACATAGCCTTTGCTTACACGCGGCATTGCTCCCGGAAGTCCAAGACATACAGGACAGACTCGTGTGTTTGGCATTCCGCCGTAACGGTTTTCACATGCACAGAATGCCTTTGTTTTTGTAAGAAGCTGGGTGTGAATTTCGCAGCCGATTACAATTTCCCATTTATCTATAGCCATAATTATTCAACCTCCGAAACGGGTTTTCCAGAGCCGGGATGTTCGTCTTCCCAAACCTGTGCAATGCTCAGAATCTTTGCGTCGCTGAACATTGGTCCTGCAAACTGGATTCCAACAGGCATGCTTCCGTTCGCTTCTGAAGTCTTTCCTGCCGGAACAGAAATTGACGGTATTCTGGAAAGATTTACAAAAGTGGTAAAAAGGTCGCTCAGGTACATCGAAAGAGGATCGTCTACTTTTTGTCCCAGTTTGAATGCAGGTGTAGGGCAGGTAGGACAAAGGATAATATCGTAAGATTCAAAAAGGGCAGCAATTTCCCTCTGGATTCTTGCTCTTACAGACATTCCTTTTTTGTAAGTATCGCCCGAGAACTGCTCTGAAAGAACATAGTTTCCTATAATTATTCTGCGTTTTACTTCGGGACCAAAACCTTCTGAACGTGTATCTATGTAAAGTTCATCATAGCCTTTTTCGTTGTCAACGCGGTTTCCGTAGCGGATTCCGTCAAAGCGGCTTAAGTTGCTGGCGGCTTCTGAAAGTGCAATTACATAGTAAGAGGCAATTGATGCTTCAAGAATGGGAAGATCAACTGTTTCTATTTTTGCGCCCTTTGATTCAAACCATTTGCGTGTGTCTTCAAAAACTTTAGAAACATCAGCGTCCATTCCCTTTGTTTCAAGGAACTGCTTTGGAACGGCAATCTTAAGTTTTGCAAAGTCGGCGTACGGCTTTAAGTCTGCAAGTGAGTGTGCTTCGGGAAGATCTGCCGAAGTGTCGTCGTACATGTCTACGCCGCTCATTACAGAAAGTGGAAGAGCAATATCCTGCGGAGTGTGGCCAAGAATTCCCACCTGGTCAAGAGAAGAACCGTAAGCTACAACACCCCAGCGCGAAAGAACACCGTATGTAGGTTTAAGACCGTAAATTCCGCAGTAACTTGCAGGAAGTCTTACCGATCCTCCTGTTTCTGTTCCAAGACCAAATAGAGCCTGGTTTGCGGCAACTGCAGCTGTTGATCCGCCCGAAGATCCGCCCGAAACATAGTCGCGGTTAATTGGATTGCGTGTAGGTCCGTAAACTGAATATTCCGTAGAAGAACCCATTGCAAATTCATCCTGATTGCAGCGTCCCAGCGGAATAGCGCCTGCTTCTGTAAGCCTGTTTATTACAGTAGCACTGTAAGGTGCAACATATCCCTTAAGAATTTTGGAAGAGCAGGTGAGTGCTTTTCCGCGCACAGAAATATTGTCTTTGTTTGCAAAAGGAAGTCCCAGAAGCGGCTTTTTGCTGAACAGCTCGTTAAGGGCTTCGTCTCCTTTTGCTCTGGCCGCGCCAATCTCTTCATCTGCCTTTGCAGCAAGTGAAAGTGCGTCATCATATATTTCAAGAAATGCGTTAAGTGGAAGGGCCGATTTTTTGTCTGCTTCAAAAACATCCATTGATTTTTTAACAAGCGCGGCGCTGGTCGTAGTTCCTGCCTTGAGAGCAGCGATGGTTTCTTTTATTGTCTGCATAATCAGGCTCCCTCTCCAAGAACTTTCGGGACCTGGAAGTACCCGTCCAAAAAGTGCTCGCTGACTTTTTTAACGTCGTGCATTTCAAGACCCTGAACAATCTGGTCTTCACGCAGTTTTTCGGCAGTAGTGGTCGGGTATGCGTCGTAAGGATTTTCGCTGTCATCGTATTTTGAAAGAATGTCGAAGTATCCGACGATTTCGTCTACCTGTTTCTTAAGTGTCACCATGTCGGTGCTTTCAGGTGAAAGTCTGGAAAGATACAAAAGCTTTTCGAGTGTATCTTCGTTAACTGTACGTTTTGTGTCGTTCATAACCTTCAATATACTGTATTTTATGACTTTATGGAATAGTAAGTAAAAGCAACTTTAACTGCGGTTTATGCAGACAGAAGTCTAAAAATCAGTATCTTCTACAAGAAGGGATGATGACTGGTATTTGGGAAGAAATTTTTTTATTCCGCCGGTTTCAAAACTTACGGTTACAACGTATTCCCCTTCGCTGTCTTTTGAAGTTGCAATAATTTCACCGTGACCGTAATCATCGTGGTAAACAAGAGTTCCTTTTTTGTATTTTTTTGCTTCAGGCGGAACATCATCTGCTCCAAAACCAAGGGATGCAGGTTTTTCACCAAGCACCCTTACGAGCGACGGAGCAATTTCTGCAAGAAAAGGACTTGGACTCATGTATTTAATCTGTCCGTAAAGTCTGCGGGAGCGACACGATGTAAAATAAAGTTCATCCTTTGCACGCGTAATTCCAACGTAAAGCAGCCTGCGTTCTTCTTCGAGTTCGGCTTCTGTTTTGTCTTCGCGCGGGAAAATTCCGCCTTCCATGCCGGTAATAATTACCCTGGGGAACTCAAGTCCCTTTGTGTTGTGAAGCGTGATAAGCGTAACGCGGTCTTCATCGGAGTTTTCGTTCTGAAGGTCAAGCGTGCGGTCAAGATTAATGTGGTCAAGAAATTCAAGAAGCCCCTGGCGCGTGCATTTGTACGGAACAGCGCTGTTCATAAGTTCGTGAAGGTTTTCTTCTTTCTGCGTACCGGTTATTTCGTCTTGTTCACGGTGGTAGTCCAGAAGTCCCGACTTTATTACAGCTTCTTTTACAAACTCAGACAGATTTGCCTCAGATTCAGACGTGCCGGTATTTGCTTCAGCAGATTCTTCATCGGGAATCATTTCATTGAGCGAGTTGAACAAACTGCAGAATTTTTCCATGCCTTCAGCGGCTTTTTTTGAAAGTTTCATTTTTTGTGCAGCAAATACAAGTGAAGAACCTGTTCCTGCAGCAACGATTCTGTCCTGTGTAGTGGCGCCTATTCCGCGGGCAGGTTTGTTTACAATTCTTCTGAAAGAAATTTCATCGCGCGGGTTTGCCGTAAACGAAAGCCAGGCAAGTGCATCTTTTATTTCTTCCCTTTCGTAAAACTTAAGCGAACCTACAATCTGGTAGGGAATTTTCTGGTGAAGGAATTCAGATTCAAAACCGAGTGACTGCGCGTTTGTTCTGTAAAGAACGGCCCAGTTGCTGTACGGAACACCGGCGTCTGCTGCCTGCATAATGAGTTCCGCGCAAAACTGGGTTTCATCATCCTGCGTCGGCAGAAAAACCATGACGGGCTTTTTTCCTTTACCGCGAGCTGCAACCAGCGTTTTTCCCAGCCTGCCCGAATTATTTTTTACGACACTGTCTGCACAGGCAAGAATTTCTGCATGGGAGCGGTAGTTTGTTTCAAGGCGTATAAGTTTTGTTCCGGGAAAATGCTCCTGAAAGTTCAGAATGTTCTGTACTTCTGCTCCGCGGAATTTGTAAATGCTCTGGTCATCGTCACCTACAACGCAGACGTATGTTCCCGAACCTTCGTCCACGCCTGACAAAAGCTGCAGAAACTTAAATTGCGCGACGTTGGAGTCCTGGTATTCGTCTACCATAATCACTTTGTAGCGGCTGTGGGTTTCGCGTCTTATAAATTCATTGTCGCGCAGAATTTCGTACGGAAGCATTATTAAATCCCCAAAGTCCACATTTCCTGTGTCGCGCAGGCGTTTCTGGTAAGAAGCATAAATGTCAGCAAATTCGGGGTCGGCTTCAATCTGTTCAAGTTCTGGAGAGTCAGGTGAAAGACAGTAATCTTTTGCAAGTGAAATTTTATGTGCCAGGCGTGAAGCATCTTTTTTTGTAAGGGACGGAACAGCCTTGCACAAAAGTGTTATCATGTCATCGTCATCGTAAACTGTAAAATTTTTGTCAACGCCTGCAAGTCCGGCATGCTTTCTTAAAAAATATGCACCGAATGAATGGAATGTGCGGATTTGTGCAAAACGTGCGCGTTCTTCTATGTTTACTGCGCGTTCCTGCATTTCAGAAGCGGCTTTTTTTGTAAAAGTAACTGCAAGAATTCCGACCGGGTCAACCTGGCATTCCCTTATGAGCCAGGCAATTTTTGTAGTAATAACGCGTGTCTTTCCTGAACCTGCGCCTGCCAGAATCAAAAGAGGAGAGCCTGTGTGTTCAACTGCGGCCCTCTGTTCACTGTTCAGTACGCCAAGATAGTCATCTGCCAACATAGTCTCCGCTAATGTCAACATCGCTCGAGCTTTGTGCCTGTACTTTTACGACAGCACCCGGAACAACGGCATTTACGGCATTTTCATCGTCACTGTCAAAGCGCACAACAACGCTTCCGTCTACTTCAGGGGCATCAAACCATGCGCGTCCTATTGCAAAACAGTCGGTTTCGCCTTCTGCCGGTGACAGAACTTCTTCTATAAGAACATCGTATGTTTTTCCGCAGCGTGAAGCAAGAGATTCTCTTGTAATCTGAGCCTGAATTTTTTTGAGTTCTTCTGCGCGTGCCTTTGCTTTTTTTGAACTTACGCGGCCTTTCATGGAATAAGCCGGAGTGTCTTCTTCTCTGCTATAGTCAAAACAGCCCGACCAGTCGCTTCTTATTTTTGCAAGGAACTCTTTTGTGGCAAGGGCGTTTTCCTCTGTTTCACCGGGGAAACCTGTAAGAAAAGTTGTGCGTATGCAGCTTTCGGGAAGTTCGCGTCTTATAAGGGCAACAAGTGCTTCGTAAGATTCTGCTGAACCTTTTCTGTTCATTGCGTGTATTATCTGAGTGTCACCCGACTGGAACGGAATGTCAAAGTAGGGCAAAAAGCGTGAATCTTTTTTCATTACTTCAAGAATGTCTGGGTTAAAGTGGTCGGGGTGAATGTACAAAAGCCTTATCTTAAAATCGCCTTCGAGTGCGCTTATTTTAACCATAAGGTCATGCAGCGGTGAATAACCGTGTTTTTTTGTAAAGTCTGCATCTGAACTGATAGGTGCTGCAAGTCCTTTGTAAATTACATCGTGCCAGTTTGCACCTGTTGCAAAAACGTCGTCGGTTTTTCCGCAGCCGTACGCAGCCAAATCCTGGCCAATAAGATTTATTTCTTTTACACCGCCATCAGAAAGCGATTTGATTTCTTTTACAATGTCATCTGCATTTCTTGACCGCAGTTCTCCCCTGATTACGGGAATTGCGCAGAAAGTGCAGCGGTTGTCGCAGCCTTCGGTAATTTTTACAAAAGCACTGCCTTTGAACGAAAGAAGCGTGTTCCGTTCGCCGCAGCATACGCCTTTTTGCGGTGGTGTAAGAACCGGCCTTTCGTCTTCAAAAAGAGACTGAACAGTACCGTCTATGAGAGAAAGATCTCCGTTGCCGAATATTCCGTCTGCTTCGGGAAGTTCTGTCCTGAAAACATCTGCATAGCGTTCGGCAAGACAGCCTGCCAGAAGAATTTTTGCTTTTGGGTGACATTTTCTTGCGTCCATGAGGGAATCAAGGCTTTCTTTTTTTGCGCTTTCAATAAAACCGCAACTGTTTACAATAATAATGTCTGCTTCACTGCTGTCACTGACTCTTTTTAGTCCCATGTTTTCAAGTCTGGAAATAATGATTTCGCCGTCAACCTGATTTTTTGCACAACCGTGCTGGTCAAGAAAAAAAGTCTTAGTCAAGTTCTACCACCACAAGCCTGTATTTTCCGTCATTGTCGCGTACCCATTTAATGTCTTCTACCTTAATCTGACCGGCTCTTCCTACTTCGAGGTCATAGGTTGAAGTATCTGCGATAATCTGAATTTTCATTGCATTGATGTTGCTCATCCAAAGGCGGATTCCGTTGCTTGCAGTTACGTTTACAATTCCGCCGCTCTTGTAGTAGTCTTCCACGCTCTGCTGTCTGTCTACCCTGTAGCGGAACACACATGAGCCTCTGAACGAAACATTTACTGTAAACGGATACGCTCTTGTATCTTCCAAAATTACAGTCTGCTTTGAAGTTGTTTTTACTACAGCCTGAACAGGGATTTCTGAAACGTTTGTCTGTTCTGCTTCGGTATCGTCAATCACAACAAGTGACGGATCTTTAAGGAACATTCTTGTTTCGGCACCGTGGGCACCGTCTTTTGAACTTACGTCGCTCAGGTAGATTACGATGTCTCCCTGTCTGTCACCGTCAATGTCCAGTTCGCGTTCTTCGCTCAGTTCAATAATCTGAGACCCCGAAGGAGTCTGGAGTGTAAGGTTGCCCAGAGTGTTGCTTACTGTAAGAATGATGTTGCCTTTGCCGGTTTTTGGTGCAATAAGAATCTGGTCGCCTTTGTAAAGCCTGCGTGTTTCTGGCTTGCCGCTGAAAGTGTACTGGTGCGTGCGAGACTTTTCTACAATTTCATTTTCTTTTTCGATTTTTTTCTGCGGAACATTAAAGAGACCAAAGTAAAGGTAAAGGCCTGTTGCAATAAGAACGGCAGCTGCCGCAATCCAGATAATCAAAACAAGATGCTTTGGCGTACTTTTTTCAAGAAGTTCGGTTGGTACAGGCTGTTCCTGAGTTTTTTTTGCTTTGAACAGACTGATTATTTTGGCTGAATCTATTTCAAGAAAGTCGCAGTAATTTTTAAGAAATCCTACGATGTAAGTTTCGCTTGAAAAAACATCTGTATCTTCTTTTTCAAGTGCTTCTATATAATTGCGCGGAATACATGTCTTCTGGGAAACTTCTTCAAAATCGTATCCCTTTTCTTCTCTTTGTTTTCTTAAAATTTCACCATAGCTTTCCATTCTGAATTACTCCGCAAAAAGAAAATTGTTGTAAGTGTTTGCGGATGAAGGCGGGTCGTAAATGAAGCGCTGGTCCGTCATGTTTGTATTGAGATTGTAATTGTAAAAGTCAAAGGTATAGGTTTCGTTCTGCGCAGTGGTTGCTACAACGCGTCTTATAAGCTTTTCGTCGGGACTGATAGAAAGCCTGATTGTAGAAAACGCTTCCGAAGTTGAACGGCTGTAAAGCATGAGGTTAACGACCATTTCATCGCTTCCTTCGTCGAGTGGAACAGAGTCCTGTCCGCTTTCATAAGCAATCGTGTAGTATCTGCGCATAAGGTTTAGTCCCTGTACAGTCGCGGCCGTAGCTCCGTTTTTGTCTACGGACTGCTCAAGAATTGCCTGTGAGCCGGGAAGGTAAATTGTAAGCATATCGCCGTTGAACAGAAGAACCTGTTCGGCAGGGTCTGTAAAGTCAATGCGCAACATTTCCGGCCGCTTGAAACTTACTTTTCCCTGCATTTTCTGCTTGCCTATAGAAATATCTGCATCAACCTCGTAGTCGTGGATTGTGGCATAATAGTCGCTTATTGTCTTAAAAAAATCTCCTGCCGTAGTAATTTTCTGCGCGCCAAGAACTGCACAGAAAAACATTGCTACAAAGGAAAGAATGTATTTTTTCATTTTATAAAAGCTCCGGAAAGAGGATAGTCGTTTTTAAAGGAATATTTCCCAATTCAATATAATAGATAAATATACAAAAAGCGTCAATCAGTTTGACTTTGCCCCGTGTTTGCGAACCGACTTTACTGCTTCTGAAAAAGACGCTTTATTTCTTCAAGAACGGCAAGCGCATTTATTCCGGACTGGATTGTAGAAAGAAGAGGCGCCCTGTTGTCCAGAAAGTCCACTGCATTTTTTATCATGTTTGCAAAGAAAAGCGTCTTTTTGGGAAGTTTTACGCTTTTGTCTGCGGCAAGGGAATAGAATCCGCTGTAAAGGGTTGAATTTTCACGCCTGTAGAGTTTAAGGTAGCCGTTTCCTATGCAGATTCTGCCTTGTGTTCCGGTAATTGTAACTTCGAAGGAAAAAAATCTTGAACGGCCGCTCATCGAGATTGTAATATCTGGGCAAAGTCCGTTGGAATAGTGCGCAGAAAACTGCCTTATGTTCTGCTTTTCGTCCCTGAATATTCCGGTAAGAACAGGTTCGTTAAGAAGTTGGCTTAGTGTAAAAGAAGGCTTTTGTTCGGTAATGCTTTTTGCCATTGAAAGAAGGCCACCCTTTTTTTCTTCGTGGTAAGCCTTTTGTATTGTTCCCGAAATCTGTGAGTCTTTTTCAAGAAAATACAGAACTGCGTCAACAAGATGTGTTCCGTCGTGAAGCAGACTGTATGCCCCGGAATTTTCTTCTGCCGGATTGTATACGCATAAACTTGAACAGAGACAGGCGTTTATTGACTGGACCGGCCCTATTGAAGACAGATATTTTTTTGCCGTTTTGAAGTCTTCTGCAAAGCGCCGCTCGTGGTTTACAAGAACAGGTACTCCGAAACTTTCTGCCACAGCTTGAATGTATTTTGCTTCATCCATGTTGAGCGCAACTGGTTTTTCAAGAATTACCAGTTTTGGTTTTGATTTGATTGCTTCTACGGCTTCTTTCTGATGTGCGTTTTCGTTTACTGCAATGACGATTATGTCGGGGCGGTGCCTGGCATAAAGGTTTGCGCTGTCTGTGTAGACTGCGGCCTTTCTGTTTGCTTCATGCCAGGCTTTGAGTGCGCATTCGTCCGTATCGCACCCGGCGATAATCTTAATGCGGGGATTGTCATTTAATGCCGACGTGTGGCTTGCGGGCTGCTCTCTTTTTTTGTCCAGTCCAAGGCTGTAACCTATGCGCCCCAAGCCAACGATGGCCGCAGTATATGGTTTTTCCGCCGCCATCGCTTATGCCTAGTTGTTTTTTTCCATAAGTTCTGCGTACTTCTTTGCAAGTCTGCGTGACTTTACGGCAGCGAGTCCGTGGTAGCGTGCAGGATCTTCGAAGAAAGTAGCCGGGTTTTCTACGCCGAGTTTTTCGAGCTGGGCAGTAATCTTCTGGTAAGCGTCTGTATGTGTTTTGAGAACTTCGAAGAATGTTTTTCCTGTCTGTTCTGCTTCGAGTGTAATCTTTCTGATAACTTCGTGACCGTCGTTGACACCTGCTTCTCCAAGAAGAATGTATGCCGGTTCTGCAAGTACACCGCCTTTTACCTTTCCGCCGGCACTTGCAAGGTTCTTTGCCATGCTTTCGTGGTCTGCCTGAAGTCCCGAAACAACAGACTTCATTCTTGAAACTGCCATTGTAAATCCTGCAACATAATCTGCAATAAAGCGCTGGCTTGCACTGTTTGTAAGGTCACGCTGGTGTTCTGAAATCTGATCCATGTAGAAAGTAATTACACGCGGGCACATTGCCTTCCAGAGAGACTTTACGTGTTCGCTGTTCCACGGGTTGCGTTTTTGCGGCATTGTGGAAGAACCGACCTGTGTGGAAGCAAAGTATTCGAATACTTCACCAATCTCGCTTCGCTGAAGGTTGCGCAGATCGTCTGCAAGGTTTGCAATAATTCCGAAGGCAACATTCATCTCAAGAAGAAGGCGAAGAAGGTATTCTGGTTCTACAAGCTGGTTTGAATATTCACTTGGTTTGAGTCCAAGGAATTCAAGGTAAATGCGTTCGAGTTCTTCTGGGTCTTTTACAATCATGCTGGGGCCGTTGTATGAACCTACAGGTCCTGCAAGTTTTCCCTTAAGCTGGTCGCTGAGTTCTTCTATGCGAAGAATTGATTTTCCAAGACGGCTTACGAATTCTGCAATTGACCATCCGAAAGTAATGGGAACTGCGTGCTGTCCGTGAGTGCGTCCTACCTGCGGGGTTTCTGCTTCGCGGTCTGCAATAGCGCACAGTGCCTTTTCAAGAGCCTTGAGTTCGGGAAGTACAACTTTTTTTGTAACATCTCTCATGCGGCAGGAAAGGGCAGTGTCAAGAATATCTACGCTGGTTGCTCCAAGGTGAACAAGCGGTCCCAGGTCTGCAGGAACCATTGTTTTCATTACGTTTACAAGAGCGCGGATATTGTGCTTTGTTTTTTCTTCTTCCTTATATACAGCTTCTGGATCTACTGAAGCGGCAATAACGTCTAGCTTGTCAGAGATGTCCTGTGTAAGCTGTCCGCGGATCTTGAGGTGTGCCTTTACAAGAGCGGCTTCTGCCTTTGCGCAGCTTCTGATGCTGGCCTCTTCAGAAATATATTTTGTGAGACCGTCGAAAACCGCAGATTCTGACTTTGAGTATCTGTGGTCAATACAAGAAATGTTTTCAAAAATATTGCGTGTTTCCATATTTGGATTATGGAACAAAGATATAAAAAAATCAATATATGAAAAAAGTTTGTTATTTTTTGTCATAATTAAAAATTGCCTTCTATATATAAGTTAGGGCAACTAAAGAAATCAAAGTTGGGTACAGACTTTCAGGAGGAAAAATGGAAAAGATTGAAAACGAACAGGAAAAAATCGGCACTGAATATCTTGAACAGTGCACGGCAGAAGATGAACAGCAGAAAGATACAGAAGATACGGTTATGGCGGCGGCAAAACGTGCATTCGGAATTTCGTACCTTTACCCGTGGCAGCGGCTTGTAATAGAAAACATTCTGGACAGCGCACAAAATCCCGAAAGCGAAGACGAGTTTTCGTGCCATGGAAAACAGATTGTACTTTTGCCTACTGGAGCTGGAAAATCAATGTGTTTTCTTGTTCCGTCACTGCTGCTCAAAGGGCCTACCCTTGTTCTATACCCGCTTCTGGCCCTTATGTCTGACCAGAAAAGGCGCATGGACGATGCCGGAATAGAAAGTGTGGTGTTCCGGGGCGGTCAGAGTAAAGAAGAGCGTGAAGAAAATTTTGCGCGCATACAAAACGGGGCAAAAATAATTCTTGCAAATCCCGAAGTTCTGCTTTCCGAAGGACTTGCGGAACGTCTTGCCCTGTGTAAAATTGCGCATGTTGCCATAGATGAAGCACACTGTGTAAGCGAATGGGGCGACACGTTCAGGCCTGCCTATCTTGAACTGGGCCGGATAATCAGAACGCTTGAGCCCAAAGTGGTTACGGCTTTTACTGCAACCGCGTCTTCCGGAGTTCTTTCGCGTATATCAGACGTGCTTTTCGGCGGCCCGGTGCATATAATAAGAAGCGACAGTGACCGCCCCAATATACGCTATTATGTGGTGAATGCCTACTCAAAGAAAAGGGCTGCATTCAGGCTGGCTGTCATGGAAAGAAAGCCGCTTATAATCTTTTGCGGAACAAGGGGAAATGCAGAAGACATGGCGCGTGAACTTGCTGCATATCTTGGAAGTGACAAAGTAAAGTTTTACCATGCTGGACTTGAGCGTGAAGAAAAGGATGCCGTAGAAAAATGGTTTTACCCCAGGGATGATGCGGTTTTGTGCTGCACCTGCGCTTTTGGAATGGGCGTGGACAAAAAGGACATTCACTGCGTAATCCATCTTGAGCCGAGCCCCACTGCCGAAGCCTATCTGCAGGAAGCCGGGCGCGGGGGAAGGGACGGTTCTGTTGCAAAGGCAATACTTTTGTGGAGCCGTGCAGACAGCGAACGGTATGCTTCTTTTAAGGAAGGAAGCCGCGAGCGTGTTCTTGCAAAGTTCGCCGAAAGCACAACCTGCCGCCGCCAGATATTGCTTGACGCTCTTGGAGGTGAACAGGCTGCGTGTTCGGGGTGCGATGTCTGTGAAAGGGGAGAAGCCGCACCTTTTGCCTCAGATGCAGGGGCCGTATTGAAACTTGTGGGACGCCGCAAAAAGTCCTACGATGCAGATTCCCTTAGTGCGGCGGCTGTAAGCGAGCTTAACCGGCGTGATCTGAATATTTTCGGCGAGTACGTGTGGAATCATGCCGATGCCGAGCGTGTTATCTTGCAGCTTATGGGCGAAAAAAAACTCAAAACATGCGGCTGGCCCTGGCGGGGTAAAATTACTCTTTGCCGTGACGGTTTTTTGCAGAATAAACGCAGCCGCAGTACTGCTGGCGGTACAAGCTGAATTGTTCACTCAGTTCCAGACTGCGCTTGAAGCCGCCCTTTTTCTTGAAGTCAGACCAGAGCCATTTTGGGCCCGAAGGATTTTGCTGTTCAAGTGCGGCGCCGATTGTGTTTATTTTGTCTGCGTCTTTAAAGGGACTTATGGAAAGTGTCGTGCAGAACCAGTCAAAGCCGTTTTCTGCGGCATAGGCATAGGCTTTTTTAAGCCTGAATTCATAGCAGCGGCGGCAGCGTTCACCTTTTTCGCTTTCAGAAGCAAGTGAAGGCTCTTCTTTTATGCGTATTGCCTCGTAGAATTCCTGCGGGATGTATTCGGTTTTCTGCAGTTTTACGCCGCATTCCAGTGCAGGAGGAAATTCACCAAGAAAGCGTTCAAGTTCTGAAAGCCGCCTTTCGTATTCTTGCGGGGGATAAATATTGGGATTGTAGTAGTAAACGTATATGTCAAAAAATTTTGAAAGATACTCTATTGTGTAGGAAGAGCACGGACCGCAGCAGGCATGGAGCAGAAGAGAAGGCTTGTGTTCTGCCGGGTTGCGTTGTGTTTCCTGTAAAATTGTGTCCAGTTTTTTCTGGTATTCGTTGGAAGACATACTTGCCCCGGATTATACCTTCATTTTTCGTCATAGGCAACAGAGCTGTGGTAAAGCGGAATTGTAAAACGGTTTCTGGTCAGGCAATCTCACCAAATTAACAATAGAACCTGTTTTTTTATCTATAAAGTGAGTTTGCCATTCTGAACAAATATAAAACCACTGGGCAGAAATAAATTCCAGAAGGGTATTCAGTTCGTTATTAGAGAGATATGCAGCATTGTTGGCAGGAATACAACCACCGTTTTTTATTAACCATATTTTTGTACCGTTTTGGAGAAGGTTTTCCTTTTGAAACATGTACATGAATTGGTTCTGTGCCTTTATCAGACCAAAAATAAATCTTATAACTGCAAACTGAAAAAAGACCAGACAATTTTCTTAAGGGTTATTTTAAAAGAAAAATAATTTTTCCAATAAATGCCGCAACAGTGTTTTATAAGTTTACTTTTGAAATTATACATTTTGTAATGCTGCATTATTCCAAGATGATGTTTCATAAAATGGTCAAATGCAGACTATAAATGTTGGGGCAGAGAATTCTACCCCATTTGGTTATTCCGGATTATCTGGCTTATTTACCGCAGGATTGGTTACCCGACTTTTAAGATTCCGGCCAGTCTGCCGCCTTTACAAAAAAATGTCTTTACATTTTTAATGTACAAAACCTGACTTCGCTCTGCTTCACCGTAGCAAAACAGAATCTGAGCCTTAACTGCACCCATACCTCCATAATAAAATTTTTATAAGGGGCTGTCTCAAAAGTACGAGACAGCCTTCATTATTTTAATGACAAACAAATTCATCTGTGCTAAAATTTAAATATGAGCAGAGGCGTAAGTGATAAAATCACATTCAAACCATACAGCCAGGAAGAAAGATGGCTGTTACCACCGAGTCTGGACGAGTTGATTCCGCAGAATCATTTAGTAAGAACTGTCAGCAAAACAGTAGATGAACTTAACATCGAAAAAATATTCGCAAAATATACAAAAGGTGGCGGAGCAAGCCGTTACAATCCGGTCATGCTTTTAAAAGTAATGATTTACTGCTACATGACAGGAGTTTATTCTTCACGCCAGATTGCAAAACAGTGCCGCGAAAATATCAATGTAATGTGGCTTGCCGAAAACCAGACTCCGGACTTCAGAACAATCAACAAATTCCGGGGAGAAAAACTGAAGGATGCAATCGAAGAGATTTTCATCTCAACCGTAAAACTTCTCAATATAAAAGGATTCGTCAGTCTTGAAAAATATTTTGTTGACGGAACAAAGGTTGAAAGCGCTTCAAACAAATATACTTTCGTGTGGAAAAAAGCAGTTGAGAAAAACGAAAAGAAACTGGATGAAAAACTCCGTGTATTCCTGAAAGAAGTTGAAGAAATAACAGACGTGGAAAACAGAGAATACGGCAACAAAGATCTCGCTGAACTTGGTGAAGACATTACCGTTACAAGTGAAGAAATCAAAGCTGTTGCAGACAAAATTAATAAGAAACTTGATGAAATTGCAGATTCAATCAACGAGGAATCAAAAGGCGTAAAAAAAAACTGAAAAAAGCAAAACGGCTGATTGAAAAAGACTATCTTCCAAGAAAAGAAAAATACGAAAAAGCAAATGCGACATTCAATGGAAGAAACAGCTATTCAAAAACAGATGAAGACGCCACTTTTATGCGCATGAAAGAAGATGCAATGCTCAACGGACAGCTCAAGCCGGGTTATAACATTCAGGTCGGAACTGAAAATAATTTTGTAATCGGTTATGATGTATTTCCGAATCCAACAGATACAAGAACTCTGAAACCTCATCTTGAAAATGTAATGAACCGCCTGGACTGCAAATTTGAAACAATAATTGCCGATGCCGGTTATGGGAGTGAAGAAAACTATGATTATCTTGAAGAGAATGGAATTACTGGTGCTATAAAATATTCAACTTACGAAAAAGAAACAAAGCGAAGTTTTAAAAAGAAAACATTCAATTTTGAAAACTGGAATTATGATTCAAATCAAAAACTGTATACCTGTCCGGCCGGAAATCCTGTTCCCTACAAAAAAACGGTAACAAAGAAAAATCATTCCGGTTATCTTCAAACTTATGATGTTTACCAGTGCGACAATTGTGAAGGCTGTCCGTTCAGGGAACTTTGCACAAAGTCGGAGTATGGAAGAATGGTTCAAAGAAATGAACACTGGCTGGAACAAAAATCAAAAGTAAAAAATCTTCTCGCAACAGATGAATATAAGAAACTCATGAAAAAACGTTCGACAGAGTGTGAGACTGTCTTCGGACAGATAAAAGCCAACCAAAAATTCCGCAGATTTCATCTTCGAGGTTCTGAAAAAGTCGGAACAGAATGGGGATTATTGATGCTTGGTTATGATTTTAAGCAAATTACAAGACAGAGCTAAGAAACCAACGAACAGGGAAAAGTCGATTTCTGGAAAAAAAGATTTTGGAATGAAAAAAAGGCTGTCCTTATGAAGTGTTGGATAACTTCTAAGACAGCCCCAAAAATAGTTAAATAGTTAAATCGCTTATGTTGCTAAGCAACAACGCTTTTAAAAGGCCCGCACACAACAAACACAATAAAGGTAGCTCTTGTAGTTGGTGGTGAGGTAGCCGTCACTGAAATCGAGTCTCCACGCGGTGTAGTCGACGTTATTGTACTGCGACGACGACCAATAGTAGTCATCGCTAATCTGCATTCCATTACAATTAGAAAGCGCACTATTAACAGCGTCTTTATTTCTGTAAATTTGCCTTAATTCTGCAATACTTGGTAAATACCAGCCTTCTGCATATTCTTCTGTACAGTTTAAATCTTGCTGGCTGTAAGTATTTGCATAATTAAAGGCAGGATAATTTGTCGCAGCATCAGCTGCGCCTTGCTCATCTGCAATACAAATCATTTGCCAGTTGTCGCTTCCGTCTGTGTCGCCACTAAATACAGCTGTATCGGCTGCTCCTGCTCCATATATGTCCGATGTACAAATAATATTATAGAAAGTTATGTTATGACCTGTCGTGTCATTTAGAGCCCACTGTAAAGAATAACTATGTTTTACCCCAACACCCAACGCAGCTCCGTAATCATTAAAGCCTATTACGACTGCAATCGGACTTGCACTTCCGGAATAAGTTTCATCTTTTGAAAGGCGTGTTCCGTCATTATAAAGAATGTCTCCAACTTCAAACTCAGAATAATCTTTTACAATAAAGTTTTGTTTTGCAGAAGTACTTCCGCTTGAAACTGTAATTTCGTATTCACCTGCTACACTTGGAATTGTAAACTCAACTTGAACAACTTTTGGACTTAAAATTTTAATTGATTCTTTTGTATTTTCTACAATTAAAGAATTGCTACAAGTAAATTCAAGATTCTTAACATTTAAAGCATCAAAATTGCTTCCTTTTACTAAAGCTTTTACTTTTAAACCGTTTTTACTAATTCCAGCTTTTGGAATTGAAATAGAATTTACAGTTGCTTGTGTGTCTACTCCTGTTACCCATCCTGAATAATCGATTTTAATTAAATCAAAGTTTCCGTCGTAGTAATCAGAAATAAAACTTGCATTATTGTTTGCACCGATTAAGTTTAATTCTTCAGTGTAAGCTGTTCCCCAATAATTACCTGTAAAATCTACAACTTGCTGATTACTATAACGAGAAGAACTTGCGTCAAGAATTATTCCTCCACAATCTGTAAATTTGTTAAAAGAGAATTTTCCACTGAATGAGCCTACTTTTATTGGAGTTTTTAATGCAATAATTTCGTTAGTTAAAATTTGAGTAGAACTTGAAATATTAAATGAAGTATTTTCTTGGAAAGTATTTCCACTAATCATAGCTACTTCTGAACTTAAATTAACAATTCCTGAAACAATATTATTTTTTACAGTTGAATATGAGCCAACGCTAAGTCCTTCAACTGTAGAAGAATCAAGATATGCATAGTTTTCAATATTTACATGCGTTTTTATTATTGATGATTTTATAACAGATTTACCTCCACTATAAAAATTACTTCCGTCATCAATATTCATATTTGAAACAAACGCAGAACCGCTTTCTGCTTTGTTAAATGGATAAATTGCTCCTTTTACATCGCAGTATTCAAAAATATTTCCGCTTATGTAATTTTGATTTGAATCAACATTTAAACTTGAAGATTTATCTGTTACTTGTAAACCGTTCCAATAATATTGCGTTGTATCATAAACCCAAGCATTTCCATCCCAATACCTATCATTATTTTCTATAAGTTCAGCGTCATCAGTTTTTGTAAAGACAATGTGTTCTTTTTCTGTTCCTCGAGCATTAATTTCACCGTTTATGCGTAAGTAATAATTTCCTGCAAAACGAATTTCAACACCTGGATCAATTGTTAAAACATTGCCTTCTTCAACTAAAATATTGTTTTCAACTCGATACGGGCTGTTTACTTTTGTAAGATGTAAATCTTCGCCGGTTAAAACACCTTTTAAAGTTTTTACTTGATCTGAAAGTGTAATTGAATCGCTTTTTTCTTGACTTTCATTACCGCTTAAATCTTTTAAAGTAATTATAATCTTATATTCGTCATTTCCACCGTAAATTGATTTTGGAAGAGAACTTATATCGTAAGTAAAATTTGCTTTAAAAGGTTCAAAACTTTTTTCTGTTGGATACAAAACTTCTTTTCCGTCGTCAGTTGTTCTATAAAGTTGAACAGCCATTTGACTTATTCCACTTCCTTCTTCTATTGATGTTATTAAAACAGAAAATTGTGGATTGTCAGTAAAATTTGCTCCTTCATTTAAAACAACACTTTCAATTACAGGAGAAGTTGTATCTTGCAAAATAACGCTTCCGCTTTCTGCAATAGTTCTTTCTTCTAATTTTGTAAGATTTTCTACAGTTAAATCTGAAGAATTCCATCCTGATTTACTAAATGTTACTGTGTGATTTACAGAAGCTAAAACATTATTTACAGTAAAAAATCCCGTTGAATCTGTTCTTGAAACAATATCGTCTTTTCCTTCGGTTTGAACAGTTACAATAATATTTGCATTGTCGTTCATTCCATTTAATAAAGCAAAACCTTTTAATGTTCACTGTCCGGAATTAATTCTAAACTTCCGCAATCTACAAAATCACAAGACACAACTTTAATTTCTTGAGTTACATCTGGAATATTATTTGATTTATAACGGAAAGTTACATAACCTAAAGGAATGTGATCAATTTGCCAAGAACCATCGTCATCTGTTGTTGTAGAAAATTTTTCAAAACCGTCGCCGTCAATTGTAATAGAAACAACATCTTTATAAGATTTTCCTTCTTCCCAGCCTGAAATGGAAAGTTTCCCTTTAACTGTTGCAGCAATTCCTTTCATTTCTACAGTCGGAACTCCATAAGTTGAATCTGTTAAAACTGTAAGAGTTTGGGCTTGCATTGTAACTTTAAAATCTTCTTTAGTAAAACTAACGCCACCGGGATAATTTCCACTTGGAACGCTAAATTCATATCTTCCATCAATATCTGTTGTAGTTGTGTAATCTGTTCCAACTAATTCAACTTTAATGCCTGAATGATTTGTGCAGCCTTCAAGATTTACAATTCCTGCAATTTTTCCGGTTGCTTTTTTTAATTCAATTTTTTCAATTTCTATAGAAGAATTATCTGTTAAAGAAACAGAAGAACTTGTTTTAGAAACATAACCTTCAAAAGAATAAGACAAAATGTATTCACCCGGTGTCATTCCAGCTATTGCGTAAGTTCCGCTTGAATTAGAAAGGGCTGAATAAATTTCTGTAGTTTCCGTTATTTTTGTTGCAGTTATGCGAACTCCTGTAAAATCAGTTTTATTTTCTAAAATTACAGTTCCAAAAAGACTTCTCATACTTACCTTTAACATTTGATCGGAAGGAATAGAAACTTCTCCGCTAGAAACAGTAAAAGGATCGCTAAGACTTGTATTATAACCAGAAATTGTTGCTTGAATGCGATAAGTTCCAGGTTTTATTCCAGATAAAGCATAATGCCCGTTTGAATCTGTAACTGTTGAATAAGTTGTATCAGTATTTTGATTAGAAAGTAAAATTGAAATTCCTTCAAAGCTGTCTTTTCCTTCTAAAGTTACGTTTCCGCTAACAATTCCTGCATTTGATTTTAAAACGACACTTTCTGCAACAGCAATTAAAGAAGATCCAACTTCAACTGTAACACCGGAATTTGTTAAAAACTCATTTCTTGAAATCGTAAGAATGTAAGTTCCCTGATTAAGTGAACTAAAATTGTAAACACCTTCAACATTTGTAACAGTGGTTTGTGTATCATTTGGATCATTTGCATTTGTAATTAAAATAGAAGTTCCTTCAAATCCACTATCTTGTCCTTCTAAAACAACACTTCCTGTAACAGAATAAGTTGTTTTTTCCATTGTGCCAATTAAACCTAAATCTAAAGTTTCTCCCATTAAAACTACAATTTCAGAAGTTTTTATTTTTGAATAACCTACATAAGTTGCACTAATTGTCCAAGTTCCAGGCATTACATTTTCAAAAGCAAAGTTACCTTCTTCATTTGTAAGAGCAAAAAGCATTTTTCCATTTGTATTTTCTGCTAAAACAGAAATACCGGTAAAATCACTTTTTCCATCGATTAAAACTTTTCCGTTTAAAGAACCGCCTATTACATAAAGACTTAAAAGAGGAACATTTGTAACCTTTGCACCAATAATTTGAATATCGCAAACAGTTTGACTTTCATAACCGTCTTTTATAAATTCAATTGTATATTTTCCAGGATAAACGTCCGTAACACCCCAAGATCCGTTTTTGTCTGTTATTGCAGAATAATTGTAAGAATTTGTACGGTCCGTTAAAACAACTTGAATTCCGCTAAAATCATCAATTTCATCGTTTAATAATACAGTTCCTTTTACAATTCCTTGACCAAAATATAAAGACAAAGCATCTGTAATTTCTGCAACAGGTGGATTTTCTTTATCTTCTTCTGACGCTTTAAGAAGAACATTTTCTTTTTGAGCAAAATTATAACCGGACAAAGTAGCCCTGATTGTATGTAATCCTTGTGGAACACCTAAAATTTCAAAATTACCGTTTTCATCAGTTAAAGCTACATAAGAAGTTCCAGGAATAAAAACAGAAATTCCTGAATTATCGCTTTCTTGTTCTCCTTTTACATTATACCTAAAAGCTTTTCCTTTTATTGAGCCGGTTGCATCAAGTTCAACTTCGCTTAAATCAACGCCGGCTCCTTCTTCAGGTTTTACATTTGAAATTTCAACCGCAACAATTGGATTTCCATTTTTATCAAATAAAGTTGCATTATAATCTATAGCTCGGCTATTTTTACTTTCTTGAAACACAGAAGGTTTATTATTTGTAAAATAAAAAGAATAAGATTTTGAAGTGTCTAATCCGTCAAAATAAAATTCTTCACCAACTTTTCCTTGTTTTACAACACCGGGTAAATCGTCGCTATAAATATAAATTTTTGAATCTTTTATAGCATTTTGAACATCTGGACTTAAAGATGGAGAAAGTCCAATTTTACCTGTAACAACACCCAATTGACTTTGAGTTTTACCTGCATTTAAATTAAAAACGGCAGTTGCAACAGCACTTTTAGTTTTTAAATCTTTTGAATAAGTTACAGCTTTAATAGTTTTTGAACCAATAATTGAAAAAGATTCAGTGTACATAGAAGAAGACGAAGAAGGTTCACTTCCGTCTGTCGTATAAAAAATTACAGAATTCGCTGTTTCGCTTGTTAAAGAAATTGTCTTTTTTCCTTCAGAATAATCTCCGCCACTTGGAGAAATTGACGGAATACTTAACACAGTTTCTTGATTGTTAAAATCTTTTGATGAATCATCTTTATCAGAAAAACTACAAGAAAAGTTTATTCCCAAAAAAAGAAAAACACATAACAAAAAATAAATTGGCTTTTTCATAAAAATACCCCCACAATATAATTTTTTGATTTAAAACAAAAAAAGGCACATTTCTTATGCATTATATAAAGAATATGCCTTAATTTTCCTATTTGAATTCACTACTGTCCAAGATAATCTCCAATCCCGAAATCCAGCACGGGCTGTCCGACAGGAGCGGAACATTTCTTAGGCGGAGTGCCAGAGAGCCATTCGAACAAATCCTTGCGCTCGAAAAGACAGACTGCAATCTCGCAGCAAAAATGTGTGAAGCTCTTTGACGACTCACGGCTCATCTGCCGGAGTTTCAGGTACAGCAGATAGACAATCAGCGCGATCCAAATCTGCGTTCTCACCGCATTCCCGCTCTGCCCGTAGAATTTCTTTATGCGAAGGTTCTGCAAAAAGCACCTAATTTATCTTGGACAGATGTGATTTGAATTATAAAAAGAGACAGTTATTTCAGAACAGAACATGTCGCGCTGCATAACTTACATCTCCCCTTAGTTTATTATGCATATTATAACACATAACAGAAAATTTATCAACTTAAATTCAATTTTCTACAATCTTCCATTCGCCAAGTGTACGCTTTTCTGCATCAAAACTTACGCCGATTTTTACCAGGCGTTTGTCATTGCCGTTTTTATCTTTTGTAACTGAATACGGAATCAGATATCCTTTTGAATCAATCTGCGTAAGTGCTTCTTCTACTGTTCCGTCGAGTTTGAATTCAAAAACATAAACAGCACTTTCTGTTTCTACAACCATATCACTTCGGCCGGCAGCACTTGCTTCTTCTGTGCGGACTACATACGGCGTGCACAATCTTGCAATTAAATAGAATAAAGTTTTGTAGTGATTTTCATCCTGCTTTTCTGCATTATACGGAATCGAAGACAAAAAGGCTTTCATTTCTTTTAGTGCATCTTCAAGACGGTTTTCACGAAAAGCCTTTGTTATTCTTAAAATAAAACTGTCATTTTGAATTTGATCTTCTGTTGCGTAATAAGGCATAAGTGATTTTACAAAGCCCAGTCGCACCTCATCATTTGGAAATCCAAGTGTATATTCATAGCCGTCATAATTTTTGATTGTAAGATATCCGCTCTGATAAAGCATAGGAATTGGATTTGTCGCCGTTTCTGTCGGAGCGTCAAACATTTCAAGTGTTGCAGGAAATCCTTTGTCAAAACTTTCAGGATCCATATTGTATTTTTTTATTAGACGCGTAAGAATTGTCGGTGTTCCTGTTGCAAACCAATAATTTGTAAGTTTACTGTCAGAAAGAGCATTGAGTAAACTGAACGGATTGAAAATATCAGGTGACTTTTCTGTAAAATGATAACCGTCATATTTTTGAGTAAGAGCAGCACAGGCTTCGTCATAGGTCATATTGTTTTTATCTGCAAGCGCCTGGATTTCGCTCTTCATTTGAGAAAAAAGTTCTTCTTTTGTAATTCCACAAACAGCAGCATAATCATCTTTCATTGTAATAACTTTTAAATTATTCAATTCACTGAAAATACTCAGTTGGCTGAACTTGCTGATTCCTGTCAAAAAAACAAATCTTAAAATTCCACCCATATCTTTTAACGGACTAAATAGCTTGCGCACTTCCTGTTTTAGAATAAGCTGGAGTTTAGGATTATCCATTGTATCCAAAAGCGGCGCATCGTATTCATCTACAAGAATTACAGGTTCTGTGCCAGATTGTTCGTATGCAGCCTTAAGAAGTTCTGAAAAACGACTTCCCCATTCATAACCGTTTTTATTTGTAATCTGATATTTTTCTTCAAATTCACCAAGTTTATAATTCATATAAATTTGAAAAGTTTGTAAATCTGTAAATTTTGTTCCTGCAAAACTTAAATGAAAAACAGGATACTTTTTCCATTCTTTTTCGAGTTTTTCGATTGCAAGGCCTTCAAAAAGTTCTTTCTTTCCTAAAAAATAATCACGCAATGTCGAAATTAAAAGTGATTTTCCAAAACGACGCGGACGGCTCAAAAAATAAACGCGGTCTGTATGTGTCATTTTATAAACAATGTCTGTTTTGTCTACATAATAATAACCGTTGCGCCTAATCTGAGAAAAATCCTGCAACCCAATTGGAAAAAGTTTTAATTCTGCCATACGATTATTATATCTTGAAAAGTAACTATATTCAATGCAGAATATACTAGGAGTCTGACCATCTTAACTTCTTAAAACACGCTCTTTTTCACAAATTAAAGAGCTTGTTTATTTTTTTTTGAATCTTGTCTTTTATTTGTTTTTTGCAAGATTCAAGGCATACATGCGGCTTAAATTGTAAGCTGTAGTAACCAAATCTTATTCAATGGAAATGTTATCAATCCCACGCATAAGAAACTGACGGAACCCCATGACCCGTTTTATAATTCCGAATACAGGTTCAGAAGTAATCTTACGTTTATTGTAAATTTTCTGTCCGGGTTTCGTCTTGAGTCTCTTTTGCATTTTGTCGGTTGTCATCTGCTCTTCTGGATTTTCTTCCGGCAGTGCAGAAGGTAGATTTTCAAAAAGCTGTTCTACAGTTTTTCCGTGAGGCTCGCGTTTTGTCGCGCAGAAGAAGGACTTTTACAAAAACTTCTCTGAATGCTTCCTTGTTATTTTTCCTGAAATTGTTGATTGTATTGTGGTCAGGATGTTTCATACAGGTTATGTACATTGTCGGAATATCTGTATAACTTGCCTTTTCAATTGCATAGGCAGAAAACCTCTTTGTTGAGTAACTGTACATAAGCAGTTCGGTCATCATTACAGGATTGAACTGCTTACTTCCGCAGTCTCTTTCATTTACATGATAAGTCACTGTCGGTGAAATTGCCTCAACTGCTTCTATTATAAAGTGTACTATGTGATCTTTTGGAACCCAGTCCCTCAAATCCTGTTCAAACAAAAACGGAGTGTCACGGTCTACATCAACAAATCTTTCCATATCTGGAATTTTATAAGATTTGAAATGATTTGCAAATTTTTATGCTAATAAGATGGTCAAACTCCTAGGCAATTTTTATACCGCCGCAGGCTGCGTACTTGTAAAACAAGTGGGCATTATCTTTTCCCCGTGGTTGAAAATATCTTTATGTTCTGTTAAAATGCGGCATATTTCCAGATGTTACGTTTGTGATGAACGGCGGCAGAAAACTACTGTCTAATGAGCTTACGAAGTCTCTTATCCCACATCAACGAGTATATCAACACTACATTTTCTTTTTTTCTCATGGAGGACGTGATGAACAAGTACGTCAAGCGGTATCTTATTGATGCTATGAGCGGAATGGCGCAGGGACTTTTTGCCTCGCTTCTTATCGGAACAATTGTAAAGACTTTCGGACAGCAGCTTTTGCGGCTCGGAACAAATCCTGTCTTTGAATTCCTTGTAAATGCAGGAAACTTTGCCACTGACCCTCATGTTGTAGGCGCTGCAATGGCTGTCGGAATAGGATATGCCATGAAGGTTGCACCGCTGGTTCTTTTCTGTCTGGTTGCTGTAGGTTCTGCAGCGAATGTTTCAGGAGGGGCGGGCGGTCCGCTTGCAGTTCTTGTTATAAGTATACTTGCGGCTGAATGTGGTTCCCTCGTAAGCAAAAAGACAAAGATAGACATAATTGTTACCCCTTTTGTTACGATTCTTTCCGGGGCACTTTTGACTGTTCTCTGTGCCGGAATCATCGGAAAAGCAGCCGCGTCTTTCGGCAACCTCATTGTCTGGGCAACAACACTCAGACCTTTTGTAATGGGAATGATTATTTCTGTCGTTGTAGGCGTGGCTCTTACACTTCCTATAAGTTCTGCGGCAATATGTGCAGCTCTTGGACTTACGGGGCTTGCAGGAGGCGCGGCGGTTGCAGGCTGCTGTGCACAGATGGTCGGTTTTGCAGTAATGAGCTTTAAGGAAAACAGGTGGAGTGGTCTTCTTTCACAGGGACTGGGAACTTCCATGCTTCAGATGCCGAATATAATAAAAAATCCGCGTATATGGATTCCGCCGGTACTTGCATCTTTGATTACAGGCCCCGTTGCAACATGTCTCTTTAAGATGGAAATGAACGGCGCTGCTGTTTCTTCGGGAATGGGAACCTGCGGTTTTGTAGGACAGATTGGCGTTATTACAGGATGGTTCCAGCCTTCTGCCGCTGCAGTCCTTCACGGTGCTGTTCCGGTAACACCAGGCTTTATGGACTGGGCTGGTCTTGTGCTTGTGTGTTTTATTCTGCCAGGACTTCTGTCATGGCTGTTTTCTGCCGCACTCAGAAAAGCAGGATGGATAAAAGAAGGTGATCTGGTCCTTCCAGAATAATAAATAAGGCCGGTTGTTCAATTCGGAACAGCCGGCCTTATCTTTCAAATAATAATAATCCACCATCAGGTAGAATAATCTTATTGTTACAGTGTCTTTATAAAGCGGTCCACGTAGTCTTTAAGGTATTCTACTGTTCCGTCTACGCCAAGGCGACTACTGTTAATGCACATATCATAATTGCGTGAGTCACCCCATTTTCCGTTGCAGAAATGGTTGTGGTATGCCTTTCTGTTTCTGTCATGGCGCTCTATGGCAAGAGCAGCTTCCTTTGCAGAAAGAGAGCGGCGTTCCATTACGCGGTCAAGCTTTGTTTCGTAGTCGCCCAGAATAAATACAGAAAAGAGACCTTTTACCTCTTTGAACAAATCTTCAGAACAGCGTCCGACTATTACAAAAGATTCACCAGCCGCCGCCTTTTCCCTCAAAAGATCAAACTGCATCTCGGCAATGTTGACTGACGGTGAGTTTGAAAACCCCCTGACGGTTCTACTCAGAAACATTCTGCTGGGTGCCTCGTCATATTTTTCAAGTTTCTTTGCGTCAACATTTTTTGCGTCAGCAATTTCGTCAAGAAGATTTCTGTCGTAGAAAGGAATGTCAAGCAATTTTGCAATCTTGCGTCCAATCTCGTGACCGCCACTTCCGTATTCGCGTCCTATAGAAATTATTATCTGTTTGTCCATATTTCCCCCATGCTGGTCTTAACCATAAAATTGTAAATCCTGTTGACTGTGTTTGCAACCCTGAATTTAAAAAACTGAGCTGGCCACGAAAAATTCGCAGTCAGTTTTTGGATAGTATTTACAGATATCGTATAAAAATAAACACAGTACAGATTGTCATTACAATAACGGTTGCAGGCAGCGATTTTTTGCAGTATTCGCCCCATCCGACAGGGTGTCCTGATTTTGCAGCAACTGAAGTACCCACAACGTTTGCAGAAGCTCCGATAGGTGTTGCACTTCCTCCTATGTCTGTTCCCATTGAAAGGCTCCATGCAAGTGTTTCAAGCGGAACGCCTGTAGAAACAGAAAGTGCCTGTACAACAGGAATCATTGTTGCGGCAAACGGAATGTTGTCTATAAAGGCACTGGCAATTGCCGAACCCCAGACGATGATTGCTATCATAAGGTAAGTGTTACCTCCGCTGATTTTTCCGATAAAGCCTGCAACTATATTAAGAATGCCAGTTTCTTCAAGTCCGCCTACGACAACAAAAAGTCCTATAAAGAAAAGTAGCGTCTTGTAGTCCACGCGTTTCATTATTTCGCCGGTATGTTTTATGGAAGTAAGAATTGTTGCAGCTGCTATAAACGCACCGATTGTGGCAACCGTAAGTCCTGTCATGGCGTGTGTTACGAGCATAACAACGGCACAAAGGAAAATAACGCAGCTTACGGCAAATCCTTTTTTGTCTTTAATGGCACTTTCGGGACTGGGGAAAGTAGAAGTGTCAATGTTTGAATCTGCAGACACAAGTTCCTTTCTGAACGAAAAGTAAAAGAAAATAAGCGTAAAGACAAGTGAAATTCCTGCCATGGCACCTGTATTCATTATAAAGTCGCCGAAAGAATAGCCGAACGAAGTACCAATAATTATGTTTGGCGGATCACCGCACATTGTTGCAGAACCGCCCAGATTTGCACAGAAAATTTCTGCAAGAATCATTGGCACCGGGTTGAATTTAAGCAGGTGTGAAAGTTCAACGGTAACGGCAGCAAGAAACAGAATAACCGTAATGCTGTCAATAAACATTGCCAGCACTGTAGACATAAGCATGAATGTAATGAAGATAAGCTTTGTTTTGTAGTTAACGGTCTTTGCAATAAGCATGCACAGCCATCTGAAAAAGCCTACGCGGGCCATTCCTTCTACCATGACCATCATGCCGGCAATAAAGATAATCGTAGCCCAGTTGATTCCGCCGGAAGATTCTGAGGCTGAACCCGACTGGTACCAGAAACCGGCAGTAAAAATGCTTCCGATGTTAAGGGTGTGCTTTACTGCTTCAAGGCTGTGCAGTCCCAGTCCGAATACAAGAAGCAGCGTAAGGGCGCCGCTGACCAGCGTTACATAGTGCCGTTCAAATTTTTCGCTTATAATCAATGCAAACATTGCAACGAAAATAACGACGGCCAGAATCTGTGCAAGCATAGTTTTGTCCTTCTTTGTCTGAATTTGCGGCAGAAAAAGTAATTTTTGTAACATTCTGCCTGTTGTGCTGTTTATAAACTGATGGTTCTTTCCGAAAAATCGATAATATTATAGTAAGAACAATGTCTGTATTCAATAATATCTGTGTTAAAAGTATAAAAACCGCGTTATACTCATGGCAGTATTCATAAATTATAAAAGTTTGTAAAATGCAGGAAGAGAAAAAATGAGTGAAATTAAAATAAGAAGTGCTGTTCCGGATGATGCAGAAAAACTGCTTTCAATTTACGCACCGTATGTTACAGAAACCGCAATTACCTTTGAGTATGATGTACCTTCAGAAGAAGAGTTCCGTGCAAGAATAGAAAAAACGCTGGCCGTTTACCCTTTCATCGTGGCTGTCTGTGACGGAACAATCGTCGGTTATGCCTACGCTTCAAGATTCAGCGAAAGAAAGGCATACGACTTCAGTGTGGAACTTTCTGTTTACATAGACAAAAACTATCACGGAAAAGGACTGGGCCGCCGTCTTTACAGCGAGATGGAAAACAGGCTCTCCTTAATGCACATAACAAACCTTTACGCAAAAATAGCCGCAACGCCGCGAAAAGATGACCTTTATCTTACAGATGGCAGTATTCTTTTTCATGCCGCAATGGGTTTTGAAACAGTGGGAAAATTCACTTCCTGCGCATACAAATTCGGCGAATGGTATGACATGGTTTATATGGAAAAAAGGATAGTGCAGAGATGAAAAACAGAGAGAATGTACAGAAGCGTTCCAAAAACAAATCTGAACGCCGCAACGGTCTTTTGAGGCTTATAGTCGCGGCGTTTCTTATTCTTCTTCAGGGAGTGTGGTTCGTACTTGCCTTTACAATACTTGGCCAGTATTACCGCTGGATTTCAATGGCTGTTACTGCACTTTCGTTTTTTATCGTTCTTGTAATCTACGGAACCCACATCAATTCGGCACAGAAAATATCGTGGACAATACTTATATTTGCGCTCCCTGTTCTGGGAATTTTTATGTACATCTGGTTTACGGTATACGAGTCAACGGGGTTTATGAAAAAACGCTATGCCAAAATGGACTCGCAGCTTTTTCCTCTTCTTCCTGCCGACGGTACTGTCTTAAAAAAACTGGAGCGCACAGATTTTACTGTTGCCAATATGTTCCGGTATGTTTCGACAAAATCGCACTTTCCGGTTTATGATGCAACTGACACAAAATTTTTTGCCCATGCCTCTGACGCATTTGAAGTTCAGCTTGAGGCGGTAAAAAATGCAAAAAAATTTATCTTCATGGAATATTTTGCAGTAGAAGACACCGAAGCCTTTCACGAACTGGAATCAATTCTTGTAAAAAAAGTTTCAGAAGGCGTGGAAGTGCGTCTGCTTTACGATGACATAGGCAGTATAAGCTACGTAACATATTCATTCAAAAAAAGACTCGAAGCCGAAGGAATAAGATGCCGCGTGTTTAACCCCGTTCTGTTCCCTGTATTCCATGTGTTTTTGAATCACCGCGACCACAGAAAAATAACCGTAGTTGACGGAAAAATAGGTTTTACAGGCGGATACAATATTGCCAACGAATACTTTAACATAACGCACCCGCACGGCTACTGGAAAGACACTGGGGTAAAGCTTGAAGGCGATGCAGTAAAAAGCCTTACGATGATGTTTCTTGAAACATGGAATGCCATAAATATTAAAGAAAGAAATATTGACAACTTTGACAAATATCTTTCGCAGAGTGAACCTTCTGCAAAAAGTGCCGGTTTTATTCAGCCTTATGCAGACAGCCCCATGGATCACGCCCACACCGGTGAAGACGTTTACATGAACATAATAAATGCCGCAAAGCATTACGTTTACATAAGCACACCTTATCTCATCATAATGGACGAAATGTCAAAGGCGCTTTGTCTTGCGGCCGAACGAGGTGTAGACGTAAGAATAATAACGCCCGGAATTCCTGACAAAAAAATTATTTACAAACTTACGCGTTCCTATTACACGCGGCTTGTTCGTAGCAGGGTGAGAATTTTTGAATATACTCCCGGATTTAACCATGCAAAACAGGTTGTAAGTGATGACTGCATTGCGACCTGCGGAACAGTAAACTTTGATTTCAGAAGTTTTTATTACCACTTTGAAGACGGTGTACTGATGTATAACTGTGACGCTGTGGGACAGATAAAAAGAGACTTTGAAATTACCTTCCCGCAGTGCCGTGAAGTAACAGAAAAATACAGAAGTGAGCGCAATATAGCAAGCCATTTTATAGACGGACTGTTCAGGCTGTTTGCGCCGCTGCTTTAGGCTGCCCTATGTTAACATACGCAATTGACAGGGACGGAACGCTCCCCATGTACCGCAAGCTGTACGAACTTATAAAAACAGACATCCTGCGCGGTAACCTCGCCGCCGGGCAAAAGCTGCCTTCACGCAGAGCACTCGCCGGCAATCTTGGCCTTGGGGTTTCGACTGTAGAAAACGCCTATTCCCTTCTGGAAGACGAAGGATATATCTGTTCTCAACCGCAACGAGGTTTTTTTGTCGCTGACATAACCGCAGCCGTTTCACATACAACCGGCGCCCGCACTTCTGTACCCCAAAAACACCCCTCTTCGGCGGCTCAGAATCTTTATGCAGACTTTTCGGCAAACAGGACTTCTGCAGATGACTTTCCGTTTTCTGTGTGGGCAAAAATTGTGCGCACAGTCCTTTCAGAAAACCGGGACGAACTCATGACGCCTTCACCGGCCGCCGGAACGCTTGAACTGCGCACGGCAATAGCAGAACATCTGTGTGCATTCCGGGGCATGAATATAGATCCGCTCTGTATTGTTGTGGGGGCGGGAACAGAATACCTTTACGGCCTTTTGATTCAGCTTCTGGGCTTTGAAAAAAAATATGCTTTGGAAAACCCAGGCTATTCCAAAATACAGAAAATTTATTCAAGTTACGGTGTATGCTGCAAAACTCTGGACATGGACGAAAGCGGAATAAAAATAGACGCGCTTAAAGAAACAGGAACAGAAGTTGTTCACGTGTCACCTTCACACCATTTTCCTTTGGGACTCGTAATGCCTGTTTCCAGAAGATACGAACTTCTTTCGTGGTCTTCACAGCAGAACGGCCGCTACATTGTAGAAGACGATTACGACGGCGAGTTCAGGTTTACGGGAAAGCCGTTGCCGACGTTAAAGAGCATAGACGCTTTGGGAAACGTAATTTACATGAATACATTTACAAAAACCCTGGCTTCTACAATCCGCATAAGTTACATGGTACTTCCGCCTCAGCTTATGGAAGAATTCAACAGAAGGCTGGGTTTTTATTCGTGCACGGTGCCTGCTTTTGAACAGTATGCCCTTGCGCGTTTTATGAAAGGCGGTTTTTTTGAAAAGCACATAAACAGAATGAGAAAAGCCTACCGAACAAAGCGTGATTTATTGATAGAAGGGCTTGAAAAAAATTCTTTGCACGGCGGAATAAAAATTCTTGAAGAAAACGCCGGGCTTCATTTCCTTGCAAGATTTGACCTTATCTGTACCGATCAGGAATTCAGGCAGAAACTTCTTGAACACGGAATAAAAATGGAACCGCTTTCTTCATATTATGAAAATCCTCCCGCAGTGGCAGAACATTATTTTGTAATAAGTTATTCGTCTGTCCCCTGCGAAAGAATTGCCGGTTGTGCTGAACTTATTGCAAAAACGTTTACTCAGTGCCGCCGGACTTGAGCGGTGTTATCGAAACAGAAAGATCTTTTCCTACAAGAATTGAATATTGTGCAGTTTCTTCGGGTTCGGAATCTTCCCACGGCCTTGCGTACGAGAATGTAACCGTTGTTGAACCCTCTTTCTTTGGAACTATTGTAAAAGTGTAGTTTGAAGGGGCACCTGTTACGCCGTCCTTTCCTGTATATTCACTTTTTTCGTTAATTTCAATGATTCCGGGTGAAGAAAATTCATAATTCCAAGTGTAGCCTGTACTTGGGTTTCCCTGAAGCTTAATTGTCATGTTTTCTTTTGCTGCGCAGGATGCAAGTATAAGACCGGCAAGTCCGAACATTCCTGCAGAAATAATGCCTTTATGTGATTGTTTTTTCATACTGATAATAAAACCTCCTGACTTTTGTAAAGTTACGTTGTTTGAAATGAATTTATCTTTGCAATGAACTGTTCCTGCGCGGGAAGCGTCTGTTTCAGAAGCTGAGTGGCGGCTGCAATGTCGTTTGCCCTTAAATAATCAGTGATTTTTGTGTAGGCTTCATACATGAATGTTACCGAAAGGTTTCCGGCCATTCCTTTGAGAGTGTGCGCATTTTCTGTTGCTGTTTTTATGTCGTTTTCTTCTATATATTTGAGAACTTCCAGATTTTGTACGCTTGCAGGCATTTTTTTAAGCATTTTTTCAAGAAAAGCGGTGTTTCCTATAAAGCGTTCGAGTGCATTGTCTGTATCTACACCCGAGTTTTTCATTTCTTCTATAAAGTCCATGTTTTTCTCCTTTTGACAGGCCGCAATGTCTCTTTGTAACTAAATAAATTATAAGGAGTTTTTTTGTTTTTCTCAATTATTTTTTTTGTTTCTTGTCTTAAAGTGCGTGTCTATTGGGTTTTCACGTGTTGATTGATGGCGAAAATTATATAAAAAAATTCCGCAGGAAACGTTTCCAGTAATTTTTTGCAGTTTTTGACGTATTTTTGATAAAAACATAATAAAATTCATTAAATTATATAAAAAAAAAGCTCTCAATATTATTTTTAGGATAAAAGTATATATTTTCTTGACAAATTATAATTGCAAATATAGGATAATATTATAACAGAAGTATCGCTTAACCTCCTTTGCGATATTTCGCCAGGTGGCAGTGCATTCATAGGATGTGTTTTACTGGCAGGCGGGGCGGGGATTTTCTCCGTTCCGCCAACTTTTTACGGGGAAACGATGAATATTTTTAGGAAAATTTACATACTGGTTCTTGCGGTTCTTGCAGGCATTTCTTTTGCGACGGCACAGAATGCTGTTCCGGGTACATTTGAAAATGCAGCTCCTGCAGGACTTGAGAAAATCCTTAAGGCAGACAAAAAAGTAAATCCTTCTGAAAATGAACTTGTTGTATATTATCTTCGAGATGATGCTTCTTACGAAAACTGGGCTTTGTGGATTTGGGCTATTCCGGGTGGAGACGGAAACTCTATGTGGAAATATTCACAGGACTGGAGCGTTACCGATGGCGTTGCATACATGCGCTTTGCACTTGACGGTTCTTCCAGCGGCGGAATAAAACCCGTTTCTTCTGACGGAACAGTAGGCCTTATTGTAAGACAGGACGGCGGCTGGACAAAAGACGGCAGTGATGACCGCATCTGGAATATAGAAAAATCAAATAAAGTTGCAATTATTTCGGGCGACCAGAATACCTATGCAGCAGAAGAGTATAAACCTTCTTTTGTGTCTGCAGAACTTCTTTCACAGGACAGTATAAGCCTTACGCTGTCAGGAAAATATGCGCTTTCTTTGGACGGATCTGATTTCGGTTTTACAGTAAAGAATAGGTCCGGCAAAGTTTACGATGTTCTTTCGGTAACAAATGCTGATTCTACAGATAAAAATGACAATTTTACTTCACGCATTCTTATAAAGCTCAACGAAAAAGTTTCTGTAAGTGACAGCCTGGCTGTTTCAAACGCAGCATTCCGCGGAACAGTTGCAGTAGACAGCCGCAAGCTTTCTGTAAAACTCGCAGAGTCTATGATTCCGGGGGCAGATGTTGAACTTGGAGCCGCTTATTCAAATGGAAAAGTGCGCTTTAATCTCTGGGCTCCGACATCTTCAAATGTACGCGTAAATATTTATAAAAAGGGTGATGCATCAAAGGCAGACTACACGGTTCCGATGACTTTTGATTCTTCTACCGGTGTCTGGACTGCGGAATTTTCCCGCGTAAACCCCGACGGAATGTTCTATGACTATACGCTTCAGAATTCAAAGGGTTTGGTAACAGTTCTTGACCCTTATGCAAAATCAATGGCGGCTTATAAAAATCTTGGCGGTTGTGGTCGTGCAGCAATTGTAGACTTGAACAGCCCCAAAGCTTTTCCCGAAGGCGGAATGGATGCTCCTTATTATAATCTTGCAAAAAGGGAGGATGCTGTAATTTACGAAGTTTCTGTACGTGATTTTACGATTGGAAACGATTCCAGTGTCAAAGCTGTTCCGGGAACATATAAAGCCTTTATAGAAAAAATTCCGTATCTTAAGGAACTTGGAATTACACATGTTCAGCTTCTACCTGTTCTTAACTTCTATAATAATGACGAAACAGACAAATCTTATGATAACCGCGGCGTCGTAAACGGCAGCAACTACAACTGGGGTTATGATCCGCACAATTATTTTACTCCCGAAGGCTGGTATGCCTCTGACGCTTCTGATCCCTACGCAAGAGTAAGGGAACTGCGCGAACTTATTAACGAAATCCATAAAGCTGGAATGGGTGTTCTGCTTGATGTGGTTTACAATCACATGGGAAATGCTGCTCTTCTTGACGATATTGTTCCAGGTTATTATTTTAGAATGAACGAAAACGGCGGTTTTAAGAGCAATTCTGGCTGCGGAAACGATACCGCAACTGAACGCGCCATGATGAAACGCATTGTGACAGATTCAACGGAACACTGGGTAAAAAATTACCGTGCAGACGGATTCCGCTTTGATCTTATGGGACTTATGGAAGCTTCTTCTGTAGAAGATTCATATAAAGCATGCGCCGCAGTTAACCCGAGTGTTCTTTTTGAAGGCGAAGGCTGGAAGATGTACAACGGTGAGCGCGGTACAGTTGGAATGGACCAGAACTACATGAAAAAGACAGATAATGTTGCTGTCTTTAACGACGAGTTACGTGATCTTGTAAAGGCAGGCGGCTTTAACGAAACAGGACTTGGTTTTATTACCGGCAAAAGCGTGAATACCGCGCGGCTGTTCAGCAACATATGCGGTGTTCCGACTGCAAACTACAGGGCAGACGACCCGGGCGACAACCTGCAGTATCTTGTGTGCCATGACGGACTTACTCTGCATGATGCTGTTGTAAACAATGTGCACCTTGCCGAACCGCAGAATACAGCCGAAGTGATAAGCAGAATAAAGCTTGGAAACGCGCTTGTTCTTACATCTCAGGGGATTGCCTTCCTTCATGCAGGACAGGAACGCGGCCGTACAAAACCGAATGTAAACAAAGCGCGTGCAGAAAGCATAAATAATTTTGTACGCAACAGTTATGATTCTTCTGACAACATAAATCAGATTGTCTGGACATTGGATGAACAGTACGAAAACCTTCTTGAGTACACTAAAGGCCTTGTTGCTTTAAGAAAAAACACAGAAGCGTTCAGACTGGGGGACGCAGACCTTGTACAGAAGTCGGTGAAGTTTATAAATACCGGTGATGAAGAAAGCCAGGTTCTTGCATATTCAGTTAAAGCAGACAAAAAAACTTACATTGTTGCATTCAACTGCAGTACAAAAAAAGTAACTGTCAAAACAAAGATGAATCTTAAAAATGCAGAAGTTCTTGCAGACGCAAATACAGCCGGAACAACTGCAATAAGCATACCTGAGGGAGTTGTTATAAAAGGAAAAAACGTAGTTCTGGAACCGCTTACGGCAACAGTTATCTGCGTTCAATAATACAGTAAGTTTTCCGGTAAAAACGCCGGCGAAATAGGAGGAAAAAATGAAAAAGACACTTTGTCTTATGGCTGCGGTCGCTCTTTGTGCAACAAGCGTATTCGCAAAAAAAGTAAACCTTACGGTTTGGGAATCTGACGGTCCTGAAAAGAGTTATATTCTTTGGGCAGCAAAGGAATACCAGAAACTCAACAAGAACGTTAAGATTAAGTATGAGCCTGTTGCTTCTACAGATGCACGCGCAAAAATTGAACTTGACGGACCTGCAGGAGTAGGAGCAGACATTTTCGTAGCTCCCCACGATCATATTGGTGCGCTTGTAAACGGAGGACACGTTCTTCCAATCGAAGATGCATCTTATATTGATTCATTTGTTGACGCAGCAAAGATGGGTGCTTCATACAAAGGCAGTGTATACGGACACCCACTCGGAATCGAGACATACGGTCTTTTCTACAACAAGGATCTTATTCCTGAACCACCAAAGACTTGGGACGATATAATCAAGTTTGCAAAGACATTCAATGACAAGTCACAGAACAAGTATGCTCTCGTTTGGGCAGTAGGCGACGGATACTACGGATATATGTTCATGTCATCTTTCGGAGCACAACTTTTCGGACCAAACGGTGATGATCGTGCTCAGCACAACATCAACAGCCCCGAAGCTATACAGGGTCTCAAGTACTTCCAGAGCCTTCGCTCACAGATTCTTGACGTTCCTTCAGCAGATATGACAGGCGACTTCTGCAACTCTTCTTTCACAGAAGGAAAGGCTGCAATGATTATCACAGGTCCTTGGAAGACTACTGACTTTAAAAAGAGCGGAATCAACTTTGGAATCGCTCCTCTTCCTGAATTCCCCGGACAGGGAAAACCTGCAACTTCTTTCTCAGGTGTACGCCTTGCATTCGTCAGCGCATACTCAGAGAATCCTGAAGAAGCAGAGGACTTTGCAAAGTTCCTTACTTCACGCGTAAATCTTCTTCGCCGCTTTGAGTTTACAAAGCAGATTCCACCACGCAAGGACATCTCAACAGATGATCCTCTCAGCAACGGAATCCTTGAGCAGACAAAGTACGCTGTTCCGATGCCAACTATCCCACAGATGGGCACATACTGGTCAGCAATGAACAGTGCTTACGGCGGAATCTGGGACGGAGACGATGTAGTAACCGATCTTAACAGTGCTGCAAAGGCAATGGAATCGGCCCGCTAAGCGTTTTCAAAAATAATAACTGCGGAGAGAGATTTTTTGTGCATTCTCTTTCCGCGGTTTTTTTTCGTAAAAATTAATTGCCACCATTGCAAAATAAAACAAGGAGTTTTTGATGAGGCAAAATGAAAACCCGTCAAAGGTTAACCCGGCTCTGCCACTTTATGCAACAATTGCTTCCTCTTGTTGCATGGGAATGGGCCACATTCTGTTCTTGAAGCAGTACTTCAGGGGCGCACTGTATCTTATTTTTGAAATTCTTATGATATTGGGCTGCACTCCGGTATTTGATTTCGGTATTCCAAAGTCAATTTATGGTCTTATTACGCTCGGTTCCCCAAAACCGGCCGGAACACCGGTAAGGCTGCTTGACCATTCAATTTTTATGATGGTAGAGGGAATCCTGACCCTCATTATTATTGCGATTTTTATTGTCTTTTATATAAGCAATATCCGCTCTGCAAGAAAAGATGCAAAGCAGATTGTTGCAAACGGACGTTTCCCCACTCTTGCAGAAACAAGAAACGAGCTTTCACAGACTGCATTCCCAATTATCGGAGTAGCACCGTCTGTTCTTATGATTGCTATTTTTACGGTTATTCCGCTTGTTTTCTCTGCACTGGTTGCGTTTACAAACTATTCTTCACCGGATCATATTCCGCCGAAGAACCTGGTAGACTGGGTTGGTTTTGAAAACTTCAAGCACCTTTTCGTTGGTAAAGGAATAGGTGCCAGCGGAAGTAACTGGCCTAAAGCTTTTGCACGCGTTGCTGTCTGGACTGTAATCTGGGCGGTTTTTTCTACATTTACTTGTTTCTTTGTTGGTTTTTTCTTTGCAGTTGTTCTTCAGGACAAGCGCATCAAGATTCCAAAGTTCTACAGAACAATTTTTATTCTTCCTTATGCCATTCCGCAGATGCTTTCGCTCTTTATCTGGGCAAACCTTCTTAACGGAACATTCGGACCTGTTAACCGCACGCTCCAGTATTTCGGAATTATCCAGAAGGCTATTCCGTGGATGAGCGACCCGAACATGGCAAAGCTTACACTTATTCTTGTAAACATCTGGATCGGATTCCCGTATTCCATGATTCTGATTACAAGTACAATGACTTCAATCTCTTCTTCAATGTATGAAGCAGCACAGATTGACGGTGCAAACAAGTGGCAGCAGTTTAAGGATATTACGTTCCCGCTCGTTATGTACCAGCTTAAGCCTACACTTATTATGCAGTTTGCCGGTAACATAAATAACTTCGGTGCAGTTTTCTTCCTTACAGGAGGCGGACCTGCTCTTAACATCGGAAACACAAACGTAAGTATTTCTACGCAGGCTGGATCAACGGATCTTCTTATTTCGTGGATTTACAAACTTACAATGTATTCGAATGAATACAACACTGCTTCGGTTCTTTCAATTCTTGTATTTATTGTTCTTGTACCGTTTGCCCTGTACAACTTCACCCGTACCAAATCATTTAAGGATAGCGAAATATGAAACAGAACAGAACGAACAGCAACTCACCGGTTGTCTGGTTTTTGACAATCATTCTGATTGTTCAGGTTTTGATGATTTTGTATCCGATTGCCTTTACAATCAGTTCTTCTTTGACAGAATCGAACTCACTTGCTTCTACAAGCATTGTTCCGTTCCCGACACATCCGTCCCTTTACCAGTATCAGAGGCTTTTTACAGAGTCAAGCTATCTGCACTGGTACGGAAACACGCTTTTTGTTGCCTGTCTTAACACAGTAATTACTGTAGTTATCTGTAGTTTCACAGGTTATATCTTCAGCCGTTTTACCTTTCCGTTCCGCAAGGGAATTATGGCTTCTATGGTTATTCTGCAGATGTTCCCGAGCTTTATCGGAATGGTTGCAACTTATGTAATTCTGTGGAAGCTTAATGCCCTTAACACTCTGTGGGGACTTGTGCTGGTTTATTCTGCCGGCAGCATTCCGTTTAACTCATGGCTTATGAAAGGCTACTTTGATACTGTTCCGAAAGACATTGCCGAAGCAGCCTACATTGACGGTGCTACTCCATTTACTGCTTTCATCAAGGTAATTGTTCCTTCTGCAAAGCCGCAGATTGTGTTCCTGGCGCTCACAAGCTTTACCGGACCGTGGATGGACTTTATCTTCCCGAAACTTGTTCTCAGAAGCGATGACAAAAAGACTCTTGCCGTAGGACTTTATGAAATGATCAGCGGACGTTCTGCCGACCGTTTCACAATGTTTGCAGCCGGTGCCCTTCTTGTTGCCATTCCGTTTACCATTCTTTTCTGCGCAGGACAGAAGACACTTCTTCAGTCTCTCGCTGGAACAGGTGGTAAAGAGTAATATAGTTTCCAACTTCCGCTGGTGGCGGAAGTTGGAAACGTTCAGAATTAACACTTCTGCTTTGCAGAATTGTTAATTCTGACAGGGCTCTGTTTTAAAAAGAACGGACGGTCGAAATTGCAAGAAACCGAATATAATCCGCTTTCTTGCGGACTAAGTTTGAAACTGAGCTGACGATTGAAACTTATAATTTAAGTGAGGATTTATGAAAACATCTTCTTTCAAAAGGCGCCCGTATTTTGCTGCGAGCGCCGTTTTTTTTGCAGCAGTATTTGCCGGCCAGCTTTTGTCCTGCGCCGCAACATCACCGGCCGCCAAAACAGTTGATCCTGCAAAGGCAGTAACAGAACTTGCACCTGTAACAAGACTTGCAGCCAAACCTTCAGAAGGCGTTTACTACAGCTTGTTCGTTCGTTCTTTTGCAGATTCAAACGGTGACGGAATAGGTGATTTTAACGGAATAACCGCAAAACTTGACTACCTTAATGACGGAAATGACCTTACTACAAGCGATCTTGGCATTACAGGCATCTGGCTTCTGCCGATATTCCCGTCACCTTCCTACCACGGATACGATGTAGATGACTATTACAACGTAAACCCCGACTACGGAACAATGGAAGATTTTGAAAACATGGTTGCTGAATGCAAAAAACGCGGAATCTCTGTAATCATTGATATGACATGCAACCATTCTTCCTCTTACAACGACTGGTTCAAGGCTTCACGCGACCCAAATGATCCCCATCATGACTGGTACCGCTGGGCAAAAGAAGGCGACCCCCGCTACAATTTAAAGCAGCAGATGTGGGGACATGATCTCTGGAACGAAGATTTCAAGAACAAGGGCTATTATTATGCCGGACTTTTTGGAAAGCATATGCCTGAATTCAATCTTGACAACAAGGAACTCCGTGCTGAATTCAAAAAAGTAATGAAATTCTGGTTTGACAAGGGCGTTTCAGGATTCAGATACGATGCTGCAGGACACGTTTACAACCGTGCCGAACTTGCTGCAGGTGAAGAGTCTGCCTCAAAAGCTGTAGCCTGGTGGAAAGAAATCATTGACTACAACAAAAGCGTTTACCCCGACCAGTATTCTCTGGGTGAAGTATGGGAAAACAATTCCGTTCGCGCGCAGTATGTTGCAGGCCTGGGATCATGCTTCCATTTTGACATCGGCGACAAGTACATTGCTGACGAACTCAAATACAATGATGCAGGAAAAAACACCTATGCAAATATGCTTGAGTCCGACCTTGGACGCTATGCGCGCTCAAATCCTGACTACATAGATGCACCGTTCCTTTCCAACCACGACCAGCCTAGAGTAGGCGGAGTGCTGAGGGGAGACACTGCAAAATTAAAGACTGCCGCTGCAATGTATCTTCTGTCTGAAGGAGTCCCGTTCATTTACTACGGCGAAGAACTCGGAATGAAGAGCGGAACAAAAGACGAAACAAAGCGCACACCTATGCTCTGGAACACAAGTAATTCTGCTGGCATACCAAAAGACAAAATGCAGACAACTTGGGCAGCCGCAAGTGACTGTATTTACAACAAAAAGACACTTTCTGTTGCAGAACAGGAAAAAGACCCGTCATCACTTCTTGAATATTACAAACGCCTGATCCGCGTAAAGACAGCACATCCGGCTTTGTTCAAGGGAAGACTTCACGCTGTAGATACAGGAGCGGCTGGAATTTCATCCTGGGCAATGGTATGCGACACTGAGCGTGCCTTTGTAATGCACAATCTTTCAAAAGAAGAGGTAACATTCAGCGTACCTGCAGACTATGCAGACCTTGCAGCCGTTTTTGTTTCAGGAACAGACGTTGCAGTTAACGGCAGCCAGATAACAATTCCTTCTCTCGGAACAGTTGTTCTGGCCGGAAACTGATTTTTGCAGACCGATTAAATCTTTTGTATATGCAGTGCGCAGCTTCTGAAGTCGCCCCAGATGCGCTCAATGCGCAGTCCGCAGTTTCTTAAAGTTGAGCCTGCATAGTTTTCCAAAGAGCGGCTTGTTCCGTCGTCGCAGTACATGCTCACGGAATAAGCCGCTTTTTCGTCAAGGCCGTGTATCTTAACGAATCTTGAATGAAAATTGGGTCTGTTCAAAACCTGTACGCAGACCGCGAAAGCCTGTGATCAGTCCTTTGCCGCAACTTACCAAACATCCCAGTCACTTTCCGATGCCGAACTTATCCTGCAGAGAGCCGCGCTTCCAAGGTCAGAAAGCTGGCGGTTCATGTCCCATTTTACATAAAAAATATCTGCCGACCTGATTATGCCGGACGCCCGTATGTGAGATTTGCGTTAAAAAAACTTTGCTTTTTTTAACATTCCATATTATAATTATATAAAAGGGCGGCAGTTTGCCGTATATATCAAAATAATAACAGGAGAAATAGTATGAATAAGTCAATATCTGCACAGGGATTTACATTAAAAAAGGATCAGTCTGATCTTATCAACCAGAAACTTCAGCGCATTGCATATGCCGAAAGCCATATTGTTGATTTAATCATTCATGTTAAAGAAGATAAAAAATTCTATTTTGATGCAACGGTTAATTTCCGCTGGGGTGCAAATGCTCATGTAGCAAGCGATGATTTTGATTTTGCCGCCGGAGTAAACAAACTCATGGATGTTCTTGACGTAAAGGTTAAGAAAGAAAAGGACAAGGTTCAGGAAAAGAAATAAATTGAATTAAAAAAAAGTCTTTTTTTGTGCGGACTTTTTCACGACGCCCTCTGAAAACGGTTAAATCTGTGAGTACTGGGGGCGTCTTTATTTTAAATGCGCTTTACTGCCCGTTTATCTTGTGTAGGAAGATTCTATTGAAAGATTTGCGCGGTATTTTGCAACTGTGCGCCGGGCTATTTTTATTCCCCTTTTTTCAAGTTTATCTGCAATTTTCTGGTCACTGAGCGGTTTTGCGCTACCTGCGTTTTGGGCGAGTATTTTCTTTATTTCATGCAGAATATTGTCCCGGCTTAAGTCGGCTTTGTCTGCGACCTGGTTTGTAAAGAAATATTTTATGTCAAAAAGTCCCCATTCGCACTGCAGGAACTTGCTGTTTGCCATGCGCGAGACTGTTGTTTCGTGAACGCCGAGTTCGGCAGCTACATCGGACTGCCTGAGCGGTGAAAGATGTCCGGGACCTTTTTCAAAAAATTCGTGTTGTTTTTTTACGATAATACAGCAGGCCCTGTGTATTGTTGACTCGCGGTATTTTATGCTTTCTATAAAATTACGTGCCTGCTTTAAGTTTTCCTGAATCTTTTCCGAGCCGGGCGTTTCTTTCGATGCCAGCTTCTGCAGTTCGGGGTTGACGGTTACAAGAGGAACATTGTCCTGTGAAAGCCGCACCAGCCAGGCGCGTTCCCCGTAAGTAACAATGCCTTTGTCAAAGTTGTCTGCATCAAAACTCTGTACAAGCGGTTCTACAAAAATGTCCGGTGCTATGTAGTGCGTGCCCGAACTTCCGAAATTTCTTGCAGGAAAAGGATCCAGCGTGCGTATAAACTTAAGCGCTTCTTCTGCTTCCTGTTCTGTTCCGGTTACGGATGCATATTTCTGGTCAGCGCTGTCGGCAATCATCTGTGCGCGTTCTTTCTGGAACTGCTTTATTTTTTTTGCTATTCTGTCTATTTTTGGCGGATCAAGAAAGTCAAAGTGCCCGTCCAGAATAAAAAGCGCACTCTGCGGTGCATCTTCCCTTAACCGCGCCTGGGCAAAAAGACTTTCTTCTGTTCCCGAAGTGCATGTGCCCACCGGATCCAACTGTTGTATCAAAAGAATTGTTTCTTTAAGAAGAGCCGGCGTTTGTGAAGGATCGTTTTTGTCAAGAAGTGACTCTGGGGCAAGAATATGAAAGCCCTTGTCGTTAAGGTTGTAGATGAGCCGCTCACCGATTTTTCTCTGTGCATCACTCATCCTCTGGCTGCGGAACTGTGAAAGAAGGTGATCCTGGAGCGACATTCTTTCATCGGCCTTTGCCTCAAGTGCTGCCTGAAAGTTTTCTGACGCAAGTTCTGCTGCGGCTCCTGTTGAAGAGGTAACCCTTGTGTAGTCAGAAGGACCGCGCGTATGCCCCACAGTAACTGCCGGATTTTTTTCGGCCTCGTCGTATACGGCTTTGCAAAGATCCATATTTCCCATGGCAAGAAGTTCAAGGGACTGAATCTGCTTTTGGCTCATAATCTGAACCTGAGTCTGTTTTTGCTGCTGTTTTAGCTCGAGGCCTGTCATACAGATACTATAGCACAAAAAACGCATTGGCGGTATACTGGAAGCCATGAAAAACTTTGAAGAATTCGGTCTTGAAATTCCCGAAATACTTTTACCAAAAGACAAAAACCTGGAAAAATGGAGCGTGATTGCCTGTGATCAGTACACACAGGACGTTGACTACTGGAAGCGTGCCGCAGAAATAGTGGGTAGTGCTCCATCGACCCTGAATATTATTCTTCCCGAAGTTTACCTTTCTTCCCCTGACAGAAAAGAAAGAATAGAAAAAATACGTTCAACAATGCGCAGTTATCTGAATGACGGCACGTTTGATCCGCCCAAAAAAGGCTTTGTTTATGTTGAACGCAAGACCGGCTACGGCAGAATACGCCATGGACTTGTTGCAGCCGTAGATCTTGATGCCTATGAGTGGAAGCCCATGAGCAGTGCCCTTGTACGCGCAACAGAAGCCACAATAGTTGACCGTATTCCGCCTCGCAAAGAAATAAGACGAGATGCTCCTGTAGAGAGCCCCCATATAATGCTTCTTGTAAACGACCCGGAACACAAACTTGTAGAAGCTGCCGGTGATTATGCAAAAAAGAATATGCCTGTTTACGATGGAGACCTTATGCAGAATGCAGGTCACATAACAGGATGGATGGTTTCTTCGGAAAGTGAAATAAACAGAGTATATGAAGCTCTTGATTATCTGAAGAAAGCCGGAACAGCATCTGACGGAAGTTCGTTCCTTTTTGCTGTAGGAGACGGAAACCATTCCCTTGCTACTGCAAAGGCAGTCTGGGATGAATACCGCGAAGAACTCAGGGCACAGGGCAAGTCAAAGGAAGAAATAGCCTCTTCACCGGTAAGATATGCGCTTGTAGAAATTGTGAATATTTATGATACAGGACTCACTTTTGAGCCCATTCACCGTGTACTTTTCAATACAGATGCTTCTGCCCTTGAACTGTTTGTCAAAGAAAAGCTTGGCGGTGTAATTACGCAGTGTGACAGTGAGCGCGAACTTGAACAGAAAGTCAGGGAATCAACGGCTTCGTTTGGTTTTGTTCACTATTGTGATGAATGTAAAAAAACTGTGTACGAGTGCCTTGAAACTCCTGTGACAGAACTTGCAGTAAGCCGTCTTCAGCCTGTTCTCGATGCCTTTATTGCGCAGAATACAGAAATACAGATTGACTACATACACGGAAGCGATGAAGTATTCCGCCTTGGCCAAAAGAAAGGCGCAGTTTCCATACTTCTGCCGCCTGTTGCAAAAGATTCGTTCTTTGACACAATCAACAAAAGCGGCCCTCTTCCAAGAAAGAGTTTTAGTATGGGTGAAGCAAGTGAAAAGCGTTTCTACCTTGAATGCAGAGCGCTGTTCCGCTAGATAATACCAGGCGCATACAGGGATGCATCTTGTGTGCGCTTAATTTTTTGTGATTCTGATTATAAAATACCCGAACTTTTCGGCTTTGGAATCTCCTATTCCGTAACATTCCTTGAGTTCCTGCTGCGACTTCGGCTTTTTTGTCGCTATGTCAAGGAGTGTTTTGTCTCCGAAAATGACATAGGGCGGAACATTGAGTTCGTCTGCCGCCATTCTTCTCCACCGTCTGAGTTCTGCTTCTATGCGTTTTCCTTCTTTATCATCATCAGGAATCTGCTTAGGTGCTTTTCTAAGGACAGCCGTGCTCTTTTTGGGAGAATTTTCATCAAATGACACCGGCAGACGGATCTCTGTTCGTGAACGCAGCGCCTGTTTACCAGCATCTGTTACGTAAAGGACCGAATGTTCTTCTGTTTTTGCAAGAAGACCGTATTCTATAAGACAGTCGCAGAGTTCCAGCCATTTCTGGCGGTCAAGGGTGCGGCCTATTCCCCAGGTGCTTATTTCATTGTGCCCGTTTTCTACAATGCGTGAGGCCTTTGATCCCATAAGAACGTCAATAACGTAATGTGTCCCGAACCGTTCCCCTGTACGAAGTACGCAGGAAAGGAACTTCTGTGCGCAGACAGTCATGTCTTTTTCTTCACCGCCGCCACTGGAACATATATCGCAGCACTGGTCAGTTGTGGCTTCCGTATTGAATTCCCCAAAGTAAGACAAAAGCTGCCGTCTTCTGCATGTGTGGGATTCGGCATATTTTATCATTCCCTGCAAAAGTTTTTCTGACTTTGTTCCGTCTGCATTTTCGCTGAAAAACCATCTTATTTTTCTAATGTCTGCAGGACTGTAGAGAAGAAGTGCTTCTGCGGGGCTTCCGTCACGGCCGGCGCGTCCTATTTCCTGATAGTACTGTTCAACTGACTTTGGCATGTCATAGTGAATTACGTAGCGTACATCGGGTTTGTTTATTCCCATACCAAAGGCAACTGTTGCTACAATCACGTCGGCCCTGTCGCTTATGAATGCTGCCTGGTTGCGGCTTCTCTCTTCGTCAGAAAGTCCTGCGTGGTATTTAAGGGCTTTTATTCCGCTTTCACAGAGGACAGCATGAAGTTCATCTACCTGTCTTCGTGAAAAGCAGTATACTATTCCTGTCTGGCCTTTGTGCGAGCGTATAAAATCAATTACCTGCAGGGGAGGATTGTTTTTTCTTCTTACGTCAAGAAAAATATTCGGCCGATTGAAGCTTGTTACAAGAACTGCCGGGTTTTCCATGCGCAGGTTGCGTACAATGTCATTCTGAACCTGTTTTGTTGCGGTTGCTGTCAGTGCAAGGCATGTTGCCCCTTTGAATTCTTCACGCACCGATGCAATTTCCATATAATCGGGCCTGAAGTCGTGTCCCCATTCGCTTATGCAGTGTGCTTCATCTATTGTAATGCAGCTGAGTTTTACGTTTCTTGAGTGAAGCAGATCGCGTATTCTTTCTGTAGCAAGACCTTCGGGTGAAACGTAGAGAAGTTTTATCTGACCGCGTCTTATTCTGTCGCAGACGGCCGTGTATTCGTTCCATTCCAGTGAAGAATTGATAAAGGCGGCGGCGATCCCAAAAGACTCAAGCTGTGTTACCTGATCCTGCATCAGGGCAATGAGCGGTGAAATTACAACCGTGAGTCCTTCTGACAAAAGAGCAGGTATCTGGTAGCAGAGAGATTTTCCGCCGCCGGTGGGCATTACGGCAAGAGTGTCCCTTCCGTCCAGAACATTCTGGATAACGGTTCTCTGCAACGGCCTGAAACTGTCATAACCGAACACGCTTTTGAGAATCTGTTCCGGTGTACCTTTATAACCGGACTGGACAGAATCATCCTGTTCTACAGAAAAATCATCACCCGTAAATAAAAAAGAAGTCTGTGCCGACAAGTCGCGAATTTTTGCCATAAGCAGATTATAGCCGACTTCGTTCATTTATTGAACCTCCGTTTTGGCATTTTTGGCTTTGGTACTTGAAAATAAATTAAAAATATGCTATAGTATCAAAACATGCCGGCTTGGTGAAATGGTAGACACGAAAGACTCAAAATCTTTTGCGCGCGAGCGTGTCTGAGTTCGAGTCTCAGAGCCGGTATATAGGGTTGCTCAAAAAGTTTGGGCAACCCTCTTTTTTTATTTTAAAGCATGCCCATGTCTGTGAGTGCATTTCCTTCTGCCTTTCTGAAGTCAACCGCTTCCTGCATACATTCTTCATCAATACAGAACTTTTCTGACATATCGGCTACAGTTCTTGCAACTTTCATGCAAAGTGACGCTGCCCTTGGCGAAAACCCCAGTTTTTCCTGCGCTTCGTTAAGTATTTTTTTGCGCCGTCAGTACAGCGGCAGAACTTTACAATCTCAGAAGCATTGAGTTTTGAATTCCTTTTGCCCTGTCTTTTCCTTTGCGCACTTACAGCCCTTGCTACCTGCACACGCAGCTCTTCACTTGAAACACCCTTTGTATTTTCGCCGGCGTTATTGTCTGCGCGCACCCTTAGTTCAATTCTGTCCAGAAGGGGCGATGAAAATTTTTTCCAGTACTGTTCCACGGCTCTTGCTGAACAAAGACACAGTTTGTCGGTAGAACCGTAGTTTCCGCAGGGACAGGGGTTTGTGGACATAAGAAGCTGAAAGTCTGCCGGAAAAACACTCGTGCGTCCGGCCCTGCTTAGCGTAATGCTTGTTGTTTCAAGCGGAACTCTGAGCATCTGCAGAACCGAAGTCCTGAACTCTGCCGCTTCGTCCAAAAAAAGTCCTCCGTTGTGGGCAAGTGAAATTTCCCCCGGAGTGCATTTTGGTCCTCCACCGCACATTCCTTCTATAGTAGCAGTCTGGTGCGGCTGCCTGAAAGGTGCTGTTCGTACAGAAGGAGAATTGTGGGGCAGTAATCCTGCAATAGAGTAAATTCTTGTAACGCTCTGAGCTTCATCCGGTGTAAGAAGCGGAATAATTGAAGGGAACCGCTGCATGCATAAAGTTTTGCCGCAACCCGGAGGACCGTATGCCAGAATGTTGTGCCCGCCTGCCGCCGCTATCTGCAAAGCTCTTATAAGTTTTGTCTGTCCGCGTACTTCCTTAAAGTCCAGTTCCGGACTGACCGGCGCAAAAAGAACTCCTTCTATGTTTACAGAACCTTCCGGTATTCCTGCCAGTGCGTTTGAAGAACCGCTTCTTTCTTTTTGCGTAAAAGCCTTGGAATCGTTAAGTGCGCAGAAAGCTTCTGAAAGTGTCTGTGCGCCGAATACACGCATTCCAGAAACTTCACGTGCTTCTTCTGCATTTGCTTCGGGAACAATGCACTTTCTAATACCACCGGCACAGGCAGTACAGACAGCAGCATGAACCGCGCGTACAGGTCTTATATTGCCGTTAAGTTCAAGTTCCCCCATGACAAGAACGGCATCCCCCGTATCTTCAGGACTTTCGGCTGTCCACATGCTGTCATCTTCATTTGTTTCGCGGGAGTTTTCCTTTGCAACAAGAACGGCCACTGCCACGGCAAGATCAAAACCCGCGCCTTCTTTTTTTAAGTCAGCAGGTGAAAGACTTATCAGAACCCGTTCCGCAGGAAATTCAAACCCAGAATTCGTTATGGCGCTCCTCATCCTTTCACGTGATTCCTTTACGGCACCGTCTGCAAGTCCTACTATGTCTACGGCAGGAATTCCTCTTCTTAAGTCAACTTCTACACTCACAAGCGAGCCTTCGTATCCGAATGGTGAAAAACTAAAAATTCTCATAATTGTTAATATGTCCTCTGTTATATATATATGCCGCGTTTTTTCATTTTCGCAAAATAAATGAAAAAAAAATTGAATTCTGCTATAATTTAAAAATGCTTGACATAACAATTTTATGCCGTGTCGTGGACAATTACGGCGACATTGGCTTCGTATACAGACTTGCGCGAGAACTTTCATCACTTTCTTCTATAGAAAAGACTCAGATAAGACTCATCGTAAGTGATTTGAAATCCTTTAACGCAATGGCTCTTCCACCCGGAATTTCTACATCGCTTGCAGTACAGAATTACAACGGCTGGAAAGTAATAGACTGGAATGCCTGTGCCGAAGGAAAGTGTGAATTTACAGAGCATCCGCCAAAAATTATTCTTGAATGTTTTCAGTGCGGGCGTCCTGAATGGCTTGATGAAATTTTATTTTCTGCGCAGACAACGCAGACTGTTCAGATTGTAAATGTTGAATATCTTACTGCCGAAGACTGGGCCGACGACTTTCATCTTTTGAAATCAGGAACAAGAAGTGCACTTGTAAAAAAAATAAATTTCATGCCGGGCTTTACAAAAAAAACAGGCGGCCTTGTACTGGACAAAAACTTTGTTTCCTGCGTACATTCCAAAACCGCGGCTCTTGAGTGTCTTAAAAAGTATGCTTCAAAAAAAACTGTCGCTCTGATAGAAGACACAAATTTATTCCGCGTGATTGCGTTCAGCTATGAAAGGAATTTTGAAAATGAAGCGCGTGCCCTGTCTGAGTTCGCCAAAAATTCAGGACGAAAAGTTCAGGTTCTGCTTGCACCCGGATTGGGAAATGCTCCATTTAAAAAGGCTGCAGCTGCCTTTAAAAATATTTCTGTTTACGACCTTGAATATCTTCCGCAACTTGCATGGGACGCTCTTCTGACACTTGCAGATTTTAGTTTTATACGCGGTGAAGATTCGTTTTCAAGGGCATGTCTTTCGGGAATTCCTTTTGTGTGGCACGCTTACCCTCAGGAAGAAGAGTTTCAGCTGGTAAAGGCAGACGCTGTCCTTAAGCGCATGGAACCGTTTTTTTCTGCCGGGAATATGTCTCTGGTAAAAAATGTTTGGCTTTCGTACAACAGAAAACCTTCAGTAAAAATGTGTGATGAAGCCTGCAAAGTTTACAATGAATGTACAGACGCGGGGTATATTCCGCTTTTGAGAATTCTTGAAAATTACGGCGGAATAAAAAAATCATTTGGGATGTTCGCACAGTCTCTTTTTGCAAACGGAAACCTCGCCCAAAAACTGCTTGCCTTTTTGCAGAACAGCGTGCAGTAGGGGTGGGCGGCGGACGTGTCTTAAACTGAATTAAGTTTTCAGTTCAAATTTACGCTGTTTCGTGATATTCTGATAAATAAGAAATTCCTGTCAGTAAAAATGACAGAAAACGAGTCTGCAATGTCAAGAGGAGAAATTATGCTGAACATAATTTTTGGAAAAATTGATGACGTTATTTACAATACAAGCGTTTTCTTTAAAAATACATATGAAAAAGAATGGCTTTTGGAAGAAGAAACAAAGCAGATGATTCTGGACATAGACAAATCCAAAGTTTTGGGAAACGGAGCGATAGAAAGTCCCGTTTTGGGAATTATTCCTCCTACATCTCTTTCTGGTGGTGTAAAAACCCTTATTCTGATTTCTCATATCAAAGATAAAATTTTTAATGCATCCAACTGCGGAAACAATTGTGCTTTCTGGCTTTTGAAAATTGCAAAAGAAAAAGATATTACCATAAACCTTCGGCATTTAATGGATTTTGGCAATGGTGAATTTGAAATCAATGTTGTAAATAAAAACAAAATTGTACATTCAATGAATGAACTTTTGGAAATTGTCGGGGATTTATTATGAAAGGCTCATTTTCAATTTCAGTTCAAAACAATACAGTAAAATACGCATTTTCTCTAAAACGGAATATCACCATAATTCAGGGTGACAGTGCAACAGGAAAAACAACTCTTGTAGATTTAATCCGTGAATACGAACAGAATGGAACAGATTCCGGCATTTCTCTTTCCTGCGAAAAAAAATGCAGGGTTTTGGAAGGAAACGACTGGAACAGTCATCTTTCACTGTTAAAAAACTGCATAATTTTTATAGATGAAGGAAACAGATTTGTAGAAAGCAAAGAGTTTGCTTCAGAAGTAAAAAAAAGCGACAATTATTTTGTTATCGTAACAAGAGAAGGTCTTGAAAATCTTCCGTACAGCATAGAAGAAATTTACGGAATCCACACTTCAGGAAAGTATTCCGATTTAAAACAGGTTTATCACGAGTTTTATAAAATTTACGGAAACTTTAATTTGGAAAACAAAATACAAAAACTGATTACAGAAGATTCAAATTCCGGTTTTGACTTTTTTAATTCAGTTTCACAGAAAAAATACATTTGCGAATCAGCAGGTTGTAAATCAAATATTTACAAAAAACTTCTGGAATCAGGCTCAGAAAATGTTCTTGCAATAGTTGATGGTGCTGCTTTTGGTTCTCAAATGAATCTTGTTTCAGAATTATTGGAAAAAAGAAAAAATCTTTCTCTTTTTGTGCCTGAAAGTTTTGAGTGGATTATTCTGAAATCCGGTGTTGTAAAAGATGTTGAGAAAATTCTTGAACATCCTGAAGATTTTGCAGACAGTACAGAGTTTTTCAGCTGGGAACAATTTTTTACAAAACTTTTAACAGAAAAAACAAAGGGAACATACCTTAAATATTCAAAACAAAAACTCAATCCCAATTATCTTTCTGATTCAATAAAAAATAAGATTCTGAATCTGGACTTACTTGCCTTTTTGCAGAACAGCGTGCAGTAGGGGCTGGCGGCAGACGGTTGCAATTATATGAAAATTTGTGTATACTAAAGTAACTCTTTTTATAGGAAGAATTAAGATATGTTATCAACTAATGAAATCAGAGTCGGAACAGCCTTTATGTATGAAGGCGCACCTTTTATCGTACAGCGCATGCTTGGACAGAAATCAGGACGTGGCGGAATGGTCACTCGCCTTCGTGTAAAGAACATCGTTACAGGTTCAACACAGGATCTAGGTCTTGATGCTGGAGAAAAATTTGATGATGTTGATCTTGAGGAAAAGAGCGTAAAACTTTCTTATGTTGACGGCGATACTTTCCACTTTATGGATCAGGAAACATACGATGACGTTCCTCTTTCAAAGGAAGATCTCGGAGACAACGCAGGATACATTTCTCCTGATGATGATTATGATGTTTCTATCACTTTTTACGAAGGAAAGCCGGTTGGAGTAAATCTCCCTGTTAACGTAACACGCACAATCACTTACTGCGAACCTGGAATCAAGGGTGATACATCAGGAAAGTCTACAAAGCCTGCAACTCTTGACACTGGAATGGAAGTTAAGGTTCCTCTTTTCTGCAATACTGATGACCGCATTGTTATCGATACTCGCGACGGTTCATTCGTAGAGCGTGCAAAAGACAAATAATCAATTAAGGCTGCCCGGTCAGACTTTGTTTCTTCGGGCAGTTTGTTCTGGCCCCCTAGCTCAATTGGATAGAGCGACAGCCTCCTAAGCTGTAGGTAGCGAGTTCGAATCCCGCGAGGGTCAATACTCCTGTTCTGTTACGGACAGGAGTTTTTTTGTTCTTATTTTATTCTCTGTAAAAGTATCCATACTTTCATTGCAGCCTTTTGTGAAAATATTTTTGACAGAAAGTGGGTCAACTTTGTGAAAATTCCAAAGACAGAAATATCTTTGCCACGGTCGGCATCTCTTAGTGCTTTTGCTGCTGCTTTTGAAGCATCTGTAATTCCCATAAAGTTGGTTACTGTTTTTGCAGCCCCTGTTTGTGCGCGTGAAAAAAAGTTTGTCTTCATCCAGGGCGGGCAGACGGCAGTTGCAGTTATTCCGGTTCCTTTAAGTTCAACATTGAGGGCGCGTGTATAGTTTCTTAAAAATGCTTTTGTTGCGCTGTAAATGTTCATGTACGGCAGCGGGAAAAACGATGCCTGTGAAGCAATGTTTATTATGCGGCTACCTTTTGCCATGTAGGGCAGGCAGACAAGTCCTGCTGCAACCGGCGCGCCCATGTTAAGGCTCATCATGTTAATGGACTGTTCCGCGCTTAAGTCTTTGTACGAACCGAATTTTCCGTAACCTGCGTTGTTTACAAGGTATGCCACGCGCGGCTTTTCTTTGGTGAGCATCTGTTCAAAAAGAGAAAACGAACTGCTTTCTGACAAATCTGCACTTACCGTACGTATTTTTGTTCCGAACTCTTCTTTAAGAAGATTAAGTTTTTCCTGATTGCGTGCAACAGCCCAGATTTCATCAATGCAGTCTTTTTTTAGAAGAAGCTTTACAAATTCTTTTCCAAAACCGCTGCTTGCCCCGGTAACAATTGCAATGTTTTTTTTGAGTCCTTCCATATTTCCCTCTGAATAAACTGTAAATAAATATTCCCCTAATGAAAATCTAATACAGCGCCTTTAGATTCTGTCTATCGATTAGAAAATAATTTATAGGAGATTTCTATGAAAATCAACATGAGAACAACAGCAGCTGTAGTTGCAGCTCTTACACTTGCAGTTTCTGCAGCTTCTGCAGAAGGATTTTCTGTTGCAGGAGACATCCGCAGCGGTATCGAATTTGGTTTCGGTGATGATGCAAAAGTAGTTTCAACATCAGACTACCATGACGGCAACTACTACGGAAACGGAAACACACGCCTTCGTCTTAACTTCAAGTATGAGAATGGCGATGCAGGAGCTGTATTCCGCTATGAGCATAAAGCCGGAAAAGCATGGTTTGATGAAGGAAACGCAAAGTATGCTATGGGATATGCAAAGCTCTTTGACGGAATTCTCGTTGCAGAAGCAGGAAAACTCAAGGACCTTTACACAGGTTCTGACGGACAGGAAGGATACGGTCTTACAGATATAGCTTCTGCCGGTGCTTACGGTGCAGGATTTACACTTCTTCCTGTAGACGGACTTGCTGTTCAGGCAATTGTTTCTGACAGTCTTGGAAAAGGTTTTGAAGCACGCAAAGACAACTTTACTTTCGGTGCAAAGTATGCAAACGATGTAATCAAGGTTGCCGGTGGTTACAACCTTTCTGGAAAAGCTTACGGTTATGTAGGAATCGGTGCTGTAGAAAACCTCGGAGTAGATCTTGAAGTATACTACGAGCAGCTGGAAGACAAGGATGATATAGTTGAAATAAACGAAGATATCAACTATGACCTTAACGACAGCCTTTCATTCGGTCTTCTTGCTTACCAGAAGTTTGGCGAAGAAGAAAAGCCGGTATTCGAGTTTAACCCACACGTTATGTTCGGAATTGATGACACATTCGCTGTATCTGCAGAAAGCTACATTACAGTACCAACTGCAGAAGATTCAAAAGTTGCATTCAGCGTAACTCCGGCTCTCTGGATTAACGTAAAGAAGGCAAAGGTTAACGTATACTACACATACGATAACGACGGAGAGAACAGCGCAAATTACGTTGGAACAGGAGTAAAGGTTTCTTTCTAAGCTGAACAAAGTAAATAAAGCAAAAGTCCTCCTTGCAGGCGCGGTTTTCCAATGCGAAGGCCGCGTCTCTTTTTTTTTGTCCCGTCAGTATATGTCTGAATTTATGTCCTGAAGTTTATGCGCGGGCCTGTCTTTGTAAATACAAAAAAATTTGTGAAAGAGTAAAAGACTGTCTGATTGCAGTGAAAAATTTTTAAGGTAAAAAAAAGACAACCCAAAAAGGATTGTCTTCAAGAAACGCCCCCTGCTGGGTTTGAACCAGCGACACACGGATTAACAGTCCGTTGCTCTACCGACTGAGCTAAGGGAGCAGTTGATGTGCTCAACGTATTTAAGATAATATAGTAAGACAAAAAAAAAGTCAATACAGTTATCTGAAAAATTGCAAAAAAAGTTCTGTTCACCCATTGGGGAACAGAACTTTTTTGATCTTACTTGGACAGCAGTGAATTCATTGCCTTAACAAAGTCTGCCGGATCCTGCAGTTCGCTTCCGCTAAGAAGGAGAGCCTGGTCAAGAAGAACTTCGCTTATGTTTTTGAGTTCAGCGTCGTCTGCCTGTGCAAGTTTTTTGACAATAGCATGGTCTGCATTTATTTCAAGAATAGGCTTTACAAGGTTTGCAGAACCCTGTCCCATTGCCCTCATCATTCTTTCCATCTGAAGGGACGGATCGTTTTCGTCAATAACAATGCAGCTTGGGCTGTCAGAAAGGCGCTTGCTCATAACAACATCCTTTACCCTGTCACCAAGAGCCTTTTTGATTTTTTCCTGAACAGGCTTGAATTCCTCTTCTTTCTTTTTAAGGTCTTCTTTGTTTACATTGAGTTCATCGTCACTTCCTGCGCGGTTAACAGACTTAAGCTCGAAATCCTTGTATTTTGCCAGTGCCGGAATAACAATGTCATCTACTTCATCAGGGGCAATGAGAACTTCAAAACCCTTGTTTTTGTATGCTTCAAGCAGCGGTGATTCGCGCAGATTCTTTTCGTCGGAACCGCTTATGTAGTAAATGTACTTCTGGTCTGTCTTCATTCTCTGTACATAATCTGCAAAGCTGGTCCACTTGTCGTCGCCTGTTCCTTCTCCTGCAGTGCTCTTGAATCTGATTATTTCTGAAAGCTCGTCCCTGTTTGCAAAGTCGGAATAAAGGCCTTCCTTGAGAGGACGGTTGTAATTCTTTACGAATGTGTTCCACTTTGCAATTACGGCCTTGTCATCGTCTGTCTGCTCTGCTTTTTTGGAAGCGGCGTCGGCTTCTTCACCGAGTTTTTTGAATTCTGACAAAAGCTTTTTAACGGACTGTGACTTAATGTTTTCAAGTATCCTGTTCTGCTGCAGAATCTCACGGCTTACATTGAGCGGCAAATCTTCTGAATCAATTACGCCGCGTACAAATCTTAAGTAAGAGGGCAAAAGTTCCTTGTCGTCGTCGGTTATGAAAACTCTTTTTACATAAAGCTTTACACCGCTTTTGTAGTCTGCCTGGTACATGTCGTAAGGAGCAGCTTCGGGAACGTAGAACAGTGTTGTGTATTCCTGTGTTCCTTCTGCATGCGTGTGGATGTACATGAGAGGATCTGTTCCGTCGTGTGTAAGGGTTTTGTAGAAGGCGTTGTAGTCCTCTTTCTTGAGTTCACTCTTGTTGCGCTTCCAGAGGGCACTTGCGCTGTTGCACTGTTCAATTTTATCTTCTGTGCCGTTTGCTTTTCCGTCTTTGTCATATTTTGTCTGCGTATAGTGCAGGTAAATGGGGAATGCAATGTGGTTGGAATATTTTTTAATAAGATCGTCAATTTTCCAGTGGCTGGCGTAATCTTTGGAATCGTCGTTGAGATGCATTTCAATTGCGGTTCCATAAGTGTCGCTCTTGTCGAAACCGTATGCTGCATATGAGGGATCTTCGGGTTTAAGCTCTTCAATTTCGTAAGCATTTGTTCCGTCAGAACTCCAGTGCCAGACTGTTCCGTCACCGCCGGCTTTTCTTGTGTAGACGTCAATTTTTGATGCTGCCATAAAGGCGCTGTAGAAACCTACACCAAACTGTCCTATTAAATCAGAATTGTTTGTTCCGCTCTGGGAAAGTTTTTCTATAAATGCCTTTGTTCCTGAGCGTGCGATTGTTCCAAGGTTGTCGTTCAGATCTTTTTCGTCCATTCCGAGTCCGCAGTCCTGTACGGTAAGTGTTTTTTTGTCTTCGTTGAACGAAATGTCGATTCTTGGATTAAAGATTATGTTTTTGAAATTTTCATCAGAAACAGTAAGATACTTGAGCTTGTCGAGCGCATCAGATGCATTGGAGACTATTTCTCTTAGAAAAATGTCTTTGTTGGAATACATTGAATGAATGATGAGCTTGAGCAGCTGGTTTACTTCTGTCTGAAACTGATATTTGGCCATGTTTTTTTCCTCACAAATTGATTTTATGATTTCGGGTATACCCCGTTTTTGACTGCATTAAATTTAATAAAAATCAATGCAGAAATCAAATTTTTTTGCAGAAGAAACGGCATATACATTTGTGCGCAATCTGTCTTTGCCGCAGATTATTTTTTCCAGAATGACGGTGAGAAAAATATTATGAGCGTAAAGAATTCAAGGCGGCCTGCAATCATTAGAAAACTGTACATCCATTTTGTGGCGGCCGGCAGAAAACCGTAATTGCATGAAGGACCCAGCGCGTTAAAGGCAGGGCCAATGTTTCCAATCATACTCAGTGCGCCTGTAAACGAACTGAGCAGATCAAGCCCGAAAAGCGATGCCGTAAAAGTTGCAATTGCCAGAACGAGCATGTAAATAAACACAAATGCCGCTACAGAAAAAACAATGTCTTTTCTTCCGGGTCTCCGGTCAATTCTTATTGTAAAGATTCCGTGCGGGTGCAGTGTTTTGAGTAGTTCGTTCCTTAACTGTTTGGCAAGAATTACCCAGCGTATTACTTTTATTCCGCCTGCAGTAGAGCCCGAACAGCCTCCTATAAAAAACAGAATAAAAATAACTGCCTGGCTTGCGGGCTTCCATTCTGTGTAGTCGGTAGTGGCAAAACCGGTTGTGCTTATAATGCTTGTTACCTGGAATGCGGCGTACCTTAAAGATTCGGCAATGTTTTTGTAAGTGCCGGACTCAATGAGTGTAATCAGAAGAATTGCAGCAGCGTTTATAAAAATATAGGCTTTCAGTTCCGTGCTTTCGCGTATTTCCTGAAACTTGCGTGTTATTGCGTAATAGTACAGTGAAAAGTTTATTCCCGCAAGAAACATGAATACCGTGCAAATCCAGTCAGCCGCTGCCGAAGAAAAGGCGCCTACGCTTGCGTTTTTTGTGGAAAAGCCGCCTGTTCCCAAAGTGGCAAAGGCATGACAGAGTGCGTCAATAAAATCCATTCCGGCTAGTTTAAGAAGAACTGTCTGTAAAGCCGTCATGCCTACGTAAATGAACCAGAGTGCTTTTGCAGTAGTTGTAATTTTTGCAGTAAGCTTGCCTTTTTCGGGACCGGTTGTTTCGGCTTTTATCAGCTGGAATCCGCCGACTCCAAGAATGGGAAGAAGGGCTACGGTAAGCGCGACAATTCCCATTCCGCCAAGCCAGTGCATCTGACAGCGCCACAAATTGATTGTCCTCGGAAGGGTTTCTATCTGCGAAAGAATTGTTGCACCTGTTGTCGTAAAGCCGCTTACGCTTTCGAAAATTGCGTCTGTGAAATCTGGAATTGCACCGCTTAAGTAAAGGGGCAGCGCTCCGTAAATGCTTACAGAAATCCATGAAAGTGCGACGACAACAAAACTGGATCGTATGGAAAGGGTAGTGGATTTTTTCCTGCCGACAACAATAAAAATTGCGGCTATAATCCAAAAGACAACCATTGGCACAAAAAAGTAAGGGATAAGCTGTGTTTCCCCGCAGTAAAGTGCAACGGCTTCAGGAATAAGATATGTTGTTCCGACTATGGCAACGATGAATGAAATAATCCTGAGTACGGTAAAAGTCATGCTAGTCTATCCTGCTGAATTTTTCCAGAACTTTGCGCTCTCCTGTCTGCTCAATAAGAACAAGATGGTCGCCTGTGTTAAGAACAGTGTTTCCGACGGGCAGTTCGTAGCTGTCGTTTCCCGGTTTTTTTACCAGAAGCATAAGGTAGTTTCCGGGGTCTGCAATTTCTTTAAGGGTTTTTCCGACCAGTTTGCTCGAAGAAGGAAGGTCGCACTCAACAATTTCAAATGCGCCGTTCGAAACAGTGTGGATTCCAGTTACGCTTTTTCCGTGAAGATGGCTCATTATGCTGTCTACAAGAGTGTCCCTTACTGGAACCGCAACGTCGACTCCAAGCTTTCGTGCAATGTCCCCGAATGCGGAATGTGCTACAAGTGCTACGGTTTTTTCTACACCCAGAGATTCAAGGTAAGCAGAAACAACCATGTTCATTTCGTGATTGTGTGTTGCGCAGATTACCAGATTGAACTTGTCCAGTCCTTCTTCCTGAATAAAGCCTTCGTCGGTAACATCTGCACAGAAAACTTTTGCACTGGGGAACCGTTCGCTTGCGGCTTTGCACAAAGACTGGTCGCTGTCAATTATTACAAAATCCTGTGACAGTTTTTTTGTTCCTGCAAATAATTTTTTTATTACCGAAGTTCTGTCTTTTTCTATTATGTGGTCGGCTATTATTGTTCCGATACGCCCGGCCCCTACAAGTGCAATTTTTTTTATTGCATCCACTTTTGTTCCGCAGAGTTCAAGCAGTTCCTTTATGTCTGACTTTTCTGCCAGAACGCCAATTCTGTCCCCTGCATGAAGAACTGTTTCTCCGCTGGGAAGACAACTTGTAAAAGTGCCGGTTTTTGTATCTACAGTTTCGGCATAGGCAATAATGAATTTTTTGTCAGAAAGAGAGCGTATGTTTTTGAGTGAAATTCCGTCCAGCCGTGAATCTTTTTCTATTCTGAGCGCTGTAATTTCAAACTCATCGTTTCCGAAAGTGACAACATCGCTTATTGCCCCGTGTTCTACAGCTTTTACAATTGCTTCGGCGGCTTCAACGTCGGGGTGAATCATGTAGTCAATTCCGTAAAGAGGACGGTGCTTTCCCAGAAAAGTTTCTGCGTGGTGAAGAGCAGCCGCGTTTGTGTTTACATAATATGCATAGTTTCTTACGCGAGCGATTTTAAGCAGGTTGGGGTAGACGGCATCTACGAGCGAACATGTTATCATGTTTATCTCGTCGCTTTCGGTAAGCGTAACAAGTGCGTCTGCCTTGTCTATTCCGGCTTCTTCTAGATTTTCGAGATTGTTGCCGTCTGCTTTGAACAGTTTGCAGTCAAGCCTGTTTCCCGCATGGCGGATTGTCTCTTCGTCATTGTCTATAAGCGTAACGTTGTTTTTTTCATTTATGAGCCGTTTTGCAAGCTGAATGCCTGTGAATCCGGCTCCGATAATCATTATGTTCATTGCACAAAAATTGTAGCAGATTGGTTAGTTTTTGTCTTCAATTCTGGACAGTTTTGATTTGCGTCCCTTTCCTGCAAAAATACTCAGCATGACTGTGGCCGTAAGAATGACTGCAGCGATTATTTCCCAAAGTCCGTTTGTTGCAAGTGTACAGGCAATGATTGCAGTAAAACCGCCGAAGCCTGTAAGTGCAGACATGTTGTATCCCATTCCTTCAAGCGTTTTTGTCATTCCAGCAAGAAGCGGTTCCCCATAGAAAATATAAATTGAACCCATTACCATAACCGTGTGCGCAAGTGTTCCCAGTCCTGCAGCAACAGAGCCCGAAATTATTTTGGGCATCTTTGGAATAAGGCACATGAGTTTAAAAATAAGCCATACAACTACAGGAAAAAGAATACGCGGTATAACAGAAACGCGCGGGTCAAGAAAGAAAGGTGTCGCTCCGCCGCCGTTCATTACGGTTCTCAAAAGGCTTGAAAGACCGAATATAAGACCTGTTCCAAGTCCCGGAACAAGACCTGCAATAACCGTTGCAAGAATTACCGGGATGTGCATTATTGTAAGGGTAATGAAACCACCAAGCTGAATGTATCCGAGGGGAGTAAGGCTCAGTACAATGCTCAATGCACCGAATGCTCCTGTCATTGCAATCTGCTGGTTAACTGAAAGTTTTTTCTCATTCATTTTTAGCTCCTGATGTTTATATTTTTATTCTGTTTTTTTTCAGAAATGAAAAGTCCCAGTATCGTAAGGAATGTTCCGAAAAGTCCTGCCAGAGATATTTTTTCACCAAGGAATATGAATGAAAAAATAATTGTTACGACACAGACCATGTAAATTGCTGCAGTTGTTTTTACTGTTCCCAACGCTTTGCAGGTTTTGTTCCACGCGACAAAGGCCAGTGAACTTGCAAATACACCTAGTATTACAAGGTTAAGAATATTTTTCCAGTCACTCCATCTTGCTGTGTTTTCGGCCGGACAGAAATTTATGGAAGTGCTCTTTCCTCCAAAGACAAGTCCGTAAACTGCCAGCGGAATCATGAATATGAGTGCCCAGAAAAAAATGCGTCTTGTAGAAGCAAAATTTCCGTGTCCCAAGGAATTTATTTTTGAAACAAACAGTGAGTAAAAGCCCCAGCATATTGCCGAACCGAGTGCCAGTAGATCACCTTTTGGACTCAGACTGAATTCAGAACTTCCGTTAAGTGTCACAAGCACGATTCCCGTCATTGCAATTACAAAACCCAGTACAAAATTTTTTGTAATTGTTTTTTCATGAAGAAAAATTGCCGCAATAATTGCTGTAAACATGGGACATGTAGAAACAATTATGCTTACGTTGTTTGCGGCTGTAAAATAAATTGCAATGTTTTCAACAAACTGGTAGATCGTAATCCCGCAGAGCCCTGCTCCCATAAAAAGAAGTTCCTCTTTTATTCCCGAAGTTTTGAGTGGCTTTGGTGAAATAATACAGAACGCAATGTATCCTGTTACAAATCTTAAAATAAGAATTTCCAGCGAGCTGAACGTGCGCAGAAGATATTTTGTGCATATAAACGACACTCCCCATACAAGAATGCAGAATGCCGCAAGAATATAAGGTAATGCCTGTTTTTTCATGAGCGAAAGTATAGCATATTAGTTTTTTGGTAACAAGTAGAGGAAGTTCTGTTTTTTAAGAAGCGCCGTAATAAACGGCCGTCCCATAAGAACAGTGGAAACCCCGTAAGAAAATGCTTTTTCCATGTCAGTTCCGTTTCTTATTCCGCCGTCGACCCAGATTTCATTGCAGTAATTTCTTATTTTGTCTGCATAAAGGGTAAGAAATCGCGCTGTGCTTCCTTTTTCTGTCTGAACTCTTCCGCCATGGTTTGAAACATACGCAATGTCAGGTTTTACTTCACGGAGCATCTGTATGTCACTTTCTGTAAAAATGCCTTTTACTGCAAACGGAATGCCTTTTTTGTTAAGAAGATTTTTTGTTTTGAGCAGCTGTTCCGAAGTTTTTTTTTCAAGATGAACCAGATTGCGCATTGTGGCAATGTTGTAACTGTCAATGTCTATTCCGCAGACTTCGGCAATGTCCTGTGAAAGTTCAATGCGCTCTTCTATTTTTTCATCGGGGTAGGGCTTTATAAAAACAGCGGCTTTTGCATTGTTCTGTCTTACCGCACTGCATCCCCATATAAATTTTTCATCGGGTGTGCCGTCTCCTACAGAAAGTGCAATTCCGGCTTCAATACAGGAGTTTATAATGTCTGTGTAGAACAATTTTTCTTCATGGTAACCGGCGTTTTCCACACCACCTGTCATGGGTGCAAGTCTTAGCGTACCTTTGTTCCGGGGGAAAATTCCTGCGGGAATGTTTTTCCAGTCCGCGCAGTTAAGAATAAAATTTTCATTGTTATCGGGGCCGCCCATTCCAGGAATCTGTCCTTTGCAGCCAAAGCCGTTGCATTCAGAACAGAGTCTGCATTTTTTTTCTGTCAATTCAGTCACCCAGACACGTTCCAAGTTCGCGGGCAGTTTCTATCATAAGATGATTCGCCGGAATGTTTTTTACTTTGCCTGCAATCATGTCAAGAGGAACACCTGTTATCTTTCCGTTCTGCAGGGCAACCAGTTTGCCAAAGTCACCTTCGGCAAGAAAGTGTGCCGCGGCCGTTCCGAACTGTGTTGCAAGAATTCTGTCATAAGAAGACGGTGTTCCCCCACGCTGCAGGTAACCAAGAACAGTAACTCTTGACTCAAGCGAAGTTGCCTGTTCAAGTTCGTGTGCTACACGGTATGCTATTGAATAAGGCATTTCGGCCCTTGCTTTTTTGAATGCTTTTTTGTCAAGAAGTGCTTCTTCTTTGCTTTTTGCGCCTTCAGCAACGACAATAATAGAAAAGTTTTTGCCTGCATCACGGCGTTCCATGACTTTTTTTGCCACCGAATTAATGTCATACGGAATTTCGGGAATAAGAATAACGTCACCGCCGCCTGCTATTCCGGAATACAAGCCCAGCCAGCCTGCTTTGTGTCCCATTACTTCTATTACCATTATTCTGCTGTGGCTGTGTGCTGTCGTGTGGATTCTGTCTATTGCATCTGTAGCAACATCAAGCGCCGTATGAAAACCGAATGTCATGTCTGTGCATACAATGTCGTTGTCAATTGTTTTTGGAAGTCCTATAACATTGAGTCCTTCGTGTGAAAGAAGACATGCTGTTGTATTTGTGCCGTTTCCGCCAAGACAGACCAGAGCGTCAAGATTCCATTTTTTGTAGTTTTCTTTTATTGCTTCTATAGGAAGAAGTCCCGACTCTGCATCTGGAACAGGATTTTTGAACGGTTTGTCGCGGGAAGTCCCAAGAATGGTTCCGCCTTCTGTAAGCAAACCTACAAGTGAAGAAGGGGCAAGTTCTTCCATGTCTCCTTCTACAAGACCCCTGTAACCGTTGTGAATTGCAACAGCCTGCATTCCGTACTGGATAGATGCCGTTCTGCATACTGCACGAATGGCTGCGTTAAGACCCGGCGCATCACCGCCGCTTGTAAGAATACCAAATCTTTTGACTTTAGAACTTTCCATGCGTTAATTATAGCAAACAAACTGTACGGTGTAAATAAAATTAAATAATTTAATCAGACTGTCAAAGATTTATGCTGCCGACAACAGTTTCGTCGCCCGAAGAATAATTTTTTTTGTCTCCAGCACGGTTTTCTGAGGCCGGAGTGCCTGTTTCTCTTACTTCTGTTTTTTCTGCTTTGCGCGGAGCATTTCTCTTTTTGGGCGCAACAAGGAATGCAAAAAGGCTTCCGCAAACACCGCCCGCAAGATCTACAAAAGTCGGAACATTCGCAGTCAGAAAAGGCATGAAACCTTTTGAAACCGGCGCCGCAATCTTTGCCGCAGTATACATTCTGTATGATATATATAGAAGAAAAATCATCAGCCATGAAAGAGGAATATCTTTTTTGGCCAGTGCCAGAAGCGATTCAAGAAGAATCATCATAAACACAATGGAACCGGCGCCCGCAGAAGGGACAGGAACGGCGCACGCAGTAAGAACTCCGGTAACAAAAGCGGTTATTCCCATCATTAAGGCGAGCATTGGTGAACCGTACCTTTCTTCAAGAGTGGGACCCAAAAGAAGAACAAAGGTCAGTGTCGTAAGCAGGTTTTCCCAACCGCCCGTGCCGAATACGTGAAGAATTGTCTTTGCATAATCTGCCGGGTTTGAAAAGTTGAATGCCGCTATATCTCCCAGAGCCTTTGTTCCTGGGCAGGTAAGGATATTTTTGACAAGAGATCCGTTCAGAAAAAAGAAATCCACAGAAAACGCCGCTGCCGAAACAAGGGCAAATGTAAGTGTAACCGGGGAATCATATCTTAAGCGGAAAGTCTTTTTTGCCATTTCTTAGATGCGGTGCATTGCCGAAAAAACTTTTTCGTTCATTACGTTGATTTCAATTCCGAGTGACTTTGACTCTTCTGTAAGTTCTTTTCTTGCAGTGTCAATATCTGTGTCTGCGTTGTCAAAGTCTACCATCATCATCATTACAAAGTTACCGCTCAGAATAGTTTGTGTGATGTCTGCAATGTTGATTGAATGCTTTGCGAGATATGCCGAAACTTTTGCTATTATGCCGACTTTGTCTCCGCCGACAACTGTAATAATTGCTTTCATAATTTTTAATTATAACAGACGTGCGTTTTTTTTACAAGATTAGGCGCCTTCTGTGCCTTCTGGAAGTGTTTTGCAATCTGTAAAATGTTTCTCTTGACAGAAACAAATAATGCGTTTATCATTTATTTTATCCTGCTTGGAAAAAAATATTATAGGACAAAAATATGCAGATTAGTGAAATTCAGCTTGAACAGGTCAGAAACCAGATACGCCGTGTAAAGAATTGCGGCAATCCTTATTACGAAAAGAAATTCAGCGGAATAAACCCTGAAGATATAGTTGATCAGCAGAGTTTTCAGAAGCTTCCGTTCAGTACAAAACAGGAACTCAGGGACGCCTATCCTTTGGGACTTGCGGCTGTCCCCGAAGAGCAGATTGTGCGCATTCATTCTTCGAGCGGCACTACGGGAACACCGGTAATTATTCCGTATACGCAGAAAGATGTAGATGACTGGTCACTGATGTTTGCAAGATGCTACGAAATGGCTGGAATCACAAAACGCGACAGAATACAGATTACACCGGGTTACGGGCTCTGGACAGCCGGAATAGGGTTTCAGCTCGGATGCGAACGGCTTGGTGCAATGGCTGTTCCGCTTGGTCCTGGAAACACCGAAAAGCAGCTGCAGATGATGCGCGATCTAAAGTCCACTGTTTTGTGCGCAACTTCATCCTATGCCCTTCTACTTGCCGAACAGATAGAAAACCGCGGCCTCAAGGAATCAATCAATTTAAAAAAAGGTGTAATCGGTTCAGAGCGCTGGGGAGACAAAATGCGTGCAAGAATCCGCGACATTCTTGGAATAGAGCTTTACGACATTTACGGTCTTACTGAATGCTACGGCCCCGGAATAGGAATAAGCTGTTCCGAAGACAACGGAATACATTATTTTGACGACTATGTTTACATGGAAATTCTTGATCCTCAGACAGGCCTTCCTGTAAAAGACGGTGAAGTGGGCGAAATTACACTTACAACTCTTGTAAAGGAAGGTGCGCCTCTGTTCCGTTTCAGAACACATGACCTTGCGGCTTTTATTCCGGGTAAGTGCAAATGCGGCTCTTCGTTCCCGAGAATTACCCCTATTCTGGGACGCAGCGATGACATGGTAAAAGTCAAGGGGAATATTATCTTTCCGAGTACAATAGAAGATGTCATTAAGTCTGTTCCGGGAACTTCAAGTGAATACAGGGCTGTAATTGAACACGTTGACGGAAAGGACGAACTTGAGCTTTCTGTAGAAGTAGAAGGCGGAACCGACCGTACAGAAGCAGCTCTTACCCTTGCACTGAATTTCAAGTCAAAGTACAACATGACACCCAAAGTCCGTATTGTTGGTGAAGGCGAACTTCCGCGCAGTGAAAAAAAGACAAGGCGCATAGAAGACAGAAGGTTTGAATAATACTTGAATAAATGCTATAATGCGCAGAATATTCTGTGTTGAGGTGTTTATGGCTGAACCGCATAAGTCCGGTGAGGATTATCTTGAAGCAATTTTGGTACTTAAGATAAAAAACGGAGCTGCACGCCCTGTTGATGTGGCCCGTCATCTTGGTGTCTCAAAGCCCAGTGTAAGCCATGCTATGGGAATACTTGAAGAAAACGGTTACGTGGTTACAAGTGATGTGGGTTTTCTTGAGTTTACAGAAAAAGGGCAGGCCCTCGCAGATGACATTTATGAAAGACACGTTCTTCTTACAGAATTTCTTCAGGTAACTGCAGGCGTTGACCGTGACCAGGCTGAACAGAATGCCTGCCGCATAGAGCATGACATTGATGAAGATGTTAAACGCGGAATAGAAAACTGGATGCGTAAAAATGCCGGGTATTCCGGCAGGCGAAAATAAATTCAATTGGAAGGATTTTGTATGGATTCAGACAAGACAGTTGTGAGTGGTGCTGAAAAGACCGCCGAAAAGCCCGTAAAGAAAACAACGCGCAGAACATCTGCCTCAAAAAAGACAGTTTCTGCCGCGGCTCCTGTTTCGCAAGTCAGTGACAATGTTCCACACGGGGCAATTACAGAAGACAATCACAAGGCACTCTGGAGCGGCCGTTTTAAAGAAGGTCCCGATGCGGCTGCCATTGATTTTGAAACTTCCATTCATGTAGACGAGCGCATGGCACTTGATGACATTCACGGCTCTATAGCACACGCGTCAATGCTCGGTGAACAGGGGATTATTCCGCGTTCTGATGCTTCGGCAATTGTAAAAGGCCTTAAGGGAATCGAAAAAGATCTTTCTTCGGGAAAACTTTCCATAGATTACAGCGCAGAAGATATTCATTCTTTTATAGAAGCAACTCTTACCGACAGAATCGGCGAAAGCGGAAAAAAGCTTCATACAGGCAGAAGTCGCAACGACCAGATTGCTTTGGACGAACGTCTTTATTTAAGGCGCGTTGTTCCGTCTGTACAGAACCAGATAATTACACTTGTGCAGACACTTGCAAAAATTGCTTCAGAAAACACCGATTCTCTTTTGACGGGCTATACTCATATGCAGCATGCCCAGCCCGGAACGCTTGCACAGCATCTTCTTGCTTGGTGTGCAATGCTTGTACGTGACTGGGAACGTCTTGAAGACAGTCTTGGCCGTATTTCAAAGTCTCCTTTGGGAAGCGGCGCACTTCAGGGGTCAACACTTCCGCTTAACCGCGAGTCCGTCGCAAAAAAACTGGGCTTTGCTGGAGTAACTGAAAATTCCCTGGACACTGTTTCTGACCGCGACTACTGCATTGAATTTACTTCGGACTTTGCGCTTCTTCAGTCGCATCTTAGCAGAATGTGCGAAGAACTGGTTCTCTGGTCAACTACGGAATTTTCATTTGTTGAAATGAGTGAAAGTTGGTCTACGGGCAGTTCAATTATGCCGCAGAAAAAGAACCCCGACTTTGCGGAACTTATACGCGGGCGTACGGGAAAAGTTTATGGTGATTTGATAAATCTTCTTACCATGGTAAAGGGACTGCCGCTTGCCTATGACCGCGACCTTCAGGAAGACAAGGAACCTCTTTTTGACGCGCTTGATACAGTAAGTGCCAATATCAGCGTCTTTACAAAGATGATTGCCAGTGCAAAGTGGAACCTTGACAGAATGGCAGCCAGTGTTGAAGGTGGTTTTGCCAATGCCACTGACGTTGCGGAATATCTTGTACGCAAAGGAATGCCGTTCCGCACGGCACACGGTGTTGCTGCGCGTACTGTAAGAATGGCGATAGATGCCGGTCTTGATAAAATAGAAGATTTGAGTATGGAAGAACTCCAGCTTTGTTCACCGCTGTTTGACGAAGATATTTACGCCCTTATAAGCCCGCGTGAATGTGTCGAAAACCGCAACACAACAGGAGCACCTTCTTCTGTAAAAACGCTTGAGCAGATTCGCGGACTTGCAAAATTCTGCAAAAAGAGCCTTAAGAAAATAAAATAATTTTGGAAAACATCGGAAAATTACAGTTTTTCGATGTTTCCTGCATTATAAAAGGAGTGAGTATAAAAAGCCCGTCGGTTGTCGCCGGTCTTTTTAACTCAAAGTTCACAATGTGAACTTTCTTTATTGAACTGCGTTTTTCACTTTGTTGCAAAACGCAATAAAAACATTTTCGACTGTTGAAACAGTCTTCAAATATTTTTATAGGAGTATTTTATGAAAAAAATTGCAGTTGTTGCACTGGCCGCAGCGGTTATGGTTTCTTTGTTCTCATGTGCAAAGAAAGAGACTTCATCAAAATTCATTCTTGGACTGGATGACTCGTTCCCTCCTTTGGGATTCCGCAATGAGTCAGATGAAATTGTCGGTTATGACATTGATCTTGCCCGCGAAGTTACAAAAAGACTTGGACTTGAACTTGTATGCCAGCCTATAACATGGTCAATGAATCTTCAGGAACTCAACACAAAGAAGATTGACTGTATTTGGAACGGCTTTACAATGACAGAAGAAAGAAAAGCTGCAATGGCATTTACAAAACCCTATCTTGCAAATGCACAGGTAGTAGTTGTACGCGCAGACAGCGGAATTGTTTCCCTTGCTGACCTTGCAGGTAAAAAAGTTGGTGTTCAGGCTGGATCTTCTGCAATGGATGCAATTGACGCAGCTCCTGAATTCAAAAATTCCCTCGGTGAAGTAGTAGAGTTCAAGGAAAACGTAACAGCCCTCAACGACCTTGAAATAAAGAGCATTGACGGTGTTGTAATGGATATGGTTGTTGCAAACTACAGCATCAAGCAGACAGGAAAGCCGTTTGTTGTACTTTCAGAAACACTTGCTGTAGAAGAGTACGGCATTGCATTCCGCAAGACAGATACAGAACTCCGCGACAAGGTACAGAAGACACTTGAAGAAATGAAGGCCGACGGTACTGTTGCAAAAATCGATGAAAAGTGGTTCGGAACAGACCTTTCTGTAATCGGAAAGTAATTTAAGTCAATCTCTAAAAATACAGAGCGCTTATGTTAGAAGCAGTTACAGCATATTTTACAAGAATAAAAATCGACAAGCTTCTTGTCGCCATGTTTCGCAGTACAGGAGTGAGCCTTGAGGTTTTCTTTCTTACGCTTCTGTTTTCTCTTCCATTAGCGCTTCTTATCTGCTTTGGCCGTATGTCCAAAGTAAAGGTTGTGGCCAAAGTAACAAACGTATTCATGCTCATAATCCGCGGAACACCGCTTATGTTGCAGCTCATTTTTGTTTACTTTGCGCCTCCTACTCTTTTTCATGTGGGTCTGGACCGCTTTACTGCAGCAATTGTTGCTATGGTGGTAAATTATGCCGCTTATTTTGCAGAAATTTACCGCGGCGGAATCCAGGCTGTTCCGGTTGGCCAGTACGAAGCTTCAAAAGTGCTGGGCTTTACAAAAACACAGACTTTTTCAAGAATTGTTCTTCCGCAGGTTGTAAAACGCATTATTCCGGCTATGGGAAACGAAGTTATTACGCTTGTAAAGGATACGGCTCTTGTTCAGGTTCTTGGCGTGGCTGAACTTTTCCATGTTGCGCAGACACAGAGCGGCCGTCTTGTAAGTGTTATGCCTCTTTTTATTGCTGGTGTTTTCTATTTTATAATGAACTGGGTTGTTTCAAAGATATTCGATGTTATGGAGAAAAAACTTGACTACTACAAATGATGTTATAACCGTTGAGAATCTCAGTAAAAGCTTCGGAAATCTTGAAGTAATAAAAAACATTTCATTTTCAGTACACCGCGGCGAAGTTCTGGGAATAATTGGTCCCAGCGGAAGCGGAAAATCGACTCTCCTGCGCTGTATATGCCAGCTTGAAAAAGTTTCGGGCGGTTCGGTTTCCATCTGCGGAAGTACGATGGTAAAAGACGGTGTGTATGCCGAAAAAAATGAACTTAGAAGAATAGGACTTGATGTGGGGCTTGTCTTCCAGAACTTCAATCTTTTTCCGCATTTTTCTGTTTTGCGCAATATTACCGAAGCTCAGCAGATTGTACTCGGACGCGACAAAGACCACTCACGTGAAATTGCGATGGATCTTCTTAAAAAGATGAATCTTGAAACAAAGGCTCTTTCTTACCCGTGTGAACTTTCCGGCGGACAGCAGCAGCGTGTAAGTATAGCGCGTGCACTTGCCCTTAAGCCTCAGGTTCTTTTCTTTGACGAGCCAACGTCTGCCCTTGATCCTGAACTTACCGGAGAAATTCTTTCTGTTATAAGGGATCTTGCAAAAGAAAAAATGACAATGGTCGTCGTTACTCATGAAATGTCTTTTGCCCGCGACACAAGTGATAGCCTTATTTTTATGGACGGCGGTGTCATAGTTGAACAGGGGAACCCGCGTGAAGTTATAGAGACTCCGCGTGAAGAAAGAACAAAAGCTTTTTTGCGTCGCTTCAATAAAAACTGATTTTTGTTTTCATTATTATAGAACAGACTAACGGCCACAAGCTCAATAGGTTTTCGTTTTTTTTGAATAAGAAAAATCTGCCTGGACAAAAAAAATACCCGCTCAGTAATGAACGGGTAAAGTTTCGGGAGCGAAGGGGCTCGAACCCTCGATCTCCGGCGTGACAGGCCAGCGCGATAAACCAGCTTCGCTACGCCCCCAAAAACGTATTGATACTATACAGACTATGTATTTTTTTGTCAATGACCTTGATCTGATTTTTCAAAAAAAATGGATTTTTTATGCAAAATTATGTCTGTTTTTATTCAAAATCAAGTGTCGACATTGACTAAAAAAGGTATTTTCAATAATATATACATTCGCACTATTGTGTGCAGAAAATTGTATTTTAGGTCTTAACCCCGTTCGTGAGAGACCTTTGGAGGACAAGAAAGTGGTAAAAATCAGACTTAAGAAGTTTGGTACAAACAAACGCCCCTTCTATCGTATCGTAGTTGTGGACTCACGCAAACCACGTGACGGAATGACAATCGAAGAGATCGGACAGTACCATCCTATCGACGTTGAAGAAAAGCAGGTTGCCTTTAAGGAAGACCGCGCAAAGTACTGGCTCAGCGTAGGCGCACAGCCTTCACCAATTGTAAAGAAGATTTTCAATACAAAGGGTCTGTCTGTAGCAGGAACAGCAATCACCAAGTAGTTTTCGGAGAGTAGGTAATGGAAAAAGACCTGATTGAATACATTGCAAAATCATTGGTCGATGATCCAGCTTCAGTCTCCGTAACGGAAACCGAGGGTGAGCGCGGACCTGTTCTTCAATTGAGCGTTGCCCAGAGTGATATCGGTAAGGTTATTGGCAAATACGGTCGTATTGCAAAAGCTCTGCGTACTGTTTTGAGCGCATCCGCTAACAAAGACGGAAGGCGTTACAGCCTGGAAATTCTGGACTGACGGCATCGATGGTAGAGCAGTTTGTAGTGGGCGTTGTTCGTGGTACACACGGTATCGCGGGCGAGTTAAAAGTAGAAAGCACTTCCGGCGAGTACGAACACTTTGTTGGTATGGAAGAAGTGACTTTGACACATGGAACGGAGTCAAGGCTGTTCAAGGTTGAATATGCCAAGCCGGCTTCTGGAACATTGTATCTTAAACTGGTTGGAATAAGTACACCTGAAAAAGCTGCAGAATACAACAGGTGGCAGATCGTAGTTCCAAGAAAAAACGCGCACCCTTTGCAGGAAGGTGAGTGGTACATTGAGGATCTTAAGGGATGCTCGGTGATTTATTATAACGGAGCGGTGGAACCGGAAGATGATTCCGAGTCTGTCGTTGGGACTGTCACAGACGTAAAGGAAGGCGGATCGGGTTATCTCGTTGAGATTTCGCTGTCCGAGAGTTGTTCCTTGCTGCGTGAAGATGTCAGAATGTCAAAGGGTTCAAAGCCCAGAAGCGTTTTTGTTCCATTCAATGATGAATTTATTGGAACAGTTGATGTTGAGCGTAGAAAGATGCGGCTGATGCACCTCTGGATTCTGGAGTAATTCCATGAAATTTACTGTGCTGACCTTGTTTCCTGAGATACCGCGTGCTTTTTTTGAAAGTTCGATCATGGCAAAAGCGGTGGAAAAGGGAATTATTGCCTACGATTTGGTGAATATCAGGGATTTTGCCTTTGATAGACACCGTACTTGTGATGACGCTCCGTATGGCGGAGGAGCCGGACAGCTTTTGTTGCCGGAACCTTTAGGACGCGCTTTGGACAGCGTAGAGGCTTATAAAAAGCAGAAGCATGTGGTTTATGTCACGCCGAGCGGAAAGCCTTTTACACAAAAAAAAGCACTTGAATTCAGTCGGATGGACGAACTTGTTCTTGTCTGCGGAAGATACGAAGGTATTGACCAGAGGATAATTGACACTTACGTTGACGAAGAAATCTCCATAGGGGATTATGTCATGTCAAGCGGTGAAGTTGCAGCCACAGTTATAGTCGATAGTGTTTATCGGCTGGTGGAAGGCGTCATAACCGAAGAGTCACTGGACGAGGAAAGTTTTACCGGCGCGCTTTTGGAATATCCCCAGTATACACGGCCGAATGTTTACAGGGGCCTGGAAGTACCCGAAGTTTTGACGGGCGGCAACCATGAAGAAATCCGAAAGTGGCGGCTTCGTAAGAGCCTTCAGAAAACGCTTATGAACAGACCTGATCTGATTCAAAGGGCAAGACTGACTGGTACTCTTTCTGAAGAGGCCGAAAAAATGATCGAAGAACTTGCGGACTTTGTTACGTACAAAAATGACCGCAAGAACAGCCGTAAGCTTAGAGCGTTAAGAGCCCGTTATGAGCGAAAATATTCTTCCAAAGCAAACGGTGATGACCAGGAGAAAAAAGATGGATCTTATTAAAACCATTGAAGAAAAGCAGAAGAAACCCAATGCAGAGACTTTTAAGGTAGGAGACACTGTAAAGGTTCACTTTGAAATTATCGAAGGAAAGACAAAGCGTATTCAGATTTTTGAAGGACTTGTTATTTGCATGAAGAATTCAGGAATCGGCAAGACATTTACTGTACGCAAGACAAGTTACGGTGTTGGTGTTGAGCGTGTATTCCCTCTTCACAGCCCGCGCGTAATGAAGGTAGAGCTTGTACGCCCCGGAAAAGTTCGCCGCTCAAAGATTTACTACGTTCGCGACAAGGTTGGTAAGGCTGCAAAGATTAAGGAACTTCTTGGACCTAAGGCTATGGCAGCATTTGCAGCAAACAGAGCCGCACAGAAGGCTGCAGACGCAGCAGAAGTTGCTCTCAATGCAGAGATAAAGGCAGAAGTTGCAGCAGAAGCAGCAGCAAACAAGGCCGCAAAGAAATAATTATTGAGCCGCTGGACTCAAAAAAGTTCAGCGGTTTTTTTATGTCTTCTATACAGGTACAGGGCCGTAATGTTTATGCGGCTTCAAATTCAAATTCTTCCATAATAAATGACGGTGATAGTGTTCTTGTGTGCGTAGAAAAGCCGCTTGGTGACGGTGCAAGCCTTGTTTTGCTGAACGGACAGCGCATAAAAGCTTTTTGTGCAAAAAACCTGGCGGCAGGAGAAACTTTCAGAGCCGTAGTTTCACATTCACAGGATGGGCGGCTCTTGCTTACAGTTTCTGAAAAGTCCGGCGCAAACAACAGTATTGAACCGCGGCTGGCAGATTTTCTTGTTTCAAATGCAATCCAAAGTGACGGAATTTCGGTACAGATTGTAATGCTTATGCAACAGTTTGGTGTAAAAATTGACTGCGGTATTCTGCGGCGTGCCCGTGAATTGTCTGCAAAATTTCCCGGAAAAGAAAAACTTGCAGCAGAAGCAGCCTCAATTCTTATGGAAAAAGGCATAGAACCAGAATATTCGCTTGTCTGCAGAATGCTAGGCATTACGGACGGCAGTTTTGATACCTCACCGCAGTCACAGAATCACGGGGAAGAGCAGAAGTTTGCAGACGGGGAGGGAACGTATTTTGGACTGTTCGGCAAAATTCCTCAGGCAAAGGAAGGACTGCTTGCTCTTTTGAACCACTCATCATTTTCTTCTGACAAACATTGGATTTGTGTTCCGTTTGAGCTGAACAATGCACATTTCAATGCAAAAGGTACCCTGTCTTTTTTACTGAATCTTAATTCAAAATTAACTGAAAAAATAAGAATTAAATGTAATACAGACTATACAAATTATATTTTTGTGCTATACTATAGCAAAAGCAAGGTAAAGGAAGTGCGGTTCTGTACATTACCGCCGCTTTTGACCTCACAAATTCATAACGAGGAAAAGTGGCTTGGAGACTTGTTTAGTTCCGGCATGAACACAAGCAATTCTGTGCCAGTAACCTATTCCTCCTTGACTTTAACTGAAAGCCTTTGCGCTGATGACCAAATTCCCATTACATTTGAAGATATTGTATGAGCATTAAAGAAGTTCTTTCGGCTGTTTCGCTGAAGTATCCCGGTGATGCAGAGGCTCCTTTTATTACGGCAAAATCAAAGGGTGAGCTTGCAAAAAAAATGATTGAAATTGCCCGCGATAATTCTGTTCCGATTGTGCGTGATGAGCTTTTGGAAAATGTTCTTTCGGTTGGTGAAATAGGTGAATGTATTCCCGAAGAGTCATGGAAGGCAGTTGCCGCTGTGTTTGCCATGATTTCAAGTCTGGAAGAGAGAAAAAGATGAATGTAAAGTTGGATTGTTCAAAGATAACTCTGGGAGTACGCTACAGTGCTCCTGTTTTTTTTGATGACGGGCAGAATATGTTTCTTGCTGCGGGTCATCCTGCAAAACCTTACCATATAGAAGCTCTTAAAAGATGGTCTGTTCCGTTTCTGCTGACAGAAGGACATCCTATGAGTGAAATAAGGCAGACTTTTGTTCCTGAAGATGACGGACTTGAAGAACTGGAAGAGTTTGAAGAAGATGAAGATATTGGCGAACTGGAGCCGCTTTGAGTTCAACAAGAGAAAAAGGAGTTTGCGGGGAAAACCGCGCTGCTGAATTTCTGGTTTCAAAAGGGTATAAAATCATTGACAGAAATTTCAGAAACAGGGGCGGTGAAATAGACATTATCGCTTTTAAGGAAGAGACTCTCGTTTTTGTAGAAGTAAAGACTCTTCCGAACGGAAGCCCGGAACTTCTTGCACACGAACTTGGCTATTCAAAACAAAATAAGATTATTAAAACCGCTAAATGTTACCTGCAAAAACATCGACAATATAGTAACGCTTATGTTAGATTTGACGTTCTGGCCCTGGATGTTCCCGGGCTGGAAAGTGTTCATCATATTGTCAGTGCTTTTTCGGAGTAATACATGCAGGTTGCAGAAAATGTAAAAAAAGATTTATCCCTTTCTCCCAGAATTATGGAACTTAGAAAGAAAATCAATGATGAAAATTATATAAACTCGGCGGTGGATCGGATTGCGGTTATTATGAGCCGGCATATTGTTGACTCGCAGGGTGTTACGGGAAACGGCGTTGATTTTCTGCTACGGAGATAGATTTTCTGCGCCTTTTTTAACGGCTTGTGGGTATGGAATATATTTTTGAATTGATTTATACTGAATATATATGAGCAGAGACAGACATTCCAGAAGACATGGAAATAATTGGCGCGGCGGCCAGAGACGTGACAGGGACGATTTTAACAGTGTTCCTGCCAAAAGTACATTCAGGCCTCCAAGAGCCGTTACCCCTGAACAGATAAGGGAAGATGAAAACGCCATAAGAGAATTCAAAAGCAGCAATCAGCCAGTCTGTCCAAAATGCGGATTTGCTATCGGGGATTTGACAAGTGCGCTTCCTGACAGAACTACCGGTGAACCCATTCACTTTGACTGTGCCCTTGATGAACTTATGCAGACAGAAAAACTTGCTCCCGGTGAAAAAATCGCGTATATAGGACAGGGACGTTTTGGTGTTTTGAACCGCCCCAATCCGCATGATGTAAAGCATTTTACGATAACAAGAATAATTGAATGGGAAGACAAGGATTCAAAGGGTGCGTGGCGCTCCGAACTTGCCGAACTGTTCAGCCATGTAAGATAATGCAGTTTTTTGGGAAACTAAAGTTTTTGTAGCTTTCCAGTATTTTTGGTTGCAATGATTTTCAAAATCTTCTATAATAGCAAAACATTCGCCAGGATGGTGGAATAGGTAGACACAAGGGACTTAAAATCCCTCGGCTGCAAACAGCCGTGCCGGTTCGATTCCGGTTCCTGGCAGATGTAAGACAGCCTCAAAAGGGTTGTCTTTTTTTTTGGGAAAAAATTATGTATACAGACACTCATTTTCACTTCAGTTACTTTTCACAAAACGGCGAAGACTTTGGTACAGGAATTCTTGAAACTATGGCAAAAGATTCTGCATTTTTGGGACTTGATGTCGGTACAAAATGTGACGATTTACTTAGCCGCCGCGATTTTATTTCTGACTGCATAGAAGCAATTTCTGATTCAAATACAAAGCATAAGTGTGAGAGGATGATAAGGTTTAGCGCGGGAATCTGGCCTGACGTGGAGTCTATTAAAAACCGTGAGTCCTGTATGGAAACACTGCGCGAACAGATTAAAGAATTCAAAGAAGAAGGTGATGTTTTTTCAAATCATCTTGTGGCAATAGGTGAAGCCGGACTGGATCACCACTGGAATCCTTCTGGTGCAGACGGAAGAAGCGAAGATGATTTTGATACCGCCGTTTATGAAGGTGAGCGCGAACTTTTTGCCATGCAGCTGGAACTTGCACGCGAACTTGACCTGCCGTTTATTGTTCATAGCCGCGACGCTTTTGACGATACGCTTGATGTAATAAAAAACTGCGGCTACAACAAAGGTGTAATCCATTGTTTTTCTTACGGAATGGAAGAAGCCAGAAAATTTCTGGATTTGGGCTGGTACATTGCATTCGGCGGCGGCGTCACTTATACAAAGAAAAGCCGTATGGATGAAATGAATGAACTTCTGCGCTTTGTTCCAGATGACAGAATTCTTCTTGAAACAGATGCACCGTATCTTGCGCCGGTTCCACTGAGGGGAACAGAAAATTCTCCTGTTAACGTGCGCTATACTTATGAATTTATTTCACAAAGACGCGGCGTTTCAATAAAAAAACTCTGCGATATTGTAGACTCAAACTGCAGGACGTTGTTCAATATGTAAAAAAAAGCACCCGCTGAGCGGGTGCTTTTTATTTGAAATAATAACAATCTGCCTCCTAGGCAGATTGTTATTCCTATTTTATAAGAAGATCTGCGTATGCCTTGAGAGCGCCGCTTGTTTCTCCTGCAAGAACTGACTTTGCAAGAGTCTTTCCAAGCTGGACACCTTCCTGGTCAAAACTGTTTACATTCCAGAGGAAGCCCTGGAACATTACTTTGTTTTCAAAGTGTGCAAGAAGTGCTCCTATTGATTCAGGTGTTACGCTGTCTCCGTAGATGAGGCTTGAAGGTCTTTCACCGGCAAAGAATTTGTTGGGGTTGGAGTCAGATTTTCCGCATGCAAAGGCTACAATCTGTGCTGCAACGTTTGCCCCCAGTTTTGCCTGACTTGTTGAACCCTGGATTACTACATCTTTTCCGGTCTGATTGTTTTTGTATGCAATGAACTGAAGCGGAATGATGTTTGTTCCCTGGTGCAGAAGCTGGTAGAATGAGTGCTGCCCGTTTGTTCCCGGTTCTCCGAAGATAACAGGTCCTGTAACGTAGTCAATCTTTTCTCCAAAGCGGTTAACGCTCTTTCCGTTTGACTCCATGTCGAGCTGCTGCAGGTGGGCCGGGAATCTTGAAAGTGCCTGTGAGTAAGGGAGAACTGCTGTTGAAGGATATTCCTGAACGTTGCGCTCGTAAACGCCGATTAATGCGTCAAGAAGTGCTGCATTCTTTGTTACGTCTTTTTCTACAGAAAGCTTGTCTTCTTCTGCCGCTCCCTTAAGGAAATCTTCAAATGCTTTTGGTCCGAATGCGAGGCTTAAAATTGCTCCGCCGACTGCAGAAGTAGAAGAGTAGCGTCCGCCGATGTAGTCATCCATAAAGAATGCTGCAAGATAGTCGGGACTTTTTGCAAGGGGACTTGTTTCGCTTGTAACTGCAATCATGTGCTTTGAAGGATCAAGGCCTGCATTTTTAAGATATTCGTTTACAAAAGACTGGTTTGTAAGGGTTTCGAGTGTTGTTCCGCTTTTTGAGACAAGAACGAAAATTGTCTTTGAAAGATCAATTGATGCAAGAACAGATGCGGCGTCATCAGGGTCAACGTTTGAGATGAAGTGTGCGTCCATCATGAATGTTCCCTTTGCCTTTGCCCAGTTTTCGAGTGCAAGGTAAATGGCTCTCGGACCAAGATCACTTCCGCCGATTCCTATCTGGCATACTGTTGTGTATTTTTCGCCTTTTTCGTTAAGGATTTTTCCTGAATGAACCTTGTCTGCAAAGGCTGCAATGTTTTTGCGCTGTGTTTCGTAGAAGTCGCGTTTGTCTGTTCCGTCTGCATTGACTGCCTCTCCAAGCTGTCCGCGTGTAAGCTGGTGAAGAACCATTCTTTTTTCACCCAGATTCACTACTTCGCCGTTGTAAAGCGCGCGGAATTTTTCAAGGAGCTGGTCTTCGTCTGCAATCTGCTGGAAAACAGAAAGAAGCTGTTCGTTTACCTGTTTGGCTGCGTAGTTGTAGGTGAGTCCGCCGCCCATGGGTACAGAATATTTTGAGACACGGACTGCGCCGTTTTCTCCCTGAAGTTCCTTTGCTACTGAAACGGAATTCTTTAGGCTCAGGAGTTTCTTGAAACTTTCGAGTTTGTCCAGATTGTTCCAATTGATTGTTGATGCCATAACTGCCTCTGTTATTTGATTTTGTGAAAGCCAAAAGCGGTTTTCACAAGCGAAACTATATCAGAAAATACTGAAATATGCTACAATACAGAAAAATATCGGAGTTAATATGACTAAAAGTAAATTTGTTAAACATGCATTTTTTGCCTGTATGCTCTTGTGTTCGGCTCTTCCTTCATGCGCGTCAAAGGTCAAGGTTCCGCTGCCGCCTGTTCTTCGCGACAATTCAGAAATTCAGGATGTAAACGGGTTCCTTCCGCAGAAAGTTCTGATACGGACAATGACTCAGTCTTACTGCAAGTATTATGATTTTGTTCTTGTAGACGGTCGCATCTATTCAAAAAAAGCTGGAACTGACAACTGGGAACTTTTTCTTAAAACAGGTCTTCCTTTTTCAAAGGGTGTGGGCAACAAATTTGAAACACCGTCAAAAATTTTTGAAATCTGTGCAGATGCCGACTCTCTTTATGCTTTTGACGATCAGGGGTTTATTTACGGAACCTTTATTGCCGATGGTGCGCCTGAACGTCCTTTCAGATGGAAGAAACTGTTCGGATTTCCAAAATTCAACAATCTTCAGCAGAATGATCAGGTTGTTTCAAAAAGAGGCTGGAGTATGGGATGCCGTCGCGGGGATATTCTCTGGTACGAAGACATTTACGGCAACCAGCACCACTACGGAACAATGGGACTTGAAACACTGTACTTTCTTACTTCAGACGGAATGCACATTCGCTTTACAGACAGCGGACTTCCGCCCGACTTCAGCAGACAGATTGAAGTTCCTCTTGACGGACGTTTTATAAGTGAAAATATAAGTGTTTCGGGTGATACGATTTTTCTTATAGGAAACCGCGGGACTATGTTCACAAGGCTCATTGACTTTGACACGATGGGCTGTGACCCGATGTTCTTTCAGTATACTTACGACAAAGTTCCGCAGAAATATTCCGGTCGCGAGTACCTGTCCAATTATTCCCCGTGGGCTCTTCCGGCAGAAGACTGGAAGCGTCAGGAAGGAATAAATCTCGAAGGAAAGGCACGTCTTACAAAAATGATCAGTATTGCCCAGACAGGACTTGGAAACGAGTCGCGTGAGTTAAGGGTTGCAGGAACTGACAAAGACGGAAAAACGGGCTTTTATTCAAAAATGCTGAATGCAGCTGAATGGAAATTTGTTCCGGCAGATCTGGTTCTGGACGAGTCGGTTTTTCTGAATCCCCAAAAGGAAGAAATCGGCCCCGAAGCAGAATTTTCCTACGAGGGATATCTTCTTAAAAACGGCACACGCATGAATGATGTGACCTGTTCAATTACAGGCGTGTCCCTTGCCAGCGAAGGCAAATGTTCTGTTTCTGTAAGGCGGGGAACAGAAGTTTTTGAAAGCACTCTTTTCTGCGTGGAAAAATGGACTTACATGAGAAGATATGATCCGGGGTTTGACGGAACTGCACGCTATTATTTTATTACACCGGAATTTGATGCAGCTGCCTTTGCGAAATATTCAGAAGGGTTCAGGGCTTTGCTTGAAGAAATTTTTGGTTCAAGAAACCATGAGCTTTTTGTATTTTCTGCAGAAGTTACGGAACATTATTTTCAGTTTGACGCATTCAGCCAGAAGCGAGACCTTAAGGATGTGATTGTCAATCCGAATAAATATACATTCTTTGCAGGACGCGGGGGAGTTTCGGTAAAGCCCGAACTGTTCAAGCGCGGAATTGTAATGGATATGCCGATTCTCAAAAAATCAACAGACCCGTCCCTTATGCTCGAACCAGGTAAAACTTACAGTATAAGGGATCGCTCTGAAATAGAAACAAAAATTGCAGGAAGCACAGCATACCGCGACGAAATAAAAGCCGAGATAAAAATGTACAAGAATTACGAAAACCGTGCAGGCCTTTCCCGCTGGGGATATTCTGTAGTGGATCTTCTTACAAAGCTTACTTTTTTGAACCAGATTAACTTTCCAAAGATAAAGCAGATTACTTCATTCGGTGACGAGCTTATGGAAACAAATGCAAATTCTTTTGCAAACCTGGCTTCATTCCGCGACTGGACTTATCCCAATATTATTGAACTTCTGGATGAGAGAATTCACTGCTACAAAAAACTGATTAAAGATTTTGACAATAACAAAATTGAATCGGTTCTGGATCCCAGACTTAAAAACAATTTCTCTGACTTTTACCAACAGGCGGGACTTCCTGTAAGTGCAGAAGAGTATTCTTCGCGTGGAACGGCTGTTATGCAGATGATTACAATTATTCCGTATTATCCGGGATATGTGTTAAGTACATATAGCGGTGAATTTGTGATGGTTATGCTTAAGGATTCTGTCAAAAAGACGCTTGACTATGTTCCGGGACAGAAACATCCTCTTAAGATAGAGACTTCATTTATTACGGTTTCGGCTGCAGACACAGATTCTGAAGAAAAACATCTTAATGATATAGACAAGGCTTCAGGAACGCTGGTCTGGGACGGAACAACGCTTTCTCTTTATTCCAATAAGAGAGTCGGAAAGCAGCTTCTGTTCAAAAGTACATCTGCGGAGTAGGCGTGTTTCAGCATCCTGTTTGGAAACAGGATGCTGAAACAATTATTCTGGATTAAAAAAAAAGTGCCGTTTCAAAAGAAGCGGCACTTTTTTTATTCTTCTTCGAGTTCGGGGATTCTAAGCTTCAGTGATTTAAGAAATTCATCACCGGTTACGCCTTCTCTGAGACAGGCAAAAATACAGTTGTCACCGGCGACGGTTCCGAGAATTTCGTCCATGTTCATTGCATCAAGCGCATTTGAAACGGCATCTGCATGACCGCCGAATGTTTTTATAACTACGATGTTTCCGCTGAAGTCTATGCTTACGTATCCGCGCAGAAAATCCTGTATGTAAATCTGTTCGCTTTCGTGGCGTTCGTTTTCGTCGGGCAGTGTGTAGACATAACCTGCGTGGCCGTCGCTGACTTTTCCTACCTTAAGAAGCTTTAAGTCTCTTGAAAGTGTTGCTTGGGTTACTTCAAATCCTTCTTTCTGAAGATGGCCCAAAAGTTCTTCCTGACTTTCGATTCTGTAATTTTTTATTAGTTTCCGAACCGTCTTAAGACGTGTAAGTCGCTCTTTCAATTTATGCCTCGTGAAAATGTATGCTTTTATTATGAATATTTATGCAAAATATGTCAAGATATGCAGTTTTTTGTTATGCCTGCGAGAATTTATTACATAAGCGTAACGTAGGTTTTTCCTGTTCCGCCTTCTTCGGGCATTGCAAAGTGGAATTCCTTTATTCCGGGGTAGTGTGAAAGAATGTCGCGTACCGCCTTCTGCAGTATTCCCGAGCCTTTTCCGTGTATTATCGAAAAACTTTTAAAGTTGTGTATTGCGCAAAGATCAAGCTGCTTTTCCAGTGCTTTTACGGCTTCTTCGTATCTCATTCCAAGAAGTCTAAGTTCAAATTTGGGACGTTCGGACTCTTCTGAAGAATCCTGCGCTTTGTCAAAAACAATCTGTGGCGTGCTAAAAGATGGTGTCGGTGTATTTACAAGCGGCTTTATTGCGCTTTCGGGAACACTCATTTTCATTGAACCGAACTGAACGCTCCAGTTTCCGGACTTTTCTTTTTTTAGAAGAACACCGCGTCTTGCTGCTGTTCCGGCAATGACTTCTGTTCCGGGTAAGAGAGAAACGGGTTTTGGCGGTTCTTGTCTTACGGCTCCTGCACTGAAGGTTGTGACTGAAGCGGTTTTAAGTGCTTCTGCGTTTGACATTTTCTGCCGCGTTTTTTTGTTTGAAGATGAACCACCGCTTCTTTGTTTTCCAAGTCTGATTCCGTTTTGAAGAAGGGTTTCATTCTGTTTTTTTATTTCTTCCTGCTGTTTTTTAAGACTGTCTTTTGTATTCTGTATATCAGTGGAAATTGCATCAAGACCGTCTGACATTCCGCTTATAAAACTTTTTACTGCAAGGGTTTTTTCGCGAGTAATTTCACCTTCGCGCAGTTCCCTTACAAGATTCTCGAGCTGTTTTCTTGTCTGCGAAACAAATTCTGATGCCGATTTTTTTTCTTTCTGTCTGAGTTCAATTTCCTGTTCTTTGAGAGAAACTTCCTTTTCCTGTATTTTAAGCTCTTTGACCGCAAGTTTCTGTTCTTTTTCTTTTTGTGTTTTTAGAAGGCTGTCAAGTTCGGCGTGTTTTTGCGTGAGACCCCTTATGAGCGTGCTTACGTCGGCCTGTTCCGTAGAAATATATTCGCGGGCTTTGTTTACTACACTTTGAGGAAGCCCCGACTTTAACGCGATGTCTATTGCATGGCTTTCTCCCGGTACTCCCATAAGAAGGCGGTATGTCGGTGCAAGCGTTCCCGTGTCGAATTCAACAGAAGCGTTTATGCAGCTTTTGTTTGTGTATCCGTAGTTTTTTAGGATTCCGTGATGGGTTGTGACAATTGTGAACGAACCTCTTTCTATGAGAGTGTCCAGTGTTGCCATGGCAATTGCGCCTCCTTCCTGCGGGTCTGTTCCGCTGGCAAGTTCGTCCAAAAGAATGAGGCTGTTGCTGTCTGCGCAGTTAACCATTTGTGCAGTTTTTTTCATGTGGCTTGAGAATGTACTGAGCGAGTCGTCGATTGACTGTTCGTCGCCGATGTCTGCAAATATTGAACTGAATACCGGAAGCCTTGTTCCTTCTGCTGCCGGTACAGGAAGACCTGCCTGATTAAGAAGTGCAAACAGACCGATTGTTTTTAAGGTAACGGTTTTTCCGCCGGTGTTGGGTCCTGTTATAATAAGTACACGCTTTGAGTCCATGAAACTTATGTCTACCGGAACAGCCTTGTCTCCAAGAAGCGGATGTCTTGCTTTGTAAATTGCAGGCGGTTCTTTTTGCATGTCACAGTCTTCTGCAAAAACGCCCCTTGTAGAGGACAGCCATTTTGCGGCAGCGCATGTTGTGTCAAGAAGCGTCATCTTTGACAAAGCATCTGTAAAATCATCCTTAAAGATTCCGATTTTTGCAGTAAGCTCGCGGAATATTCTTCTTAATTCAGATTGGAGCGCAAATTCCTGCTGAATAAGTTCGTTGTTTGCTCGCACGACTTCTTCGGGTTCTACGTATATTGTCTGGCCTGACGCACTTACTTCGTGTACAATGCCGCTTACCGCACTTCTGTGGTCGGCTCTTACTGCAAGAAGTTCACGGTCTGCACGGAACGCCGGTACGTTTGACTGAAGTGCACCGTTAAGGGCCGGGTCTGATGTGTATTTGCGTATGCTGCTTTCTATTTCTTTGTGAATGGATGCAATCTTTGCGCGTATGGTCCTGAGTTCGGGAAGGTCTCTTACATTCCCGTCTTTGTCCAGAACAGAAAAAATCATGTCGCCGGCTTCTTTTAATGAAGGCATTTCCTGCGCGATTGAGTTCAGATTTGGTATTTCAAATTCTTCTGCGGCAGATTCAATGAGTGTTTTTGCCGTCTGTGCTGCAGTGCAGAAAAGAGCGAGTGTAAAAAGCTGTTCCTGCGACAGTTGAGCACCGTCGATTCCAAGAAGAGGAAATACTGTTCCGACAGAAGGCCAGCCGTGAATTGCAGCCGGTCGCGTTGAATTCAGGTAAATGCTCCATTCGTGCCCGAGAGATTTGAGCTTTGTAATCTGTTCTTTGTCAGAAACCGCTTCACGCTGTTTCAAAAGCGCGCGTCCTTCTTCACTTGCCGCAAGCTGTGAGACAGTTTCGGTTATTCTGTAGAAGTCAAGTTCCTGTGCTATTGTACCTCTTAAAAAAATGTCAGTTTCGTTTGTTTCGTTTTGTATCATTTTTCTGTTTGTAAAAAATTGCGGCTGTCCCAAAAAACTATTGTACAGTGGATGCCTTATTTTAAGTTGTCAATAAATTCCGACGGCTTTTCTACAAGGATTGAAGCGCCGTGTTCAATAAGAAACTGCCTGCTTCTGAATCCCCAGCATACAGAAATGCACGGAATGCCTGCGTTTTTTGCCGTATCTATATCTACATCGGAGTCACCCGAATATACAGTTTCCGAAGCGCTTACGCCAAGAATGTCCATTACTTTAAGGACCGTGTCAGGCGCGGGTTTTCGCCTTATGCCCTGTGTTTCGCCAACAGCCGTCTGTTCACTTACATATTTTGAAAAATACAGTTCTGCAAGTTCCTTTACCTGCGGGTCGGGTTTATTTGAAACAATTCCGATTTTTATTCCCGCTGCATTCAGTTTTTCAAGAAGCTCAGGAATTCCGTCATAGGCTCTGGTTTTGTTTTTCCAGTTTGAGCCGTAATTTTTTTTGATAAGTTCAAATCCTTTTTCGTAGTCAGGATTTTCTGTTCCGCCGGGAAGTGCACGTTCAATAAGTTTGCCTATTCCGTTTCCTACAAACTGTCTTACTTCGTCCAAAGTGCGTTCAGGGTAACCCATCTGTTTTAATGTCATATTGCAGCTGTCTGCAAGGTCTTCGAGTGTGTTAAGTAGTGTTCCGTCAAGGTCAAAAATTACAGCTTTTGTTTTCATAAATTTTCCTTAGTATTTGAGCGTGTACACGCTGATAAGTCAGTTGTGTACCGCCCCTATTTTTTTGCCGTTAGTGAAAGTGCAAGGCATACCAGAAAGAATACGGCATTAACTAGCACAATTGTTGCCCCGCTGGCCGATTCTGCATAGTAAGATAAAATAAGTCCCGCTATTCCTCCGGCGAGTGAAAGAAGAACAGAAACGGCCGTATACTGGCGGCTTGTTCTGCTGACCATTCTTGCTGAAGCTGCCGGAAGAACAAGCAGACTGTTTATTACAAGAAGCCCTGTCCAGCGTATGCTTACTGTTACCACGGATGCAGTAACGAGGGCAAATATCTGTTCAACCGCAAACGTTTTTATTCCGCGGCTTTTTGCAAAGGAAGGGTGCAGTGATGTCAAAAGCATCTTGTTGTAAAAAACAATCCATACCGCAAGAATAACGGCACCGCATACAATCAGCAGAAGAATTTCTGAAGGCCTTATGCTTAAAATGTCGCCCACAAGATATTTCTGATATTTTGAAAAATTCCCTGTTGAACTCAGAAGCACAATTCCAAGAGCGACTGCCGCCGAAGAAAAAACGCCTATGATAGTGTCTGCAGAAGATTTGCCCTTTATTTTTACGGTAATTATGGCAAACCCCAGCAGAAGGGAAAAAATTATCATTGAAAGAGTTACGTCCCTTATTCCAAGAATAACGCCCAGTGCAATTCCTGTAAGGGCTGAATGCCCGATTGCGTCGCTGAAGAAAGACATTTTGTTTGAAACTACCGAAGTTCCCAGCATTCCGAAGATGGGGCAGGCAACCAGTACTGCAAGAAATGCATTCTTCATAAAAACAGGCGAACACCATTCAAAGGGAAAAAGAAAATCCAGTGCTGAATAAATTGAATTCATTGTGCGTCTCCTGCATCTTCTGTGTATTCACCCGTAAGCATTATATGGCCAAAAACTTCTGTAAAATCTTTTGATTTGTAGATTTGTTCCACTGTTCCAACCTGAGCTTTTGTGTCGTTTATAAACACTACACGGTCTGCATGTTTTGCTACAAGATCCAGATCGTGGCTTATGAGAAGAATTGTTATGTCGTAGTCGCGCCTGAGTGAAGAAACAAGTTCGTAAAAGCTTTTGAGTCCTGCACGGTCCACGCCGCTTACGGGTTCGTCCAGAAGCAGAATGTCAGGAACAGGGTTTATTGCCAGTGCAAGCATTACACGCTGAAGTTCACCGCCCGAAAGGTCACAAACCCTTCTTGCCGCAAGATTCTGCGCATTTGTGTAAGAAAGAATTTCTCTGACCCTTTCGCGGTCGGATTTTCTGTGCTTTATCCATACAGGACGGGAACTTATGCAGGAAAGCACCAGGTCTTCAACGCAGACGGGGTTTCCGCTTTCGGTAGAGAGTGACTGCGGGACATAACCGAATCTTGGCGTTTTTGGCGAACTTTTTTTGTGGCGCGGAAGAAATCTGTTCTTTCTGTCTACATTCGGGTCTGCACAATCTGCCAGCGTTTTTTCGCTTTCAAATCTTATAGTTCCCGTATGTGGAATTACGTTCAGGAGTGCTTTCATGAACGTACTTTTTCCCGCTCCGTTCCTTCCAATTATGGCGGTAAGTTCCCCGCAGTGAAGGTGCAGGTTTATGTCGTCAAGAATTGTTTCGCCTCCTGCTTTTACACCAAGATGTTCTATTATCGTGCAGCAGACGTGCTTTTTTCCCATAGGGCAGGACATCAGTAGGCCGCTCCTGTAAATGCTGTTTCAAGTACCTTAAGGTTTGTTTCCATTGCCTTGAGATATGCGTCTTTGTCAAGTTCGCCGGTAACTGCAGGGTCCAGTTCGTAAACTTTGAGGCCTGTTTCCTGTGCAATGACAGCGGCTGCTCCCGAAGAATACTGTGGTTCTGCAAAAAGTGCAATTTTTTCTCCCGAAGACGCGGCCTGTTTGATTAAAGAAATTATTTCTGCCAGTTCCTTTGCGGTAGGTTCTGTTCCCGGTTCGCGTTCAATTGTTCCTGCCTGCGTAAGGGCAAATTCTTTTGTAAAATATGGGAACGCTTCGTGAAAAGTGATTATTTTTGTTCCGGCATATTTGTCCAGGGAAGCGTGCATTTTTTTTGAAAGATCTGTTATCTTCTGCACGTATTCCTGCGCGTTTTTAAGGTAAGAGTCTGCGTTTTTTTTGTCCAGTAAAGCAAGCTGCTGTGCAATTCTGCGTGTTTCGTATGCTGCACCGTCCGGAGAAACCCACACATGCGGATTGTCTTCTATTAATGTATAGCCTTCTGCAGCCTGAATGAGCTGTCCTTTTCTTGCTTCCATGGCTTTGTCAAGAAAGTCTTCCATTCCGGCTCCGTTGGCAACAAGAATATCACATTCTGCGATTGCTTTCATGTCTTTTGTCGTAAGCTGGTAATCGTGAAGGCAGCCTGTATTGGGCGGTGCAAGAAGTGAAACCTGTGTACCGGGAACACTGTCTGTTATGTTCAAAAGCATTATGTAAACCGGATAAAAAGTTGCGGTTATGCGTACATTTTCTGAGCCTTTAACTGACGGCGCGGGCAGTGCATTTTTTTTGCTGCATGAAAAAAACATAAGGCTAAAAACAGCCGCTATTATAGAAAAAATCTTTTTACACATGCTTCTAAATTACTTGAAAAACGCTAGTTTTTCAAGCAAGTTACCCTTACTTAAAAAACGCCGGTTCTTTTCGAAACAAAGATTCTGTTTCAACAGTTGGTTACAATTCGTGCTCACAAGCGTACCTGTTTGCAAAGTGGCTGGCCACCGTTGTTGAAATACCTTGACCGGCGATGTGTTTTGGGATAATAATATTTTCTGTTGCGGAATGCAGCAAATCTTTTGAAAACTTTTACGGGAGGTTTTTATGAAAAAAATTATGGCAGTGGTACTGGCTGCCGTTTTGGGAACAGCCGGAGCCTTCGCATTTGATCTTGGCGACATAAACGGAACCTGGCGTGATGCAAAATGGGATGCAGACTGGACATTCAGCGCAGACGGAAAAATTGTCCTTACAAAGGCATCTTCCGGCGAAAGCGTCTTTACATTTACAGATGCAAATGTTCAGAATTTCAAACTTAATGCCGGTGCTTCCGGTGTAAGTGTGTCTTTTGACTGCAGCGAAACAGAGCGCTCTTATAAGTTTACAAAACCTCTCACTCTCAATGCCGACCTTGACATGCACATTGACCCTGAATGGACTTCAGAAGACTACGATACTTCCATCAAGTTCCAGAAGAAATAATTCTGTTTAAGGCTTGATTATACAGGTCCCGGACGGCTTTTGCTTTCCGGGGCTTTTTTTTGTGCCCGTAAAATAAATGCCGGCCACGGAATAAAAGTGGAACTCCGTACAGAACACAACAAACACCGGGTCGTAATTGAATTTTTTACCCATAAATGGTATAATTTTACATCTCATTTTTGTCATAAAGATGATAGGCAGACTCAAATAATGCAGTTTTGGGCGAGCCGGTATTATCAAAATAGAGGAAAAATTATGCTTACATTAAAATTCGGTGGAACAAGCATGGGTTCCGCCCGCCGTATTCTTGACAGCGCGGATATTATGGCCGGACGTGCCGGACTTGACCGTATCAGTGTCGTTGTGAGCGCTGTAGCAGGTGTTTCAAATAAGCTTCAGGCTGGAATTGACGGGTGCATTTCAGGTGCAGTTGCCGCTCCTTATGTAAGCGAACTACGCTCAATACATTCAGATATCTGTGCAGAACTCAAATCTGCGCTTCCAAAGTTCAATGCAGAAGCCGTCATGGCAAAAATAAACGTATGCCTGGACGAACTCGAACGCCTTCTTTCGGGACTTGCCACTTTTGGTGAGTGTCCTACCAGTGTCCACTGCCGCATAATGGGAATGGGCGAACTTATGTGCGCTCCAATCGTTGAGTCTGTACTTCTTGCAAAGGACCAGAGCGTTCTTCTGCTTGACTCCCGCAAATTCATTTATACTACAGGCGACCAGAAAGAAGGAGACCCCGACTATGCAAGATGTTCAGAAGCCCTTGCAGGTTACAGGGACGGCTCTTCGGCTCTGGCACAGATTCTTTTGTTCCCAGGCTTTATATGCTCGTGGATAGGCGGAACAGGTGCTGCTCCCGTTATGGGACTTTTGGGACGCAATGGAAGTGACTTCAGTGCAGCCATAATCGGTGCAGGACTGGGTGCTTCACGCGTAGAATTCTGGACAGACGTAGACGGCATTTACACGGCCGACCCGCGCGTTGTAAAAGACGCAATCCTTGTAAAAGACATGAGTTATGAAGAAGCTATGGAACTTTCATTCTTCGGAAGCAAGGTTCTTCACCCCAAAACCCTTGCACCTCTTGCCGCAAAGGGAATAGAAGCATGGAGCCTTAACTCGCACAATCCGTCTGCACGCGGAACAAGAATAGGAAAAGGCCCCTTCGAAAGTGAAAAAGATGCAGGACCCGTACGCGGAATAAGCTGTCTTAAGGACTGCGCAATGATTTCTGTAAGCGGTTCCGGAATGAAAGGCCGAAAGGGAATGGCAGCACGCATATTCTCTGCCGTAAGCAATGCAGGAATTTCAATTCTTCTTATAACACAGTCATCTTCTGAATATACAATTTCATTCTGCGTAAGAAAGGCATATGCAAATTCTGTACAGGATCTTCTCAAGGCTGAATTCGCACTTGAAATTTCCACAAAGATAATCAACCCCATATACGTTCACGAAAACTGCGCCATTGTTTCAATTATAGGTGATGCAATGAAGCAGAAGAGGGGTGTTGCAGGAACATTCTTTGACGCACTTGCCAGCCGCGATGTAAATATTCTTGCCATTGCACAGGGGTCCAGCGAGCGCTCTATTTCTACAGTAATCAATTCTGACGACGGTGACACTGCAGTACGCGTAGCACACCAGTTTTTCTTCAATACGGTTCAGTCTATTCAGGTTTTTGCCTTTGGAGCCGGAACAATCGGCGGAACAATGCTTGACCAGATCCGCGAGCAGCAGAAGGCCCTTCTTGACCAGGGAATTGACATTCGCGTAATGGCCGTAGCAAACCTTGACGGAATGCTTTTTGATGCCGAAGGAATAGACCTCGAAAACTGGCGGGACAAGGTAAAGGCCTGCGGAAGGCGCACAAATCTTGACGAAATCCTTGACTTTGTAAAGGAAACAAAGCCACTCAACCCCATTTTTGTAGACTGCACGGCATCCTATGATCTTCCTGAGCGATACATAGATATTTTCAAAGCCGGAATGAGCATTGCCACACCGAACAAGCGTGCAAATTCCATGAGCATGGACTTTTACAGAAAACTGCGCGAAACTGCAAACAACATGCACGTACGTTTCCTTTACGAAACAAACGTTGGTGCGGGACTTCCTATAATTGATACCCTGCAGAATCTGTTTAAGTCGGGCGACAAACTTACTGGCTTTAACGGAATTATGTCTGGAAGCCTCAGTTATATTTTTGGCCAGCTTGATGACGGAGCAAAATTCAGCGAGGCAGTCCTTGAAGCAAAGGCAAAGCGCTACACTGAACCCGACCCGCGCGACGACCTTAAGGGAACAGACGTTGCAAGAAAGGCACTTATCATTGCACGTGAAGCCGGAATGAGTATTGAACTTGAAGACATAGAAATGATTTCAATATTCCCTGAAGGTTTCTCACTTGAAGGAACTACAGAAGAATTTCTTGCAAGACTTCCTGAACTTGACTCATATTTTGCAAAGAAAATGGAAGAACTCAAAAAGCATAACAAAGTACTGCGCATGGGTGCCAGCATAAAAGACGGAAAAGTAAGTGTAGGTATGCTTGAAGTAGGACCCGAAGATCCTCTCTACGCGGTAAAGGGCGGTGAAAATGCCTTTGTATTCCACACTGCACGCTATACACCCATTCCTCTTACTGTACGCGGTTACGGTGCCGGAGCCGGTGTTACTGCGGCGGGTGTTTTCGGAGACATTCTGCGAACAGTCAGCTGGAACGTGTCAAGTTTCTGATAAGACGAAGTAATTATGGTAATTGTACTTAAAAAAGATATTTCTGACGGACAGAAAAAAGACATACGCTCTTTTCTCAAAAAGCATGATTTCAAACTTAACGAAATTGTAGGTGAAGAAGATACTGTCATTGCTGCCGTAGGAAAAGTTGGGATTGATATAAGGGATGTAGAAATTCTTCCCGGGGTAAGCGGTGTTATTCCAATCAGCAAGCCGTACAAACTTGCAAGCCGTGAATTCAAGCGTGATGATACCATAATCGAAGTTCCCAACGGAAGAGGCCAGAAAATAAGAATCGGCGGTCACCATGTTGTTTCGATAGCAGGTCCGTGTGCCGTAGAAAGCCGTGAACAGATTATGGAAATTGCGGCCTCGGTTGCAGCCAGCGGTGCAGTTATGCTCAGAGGCGGTGCATATAAACCGCGTTCGTCTCCGTACAGTTTTCAGGGACTTGGTGAAGAAGGCCTTGTGTACCTTAAGGAAGCCGGCGAAAAATACGGACTCCCTGTAGTTACAGAAATTGTTTCCGAAACACTTATTCCCGTTATGCGCGATTATGTAGATGTATACCAGATTGGTGCGCGCAATATGCAGAATTTTGATCTTCTCAAAAAAGTGGGTGCGCTGGGAAAACCGGTAATTCTCAAGAGAAGCTATACTGCAACACTGGAAGAACTTCTTATGTCTGCAGAATATCTTCTTTCAAGCGGAACAGACAGCGTAATTCTCTGCGAACGCGGAATACGTACATTTGAGCATGCAACAAGAAATACTCTTGACCTGTCGGCTGTTCCCGTTCTGCGTTCACTGACGCATCTTCCCATTATTGTAGACCCCAGCCATGCAGTCGGTATAAGAGACAAAGTCGCCGCAATGGGACTGGCTTCTGTTGCAGCAGGCGCGGACGGCATAATAGTAGAAGTGCACAATCATCCCGAAAAGGCTCTGAGCGACGGTGCGCAGTCAATGCTTCCCGAACAGTTTGACAAGATGATGCACGATATAGAAGCACTTGCCCCCGTTATGGGAAAATCTGTTGCGCATATACGAGAAGCAAATTCTTCTGTCGTAAAGACTGCGCAGAATTCACTCAGTGGCAAAATTGTCTGTGCATACAGCGGTAAGCGCGGCGCCTATGCAGAACAGGCCATAACCCGTTATTTTGACGAGCAGGATGTTCTTTCAATGAGCGTGGACTCGTTTGACGAAATATTCCAGGCCGTAACTGACGGAAAAGCCGACTACGGAATGGTTCCCATAGAAAACAGTCTTGCAGGTTCCGTTTACCAGAATTATGACAACTTCTCACGGTTCGAAGATGTGAGCATTGCAGGTGCCGTAACTCTTAACATAAGGCATGCCCTTCTTGGAGTAAAGGGAGCATCTGTTTCTGACATAAAGAAAGTATTTTCCCATCCGCAGGGATTCGGCCAGTGCAAAAAATTTCTTGATGCCCACAAAGACTGGAGCCTTGTTGACGCGGTGTCTACTGCTTCTGCCGCACAAACTGTAAGCGAAAGCGGCCTTAAGGAAACTGCAGCCATTGCAAGTTCCGTTAACGCTTCAATTTACGGGCTTGAAGTACTTGCAGAAGACATAGAAAATGATCCGGGCAATTTTACAAGATTTGTTGTAATACAGGCAAACCATGTAGAAAAGGCTGCGGGCGCAAAAGAAAGCAATATTGCTCCAAACATGGCAAGCTTTATTGTCAAAACGCGCAACGAACCGGGTGCACTTTACAGCCTGCTTGGAGTCTTTAACGAAAGTTCGCTTAATCTTACAAGACTTGAGTCACGGCCAATCGCCGGACAGCCGTGGAGATACTGGTTCTATGTAGATGCAGAACTTTCCGGTATAAAGAAAGATGCAGCTGTTTATGTGGAAGAACTTATCAAAAAGCTCCGTTTACATGCAGAAGAGGTAAGGCTTCTTGGAATCTATGCCGAAGCAGGCCGAAGTTAATTTTATAAATACAGGTGAAAATTATGGAAAAAAAATATGTACTGTCTGTTCTTGTAGAAAACCATGCAGGTGTTTTGAGCCGTGTGTCAGGACTTTTCAGCCGCCGCGGATACAATATTGACTCGCTTACTGTATGTGAAACGTCAGATCCGAACAAGTCTCGCATGACAATTGTTGTAAGGGGTGACGAATACATTCTTGAGCAGATAGAAAAACAGCTTTCAAAACTGGTCGAAGTTATTTCTATTGAACACTGCCTTCCTTCAGAAACCTGCCAGCGCGAAATGGCACTTATAAAAGTTCTTGCAGGTGGAGCAAGCAGGGGCGTAATTATTGAAACATGCAATATTTTCAGGGCACACATTGTTGATGTTTCAGAAAACAGCCTTATAATTGAAGCGACAGGAAGTGAAGACAAAATAAGTTCTTTGATACGACTTCTTGAGCCTTACGGAATTCTTGAACTTCTTAAGTCTGGTCTTACTGCAATGGACCGCGGCGACAAGATAATGAAATAAGTTTTTTTATGAAAACGGGGCTGTCCAAAAGGGCAGCTTTTTTTTATCTGCGGAATTTATTCCACCTGTCATCGAAAACCGACCAGCAGTTGTTTTCAAAGGTAACGGCGGCTGTCCTTGCAGATTTTTCTTTGCGCGGGAACATGCATATTTGTTCCAGGTCGGAGATTAAAAAAGATTCCGGGGCGGTTTTTAAAGTGCAGATTTTTGCAAAGTCTATCCTGTAATTATGTATACTGTCTTTTTCACCGGCCTGTTCAATCTGTACGGGAAAGAAAAAGAAATTTCCGTCTGTTGCGGGAAAATTTATTGTCAGAGAAACAGGTGTCTTTACTTCTGCAAAAATCCACAGCGGTTTAAGCGGAATTATTACGGCATCGTTTTCTTTGAGAAGAATTTTTTTTATAAAAGCGGACTGAAACCTGCATAAGGCAAGGAGTGTATCCTTCTGCGGAATAATTGCGCGCATGTTTTGAGTATAGAGCAAACTGAAAAAAAAGTGTAGTATTGGTGTATGGAAAAAAAATCAGAAAAGACTGTACTTGCAGTTTGTGTTTTTATTCTGTCCGCGGCTGTTTGTGTTGCATATACTGTGCATAATTTTTCCAAATCAGTTGTCTATTCAGAACTGGGAATCAGCGGTGAAAACTTTATTGCCCTTAACCGCAATTCTGTTTTGTGCTCGTCTGAGTCTTTAGGAAAGAATTCTTTTGTTGCACTGGGCTTTACGCAGAATCAGATTGTGCACATCCAGAATATGATGCATGAAAGCGGTGCCGCAATAAGAATTACTGTAAAACCAAAAAAAGCCGTTTCTGATTTGAACAGTGATTTCGGGTACGGTTTTCTGACTGATGCAGATTTTACCGCAAGCAACCGTCTTAAACGCAAGGCCGCCCTGATTTCGCTTGTAAAAGGATCGTTCAAAACTTTTGCACAACAGCAACTTTCGCTTTCTGTCTGTCTGGACAAAAAATCAAAGATTCCTGCCGGAGTATTTTTTTATTCTTCTGTTCCGTACGAAGTTTTGTCCGTTAAGTTTACACAAAGTGTTGTAGGCTGGAGCCGCGAAGAAAATCTTCTGTTTGCTTTTTCTTCTGCCGGCGGAACTGTTGCAGATGATTTTTCTTCTGTAGATTTTACTGATGCCGCTTCTGTTTTTTCTGACAGTGATTATATTCTTCCTGCAATAAAACTTTCTCTTTCCAAAACAGATGACATCGGAACTTACCAAAAACAAACGTCTGTAAGATGTTCTTACGGGAATGAAAATCTTTTGATAAGACGCTCGCGCCGGCAGACTGCTGTTCTTTTGCAGACATCTGCATTCAGTGAACCGTTTGCAAAACTTTCACTTGGCGAAAACGCAGACATGGTGCGTTCTGTACTTCTTTACAGAAATGAAGTGTGCCCGCGTTCTGACGGATATGTTCTGGATCCGATTCCTACAGATCTTGGACTTATTGTAGAGTGGCCGCGCGAAAACTGGCGCACATCTTCGTATGAACTTTTTGAGTGGGAACAGTTCCCCGGAATTCTGTTTTTTGACTTTGCCGACTACAAAACGCAGAGCCGCTTCCTTACAAGACTTGCATATTTTGTAGAAAAGGCCGGCTATAAGGGAACACTTGTTGGTGACGACTTTGTAGAAAACCGCCACGGCTACAATGCGCATGACTACAAGAGCAGCGATCTGGCAGCATTTTTTTCAGAAGCGCGCAGAACAGATTTTACTCTGAACGAAAGCGAACTTCTGCTGAGGGATATTCTTCTGCACAACAAAATCATTGTAGAAGAAAAAGGAATGTACTCTGCGGGAAGCGGAGCCATCGTTTCTATTTCACGCGAGTCGCCGCTTTATTTAAGAAGAACTTTTGTTGCTCACGAGAGCTGGCACGGAATTTATTTTATTGACGAAAATTTCAGAAATGCAGTTTCTACCTGTTATTATATGTTTGATCCCAGGTCAATGGAATTTCTTCAGGTTTTCTGGGAAACACAGAACAGTCTTGGCTATGACAGAAGCGATGAATATCTTATGCAGAATGAATTTATGGCTTATATAATGCAGCAGGCTCCGTTTAACGTAAGGGCATATTTTCTTGGGCTTGCAAACCGTGGCTCTGTTAATGTAAACCAGCCCGAACTGGCAGCGTATGTGCGCGAAACCAATGCAGAACCTTTTGTTCAGGCTGCGGATTTTCTTAATTCCTACGCGTTTGACAACTGGGGTCTTGCCGCTGGAAGGGTGCACCTTATAAGCCGGCTGTAGAATATGTTCCGGGTCTGATATCCAGATTGAACTGCTTTTCTGCAGCAACAGTTGTCGGCGAGCCATGACCGGGCATTATTATCGTACCGTCGTTCTGGCTGAATATTTTTTCTTTTATTTTGCTGCAGAGAAGCCTTTTGGAATATTCGCTGCTGGTTTCGCCGATTATTCCAGAAGTAATGGTGTCGCCGGTAAAAAGAACATCGCCTATTTTGTAAACCATGCTGTCTGCCGAATGTCCCGGAACAGAAAAAAAGTCAATGTCCATTCCGGCAACTTTTATTTTACCGTCGCCTCTTATTACAAAAGATTTTGTTCCTTCAATTTCTGAATCTGCAGCGTAGACTGTAGGCGTGTAAATTTTATTCAGAACTCTCAGTCCCTGAACGTGATTGCTGTGATTGTGTGTAATCAGCACTCCGGTGAGCTTGTATTTTCCGCCTTCAATCTGATTTATAATTTCATTTGTTATTTTGCCCGGATCAATTATAAGTGCTTCCATCACCGCGGGATCATCGTTAATAACTACATAGCTGTTTGTAAATTCGTCTATGCAAAGATGAAAATAGATTTTCACAGATTGTCCCCCTGCTCATCTTCTTCTTCGAGTCTGGCGTTAAAGTCTCCCATAAGGCCGCCCTTGTTTCTGTCCACGAGTGCTTCCCTTGTATTTGACAGTTTGAATGAAACATTTTCTCTTGCCGACTCGTAGAAAGCTGTTTTTTTAAGATTGCAGTTTTTGAGCGAGGTGTTGATTAACAGTGCTTTTATAAAACGACTGTTGTAAAGGTCGCAGTCATCAAAACTGGACTGGTACGAAGTGATTCCATTAAAATTGTTGTGAATCAGATCGCTTCCGGTAAGAATCATGTGCACGAATTTTGAACCGCTGAATGACGAAAACTGAACATTGCTTTCTATATAATAGCAGTCGGTAAATGTAGAAAAATCAAACATACACATTCTGGCTCTGAATCCCTGTGCATGGATATTTGTAAAAGTGCAGTGCTGGAAGTTGCAGCCGTAAAATTTTTTTCCGTTCAGGTTAAGGTCTTCTACTACAAGACCGCACGCCGTCATTCCGACAATTTTGTCATGCGTATAAATGTATTCCTTGAGTGTGTTTATAGCCTGAATTTTGTCAGGGCAGTGGTCTATGCAGAATCCTTCCTGTCCGGTAAGTTTAACGTTGGAGTCTGAAACCGAAATTGCGCACTTGTCGCATCCCGGAAAGCGGCATTTGTTAAGGGTATACATACCAATACTTTACGCTATTGAAAACATTTAGTCAAATGGATAAAATAATTGCATGTGTTGGAAGTGTGGAACAAAATTAGCCCCTCATTCTCCTGTTTCCCGAAGCGAAGTTTGTCCTGTCTGCGGAAAAAGCGTCAGGTCGTGCAAAAACTGCAGGTTTTATTCAGAGTCAGCCCATTATGAATGTTCTGAAACTGTAGATGAATGTGTGACCGACAAGGAAGATGCAAATTTCTGCGGATATTTTGAATTGTCACAAAAAGAAAGTGCAGCTTCTTCTGACAAAGCTTCAGAAGCAAGAAAAAAATTTGATTCCCTTTTTTCAATTTGAATAATTTGTCTATGATAGATTTTGCTTTTCTTGACAGCGGAACCGGCGGGATTCCGTATATGCTTTCTCTTAAGAAAAAAAATCCTGATATGCGCTGCGTTTATCTTGGTGATACATTGCATTTTCCGTACGGTGAAAAGTCGCCTGCGCAAGTAACTGAATGTGCCGCTTCTGTAATAAAAAGAATTGTTGAAACTTGGAATCCGCGCGCGCTTGTTATTGCATGCAATACGATAAGTGTAACAGCCCTTGGTGAACTAAGAAAGCTTTTTCCAGAGTTGCCTGTTGTTGGTACTGTTCCTGCAATTAAACTTGCCGCTTCTGTTTCAAAAAAGCGCCGGATAGGCCTGCTTGCCACAAACGCTACTGTAAGGCATCCTTACTGCACAAAATTAATAGAAGAGTTTGCTTCTGACTGCAAAGTTTTCAGCCGCGGTGATCCTGATCTGATTGAATTTATTGAACACAGGCTTTTTACTTCTTCGGAGGAAGAAAGACGTGAAGCCATTTTGCCTGCGGTAAATTATTTTTTGTCATGTGACTGCGACTGCATTATTCTAGGCTGCACTCATTTTACACACATTGCAGAAGATGTACAAAAAGCTGCAGGTTCTTCTGTTGCTGTAGTAGACAGCCGCGACGGTGTTGCAAATCAGGCACTGCGCGTAATAAAAAAAAGGGCGGACTGCGTTTGTAAAGAAAATTGCGCAGTTCCACCCGATATGAGTTTTTTTGTAACTGAATGCAGAAGTCCCGAACTGGCCAAAGAATATGAATATCTTTGCAAAAACTTCAATATTCCGTGGGGCGGGGAATTCTGATTTGTCTGACTAAAGCCTTGAAGCTATTTCGTCAATGTATTCCCAGCTGTTGACGATTTTCTTTGCAGCAGGTGAAGCAAGTCTTGCAAGGTCTCCTGTCATGATTCCGTCTTCGATGGTTGCAAGTGTTGCCTTTTCGAGTTTTTCAGCAAACTGTGCAAGCTCTGGAGTTCCGTCGAGTTCTGCTCGTTTTGCGAGTGCTCCTGTCCAGGCAAATATTAAAGCCACGGGGTTTGTGCTTGTTTTTTCGCCCTTAAGGTAGCGGTAGTAATGTTTCTGAACGGTTCCGTGGCTGGCTTCGTATTCAAACTCGCCGTTGGGACTTACAAGAACAGATGTCATCATTGCAAGACTTCCGCATGCAGATGCAATCATGTCGCTCATAACGTCACCGTCGTAGTTTTTGCAGGCCCAGAGCATTCCGCCTTCGCACTTCATGATTCTTGCAACAGCGTCATCTATAAGTGTGTAGAAGTATTCGATTCCGGCTGCTTCGAATTTGTCTTTGAATTCTTCATCGTAAACTTTCTGGAAAATTTCCTTGAAGTCACCGTCGTAAATTTTGCTGATTGTATCTTTTGCACCGAACCAGACGTCGATTTTTTTGTCGAGTGCGTACATGAAGCAGCAGCGTGCAAAACTTTTTATTGACTCGTCGGTATTGTGGATTCCCTGAATGATTCCAGGTCCCTTCATTACTTTGATTGTTTTTCTGATTTCTTTTCCGTCTTCACCGGTAAATACAAGTTCTGCTGTTCCGGGTCCCGGTGTCTTTATTTCGCAGTTTTTGTAAACATCGCCGTAAGCGTGGCGTCCGAGGACAATCGGTTTTTTCCAACTTTCTACATTGCACTTGATGTTTTTTACAAAAATCGGTGCGCGGAATACAGTGCCGTCAAGTTCACCGCGAAGAATTCCGTTTGGACTTGGAGTAAGGTGGGTGAGATTGTATTCTTTTACACGTGCTGCGTTGCTGGTAATTGTTGCGCATTTTACTCCGACACCCAGTCTTTTTATTGCAGCTGCGGCTTCATAAGTAATTTTGTCATCTGTCTTGTCACGTTCTGTTATGGAAAGATCGTAGTATTCTGTCTTTAAATCTACGTAAGGAAGCAGAAGTTTGTCTTTGATTACCTTCCAGAGAACGCGTGTCATTTCGTCTCCGTCAAGTTCCGCTACCGCATTTTTCATTTGAATCTTGCTCATAATTTTTGGCTCCTGTATACGTGTTTTATTTGAAGAATGTTTTTTATCTGTAACTCAGACCTGGCAGGCGTTTCCGTTATAGTTCAGGTCGGTAAGAATTTCTGTGTGGTCAGGAAAAACCGCAACCGTATGCTCTTCATGGCAGCTCCATGATCTGTCTGCAGAAATTACAGTCCAGTCGCTTCCGTCTTCGAGGTCAACGTCGGCTGTTCCTTCGTTAATCATGGGCTCAATGGCAAGAACCATTCCGCTCTGGATGCGAGGGTTGGGGCCTCTGCTGGGACAGTTTGCAATTGACGGGTCTTCATGTACATCAAGCCCGACACCGTGTCCGCAGTATTCGTAAACGACACCGTAACCGTTCTGCTTGTATGCAATGTCATAAACTGCATTTGAAATATCGCTTATTCTGTTTCCTCTTACGCAGGCCTGGATTCCGGCTGCAAGACATTCCCTTGTAACACGTACAAGTTTCTGGTGTTCTTTTGCAACGTTTCCTACCATAACAGTGTGTGTGCTGTCGCTTATGTAACCGTTAAGATTTATTCCTATGTCTAGCGAAACAAGGTCGCCGTCTTCTACAAAAACTTTTTTTGATGGAACGCCGTGAATAACCTGTTCGTTAATGCTTATGCAGGCTGCTCCGGGAAAGCCTTCCGAGTGCCAGGCCGGTTTTCCGCCGTGCTTTCTGATGAAGTCGACGCACCAGTCGTCAATTTCTTTTGTGCTTACTCCGGGTTTTACACGGGGAATTATCTCGTTAAAGAGATCTGCCAGTTCATGGCAGCTTTTTCTGATTGCGGCGATTTGATCGTCATTCTTTAAGCGTATCATTGTTTTACCTCTGCAATTTTATGATGCAAGACGCATTGACTCTTCCCTGCAGACACGTGCCGTAGTGGAGTCTCCGATTCTTTCGTATGCATCAGCCATTTTCTGCAGGAAATACGCATCGTCTGTTTTTCCGAAATTCAGTTCCAGTGCGCGTTCCCAGGCATCTATGGCAAGTTCATCGTTTACGGCGTTTTCTATATTGTTTTTGAGAATATGCCGCGCCAGACTTTTTACTTCAGGAAAAAAAACCTTAAAGTAATTGAACGAATATTCCATCCGTATAATCTGATCCAGAAGAATTACGGCATCGTAGTATTCCTGTCTGAGCACAAGTTCTTCTGCAAGAATAAAACCGTAGTCCATAAAATCTTCTCTTGTAAACCAGCGCGACAGTCTGAACGCGGGGCGTGTCATGTTCATGCGCTTGAATTCTTTTACGGCGGCATCTTCGTTCATGTGTGTAAGATCAAAGAAAATAAGTTTTGCGCGGCTTTCGTCGTCTGTGCGTTCCAGAAGCCATTTTCTGTAGTCAAAGGATTCAACTACTGTTCCCGTTCTGTGTCCTCCCTGCCTGAAGCTGAACGACTCGTCAAAGAGCTGTCTTGCTTTGAGATCGGACAGTGTTTTGTAAGCAGAAACAAGTTCCTTGAACGCGTCAGCATCACTGTGCGTTATGTCGGGGTGAAGAAGTTTTGCCTTTGTTCTGTACGCACGCTTTATTTCGGCGGCGGTGGCGTTGTGTGAAACGCCCAGTATTTTGTAACAGTCGCGCATTTTATAAAAAAGATGCTTCCTTACATTCTGTCCAGGAACGGAACAAGTACGAGCGACATGGCATCTTTGAGTACCAGAAGCGTACATCGGCAAAGTTCAAGTCTTGCACGGGCAAGTGTTTTGTTCTGTTCGTCAAGAGAAAGAATAGGGCAGTCCCTGTAGAAGGCGCTGAAACTTTTGCACACGTCGTAAAGGTAAAGTGCAACCTGGCTTGGGTCAAGGTCATCTGCGGCTTTTGCAACTACAGACGGGAATTTGCCGAGTTCTTTTATAAGAGCCCATTCGCTTTCGTGTGTAAGCAGCGCCAGATCATTTTCATCAGAAGAAGGTTCAAGCCCTTTTTCAGAAGCCTTCCTTAAAATGGAAGAAATGCGTGCTCCCATATACTGAAGGTAAGGGCCTGTGTTTCCGTTGAAAGAAAGACTTTCTTCGGGATTGTAGAGCATATCCTTTACCGGTGTAATCTGCAGCAGATAGTAGTGAAGGGCTGCAAGTGCAACTTTTTCTGCAACATCGTCGGGGTTTCCTACAGCTTCGTCCCTTCCGCGTTCGTTAATTGCCTTGAGTGCCTGTGCATGAAGTGAATCTATGAGGTCATCTGCATCAACTACGGTTCCTTCACGGCTCTTCATTCTTCCGCTTGGGAGATTTACAAGACCGTAGCTTAAGTGGTAAAGTTTGTCTGCCCAGTCATAACCGAGTTTTTTAAGTATGTGGAACAGAATCTTGAAGTGGTAGCTCTGTTCGCTTGCAACAACATATACCATCTGGTTGAATGCCCAGTCATTGTGCCTGAAAATTGCAGTTCCGATATCCTGCGTGATATAAACAGAAGTTCCGTCTTTGCGCAAGAGAACTTTTGTGTGGTCTTCGCCGTCTTTTCCCTTTCCTACGACATCTGTTACGTCAATTCTTACTGAACCGTCCGGTGCCTTGAAGAAGATTCCCTTTTCGAGTCCCTTGAGAATTTCTTCCCTTCCTTTAAGGTATGTGTCGCTTTCAAAGTAAAGTTTTTCAAAACCAACGCCTGTTCTGTCATAGGTCTGCTTTATTCCGTCTATGGTCCAGCCGTTCATCATTTTCCAGAGCTTGTGCAGGTCATCGCCGTCGTTTCCTTTTTCCCATTCAACGAGCATTTCTTCTGCCTGTGTTACGGCTTCGGGGTGTTCTTTTGCATATTTGTCAAATTCAACATAGCACTGGCCTACAAAATGGTCGCCCTTGATTCCCAGTGACTGCGGGGTGTCGCCCTTTGCTTCGTGGAACAGCTTGTATGCGAGCATTGACTTGCAGATATGAACGCCACGGTTGTTGATGATGTTTACGCGGAATACTTCGGCCCCGGCTTTTTTGAGTATGCGGCTTACACTTTCACCGAGGGCATCGTTTCTCATGTGGCCAAGATGCAAAGGTTTATTTGTGTTGGGACTGGAATATTCTACCATAACACGGCGGCCTTCGAGGTACTTTTTGCCGTCTGTTCCGAAAGATCCGTATCCTTCGCCCTGTGCAGAAATCTGTTTGAGAATGTCTGCCGCTGCATTTGCCTTATTGAGCTTTACGTTTACATAGGGACCAACCGCGGCGAATTCACCGAGTGCTGCCGGGTTCTGGCCGCCGAGTTCCCTGTTTTCGCGTGCTGCGTCAATGATTATCTGTGCAGTTCCCTGAGCAATTGCCGGAGGTGCCATTCTGAAAGACTTTGCAAACATAAACATAGGTGCGCCAATGTCACCCATTTCGGGCTTGGGCGGGTTTTCTATTCTAAGGTCTGTTTCCTGAACGTCGGGAGCGTCAATGTTTCTGTCTGTTTTGAAAATGTTAAGTGCGGCAGTTACGATTGCCCTGCAGATTTCTTTCTGGTCAGCCATATTATTTCCTGAAAAAATGAATTTGGCGCATTCACTGTATTATGAAAAAGCGCAATAAGATTATATCAGATTGTGTTTTTCTGTTCAATTAAAGCGAGGTTTTTATATTCTGTATTATAAAAGCGGGGGTGTTCAGGAAGGTATTCAGGTCTTTCTGCTGCCTTTACTTATTGTCCCTGCATGTACTGTCAATAGCTTTTTAATTTTTCGCAAATTTTTAGTTAAATTATTAGTTTTTTTTTATTTTTTGAAAAATATATTCAATTTTCATAATTTTTTCAATAGATCTGGTAAAACATGTTGAAGATTCTAAGAGTTTTATACATGAGACTGGCTTTTTTCTAGTTCTTTAAAAACGGCTTTATAAGGCTTGAGATTTTTTTTAAGCCACATTTTGAGAAGAGTTTTTATTTAACGATACACTTCTTTTTAGGCAGTCTTTTTTCTCTGTATCTGTGATAAGACTACATCATCAATATCAATATAGACTTCACGGAATCTAGGTTTTGCATTTTTCAAAAACACTCGTTCTATCAGCAGTTTTGTTACTTCCGGCATTGGACCTGTAGTATCTGTTTCTATAAGCTGAGGAATATACCTTCTGTCATTATTTATTGATGTTACCCATAAACCTTCTTTTTCGTTGAGGTTTATGAGTATTTTCTGATTGACCAGTTCCGGCAAAAAGAACCTGTAACCTTTAAATGCAAACACTCCGCCTTTATCAACTTTTCCAGGAAAAGTAGCCTTTAAGATGCTGTTTACCTCCTTCAGATCTGCCTTTACAAAGCAGGTTTCTTTTGATTTCGGCTCGACCGGAAACCACCTTTTATAAATCTTAGGAAATTCATCTCTTAAAAACTCATTTGCCTGTTCAATAGTATTTATTCCTTTAAGAACAAACAAATTTGGAAGACGGTGCTGTATTGTGTTCCAAAATCGTTCAACTCTTCCTTTTGCCTGCGGGCTGTGAGCCGGAAACATATCTACACCCATGTTCTCCATCATTATGCCGAACTGAGTTAAATGCTTTTCGCCATCGTCCTTTTTCTTATTATTGACAAAAAAAACTCCTGCCTTGTCTGGATATAATGCAAGCGGAATGCCGTGGTCAGTTGCCATGTTCCTGAATGCTTCCGTATATCCCAGTGTACATTCATTTTTCGTCATGTATAAACCAGTCGGATAGCCTGTTGCATCATCGACAAATCCCTGAATGCAATTGTTATGTCCGTCTTTGAACCAGTCATAAGGAGTGCCGTCTGCCTGAACAAGTTCTCCCTCATGCTCTTTTCTATCTCTCATAAGATGGATTTCTTTTTTGTTCTTACAGTTATGCTTAATTGGACTTTTATATCCGCTTTTCTTCATCTTGGATTTTACCCAGGAAACTGATTTTTTAATTCCATATTCTTCCAAAAGTATTTCAGTAAAATACTGATAAGAAATATCTTCATAGGGATTTTTTCCTTTAATGCGAGTGTTATAAAATATGTCTAATATTATCTGTTCTAAAAGCTCGTTCGCCTCAGAGGTATGCTTTTTACCTGTATTACCGTGTATTAAAGACTCATCTCCCCTCTCTTTATAGCGGGCAATCATCTTCTGTACACATCTTATAGTGCGACCAAACTGGATTGCAGCTTCCCTGGTCGTCATTTTTTTATTAATGCAATTTCTTAGAATTTTCCGTTTTTCTTTTTGAGCATCGTTTAATTTCATCATAGTTCAGTTCTCCTTTGATGAGTTTTTCTTTAAATATACATAAAAATTATGAAGATATAAAGTTATAATTATTTCACCTAGGAAAGATTACGTTTTTACTGTCAGCGGCAATAAGTTTATCAAATTGAATTTCTGTAAAACTGAGCTTATTGCGGTCGGTAATTATGCAGAGAAAATTGCCCTTAAAAAGTTATCTGTATTTTTTAGTCACACCTATTTTTCAGACTGCTGAAGAACATCGAATGGAAATACTCTGTCAAAAATTGGAACTCCTCCGTACCGTCCGTCGAGGTAACGGGCTTCAATTTTTGCGTCAAAGCGTTCTTTGAATCTGTCAAAAGGAGAAACTATGCTTGCTCCATTTGTTTTTTTGTCGAACATGAAAATTTCATCCTGTCGTAGAATATCAAGATTCAAAAGGTGACTTTCGTGAGTTGAAATAAGCAGCTGAATGTTCTTGTTTTTTGCAATATCAAGGAAAACCTGTACGAATTTTACAGTAAGCTGAGGATGAAGACTTCTGTCTATTTCGTCAATAATAAAAACTGAATTCTCTCTTTGTGTGAGTAAAACAGATAATAAATTTAACAACCTTTGCGTTCCTTCGGATTCTTCACTTAAAGAAAATTCAACATTTTCATAGTTATTATGAATAAATGTTACTTCGGTGAATTTAGGTTCACGATTTTCAAATGTAACAAAAATGAGCCTTCCATTAATATTCATTTTGAAACCACAATTCTTACAACTATCGGGAGATCCATTACAGTCTGATTTACATGCTGTTTGCAGACGATTTTCTATGTGCTTTTTAAAATCAGAAGAAGTTTTTTCAAGTGCGGCTTCTTTTGTAATTTCATTTTTTCTGATTCCTGTAATATCAGTATTAAAATACTTAATAACCGAAAGAAGAGTTTTTAAATTAGAAACTGAAAAACAGTCATATCCTGTAATTGTTGTATTAGGATATGAAATATTTAATTCGAGAATCCAGTTGAATATTTTTTTAAGAATTTCGAGTTGAGGATTTTGCTTAAAAAGTTCTTCTTTATTGCTGATGATATATTCCAAAAATGACTTATTCTGAACTCTTAAAAAATCATCAACATATACTTTCATCCGTTCTTCATATTTTTCAGTGAGCATTGATTTATTAAAAGAAAGAGTTCCGGTTACCGTATTACGTGAAAATATATCTGTGTCATGAGTTTTACCAAGTTCAACAAGCCATTCTTCTGTAATCTGCTTTTTTGAAATAATTACTTCAAAGCCATAAGCATAAATTTTTTCATCAATACAAAGTTCAAATTCAAAATATGACGGCTGCTCTTTATTAAGAGGATTTAGTTTAAAATAAAGTTCGTCCTTTATGAACTCCGTTCCAAAAATGGTAACTCTCTGTGCAAAACTTATTGCCTTAATAAAGTTGGATTTGCCGGCTGCATTTGCTCCGAATATTGCACCGAATTTTAAAAGATTCATATCTTTTGTTTTAAAAAGACGTTCATTGTGTCTTGTGCCTGTATTTGCAATAAGTGAAAGTGTCTGGTTTTTATCAAAAGAGCGAAAATTACCAACTGTAAATCGGGTCAACATGGTATTGGCCTCCTGTTTGTTATAAATCTTTCAAATGTACTTAATTAGCGCCGAATTGCGCTAATTAAGCTTTGACCGAGTAATGTTATTTTTCTTTTGTATTCTAAGATTTGCTTTGATTTATCTTGGTATTTTTTATATCGAGTAACATCTTCTTTTTTAATTGCATTTTCAATATGCTCAATCGTGTAATTTTTGTAATCAATTTTATTTACACTCAAGCCTACAATATGCAGGTCATATATTTTGTTGATAAAATTAATTTCTGAAGGTTCTGCCATTTTACTCTCCAAACACAGTATCGTTACTGAATTTCTTTGTTGATAAAGTTTCTAATTAGCGTCTTCGGGCGCTAATTAAGGCCTCTGGATTTTTTCTTTTTTCTGTATCTGATGTATTCTCTGTCTTGAAACTTTGTATTTATCTGAAAGTTTTGACAGGGATAGATTTGTGTTTCTTAAATCTATAAGAAGCTGTTTATACATTTCTTCCGTAAGTACAGACATTTTGTTTATATAATGAGGAACGATACATACAAACCTGTTTTCCTTATAGACCTTTCGGATAAAGTTCTCTGAAAGCTTTAATTTTTGTGACATTACTTTTATGCTGCACGGTTCTTTTTTATATTCATTAATTATTTTATTTTTTCTGTGCAAGAATAATTTTTCCCTGAAATGAGGTTCCAGTTTGTTTTTCTTAACGAGAGCGTAAACACGTTCTTCAGAAAGATTCATTTTTTCAGCAACTTCATCTTTTGTATAATTTTCAGAACAGAGTTTAATCAGCAATGACAGGTTTCTTAAATCCCTCCTCTGTCTGAGCTGATTTTCCTTGATGAAATTATTCACAAGATTTACAGGAAGTTCCAGAAATTTAGAAATGTATGATGCTGTATAATTTTCCATAAATAAATTTGTAATGTTTTCTATGTCAAAATCAGTAAGTTCTTTCATTACAGCTTGCCTTCAAAAAATAAATCTTTGCTTTTTGGATAATCTAAGATAAAAAACTCATAAAGCTTTTCTCCGCTTATAAGCTTTATCTGAGGATTCTTTTTTAACAGTTCCTTAGTCTCTTCTCCGGTTTTACCTGTATGCACGAAATAGCCTGAAACCTTATAATACCTGCAGGTCTTAATGAATTCTTTCACATGAGCAATGTTTATATAGTCAGAATATCTTTTTGTCTGAATCAAATATTTCTTTCCGTTTTTTCTTACACGACCGTCAATTCCGCCATCATGTGTGTATTGTCTATTTCGTTTTATTCTGAATCCTTGTTTCTTAAAAGAAATTAAAACAAGCTCTTCAAAAACAAACGGGTCTACTTTCCGCAGATAACTGAACAGCCATCCTTTATTGTCATTTTTTATATTGTTAATATTTTTATAAACAATTTTCGCTTCCCTTATTTTTTTTATATGCCGGATCTTTATAAAGGTTGCTGCAGCATTTATTAAAAAACAAAGGATAATAAAAATAATCCAGAAGACTTTTGTTCCTGTAGTCATAATACTCCTCCAATTAGCGCCTTCGGGCGCTAATTTACATTTATTCCAGAACGTATAATTTTTGTTATGTTTTCTTGAAATGAAATGAATTTATTTTCAGAACAGTTTTGCAGCTCTGGAAACTTTCTAATCATTTCAGAAATAATCAAAGCAGTAAGATTTCCAGCATTATCTTTTTTCTCTGTATGACAAATTGGTCTGGTCTTTTCCAGATTATAAGAAGTCCAGTATTTTCTGGGTAATACTGAAACGTTTATTTCTTCCGTCACGTTTCCTCCTAATTAGCGCCTTCGGACGCTAATTACCTTTTGAATTTATTTACGAACACCTGTTCTATTTTCATTGTTTCTATATTGTATTTAAGCTTTGCCTGGTAAGTTTTTCCGGTTTTGCTCGTAAGACTTTTTGCTCCTGTAACTTTTCCTTCACACATAAGCTGTACATCTTTCTTTGAAATTAAAGTGCTGAATGAGTTTTTATAAATTATGAAACTGCACTTTGGTTCTTTAGTAAGTTTTTCACAGAAATATGATTTTTTGCCTTCAATTACTTTTGAACCACATAAAGGGCATTTTCCAATCCCTTCTTTTTCATAATTTTCAACTTCAGGATGAGTTTTTACACAGTCACAGATAAACTTTTCAATATATTCCTCGAATTCTTCTGGAGATGATTCAAGCTGTTTTTCCCACTGTGTTGTCTGAGAAATGCTTGCAATTTTTGCAGTCAGCGGATTTTTAAAAAGAAGTTTCAGGAGAAAAAAAGCCTTTTCTGTTGCATAATACTTTTTCTGATTTTTAACTACATAAGAATATTCTTCCAATTTTGAAAGTATATTTCCTCGTGTAGCAGGTGTTCCAAGCCCTACAAGTTTTTCATCTGTGTTTTCCATCGTAGGATTTTCCATAAATGCAAGTAATGAAGTTTCTGTAAACTCTTTTTTAGGAGTTGTCATTTTTTTTACAATTTCTGTATTTTTAAGATAACAGTGATTTTCATCAAAAAACTGTATTTTATCATCATCATCTTTATTAGTGCCTTCGCTCTCTAATTTGCTTTCTGCATTCTTCCATCCAGGTTCAACGATTGATTTAACAGTAGTCTTATAAGTGTATTCCCCATTTTTAATTAGCATAGTCTTTTCGTCAAAAATACACTTATCCATGCAGGACATGAAAAACCGTTGTATGACAAGACTATAAATATTTTTTTCTGCCTGTGTTGCATCCTCTGGAATAAAATCAAGCGGAATTAAAGCGTGATGTGAATCAAGTTTTTTTGAATTGAAAATATGCTTATTATCAACACTTATGAGTTCTACATTACAGTATTTTGAAATTTCATATTTACCTTTCAGAAGTTCATACTTTTCCTTAAATAACTCAACGTCATCATCACCTAATACAGAAGATGGTGTTCTAGGATAAGAAAGGCATTTGTGCTTTTCATAAAGAGACTGAGCAAGTTCAAGAGTTTTACTTGATGAATAATCGTACTGTTTTGCGGCCAGCTTTTGTAATTCAGTTAAACTTAATAACGTTGGCGGATTCAAACTTTTTCTTTTTACTTCAGTTTGAAAAGTAATTGTTTTATCTGTCTCGCTGTATGTATGAGCAGAGTTGATGTAATAGTTTAACTGTGGAAAGAAAAGTTTTTTATTTTCAGGATTTATCAGTAGTGCTTCAATTTTATTTCCCTGGCTGTCAGAGAGTTTTGCAACACACTGATAATAAGGCTCAGGCACAAAGTTTTTTACTTCATTGTTTCTCTGAGCAATGGCAGCAAGAATTGCTGTCTGAACTCTTCCTACAGGAAGTGTGATTTTATGCCCTGCGAGTAAAGTTTCATAAGGAGTAAGATTCATACCAACAAGCCAGTCTGCGTGCTGTCGTGCAAATCCTTTTTTAGCAAGTTCATTGTAATTGCTCCAGGGAGTTACAGTTTTCAACCCTTTATTTATTACTTCTGGAGTCAAGGCTTCTGATACCCAGAATCTGTAGCAATTAGAAATGTCCTTTAATCCTGCCTGCTGAAAAACAATTCTTGCAATTACTTCACCTTCTCGATCTGCATCGGTTGCGATGATGATTTTATCATTCTTATGCTTCTGTAAAAGTTTTGTAACTTTACTGATTTGTTTGATTGTATCTTCATTTTTTTTATAAAGATATTCTTCGGGTATTATTGGAAGTAATTCAAAAGCCCATGATTTATACTGCTCATCATATTCTTCAGGCTTTGCCAATTCATATAAATGACCAATACAGTTAGTAATCTCAATGTCATCTCCAGCATAATATCCTAGTGACTTATTATAGGGAATAGAAAGAGCTGCACCAAATGACTGTGCAACTGATGGTTTTTCTGTAAGAATAAGCAAGTGCTATCCTTTGTGTGGTAAGTGTAAAATAATCTATAAAGAGAAATTTGTCAAGAGGTCTTTATTTTAAATTGTTTTTTTTAATTAGCGTCTTCGGGCGCTAATTATTTTGACTGGCATCACATGAAAGCTATAGCCAGAGAATTTTATGACATTGCCTTTTTAATTTCTTCTGGCTGGCAGTTTGAAGAACCTTGGGATGAATTAAAAGAATATTCCAGTATGTTTATGACAGTGAGTTGTCTGATAAAATATCCGTCAGAAAAATTTACTTATTCAGATAAAGAAAGATGGCAACTGGCAGGTTTATACAAAAAAGAAATCGCTGTGCTGTTCTATCATCTGGCTGACCAGTTTAAAAAATGTTAGGGCCACTCCCGATCGGACTTCAGTATGATATTCGTGGATAAAATCTTCTTCTGCTGTTTTAAATTTTGTTAGCTTCTCTTTTCTTAATTAGCGCCTTCGGGCGCTAATTAGTTTTTAAAAAGTTAGTGTATCTTAAATATTCTATGGTGACATATGCTAAGCTACAAACTTGATTTCACTGTTTAGCATTTATAATTTTTTCTAATTAGCGGCTTTAAGAGCTAATTAGGTTTAGGTTAGTTACTCGTTTTAATTATCGCTCGCGATAATTGTTGAACGAACTATCTAATTAGCGCCTTCGGGCGCTAATTAAGAGTTATAATCAAAAGTTGTGGATTGCCTGAGAAGGCATAGAAAAAGAGGTCTGTCTAAGGTATAGTTTTCTTTGGAAAAAAAAATAAACACCGAAGGAGACCTCTTATGAAAAGAATACTGGAAATTGAAGAAAATTCCAATAGTCCAACGATTGATTTGCTTGAAAAAGCAATCCGCGCAAGAGCACGTGAAGTAATTGAAAGTCTTTACGAGGATGAAGTTCAGCGTTTTCTTAATAAAACTTCTTCTATCGTAGACAAAACCGGAAACAAACTTGTAGTAAGAAACGGCTTTCACAAAGAACGGACAATTCTTACTACAAACGGTTACGTTACAGTCAGGCTTCCCAGAGTTGATGACCGTGCACTTGAAGAAAAGGATCGCTTTGTAAGCAAAGTCCTTCCTCCGTTTGCAAGAAAAACTCCGACAGTAGAAGCAATACTTTCCGCTGCCTACCTTGCAGGAATTTCTTCAAACAAGTTTTCAGCCATGCTCCATGATGTTCTTGGTAAAGAAGCAAAGGGCCTGAGTCCGTCAGTCATAACAAAGCTTACTGTAAAATGGCAGGCTGAATATGACGAATGGCGCAAACGAGATCTTTCCGGAAAGGAATACGTTTATGTTTGGGCAGACGGAATTTACGTAAAGTCCCGGCTTGACGGTGAAAAGACCTGCCTTCTGGTAATAATTGGCGTAACTGTTGAAGGCAAAAAAGAACTTGTGGCTGTACAGGCCGGAATTCGCGAGTCAACGGAAAGTTGGCGTGGAGTTTTGCTTGATTTGAAATTCCGCGGACTGACAAAAGCACCAAAATTGGCAGTCTGCGACGGAGCGCTTGGGTTTCAAAATGCAGTTGATGAAATCTGGGGCCAGCTAAAAATTCAGAGATGCTGGTTCCACAAGTCCATGAACATTCTGGACAAATTGCCTGACTGTGTGCAGACTCAGGCCACAAAAATGATTCGGGATATGTGGCAGGCAGACAAACGTGCAAACGCCTTGAAAGCCTACGACTTATTTATAGAAACTTTCGGAAAAAAATATCCGAAGGCAACGGAATGTCTTGAAAAAGACAAGGAGGATTTGTTCCGCTTTTATGATTATCCGGCGGAACATTGGGCTCACATTAGAACGTCGAATCCGATTGAATCGACATTTGCAACAGTCAGGTTGCGCCACAAGTCAACAAAAGGAAACGGCTCTTCCGCTGCTTCTGTTGCAATGGCTTTCAAGCTTTGTCTTCAGGCAGAGAAAAACTGGCGACGGCTCAGGGGATTTAAACAACTTGAACTTGTCGCCAAAAATATAATTTTTGTGGACGGTGAACAAATGAAGGCTGCCTGATGAAAAGACACTTTTTTTCAATCCACAACAATTGACAATAACTCGCTAATTAAAGCATTTATTTATAAAAAACAGTATAAGAGTAAAAGTTATACTGTTTAACCGATAGGCAAGATAAAGAAAGGTTGGTACTTTTTTTTGTAAGTTGTTATATTATAACAACTTACGGGTTGGTATTGCTATTTTTACGTACCCACCTTTTACCAACCTGAGTCCAACCAGGTTGGTATAGTCCAATTAGCGCCTTCGGGCGCTAATTGGACATGGTTTTATTGACTAAACCATCTTGATTTTATTGTTTATACAGTGTAATATAATCTAAGAGTAGAAATTTTAATTAGCGTCTTTGGGCGCTAATTAAAAGGAGGCTGTTTATGTATGTCATTAAAGGCAAGGAAGAATTTTTAATGAATTACGGAATGAAGTCTTTTACAGAAAAACATAAAATAGCCGGAAAAAATAAAACTGTATAAATTAGACAGTTATTCCTGTTGCAGCTGGTCTGATTCTTTATCTGATGCTCTGTGATTCAAAACAAAGGAAGATGTGAAATCAATGATCAGACATATTCTTGAAACTAATCCAGATTATATTCTGGATGTTTGCAAGGTATAAGATTCTAATTAGCGCCTTCGGGCGCTAATTAGGAATAAGAGGTTTGTATGGCTGAGGTTAAAGAATTAAGAGAATATCAAAAAAATACTGTAGAAAAAGTAATAAGCAGTGATAAAGATTTAATTATCTGTTTACCTACGGGAGCTGGAAAAACTGTAATAGCATCTTCATTAATTGCTGAACTTAACAAGCTCGATAAAACTGTGATTTTTATAGTTCCTCGTCTTGAGTTAATAAAACAGGCTTCTAAAGAATTTGGAGATGTGGATGTTATATGGGCTGATAAAACATCTCTTACAGGAAAGAAAACAATCATTGCTTCTAAAGACAGCTTACGAACTCAGTGTAAAAAAGTTCCTGAAAATCTTGTTCTTATTTTTGATGAAGTTCATATCGGTCTTGAACAGACTTATAATCTCATTCATTTAATCAAACCTCAAAGAGTATTGGGATTGACAGCAACGCCTGAAAGAATGGACGGAAAAGCATTATTAAAGGGAACAGATAGTGTTCATAAGTTTGGATGTTTTGATGAGCTTTTACAGGAAGAAACTGTAAGCGGTTTAATTGAAAAAGGGTATTTGACTCCGCTTAAATATTATACAAAACCTATTGAAGGCATTACTGAAATTAAACCTAATGAAGCAAACGGACAGGAATTATCTGATGAACAGATGATTGAGATTTTTGACAGTAATCAGGTCTGGGGAGACCTTGTAAAATCTTATGAACAATACGGCATTCAAAACGGTGTAAAACGTTCGGCACTGGGATTTACAAATACTATTGCAATGGCTGAGCGTGTTGCAAATATTTTTAATGAAGCTGGTTATAACTTTAAAGTCATAAGCGGTGATATGAAGATTGATAAAAGAGAAACGCTTATAAAAGAATTAAAGACGGGTAAAATAGACGGTCTTATAAACGCAGCTCTTTTAACCTACGGATTTGATTGTCCGCCTGTAAGTTATGCTTTTAGCTGCAGACACATAAAATCCCGTCCGTTCTGGTTTCAAATGGTAGGCCGTATTTTAAGAACTTGTGAAGGAAAAACAGACGCTATTTTTATGGATCACGGTGACTCTGTATCTGAATTTGAAGAACCGACTTGTTCATTACCGATTCTTGACCCATTCATAAAATGGAGGGTAGACGGTGAGTACAAGGAAGAAAAAGCTGAAAGAAAAAAACAACAGAAAAAAGAACGGGAGTCTTTGAAATTACTGCAGGAGCTAGACCCATTGCCTTGTGCAATGGTTGAAATAAAAGTTGAAAATACATGGGAACGAATGATTAAGGTTCTTCAGAAATTGAAGAAAGAAAATGACGGACTTTTTAATCTGACACAGAGATTACAAAAGCAGTCTGAAATCCTTACACATGAAAAAGAAATGCTGCAGAAAGAATTAAAAAATACCAACAAAAGATATGTTGATAATGATAAGACCTTTGAATTCTGCAAATTCAATTACTGTAAAGTCAGAAATGATTTGCATGAAAAGTTCTGGAATTCTCCGATGTATGCCAAAATGGATTATCAGCAGAAAATGAATGCAGAACATAATGATACAATAAAAAAACTAAAGGAAATGGAAAAGAAAATGCCGTTTCTTTTTGATGAAAATGTGTTTAACAGGTCAATGTCTTATTGGGAAAGTCACTACAGATATTTACCAAAATTGTATAGATAAAATATGAAAGTCTAATAAGCGCCCGAAGGCGCTAATTAAAGAGGTGAATTATATATGCAAAGTAAATGGAGAAAGCAAATGACAGATCACGAAACTGGTTTCAGATTGAAAATTTAAATGAAATATCTTTTTACAGCAAAACTTGATTTGTGGGGGAATTAAAAATGAAGTTCGATGTGAATAAAGTATATACCGCGGTAAACGCAAGTGAGCTTAAAATTGGTGATAAAGTATATGTTGCTGATCGTTTAGCCGATTTAAAAAGGATAGTTGAAATGGATCAGGTTGAGTATGTGATAAAAATAGGGGCTATACAGAAAGAAAATGAAGTTAATAGATTTATTGTAAAGGATGATTATTCAGATGATATGATTGATTACGCTCTTGCATATCTTGTAGAAAGAGCATCTGAAAAGAGAAAAAAAACTGTCTACATAAGCGGACAGATTACAGGACTTGATGAGGGCGAGTACAAGGCTCTTTTCAACAAAGCGGAGGATGTTCTCCGACAGTTTGGATATGAGCCTGTAAATCCAGCGACACTTGATGAAACAGAAAACACAAAGAACTGGAGCTGGCACGACTACATGAAGCGCGATATAAAACTGATTTGCGACTGCGATTATATCTACCTTCTTCCGAACTGGAGAAATTCCAAGGGCGCAACGTTTGAGTATATGATAGCGGATGCTCTGAACATTCCGTGTCTTAATATACAGGATGTTCAAGAGGCTCTGGGATAAAAAAAGACTTTTTTATGGAGGAATAAAAAAATGAAATTTGACAAGAGTAAAGTGTTCACTGCGTTGAACGCAGATGAACTGAAGCCAGGTGATAAAGTTTACCTTGGTGATAGTATTGCTGAATTGAAGTATAAACTTGAAAACGAGGATTATAGTCCTTCAATACTTACTATTATCGATATTGATGACTGGAACTTTAGTTTTGTTACAAAGAAAGATGTGGGTAATTTAGCCTATCTTGTAGAACGTACAAAAAGAAAGGAGTTTAGACCTTATAAAGACTGTGATGAAATGCTTGCAGATTTTAAGAAACGGTTTAATGCTAATTGGGCTGATTATGAAATGCCCTTGATTTGGCTCAAGCAGAAGTCAAAAGATGTTTGTATTTTTATGCAGGAGTTTGCTTTTGGTAGTGAAAAGATGACTTATGATTTACCTTTTTTATTTACGCATTATACGTACCTTGACGGTACGCCATGCGGAATGGAGGCATAGAAAATGTTTATAGATTTTACAGCAACATTAGTCAAATGTGATTGTTGTGGGAAATATTATGATGCTGTTCTGGGTGTCGAACTCTGGTTCAGAAGTAAACAAGAGGCAACTGAAGCAGTGAAAGATGACGGCTGGGAAGAAATAGACGGAAAACTATATTGTGCTAGTTGCTATGAGTACAACGAAGACACAGATGAATATGAGGTGAAGAATGACAGAAACAGAGAAACAGTTATTAATTAACACACCTATTACAGAAAATTTGTTTGAAGAATGGAAAGAACCTTACGAAGATGTAAAAGTTGAACATTTTCCGCATCCGCAAAATAAAAATAAAACTTGTACAATGCACCTTTATCCAATGACAATTTTTCATTCCTTGATAGAAAATTGTGAGGCTTTGCGGCGGAAGTATTTGGAAACAAAAGATGAAAAATATTTTTATTATTTAATGCGCTTATTACCAAGAAATTTAAAGCAACTTGAAGAGGAAATTAAATGAATGTAGGTGAGTTTGCAACGCTTGTTGAGAATATGCGGTTAGCACAGAAAAAATATTCAAAAGATAATGATATTGATCTGGAACGATAACTAATGCACAAAGATTCAATAACCGGAACAGAAGTCATTGATTATGACTTTTTTGGAAAGAAAATATATCCTCCTCGAAAAATTAAGCAGACTGATGCTGGGAAAGAAATTGCTGCTCTTCTTCGTGAATTAGACTATATGTTTTATCCTGGAAGGAGAGAGAAAAAAGAATTTCATTCAAGAGTTGGTGGTGGTATTTCTCGAAAGCAGCCTTGCATGGTAAAGCTCTATTACACGGATAACAAGGTATCTCATAAAGAATTTTTAAGACGGTACATGACTCAGGAAAATAAAAAGAGTGTTACTGATAAACCTGAATTATTCAATTATGAATATGATGAAGTACCGGAATCTGTAATAGTTGATTATGAAGAAAACAAAATGGTTGATTTGGGGTTTAAATTCATAATAAGTCCTGAAAGTCAGAAAATACCCATGAAAGAGCTTGTAAGGCAATATGTACATAATCTTGAAAAAATAACAGGTCATAAATTCACATGGTTTGGAGCTGTTCACACTGATACTGGTCAGATTCATGCACATCTTTTGATTAATGGTGTTGATAAAGTAACTGTAGAAGAAATAAGATTTGGAAGGGAAATTGTAAAAGAAGTTGCAAGAAATATTGCCAGTAATATTAGTACGAATCTCGTTGGGCCGAGAAGTGCAGAAGCTATAGAAATTGCAAGAAAGAAACTTCCTTATGCAAAACGGTGGACTCTTATTGATGACCACATTACTAAATATGGTTATTACAGGGAATTTGAAAATACAAGAATGGTTTCTGGAAGTGAATTTGAAGCTGAAAAAACTACTACAGATGATATTGAGCTTATAAGGCTTAATACCCTTGTCGAAATGGGGCTTGCAATAGTTTACAGAAAAGAAAATCCGCCAAAATACTATCTTGAAAAAGGCTGGAAGGATAAGCTTAAAGCTGTCGGCCGTTACAACACTTATCTTGAAGTAAGAAACCGCCTTCGCTTTACCCCTTTTTACAACCTTGAACTTTATAACGGTAGTATGGGGCAGGTTGAGGGAGTAGTTTCTCAGGTCTATAACATGGATGATGAGAATATCTGGAATAATGCAATTGTAATTGAAAACAAAAAACTTAATAAAGCATGGTATGTGCCTACAAGGATAAAACTCAAAGATGAAGACCTCGGAAAGTTCATCACAGTAAAGGCAGAAAAGAACCAGAAAGGAGTTTTACGGCCTTTTATCACAATTCATTAAGGATTTTAATTAGCGTCTTCGGGCGCTAATTAAATTTTGTTTTTGCTATTAATTTATTCTTCTTGAATTTATTGTTTATTGGAGTATACTTAATTTATGGAAAAGAAAAAAAGCGGTAATATGGGAAGTGAAAACTGGGGCGGAAGAAGGGAAGGCTCCGGCCGCAAGAAAGGCGATAAGGTTTATAAAACAGTTTCTGTTGCAGGAACAGAAGAAGAACTTTTACAGCTTAAAAATATTGCAAAAGAAAACAATAAAACATTAAGCCGCTATGTAATTGATTCACTCGTTTATAAAAAATAAAATAAATTTAAGAAAAGGAAACATTTGAAAATAATAGAGTAATATAATCTATAAGTATTGACACATTATAAACTGTAGATTATATTACTCTATAGAAAATCCACACACTTTTCTAAAGACATAATCTTTCGCTAATTATATAAAGAAATGAAAGGAACAGACTTCTTTTCGTAAGGGAAGAAGTATGGAAAAAAATGAATTCTTACGGCAGGATCCGAAAAAATCTCACAGAAAGTTAATTTATGATTTAACTAATCTGATTATACCTGTGCTTATTCTGATTATCGGAATTTTTCTGTCTACCCAAAAGTTTGCAGAAATGATGGGCTATAATCCTTCGTACTGTGAGCAGCCTATTTATATTCTCAAACACAGTATAGGAAAATATCCGGCTGGTTATCCTATTTTTAATCCGATTGTAATTTTAATTACGATGTTTCGTAATCCTTTTGACCATCTTGTTCAGGATGCAATAGGACAGGCTTCAATTCCAGGAACAATATGTGCCGTAATTGCTGTATTCACATGGCTTACGATTTCTATAATCAGAAGCCGTGGTTTTAACAAAAATGACAATATCTATGGAACGGCTCGCTGGGGAACAAAAAAAGACTTAAAGAAATTCGGTCTTTGCGAGGAGCATGGAGTTGTCCTTGCCCAGCAATACGATGCAGAAACTGAAAGTATCATCAATAAAAAAGGTAACTTCGGATTAAGTCTTAAAAAATCCGCAAAACTTATCTGTCATGCAGGTACCTCTCATACACTTGTAATTGCTCCAACACGCTCTGGTAAAGGTGTAGGTACTGTTGTTCCAACCTGTGTTTCTTACCGTGAAAGCATGATTATTTTTGACCCTAAAGGTGAATTATATAACATGACTGCTGGCTACAGAAAAAAGTTCAGCCGTGTTATCAAGTTTTCTCCAGTTCAGATGGAGACCGCATGTTTTAATCCGCTGGAAGAAGTTGAGCTTGATGAAAATGCCTTCCGTGATATTGGTACAATCCTCACAAACATTTTCCAGAAAGGTGATAAAGGAGGTGATTCTAACTCAGATTTCTTTGACAATAACGCAAGAGACCTTTTGACTGGAGTTATTTTCCATGTTCTTTCTGCGGTAAATGAAGACGGAGAACACCTGTATAAAAGGGAAGAGCGATGTATCGCTGGTGTTCTTCGTATTTTCGCCCGTGCAGCCTCTGGTACCGATGAGGAAGGTAATCCACTCCCGGCAGGGGAGGCTTTACTTGATGAAATGATTAACTCTAAGCATCTTGATAAAAACGGTGAAGTTTCAGATTACATTCACGGAATCATTCTTGATGTTGCAATGTCTGCAAAACAGCAGCATGAAAAAGTACGCTCGGACATCATGCAGACAGTTCAATCAAAACTAAACCTCTTCCGTGATCCGTTTATCCGCCATGTTACAAGTAAATCTGATTTCAAACTTTCAGACTTTTATGAAAGTAAAGAACCGATTTCACTTTACCTTACCTTGCCGTTTGGTGATGTAGACCGTATCATGCCAGTTTTCCAGCTCATCATTGACTTTATTGTAAGACGCTTTTCTTCTGGAGAATTGAGGGCTGGTGAGAAAGAAAAGGTTTTAAAGCATCCTATTCTTTTTATGATAGACGAGTTCCCTGTTTTGGGAAACATGAAATTCCTTGCTACTTCTCTTGGTATCTTAGCTGGTTACGGTCTTCGCTTCTACCTTGTAGTTCAGGCATATCAGCAGCTTGTAAAGATTTATGGTCAGGAAAACACATTTATTGATAACTGCCGTTATATTTTGATTTATGCACCAAATAATCCGCAGGACGCAGACAAATTTTCAAAAATGATTGGTAAAAAATCAGTTTCTAAGGAAAACCTTTCTGTAAGTGGCTCCCGTTTTTCTGTAGCCCTCAATAACCTTAATACTTCTTCTCAGGAAATGGCTGTAGACCTTATAAACCCAGATGAGCTTATGAAGGTTCCTTATACGGACTGTATTATCCTTGGCCACAATATGCCGCCATATATGGGAAAGAAAAATGTCTTTTATGCTGATGAGCGTTTCAAGTGGAAAGTATTTAATGAAAACGTTGATACTGGAAAAGTTGAAACAGGTTTTCCGGCTCCCTATGCTCAGGAAGATATAGACAGAGAAACCGCTGGACTTCCTTCTCAAATTAAAAAAAGAGAAGAAGATGCAAAAGAAAAGAAGTTTGAAGAAGAAATAAATGAGAAGAAAGAGCTTAAAAAGGAAAAAGAAGCATTTGACCCTATAGCGTTTCTTGAAACTTATCAGGCAGACGATAAAGGCGAAAACGTTGAATGGGATGCTCCTTTTGACATTGAAACAGATGATGATGAACCGCCTCCAAAAAAGTCGGAGTATACGCTTGAAGATTTTGATTCAGAAGGCGATGTCGTCTATGAAAATACAGAAAATTAATTATTTAGAGGAGAATATATTATGAAAGAAATTAAATTAGAAATGAATGTTGAAATTGAAAACAAAAACTTTACACCAAGGACACGTCAAGAAATTGCTGATTTTTTTGGATTAGTATTAATTGAAAAAAAAGTCTGGTGTATAAGAAATCCAAAACCTATAGTTTGTCTTTCTATGGTTTCAAGACATGAGGAAATAACAAAAATCGGTGAAGGTGCTATTCTTGAAATTCCTTATCAATTAGTAAAAGAAATTACTTCTTTAAAAAATATTTCAGAATACAGAGATACATTACCCAACACAAACGAAAGATTTATCCAGCATACTCCACAAGAAATTGCTGATTTCTTTAATGTGTTTATCGTAAAAGATTGTCTTGATGATTTTTTCATTTGTAAAGATTTACCTAACATTAACCTAGTAATGAGTAATGACTTTATTTACATGATTGATAAATTAAACTGCAATTTTAGTGAAAACGAATCAGAAGAGTTTGAAATTACAGGTTTGTTAAAGGATTATGATGTTGATTCAATAATAGCTCCAGGCTCTTTTAATAAGAATTTTAATAAAGATTTTCGTGATGTTTGTTTAAAACAAATTAATGAAGGTTTTAAATCATTTTCTATAAATAACATAAAAAGAGGGATAAAACAGTAGTGCTACAAGCATAAAACTAATTGTTTAAGGAGAATAAGAATATGCCAAAGAAAAATGGAGTATGGGAAAAGATTTGTTTTGATGAATTAAAAGATAAACATCTGAGAGAACTGGCAGAAGAAAAAGGGATTTCAAAAACACAAGTGCTTGAAAATGCCCTTGACCTTTATTATTCACAAGACGTAATGCCAGAACATATTGTTTTAGGCCGCATGACACAGGTTCAGCAGAAGCTTGAGCTTATGGACCGTAAGCTTGAGACTCTTGCCGGAATCTTTTATTCAATCATGCCGTATATTATCGGAGTCCTTCCTCCGCTTCCAAAAAATGAAGTCAATGCCAAAGGTGAAAAATATAATCCTGCCCTTGATAAGGGAAATGACGTGTTCAACAAGCTCGTCATCAATTACAGAAAGCAGATGCAGGCTCACAAAATTTCATTCATGCAGAATGTATGGGCAGACATGCAGGAAGAAATATTTTTTACACATTACGGAACGGAAGGAAAGGATAAAATCAAGGTTGATATAGGTGAACGAACAGCAGGCAATTAATGCTAGGGAAGAGAAGGCAAAACGTGTCTTTGACAATTTCCTTCAGGATTTGGGAATCGTTAAAAAATATTTTGAAGACCCTTCCATAACAGATATAAAAATTATTGGAACCGGAGAAATCATCATTGAAAAGTTTGTAGTTGGCAAAGTTTTTACAGGTGAGTTTTTGGAACCAGCTCAGGTAAAGGGAATTATTCTAAGTGCAGCACACCTTTTGAATGTAGACATTGATTATTCAACAGGGCTTCCAAAACTGGAATGTGTGCTTCCAAAGCCTTATAACCTTCGCTTTACTGGAATGCTTCCTCCGGCTGTCGCAAACGCAGAAATTGCAATGAGACGACCAGCAAGTAAGATTTATACGCTTGAAGAATACGTTAAGAATGAACAGCTTCAAAAAGATGAATATGAGCTTATCTGCAGGTACATACAGGAACGCAAGAACATTCTTGTAGGAGGAAGTACAGGAAGCGGAAAGACAACTTTTACAAATGCAATTTTGAGAAAAATGGTTGAGTATACGCCAAATGATTCGTTTTATATCGTTGAGGACGTACCTGAATTACAGTGTCCGGCTCACGATAAGACTTTTTTGAGCGTAAACAGAAAATGTGCAGCTGAAGCCGTGCGAACGGCTCTTAGATGGACTCCAAACAGAATTATATTCGGAGAAGTTCGTTATGGGGAGGTAGCCGATGAATTGATTAAATCGTGGAACACGGGTCACACGGGTAATGTGACAACAATCCATGCCGATACGGCAGGAAGCATGTTATTGAGGTTGGAAGATATTTTGGCAGAAGTTATAAACGGAAAGCTTCCCGACTTGACTCAGGTAATACATTTATGTGTTCACCTGAAAAAAAGACCTGGAAAAGCTCCTATAGTAGATGAGGTTATGCCTGTGAAAGAGGGTACAAAATCATTTATAAATATGCTTCGGGAAAATAATCTTGCATAGGTTTTTAAATTATAAGTGTAATTTAATCTATAAGTAGCCTTATAAAAGACAGGATAAATATTAAGGAGTGCCAAAATGGTATTTAGTTTTATGAGAAATCATAAAAAAACATTTTTGATGTTTTTTATGATTTGCGTGGTTTGTTCATTCACTTTTGCTGATGCAGCAAGTGAGATGAGCAATTCTGTAAACAGAATCGTAGACTTTTTCTCTTCAGGCTGGGTAAAGGGTATTGCATGTATCATGCTTATCGGTGAATGTCTTGGTCTTTTGTTTGCCGGAGGTCAGAATCCGCAGATTTTTAAGAAGTTCCTTCCGTTTATTATCGGAACGGTGCTTTTTATGTGTGCCGGAAAAATCATTACCCTGGTATTCGGAGATTTCGGAAACTCTCAGTTCTCTGAAGACCTGTCTAAAAATTAAAAGGAGAATTTTTTCTTTTCTTTCTGCAGCAAAAAACTCTAAGCAGTTTTACGCTGCAGATTGATTTGAAAACAAGGAGCGTGAAAAATGAAAAGTTTAAGTGATTTTGCAATGCCAGTTCATAAAAGCTTTCATCAGCCAGACTTACTTTTAGGAGTTCAGAAAAATATTTTTCTGATTATTTTTCTTATTTTTGCAATTGTAGCGTATCTGTTCGGTATCATTGCGTCTGCAATCCTTACGGCATTGATTTACATTCCTTGCCTGATTCTGACAAAACATGACCCGCACATGATTTCAATTGCGCTCAATTCTTTGATTGAACCTGACAGACTGGAGGGCTAAATGCTTGGTGTTGATTTTTTAGGAGCTAAATTCAAACTGTCTCAGAAACACAAGATGGATAAACTCTGTTATTATCTTCCTTACAATTTTTTAATCGGAAAATATGAAGAAGGTCTTGTATACCTAAAGCCAGGAGCTTTAATGAGGACTTATTCTTTTAAGTGTCCTGATCTTGGCAGTGCAAGTGCAGAAGCAATAAATGCCGTTTCTATGTATTTCAATGACTCTATAAAAAGACTCGGTGACGGCTGGGCAGCACATTTTGAAGCAAGAAGGCAGGTAACAAGAGATTATCCTGGTTGTAACTGGAACAATAAACTCGGCTATCTTATTGATTCAAGAAGAAAAGAAATCTTTCAGAACGAAAGCACACACTATAAAAACTATTATTTTTTGACTTTGACATATCAGGTAAAAAGTGACCTTACTTCCAAAGGGTCAAGCCTTTTATATAAATCAGACAATTCCGCAGGTCAGGATTATTTTAACCACCGGAATGTTCAGAAAGAAATTCAGCTGTTCAGAGATTTGTCTGAAGAATGTATTTCTTACGTAAAATCTCGCCTTGAAATTAGTCCGTTGAATAATGATGAAGTAGTCAGTTACATAGCATCCTCTATGTCTACGACATGGAAAAAAAGGATTGCTCCTACTTCTCCTGTTTTCTTTGATTCGTTCATTACTGAAGAAGACATTGAAACCGGAACTTGTATGAAGGTTGGAAAGATGTACTGTCCTATAGTTGCCATAAGGGATTTTCCGACAGAAACATATCCGGCTGTTTTTGACCTTTTGAACAAAGCTGATGTCGATTACAAGTGGACTACCAGATGGATTGGGATGAACAAGGTTGCTTCTGCAAAACTGATTGAAAAATATCAGAAGCGATTCAACAACTCACGAAAAAGCTGGGGCCAGGCTTTTGTAGAAGCTGCCGGAAATGTTTCTACCGACCGTGTAGACCCAGCTGCAATTGCCTTTGAGGAAGACACAAACACTGCCAAAGTTTCTCTTTCTAAGGATATGGTTTCTTTCGGCTACTATACTTCATGTATAGAAGTATGGGATGAAAACTATGATGTCGCTATGGAAAAAGCAACATACATAGCAGGTCTTATAAACTCGGCTGGATTCGGAGCCAAAATTGAGATTTCAAACTCGTTCCAGGCATGGCTTGGTATGCTTCCTGGAAACAATTATGCTGATGTTCACAAAACTCTTTTATCAAGCATAAACTGTGCGAACATTATTCCTCTGTCTTCGCTTTGGAGTGGAGACTTTAAGAACAGGTGGACTAGCGAGCATATTGGCTGCGGAGCGCCTCTTTTGACCGCTACAAGCCACCGCTCTCCGTTCTTCTTAAACCTTAATGTAGGCGATCTATTTCATTCATTTATTTTCGGCCCTTCTGGAGCTGGTAAATCTACGTTCCTCTGTCTTCTGGAAAGCCAGTGGCTTAAATACAAGGATGCACAGGTAATTGTTCTTGATAAGGATAAGACTGCCCGTGGAGTCTGTATTGCGAGTGGTGGAAGTTATGTTGAGCCAGGTGCAGATGATTTTGCGTTTCAGCCTTTAAAAGACCTTGAATCTGAGCTTGATATTACCTGGGCAAGTGAGTTTATTGAGCTTTTACTGAACGAACAGAATGTGATTGTAGACGCTCGAAAAAAAGATGCGATTCGTGATGCCCTTATGCAGCTTCGTGACACGAAAGCTCCAGAAAGGCGGGATATTACATCTTTCCAGCAGTATGTTCAGGATGATGATATAAAGGTCGGAATAGAGCCTTATACGCTTGACGGTCAGTATGGTTCAATTTTTGATGCACACGACACAAAGCTTGACCTTGCAAGATTCATCATGATAGAGATGGGAACTCTTATGAAGCTCGGTGAAGCGTGTGTTACTCCGGCACTTGCCTTTATCTTTAAGTTCATTGAAAAACGTTTTGCAAAAGAAAATGACGATAAAGGGCATCCAACACTTCTTGTAATGGATGAAGCCTGGGTATTCTTGAACAATGAATATTTTTCAACGAAGATTGATGAATGGCTTAGAACCTTGCGTAAGAAACATGTTGCCGTAGTTTTTGCGACACAGGATGTTCCTTCTGTTGCAAAGTCATCTATATCTTCAACAATTCTTTCTCAATGTCAGACAAAGTTTTATCTTGCAGACCCTAATGCTGCAAGTGATATGATTTCTTCTTACTACGCTTCTTTCGGTCTTGAAGAAGATGAAATTGCAGCTCTTTCAAGGGCAAGAATGAAGCAGGATTATTTTTACAAGTCTCCTAACGGCTCAAGAATGTTTCAGCTTGAGCTTGATAAATTCCAGCTTGCCTTGTTGTGTCCGCCAAAAAGCATTATGGACGAGCTTGAAAGAAGATACGGCCGCAACAGCGGAAAAGAGCTTGCAGAAGAAATTCTTGAAGCCCAGGGATTCAGAACTGATTTTTATATGAAGAACTATAAGTAGGGGAAGGGAAATGGATTTAAAAGAATACAAAAAACCTTCTCATGTTTATGCAAAATCATTTGAACTGAATGGTAAAAATAAAGCGGTTCAATCCATTGTTGTTGCTATTGAAGATGAAAACGTTTCTATTTCAACTCATCAAAGAGATATAAATAATGTTGTCAATAAAATGAAAAATGCCCGTCAACTGATTTATATATCAGATGAAATCGGGCAAGTGATTGAGCGCATAACGGTCAATCCGACCAGAGTGAACATAGTTCCTCCAACTCTTAATATATCACAATCACAAGAAAAATCAATAGAACTATTAAAAAAGGAAAATGAAAGATTGCGCCAAGAAAATTTATGTCTCGGAAAACAACTTCAGAAAATTACATTTCAACAGTTTCAAGAAAAGTCAAGTAATGAAAAAGGTAAGAGCCAGTCTAATAATAAAGATATTGATTTTCACCGTGGTAAATAAAAAAAACACCTGGCGGAGGAGGAGCCAGGCGAATTAATAGAGGTGTATCTCTAAAAAAATAAAAGTAAGTGTAATTATAACTACAAGTTGAAAATATTGCAAGAGTAATGTAATATACTTGTATAAAAGATTGTAATAATTAAATCATAATTTATTGGAGGAGCTATTATGAAAAAAATAAGAGCTTTGATTCTTGCACTTATTATAGGTGCCGGAGGTTCATCGCTTTTTGCACAGGGCTATCCTGTTTTGGATGTTGCAAATCTTATGCAATCTATAGAGTCTGTTTATCAGTATTACCAGCAGATTCAGAACACTATTGAGCAGGTCCAGAATACTTACAAGCAGATTGAACAGGCGGCTCAGCAGATGGCCTCAATGAACTGGGATGACCTTAAAGACTTGGGAAAAAACTTTAACGGTATGTCGGAAAATCCTTTTGAGGTAATAACCGGAGTGCGAAACTCGGCCCAGGATATTACAAAGGCCGTAAACAAAAACATGAACAAAGTTAATGCCTTGCAGGATTCTTTGACTAAAGAGTCCATTCAATTTGGTGACATGAAGTTTTCAGTTGCTGACCTTTGCGGAGCCGGAGACCCAGGGAAAAACCTTGCAGGATTTGCCCAGAACGCCTGGGATGTTACCGTGAGTGCAGGAGAAGATGCTGTATCAGGTTATGTAGGAAAACTTTCCTATAAGCAGAAAAGGGCAATAGCAAGAAAATACGGAATGTCTCCTAACAATTATGCAACGCTTGAGCTTGCAAATTATCAGCTTTCGGAAGCGGTAAAAGACCAGAACCTTTGGGCTACTATGGAAGGACAGAAACAGCTTTTGGAAGAATGTGAAAATGATGCAAATGCCATTGCAACTTTAGCTAAAGAACTGCCGGACGGCTCTGTATTTGCCGCAACCCAGCTGGTTTCTTCAAGCCTTGCTCAGACAGGAAGAATGATGGGAAAAATGCAGAATACTATCGTAAAGGGCTTTGGTGCTTTTACTCAGTGGATTTCCAGCAAGAAAGCAGAAGAGGCTATTAAGCAGCAAGCAGAGTATGAGAAAAAAATTAATACATCTGAAGCAGTTGTGTCTCCAGGTTTTGCTGATGAAGAATAAGGGGTTTGTTAAATGCTTACATCTATATTAATTAGTGTTGGTATATCTCTAGTTATATCACTAATTGGTGCTGCGGCTAAAACAGCTGCCGTTGGATCTGCAGCAGGTATTATTAATAATCTTTTTTCCATAGCAAACTTGAATTCTTGGGGAGGTTTTGACGCTCCTTCTAATGCTATGCTTCTACAGGCAATTGCTATGCTTGTAAACTTTATGTTTTATGCACAAAAACTTGTAATGGCAGGTGCTTTTTTTATGATTATATTCAACGCCTTTAAATTATGGGGCGGAACTATGGAATTAAAAAAAGCCTTTGTAGATATGGTTTATAAAACAATGGTTGTACTTGTTATAATGGCAATTTATCCGACAGTAACTCTTAAAATACTAAATTTGTCTACACAACTGGGAGTAGAAGCTTCCGGTGGATATGAAGCTGTTATGACATCTTTTAGCAAGATGGCCGAAAATACAAAAGAAATTTGGGAATCTGGTTCCAAAGAATTTGTTGAAATATTAAAAACTGGTGCAAAAGATGAAAATGGGAAAACAATAATTTCTGAAGATTTATTAAAAACTTTTGAAGATATTGGAATGACTACAGATGAAGCAAAACAATGGGCTACAAAACACAATCTTGAATTTGGAGATTCTGGAGCAAGTGGCATTTGGTTTTGGAAAAATGACCAGGCAAAAAGAGAAAGTAATGCAAAAAAAGCTCTGAATGATAAACAGAAAAAGAAAAAGATGAAACAGAGTCTTGCAATAATTAGGGCGATGTCTCAATTATTGACTGGTACGCCTGATACCTACCTTGTAGATGAAGGAGGAGAAGAGTATATTTCAGCTATTGACTTAATGAACATGGGAAATGAACAGCTGAATAAGATTTTCTATAATCCTTTCATTGAAGGAACAAAAAGACTTTCGACAAGCGCAATGATAAAAACTGCAATTGTAATTGCAACAATAGCTTCTGAAGGTTCACTTGCATCAATCAATGATAATTTTGATGAGGAAAATAATCCATCAATGAAAGATGTTTCTGAAAGTGATACAACAACATTTATTGGCTGGCTAGCAGGTTTATTCAAATCTTTCGTTTACAAGATGTCGATGGTTCTTGCAATGATTTTCATAATGCTAGAATATGTAATTTGTGTTATTGAATACTTAATTGTAGCTGCGGTTTCCTGTATTTTAATTCCTTTGTTCTTTATTGATGCAACAAAACAGTTTGCAACAAATATATTAAAAATGTTTTTGGCATATTTTACAAAAATACTTGTGACTACAATGATGTGCTTCTTCACGGTTTCTATGTATATTGAACTAGGTGCAGAATTCTGTAAAAAAACTGACTTATCATCAATTTCTACAGTAATTGTTTATGTTTTTACAATCGCATTGGGTATATTTTTATGTAAAAATTCTGGACGAATTGCAAGTGCTGTAATTTCAGGAAACCCTTCTCTTGGAATGGGCGACCTTGCACGAGAAATAAGAGGAGGACTACACTCTATGCACCATGCAGGACAAATGTTAGATAGAGGTTTTGACAAAGCAGCAAAAACAGCTCAAACTATTGGAAAAAGAGGTGCAGAAATTAATGCAAACCGTGAGGCAGCTGATTTCAGTGCAGGTAAAGCTGCAAGAGCTGCCCGTAATGATATTATACAGAAGGGTAAGAGTGGTGAGTTTGCCTCTGTAAATCCGACTGACCTTAACAGTAACGATCTTGCTGTAAGACAGGCAGCAAGAGACGGTCTTGCAAAACAGGCTAATGAAGCTGGAAAAAGAGCTTATGGTAGTGCTATGAAGGCAAGCATGGGTGAATTTGCCAAGGACAAGATGTTCGGAGCTTTGACTGGCGGTATGGTTCGTAATGGCGGACAAGGTAATTCTTCTTTCGGAAGACTTATTATCGGTCAGGAATTTCAAGATAAAGATGGTAAATGGAAAAAAGCTTCTTTTCAGGATGTTCAGGAAAGAAATGAAGAGCTTAGAAAACTTGCAGGTAACAAAACTGTAAGCCAATATCTAAAAGAAAAGGAAGAAGAAGGTAAACGTAATATTCGTGAAAAAGACAAAGACTGGCCAGAAGTAGGTTTGTAAATAATAAAGGGCTGCATTTGAAGTGCAGCCCTTTTTAGTTATCTTGAATAACCGTAGTCTGGTTCCTTTGATTTTGGTCGTTTCATTAAGATTTTACCATCACCATTTTCGTTTGATAAAGTACCTGTAACTTCCCAACCTTCTTTACCGAGATTATTTAATTGATTGTCAAAAGACCAATCTCCATTTTTTCCAAGCTCTTGAATGTGACGGGATGAAACAGTTTTATATTCCCACTGAGTCAATTCTTCGCTCATCTTTTTTCCTCCGGTTTTTAGTTTTTGCTCCAGTTCTGCGTTTTTGGCTCGTTCGGCATTAAGGGCTTGTTGAAGCTCGCTGTTTTTCCTGATAATTTCAGATTGCCCAAGTTCCTGAAGGGATTTTTGCTTTAGCTCTTCAAGTTCTTTTTTCAAGGCCTTGTTCTCGTTATCAAGCAGCTTGATTTCTGCAGAATGATTGTTCAAATCCAATGTTTTTTGCATCTGTATCTTTTCCCAGATATTGTGCATTACGCCAAAAAAATCATAGCCTGCTTTTTCGGCAAGCTTTTCAATCTTTTTGTCATATAAAAACATCATGGCAAAGTCTGCATCTGAGTCAGTGTTAAGCTCATAATCTGTCCGACACTTTTCAAGCCAGCGTTTTAACACTGAAATAAAAGCATCGTCATCTCTTGAAGCCTTGCTCTGAATCAGACTGAACAATTCTTGGTCTGCATAGCCTTTAAGCCTTTTTGCCATAGTATTTTAGTTTATCCTTCTTAATATAAATTTATAGCAGCAAATTCCTGTTGTCAAGTGCTTGACGGGGTATTATAGTAAATAAAATATATTTTTTTTGTTTATTATATTTGACATTTTAAGCATTTTTGTTTTATTATATAGACATTATGAGTAAGAGAGTAACGGTTATTATGCCACAGGTACAAAAAATTCTTTCTCAAATGGGCGATCAGATAAAACTTGCAAGGCTCAGACGAAAACTGTCTGCAGAAGTTGTATCAGAAAGAGCCGGAATAAGCCGTGCAACTTTATGGCAGATAGAAAACGGTTCTTCATCTGTTTCCATCGGAAGTTACGCATCTGTATTGACAGCCCTGGCCCTGCAGAATGACCTGCTACTCATTGCAAAAGATGATGTTCTTGGAAGAACATATCAGGATTTAAATCTGAAAGTAAGAAAAAGAACTTCAAAAACTTTTGTAAAAAAAACTTCTGAAGAAAACAAGTCCTTTAATATTATGGAGTATCTTCAGGAATATAAAAATGATGAAGAGTAAGAATGTTTGAAACCGAAAGAAAGATAATCGTGGAAGCTGCATGGATAAAAGATTCTCCTGTAATCGGAACTCTGTTCTGCAATATTGCAAGGGGGAATCAGATTTATTCCTTTGAATTTTCAGAACAGTGGCTTGAAAAATATTCTGAAATTGTTCTTGACCCTGATTTATTGCCTTACAGAGGAAGGCAATATTTGTCAAACTCCAAACCTATATTCGGTATTTTTGCAGACTGTTCTCCTGACCGCTGGGGAAGAAAACTCATGCAGAGAAGGGAAGCAATCTATGCAAGAGAGCAAAACAGAAGCATAAAGACTTTATATGAAATAGACTTTCTACTTGGCGTTCATGATGAGTCAAGAAATGGGGCAATAAGATTTAAGGATGACATTACAAAAAAATATTATTCTGATGAATCTTATCTTTCAACACCACCTTTTACTTCCCTTAGAGAACTACAGCAGCTTTCCCTTGATTTTGAAAATAACAAAGACCCTTATTCAAGAAAATGGATAGAACAGCTTGTATCTCCAGGCTCTTCGCTTGGAGGGGCAAGACCAAAAGCTACAGTAAAAGATACTGATGGTTCTTTATGGCTTGCAAAATTCAGTGCAAAAAATGATGAAATTCATGAATGTGCATGGGAAAAAGTTATTAATGACTTAGCGGTTTTAAGTGGCCTGAATGTTACTGAAACTAAGTTTATGAAATTTGACGATAAGAAAGGATGTTTTCTTTCAAGACGTTTTGACAGGGAAAAAGAAAAACGTATTCATTATTCTTCCGCAATGACACAACTTGGAAAAGTTGATGGCGAAACTGCAAGTTATCTTGATATTGCTCAGTTCATAAAGCAGAACAGTATGTTCCCTGATCGAGATTTAAAAGAATTATGGTCCAGGATAGCATTTAACATTGCTGTTTCCAATACAGATGACCATTTAAGAAATCACGGATTTTTATTGAAAAATAACAGGTGGGAACTGTCTCCGGTTTTTGATATTACACCGAACCAATATAGAAATGAAATGTCTCTCAATATTACAGAAGATGATAATTCAAAATCATTGGATTTGTTAATGAAAACAGCAAAATACTATAATTTAAGTCTTGAAGAATCGAAAAAAATTGCAATAAATATTTTTAAGACAGTTCAGAATAACTGGACTTCATTAGCCAGAAAATATGAAATCCCTGCGAGTGAAATAGAACTTATGAATGTCTGCTTTAACGACAGAAAAATCATTCCTCAAAAAACAAAAACTGCTGAAATTAAGGGAAAAAACATTTTTCCTTCGTTAGAACAGAAACATCCTGGTAGAGCTGATTAAAATTTTTAATCAGAAATAGAAACTCCTGTTTTTGTCCTATTCTTTTTATAAGTTAGATTTACATCACCCATAACTTTTTGAACCATTTCAATTTCATCTTTTGGTTTTAAGATTTTTAAATAATTGTCTAAAACTCTCTTATGCCTATTATCTTTTGAAGTCATTTGTGTAAGTGCATAAGATATTTTATCCAGTTCTTTTTCATGTTCTTCATCAGATGAAATCAGTCTTAAAAACTCTTTTACTATTTCATTCTTTCTGTATACAATGTTTCTTGACTGCTCAATTCTTGAGGAAAGGGTAGAAGCAAGTATTCTTCTTCTCTCGTCAGAAATCTTTTTATTTTCTGAAAGAAGTTTAGTGAAATATTCAGGAATATCATTAAGAGAATCAAAGTCAAGATTCTGTAATGCTATGATTGTTGAAAAGCGTTCCAGCTGTTTATATTGTCTTGTAAAAAATGGCTTTGCTTCTATATTTTTAGAATCCGTGAACTGCGGATATTTTAATTCTTCTGTTGAAACTTTATTGAACATAGAAGTTCCCGTGTCAAATATCGGGGAAAGCCCCAGCCATTCAAGAGTATTTGAATTGCGAAGAAAGCAGAAGTTACTGTAGTGCCTGTCTGTGTTTGCCATGATAAAATCAAGAAGAATCATTTTAGCGATGTCATTCTTTAATTTTTCTTCACTGCCTATTTTTAATGTCCTGCAGCAGCTTAATAAATGCTCAAAATCTGTCTGTTTTTTTTCCTGTTTTTGTGTATTGATGACATTCCATGCGCTTACAAGCTCAGTATTCTCATCAGTCAGATTACCGCATGAGCAGAAATAATCATTTCCGATTTTCACGATGTCGTAATCAATGTGAGGTATTTTTAATTTCCGGCATATTTCTGAAGCAAGGACTTCATTGAACGGTTCCTGTTCATAAGGGCCGCTGCCTCCTTTTATCAAAAGTCTTTTACCGTTTTCAATAATCCATTTTTTTAATAGCCAGCCGTCAGATGTGTTGTCAGGTGAGATAAAATTGATTTTCACATTCTTATTTTTACCGAAAAAAAGATTTCCAACATCTGGAGAAAAATCATTTGTATAAAAATTTACGTCTTTCCATTTCAAATGGCTGTTTTCAGGCTTTATCCAATACTGGTCTGAGAGGCTTAATCCCATAGATTTAATTATGAGTGAATTTAATGAAAGCCCTGCTATCTCAGAAAGAAACTTATCAAGGTTTTGCCTGGAAGAGGGTATGCAGCGGCCTTTCCACCATTCCCTGAATGCCGAAACTTTATTAACAGTTTTCTGTGATTTAAGAAATAATGGAACATGCTCATCATTATAAATTTCATTTATTGCATAAACTTCATCATTCAGAATTTCAAGATTGAGGACATTTATATCTTTGTGACAGAGAATGTAATTCATTTAATTCACTCCTATTTTATGAGTCAAAATGTAGTCATCAAGATATGAAACTGGATCAAACATATTTTTGCTTATTGAGTCAATTTCATTAGAAACAGATGTTTCCGAAAACAAAGGCAAAGACATTTTAAAAGGCAAGCCCTGTTCAATAACAACACGATTAAGAAAAAGCCTGACTGCTGAAGATAAATCCAGCCCCAGGTTGTTGAGAATTTCAGTTGCCTCTGTCTTCAATTTTTCGTCAATTCTAACCTGTACCTGATTTTTACTCATAACTCATCCTTGTAACTCGTTTGAATTACATTATAAATTTGAAATGCCATAAAATCAAGGTTAGTAAAGCTAAAATTTAAATTCTCTTGTTTATAATTTTTCTTGACAATATAAATAGATTATATTACACTTAAACCGACACGAAACCCCTCCTCGTGTATTTTTTTAGATTTTACTCATTGATATGAGTCTTATTATTTTTCTTGACCACACACCTTGAAAAATAAAAAAAAAGATTCAACGGACTTACTGTGTCCTGGTATTGGGTATTTGGAGAAATACATGGGATTACTTACTTTTTTTTCTGATGGAGATGCCTCACCAACTCCGTTCAATCAATTTAATAAGAAAAAGAAACAAGCCAAAAAAGTAAACGATGACGGAAGCTACAATATTGATATGGTAGCTGCTGCTGATACGATACAAGGGCTTTCTCAGAAGAATGCCCGAATGTGGCAGATTATAGCTTTGGTTTCTTTATCTTCTTTTATCATCTCTTTGTTCATCTGCTTTTATGCCGTCCGGCTTCCGAAAACTATCCCTGTTATCGTTACCGTTGATACAGACGGAAACGCAACTTATGTCGGAAAAGTAGACAAGTCTTCCTGGGGAAAGACAAGCATTCCTGAAATCCACAAAACATCACAGATTAAAAAACTTGTATCAAATATGTTTACCTGGGTAATCGACTACAATGCACAAAACCAGTATTTGCAGGAAGCTCAGAATATCTGCCAGGGCGCTGCCTTAAATCAGCTTGATACATTTATCCGTGCAAACAATCCTTTTGACTGGCTTGGTGTTAAGACTCAGACAGTAAGCTGTGAAGAGCCACTTAAACAGACAAACACTACTTATGTAATTTACTTTAACGTAAACACATACCAGAACGGTCATCTTACTCAGACAAGAAGGTTCTCGCTTCTTGCTACTATCGGATATTTTGAAGTTACAGAAAAAACTAAGGATTTGAATCCTTTGGGAGTATACATCACTTCTTTTGACCTTAAAGAAGTAATAAAAAATTAAAAAGAGGAGTATAAACGATGAAAAAAATAATTGTCGGAATTTTATTCATATCAGTTCTTTTTACAGCCTGTCAAAGTGTTGATTTTGAAAAAACAATGAGTACTGATATTGGAAAAGAAGGTTCAGAATTCAAAAATCGTGAAGCTGAAGAAAAAAACAATTATGACAAGGTTCAGGAATATCTTATCCAGGAAAGATTGAAGGAAATTGATATTCCAAAAACTGTTGTATATATTGAAAAACCTGTTTACTATCCGGCTACTGTTGCGTCAGACAGACCGACAAAAACTGGAAAAGAGGCCGCAAAAGAAAGCACAGCTCAATCCATTCAAGTGCCTAGTCAGTGGACTGGCGGTACTATGTATTATGACTTTGACAGTGATTTTACTTATGAAATTTACTGCCAGCCATACCGTGTCACAGACCTTCTGCTAGAGCCAGGTGAACAGGTTATTGAAATGCCGTTTTTGTCTGAGGAAAAAGTATGGGAAATCGGAGCAGGTGTGAGCCGTCAGAACGGTGTTGATACCCAGCACTTTTTCTTAAAGCCAGCTTATTCAGGTCTTACAACTTCTTTCATCATCATTACAGATAAAAGAGTCTATCACATGCTTTTGAAATCTTATAAAGACGTTTATATGACTCAGGTAAAATGGAAATATCCAAACACTATGCCATTTACAATCAAGACAGACGCTATGGAAAAAGTAAACAAAATGTCTAAGGAAACTACTGCCGTAGATCCGGCTTTCCTTTCTTTTGATTACAAGATGAGCTACTCTGTTTTCAAGAAACCTTACTGGCTTCCAACCCGTGTTTATGATGACGGAAAGCACACTTACATTGTAATGAATGAAACTGTCCTTCACATGACATCCCCTGTCGTATTCAACAACAAGAATGAGAGAATCAACTATTCAGTAAACAAAAACCTTATCGTCTTGAATGAGCTTATTGAAAAAGTAACATTAAGGGTAGGTAAGGAAAAAGTTACCATTAAAAAGAAAAATTACAAGGAACCTAAGCCTATAAAAGTTGAAGAAGTAGAAGATAAAATTAAGCTTGATGAAGACCCGGTTCTTCCTCCGGCAAATCCTAAAAAAGGATTCAGCTCAAGTTTGAACTCAAAGGTCTCAAAAGAAACAACGCTTCACTCATCTGACATCATTGTAGAATACAAAGAAAACAAAGATTCAGAATCTAAAGAAAATAGTGCAGGAGGAGAATAATGGGATTTTTTGACCGACACTACGAAAGCTATGACGAATGGTGCGAAACTCCGAGAGGAAAAGCTTTTAATGAAAAAATGAGACTTGCAGCTGAAGAAAATGCAAGGAAAAAAGAGGAATGGGAGCGTAACACTCTGCCAGAAAAAAAAGAGCAGGTAAAACTTTTTAAGATTATCATCGTGCCTCTTTTTCTAAGCTTTGCAGTCTCAGACTGGTGGGGCATGAAGCACTTTAAGTTTCCTTATGTTTTTGGTATTCAGCTTTTGATTGCCTTAATTGGCTTTATTTTGTTCAAGAAAAATCCCTTTAAAGTAAAATATCCGAACTGCTTTTTCATGGCTCCTGTGGCTCTTTTTATGTCTTTCATGTTTTCTTTCTATCTTTGTATTTCTGAATTCGGCTTAAAACAGGCGGTCTTGATTAAGCCGCCTGTGGAAGTTATAGAAACATCTGGAGATGCTTCTGAAAAATTTTCGGAAACTCCAGACCTTGCTTACTTGGAGAGCAGTGAAATAGACATTTCTGAACTCGATTTTTATAGCCGTGAATATTCACAATGGCTTATAGAAAATAACCACGAAACATCTGAAGAACTTGTTTCAGATTACAAAAAATTAAAGGATGAAAATGGACGATAAATTTAATAACGATGAAGATTTTCCTTCTGAATTTGAGCCTGAAAAAGATTCTTCTGCTTCTGAATACAATCCGTACAGCGGATTTTTAGACGATGATTCTGCAGGTTCTCAAGCTGAAGTAGAAGAAGAAACTTCAGAAAACACTGAAATTAAAAAAAAAGAAGTTCCCCATGAAGAAAAAGTAACTACTGAAGAAGACATTGAGCTTCCAGACTTTATGAATGAAGCTGCAAATGCAAATGAGACTCATAAAGAAGAAAAATACGCTGGGGAAAAGTTTTCTTCTGAAGAACAGAAAGACGACTTTGACCCGAAAGATTTCTCTGAAAACAAGGAAGAGGAATCTGCTTCTGAAAATAAAGAAAATTCTTCTGAAACTGCTTCCAGTGCATCGACTTCAAAAGAAGAAAATACTGAAATTGAAACTGGCGGAAAAACTGAAGACAAGGCAAAAGACTTAAAATTTGAGTCAAAGATTTCTGCAGGTGAAGCAGACCATGCTCCAAAGTCTAAACCTAAAGTTCTCAACAAAAAGTTTTTACTTTCTTCTATAATTATAACTCTGGGTCTCACTCTTGTTGTTACTTTTCTGATGCCTTCTAAAAAAAAGAATTCTAAGAAAAACGAGAAGCCTGTTGCTGAGCGTCATACTTCTACAGATTACGCATCTTTAGCATCAAGACCTCCTGAAGAGTCCCAGGAACATTATCAGGATGTAAGTGCTGCTCCAGAAGCTAAAAATAAAAAGAACGATGAAATCCCTCCTTTAATTCCTCCAAAAGATGAAAAGCTTCCTTACAATGCTAATACTGTGAATTACAATACGGGAAAAGGAGGTGGCGCTGGAGGTTCTACACTTGAAATTCCTGACACAAGAAATGACAGCCTTCAGGGAAAAAGTATTTCTGGAATTAAAGGTCTTACTTCAACCCAGCAAAGTTATTCAACAGATTACCAGCAGACAATCGCAAAAAATACTACTTCTTCTGGAAACTCTGGTGGCTACAGCCTTCCTTCAAAAGAAGAGTATATGAACAACGTTCTCGGAGCTTACAGCCAGGCATACGGAAACGCAACAAGTCAGAACAATGCCTACAGAGTTCAGAACGACCAGGACGGAAAGAACAGCTTCTTCAATAACGGACGGCAGGGAAGCAATGTAGGACAGGGTGAATGGCTCAACCTCAATACACTTTGGCAGGGAACAATCTTTGAAGCAGTTCTCACTTCAGAGCTTAACACGGATTTGCCTGGCGAAATTACGGCCCGTATTGCAAAGAACATTTATTCATCCCAGGACGGACGCTATCTTCTTATTCCTCAGAACTCTGTGGTTTACGGAACCTATAATTCAAGCATCTCTTATTCACAGAACCGTGTGCAGGTTGCCTGGCATACTCTGATCCGTCCAGACGGTTATCAGATTCAGCTTGGAAATATGAATGCAACAGATGCAAAAGGCGCTTCAGGTCTTAAAGGCTGGGTAAACGACCATCCGTTTGCTTATCTTAAAGCTATCGGTTTAATGAGCGTTTTCTCTATCGTAAATACAGAGTTTTCTAAGCAGCTGAATGGAACGCAAAATGAGTATGTACAGAACCTTCTTGCAAACTCTCAGAACGTAACTATGGAACTTGGCGACAAGCTGATTGACCGTGCTATGAATGTGCAGCCGACAATCAAGATTAAGTCTGGAACGAAAATCAACATAGTTGTAAACCAGAACTTAAACCTTCCGCCATGTGAAGATATTCCGGTAACTCAAGCATACCATAAACAAAGATAATGCAGGACTGGAATTATAACAAAGAATGGAAGCTTGATGATTGTACTCAGGCTTTTATAAATGCAAGACGTAATAACAGGAGGAAAAAGTTTATGAAGTTTTGTGAAAAATTAAAGAAAAGTTTTAAGAAAGAAAGTTATACAGATGAATCTGTATATAAGTTCAATTTAAGCATTCTTATAGCAAGCGTAGTGTTGTGCTGCTTTGGATGCGTTCTCTTTTTTTTACATTGATAGTGTAAAAAAAAACTATAAGTAGGCAGGTAGTAATATGAAAAATTATTTCAAATGTTTTTTTGCAGGTTTTACTGCATTAATTATTCTCACTTCTTGTTCGTTTTTTTCAGAGAGTATTGAACCAACTTCTGAAAATTATGATTCCAAAATTTCAGCCGTTAGGTTCAGCTCTACGGTTCTTAGCGTGACTGTAAAGGAAAGCGAGTATTTAAAGGTAAATCTTACTCCTTCAGCTGACCAGGGAAAATGTAATGTCCGCTGGGAATTTGACAGTGAATATATTAGTGCCAAAACAGATAATTTTGGCGCAATTATAACTGGGAAAAAATCCGGTACGACTTACATAAAAGCATCCTGTAACGGAATCGTTGCTACCTGTCTTATTTCTGTAATTTCAAACGGTTCAGAAGATACAGATAACCCTTACATTTATTCAAACTATTCTGTAGTACAGCTTCAGCCAGGCAATACTACAACCGTAATCACTTCTTTATATGGCGGAAGCATTTCTGATATGGAAGATTTTACATGGGAAATAAAAGACCCTTCTATTGCTTCCATTGCTTCTTCAAGAAACAACTGTGTTATTACTGCCATAAAGCCTGGCTCAACTCAGCTTGTCTGTCATCACCCGAACGCTGAGTATGATTACACTTTTGTAATTTATGTCTATACAGATAAACTTACAGAAACTTATATCACAACCGACTATAACGTTTTGACTGTAAATAAAAACGACACTACATCAAAAATGCTTACTGTAGACCTTGTAAATCCAATTAACGCTGCCTACAAAAACGGATTTACATGGAATTATGCCGATGAGCAGTCTAAAAGCATTATTTCAATGAGTGCCAACTTAAACAATGCAGAAATTGTTCCGATTAAAAACGGAATTGCAAATATTGTCGTAAGCCATGAAAATTCACAGTATGACCTTAATATAATTGTCCGTGTTTCAACTATTGTAAAAAACACTTATATTGAAGTCTCTTCTTCTACTGTAGTAGTGCAGGGAAGCGATGCTCCTTATTCTGTTTTTGCAAGCATTGCAAATTATGACGGTTATGCAGACCCGGAAGGTTTTGTCTGGGAAGTTCCTGAAAGCGCTCTTTCTCTTGCAGAATGTTCACACACAGGTAATACACTTCAAATCAAAGGAAAGAAAAACGGAATATTCAAGGTAAAGGTAAGCCATGAGCTTTCAGAATACTCAAGAAATATCCTTGTAATTTTACAGAACCAGATAGGCTCTGCAATTGATTCTTCAATGTACATTACTACCGACCAGAACTTTATTCAGACTCAGGTAGGCAGAAGTCCTACTACAGTAAATGTTCGTCTTATTGGCGGAATTGATGGTGAAGATAATATTGGAGATGATACTACAAACTTCAGCTGGTATATCAAAGGCGGAAGAAACAACGGTATCGTAGAAGTTCAGCAGGTTACAGGCATCGTAAAAGACGTAAAAGACTTGAACTCAAGAAGTGCCGTAACAAGCGGAGAGTCATGTCTGGCCCAGCTTGTAATAAATCCGCTTTCAAAAGGCGAGCTTACAATCGTAGTAACTCATCCTAGATGTCTTTATGACACTGAAATCCAGGTAAAGGTTTATTCTGAATCGGCTTTGGTAAATCCTAAAACCATTACTACAGATGAAAGCTTGATCCGCCTTTTAAATGGCGCGTCAAAAGAAGTTACTGCAACTTTGAGAAACCAGGCAGAAGGTGAGGAAAACAACATTGAATGGTCTACTGCAGATTCTTCAAAAGTTTTTGTGACTCCTTCTAAAGGTCAGACGACACAAATAAAAGCCTGTGGTACAGGTTCAAGTCAGACTTATGTAACGGCCCATCTTGACGGTGCTGTTTCTGATAAAAAGATTTTGGTTCTTGCGGCTGATACTGAAAAAGAACTTGCCGACATGAAAGGTATTTTTGCTGATTCTACTTATTTAAGAATCGCTGCAGGAGAAACAAAAACAATTTCGGTAGAACAGTTCGGGCTTTCTTCTTCAGACCGTGTTTCCTGGAGCGTAGATAAATCTTCTTTGTGTACCGTAAACGGTGATTCTTCTTCTCCTTATTGTACCTCTGCAACAGTGCAGGGATTAGCTGAAGGAAAAGCTTTCATTACAGCCTCTGTTGGAGGTTCTGCTCCTGTTGCTTTTGAAGTTACAGTTTTGAAAGCTGGTGAAAGTTCAGATATATTTGATGAAAACGCTGGCTACCTTACTACAAACCAGAACGCTGTAGTTCTTGAAAATGAAGGAGACTCTCAGGAGCTTTCTGTTTCAGGCGTAAACATTTCTGCAAAAGACATGCTTTTGTATACAAACTGGACTATGACAGATTTAAATGCCGTGGCCGAAGAAAGCGTGTTCGACCTTTACGGAAGCCCTGGAAGCAATGTAAGGCTTACTGCAAACAAGCCTGGAAAATCAACTATCAAAGTTTCAAACAAGTTCTCAGCAAACTCAATTAACATCAACGCAAAATGTGGTGAGCTTTATGAATGGAATGATGACTATATTGTATACATCACGACAGAAAGTGATGTAATAAATATCTTAAACGGTGAGTCTAAAACCATTGGATGCAGCCTTGTTAATACTACTTCAAAAGGTCAGTTTTATTGGAGTGTCAGTGAAGGGCAGGAAAATATTGAAATTCAAGGATTGACTTCTGGTACCTGTAACATCAAGGCTTTGAATCCTGGCCAGTCTATTATTACAGTTTCAAACTCTTTAGCTGGTGAAATCACAAAAGAAATCCTTGTAAATGTTGCAAACTCGGAAGAAGAGCTTAAAGGTTTTAAGTATCTTACTACAACTCAGAATGTCGTTACTGTAGGCGAGCAGTCTAATGTAACCGTTACGGTAGAAATTAAGAATGCTGATTCTAATATCCTTACAGGCTATTCATGGCGAAGTACAAATGAAAGCGTTGCTTCTGTCGTAGGCTCTGGTAACATTGCCGTAGTTTACGGAAAGGCAATCGGAACGGCTAAAATCATTGTTGAAAACTATGAGAACTGTTCTTATCCGCTTGAAATCATAGTAAACACTGTAGACCCGATTGCAGCATCACAAGACCCATATATTACATGCAATAACATCGTAACTTGTACTGTAGGCGGAGATGCCGCAACAATTGCCGCAGAGCTTGTAGGAGGAAGTTCTTCTGATACGACAGGCTTTACGTGGTCTATCGTTGATACATCAATTGCAACTCTTTATGCAAGTAACGATTCGGCTCAAATTAAGGCCGTTAAGGAAGGCGTTACTCAAGTTATTCTCTCCCACCCAAAAGCCTCTGTTTCTCGCTCAATTCTCGTAATATGTGAGCCAAAGATTACTACAAACTGCTACATTTCAGTTACGGAAAGCATTATAAAAATGAGTCCATCTGGAGACCCGAAAACAATCACCGCAACTCTCGTAAACGGTGATGCCGATGATGTTTATGACTTTAAATGGTGGGCTGATTCTTATGACAAAATAAACATGAATTACACTTCAAACCAGTGTATCATTGAGCCAATAAGTTCTGGAACAGTAACCGTTCATCTTTCTCACCCAAAAGCCGCAAACCAGAAAGATATTGTTCTATACATAAGTAACTACACTGATTTTGCCTTTGCACAGTCTCACATCGAGCTTACGACAGGCTCAGACTTCTTTATAAACATGGAGGTTCCGGCAACAGGTGTAGACTGTGACGTAAGTTACAGAAGCTCAAACGGCTCTCTTTGTACGGCATGGGGAAATAATTCAGTTTGTACTCTTCACCCTGGAAGCGTGGGAGAAGGTCTTACTTCTGAATCTTGTGTTATTTATGCAACCCTTCAGACAAAAGGAGGCGTAAAACAGGCTGAAGCTCAGCTTTTGGTTAGCGTTACTAAAAAGGATGAGACAAGACCTTATATCGGACTTTCTCCAGATTCAACTTCTACAATCATTACCCTTAATAAAGATGAGGTCAGAAACCTTTCTGCAGTTGTATACGGAAACACATCTGACACAAACTCTGCAGGACTTAGATGGACTATAAATAACGGCAATGGAAACTTTATTGAGTTTACTGGAAAAACTGTTGAGAATGACTCAACAACTTCCATCGGAAGAGACGTTCAGATCCGTGCTTTAAATTCTGGAAAAACAACAATTACAATTACTCATGCAGATGAAAACGGACTTCCGATAAATCCGATGACCGTTTATGTAATTGTTACAGGTGTCTCAGAGCCTTCGGTTACATTGAACTTCTCAAAGCTTCCGGTTTATATCGGGGAAGATACTCAGATAATTCAGGCTACCGTGTTGAATGATACTGGTGAAGAGCTTGAATGGAAGGTTGTAAATAACTCAGACCCTGAAACCGAGCAAGATTACTTTACATTTACAAGTAAAGGTAATAAGGCGACTATTTTTGCCAAAAAGCCAGGCAATGCTACTGTTTACTGTACTATCCCTTCAAATAAATCTACTGCAAAATGTGAGGTAGAAATAAGGGAAGCAGAAAAACTTAATTTCTTTGTTTATGATGATGAATCTAATTATGAATATAAAGACGGAAAGCTTATAGACCATCGTGAAAAATATTACCTTACGACATTCCAGTTATATCCGGGAGAAACAAAGCCTGTTCACTGGGAAACAGTTCCTGCAAGCGACAAGGTAACACAGTGGTACAAAGGTGATAGCTCTTTCTTTGACATGAACCAGACAGGTGCAGGTTATTTTACAGAGTGGACCAATCCTCAGACTAACGAAACTTACCGTTATCCTGAAGGGGTGGGAACCATTGCAATAACTGGAAAACCAACTGAAGGAACAGCAGTTTTAACAGCAACTTCAGCTTCAAGACAGTCTGATTCAATATCAGTTACAAACTCTTACAACTATCTCTTTACTCTTGATAAATCCATGATTTCTACGACACCAAAACAGGTGCATGATAATGAAGAGCTTCTCTATGTTAATTATGAACTTCGTCCGGCATGTTCTAAAATCATCGTAACAAATTACGATGCAAAAAAATCATGGGGAAAGAATCTTTCAATGAAAGAGGGAACTTATTCTTCTTACAACGCAGAAGAAGGTCAATGGGTAATTGATACTCACACAATTACTACAGAAACCAATTCAACTGGTATTGTAAGGGGAACTTTGAAATTTATTGCAAACGGAGAGGTAAACTGCCGTATCGGACTTAAAGCCGTAAATGAAAACCTGATTTCTACAGGAGTTACTTCCGTTACAAGTCAGGAGTTTGGAACTCAGTCGCTTGCAATAAAATCTTATTATCCAAAACATACCTTTACGGTAAGCATTAAAAAACAGGTTCCGTTCATAAACCATACAAGATACCCTGATACCGAAAAGTATGCAAAGTATTCAAGGTATGACGCTTCAACTAATACGATTTTCCTCGGTGACGGTGAGTATATTTCTGGTGATGTCTCGCTAAATACTTCATCTGAACCTTATTCAGAAGTAGATATTGTAAGTGTAAATTTTGAACAAGTAACAAGTTCTCAGATTGAAGACGGGCTTTCATTTAAGCAATACCAGAGGGTTGCAGGCTCTTCCCCAGGAACGTCCGTAAATACACATCCGTTCCAGCTTCATCATAATCATGAATACTCAATTTACTCTTATTTACCAGCAGGAAGCTCTACATGGGAACATATAACTAATGGAATGGCAAATATGTACAACCTGAAAATTGAAGGCGACAAGTACATCGAAGTTCGTAATGAAACCATCAAGGAAACAACTTATGTGGGAAAACTTGTAGTCACTTATGTTGATTATGCAGGGCAATCAAACAAGGCAACCTTCAATATTCCAGTTTACGTTCAGGTTCGTAACTGCCCTTGTGCAGATGACGGAAGTTACTACAAGGCATACAAACAATAATTGATTTTAAGGAGAAAACAAAATGAAAAGATTTTTTAACGGCATTTTTCTTCTGCTTCTTCTTTCTCTCACAGGCTGCAGCTTTATTGCGTCCTTCACGGAAGAGCCGGAAGAAAACATAACACTCTCTTTTGATAAAAACAAGACTTCCTTGAGCATGGGCGCAATGGAAGTAATTAACGTAAAGGCTTCTGAAAAACAGAATTCAGCAAGTATTTCATGGTCTTATGATGATTCTGTCATCTTTGCAAAGACAGACAACTATTCTGCAGTCATTACGGGATTAAAGCCAGGAAGCACAACCCTTACAGCCCGATGCGGCTCTAATTCTGCTTCCTGCATTATTACAGTCTCTGCAGACAGCTATGCGGTAACTGTAACTAATCCTTACGTCTATGCCTCATCTGATTTTGTGAGCGTAAAGCCAAATGAAACTGTAAAAATCAGTGCGGCTCTTTTTGGCGGAACTGTTGCAGACATAAACGGTTTTTCATGGAGCATTGATAAGACTTCCGTAGCATCTTTATCTACAGAAGGAAACTATTGCTGGATTACCGGAATGAATGACGGAATTGCAAAAGTAACCGTTAAGCATAATAAGGCTGCTTACGGATATTCTGTTTTAGTAAACTGCTCATCAGACGGAACAAACCAGTGCTATATTACGACAACTGAAAATATCATTACTATAAACCTCAGTGAGGATAACACTGCTTCTTTTGCAATTGACTTGATGAATCCTCTTGTCTCTGATTATGCAAGCGGATTTACTTATTCTGTCGTAGATTCTCTTGGAAACGAAATGTCTTCAAAGCCAGTGGTCGTTTCTGGAGCCGGAAGTTTGAATGTGAGCCTTACAGCCTACAGCGTAGGGGAGTGCTATGTCCGCTGTAAACATCCTTCTGCAATTTATGACCTTGATGTTTTAGTTCGTGTAATTGAAAACGCAGAGACTGCATACATTGAGCCCTCCCAGACTCTTGTTACAGTTTCTGATGATATTTATCAGAACATTTCATTAAGTCTTTTAAACTATGCTGGCCATGTAAATCCTGCTTCTTACAGCTGGAGCTTTTCAGAAAATGCTTCTGAATATATAGATTATTCCATTTACAATGGGGAAGATGATGATACAGGCGATAACATCAATATCAAGGGAAAGAAGACTGGAACTGTTAAGATTACGGTTTCTTATCCTGGAGTTCCTTCAAGAAATATCATCGTGCTTGTAAGAAACATTGACAGCGAGGCAAGCGATGCTACTTACTACATATCTACAAGCCAGAATTACATCAGGATGAAAGAAGGCGATTCACCTCAACAGATAAATATATCACTTAAAAACGCTTCTTCAGATGAAATTTCAAACCTCAAATGGACTATTACAAATGATGCTGCAGACGGCTCTCGTGAAAAGGTCATCAATTGGAAAAGCGGAAACGGAACCGCTGTTCACAAATTTGCTTCAAGAAGCGTAATTGCTAATAACTCATCAGCTTATGCCGTAATTGAGCCTCTTAAAGAAGGTATGGCTTATATTGATATTTCTCATCCGAAAGCGATGTATTCTACAAGAATTACTGTTGTAGTAACAAAAGAAAATACTGTCGTTGAGAAAAAATCAGTTTTAAACCTTACTTCAAGCCCAGTATTGAATATCAAAAACGGGGAATCTTCTGAGATTGATGTTTCTTTTTCTGGTGATGGAGAAATGTCTGAAATTGTATGGCAAAGCGAAGGAGTAGCAACCGTTTCCGGCAACGCTAATCATGCCGTGGTAACGGCACCTCAAAGCGGCTCAGGAGGGTCAAGAAGCATAATTACCGTAACTCATCCTTATGCCACATACCCTGTCAAATACACTGTTGTCTGCTATGACAATGAAAGTGATTTTGAGCAGTATGCGGTAAAAACAATTTACTCATACTCAACCAATGAAACTATAAATACAGACAGTCAGACGACTCTTCATCTTGAGACTTCAGGATTTACTTCAGTTCCTCAGATTACATGGAATATAACGCAAGGAAGCTCTTGTGTGTCTTTATCAACGGAAAACCAGAATAAAGATGCCGTTGTGAACGGATTAAAGCCTGGAAAGGCTGTCATTAAGGCTTCTGTCTCTGGCTGTGATGACGTTACTTTTGTAGTAACTGTTGTCGCAGCAGGAGTTTTGAACCAGGATGCCGACTGCTATCTTTCTACTTCCTCAAACGTTCTTTACTTTGAGGACATCAATAAGTCGAAGTCTCTTTCTGTAGACTTATTCAATATTTCTTCAACAGAATATTCAAAGCTAAATTGGACTCTTTCAAACAGTAATTATGAAATTACTTACAACGGAAACCAGGCGACCGTTACTTCCATGACAAGTGAAGGTTCTGCAGTGCTTACAATAAGTCATCCGCTTTCACAGAATATTCTTACAGTCAACTTGAGAACCGGAAACCAGTTTGAATATAAAAACGAGGATTTCTGTTATATAACCACAAATCAGGATGTGTTCGAGCTTTATTCAGGTCAGGAAGAGGTCACTCTTGTCGCAACCCTTAACCATACGGAAGAAAGCGATGACGCTGCCGTTCCTCAAGGTTTTTCATTTGAATGTGAGGACAATACTGTCGCTTCGATCAGTTATGTAAACTATTCAAATACCTGCTACATAAAACCTTTGAAAAACGGAACGACTAAGATTTTTGTGCGTCACTCTGAAAGCGATTTTGAAAAGGAAGTTGTTGTAATCGTCAATAACGCTCCGAACGATTCTACAATCCCGTACCTTACAACGACAAACAATGTTATAACTGTTGTTCAGGGAGAGTATGCTACAGCAACCGTAACTTTGATGAATTCAAATACCGTTGACAACTCTGCCTGGCACTGGACTTCTTTGGATTCAAGAATATGTGACGTAATTGCTAACAACGGAACTTCTGCAATGCTAAGCGCAAACAGTCCTGGAACTGCAGAAATCAAAGTTACTCATAAAGACTGCCCTTATTCTCTAAAACTTATTGTTACAGTTTTTGATTCTTCTGTAATTGTTTCACGTCCTTATATCTCAACAAGTGCAAATATCATTACACTTCAAAAAGGCATGAGTACAACACTTACTGCAGAGATGATTGGCGGAAACACTGCAAGCGACAGTAACTACTTCCGCTTTGTAGGCTCTTCTTCATCAATGATTTTAGTAAACTCAGTTTCAGGTTCTTGTTACATTAAGGCATTGAACAAAGGCATGGCTTATGTAACTGTCTATAACTCACGCTATTCAGAAAGCTACAGTAAGACGGTTCTTGTTGTAATCGAGGATAAAATTGAAGACGGTGTTTACATTAAGCCTTCTACAAACATAATTAAGATAAAGCCTTCTGAAACAACGCTTACTACCGTTTCTGCAGAGCTTGTAAACGGGGAGGTTACTGACGGCAAAGACTTTATCTGGTGGGCTGATGACTATAACCTAATCGGTATTACTCCGGTTGCAGAACAGTGTTCTATTATGCCGACAGGTAAGACTGGTACTACAAAACTTCACATCAAGCACGCAAAGTCTTCAAAACAGGTTGATATTCTTGTAATGATAAGTAACTATGATACTTTTGCTTTCAGCCAGAAATCTGCAAACATAACAGCAGAAAAGCTTTATTTCTATCCTTTGCAGATTCCTTCAGTAGACGGTGATTTTGAGGTTCATTACTCATCTTCCAATGAAGATGTATGTCTGATTCAAGGCTCTAATGCCGTTGCCTGGGTATGCGGAAGAAGCTACGGAACGGCATCCCTTACGGCAAATATGACTTCATCTGACGGTACTGTTCTTGCTACAACCGAAATGCTCGTCTCTGTTACTGAAGTTGATCCTGCAGTTCCGGTCATCTCACTTGGAAACTCGATTCTTACCGTAGAAGCCGGAACCAGCCGTGTAATCTCTGCAACAATTACGGGAGAGGGAATTGAAGCGACAGAAAAGTTCAACCTTAAATGGAGCGTGAAGAATAAAGACAAGGGCATTTCTCTTATGGATGAAACGCCTGATAAGACTGCATACGGCTCAGACTGCTATGTGACTTTTAACTATGGCGGAGAATTTGTTCTTTCATGTACCCATGAGGCAACGGGAGCTAATGCAGACATTTATTTTATCGTAGAAGAGAAGGGTGAGATTGGAATTGAATTGAACTCTAACCTTGAGACTATGTTCAAGGATGACGGTTCTATTTCACTCACGGCTACTCTTACCAATGCTACAGAAGCTGATTATAAAAATATTACATGGTCTGCAGTAAAGGTAGGAGGACAGAACATCGTTGCAGTAAGCAAGGCAAAAGGTGCCATCTGTACCGTAACTCCAAAGAACGTTGGGCAGACAACCGTAATTGCAAAGCTTCCGAACGGAAACACTGCAAGCTGTATTGTAATCGTTAAGGCAAACACTGAAGTTACGATGGATGTGGGAAGCATTCACGTAATTCCTGGCTACACTGAGGTTATTAACTACAGGACAAATCCTGAAAACGCCACTATTAACTGGTATACTCAGATGACCACAGGCGCTTCTTCATTGTCTGGAAACATTACAAATTATTTCTCGATTGAAGATGATACTGCAAAAAGGCAGCTTCGTATAACAGGGCTTTTAGATTATCCTAACGGTGCTGCAGGAACCATTACAGCCTCTATGGTCGGAGCTTCTGCTGCAAACCTTCCGACAGTCAAGGTTTATGTTGAATATGATGTTGAAGTTAAGCTTCAGGATTTAGAGGGAAACAACCTCACGGTCGTTCAGAACACGGAGCCTGATACAAAGAACGTAAAGAAGTTCAACATTATTTATTATCCTACTGACCTTACGATTGACATCAAAAAGGACAGTAAAATTATTGCTTCCATTCCTAATGAAGGTAACAAGCCTCATACAACTACGCCCATTCCAGAGGTAACGGTCGGTGATGTTTCTAAGGAAATCATTACGGAAGAGGGCTTTGAAAAATGTAAAATGACAGTAACCCTGGTACCTCATACAGAATGCAGCTTTGACCTTTCTGTAAGCGGAACGCTTCCTTCTGATGAACACGGAGTTTACGCAGAGACAAAGACTTTCTATTACACAGCTTATTATGAAAAAGGCTATGATATTGAGCTTATAAACATGACACAAAACGGTGCCTTTACCCAGCCAATGTATGATTCTGAGGGTAAACTTACAAAGCTTGTTATTGGTGACGGTGAGGAAGCCGTGTTCTATCTTAAAATAAAGAACGAGAATGCAGCTGGAAAAATTCTGAATATAAAATCGGAACATTATGTGCCGGATTCTGGTAGTACTGGTGGTAGAAAAGATATTTATATGAATAATAACTCTTATGTAAGGCCTGGAACAAGCAGATTAGATAAGGCAAAAAATCTTTTTGAAGGTATTGAAAATAATGAAAATATCTATAAGATTTCTGCTAATAATTTGCCACCTAGTAAAGGACTTGTGTATCTTACTTCTGAAGCTGATGTCATTCCGAATGCTACTGTTTATCACCTGGGGCATGGCTGGGATTACTATAAGGATTTGCCGCAGGAAGTAACCGGAGATAACTGGTCTACTTATAGAAATAACAACAATTACTCAAACGATTTTATAAGAAACTTGAAAAACAAAGGAGTTGATTATTGGCTTGTTTCTAAAGAAATTGTAGTAAATAATGCCTATAGTTTTTTACATCCGGGAAAATCAAGATTTTCAAGTAAATGGGATGAAGGTGTTTCAAAGCAAAAAATTAGCAAGTTTTTACATTATGAATATAAGTTCAAGGGTTGGGTTGATTTAAAGTTGAGTTATAATCAAAAGTTGTGGATTGCCTGAGAAGGCATAGAAAAAGAGGTCTGTCTAAGGTATAGTTTTCTTTGGAAAAAAAAATAAACACCGAAGGAGACCTCTTATGAAAAGAATACTGGAAATTGAAGAAAATTCCAATAGTCCAACGATTGATTTGCTTGAAAAAGCAATCCGCGCAAGAGCACGTGAAGTAATTGAAAGTCTTTACGAGGATGAAGTTCAGCGTTTTCTTAATAAAACTTCTTCTATCGTAGACAAAACCGGAAACAAACTTGTAGTAAGAAACGGCTTTCACAAAGAACGGACAATTCTTACTACAAACGGTTACGTTACAGTCAGGCTTCCCAGAGTTGATGACCGTGCACTTGAAGAAAAGGATCGCTTTGTAAGCAAAGTCCTTCCTCCGTTTGCAAGAAAAACTCCGACAGTAGAAGCAATACTTTCCGCTGCCTACCTTGCAGGAATTTCTTCAAACAAGTTTTCAGCCATGCTCCATGATGTTCTTGGTAAAGAAGCAAAGGGCCTGAGTCCGTCAGTCATAACAAAGCTTACTGTAAAATGGCAGGCTGAATATGACGAATGGCGCAAACGAGATCTTTCCGGAAAGGAATACGTTTATGTTTGGGCAGACGGAATTTACGTAAAGTCCCGGCTTGACGGTGAAAAGACCTGCCTTCTGGTAATAATTGGCGTAACTGTTGAAGGCAAAAAAGAACTTGTGGCTGTACAGGCCGGAATTCGCGAGTCAACGGAAAGTTGGCGTGGAGTTTTGCTTGATTTGAAATTCCGCGGACTGACAAAAGCACCAAAATTGGCAGTCTGCGACGGAGCGCTTGGGTTTCAAAATGCAGTTGATGAAATCTGGGGCCAGCTAAAAATTCAGAGATGCTGGTTCCACAAGTCCATGAACATTCTGGACAAATTGCCTGACTGTGTGCAGACTCAGGCCACAAAAATGATTCGGGATATGTGGCAGGCAGACAAACGTGCAAACGCCTTGAAAGCCTACGACTTATTTATAGAAACTTTCGGAAAAAAATATCCGAAGGCAACGGAATGTCTTGAAAAAGACAAGGAGGATTTGTTCCGCTTTTATGATTATCCGGCGGAACATTGGGCTCACATTAGAACGTCGAATCCGATTGAATCGACATTTGCAACAGTCAGGTTGCGCCACAAGTCAACAAAAGGAAACGGCTCTTCCGCTGCTTCTGTTGCAATGGCTTTCAAGCTTTGTCTTCAGGCAGAGAAAAACTGGCGACGGCTCAGGGGATTTAAACAACTTGAACTTGTCGCCAAAAATATAATTTTTGTGGACGGTGAACAAATGAAGGCTGCCTGATGAAAAGACACTTTTTTTCAATCCACAACAATTGACAATAACTCTTTAAAGTTTAATAATGTAAATGTTTTCAGTATAAAAAATAATGATGATTCATATAACTATGATATAAGTAACAGTCTTTCTCCTTATTATAAAACTGTAATTCCTTTTGTTATTACTACCGAAGAACTTGTTTCTTCTAATTTAGTAAGACCTGATAAAGACCTTGATGTAGGTTATAAAAAAACAAAAGGGATTTTTTGGGATGAAAATTCATTTGATTCATTTGGACAAGGATGTAGTTCAAAAATAAAACTGTCAAAGTTAATAAGTTCTTATATTACTCCTACAGTTTCAAAAGAAAAAGAATCTGTAATAAGTCTTGGAAAAGCAAAACTCCAAATTCCTTATGAAGATGGTCATGGAGTTGAACAACATGATTTAGAGCTGAATATAGAATTTATTAAAAGAGAATGTGAAGCTTATACTTCAAATACTTGGATTAAAAAGGATGTTTCAGGAAAGCTACATTGGTATTTATCTGATAATCTTTATGACAGCTCTGCAGTTTCAACTCAACCTTACTTAAATATAATGGAGAACTATATTGAAAAAGAGGTTACAGAAGTTGTTGCAGATGTAAATGCACTTAAAGTTGAATATCAGTTATATCCTAAAGAAGCTTCTCTTACAGTAACAATTCCACCGTCAAATGGAACCGGAAATCTTAAGATTTCTTCTGGAGCAACGCTTGTTACAACACAGTCTGACGGAACTAAGATATATTCAATAACTTCACATGAGACTACTTCACAGGGAGCTGCCGGAGGTCATATCAATTTTTCTTTAGATGGAAGTTATGTCGGTAAAGTTACTATAAAAGGAACAGGTTCTTCACTAAATCAGATAAATTATCTTAATTTTAACATTACAAATAAAGATTTATTTGTTCCTGAAATTACATCTAAAACATCTACTGTTGGTAATGTAAATTCAATGTACAGTTATATAAACAAGCCTGAACGCATTTTAGTATTAGGTGATGGAGAAACTGTAAAAGGAAAAATCATAAATGAAGACTCTTCATCAAAAACAATAATAAAGAGCGTTAGCTTTGAAAATAATATGGAAGATCTTGTAGCAGGTGAAGTAACAAAAAATACATCTGGTGTATATGAGTTTAAATTAACAAATAATGTTGATTATGGTTACTTTGCATACAGCGGTAAAGTAAGGGATAAGTTTTATTCAAATAATTATTCTTTATCTGACGTGTCTGTAACTTCTGCGGACTATGAAACTGTTTATTTAAAGGACAGCGAAGGAAATCTTACTAAAAATATTGATGTTGAGAAAACTGAAAAAAACAGACAGAATGCAATAAAAAATAAACTTAATCAGATGAAGATTTCATATATGGAATCAAATATTGGTATTCCTAAGACATCTCATACACATTCTTACCATTATGAAAATTATGAATATATAGAAAGTTCAAAGACTTATTCTTGGACTGATATAGGCAAATTTATAATTACTTACAATGGTGAGGAAGGAGAAGAGACTAATCAGGAAATTATTATTGGCCTTAAGATAACAGAAGGACCTTGTGCAAAGACTTCTGATTACGGAATTGCAGTTCCGGCATCTTACTACTTAAATGTTACTGAATGATAAAGCTTGCCAGGTACGAGTTGAATCGTGCCTGGTGTTTTATCAGGTAAAAACTTATCGAGTTTTAATTTTGCTCTTGACAGCTAAAGGGTTTTAAAGTAATATTTAGATAACTTAAAAGTGTGTATTTTATTTAAACTGCCTGCGAGCAGTGCTTGTTTTTGGAAACTGCGCTTTCCACCTTTTTTGTTTGAGTGCCTCAAACGTCTTAAAAATCAACAAAAAAACTAAGGAAAGGAACTGAATATGAAGAAAATTGCATTTTATTTAACATTATTGTCTTTAATTATGATTTTTGCTGGCTGCCAGCAGCCGACTAATGATAATTCCTCTGATGAAGGAAACACTAATACTTATTCTCCGGCCCAGATTGCTGAATTGAAGGCTATATATGCAGAACTTATTGGAACTACATGGGAAAATTCTAATAATGAACGGAATGACCATTATATAGAAACAGCTGCTTTTGCGAGTGATTCTGTAACATTCAACAACGTTCAGTATTCATTAAATCAGAATACAGATCTTTTCTTTGAAAATGAAGTAACTGATGAAGCCGTAAAAGGGTGGTCATCTGTTGGTTATAATTCTGTGCTAAAAAAAGATAAAGGGTTTTATATTAAAATTAATAATGTTTTTTATGCTATTGGTGGTTGGGTTGATAAGAATACTCCCTATCGTGATGAAACTCCTTTAAATATTAAATGTGGAAATAATAGAGACAGCCTAGAGCTTACATCATCTTCTGGCGATAGTGAAGACACTTCTTCTGTAAACGGAAGCTATGCTTTCAACAGTGCTACTAAAAGTCAGGTTAATGGTACGATTACTCTTTCAGACGGAAACTTTACTTATAGCGGTGGTAAAAACCAGGCTCCTTCCAGCGGTACATACACTGTAAACGGTTCTGACATTACATTCAAGTGGACTGCAATGGGCTATGAAACAAGTACAACAGTAAACATGAGCAAGGATGGTTCTTCTGTTACCTTCAGCTCAAAAGAAGTCTTGTTCTTCAGTACATTCTTTGGAAGCACGGAACAATCTGGTGGTAAGTATACTTTGACTTTCACTTACTCAGAGTAAACACTGTTTAGTGTATTTATATGAAGAAGATTGATTTTAAATGCGTCATATGCTCATGCGTCATCCTCGTTATACTCAGCGTCATTTACTACGTCAAGAATGGAAAGAAAAATTTTTCGACCGTAGACGAAACCGCACTCTACCTCGACCATGAATATTTCTTATTTTCAGAGTACTACATCATTCTCCCGGCAGGCGGCGAAGTGAAAACGCTCACAATGAAACTTGAGAACGGAACGAAAGAAGATGCAAAGAAAGTAAAGTGGAAGTTGAAAAGCTATCCTGAAAAGATAGGAACTTCGGTCTGCAAGGTCGAGGAACTTTCTGAAAATGGAAACATTCGTAATTTCCAGATAACGCCAAAGTCACTTGGAATCGCGACTTTGGAATTCTTCAACAAATCTCTTTCTACTGGCAACAATTGGCAAGCCCTTTTTATCTCAGTCGTTACGGAAAGTGAGTATAAGAAGCTCGTGGAGAATGGATACATAACAAGTCTCACTCGAAAGCACGATGCCCAGAAAGAAGATCGCACAGGCAAACATGAAAGCCTTCATACGCGGAACGGAAGATGAGTTTTATACCCAGCTTTCAGATATAGAAAATGAGCTTTCTAAATATTCAGATTTAAAAGTCTTTGAAAATAAAACCGTAATCTGTAACTGTGACGAACCTTTTGGGTCGAACTTCACTCTCTATTTTTTGATGCACCTTAATTCATTAAAATTAAAAAGACTTATATCTACAGGCTATTCTACTTCCTCTATTATGGGTAAGGAATTACCGCTATACGTATGTGGGTGGGGGGGGGATATGAGGCATACTGCCTGGATATAAACTCCACAAAAAAGTATCTTAGCGGAGACCAGACCGACTTAGACAGCATTTCTGCAAAGAAAATGCTGGAAGAAAACCTAAAAAGTGAAATGTAATATCTTTAATTAGCGTCTTCGGGCGCTAATTAAATCAACTTACCTCATCAGGATAAATATACCAGAGGTCAGGATTTATTTCATCCCTCATTTTTAGGATAAATGATTCATTAGGAAGGGCCTTAAAGCACATAGTTCCTGTCAGTTTATTCATTCTTTTGTAGAGCATGTTTTTTAGAGTAAAAATCGATACGTCATAATATTCTGCAAATCGGGGAATAGACATATCCTTTACCATTTTGAAAAGCTTTTGATGGCCAAGGCTTTCCAGTGAAAGCATTTCAGAAATATCATGTTTAGGATTAAATTCTATTTTTTCTGGAAGAGTCTCGTTTATTTTGTAATACCATTTTGCTGGCTGCATTTTTCCACGGCAGTAAAATACTGAAGTGTTCGGAAGACTTAAACAGCGTCCGTTAAAATAATAATAAAGCTTCTGCTTTGCTACCTGTTCATTAGGAATTCCAAGTGAAACCATGAATTTCCATAACAAAGACTTCTGGGCAGCAGTCTTTAAATCGTGAATTGCATAAGTGTCTTCATCAGAGTATTCTCTAATATCTATGTGATGTTGAGGTTGGCTTTTTATAAACTCTTCTACATTCAGTTCTTCCATAACTCCAAATATAGATTTGTTTACACTTCTTGTCAAGACCTTTTTATTATATCGGCAAGTTTTTTAATGTCTTTTCAATTCCAGAAAAAAATGTTTTTACTGCATGAATGATTTTGTCTGCAAAGTCACCTGCAATAGGGAGTATCTTTGAGAGAATCAATATAATTGCAGCAACTATGACAATGTAAGTAATTAGACGGCAAGCCTTGTAAAATAAACGTAATATCATTTGATTCCCCTTTCAGTTAATGCTTTTATGTAACTGTCAATTCTCTGCTTGTAAGTAAGCGGAGAGTAATCGTATTTTATTGAGAGAATTGATACAATTTCTTTTTCAGACGTAGATTTTATAAGGCAGTTTTTAATTGAAGAAACAAGCGGAATCTGCTCGATTGGATTTCTGAATGAAAGATTTAAGCAGACTGTTTTATCCTTGAAAAAGTTTCCGCCTACGGTAGTTACCTTTGCACCGGAATAAGAAAGATTGTTTACAACACAAGGAAGCTGGAGCTTATCCGCAATAAGAACCTGCTCAATGCTCTTAAAATTTATGAGCTTTCCTTTGTCTTCATCAAGTCCGATTTCATATCTTGCTTCCTTTCTTTTATTCCAGCCTTCATTAAGATTTTCTATGTTTTTTAATTCGGAAAAGAAATGCTGCTTAAAAGCATCCTTGTTTCTCTCTTCTTCTGCAATTCCAATTTCATAGGTAAAGGAATAAATTGTGTCTTTTACTTTTTTCATTATGACTGCATCAAAATAAATAAAAGAGCCTCGATACTTTATTTTAAACTTTATATTTCCTTTAAGCTCCGAGGCATCTGAACTGACAAAAAAAGTCAATCCGCTGAACTCAAGCAGAAGACATGAATAAAGAATATCGTTTGAAATAATATAAGCAGTCTCAATCTGAAGGACATTCAATACATCTTTATAGACTTTCATAACTTCTCTCCAGGGATTTTTTATATTTATCTGTCAATAGATAAACCTGACGTTTTGTACCATTAGAACCTTTGCTTTTGTGTCTGACAGAATCTATGTAAGAGGCGAGAGTAAGCCAGTAGAGCGTTCCGTATTTGTAAAAATCCTTACCGTATTTTTTTTCAAGGTTATAGACCATCTGTTTCAAAAGGTCTATTTTGCGGCCTTTAGCTTTATAAAGGATTCTTACTTCCTGTTTTATATAAGGCATGTGAGCTTCTTCCATAGGAATAGTAAAATCATTTTCCTTTAATTCCTGGAATATAACAGCTCGCCTTGAATTAGAAGCTGAATAAAAGGCTATGGCTGTTCCTTCGATAAAAAGCATTGTACCAAGATTTTCATCTGGAAACTTTGCCTTTATATATCCGCTTACATAAAGAGAATACTCTTCTTTTAATTTCCCGTTAGGGATTTTTACTGCAATTGACATGATTAAAGTATAAAACATTTTTGCAAAAAACACTAGATTTATTTACACTTATGATTTATAATCATAATAGATTATATTACTCTATTTTGCGGAGTATATAGTTTATTCTTCTTAAAACTTGGGGTTATTGAAAATATAACCAATTATAGTCTTCTGTGAGGACACTGTAATTGACAGCCACTCTGAAAAACGAGGGGAAACTTTTCATAACTCCTGAAAAAAAACACAAGGAGTTGTTTATGGAACAGACTGTTTCAATCAATCAGTTTGGAGATGCCTTGAAAAACACATCTCCAATGCCCCTTTACGAGAAGAAGAGCAAGGAAAAGTCATCTTATGATTATTTCCAGGAACTCGGAGACACTCTCGTAAAATCCCTCAAAGATGGTACATCACCGCTTTTGCCAAACAAAGATGGTTTTGTAGATTTACAGCCAGCCTACAACGCAAGCAAAAACACAAAAACTGAAGGCCTTACTCAGATTATGCTTTTGACTAAGAAAGCAGAACTCAACGCACCTACAGCAGCTTTTGTTACTTTTGAAAGCGTAAAGAAAGCTCAGGAAGCTGGGGTTGAATGTAAAATTGCAAAAGGCTCTAAAGGTGTTACCATTCCTGCCGTGGACCTGAAAAACTGGTCAGAAATCAAGTTCAAGAACACATGGTTCAATTTCTCACAGGTTGAAGGTGCTGAAGCTCTCAAGGCATTCCTCGATGCAAAGATGACAGAACAGTACAAAAAGGATGTTCAGTACATCAACGAACATTATCCTAACTCAACTTACAAAGAAAAGAAAAACCCTGCTGATTTCGTTATGAACAAGGAAAACCTCAAGGCTATGCCTTTGAACGAAAAAACGGAGGAACCATATCAGTATCTTGCTCAGGTTCTGAATGCAGTAAACACAGGCCGCAAGCTTTATGTTACTCCTGAACAGGCTGAAAAGTTCAAGAACAAGGCTGTTGAAATCCTCACAGCTGAATATGAACCAGGAAAGCTTGACAAGGCTGCAATCATGAAGCTTTCAGTTTCTGCAGAAAATCTTTATAGAAAAAATAAAGAAATGCTGCAGGAATATTCTCAGAAAAAAGAAGTTGCTCAGGAATCTCCTAAAAAAGAAACTCCTAAAAAGAGCCGCCCAGCTCCTTCTTATGAAAGAGAAAGATAAAAAGTTTTAAATACACGGTGTAAACTAATCTATATATTTAGTTATGCCGTGTATGTTTTTACCAGGAGTTTTTATGAGCGATACTGAAATTAAAACACTTTCAACACAAGTCTTAAAAGATGACCTTTATAAAGAAATCAACTCTCTCATATCAGAAAATATCTTAAACAATTCTTTTCCTTATACAAAAACCACACCCCTTCCACAGGACATGAATGTAGTAAACGGAAGACATCTTGGTGACATCAATAAAATTCAGCTTGAACTTAAAGCTTCTTTAATCAGTGCAAAATCTCTCAAATGGATCTACGGGTCAGACGCAGCGTTATTAAACCTTGAACTAAAAGAGAATGAAAAGCCTCTCGTTGCGCTTGCTAATATTTCTAAAGACTCACACTTAAAAACTGATGCCCAGACTTTCTACCTTCTTGACCAGTTTTCTGAAAACTCATTACAAAAAGCTGTAAAAATCGTAAGGGATGAAAAAACACCTAAACAGAAAAAAATCATTGCCCAGGAAATGATTAAAAATATCACTGAATATGACTCAGGATTAAATGAAAAAGAAATCCGTGAAAATAAAAGAAAAAACATTTCAAACAATCTTTCTAAAAATGGAAATGTACTTGCAAATGTGCGTGAGGCTTTTTCCAATGCAACTGAAGGATATTCTCCTGAAGAAAAAACTCTTTTCAGCCTTTTGAATAATTATTTTGTGCAGCAGGAAACAGGAATTACAATTCAAAAGTTTCCTGATGAACAGAAATCAAAAGCTTTAGAAACTGTGAAGACTTTATCAATGGAAGACTCTCCAAAACTTACACGCCTTTTTACAGAAAGCTTTTTGTATTCAGAACGAATGACCCACTACAACTTTGAAATCAACAGAGTATTTACAAAAGATGACTTGAATAAGTCTCTTCCAGTTCTTTCTCCTTCTGCTTCTGCCTTTGAGCCTAAAAGAACACACGAACTTGAAGCACAGAAAAATATGGAACGACTTCTCGAAAGAGATATAGAAATCAAACCACGGCACATTAGCCATGACAGGAGGAGGTAATCATGAATGCTTTTGTTTCTCTTGAAAATTACATTGTAAAACAGGAACTCAATGCAGGAGTAGGGGTATCAGTTACTCTTGATGAAGCTGTCGCAAAATATGAATCTACCAGAAGGAAAGGTGTTCTTTCCTATAATAACTGGCTTTTAGTAAATATTCCTGGCGAAAACTTTTTTATCGACATGACAAAACCAATCAAAGAACAAAGTGATGATGTGCTTGCATCTTTAATGAAAAACGATTTTATCATGTCGCTTTTTATTTATGAAGCAAGAAAGATTTTTGAAAGCATGAATACTCTTCCTGATGAGCAAAACAACAAAGAAGAATACAACAAGAGGATGGAAAACTTTTCTAAAAAAAAGTACGAATTCCTTCTTTCTTTCAAAAGCGGTCTTGATTTGTTTAACTTCATAAACAGTAAGTGCATTACACATGACAGGGCAAAATCATCCTCTCTTCTTTACGATTTTGGAATCAAGGGCGCTCTTTATGATGATGAAACTGGAAAAAGGTTTTTGCTGTTCAATGCAAAAAAAGATATTGAACCAGTCGATTACAGAACCGGAATCTTAGAAGATTCCACCCTGGTTTTGTAGCAAAAATAATTAAGAAGGAAGAATAAACTATGAATATATATCTTTCAGGCTCAATTTCAAATGACCCGAATTTTAAAGAAAAGTTTGTTTTAAAAGCTGAAGAACTAACATCCAAAGGTCACAATGTTTATAACCCTGCCCAGCACCCTCCAATGTTTACCTGGGAGCAGTTTATGCAGCTTGATTTAACGGCTCTTTCTTTTTGCGATGCAATCTACCTTATGAATGGCTGGGAACAATCTAAAGGGGCAAAAATTGAGCATGATGCAGCAAAAAAACTGAAACTTAAAATCTTTTATGAAGAAAAAACTCAGGAAAAATCAATCAAGTTCTCAAAAACTATTCCTTCAAAAACCGGAACTGCATATAAGTGTTTCTATCTTAAAAACGGAAAACTTTATCCGCCTATGGTAAGTAACCCTAATGGAGAGGCAACACCTGTTGGCTCTTGGATAGATGCAAGTGTGGGAAACTTTGCCGGAACTACAAAGACTGGTCGCCCACAGGTTGAATGTGGTGGGCATGGAACACACACTTCAAAAGGAAAACTTGCATTAAGACCTGGCTGGCACCTGGGAACGCTTCCTATCGCAAATCAGTTCAATGTGACTAATCCAAAAAACGGCAAGAAAGAGCTTTTTCCTTCAGAACTTGTATGGGCTGAAGTTGAATATTCTATGGATAAAGACTACCAGAATGAAGCAATGAAAGAAGGAATAACGGATTCCGGTTCTTTTCGTTATTCATACGCTGGTCTTAAAAATATCCCTGAAAACGGTTTTTACAGATACAGGACAAATCCTGACCCGAATACAGAAGAATGGGTAATCGCAGGTCAGATTAAAGTAAACCGGATTTTATCCAGAGTTATTGTCAATTGTTGTGGATTGAAAAAAAGTGTCTTTTCATCAGGCAGCCTTCATTTGTTCACCGTCCACAAAAATTATATTTTTGGCGACAAGTTCAAGTTGTTTAAATCCCCTGAGCCGTCGCCAGTTTTTCTCTGCCTGAAGACAAAGCTTGAAAGCCATTGCAACAGAAGCAGCGGAAGAGCCGTTTCCTTTTGTTGACTTGTGGCGCAACCTGACTGTTGCAAATGTCGATTCAATCGGATTCGACGTTCTAATGTGAGCCCAATGTTCCGCCGGATAATCATAAAAGCGGAACAAATCCTCCTTGTCTTTTTCAAGACATTCCGTTGCCTTCGGATATTTTTTTCCGAAAGTTTCTATAAATAAGTCGTAGGCTTTCAAGGCGTTTGCACGTTTGTCTGCCTGCCACATATCCCGAATCATTTTTGTGGCCTGAGTCTGCACACAGTCAGGCAATTTGTCCAGAATGTTCATGGACTTGTGGAACCAGCATCTCTGAATTTTTAGCTGGCCCCAGATTTCATCAACTGCATTTTGAAACCCAAGCGCTCCGTCGCAGACTGCCAATTTTGGTGCTTTTGTCAGTCCGCGGAATTTCAAATCAAGCAAAACTCCACGCCAACTTTCCGTTGACTCGCGAATTCCGGCCTGTACAGCCACAAGTTCTTTTTTGCCTTCAACAGTTACGCCAATTATTACCAGAAGGCAGGTCTTTTCACCGTCAAGCCGGGACTTTACGTAAATTCCGTCTGCCCAAACATAAACGTATTCCTTTCCGGAAAGATCTCGTTTGCGCCATTCGTCATATTCAGCCTGCCATTTTACAGTAAGCTTTGTTATGACTGACGGACTCAGGCCCTTTGCTTCTTTACCAAGAACATCATGGAGCATGGCTGAAAACTTGTTTGAAGAAATTCCTGCAAGGTAGGCAGCGGAAAGTATTGCTTCTACTGTCGGAGTTTTTCTTGCAAACGGAGGAAGGACTTTGCTTACAAAGCGATCCTTTTCTTCAAGTGCACGGTCATCAACTCTGGGAAGCCTGACTGTAACGTAACCGTTTGTAGTAAGAATTGTCCGTTCTTTGTGAAAGCCGTTTCTTACTACAAGTTTGTTTCCGGTTTTGTCTACGATAGAAGAAGTTTTATTAAGAAAACGCTGAACTTCATCCTCGTAAAGACTTTCAATTACTTCACGTGCTCTTGCGCGGATTGCTTTTTCAAGCAAATCAATCGTTGGACTATTGGAATTTTCTTCAATTTCCAGTATTCTTTTCATAAGAGGTCTCCTTCGGTGTTTATTTTTTTTTCCAAAGAAAACTATACCTTAGACAGACCTCTTTTTCTATGCCTTCTCAGGCAATCCACAACTTTTGATTATAACTCTTTTATCCAACGAAGAAGTAGATAATATCCTTCTTAAAAACGGCAGAACACCGCCTAAAAGAACGGAATTAGAAAGTATAAAAAAACAAAATGAAATTACTATTGAAAGATAATTAAGGAGAATAAACTTATGGAAAATAGTGAAATCACAGAACAGCAGAAAGAAGATTCAAAAAAACTTCTTGAAACTTATGGAAATAAAAAAGAAATTGAAAATGCGGCAAAAAAAGTTTCTATTCTGGACTTTGTAAGCACAGATAAAACAAGAATGTTTATGAACGGTATCTTCTACGAAAATGGATTTGCCGTTGCTACAGACGGAAGAGTTTTAATTAAACAGAAAACAGATTATCCTGCAGAATATGAGGGAAAAATCATTAATCCAGAAAACGGAAAGGAAATTGAAGGTCAGTTTCCACACTATAAAAAAGTTTTTCCTTATAAAGACACACTTGTAGACCGCTCAAGCCGTCTTGCTCATATTACAGGCTATCTTTCAAATGCAACTGCTGCTATGGCTTTAACTGAAAAACTAAAGTATGGCTCTAAAAACATTGTTCCCGTTGTTTTTGAAAACACACTGGTAGCACCTAAATATCTACAGACTGCACTTCTATATGCCCGTGACAAAGGTTTCAATAAAGTTTATCAGTCAGATAATTTTGAAATTAAAGATGAGCCGAATGTACTTCTCAACAGAGCAATTGAATTTGATTCACCTGATGGTTCATCTATTTTAGTTATGCCTCAAAATCCAGAGAATTTATCACGAACTTATATTGATAAGGACGGAATTCTTCATAATTATGAAGAAAACACTTTTGTTAAAACAAAACTTTTGGGAAAAGGTGATGACTTTTATAAAAACATTGTAAGAGAGCTTCTTAAAGAATCTTCTTATAAAAATGCTGATGTTGATTCTCTTTATGCAGAAAACTTGAAGCTTGCAGAAGAAAAAATGAATCCGTCTATTTTTCCTCGTGACAAAAAGGAATGCCAGATTTATGCAACCACATTAACTTATGCGGATGCAATCGGACAGAATCTTGATAAAAATAATCTTGTTTACAGAAAAGACCAGGGGAAAGCAAATCTTGAACAGCTTATGTTTGAGCTTCACATGTCAAGGTTTAAGGATATTGCAAAAAAGCCGTCTCTTCTTTTTGATGCGTATAAAGATACTATAAATCCTGAACGCATTGTGGGCGTAGCTGAAGCAAACGATATAATTTCAAAAAAGCAGGAAGATGTTCAGCAGAATCTTTCAGAAGATTTTGAAAAGACAGAGAAGGTAAAACCTTTATACCGCTACTATCTTTCAGAACGCCCTGTTGGAATCGGCACACAGCCTAAAGACTTTTTACAGTTTGAAAACTTTGATGAAAAAAAGTTTGTTGAAGAAGCTGGAAAAGAAGCCTGGGCTTTTGTTGAATATGACCATGAGCTTTCAGAAAAAGAAATTAAAGAATATGAACTTACTCCGGTAAATTCGAAATCTTTAGAAATCGAAAAAGAAGAAACTGTTTTGAATGATGAAGAATACGCTAAAAACATTGCAGACTGGATCGTCCAGGAAGGACTTGGTGCATCATCATTCCAGGAAAACGCTCATATTTCTTTTGAAGAAATATATGAAAAAACAAATACACCTTCGGGCTGGCTTGAAAAGAATTATGACCTTGTAAATGACGCATTAAGCGACCATAACGATGAAGAGCTTCTCGATTATAATCCTTCTGAAAATGAAGCTGGAGAGTTTAATCTTTATTTCTGTACAAATGCAGAAAAAGAAGATGACCCTAACACTCTTTTCAAGCAGAACAAAGACGGCCGCTGGGTACGAAAGACTGAAGAAGAACTTCAGAAAGAGCTTGAAGAAAAGTTGGCTGAAGGTATGGAAGAAGCTGTATCAAAAGCTTTTGAAGAAGAAAAGGAAAGACAGTCTAAAACTGAAAACACAAAAGAGGATGTTTCTAAATTTGATTCTGAAATTGAAGCAATAGAACTTGATTTAGAAGAATCTAAAACAGAACCAACAGAAAAAACTTTGGAAGAAAAAATTTATGATAAATACATCGAAAACGATATTCCTCCAGTTTTTGGAAATAAAGAAAGTTACGCAAAAGAGATTGCCCAGGAATTAAGCTCAGCTCTGGAAGAAAAAAGCCCTGTTGATGTGGGAACTCTAAAAGCTCATTTATCACCGACAAATGAAAATGTCTCTTTAAAAGAAAAGAATCTTGTAAAAGAGATTTTTGAAGAAACTACTGGAATTAAACTTCCAGAAATTATTGATGGAAATGAACAGAATGAAATTCAGATTTGGAGAAATATTACAGAATGGTTCCACGGATATGAGCAGACACAAAATGTCTCAGAAGAAATTGAAAAAGAGCCTGAACCTTCAAAGCCAGAAATACAGATGGAAGAATCGAAGAAAGAAAAACCGCTGCCATTTTCTATTATAGATAATAAAGAAAAGGGAAGGATAAATATTAAGTTCAATACAAATTATGAAAATCCTCAGTTCGAGCAAATCGTAAAAGAACTTAAAAGTAACGGATGGAAATACGCTCCATCTACAAAGCAGTGGTACCCAGTTGGAAAGGCTGTCGAAAAAGCAATTGACTTTGCTCTCAAATTACAGGAAAAATATTCAGAAAAGAAAGTTCCTGAAAAGGAAAATGAAGTTTCTGAATATAAGGGAATTAAATTCTTTGACAGAAACTATAATGAGCCTGAAGAACTCACTGCATATTTGAATGAACATCTTTCAACTCATATTACGCTTGCAGAAACATCCGTAATTCTTGAAGCACTGGAACACGAAAATGTAGGTCTGCTTTCTAATAGAAACGAAAGACTCGGCTTGAACAGCGAAAATAAGCTTGTAGTTTTTTCCAGAAGAGAAGGAAACATTGATATTGAAGAACTCAATGATGTAAAACATCTTTTCAATTATGCACAGACCAAAGCCGGAAAAGACTTACAGGAAATCAAAGAAATGCAAACAAAGATGCAACAGAAGAATCCTGAAGTAGTTAATTTTATGGGGTCTATTTATGAAACGGCAATTAGTCGCAGAGAATCTATTGTTAAACAAATGAATTCCATCAAAGAAAGCTATTTCCCTGAAGTTGCTTACTCTTATGACCAGATAAAAGCTGGGCTTTCTGATGAAGAAATTAAAAGAATTAATGATGAAACTCGATATGATTCAGAAAGAACTTTTATTCCAGCTGAAGAAATCCAGAAATGGAAAGATGCAGAAAATTTTGAAGATTTTCACGAAAGAAATCTTGTTTGGTATAAAGTTTATACTCTCTTTGAAGAATATAATCTTCACGAAGAAAACAAGCTTCTTTTAAATCATCATTATTCAACACTTGAACAGATGTATGGAACATTCAATCCTGAAGAAACAAAAACAGCTGAAGTTGAAAATGAAATTAAAAATTTTGTTCCAGAAAACTTAATTCACCTCGGTTCTGAAAAAAGTGAAGATATAAAGTTTCTTGAAGATTATGCTTACGAACATGATAATGCTGTTTTACAGAAATATGCCTATATTTCCGGTTATAACAAAAAACCTGCTGAAATAATGCTCAAATCTGTAGAAGCGCTTGGTTATGAAGTGTATGTTACTCCAGAATCTAAACAGCTTTATATCTATGATGAACAGGACAAAGCAAAACCTTTCTCAGAATATGATTTGTATTCTTTATTTGAACTTGCAGAAGACGAAAACGTTCTTTCAAAAGAAGAAATGAATGTTCTTAAAGAAGCTGAGAATATTTATGACAAATCTTATAAACTTGCGAAAGAAAACATTCCTTATGTAGAAATTCCTTTCTCTGAAAACTCTAAATTCAAAAATAACTGTGCTGGTATAATGGCTCTTTCTGATTTCAATACAAAGCTTATTGAAACAGAAAAAATCATGGATAAAAACGAAGAGTTTTTCAGTGAAGGAGTTTCAAAATACGATGATGCTGGTGCGTATGGAAAATATGCTGATGCAAGAGAAAAAGGAACTTTAACACCGGACCAGGAATACGGATTAGGTTCTTATAAAACAGATGTTGTACTTCATCTTTTTGATGGAACGCCTGAAATGATGACGTACTCTATGACAATTGACTTGGGCCGCATTCATAGCTCAATTTTTGATTATGTAAAAGAAACCTGTTCTTATTCTGAAGTGCAAAATGCAATCAACGCTACGGAAGACAGGCTTTATCATTCATCAGTTACGGATGAAATTAAAACTCAAATTGCGACAATAAGAAATTCTGTTGCAAAAGATTTTGAAGTTTCTTATGAAGCTGATATGAATGTACTTAAAGAACTTCGTGATAATCAGAAATCACTTCGGTCTGCATGGATTGCAAATGCTTCTGACATTTCTAATGCTGATAAAGAACTTGAAAAAATTCAAAAGCAGTTTGCAGAAACATGCAAAGATTTTGGAAAAGAGTTTTACAAAAAAATTGATTTTGAGTCATTGCAAGAGTCTTCTGGTATAAATAAAGCTACGCTAAATAATTATATTCTTAAAGAAATCAAGAACATGATTATTGAACAGACTCATAAAGATTCAAGAAAAGAGTACACAAAGAATGTTGAAGAAAGGTTTGACTACGCTTTATGGCATGATGCAATGAAATTCATTCCTGAAAACACAGAGGAACTTGAAAAGTTCATACAGGATGCAGTAAAAGAGCCTGAAATACAGGTCGAACATACTAAAGAAGAAAAACAGAACAGGGTAATTTATTCAAGAACTTCTTATAGAGGCTGGGAATTTTCTCCTAAAAAAGATTTTTCTGTTTCTTCTTATGTCAGACCTTTTGACCAGAGCGACAGAAGCGGATTTATACTTATGACAGGACTCGAAGGAAAGGACGGATTCTGGAATGAAAAAGTCAATAAAGAGCTTTTGCATTCAGAAGGCTGGTCAAAAAAAGGTGCTTTATATAAAGCTCTTGAAACTCTTTCGATTTCTCCATTAACAAGAGACTTGCTTTCTCTAAAACCTGAACAGACTTTCAAAGAAATGGTTTCAGAATATTCTGTAATCAATATTGATACAGGTGAAGATGTAAGAAAAGAAATCCTGCCTGATGAGCTTCTCAGAGAGCTTTCATTAAATGAAAAACAGAGAGAACCTAATCCTCATGGTGTTGCTGAAGAAATTATGCGTATTGAAAACAATAAAGCTTTGTGGAGAGAAAATCATAAGTCTGTTAATGAAGGTGATACGATTGGTGAGGATTCTGTTTCTGAAGTTTTGAAACTTTCTGACGGTGTTTTTGAAGCTGTTCTTTCAAGAGACATGGGAGGAGCTGGTGCTGCTGCAAATTATCTAGTTATTAATAAAGCTGTCGCTTCTAAATGCAATAAGAATATTATTGCCCTGGCAAAAGAAACAGATGGTTTACTTGTATTCAAAAACAAAGCAGCTGAAGCATATATCAGAAAAGAACTCATCGACAAAAAACTCTGTCCTCTTCCTTCAAACAATGCAGATTATTATGAAAGACTTTCAGATTATGTCGAAAATCATCCGCTGAAATATATCTCTTTGCTTGCAAACACTGCATTTAATTTTGAAAATAATCTCAAAAAGATGCTTGAAATTGAACCTGAACAAAAAGATATTCTAACCCTCGGTAAGAAGCTGATCTCGATGGCAAGCTCAGAAGAGCAGAAAAGAATCGGACAGAAAATTCTTGAATCCGGTGGAAAAGATGAAGCATGAGTTATAATCAAAAGTTGTGGATTGCCTGAGAAGGCATAGAAAAAGAGGTCTGTCTAAGGTATAGTTTTCTTTGGAAAAAAAAATAAACACCGAAGGAGACCTCTTATGAAAAGAATACTGGAAATTGAAGAAAATTCCAATAGTCCAACGATTGATTTGCTTGAAAAAGCAATCCGCGCAAGAGCACGTGAAGTAATTGAAAGTCTTTACGAGGATGAAGTTCAGCGTTTTCTTAATAAAACTTCTTCTATCGTAGACAAAACCGGAAACAAACTTGTAGTAAGAAACGGCTTTCACAAAGAACGGACAATTCTTACTACAAACGGTTACGTTACAGTCAGGCTTCCCAGAGTTGATGACCGTGCACTTGAAGAAAAGGATCGCTTTGTAAGCAAAGTCCTTCCTCCGTTTGCAAGAAAAACTCCGACAGTAGAAGCAATACTTTCCGCTGCCTACCTTGCAGGAATTTCTTCAAACAAGTTTTCAGCCATGCTCCATGATGTTCTTGGTAAAGAAGCAAAGGGCCTGAGTCCGTCAGTCATAACAAAGCTTACTGTAAAATGGCAGGCTGAATATGACGAATGGCGCAAACGAGATCTTTCCGGAAAGGAATACGTTTATGTTTGGGCAGACGGAATTTACGTAAAGTCCCGGCTTGACGGTGAAAAGACCTGCCTTCTGGTAATAATTGGCGTAACTGTTGAAGGCAAAAAAGAACTTGTGGCTGTACAGGCCGGAATTCGCGAGTCAACGGAAAGTTGGCGTGGAGTTTTGCTTGATTTGAAATTCCGCGGACTGACAAAAGCACCAAAATTGGCAGTCTGCGACGGAGCGCTTGGGTTTCAAAATGCAGTTGATGAAATCTGGGGCCAGCTAAAAATTCAGAGATGCTGGTTCCACAAGTCCATGAACATTCTGGACAAATTGCCTGACTGTGTGCAGACTCAGGCCACAAAAATGATTCGGGATATGTGGCAGGCAGACAAACGTGCAAACGCCTTGAAAGCCTACGACTTATTTATAGAAACTTTCGGAAAAAAATATCCGAAGGCAACGGAATGTCTTGAAAAAGACAAGGAGGATTTGTTCCGCTTTTATGATTATCCGGCGGAACATTGGGCTCACATTAGAACGTCGAATCCGATTGAATCGACATTTGCAACAGTCAGGTTGCGCCACAAGTCAACAAAAGGAAACGGCTCTTCCGCTGCTTCTGTTGCAATGGCTTTCAAGCTTTGTCTTCAGGCAGAGAAAAACTGGCGACGGCTCAGGGGATTTAAACAACTTGAACTTGTCGCCAAAAATATAATTTTTGTGGACGGTGAACAAATGAAGGCTGCCTGATGAAAAGACACTTTTTTTCAATCCACAACAATTGACAATAACTCACTTTTTATACGCTCATACGTCACATATTTTTGAAATTCTGGTTCAAGTTCATATTTCTTATTTATAGCCTCAAGATTATTTGCCATTGCTTTTGTAGCTTGATTACTCTTTTTTTCATCAGAAAGTATATCCTGATAGATTAAAAGCAGCAGAAAATAAAACGTAGCTTCTACTTTATAATAGTTTTTCATTGTCAGTTCTTTCCTTAGAAAAAAGTCTTTCCACGGTAGAATTCCATTTCTACCGTGAATTAACTTTTGTGCTTCAGAATTCCACACATTTTTCTTTGCATAATCCATTAGGTTTATTCCCCTCCTGTTTTTTACAAAAAACAAAATAAACAAACCTAAGCCAACTATTTAAAAAAATGGAAGGAAAAGACTTCCTTTCATTTTTTTATAACCTTAATTTCCTGACCAGATAATGACAGCGGTGCGTCTGAATACACACAGCTGACCATAGCTCCTGAACACTCAACGGCCGTTCCATCTGCAAGAAAAAATCTGTAGCCAGGATTATTCGTTCCGTAAGTTCCGTCTACATCAGGTGACTCTCTGTTATAATTGTAACTATACGTTTCGGGCAAAAGATAACTCTGGGCTGAAGCTGGTTTTCCGTGAGTTATAAAATAACCAATGCAGTTTGAACCAATGAAAAAATATGTATAGCAAACTATATCCGGCTTATCCCATCTTTTAGTCCAGTCATATAGGGTTTTTCTTTCAAGAAAATTACCAGTTAAAGGAATTGGATATGCTGTATAGGCATTTTTTTCAATTTTTTCTTGAACAGCCGCAATTGGACCTGTATTTGAGCCAAAAAAGCCGTCTGCAAAACATGTTGTCAGGCATAGCATTAAACAGATAATAAAAAAACTGATTTTTTTCATAAGCTATTCTCCTTTTTCACCAAGTAATTCGTTTATTTCTATCTGATAAGGTAAGTCTACAGGCTTCCACATGGCTTTTGTATGATTCATCCTTGATTTTGAGTTATATTCTTCAACCATGTCCGAAAGAACCATTTTTATTGCTGTTTTTTCAGGTTCAGATGCCATTTTTGCCTTTGTAGCAGTTGAGTTGATTACTCCATACTGGTCGTAAAACCATTCATAGTTGGAAAGCCTTTTGTTTGCATCCTGTCTCATCCACGATTCCTTCAAATCATTGTCAAATGTTGCATATTTATCATTTGCTTTTCTGATGACATTACAAGAATTTAAAGACAAAACTGCAGCAAAGAAAAATGTAATTTTAATTACCGATTTTAATTTCATTTGTTATCTCCTCTTTTATTTATTAAATTCCTTCAAAATTTCTTCATTGCTTACAGCAAGTTCGAACTTTGGAGCAATTTCTGAATATGTAAAGTCTGTAAACAGGTCATCGTTTTCGATCTCTTCTACAGATTTACCTTCTTTAAGCATGGAAATGATTTTGTCATATACCTGATATGCACCTTCTCCAAATCCTTTTTTAAAGCCGTCAGTAAACCCTTCGGTATAACGCTCAACCATTCTTTTATCAATTTCACTAGGCTCTGGCGATGCAAAATGCTCACTCATGTCTCGACTTTTTACAGTTATTGAATGTGGATTTCCTTCATTGTCTTCAAGTGCATCTGACAAATCATCATCTTCATCACTGCTTTCTTTTTTTGATTTTTTTCCTTTGATTTTGTTATATCCGGCTGTCAAAGACATATCTCCGCTTTCAACTGCTTCAATTGTTTCTTCATCACCGCTTTTCAAAATTGCTCGGCCACGCTCAACTTGTCTTGTAGACATTCCCAACTGATCTGCAAGAGCTTCTGCAGATTTACCGTTTTCTTCCTCTGAGTCTTCTGCTTTTTTACCAGGATTTTTTAAGGCGTCCATTGCTTTGATTGCCATGAGTTTTTGACCGGATGTAAGGTTTCTTCTGTTAATCTGAAGCCCGTACATTGCAAGCAAAGCTTCTTTTCGTGTGTCAAATGTGACTTCATATACAGGGATTTTTTCAATTCCTGCTATTTCTGCTGCGGCAAGCCTTGTATGCCCGTCTCCAGGGAATGTATCGTTTTCTTCATTGATGTGAACCATGATAATATGCTGATGTTTGAAGAATCCGTTTTTCTTCATTGATTCGGCTATATTGTTAAGGTCTTTTTCATCTTTGTCATATAGCTTCTGAAATTCACCTTTTGGGTCAAGATGAATTTCTTTTAATGGAATCATCTTGATGTCAGATTCAGTAGCAGGAGCTATTTTAAGACTATCTGAAAATGCCTGAGCGAGCTGGTTTTTAGCTGAATTGTTATTTTTTGCTTCGTTATAGTTTATCTTCTTCATTGCCATATTACTTACTCCCTTGCACCAGAGTCTTCATAAGTTATCTTAGGTTTCTCAATGAAACCGTTTTCGATGCAACGTTTTTCGTCTATCCAATATTGACAAATTCTGTTAGTGGTTTGAGTCTTAAACGGGAGACTTCTGCCATGAAGCCATACAGCCACAAAAAGATAGCCGATAAGTTCTTTTTCAATTGCTGAATCAGAATTCATAGATGTAGCTATAAATATATTTCCAATTCTTAATGTTTCTCGCTGGAGGTTATCTTTTACGATATAATCCCAGTCATCTATTCCAAAGGCTTTCATTTTTGGCTCAAGGAACTTGATGACATGCTCCCGTTTTTCCTGCAACCCTTTCAGGTATTCGTTATCTGTCATAGTGCTGCCTCCTTGCTTTTAGTTATTCGCACTGCGTCGGCTTCCACAAGAATAATCATGTCTATCTTGTCACGGTAATCCACTCTTGGAGTGTTTATGGACTTAATCACTTCGTCAAAATCAATTGTTTTCATGGTCGCAATATGGCCGGAATATCCCATGTCTGCCCATTTAAGAAATGTTATTAGGTCTTCAGCTGATTCAATTCCATCGCAGAAAAATCTTTGTCTATCCATGCCGGAAAAACCGCTTGCTATTCTCATTGCAAGCGTCATAGCCTGACTAATTGACTCCAGTCCGGACTGTTCAAACTGAATCAAGTTGTTTCTGTATTTTTCCAGTTTGTCTGGTCTCACGAACATGAACTCCTCATAAGAAAAATAGGACGTAGTAAGTTGTGAGATTTCATTCAAAACCAAAGTATTTCTGTCTGCTGACGGTCCTGCAATAATTATGTTTCCTGATTCCTTGACGCACTTTAAAATTGTGTCCTGCAAATCTTTTGTTAATAAATTTAAAGATAAAACGCTATCTTGCTTTTTCATCGCTTACTCTCCCACCATGATTTTGATTTCTTTGTTGAAGTCTGCGTCAGGATGCCCGATGACTATTGAGCCTATAATTGTAATAGTCATAAAAATAATAAGACCTATCATTGCAAAAAGTTCCCATCTACAAAAATTTAGAATATTTCTCATTTCACAATTTCCTACATCACCGCTTCCGCAATATTCGAGATGACATTCAGGGTTTCTTTTTTTGTTCCTTGGAGATATTGGACAGGAGCATGAATTGACTGAGCTTTTTTAAAAGCTTGGTCTACAGGAATGATATAAAGTTCACAATCTGTAGATTCCTTAATTTCTTTTATAATGTCGTCCTGCTGAGTAAGGCGTAAATCACGGCTGTTAAGTATAAGTTTGTTGATTACAGGAAGGTCTGAATCATATCTTTTCTTCATTTTATTCAGATTTTCAAGAAAGATAATAAGACCATCTTTTGAAAACTCATCAATGTTCAAAACGGCAAGAGCTTCATCAGAAGCCAAAAAACAAGATTCTTCCAAGGCTCCAAAAGCAGGAGCTGTATCAATAATGCAATAGTCAAATTCATCTTTGAGTTCTTTAACAAGGTGTCTTATTGCGTAAGGTTGTTCTGTAGCGAGTGTTTTTTGATACAAGCGAAGTGAGCCACCTAAAGATGCAGTGGGAATTATTGATAAGTTTTCAATTGGTGTTTGAACAATGGCCTGTTCTGCTGAACACTTTTCCATTAAAACATCTGCAAGTTCATACTGAATTTCAATATCGTCATTTAAAATCCAGCTTGTAGCATTGCCCTGAGGGTCAATGTCAATTGTTAAAACTCTTTTTCCTTTGGATGCAAGTTCAACAGCCGTACTCATGGCTACTGTAGTTTTACCAGTGCCACCCTTTTGCAAATTAATTGTAGTTACTTTCATAGTTCAGTTCTCCTTTGAAAGTTCTCTTAAAATTAAAGAAACATACGTTTCTTTGATGGTCTTATCTGGATTTGAACCAGACCTGCTAAAAGCATCCCCTCCCAGCGCCAACCGAAAGGCTATATTCTCCAACAGTTGTACACCAAGTACATAAGACCGAAAAAAATAAACCACCGGAACTGAACGGTGGTTTATAAAAGAAATAACCAAAACCCTTCAATTCCAAGCACCAAAACTTGAATGCTTTAGCATTGACAGGTAAATTTGGCGCTTAAATGCGAACTTTTAATGAATCGCATCTAAGACGAATATATTCCAAATTGTTGATATTGTCCCTGCATGTACTGGAGTTTTTATTGATAATGATGTATTATGAAACTTAATATCCAGAGAGAACACCTAAAAAAAAACGGAAGGTTTGTAATGGAAACTTATACAGTTGGAATAATTGGCGCGGGAGCATGGGGTACCGCTTTGGGAACAGCTCTTGCCCGCGGCGGTCATAAAGTGCAGCTTTGGGCTATGGAAGAGGACGTTGTAGAGTCTGTAAACGGCAGCCACGAAAACAAGCGCTATCTTCCGGGACTTTCACTTTACCCGACGCTTACCGCAAGTACAGACATAAAGGAAGTAGCCAAAGACAAGCAGTTTCTTATCATGGGAAGCCCTTCCTTGTACCTGGCTTCTACAATTGCCAGATTTACCGATGTTCCGAATATTGCAGACGGAAGCACAATAATCGGCGCGCTTACAAAGGGTTTTGTTCCGGTAGGGGAAGAACCGCATTTTGTTCTTGAAACAATGGAAAGCGCACTTCCGGCATCATACAAAGATGCAACAGTTTACATAGCAGGCCCTTCACATGCAGAAGAAGTTGCCATGGGTAAAATTACCGGACTTATTGCAGCAAGCAACCACCACAGAAACGCAATCCAGATGAGGGATCTTCTTCGTGTTCCCGGAATTCTTGCATACGCTTCTTTTGACACGATTGGAGTTCAGGTTTGTGCAGCAGTAAAAAACGTAATTGCTGTTGTATACGGAAGTCTGGATGCCCTTGCAGAAACCAGCGAAGAGTTCGGTGACAATACAGAAAGCCTTTTGATGGCAGCAGGCCTTAACGAAATCCAGACAATAGGGTTTGCAATGGGGGCAACACATGCAGAAACCTTTACTTCCATAAGCGGAGTGGGCGATCTTGATGTTACCTGCAAGTCAAAGTACGGCCGCAACAGACGCTTTGGACAGGATATAATAAAGACAGACATGCTTGACCGGTTCAAGAATCTTGATGATCTGATTGCAAACGTAAAAAAGGTCGGCTATCTTCCCGAAGGTGCAATTGCCTGCAAATATGTGCACTATATTTCGCAGAAAAAAAATCTTAAGCTTCCGATATGCGATTCACTTTACCGCGTTCTCAACAAGGAAGCAAAACCCCTTGACTGTCTCAAAGAACTTGTAAGCCGCTAAAAAAGGAAAAATTATGCTCGAAAAAATAACAGGTACGTTCAGTAACATTATTCGCACATTAAGCGGAAAAGCGACAATCAGCGAAAAAAACATCGAAGAAACTGTAGAGCAGATAAAAATGGCTCTTCTCGAAGCCGATGTAAACCTTCGCGTAGTACGCCGCTTTGTAAATTCAACCATAGAAGAAGCCAAGGGTGAAAAAGTACTCAAGGCTGTAGACCCGGGCCAGCAGTTTGTAAAGATTATCTACGACAAGATAACGTCCATGCTCGGTGACAAGAAAACAGACCTTTCGCTCAAGGGACCAGACACGCAGTCTGTTATTCTTCTTCTGGGACTTCAGGGTGCAGGTAAAACAACTGCTGCACACAAACTGGCGGCAAGACTTCTAAAAGAAGGTCGCAAACCGCTTCTTGCAGCATGTGACCTTGTGCGCCCGGCCGCCGTGGAACAGCTTTCTGTTCTTGGAGAAAAAATCGGGGTTCCGGTTTACAAAGAAAACGGTGCTTCAAATGCCGTAAAGGTTTCACAGAACGCCGTCTCTTATGCAAAGAAAAACGGCTTTGACACAATAATTGTAGATACTGCAGGACGCCTTCAGATAGACGAGTCCATGATGCAGGAACTTGTTTCCATGAAAAAGGCTCTGAATCCTGTAGAAACAGTTCTTGTTGCAGACTCAATGACTGGTCAGAATGCTGTAGACATTGCAAAGAGCTTTGACGAACAGCTGGGACTTACCGGTGTTATACTCACAAAGTTTGACTCAGATGCCCGCGGTGGTGCTGCCCTTTCTCTGCGTTCAATAACAGGAAAACCTATTCTGTTTATAGGAACAGGAGAAAAAACAGAAGACTTTGAGCCGTTCCATCCAGACAGAATTGCAAGCAGAATTCTTGGAATGGGCGACGTTGTTTCTCTTGTAGAAAAAGCCCAGCAGACAGTTGATGCTCAGGAAGCCGAGCGCATGCAGAAAAAGATGATGCGCAACGAGTTTACGCTTCAGGACATGCTTGACCAGCTGCAGTCTGTAGAAAAAATGGGAAGCATGAGCCAGATTCTTGACATGATGCCGGGTCTTGCAGGCCAGATTTCAGAAGACCAGATAGACAAAGCCGGAATGAAGCACCAGAAAGCCATTATCCAGAGCATGACTCTTAAGGAACGCAGAAACCACCTTATTATAGGACCTGCAAGAAGAAAGCGCATTGCAAAGGGCAGCGGTACTTCTGTACAGGAAGTAAACAAACTTATAAAACAGTTTGAAAAAACAAAACTGGCAATGAAAAAACTTACAAGAAACAGGGGAATGCAGGCAAAACTTATGCAGCAGATGGGCGGAATGGATATGTCCGGTCTTGGCGGCATGGGCGGCATGAACCTTCCGCAGGGATTCAAAATGCCCGGCGGATTCAAGTTCTAGTTCAGGCTTTTAATTGACTACCAGGAGTGACGCTACTTTTCCGTCATTGGTGTAGCACCGTTCGGGGTTACTTTCGTCAGGGAAAGACGTCATTCCTGTATAAAATGCATATTCGTATGTTCCGGGAGGCAGAGGCAGATCAAGCTGGTATGTTCCCGGAGACACTTCTACAAGTTTGTAGATCCAGCTGTCCCAGTTTGTAAAATTCCCGCCAAGTCTTATACTTTCACCCGATTTTCCTTTATAAACAAAACGAACCGTTCCCGAAGAAATTGTTTCTGTTGCTTCTTCTTTTTCAATGTTTGTGTAAAAGCGTGACAGCATGAGGGATGTTTCGGGGCTGTAAACTGTCTGCGGATTGTTCGGGTCAACAGTCCAAAGTCCGTCTATAACAAGCCTGTAGTCAATCTGACTGGTATTTTTTGGAAGACGCATTACATAAAAATAAACCGAATCCTTTATTTCGTAATTTTCATCGCGCAGATTTTTTTTCATAAAAGAGTGGATTGTATTGAAATTCTCAAAGTCCACGGCAATTCCTACGTGACGGGCATTCTTGTCTGCCGTAAAGACCGCGTATCCGTTTTTGACATAAGGTTTTCCTGCAGTCTGAATTTCGGCAACTATTTCGGCAATGTCCAGCTCGGTATCGGTAAGGGGAGCTGGAGTTTCTGCCGCAAACACTGTGATTTGCAGTGCAAGCATAAGTGCGCAAAAAATGAGTCTTTTCATGCCTATATTTTCGGCCGGAATTCACAAAGCGTTTAGTGTTAAGAAAAAAATTGTTTTCTAACCCCCACGGTAAATTTTTCCGATAATTTTAGGGATATTCAGGCCGGCGTCAGTCGGTTGAAAAACTAGCCGTTTGCGGAGTATAATAACAGGTCATGCCAGGATTAAGCCAGCTTCAGAAGTTTAATGCAGATTTATTGAATCTCGGAGATGAGGTCAAGATTCGTTCGGCCCGCGGTGAAAAACCCGTGACCGTTTCCATTCCTTCAGATGTGGAGGACAGGGACGATTCTGATGACTTTAAACTGGGGATGCCGACGCTTTCAGAGGAAGAGCAGGCTCAGGCCGATGCCGCCGCTGCCGAAATGGAACGCGAGGCAAACGATTTCTCTGATATTACGGGCGAGTCTTCTGATTCCGATGAAGATACTGCTCCTCTGACACCTGTTGCTGCTGCCCCTGATGTTTCTGACCTTCTTTCGGCCGGAAGTGACATGGATTTTTCTGACCTTGATTTAAGCGACTTTCAGGATGAACCTTCTGAGCCAGAACCAGAACCTGAACCCATAGAAGTGCCCATAGAAGACATGGATTTGGATGCTCTTCTTGCACCAAAGCCCAAAACTGAACCTGAACCAAAACCTGTTTCCAAACCCCGGCCAAAACCTGTACAAAGACCTGTAAAAAAAGCAGAACCTGCGCCAAAACCGGAACAGCAGGTAAAAAAGCCTGCCGCCGCACAGAATACGCCTTCTTCTGAACCAGATTTTGGTTTTTCAGGTTTGTTTGATGAACCGGGCGATAAAGACGGTAAAAAAGAGGAAAGTGCACCGATTGCGTCTTCTACAGGCGACAGTGATTTTGACGGGGACTTTGAGTCAATCAATATGAACGACGGAATTCCGTCCGAATTTGACGGAATATCTGATGTCGCTCCCGAACAGCCGTTTCAGGATAAAAAGAGCCCCGAACCTGCACCCGAACCCGAATCTGCACCTGAGAGCGGAACAGACGATTTACCTGGTAACGAAAGTTTTGACGGTCTACCGGAAGATTTTGGCGCAGAAACTTCAGATTCCGCAGCAGAAGATACAGAAACGGATATGCCCGACTTTTCTGACATGCCCGATATTCCGGACTTTCCTGATACAGATGACGGCAGTAAAGAAAATACAGAAAACAACACTACAGCTGAACAGAATGAACCTTCAGAGTCTGTAAATGATATGTTCAACACCGACGGGCTGGACGACGACATAAGCGCCCCTTCTGATGAAGGTGATAAAACCGGCGGACTTGAAGCTGTTCCGGATGACTTTTTTAACCTTCCCGAAAAAGGCTCCGAGCCTGCACCCGACATGGATGTTCCCGAAGAAGTGTTCAGTGCACCAGAGATGGACGGCGTTGACTTTAGTTCTGAACCTGAATCTTCTTCTGATTCAGATGATTTTTCTTTTGGCGGAGATGGTGAATTCAGCATTCCGGGATTTTCTGATACAGTAACTGCCGATCTTGAACACAAGCCCAAAGTAGAAACACCCGATTATTCCGGGGCGATGGAAAGTCCCAAGAATTCCTTTACTGATGCCGAATACAAGCGTTTTCAGAAAAATCTTTCGGAATACCCGCTCAACGTTCGCATTGCACTTGAAGAACTTGTCGTTAAGGACGAATTTACCGACGACGCTGTTTTTTCTATACTGGAAAAAGTTTTGCGAAAGGTACCGGCGCGCAGTCTTGCATCTGACATAGAAAAAATGCTGGACATTACGCTCGAAGTACCGCGCGACTTTGAGAGAAGATCAGCCGCAGAATACGAAGCCTACAAAAAGTCCATGGAATACCAGCTCAAAAACCGCATTATACCGGGAGCTATTCTTACGGCCTTTGCGGCTGTCATGGTTTTCTGCATTTTTACGCTTACAAATGTATTTATTTACAAACCCGCGCGCGCCTCATCCCTTTACCACCAGGGATATACTCTTTTGGAAGCGGGACTTTATCCCCAGGCCGACGATAAATTCAACACGGCTCTTACTTACCATCCTTCAAAAAAATGGTTCTACAGATATGCGTCGGGCTTCCGCGAACACAAACAGTATGAGCGTTCACGCCTTATGTACAAGTCTATTCTGTCCCGCTACAGGCATGAAATTTTTGCCGGACTTGACTGGGCAGACATGGAACTTTACGATCTTTATAACTACGAAGAAGCAGAACGCATACTCAAGCGCGAAGTTCTTGACTACCATATAAATGACGAAAGGGCTCTTTTAAAGCTTGGTGATGTTTACCTGGAATGGGCTACAGAACGTGACCAGTCCAAATTTCCGCTGGCAGACGAGCAGTATACTCTTTTGATAAACATGTACGGTTCAAAGGATTTGTACCTTTCACGCAAAATGCGGTACAGTATACGCACAGACAACCTTGCCCAGGTTCTGTCATACAAGGAATATTTCTATCCAAGAAAGAAGGCACTCGGTTCTGATGACCTTACCGAACTTAGCGGATACCTTCTTGACAAGAGATTCGGCCGCCTGAGACCGTCTGAAGCACACCTTCGCTCTTCTATAGAAGATGTAAGGGATCTTCTTGAACGTGCAGTTAAGGCAGACGACAAAAATGCAGTTGCACTTTACAACATGGGACGCTATTACAGGGAAACCAGCAACAGTAAGGGTGCGGCGGCCCTGTTTGACTCGGCAATTGAACAGTTTGAAGCACAGAAGACACGCAGCCCGCGTGATACATACAAATTCATAAATGCATACAGATTCCGCGGTGAAGAATACAAAGATGCGCGCAATTATATTCCAGCCGAAGAAACCTATGCAAAGGGACTGGAGCTTTTTGAAAGGGAGCGCGAAAATGCGGGCTTTAAGGGAACAGAAGATGTAGGCCGCCTTTATGCAGATATGGGCGATATATATTATTTTGTGGCAGGTGATCCAGACAAGGCTCTTTCAAATTACGTGGAAGCCGTAAACAATAGTTTTGACACTTCTTCTGTAAGGTATAAGATAGGAAACATCCAGTATCACAAGAAAAATTATCCTGCAGCCCTCGGTTCGTTTATAAGAAGCCAGGATGCAAGCGCAAACGATACGCACCTTCTTCTGGCCCTTGCAAATACACTCAGTTTGAGCGGTGACAATTTTGTAGCCCGTGGATATTATGAGCGTCTTTTGGGAATTCTAGATTCAGAAAAAGAAAGACATCATATTCTGTTCCCGCAGGTAAGGGAAGATCAGGCAGATCTTGTTGACACATATATGCGTGCTGCAAACAATCTTGGCGTAACCCTTACCCGTATAGCCGGAATGACAGGCGACAGTTCTCTTAATGCACAGGCAATTGTAAATTACCAGAACAGTATGCGTGCGTGGGATGCCCTTACAAGAAACCAGACTACAATGATAAGAATGGAAGGTTCGAATCTTGCGGAACAGAACGTAAAGTATACTGTAACTACTGGTTCGGAATTCAACCCTGAAATTTATACCCAAATACCGCGAACGCTTTATGGTGAGGATATTCTTGAGTAATATGGAACTGAATGAAGGAATACGCAACCGGCAGAAATTCATAGGAATTCTAAAGGAAGTATTCAGAAAATCCATTCATCTCTGCAGTGCATTTGTACCGTCACTGCTTTCTGTCTGGTACATGCCGGTAATGGCTCTTCTTTTTGCAGCCCTCGTTCTATATTCAGCATCTGAGTTTTTAAGAATGACCGGGCATCCTGTTCCTGTTGTTTCTTCAATAACAGCCGCAGCTGCCCGCAAAAGGGATGAAAATAAATTTGTTCTGGGGCCTGTTACCCTTGTTTCGGGAATAATTGCTTCTTCTATTTTATGGCAGCCGCTTGCATCTTCTATCGGAATATATGCACTGGCTTTTGGTGACGGCCTTGCAAGTCTTTCAGGAAAACTGTTCGGAAAGGCGCACATTCCGCTTACAGGAGGAAAAACTGCAGAAGGAAGTCTTACGTGCTTTACGGCAATTTTTATTTCCTGTTTTGCAGCCTGCGTTTCTTCGGGGATTGAAAACTCTTCGTCTGTTGCGCTTATAATTGCTTCTGTAGGAATGATAATTGAACTTCTGCCGCTCAAGGACTTTGACAATATTCTTATACCGGTTCTGCTTGGCGGAATTTCACAGGCACTTCTTTTTTAAAAGCATCTGTTGTTCAGAAATGCGTGCTAAGACCACATGTACATATTGTGAATTGAAGTAAGATACCTGTAGGCTCCGTATACAAGAAGAACTGTTCCTGCTGCGGCAAGAATATAACAGTCAGCCGAACACAGCATAAAGTAGCCTGCCTCAAGTATTGTAATTCCTATGGCAGCTTTTAGATGGTCGGGGCTGTTTTTTACGTGCGATTCCACTGCCAGAATAGAAAATGTTGCTGCCATAAGTACCAGCTTCATGAGCATAAAAGGCGTTCTGAAACTCCAGAGAACTGTGCATGTAGAAGTCGTGTGCCCGGTGTCCAGAGGAAAAAGAAGCCCCATTACTATTGCAACAATAATCAGTATCATGAAATTGCGCTCTGCGTCCTGTCTGTAGTCTGTACCGCTGAAGGCCGCCGCAAAAAAAAGAGACAGGGGAGCGAGTATTCTGCCGCAAATTACTATCTTTCCTACAGCAACAATAAAAATTGAATATGTCTTCCAAAGATCGAACAGCGGTATTAAAAGCCGCATACATTCCGAAAGGCAGCCGATAAGAAAACCACAGAAGAAAAAGACTTCGAGCGACGGTGTTTTTTCAAAGCGCTTGAATATAATGAAGGAAAGAACCGGGGCCGCAAGAGACAGTACAAAAACAGATGCAATTACAGCGTGAAAACTGTATTTAAAAGCCGGCAGTGAAATGGAAATTGTTCTTATTACGCCTTCGGGAGGTGTGATTCCGCCTGAAAAAGCCGCCCATATGACAATAAGCGCGTTTGTAATGAGTGTCAGGGAACTTAAAATTAGAAATGCGATTAAAAGTCTGTTGCGCGTCTTGATGGTCATACTGTTAGAATAGCACGAGAGTTTGATTTTAGTAAAGTGCAGCATTTTTGATTCCGATAAACTAAATGAAGATTACCTTTAAAAACTTCAATTTGTTGGGGCTGTCTGGCTGTTGATTCAGTCTTTAAATATTTTTTGGAGGAGTAATGAAAAAACTTCTTTTGGGTTTGATTTTTGCCGGTCTTGGAGCTGCATTTGTTGCTGCCGGAGATGCTGCTGTTTTTGATGATATAGGATTTTCTGCAGACGGAAAAACTTATCTTTTTGGTCAGTATGGAAAAACCGATGTCAACTACAAGCCGTGGGCCGAAATCTATACGGTTGATGTTGCAAAAAATGATTTTGTTCCGGGCGGGGTATATAAAAATTCTTCTGAGTCTTCAAATTCAGAAATATCAGGAAAAAAAGCCTATTCTGAACTGAAAGACAAAGTTGAATGGAAAATTTCAAAGTATGCCGCATCCCCTGCCGGAACCGACACGCTTTTGTATCTTTATGAAGAAAACGGAAAGTCTGCTACAGATACAATTTCTTTCAAGGACTTCGAGAATTCAACTGAAGACAAATCTATTTTCTATGAAGTAACACTTGTTCCGTCTTATGAAGGAAAGGGAAAAAATGTCCGTTCACGCTTCTATATAAATCTTGTAAAAAAAGATGCGGCGGGTTCCGTGGTTGGTACATGGAAAGTCGGAACACCGGACTTTAAGCGCAAGGGAATTACTTCTTACAGAATAGAAAAGATTTTTGGTGACAAGTCAGGAAAAAGTCTTGTGTTTGTTGTACAGAAAACTCTGGAAGACGATACTGGAACTTCTATAAGGTATATGGTAGAAACAGTCAGATTCTGATTAAAACTTCTGATTTGAAAAAAAGTGCGGTTTTTTTTAGAAAATCGCACTTTTTTTTGCTTTAAAGAAAAAACAGATGCTATTTATCAAGTAGGGGTTATTTGAAAATCCCAAATTGAATAACAGAGGTTTTTTATGAGAACTTTAAGGCTTTATCTTCTTAAGTCGGTGCTTCCTGCTTTTGCACTGGTATTTTGTGTCCTGCTGGCGGTAAACTGCCGCTCGACTGTAGACGGAATCGGAATGCTTTCGGGCGACTACACTTCTCCTGAAATAGAGTCCTTCTGCGTGAATGATTCTTTGTCTTCTACAATTGAATTTTCAAAACCGGTAACGCTTGACAGCCTGTTTTTGTTTACCGGCGCAGCAAAAGGCAGTGGTTCGGGTACGCCAGCATCTTCTTCTGCGTCGTCTTCGGTTGAAACACACACAATTGAGTTTTCTGACAGAACGGTTATAGGCGAGTCTTATGTACTTGAAGGCCGGGCCAGTGACGAAAAGGGAAACTCACTTACGTTCAGCATTCCTTTTACAGGTTACAATGCCAGCCCGGCCGTTTTGTGTCTTTCTGAAGTACGTAACGCTTACGGAACGGCCACAGTTAACGGTGTTAAGACGCACAGGTGTGAATTTGTTGAACTTTATGTTCTTGAAGGCGGCAATCTGTCCGGAATGGAACTTTATTCCGCCGGTGACGGTAACGAACGCAAATATACATTTCCTGCAATAGATGTAAATAAGGGTGAGTATATTACGGTTCACCCGCGCCGGGGAACAACCGCCGATGTTGTTGAAGACGGTATGGTAAGCGAAACGGGTGACGATTTAACACTTTCTGTGCACATGGATTCATGTGATACTGCCAGAGACTTGTGGTCTGAAAATCTAAAGTCGTGCTATTCTGATTCAGACATAATTGTCCTTAAGGGCTCGTCAGGTGCGGTAATGGATGCCCTGGTTTTTGCAAAGAGCACTCTTACTGAATGGAAAGAAGAATATGCAAAAACAGTTTCTGCTGTAGAAGAGAGCGGTGTCTGGCTTGACAGTGAAGGAAACAAAAGCTGTTCTTTGGCAAGTGCCTTTTGCAGCGACTATATAACGACAACTGCTGCAACAAGAAGTATGGCAAGACAGAATCTGGAGTCGGTTGACCCGCAGAATATCTGCAGTTCCAAAAAAGACTGGATGGTTGTTTCTGAAACAACACCCGGTACAAAAAACAGCTCGAAAGAGTATGTAAAATAGGGAATTGTCCTTTATTTAATCACCTTTCGGGAACCCTGGTCGGCTTCTCTTCTACCGCCGATCTGGGTTCCGTCTGACAGTGTAAACGACGGTACATCCTTTATTTTTGTGTACTTCCAGTCTATGGCGTGTGTTCCGGGAACGCCCGACTCTATGCGTTCGTTTTCTTTTTCAAGCTGCCAGACTATCATTCTTTTGAAAGTGTCCATCAGAGGCTCGGGCTCTGCGTCTTTTGAAACAATACCGGCTTCCTGCATTTCTTTGATTATATAGTAGCACGATTCTATTGTAGAAACGCAGTATTCTGCAGGTTCGTGCTTGAAGGTAAAAATGCTTCTGTAATTTCCTGCAAATGAAAGTTTTGGAAGGGCAGTTACGTTGGGGCTCATTCTGAGCATCTTTTTTGAACAGAACCAGGTTGAATCTATTATGATTACAAGAAGTTTTTTTCCTGCAACCGACTGTGCAAAACCTTCCCTGCGGCTGGTCCAGGCGTCTTTTCCGGGGTACAAAAGTACCGGGTAATATGACGGGTCTGAAAGCAGTTCGCAGAGACGGCGGTTCTTTGTAAAATCTATGCCTACAAGAATTTCGCTTTGGGGAAGGCAAGCGGCGGCCATGCGTCCTGTTCCCGTGCGCTGTCTTTTTGCTTCTTTCGGGTGCATTAAAAAGACAAATTTAATTCCCGAATCTACTGTTTTTGTATATTTGCAGAAACAGGAAGACAGCGGTCTGAAACATTTGAGGCATATTTCTCTCATTTCTGTTACTTTCCGGCAAGTTTCAGAAGATCTGCTTTCTGGCAGGCACCGACAGTCTGTGCTGCGGGCTGTGCATTTTTGAATACAATAAAATTCGGAATGCTCATTATGCCGTACTTTGAAGCAAGAGAAGGATTTTCATCTACATTTACTTTGCAGACTTTTATATCCTGGTTTTCAGAAGCAATTTCTTCTACAACCGGCCCCATCATCTGGCAGGGACCACACCAGGGTGCCCAAAAGTCAACAAGAACTGTTTTTTCGCTCTCAAGGACTTCTGTCTGGAAATTTGATTCGTTTACATTAAGTGCCATACAAGCCTCCTATAGATATTGTTTTCATTTACAAGTATAGGAAAAAAACAGGTTGTAATCAATAAAAAAAGGGCCGCCCCGCATAAGGACAGCCCCTTCGTTCAATACGGAATAAATCAGACCTGGAACTGGTCTACTTCATCACCGATTTTTGTAATTGAACTCTTCATGTTTTCTGAGATAGATGAAAGGTTTGAGCCGGTTTCGTTGATTTTCTTTGCACCGATATTCATTTCTTCCATTCCTTCCTTCATGCTAAGTGTTGCATTCTGAAGTACTTTTATTTCTTCGAGGATAGTCTTGTTTCCTTCAGACATTTCAGAAGATGCCGTGCGCACTTCGGAAGTGCTGTCATTCATGCTGTTAAGGGCAATTGAAATCTGCTTGGAACCTTCTCCCTGTTCCTGCATTGCATTTTTTATTTCCTGAACAAGGTTGTTTATCATGTTGATGCCGCTCGAAACACTGGAGAACGAAATTCCTGCTTCCTGTGAAGCTGTGACCATTTCCTGAATGCTGTCGGTAATCTTTTTGAGCTGTTCACCGATAGTCTTTGACTGTGAACTTGAAGTTTCGGAAAGTTTTCTGATTTCGTCTGCAACAACGCTGAATCCTTTTCCTGCTTCACCTGCGTGGGCTGCTTCTATGGCCGCGTTCATGGCAAGAAGATTTGTCTGTTCTGCAATATTTGAAATTACAGTGTTTGCTTCCTGAAGAGCCTGTGATTCTGTTTCTATTACCTGAATGCGTGCGTTAACGTCGTCCTGCTTCTGAACACCGTCTGCGGCCTTCTGTTCAAGCTGGTTGAACTCTTCTGCCATTTTTGTGACGGAATTGTTTACCGAATTGATATTGCCTATCATTTCTTCTACTGCGGCAGAGGCTTCTGTTACGCTTGCAGACTGGTTTTCTATCATCTTGTTGAGTGACTCGATGTTTGAAGCAATCTGGTTTACCGCGCTGGCTGTCTGGGCAACACTTTCTGACTGGGCGCCTATGTTGCCTGTCATGCTTTCGATGTTGGCGATAATCTGTGTAATTGAAGCAGCCGTGTCTTCTGTGCTGTCGTTTAGTTTTGTTCCGGCCGCGACAAGTTCGGTTTTTGTCTGCTTCATTGCAATTATAATACACTGCAGTTTTTCTACAAAGGTGTTGAATTCGCTTGCGAGACGTCCAATTTCGTTGTCTGCATTTGTCTTTACCGAAATTCTCTTTGAAAGGTCTGCATTGCCCGACGAAATGCCCTGAAGTGTTTTTTCTACTACACCAAGCGGTTTCATTATTGAAACGACGCAAAGTGAAAGAACAAGAATAAGTGTTACGGCAAGAATTGCAGATGCGACGCCCATGTAAAGAATTATTTCGTTTGCTATACGGAATATCTGTGCGCCTTCAATCATTATAACAAGACTCCACTGGGTTCCGCTTATGCCGCTGAAGATGTTGAACTGCTTGTGGCCGTTAGGGTTCCTGTTCCAGAAGTGTCCTGCATATTCGGAAGTTGAGTTTGTCTGAATATGATTTTTTAAATCATTGTTTGCTTTGTCTGCGGCAAGGGTTTCCATTTCATCAAGATCGCCGCTGGTTGAAATAACTTTTCCGTTTCCTGAAAACAGAGTAGCAATACGTGTTTCGCCGAGTCTAATATCCTTTACAAGTTTATTTATTGTTTCCATAGAAACTATTCCTGTAAAGAAGCCTATGTTTTTACCGCCATATTTTACGGCACGGCAGACGTGGATTATTGTTTTTCCTGTAATCAAAGAAGTAGCGGGGTTGTCAATAAACTCGTCGGCACCGTTTTTTACGATTGCCTGGTAATAATCGCGCTGTGTAACAAAAGTTTCGTTACCGTTGTCTGCCTGGAACTTTCCTGTTTCATCTACCCAGGCAACGTAGTCAAACATTTTGTTTCTTTTTGATGTTGTTGTTCTGAGCCAGTCTACAATTTCTTCTGTGTCACCTGTTTGGGCAGCATCGGAATTTATATAAAAATCAAGGGCCGTTTTGTATTCTGACAGTTTAAGAACAACCTGACTGGCATAAGACTTTGTTAAATCTGTATAGTCAGATTCAATCTGCTGGTTTGTAATTTTTTTTGTTCTTTCTACAATAAGAACTACCTGAAAAGTATTTATAATCAGAAACGTCGCTGCAACGATAAGCAGAATTCTGGTTAACAAATGTTTTTCCTTTTTCATTTTTGACATGATAACTCCTGCTAATTAAGTTTTGTTAATAATCTTTCATAATATTATCGCCCATAATTGCTGAAAAAACAACTATAAAATTATTCCGCTGAATATGGTCATTTTGTGTAAAATTTATTACTATATTATATACGAGGTAATTAAAATGGAAAAGAAATTGACGCCGATGACGCTTTTGTGCGGATATCTCGGAGCCGGAAAAACAACTCTTTTGAACAGGGTTCTTTCCAACCAGAAAGGATACAAGGTCGCGGTAATTGTCAACGACATAGGTGAAGTGAATGTTGATGCCAAGCTTATTGCTGACGGGGCAAAGATTACAGATACAAGCAGCATTGTTCCGCTTACAAACGGATGCATCTGTTGTACACTCAAGACACAGCTTGCCCAGAACATAGAAAATCTTATCAAAACAAAAAAATATGACTATATCATGATAGAAGCCAGCGGTGTCTGTGAACCGATGCCTATTGCCCAGGAACTTGAAACCATCAGAAATGGAAAACTGGACAATGTTGTGGGCGTTGTAGATGCAGCCCGCCTTGTAGATGAATTTGCAGGCGGAGACAAGCTTCTTTCAAAAAACATGGGAGAAGAAGACATAGAGTCGCTTCTTGTACAGCAGATTGAATTCTGTTCTACACTTGTAATAAACAAGCGTGATCTTGTTACTGACGAACAGATGAAAAAAGTTCATGCCGTAATCAACGCAATTCACCCTGGTGTAAAAATTATTGAAACTTCAAGGGGCGAGGTTGCGGTAGAAGACGTTCTTGCTACAGGTTCATTTGACTTTGACAAAGTTTATGCAAGTGCAGGCTGGTGCCAGAAGCTTGAAGCAGATGAAGACGAAGATGAGCATAAAGAACATGAACATCATGACGAACATGATCACGACCATGAAGAGCATGAGCACGAACATGAGCATCATCATCACGAACACCGCCATGAAGGTGAAAGCGAAGACGAATACGGAATAGGAACTTTTGTCTATTACCGCCGCCGCCCGTTTGACAGACAGCTTCTGGACGAATATGCAAACAAATGGCCGCGCAACATTATCCGCTGCAAGGGACTCATGTGGTTTGCTGATGAGAGCGAAATGGCATGGGTTTTTGAAACTTCAGGAAGACAGATTCAGGCAGGATATTCAGGACAGTGGGTTGCTGCTTCTTCTCCTGCGGAACAGAAACGCATTCTTGCAGACAATCCGGCAATAAAGGCTGAATGGGATGAAAAGGTTGGTGACCGCATGATAAAACTGTGTATAATAGGCCAGAATCTTGACCGCGAAAAAATAAGCGCCGAACTCGACGCATGCCTTGCCAAATAAAATAAAAAAGGCTGCCACGGTTTTCCGTGGCAGCCTTTTTTTGGCAGTTGTGCAGCAACTGTAAGTTTTAATTAACAGCGGTATGACCGATGTTAATTAAATACATTTATTGTTGTAATAAGCAGCATTCCATCTCAATTCATTTCTGAACTGGGGAACAGTTGTATTTGCGTCGATTACGGCACATTCGATTCCTACCATCTCGCACCAGTCACGGAGCATGTCTGTAGTTATGATGTTGCTGAATGCTGTGTGGTGACCGCCGCCTGCAAGAATCCAGCTTTCTGCCGAAGTCGTAAGGTTTGGAAGCGGCTTCCACAATACGCGGGCAACAGGCAGTTTTGGAAGTTCTGCTTCTGGTTTTATTACGTCAAGTTCGTTGACTACGCAGCGGAATCTGTTGCCCATGTCAACGACAGCAGCGCAGAGTGCACTACCTGTGCTTGAGTTGAATACAAGACGTGCCGGATCTTCTTTTCCGCCTATGCCAAGCGGATGAACTTCAATGCGCGGTTTTGAAACAGCAATCTGCGGGTCAACTTCGAGCATGTGGCTTCCGAGGTCTGCTTCTTTTCCGGGTTCAAGATTGTAAGTGTAGTCTTCCATAAAGGCATTTCCCTTTCCGTTGCCTACAAGACCGTCTGTCATTACCTTGAATGTACGTACAAAAGCCGAAGTCTTCCAGTCACCTTCTGCACCAAAGCCGTATCCGTCTGCAAGAAGACGCTGTATTGCAAGGCCCGGCAGCTGTTTCATTCCCCAGAGATCCTGAAAGTTTGTACAGAGTGCCTTTCCGTTGTTGTCCTTAAGGAAGCGGCGCAGTGCAATTTCTATTTTTGCCTGTTCCTTTATGTGGTCGATTGTGTACTGTTTGTCGCTTCCATAAACAATTTCGTATTCTTCGTTGTAGCGGTCGAACAGTGCGTTGATGTCTGCTTCGCTTACTTCATTCATGTAGGCAACCAGGTCACCGATTCCGTAGTAGGGGACAGACCAGCCGAACTGAATCATTGCTGCAACTTTGTCTCCGTCAGTAACTGCAACTTCGCGCATGTTGTCACCAAAGCGCAGTACACGAAGTGATTTTCCGTCTGCTACGGCGCGTGCTACTCTCATCCAGTCGGCAATGCGTTTCTGCGTGGAAGAATTTGCCCAGTGTCCTACAATGACCTTGCGCGGAAGATCCATGCGGCTTGTTATGTAACCGAATTCGCGGTCTCCGTGTGCACTTTGGTTAAGGTTCATGAAGTCCATGTCCATTGTTGCGTACGGAATTTTTTCGTTGTACTGTGTGTTAAGCTGAAGAAGCGGCTTTTTGTAGGCGCTCAGTCCTGCAATCCACATCTTGGCCGGGCTGAATGTGTGCATCCAGCAGATTATTCCGGCACATTTGTCATCGGCATTTGCCTGTTCAAGAGTGCTGCGGATTGAATCCGGAGTCAGAAGTGTAGGCTTCCATACAAGTTCGCAGGGAAGTGCGCCGCTTGCGTTAAGTGATTCCACAATGTCCTTGGAGTCCTTTGCCACCTGTTTGAGTGTGTCTTCTCCGTAAAGATCCTGACTTCCGGTAATAAACCAGAATTCATATTTAGCCAGTTCCATATTTCCTCCTATAAAAACATTTGAAGACTGTTTCAACAGTCAAAAAGGTTTTTATTGCGTTTTGCAACGAAGTGAAAAACGCAGTTCTATAAGAAAGTTTGCAACGCAAACTTTGAGTTAAAAAAGCCGACGCCATTTCGGCGGATTTTTTATACTCCCTCCTATAAAAACATTTGAAGACTGTTTCAACAGTCAAAAAGGTTTTTATTGCGTTTTGCAACGAAGTGAAAAACGCAGTTCTATAAGAAAGTTCGCAACGCAAACTTTGAGTTAAAAAAGCCGACGCCATTTCGGCGGATTTTTTATACTCCCTCCTATATAGATTATTTTTCTGCCTGCATTTTGAATCTTATTACGTTCCATGATGCAGGTTTTAGTTCCAGTGTATAAATTCCGCTGTCGCTCTGTTCAAGCGGAACGTTTTTTGGACTTACGGCATCGGGATTTTCAAGTGAATTTCTTGCACTTAAATTATCGCCGGTGAGTTCTGTCCTGTAAATCATGCTTGTTTTTGCGAATGATTTCAAGTCTATTTCTGTGACCGAGCTTTCTGTTTTGTTTGTATTGAGTGCAAATACAGAAATTTCACCGTTTTCTTCGTTGTGCACGCATGAAAATATCACTGCCGGAACTTCGCCGTACTTTTTTGTTACTTTGTTTTCGCAGTTTACAATCGGCGTGAGTGATGTTCCGCGGCCAAAGAATGAGATGTCCCTGAACGGCCAGTAAATTGCCTGTCTGTATGCGCCTTTTCCCGGTTCCGTAAAAATCGGTGCAATTACATTTACCAGCTGGGCAAGACAGGCGGCTTTTACACGGTCTGCATGGTTAAGAAGGGTAATCGCCATTCCGCCGAAGGCAAGCGCGTCAAGAAGTGAATAGTGGTCTTCCAGAATTCTTGGTGCCGTCATCCACGGGTGCGGTTCTTTTTTCTGCTGGTACCAGATGTTCCATTCGTCGAACGAAAGATACATTGTTTTTGAACTGCGCTTCAATGCCTTTACATAATCGCATGTTGCCGCGCATGTTTTTATAAACTGATCCATGTCGTAGAAAGAAGCCAGAAAGTCATCGTCATCGCCGTAGTTTTCAAAATAACGGTGGATTGAAATGTAGTCTGCAACATCGTATGTGTGTTCAAGAACAATTCTGTCCCATTCCGGATAAGTGGGCATACTTGAAGAAGCGCTTCCGCATACTACAAGTTTTATGTCTTCGTCGGTCCACTTCATTATTTTTGCGGTTTCGAGCGCTTTTTTTCCGTAATCTTCGGCACTCAGGTGACAGATCTGCCACGGGCCGTCCATTTCGTTTCCTATGCACCAGGTTTTTATTCCGTACGGATTTTCGTGCCCGTTGCTGCGTCTCAAATCGCTCCAGTAAGTACCTTTGGGAAAGTTGCAGTATTCTACAAGATCGCCGGCGTCCTGCGGTGTGCCTGTTCCCATGTTAACGGCGCCCATTATTTTTGTTCCGGCTTTTTGGGTCCAGTCGTAAAAGTCGTCAATTCCTATAAGATTGGGCTCTATTGTGTGCCAGGCGCGATCCAATCTTACCGGGCGGTTTTCACGCGGTCCTATTCCGTCTTTCCAGTTGTAGCCCGAAAGAAAGTTTCCGCCGGGGTAGCGTACAAGGCTTACCTTAAGGTCAGAAACCATTTTTATTACATCACGCCTGAATCCCTGTTCGTCTGCGTCGGGATGGCCGGGTTCGTAAATGCCGGTATAAACGGCGCGTCCCAGATGTTCAATAAACGAACTGAATAAATTGTCGTCTACTTTTCCTATTTTGAATTCTTTTGCAACTGTAACTTTTGTTTTCATTTTTAACATCCTTGTGCAGCCCATTTTGCTCGCGGGCAGCTGCTTTTTTTGTTTTTTGCCCTGAACAGAACGTAGGCCCCGCATTCCGAACACATTATCTGTGAAACCAGTGAGGAACATTTTTCGCATACGCCAATTCTTTTTCTGAACTGGCTTTCACAGGCTGTTATTCCTTCAACATACTTCATGCCTGAAACTTCGCGTTCAAGGGATTCTTTTGTTATTGAACTCTGTATTGCGCGAAGTTCACATTCAGGACAGGGCTGCTTCATCTTTTCCTTCTAGATTTGAACGGTTACCGAAGCTACGGAATGTGCAGGCATTGTTATTGAAACAGTGTCTGCGTCCTTTACTGTTACCGAAAGCGTTTTTTCTGTAACGCGCTCGGGATCGTCAAAAGTGTTTATTGTGTTCATACAGTCGCCGGTAATTACTGTACCCGAAGCGGATGCAATTGAAGCGCCCAGGTTTGCAAAAGAGATGTCCACTTTCTTTGAAGAAGAAGCGTCTGTGTTTACGGCCGTAACAAGATAGCGCGGCTTTTGTGTTGCACTGTCTGTCTTTTCTGAAGCAGAAACGCTCAGTCCCGGAACTGTTATGTCCTTTTCGTAAAGTCCCGCACTTGAATATGCTGCCGATGTTCCAAGAAGGGTTGCGCCCTGATGTCCCTTGTACATGTGGAATACGTGCCAGGTTGGTGTAAGAACCATTTTGTCGCCTTCTGTAAGAACAGGAGCCTGCAGTACGTTTACAGCCTGTGCAATGTTTGCAATTTTTACGCGGTCGCTTCTATTGTTGAATATGTTCAACTCGATTCCTGCGACAACGGCATCCCGTACAGAATTCTGCTGGTAAAGGAAGCCGGGGTTTGTTCCGGGTTCGGGAAGATACCAGCTGCCCCATTCGTCTACAACAAGAGCTACGCGTTTAGCAGGGTCGTATTTGTCCATTATTTCTGAATGCCTGCGTACAAGTTCGTCCATGCGGAATGCATTCTTTAACGCCCTGTACCAGCCTTCTGTATCGAATTCTGTTGAAGATCTCTTGTCTTCCCAGCGGTATTCGTAAGTGTAGTAGTGAAGGGAAAGTCCGTCCATGAGCCAGTGTGCGTTTTTCATGAGAACATCGGTCCAGTTGTAGTCGTCTACGTTTGGTCCGCCTGCAATTTTCATGATTTTTTCTTTTCCATACTGGCGCACAAATGTCTGGAACCTGCGGTAAAGGTCTGCGTAGTATTCGGGGCGCATGTTTCCGCCGCAACCCCAGTTTTCGTTTCCTACACCAAAGAAGGGAAGGTTCCATGCTTCTTTTCTGCCGTTCTGTTCGCGCAGTTTTGCCATGGGGCTTTCACCGCTGAACGTCATGTATTCTATCCATTCGTCCATTTCCTGGACTGTACCGCTACCGACGTTTCCGCAGACATAGGGTTTGCAGCCCAGTTCGTCGCACAGTCCAAAGAATTCGTGTGTACCAAAGCTGTTGTCTTCTACAACGCCTCCCCAGTTTGTGTTAATGATACGCTTGCGGTTTGCTGAAGGGCCTATTCCGTCCTTCCAGTGGTACTCGTCGGCAAAGCATCCGCCCGGCCATCTAAGATTGGGTATGTCTATGTCTTTGAAAGCTTTGATTACGTCTTTTCTGTAACCGTTTATGTTTGGAATGTCAGAGTCTTTTCCTACCCAAAAACCGCCGTAAATGCAGCGGCCCAAGTGTTCGGAAAAGTGTCCGTATATATCACGGCTGATTGTGGACTTTTTGTCGGCCACATCAACAATTATTGATTCATTCATATTAAACCTCGCATAAATGATATTCTATCACCACTTTTGCGGATTTGCAACAAGAAAATCTGATATTTATCAAAAAAAAATGGGTTATAAAAATAACCCGTCTGTTCATGCGGCGTCAGTTAAAGTAGGAGCGCAGGACAATTCCCTGATCGTAGTTGCCAAAGCCTTTTCCGAAGATGTTCATTCCGCCCATGTGTTCGGCATCTTCTTTTACGCCTATTTTGACCCTGATTGAATGGTGCTCGGGGATTTTAAGGTCATCGAGTGTTACTTCGGAAATTTTCATTCCGTCTACAAAACTGCCTTCGTTTGTTACCGAAAAATGCTTTAAAAGACCGTACTGAGAGCCTTCTAGCTTCCACCAGGCCGGAGTGTATTTGCCGCGCTTGTCACCGAAGTCACCGGGCGAGACCCATGTACCGATGTCTGTTTTGTTGATCCACATTGTTATGTCTGACGGCCAGTTTGTGTTTGTTCCCGGAGTTTCGCTTGAAAGTTCAAGGGTTACTTCGAGTTTTGTCATCTTTTTGGACTCGTACATTGTGTTGTTGGGGAATTTGTATTCAAAAGTACCGCTTCCGCACCAGAGAAGTCCGGCTTTCATTCTTTCTGGGTTAAGGAAAGAGTCTGGAATGTCCAGAAGGCCTATAATGTGTTCCGAAGAGCACAGTCCGCATGGGGCAGTTACACGGTAGTCGGTAAAGATTCCGATAGGCATTTCTACTTCTATAAAGTCGCCGGACGTGTTGTGTTTTTCGGGGAACTGGATAAGAAGTTCTCTGAACGAAGGGCAGCACAGCTTTTGGTTGCCTTTTTTTGCCTTTACCGACTCTGTTGCAATAAGGCCTGCATCTTCAAGAATTGAAATGTGCGTGGCTACAGTTGACTGCGGCAGCTTGAGGGCATCAGATATTTCGTTGATGTTGAGTGTTTTTTCCCTTAAAAGGTTGAGCATTTGGATTCTTGGTTCTGAAGCGAGAGCCTTGAGTTTGTTTATGTCTTCCAACGGATTAATTACTAATGTTGATTCTATTTCCTGCATTCTGCTATCGTATCGCAATTTATTGATATTGTCCATATTTTTTGAATATTATTTGCAATTATTAATATTGATATTTATGGACTGGAATAAAAAAAACCGGCCTGAAAAAACTTTACAGACCGGCGAAAAAAAAGGAGGCAAGTTCGAACATACGGTATGAAAAGCGTATATTCGAACTTAAAATGCTTTTGTGCCAGCATTTTGTTTATATAAACCGGAACAAAAAGTGGCAGCTGTTCCGGAGTATACCTGTTTTAAGGTTCTTTTAATATTTCAAATTTACGTTTATTTTGTTTTTAACTTAAGCACCGTAACCGAATTTGCCTTTGTTTTGTACGTAAATGAATCAGAAATTCCTGTTATAGTCTCTGTTACGGGCGAAACTTTCTTTGGATTTGCAAAAGAGTTTTCGTCTTCGGGTTTTCCGCAGAGAATTGTTGCCTTTGCTGAAGTCTCAAGTGCCGGGGCATTTTTAAGGCTTATGTCTACGTTCTGGTCGCTTCCCGAAACATTTACGAGCTTAATGATTACTTTTCCGTCTTTTGTGTCACCGATGTGGGCATAAAGCGGGTCAAAGTTCATTGCGTCGGTATAGGAATGGATGAGCTGTCCGTCAAGATAGCAGCTGTAGGAGTCGCCCTTTACTTCTATCTTTATGTCATACCATTTTCCATTTACGAGGTTAAGGGGCTTTGCGTCACCAATTATTGTGCGGCCGTCTGCCGTTCCTTTTTCTATGCATGACTGTGTGTTTCCCCAGCCGCCCATGTTCCACCAGTAAAGCTTTTTGCCCTTTACTCCGAACATAATCAAAAATCCTTCTGCACCGCCTGTTTTCTGGGCTTTGAGTTCGTAAGTGTAATTCTGTATTCCTTCTGTCTGTGCTTCGTTGTTCAGAACTGCTCGTACGTTTATGTCTGCAGAAGACTGTACAATTACCGGGCCGCTCTTTGACCAGGCTCCTGTTTCCTGCCTGAAGTCGGTAATTTTTGAAGACTTTGCGTTTGAATCATAGAGTACTTCTTTGCTGTCTTCGTCGGTTACCTTTATGTCCTTGAACTGGGCTGTTGTTGACCAGGTTCCAAGACCTACTGTTCCGCCTATGGCATTCTTTTTCTGCGCTGTTTTTGGCTGTGTAAGACTGTAACTTACGGTATTGTCGCTTTTGTTTGTAGAGAAAAGCTGCTGAACATAATAGTCCGGTGTCTGGTATGATTCACTGTTGTTGAACCATATCATATCTGGAACCCACTGTGTTGAACCTTCCTTTGCAAAAAGCGGTGCGTAGGAAGAAATTTCTACTATGTCACCGTTGCGTTCGATTGATGTCATGTAGGCTGCCTCGGTAAGGGCTGCGTAAAGGTTGTTGCGTCTTCCGTCTACCCATGATGCATATTCGCCTATAAAGACTTTGGGCTGTCCTTCACCGCGCGGGTAAAAGTCCAGATTGTCATAGCGTTTACCATTTGTAAGGAACCATGCAGATTCGTTATAGTAGTGTTCGTCTACAAGGTCGCATATTCCGGCTGTCTTTTTGCCTTTTTCCCATGCGCGTACCTGGCTCCATGTGTTGTGGAAATTTACGTCGTTGTAGGTGTAGCCCGAAGAAATGATTGTCTTGATATGCGGATACTTTTCCTTTACGGCTTCTGCAATGTACTTGAAGCGTGCAAAGTAGTCCTGTCCGCAGTCTTCGTTTCCTATTCCAAGATAATTAAGTTTAAACGGCTGCGGGTGTCCTGCTTCTGCGCGGATTTTTCCCCATTTGCTTGTTGCGGGACCTGTTGCCCATTCAATCATGTCAAGCGCATCCTGTGCATATTTCTGGTAGTCTGATGCAGGGGATATTTCGCCGTTGTGTGCCATTCCTACGCTTAAAACAGGAAGCGGCTCGGCTCCTATATCTTCGCAGAACCTAAAGTACTCGTAGAATCCTATTCCGTAAGACTGCTGGTAGCCCCAGAAGTTGAGCTTTTCTTTGCGCTGTTCTACAGGTCCTACAGTGTCTTTCCATTCATAGCGGTTTTCGAGGTTGAGTCCGTGTACAATACATCCGCCGGGGAATCTTACAAAAGCAGGCTTTAAGGCTTCGAGCTTTTCTGCAAGATCTTTTCTGAATCCGTTGGGTTCGTTTCTGTAAATGTCTGCACGGAACAGTGAAATAAAGTCTGCGTCAAGTTTGCCCACAGTGTCTGCACAAACTGCAAGTTCACCGTTCTGTACTGTTTCTTCAGGAATAATCGTGAATTCAAATTTTTTCCATTCAGTTGTGATTCCTTCTATAGAAACTTTTGCTTTTTTTGCGTTTTTGCCTGAACCTCCGGCTGTTATTGTAACAGATTTGATTGTTCCGTCGGGGGAACGCAGGTAAAGTGAACCGGGATACTTCTTTCCTGCTTCGAAAGGCATTCCGCCGTAGCCTTTGTTGGCCATTCCGTCACCGGCTTGTTTTACGGTAAGTGTTGCGTAGACCTGGTTGTTTTCGTTGAGCGGTGCGGTTTTTGCAGCACGCAGGCGGCTTTTTGAGCTTGCACCGCTTATGTTTACGTCTTTCCAGGTTTCTGTAGGCGAGCGGTTTGACTTTCTGAATTCGAACGAACGGTTCTGCACCATTTCGCCGTAGAGTCCGCCGTCTGCTGCGTAGTTTATGTCTTCATAGAAGATTCCGTAAAGATTGTCACTTACGCTCGTCTTTTTTGAAAAATCTGCGGTAAGTGAAGCGCCTTGTGCAATAGCTGTTGCCGCAAGGCCTGCAGCCAGAATTGTGCACGCGGCTGTTTTTCTGGTTATTTTCATGGTTCCTCCAACTTCTTGTTTGTTTGCACGTTGAACTTTTTATTAATCATGCGGCATGAATTCAAGATTGTCAAGGAAAATATCAAAAAAAAACAATATATATCATATATCCATCGAATGAACTTGGCATTTACACGTGTTATACTACCCTGATTATCAAAAATTATTGAAAAACTGGGTTGAATATCGTAAAAAATCAATATGTATCAAAAATAATTTGACAAACATTTTTTGAAGGCTTAACATTCTCGTATCAAAAGTAAACAGGAGGAAATGGACTATGAAGAAGACGATGTTCATTTTAGGAGTCATTGCTGCAATTGCTGCCGCGGCCATGACAGGATGTCAGCTTGAGCTGAACAATACAGAAGACCGTGCAAGTGTTGGCGGATACGCGGTAAAGTCAATAGAAATAAGCGGCGGAACAAAATCGTTTGTTATTGGCAATACTTTTACAAAGGGCGACCTTAAGGTTATTGCACACAGCTATAACCCCGCAGAAGATGCAGCCGGAGTCGAAGTTACTGACTATACAGTTTCTATAGCAGAAGGAAGAAAGTTTGACAAAATCGGAACAAAGGAAGTTGTTGTAACATACAAGGGCTTTACAGCCAAATATTCTGTAGAAGTTACAAATGCAGTTAAATCAATCGCTGTAAACCCAAGTTCTGCAAAGACAAAGTTCTACGCATTGAAAGGAGAGGTGTTTGGTTTTGAAAGCAACGGACTTATAGTTACTGCAACATATTCAGACAATACATCTAAAGAAATAAGTGAATATAAAATAGATATATCTGCACTCAACTCTGTAACCGCAAGCGGAAAATATGCTGTCACAGTAAAATACAGCGATACAATCACCACAAGTTATTATGTTGATGTAACAGTAGTAACAGACGCCGGCTGGACAGGAAGTGCAACTTCTGCAGCATGGTGGACAGACATGGGGGGGGCATCTGATGCAAAGGTCGAAGCCGGTGCAGTTGTTTCTTCAAAGTTTACTGTTAATTCTGCAACAACAAGTAACTGGTGTCAGTTACCGTGTGTTGTACTTCGTTCTGAAAACGGTGCCGGAACAGAATATGTTGTAGTCCGTGGTGATAATTTTGGATGGGGCGGAAGTTATGAGGGGTGCGAACTCTCTTCTGACTGGAACTTTGATGAGTTTTGTTCATGGACAAACGGTGCTACATGTACAGTATCTGTAATCAACTGGGGTAACGGCACAGCAGAAGTACGCTATGACCTCGAAAAAGGCGGTACAACACACTTCCAGTACTACAAGAATATTGCGGTGAACGCAGATGTATTCTTCAGACTCAAGGGTGACGCAGGAACAAGCATTACATTTGCAGAATAATTGCCGTGCCGTCAGGTAAAAGAGACTTATTCTTATTGGAGGAAATATGAAACTTAATAAAATTATATTTACAGCTGCCCTTGCTTGTGCAGCAGGATTTGCGGGTGCACAGACAGTAACCCTTAAGGGAAATGTAGACTACACAAATTACGGTGTCATACAGACTTTTTCCAAAGCAGGCGATGCAGACATGAAGCACACAGACCCCGTAGCAGGACTTTCTGATGATGCAGAGACAGTAGTAGACCTTAACCTTAAGGCTGCAAATTTTGAATTCAACCTGGGAGTAAAACTCAACGAATCTGCAGGAGACGAAGGCGACAACGACTACACTGACTATACAGACGGTTACGACGGAACACCCTTCTATCAGGGAAACATGAAGATTGGTTTCTTTAACGACCAGCTCAATGTTTATACAGGAAAATTCGAAGACTTTAACGCAGGTTATTTTGCAGAAGGTCCTGTATTCGGCGACCAGAATATCCGCTACTTTGCTTCAAGTGACATGGGTCAGTATTACACAGCACTTAACTTTACACCTTATGTCGTAAGCGGACTCAAAGTTCTTGTAGGTGTACCTATTCTTCCTGTAGGAGGAAACGGCGTGCAGAACACTGTTGGCGCAAACATGTGGAAAAATCTTTACAAAAAGCTCAACGTTGCCGCAGGATACACAATCCCCGGAACAGAATTTTCTGTAACTGCCGGCTGGAGACCCGGAACATATTACACCGGTGTAAAAGCATACGACGCTTCTGAAGTTACAACAGGAGACGACGGTGCATTTACAAAGAGTGCATTTGGCGAAGCATTCCTTGCCTCAGAACTTAAGGGAATTACAGAAGGTCTTGACCTTATTTTTGCAGCAGACTTCCGCTACCGTGACGCAGAGTACACAAAGACAGATGCAACAACTGCAACTGCATTTACCTATGCCGGCGTATTCAGTGCAGGAGCCAATATTTCTATGATAGAGGCTCTTCCTCTCCAGGCTGAACTGCGCGTAATGTATGCAAACGACGACTACATCAAGGCAGACGAAAAACTTCTTGGCGGTGAACTGGGAGTTTCAGGACAGCACAAGCTTGCCGGAACAAACTGGGCACTGGGCTTTACACTCAAGGGAAAGTATTCTGTTGACGCACGCGGAACTTCTTACGAAGACGGTGAAGTAAGCGACATTTACTTTGATGACTTTGACCTTGGCGATTTGAACTGTGCAGCATCTGTTGCAGCCGGAAAATCCGCAAATTACATAAGCGCCTATGCAAATCCGTATGTTCAGTACAATCTTTCAAACGGATACATCCGCATGGGAGTCGAAGCACAGTATTCGCAGATCAAAAACGAAGACACATCAAACATGGCAATCAGTTACCGTGTTCCTGTTGGAATCTGCTTTAACTTCTAATCTTGCGGAGGCATGACCAATGAAAATAATCAAATTAATGGGAGCGGTTGCTGCAGCGGCACTTACTGTACTGTCTGTATCTTCCTGCGACCTTGAAGTAAGGGAAAAGCTTTCGCTGCCTTCTGCCGATCTCGGAGACATAGAAGTACCTTATGTCCGTACAGGAAGAATTATTACCGACTCAAAGGTTTCCTATGTAAAAGGAATAAATACAGATACTGGAGTTTCAATCAGTTATTACGTACAGGGTGGCTGTGCCAGCGACTGGGGAATGATTATCGTCACACAAAGCGGCAATATAGGCGGAACCTGTCTTCATTACAAGGAAAATTCCGTTTGGAAGGCAAATGCCTGGTATGGTGATGCAGCAGACACTTACGGAGAAGGTTATACAGCTACCGACTGGGCGGCATACAAAAATGCCGTAAACTCTGACGAAGGAGCTTATGTAACAATAAACCTTGACTCTGAAAGCGACTGTATCTCCTGGTACCTTAACGGCAATCTGTATGTAACATACAACAGTGGCCGTACAGCAAAGGATGCAGCATTCCCCGATATGTCTGAATGGATTGACATCATGGTAAAAGAGATAAACATGAACGGCTTTACAATCAATCCTTCTGACTCTTGGGCAAATCAAGGCAATGCCTACAAGGTAATAAAGGATCTGTCTGTAAAAACAGCCATGACGGCAGAAGAAGCAAAGGCAGCTTACGAAGCCTATTCAAAATGAGGAGCAGAATGATGAAAATAAGAAAAATTATCTTAGGTTCTGCAGCCTTGATTGCAGGAGCCGCTTTGGGAGCACAGAATCTGAACTTCCACGGCTACATGGACTATACCAATTTTGCGGTTGGCCAGGAAATAAACAAACTGTCAAAAGACGGGGAGTGGGATGTTTCCGAAGCGTCTGCAGAATACGGTTCTTTCTATAACGGACGTACCGAACTTAACGTAACCGGCGGCGTGGGACCCGTATCTTTTGCAACCGGTGTTCGCTTGGATTCATCTTTGGGCGAATGGTACAACCTTTACCGCGATGTATCTGCTTCAGGTTTGAATGAAACAATGTTCCACCAGGCAAATATCCGCGTAAGCATGCTGCAGGACCAGCTTGTGCTTCATGCAGGAAAGTTCGAAGAATGGAACTGCGGTTTTATTCTTAACGGATACCAGATGGGCGGTCAGCCTATTTCTGATCTTGCCATGCGCGACTATGGCCAGCACATGACGGGTCTTGAGTGGATTCCCAACATGAGCATTGCAAACGGTGCCCTTGTTGGTTTAAGAATGTACGCAGGTCTTCCGCTTCTTCCGCCGGGACAGGACTATGACTGGACAGAAGCAAACAAGTGGGAAAATCTCTGGAAAAAGACAAAGATTATGGCAGCCTACAAGTGGCTCAGGTACAATCTTCTTTTTACAGCCGGATTCCACAACGAATATTATGCGGGAACAAACAATTCCTGGGCATACGAAAACAATTATAACGACATCTTCTACAGTGAAGCGTTCCTTCAGGCAGATCTTCCGACACTCGTTTCTGGAGTCAAACTTAATGCTTCGTACGATTTGAGATGGCGCAAAGCTGAATATGAAGTTCAGGATGCATCAGGTGATATTGCAGACTGGTCAGAGCCGGTTTTTGCACATTACGTGGGCATTTCAGGAAGAACAGAAGCAATTCCTGCATGGCCAATTACATTCGAAAACCGTTTCTTCTATGCAGACGACCATTATCTTTCAATCAACGAAAAGGCTTTGATGGATGCAGTTGCTGTCGGCGTTTCACATGCCATTCCGGGAACTTCATACAAGATTGGTCTTAATGCAGTCGGAAAATATGCGCAGGATGCAAACGGAACTTCCTTTGGTACAACTGACGGTTACGCTCCTACAGACAGCGCACATGCAGGCGGACTTATGGACTTTCATACTGACTGGATGGACGGTCCTAACGTAACAACCACCGGCGCTGCAACACGCTACATTGGTGTTTACGCAAGTCCTTATTTCCAGAAGGATTTCAGCAACGGCTTCTTCCAGATTGCGCTTGAAGTTCAGTACATGAATGTTTCAAACGACAATGTAGAGGCAAACGGAATCAATTACCGCGTTCCGTTCAAGTTCTGCTTCTGGTTCTAGTCGCACAAATGGCGTCCTGCCATTTGTGCTCTGAGAGTTTTTATCCGCGGTTTTAACCGCGGTAAAAACTCTCAATCTTTTTCGGTAAGACTTGACGCGCCGTCCGTGGCGCTCGTTTACGGTTGCAAGTGCGCTTTTCACCTCGTGCCATTTTTGCTCTGAGAGTTTTCGTTAACAACTGACGCGCCGTCCTTGGCGCTCGTTTACGGTTGTAACTGCGCTTTTGCACTTCGTGTGATTTTTTCTTGCTAAGCGACTGTCTTTTTACGGTAACGCGCTGTCCGGCTTTTAACTGCGAACTTTCTAAAAGCAGCTTCTTACAAAATTACGTTCTTCTAAAAATATTTCTTGCAAAACAACCACCAAGGCCTTATATTTAAATTAACTTAAGTTTATAAGAGGGAGTATAAAAAATCCCTGTTCATGGAGGTGTGCTATGGAAAAAGTTGTTTTTTATCGCTGTATTCATTGCGGTAATATTGTAGAAATGGTTAATTCTTCCGGCGTCAATGTTGTATGCTGCGGGGAAAATATGACTGCCCTTGTTCCCAATACAACGGATGCCAGTACAGAAAAACATGTTCCCGTTGTAGAAGTAAAGGACGGTACTGTCAGTGTAAAAGTCGGTTCCGCCGAGCACCCCATGACAGAAGAACATTATATCCAGTGGATTTGCCTTGTTACAGACAAAGGTGTCTACCGCCGCAACTTAAAGCCGCTTTCAAAACCTGAAGTTCAATTTGCACTTAAAGACGAAAAGCCACTCGAAGTTTACGCTTACTGCAATCTTCACGGTTTGTGGAAAGCAGATTGCTGATAAAAAGAAAATGGTAAAAAAAAGCGGCTGTTCCCTTATCAGACAGCCGCTTTTTTTAGTTTAATGGAGCCTTTAAAAATTGCAATTTTTAAAGGCAACTCTGAAAATGCGATGTTCTAAGTCGCGCTATTATAGCGAATTAGAACTCGCTGGGAATCTCTGGAGATTCCCTTACTTATTTAAGAATGCTGAATCCCAGATCCTTGATGTCTTTTGCGAATGTAAGAACTGTGTTCTTTGAACCGGCCATTGGTGTTGTTCCCATTCCAGGAATCTTTGCAAGAACGCTGTTGGGTACAGTGATGATGTCACACTTGCATTCGTCTGCTTCTACCAGGTTGTAGAGTTCGCGTGTAGAAGCCCAGAGGCTCATTGTTCCCGGCTTTGAGCGGCAGATTTTTGAAGTCTTTTTCATAACAGGAATAGGATCAATTCCTGAGTCTGCAAGGCGTCCTGCAAATACAGAAACGATGTTCTTTGTTCCGGCCTTGAAAGCGTGAACGGCTGCACGAACCTGTGCAATAGTGAAAATGGCAGTTACGTTAAGCTGGATTCCCTGCTCAGAAAGCTTTTTGATAAGCGGGGCAGTAGAAGTTCCGTCTGTAAGCATAATTGGAATCTTTACAAATACGTTCTTTCCGAGAGCGCTTATAACCTTTGCTTCCTTTTCCATTGTTTCAAAGTCATCACCAAAAACTTCAAAGCTAAGGGGAAGATCAGGAATTGCAGCGCAAACTTCCTTTGCAAAAGTAACATAGTCAGTAACTCCTGCTTTCTTCATAAGGCTTGGGTTTGTTGTAAATCCCGTTACATAGCCTTTCTTGTATTCTGCGATCATCGCATCCTTGTCTGCACCGTCTGCATAAACAGCAACCTTCAACTGTTTAAAAGTCATTTTCTTTCACCTCGAAAAAATTGATATATACCTATTTTATCTGATTTTAATCAGATGTCAAGCCGTAAGATAAGTAACAAACTTAAGTTTTGAGTCTGCTGCTTTGTATTTTCCTCTAGCGCAGGATTTTGTTAAGAATCTTGTCTTTCTGCCGCCAGTTTTTGTCTACTTTTACCTGAAGATCAATGTCTACCTTGTACGGGAAAATCTTGCGGCATTCTTTCATTGACGCCACGCGTATGTCTTTGATCATTGAAGCGCCTTTGCCTATGACAATTCCTTTCTGGCTGTCACGTTCAACATAGATTGCGGCCCTTACTTTAAGAAGGTTTTCCTTTGCCATTTCCATGTGGTCAACGGTAACGTAAATTGCATGCGGAATTTCTTCCTTGAGCCTGTTGATTGCGTTTCCACGTATAATTTCTGAAATCCTGAAGTCAACTTCCTGGTCAGTGTAAAATTCTTCGGGATAAAGATGTGGTGCTTCGGGGGCCAGGTCGTAAAGGGCCTTGAGAACATCGTTTACATTTACATCATCTTTTGCACTTATTTCAATAACACGGTTCTTTGGAAAATCTGGAAAAAAATCTTCTATAAATTCATGTGATTTTGCTGCATTAGACTTGGGATCTTCTGTTTTGTTTATTGCAATAACCAGTTTGTCAGAAAAAGGGGAAGCCATTTTTGCAATAAGCTGTTCTTCTTCACCGTGTTCTCGTGTTGAATCAAGAATGTAAAGAATAGCGTCACTGTCCTTTATCTGGTCAGAAGCAATTTTTGTAAGCTTAAGGTTCAGCTTTTTGTCGCTTATGTGAAGTCCGGGTGTATCAATGAAGACAAGCTGACCCAAAGAAGTGTTTACTATTCCTTTGATTGCGTTTCTTGTTGTCTGCGGAATTTCTGAAACAATGCTTATTGTCTCACCGCTGGCCGTGTTCAGAAAAGTGGATTTTCCTGCAGACGGCCGCCCAATGATAGAAACCATTGCTGTTTTGGGGCCTGCCTTCGGAATTTCGTAATCTTCGTTTTCTGTTGTGGTTAGTGTATCCATGAACATATTATAGAACAAAAAGCCTCTGTTCTGCAATATTCTTGAGTTGGTGAGTTAAGCCGTTATTCCCCTTTATGTGTGCAGAATCTTAAAATAAACAAAAAGTATAACAAAATACTCTGATTTTTTATAAAAAGGGCTTAAATTCCCTTGAATTTACGTATTTTGTATTTTTTCATGTAGAAGAAAAAAATACAATTTGCTATAATCGCAAATTATGGAATTAATACAGACTTTACCCGGAAACCCTATGCCTCTAGGAGCTTCAGTCGTTAACGGGGGTGTTAATTTTGCAGTTTTCAGCAGAAATGCCACAAGAGTAATTCTTGAGTTCTTTAAAAATTCAGAAGACTGTGAGCCATATGCCCAAATTGAATTTGACCCTGAGGTAAACAGAACCGGCGATGTATGGCATGTTTTTGTACCCGGAATAAAACCTGGCGATCTTTATCTGTATCACGTTGACGGTCCTTTTGAACCTTCTGCCGGTCACCGCTTTAATGTAAAGCAGCTTCTTTTTGATCCCTATGCAAAGGCACTTACGCCTGTATCTTTGTTTCATAATCTTCCGCCGGTGTACAGAACGCCTGTAGACAAAACCGACGTTGAACTTGCAGAAAGCCATTATCATTTTCAGTTCCCCAAGTGTGTTGTGGTCAACGATTCTGACTTTGACTGGCAGGGGGATAAGCCGCTTAATATTCCGCTTTCAGAAAGCATAATTTACGAAACACATGTAAAAGGTTTTACAGCCGGCAAAAACGCAAATGTTTCTAACCCTGGAACATACGCCGGTTTTATAGAAAAGATTCCTTATTTAAAGAGTCTGGGCATTACATCTGTTGAATTTCTTCCTATTTATGAGTTCGATGAGTACGAGAATACAAACGTTAATCCCCGTACCGGCGAACGCATGAAAAATTACTGGGGTTACAGCACAATAGATTTTTTTGCACCCAAAGCAGGCTATTCCGCAGACAAGACACCGGGCGGTTGTGTACGCGAATTCAAAACACTTGTACGCGAAATGCACAAAGCAGGCCTTGAAGTTATTCTTGACGTTGTATTCAACCACACGGCAGAAGGCAATGAACATGGCATTACGCTCAACTTCCGCGGTTTTGAAAACAGCGTATACTATACCCTTGTAGGAAGCCATAAAGAATATTACATGAACTTCAGCGGCTGCGGAAACACAATGAACTGCAATCATCCTGTAGTAGAAGCATATATCCTTGACTGCTTAAGATACTGGGTTCTTCAGTATCATATTGACGGTTTTAGATTTGATCTTGCAAGTATACTCGGCCGCGGTCCTGACGGAACAATCATGCAGTATCCGCCGCTTTTGAATGCAATTTCAGAAGATCCGGTGCTTCATTCCACAAAAATCATTGCAGAACCGTGGGATGCAGGCGGTGCTTACCAGCTGGGTGGCTTTCCCGGAGGACGCTGGGCTGAATGGAATGACCGCTTCCGTGACGACATAAGGCGTTTCTGGCGTGGCGACGAATATGTTTCTACATCAGCAGCAACAAGAATAAGCGGTTCGAGCGACCTTTTTGCACTTTCGGGAAGAAAACCGTGGCACAGTCTCAACTACATAACATGCCATGACGGCTTTACTATGAATGATCTTGTAAGCTATAACGGCAAGCACAATGAGCAGAACGGTGAAGGAAACCGCGACGGTACTGACAGCAACTGGAGCTACAATCACGGTTACGAAGGTCCTACGGCAAATCCGCATATAGAAAAGCTGCGTTCAAAACAGATGCGCAATTTTATACTTACGCTTCTTATTTCGCAGGGAACACCAATGCTTCTGGGGGGCGATGAATTCCGCCGTGGACAGCAGGGAAACAACAATGCGTACTGTCAGGACAATGATATAAGTTGGTTTGACTGGACTAACGTAAATCTAAATGATAGGCTTATCACATTTACAAAAAGAGCCATTGCTTTAAGAAAAGCGCATGCCGTATTCCGCAGAAAGGATTTCTTTCACGGAGACAAAGCTGGTGCTTCTCCCGATATCCAGTGGTACAACATAGACGGAAGCAATCCTGACTGGAACAAGCTGTCAAGGTTCCTTGCATTCCGGCTGGGCGGTTCCTATTGCATTAATGACGACGGAACACCCGACAATGATTTTTATATTGCCGCCAATACAGACAGGCAGGACGCTATGGTTACAGTACCGACACTTACCGACGGTAAACGCTGGTACCGCGTAGCCGACACTTCCATAGATGCCGATGATGCAATTGTTTTGACGGACAAGGCAGAAAAGTTACGGGCTCAGGAGCGCTATATTGTTCCTGCCGGCTCATTAATTATTTTGATTGCTAAATAAAAGAAAAGTTCTTAGGAGGAACAAATGACTTTTGATGCAGAACAGTTTAAGGCGAATCTTACCGCACGTCTTCGCAGACAGTATGGTAAAGACATTTCCCAGGCAAACAAGCACGATCTCTTTGATGCAGTAAGTGCAAGTGCGCTTGAGATTATTATGCCGAACTGGATGGAAACACGCAGGGAATACGAAGCAAAGCCTACAAAGCAGCTTTATTACCTTAGTGCTGAATTCCTCATGGGTCGTGCTCTCAGCAACAATCTTATCAATTCCGGAATTATGGAGCAGGTAAAGGACGTTCTTAAGGGCATGAACATCAACTACGACATGATCGAGGACGAAGAGCCCGATGCAGGTCTTGGTAACGGTGGTCTCGGACGCCTGGCAGCGTGCTTCCTGGATTCTATCGCTACATTGCAGTACCCCGGTCATGGATACGGAATTCGCTATGAGTACGGAATGTTTGAGCAGCATATCGAAAACGGATATCAGGTTGAATACCCCGACAACTGGCTTAAGCACCGCGATCCGTGGGAAGTAAAACGTTCAGACCTTTCTGTTACCGTAAAATTCGGCGGACAGATCAAGTACGGAAAGACTCCGGACGGTCAGGACCGTTTCTATATCGAAAATGCAGAGGAAGTTACAGCAACTCCTTATGATATGCCTGTTGTAGGATATGGATGCAATACTGTAAATACTCTTCGCCTGTGGCAGGCAAGCAGTCCCAACGGTTTTGACCTTCAGCTCTTCAACGACATGCAGTACCACCGTGCTGTAGAAAGACAGAATGATGCAGAAGACATAAGCCGCGTTCTTTACCCGAACGATTCAGGTCCCAGCGGAAAGGAACTTCGCCTTCGCCAGCAGTATTTCTTTACTTCAGCATCTCTGCAGGATCTTATACATCACTTTGTAAATACAGTCGGAACAGATTTCTCTAAGTTCCCGCAGTATCACGTGATTCAGCTTAACGATACACACCCTGTAGTAGCAATCCCCGAACTTATGCGCATTCTTATGGATGAGTACAATGTAGGCTGGGATGATGCTTGGAGTATCGTTCAGAAGACATTTGCTTACACAAACCACACAATTCTTGCCGAAGCCCTCGAAAAGTGGCCTATTGACATCTTCCAGAGGCTTCTTCCGAGAATCTACCAGATTGTAGAAGAAATCAACCGTCGCTTTATGATTGAACTGCGCCAGAAGTTCCCCGAGGACTATGACAAGCAGAATCACATGTCAATAATCCATGATGGAAAAATCTACATGGCATGGCTTGCAATCCACGCTTCATTCAGCGTAAACGGTGTTGCAGAACTTCACACAAAGCTTCTCAAAGAGCAGGAACTCAAGAACTGGAATGCCATTTACCCGCAGAAGTTTAATAACAAGACAAACGGTGTTACACAGCGCCGCTGGCTTTTGAGCTCCAACCCTGAACTTGCTGAATTCATTACTGCAAGAATTGGACACGGTTGGGAAACAGACTTGAGCAAGCTTAAGGGACTCGAAAAGTTTGTTGATGACGAAAAGTCAATTGACGAACTTATTGCAATCAAGCTTCACAACAAAGAGCGCCTTGCAGACTGCCTCAAGCACACACAGAATGAATTCCTTGACCCTGAAAGCATTTTTGACACCCAGGTAAAGCGTCTTCATGAGTACAAGAGACAGCTTCTCAACGTTCTTCACATTATGTATCTTTACAACAGAATTGTTGAAGATCCTTCTTACAATCCGCCGGCACGCACATTTATCTTCGGAGCAAAGTCTGCTTCCGGATACCGCCGTGCAAAGCAGATTATCAAGCTTATCAATACTGTTGCTGAGCGCGTAAACAACGACCGCCGCGTTGGAGGAAAACTCCGCGTTGTATTCGTAGAAAACTACCGCGTTTCAATGGCAGAAAAGATTATTCCTGCCAGCGATGTTTCAGAGCAGATTTCTACTGCAGGATACGAAGCTTCAGGTACTTCAAACATGAAGTTTATGATGAACGGTGCCCTTACTTTGGGAACTCTTGACGGAGCAAATATCGAGATTGTAAACGAAGCGGGTGAAGACAACGCATTTATCTTTGGTCTTACAGCAGATGAGATCATCAAGATTAACAGCGAACATTCTTACAATCCGCAGAAGTATCTTGACCGCAGCCCGGCTCTTGCCAAAGTTGTAAACCAGCTTGTTGACGGAACATACGATCCTACAGGACAGCAGTTCAAGGAACTTTATGACTCTTTGGTTTACGGAATTGAAGGTCAGCGTCCTGACGTTTATTATGTTCTTGCAGACTTTGATTCTTATGTTCAGGCTCAGGAAAAAGTTGCAGCCGAATATACAGACAGAAAATCATGGGCAAGAAAGACACTTATTAATATTGCCAACAGCGGAAAATTCTCAAGTGACCGCACTATTGAGGATTATGTACGCGACATCTGGCACCTTAAAAAGGTTGTAGTAAAATAATCCGAAGTATCGAAAACTGAATTTTTAATTCGGTTTTAGGTTGCTTTCTGATTGTACTGAAATTTTCGCATTCTGCTCGCCGTGGATTTTTCTGCGGCGGGCATTTTTTCTTCAAATTTAAAATTCAGGAAAAAAAGATGAATTATAAAAGCCATTCCGTTCTTTCAAGCCTTGGACTTATTCTGACCGCAGCAATCTGGGGCTTTGCTTTTGTCATTGTTAAAGACAGCCTTGATTATGTAGGCGCGGTTTGGATGATTGCGTTTAGGTTTACAATAGCAGCCGTAATTCTTGCCGCAATTTTCTATAAAAAATTTGCACTTTTTAACCGCAGCTATCTTGTTCACGGGGCGGTTCTGGGGCTTTTTCTTTTTCTGGCATATCTTTTCCAGACTATAGGCTGCAAATTCACTACTGCAGGAAAAAACGCCTTTCTTACGACAGTTTACGTTATTCTTATTCCGCTTATAGGATGGCCAATGCGCAAAAAGAGACCGTCGTGGTATGTTTTTGTTGCGGCTGTAATGTCTGTAACAGGAATAGGACTTCTTGCCCTTCAGAATGACGGCGGAAATGTTTTTGAAATTAACATGGGCGACACGCTTACCCTTGTTTGCGGTATTTTTTATGCACTCCATATTCTTTTTGTAGAAAAATACGACGAAACCGAAGATCCTGTTTTTCTGACAGTCCTTCAGTTTGCATTTGCAGCTCTTTTCGGCTGGATTGTGTCGCCTTTTATGACAGACCCAAAACTTAACGGGCCGTTCCCGCTGGAATATCTTTCAAACCCGCGCGTTATTCTTTCCATGATGTATCTTGGTGTTTTTAGCACGATGGTTGCTTTCTTTTTGCAGAATGTGTGTCTTAAATTTGTTCCGTCTGCACTTGCGTCACTTTTCCTTTCGCTTGAGTCGGTGTTCGGTGTTCTGTTTAGCACACTGCTTTTGGGCGAGCATCTTTCGCTAAGGATGTGGGCTGGCTGTGTTCTTATTTTTGGCGCGCTTATGATGGCCGAAGTTATTCCGAATATAAAACGGCACAAAAGTGATTCTGCCATTGCATAAATTTGCATAAAATCTGTATAAATTATTGACACTTAACAGGATTAATTTTATACTTAAAAAGGTTAGGGACAACGACGTTTTGTACGTTCGAAGTCCCTATTTTTATTTGGAGGACAATATGAAAAAAATTGCATTGATTGCCGGTGCCGTTGTGGCGGTTCTTGCACTTACAGGATGCTCAAAAAAGCAGGAAGCAGCAAAGAAAGGTGAATTTACTGTAGAAGCAGGTAAACTTAAAGTCGCTATGGAAATCGGTTACCCGCCTTTTGAGTATTTTGCAGAAGACGGAAAGACACCGACAGGTTTTGATGTTGAACTGGGAAAGGCTGTTTCTGAACGTCTTGGACTTTCTGTTGAATTTGTAGATACAGCATGGGACGGAATTCTTGCCGGACTTGATACTGACCGCTATGACTGCATTATGTCTGCCATGACAATTACCGATGAGCGCAAGGCAAACTATGACTTTTCTACACCATATATTGGAAACGGACAGGCAATAATTCTTACAAAGGATTCAAAACTTTCTATCGCTGCTCCTGAAGATCTGAAAGGTCTTAAGGTAGGATACCAGGCAGAAACAACAAGTGATTTTTATCTTGAAAAATATGCCGCAGCACACGGATTCACATATGTTCAGAATGAGTACGACAAAGTTATGAACGCCTACAAGGATCTTGAGTTCGGAAGAATAGATGCTGTTATCAGTGACAGCCTTGTTGCCGTTTCTTATCTTGGAAAGCCGGACACTGTTTTCAAGCAGGTTTGGGCAGGTACTCCCGACGATTACTTCGGTGTCTGCGTAAAGAAGGGAAATAAAGCACTTCTTGACAAGATTAATTCTGCTATTGCCGACATGAAGGCAGACGGAACAATGACCAGGATTTACATGAAGATTTTCAATGTAGATCTTTCTGATAGCATTAAAGACGTTCAATAGTTTTTTAACAGAAAAAAACTTGTTTGGATCAGAAGGTTCTGCTTTCTGATTCAAACACTTTTTATTATGTAAGGGGTTCTGTTTAATATGGATACTTTGGAAAAAATCATCAGATGGATTCCTCAGCTTTTGGACGGCGCGAGGATAACTGTTTTACTTACATTGTGTGCTGTTACGGCAGGACTTTTTTTAAGTATTTTTCTTGCTCTTGGAGAAATGTCCAAATCCAAAATTATCAGAGGTATCTGCCATGCGTATGTTTTCTTTTTCCGCGGCACGCCTCTTTTGATGCAGCTTTATTTTGTATATTACGGCCTTCCCGAAATCAACAAGGCTCTTACCATAAACAATCAGTTTCTTGCGGCATTTATTGCTTATTCACTTAACTGCGGTGCATACTGTTCTGAAATAATCCGTGCCGCAATTCAGTCTATTGACAAGGGGCAGTTCGAGGCCAGCAAGGTTCTTGGAATGAGTTACTTCCAGACAATGAGGCTTATTATTCTTCCGCAGTCAATCCGCCGCCTTATTCCTCCTGTAGGAAATGAATTTATCATGATGCTTAAGGATGCTTCACTTGTTTCTCTTATTGCGCTTGCAGATATTACAAAAGTTACGCGCAGTATCCAGTCGTCAACGGCTTCTTCACTTGTTTATATTCCGGCCATGATTCTTTATCTTGTAATTACGGCTCTGTTTACTCTCGTATTCCATCTTCTGGAAAAGAAACATTCTGTTTACGAGTAATTTTTTGGAGGATTTTATGTCGATGATAGAAACTGTTGATATATGCAATTCATTCGGAAAACTTGATGTTCTGAAAAATGTTTCGCTTACCGTAAAACCCAGCGAAGTTGTCTGTATAATCGGACCGAGTGGTGCTGGCAAGTCTACTTTTTTGCGCGCACTCAACCACCTTGAGCACATTAACAACGGAAAAATCTTTATAGAAGGAAATTTGATTGCCCATTATGAAAACGGTGTTAAAAAACTTCATATAACTTCAAAGGAACGACGCCAGAGGCTTCTTGAAGTCGGAATGGTTTTCCAGCGTTTTAATCTTTTTCCGCACAAGACTGTTCTTGAAAATACAATGGTTGCACCGATGAATGTTCTTGGAAAAACAAAGGAGCAGGCACGTATACGAGGAATTGAACTTCTTGAGCAGGTTGGGCTTGGCGACAAAATTGACGCTTACCCGAACAAACTTTCGGGCGGCCAGCAGCAGCGTGTTGCTATAGCGCGCGCACTTGCAATGGATCCCAAGATTATGCTTTTTGACGAGCCAACCAGTGCCCTCGACCCCGAACTTGTAGGTGAAGTACTTGCGGTTATGAAGCAGCTTGCAGAAAAGGGAATGACAATGGTCGTTGTTACACACGAGATGGGTTTTGCGCGCGAAGTTGCGGACCGTGTTGTCTTTATGGAAAGCGGACGCATTCTCGAAGAGGGAACTCCGGAACAGATTTTCCAGAATCCCCAGAACGAAAGACTCAAGCAGTTTTTACGGGCAGTTATTTCGCAATAATAGTATTAATAACATATTGGTAAACTAATGTGTTATTAAACACGCTATTTCGGTGCAGGCGTTTTTTCCGTCCATTGCGGAACTTACAATGCCGCCCGAATAGCCGCTTCCTTCTCCTGCAGGGTAAAGGTGTTTTGCTGTACTGCATTCAAAACTTGTTTTGTCCCTGAGTATTCTTACAGGAGTGCTTGTTCTTGTTTCTGAAGCGATAAGAACAGCGTCGTTGCTTACAAAACCCTGCATTTTTCTTCCGAATTCAGTAAAACCGGACTTGAGTCTTGAGACAATCTGTTTTGGTAGCCATTCATCAAGACGGCTTGAAACAAGACCCGGCGCATAGCTTGACTTTGGCAGTTCAGCAGAAAGTTTTCCTTCCAGAAAGTCAATAAGTTTCTGCGCCGGCGCTTTTTGACCGTCACCGTGTGCTGCAGTTTCCTTTTCTATATATCTTCTGAAATAAAGACCCGCAAGTTCTGCACTTTTGTTTTTTACGGCCATTTCAGTGAATGTTGTCGGTATATCTTCAGGCCGTGTTTCTACTACAATTGCAGCATTGCTCCAGGCGCTGTTCCGTCCGGCAGCAGACATTCCGTTTACAACAATTCCGTCCGGCTCAGTGGCGCTCGGAACAACAAATCCTCCGGGACACATGCAAAAGCTGTAAACCCCGCGTTCATTCTGCTGCGATGTGAGCCTGTATTCCGCAGCCCCAAGATGCTGCCCCCTCTGGCCGTGATACTGTATTTTGTCTATAAGTTCGCGCGGATGTTCAACCCTGACTCCTATAGCGAAAGTTTTTGCTTCAAGTGAGCCAGGAATTTCTTTTGAAAGAATTTCGTAAATGTCCGAAGCGGAATGTCCTGTTGCAAGAAGAACTGCATCTCCTGTAAATTCTTTCTGTGAGCCGCTGGTTGTATTTACAGTTTTTATTCCTTTTACTACTGGAATGGCATTTTTCGTTCCGGCGGGTTTTTCGGTAATGAAGCCAGTCATTTTTGTATTGAAGTGGAATTCGCCGCCCATTGAAATTATAAAAGTGCGCATTGCTTTTATTATCTGCGGAAGTTTGTCTGTTCCGATGTGGGGGTGAGCGTCGGTAAGAATTTTTTTGTCTGCACCAAAGTGTACAAAAATTTTTAGGATGGAACTTATGTCACCGCGCTTTGAACTTCTTGTGTAAAGCTTTCCGTCGCTGAATGTTCCGGCACCTCCTTCTCCAAAACAATAATTTGAGTCTGAGTCAACAAGATTGTTTTTTCCTATCGCCGCTATATCACGCTTGCGGTCATAAACTTCAGAGCCGCGTTCTATAATAACAGGACGGATTCCGTATTCCAGAAGTTTAAGGGCACCGAACAGACCTGCAGGACCAGAGCCGACGATTATTACTGTATGTTCACTCCCAGCTTTTTTCCATAGCGGAATGGAAGACATTGCGTCTGCAGGATTTTCATCTATATAAACTTTGTAGCGCAGAATAAGTTTTACCTGCCTTCTTCTTGCGTCTACAGATTTTTTTACAAGAACAGGAATTATTTTTTTTGTTTCTGCATTTATTCCGTTTAGGGAAAGGGCTTTTTTTATTTTGCCCAGAATAATGCCGCTGTCGTTTTCTTCATGGGGAGCGGCGGTAATTGAAATTTCTGATGTCATTTTGCTGGAAAAATTAGTGGAAAAATCCGCCCCAAACGCATTCAGGGCGGACACGGTTTTAGTTAAAGAATTCCAGTACTTTGTCCGGACATGCCTTTACGCATTCTCCGCAGGAAGTACATTTTGTGTAGTCAATTTTTGGAATTCCAGACGAAATATCAATGCACTGTTCTGTACATTTTTTTGCACAAAGTCCGCACTTAAAGCAGCCTGCAGAACAGTCTTTTCTGATCTGCGGTTTGTTGTCGCTTTTTGAAGAACATTTTGCAACAGGACCTTTTGTTGCGGCAGGAATAATTGAAAACAGATGTTTTGGACATGCAACAGCGCATTTTCCACAGCCAACGCATTTTTCGCGGTTAACGTGCGGAAGTCCGTCGTTTCCCATAGAGATGGCGCCGAACGGGCAGACCACTTCGCAGTCACCGTAACCTATGCAGCCGAAAGCGCATTTTTTTATTCCGTTAACGGCAAGGTTTGCTGCGGCGCATGTTTTGACACCGTTGTATATTCCCTTTGAAAGGGCACACTCTTTTGTACCGGCGCAAGCAAGAAACGCAACTTTTTTTTCTGCACTTCCGGCGTCTACTCCAAGAATGGAAGCAATTTTTTCTGCAACAGAAGGACCGCCTGCAATACAGCCAGAAGCCGGTGCTTCACCTTTTACTACAGCCTCAGCAAAGGCATCACATCCTGCAAAGCCGCAGCCACCGCAGTTTCCGCCTGAAAGTACGTCTCTTACAGCCTGAACTCTAGGGTCAACTTCAACAGCAAAAATCTTTTTGAAAAGACCCAGCAGTATTCCAAGAACAAAGCCTACAAGAAGTGCAACGATTATTGTAAAGATAATTGTATTCATAAAATCACCTATTTAATAAGTCCCTTGAATCCAAGGAAGGCAAGACTCAAAAGGCCTGCTGCAACATAAAGAATGGGTGTTCCTTTGAATGCAGCCGGAACTTTTGCTGTCCTGAGCTTTGAGCGCACTCCAGACATAATTACCATGCTCATTAAAAAACCGGCGGCTGTTCCGAGTGCATAAACAATGCTCTGACCGTAATTGTAGTTTTTTCCGATGCAGTTGATTGTTACGCCAAGAACAGCGCAGTTTGTCGTAATAAGCGAAAGATAAATTCCCATAGAACTGTAAAGTCCCGGAGCAGATTTTTTCAGATAGAATTCCACAAGCTGGACAAGGGAGGCAATTACAAGAATGAAGAAAAGTGTCTGAAGAAATTCAAGTCCCAGAGGAACCATTACGAATTTATACAGCGGCCAGGTAACGGCAGTTGCGAGAATAATTACGAAAGTCGTAGCAAGTCCCATTCCTGTTGCCTTGCCGGTTTCACTTGTCATTCCTATAAAAGGGCAGATTGCAAGATATTGGATAAAGACAACGTTATCTATGAGGGCTGACTTTATGAAAAGCTGAATAAGGTCTGTCATTTTTTAGCCTCCGATTTGTTCTTGAAAGCCTGAACAAGGGCGCCCAAAAGTCCGAATACCATAAATCCTCCAGGAGCACTGTTAAGAATTCCAATTCTGTATGCTTCGGGAATAACGGTAATTTTAAGCGGGGTTCCTGCCATGAGTGTTCCGCCGCCAAGAAGTTCACGTACAAGTGAAATAAGAACAAGAACTATTGTATAGCCGAGTCCCATTCCAAGTGCGTCAAGAATTGAATTGCCGGTATTGTTCTTTGAGGCAAAAGCTTCTACGCGGCCCATGATAATGCAGTTGACTACAATGAGCGGCAGAAAAACTCCGAGTGCATCATAAAGTGACTGTACGTAAGCCTGAAGCACAAGCTGAACAATTGTCGTAAACGCCGCAATAATAATGATAAAAACAGGAAGTCTTATTGCGTTGGGAATGTGTTTTCTGAAAATACTGATTACAATTTCGCTCATCAGAAGAACAAAAGTCATTCCCATTCCCATTCCCAGTCCGTTGAAGATACTCGTCGTTACACCAAGTGATGAGCACAGACCGATGTTCAGAACAAGAAGCGGGTTTTCTCTTAAGAATCCATTTGTGAATATTTTAAGCTGTTTATTCATAGTCGTGTCCCCTGAAGTATTTTAGCATTGACGAAGTTCCGCAGGAAATCATGTCGGCAATAGCATTGCTTGTAATTGTTGCACCTGAAATTGCGTCAAAGTTAACTCCGGCTTTAAATCCCTGTTCCGCATTTTTTCCGTTGAACTGGCCGTAAAAAGTCTGTCCGTTCGGGAGTGTGAATGTAGGATCGTTTGCCTTGAGTCCGAATCCCGGTGAGTCTGTAAGTTCCAGAAACTGAAGGCCGGTAACTGTTCCGTCAACTGTCATTCCTACGATGATTGTTCCCCTGTCATAAGTTGGGCCCGAAACCTGGGCTGTTCCGCCTATAACTTTTTCACCTTTTTTTGCAAGATACATTTTTTCAATTGCAATGCTTTTGTTTTCGCCCTGGGCAAAGTCCTGAATCTGTTCAAAAGATTCTGCTTCGGGAACAACAGCTTTCATAGCCGCGTTTGCTTTGTCTATCTGGTTCTGAGAGATTTTTGGCCCGGTAAGATTGCTTACAACTGCAAGAACAGCGCAGGAAACCATTGCGTAAAGTGCAAGAACCAGTCCGAGCCTGATTGTTTCGACAGAAGATCTGTTTTTTTTGTTTTCACTCATTTCTGTTCCCCGGTCTTTGCGATTGTTGTGTCAAATTCCTGTACGATTTTTCTTGGTGCAGGACGCCTGTGTCCCTTCTTTCCGTAGCCGTACATTCTGCCTGTCACGTTGTTAAGGAAAGGTGCAATTGTGTTCATGATAAGTATGCTGAACATTACGCCTTCGGGATAGCCGCCGAATCTTCTGATAAGGAAGGTTATGAGTCCGCAGCCAAAACCGAAAATAAGGCGGCCAGGTTTTGTAACCGGTGCCGTTGCGTAGTCGGTTACCATGAATGTTGCACCGAAGAGAAGTCCTCCGGTAAGCATGGCCGCAAGTGTTTCCATTCCGGCGGCAGCGGCATTTCCTGTACCTGCAAGTGAAGACAAAAATGTTCCTGCAGCAACTGTAGCAGTCATTGCAAGCGGTGCCCTCCAGTCAATTATCTTTGTAAGTACAAGGAATGCAAAAGAAATGAGTATAAGAAGAATTGAAGTTTCACCGATACAGCCGGCACGGTTTCCAAAGAAATACTGGCTTACCATGTCCAGTGTAAAGGTCTGTGCGCCCGATTTTATTCCGCTCAGAATTGTTGCAGAAGTAACTGCGTCAAGCTGGGGGTCAAGCCATGATGCTCCAAGTGTCGCCGGAAAACTCAAAAACAAAAATGCACGTCCGGTAAGGGCAGGGTTAAACACGTTTGAACCTATTCCACCGAACAGTCCTTTTGCTATTACAATTGCAACAAGGTCCCCAAGAATTATCATCCACAAGGGTGTCGCAGGCGGAACAACAAGTGCAAGAAGTACTCCGGTAACGCATGCCGACAGGTTGGAAACACACACTTTCTGTCTTGTTATTTTCTGGAAGGCTGCTTCAAAAACCACACAGGCAGCGACAGAAACTGCAATAAGTGCAAACGCTTTCATGCCGAATGTTACTGTTGCGTAAATGCATTCTGGAAGAAGTGAAACAAGCACAATAGCCATGATGCCAGTAGTTGACCCGCCAAATTTAAAGTGCGGGCTTGAGGAAAGATAAATTCCTTTTTTTACATCGCCGCTCATTTTGAATCTCCGTTTGGTTTGTTTGAGTCCGCAGCTTTTTTTGCAGCTTCGGCTTTTGCCCTCTCCTGCGCCATTTGTGTACGGACAATGGATTTTCCCATCCTGAATCGCTGCACGAGTCTTATTCCGGCAGGGCATACATAAGCGCAGCATCCGCATTCAATGCAGTCCATGAGTCCGAACTTTCTTGCAGAGGCAATATTCTGTGCTTCCAGTTCCTTTGACATAAGAACGGGTGAAAGATGCATAGGACATGCACTGATACATTTTCCGCAGCTTATGCACTGGCTTTCGTCCTTAAGGAAAGTTTCTTCTTCTGTAAGGAAAGTAATTCCGCTTGTTCCCTTCACAATAGGGAATGCTTCTGTCGGCATGGAAAATCCCATCATCGGACCGCCGCTGATTATTTTTACGGTGCTGTCTTTTTTGTCAAAGAACTGGGGCATAAGGTCGCTTACCAGTGTTCCGACCGGGACTTTAAGGTTGCACGGTTTTGTACATCCGCCGCCTGAAACTGTAAGCGCACGTGAAATAAGCGGCATACCCAGTCTGAATGCGTCACTTATTGCACAGAATGTTCCGACGTTGCTTATAATTGTTCCTGCATCTGCCGGAAGTTTTGCAGACGGAATTTCTGCTCCCAGTACTGACTCTACGATAAATTTTTCACTTCCCTGCGGATATTTTGTTTTGACAAGTACAACTTCCATGTCGTCAGTGTAGCCGCACTTGAGAATCTGTTCTTCAAGAACAGGTTTTAAATAAGCCTTGTTGTCTTCGAGTGCGATTATTCCGTAAGCACCGCTTATTTTAAGTACAATGGCAAGACCGTCAATAAGTTTTTCCGGCGTTTCCTTCATTGTGCGTTCATCAACTGTAAGGTAAGGTTCACATTCCGCTGCATTTACAAGAACGTATTCTATGTCCTTATCTTCAGGCGGATTGAGTTTTACATGTGCAGGGAAAGATGCTCCTCCCATTCCCACAATGCCTGCCTGCTTGATGCGGTCAAGCGCCGCTGTCCGTTCGCACGTAAAGGGATCAAGCGGTTCCATGAAAGCTGTTGTGTCAGAACCGTCGGACTCAATAACGATGCACGGAACTTCAGTATTTCCGGTCGTAAGAAAGTTCGCAATTTTCTTTACTTTTCCGGAGACAGAAGCATGAACCGGAACCGACATGAATTTGTCACCGGACGCAATTACCTGGCCTTTTGCCACAACATCACCGACTTTTACAAGTGGAGTGTTGGGTGCGCCTCCCATGGTTACGGGAATAGTGACAGTGTTGGAAGAAGGAAAAGCAGGTGTTATGGGGCAGTCCCTGCTTAGTTCCTTCATTTCTTTTGGATGAATTCCACCCTTGAATGTGCGCGTTTTCATGCCGGTAATTCTACTGCATATAAGGAAAAAAGTCTATTTTATTGAATGCCGTTTACAGCATTTTGCCGCGCCTGTTTGCTTTATTTTCAAAAAATGTTATCTTTGAAGGCATGAACAAAAATCCTGTAACGACAATAATTCCGACTCCTTCTGCATGGAAAAGAACTGCCCTTGTAATATTGGGAGCAGTGCTTTTTGCGGTAAACTTAAAGACTTTTGTTTACACAGCAAATCTTTTTCCCGGCGGTTTTTCCGGTCTTTCACTTTTGATTCAGCGTGCGGTACAAAAATTTCTGGGCTTTGAAATACCGTATACACTTCTTTACGGAATTCTGAATGCTGTTCCGGTTTATATAAGCTTCAGGTTTATAGGCCGGAATTTTACAATTTTTTCGCTTATAATGATTGTTCTTTCGTCAGTGCTTACAGATTTTATTCCGGGAATTACAATAACTGATGATATTCTTTTGTGTTCTGTCTTCGGCGGAATTCTGAACGGCGCTGCAATTACACTTTGTCTTTATGCAGATGCAACAAGCGGCGGAACAGATTTTATTGCGATTTATTTTTCTGAAAAAACGGGACGGGACATGTGGAATGTAATCTTTGCGGGGAACTGCGTTGTACTTGCTGCAGCCGGACTTCTTTTCGGTTGGGAAAAGGCACTTTATTCAATAATTTTCCAGTTTGCGTCAACACAGGTTCTTAATCTTCTTTACAGGCGCTACCAGAAAGTAACAATGCTCATTGTAACCGACAAACCAGACGAACTCTATGAGATAATTCACCGGACTACAAACCACGATGCAACAAAACTTGAAGCTACCGGCTGCTACAAAAAGTCAGATAAGACAATGCTTTATACTGTTGTTTCGGGAGACGAAGCCGGAACCCTTGCAAAAGATCTGCGCCGTGCAGACCCGCTTGCCTTTGTAAACGTATTGCGTACTCAGGAAGTGCTGGGGCGTTTTTTTACACGGCCCAATGACTGACTTTTCTTTTTCTGAGCAGAAGACTTTGCTGACGTTTTTGCAGAAGGAACACTTTTCTTTGCGGAACCGCCACCGCTTTTACGCGGCCGCCCGCCTTTTTTTCCATTTTCACGTGACGCCGCGGCCTTGCGTTCAGATTTGACTGCGCCCAAAGCCGCCGCCGCGCTTTTTGCAGAAAGAGGTATGTCTTTTTCTTTCCATTCGACCAGCGTTTTTTTTGGCGCTTCTGCAAAATTTACAAGTTCCTGTATATAATTCTGCGCGGCTTTTATTCTGGCAAGAACGTTGTCTGCAAATTTTTTTTCTTTGCAGAGTTCAAGCGCGGCAGAAAGTTCGCAAAGTTCAGAAAAAATATTTTTTGCCGCAGCTGCAGTTCTTTCTACAGTCAAAGAAAAATTCTGCCCGTCATTTTTTTTTCTGAACTTAAGGAGCATATTTTTTACGGCTGCGTCACGGGTACCCAGGTCAACGGTTTTTGTTTCATCAGATGCACCCAGAAGAATAAGTGAAATATTTGAGTCTGCAATTCTGAGGTCAAACAGTACAGACGAGTCTGCTTCAGGAATTTTGCTGAGCCTTTCAATCTCGCCGAGAACATAATTGTGCAGGTTTTCTAATTCTGATAGTTCAACTGTCATGGCAAAAAAAAGGTCACCCCGTCTTGCGCAGTGACCATAAATTCCCTTAAGTTCGTAAGGTTTTAGAACCAGACAGAAGCCTGGTCTTCCCAGTCAATAAGCTCTTCGGGCTTAAAGAAGAGGGCAATTTCGCGCTCGGCACTTTCATCACAGTCGCTGGCGTGAATAATATTGTGCTGTGTGTGGCTGCAGAAATCACCGCGGATTGTTCCCGGGTGTGCTTCTGCCGGACTTGTTGCACCTGTAATCTTGCGTACCAGTGTAACACAGTCATCGCCCTGCCATACCATCGCAACGACAGGACCGCTTGTAATGTAATCTACCAGCGGATCATAAAAAGCTTTGCCTTTGTGTTCGGCATAGTGCTTTGATGCCAGTTCCGGACTAATGTTCATCAATTTAAGTCCGACCAGTTTCAGACCTTTTTTTTCAAGGCGGCTGATAACTTCTCCAACGAGCCTGCGGTTTAAGACACCGGGCTTAAGCATAGTAAAACATCTTGTACTCATTAAACAAAAATAGCAGAAAGTAAAAAAAAATTCAATAATTCAACCGTCAACCGCCATTTTGTTCCGCAGATTAGTTTGCACTTTCTTTAAGTGAAACCGAAGTTCCGTCAATGCGCGCCTGGTAGCGTTCGGCATAGACAGGTCTTCCTTTAAAAAATCCCAGCCTTATGATTTCACTGTCAGTCGCTCCGTACATTTCTTCCATTCCGTTAAAAATAAAATTTCCCTGCGAATAGGCAATAAGTGATTTTCCGTGCCATTCCACCGGCTGAAGAACATGCGGATGGCTTCCAAGAACGGCAGCGGCTCCTGCTTCACAAAGCTTTTCGTAAAAATCCCTCTGTTTTTTTGTCGGAACAAACGAATATTCCTGACCGCCGTGCACGTTTACTACAACAGTTCTTCCGGCTGAGGCTTCTTTTTTTACGGCTTCAATAAGCTGGGGGCTTTCCCAGAGAATTCCCGCTCTTGTTTCAGTTGCAGAGGCGGTTTTTTTTCCGTCAAAGCCCGAACGTTCAACAGGGTAGGCACCGCAGGAAATAATGGAAAATTCCTGCCCTTTTATTGAAGTTGTGTAGAATTTCTGCGCTTCATTTATATTCATTCCGGCACCGCTTGTGGGAATTCCGTATTCTTTAAGTGCAAGCATTGTTTCCCGAAAGCCTTCTTCACCAAAGTCATAGCAGTGGTTGTTTGTCTGCATAAGGTAGTTGAACCCGGCTCTTTTCAGTTCGGGAAGAACTTTTTTATTGAATCTGAACGTGTAGGTTTTTGCTGCGTTTTTTAAGGAATCTGTAATGACACCTTCGAGGTTTCCGGACATTATGTCATTTGACTGCAGAATCGGCAGTGTGTCTCTAAAAACTTTTTGAATTCCGTCAGGTCCCGAAAGAAGAATTTCCTGAACACCGCGTGCAACCATCATGTCACCGACACTTCCCAGAAAAACTGTACGGGCGGCCTTTTTTGCGAAAACAAAAATACGCGCGCATTCATCTTTTATTTCTTTTTTATATATGGAATTATAAACTTCACAGACAGCAGCGGACTTTTTTTCCAAAGCATAGCCTTCTTCACCGGCATATTTTTCGTTTACTGGAAGCGCCCTGAATCCCTGAGGAATGTTTTGTGCGTCAGTCAACGAAACAGAAAGTCCGGGGCTCAAAACAGTCTGCGCTTTTTTCGGGGCAGAAAAATCGGCCTTTACCGAAGGAAACAGGCATTCACTTTCGAGTTCAAAATAAATTTTGTCAGTGCCGTCACTGTTCTCAAGAGCCGGAAAATAAGTCTGCATTGTTACAGAAGCGGCAGCATTTTTCTTTGCAGGAAACTTGCTCTTTTTTATAAATTTAATTTTTGAACTGAAATCTTCCTTTATATAAGCGTCATAAAGCCTGTCATCAACTGCAACCAGCGGTTTTTCAGGGCTGAATACGGATACTGCAAGAATAACTGCGGCAAAAAGACCGTATGCCAAGAATTTAATTTGTTTTTTCATTTTTTTCCTGACCGAATGTTTTTTTCTATAGTATAGGAATCACGGTTGTCTTGCAAGTTTCGGTCTGTTTTGAATGCGCTGAATAAAGCTATGTGTTTTCAAAATCGGCAGACACATCAATATTGTTTCCCTTGATTAAAACTGTAAAAATTCGTATAATTATAACTGTTTTTTTCTTAATCAGTGCATAATTATGCACGCGAAATATAGGAGTACATATGTTTGATGAATCTGATGAATCCGGCGGCTTTGTAAAAAATCTTTCCAAACTTGCCGAAAATAACGATCCTATCGAAACATCTCTTTATGAAAAATATGATGTTAAGCGCGGACTCCGATATTCCGACGGAAGAGGCGTTCTTGTCGGGCTTACAAGAATCGGTGACGTTGTAGGCTATGAAATTGATTCTACCGGAAAAAAAGTTGCTGTTCCGGGCCGTCTTATTTACCGCGGTTACAGTGTCGAAGATATTGTCCGTGATACAGAACGGCGCCACCAGTTCGGGTACGAGCAGTGCGTTTATCTGCTTTTGTTTGGTGAACTTCCTACACAGCGCCAGCTTGACGAATTTACATCTTTTTTGGGAACGCTTAGAACTCTTCCGCCCAATTTTACAGAAGATATGATTATGAAGGCGCCTTCCAGCGATATTATGAACAAGATTGCACGCGGTGTTCTTGCATCCTATTCTTACGATCCCGATCCCGAAAACCGCGATATAGCAAATATCCTGCGCCAGTGCGTTGAACTTATTTCACGTTTTTCTACACTGGCAGCTTACGGCTATCAGGCAAAGAGGCGCTATTATGACGGAAAGAGCATGTATATCCATAATCCTGTTCCCACACTCAGTACAGCCGAAAACTTCCTGCGTCTTATAAGAAGTGACAAAAGCTATACAAGACTTGAAGCCGAAGTCCTTGACCTGGCACTTATTCTTCACGCCGAACACGGAGGAGGAAACAACTCTTCACTTACAATTCACGTTGTATCTTCTGCAGACACCGATACTTATTCCGCAGTGGCAGCTGCAGTCGGTTCTCTAAAAGGCCGCCGCCACGGTGGAGCAAACATCCGTGTTATAGAGATGATGGACGACATCAAGGCCCATGTAAACGACTGGAGTGATGAAAACGAAATTGCCGAATATCTCAGGAAAATAGCACGCAAGGAAGCCTTTGACCACACGGGACTTATCTACGGCCAGGGACATGCTGTTTATACCATAAGTGACCCGAGGGCAATTCTTCTTCGCGACAAAGCAGCTGAACTTGCCAAAGAAAAGGGATGTGAAGAAGAATTCAACCTTTATCGCATTATTGAACGGCTTGCCCCGCAGATTCTGTATGAATTTCACGGTGACAAAAAGCGTATCTGTACTAACGTTGACTTTTATTCGGGCTTTGTCTACACAATGCTCAATATTCCGCGTGAACTTTTTACGCCTCTTTTTGCCATTTCCAGAATTGCGGGCTGGAGCGCACACAGAATAGAAGAAATTGTTGCCGGAGGAAGAATTTACCGTCCTGCATACAAAAATGTGTCCGAAGAAAGAGCGTATGTTCCTATAGAAGACAGGGTGGAGCACGAGCCAATCTGTCCCGTAAAGAAAGATGACAGCGGGGTTGTTACGGGCGGTCCTTCAGACTGAATGTAAAACACTCATTTTTGAACTACTTTATATTCAATTTTCCAAAATCAGGGGTAATGCGGTTTAAAAACTGTATTTCCCCTGATTTTTTTTATTTTTTGTTGACGATTAATGATTTTTTTTATTATCTTATTCTATAAATAAAGGAATTATAGATGAGCAAGGAAGAAAAAAGGAATCTGCAGCACAGAACAAGGAAAATACTGGTTCTGAAATGCAGACTGAAAATCAGGAAACACCAAAAACAGAACTTCAGCTGGCGCAGGAAAAAATTGCTAGTCTTGAAAAGCAGGTTGAGGATCTTAAAAAGTCAATGCCGACCTTAACGATCAGGTTCTTCGCCGTGCTGCTGATTTTGATAACTACCGCAAGCGTTCCATTCAGGAAAAGCAGGAGGTCTTTGATTTTGCAAACACAAACCTTCTGAAAGATCTGTTGGACAGTCTGGACAATTTTGACAGGACAATTGATGCTGCGGCCACTGCGACAGACCCGAAAACCATCGCAGACGGAATCAGAATTATTAACAAGTCAATGGTAAGTATGCTGGAAAACAAATACAATCTGGCAGCTTACGGTGAAGTCGGTGATGCTTTAATCCTGATCTTCACGAAGCCATCGGATCTTCACAAGACCCTGTTGCTGAACCTGTTCTTAAGGCTGTTTATCTTAAGGGATACAAACTCAAGGATCGTGTCATAAGACATGCCAAAGTAATGGTATCAATGCCTGACGGTACTGTCACTGAAAACAAAGAGAATAATTCCGGTGAAGCGGAGGCAGAGGATGGAACTGCCAAAACTTCTCTGGATGAATCTAAATAAATTAAGGTATTAATAGAGGAGCTTAGAAATATTATGGGAAAGATTATTGGTATTGATCTTGGTACAACAAACTCTTGTGTAGCCGTCATGGAAAATGGCGAGCCGGTCGTAATCCAGAACTCAGAAGGCGGACGCACAACTCCGTCAATTGTCGGATTTACAGCCAAAGGAGACCGCATTGTAGGTCTTCCTGCAAAGAACCAGATGGTTACTAACCCAAAGAATACAATTTATTCAATCAAGCGTTTTATTGGTCACCGCTACAGCGAACTTGAAGGAGAAGCAAAGCTTGTTCCTTATACAGTAAAGGATCACGGCCAGGACGTCCGTGTAGAAGTAGAAGAGAACGGTACAAAGAAAGAGTACAGCCCTCAGGAAATAAGTGCATTTATTCTTCAGAAGATGAAGAAGACTGCAGAAGATTATCTTGGAGAGCAGGTTACAGAAGCTGTTATTACAGTTCCAGCTTACTTTAACGATGCACAGCGCCAGGCAACAAAGGATGCCGGTAAAATTGCAGGTCTAGAAGTAAAGAGAATTATCAACGAGCCTACAGCCGCTTCACTTGCATTCGGATTTAACAAGGATCAGAAGCAGGACAAGACAATTGCCGTATACGATCTTGGTGGCGGTACATTTGATATTTCTATTCTTGAACTCGGAGACGGTGTCTTTGAAGTAAAGTCAACAAACGGTAATACACACCTTGGTGGTGATGACTGGGACCGCCGTGTCGTAAACTGGCTTATTGACCAGTTCAAGAGCGAAACAGGAATCGATTTGTCAAAGGACAGCATGGCATTACAGCGTCTTCGCGAAGCTGCAGAAAATGCAAAGATTTCTCTTTCAAACCAGACAACAGCAGAAATTAACCTTCCGTTTATTACTGCCGATGCCACAGGACCGAAACACCTTCAGAAGTCACTTACAAGAGCCCAGTTCGAGCAGATGACAGATGACCTCTTTGAAGCAACACGTGAACCGTGCCAGAAGGCTATGCACGATGCAGAAATTACACCTGACAAGATAGATGAAGTTCTTCTTGTCGGTGGTTCAAGCCGCATGCCAAAGGTACAGGAAATTGTAAAGAGCATATTCGGAAAAGAGGGAAGCCGTGCCGTTAACCCTGATGAAGCTGTTGCAATCGGTGCTGCAGTACAGGGCGGTATTCTTGCCGGAGATGTAAAGGATGTTCTTCTGCTTGATGTAACACCACTTTCTCTTGGTATTGAAACAATGGGCGGTGTATTTACACCTCTTATTCCGCGCAATACAACTATACCTACAAAGAAGAGCCAGGTATTCTCAACTGCCGCTGACGGACAGACTGCAGTTACAATTCATGTTCTTCAGGGTGAACGCGGAATGGCTGCACAGAACAGAACACTCGGTAATTTTGACCTTGTCGGAATTCCTGCAGCTCCGAGAGGAGTTCCTCAGATTGAAGTTACATTCGATATTGATGCAAACGGTATCGTCCATGTTTCTGCAAAGGATATGGGAACAGGAAAAGAGCAGCATATTCAGATTCAGAGCTCATCAGGCTTGAGTGAAGACGAAATCAACCGCATGGTTAAGGATGCCGAAGCCAATGCCGAGTCTGACAAGAAAAAGCGCGAAGCTGTAGATGCAAAGAATGAGGCTGACAGCCTTGTTTATTCTACCGAAAAGACACTCAAGGATTTGGGTGACAAGGTTTCGGCAGGAGACAAGAGCAATATTGAGTCTGCACTTAATGAACTTAAAGAAGCACTCAAGGGTGATGATACAGAGAACATTAAGAAGAAGACAGAGAATCTTAAGCAGGCTTCTTACAAGATAGCAGAGGAAGTTTACAAAGCCCAGGCTGCTGCACAGCAGGCAGGTGCTGGAGCCCAGACAGGAGCTTCTGCCGGTGCTGACACTGGTGCCGGAGCTTCTTCAAATGCCGGCCCGTCAGGTTTTGACAAAGGCAAGGCTGACGATGTCGAGTATGAAGTTCACGATGACAAATAAATAACGTCATGTAAAGTTAGCCTCCGTCGTTGTGACGGAGGCTATTTTTTGATATAATCAGACGTAATTTAATTTCAGGAATAAAAAAATGGCTGCAAAACGTGACTATTATGAAGTTTTGGGCGTAGATAAAAGCGCTGACAAAGATACAATAAAAAAAGCTTACAGAAAACTTGCCGTAAAGTACCATCCGGACAGAAACCCGGGCAACAAAGAGGCCGAAGAAAAATTCAAGGAAGCAACAGAAGCTTATGAAGTTTTAAGCGACGAGCAGAAAAGGCCCATTTATGACCAGTACGGATTTGCCGGTCTTGACGGAATGGGAGGCGGTTCGCAGGGGTACAGCCATGCAGCCCAGGATTTCAGCGATCTGTTCGGCGGTATGGGCGGATTCAGTGATATCTTTGAGAATCTGTTTGGCGGCGGTTTCGGAGGCGGACGTTCTTCTTCCAGAGATTCAAACAGCGGTGCCAGTCTGCGTTATGATCTGGAACTCGACTTTAAGGAAGCGGTATTCGGATGCAAAAAGGAAATTACTTTCAGACATGACGAGCCCTGTCCTGAATGCCACGGTACCGGCGGTGCTGCAGGTTCAAGCAGGAAGACTTGTCCTACATGCCAGGGAATGGGCCAGGTCAGACGCTCTACGGGATTCTTTTCTGTTCAGCAGACATGTCCTGCCTGTAACGGAAAGGGCACTGTAATAGACCATCCGTGTCCGTCATGCAGGGGAGCAGGTGTTTACTCAAAGCATAAGGTTATGACTGTTACAATTCCTGCCGGTGTAGACAACGGAAAACGCATTACTATTCCGCATATGGGAAATGCTGGCGTTAACGGTGGTTCTACCGGAGACCTTATTATTGTAATAAATGTGCGCTCTGACAGATGCTTTGAACGGTCTGGAAACGATTTGTACTGTGCTGTTCCAATAACTATTTCACAGGCAGCCCTTGGTGCAGACATAAGCATCCGTACACTGGACGACAGAACTGTGGTTCTCAAGATTCCTTCAGGTACGACACAGGGCAAACTTTTAAGAATAAAAGGTGAAGGAGTTCCTTTTACCGGAACTACACGTAAAGGTGACCTTTATGTAAAAATTATGGTCGAACTTCCCACAAAACTTACAAGGGAACAGGCGGCAGTAATGCAGGAGTATGCAAGACTTGAAAATGCTACTACTTCTCCTGCACTGATTCCGCTTGAATCGCTCAGATAGTAAAAAAATTAGAGATACCCTATACAAAGACCTGGTTTCATTTTGCAGACCAGGCCTTTTTTTATGCTTTTTGAGTTGTGATAAACTTAACTACTAAAAAAAATCACCGTTTTTGTCGATAATATGATATAATAGTATAAGGTGTTTAAATTCTACCTGCTGAAATTCAAATTTGAGGTGCTAAATGTATAGGACAAGAAAACGTGTCGCCATTATACTGTCTACCGTGGCTCTTTTGATTATTTTGATTTTGTCTACGGTCAGTCTTGTTCCGGCAGCCCGCGAAAAAAATAAAGATGCTATGCCATTCGTTTTGGGAACAGCTTCGGCTTTGTTCTGTCTGGCAAGTGTTGTTATCTACAAAATAAGGTCCGAAATTTCCGACCGTGTAGATAAAAAAATAATGTACACCGGTGAAACGGCTCTTCTTACCGAATTTATTGAAAAACTGCGCTTCTGCTATTCTCTGGATGATTTTTACGATGCAATAGCTTCTGTTCTGGAGATACGCGGTGACTGTTCTGTACTTTATGTAGATAAAATCAAGAATTATGTTTTATATAACAGCCCCAGCAGGCTTTCTTGTTCTCCCGAAGTAATGAATACCCTTCAGCTTAATTATAATGCCGAATGGAAAAAAGGAATTTTCTATATAGGTGACAATTACGGAATCGTATCTGACTCTTCGCAGGCAAGAGGATTTTTTCTTTCAAATGCTTCGCACCATCTTTATGTATTCTGCCGCTATACAAAACTTTTTGACTTTGAAGTTTTTAAAAAGCTTTTTGAAGAATTCTGTCGCTTTCAGAGCAGAACCCAGACAATCAGCAATCTTTCAGAAATAAGCGCCCTTTCAAAGGAATGGAAGCAGCTTGCCGACACACAGCGCTCGTTTCTTCCGCCTGTAATGCCTCAAATAGACGGACTTTCTGTAGCTGCATACTTCAGGCCTTTGGTAAACGTTTCGGGCGACTATTACACGGTTCTTCCTATTTCAAAGACAAAAACCCTTCTTATGCTTGGAGACGTTTCTGGAAAAGGTCTTGCGGCTGCCCTGGTTATGGGTCTTGTTATGAATACCGTCAAGATTCTTGAAAACAAGGATAATCTTCCTGGAATGATTAAGGCTGTTGACAAAGCAATTAAGGGAATGAAACTTCAGGATAAGTATACTGTTCTTTTTCTGGGAATTGTAGATACAGAGAAAATGACAATCCGCTATGTTAACGCATCCATGTCTGACCCTCTGATTATTACGCGTTCTCCTGACGGATACAGAATAAAACCGCTGACTTCAAACTGTTCTCTTGTTGGAATTATTGATTTGCCCGAAGTGGAAGTCGCAGAGCAGCGGTTGTTCAGAGGAGATGTTATTCTTATGGCATCTGACGGTGTTTCAGAAGTAATGGATGATAGCGGTGAAGAACTTGGAAATACAAAGCTTTATCAGAATACAATCAAGGCAAGTGCAGTAAAAAGCCCCAAGGAATTTATAGACGATGTCGTTAACCTTGTAATGACATATAACGGCGGAAAAAAACTTCGCGATGATGTTACAATGATGGTCGCAAAGGTCGAGAGGTAATTTATGTTTTTTATTATCGTAAATATAGTTTTGTGTGCGGTTATGGTTGCCACTTCGTTTTCGATAGACCGTCACGGAAGAGTCAGCAACAATAATAATTCGCTTGTAAATATTATTTTGGTTCTTGCATCTCTTTTTGCCCTTATGGCATGTGATGTTGCTCTGTGTCTGTGGGGACCAAAGCAACTTTCACTTCTGTTGGGAAGATTTACGTATGTGGTTATGGGCTGGTTCTGCGTTTCTGTATGCAATTACATGATGGTTTTCCCGAACTACAATAAGAGCAGACTTCTTTCATTTACAAGATGGGTTTTCTATCTGCTTGCAGTTTATATAATCTTTTTTGCTCCGGGCGGATTTAAGAATATAGGCATAACACCCGTAGGCGCATTTTACATTGAGTCTGACTATATTTTCAAAACCGGAACATTCTCATCTTTGTTCCGTTTAAGATGGCTTGATTTGTATAAGATTTTTTATGTATTTGTAATTCCTGGCTTTACAATGCTTATGATTCTTGTGCGTTCTGAAAATGCAAAGAATAAACTTACGCGCCAAGATCTGGTTATGAATGCGTCTGGAATTATATGCATGTGGGCGCTGCAGCTTTTTATAAATTATTCAGAGACATTTCAGTTTATGGCCCCGGCACTTTATGTTGCAGGCTTTATGCCACTTGTTCTGATGCTTATTCATACAAGCCGCAATGAAGAAATCTGGGATGCAAAAACAGCAGTCCGCGGAATAATGCGCTTTGTTCTAAGGTATCTTATTCCGTCTGCTGTCTGCGGATTTGCATTTTACATAATCTGGCGCACGGTAAAAAATAATACTCTTCTTGAGTACGGCCTTTATTTTGCTGTTGTTTTCATGGTTTTTGCCCTCTGGATTTTCCTCAGAAAAACTTTCCACAACAAGGACTTTTTGAGAGACAACCGCTATGCTGCAAACTTTGAAAATGAAATTACTTCCATAGACTTTGACAAGGAACCTGTTGAAATTACAAACAGGGTATTCGAGATTTTCAAAAAGAATGTAGATACAACTTCAATGCGCATTCTTCTTGATTCCGGAAACGGATACCTTGATACAATTTATGCTTCTGACAACGAAAAGATTTCTGTTTCGGTAGATTCCATGACTTTTGATACTCTTCTTAATCTTCATCATCAGATTGTGTTCAGGGAATATGCCGAACGCAACACGACAGTTTCGGGAATAAGGGCTTCACTTCTTGAACTACTGGACAAAACCAATTCTGATGCATTTATTCTTCTTAATGAAGGACGCCAGATTTTAGGTCTTATTTTACTTGGAAAGAAGGCAAGTGGAAACGTCTATTCTGAATATGATTATACAACCTTCAACAAATTCTACTCAAATCTTTTTGTTATCGGATATTATGTAAAAAACATCATGAATGAAGCGGTTGTCGGTACAGTTAACCGCGAAATCAGAATGTCGGGACAGATAATCACTTCAATCCAGGAAAACATGGATCTTATCAAAAATCCAAAAATTGATGTTGGTTACATAATGGTTCCTGCGCATAACATTGGTGGTGAATTCGTAGATATGATCCGCCTTACCGACACAAGACATATTTTTATCATAGGTGCCCTGAGCGGAAAAGGTATTGCGGCTTCCATGAACATGGTTATTCTTAAGTCAATTATCAGAACCTTCCTTGCTGAGACTACGGACTTCAAGCTTCTTGTAGAAAAAGTCAATTCGTTTATCAGGGAAAGTCTTCCGAAGGGAACGTTCTTTTCGGGAACATTCGGTCTTCTTGACTTTAACACAGACACTCTTTACTACATCAACTGCGGAAGCCCTGCCTTGTTCCTTTACACGCGTGCTTACAATAACGTAATTGAAATTCAGGGTGAGGGAAGAATCCTTGGTTTTGCAAAAGACATAGGACATCTTGTAAAAGTAAAGAAAGTCAAGCTTGCACAGGGTGATATTGTTATGGCCTGTACAGACGGAATAATTGAAACCCGTTCTCTTCGCGGTGAAGTTTACGGCAAGTCCAGGGCACAGTCAGGACTTATGGAAAATTCAGGTTACCCAGCTTCAAAGATGGCCCAGTTCTCTTATGATTCTTTGGTTGAATTTACATCAAAGGAGCTTGAAGACGATATTACAGTTCTTATATTGAAATATCTTGGAGGAAAATAATGGATCAGTTGACAATTCGTGAAAAAGTCGGTGCAAATTATATTCTTCTTGAACTTTCAGGCGCGGTAAATGCATATACAATAAGTGAATTTCAGGAAAAAGTTTATTCTTACATCCCTGATTCAAATGTCGTTATTGATATGGCACAGGTTATCCAGCTTGATTCTTCGGGAATTGGTGTTGTAATTGCAGGGCACAATGACGGCGAGAAGTTCGGAACAAAACTTTTTATAATGAACCCGTCTGACGCGGCACGGCACTCCCTTGAACGGACAGGATTTCTGGATACATTCAATATAATCCATTCTGTAACGGAGGTTGCAGATGCTTCGTAAAAGTGTTGTTTTTGCAGTATTTGTTCCGATTGTATTGATGGCCTGTACAAAACCGGCAAAGGCAGACGCTTCATTACAAAAGGCGCAGAGCGGTACAGAAGCGGCTGTTTCACCTGAATTAAGAAAACTGGACACTGTTCTTTCTGTTATGTCTGAACGTGCAAAAGAGGCTGTTACAATCAGCAGCAAAAAAGAATTTCTTTCTGACCTTGAAGCCGTACTCACTGCAGAAAAAAAATACCGCAGTGATGATTTGCCGCTGTACACACTTATAGACAAGAAAAATCCTGTTTCAGCGGACTATGTTCCCAAAGATCTTGTTCCGCTTGTAAAAAATGATTTGTTCAGCATAAACAGAAATGATCTTTCACTCAGACCCGATGCGTACGAGGCGTTAAAAGAACTTTCTGCAGCAGCTCTTTCTGACGGAATAAAAATTCTTGTAAGTTCAACATACCGTTCCTATAAATATCAGGAAAATCTATTCAATTACTGGGTTTCTGTAGACGGGCTTGAAGAGGCTGAACGTGAAAGTTCGCGTCCTGGAACAAGCCAGCATCAGCTTGGTTCTGTAATAGATTTTGGTTCGATAACCGATGACTTTGCAGAAACAAAAATGGGGCAGTGGATTTATGCAAATGCTTCTGATTACGGATGGTCACTTTCTTTTCCGAAAGGCTACGAAGACGTAACAGGATACCGCTGGGAATGCTGGCACTTCCGCTTTATAGGAAAAGAAGCCTGCGCTTTCCAGAAAAAATATTTTTCCAATATACAGCAGTTTATGCTTGAATTTATAGATATCTGGAAATCGAGCTGAAATAGAAATAAAATGTAAAAATAAAGGGGCTGTCTCGTACTTTTGAGACAGCCCCTCTTTATTTTATTTTGCAACTATATTTACAAGTTTGTCAGGAACAACAACGGTTTTTATTATTGTCTTTCCTTCAAGGAATTTTTTTGCACCGGCAGTTTCAAGAGCCATTTCTTTGAGTGTGTCTCCTGCTGTTCCGGCTGCAGCTTCGAACTTGTCGCGGAGTTTTCCGTTTATCATGACAACAATCTGCTTGCTGTCTTCTTTGCAGAAGTCTTCGCTGAATTCAGGCCACTTTTCGTAGGTAAGGGTTTCTGTGTGTCCCAGTTTCTGCCAGAGTTCTTCTCCCAAATGCGGAGCGTAGCATGCCAGCATCTTTACAAATCCTTCCCACATTGCACGCGGCAGACGGTCAATCTTTGAACACTCATTGATGAAAATCATCATCTGGCTTATGGCCGTGTTGAAGTTAAGTGACGAAGTGTCGTCGGTAACTTTTTTTACGGTTTTGGCATAGGTTTTTCTGAGTGAAACAAGAGCCTTGTCTTCGAGTTTTGCTGTTATGTCAATGTCTTCCACCGGCTTTTCGCTTATGGACCAGATTTTGTCAAGGAAGCGGTTAACGCCTATAAGTCCCTGTGTGTTCCACGGCTTTGATACGGTAAGCGGACCCATGAACATTTCATACATTCTTACAGAGTCTGCCCCGTAAGTTTTGATCATTTCGTCGGGGTTAACGACATTTTTGAGAGACTTGCTCATCTTTGCAACAACGCGCTCAAGTTTCTCATGATCATCCTTTGCTTCGTAGATTCCGCTTCCCGGAGCTGTCTCTTCTACCTGATCAACAGGAACTAGTGATTTGTTTGCCCTCTGGAATGCAAACGATGTAATCATTCCCTGGTTTACAAGTCTGTGGAACGGTTCTTTTGTGCTTACAACACCAAGATCGTAAAGTACCTTGTGCCAGAATCTTGCGTAAAGAAGGTGAAGAACTGCGTGTTCAGCTCCTCCGACATAAAGATCAACAGGCATCCAGTATTTTTCTTTTTCAGAAGATACGAATTCACTGTTGTTTTTTGGGTCAATGTACCTTAAGTAGTACCAGCAGCTTCCTGCCCACTGAGGCATGGTGTTTGTTTCGCGTCTTGCACTTCCACCGCATTTGGGGCATTTGCAGTTAACCCAGTTGTCAATTCCGGCAAGAGGGCTTTCTCCTGTTCCTGTCGGCTGGTAGGTTTTTACATTCGGAAGTTCAAGAGGAAGCTCTTTTTCGTCAAGGGGAACTGTTCCGCATTTGGGGCAGTGAACAAGAGGAATGGGTTCTCCCCAGTATCTTTGTCTGCTGAATACCCAGTCGCGGAGTTTGTAGTTTACGGCTTTTTTTCCTATTCCCTTTTCGCTTATCCACGAAATCATTCCGGGAATTGTCTCTTTTGTAGGAAGTCCCGTGAACTGTTCAGAGTTGATTGCGTATCCGTCTTTTGCAGAAGTGCATTCCGCAGCAACATCAAATACTTCGGGGTGGGCCGCTGCAAGTTTTTTGTATTCTTCCGGATTTTTTGCCGCATTTCTGAGAAGTTCTGCTCCTTTTGCCTCGTCACCGCCGGCGAGTGAAGCAACTTCTTCTTTTGTTGCAACAACTTTTATTATGGGAAGATCAAATTTCTTTGCAAAGTCCCAGTCGCGCTCATCGTGTGCAGGAACAGCCATGATTGCTCCCGTACCGTAGCTTGTAAGAACGTAGTCAGAAATCCATATAGGAATGAGTTTTCCGTTAAGGGGATTAATTCCGTAACTTCCTGTGAAAACACCGGTCTTTGTTTTTGCAAGGTCGGTGCGTTCAAGGTCGCTCTTTTTTGCAGATGCTTCTACATAAGCCTTTATTTCTGCTTTTTTGTCTTCTGTTGCAAGTTTGTCTACAAGTTTGTGTTCCGGAGCTATGACCATGTAGGTTGCACCAAACAAAGTGTCTGCGCGTGTTGTGTAAACAGTAAGATTTTCAGAAGTCGGTTTTCCGTCAGTTCCGGCAACTGCAAAATTTACTTCGGCACCTTCTGAACGGCCAATCCAGTTTTTCTGCATGAGTTTTACGCTTTCGGGCCAGTCAAGTTCATCAAGATCTTCAATGAGGCGGTCTGCATAAGCCGTTATTTTAAGAATCCACTGACGGATTGTTTTGTGTGTAACTGTAGCACCGCAGCGTTCGCATTTTCCTTCTTTAACTTCTTCATTTGCAAGACCTGTTTTGCAGCTTGGACACCAGTTGATCGGTGTTTCTGCTTCGTAGGCAAGTCCTTTTTTGTAAAGCTGCAGGAAAATCCACTGTGTCCACTTGTAGTAGTCCGGGGTGCAGGTAAGAATGCAGCGGTCCCAGTCGTAGCTGAATCCGAGGGCCTTAATCTGCTGTGTAAAGTGTTCGATATTTTTGAGCGTGGTTGCAGCAGGATGTGTTCCTGTTTTGATAGCATAGTTTTCTGCAGGAAGACCGAATGCATCGTATCCCATTGGGTGAAGAACATTGTATCCGTTCATGCGCAGGTAGCGGCAGTAAATGTCTGTTGCCGTATATCCTTCGGGATGTCCTACATGAAGACCCGCTCCGCTTGGGTAAGGAAACATGTCAAGAATGTATCTGCGTTTTGACTTGGGTACACCGGGTTTTTCTTCTGCACGGAAAGTCTTGTGTTCGTCCCAGTATTTCTGCCATTTTGGCTCAATAGTATTGAATGGGTATGCCATCTCTAAACCTCTTGATTCGATTTTAAACGCGGTAATTATATCACTTTTACAATATTTATAGAAGACTTTGTACTTTTTGATGCATTTTTCATTGTCTAAACCGGCATTAAAAACTGTCTCCATATTAACACGGAATAAAAAATATACTATTATTGTTCAATTAACGATTACAAGAAAAGCGGGGAAAATATGGAAAAAGAGACAAAATGTATTCATGCAGGCTATGAACCAAAAAACGGAGAACCAAGAATGATTCCCATTATTCAGAGTACAACATTCAAGTACGATACCAGCGAAGATATGGGAAAACTCTTCGATCTCGAAGCAAGCGGATACTTTTACTCAAGATTGCAGAATCCTACAACAGATATGGTTGCGGCAAAAATTGCTGCCCTTGAAGGCGGAACCGCAGCTCTTCTTACGTCTTCCGGTCAGGCTGCAAACTTTTTTTCTGTATTCAATATAGCCGGCTCTGGTGATCATGTCATTGCTTCTTCTGCAATTTACGGCGGAACATTCAATCTGTTCAACGTTACAATGAGAAAAATGGGACTTGACTTTACGTTCCTGGACCCTGACTGTTCCGAAGAAGAACTGAATGCCGCATTCAGGCCAAATACAAAAGCCGTGTTCGGTGAGTCAATCGCAAATCCTTCCCTTAAAGTTTTTGATTTTGAAGTCTGGGCAAAGGCAGCTCACAGCCACGGGGTTCCGCTTATTGTGGACAATACTTTCGCAACTCCGATAAACTGCCGGCCTTTCGAGTGGGGTGCAGACATTGTAACCCATTCCACGACAAAATACATGGACGGGCATGACGCTACAGTAGGCGGCGCGGTTGTAGATTCGGGCAAATTTGACTGGATGGAACATAAAGAAAAATTCCCGGGTTTGTGTACCCCTGACGAATCCTACCACGGAATAGTCTATGCACAGAAGTTCGGAAACGCCGGTGCCTACATTACAAAAGCAACTGTTCAGCTTATGAGGGATCTTGGTTCTGTTCAGGCACCTGTCAACGCATATATGCTGAATCTTGGGCTTGAATCTCTGGCCGTACGCATGGAAAGACACTGTTCCAACGCTCTTGCCGTAGCAGAATTCCTTGAACAGAATGAAAATGTTGCTTGGGTGAATTATCCGGGACTTGCTGACAACCAGTACTATCGGCGTGCACAAAAATATATGAACGGCGGAACCTGCGGTGTCGTTTCGTTCGGTGTAAAAGGCGGCCGTCCTGCTGCAGAAAAATTCATGAAAAATCTTCATCTTGCAATGATAGCAACACACGTTGCCGACGCCAGAACATGCGTGCTTCATCCTGCTTCTTCCACACACAGGCAGATGACAGACGAAGAACTTGCGGCCGGCGGTGTTCCTGCAGATCTTGTAAGGCTTTCTGTAGGAATAGAAAATGTGTCTGACATAATCGCCGACCTTAAGCAGGCTTTGTCTTCACTGTAGTGGCAAGGTGGGGTAAAAAAAACTACTAGAACATGATTTTAAAATATATTACAATAAAAAATCAAAGTTGGCTTTAAAAATTGCAATTTTTAAAGCCTCACATCAGTAAAATACCGAGGTCGTGAATGAAAGCCATTGAACTGGAAAAAGCATATAATCCTAAGGATTTTGAAGATAGAATTTATAACGAATGGGTAGAAAAGGGCTGCTTCAAGCCTTCTTCTGACAGCCGTTCACCGCTGCACGAATGTTATTTGAATAAAACTTCCGGCGGAAAAACTGTTTCAAAATACACGGTTGTAATTCCCCCGCCGAATGTTACCGGTGTTCTTCACATGGGACACGGACTCAACAATACCCTTCAGGATATAGTTGTACGCTATCACAGAATGCTCGGTGACAATACGCTCTGGCTTCCCGGAACAGACCATGCCGGAATTGCTACACAGAATGTTGTTGAACGCCAGCTCAAAAAGGAAGGAACTTCAAGACAGGCTCTGGGCCGTGAAAAATTCCTTGACAGAACATGGGCAGTTACCCACGAGCACCATGACACAATCGTAAAGCAGCAACGCAAACTTGGAAACAGCGTTGACTGGGACCGTGAAAGATTCACGTTTGACGAAGGATTTTCAAAGGCAGTAAGAAACGTTTTTGTTACGCTTTACGAACGCGGCCTTATTTACAAGGGACATTATCTTGTTAACTGGTGCCCCCGCTGCGGAACAGCACTTGCAGATGATGAAGTTGACCACACAGACACAGACGGTTTTATGTACCACATCTGGTATGAATATGCCGACGGACCTGCTGCTGACGGTTCAACAAAAATAGAAATAGCCACGACCCGTCCTGAAACACTTCTGGGAGACAGCGCCGTTGCCGTAAACCCCGAAGACGAACGATACAAGGCAATCGTAGGCAAAAAACTCAAACTGCCCCTTACTGACCGTGTAATTCCAATTATTGCAGACCAGTACGTAGACAAGGAATTCGGAACCGGTATGGTTAAAATAACTCCTGCCCACGACCCGAATGACTGGGAAGTCGGCAAGAGACACAATCTTGAAGTAATTAATATTCTTAACCCCGACGGAACTCTTAACACAGCCTGTCCTGAAAAATACCGTGGTCTCAAATGTGCCGAAGCAAGAAAAATTATAATTGAAGACCTTAAGGAACTGGGGCTGTACAAAGGCGAAGAAAAGATTAAGCACTCAGTAGGACACTGTTACAGATGTGCGACCGTAGTTGAACCGTACCTGAGCGACCAGTGGTTTGTAAAAATGAAGCCGCTTGCAGAAAAAGCCCTCGCTTCATGGAAAAACGGTGACTTTGTATTCTATCCTAAAAAGTGGGAAAACACATTCCTTCACTGGATGGAAAATATACGCGACTGGTGCATAAGCCGCCAGCTCTGGTGGGGACACAGAATTCCTGTCTGGTACTGCAAAGACTGCGGCGAAACAATTGTATCGCGCGAAGACCCGGCTTCCTGTCCAAAATGCGGTGCCGGAGCAGACAGACTTGAACAGGATCCCGATGTTATGGACACCTGGTTCAGTTCGTGGCTCTGGCCTTTCGGAACACTGGGATGGCCAGAAAAAACAGAAGATCTTTCACTTATGTACCCGACAACAGCCCTTGTTACGGCTTACGATATTATTTTCTTCTGGGTCAGCCGCATGATTATGGCCGGACTTGAGTTTACTGGAAAAGCTCCGTTCCATGACATTTATATCCACGGGCTTGTACGCGACAAACAGGGGCGCAAAATGTCAAAGTCCCTCGGCAACGGAATTGATCCGCTTGAAATTATTGACATGTATGGCGCCGATGCCCTTAAGTTTACACTCGGCTATATGTGTGCACAGGGACAGGATGTTCTTGTAGACAAAGACAGCTTCAAAATGGGAAGCCGCTTCTGCAACAAAGTATGGAATGCAAGCCGCTATATTCTTGGAAATCTTGAAGGAAGAACCCTAGTTCCTGTACGTGACAGTGACCTTACAGAATTGGATAAATGGATTTATTCCTGTTTGGACCGTGCCGTAAGAGAAGCAAAGTCTGCCTTTGAAGGTTACCGCTACAATGAAGGTGCCTCTGCGCTGTATGAGTATTTCTGGTATGACTTCTGCGACTGGTATGTAGAAGCAACAAAACTTTCATTCCGCAACGGTGATGAAAACGAAAAGAACCGTGCAGTAAGTGTACTTCTTAACGTACTTGAGGAAAGCCTCAGACTCATGCATCCTTATCTTCCTTTTGTAACAGAAGAAATCTACGGAAAACTTCCTCTTGCAGAAATTGTTTCAAACCGAACAGCGGCCGGTAAACAGAGTATACTTGCTTCTGAAGAATACAAAGGCCTTCTTGTAGATGCCCCTTACCCGGAACCTGTCGGTGCCCGCGAAAATTCTTCCATAACTGCGCGCTTTGCTGTCCTTCAGGAACTTATACGCAATATACGCGGACTCAGAGCTGAATGCGGTCTTGATCCTGCAGCAAAACTTCATATTGCAGTAAATATTACAGCAGGTTCAAGTGCAGAAGTTATCCGTGAAAAAACAGACATGATAGAACTTCTTGCCGGAGTCAGTGCAATAGATTTCACTGATTCTACACCGCAAAAGTCAATCGGTTCTGTAGGAGACGGATTCGAAGCATTTCTTCTTGTAGACGAGTCAATAAACAAGGAACAGCTTGTTGCACGCTTTAACAAGGAAATTGCTGCAGAACAGGTTTCTGTAAAGAAAAGCGAAGCAAAACTTTCAGGAAAATTCGTAGAAAACGCACCTGCAGATGTTGTTCAGGCTGAACGTGACAAACTGGAAGCTTCCCGCCGTCGTATCGAGAAACTTGTATCCTACGTAAAAAGTCTTTAAATCCAGTTTACTGGATTTTTAGAGATGCCCTTTAGTTTTTTGGAAGTGCTTATGGCTAAAAAATTTGATATGGCAACAGAGAAACCTTCTCATATGGACAATATGCGAATGCTGCAGTTAAAAAGCATTTATACGGCTCCGTATATGCAACTTGCAACAAATCTTATTGGTAAGGCAAGGTTCGCCGGCGGAAACATGTTCCGGCATCAGATAGACACCATGGGCATTCTGATTGACTACGGCTATATAGACAGTGTTCTTCTTAAAGCCAGTTGCGTACATGATGTAATAGAAGATATACCGGGCTTTGATTCTGAATTGATACGCAATGCAGATGAAGAAGGGGAACAGGTTCTTGCTCTGGTAACCGAAGTAACAAAACGTCCGGGGCAGCTTAAGTCAGACTATCTGCGCGGAATAATTGACCACGGAAGCCACAGGGCAAAGGTCCTTAAGTGTGCAGACAGAATCAGCAATATGATAAGCCTGGGGTTTGTTACAAGCTGTGAATTCATAGAAAGATACTGTGATGAAACAGAAATGTTTATATTCCCCATAGCCCTGGAAGTTGACTACAATATGTATCTTGAACTTATAAATCTTGTAATGTCACGCAGACAATATCTTGAAGATTCAGGCTATTACGACAGAAAAAAATCAGAAGACTAAAATAAGTCAGAGATTGCCCTTGTTTTAAAAAAAATTATTTGACAACTTCTTTATCCCGGGGTTATAATATTAACATAATATAACCCCTAGGGAGGCCACAATTGGCAAAGGTAGAACTTAAGGGTATTGGTAAAATCTATGACGGCAATGTTCGTGCCGTACAGAATGCCAATATTACAATTGAAGACAAGGACTTCTGCGTATTCGTAGGTCCGTCTGGATGTGGAAAGTCAACAACTCTCCGCATGATCGCCGGTCTGGAAGAAATCTCTGAAGGTGAACTTCTCATCGACGGAGAACTCATGAATGATGTTCCGCCAAAGGACAGAAACATCGCCATGGTATTCCAGAATTACGCCCTTTATCCACACATGACTGTTTATGACAACATGGCTTTCGGACTCAAGATCCGTAAGATGGATAAGGGAGAAATCAAGCGCCGTGTAGACGAAGCTGCAAACAGCCTTGGTCTTACACAGTATTTGGACCGCAAACCTAAGGCTCTTTCTGGTGGACAGCGTCAGCGTGTTGCTGTAGGCCGCGCTATCGTTCGTAACCCGAAGGTTTTCTTGTTTGACGAACCTCTTTCAAACCTTGATGCCAAGCTCCGTGTAACAATGCGTGGAGAAATTGCTGCATTGCACCAGAGACTTCAGGCAACAATGATTTATGTTACCCATGACCAGATTGAGGCCATGACTATGGGAACAAAAATCGTTGTAATGAAGGACGGACACGTTCAGCAGATTGGAGAACCACTCTATCTGTACAACCATCCGATCAACAAGTTTGTTGCCGGATTCATCGGTTCACCGCCAATGAACTTCCTTACAGTAACAATCAAGAAGGAAGGCGATGCTATCGTTGCAGACGAAGGTTCATTTACCCTTACACCGACAGCAGAACAGCAGGCTGCTCTTAAAGACTATGTAGGAAAGGAAGTATACTTTGGTGTACGCCCGGAAGATCTTACATACTGCGACAAGCCGGCTGCAGAAAACAACATGAGAATGAAGGTTTCAAACAAGGAACCTCTTGGTGCTGAAACACATCTTTTCCTTGCAACAAAGGGACAGAACATCATTGCTCGTGTACTTGCTTCTGCTAAGGAAGGATTCAAGCTTGGTGAAGAAGTTAACTTCCAGCCAGCAATGGTAAGATGCAAGTTCTTTGCAAAGAATCCTGAAGATTTGGACGAAGAAAAGAACATCTGCGAAAAAATCGATGCACCGTGGCTCAAGAACCCCATTACCGGTCAGATCGGATACGACAAGATTCCGGCTGTAAAGTAATTTAGGTTTGCAGTAACCGCAGGAAGGGCTTTCTGGTAAGTTTAATGCTTATCGAAAGCCCTTTTTTTGTTTTTGAAAAATTACTAAATTTCAGTTTTTGGGCAATCCCGGTATAGTTTTATGGGTTTGTCTTGTATTATTCCTGACTGCTTTTTTTGGAAATTATCAAATCAAGAACTGTAAAGAAAAGAATTACCGTAAGCGGGCCTAAAATAAGTCCGTTTATTCCGAAAAGTTTAATTCCGCCCAGAATGGAAAAGAAAATTACAAGCGGGTGAACGTTGATTCTGTCTTTAAGGAAAAGCGGTCTTATAAAATTGTCCAGAAAACTTATGCAGAACCCTGAGAGTATAAGAAATATAATTCCCTTTACTACAGATTTTGTAACGCATATTGCTATTCCCACCGGAACCCAGACTATTGCTGCACCAAACATTGGTATAAACGAAGCAAACATCAGTATTACAGAAAAAAGAAGTGAGCCTTTGACTTGAAAACACGTCATGATTATAAATGAAGCGAGTCCCTGATAAAGTGCTACGAGTATGTAGCCTGCAAAAAGATTTTTTACGATTTCAGAGAATTTTTTTGTAAGAACATTCATGTATTCCGGGTCAATGGGAACGGCTTTTTTTACAAGCGAACTCAGATACGGTCCGTCAAGAAAGCAGAAGTACAGCGAGAATACCACGAACAGAATGGAAACAATAAATGAGCCTGTTTTGCTTACAACCGCTGTTCCCGCCGAAATGAATTTACTGCTGTAGGACTGGATGAAAGAAAGTACATTCTTTTTTATTTCGGCTGTATTCGGGTCGGGAAGTTCTATTCCGAATGAAGAAAGAAAATTTGCTACCTTTTGCAGAAGTTCGCCTTCTTTTGCAAAATTCTGGTTTTGTGAAATGAATTTTTCCGCGGAATCAAGAAATGAAATTCCCTGCTGAACAAGAAGAATGCAGATTACGGTAAGTGGTCCTATTATAAGAAGAAGTGTTCCTATAGAAAATCCGCCGGCAATTGCATGACGTTTTATTCCGTAAGTTTTTTTTGCTTTGTTCAGCTTTGTTTCGCATTTTATGTACAGCGGTCTTATCAAAAGGTAGAGCAGCGCCGTCCAAAGAATTACGGTCGAAAAAGGATAGAGCATTCCGATTAAAAGTGCAAAGAAAAATATAAATGTTGCAAAAATGCATATTGTCTGAAGTGTGTTTTTATTGTTCATACATTTATTTTAGGATATCTCTAAAATTCTGTAAACTTGCTTTTTGGAGATTGCCGCCGAGTTTTTAGTTTATTTTCAGAAATTAATCGATACGCTTGTGTGCGTTCTCTTCTTGTATGGTTTTGGGATATGCCTTATATTTAGTATATGGAAAAAAAGATTTTTGACCTGATTATAATCGGTTCGGGCCCGGCAGGACTTTCTGCTGCTGTATATGCATGCCGTTCGGGGCTTAAAACGCTGATTCTGGGTAATGCAGCCGCAAGTCAGACTTTCAGAATAGATTTGCTTGAAAATTATCCCGGGGTTTTTCCTGCACAAAAAGGATATGCTTTTATTGACTCAATGAAAAACCAGGCTGAAAAATTTGGCGCTGTTACTGACATGAACCAAGTTGTTTCTGTTGAAGTTCCTGCAGTACAAGGCGGAATGTTTGTTGTTAATACTGATAAAATAAGCTATACTGCGGTTTCTGTCATGCTTTGCACCGGCGCTGTTCATAAGAAACTGGGTGTTGAAGGTGAAGACACTCTTTATGGAAAGGGTGTGTCTTACTGCGCTACCTGTGACGGACCTTTTTTTAAGGGAAAGAAAGTTGCCGTTGTGGGAGGAGGAGACAGTGCGTGTTCAGAAGCGCTTTTTCTTTCTTCAATTTGTTCTGAAGTTATTCTGATTCACAGAAGAAATGAATTCCGCGCGCAGAAGTCACTTGTTGAACAGGTTGAAAAAAATCCTGTCGTAAAGATAATGCTTAATTCTGTTGTTCAGAGTATAAACGGCAGGGACAAAGTTGAATCTGTTACTGTCGGTGGTGAAAATATTGCTGTTGACGGTGTGTTTGTTTCTGTCGGAACTGTTCCTGCACAGACTTTTGTTCCGGAACTTAAAAAAGATGATGTCGGATATGTTGTTACCGGGGAAGATATGCAGACTTCTGTTTCGGGACTGTTTGCGGCCGGTGACATACGCTCGAAGTCAATGAGGCAGGTTGTTACTGCGTGTTCTGACGGAGCGGTTGCGGCAGGAGAGGCTCTTTTGTATGTAAAGAATTTAAAAAATGAGGTTCACAAATAAATGTTTTTTAAAAAGATAGTTACGCTCCTTTTTGCTGCATGCGCTGCAGTTTCTGTCGGTTTTGCAAAGACGGGCATTCCTTCAGATGCAGATTTCTGGAGTGATTATCCTGATGATGAACTTGCGACCGCCCTTACCGAAAGAATGACCGACGAAGAGCTTTTTGCACAGATTCTGATGTTCGGGTGGGCAGGTGCTGAACCGAGCGACCTTTTGAATTCATGGGTTATTGACCGCGGGCTTGGAAGCGTTAAGGTTTTCGGCTGGAATACTGACGACATAAGGCTTGTTGCAAAGTCCGTAAAAACGCTTCAGAAAGAGGCTGCTTCCAGAAGATTCAGAATTCCGCTTTTTGTGGCAACTGATCAGGAAGGCGGATGGATCAGGCATGTAAAGGGAGAAACTTCTGACACTCCGGGAAATATGGCTATTGGTGCTTCGGGGTATGCTTTTGATGCATATTATTCGGGCTTTTACATTAACCGCGAAATACGTGCTCTTGGAATAAACATGAACTTTGCACCGACGGTTGATTTGTATACCAACCTTGATTCCAGTGTTATAGGCCCGCGTTCGTTCGGCTCGGACCCTGTTACTGTAGGAATTCTGGGGGAAGCGTTTGCTGCAGGTTCAATGGATGCGGGTGTTATTCCGACTGCAAAGCATTTTCCAGGTCACGGAGATACAAGCCTTGACAGTCACGGAAGGCTTCCGCAGATTGATATAGATTTTTCTACCCTTCAGAACAGGGAACTGGTTCCGTTCAGGTATCTTATAGATGCAGATATTCCTGCCGTAATGAGCGGACATCTTTCTTTTCCTCAGATTGAGTCTGACGGAACGCCTGCCAGTCTTTCAAAGAAATTTCTTACTGACATACTGCGCAACAGAATGGGCTTTAAGGGGCTGATTATTACTGACGACATGATGATGAACGGAGCAACACTTTTTGCAGGTTCATTCCATAGGGCAGTTACAATGGCTGTTGAAGCGGGAAACGATATTATAATTTCTTCTACAACGGCAAATCTTTACGACAATATGTGGACGCGCAATATAGAAAGAATGCGTACTGTTCCTGAATTCAAGGAAAGGGTTCAAGATGCTGCACGCCGTGTAATTGAAGCAAAACTGAAGTATTTTAAAAGCGACAATCACGCACCTCTGTATCCTGACGAAACAAAAATTTATGAGAGCATTCCGGATAAGGAAGGGGTAAAGTTTTTTACCGAACAGGCGTGCCGTTCAATAAGCGTTTATAAAAGGGGTGAGGCTTTTCCGTTTGTGCCGAAGGAAGGGGAACGCGTTCTTATTGCGGGGCCGTTTCTTTCGCTGTTCAACGAAGGCCGTTCGCGCTACCCCAGAGCAGATGTATTTCACTTCAGCTATGAACTCAAGCAGGACAAAAGCAACTTTGACTCGTGGAATGCGGAAAGTCTTGCGTATGTTGCACGCGGGTACGATACTGTAATTATTAATGTTTATGACAGGCATACTGCTTCCATTGCAAAAAGACTCAGAAATTCCGGAAAGAAGGTAATTGTGCTTTCAATAATGTCGCCGGTTTATGTTCTTGAAGATTTTGACTGGGCAGACACGGTTCTCTGCGGCTACAGCTATTCGTCCTATTCTTTTGCAGCTCTGTTCGGCGCTCTTTCGGGAGAATTTGTTCCGCGCGGGGAAATTCCTCTAGGTAAACATCTTTTCAACTAAATCAGGGAAAATTTTATGGGTGAAAAAGAGTTGCTATCAGAAATAAGTCAGCGGCTTGATGTTTTTTTGCGGGAAAAGCTTCCGCCTCTTGTTGGAAGCGAAGTATCCAATTCAAAGATACGCAGGCTCATTATGGCCGGTGCAGTTTTTGTAAACGGAATTCAGCGCCGTATTCCTTCTTTTGTTCTGGCAAAGGGTGCGCGTGTGCGTGTGCGTGTGGACGAACAGAAACTTTTTTTTGAGCGTGAACCTGATGACATAAAATTTACACTTGACCAAAGCGGTGTACTGTACGAAGACGAAGATATAATTGTAGTCAACAAGCCGCCGTTTCTTCCTACAGAGGGGACGATTGTTAAGTCGCGGGCCAGTATGCATGATGCCGTAGTTGAATATCTTTGGAAACAAAACCCGGCACTGAGGAATGCACCCTATGCCGGAATAATGCACCGTCTTGACCGTGAAACCAGCGGCGCCCTTCTTTTTACAAAGCGCAGAACAGCAAATGCGGCGGTTCATGACATGTTTGAAAACCGTACGGCAAGAAAAATATACAGGGCAGTTTGTTTTGCTTCGGAAAAGTTCAGGCCTTCTGCAGGAGAATCTTTTTTTGTAGAAAACTATATCGGAAGAATAAGTGCAAAAAGTTCCAGGTGCGAGATGGGTGTTGTTCCGCAATCACGGGGCGGACTTTATTCCCGCACGGAATTTTATGTTGCCGCAGAAAAGGACGGGCTTTTTTATATTGACTGCGAACTCAAGACAGGCCGTACACATCAGATAAGGGTTCATCTTTCTTGCAAAGGGCTTCCTCTTGCAGGTGACAGTCTTTACGGCGAAACAAAGGCGCAGTCTTTTGCAAAGCGGGTTATGCTTCATTCTTGGAAGCTTGAGTTCCCGCATCCTGCAGACGGACACAAAGTATTGGTTGAAGCTCCACTTCCAGAAGGATTCAGTCTTCCCAACTGCCGTTTTTGAGTTCGTCGCTTATACGCTTCCAGCTGTCGTATCTTTGGGCACTTATTGTTCCTTCTTCGACAGCCTGCTTTATTGCGCAGCCTTTTTCGGTAAGATGGGAACAACTCATTCCAAATGCACATTTGCCCAGATGTTCCTTGAAGTCCCTGAAGTAAAGTGCAAGATTGTCTGCGCTTATGTCGTGAAGAATAAACCGTCTTACTCCGGGTGTGTCAATTATGTTTGCACAGGCACCTTTTCTTCCGCCCATGAGAGCTTCGTCAAGCTGAATGTGCATAAGTGAACCTTTTGTTGTAGTGTGGGTTCCCCTTCCGTATTTCTGCGAGAGGCTGCCGGTTTTTAAAACGACATTGTTGTCCAAAACATTTATGAGCGAACTTTTGCCGACGCCGCTCTGACCTACAAGTGCACTCAGATGGTTTTCTATAAGATTTGCCAGTTCTTCCATTCCTTCACGTGTTCTGGCACTGGAACGGATAACCTTGTAGCCTATGTCTTCCCAAATGGAAAGTCTTGTCTGGAAGTCTTCGTCTTTTGCAGCCGGAAGGTCATATTTGTTGCATACAATCACCGGTGTTATGTTCTGGTATTCTGCCTGTGCAAGGGCGCGGTCTATGAATCTTGGCCTGAACGGTGGTTCATCGGGAGTAGTGACTATGAGAAGATAGTCCAGATTTGCGGCCAGAAGCTGCGGCTGCCTTTTTTTTATGTTGAATCTTACAAATTCATTTTTGCGCGGAACCAGTCCCGTTATTTGTCCTTTGAATTCTTCAAGGGTTTCATCATCCAGTGTTACAATGTCTCCCGGTGCAATGGGGTTATAGTAGCCGTCGCTTTCTTTTAGAATTTTTCCTTTTATGGGGCAGTCACGTGTAATGCCGTCTTCGCATTCCACTTCAAAAACATTTTTGCTTCCGTTTAAAATAAGTCCTTGCATAAGTAGATTTAAATTCTGAATAAAAAAGCGTTGTATGTCAAGACCCGCAGGCCTTATGTGAGAGACGGAATAAAAAGTAAATCCCGGTAATTTTTTGATTTTGACTTAAGCGGTGGTTTTGAAAAAAAATATAAAAAAATGAAAAAAAAGAGAAAACCTTATTGACACGTTTGCTTCAAACTGATATATTCTAATCACGCTTTAACGCGCGGGGATGGTGGAATTGGTAGACACGTCAGCTTGAGGTGCTGATGCCGTAAGGTGTGCCTGTTCAAGTCAGGTTCTCCGCACTGTAAAAGGGACTGTTGCAAAACAGTCCCTTTTTTTTATCTCACGGGGTTTTTATGACAGCCGTTTTTGTAAACTGTGCAGCGGTAATTTTGGGTTCAATTCTGGGGCTTTTGTTTTCGGGAAGAATCGGTTCAAGAATGGAAGAAGTGATAAGAACGGGAGCCGGCATAGTTACTCTTGTTCTTGGCCTTCAGATGGCATTTGAGTTTCAGAATGTAGTTTATTTTACACTTGCAGTTATTGCCGGCGGAATAACAGGAACGGCGCTGGATATTGATGCAAAAATTCTTTGTCTTGGAAAACTTCTTGAGCGGCTTGTGTACAGGAATAAGGTTTCGGCTGCAACTGCTGCAGGTGAAGAAGTACAGCCTTTACGGAATTTTGCCCATGCTTTTTTAAATTCCAGCGTACTGTTTTGTGTAGGTGCCATGGCTATTCTGGGGTCACTCAAGGCTGGTATAGAGCATGACTATTCTGTTATTTTTACAAAAAGTATTCTCGATGGATTTATGGCCATTTCTTTTGCGGCTGCTATGGGTGCAGGTACAATATTCAGCGCGCTTTCGATTCTGGTCTACCAGGGAGCGCTTACCCTTCTGAGTACACTTGCTGCCCCTTACTGTACAGAGCAGATGATTGCCGAAATAACCGGTTCCGGCGGTGCCCTCATCTGCATGATAGGAATTAATCTTTTGGGAATACGCAATATAAAGACCGCCAATTATCTTCCTGCAGTTTTGTTTTCTGTAATATTTGTGCTGCTTGACCCGTATATTTCACAAATTCCGTCTTTATTCCGCTAGGAAAATTTTACATGGAATACAATTCGCTGGATTCTTATCTGAAGCGCACTTTTGGCGGTAAAGTTTACAAACTGGCACTTTCTATGGGAGCAACATGCCCTAACCGTGACGGTACAAAAGGCTGGGGAGGCTGTTCGTTCTGTTCTGCCGGAGGGTCAGGTGATTTTGCCGAAAACACACTTTCTGTTGGAGAGCAGATTGAACTTGCAAAAAAACGTGTCGATTCAAAGTTTCCTAAAAAAAATGATGTTCCGCGGATGTATATTGCATATTTTCAGTCCTTTACGTCGACTTATATAAGCGGTTCTTTGACTTTGCACTCCCTTAGGGAAAGGCTTATGGCGGCGGCTCTTAATAAATGCGTTGTGGCGGTTTCTGTGGGTACGCGCCCTGACTGTCTGGAGCCTGAAGTTATGCAGATTTTAACTGAAGTAAACCAAATAAAGCCTGTCTGGGTTGAACTGGGGCTTCAGACTGTGAATGAAAAAACTGCCGCCGTGTTTGGAAGGGGATATGAGCTTGGGACTTTTACAGACGCTTACTGCCGTCTCAAGAAAGCGGGGCTTTATGTCGTTGTTCATGTGATTCTGGGACTTCCTGGTGAAAGTGAAGACGATATGCTTGAAACGGTGCGCTTTTTGTCTGGCCTGACGCCGGTTCTTGACGGAATAAAATTCCAGCTTCTGCATGTTCTTCGAGGGACAAGGCTTGCGTGTGACTACGAAAAAGGGCTGTTTGAAACTATGGATTTTGAAGAATACTGCTCGGTTTTGGGAAAATGTCTGAAATTGATTCCAAAAGAGACTGTGGTTCACAGGATAACAGGTGACGGCCCCAAACGCATTCTTATTGCACCGCTTTGGAGTGCAGACAAAAAAAAGGTTCTGAATTCACTGAAAAAATATCTTTTATCTATATAGTGACCGAATTTTTTTACATTTTTTTTGCATGTTCTTGAATATTTTGCCGGAATTCATTAGATTTATAGTATAATTTTCATTTATAGGAGTAACCCACAATGGTTAAAGTTGCTATTAACGGTTTCGGTCGTATCGGCCGCCTCGCTTTCCGTCAGATGTTTGAAGCTGACGGCTATGAAGTAGTCGCTATCAATGATCTTACAAGCCCAAAGATGCTTGCTCACCTTCTTAAATATGATACAGCTCAGGGTGGATTCATGGGCCGCATCGGTGAAGGAAAACACACAGTTTCTGCTACTGAAGATTCAATCATCGTAGACGGAAAAGAAATCAAGATTTCTGCAGAGAAAGATGCTGCAAACTGCCCATGGGCAAAATATGATGTAGACGTTGTTCTTGAGTGCACAGGTTTCTACACATCAAAGGAAAAGGCTTCTGCTCACCTTACAGCCGGTGCAAAGAAAGTTGTAATTTCTGCTCCTGCAGGAAACGACCTTCCTACAATCGTTTTCAACGTAAACCACAAGTCTCTTACAAAGGATGACAAGATTATTTCTGCTGCTTCTTGCACAACAAACTGTCTTGCTCCTATGGCAAAGGCTCTTAACGACTACGCTCCTATCCAGAGCGGTATTATGAGCACAATTCACGCTTACACTGGTGACCAGATGATTCTTGACGGTCCTCAGAGAAAGGGTGACCTCCGCCGCTCACGCGCCGGTGCACAGAACATTGTTCCTAACTCAACAGGTGCTGCAAAGGCTATCGGTCTTGTAATTCCTGAACTCAACGGAAAGCTCATTGGTTCTGCACAGCGTGTTCCTACACCTACAGGATCTACAACTCTTCTCTTTGCTGTTGTTAAGGGAAAGGACATCACTAAGGAAGGAATCAACGCAGCAATGAAGGCTGCCGCAACTGAGTCTTTCGGATACAACGAGGACGAGATTGTTTCTTCTGATGTTATCGGTATGAGATTCGGTTCACTCTTTGATGCTACACAGACTATGGTATCTAAGATTGATGACGATACATACCAGGTTGAAGTTGTTTCTTGGTACGATAACGAGAACAGCTACACATCACAGATGGTAAGAACTATTAAGTACTTCTCAGAGAATTGCTAATTAGATTCTGATTTCTGAAGATAAGCCCTGTCTTTTTTAGCAGGGCTTATTTGTTTTTAAAAGGAAGTACTTAATAGTTCTTTCTGATTTTACTGGTCGGTTGTTCCTTCGGAAAACCTCCGGCACAACGCTACGCACCTGCTTGCGTTGTGGGTTAGACAATCAAATATTTCTCTGAGAACTGCTAATTAGATTCTGATTTCTGAAGACAAGCCCTGTCTTTTTTAGGCAGGGCTTGTTTGTTTTAAATGCAAATTGTTAGCAGTACAGTTGTGAAACAACTGTGGTTTTCATGAATGGCGAAATATTCGCCGTTCATGAAATACGTTCCTTCGGAAAACCTCCGGCACAACGCTGCGCACCTGCTTGCGTTGTGGGTAAGGACTATTAAGTACTTCTCAGAGAATTGCTAATTAGCTTCTGATGTAGACTGCGGGGCTATCCCTCAAAACGAAACTTGAAAAGTGCGGTAAGCAGCGTTTGGGTTATATAGTCCTCTGTATCTTGGTCTATCTGTCCGTTTACAAGGGCGACATATCGTATGTGGCTGCGGTAGTGCTGCAATACGGTGTTGACCGCTTCCGGCTCCCCGCTGGCGGCTTGTACGATTGTTTCATAGGGGAGAAGTCTGCTATTCCTCATACGCCATTCCCTTCATTTCCGCTTGTAGCTGCCGCAGGGCTTTTCGGATATGATAGCCCGCTGTGCTGCGGCTGCGCCCGTACCGTCTGCCGATTTCATGCTGCGGCACTTTCTGGAAAAAGGACAGGTAAACCATTTCCCGTTTCTTTGTGTCCAGCCGTGACAGAGCTTCCACAAGTAAGGCGTTACTGAAAATGACGGTATCGCCGCAAAGGGTAAGCGTGTATTCCTCGTCCGGCACCGGGGCTTGGAAATACTTATCTGCTGTGCTTAAAGGGTAGTGATTTTCTTCTGTGAGGTATTCAAGGGATATTTCTCTTTTGTACTTTCTGCTCCTTGCCCTTGCTGCGGTAATCGTTGCGTTGCGGATAACGACTTTGCAAAAGGCGTGAAAGGTATACTCGATATGTTCCCGGTAATCTTTTGTGCAGGTCATGGAAATTCCCCCTTTCCTCCTAAAAGCAAAGACAGGCGGGGCTGTCAATAGCGGACGTAGCCCGCTCATTTTACTGTGGACTAATATGTGTTGCATTTTTTTGTTTTTTTAATTCTATACCCACCAGTACAACAGATAGCACAAACGCTGAAAAATCAGCAACAGGTCCCGCTAGCAATACTCCCATAATTCCAAAACGAAGCGGGAGCAGCAGGGTAAGCGGAATCAAGAAAAAGGTCTGCCTTGTTAATGCCAACAGAGCACCTTTTAACGCTTTTCCTATTGCGGTAAAAAAGCTGGAAGAAAGCAACTGCACACCATTTACCAACACCATGAAAAGATAGGTACGCATGAACAAAACAGCAAATTCAAAATACAGCTCGTCCCCGTCTCCGAATAGTGAAATGATAGATTGCGGGAAAAATTGAAATGCGATAAAAGCAATAGTGGAAACAACAAGATTCCACTTTATTGCAAGCATGTAAGCCTCCCGTACCCGATGATATTGCCTTGCTCCATAGTTGAAACCGATAATCGGCTGTGTCCCTTGCGAGATTCCTACAACAATCGCAAGGATTATGGCATTTGTTTTCATAACAATTCCGCAAGCTGCCAAGGGAATATCCGTTCCATATTTTGTTAATGCGCCGTAATAAGTCAACGAATTGTACTGAATGATTTGAATCACGGTAACTGCAATCTGATTTGAGCTGCTGCTTATTCCCATGCTGCAAATTTTCATGCTTTCTTTGATGTCCAATAAAAACGACTCTTTTTCAAAATGGATTGTTTGGAAACGCCATAGATAACGGAGTGCGAGTATGAAAGAAAAAATTTGCCCAATAACCGTTGCCCAAGCTGCGCCGGCAATTCCCCAATCGCAAACAAAAATAAAAATGGGGTCAAGAATGGTATTGATAATAGCTCCCACAACCATGCAGACCATTGAATACTTTGGTTTTCCATCTGCTCGAATCAAATTGCTCATACCATTCGTTACAATGAGAAACGGCATTCCAATCAATGTTATGCTGGCATACTGCTTTGCATATGGAAATACATCTGTCGTTGCCCCAAATGCCTTTAGGAGCAAAGACAGAAAAGTTTCTCCAACCAGCAAATAAATAATTCCGAAAATTCCCATCAGAACAATACCATTTCCCGCTGCTTTGGCGGCAGCTTTCGGCTCTTTGCGTCCAAGACAGAGGGAAACACGGGAAGCACTGCCAATTCCGACCAGTAGTGCAATGGCAAGGCAGATGGTAGAAAACGGGTAGGCAACATTGGTTGCTGCATTTCCCAGATAACCGACCCCTTGACCAATAAAAATCTGATCCACAATATTGTAGATTGAGCCGACAAGAGACGCCACAATACTGGGAACAGCAAAATTTTTCAACAGCTTTGAAATTTTTTCATAGCCCAGAGGATTTTCAGTCATTGAACTCCTCCCCCTTTCTCTCTATATGGAGTTCCGATGTGATATTTCTGCCCGCCTGTATTAAGAAATCCATAAAAAGGTTCTGCTCGGATTCGCTCATACCCTGCAATAAAAGAGCTTCTGTCTTTTCGCATATCATCTGTATCTTGTCAATAATAGACAATGCTCTTTCTGTAGGATACAATTTACATGTCCGCTTATCCTTATCATTGGGAGAACGTGTAATCATTCCCTGCTTTTCTAATGCCGCAACTGTCCGTACAATATTGCTCGGATGAACATAAAACATATCCATTAAAGAATCCTGTAAAATGCCGGGCGAACGACAGATTTTAATCAAAAACATATATTGACTGTTGTTGATTCCATAGGGGGCAAGTTGCTTGTCCAAATAGATTTTGTAAAATCGGTCTGTTATGGAAAGCCATTTTAATAGTTGCATAGATATATACCTCCAAGCAGAACGTATTATACATAAATATGCGTGTGCACGCAAGTATATTTTCTGCCAACAAATATTTCCACAATGCTTGTCTTTTGGTCTTTGTTTTCTTTGGTTCGGAATAGTGTGGTGCTGGCGGTCTATCTCTTGTTTTCGGTTGCTTGCTTCTTTATCGTACATGAGCATTTTAGCAGGGCTTATTTTTTTTAAACGCAAATTGTTCGCATTACAGTTGTGAAACACCTGTGGTTTTCATGAATGGCGAAATATTCGCCGTTCATGAAATACGTTTACATGTACTCCTGCTTAACGTACAGCTGTTTATTTATCAAAAAAATATGATAAATAACAAAAAAAGTAAAAAAACATTTGCCAATATTGGGAAACGGGTGTAAACTATTAGAAATAGAAATGAATATTCCATGTTTAATTGGAATATATCAATATAAGTTAATACGGAGGATTTTTATGAAGAAAGTTGTGGGCGTTATTGTTGCTGTTACCGCTGCTTTTGGTTTACTGTCATGTGCTTCCGGGGCAAAGGCTTCCGGTGGAACACCGTTTACTATTACCGAAGATTCAGGTGTAGTGGGATATTATTCTTTTGATGAAGAAATAGTAGACAATGAAGTAATCGATCATTCAGGAAACGGACTGAACGTTTACACATCTGCACTTGACGGATCTGTCACTGTAGACGGAAAATCAGGTAAGGCACTCAAACTTAACGGAGAAGATGAATATATAACCCTTGATTCTGAACTTCTTTCAGGAGACGGATTCACAGTTGCTGCATGGGTTAAGGCTGACTCATGGGCTGTCTGGGGCCGTGTATTTGACTTTGGCGATACAAAGACAGACGTATTTGTTGCTGTCGACGGAAGAACTCCCGGAACACTCGGAATGCGCGAAGAAGGAACAGCTGCCCAGGTAAACTGTCCTCTTCCGCCGGTTGGATCATGGGTTCACGTTGCCGCAACATTTGGCAGCGGGAAAATGGCCCTTTATGTTAACGGAAAACTTTCGCAGGAACTTCCCTGTCCTGTTTCTGTAGAGCAGCTTTCTGCAGGAGACCCGCTCGGACTTTATGTAGGACGTTCAAACTGGGCTGCAGATCCGTTGTTCCACGGTGCACTTGATGAACTTCTTGTAGCATCACGTTCATTCAGCGCAAAAGAAATTGCATCTGTTTACGCGGGAATTATAGGTTCTGCAGAGTAACTTTTTTTTCATAAAGTATTTTTATTAATACGGGTGTGTTAAAATATATTTGACCGGCACACCCGGTTAATCTTTGTTCAGGAGGATTTTTATGAAAAAGATTATTATAGGAATTGTTTCTGCCGCTTCACTTTTTGCACTTACAGGATGCGGTACAACAAAGGAGGCTCCGCTTCTTCCGTATACGATTCACGAAGGTGACGGTGTAATCGGTTACTATACCTTTGAAGAAGAAATAGTTGACAATGAAGTTGTTGATCATTCCGGACAGGAAATGAATGTCTATACCGGTGCTCTTGACGGTTCTGTTCTTGTGGAAGGCAAGGATGGTCAGGCACTTCAGTTTAATGGTGAAGACGAATACCTTACTATTGACAGCGAACTTCTTTCGGGTGAAGGCGTAACAATTGCGGGATGGGTCAATCCTTCTTCATGGAAAGACTGGGCCCGTGTATTTGACATTGGTGACGGAAGCCAGTGCGATGTCTGGTGCGGAATGGACTTTAACACAAAGATGCTGCGCATGGATGTGTTCGGGGCTGCAGGAAACGTAACAATTCTTTCACCGCTGCCACCGACCGGCCAGTGGACACACATTGCAGCAACTTTCGGAAACGGATCTGCTGCTCTTTATGTTAACGGAAAACTTGCCCAGAAACTGCCCTGTCCTGTAAAGACTGCAGATATTGCCGCGACTGCTACAGGTATTTACATAGGACGTTCAAACTGGGCTGCTGATCCTTTGTTCAACGGTGCAATGGACAATGTTCTTGTTGCAAACAGGGTATTCTCTGATGTCCAGATTGCACAGCTTGCACTTGGTGCCGTTGCGCCTGAAGGTCCCGCAAAATAAGCGGAACAGATCGCTTTGAGTTAACAGCCGGCAGTTTTGTCCGGCTGTTTTTTTTAAATTAAAAAAATCGCATAGACTGCAACCTGCGTATAAATACTTTTTTTGGAGAAAAATTTATGAATATCACTGATATTACTGATGAAGATGAGAAAAAACCACTTGTGAGACAGACTGCTGACCCTTATGTTTACTTTCATAAAGACGGGTATTATTATTTTACTTATTCCTGCCCTGAATATGACAGAATAGAAATAAGACGTGCCTGGTCTGTAAAGGGACTCGAGGAGGCCAGACCGCTTACTGTCTGGAGAAAACATGCAGACGGTCCCATGAGCTGGCATATCTGGGCACCGGAACTTCATTATATTGATTCAAAGTGGTATTTGTATTTTGCGGCCGGCCGTGCAGAAGATCCCTGGTGGATAAGAACCTGGGTACTTGAAAATACGTCACAGGATCCTTTCTGCGGTGAATGGGTAGAAAAAGGCATGCTTGTTCCAGAATGGGACTCTTTTATGCTTGATACTACAGTTTTTGAAAACAAAGGAAAACACTTTGCTGTTTGGGCACAAAAATCACCTGAAAAGACAGAAAATTCATGCCTTTATCTGGCAGAAATGTCTTCTCCCTATGAACTTAAATTTCCTGTAACTATGCTTACACGCCCTGAATTTGACTGGGAATGCAGGGGATTTAAGGTTAACGAAGGTGCGGCCGTTTTGAAACGCAACGGAAAAATCTTCATTACATATTCAGCAAGCGCAACTGATGCAACATACTGTATGGGACTTTTGTATGCCGACGAAAATGCAGATCTTACAAAAGCACAATCGTGGACAAAACTTGAAAAGCCTGTTCTGGTGACAGATGAGGCCGCAGGAATCTTTGGACCCGGACACAACAGCTTTACGACAAGCCGCGACGGAAAAACAGATTATCTTGTTTATCATGCCCGCCCTTATGCAGAAGTAGATCTTGCTTTTGCACTGTATGACCCCAACCGTCATGCATGGGTAAAAAAAATCAGGTACGACGAAAAAGGCTTCCCTGTTTTTCAGTAAGTCTTCTATATTTAGAAAAAAATCTAAATAGTTATTGACATTTCCTTTCTTCTGTAGTTTACTAGTATTTAGAAATATTTCTAAATAGAGGTGGCTATGGCATTCCAGGACACTTTCAAGGCACTTTCCGATCCTGTGCGGCGTGAGATTCTTACACTGCTCAGAAAAGGAAAGATGTCTGCCGGTGAAATAGGTGCGGAATTTGATATGACCGGTGCAACGATTTCATATCATCTTTCCATTCTTAAAAAGGCCGGACTTGTAGATGAAACAAAATACAAAAATTTCATCTATTACGAGCTTTGTACAAGTGTTTTTGAAGAACTTGTACTCTGGATAAATCAGTTCAAGTCTTCGGGGAAAAATAATGGAAACGAAGCGGGAGAAGAAAATGGAAAATAACAATGAAAACAAAAAGCCGTATCTGGCGCTGATGTTTATTACGACTGCAGTGTGTTTTATGCCCATGCTGTTTGGGCTTGCCGCGTGGAACAATCTTCCTGAAAGTATAGTCGTGCACTTTAATTTTAACAACGAACCCGACAATTTTGCCCCGAAGTGGGTAACAGTTTTTATTCTGCCGGCACTTATGGCTGCCATGAATATACTGTATCACCTGCTTATAGAAAAATCTGCAAAAGGACAGAAAATGCCTGCCGGTTTAAAGCTTGTTTTGAAATGGCTTGCACCCGTTCTGTGCCTTGTAGTCAGTGCCCTGGTTTATGCCTATACGCTGGGAAATTTTATAAATATAAGCGGAATTCTCATTCCTGTAGTAGGACTTGTCTTTGCTGCTGTAGGAAATTACATTCCAAAAATGAATTCTTCTGCAATAAACCTGACGGGACTTGATAAGTCTGATTCAGAGGGCATTACCAAAGCCAAGCGCGTGGTCGGAATACTGTTCGTTGCGGCCGGCGTGCTTAACTTTGCCTGCGGTTTCTTTTATTTCGGAAGATACGTGTTTATGGCATCACTCCCGGTACTTCTGCTGGGGGCTGTTTTTGCCCCTTTTTTTCTAGTAAAGCGCAGTTCCCGAAAGTAATATAACTTTATTCCTGTTCCTGCACTGCCGGATCCGAAGCAGGTTTTTGCGGTGCGGGAATAATTACTGCTTCGTCCGGGACAGAAACGCTTTCTTCTGCGGGCGGGGTGGTGCTGTTGTATAGAAAGTCCATTGCAAATCTGTTTGAGAGAGTCTGAACTGTTTCTTCAAAATAAGAGCATACTTCGTCCCTGTTCCAGTTGTTGTTTCTTAAAGGCGTGTATTCTGCTGAACGACCTGTGTATTCTTTGTTTATAATTGTTTTTCCCTGTGAATCTGCCGCGTATACTGTCATGACAACCCTTGCGCATACTCCTGCATTTCTGAATCCTTCTTGTAGTGTTTCTTTCTGGAAGCGGAATTTAACATAAACAAGCGCTTTTGCCCCTGTCTGTTCTGCCGTCATTTTGTTGAGTTTCCGTGAAGATGAGCCTATGACGTCGTATCCTGTTGCTGCAACCGTACTGTTGAGTGTGTCAAAGAAACCTGTTCCGGCGTTTCTGTAGGCAGGGCAGTCTTTGAGTGTTGCCGGTTCAATTACCTGGATTCCGTTTTGGGCGAGAGTATCTGCAAAAATGCGTGCGGCACTGTCAACCCGTTCCTGAACCAGAAGTGTTTCGGGATTGTTTTTGTCGAGTGCGCGGTTTATAAAGCCTGTAAGAATTCCGTCTTCCTGCTGTTCAAGTTCGTAATTGTCTCCTGTTTTTTCCTGGTACCACGGAACACCGTTGTTTGAGTAAACGGTCATTATTGCTGCGGGTGAATAGTCTGCAAGATTTACGGCTGTTGTACGGCAGGATGTGAGCGCAAGGACTGCGGCCGACAGGTAAAGGACTGGTTTTATTTTCATGGAACTGCCTCTTTTTTAAGATTTGTATCGGAATTATAGCATATAAAACGGAATTTGCAACATCAGAACATTTTCCGGCCTTCGGGAAAAGAAATTTCTTTATTTCAACCGCAACCTGTGATATACTGTATCAAAATAAGTTAAAGTATATCAAAGAAATTAAGAACGGAAGGTTAAAATGAATAATTCAATTTTTGCAAAAACAGCTGCTGCTGCCGTTGCTGCCGTACTTGCTGCCGGAACTGCCTTTGCCGCCAAACGTGACGCAGATAAAAGCGTGTATACAAAATATGCAAGTCCACGGAGCGGAACACAGGCTGAATGGGGTACCCTTAACTGCCACGATCCCAAGATTTTTCAGGATGATGACGGAATGTACTATGTTTATTCCACAGATGCTGCTATCGGAGGGGCCGGACAGAAGGGGCTTCAGATAAGACGCTCTGCTGATCTTGTAAACTGGGAATGCCTTAACACGTCTGCAATTCAGCGCAAGTGGGACAAAGCCTGGCTTAAGTGGGTTGAATTTGACCGCGCGGGAGCTTCTTCGTGGGCACCTACTGTAATTAAACAGAACGGACTGTACTATATGTATCACGGAATCATTACCGACAAAGACCGTTCGGGAGATCCTGTTGCTGCAATTGCACTTGCCGTTTCTTCAAGTGTAACGGGGCCTTTTTATCCTGCACATGAAGCCGCGGCAAAAGACCCCAAAATAAAGGAAGTGTTTGACTCCCTGGGCGTTTCCTATGAACAGTCTCTTCTTGTACGCTACACATATTATGACAGAAGCTACACGAGCGATGACGAGTCGATTACAATGTACGACATGCTCAACACCGGTTCATATGACACTCAGAATGAAACAGACAGTGATTTTACCGGCATGGCATACGGCTTTGGCTGTATTGACCCTGAATTTGTTACCGACGTTTCTACAGGAAAACAGATGGTTTACAATGTGGGCGGAACAGACTGCTACGGAGTAACCTACGGCTCGTGGAAAGGTGGAATTGCCCTTATGTATGTGGACACTGTTTCGCTCAAACCTGTGGACAGAGAAGGAAATATTCTTGATGTTCCTGCAGATTCTGTTGAAGGCGCGTTCGGAAAGGCAATTGCCGGAGGTTACGGTGCTGCCTATGAAGGAGCGCAGGTTATCTACAACAGCAGTAACGGCTGGTATTATTGTTTTGTTTCGATGGGTTCTCTGGACTGGGACTACCGCGTCGGTGTGGGAAGAAGCCGTTCACCTGAAGGACCTTATATTGATGCTTCGGGCAGAAGTATGATGATTGGTCCTCTTAACGGAGCCGGTGAGTTCCATAAGATTGGCGGCAAAATAATAGGATCCCATGTTCTTAAGGGAGAACTCAGTTTCAGAAGCCAGGGTGGCCAGTCAATTCTGCGCACACAGGACGGAAAAGTTGTCTTTGCAAACCACGCACGCACAAATTTCCTGCCGGGATATTTTTTCTTCCTGCAGATACACCAGATGTTCTTTACAGAAGACGGATGGCCTGTCCTTAACCAGAATGAATACTACAACGACTATGACGGAAAAGACGAAGCTCTTGCGCCTTTGTCAGCAGAAGATATAGCTGGAACCTACGATACTATTCTTACCGTACGCAGTGACAGACAGGGTGACTATACTTTCAACGGAGATACAAAGCCCGTAACCGGTATCTATCTGGATGATGCAATTCCGACTGAATCAAAGGAAGTTGTTCTTGAAGCAGACGGAACAGTAAAAGGCACTTATAAGGGAACGTGGACTCTTTCTGACAACGGATGTTCTGTCGTAATAAAGATAAACGGACTGGGTGACTTTAAGGGATATGTCCTTAAGGCTACTGACTGGGCAAAAAACCGAAGTACAACGCGCAAAACAGTTACCTTTACGACACTTGAGTGCAGCGGAAAAGGTTGCGGTGAGTATTTCTGGGGAAACAGACGCGACAAGTAATTTTTTGCTAAATAACGAAAATTATTGATACAATATATTTTTACGGCCGGATTTAAGCATATTTTTCTTGAGTCCGGCTGTTTTTTTCTTGAAAAAGGTGGTTTAATTCAATAAAAAAAGATTTATATCAAATTTTCTTGACTTATAGAAAATCTGGGTTTACAATAAAATCATTAAGAAGATTACTGCTTCCTTACAATTATTCTCAGGAGGATACTTATGAAGAAAGTTTTGCTTTCAATTCTTGCTGCCGCTTCTGTATGTGCAGGCGCATTTGCCGTAGATGAAATCACGCTCATGAACTATGCACAGCCACAGGAAAAGGCAATTCTGGACAGTGTTGTAGCCCGTTTTGAAGAGACACACCCGGGAACAAAAGTAAAGTTCATTTCTGTAACAGGTGATGAATATGCTGCAAAGATTCAGGCGGCTCTTGCTGCAAACCAGCTCCCTGATGTTTTCTATCTTGGACCTGAATCTGTACGCCAGTATGCTGACAACGGAAAAGTTCTGGATCTTGCACCTTATATCAAAAATGCAAAGGGTGTAGATTTTGACGATTTGTATTCTTCTGCTGTAAACGCATACCGCTATGACGGAAAATATCTCGGACAGGGTGATTCGATCTGGGCACTTCCAAAAGACTTCGGACCTTTTGCATTTGCTTACAACAAAACTCTTTTCCAGAAGTACGGAATTCCGCTTCCAAGCAAAGATACTCCCTATACATGGGATGAATTTATTTCAGTCTGCAAAAAGCTTACAAAAGATACAAACGGCGACGGAATGAATGACACTTTCGGAACAGGACTCAATGTTCACTGGGCATTTATTCAGTTTGTATGGGGAAACGGAACAGACTTTTTGGACGAGACAAAAACAAAGGTAAATATTACCGACCCAAAATTTATTGAAGCACTTCAGTTCTGGGCAGACATGACAAACAAGTATGAAGTTACACCGAGCGCAACACAGGCTCAGTCACTTGATACATACCAGAGATGGCTTAAGGGTGAACTAGGATTCTTCCCTGCAGGACCGTGGGATCTTTCTACATTCAACAAGGTTCTTCCTTTTGACTATGACCTTATTCCGTGGCCTGTTCATACAAGTGAAAATGAAACCGCAACATACAGGGGCGGTGTAGGCTGGGCAGTTTCTGCTACAACAAAGAATCCTTCAAAGGCTGCTGAACTTGCACTTTATCTTTCTGCAGACAAAGAAGCAAATGAAATGTTCTGCGACCAGGATCTTCAGATTCCAAACCTTAAGTCACTGGCATCACGCTATACTTCAAAGCCGGGTAATCCGCAGAACCGTCAGGAGTTTATCAATATTATTGAAAAAACCGGACGCAGCTGGCCGTTTGACTACACATACAACCGCGTATGGTATGATAATTTCTATGTTGGAATTCAAAAGGTTCTTGACGGAAAAATGACCGCCGAAGAATACTGCAAGAAAATTCAGCCTAAGCTTCAGCGTGACCTGGACAAAGCCCTTGCAAGAGCACGTCAGAGCGCCAGAAGATAACGGAGTCTGACTTACACGGACGTATCTTTGCAAAGAGATGCGTCTGTGTGACTTTAACCAAATGGAGCTTCTTTATGAAAAATACTGAATTAAACAAATCAAAGAAGTGGAATGATGAGGCGCGCGCCGGTCTTCTTTTTGTAATAGCGCCTGTCGTGGGATTTTTTCTTTTTACGGCCGGACCATTCCTGTTTTCTATCTTTGCCAGTTTTACCAGTTGGGATTCAATGACAGACCTTACAAGTCTTCATAAGATGGACGAGATAGACAGGTCATTTTTTTATGTTGGATTTGAAAACTACAAGGAACTTTTTTCTGACCCGGACTTCTGGCATTCTTTGTGGAATACCTTTGTCTACATGATTGGAATTCCTCTCGGAATGATATGGGCATTTTCACTTGCTCTTGCATTCAACAAGGAGCTTCCCGGAGTAAAAGTTTACCGTGTTATTTACTATATACCGGTTGTTTCTTCGATAGTTGCCGTTTCACTTTTGTGGAGCTGGCTTTATAACGGTGATTACGGTCTTTTAAACCAGTTTTTGAACTGGGCATTCGGTGTGAAAGGACCAAACTGGCTTCAGAATGAACATACTGTAAAGCCTGCAATTATGCTTATGTGTGTCTGGCGCGGAGTCGGAAACACGGCACTTTTGTACCTTGGCGGACTTCAGAATCTTCCGAAGTCATACTACGAGGCTGCAGTTATTGACGGAGCCAGCGGCTGGACTATTTTCAGAAAGATTACCTGGCCTTTGATGCAGCCTATTTCCTTCTATATTATCATTACCGGAATAATCGGCGGTGCACAGATGATAGTTGAACCGCAGATAATGACACCGACCGGAGGACCTGACTACAGTTCTGCTACAATAGTATTCTATATCTGGCAGAAAGCTTTTGGTTCTGCAGATCTTAAGGGATATGCATGTGCAGCATCTTGGGTACTTGCAATTATCGTATTCGTCGTTACGGCGATTCAGTTTAAGCTGAGCCCTGCCAGTGAAAACTATCTGGAATAGGGAAAAGAGGTTTTTATGACAAACGCTATGACAAATCCGCCGGTAGCAAAATATGGTTCACAGAAACGCAATCAGACTCTGTCGAATTTTTTTGTATACTTTTTTCTGACTCTTGGTGCAGTTATAATGATTGTTCCGCTTTGGTGGATGTTTATTTCATCCCTTAAGACAAAGGGACAGTTTTTGATGACACAGCTTTCACTTGCTGTTCCAAAGGCACCGCAGTGGACAAATTATTTCAAGCGCGTATGGGAAATGGATCCCCAGTTACAGCGCGGAATTCTGAATTCAATTTTTATTGCCGTGAGCACAATTGTGATAGGAACACTTGTTTCTTCACTTGCTGCATTTTCTTATTCAAAGCTTCGTTTTCCGGGAAAGAACAAGCTCTTTCTTGCTGAACTTGCAACCCTTATGATACCATTTTCTATCATCATGATTCCGCAGTTTATAATTTATTCAAGAATCGGATGGCTTGATACATGGTACCCGCTTATTATTCCTGGAATGCTTGGCAATGTATCAATGATTTTCTTCCTGCGCCAGTACATGAGCGGAATTCCTACTTCGATGATAGAATCTGCACGTATTGACGGAGCCGGTTTTCTGCGCATTTTCTGGTCGATTATGCTTCCCAATGCAAAACCGGCAATTGCAGCTCAGGGAATCCTGTGGTTTATGGGCTCATGGAACGACTACTTTGCCCCGAGTATTTACCTTAATACACCGGAAAAGCTTACTGTTCAGGTTATGATTGCAAAACTTAACGCAATGTATGCTATCCAGACTGACTACCCGTTGCTTCTTGCGGCTTCAGTTATTGCACTTCTTCCTGTTCTGATTATCTTTATGGTTTTCCAGAAGCAGATTATTGCGTCAGTTGCAATGACAGGACTTAAATAATTATGCCTTTGCTTGAGCTTTGCGGATTTACTTCTACCCATGACCCGGTAATTGTCAAGGAAAACGGTTTGTATTACCGCTTTCAGACAGGACCTGGAATTCCGGTTGCGGTTTCTGACAATCTTTGCAGCTGGAAATACTGCAGAAAAGTTTTTGACGAAAACCCACGCTGGACGTCAGAGAAGATTCCCGGCTCAACGCATTTTTGGGCTCCCGAAGTTGTGTTCCGTGACGGATGGTGGCGCATCTACTATTCCGTTTCTACATTCGGGAGTAACCGTTCTGCCATAGGTCTTGCCCGTTCACGTACGCTGGATGTAAATTCAGCAGAATACGGATGGGAAGATCTGGGCGCAATAATTGAATCTGTTCCCGAAAATAACTACAACTGCATTGACCCTGCTTTAATCAGGGACGAAAACGGCACGGATGTTCTTTTGTTTGGTTCTTTCTGGGGCGGACTTCAGGAAATTGCGCTCGGTGCCGACGGTTTTGTAAAAAAAGGTGAAAAGCCCGTAACTGTCGCCAGCCGCGGAACAAATCCTAATCCGATAGAAGGCGGTTATCTTTTTAAACACGGAAAATATTATTATCTTTTTGCATCACACGATTTTTGCTGCAGGGGAACAGCTTCTTCTTACCACATTGTTGTGGGGCGTTCTGAAAGTGTCTGCGGTCCTTTTTATGATGACATTGGCGTGAGCATGAGTGACGGCGGCGGAACTACACTGCGCAACGGACTCAGTTATTCACGCTGGGCAGGCCCCGGTCACAATACCGTTTTTGCAGACACTGACAATAAAATATATCTTGTTTACCATGCATACGACAGGCTCAATAACGGGGAGCCCGAACTTCAGATAGAAGAATTAAAATGGAACGAATACGGCTGGCCTGAATTTTAGTCTTCACCGCTGAACTGTTCATCTGTTTTACTGTCTGTCATTTCTCTTTCTTCGAGCATTTCGGCATCTTCGCGCCCGTGCGGAACAGCCCATGATGAATATTTGCCGCTGCCGTTTTTCTTTTTTCTTTCAAGCGGATTCGTATACTGTCTTCTTAGTTTTGAATAATATTCTTCGTCGTCCATAATTTTTTTCCAAAGCTTCTATGTGAAAGCGCAGTTGTTACAAAGAGTAAACTCGGCAGAAGTGATACTGCGTAGGGAGCACGCGGGAAGCTGCAAAAAAAGGCTGCCCTTATGGACAGCCTTTCCATTAGAAATTGACTAATTCATTAAGCCTTGCTAAGACGAGCTTCGAGGTCATCAAGACACTCTGTAAGTTCCTTTGGCAAGTGCTTTCCGAACTTAGGATAGTGGTTTTCGCGGATGTCTTTGCATTCCTTGAGCCAGCCTTCCTTGTCAACCTTTGTGATTGCAGGAATCTGTTCCTTGTAAACTTCTGCAAGTCCGTCAAGGTTAAGAGAACCTTCTTTTGGCATATATCCGATTGGTGTGTCAACGAAGTTGTCTTTTCCGTCGCAGCGGTCAAAAATCCATGCAAGAACGCGGCTGTTGTCGCCGTATCCTGGCCACATGAATCCGCCGGGGAGCTTGTCGTTGTTTTCGTCCTTGCGGAACCAGTTAACGTAGAAGATTTTAGGAAGCTTGTCCTGATCCTTTGCGCTCTTTCCTATGCTGATCCAGTGTGCGAAGTAGTCGCCCATGTTGTATCCGCAGAAAGGAAGAATTGCGAACGGGTCGCGGCGAATCTTTCCAACCTGTGATGCATCGATTGTAGATGCAGCAGTGATTTCTGATCCGACGATTGATCCAAGGAATACACCGTGGTTCCAGTTGCGTGCCTGGTGTACGAGAGGAACTGTTGAAGGGCGGCGTCCTCCAAAGAGAATTGCACTGATAGGAACACCCTTTGGATCTTCCCATTCTTTTGCGATACACGGACACTGTTTTGCAGGTGCTGTAAAGCGTGCGTTAGGATGAGCCATTTCTTCGCCCTTTGGAGCCTTGTCCTTGGGGAATGCATCGCGTGTGTTTCCCTTCCAGTCAACAAGCTTGCCCTTTGCAGGGTAACCGATTCCTTCCCACCAGACGTCTCCGTCTTCTGTAAGTGCACAGTTTGTAAAGATTGTGTTCTTTTCTGCAGAAATAAGAGCGTTCTTGTTTGACTCTGCTGAAGTTCCCGGAGCAACACCAAAGAATCCTGCTTCGGGGTTGATTGCATAAAGACGTCCGTCTTCACCGAACTTCATCCATGCAATGTCGTCACCGACAGTTTCGACCTTCCAGCCAGGGATTGTTGGAATAAGCATAGCGAGGTTTGTCTTACCACATGCAGACGGGAATGCGCCTGTAACGTACTTGACTTCGCCCTGTGGGTTTGTGAGCTTAAGAATAAGCATGTGTTCTGCAAGCCATCCTTCGTCGCGTGCAAGAACAGTAGCAATACGAAGAGCAAAACACTTCTTTCCGAGAAGAGCGTTTCCGCCGTATCCTGATCCGTAAGACCAGATGAGGCGTTCTTCGGGGAACTGGCTGATATACTTGTGTTCAACATCAGCGCAAGGCCAGACTCCGTTGTCTTTTTCACCGTTGTTGAGCGGCTTTCCTACAGAGTGGAGACACGGTACGAATTCTGCGTTGGGGTCTGCATTGAAAATGTCAAGAACCTTTGATCCAGCGCGTGTCATGATGTCCATGTTAAGAACAACGTACTCAGAGTCTGTAAGCTCGATTCCGTTCTTTGAAATTGGTGAGCCGAGTGGTCCCATGCAGAAAGGAATGACGTACATTGTGCGGCCGTGCATACAGCCCTTGTAGAGGCCTTTCATTGTGGCCTTAAGCTCTTTCGGGTCAATCCAGTGGTTTGTAGGACCAGCATCTTCTTCTTTTACAGAAGAGATGAATGTGCGTGATTCAACACGTGCAACATCAGAAGGCAGTGAGCGGAACAGGAAACTGTTGGGCTTCTTGGCAAGCGGAGTTGCGAGTCCTGCGTCAACGCATTTTTTCATCAGGCGGTCATATTCAGCCGTAGATCCGTCGCAAACGTAAACCTCGTCAGGTTCGCACATAGCGACACATTCTTCAATCCAAGCCTTGATTTTTGGGTGCTTGATGTCATTGATAGTCATACAACTACTCCTATGATGGCGGGAATCAAAAAATGAAACAGAAGTTTTTACAACGTAGCCTTTCTGTTTTCATGTCCATGCGTCAGCGCAGACCTTTTGATTCCTATACAAAAAATATACATTTTTTTGCCTTTATTTTCAACCGATATTCAAAAAATATTCGTTTACACCTATGCGCGCGGATGTACTTTTACAGTGCATGTGCAGACAACTTGATTTTATCTTTTTAATATGCGTATATTTATGTTATGAAAGACAATAAATTCAATTTTTGTCCTGAATGCGGCTCAAAAAATATATGTACAAAAAACAGCGGGCGCAAGTGGGTTTGCCCTGACTGCGGTTTTGAACTTTACAACAATACCGCTGCGGCTGTAGGACTTCTTATACAGAATAAAAAGGGTGAGCTTTTATTTGAAAAACGTGCAAAGGAACCAAGAAAAGGGTTTTTGGCTTTTCCCGGCGGATTCTGTGAACCTGATGAAAGCGGTGAAAATGCAGCCGTGCGCGAGTGTTTTGAAGAAATAGGTGTAAGGCCGCTTTCTGTAAAATACATATGCAGTTACCCGAATACATATGTCTACAAAGATGTCGTCTACAAAACCTGCGATATGTTTTTTACCGCAACTCTTCCGGCTGGGGCACAGCTTAAGGCCGAAGAGTCCGAAGTGAGCGGATTTGAATGGGTTGGTGTAAAATCTGCGGAAGATGTAGAAAAAATACCGTTAGCATTTGTTTCTGCAAAAAACACACTGTTGAAGTGGCTGGAGACAAAATGAGTTTACCTTTAATTATGTGTATTGCGGGCGCGGCAGTTTTTATTTTTGTATTTTTCTTCTATATAATACGCATATCCCGCCTTAAAAAGACCCGCGCCGGCTCTTCTCTTGATGTACCGCGCGCACCGGTTTCGTACAAGGGCAGCATTGCAGCGGCTTTTGTTCTGGAAGCACTGCCTTTTGCGGTTCCCATGGAATTATATATGGTGGCGGTTTCACTAGCCTGCGGAATTCTTGGCGAGATAATTGTTTTTAAGGAAAGAATAGCAAAAATTTCCGAAAATGAGCCATCGGGTACTGGACAAAGTTCGTAATATTCTATATACTACTAATACTTTATGGCGTCTTACCCAAGCGGTAAGGGAGAGGTCTGCAAAACCTTTATGCAGCGGTTCGATTCCGCTAGACGCCTTTCATAAAAAAAAGGTATCCGGTTGGATACCTTTTTTTTATGCTTACGGACTGTTCGAGCAAAGCTGCGGTCCGATACAATATATTTTGTGCTGTCCGGGTATCCGGGCGGCACTTTTCTGGAGAGATTTATGAGAAGAGTTTTTGTTTTTGCACTTCTGCTGTCTTTTGTTTTGAGTTTTGTTTCTGCCGCCAGTATGCCTTCGCATTCTAAAATACGGATTTCTTCTACAAAGTGGTTTGACATCATCTATCCTGTAGAAAGTGAAAATTCAGCCCGGGAACTTTTTGACAAAGCCGATTCAATTTATGAAAAAATCTGTGCATCTTACGGAAAAGAGCCTGACTTTCGCATGCCGGTTGTAATTACTCCTGACACTGACGCTTACAACGCTTATTTTTCCAACGGACACTACAATCATATTGTTCTTTTTGATGCTGTTTCTGATGAAAGTATGGCTGTTTTTTCTGAGCCGCTTCTTGGAACTTTTACGCATGAACTGACCCATGCTGTTTCTATAAATATGCGCAATCCGTTCTGGAAAGTTATAGATTCTGTGTTCGGCGATATTTTTAATCCGGGCTCGGCTTTTATTATGACGACTCTTTTTAAGGAAGGGGCTGCTGTTTCTATGGAAAGTTCCGGCGGGGAAGGGCGACTTAACGATCCTTTTTACCTTCATATGTCGCGCCAGGCAAAACTTTCGGGCAAATTTCCTTCGGCGCAGGATGTGACAGGCGCAAGGGACAAGTTTCCTTCGGCATCGGCATCTTACGGTTTTGGCGGACCTTTTGCCGCTTTTATCCAGCAGAAATACGGAATGGAAAAATATGCCGAATTCTGGTACCGTGCAATAAATGCAAAAAGCCTGACTTATGAAACTGCTTTCAAGCGAATCTACGATGTGAGTCTTGGAACTGCGTGGAAGGAATTCAAAGATTCTGTTTATGTTCCAGATATTCCCAAAAATCCTCTTGAAGAAAAATTTGTTACTGACTTTTTTAACCCTAAGTCAGACAGTTTTTCAAGACAAAATCTTTTGGGTTCAAGGTTTTACGGCCTTTCGTCTTCTGATGTTTCGGTAAGTTACATTGACGGCGGGGCTGTCTGGCTTTGTTCTGCACAGGACGGGATGTTCGGCGTTCCAAAAAAACTGTTTTCGCGCGACGGAATTCTTTCGGCAAGGCTTTCTTCTGACGGGGAATTTCTTGCTGTAAGTTACGAAGATGACAACAGTTCGGGAACAAAATACAAATCTGCACTTTACGAAATCAAAAGCGGCAGGTGGCATGAAATAAAGCAGGCAGGACTAAGGGACGCGTGTGTTTATTACGCAGAAGGAAAAATTTATGTTACTGCAGTTTATGCTTTTTCTCAGAGCGCTTCCCTTGTGACGTTTGCATTTGACGGAAAATCTTTTTTAAGGGCAAGTGAAGTTTCTTTTGCAAGCGGCGAGTCTGTTTTTTCTCCCTGTTTTATTGAAGGAAATGTTTATGCTGTCTGCAGGTCGGGACTTGAGTGGACTATAAGATGCTTTGGGGATCTGCGGAATTCAAACGGCGTTAAAAATGAGACATATTCTTTTTTGCCTGATGCACGGCTCCGATGGCTTTCGGCGGGAATTCTTGGCGGTAAACCTGTGCTTTTGTTTTCTTATGCCGAGCCTGACACTTTCCCAAGGCTGGGATGGCTTGACCCTTCTTCAAAAGAAATGTTCCTTATGAATACTGACGTTTCGGGCGGCGTGTACTGGCCGGTTGCTGCCGCCGGATCTGTTGTTTACAGCTCTTATTTTTATGACAACAGAAAACTTTTGTGTCTGGACACAACTTCTCTTGACAATGCCGGCGGAGTTTTGAAACTGACCGCCGCCCGGTCTGCGGTTAACGAAAGCAGTGACGCTTTTTCTGAAAGCCACGGCGGTTCTTTAGAAGGGACTTTTTCTTCTAAAAAATACAGAAAACCTTACTGGCACAGGGGGACTCTTCTTACGGGTCCTGTTGTGCCCGGTTATCAGTTAATTCCTTATGTTGCGGATGATGTGAAGAATGATTCCCTTATAAATACTGTTCCGTTTGTCTGGGGTTTGACATGGATGACAAGTAACCCGTGGGATTCTGACACTCTTACACTGAGTGCCGGAACGAGTTTTGATGCAAAAGCATGGGGCTTTTCTGCAGGATTTTCGGGTTCAACCTCTACATCGCTTTTTTCTTACAATGAAATGCCTGCGGTTGTTGTGGACAAGGACGGATTTGTTCAGGCTTCAAACAATCTTTCTCTTTCTTCGGGCGTAAATCTTGGCGGTAAGGCTGACCTTTTGTTTTCTCTTGAGAATAAAGCCTTTTTTGGAAAAAATACATGGGGTTTTGGGGGCTTGATACTGGATTATATTGAAGATGACAACTTGTATTTTTATGACAAGAACAAAGTGTCTGCCAAAATTTCCACAATCCGCAAAATGGGACCCGGAACATTCGAGCTTGGCGGTATTGCGCTGTCTGTTGCCTACAAAACTGTAGTTATGGGAACAGCAGGCGGCCGTCACCAATACAATGTTTTTAATGAAGGCGATGATATGGTTCTGCAACAGTACCTTTACCCCGAAGTGAGTGTAAATATTCCGCGCCTTCTGCCGTTTTCATGCAGGGATTCGTTTACTTACAATCTGCCGGTTGCATTCAATGTGCAGATGTGCTCTTATATAGGAAAATTTCTTTCTTTTGAAGCCGAAAGTGTTATATTTGCGTATGAAATCCAGCGCGGAATTCCGTTTGTGCCGCTTTATTTTAACCGTTTTCTTCTTACGGCAGACTACTGCGGTTCTTTGGGTAATTCAGGAACGGACTATACTCTTTGGAATTTTGTAAAGGTTTTTTCTGACCTTTCTGGAGACAGAATGGGGTACAGGGATTTTTTGTCCCTTAAACTGATTCTGGAACCGTCATTCAATACCGGCCTTTTTGCAAATCCTTCTTCGCACGTGAGTGTTTATTGTTCTGTAGGCCTACCGTTGAAAAACTTTGACCCCGGCAATTTCAAACTATCCTTCGGAGTCGGCTCTCTATTTTAGGCGCAGTAGAGACAGTTGTGAAATAACAGTCTCAACTGTAATTTTTAAGAATGGCTTTGCTGTTCTTGAAATAAAAAATATTGTTTTTTTGTAGAAAAGTATTATAATAATAGCGAGTATAATGCGCCCTGAAAAAAATACAGAAATCTGAAGTGAACTAAGCTGTAAAAGTCGACAATATAATATTAAAATAGGAAAAAAGTGATGTTGGTAAAAGATAAAAGAGAGTATTTGATAGTTCCGTTTACGGTGATTGCGCTTTTGGTTGACCTTCTTGGAAGAGTTTTTGCCGAAAAACTTATGCTTCCGCTTTGGTGCGACTCTGTCGGAACTTTTCTTATCGCGTATTTTGCAGGTCCTGTCTGTGGCGCTATAGTTGGTTTTACGAACAATATAATTTACGGCATTTTTGTTGAACAGCAGTCGGTTTACTGCGTTACTGGCGCATTTATCGGTTTTTTAGCCGGACATTTTGCAAAAAAGAAGGTTTTTGAAAGCCAGTTTTTAACTATGACGATTGGAATGGGGCTTGCCGTAATTTCGACGGTTATTTCCGTAATCGTCAGCATAACAATGTATGGCGGTGATATCGGCAATATCTGGGCATCTCAGGTAATGCGTTTTTTTATGGACGCAGGTTTTCCAAAATATGTTTCCTTTGTGACTGGGCAGTTTTATATTGAATTTTTGGACAAATTGTTTTGTGTGGAAATAATTTATCTTTTAATAAAACTCGTAAGGTTTTACAGAAAAAAACGTGATGAAAACTTAGAGGAAAAAAAATCGTTCAAAAACACAGCTCCGTTTTTGACTTTTATTTTTGCTCTTTTCTTTGTTTTTCAGCCTAAGCCGGCTTTTAGTCAAAATTTTACCGATGAATACGACTCTTATGTTCAGACTGTTTTTTCAAATTCCGAAGGACTTTTGTCTGGCGAAGCAAACGACATAGAACAGACAAATGACGGAAAACTTTGGATTGGAACTTATGCCGGCCTGTTTAAGTATGACGGTTCAAAATTTAAGCTTATGAGTGATATTCATTCTGTAAAAAGCGTAAATTGTCTTTTTGTAGACGAAGAAGGAAGGCTTTGGACTGGAACAAATGACGGTGGAATTACGATTTTTATAAATGAACACGTGATGAATGTGATTGACGAAGAAAGCGGTCTTCTTTCAAATTCTGTAAAGGACATTGTCTGCGATACCGAAGGAAATTATTACATCGGAACAACGGAAGGAATTTCTCTCGTGTCTTTGAGCGGCGGAGTAAAAATTACAAAAAAATATGAACAGATTAAAAACGTAACAAAAATGTCCGCCGACAAATTTGGAAACGTCGTTGCTGTTACCGAACGCGGAGAGCTTTTTTGCTTTAAAAACGGAGAAATTTGCTGTTCATTTTTAAAAGGCGAGGAAAAGACTTCTTTTCAGAGTGTGGATTTTTCGGAAGACGGAAGGCTTTTTCTTGCAAGCCCGGACGATTCGATTTTTATCTACAGACTGACGTCTTCCGGGGCAAATTTAGTCCGCAAATTTAAAATTCCAGGAATCGAAGGCATAAATTCATTCTATTTTGCAGAAAATAATGGCGTTTTTGTTTGTTCTGACACGGGAATAGCCTTTTTTGACGAGAGTTTTAAAGCCAAAAAACTTTACACAAACAATTTTTCGAATTCAATCGACGCAATGCTTATCGATTATCAGGGAAATCTCTGGTTCAGTTCTTCAAGGCTTGGACTTCTCGAAATGTGCAAATCCACTTTTATCGAACTTTTTTCAGAAATTGAAGAAACGGCTGTTGTAAATTCTACAGAAAAATGGCAGGGACTGCTTTTTTGCGGCACTGACGAGGGACTTATAATTCTTGACGAAAAAAACGAAAAAAAACTCGAAAATAAAATAAGTTCATTGCTTAATAAAATAAGAATTCGCTGTTTGAAGGTGGATTCTATGGATAATCTGTGGATTGCAACGACTGGAAGCGGTATTTATAAGGTGAGGGTGGATTCTTCTGGCGAATACGAGATAAAGAATTTTTCACAGAAAACAGGACTTCCTGGAAACCGTTTTAGAAATATCTGTGAACTTAAGGACGGAAGAATTGCTGTTGCCGGAGATTATGGAGTTGCCTTTTTGAGGGGAGATTCCGTTGAAAAAGTTTTTACTGCGCAGGACGGTTTTGCCAACGAAAAATCTCTCTGCCTTCTTGAATACAAAAACGGCTGCTATGTAGGTTCGGACGGCGGTGGAATTTCAAAAATCGAAAATGACAAGATTGTTAAAAATATTGGAAAAAAAGACGGACTTTCTTCAAACGTAATTTTGCGAATGGTTTACGATTCTTTTTCTGACGGTGTATTTATTGTTACAAGCAACGGAATTTGCTATACGTCCGCAAAAGGAGAAGTCAAAAAACTCGATAATTTTCCGTATTCAAACAATTACGACATGATTTGCGATCCTGACGGAACATGCTGGATTTTGGGAAGCGCTGGAATTTTTGTGGCACAGTCAAAAGATTTGATTGAAAATTTAAAAACCGAGTATCCGCTCATAAATGCAAAGCATGGTTTTCGTTCGCTGCTGATTGCAAATTCATGGCCTTGTCTCGAAAACGACAATCTTTATCTTTGCTGCGACAGCGGAGCCGTAAAGGTTAATATGTCAAAATACGACATGGCTTCAAAATCTTACCGCATGATTTTGGATTTTGCGGAAGTTGACGGAATAAAGCATAGAATTAACCGTTCTGACGTTTTTAAGCTTTCGCCTCAAACTCAAAAGCTTGTGCTTGAGCCGGAAATATTGAATTATTCACTGAACGATCCTTACGTAAGATATTTTCTTGATGGAAATGATTTAAAACCTACAGAGTGTTTGCTCAGCGAACTTGGAAAAATTTCTTATTCAAACTTAAAGCCAAAGACTTACGTGTTTAAAATTTCGATTCTCGACGGATTGAACGGAAGCGTAATCGAAAGTGCAAATTACACGATTGAAAAAGAAACAGAAATGTATCAGAAAAACTGGTTTAAGCTCTATGTTATCTTGACAGGCTGTCTTGTTCTTGTCTGGCTTACCTGGTTTGTTACTAGAGTTCGTTCTCAGAAGACTTTGCTTAAACAAAAATACGAACTCGAATATGCAAAGAAGCAGATTAAAATGGTGAACGAAACTATTCTTTCTATTGCTCAAACCGTAGATGCCAGGGATCAAAACACGAATCAACATTCTCGCAGAGTGTCGGAGTATTCGGTTTATATTGCAAAAAAACTTGGATACTCAAAGGAAAAATGCGAGACTCTGCGGCAGATGGCGCTTTTGCACGACATTGGAAAAATCGCAATTCCAGATGCTATTTTAAAGAAGCCGGAAAAACTTACGGACGAAGAATACAAAATCATGAAATCTCATGTTATTCGTGGTGCGGAAATCTTAAAATATCTTACGACTGTTGACAATGTAAGCGTTGGCGCCCTTTATCATCACGAAAAATACGACGGAAGCGGCTATTGTCACGGTCTGAAAGGTGAAGAAATTCCTCTTGACGCAAGAATTATCGGCATTGCAGACGCATTTGACGCAATGACGGCAAATCGTATTTATCGCAAACAGCTGGATCTTGATTTTGTAATAAAAGAGCTTAAGCGGAACAGCGGAACTCAGTTTGATCCGAAACTTGTGGACATCTTGCTTTCTCTGATTGCTGACGGAACAATAGATGTGGAAAAACTTTACGAAAAAACAAAAAACAATCCGGCAGAAAACATTTAATGAGGAAAACTATGAATGTAAAAATGAAAAAAAAATATATTTTGTGCGCAATTACTTCTGTTGCAATGTGCCTGCTTTCTTTTGGAATTCATATTTTGACACGTTCCGAAGATAGAAGCCTGAAAGTTGGTTTTATTTTTGTAGGCGATGAAATAACTCCTTATACAGAAAATTTTATAAAGGCACAAAATCACGTTGTTTCGGTTTTTGGCGACAAAATTGAGTGCGTTACTAAGTACAATGTTACGGAAGACCAGATTGAACCTCCTCTTGAAGAGCTCGTAAACGAAAAGTGTGATTACATAATTGCCGCGAGTTATGGTTACGGTCCGGTTGTAAAAGATATGGCGGCACTTCATCCAGAAATTGAATTTTGCGTGCCGACTGGCGACAATGCAAATGATGAGCCAGTTCTTCCAAATTATCATAACTGTTATGGAACGATTTATCAGGGGCGCTATATTTGCGGCGTGATTGCCGGAGAAAAACTGAAGGAAATGATTGAATCGAAAGTTATAAGCGCAGAAGAGGCAAAAGTCGGTTACGTTGCGGCTTTTCCGTTTCCAGAAGTTATTTCTGGTTATACGGCTTTTTATCTTGGAGTTCAGTCGGTTGTTCCAGAAGCGACAATGCTCGTAAAATATACAGACACCTGGTCAAATTATTCTTTGGAAAAGCAGATTGCCGTAGAATTGATTGATGAAGGTTGCGTTGTAATTTCTCAGCATTCTGACACAAAAGGTCCTGCTGTTGCCTGTGAAAATTCAAAAAGAGCGGTTCCTGCCTATCACGTCGGATATAGCCAAAGTATGACCGATATTGCTCCGACACGTTCTTTGGTCAGCTGTTCAGTTGATTATTCTTACTATTTTGAGCAGTCAATAAATGCTCTTTTGCATGGTAAAAAAATTGAAGATTGCATTGACGGCAAGGTTTACGGTCAGGACGCAATGGCAGGAATCGAAAAAGGCTGGGTCCGCATTCTGGACATAAACTATGAATTTTTGCCGAAAAATGTTGATTCGATCGTAAAATCTGTTAGCAGCAAAATTGAAAAAAATGATATTGCAATTTTTTCTGGAAATTTTACAGGAACTGATCCGTTTGACAGTTCCAAAAAAATTGACTTAAGGACACCTTTTATCGAAAATGAAAAATCTTCATCACCAGCTTTTTGTTATGTCCTCGATGATGTAATCAAGGTTTTGCCTTAATTTAGCAATCCCACCACTGAGCGGCTGTTTGATCTGCCAATTGAAGCAAAATGACGAGAGGATTTTAATGATGTTCCTGTATTTCCTACTTCAAGCAAATTATTATTAAAAACTATTTTTACAACAACATTTTTTGATTTAAAGGTTTGCAACGGCCGCACAGCTTGTCAGCTACATAGTGGCTTTGTCCCGGACAGGATTCCAGCGGCAAGACAAAAATAATGCTTCCGCTGACCAAAGCTGGCAACCGCAGGGTCAGGGCGCTGTTCTGCGAGTCGGCGAAAGCGATAAAACGGACGAATCCTTACGGGCAGAAATGCCAGCCATTTGCAATAAATACCTGACCTTCCTGAATATCACAGGCGTGCTGAATGGGATTTTCGTATTTTTGCTGCAAATCCTTGTAATTGGCTTTTCGGACTGCGGTAATTTTGATTTTGTGCATAAAACCTCATTTCAACTTACAAATCACAACCTGATTAGAATAATCCTGCACAGTCTCTAAGATTTTAGTATTCTTCCAGTCAATTTTCAAATCAGATAAATAAGACATTACAGGTTCATAATACAAATCATTTATAGAAAGTGACTTCTTTCCATTCAATTCAAAGAATGTAGCAATCCAAGCCTCTTTTGCAAAACTTGTCGTAACGATATTAGTTCCTTTAGAAAAAAGCCCCGGTTTATCTCTTGTAATAAATTTACAATCTATTGCAGTCTTCAAAGCTGCTTCAATTCCATGTTCCAAACTCAAATTAGAACCATACATCGAAGCCATTTTCTCATTGATATATTGTTTGTTTACCAAATCTTGAATATTCAATAATTTTGAAAATGCAAACAACAAATCATAAGTAAATGGAAAACGTAGACAAACAAGCGACATAACGATTACATTTTTATCAGCCTCAGAAAGCTTATAAAAACTTTCTGGTGTAAAGTTCTTAACTATGGCCCTGTTTAATGCGCTTGATTTTGTAATTACAGAGTAAATTGCATTTGCAGCTTTCTTTGCTCGATTATCACCGGAGCTGGAGCTTTGCTCTTTTACCTTAAGAAGTAAGCCCTCCTTATCAATATCTTTTGTTTCAAGATATTCAATAATAGAGTCAATCATTATATCAACAGGAATTGGCTGTTCGTTTCCTATGATTTTCTTTTTTTCTGTCATTTATTTAATTACTCCCACTGGTATCAATAATTCAAGAATATGGCTTCCGCCATGTGTTATAACTTTTTCTCCAGAAGAACCAAATCCATTTGTATCTCTAAAATATACAGATTTATCTTTCTTTCCTAAACGATATTCTTTGTTGTTTTCAATAAAAGTAATAGCCTGTTCTTCTGTATCAAACTGAACGAATCTTTTACTCTTAGAAAGCATCACAGTTTTCTGACCGGCTGTAAGTTTTAGATTCAGTTCAGCTTCAATATTTCCATGGTCAGTAGAAATATAAACTTCATATCCGGCATTTCGTAGTTCTTTTACAGCATCGCAAATACAAGATTTTTCAATCCAAAGTTTTGTATTTATAAAAAGCTGCTCATATCCCAGAATATTTCCATGCATCAATTCATCAAGGCCGTTTGTAACAAAACCTGCTACTGTTACGTCAGAAGAAGGAACCTTTATTTTTTCGTTGTTCTTTACTACTTCATAAGAAACTTGATATGTCTGCTTTTGATGTTTTTCAATCCAATACTTCTTAAACAAGTCTCCTTCAGTTCTATTAGTAATAGTAAGATCTGGTTTCTTTCCGGCAAAAATTGACTGTCTGGCCCAAGCTGTAATGCTTGGAAGCCATGATAAAGTTGTTTTTTCCTCAACATTAAGTTTTTCGTTTTCAAGATAATGTTTTAATAAAGTCCATTGCCAGTAATTCATTCCATCAATTACAATAAAAGCAATCTTGTTATTTTTTGTACTGGCGGCTATATAATCCTGAACCTTATCAATGGTAATCGGATGTCTGAGGCCGCTCATCGAGAACAAAGAATCATAATGATTGTTTACAAAAAACTGGAAACGATTATTTATGGTATTTAAAATTTCATTGTATTTATCAAAATATTCTTTGTTATTTAGTTCAAAAATCGCATACCCCAATTCACCTAATTTTGGAGCAATTTCAAACCAATCCTTATACTGGTCTCCGATAGTTTTAATTCGTTCAGTAAGGAATTCAAAAAGTTCGTTTATTAATTTCTGTAAGTCTTTTTCCTGTTTTGATTCAATATTATTTTCAATTGAACCAGTAATCTTTAAATTTGCAATTTCTTTTGCAAGCATAGGATTTTCAAAATTAATTTCTTCGCTTTTCAATGCATTTATAAATTCCAAGAGTTTTTGTTTATCTGAAAAGTCTTTAACTTTAGTTCCAAAATAAGGTTTACCAATATTTTCCAAAAAATCATTAATTGCTTTGTTTGGTTTTTCATTATTTGTATAAACAGAAATCAAAATTGCAAGGCAGCGTTCCTTTGATTTATTCAGTTTCCATGCCTGGAAATCTATTCCATATAAATTTTCCAACATGAATTGAATTGTTTCTTCGTAAGATAATTCATTAAAGATGCTAAGAGAATCTATTGTAGAAAGAGCATTAAAACTAAGGCCACTAATTGCATTCTCATCAAAGTTTCTAAATATATCCTTCGGTTTTAGATCAACAACAAAGGCAGATTCCTTCATATCATCAACTAGAGGATATTTACCAGTGATAACAAGAATTGTTTTTTTTCTGCCTTTTACTTCAAGTTCATATTTCATACGAACTTGTATGCCAGGTTCAACAAAATTAACTTTGTAATCTTCCTGTATTAATCTATCTTGAACTTCTGTAATTTCCAGATATTTTTGAGAATCAATTACAATTATAGGTTTATTTGTAGACGGCGTAACCTTCTGTATTATTGTTTCAAACCATCTGCTCATACAGTCACCTTCAACATCATAAGACATTCAAGTTCTGGAATAACCTGTTTGTCAGTTTCATAGTTTGAAATCCAAGTATCATATTCAGACTTATACTTACGAACTCTATAATTTTTAATCTGCTCAATGCCAATTCGCTCTGCTTGTTGAATCTGGAAATTAAATGCCTTTTCTCTGTTTTCTCTCATTGTAACAGAATGAGCATTTATTTCACTTTCCATAGAAGAATAAACGGACTGCAAATGTTCTTCTGCAGTAGGCTGCAACCTTTCGAACAATTCTTTTGAATTATTATCCTGTCCATCAACCTTAGCACCAAGTTCACCCATACTAAGCTTTGTCCATAAGGCCTGTGAATATGGAGCAAAGTATTGATTTTCAGATGATATAAAAATCGGTACCACTTTGCTTTGTTTTTCATAAGCGTTATGGGCAGAAATATTCCATAACATAAATGTTCCGGCAGCGTTTCCTTCTTGCGGTACTTTAATCACAGGAACAGCCACATTCTCATTTACAGGAACTGCCTCAGTAAGCATTTTTTGAATTAAATCACTTTGAATAGTAAGAAGTTCTGGTACTGGATTATCCAAACTAACCTTTGTATCAAAAGTATAATATTTTGGTGGTTCATCCTTAAATAAGTTCACAGCCAAGCCGTCAAAGGTTAATTCATATTTTATATTTCTATCAAAGAAATATGCTTCGCACAATTTTCTAAGCCAAACAGGAATAGGACTATGCTTTATCTTTTCAGTTTCAGTAAGATTAATGCTGCCATCTTTTGTTGTAGGCAGCTGTTTTTCAGTAACTTTGTAGTCTGCAAGTTTTTCTTTAATACCACTAAGCCATTCTGTACTTTCATATTCAAAATTACTTGGATCAAGCAAAGAAGTTCTGTAAAGTTTATTTACAGTATTGATTTCAAGAGTGCTATCCAAAACATCATTTGTTTTATCAATTCCCATTTCTGCAAGAATTATATTAAGCTTGGTTTCAATAACTTCATAAACACGGCTGTCGATAGAATTATCAATCATCATGTTAATTGCAAGAACTTCATGGCTCTGTCCAATACGGTCAACACGACCAATACGCTGTTCAATCATCATCGGATTCCATGGTACATCGTAATTAATTACAATATGTGCAAACTGCATGTTCAAAGATTCACCGGCAGCATCAGTAGAAACAAGAATCTGAACTTTATCCTTGAATTTCTTAAGAGCCTCGCCACGTTCATCTGCATCCATAGAACCATTAATTGCAACAGATGTATAACCGCCACGATTAGACAGCTCCTGGCAAAGCATATTTTGAGTAGAAGTAAATTCGGTAAAGATAATGAACTTCAAGTCCATATTATTTTCTGCTTTTTTAAGTTCATCAAGTCTACGCAAAAGGTACTCAAATTTTACATCAACTTCATTGGCCTTACAGTGTTTTGCTTCTGAAAGTAAATCTTTTAATTCAGTTAGCTCAGTTTCATATGCTGCAGCTGTGTTTTGAATCTGTTCATTTATTTTTTCTTCAAAGTCTAAACTAAGCTGAGCGTCTGAATCTTCTTCCAAAATTTTCTGAGCCATATTCTCATGTGTTAAAGCCAGATTTTTTTCAGTTTCAAGTCTGTTTGCACGTTTTTCAATTGCATCAAAAATTGCCTGTGTAGATGATGACATCATTCTCTGGAATAAAACCATGACAAAAACATAAGATGTATTTTTAGTTTTCGTTGCTAAATCAAATCCTTTTTTTACATATTCAGTTACAGAATCATAAAGAGCCTGTTGAAGTTTGTTTTTTGAATCATCATATTGAGCAATAAGCTTCTCAGTTCGTCTTTTATTAAAAAGCGGTTTCCCTGAATAGTCTATTGCCTGACGTTTTTCAGTTCTAACAACATAAGGCTCAAGTTCTTCAAGTGTAGGTTTTGCTTCACCACTAAATGCATCATTATTTAAAAGCTTCATAATACGGCGGAAGTGGTCAGACTTTCCGCGGTGTGGTGTAGCGGAAAGAAGCAGTACATTAGGTATGGCAGAACACAGTTCTTTTGCCATCTGAAAACGTCCAACATTCTCATCGCTCCCGCCGACTTTATGACATTCATCTATAATTAACAAATCAAAGTCAGCATTAATAACACTTTCAATTCTATATTTATTATATGCGTCTATTTTTTCTTTGCTCCAGCCACGGCGAGATTCAAGCGGTCTCAAAGAATCCATAGAAACAATTATCTGATTATTCTGCTGCCAGATATTTATGTCGTTATCAGCATCTAGTCTACCAAATGTTTTAGCCATAGAGCCAATAAACTCAGAATCATAAATATGGAACTTTTCATTAAAATGTTTTTTTAATTCAGACTGCCACTGTATCATTGCAGAAAGAGGAACAACAATCAAAGTTCTTTTTACAATGCCTCTAAGTTTTAATTCTTTAAGACAAAGACCAGCTTCAATTGTTTTTCCCATACCAACTTCATCTGCAAGCAGATAACGGCAATAGGCACCATTCATAACTTTTTCAAGTGCAAGGATTTGATGTGGTAGCGGAATTACGTTGCTTTCATAAGGAGAAAGAATCGACTGGCTTGCCATCTCGTTTTTTATGCGGGCGGCCATAGCTCTGTACTGTAAGTTCTGCAAACTTACTTCTGGTGTTTCATCAGTAATTTCTTCTGTACGTACATCTATTGTTTGCCCGGTTGCGAGAATCCGGATTTTTGTAATTGATTTACCGAATACAGTTTTCGAGGAAATAATTTCGACTGGCTGATTATTGTACTGCATAATATTTTCTTTATTGTTTATTCTGAATAATTAAGGAAATCCCCTTTTAATTTCTCTTTAAAACTCGTCATTATTAATTTTCTTGAATCTGCTCTGCCATCAGGAGTCTTAAATTTTGACAATGCCGTTTCAAAGAATTTTATCATTTTTTCGTTTGTATCTAAAAGTGCATTATTCAGAGTTTTTAAGAACAAAATGTAAAAATTTTTTTGGTCAGAATAATCATACTGCTCTAATTTTTTATAGGCTTTTCTAATTTCAAAAAATGAATCAATGAGAACATCAAGTTTTGTTATGTCAAAATTTTTTACAAACAAATCATCATAGTATTTTTCAAATATAGCCTTTTTTTGATTTGAAGCTTTTTCTGGAAATCCAAAATTTGAGAACAGAATTTGGCCAAGACGTTCCATACTTATCTGTTTTGAGTACTTAGAAGAAGTATTTCCTATGTCGCCAGATTTTCTACTATATTGTATCCCCTTTTCTGATAAATACTGTTCTATTTGTATCTGTTCATTTGCTAGAGATTTCAAATCGATAATTGATATTTTATTTTGACTATTAGTATATTCTGCAATCTTGTTTTTTGTGTTAATCTCTTGCGAAGTTTTAAAAATTCTAAGCAAAAGTTGACAATTTGATAAATAGTTTTCTATATTCCGATTATCTAACTGTTTAAAATCATGGATTGTCCTTAAAGTTTGTCCACCATTTACAATTTGAAAATTATTAATTGTAAGTTTAAACTTTTTACCACCATTTGTTGGTATTGAAATTACATCTTCCGCTGTTAAAGTTAATCCATTATTATACATAAAGAATTTGGAAGGCTCTTTTTCTAATGTCGCAGCCATATTCTTATTAAATTTTGATTTAGCAATAAAACCTCTTACATTATCAAATAAAACACCAAAATCCATACTTGTATTATTTAGTAGAGAATAATCTTCCATTGAATAATCATTCCTATATTCTTGATTGTTGCAAGTTATTCGTAATAATTCATTTGCAGTAATTCTTATAATATAAGATTTAGATGAAGAGATATTATCTTCAGAAAAAGGAAGCAAAGCATCACTATCAACATGTAAAACCGCATTTATTGCAGAAGGACGCAATGTTATCATTTGTGAAATCTTTTCAAGTCCAATAGTAATAATTTCTAAATCATATAGTTCTTCAAGATTTGAAAATTCCGATATTTTAGTAGACAATTCTTTTGATTCATTACTCACGATATAAAATTTTAATTTCCACACGTCCTTTCCATTATATTTTACAATTATTTTATCTGCATAATCTTTAAGCATACCTTTTAAAGTGTTTGTTTTTTCATTTTGTATTGCCTGTATAAATTTTGTTGTAATAAATGATTCATTGACACTCTGTTGTCTATCTTTATCAAATTTTTCCCTGTATTTGAAATTGAAAATATTAATAACATTATTTTCCTCATCAAAAAATATGGCATCAACACCGCAATCTTCATTTCTAACATTGAAAACAGTTGAATTAAAATCCATATCTGTAATCAGAGGTGTTATATCCGATATATCTTTTAAATCGCACAGATTACTAAGCATTAAAAAATAAAATCCAAAACGTGCTTTTTGAATATCCGAAATACTCGATAAATCTTTATCCAAATCTTTTTCAAATAATTCGAAATAATGAAGACATTTTTCGTTAAGAATTTTAAAGTCATTAATATTTGTCATTTTAGATTCCCCTATATTTATTTACACCTTACTTGATGCAATATCATAATAGTTCAACAAGGTCTCATCTTCTGTAAGAAGATTCTCTGGAATCTTGTCACCGATTGTGACAATCCGCTTGAAGTCTTTTTTCTGGTAACTATCTTTAAAACCTGCTTTAACTGCTTCAAGACGAACATCTTTAAGTTTCTTTACTTTACCGGACTCAACCTGAGCACAATAATCTTCCCAAATTTTGAGCAGGGCTTTTGTACGGAGTGCGTCGCGGTCTTTCTGCTCGTTCATATCCGGAATACGCCAGGAACCGTCAGATTCTTGAATGAAGTTTTCTTCAAGCACGTCTTTTAGCTCAACCTCAACTTCGCCTTTTCGGTTGATCGTGTAGGCTTTTCGATAATCAGGCTGGATATCCTGGTATTTGAGCGGACCTGCTTCAAGTTTCTCTTTAATCCATTGTATTGCGTCATTCTCGCTTTCAATGATTGAAACGAACAAGCTTGGTTGATCTGTAATGTTGTGCTTTTTCTTGAGCTCGTGATATTGATTCAGTTGTGCAGATGTAAATATCATGCCGTCTTCTTGAATGTAGCGATTGCGCAAACCTTCTTGAAAGTCTGCCGCATCAAGAGGAACCGGGAGACCGCGCATAAAGAAATATGTGATAAGGCGGTCGTAAAGAACTTTCGGGCTGCGCTCAATTACGCTTGTTGTCCGCTCGTCTTTTACGGCTGGAATCGGCAAGTGTTCAAGATGCTCTGAAACAAAGCTCCAGGTATTTGCTCGCGAATCCTGAATCATAAACTGTTTTGTGAATGTTTCTGACGGTTTGTAACAGCTGATAACAAGGTCTTGTTTTACGGCGGTAGGTGTTGTGACAGCCTTAAAACTTCCTTGCTGTTTATCAAGAGACGATACATTTGCAATTACAAAACCAACTCTATTAAGTCCAAGCTGAATTGAATTCCATACAGATGCAGCTGTATTTGAAAACTCTATTGTAATCCAATGTCCCGGTTTTAATACGCGGTAAAACTCTGCAAAACATTTTTGCATTATATTTTGATATTCAAAAAGACCTTTATTTTGACTACCACTTTCAATGGCTTCTTCTTTATTGTTTGTTTTTACTTTGAGCCATGCTTCCTGAATAAAATTTAATTCAGAATAATTAATATTTGCACCAAACGGTGGATCTGTAAAAATATAATCGATTGAATTATCAGAGATATTAAAATTTTCAGCAGATGATATCAAGGTAAGATTTTTCGCTCCTAGTTTTTCATAGGCTTTAATAAAATCATTAAGTTTTCCTACAAATAATTTAAATACATTCGATTCAGCAATTAACGACGGAACATATAAAGTTCCTGCTAGATTTCCATTTCCTCTTTTTCCTTGATTATATCGGACTAATTTTGATGTAAGAAATGTATCAATTGAATCAAATACATTTAAAACTTTGTTTTTATCATTTATCCTATCGCGAATTGATGAAAGTATCCAAAGATTTCGTTTTGTATAAAATTGATGAACATTTGTTATTCCGTCTTTGTCATTTCTATGAGCCTCTCTACCTTCACACATTTCATCTTTTGGATACCAGTATGGAATATCAGAATTTTCAATTTTCTTTATCAAGTCAAAATCAAATTCATCAGGCTTCTTTTCATGTCTTTTGCCTTTTTTATCAACATACTGAATGAGAACTGGCACTGTTTTCGATTGCTGAATTGTCTTGTTCGTTGCCTTATCAAAAACAGTCTGCATAGCTTTTGAAACCTGTTTTTTTGTGTGTTTTGCTCCACAGTTTGGACAGGAAAATTCTTCTTTTACTTTTGGAATAGACATATCAACAGCGGCATCATAAAAAACAATCTCTCCGCCGCAATCTGGACAAATAAAAACATCGCTCCAAACAACATAATTAATCTTTCCAATGCTTCCGTCTGTGTGGCGGGTTTCATACATCCAGCCACATTCTTTTTCCACTTCCGCAAGAATTTTTTTTGCTTCAAGTTCAAAGCGTTTTGCATTTACCGGAGTGTTGTAATTGTATGCGATAAACGAGGCAATAGGGCTAAGGTCTCCCAAAACCGCATGCCGCGCTCCCCAGACAGGCTTTTTGTATTCAAGATTTTCAAACTCGTTTTCAATCTTGTTCTTCAAGTCAATGTCGCACTTTCCGCACATCTGAGCCGCAACGCCGGTCATTCCAGTTCCCGCAAATCCGTCAAGCACAATGTCGCCCGGCTGTGTGTAATGCAGAATGTAGCGCATAATTGCAGGGTGAGGCACTTTTGTATGATATGAGTGGGCGTTGTAAATCGGGTTGTTTTTTCCCTCGCTCACGTCGCTTGCATAGGGGTCTTTCACTTCAAAATCATTTTTGCGGAGTTTCTTGAATTCTGGAGATTCTTTTTCCTTTTCCCATTCAGCTACAAAATCTTTAAGCCATGGGTTCGGGCAGGCAGTGTAATACGGCGGGTCAGAAAGATTTATGATGTCGTCGTCTTCTCCGATTGGGTAGCCTTCCAGTCTTTTGAGTTCCGGCAGCTTTTTGCGAAGCTCTTCACGGAAATATTGGCGGCGTTCATTGTCGTTGGCAAAGGATTTTCCGAGAACGGTTACGGGTGTGTTATCGGTGTTGTTTATTTCGAGATTTGTTAAGTCTTCGTCGGTGAAAAGTGATGACATATGTGTGATGCTCCTACTTTGAATATTTTTCTGCTATAATGTCTGAAATCTTCTTTGTTTCGCGATAATTTCTGCCAGTAGTTTGAATTACCATACCTAAACCTTTATCTGTCCAATAAAGAACTAATTCAATTTGTCCATTAGGTTTTACATCTCTTATTAATTCTTTATCAAAACTATTAAATGGAAGAGAATTTATGCAAGATTCAACATATTCGCAGTTTTTCAGTTTATTCCAGAAGTCTTTTAACACATCAGTTCCATGGTCATCTCTGACATGAAATTGTTTTTTATCAATTGGAGTATTTGTTTTTAATAAGACAATTTGTTTAAGAGAATCAATCCATATTTGTTGACTATTTATATTTACAATTGTAGAAGCGTGATGTATCACTATATTCTTATCATTATCTGATTTATCAACAGCAGAAATAGTATCACAATTCCATTTTTCATTTGTTAAAAGACTAAAAGCTAGAGTATCGTAGGTATAAGCCCATTGAAATCCTTCTGTTTTTTGATTTTCAAAGTACAATTCATGTTGTATAAATTTTTCTTCTATCTCTTCAGGCATATTTGTTTTTTCAAAAGGTTCATGAAAAAATGAGAAGAAAAAATTTGTTATGACAGGAATTGAAACACCTGGTATTTTTTTTAAATAATCAAGTATTTCAGTTTTTATATCTGAACTTAATCTGCATACAGAAAAATTTTCTGATTTTAGTCGCTGATAACAAGCTCTAAGATTACTCAAAACTTCATAGTTTGCAGGCTTATCTTGTAGACATAATTCATTAAAGAAAATCTCGTTCTGCATATTTACCACCTAAAACAATTTTGCCATGAGATTTCCCCACTCATCCAAAAGACCTGTAGGATAACTATCCAACTCACCATTTTTATCTACATTGATAGGTGTAACTTCTGTTTCAAGTTTTGTTGTTTCATTCTTGTCAAAATAGAATAAACGAACTTTGTTAGAATCAATATTATTTTCTTTTACTGCAACTCGGATTCCATTAATTATATGATCACTATGTGTTTCACAAATTATTTGCACCCCACTTTGAGAAGCTAAAGCAATAAGTTTCCCAAGTTCTGCCTGTCCACGAGGATGTAAATGAGATTCTGGATTTTCAATAAGAACTAAATCCCCTGGTTGACTAATTAAAAGTGTTAAAATAAGTGGAAGAACATAAGGAATACCAAAACCAACATTTACAGGCGAATATGGATTTGTAAATTCACTCGTAATCTTTTTTTCTCCGCTCTTCAGTGTTGTCTCATATTTTTTTTCAAATTCTATCGACATTTTTACAATACCAAGTTCTGATATTTCTTCAGATAAAATTGTTGCACCTGGAGAAATTTCACTCATCCATGCGTCTAATTCATGTGCAATAAGATTTGATTTAGCTTTATTATGATGAAGTTTTGTGTTTAATAATTTTTTACCGCTAAGTTTGGCCAAATAATAAGGAGCATTCTCTCCGTTGTTTCCTAACTGATTATAAATATTATTAGCTGCGTTAGCTGCGTTATATGTTTTAGCAGGTGAAATGTGATCTGCTGCAAGATAATGGAAACTTTTTGTGAATAAAGCCAAATTCTTTTCATTTTTTGCAGATAAAATATCTCCACTCAAAACATCTACATCTTCTTTATATTTATATTTTACACTAAATGAAGATGTATTATTTTCAAGTGTGTATTTTATAGAGTCATCAGGATCTGCGTCTTGATAAAAGACATCTTTAGAGTTACCAAGAGAAACCAGTTCGTTATTTATATATAAATTTTTTATAGAATTATCGCGAATATAACTTTGTCGTAACATAAGTAGGGACTGTATTACAGAAGATTTCCCCATACTATTTAATCCCATAAATAGATTTAAATTTTTAAGGTTTAAGGCAACATTTCTTAATGATTTAAAATTCTCAATTCTAATAAAATTTATCATTTATAACTCCTTAATTTATTGTTTAAAAGGTTAGTTAATTCTTGATGTCTCATTCTTACATGGTCGATTAATCCTGTAGCACTATTAATTGCCCAATAAAATGGAGAATCAAAAAGTTTTTTATAATCAGCAAAAAAATCTTCTTTATTTTTTACAATCAAGTCTTGTTCTTCTGATGTTAATAAACCAAAACAACTTGATACACATTCAAATAAAGATTTATTAAGAGGGCCATATTTTTCGACGTCAGTATATAATATCTTTTTTCTGAATGCATAATTACCAAAAACATTTTTACAACATTTCATTGTTCTATCGAAAATTGAAAGTAATTCTTTTACTTTTTCATTTGAATATTCTTTCTTTACTTTTGTTAATCCTTTTTCAAGATATAAATCCATATTTCCGTCATAAGTTTCGTAACCAAGAACATAAAACGCTGTAAATCGTGTGGCTAAATCCCGATCGGCCATTCTTTCTGGAGAAATTCTATATCTTGTAGCTTCTTTAAAAGAATCTAAATTAGCCATATCTTTGACTAAATTTCCTGCGATTCCATGAAATATACAGTTTCTTATTTCTGCCAAACTTAAAACGAGGCCACCAGTATTAATTCTTTTAAAAATACTTATTGTAACATCATCTGGAGTTCCTTTACGAATACAATAAGCCTGAATTTGGCATTCTTGTATTCTTCTTTGCATATTTCTTGGTAAATCGTCATAAGAGTAATCTTGAAATTCATTTAGATATTCTAAATTTGTAAGTCTTAAACTTTTTTTGACTATAAATTCATTTAATGTTGTTATTCTTTGTAAGCCATCAACAATAGTCCATTTTTCATCAATCCTGCTATCAAAATAAAAAACAGGAAGAGGAATTTTTATAAGCATTGATTCTATTAGTCGACTTTTCTTTGTTTCATCCCACAATCCAGACTTTCTTTGAAAATCTGGATTTAAATCTATTTCATCATGTTCAATTCTGTCTAACAATAAACGAATTGTCATTGTATTTGGAATAATATCAACTTTATCAGGATCATAAGGTTCTTTAATTTCAGGTCCTTTAGAGTCATATTCTTTTTCATCTTTATCAAATTCTAAAGAATCTAACTGAGTTTGTTCCATTTCTTCTTGTTTCAATTCATTATCTTCTGACATTAAAAAAGCCTCCTTATTTTCCACTCAAAATAATACGAATTTTTCCGCGTTCCTTGCCAGCGCACTGAGTTTCAATAAATTGATTGAAAGCATTCTTTGCTTCATCAATATTCATCGGTTTATTGAATACACTTGCAAAGTCAGCATTTGTTAATTCAACTTTTTCAAAACCATTTGAAAGATTATTAATAATATCTCTCATCATGTTGCAATTATCTGGTGTAATTTTTGCAGAACCTTTCTTAAAGTTAATTGCAAGTGTTTTCTGGTCACCAGTAAGCATATTCAAGTTCTGGTCTATTCCTGGATCATTGAATGTTGCCTTAATTGCATCTTCCCATTTTGTATAAATTGAGTCCAGTTGTTCTTCTAACTGTTTTACAGTGTAAGATGGCTTGTCGTAATTTTCACGCGGATTAAAGTCTTGATAAGGATTTTCTTTAATTTTATCCTTTGTAACTTCAGCTTCAGCAGGTTTCAGACTTGTAATTGTATTACGCCAGTTTTCAAAGTCAGTTTTGTTCAAGATAGAAATGTCTTTTAATACTTCACAAATCTGTCTTGTATCACTGTTCAAGATACCATCTCGCTTCTGGGCATCAGTATAGTTCAAGCGATATTTTGTATACTGGGTAAGATAATAATCAGCATAAGAATCGATCAAGCTATTAAGTAATGACTCATACTGCTTTTGAACTTTATTATCTGCCTGTAATTTTTCAGAGAGTTCTGCTATGGCATTTTCCATATTGTCGTAAAGCGGTTTTTCACTTTCCACAACATAACTCTTTGCTTGAGTCATGTATTTAATAAGTCCTTCAAACTTATCTGCTTTTTCTTTAAGGTTAGATACAAGCTCGCAATACTGGTAAGCTTTAAATGCCTCATCTAATTCTTCTTCTGTATATTTAAATCCTTTAAGTTTTCCAAAGGTATCAAGATTACGAACAGTATCTAATACATTAATTAAATTATGGAGCTTAGCAGCGTAATCAGTTGTTGTGGAATCATCAATTAACGCAATTCCGTTACAGCGGATTCCATCTGTTAAGTATGAAATTGTCTTTACTACGTTGTCACTATAAGTTGTAAGATTTTTTGCAAGGCTAGAGAATGTTGATTGTTCTTTTAAACTAGATGTTAAATCCGGCAAACCTAAACAACTGAAAAGTTTCTTAAGCGGTTTAATTGGTAAACCAGATGGAGTTTTAATTGTATTGAATAAATAGAACTTATCCTCATCAAGAGTAAGAAGCTTTTCTGCAATATTACTTGCAGTAAGTGTTAGGTCTCCATTCCATGTAATTTCAATATCACCATTGAAAACAAGAGCTGCCAATACAACAAACTCTAGCTGATATTCAAGTTTATAATCGCAAGAATAGTACTGATTCAGTGCCTGATAATGCGTATAAATCACATCTTCACGATTCAATACTTTTCCTGGTCCGCGGTCTGTAAGCATCTTCTTGATTGAATCAGCATATTTAGAATTTTGAATATCAATTGAAGTTCCACCGGCTAAGCCTAATCCAGAGAGAATAGCCTGTCCATCACGGTTTTGAACATTGTATTTTACAATTTTTGTAAGAGCGCTCTTAACACGAGCATTCAAATTTTCAGGTGTATTTGCACTGAGCAAATCCTTAAACTGAGGGTATTCAGGGAATTTTGAATTGAACTTTTCATCAAGGATTGTAGATGTTACAGCACTAAAAAGGCTGAGCTTACTGCAGCCTTCCTGTGGAAGCTGGTAACTTCTAAGAGGAGCAGATTTTCCTTTGTAGATTACATTCATCTTATCTGCAAAATTCTTGTTAAAAAGATCTCTCACACGGTTGCGATGCTGGTCTGCCTGGTCCTGGAATAATTTCTTTTTATCTGATGAAGCATCATTCAATTTGGCCATACTAGAAGCGTACAAGCAAACTTCATTTTTAAATGTTTCATCAAAATTAGAGAAATCAAAATAAACTTCATCATCCAAATCGGTTCTATCTAGCTGAGAGAACAGCGGACAGAAGTACATATAGAATTCCTGAATTGGTTCTGTTGTTGAACGCTCATTAGGATTACCAAAGAAGATATAACCTAAGCGGAAAGACTTTGTAGATTTCCATTCGATTGAATAATCCCAAATATTAAAGCCAGTTCTATAAGGATTTGCCTCAATACCAAGCAGGAACTTCAATAAATTAAAGAAGCTCTGGTCTATATATGCTAAATCTTTTTTGATGTATTCGGCATAGTCTTTTACAATCTGTTCAACATTTATGCCGCCTTCAGTACGGATATAAAAATCTTCTGACTCTTCATCTTTTACAACATACTGTCCTTGTGTTGCAGTAATAAGATTATTTGCTGTAGTTGCAATTGTATCTTGCAAGAAGTCCGGTTCATCAATTCCCATGATTGTATAACACAGGTCTTCTTTTAATGTAAAAGCATTTGCACCAAGATGTTTATCCAAATCATCACACAATGCACGGATAGCTAATGCATTTGCAATTCGGTAGGCTAATGGCATTTTACTTTTAAGAGCAGGTTTTGATGTAAAATAATTTTTAACTTTTTCATCAATGATTTCTATTTTGTCATTAATTGCAGCAACGTCTGCAATTGAAAGCATAGAAGAATCTTTTTTCAAATCTTCAAAGTAACTGTCATAAGTAATAAGTCCAGGATTGTCTTCCGGTACGGTCTGATTTGCCATATCTTCAAAGCGATAACTCAAAATCTTTAAAATTTCACGCTTGTCTTTTCCATGTTTTATCTGCTGGAAAGTTGCAATATAACTTGGATGAACCGGGAACAATTCTACATAATCATTAAGATTTGTATTAAGTCCATCAAAGAGGTGTGAGAATTTATTTAAGTGCTCACGGATTCTTTGTTTCTGCTCAGGTGTCTTTTTCAAAAGACGATTCTTTACAACGAATGCAACATCTTCTTTTGTGATAAGAACTTCATCAAAACGAGCCTGTACTTTATTTAATGTATCAGCAGCTGGCGCAAGCATTGGATCACGATAAAGCTGTTCCTGAACACCATAGATTACTTTAAAACGAGAGCCATCACACATTTCACCCATTTGGCGTAATGTCATAAGGTCGCCGTTTACTTCCATAGCACTTCGGCTGCGCAAATATTCCAAAAGCTCATCAATAACAATAAGAAGATATTTATCCGGGTAAACTTCTTCAAATGCAGCCATCATCTGCTGCAGCTGCTCTTTGTATGTATCTTTAGAATCAGGATCAAAATGGAAATCTACATTAATTGAATTAAGGAAGTTTTCTATGCGATAGCAAACAAGTTCATAAAGAGGTTTTGTAGTTCCAACTTCAAAGCGAAGAACTTTATATTTTCCGGCAAAAGCTTCAAAATCCTGTTTAATTTTATCATTATGAACATACTGTAAGAAGTCAGCATCTTCTGCAACAGAAGAAATAACAGACATAAGATGAGATTTACCGGTACCAAAACTACCTACAACAGAGATACCTTTTTGTTCAGTTACTTTTCCACTTGTGTCCAGGTTAGGGACAACAACACCAGAAAGGAGATTTACCATCTTCTCAGAAAAAACATAAGTTTCTACATTATGCTTTCTTTTTTCAGCCTGACTATCATCTGCAAGTTTAATCACAGTTGTAAGTGGTTCAAATTCAATCAGTTCAGAGTATTTCATATTTTTCCTCTTTTATTCTTGATTCAAGTTTTCAATTACACCTTGAGCAAATTCAATTTTATTTTCTGGATTATCAACATTCCAGACAAGTTTATTTCCATCAACAATATTAAACGGCCCTTGCAATACGAAAACCTGATAATCTTTTGCATATTCTAAAAAGAATCTTGGAACATCAAGAGCAAAATCTTTTTCAAGAAGTATTCCTAAATTCGAAAAGACTATTCTAGTTTTACCAGGTTCTATTACGCTATCAATTATCTGCCGGAAATAACAAAAAGCATCAAACTTTGATTCCTTCTCAAAATCCGATGGATTCTTTTTATATTCATTTGCAAGAACTTTTCCAACATCTATAGTGCAACATTGGTCTTGCTGTTCATGAGGCATTCCCTTTATTACATAAATCTTGTTTCGCATTCCTATTTTTTTTCCTCAACTTCGTTTACTACACAAATATCGCCAACATCGCATTCCAAGGCCTTACATACTTTTTGAATGCTTTCCATAGAGACAAATTCGCCTTTATTCATCTTTGCTAAAACATTTGAAGAAATTCCAGCTACAGGAATCAGGTCTGTTTTTTTCATATCCTTATCAATCAATAATTTCCATAGCTTCTTATAATCTACATTCATAGTGTTTTCTCTAGCCTATATTATAGTACACTTATGAGTTTTTGTGGTGAAAAAACATCACGAAATGCAAATATTTTTTTTATATTGAACATCCTTAATCTGGTCTCCCTGCTCTCACACAAAAAATCAACATAAAAACATATTCCTTTCTTGCAAGAAACTACAGAAAATTTCCCTCGGACGAATATTCATACATCGTTGCAGATGAGGCACACCATGCAGTTGCACCGACCTACAAACGCGTGATTCAATATTTTTTGCCGGACTTTCTAATCGGACTTACCGCGACCGACCAGCGGCCAGACAAAAAAAACTTGAATAAATTTTTGGAGCCTATAAAACTCAGCTTTCTCTTTCCGAGGCGATGAGAAAAGGAATTGTCGCCCAGGCCTGGATTACAACGTGCCTGATGAAATGTATAAATGCTTCCAGTACAATGAACTGAAAAGGAAACGGGCTGCATAATTTTTTACACCTTAAACCTGTAAAAATTTTGTGTTGACTAAATAGCGCATTTTACCTCCCGCGAGCGTCGCGGTGGTTCTTGGTATCACATCGACGGCTGCTGCCCTGTTTCCTACCGTGACTACTTCAACCCGTATAGCCGCGACTACTACAATGGCGTGCGTGTGGTTCGTAACGCCAACTAGCGTTGGCTAGTTCTGTAAGGAAATTATTAAAAAACTTCCGCAGTCGCGGAAGTTCAAAGCCAGCTCTAATTAAATAAATAAATTTCAGGTGCTTTTAAAGAGCGCCCTTAAGGGGCACGATAGAAAGCACCTGAATTTGAAAAAAAATATTTCTTAATGTGGTTTCGACTGCCTCAAGTCGCAACTACGTTGCTTATCGAGTTTTTTCAAAACTCGCATATTTAGAAACTGTCCGCGTCGATTGAGCCTGTTGAAATCAGCGTTAGAATTTCCCTGTCATTCCGGACCTGATTCGGAATCTTTTATTCAGAAAAAGTTCTTTATAACTTTTGAATTTCCGCTAAAGACAATCCAGTACATTTTGCTATTGCAGAGACAGGAATACCTTCAATTTTAAATTTTTTAGCAGTTTCAAGAATTCCTTTTTTTATGCCAAATTTTTCACCTTCAATTCTGCCTTCAATTCTGCCTTCTGCTTTGCCTTCTTCAAACCAGTCGTCGTGTTTTTCTCTGTCATATTCTTCTTGATTAAATTCGGTCAAACTCATATTTAGCACCTCGCTTTTCTGTTTTTTGAAAAAATCGCCGTAAAAGTTATGTTTAATTGCGTAATCTACGGCGTCGGTCATTGCTTGTTTTGCATTAAGCCCTTTCTTTTTAGCCCGGCTTAAGGCTCCGCCCTAAGAACCTGACTTTTTCTTTGGCTTGATTTTTGTATTAAAGAATTCGCGTCGATTGAGCCTGCCGAAATCAGCGTTAGACTTTCCCGCCATTCTGGATTTTGGTATTTCCCCGTTATTCCGAACTTGATTCGGAATCTTTTATTCAGAAAAAGTTCTTTATAACTTTTGAATTTCCGCTAAAGACAATCCAGTACATTTTGCTATTGCAGAGACAGGAATACCTTCAATTTTAAATTTTTTAGCAGTTTCAAGAATTCCTTTTTTTATGCCAAATTTTTCACCTTCAATTCTGCCTTCTGCTTTGCCTTCTTCAAACCAGTCGTCGTGTTTTTCTCTGTCGTATTCTTCTTGATTAAATTCGGTCAAACTCATATTTAGCACCTCGCTTTTCTGTTTTTTGAAAAAATCGCCGTAAAAGTTATGTTTAATTGCGTAATCTACGGCATCGGTCATTGCTTGTTTTGCATTAAGCCCTTTCTTTATGTTGCTGTTAACTCTGTTTGCAAACTCTACATAATAATACAACGGTTCGCACTTTTTTTGAAGAGCTACATTGTGATTTTTGTTAATATTTAACATTTTTGCTGTCCATTCAAATTTTGGCGATTCTTGCGGAGTTATAAATGCGTTGGAAAGTTTGAATTCGACTTCATCTTCTGTTTCTTTTGGGCCGTTGTAAAAGACTATGAAATTCGGGTTCGGGATTTTTATCAGGCGGGTGCTGTATAAATTCCTTTTTATGCCTGTTAAATATTCCTGATAAAGCTGAGCATAATACATTAAGCCGCGCAACGGCATATTCGGGTTGTAAGTTGCCTGCTGCTCATAAAGCGTCATTTCAGATTCGATTAAGAATGAAACATCATTTTTTATCGTAACATAGATTATGTTTTCGATTGTCGTGAGTTGTAAGTCATTCGGGTTTTTGTAATTTGAATTGTTCAACGCGTTGTAAAGTTGCAGTAAATAATGCTTGTTTTCTTCGCTCCCGAAAATCTTTTTAAACAGCGTGTCGCGGTAATTTCTTTTTGGTTCTACATTCATGATTTTTCTCCAATTTTTTTTAATTTTTTTCTACATTATATATATAGATAATAAAATGTTTTTTCGGCAATGTTTTGGAGAAAAAGTTTAGAAATTTTGAAATTTTTTATGTTTTTTTATGTTTTTGAGAGCCTCAAGTCGCAACTTCGTTGCTTATCGAGTTTTTACAAAACTCGCAGAAATGACAGGATCAATCACCGCAGTGGTTTCTTCTTCAAGAACTGCAGTAGTTAAATCCGGCAAAGAATATTTTTTTTCTCTGCCGGAACGGTATTTACCTGTTTTTACTATTCAGCTGCTTTAACTGAAAAAATGTTACTTATTGTTTCAACAATTTCTTTTCTTTTTTGTTTTTTTGAAATGTAATTTGTGCGTATTACGATTCTGTATTTTTTTGTTGTTTCTAAAGAAGTTGGAACTAAAATATTTAATTCAGCCGGAAGGTTTCTGAAGATTGCAGCACTTTCTAGTTTTGTCCAAGTTGATTCATCTACGGTAATTTCTTCATTTTCATCACAAGGAGCAAAATAGATTCCGCAAAGTTCGTCTGTACCAATTTTTAATTTTGCACCAGTTACTTTAGCAGCACCTCCTGTGCGCCATTATTGATTATACTTTCATTTGCTAACCCGATCTAACTTAAAGTAATATCCTGCGAGATTTTTGCCGATAGGGCAGACTTCGAGAACACAGACAGAATTATAGTTCAAATTTGAGGGGTTTTGTGGTAAAAACATTTTAACCGATTCAAACCTCTTTTTCTATTCATGCCATATTAGGCAATCCACAACTTTTGATTATAACTCCAAATTAACACGGCTGCTCCATAACAACAAGCGGTACTTTGCAGAAAAATTAATTTCCCCACCGGCATATTGTTTACCCGTCCATTTTCCGCTACAATAATGCAATAAAAAGTGGGGAAACAATGCTTGTAAATAATTCTCTTGTACTATATAAAAATGCGGCTGCTGCAATTACCGGTGAATGTGTCAGCGGAAAATTTCCTGTAAGATTCAGAACAGCGCCGGCTACCCAGACAAAAAGTGCCGTATACGGAACGCAGAGTGTAAGAAATAAAGATTTTCTTGTTCTGTCAGAAACGCCCGTGTCCTCTTTGGAAAATGCACTTTCCTTTGCAGACACAAATGCACCTTCTGCAGACGACATGTATGACGCCCAGCCCAAAAATGCTATGGCAGTTCAGCTTAAGGAATGTTACGAACTTCTTGTTTCAGATGAAGAAACTGCCGCTGCTCCAATGGGGTTTGAAGAACTGGTGTCTTTGTTCCGCGGGACTTTTCATGCAGACGAAGCGTGGGCAGCATATTGCGCATTAAAAAATACAGTATATTTTAACCAGAGCCTTAAGGCGCAGATGGACGGCAAACTTGAATTTGTTCCGCGCCCGCAGTCAGAAATTGACGAACTTATGCGCCGTGCCGACGAAAAAAGTCGTGAAGGTGAAATTCGCGCAGCTTTTATTTCAAGACTCAAGTCACGCAAACTGGATCTTCCCGATGACGCACGCTACATGGTCGATGTAGAAGCACTGGCTCTTGGCAAAACAGACAAAAGCCGCACCATGCACGACGCGCATTTTAAGGAAACACCCGAGAACGCACACAAAATTCTTTTGGAAACAGGAATCTGGCCAATCACAAGAAATCCTTATCCGTTAAGATGGGGCCTTTCAATGCAGTCCGCAAAAGAAGGGCTTGCTTCACCTCCAAAAGATGAAGAGCGTGTAACTGTTCCTGGAGTTTCGTATGCAATAGACAATGCGTGGTCAGCAGATCCAGATGATGCCGTTGCCTTTGACGGAACATATCTTTGGGTTCACATAGCAGACCCCGCTTCTACTGTAATGCCCGGAAGTTCAATTGATGATGCAGCCCGTGCAAGAGGTTCAACGCTTTATATTCCTGAAGGTGCATCCAGAATGCTGTGCGAAGATTCACTTTCTGACTATGCGCTGGGACTCAATGAAATAAGCCGCGCACTTTCGTTCAGAATATTGCTTGATGAGTCCGGCGCCGTGGCTGACTGTTCTGTTTTAAAAACAATTGTAGATGTAAAACGCCTTACTTACGAACAGGCAGACGAACTCAAGGATACTCCTGAACTTGCACCGCTGTTCAAAATAGCAGAACGCAATATACACAGGCGCAACAAGGCCGGCGCTGTTCAGATAAGCCTTCCCGAAGTTCACATAACAGTAGACCCCGAAACAAAACAGGTTTCCATTCAGAATGAAGTACACCCGCAGAGTTCCGAGATGGTGCGCGAGATGATGCTTCTTGCAGGCGAAGGGGCTGCGCGTTTTGCTTTCAAAAATTCAATTCCTTTCCCGTACGTAAGTCAGGAAGCTCCCACTATTCCCGATGATATTCCCGAAGGGCTTGCCGGTCAGTTCAGATTGCGACGCTGCATGAGAAGACGTTCGGTCGGTGTTACTCCGGGTGTTCATTCAGGTTTGGGACTTGGAATGTACAGTCAGGTTACAAGCCCTTTGCGCCGCTACAGTGATCTTATCGCGCACATGCAGTTAAGGGCATTTATTGACGGCCGTAAACTTTTGGACAAAGACACCATGCTCATGAGAATAAGCGAAGGAGACGCCGGTTCACAGGCCGCACACAAGGCCGAACGCAAAAGCAACACGCACTGGACGCTGGTTTACCTTCTTCAGAATCCCGACTGGACAGGAGATGCAATCTGTGTGGACAAAGGACTCAAACAACCGCAGTTTTCAATACCGTCGCTTGGAATGGAAACTTATTTTACGCCCAATTCCGAAGTTGAACTCAACCAGTCCGTTAAGGTAAAAGCTGCAAATATAAATCTTCCCGAACTTACCGTGGACTTTATTCCTGTTTGATTCTGTTAGCAAAAAGCATACGTATGCAATATATTGCGCATATTGAGAATATTTTTGCATTTTGCTATAATAGCGCATTATGATAGTAATGAAGTTCGGCGGAAGTTCCGTCGCCAATGCGGAAAGAATCCGCCACGTAGCGTCAATTATTCAGGCGTATAAAAATGAACGTCCCGTTGTTGTTTTGAGTGCAATGGGAGACACGACAGACCACCTTCTTGAAGCAGCAGATGAAGCTGTCAAAGGGCGTGTTGATATTAAAAAAATCGAGACCCTTCATTATGATACAGCCCGCGAACTTGGAATAGATGTTCCGGCAATAAAAGAGCTTTTGGGTGAACTCGGAACCCTTCTTACCGGAATAAGCATGCTTCACGAACTTACAAAACGCACGCGCGACTATCTGGTTTCGTTCGGTGAGCGCATGTCCGTAAGAATGATGGCTGCCTTTCTTGAAAAGAGCGGTGTTCCGGCTAAGTTCTACGATGCGTGGGACATTGGCATGGTAAGTGATTCAAATTACATGTCTGCAGAACTTTTGGATGAAGTCTGGGACACAATTCCCAAAGCGTTCGATTCCTACAAAAGCGGCTCTTCACCCGAGATTCCCATCGTAACAGGATTCATTGCAAAAGACAAAAACGGAATAATTACAACACTCGGCCGTGGCGGAAGTGACCTTAGCGCAACAATGATCGGCGCGGCTCTTAAGGCAGACGAGATTCAGACATGGAAAGATGTTGACGGCATTATGACAGCCGATCCGCGCGTTGTAAAAGAAGCACATCCTGTTCCCGAAGTTACATACGAAGAAGCTCAGGAACTTGCCATGTTTGGAGCTCAGGTACTTCACCCGCGCAGTATGATTCCGTGCCGCAAAACAGGAACTCCGGTACGCGTAAAAAACAGTTACAATATAAAAAGTCCGGGAAGTATAATTGTAGAAAAACATTCCGGCGAGCGTCCTCTGGTTACTGCAATTACCAGCGTAAAAAATGTTTCGCTTATTGACATTCAGTCCAGCAGAATGCTCGGTGCCGCAGGTTTTCTTGCACACATATTCAACCAGTTTCTCAAGTGGAACATAAGCATTGATGTAATTGCAACATCAGAAGTTTCTGTAAGCCTTACTGTAAACGGAAAAACTCCTCTTGACGGAGTAATTGCCGATCTTTCAAGAGTTGCAGAAGTCAACGTAAAGAATTCAAAAGCAATTGTGACTGTTATCTGTGATGCATCGCGTTCAAGTTTTATTCTTGCAGATGCATTTGCCTCTCTTTCCAAAAACGGAATCAACGTACAGATGATAAGCCAGGGCGCAAGTAAGGTAAACATAAGTTTCCTTGTTGAACAGACCCAGGCCGATGACACTGTGCGCATTCTTCATTCAGCTTTGTTCAAATAATTTAACGGTGGAATAAAATGAAAATTGCTCTTGTCGGATACGGAAAAATGGGACACATGCTTGAATCTACCGCATTGTCTCTTGGTGATGAAGTTGTTGCAACAATAGATGTTTTTGCTCCAGATGCAAGTGTAAAAGTTAGTGCAGGTGACGGTGCTGCTGTGGCACGAGCAGTAAAAGAAAGCGGCGCAGAAGGTGTAATAGAATTTACACATCCTTCTTCGGTAATGGAAAATATTCGCGCTCTTGTTCCACTCGGCCTTCCTCTTGTAGTAGGAACAACAGGCTGGACAGATTGTGAAAAAGAAGTCGCTGAACTTGCTGCAAAAACCGGCGGTACCGTAATGCACAGCGCAAACTTTTCTATTGGTGTAAATCTCTTCTATAAAATAGTAGAAGAAGCATCGCGTCTGGTTTCTAACTTTGACGAATACGACAGCGCCGTTTGGGAAATGCACCACAATCAGAAAGCAGACAGTCCTTCCGGAACAGCACTCGATATTGCCCGCCGCGTAATGGCCGGAAACCCGCGCAAAACTTCCATGGTAACAGATGCATTCCATTCGCGCCCGTCACCTGAACAGCTGCACGTTTCTTCTACAAGATGTGGCCATGTTCCGGGAACACACACCGTGTTTTTTGACAGCGCGGCAGATACAATTGAACTGACACATACTGCAAGAAGCCGCCAGGGGTTTGCTTCGGGAGCCGTTCATGCACTTGAAAACCTTAAGCGCATGCTCGATTCCGGTGAGCTTTCAAGCGGCGCATTGTATTCAATGTCAGATGTTTTCCCTGGAATGTTCTAAACTTTTTCTGTTATCATGCCGAAAATTGAAGGGTATGAGTACGTCCTTTTTGAGCATGATAAACAGAAAATTAATAATAGCAGTTTTTGCAGTTCTCACTTTTTTTGCACCGGTGTTTTCACAGACGCAGTTTCATGAAGTCAAAAAAGGTGAGACTTTGTATGCCATAAGCCGCATTTACGGAATTACAGTTGATGAACTTTGTGCTGCCAATTCCATGACAAAAAATTCAGTCATAAAAGTAGGGCAGAAACTTGCTGTTCCACAGAAAAAAACAGATAATCTTTCAAAAAAAACAACGGTGCCGGCAAAAACCGAGCGCAAGTTTGACACATACACTGTTCAGAAAGGTGACACTTTTTACAGAATAGCCAAAATAAACGGAATTACCGTAGACGAACTCAAGGCGCTTAATAATCTTGACAATGACAGCATTCTTAAAGCCGGACAGAAACTCAAGATTCCGGTTACAATTGTTGATACTACAAACGTAAATCTTCCCGACCTTACGACAAATGATCCGCGTGTTTATTCTGCAAAAAAAGGAGACTCATCTCTGGTCTGGCCTGTTAAAAATCCGCAGGTAACATACATGAAAGGAAAGGTCAGCGGTGTTCAGCTTAGTGCAGCACGTAACGAAACTGTCACCGTAATCCGCGCAGGAACCGTAATGTATGTAGGAAACTACCGCGGTTACGGACAGGTCGTTTTTGTTCAGTCAAAGACGGGTCATATATATGCATATTCGGGGCTTGGTACAATCAAAGTAAAGCGCGGTGACTATGTTGTGTTCGGTGACGCTCTTGGTACAGCCGGAACAGACAGCATAAAGGGAACTTCGCAAATCTGTCTTATGGTATTTCAGAAATCAAATCCAATAGATCCCGCAAAGGCACCCAGGGGATAATTTTTGCAAAAGAGTCAGTAGGTTAAATATCTGTCGCCGCTTTCTTTTGAAAAATAATCTTTTACTTCAAGAATACTTTCTTCGGGCGATTTGTAGTTGAGCATTCTGGTCTGAAAATAATGGCCGAATGAAAACTGTTCGCAGTAGTAGTTGAAGAACCTCTGTATACGTGTTTTGTGAAATTCCGGCGGCTGGAACTTTACAACATTGTCTATGAAATCGAGCGCAACCTGCATTCTGTCTGCGGTTCGTTTTCCTTCATTCTGAATATTTTTAAGTTCGTCAAAAATCCATGGCTTTCTTGCGGCTGCCCTTGCAATCATAAAACCTTCTGCATCCGGTGCGGCATTTTGAGCAACGGCAAGGCTGTTTTTGTCTTTTATTTCACCATTCAGAAAAATTGGAATTTTATCTTTGTAGCGCAGGGCAAGTTTTTGTACGTATGCGTATTTTGGAAGACCGCGGTATTTTTCTTTTATTGTACGCGCATGAAGTGTAATTGCTTCGACGCCTTCTGAAACAAGCATGTCTGTAAAGTCAAAAAGTGATTTTTCGGTAAAATCTTCGGGACCAAGTCGGCATTTTACGCTCAGGCGCATGTGCTTTTCTGTCTGCTTTTCGTAACTGTCCAGCGCATTTTTTACTTTTCTTACTGCAAGGGCTGTTTCTTCCAGAGGTTTAAGCATCCACGCTATTCCGGCTCCTGTTTTGTATATCTGCGGGGCCGAGCATCCCATGTTAAGGTCAACGCCTGTTCCGCCGTATGAACAGACAATGGAAGCGGCTTTTGCAAGGGATTCTGCATCCCATCCGGTAAGTTGCCAGACAATTTTTTCGGGAACAGGTCCGTTAAGAAGATAGTATTTTTCAAACGGCCCCATTGTGGCAAGAGATGTGGCGTTTATCATTTCTGTAAAATATTCGTCACAGCCACCGAATTTTTCTACGGTTCTTCGGAAGGCTTCATGACTGAGCGTTGCCATTGGTGCGCAGATAAAGCGTTTCATTTTGCAGCAAGATATTCGGCAAGTATACGGGCAGCATCACCGCAGAGTTTGGCGCAGGGGCGCTTTTTGTAATATTCGCCGGTGCGTTCCTCAGAAACAGGAGAAGAAGCACTTCCTGCTACAGTGTTTGAAGCAAGGTATTTCTGCGATTCACCCATCGGGGCAAGTCCAAGAAGTTCGCGGCATATAAAAGAGCCGTTCTGTTCCTTAAACTTTTGCATAAGAAGCTGCCCTGTTTTGTAGATTCTGTCCTTTGAATCTTTGTCTTTCGGGTCTGCACTTCCTTCCAGAAAGCCTAAAGTCATAAGCATCCCTGTAACTGTTCCGCAGATTTCTCTCATGCGGCAGACTCCACCGCCAAAAGGCTGGGCTGTTTTAAGGGCAGTTTCCTGTGACAGTCCTATTTCGCTGCTGAAGGTGCACAAGACTGACTGTGCGCAGTTAAAACCTTCCTTGAAGTTCTGTTCAGCTTTCTGTGCTGCTTCTTCTGCCGTCATAATTTTTCCTATGCGTTCAAAGCTTCTACAGCATGTGCTGCTTCGTCAATGTAGCCTTCATCAAGTATTTCTATTTCGCCGTTGTCTACGGTTACCGACATTTTCTGTTCAATAGGAATGCGTGCAAGTACTTTAAGATTAAAGTCTTTTGCAATTCCTTCGATGTTGCTTTCACCAAAGATTTTCATTTCTCTTCCGCAGTCGGGACACTTTACGTAACTCATGTTTTCTATAAGACCCAGAACCGGAACATTCATCATGTTTGCCATGTTTACGGCTTTTTCTACAATGACGCGTACAAGCTGCTGCGGGGATGCCACAACAATGATTCCGTCTACGGGAATTGACTGGAATACGGTAAGCGGAACATCTCCTGTTCCCGGCGGGCAGTCAACGAACATGCAGTCTACGTCTTCCCAGACAACATCTGTCCAGAACTGGCGTACCGCTCCCGAAATTACAGGTCCCCTCCAGATAACTGGTGTTGTTTCCTCGGGAAGAAGGAAATTCATTGACATAATCTGAATTCCGCCCTTGCTTTTTACCGGTTTTATATACTGGCCGGCTTTTCCGTCTTTAAGTGTCATTGTTGCACTTTCGGCTTTTTCTTCACCAAGACCGAATGCCGTAGGAATTGAAGGGCCTGTGATATCTGCATCAAGAATTGCAGCCTTTAAGCCGTCGCGAGAAATTTTACAGGCCAGAAGGCTTGTTACAAGTGATTTTCCGACGCCACCTTTTCCGCTTACAATTCCGATTACTTTCTTTACTTTTGAACCTTCGTGAAGTTTTTCATGAAGATCGCGCTTTTCACAACTTTTGGAGCACTCTGAACATTCTCCGCTACAGTTTTCTGACATATCTTAACCTCTAAAAATGATTTGTTTAACGACTGCAATGCAACCCCTTATAATATAGTAAATTTGAGCACAAACGGCAATGCGGGAAGCTATGTGAAAACCGATTGAAAAGAAAGTTTATCTTTCTGCTCCTTCCGATGTAAATTAAGGGCGGGCTGGCGAAATTTCTACTTTTCTCTTGTATTTTAAAAATAATATGTTATAATTAACTTAAAGTTGATAGGAGTTTTAGAAATATGAATGTAATTTCACTTAAGTTAAAAGTAGTCTTTTGTCTTTCTGCAGTTTTTTTCCTGTTTTCATGTAAGAATCCATTTGATTTGACAGAAGAAACTGATACACCCGCAGATTGCGAAGTAGTGATCGGCGATGAAATGATTTATGGAAAAGAGTTTTCTTTCTCCAGTCTGTATACATCTCAGGCAAGAGCAGCTGCAGTACCTGAAGAAAATATGATTGAAATGGCTTATTTTTCAGTCTGTCCAACATCCGCCGATTCTGTTATGCTTGTAAATGATACATTCGGTTATCTGAATCCTGCAGAAATGAACAAAGAAATTATTCAGACCTGTGATGCTGACACCATAGTATTTAAAAAAGACGTTAGCGGGCAAATAGAAAATTATAATCCCGACGATTTGCTGAATCTTGGAATCAAGTATTATTATATTGACACAAAAGAAAATGTTGAAAACTATAAAGAACTTCTCGAGAATCTTGAAGTTATAGAAGAGTTTTCAATGCCCGAAGAAGAAGTTCTTGAAACTTCGGATGAAGAATCTGTAGAATCTGCAAGATGGATTTTTTCAAAAGTTTTTTCAAAATATTCAATCCGAGGTAAGGTTTATTACAATATTGAAGGTTGTGAACTTCCTGCCTACGGTCTTAAGATCAGCCGTGAAGGAAACTATAAAAGCAATACGGATATAAACGGCAATTTTTCTTTGGGAAGCAAACGCAACTGTTGGGGCCTTTGCTGGATTTATGCGAATTACGAAAACAGTGCCTGTACACTGTCAAATGTTCTTAATATAACAGCTTCTACTTTATTAAAAGTTGACTGGCCGTCAAAACTTACGAATGTAACGATAAAAGCCGATTCGGGATATGCAAAAACAAAGATGGCTGTTTGCAATGAACTGCTTACAAGATACAACGAAGAAACCAAAACACATGGACGCATTCCGCAGGCAAGAGTCTGGACAACGCAGGCAGGAAACGGAATTTCGTCAGCACCGTGTTTTCAATATTTGCTGGGAATAAAACTGCCTGATATTTTCCTTTCAAACTGCAGCAGGGCATCTTATAATAATTTATGTACTCTGCACCATGAATATACTCATTATCTTCACAATGTTTACTGTGAAAACAAAAATAACTTTTGGAATTCTGTAATCTTTTCAGAGATTGGAAGCACGCTTTCAAATATAAGTGTAGATCTTGTAAATGCTATTTTTTCAAATGCAGATTTTGAAAAAAAATATCCAACAGGTTATGATTTTTCGAACAAATACGTTTGTTTTACAGAGAATCTGGCGGAATGGTATTCGTATAACGGATTGTCTAAAGGACCTTTTGGCAAAAAGGCAAATTTAGGTTTAACAGCTAGAGATATTAACAGGTTGAATATTTATGTAAATCAAGGTGTATTTAAGAATTTGATATATCAAAATGTTTGTTCTGCTACCGATATTATTCTTTTGATAGATAAATATGATATAACAACTTTTAATGATTTTTATAAAATTCTTTTACGTATTTACCCGACAAGAAAAACGACCATAGTAAATACATTCAAATCCTATTATATTCCCTATGGAAATGAAATAGAGTATTAAAAAGGAGTGTTTTAAAATATGAATAAAAAAATCTTTTTTGTTGGACTGTGCTTATTTGCATTTTCTTTTTTTTCATGCGACCCTGCGGAAGCATTCTTCAAGCGTATAACGTTTCCAGTTATCTGTTTGGAAAATGATGAACAGCCTGCCAGTAATGTGTATGTAAATTTGAGAAATGATTCATTGTCAAATAAAGTGCTTGCACATGATGAAACAAATTGTAAAGGAGTAGGCTTTATTGTTTTTGTAGAAGTTCCGGATATTAATGGAAAATATAGGTACTTAACAGAAGCTGAATACCGGTGCGAAGATCTTTCCCCTATTGATGCCCAAATTGAAAGTACCGGGGAAACAGATTTCTATATCGTAGTAAATGACAAGGAAACAGAATATTATAATCCGAAATACGAAACAGAGATATTGTATCTTAATGAATTCGATGATGATAGATTTTTTGAAAAGACAGTTTATCTATTACCCAAATCGAAAAAAACTGAATAAAATTATGTGGGCTGGCGAAATTTCTACTTTTCTCTTGTATTTTAAAAATAATATGTTATAATTAACTTAAAGGTGAATGGAAATAATATTTCATATTAGGAGTTTTAGAAATTGAAAAATAAATTTTTAACTTTTTTTTTAATCATATTCATTTGTTTTTCTTTTTTTTCATGCGATCCTCCGGAAGTTCTTGGAAATTATGTACTTTGCATTCCTTTATCTTTATCAGTATTTTCAGAGTCGGAATTAAACACGCCCCTAGAAAAGGTATGTGTTTCTATACATAATGAATCTGTCTCCGACAGTATATTAGCGTATAATGTTACGGATGAATACAATAAAGCGCAATTATTATTTATCTATATTACAAAAGGTTCTTATACTCCAGAGATAAATGAATATGCATGTAAAAATCTGGAAACTCTGGAAACAGTGAAAGCCCAAATTGAAAGTTCCGGGAAAACAGATTTCTATATCGTAGTAAATGACCGGGAAACAGAATATTATAAACCGGAATACGAAACAAAGAGATTATATCTGAATAAATTCAATAATAAGTCTTTTGAAACGACAGTTTATCTTTCTTCTGCTTCCGATGTAAATTAAGGGCGGGCGGCTGGTATCGTTTTGGATGCTTTCTCCCATTGAAAGAGATAAAAAAATAAAATAAAATCTTTCTGTTATGTTTGCACCATTTGACCAGGAGAGTGCTTTTTTAATCTGCAAAAAATTATGTTCCGAACTCGACTCTGGTGTCTCAAAGCTTGTACGCGTTTCAAAATTAAGCGCGGAACGTGAAGGGCAGGGCGTTATGCTTGGCGCTGTTAAATGCACCGATTCTGACGGTAGCGAAGTATATGCGTATACAGTTTCGGGTTCGGCGTATGTTCTGGACAGAGGCGGCATTACGGACATGGTTTTTGTTCCGCCGATAGTTTCTCCTAAAGACATTGCCGCAGCCCTCTCAGAAAATGATGCACAAATACATTCACTTACGGAATGCATCAATGAAGCCAAAAAAAACGGCCGCCCTTATTTACAGATGTCACAGCAGCGCACTTTACTGACTTCTGCTTCTTTAAAAAAAGTAAACGTCCTTTACCGCTTTCACTGCGCAGACAAAAAAATACGCACGCTTAAAGAAATATGTGCCCAATACAACAACGACTCCCTTGCTCCGACCGGAACAGGAGACTGCTGTGCCCCAAAACTTCTGGACTACGCATATTCACACAATCTGGTTGTACAGAGCATGTGCGAAGTCTTTTATAATCCCGGTTTACAGAACGCAAATTCTGTTCCCTGCCCGCCGTGTGATTCCCGCTGCGCAATACTTCTTCCTGCAATGCTCGGTTTAAAAATAATTTACCGCGACGACAGAATAATTGTTGTAGACAAGCAGAGCGGGCTGCTGAGTATTCCCGGCCGCGGCGAAGACAAACAGGACTGCATAACGTCAAGATTAAAACGGCTTTTTCCCAACTGCATACAGCAGCCTTCTGTTCACCGTCTTGATATGGAAACAAGCGGTCTTATGGTACTGGCCTTTGATGCCGAAGCCCACCGCAACTTAAGCCGCCAGTTTCAGGAAGGAACTGTAAAAAAAGAATACGTGGCTCTTCTGGACGGTGTTCTTGCAAAAAAAGGAATACCCGAAGAAGGAACAATGACACTGTTCTTCAGGCTTGACATAGACAACAGACCGCACCAGATTTGGGACGACGTTTACGGAAAAAAAGCCGTTACTTCCTGGAAGATTCTTGATGTTGAACGTTATACTGCACCTGATGGCAGCGTAAGAAATGTAACAAGAGTTTTATTCAAGCCTCAGACGGGACGAACGCATCAGTTAAGGCTTGCATCTGCAGACCCGCACGGGTTCGGCATTCCGATTGTAGGAGACACGCTTTACGGTAAGTGTGAAGAAGGGGAACGTCTTATGCTCCACGCGCGCTACCTGGCTTTTGACCACCCGACAGACGGCCGCCGCATGGAATTTCAACTGGAAAGCGGGTTTTGACTAAGAGAGATGCTATTCTGTTTTGTAAGATTCTACCAGGCATTTATATCTTTTGTCTGCTTTGCCGAAGTTTCTGCAAGAACCTGCTTCAATTGCTGCATTCATTGCAAGAAGATTTGTCTGGCTTGAAATTTTTGAAATATATGTAAATGCAGTTTTTCCTGTTGGAACCATTGTATAATAGAAAGGTTTGCCCTTACACTCCTTTCTATTGTATTGTTTACAGTTTTTTGAATAAATTATAGAATCTTGTGATGTTATGCAAAGTATGCCGACGGTGCGGGCTTTGTGCAGGACCTGATGAACTAAAGACTTTCTCTTCCCAAAACGTATGTCTTTCAACAATTCTGCCTCATTCTTTTAAGGCTGAATCCGGCGGTTCTTCCTGTGACATAGGCATTGCCTTTGATTTGGGAACAACCACTATTGCGGCTGCTGCCTTTTCCCTGCAGGACGGAATGCTCCTTGCTCAAAAGGGCGAGACAAATGCCCAGGTTCCGTTCGGTGCCGACTGCATTTCAAGAATCTCTTTTGCGGCATCCGGCGGTTTGCAGAAGCTTCATGCAGTTGTTTCAAGCCAGCTTGCTTCCATAGCGCAGTCCCTCTTGATGACAATTGCTCCGGCATTTCTTTCGCAAAGAAGGGGACGGCCGCAGATAAAAAAAATTGTAATCGCCGGCAATACAGTTATGCAAAGTCTCGCCGCCGGCCTTGATGTACAGACGCTGGGTGCTTTTCCGTTTACGCCGCCATCATATTTTGGAAAGACTTTTGATGATGTCTTTAACGGAACTTCTCTTGAAGACTGTGGCGCCGAAGTCTTTTTTGCACCGGCAGTTTCGGGCTTTATAGGCGGCGATGCATTGTGTTCAGCCCTGTCATGCGGCCTGGTTTCTGATACAAACGCTTTCCTTGCCGATGTTGGAACAAACTGCGAGATGGCTGCCTACAACTCAAAGACACAAAAACTTTTGTTTGCATCTTCTGCGGCTGGCCCTGCTTTTGAAGGATACGGGATTTCTTGCGGCTCTTCTGCAAAGGGAGGTGCTGTTTCGCGTGTATATATGAAAGAAAACAACATATGCTGTTCGGTTATAGGCGGCGGCAGTGCACAGTCCATCTGCGGAACAGGCGTTCTTTCGGCTGTAAGCGCATTTTTAAAGGCAGGAATAATTGACTGCCACGGAACAATTGCAAATGGCAGCGATTTTATAAACATCGGCGGCAGTGTGCGTTTAACGCAGCAGGATATACGCAATTTTCAGCTTGCAAAGGCTGCAGTTATGGCAGGACTTACAATTCTTTCACACAAAGCAGGGGTTACATCAGATGCAGATTTGTATCTTGCCGGCGGCTTCGGCAGTTCGTTTTCACCGCAGGATGCAGCCTCAACCGGAATGATTCCGCGCTTTCTTTCGTCACGTACGCTTTCCTGCGGTAACGCCTCACTTTCGGGCGCGGCGATGATTCTTTTGAGCAGTACAGAAAGACAGCATATTCTTGATTTGGCTGCAATTGCAGAATTTACGGAACTTGCCGTTCAGGATGATTTTCAGGAAGTGTATATAAAATCTTTGGAATTTGATGTTTAAGTTCGGTAGACAAGATAAAAAAAAGACTGCCTCAAGTCTGAGACAGCCTTCTTTTTACTTTAATATCTACGAGTTTTAGCTTACTGAAACTCGCTAAGATAACGGGGATGTCTACATCTCCGTTATCTTATTTATCTTGCATATTCTATGATGCGGGTTTCCCTAATCATAGTAATTTTGATTCTTCCGGGATAGCGAAGGTCAGTTTCGATCTGTTTTGCTATCTGCTTTGCAAGTTCCTTGACCTGGTCGTCAGGAATTTTTTCGTTGTTGACAAGAATGCGCAGTTCGCGACCAGCCTGAATGGCATACGCCTGTTCTACACCGGGGAACTTTTTGGCAGTTTCTTCAAGGTTTTCGAGCCTGTTGGTATAATTGTCAACTGTCTCGCGGCGTGCACCCGGGCGTGCTGCACTTATAGCATCTGCAATCTGTACGATAACAGCTTCAATAGTCTGTGGCTCGCAGTCGTTGTGGTGGGCTGCAATTGCGTTTACTACGCGGGCATCTTCACCCATCTTTCTTGCCATTTCGGCACCGACTTCTGCGTGGTTCTGGTCGCTGTCGTTTTCTGCACCCTTACCGATGTCGTGAAGAAGTGCGGCTCTTTTGGCCAGTTCCCTGTTTGCCCCGACTTCAGAAGCCAGAAGACTTGCAATTTCTGCAACTTCCTTTGAGTGCGTAAGAACGTTCTGTCCGTAACTTGTGCGGAAGTAAAGGCGTCCGATAGCGCGTACCCCGTCCTGGCCCATGTTGTGGATTCCAAGATCAAAGAGTGCCTTTTCGCCTTCTTCGTAAATCTTCTGCTGTATTTCGCGTGTTACTTTCTGGACGATTTCTTCGATTCTTGCCGGGTGAATGCGTCCGTCGGTAATAAGCCTTTCGAGCGAAACCTTTGCAATCTCTTTTCTTACCGGGTCAAAGCAACTTATTACAACCGCTTCCGGGGTATCGTCAATAATAATATCTACACCTGTAAGGGTTTCAAGGGTGCGGATATTGCGTCCCTCACGGCCGATAATTCTTCCCTTCATTTCATCGCTCGGAAGTGACACTGTAGAAACTGTAATGTCTCCTGTGGTTTCAGTGGCGATTCTCTGGATTGCAGTAATAAGAATTTCCTGTGCTTTCTTTTCTGCAGTGAGCTGTGCTTCCTGGTCAACTTTGTTAAGAAGAGCCTGGGCATCATGACGTGCTTCATTTTCAAGATTCTTGATAATGAGAGACTTTGCTTCTTCTGCTGTAAAACCAGAAATGCGTTCAAGTTCAGAGCGAAGGCTTTCTTCCTGAACAGCCATTGCATCTTCACGCTTCTGCATTTCAATTATTCTTGCAGCAATTTCCTTGTCTTTTTTGTCGAATTCCTGACTTCTCTGGTCAAGGAGTTCTTCTTTTTTGCTTACACGACTTTCATAGCGCTGAAGTTCGGTACGGCGTTCACGGTTCTCCCGCTCCTGCTGGTTTCGATCCTGAATGAGTTGTTCTTTTGCCTGAAGCAGAATCTCTTTTTTCTGAGCCTCGGCTTCTTTTATAGCATCCTGTTTAACGCGCTCAGCTTTCTGTTCTGAGGCGGAAAGTTGAAATCTGGCATAAATCCAGCGAATTGTCCATCCAAGAAGAATTCCTGCAACGGGGAGAATGATGTACATTACCATGGGTGACATTACATTTTTCTCCTTATTTTATAATGGAATAGTTCAATGTTATATAGTAATATATAGAAAAAATATTGTCAAATAGAAAATAGTTCGATTGTTCAAAAAAATTAACTAAATATTTACATGTACTTTGCTATTTGAAAAAAAAGTATTAATATATAAGTGTATGCGTGTTACTGAAAAAGAGATTTCTGCGATGAAATTCCTGCGGACATACTGCAGCCTTTTCACACTCAAGGGAATGAAAAAAATACTTAACGAATCTGGAATTCCCGCTACTCTTGACGATACAAGAGATTTTCTTGAGGGAAATCCGAATGTGCTTGCGCTCAACAACAGCCGCTACATCACCAGGGCAGGTGCTTTTTCACATGAAATATTCAGTATACTTCCCACTGCACGTGAATTTGAACAGGGTGTTTTTATTCCGGGTTCAAGATGCATGCCTTTTGTTGATTCAGACAGGATTTCATCTTTGTTTTCATTTTATGCCGGTGACAAAAAACTCGGTCGCAAAGTAGCCGAATTTGACAGCGACGATGCCATAGACATGTTCCTCATGTACGGTGAAGAATACGCGCCGCAGTACATTTCGGCAGATCCTGCAAATGCTGATCTTGACATGGTGGACAGAAACTTTGAGCTTCCTGCAAAAGTGAAACTTACCGGAATAGACATTTCTTACCTCAAGCAGAAGTTCGGTTTTAAAAAAGGTGACAGAATTCTTTGCTGCGTAACCGACTGGGATGCCGGGAGAATAAACATTGCCGTTTCGCGTACTTCCGTAAACGATTTTGACCGCGGAGAAATTGGTGAAATGAGGCTGGGCTGGTATGCGCTTTTGGAAAAATATCTTCTTGAAAGCTTTGAGCGTTTTGGTCCGCAGGCTACAATAGAGGATCAGCTTACAAAAGTTATGTTCGAGCACCGCCAGAAACTCTGCGTTCCGTACTGCGGTTCGATAGAGGAATATATTTCAACCTATGCAAAAAAAGTCGGCCTCCAGCATTACGGGGTCGAAACGCGGCTGTGGTACAAAGACCAGGATGTTCCGGCTTTCGGAAAATGGAATATTACGGAATACCGGGCACATGCAAAATCTGTTTCGGCTTTTCCGCTCAAGGATTTTCTGCTTGCTGCTGTTCCGGACTATGTTATGGACGAATATGTTGCTGACGGTTTTTTTACAAGAAGCAAAAATATTGTGTCTGATGTAATTGATTCACTCTGCCAGGGTGAAGTGACGCTTGATGATGAAGATATAAGAGCCCTGTCCTTGAATTTGAAGGGTAGAGGTGATATAATTTCGCCCGCTTACAACTGGTTTTCTGATCAGGTTTTGGGACCTGTACGCCATAAAGCGCTGTCTTTGTTCGGAAAAATAAACATGCTTGTTACGAAGGCAGACTACTATGGTGCAGGTGCAGAAACTCCCTTCCAGCAGGATCTGGTAATTCTTTCGCAGTTATATTCGCATCTTTTGAGAATGATCGAGACAATTGCCTTTGATGCCGAAGCAGAGTCCGGTGCAGAAGCTTTTCTTCTTTCGCTGGACGGAATGGAGTGGAACTTTGAGGATATAGAAGATTCGGTTATGGCTTCAATAGAAAAAGCCAGGCTTGCTTCCTTCAAGGTTGTACAGCATTTTTGAAACAGTCTTCAAATATTTTTATAGGAGTGTGGATAAAAAATCCGCCGGTTGGCGTCGGGTTTTTTATCTTAAAGTTTGCGTTGCAAACTTTCTTATTGAACTGCGTTTTTCACTTCGTTACAAAACGCGGTAAAAATATTTTCGGCTGTTTAAACAGTCTTCAAATATTTTTATAGGAGTGTGGATAAAAAATCCGCCGGTTGTCGTCGGCTTTTTTATATAAAAGTGAACATTTATAGGAGTATTTTATGATCGGGGATTTTTCTGTTAGTTCGCTGCTGGAAAAGGGAGATGTTTTTTCTGACGTCAGGGGAAGTACTGCTGCCGAAATCTATGATTTTGTGTGTTCTTCTGCAAAACTTCCCGAAGGACTGGACGCGCAGGTGCTCAAAAACGAACTTGTGCAGAGGGAACTTGTGCTGAGTACTGCCGTAGGAAACGGTATTGCCATTCCACACCCCAGAAGACCCCTGCTGAAAAACACCGATGACGCACGCATTATAGTATGCTTTCCAAAAGTTCCTGTAGAAATGGAGTCTCCCGACGGACTGAGCGTTTACGCAATGTTTATTCTTCTGTCTGACTCAACACAGTCACATATACACACCCTTTCTGCTCTGGCAAAACTTTTCAGGGACGTTTCTTTCAGAAAAATTCTTTCGTCAAAGCCTTCAAAAAAGGTTCTTGTCGAAGAGATACGCTCACGTGGGTTTTAAGTCGGTTGATTTAAATAATAAAAGAGAGTATTATTAAAAAGTTGATATATATCAATTTATATAGGAGTGTAAGATAAAATCTGCACAAATGGTGCAGCTTTTATCTACCCAACGTTTGCGTGGCAAACGTCAATATAAACTTTACATTCTCACTTCGTTGCGAATGTATGTAAATGTTCATTCCTAAATCTGAAGATTTACTCATGAACATTTATAGGAGTGTAAGATAAAATCTGCACAAATGGTGCAGCTTTTATCTACTCAACGTTTGCGTGGCAAACGTTATAATAAAATTGTACATTCTCACTTTGTTGCGAATGTACGTAAATGTTCATTCCTAAATCTGAAGATTTACTCATGAACATTTATAGGAGTATAACATGGACAAAAAGGGAATCGAGGCCGCTGCTCTTTCAATCCGCAGTCTTTCGATGGATGCAATTCAGAAGGCGAATTCCGGACACCCCGGTCTTCCTCTCGGAGCCGCAGAACTTGCGGCCGTTCTTTACGGTGATGTCATGAAGCACAATCCCGCCGACTCAAAGTGGGTAGACAGAGACCGCTTTGTTCTTTCTGCCGGACACGGTTCCATGCTTCTTTACTCCGTTCTTCATCTTGCCGGATACAAAGTGTCAATGGACGATATCAAGTCATTCCGCCAAGTTGGTTCAAAATGCCCGGGACATCCCGAGTACGGCGAAACTGACGGTGTTGAAAGCACTTCAGGCCCGCTCGGACAGGGAATTGCTGTTTCTGTCGGAATGGCCATAGCCGAGTCAATGCTTGCCGCACGCTTTAACACACCAAAGCACACTATTGTAGACCACTATACATATACACTTGTAGGCGAAGGCTGTCTTGAAGAGGGTGTTTCTTCCGAAGCATCATCTTTGGCTGGAAACCTTCACCTTGGAAAACTCATTGCTTTCTACGACGAAAATAAAATTTCCATTGACGGTAACACAGACATTACTTTTACTGACGATATTGCAAAGCGCTACGAGTCCTACGGCTGGCAGGTTCTTCGCGGTTCAATGTACAACATTGGCGAAATTGCAGACCTTGTAAAAATCGCAAAGACCGAAACACAGAAGCCGTCTCTCATTATTCTCAAGTCCGTAATCGGAAAAGGCGCTCCCAAACAGGGTACAGCAGATGTTCACGGTGCACCGCTTGGAGCAGAAGGATGCGCAGAAGCAAAGAGAAATCTCGGTCTTCCCGAAAACGAGCAGTTCTACGTTGTTCCTGAAGCATACGAATTCTTTGCAAAGAGAAGGGAAGAGCTTGCACAGGCAGAAGCCGACTGGAAGAAGGAATTTGACAGCTGGGCAAAAGAAAATCCTGAACTTGCCAAAAAGTGGGACGAATACTGGAACCAGAAGCCAACCGGAACAGCCGCTGCCCCTGAATACAAAGTTGGTGACAAACTTGCAACACGCGACGCAAGCGGAAAGAGCCTTAACTGCATGGCCGACCGCTATGAGTGGCTTGTAGGCGGTTCAGCAGACCTTCAGGGACCAAACAAGACAAAGGTAAAGAATGACGACGGAACATACAGCGCTTCAAACCGCAAGGGCCGCACAATAGAGTACGGAATCCGCGAGTTTGCAATGAGCCAGGTAATGAGCGGAATAAACCTTCACGGAGGTCTGCGTTCATTCGGTGCAACATTCCTTGTATTCTGCGATTATCTCAGACCGTCACTTCGTGTTGCTGCTCTGAGCCGCCTGCCAAATATCTATGTATTTACACACGATTCAATTTATGTAGGAGAAGACGGACCTACACACCAGCCGATCGAGTCCCTCGCTTCACTCAGATGTATTCCTAACGTTCAGGTTTTGAGACCGGGCGATGCAGAAGAGTCACAGACAGCATGGGAAATGGCTGTTGCAAGCAAGGATCATCCGGTTTGTATGGCATTTACAAGACAGGCTCTTACTGTTTATGAAAAAGCAGACAAGAACTGGCGCGAAACTGCCGCAAAGAAGGGTGCATATATTGTTGCAGAAGGTTCTTCTTCTCCTGACATTACTGTTCTTGCAACAGGTTCAGAAGTAGAGATGTCCCTTAAGGCAGCAGCTCTTGTTCCTTCAAAAAAGATTCGCGTTGTTTCTGTTCTTGACAAGAATCTCTTTGAAGCACAGGGCGATTCTTACCGCGATTCTGTAATTGGCGGTGCAAAACGCGTTGTTGTTGCAGAAGCCGGTTGCAGCATGGGCTGGGAAGGATATGCAAAGAAGTCTGATCTGTTTACAATAAACAGATTCGGTGAGTCCGGACCTGCAGCAAAGGTTGCCGAAGACCTCGGATTTACTGCAGAAAAACTTGCAGAACTTCTGGCTAAATAAATAAAAAATGCTGCCCGACGGGCAGCATTTTTTTTACGACTTTTAGCAAGCTAAAACTCGTAAAAAAAGGCTGTCCTTATGAAGTGTTGGATAACTTCTAAGACAGCCCCGCAATGTCAGTTGAAGAATTAAAACAGATTATCTGGCGGTACGCCTTTGTCTATTACAACAGACAGCGTGTAACAACAGTAAATACAGTCGGCTGGCCTCCTTCAATCTACAGGATTTTTTAACTTTATAAAATAGATCTTGAAACGAGTTCAGAATGACAGATTTATTCAGTATAGCGGTAATGCGGAATTTATTGCAAAATATCTTAATATTGAATTATTTCATTGAAAACTGTATTTTTTTATAATATAATAAACTTATGGCAGAATTAAAACTTTTTCCAATAGGGTTACAGGATTTTTCTCAGATACGAAGAAACGGTTATTATTATGTAGACAAAACAGACATTGTTTACAAAATGACACATACAGACCGCGTTTATTTTTTGAGTCGTCCGCGTCGTTTTGGAAAATCACTTTTGATTTCAACCTTGCGTGATTATTTTTTAGGCAAGAAAGAACTTTTTGAAGGACTTGCAATCGAAAAACTCGAAAAAGAATGGAAGCAATATCCTGTTTTTCATTTGAGTTTTGCAGGAACAAAATTTACAGATTTAAAAACGCTTCAGATTTATTTGAATGATATGCTTGGTGAGTTTGAAGAAAAATATCAGATTACAAATACAAACCAATATGAATGGGGCAGCCGTTTTAAAAAAATCCTTAAATCCACTTATGAACAAACAAAAACAGAACCTGTAGTTTTAGTTGACGAATACGATGCACCTCTTTTAGATACAATGGATAACCCCGAACTTCAGCTCGTTTTAAAACAGGAAATGCGAAAGTTGTTCAGTCCTCTGAAAGATATGGGCGGAATTCTGCGTTTTGTATTTTTGACAGGAATCAGCAAATTCAGTCAGCTGAGTATTTTCAGTGAATTGAATAATCTTAATGTAATTACGATGGATAATGAATATGCTTCAATCTGTGGAATTACAAAAGAAGAACTTTTTTCTCAAATGAAGCCGGAAATCCAGGCGCTTGCAGATAACAACAATATGACTTACGACCAAGCTTGTGCAGCTCTTACTCAAAAATATGACGGCTATCATTTTACAGAAAAGTCACCTGATATTTATAATCCGTTCAGTCTGATAAATGCACTCAGTAAAAAGGAATTAAAAAACTTCTGGTTTGCAACAGGAACACCGACAATTCTTACGCGTCTTATAAAAAAGTATAATATGGATCCTGAAAGTTTTGACAAAGGATTTCCTGCAACACTTGAAATGTTTGACGCTCCGACAGAAACGGCGACAGACCCTGTTCCAATGCTGTACCAGAGTGGATATCTTACAATAAAAAAATATGATTCACCTGAATATGTTTTAGGTTTTCCTAATGATGAAGTTCGTGACGGATTCTGTAAAGCTTTACTTCCTTACTACGCTACAGAACTTGTAAGTCAAAATGATATTTTTGTTATGAAATTGGGACGAGCTTTCCGTGAATCCCGTCTTGAAGACGCCCTAAAAGAGATGAAAGCATTTTTGTCTTCAATTCCGTATAATGCAGAAAAGCAGGATGAAAATCATTACAAAACTTTATTCTATTTAATTGCAAGATTGTGCACACCGTATGTTGTCAAGACAGAAGAATGTTCAGCCGCCGGCCGAAGTGATATGGTTATAGAAACAGAAAATGCAGTTTATGTTTTTGAATTCAAACTTGACGGAACAGTAGAAGAAGCACTCGCACAGATTGATTCAAAAGGATATCTGATTCCGTATTCAGTTACAAAAGATAAAAACGGCAATGACAAAAAGCTTGGTAAAAGTGGGCGTAAGTTTTGATGCAGAAAAGCGTACGTTAGGTGAGTGGAAGATTATAGAAAATTGAATTTAAGTTGTTAAATTTTTTGTTATGTGATAAACTAATCTTAATAAAATAAAAAGGAGAGTTAGATTATGCAGCGCGACATGTTCTGTTCTGAAATAACTGTCTCTTTTAATAATTCAATAGAAACTTTTAAGGCATATTCTTTATGTGAATGGGAATGTGCCTTTTTTTATTTAAAAACGAACAATATTGGAGGCAGAAAATGAAAATTTCTACAAAGTTTTTGGCATGTGCAGTTTCACTGATTGTACTTGGAATGGGAAAGACGGTTTGTGAAGAACCTCATGATTACCCGAGAAGCGTTGCAGTCGGCGACATAATTTACACAGACGGCACAACAAGTTCAAAAGACGCAGAACTTACATCAGGAAAAACACCGGTGGCAGTTGTGGCAGGTTTCAATGAAAACGGCGTAATGTTCGGACTTGGTCTTAAGCAAAGCAGTTCTTCTTTAATGTGGGCACCAGAAAATACAACAGGGTACAGTACAAAATTTACCGGAATTATTGCTTATTCAGATAGAACAGGAATTGGGTATGGAAGTATTGCAACAATTACAGGCGACAAAGACGGAAGCGACAACTGGGAATATGTAAAAAGCATAGATCCTGAAGGAACGGCAGCTGCTGAAACAAATTATCCTGCATTCAATTTTGCTGCAACCTATGCAGCAACAGCCGGAATTACCGGAGAATTTGCAGAAGGCTGGTATATGCCGTCTATTGCAGAACTGTGTGAACTTTACAAAAATAAAGATATATTGAATACATCACTTTCTAAATGCGGTGGAACTACGTTTGGGTACAGGTACTATTGGTCGTCGTCGCAGAGCAGTAGCAGCTACAACGCGTGGGTCCTCGACTTTGGCGATGGCATCCTCCACGACAACTACAAGTTCGCCATTGATTATGTTTGTTGTGTGCGGGCCTTTTAAAAGCGTTGTTGCTTAGCAACATAAGCGATTTAACTATTTAACTATTTATTTGGGGTTGTCTCAAAAGTACGAGACAGCCCCTTTTTTTTTACGAGTTTTAGCAAGCTAAAACTCGTAAAAAAAAGGATGCAGACAGCCCCCCTTATCTTATTCCGTTAAGGGAATCCTGCTTTTGTAGACGGAAAGTTCTTTTTCTATTTCATTTTTGCAGTGATGTTCGCCGCAGTTTATTCCGGGGCAGACATTGCTTTCGTTGTCCCACGCTTTTTGTGAAGAAAGAATTTTTGTCCAAAATGGATAGCTTCTGCACTGGGCAGGGCGCGCAGAATATGCTTCGCAGCCGTTGTTCCAAAAGATGCAGTCGCTTTTGTTTTTGTCACGCAGACACAAATATTTTGTTCCGCTGTCATCTTCAAGAAAGCGGCAGTACACTTTTATAAATTGTTCCGGTGTAAGCTGTGCCCATTGTGCGAGGGAATTCAAATCTTCACGGCTTAACAGAACGGCTCCTCCTTCAAAACGGCAGCATCTTGAACACTGTCTGCACGAAAAGTCCAGCCCGTTTTTATAAAATACATTTTCTTCCATAAACAATTCCCGTATTCAGTATGAATTTATTCCGCAGAATTCAAAAAGACAGAATTTCCTGAAAAATACCGATTGCAAACTGGTCGGTCATTCCGCTTATGAATTCAATTACGCATTTTTCATAGCTTTCAAGGTCATCAATGTCAAAAACATTTGGTGTGCAGTAACGCAGAATTTTTTTCTTAGCTTCGTCATAGTTTGAATATTTTATAAGCCAGTCTATAAAAGTTCTGCATAAAGTCGGGGTATAACGCAGGTGGTATTCCATGCGGCGCTTTTGGGCGTAAATCTGGCCGTCCATGAGCATTCTGTAAATGCAGCCAAGTATTTCCTGGGCATAGCGTTTGAATTCAACCAGGCGCCAGTTGTTGTAAATGCAGGCAAAACTGAATTTCTTGAGTTCCCTTATAAAATTGTAGTAAGGTTCGCTGAATGAAATTCCTGTTTCGGGGGAACTTTTTTCGCAAAGGTCAACAATCATGTCGTTTATAAGAACGGTTGTGTTTACAGCGCGTCCGGAACGGTGAACCCCGCTTGTTGTGTGGTCGGAATGTTTTTTGTTGGGACCAAAGCCCAGTGTTCCGGCTACGATTTCCTTGAGTTGTCTGTAACAGGCCATGTCTATTATATGGTATGAGCGTGCATCTTCAAGATCGCGTCCCAGAAATGCAATTTTGTCGCTTATTTTTACGACGCATCCTTCCCAGGTAAAAGGCTGTACGTAACCGGGGCGCTTTATAGAATACAAATCCATGGCTTCTTTTCTGGGGGATATTCCCTGCTGGTCAATTTCTCCGCAGTGGCATACAAGACCGTCACGCACGGCGTATGTAAGGTCAAGATTTTTTTCGTTACCTTCGGGATCCTGGAGCGTTTCTATAAAGTCTGCAAAGAAAAGGCTGTTCCTTTCATGCCAGAATTTTTTTGGTGCGTTAAGTCCTTCCTTTTGGTTTGAAATGAGCGAGTTGAGTATTTCTTCTCCGGTGTGGCCGAACGGTGCGTGACCTATGTCGTGGCCTATTGCTATTGCTTCGGTAAGTTCGCGGTTAAGTCCCAGATAGCGCGAGATTGTTGAACTGACGCTTGCTACGTGTGTGACGTGTTCAATTCTTGTGCAGATGTGGTCGTTCTGCGGTGCAAAGAAAACCTGGGTTTTGTGCTTGAGGCGCCTGTAGGCCTGGCAGTGCAGAAGCCGCGTATAATCACGGTCAAATTCTGAACGTATTTCGTTTCCCCTTTTGTAGAGGGAATTTTCTCTTTTTATGCACTGTTCCCATGCGGGATTTTTTTCGTCGGTTCTTACGCTTATGAATGAATCTTTCATGCAAAGATATTAACGCTACTTTTATTTTTTTACAAGTTGAATTATTATCATGGAATGACCAAGCCAGAACTCAGAAAAATTTCACGCAGCAGCGTCGCAGAACTTTCGGTTTTTGAAAAAAAAGAATATTCGTCAAAAGCCTGTTCATTTTTTTTACAGTCAGAATTATTCAGCACGAGTGACATAATTTTTTCTTACGCGGCAACATCTTCAGAAATTGATCCCCAGCTTATTTCAAGGGCTGCTCTTTCCAAAGGCAAAATACTTGCTTTTCCAAAAACTGTTCCCGGAACATCAGACATGGACTTTTATCTTGCGCCGCAGGAAAGGAAATTTGAATCTTTTTTTACAGAAGGTGCGTGGGGAATAAAAGAGCCTGATTGCGGTTGTGAACTTTTTTTACCTGAGTCTGAATCTTTTAAAAAAATATGCGCGCATAAAAAAATATGCGTCATTGTTCCGGGTGTGGCTTTTTCCTGTGGCGGAACACGACTGGGGCACGGAAAGGGATTTTATGACATTTACCTGGAGCGGCTTCTGAATGCTGCATGTCTCTGCGGTGCAGAAGTTTTTCTTGTCGGAATGTGTTTTTCATGTCAGCTGAGGGATTCTGTTCCGGCAGAAAGCCATGATGCCGTGATGAATTTTATTCTTAGCGAAAAATCATTTTTTAGTGTCGGCTGAAAATATTACAAAGGCCTGTTCACGGTCCATTGTTCCTTCTAGGATTTTTATAAAGCTTTCTGCACCTGCACTGCGTATTGTTTCGTAAGAGTCTGTAAGCATCTGCGGGTTTTGTGACAGCCTCATTCCCTTAAGCATAAGAAGTGAGATTCCACCGTCGGTTTGTGCATCTTTCATAAAGTGCGTTGTCCAGCCGTTTTTTATTTTCAAAAGTGTGGCATCTTTTTTGTCTCCGGAAAGTTTTTTTAAAAGATGTGTGCATGCATTTTTGTATGCGTCCAGAAAGAAAGTGCGGTTTTTTGTTTTGCGGCATTCTATCATGCATGGCTCTGTCTGTGTTCCGGTGCGCGCGTAAAATAAATCTGTCTGCGTCTGTTCGTTCATGGTTTGTGCAAGTTCAATTGCGAGTGCATTTATTGTGTCACAGTCCGCGCTGTTTTGTGCAGGAATAAAATAAATCTGCGCCGGGTCGCTGAATTCTTTTGTGGGAACAAGAACAGGTGATTCCTTTGGCGCAAGTTCGGCCGGAAGATCAGAAGTGTAAGTGTGCCTGAGTTTTACTGTGGCCGTTCTTCTTGGTTTGTACTCCGGTGCTGTTTGTGTTTCTTTGTTTTTTATGTTTCTGTTTTTCAGAAGGCCGAATGTTTTTTTGAGGCTTCCTTCTGTTTTTGAAAAATCTATTCCGCCTGAAATACTTATTGAATAAAGTGATGCGTCAAGAAGTGTGCTGTATCCGAGAAGAATGTCTTTGTATTCAATCTGCGAAACTGAATTGTCCTGCGGAATTTGTCCTGCATACAGTACAGAATATGCTGCTGTTTTCATCTGGTTTGAAAGTGACGCTTCTGACATGAGCTTCTGGGCATTCCATTCGCCGATGAGTGTGTCTGCCGCAGAAGGTGAAATTTCTTCATATATAAGGGAACTGACTGTCGCTTCAAGAAGTGCGCCCAGGTTTTCTGAAAGCGCGTCGATTGTTATAAAAGAAGTGCCGCTTTCCCTCCACGACTTTATTACTGTCTGGTCGGCGATATTTTCTTTGACAGCCGCTTCCTGGATTTTTTGTGCAAGTGCATTTACAAGAACTGTGCGCATGTCTGAAGGCAAAAGCATTCCCCTGTCTGAGTCAATTGAAACCGAAACCGAAGAAGTCATGCTGCCTTGCGTTTTGTGAAGGACGCAGGGAATTCCGTTTGAAAGAGTGAATGTCTTTATCTGCGTTCTGCTTTCGTTTCTTGAAAATCCTGAATCTTCTTTTTTAAGCGGAACTTCTTCTTTTTTTTCTGCCGCGTTTTCCAATGCCTTTGCAAGAATTAGTTTGTCGTCGTACCAGGATGCATTTTTTTGCGTTACTGTTTCGTAGCCGAGTTTTTCAAACTGCGCCTTGTTTTTTGCATACAGTTTTTTTCCTACAAGCACAAATACAAAAGGCTCTTCTTTTGAAATATATTCTGCGGCCTGTGACTCCTGCGCGGAATGGATTTTGTGGAATGACTCAAGAAAGCTTTCGTAAAAATGAGCTGCGTCCGTTAACGGGGAAGCCGCCCAAAAATCTGCCAGTAGTGAAATTTCTGATGCCGCTGCAGATGTGAGTTTTCTGTTTTTTGCATCTATTTTTTTCTGTGCACCGACAAACTGTGCCCTTGAGATTTGCGTCATTTCTTTTGTGGCGGCAGTGAATGCCTGTGCCTGCAGGGGCGGCGGGTTTTGCGCGGGGGTTTCCATAAGTGCCTGGAATATGAGCCTTGAACTGCCGTTTTTTCTTGCTGACGAAACGTCTGTGTAGTCGGCCGAGCGTATGGAAAGTGTACTGTCTGCACATGCGCTTTTTTTGAAGTCCGAGTCCCCCGCGTTGAGTGCGGCTGCGGCAATGTCTGCCAGATGAAAGGGGAGAGTTGTGTACTGGACGGCAATCTGCGTCATGTCATCTGGGAATTCTTCAGAGGCAAGAACAAATTTTTTTTGTGCAGAGGGCGCTTCTGTTTTTTGTACGGCAGCCGCATCCTGTGTTTGTGCAGAGATTCCTTCAGAAATCGCGGGCGGCTCCCAGTTACCGAAGGCTTTGAGACAGGCAGTGTAAACATTCTGTTCACTTGTATCGGCGCTTATGAAAAGTGCACAAAGTTCAGGGCGGTAAAAGCGGGCTGCAAAATCGTACAGGGCCGTTCTTACTTCGGGAATTGTTTTTGAACCGAAAAGAGCCGGGTAGATTCCGCTTTCGTGCTTCCAGGGCGCATCTCGGAATATGCGTGAGTCAATAGCGCGGTTAATGAAGCCCGAAGAAGAGAGTGCATTTTCGTTTACTTCTGAGCGCAGTTCGTTATAGCAGCGCTTTAAGTCTTTATCAGAAAAAAATGGTTTTGTGACCTGAGCTGCCATTTGTGAAAGCGCCGTTTCAAGATAATCAGCGGCAAAGTCGGCAGAAAGTTTTGTGCAGTCGGCAAGACATTCTGCTCCGGTAAGCTTTGCAAAAAGAGGCGCTAGTCCGGTTGTGGAGGCTGTCTGTGCAGAAAATCCTGCGCGCGAAAGAAATTCTGCATGAAAAACAGGGGATGCCACGTCTTTTAGAAAATAAATTCTGAATCCGTTGGGAAGAGTCATTATTTTAAGCTGTCTCTGGGAGTTTTCTGTAATATAACTTTCTGTTTGTGCACTTACGGTAAATGTTGCGGCCAGTAAAATAAGAATAATCGCGGTTTTGCGCAGAAGTTTTTGCATTGTAAAATAATACCACACCCACTCTTTTGTGAAAAGTCATACTTGCGGAATGGCCGTGTTGCGTATATAATTTATTGCAGATGTATTCAGGGGGTTGTAATGTCAGTTGTAAGGGTTTTGGACGGGAAAAGTCCCATGAGGGAACCGCCTGCAGAGCTTTTGAAGGGAAAGCGTCATCTTACGGCGCAGGAAATAGAAATTTTAAAGTCCAACCGCAATACCTGTTATCTTGAGCGGTGGAATTTGATATATGTAAGCGAAGTTCCGGGGGAATTTGACCCGTCGCTTGTTATTCAGAATGATTTTTACGGTTATGTCGTAATGGGCAGAATCCGCAATGCACTTCTTAAATTCCACGATCTTGAACTTCGTGTCGGAATTTACCGTTCAGTGCTGGGTTTTGTTTCACTCGGCGACGACTGTGTAGTAAATAACGTAAGCTATCTTGTAAATTACCGCATTGCAAACCGCGTAATGCTTTTTAATATTCAGGAAATGTCCTGTACGTTTCATTCCAAATTCGGCGAGGGAATTCTTAAGGAAGGCGAACCCGAGTCAAACAGAATATGGATTGGCGTAGGAAACGAAAACAACGGCCGTGGAGTTCTTCCCTTTAAGGATATGATTCCGGCAGATGCCTGGTGCTGGTCAAGATACCGCGATGACAGTCAGCTTATGGACCGCTTTGTTGAACTTACGGAATACGGCAACGACGGCCTTAAGAACACTTACGGCATTGTGGAAGATGATGTTGTAATAAAAAACTGTACGCTTCTTAAAGACGTGCGCATAGGGGCAAATGCCTATATAAAAGGTGCATTCAAACTTAAGAATATTACGGTTTTGTCTTCCCCGCAGGAACAGAGCCAGATTGGCGAAGGCGTAGAAATGGTAAACGGAATAATGGGCTACGGAAGCCGCGTGTTCTATCAGGCCATTGCCGTGCGCTTTGTTATAGGAAGAAACTGCCAGTTAAAATACGGTGCCCGTCTTCTCAATTCCATTCTGGGCGACAATTCCATGGTTTCTTGCTGTGAACTGCTCAATAATCTTATTTTTCCGTTCCACGAGCAGCACCACAACTCTTCATTCCTTATTGCAGCGACACTTATGGGACAAAGCAACATCGCTTCTGCCGCAACAATCGGTTCAAACCACAACTCGCGTAGTCCTGACGGCGAACTTCTTGCAGGCCGCGGTTTCTGGCCGGGACTGTGCAGCGACTTCAAGTATGACTCAAGGTTTGCATCTTTTGTACTTGTTGCAAAGGGAAGCTACCAGAATGAACTCAATATTACGTATCCTTTTTCACTTGTGGCTAACAGCAATACGGACTGCACTGTTCACATAATCCCGGCATACTGGTTTCTTTACAATATGTTTGCGATTGTAAGAAACAAGTACAAGTTTGTTTCAAGAGACAAGCGTGTCGTAAAGGTACAGCATATAGAAACAAACCCGCTTGCCCCGGACACAATGCAGGAAATAGAAGCCTCTGTAGTAAGAATTATTGAACTTACCGGCCGTTACCTTAAGCTTCCTTATGAAACAGCAGCAAAAATGACTGAATTCAACCCAAATCCGAAACTTCTCGATGAATTCCGCGAAAGAGCCGCATTCTCAAAGGACGGAGAAGAACTGTACCACGTGGCAAAAGATTATCTTCACCAGAATTCAGAGTCAAAATTCTTTCTTTCGGACGACCGTTGCCAGAAAAAGTACGGCGCACTTATCTGCAAACCAGCCCAGGCATACAAAGAATACCGTCGCATAATGAAATATTTCTGCGTGGACTCGCTTATGGAATGGGTCTGCGAATGCGGAAGGGAAACTCTTGTTCCCGAAGACCTTGAAACCATAAGAAAAATTCCTCTTTACAAAAACTGGGTAAACGCCGGCGGCCAGATTATTCCGCAGGAAAAACTTGACGAAATGTTCTCGCTTGTAAAGGAACGCAGGATAAACACCTGGAATGAAGTACACGCCTTTTACGATGAATGCCAGAAATCCTACTGCGGCTACAAGGTGCGTTATGCTGTTTATCTTCTTGAACGCCTTTATTCCACGCCCATTACAATGTTCGGAAAGGACATGTTCGATGACCTTATGCGTGACGTTGCGTATGTTTCGCTCAATATGCTTGAATCTTCCATTTCTACGCGCGGCAAGGATTATACAGACTTTTTCCGCTCAATTACGTTCAGAAACAAGGAAGAAAAAAATGCTGTACTGGGTGAACTTTGCGACAATTCCTTTCTCAAAGACCTCAAACAGTCAACAGAAGCCTTTGATTCTGCACTTGAAAAACTGTTCCGCACGCTCATAACCTGACATACACAGGCGTCGTGTATATTGACTTTTATTTTATTTTGGAGTATAAAAATAATTATGAAATACTTTGAACTACTACTATCTTTGAATTTCTCCTCATTGAGCCGAATCTAAGGTGCTGGTAGGCAGGTATATTTTCAATACTTAAACTACAGACCTGTTGCTTCGGCAGCAGGTCTTTTTTTTGTACAAAATTTTTATGTAAGTCAGGAGTTTGCTATGACAATGAATCCAATGGGAAAGTACGCACCTATTGCAGATATTCCCCTTCAGAACAGAAAGTGGCCGTCACAGAAAATTACAAAGGCGCCTGTATGGTGTTCGGTAGACCTTCGCGACGGAAACCAGGCCCTCGTTAATCCTATGGGAATTGAAACAAAGCTTGCATTTTTTGATCTTCTGGTAAAACTCGGATTCAAGGAAATTGAAGTAGGATTCCCCGCTGCAAGTGACACGGAGTACGAGTTTATCCGCAGGCTTATTGACGAAAACCGCATTCCAGAGGATGTTACAATCCAGGTTTTGTGTCAGGCACGCGAAAAGCTTGTCAAAAAAACAATAGAATGCCTTAAGGGTGCGCCCCGTGCAATTTTTCACATTTACAATTCAACTTCTCCTGCGCAGAGAAAATATACGTTCGGCAAGTCAAAGGAAGAAATCAAGCAGATTGCCATAGACGGTGTAAAGTGCATAAAAAGCTGCATTTCTGAAGAAGACCGCAAAAGAATCCGCCTGGAATATTCTCCCGAAAGTTTTTCAATGACAGAAATTGACTATGCCGTTGAGATTTGTGAAGCCGTAAAAGCTGAATGGGGATGCTCTGCCTCAGAAAAGATTATATTCAACCTTCCCACAACAGTTGAATGTTCTACGCCCAATGTGTATGCTGACCAGATTGAATATTTTTGCACGCATATTTCTGACAGGGACAGCGTTATTGTAAGCACGCACTGCCACAATGACCGCGGAACAGGAGTTGCCAGCTGCGAACTGGGACTTCTTGCCGGTGCCGACCGCGTAGAAGGATGTCTGTTCGGAAACGGCGAGCGTACAGGTAACCTTGACATTGTGAATGTTGCGCTCAATATGTTCTCTCAGGGCGTGGACCCGGAGCTTGACTTCCATGAAATAGAAAAAGTTGCAGAACTTTACACTGAATATACAGGAATGAATGTTAACCCGCGCACACCTTACGCCGGGGAACTTGTGTTTACGGCCTTCAGCGGAAGCCACCAGGATGCTATCAGAAAAGGAATGGCAGCACGTGCAAAGATGGACCGCAATGCTCTCTGGGATGTTCCGTACCTTCTTATTGACCCGCATGACATTGGCCGCCAGTATGAGGGCATCATAAGAATAAACAGCCAGTCAGGAAAGGGCGGCGCTGCATATATTCTTGAGCAGGACTACGGTCTTACTCTTCCGAAGGCAATGCACCCGGCTTTGGGCGATGTAATAAAACATGCCGCAGACAAAGCACAGCGCGAGCTTAAGCCTGCCGAGATTTATGACCTTTTTGTAAAGCAGTGGCTTGAAGCAAAGGGTAATCTTGAAATCATGGATCTTGCCGAAACACACCTTGACGCCAAACAGAATTCCCAGTCAGAGGCAACGACACTCTGCCGTGCAGTCGTAGGCTGGAAAGGAAAGCAGTTTGCCATTGGAGAAAAAGGAAACGGACCGCTTGATGCATTTGCAAGTGCTCTTTCAAAGACGCCTGCACCCAAATTCAGCATTACGGCTTTTCATGAACACAGCATCGGTACAGGAAACGATACTTCGGCTGTAGCTTATGTCCAGATAACATGCGAAAACGGAAGCCAGTACTGGGGCGCCGGAAAGTCTACCAGCGTAGGCCGCGCGGGAATTGACGCCGTTGTAAGCGCAATAAACCAGATTTCCTGATCTGCAAACGTTTAAAAAGACCTGAAAAACCGCAGAATAAAAGAAAAACCCCGTCTGTTCAACGAACGGGCGGGGCTAAAGGAGAGGAGGATGCAGAAAACTTAAAAAACTGCAATTAGTTCACGGTGGAAAATGCTTGTTCCGTGAATCTATAAATATAACCTTCCAACCTTTCTGCGGTTACAGTCTATATTAAAAAAAATTGATTTATTCCTAAAAAAGTCAAAACAGCCGGTGTCTGTTGTTAAACTATTCTGGTTTCTTCCTTTCCTATCTTGAGTATCATTTCAATTATGGGCGACCTTATTTCGTAAGGCATTTTTCTGAGCGCACTTACTGCTGTCTGTAATATCTGCCTTGAGTCTGAATTTGCTTGCGGTTTTTGTGCCTGAAGGGGTGTTTCCTGACGAATGCGGCACTGGTCTTCCTTAAGCAGGTCTTCCAGCGGAACCCTTAGAACTTTTGATACGCGAAGGGCTGTGTCGGCTCCGGGCATACTGTTTCTTTCAAGTCCCAGACCGATTGACGCGTAAGAAATATTTGCCTTGTAAGCAAGATCTTTTCTGGATATACCCTGAAAAACTCTTTCCTGTTCGACATTATTCCAAAATCCCATATCTTTTTTTACTACAATAGATAAATAATGTTACTTGAAATATTACAATAGATATAATATATTACTATTGTAGTTTTAATAGTGGCTCTTTTGGGGCTGAATACCAACGTCTTTATTTACAGAGTGTTTTATGCGTTTAAATAATTTTTTTAAGTCATTTCTGCTTGTTTCGGCAGGATTTTTGTTTTCACTTCAGTCTGTTTATTCCGAGATTTTTGAACTTGATGACACACCGGCGTCTGTTCCCGAATCATCTGACAAGGAATATGCGCTTAATGCAAAGATGGCGCTGTCAAACCCAGACTATCCTGTTACTGCCGGCGATATTTATACGCTGTCATTTGTTGCAGGAAAAACACCTGTTTCTTATCCTATTACAGTAGATACAACCTACAGCCTTAAGATTGCAAATCTTGGTGTTATAAAAAACTGCGACGGACTTACCTACAAGGCTCTCAAGAGGCAGGTTGAATCTCTTGTAAGCAAAAACTATCCTATGGGTGCTGCCCAGTTTATACTTACCAGCCCCGGTGTGTTTTCTGTAAAAGTTACGGGACAGGTCAAAAAGGCCAGCGAAGTCAATGCCTGGGCTCTTACAAGACTTTCAGAAATTGTTACCAGGTCTGTTACACAATATTCTTCACTCAGAAACGTTAAGATTGTATCTTCTTCGGGAAAAACACGTGTCTGCGATTTATTCAAGGCTTCAAGGGACGGAGACTTTTCGAACGATCCTTACCTTAGGCCTGGTGACACTGTAGAAGTAGGAAGAATCTCTCGTCGTGTAAGTATAAGCGGAGCCGTAGAAAGACCCGGAACGTACGAACTTCTTGACGGAGAGGAACTTGGACGGCTTGTGGGCTACTACGGCGGCGGGCTTACCGAACGCGCAGACCCTGCACGCGTTACAATATCGCGGCTTCAGACACCTGACGGCAGCGTAATGTACTTGGACTCTTCGGCTGCAGATAATACGGCTCTTTTTAATATGGATTCTGTATATATAGGCAGTTATGATGAAGCTCTTCCGTACATAACAATGGAAGGAATTATACGCAATCCCGAAGAACAGGCTTTAAAAGCGGCTTCAGGAGAAAAAGATGTGGCAGAAGCTCCTTCGGAAATGGCCATGTACCGCAAGGTTGTCAAGTTCCATTCAAATGAAAACTATGCAGGCCTTGTGCGCCGTGAAGCAGGCAGTTTTGTAAACAATTCCGACCTCAAAAAATCATACATAAGGCGCGGTGACACAAAAATTACAATAGATATAGAAAGTTATCTTTTTGACGCAAGCCTCATGAGCGAATATTCGCCGCAGAAAGGAGACATTCTTGTAATTCCGTATACAAAGAATTTTGTAGACAAATTTGTAGTGGACGGGGAAGTCAAGGTTGTTACCGAAGTTTCTGCATGGCCGCTCAGACGCGTCTCTCAGATTATAGCAGACTACATGACGCCGTATTCTTCGGAGCGTTTTGTAACAATAACAGATGCAGACGGAAAAGTACGTGAATGTGACCTCTTCCTTGCCAAGCGTGACGGGGATATGACGCAGAACCCTTATGTCCAGGCAGGTGAAAAAATCACACTCAAAAGAATCTCTCGTCGTGTAAGTATAAGCGGAGCCGTAGAAAGACCCGGAACGTACGAACTTCTGGACGGAGAGGAACTTGGACGGCTTGTGGGCTACTACGGCGGCGGGCTTACCGAACGCGCAGACCCTTCACGAATGCGCCTTATACGAATATTGAATGAAAATTCTTCAGGAAAAGTCGTTTATCTGGACGAAACGGCAATTACAGACAATTATGCACTTTTATGCTACGATAGTTTGTTTGTTACCAGTCTTAACGATATAAACCCCGTTCTTTTTTTACAGGGTGCAGTTTCCCAAAAAGCTCCTGATTCTTCTGAAGCGGTTGTTCCCGAAGCGACAACAAGTATAAATATTACGGTAAAAAACGGAACCAACTATGCTTCTGTAGTGCGTGACAATGCCGGACTTTTTTCATCTGTTTCTGATCTGAAAAACGCCTATATAATCCGCAAGGAAAAAGAAGAAAAAGACGGTGCTGTCAGGATTACAGAAAAGCATATTCCCATTAATCTTGAAGAAATTCTTTACAACCAGGAATTTTACAGCAGTGAATATGTACAGAACAAGGACATTCTTCTTGTTCCGTTCAGGCAGTTCTTTGTTACTGTAGCAGGTGCCGTTCCCAACCCCGGAAGATACTCTTATATTCCTGACCGCGACTGGTCTTATTACGTGGGGCTTGCCGGAGGAATTGATACTTACCGGAACAGTCTTAAGGCTGTAACTATAACCGATGTTGACGGAAAACGTTATTCAAAAAAAGACAATATAATTCCCGAAATGACGATTGAAGTCGAAGAAAATTCGGGATGGTACAAGTGGAACAGAATTTCGGGCGGAATTACGGCTATTCTTACGATACTTTCTTCTACGCTTTCTATTCTTGCCGTTACGGGAGTATTCTGATATGCTGCCGTTTATTCTGTTTTCTTCCGGGGCATTTGTTCTTTCTCTTTCTTTGATTCCGCTGATAATCCTTTTCTGCAGAAAGTACAGTCTTTATGACCCGGTCAATGCGCGCAAAATCCACAGCGGAAACACGCCCCGTCTTGGTGGAGTTGCCGTAGTTGTTTCGTTTCTTGTAGTTTCACTTTTATGTGCGCTTATTATGCCGCAGATAAAGCTTATGGGAATACTCCCGCTTTTGTGTTCAGCTCTTATTATATTTTTGTTTGGATTTCTGGATGATCTTCTTGATTTGAAGGCAGTTCTTAAACTTTTTGTCCAGCTTGTTGCAGTAGGAATTGTCATTTGTTCAGGCTATAGATTTACGTATCTTTTTGCATGGAAAATGCCCGTGTGGATTTCTGTTCCGCTTACTTTCTGCTGGGTTCTGGGAATTATAAATGCTTACAATCTTATTGACGGACTGGACGGTCTTTGCGGTGGTCTTTCTATTGTGACACTTGCGACAATAGGAGTGCTCAGGCTTTCATCAGGGGATCCTATCGGTTTTTTATGCTTTATTCTTGCTGCTTCCATTATGGGATTTCTGGTATTCAACTGGCCTCCTGCAAAAATTTTTATGGGTGACTGCGGCAGTCAGTTTCTTGGTTTTGTGATTGCAGTTTTTCCACTTTGCGGAAAAGGGGAAGTTTTGGAATACAACCGCGTTCTTATTATGCTGGTTCTTGTTTCGATCCCGATGATTGATACTGTTGCGGCAATCTGGCGGCGGCTGCGGGATCACCGTCCCATTATGAGTGCAGACAGGTTTCATACGCACCACAAGCTTTTGAATCTGGGGCTGTCAAAAAAGGCTGTTCTTTACCTTATGCTTGGTATTCAGTTTGTTATCTGTACGGTTACGTTAACGGCTGTTCTTGCATGTCCGTATCACTGCACGATTATTCTTTTGGTAATGTATGCGTTGGTTCTTGCTGCCTTCTGTGTACTTCATTTTGTTCATAAAAGAAAGTTTCTGGCTGTGCAAAAGTCGGGGGGGGGTATTTCAGAAAACTGATTCCGCTTTTTTGCGAATAATTTTACATAATTTCTCGTTTTTATAACTTACTTGAAACGCAGTCATAATTGCTTTATACTGTGAAAAAATTAGATAAAGGTAAGTTATGGCTTGTTTTAAATCAGCTTCAAAAAAATATGCACTTTTTGCATTGATTTCCCTCTTTTTTCTGAATCAGGCTTTTTGTTATGATTTGTTGTCTTCTTCAGATACTGTAAGATCTTCTTCGGTCAACGCGGCTTCTTCTGGTGATAAAAAAGCTTCTGTCCAGGCACTTTCTGCTGCGGCCGCCGATCTTGCAGACCCGCGTCTTGCACTTTCAAACGATGAATACCCTGTTACAGCAGGCGATGTATACACACTTGCCTTTGTTGCTTCAAAAACTCCCGTTTCCTATACCCTTACGATTGACCCCGACTATTCCGTACGCGTTGCAAACCTCGGTATTATAAAAGACTGCGAGGGGCTTACTTACCGGGCTCTTAAAAAACAGGTCGTGGAACTTGTAGGCAAAAACTTTCCTTTGAGCGCCGTTCAGTTTGTTCTGACCAGTCCTGCCGTGTTTATGGTTTCGCTTACCGGGGACGTAGACAAGTCCTGCGAATACAAAGCGTGGGCTCTTTCGCGGCTTTCTTCTATATTAAAGGGACATCTTCTTGACTGTTCATCCGTACGAAACGTACGCGTGGTTTCTTCTTCGGGAAAGGCAAACGTTTACGATCTGTTTGAAGCCGTACGCAATGGTGACTTTTCAAACGATCCGTATTTAAGGCCCGGTGACAGAATAGAAGTTCTCCATGCAAAGAGGCAGGTGACTGTTCAGGGTGAAGTTGAGCGCCCCGGAAGATATGAACTTTTGGACGGTGAAAACCTCAAAGCTCTGGTAGAAAAATACGGTGACGGGCTTACACCCACTGCTGATACTTCCAGAATAAGCCTTTTCAGAACATACAAAAAGGAAAATTCCGGCGAAACAGAATATATTCCGGCCGAATCAATAGAAAAGGATCTTGCCCTTGAGAATTTTGACGTTATAAATATCAGAAGCTACCTTGAGATAAAACCGGGAATTTTTGTTACCGGTGCAATAAACTTAGGTACTGAAGGCGACACTTCCCTTGAAGGAATGTCCAAGCTGAGCGTTCGGTTTAATGATGGAATGCTTTATTATGACCTTGTAAGACAGAATTTAAATCTTTTTTCACCGCTTTCTGACCTTGAAAATGCCTATATAATAAGGGAAGTTTCTGATTCCGGCGAAGAAGTACGCATTCCAATCAATCTTTCAAAAATACTTTTTGACTCTTCCTTCAGAAGCACCGAACAGGTAAAAAACGGTGATACGCTTCTGATTCCGTTCAAGCAGTTCTTTGTTACGGTTTCTGGCGCTGTTCCTTCTCCCGGCCGCTATCCTTATATTCCTGACAGGGATGTTAACTATTATATAGGTCTTGCCGGCGGAATTGACTCTTACAGGAACAGTTTCAAAAAAATTACTGTAGTGGGTCTTGACGGAAAAAAACTAGACGCAAACAGTCCTATTGTTCCTGAATGCAATATCCAGGTTGAAGAAAATTCAGTCTGGTATAAATGGACCAGAGTTTCAGGCGGCGTAACAGCTATTCTGAGCGCAATTTCTACAGCCATTTCTATTCTTGCGGTTACCGGTGTTATTGGAAACTGATTCTGTTGAGCAAAGGCGCGCATTTTGATATAATAAATCAATAGGGCTTGCTCGGAACTTTGTTCTGTTGAAAAGCCTTTCTTTAGACTTTCAGAGGTAGAATTTTATGTCAGATGAAGTAAGAGTCAGATATGCGCCTTCTCCGACGGGAATGCAGCACATTGGCGGTGTCAGAACTGCCCTTTTCAATTATCTTTATGCCCGTTCCCGCGGCGGTAAATTTATACTGCGTCTTGAAGACACAGACAGAACGCGCTATGACGAAAAATACGTAAAGAATCTGTACGACACAATGGCCTGGCTTGGAATAGACTGGGACGAAGGCGGTGACAAAGGCGGCGAATACGGTCCGTACGTTCAGAGCGAGCGTTTTGAACTTTACAAAAAGTACGCAATGGAACTTGTAGAAAAGGGTGAAGCCTATTACTGCTTTTGCGATTCAGAGCGTCTTGAAAGAATACGCAAGATACAGACAGAAAACAAACTTCCGCCGGGATACGACCGCAACTGCCGCCATCTTACTGCAGAAGAAGTAAGCGCAAATCTCGCCGCAGGAAAACCTTATGTAATAAGACTCAAGGTTCCACTTGAAGGCGAGACAAAATTCCACGATCATCTTCTTGGTGACATTGTGTGGAAAAACGAAGATATTTCTCCCGATCCTATTCTTCTCAAGTCTGACGGATTCCCCACTTACCATCTGGCAAATATTGTTGATGATCATCTTATGCACATAACACACGTAATGCGTGCACAGGAATGGATTCCGTCTACACCGCTTCACGTTCAGATGTACCGTTCGTTCGGCTGGCAGCATCCTGAATTCTGCCATCTGCCTATGGTTAACGGAAGCGACGGAAAGAAGCTTTCAAAGCGCCACGGTTCTACGAGCCTCAATGAATTCCGCGCAAGAGGATATCTTCCGCAGGCTATCGTAAATTACGTTGCACTTCTGGGCTGCTCTTATGAAGACGGCCGCGATATGTATACGCTTTCTGAACTTGCAGCCGGATTCAAACTGGAGCATCTTAACAAGGCTCCTGCTGTTTTTGACTACAAAAAGCTTGAGTGGTACAACGGCCAGTATATTCGCGCGCTTACCGACGAAGAACTTTACAAGTGGACTCTTCCTTTTATTACGGGAACAGGAGACGCTGCGCTTGAAATAAACCCAGATAACCCGCAGCCAAAGCCAAAGGTCGGGCCTGAATATTCCGGCGTCGCTCTTGGTGAAGACGGTGAGCCTTACTGCACAGATTCATCCATGGGAATGACTTCTGCTGACGTAAAGAAGCATCTTCTTGAACTTATGCCTCTTATCAAGGAAAGACTGCACTTTCTTACCGATGCTGCCGAGATGGTGCGCTTTTTGTTTACAGAGCCGGTCGTTCCGCCAAAGACAGACATTATTCCAAAGAAGCTGGACGAAGCAAAGACACGCGAAGTTCTTGAAAAGTCGGTTTCATTTATAGAAAGTCTGCCTTCTCTTGACCACGAAGCCGCAGAAGCATTGGCAAAAAAGGATGCCGAAGAACTTGGAATAAAGCTTGGTGACTTTATGATGCCGATAAGACTTGCCGTAACAGGAAGCAGGGTTTCGCCGCCTCTTATAGGTTCTATTCTTATCCTTGGAGTAGACAAGGCTGTTGCAAGGGTAAATAAAACTCTGGAAACTTTCTAAAAAGCATTTTTATGCATGCCGGTTCATTGAATGGACCGGTTTTTTTATTGGCGGGTCTTGAAATAAACATAGCGCATTGCTATAATTATGCAAAATTATAATACGGGAGTGCATAAGTATGCAGTTTATAGACGGAGGAGTTACAGCTCCACAGGGATTTACCGCAAACGGTATGCTTTGCGGAATAAAGGCCGGCCGCACAAAAAATGATACGGCCCTTATTTACAGCGAAAAGCCGTGTTCTGCCGCGGGAATGTTTACGCAGAATCGTGTAAAGGCAGAGTGTGTAAAACTTACAAAAAAAAATATTGCAGACGGAATAATGCAGGCAGCCGTCGCCAACAGCGGTAACGCAAATGCCTGTACCGGGGAGCAGGGTGCGCAGAGTGCACTCAGAACAGCAAAGGCAGCAGCTTCTGTACTTGGCATTGCTCCCGAAAATGTAATTGTCTGTTCTACCGGAGTCATTGGCCAGCAGCTTCCTGTAGAAAAGATTGAGTCCCATATGGCAGAACTTGCAGCAGGTCTTTCAAAAAAAGGACACGAACAGGCACGTACTGCAATCATGACTACCGACACGCATTACAAAGAGTGCGCGGTTCTTACAGAAATCGGAGGTAAGCAGGTGCATATAGGTGCAATGTGCAAAGGCAGCGGAATGATTCACATTAATCTTGGAACCATGCTTGCCTTTATTACAACGGACTGTGCAATTTCTTCAAAGATGCTTTCTGAGGCACTTGAAAAGAGCGTTGAAAAAACATACAACTGTGTTTCAATAGACGGGGACACTTCTACAAACGACACGCTTACCATCATGGCAAACGGAATGGCAGGCAATGCTCCCATAGAAAGTGAAGGTGCAGACTTTGACGCGTTCTGTTCAGCACTGGATGCAATCAACGTTCAGATGGCAAAAAAGATTGCAGGCGACGGCGAAGGTGCATCAAGGCTTATTGAATGCAATGTAAAGGGTGCATGTGATGTAAAGACAGCGCGCGCCCTTGCAAAAAGTGTGATTTCTTCTTCTCTCGTTAAGGCTGCATTTTTTGGAAAAGACGCAAACTGGGGAAGAATACTTTGCGCCATGGGATATTCCGGTGAAAAGTTTGATCCTGACGGAACCAGCGTAAGTTTTGCAAGCTGCGAAAAATCTGAACGCTACGGTGCAACTGACTTTGTGGGCGAACAGAAAGGAAAGCGCAGTACAATAAAAGTTTTTGACCACGGGGTTCCGCTTGATTTTGACGAAATTCTTGCAAAGAAAATTCTTGACGAAAACGAAGTATGCATAGAAATTGAATGCAGCGACGGAAATGCATGTGGAACAGCGTGGGGCTGCGACCTTACATACGATTACGTAAAAATAAACGGAGATTACCGCACATGAGTGAGGAAAAAATACTTGATGAAGATCCAAGACTTGACAACGAGCACTGGGCCGGGGTTTTGGTACAGGCTCTTCCTTATTTTAAGCACTGGGTCGGAAAAATTGTTGTCGTAAAGTACGGCGGAAACGCAATGCTTAACGAAGAACTCAAGCATGATGTAATGGAAGACATTGTTCTTTTGAGCACAATCGGAATCCATGTTGTTCTGGTTCACGGCGGCGGTCCTGAAATTAACAATATGCTTCAGCGTGTGGGAAAAGAAAGTAAATTTGTTAACGGTCTGCGCTATACTGACGGCGAAACAATGGATATCGTGCAGATGGTTCTGACCGGTAAACTCAACAAGGATATAGTCGGTATTCTTCTTCAGCAGGGCGGAAAAGCCGTCGGACTCAGCGGCGTTGATTCTGGTCTTCTGCGTGCAAAAAAAATCAGCAAAGACGGGGCCGATCTTGGTTTTGTAGGGGAAGTTACGCAGGTTAATCCCGAAATAATACAGTCCCTTCTTTCGCAAGGTTTTATTCCGGTTGTTTCGACTGTTGCACTCGGTGAAGAAGGTGACACAAATCTTTACAATATAAATGCAGATACTGCGGCTGCCAAAATTGCGGTTGCACTTAAGGCCGAAAAATTTGTTCAGCTTACGAATGTTCCGGGTGTATTGCGTGATATAAACGATCCCAAGTCTTTGCTCCAGAGAATTCACATGAGCGATGTGGACGACTACATAAAGAACGGTACAATTGCCGGCGGAATGATTCCGAAGATTGAATGCTGTATGCTGGCAAGAAACGGCGGTGTTCCGAGAACCCACATAATTGACGGACGTGTTCCCCATTCACTGCTCATAGAAATGTTCAGCGACAGGGGAATAGGCACGATGATTTATTGATTGTTGGCTCTGGAAACTTTGGTTTCTGGAAATTGCAGAATGCTTAAAATAATATAGGGGTTGTTATGGGAAGCAGTAAGGTTTTGAATAATTACGGTTCCTTTGATGTTACGTTTAAATACGGAAAAGGTTCTGTTCTGACCGATGTGAACAATAAAAAATACGTTGATTTTCTTTCTGGAATTGCAGTCAACTGTTTGGGTCACGGTTACAAGCCGCTTGTAAATGCAATAAAAAAGCAGGCAGCACGCCAGATTCATATCTGCAATTATTTTATGAGCGACACCGGTACTGCATATGCAGATGAACTTCTGGCGGTAACCGGATTTGACGGTGTTTTCTTCGGTAACAGCGGTGCAGAAGCAAACGAAGCGGCAATCAAACTTGCAAGAAAATACGGCCAGCTTAACGGCGGTTCAAAAAGAAAGACAATAGTTACGCTCGAGCGCTCATTTCACGGACGCACTCTGGCAACTCTTACGGCAACAGGACAGGAAGTTTTTCATCCTGAATGTTTTGGCCCGTACCAAAGTGAATTCAAAACAATCCGTGCAAACAACTATGATGATTTGAAGACAGCTTTTGACGGTACAACAGCCGCGCTTATGATGGAGTGCGTTCAGGGTGAAGGCGGAGTCATTCTTCTGGACCCCGAGTGGGCACAGGCAGCAGCAAAGGCAGCCCATGAGGCAGGTGCCATAGTTATTGCCGATGAAGTTCAGACCGGAATGGGAAGAACAGGTGTTCTTCTTGCAAGTGATGAACTTGGTATTAACGCAGATGTTGTTACTCTGGCAAAGGCAATTGCAGGCGGAGTTCCGATGGGTGCCTGTCTTTACCGCGGAAAAGCAGATGTATTTAAAGCAGGGGATCATCAGTCTACCTTTGGCGGAAACCCTCTTGCCTGTGCAGCAGCGCGTGTTGTTCTTAAAACACTTACTTCTCCTGGATTTTTGGATAATGTAAAAAAGAACGGTGAATATATCCGCAGTACTGTAAAATCATGGAATATGAAGTGCGTTACAGACGTAAGAGGTAAGGGACTTATGACAGGAATTCAGGTTAACTGCGATCCTGTTGACATAGAAAAGAAATGTCTTGCAAAGGGACTTCTTTTTTCTACTGCAGGAAAAGATACACTCAGGCTTGTTCCGCCGCTGAATATTTCAAAGAAAGAAATTGATCTGGGATTGTCTGTCCTTAAGTCGGTTCTTGTATATTATTAATGACGATTGTATCGCCATTAATAATAACTTGCAGTTGCTGCTCAACTGCCATATTTAACTAAAGTTAAGTAACTAAAGTTAAGTAACTAAAGTTAAGTAATAGACTTTTGACCAAACCTGATGTATTATTGATAAATGCAAAAGAAAATAATCATCGGGCTTTTGGTCTGTGCAGTCGCTGCACTGTCAGTTGCCTTTATTGTAAAAAAGTATTTTTATTCTTCAGATAACCAGAAAGTTTCAGCCTCAATTGTTGTTCCGCGCGTAGAGTCAGAAAAAGAAAAGTCTGTAGAAAACAGTTCTGCAGTTGATGAAGAAAATACAATAACTTCCCTGATTCCTCTTCATTCAGATGAAACGCTTATAAGCATTGTGAGCATGGATTTTGACGGCGACAGTTTTGATGACCAGATAAATGCCGTAAAAACTTCATCTTCACCTTATCTTTCACTTGTTGTGGGGCTTTATAATCCTTCCATATCTGAGTACGAAAGAATGTCTGTTATTCCGACAGAAATCTCGCAGGTTAGAACTTTTACCTATACCGGAATGGATTTGACTGGTGACCACAGAGTTTCCCTTGTGTACCAGGGTTTTGCAGAAAACGGTGATTCCATATTGAAGGCATTTTTTGTCGGACGCAAAAACGGCAGGTTCAGCCTTCAGGTAATTGCAGATTTTCGCGGTGACGGTACAATTTTTATACAGCAGGTTGACCGCTATGACGAATATGAGCGTTCACGTGCAAAAGGCATGAGCTTTCCTATTTGGGTTTACAGTTCCGATGTGTCCAAAGAAAACACAACAGACCAGCTTCAGACAAGATATGACTGGAATGAAGAAAGCGGTAAGTATGAGCAGACGCGCCAGATTCGTGTTGCAGGAAGCCGTCTTGCAGCAAAGGAACTTGCAAGAATCCAGGACGGAACTGTTGCCACATTTGCCGGATTTTTGAACGGTCTCTGGGTTAAAAGCGGCGCCCGTGAAGGTGAAATGAGCAGCCTGTTTTTTGACTACAACCTTAAGGAAATAATTTTCTTCAGGGACGATGTTGAAGAAGTATACAACTGGGCACACAGCACAATCAGGCGCAACGGAATTTACCTTACCGCCATAAACCAGGAAATCCAAAATCTGCAGCGCCGTGTGGATGTTTCTTTGAGAAGCGTAGACAGCATTCATATAAGAATCCAGGACGATGTTCGCATGCCTATCATCGAAAGCAATGTCTGGGACGGAGACTACAAAAAATTTACAAATGCGTCACTTTCTTCACAGTATACAGATTCCGGAAAATCTTCTTCGAAAAAGATTTTGTCCCTGCTTGAATCAAAAAAATCCTGGACTACTTCTGACGGAACAGAAATTAAATTTGCAGGCGGAAGATATGTTTCTGCAGGTGAAGGCGAAAAGACTTCAGGCATTTACACAGACGTAAACCTTGGCAACTCTTCTTTTGTTCAGTTCAGGTCTGAAGCCGGTAATATTCTGGACGGATTTTTCCTTGCTGCAGAGGCAGAAGATTCAGCTAATATAATTCTGAGCCCTTACCGCGTGCAACCAGACAGCGTTTACCCCGAAGAAAAACGGCCTGTGGTTCTGACTCCCGGCGCAGACAAAGAAAGCGTTAACTGACCTGACGCCTCTTAGCGGACTGTGCGTATGTTGTCTATGTAGATTGTTCCGCCCCTGCTGCAGTTTTCTATTCGGAATGCAATTTCTGTTATTTGTGAGCCGTCGCACAGTTTGGGAACTGAGTTCTTATGTTCATCTTTAAGGCCGTGCGATAAGTCAAAATAGACGTTTGTGTTTTCGCCGGTTCCAAGAATTACGGGTTCGGTAAGAATTGTTTCTTCTGATTTTGCCGCAATTCGTATTGAAACAGGCTCTGAAAGTGTATTGTATATGTCTGCGACTGCAAGTGTTGCTTCTTCCCAGACTGCACTTTCTATGGACGTGCTGTAAAAGCTAGCGTAACAGTTTTGCGGTACTGAAGAAAAAGTCCACATTCCGCAACGCATGTTTTCACTGCACCATTCTTCGCTTACGTCAGCTTCTATTGAATAGTTTTTTGAGTCAGTTTCCCCGGCAGCCTGCCAGAAGCAGATGTCTTCAAAATCTTCGCAGAGTGTTATGTTCCCACCTGGTTCAGGATTATTTATACAGGGAACTTTTGCCTTCTTTTCTTTTGAGGCCGGCTTTTGAGGCTGTTCATCGTGTGCCGTAACTGTCTTTTTTGTTGTTACGCATCCTGAAAGTAATGCTGCCAGTAAAAATGCAACTGTGAGTAATAATTTCTTCATTGTTAGAAATATAACAAATTATAAAGAAGTTTGCAAGTTAAATTTCAATTAAATTGAATAATTTGAGCCTGTTTTTTTCAGCCTATTCTTAACATTGACTTAAATCGTGGTTTTATATAAAGTTTAAGCAGTTTCTCACAGGAGGTTTTTATGAGAAAAATTGTTTTGTGTGCAGCAGCTGTTTTGGGACTCTGTTCTGCAACATTTGCCCAGGTTCTTCCAAAAAATATGATGAAGAATACATCCTGGATTGGTTTTGGAAAGCCGCTTTCGGGCGACCCCATGTTCTACGGACTTACAGACACTTTCCAGGCAAGATTTGACATAGGTTCATTTACTATAGAAGGAATGCTTAACTGGAGTCTTCTTGCAAATTATGACAATGAAGGAGATGTAGACAACTTTTCATTCGGAACATCAAACAGAAATCCGCTTTCACTTCATTACGGATACAATTACAACACCAGCAAGTATCCTGCATTCTTCAATAACGCGGCAAATGTAAGCAACGTTATTCAGGATTCATACTATGTAAACTTTTTGTGGCACTTTTCACGCAATTTTGACTTTGGTGTCGGAACAAAACTCAACTGGCAGGTTGGTCCGGCCCCTCGCTACGGTTCATGGCTTTGGGAATCAGATGCTCATGTAAGACAGGGAGGATTCAGCACAAAATACGATGACAGGTCGGGCTCTTATGCAAGCACTTCTACAGAAGCCGTCGGTTCGTACAAATTCAGTGTGGACGTTCCGGGATCTGCTGACGTTGTAGGATTTGTTCCCTATGCAAACAAGTATGCCAAGCGCGCACTTGGAATAAGATTTGTTTCTGACGGAAATATCGGTGTGGAACTTGGTGCTGCAATTCCAAACGGATTCAACACAGACAATCCTGCCTTTAACTTTGCTGCAAAAATAATCCCGGTTGACTGGCTTGAAATTTCTGCTGTTATGGAAGGAGCCTTTGAAAGTCAGGCAAATTTCTATGCAGGCTCTACAATCGGTGCAGACAATTTTGTGCTTGATTTGTATCTTGCCATGGACTCACTCTTTACCGATGCAGAAGACGATGAAGCTTACGGACTTGGAGCGGCGATTACATTCGAAATTCCACGTACAGAAATTTCTTTGCGCCCTGAAGTTGGATTCAACTTCTTTGAGAATTCTGATTACACAATGGCCTGGTATGCTTGCAGGAGACCTTTCATTTGACATAACACGCGATGTAGGATTCGGACTGTGGGTTTCATATGCTTCGGGTTCTTCAAAAAAATCATGGGATGATAGGGAAGTAACAAAAGATTACGACGGCGGACATATATTTGATATAAGACCTTCAGTAGACTTTGCCTTCTCACGCAACATTGCGTTTACAGGCTATGCCGATCTTGAATTCAGGACTGCATTTGACGGCCAGTCAAGAGACTGCTGGTCTGCCGGCTGCTACATGACATACACATTCTGATTTAACCATGCGCGCTTTTTTTTGCAAAAGTTTATTGTATAAAAAAAGCGTGCATGTTAATATGTGCACACTGCGTGCGTTTCAACGGAATCAGGTGCAAAGCCTGAGCTGGACGCCCAACGGTATATGCGGAACAATATGTTCTTAGATTCGTAAAGTTGTGAAATTGAACCTCTGGTTTCAAAAGAATGCAACAATGTTTTTTATAAAACTTTTGGTTACAAAAACACATTAAGTTTCGACACAAAAACCTCATTTTTGTATCGAAACTAAGTCACTGAGTAAAAACTCGGGAAGGCACGAACAGCATTAGCCCGGAAACTTTGGCGCGCGCTGCCGGTTATTATGCCGGCAATGTCTTCGTATGAAGGCATAATTCAATTTGGGAACGGAGCGCTCCTGTTCCCGGAGTATATATGAAAAGCACACGCTTATCCCTTCTTCGCGCAAAGGCAGTTCTTTTTGCGCTTGTTTCTGTTCTGGCATTTTCTTTTTCTGCCTGTAATGTTACTACCGAACCTGAAGTCGAGCATGTTTATAAGCAGATCGATGCAGATGACCTTCTGGTCGGTACCTGGACCGGCGGCAGCACAGAGTGGCCCGAATCCTACACTATAACAAACACAACCTTTGAAAGCAAAGGCTCCTACAAAGGTAACAATCTTGTAGTACAGAAGCTCGACTCTACCAGCGGCTATATTTACATTAAGTATACTGTTGCAATGAATGCAGACTGGTCATATTCAGAAACAGCCCCTGATGTTGGCAAATGGTACGCAATTTCCTACAAAGACCTGGGTGCAGAGAAAATTTCTCTCTCCGGTGCATATAAAAAAGACGGCGCAACTTCTTGCAAAACTTTGGATGAAGCCGTAACTGAGTTCACAGTAGACAACGGATATTTCGGAACTTATTCATCCTGCACACGACAGAAGTCCGAGTAATATTGAAAAGACTTGCATTTACTGCCGCTGCATTTGTTTTGTTTACAGCAGCGGCAGTCTGCCAGGAAACAAATCTTCCCCATATAACAACAACTGTAATCCGCAGCCTTCCCGCAGATGCAGTTGTTATTGACGGTGAAAAGCTTAAAAATTTTTCTTCGGCAGAGCAGGCTTTGGAGTCTGCAGGATTTTCTTTCAAAAAAACAAACGACGAACTTACTTTTCATGGCTACTGGAATTCTTCAATCAAAGTTTACATAAACGGAATTCTGATGAACGATCCCAATACCGGAAAATTTGATTTTTCTACACTGGACTTTGATTCTGTAAAATCAATTAAAATAGACACTTCCGCAGCAGACGGAGCAGTGAGCGTTTATATAGGAACATTTTCTTCTGACTACAACAGCGCGCACGGTGAGTTTTCTGCCTTTTCAAAAAGTTATCTTAACTCAATAAACGATACATCGGGTGCAAAAACTTCTTTTTCTGTGCCGCTGGTTTTTGAGAGCGGTTCGGCACTGTACCTGCAGGAAAATTTAAGCGCGTCGCAGGAAAAAAATCATTACGGTTACCGCCAAACGGACTTTTCAAAAGCCCCGTCTTTTTTGCAGTCTTACAGCGGTTACAAAAAAGAATATGCAGGACACGAAAATATTTTGGCAAACAATTCTCTGTGTATTTCATATTCTGACGCGCGGCTTCCCGGAGCAACAGCGGCTCTTTCTTCATACATTTCTTTTGCTGACGAAAACTGTGGTGTTACAGGCGGAACATATTACACGCGTGAAAACCAGAAAAAAATTTCTTTTGCAACGTCTCTTCCTGTATTTATTCCGCATGAAAAATGGAATATAAAAATTCTTCCTTCATATAAATTTTCTGATTTGGACTACACAAATGATGCGCGTAAACTTTTTTTGCGCAACAGATATTCTGTAAACAACTGCACATTTTTTTCAGAAGCGACAGTTCTGGATTTTTTGAAATTCACCGCAAATATTTCGTATGACTTTTCTGACGAGAATCATTCAAATGTAAAAAAAACAGAAGACTCTTCACAAACTAACGCCGCAACTGAACAAAAAATTTCGCATACACTTTTTACATCTTCATTTTCTGCTGCCGCTGCCTTTGATTTTTACGGCTGGAATATTACACTTGCTTTGCCTGTAAATTATTTTGATCCATCAAAAACATGGACGCTTTTATACAATGCGTGCGTTCAGAAAAAAATTATTCTGCCGCGTTCAGATTCAATTGATTTTTTTATAAGAGCGTCGCGCAATTCCACAAGCCCAGTTTTTCAGCAGCTGTATTATTCTGGCAACGGGGGAAAGGGCAATGAATCTCTTGTTCCCGAAACTGCATTTTCTTTTACCGCAGGTTCAGAATACAAAGGAAAAATAAATGCTTTTGTAAAACCGTTTCTTGTTTTTTACAAAGACAAAATTGGCTGGAACTATAACGGAACAGAATGGCTTTGCAAAAATTTCGGTTCGTCTGTAAATTACGGCAGCGATTTTTTTGTTTCTTCTGCAAAACTTTTTGATCCTTTTTTTATAGATGCATCCTATACTTTCTGCCGTGCGCGCCTTACATCAGATTCTTCTGTAAGAGGAAACCAGATTATGTACACGCCCGTACATTCCCTTTCGCTTTCCTGCGGAATATCTTTTTTGAAAAATTTTAAATGGTCCGCGCAGTTTGCATATTTTTCAAAAAAATTTACAGACAATTCAAACAAATCTTTTATTCCGGATTATTACAATCTTGACACAAAACTTGAATGGAAAAGTTCCGGTCTGAGCCTATCGCTTCTGTGGAAAAACGTATTTGACTTTCAGTATGCCGCGGCCGACAGTACGCCTTACCCCGGAACCTCGCTGACACTTTCTGTCTCGTTAAGTTTTTAAAATATTCTTGACAGAATGTTGCCTGTCATGTTAGACTGTATCTGTTATGAGAAACACAACCCGTTGGGCGCTGATAATCAATAATTCCTCGTTGGCTTACCTTTACTTTAGCTTTTATTGGTTCTCTGACTGTCTGCGGAAGATTCGCTGCAACTAAGCGATATTGTGTTTACTGTTTTGGTAATTGCAAGGAACCTTCCGCACCGGAGGGTTCCTTTTTTTTACATAAATTTTTGTAAATAAATCATTGGAGGATAAGATGATTGTTATTCTTAAAAAAGAGGCTGCTGCAAAGGATATTGACAGTTTCGTAGACGGAATAAAGCAGCGCGGGCTTGGCGTGCATATTTCAAAGGGTGTGGACAAAACCATTATTGGTCTTCTTGGAGATACTTCAAAACTTTCACCCGAAGATTTTCTTGCAAATGATATTGTAGAAAGTGCAGAGCGTGTTTCGGCTCCGTACAAAATGGCAAGCCGTTCGTTCCATCCCGAAAACACTGTAGTAACAATCGGTGCAAACCAGGAAGGTGTAATTCCCTGTGTAATTGGTGACGGAAAATCACTTCCTGTTATTGCAGGTCCATGTTCTGTAGAAACAGAAGAACAGATTCTTGCTGCTGCCCAGGCTGTAAAGAAAGCAGGTGCCAGAATTTTAAGAGGCGGTGCATACAAGCCGCGTACTTCACCATACAGTTTCCAGGGACTTGGTGTAGAAGGCATAAGACTTTTGGAAAAGGCAAAAAAATTAACAGGCCTTCCTGTCTGTACAGAACTTATGGCAATTTCTGAACTTGAAAATTTTGAAAACGTTGACCTTATTCAGGTTGGAGCAAGAAACTTCCAGAACTTTGACCTTCTTAAGGAACTCGGAAAATTCCACAAGCCGGTTCTTCTTAAGCGCGGTCTTTCAGGAACAATCAGCGAGCTGCTCATGTCTGCAGAATACATCATGGCAAACGGTAACGAAAATGTTATTCTCTGCGAGCGCGGAATCAGAACTTATGACGGATACACACGCAACTGTCTGGACTTGAGCGCTGTTCCGTATCTGCACAAAGTTTCACATCTTCCTATAGTTATTGATCCGAGCCATGCCTGCGGAATCAGATGGATGGTTCCGGTTCTTTCTTCTGCTGCAGCGGCGGCAGGGGCAGATGCTCTTGAAATAGAAGTACACTGTTGTCCTGAAAAAGCATGGAGCGATGCTTCACAGCAGCTTCCTCCGTCAGAGTTTGAAAAACTTATGGACAAGCTTGCAAAATACGCAGCAGTTGAAGGACGCACACTCTGATGAAAAAACTGGGATGTCTTACTTACGGCATTGTCGGTCTGGGACTTATGGGCGGTTCCATTGCAAAGTCAATCCGTGAAAATGTTCTGGATGTTCAGGGTGCAACGGGAAAAATTCTTGGAGCAGACAGAAATGCTGCGGCCCTGGAACTTTCTCTGGAACAGCATATCGTTGACGAAACTTTCTGTATGGAAAAAGTTGACGTTATGCTTTCTGAGTGTGATTTTGTTTTTGTATGCCTGTACCCTCATGCAACACTGGATTTTTTATGCACGCACAGTGCCGCGTTTAAGTCAGGTTCAATTGTTACCGACATAAGCGGAGTCAAAGCGCTTCTTTTTGAAAATATTGAAAAGTTTTCACGGGAGGACGTTGACTTTATTCCTGGACATCCCATGGCAGGAAGCGAAAAAGAAGGCTTCGTAAATTCTTCGGGCGGAATTTTCAAAAACCACAATTACATAATTATGCCGGTTGCAGGTGTAAAAAAAGAAAATCTTGAGTTGTTCAAACTTCTGGTTTCTACAATGGGATTTACGCGTATTGTAGAAACAGATTCCGTGACGCATGATTCAAAGATTGCCTTTACATCACAGTTGTGCCATGTAATTGCTTCTGCACTTGTAGACAGCGCCGAAGATACTGGAGTTACGGCTTTTGGCGGTGGAAGTTTTGAAGACCTTACAAGAATTGCAATGATAAATGCGCCGCTTTGGACAGAGCTTTTTCTTGCAAATAAAAAGGAACTTCTTGCCCATATTTCATCTTTTGAGTCGTCTCTTTCAAAACTTAAAAATTTTATTCAGAACGGTGATGCTGCTTCCCTTGAAAAAACACTGACCGAGGTGCGCGAAAAAAGAATTTCAATGGGACGCATAGATTCAGTTTACAAGGCATAATATTATTTCAGGAGATTAGTATGAACAATAAGGATTTTGAGATTCTGGACAAAGCAATCAGACGCGTTAAAGATTTTCCCAAGCCGGGAATTTTGTTTTATGACATTACAGGTATTCTTCGTGTTCCGTCTGCGTTCAAATATTGTATAGACAAAATGTGCGAAATTTATTCTTCTGCCGGAATAGATGCAGTTGCAGGAATTGAATCGCGTGGTTTTATTTTTGCAGCACCGCTTGCAGAACGTCTTGGTATTCCGATGATTCTTATCAGAAAAAAGGGCAAGCTTCCGGGAAAAAAATATTCGTGCAGTTATGCCCTTGAATACGGAACAGCCGAAATCGAAGCCCATGTTGACGATATAGAAAAAGGAAGCAGAATTCTTTTGGTTGATGATCTTATTGCAACCGGCGGAACACTTAATGCTGCTGTTAATCTTATGGAGCAGGGCGGGGCTGTTGTAACTGATGTGTTCGGTGTAATAGGACTTCCTTTTTTGAATTATGAAAAAACACTCGGACCAAAAATAAAAGTAAAAACTCTTGTAAATTATAATTCAGAAAACTGAGAAAATAAAAAATAAGTTACGGTATTCTGTCAAAAGTGGAAGACCGTAACTTTTTTAATTTGTTCAGTTCAGGCAGTTTTTCCACTCTGAAAGGTTTATGTTTTTTTCGGTTTCGTTTTCTATACTGTCATCGAGTGCAGAAAAGAAGTCAATTCCTGTTCTTTCTTCTATTTCATCTATGCTCACTGCATAGTCCCAAATTTCGCCTTCGCATTTTTGGTTAGGCATAATGAAGGCAGCCATAATTGTGTCCCCGTTATTGCTTTTTGAAAGAAGTGCTTTGTAGAAAAATTCCGGAACGGCAACTTTATTGCTTCCTATTGAGGAATATTCTGCAGAAGGTTTTTCCAGAACGGGGCCTGTAACAACTGTTACTTCACCAAAATTCTGTGCCCATTTTCTTACGTTTTCTTCAAGTTCCTTCCACATTCCCCTGTTAAGCTGCGGTGCCTGAGGAGTCATGTTACTCATCAAAAAACTTTCGTGCATTGTTTCTGAACTCCACTGCATGTCTGCTGCCGGTGCAAGATGTCCCCTGTCATAGCCGCTGGCCTTGTAATCTGCAGGAGTTGCCGAGCCTGTCGTTATTGAAGTGTCTGCTCTGAAGTCATCGGTTCTTTTTATAACAGAAACAAGTTTTTCGCGGGTAATAGTGTAGGCGACCCATTCTGAATCTTCATAATCTTCCCTGTAGCATAATTCAAAGCCTGCATAGGTGTGAACTTCGTGGCCCGGTACATCGGAACCTTTTGTCATTGTTGCGGGACAAAGCGGAATTTCAACTGAAGACGCCCGGTAACTGTCGTTTCCTTCTAAAACCGGTGCTTCTGTTTTTGCTGATTCGTGCGTATTTTGTTCTGAGTCTTGTGCTGTCTGTTTTGAAGCTGCCTCTTTTGTAACTGAAGTTTCTGATGCAGCTGGTTTCGGCAGTTCCTGCTGCGGTTGTGCAATCTGTTCCGTGTAGGAAGAAGCTTTGTTCAGCGCATTCTGTACTTTTGTGTCAAATTTCTGCGTGAGTCCAAGATAATGAAGCACTGAATAAACAAGAATTATTGCAATGAAAATGTAAATCAGTTTTTGCAAAAATGATTTGTTTTTTGATTTTCTTTTTTTAGCCATATTCTGATATTACCATAATCGCACTGTGGTTTCAATCACGGCTAGCCTGTAAATTCGGGCGGCGGTCAGTGAGCAACGTTTGCACATAAGTGTAAACAAGGCTGCTGCTGTCTTGCCGGCGTTGATTGACACTTGATACAAATAATTTTATTATGTTTTCATGAATATTTTTGAAAATATCAATGAACTTGTAGGATACGGGCTTTCATGCGGGCTTATTAATGAAGAAGATTCAGTTTATACTCGCAATCGCATTATGGAAGTTCTTAAGATTGATGATTTTCCTGCAGAATATATTTGTGATTCTGTTCCGGAAACAAAAGTAAGTGAACTTGAAAAAATACTTTCAGAAGTGCTTGATTATGCTGCTGACAAAAAATTAATGTCTGACAACGGAATTGTAAGCCGCGATTTGTTTGATACAAAAATTATGTCTTGCCTTGTTGCACGTCCTTCAGAAGTTCAGGCTCAGTTTAAAAATCTTTACGCAAAAAATCCAAAACTTGCCACGGACTGGTACTATAAGTTCAGTCAGGACACCGACTATATAAGACGCTACAGAATCTGCAAAGATTTGAAATGGAAAACAAAAACAGATTACGGTGACATTGACATTACAATAAATCTTTCCAAGCCCGAAAAAGATCCCAAGGCAATTGCCGCTGCCCGCAATGCAGTCCAGAGCGGATACCCTGCCTGTCTTTTGTGCAAAGAAAATGAAGGTTATGCAGGCCGTATAAATCATGCAGCCCGCCAGACCCACAGAATAATTCCCATTGAACTTGCAGGAACAAAATGGGGCTTCCAGTATTCACCGTATGTTTATTACAACGAGCACTGTATTGTGTTCAGCTATGAACATACACCAATGAAAATAAGTTCACATACTTTTGAGTGTTTGTTTGATTTTATAAAACTGTTTCCGCATTATACTGTTGGAAGTAATGCAGACCTTCCTGTTGTAGGCGGTTCAATTCTTACCCACAATCATTTTCAGGGCGGCAACTACGAGTTTGCAATGGCGCGTGCTTCTGTTGAATACAAATTTTCTGTTGCAGGCTTTGAAGATGTTACCTGCGGAATTCTTCAGTGGCCTATGAGTGTAATAAGACTTAGTTCTACTGACCCACAGAGAATTATAGAGCTGTCTTCTGTTATTCTTGAAAAGTGGCGTTCTTATACTGACGAGGGTGCATTTGTTTTTGCACAGACAGACGGAGAGCCGCACAATACAATTACACCGATTGCAAGAAAACGCGGTGACCTTTATGAAATGGATCTTGTTCTCAGAAACAATATTACAACAAAAGAAAATCCGTGGGGAGTATTTCATCCGCATGAAAACCTGCATCATATCAAAAAGGAAAATATCGGTCTTATAGAAGTAATGGGACTTGCTGTTCTTCCTGCCAGACTTAAGTCAGAAATTGCAGAATTAAAAGAAGCAATTCTCTGCAAAAAAGATATTTCTTCTGTTGAAAGCATTGCAAAACATGCACAGTGGGTTTCAGAATTTATTCCAAAATATGAAAACGTAAGCGAAACAAATATTGATGATATTCTTAAAAAAGAAATCGGTCTTGTTTTTGCAAAAGTTCTTGAGGATGCCGGTGTATTCAAGAGAACTTCAGAAGGACTTGCAGCATTCAAAAAATTTACGGACTCTTTGTCCAGATAAAAAAATATAAGGGGTTAATTTATGTCACACTTACAGATTCCAGCCGGTTACAAACCGCTTTTGAGCGTTAAGGAAACTGAAAAGGCGATTGTTCTTTTAAAGGATTTTTTTCAGCTTGCACTTTCTACTGAACTTAATCTTAGACGCGTAACTGCTCCGCTTTTTGTCAGAAGCGGAACCGGAATAAATGATGATCTTAACGGAACTGAGCGTGCAGTAAGTTTTCCTGTAAAGGACATGAACGATGCCCGACTTGAAATAGTTCATTCACTTGCAAAATGGAAACGCATGAAGGTAAGTGAACTTGGACTCAAAAGCGGATTCGGAATTTATACAGACATGAATGCCATTCGCGCCGATGAAGAACTGGACAATATGCATTCACTTTATGTAGACCAGTGGGACTGGGAAATGTGCATTTCTGATTCAAACCGCAGTGTTGAATATCTTAAGGAAATTGTGCGCAAAATTTACGGCTGTCTCAAAAGAACCGAATTCTTTGTTTATGACAGATACGAGCAGATTGAACCTGTTCTTCCTGAGTCAATTACATTTATATATTCAGATGACCTTCAGCGCGAGTATCCGAAACTTTCACCGAAGGAACGTGAGACTGAAGTCTGCAAAAAGTATGGTGCAGTATTCATTATAGGCATCGGCGGAAAACTTCCCGATGGAACAATCCACGACGGCCGTGCTCCTGATTACGATGACTGGATTACAGAAGACGGCGGCCACAGGGGACTGAACGGTGATCTTATGGTATGGAACCCCGTGCTCAATATTGCGATGGAACTTTCATCAATGGGAATCAGGGTAAACAAAGAATCACTTCTGGCGCAGCTTAATGAACGCGGCTGTCCTGAACGTGCTTCGCTTGAATTCCATTCAAAACTTCTTTCCAGTAAGCTCAGCCAGACAATGGGCGGCGGAATAGGCCAGTCACGCCTGTGCATGTACTTCCTTAGAAAAGCCCACATTGGCGAAACCCAGGTAAGCACATGGCCCGAAAAAATGGTCAGCGACTGTCTTGCAAACGGAATAAATATACTTTGAAAAAAACAGAAAAATCAGATTTGAATGCAGTAGATATTTCTCTTGACGACGTATTTGCCCGTCTTTCTGAAATTTACGAATCCGGTGTAACAGAACTTTCGCTTCATGATGCTTCCCTTGCTTCTGATTCCGAAAAGCTTTGCTCACTTGCACAAAAGTTTTTGGACTTTGCTCCGGATATGTTTGTTTCTGTTGTTGTAGAACCGCACGCGCTTACAAAAAAAGTGATAGAAATGTTTTCACAACTGTATTCGTCCCTTGAAATTCCTGTGCGTGGAACCGAAAAAAACGGTACGCTTCTTTTTGACAAGAAACTGTTTTCTTCAAAGGCTGCTATGCTCAATTCCAGCGGTACCGTATTCGGATTTGAAATGGAATGGGCTGTGCAGACTGGTGATACATTCAGGCAGTTCAGGGACAGACTTGATTTTTCTGTTTCGCTTTATCCCAATCATATTGATTTTCCGCAGTTTGAAAAAAAAGAATTCTGTATTCCAAAGTCTACCGGAATCTATTCTTCAAAAGATATTGATTTTTCACGCGGAATGGCTTTTGCCTGTCTTGTTTTTTATACTTACGGAAGGGCTGTTCCATGGTTTTTGTCCGTAATAAAGCCTCTTAAAATTTCACCTTCATCTTTTTTTGCAGATTTTGAAGAATGGCAGCTTTGCAATAACTGTTCCTTTGAGTCAGGTTTTAAGCCGGCTGCTGTTGCGCACAAGGATATAGAAAAGATGCAGCTTGCTTTTATACGTGAAAAATATGAAGAAAAAAAATGCACCCAGTATCTTGCGGCTGCAGAAGATCTTATTAAACTCAACGGAGCCTTTAGCCGTGTCGCAGAAGAAGGGGAAGAATCTGTCGTTAAAACTTCATACAATCCTGACGATATTCTTTCACCTTATGCTTATGATCTTGCACAGTTCTGCGACAATGTTACGATGGAAGAATGCTCTGTCAAAGTTTTTGCAGCAAGCGATTCACCGGATTATAAAATTCTTTAGTTGTGTGCTAGAAGCTAATTACGCCAAGATGGCTCAGAAGTGTTTTTATTCCTATGAGCATAAGAGTAATTCCGCCAAGAATTTCTGCCTGCTTCTGGAATTTGTTTCCGAACACGCTTCCTATTTTTACACCGGCTGCAGAAAAAGAAAAAGTTGTTGCGCAGATAAGAGAGCATGCAGAAACAATTTTTGACATGCTGTCCAGAAGAAGTCCGAATGTGACTCCGACTGCGAGAGCATCTATGCTTGTTGCAACAGACATGGGGAGCATTGTTTTGAATGAAAAAGATGCTTCTGTATTTTCTTCGTTTTCTTTTTCAAACAGGGCTTCGCGTATCATGTTGAGTCCGATAAGTACAAGAAGAACAAAGGCAATCCAGTGGTCAAAATTTTCTATATAGCTTTTAAATCGTGAACCCAAAATCCATCCTATAAAAGGCATGAGTCCCTGGAATCCCCCGAACCAAAGGCCAGCAATGCACATTTCTTTTATTCCGGTTTTGCGTGCGGCAAGCCCTTTGCAAATCGAAACAGCAAACGCATCCATAGAAAGACCGATGGCAAGTATTATAAGTTCAATAAGTGACATAGTCAGAAAGTATATTTTTGCATCGCCAGAGTGTCAAGACAGATGTGCTTGGGTTTTCTGTTTGTGCGAGTTGTAGAAAAATACGGCGGCGGCACTTCCAATAATTATTGTATATCCTATAATACTTGTCGCATCCGGAATTTGGCCAAACGCAAGAAACCCCAGTATTGCAGAAAAAATAATCTGCGTATATTCGTAAATTGAAATCTTTGAAGCGGGGGCGTTAAAGTATGCGCCTGTTACTCCTATCTGACCGCAGGCTGCTGCTACACCCGCACCCAGCAACAGAAGAAGCTGTTTTGTGGTCATCGGCGTATAATTGAAAATCATGTACGGTACGGCAAGAAGGCACGAAAATGCAGAAAAAAATGCTATGATAAGATTTCCGTTTACCTTGTAGCTGTGAAGTTTTCTTACAAAAGTGTATGCAATCCCCGCTCCGATTCCTCCTGCAAATCCTACCAGAGCTGGAAAAAATTTTGTAAAGTCAAAGGACGGCTTTATTACAAGAAGCGAACCCGAGAAAGCTGCAATGAGCGAAAGAACAGAAACAAAAGTCGGCTTTTCACCAAGTATAAACATGCTGGCCAGAACAGAAAAAAACGGTGACATCTTGTTGAGCATTGCCGCGTCAGAAATATTCATTCTGTCTAATGCATAGAAGTTTCCGAAAATGCCTATGGAACCGAGTGCCGAGCGTAGAATAAGAAATTTAAGTGAGCCTTTGGGAATCTGCAGAACAGTTCTGTCATATCTTGCCTTTACTATAAGTGCAGAAAAAGCAATGAGAAAAGCAATAAGATTTCTGAACAGTGTTTTTTGTATAAATGGAATATCACCCGCCGCGCGTACAAGCATGCCCATTGTTGCAAAGCCTGATGCAGAGAGAAGAATAAAAAATATTCCGCGTTTAAGGTTGTAATCCTGTTCCATGATGCGAGTATATCAAAAAAAACAGATGATTACAATTTGAACAGAAACTTTATTCTGCATGATTGCGAAATATTACCTGTTTTACATATTCTGCATAATTGAAAAAAAAATTCTTTTTTGATAAGATATATGAAGTGTAAAACTACAATTTTTATACAGTTATGCGGATATAGTACAGCGGTAGTACACAGCCTTCCCAAGGCCGGGATGCGGGTTCGACTCCCGTTATCCGCTTTTTTTATTCTTTCTGTCTTCGTTGTACAATCTTAAAAAATTCTATATACTCATTTTACTATGTCCTTTTATGATTATTTTGACGTGGCTGTTGTTGGCGGCGGTCACGCAGGTATAGAAGCGTCTCTTGCCTGTGCAAAAATGGGGCTCAAGACAGTACTTATCACACAGACAATCGACTCGATAGGAAGAATGTCATGCAATCCGTCTATCGGCGGAATAGCAAAAGGCAATATTGTACGTGAAATTGATGCCCTCGGCGGCGAAATGGGAAAGCTCATTGACCGCTCTATGATTCAGTTCAGGCTATTGAACAGAAGCCGCGGACCTGCTGTTCAGGCACCGCGTTCGCAGGCAGACAAAATAACATACTCGCAGCTTGCACGACATAAGATTGAGACTGCAGAAAATCTGAGCACACTTATGGATACCGCAGTTGATATCCTGACCGTTGCCTCTGATACACCCATGCCGCCCCAAAGCGACAGTTCGGCCGCAGAAGGTTCCATCCCGGGAGAAAGGCGCGGAAGTTCAGCCTACGCTTATGCTACACAAGCCGCCAGAAGCGGAATGAGGCAGAAGGTTATAGGTGTAGTTACCGAACGCGGCCGTGTGATTCCCGTACGCTCCGTTGTGCTTACTACAGGAACTTTTTTGGGCGGCCGCATTTTTATAGGTGAATACGATGCACCCTGCGGAAGAATAGGTGAGGGCGGCGCATTTGGTCTTACCGAAAGTCTTGTGCGTCTGGGCTTTACTACAGGAAGGCTCAAGACAGGAACACCGCCAAGAATCCTGCGCCATACAGTTGACTTTACAAAGTTCGAACTTCAGGACGGTGACGAAGACGTTATTCCGTTCAGTTTTGAAGATGAAAAGGTTGAACGCCCCATGGTTCCCTGCCATCTTGTTTATACAAATCCTGCAACCCATGAAATTATACGGCAGAATATTTCACGCTCTCCGCTGTATTCAGGAAAGATACACGGTGTTGGCCCGCGCTATTGTCCTTCAATTGAAGACAAGGTTATGCGCTTTTCAGAAAGGGACAGGCACCAGCTTTTTGTAGAGCCTGAAGGTCTTGAAACAGACGAGATTTATCTTAACGGACTTTCATCTTCGCTTCCAGAAGAAGTACAGGACGCTTTTTTGAGAACAATTCCCGGCTTTGAAAACTGCACGGTGAGCCGCCCCGGTTATGCCGTAGAATATGATTATGTTGAACCTACGCAGCTTTTTCCGTCTTTGGAAACAAAACGTGTCGCAGGTCTTTTTAACGCCGGCCAGATAAACGGAACCAGCGGTTATGAAGAAGCGGCAGGCCAGGGCCTTGTAGCCGGAATAAACGCCGGTCTTTATGCAAGGGAACACAAAAAACAGTGCGGTCCACTCTGCGCTCCTGACTCTTCTGTAAAATCCTGTCCTGCAAGTTCTGTTCCGGGAAAATTTTCATGCCGTCCCGAATATTCGCAAAGCGACCTTGAACTTTTTGCACGCATTTCAGAAAGGGAAACACAATCGCTTTCACAGCTTCTTGAACGCACACAGTCTGCTGCAGGCTTTGATTCGTTCAGAAAAATTCCGGAATACACACCAATGATTCTTGGACGCGATGAAGCTTACATTGGTGTTCTGATAGACGATCTTGTTACACTCGGAACAAAAGAACCGTACAGAATGTTTACAGCCCGTGCAGAATACAGGCTCAAGCTGCGCCATGACACGGCAGACAGACGGCTGCGCAAAAAGGGATATGATGCGGGTCTCGTAAGTGAAGAAACCTACAATTCCACAATACAAAAATACGAACGCGTAGACAGTGCCCTTCTGCTTATAGAAAAAAATCCTTCGGCCGCAAACCCCGGAATATATTCAGATATAGAGTGGACGCAGGCGCAGAATGATTATAAATATAAGTATTATATAGAAAAGCAGGATGCCAGAGTTGCAAGAATGCACAAAATGGAAAATGCACGCATTCCGCCGGACTTTGATTACGGTAAAATTGTTGCTCTCTCTTCTGAAAGCCGCGGAAAGCTCGAAGCCGTTCGCCCTGTAACATTGGGACAGGCTTCAAGAATAAGCGGAATAAGAACCAGCGACATAATGCTGCTCATGGTCTATTTAAGGTAATAAAATAGAATACATTAACAGTATCGGACTCTTTAGCGCACAGACGTCTACTTAAGGTAAATAAAAACAGCAGCCGACGGGAATTTAATCGTTCCTTGCGGCTGCCGTTTTTTTTCACGTGCTATTCTGTGCTAACTTAAAGTTCTTTTTCAAGGCTGTCGACAAGTTCCCTGAAGGTATCAAGGGCAGCTTGTACAGGAGCGGAACTTTCCATGTCCACGCCGGCAACCCTTAAGCTTTCAATCGGGTATCTTGAACCGCCAGACTTAAGGAACTTAAAGTAGTCGTCCCTTTCCTGCGCTCCGCCTTCAGTGACGCGTTTTGCCAGTGCAAGTGATGCAGAAATTCCTGTTGCATATTTGTAAACATAGAATGCGTTATAGAAGTGAGGAATTCTGAGTCCTTCAAGGTCGCTGGACTTTTCAAAGTGCATTTCGCTTCCGAAGTACTGTTCCAGAAGGTTTCTGTAAATTGAACGCAGAACGTCTGTAGAAAGGGGATGACCGTTTTCTACTGTTTCGTGGGCCTTGAGTTCAAACTCTGCAAACATTGTCTGCCTGTAAAGTGTTGCAAGTATGTCGTTTGCGTGTGTGGCCATAAGGTAAAGGCGCATGTCACGGTTTTTTGCATTTTTTATAAGGTACTTGAACACCAGTTCTTCGTTGAATGTAGAGGCGACTTCGGCTTCAAAAATAGTGTATTCGTAGCTCATAAAAGGATTGTTTCTTACACTGTACCAGGAATGCATTGAGTGTCCGCCTTCATGGGCCATTGTGTAGACGTCCCTTATTGAAGTGTCCTTGTAGTTAAGAAGAATGTAAGGGTAACCGTCGTATGCTCCCGAAGAAAAAGCGCCACTGGTTTTTCCCTTGTTTTCGTATCTGTCTGCCCAGCCGTTCAAAAGTCCGCCGCAGAGAGTGTCCGTGTATTCTGTTCCCAAAACAGAAAGTGCGTTTCTTACGATTTCTACAGATTCTTCATAGCTTATTTTTGACTTAACCGATTTTACAAGCGGAACATAAACATCATAATGCCTGAGTTCTTCAACTCCCAGAACTTTTTTGCGCAGAGAATAGAATCTGTGCAGTGCATCAAAATTTTTGTGGACAGTGTCAATAAGATTTTTGTAAACGCTTACCGGAACCTTGTCTGAATAAAGGGCAGCTTCAAGCGAAGATTTGTAGCCCCTTGCTCTTGAAACAAAAATATCGTTGTTTACAGAGCCGGAATAAAGTGCAGAAAGGGTATTTGCATGTTTTTCAAAAGTTCCGTAGAATTTTTCGTATGCTTCCTTTCTTACATTTCTGTCCTGGCTTTCCAAAAAGTCGCTCCAGGTTCCCTGCGTAAGAGGCTTTTCAACACCGTCGGCCTTTACCGTTCCAAAGTCAAGGTCCACGTCGGTAAGAAGTGAAAATGCATTGTTTGCAGTCTGTCCGGATTCGGACTGAAGTGCCATTATTCGCTCTTCTTTTTCGCTGAGTGTATACGGTTTTATGTGCAGGGCTTTTTTTACGTAAACCCTGTAGTCACTGAATTCGTCCTGTTCAATCCACGTGTTTATTTTTTCATCGGGAATGGAAAGAAGTTCGGGAATGTAAAAACTTGTAGAAGCCTGTGCTGCCGTGTATGCCATCATTGCGCGGTTGTACATTTCCTGATATGCACTGTTTCCCTGGTCAGCGGAATTCAACAGGCTTGCGTAGTGGAATACTTTTTCTATTCTGCGGTCCAGCTCTTCGTCTGCCTTGAGTGCTGCCAGAAGCGTGTCTGCACCGTCTGCAAGTTTTCCCTTAAAGCTTTCAAGTTTTTCTGCAAGTGAAGGAATTGAGGCAAGGTCGGCCTCCCAGTCTTTATCTGATTCATAAATTTTTGTCAGGTCCCATTTGTCCTTTGAAGGAACGTCATTTCTTGACGGAATTTTTTCTGTATTCATACCACAATTTTAGCACAAAAAAGGCGGGTGTGTAACCCCTGTAGAAATATTCTTCCATATAGTGTATTATTCTTGGGTTATGAAATCAATTTTTAAACCGGCACTCGCGGCTGTTGCTTTATCTGCCGCATTTTTATTTTCATCATGTTCCGGCATAATCGGTTACAGCGTACTTTTGTGGAATGTTCCCGAACAGTCCCTTGCCGACGGAACAATTGTTCCTGTTTATGTAAAGTCCAATATTTCTCACGTTTATGTAATCGGTGTTCCCGAAACAAAAGAGAAAATTGAAGTTCCGCTTTGGAAACTTTCCGAACCCGAATCAAAGGGACGCGCACAGCAAACTGCCCGCCGCTATGAAAACTATGCAAATACCTATGCAAAATGCGTGCTTGACGGACTTCCTATCCGCGCAGACAAAGTGAATACTTCAAAGCAGGTTTACAGGCTCAAGAAGAACGAGATTGTACGTGCTCTTTATGAAGGTGAAGGCGCCGTTCCTACAAACGGAAAGCAGAACCTCGAAGGAAAGTGGCTGCGTGTTCTTACCGGTGACGGAACTTTGGGCTGGTGTTTTTCACACAACCTGCGTCTTTTTGTAATGAATGCAGACGGAACCTACGGAGACGGAGCAGAAGAGGCAAGTGTTCAGGAAACTGATGAAGTAATGGAAAAGATGCTTGCTACAAAATGGTATCCTGACTATTACAGCGGCATGATTTCTTCAAGAAGGATTGACCTTGAATATTTCACTACAGACTACATGTTTGATACAGGTGCTTCTTCTGGGACAGTGACTGTTAAACTTCCGACCCTTGACCTTTCTTACCCATATGCAGGTGTTAAGCGCGGAACAGACGGCGACTATTACTTTGAGGGAACACCGCTCAGGGTTACCGTAAGGAATTCGCGCGTGATTGTGCTTAAGTACACGGATGAGCGCGGAATGCCAAGTTCCTTTAATTTTGTTGCACTTGAAGAAGGAACGGATATAGCTGCAATAATAGAAGACGAAAAGCATGAGCGTGAAGAAAGCTATTTGGCAATGAGGGCAAACGGTCCGACATTCCGCAGCAGCAATTACGGAACCCTCACTTTTGATGAAGATGCAAAATTCCTCTGGTCAGGATTCAACCGTCTTGTTCCGGGTGTAATTCCCCGCGGAATAAAAGGCTCGGGAACTGTTCAGATGAAATACTTTATTCCTTCAAACCTCAAATCTGAATGGGACGGCGTTGTAAGTTTTATATTTGACGAAAGCGCAACCGAAGTCAACTTCCTTTACAAAACAGAAAGCAGCGGACTCAGACTTGCTGTTGCAGAGGTAGAAAAAATAATGAATGAGGCTACTGGAAGAAACAGGGTAACGGTAACGCTTCCTGTAAATTCAATAGTTCTCTTTTTCCAGAATTGAGGTAACTGATGTCTTTTGTTCAGTTTTCAAAAGTGTCCCTGGCTTTTGGGGACAGAGATATTCTTAAGGATGTTTCCGTAAATCTTGCAACGGGAACAAAGGCTGCCCTTACCGGTGCCAATGGTGCGGGAAAGTCCACTCTTATTAAAATTATGGCCGGAATAACGGAACCCGACTCCGGTGAGCGCATAACGCAGAAAGATACAAGAATTGCATATCTTCCACAGAGCGGCCTTGTTCACAGTGGCTGTACGTTAAGAGAAGAAGCCGACAAAGCCTTTGCGTGGGGATATGACATACAGGCCCGTGCAGACGCAATCGGTGACGCACTCAAATCTTCCCCAGAAAATTCAGACAAGCTTGCAGAAGAACACGCAGAACTTATTGCAAAACTTGACGAAAGTGGCTGGTACAGAAGAGCCGTTCTTGCCGAACAGGTTCTGCTTGGACTTGGTTTTTCGCGCGAAGATTTTTCAAAACGTACAGAAGCGTTTTCTGGCGGATGGCAGATGAGAATTGCACTTGCTAAAGCACTTATGTGCGGTCCTGACATTCTGCTTTTGGACGAACCCACCAACTATCTTGATATAGAAGCAAGAAACTGGCTTGAAAAATTCCTTTCAGAATTCCACGGCGGATTCCTTCTTGTAAGCCACGACAGATATTTTCTTGACCACACAATAAATGAAGTTTACGAACTTTTTAACGGAACCCTAAAGCGCTACCCCGGAAACTTCACTCATTATGAAGAAGTCAGAAAAGTCGAACTTAACACGCTCATTGCTTCATACGAACAGCAGCAGCAGGAAATTACGAAACTCGAAGACTTTATACGCCGCTTCGGTTACAAGGCAACAAAAGCAGCCCAGGCGCAGGAAAGACAGAAGCAGCTCGACAAACTTCTAGAAAACAAAATAGAAATTCCTGAAAGCCTCAAAAAAATAAGGTTTACTTTTCCCGAGGCACCGCATTCAGGACAGATTGTTCTAACACTTGACAAAATCTGCAAAACTTATGATGGAACATTCAATGTCATAAACAATCTTGACATGGTTATAGAAAAGAACGAACGCATTGTTGTAGCAGGACGCAACGGAGCCGGAAAGTCCACTCTTTTAAGAATTATTGCCGGGGCCGACAAGGATTACAGCGGCGAGGTGCGGCTTGGAAGCGGGGTTTCTGTAGGCTACTTTTCGCAGGACAGTGCAGAAAAAATAAAAGGCAGTGAAAGTATTCTTGACAGGCTTGAATCGCATGCCCCTCTTGAACTTATTCCAAAACTCCGTGACATGCTGGGAGCGTTTTTGTTCCGGGGCGACGATGTTTACAAAAGTATAGACGTTCTTTCGGGCGGTGAAAAAAGCAGAATAGCTCTTCTGGAACTTCTTTTGCGCCCGGTAAATCTTCTTGTGCTTGATGAACCGACAAACCACCTTGACATGCACTCAAAGGACGTTCTTCTTGATGCCCTCAAAGATTTTTGCGGAACAGTAATTTTTGTAAGCCATGACCGCGGTTTTATAGAAAGCCTTGCAACAAGGGTACTTGAGCTTCATCCCGGAACATTCAGGGTTTTCCCCGGTGACTACAAATACTACATGCAGCGCCTTGAAGATGAAGCGGCAGGTACTGTGGGTGCATCTTCTTTTGGCGGCGGAACAGCAGGCGCAGCGGTAACTGCCGGTACCAGGTCTTCTTCAGAAAAGGCTTCAGGCGCAGAAAAAGACACTTCGAGTGCAGTAAAACTTTCGTGGGAAGAACAGAAAAAGGCAAATGCAGAGCGCCGCAAAATAGAAAGAGAAGTGCAGAATCTTGAAGAACAGATAGAAGCTGCCGAAGCAAAAAAAGCGGAACTTGAAAACCAGATGGCAAATCCTGCGGTTTATTCAGACGGTGTAAAAAGCCGCGAAGTCCAGAAGAAAATAAATGATATTTCACTGGAACTCGAAAAGCTCAATTCAGCATGGGAAGAAGCTGCAGAAAAACTTGACTGAGGCTGTGGGCAAACGTTGCGCAGTCTGACTGCAATGAATTTTTCGTAAATTGAATAATTGTTTGCGATACATTATTATAAAACAAAGTTACACTTCAGGAGGTTTTTATGAAGGTTCTTGTTATTGGCGGTGCCGGATACATCGGAAGCCATGTTGTAAAGGAATTGATGTCAAAGGGACATACCGTAACTGTATTTGACAATCTCTCAAGCGGTCTTATCCAGAATCTTTTCCCCGAAAACGAATTTATTGCAGGCGACATACTTCATCCCGAAGATCTTGAGGCAGCTTTTGCAAGGGGTTTTGATGCATTTATCCACCTGGCGGCATTCAAGGCAGCAGGCGAGTCTATGGTAAAGCCCGAAAAATATTCCGTAAACAACATAAACGGAACAATAAATATTCTGAATGCAGCAACAGCACACAACTGTCTTAACATGGTGTTCTCTTCTAGTGCTGCAGTTTTCGGTGAACCGCAGTATCTTCCGATTGATGAAAACCATCCCAAAAATCCCGAAAATTACTACGGTTTTACAAAGCTTAAAATTGAAGAATTTATGGCCTGGTACGAAAAACTCAAGGGACTCAAATTTGCGGCCCTCAGATATTTCAACGCTGCAGGTTACGATCCCGAAGGTGTTCTTTACGGTCTTGAAAGAAACCCGGCAAACCTTCTTCCGGTAATGATGGAAGTTGCCTTCGGAAAGCGCGATAAACTCAAGGTATTCGGCAATGATTATCCTACACGTGACGGAACTTGTATACGCGACTACATTCACGTTTCTGACCTTGCTGTTGCACATGTTCTTGCACTGGAATACATTGCTTCCAAAAAAGAAAGCCTTACACTCAATCTTGGAACAGGAAACGGAATAACAGTTACCGAAATGCTAGAATCTACACGCCGCATTACAGGAAAAGAAATTCCTGCAGATTACGTGGAACGCCGCGCAGGAGATCCGGCACAGCTTACTGCAACTTCAAAACTTGCAGAAAAGACTCTCGGCTGGAAACCCGTTTACAGCGATGTAGATACACTGATCGGTTCAACATACAAAGCTTACGAAAAGTATTATTCAGAGCACAAGGAATAGAAAAATGGGTATTTCCGGGGAATTCAAAAAGGTAAGGGAAGGTATTGGCAGTGGTTTAAGGGATATAATTGAACTTGAATCAATTCTTACGCGCAACAAAGCACTTGCTCCTGAAAACGGCGGAGACGGTGAACTTCAAAAGTGTCTTGCGCTCGAAGAATGGCTTAAGAAAAACGGCATTACTGACCTCAAAAGGTATGATGCCCCCGATTCCCGTGTTTCTTCCGGAATACGCCCCAATCTTGTTGCAACAATAAAAGGACTTGATGACACAAAATGCATCTGGGTCTGCGCGCACCTTGACGTTGTTCCGGCAGGCGAAAAATCTTTGTGGAAAACAGATCCCTGGACTCTTACAGAAGCAGACGGCAAAATTTACGGCCGCGGTGTAGAAGACAACCAGCAGGGACTTTGCAGCGGTGTACTCGCCGCGCTTGCTTTTGTAAGAACAGGCATAATGCCAAAAACAACAATAAAACTTCTTTTTATGGCAGACGAAGAGGTTGGTTCAAGATACGGAGTCAGGTATCTTATAAAAGAATATCCCGATTTTTTTTCAAAGAATGACCTTATTCTTATTCCGGACGGGGGTGACTCCAATGGTGAAACAATAGAAATTGCCGAAAAAAATATTGCCTGGTTCAAATTCCACACTACCGGCCGACAGTCCCACGGTTCGCGCCCTGATCTGGGACGAAATGCACATCTTGCGGCCTGCGATCTGGCACTGCGCGTACACGACATGGAAAATTTCTTTGATGAAAAAAATCCGCTGTTTGACCCGCCTTATTCGACATTTGAACCTACAATGCACATGGCAAATGTAGACGGCGTAAACATAATTCCCGGCGATGACGTCTTTTGTGCAGACTGCCGCATTAACCCCGGATATACTCTGGATCAGGTACGCGCAGAACTTCAGAAAAGAATAGATGCCGTAGAAAAGAAATATGAAGTAAAAATAGATGTTGCCGAGCTTCAGGCTGAACAGAGTGTCGCTACAAAAGAAGATGCTCCCGTTGTGCAAAAACTAAAGTTTGCCCTTGAAACCGCACACGGCATAAAGGCACGCTGTGTAGGTATAGGCGGCGGAACAGTAGGTGCTTATCTGAGAAACGCCGGCTTTGACTGTGTAGTCTGGTCATCAATGGATGAACTGGCACACCAGCCCAACGAATATGCGTTAATTTCAAACATAGCAAAAGATGCCGAAACAATTGCCTGCATGGCAGTTATGGAGTAAAGATAAAAAAGGGCTGGCTCACGCTTTTGAGACAGCCCTTTTTTAATTACCTGTATTTTTTGATTATTATGCAGCCGTTGTGTCCGCCGAATCCTAGCGAGGCACTGGCAGCAGCTTCTATATCAAGTGAAATTCCCTTGTTGGGCGTGTAGTCAAGATCACATCCGCCTTCAATATCCTGGTTGTCAAGATTTATTGTAGGCGGAACAAAGCTTTCGTTGATTGCCTTTACGCAGAAAAGCGCTTCTATTGCACCGGCAGCACCAACAAGATGTCCTGTCATGCTTTTTGTCGAAGAAATGTGCAGCTTGTATGCATGTTCTCCGAAGGCAAGCTTGAGCATATTTGTTTCGCCGCTGTCATTTGCGTGTGTAGAAGTTCCGTGCGCATTGTAGTACTGGATATCAGCCGGCTGCATTCCTGCATCTTCAAGGGCTTCTTTTACAGCAAGTGCTGCACCGCTTCCGTCCTTGAGAGGGGCTGTAATGTGGTAAGCGTCACATGATGAGCCGAATCCTGCAACTTCTGCATAGATTTTTGCCCCGCGTTTTTTTGCGTGTTCAAGTTCCTCAAGCATGAATACTGCAGAACCTTCGCCCAAAACAAATCCGTCGCGGTCTTTGTCAAACGGGCGGCTGGCCTTCTTGGGAGTGTCATTGTACGAGCTGGAAAGTGCCTGAAGAGCCGTAAAACTTGCTACTCCAAAACCGTCAATCGCGGCCTCAGTTCCGCCTGAAATACAGACATCAAGTCTTCCAAAACGTATAAGATCAAGTGCAGCACCAAGAGCGTCAGTTCCCGAAGCACATGCTGTTCCGAGTGTCCATGAAAGTCCGTTAAGACCGTAATACATGCTTACGTTGGCGGCCGCTTCGTTAATAATCATCATTGGTGTCGTTAACGGCGGAATTCTTGAAGGACCGGCCTTTGGGTCAAAGTACTTCTGGTATCCGGCTTCAATAACATCCAGACCACCTATGCAGTTACCGACCATAACACCGGCCTTTTCGTTTTTGAGACTGTCCCTGTTGTATCCCGAATCATTTACAGCCTGAATTGAAGCGCAGAGCAGAAACTGTGTGAATCTTGCCATCTTACGCACATCCCTTTTTTCCAAACCGTAACGGGTTATGTCAAAGTTTTTTACTTCAGCGGCAATCTTTACAGGGTAATCTGTTGCATCAAATAAAGTAATGCGGTCAATTCCGCTTCTTCCGTTTTTGACAGCGTCCCAGGATTCTTCTGCTGTAGCTCCAACCGGGGAAACAGCGCCCATTCCTGTTATGACAACTCTTCGTCTGTTCATAGGTTACTCCAAAAATATATTTATAAAAGTCAAACACTTAATTCAAGGTTCCGAGTCAAAAGAATTATCTGATCTTAAAGAATATTCCCAGCATTGCCACGGTAATAAGAAGCTGTATTTCCATAAACTTAATAAGAACCTGTGTCGGTGACCAGCCTCTGTTTTTTCTCATGTGGTCATGAAGCGGGAACCGTATTTTTTCAAGAATATTGATGTGGCAGAACCGTTTGAGTGCGACCTTAAGAAGACCCATTCCGCCGTTAATGAAAATAATTGAAGATGTTGCAAGAAAAAGGAACGGGTTTCCGCTTACCATAACGCAGACTCCTGTATAAAAGCCCAGTGCCCTGGAACCTGCATCTCCCATAAGTACCGAACTTGGAAAAGCGTTGTGCCAAAGATAACCCATAAGAACTCCAGCCAGGCAGAACGTAATAATTGCCCATGAAGCGCCGTCCTTAAGATGCGGAACAAGAAGATATGCAGAAATATCCACGTGTCCCAGAATAACATAGAAAATTGCTCCCATAGTAAACAATGCAATCAGAACCAGTGAAGAACTGAGCCCGTCTACACCGTCAGTACAGTTTGTCGTGTTAACGGACATCCACAGCATTATGGTTGTAATGATTATGTAAAGCCAGTAAGGAACTTTGATTGTGTTGGAAACAAACGGCAGCCAGAAGCAAAGGTTTCCGTCTGCAGAAGTTGAACCCAGATAGTGAGCCGAAAGAAAAGCTGCAGATACAGCAATTACAAGATCCAGAAATCCCTTTAAATATTCACCCCAGCCCGAACTGCTTCTGTCATCAAGAAAGCCGGTAAGCATCATAAGCCAGGTAAGAAAAAGAATTCCTGCCTGAAGATAATCAAGAGGAGCAAACAGAAAACTCAGCAGAACAAATATTGTAATAAAAACTACACCGGAACCTGTAGGCTTTCCTTTTGCGGTTTCCTTTGTAAGTGTAAATTCCCGTCCCCTGTCAGAAGGAAGGAATTTATAAAACTTCGGAAGAATTATTTTTGTAAGGAAAAAACCCGTGTACAGGGCAATACCGATTAAGACTGCATAGGACTGAAGAAGTCTTGCTGGTCCCCAATAGTTTTTAAGGAGTCCGCCAAGATAGTAAAGCATAGTTATCCTCTGATTATAGGATTGAAATTTAAGCCTGTAAATTTAGATTTCCGCAGGTATCATATAATATCAGATATAATCGATGGTGACAACCTTGAAAACTATGCCGGTAAAACTCTCTGCCTCTTTAGCCCTTTACGAGAATTCCTGAAAGAACATCACCTTCAGCACGTTTTTTCATCATATAGTGCATTTTTTTACCGGTGGCAGTTCTTGGTATTTCATCTATGATTGCAAAATATCTGGGGCGCTTGTACTTTGACATCATAGGGCTTTTGGCACAAAACGCTGACAGGTCTTCAACTGTAAGCGAACTGTCTTCTGCAATTACGTATGCGGCTACTGCCTGTCCCCTTATTTTGTCCGGAACGGCCGTAACAATACAGTCCTTGACTTTGGGATGCTCGTTTATGGCTTCTTCTATCTGTGTCGGGTAAATGTTTTCGCCTGAAACAACCATCATGTCATCTTTTCTGCCACGTACAGTTACAAACCATTTGTCATCCCATGTTCCTGTGTCTCCGGTATACATCCAGCCCCTGTAGAATTTTTCTTTAGTCATTTCATCGTTGTTGTAATATGAATATGTCGTTTTTTCAGGGCTGCGGATAATTATTTCGCCTTCAGTAAGACTGTCGTGCGGTATCATTTCATCAGGTTCTGCCTTTTTGTCATCATAAATCTGAACAACGCGCACTTCATCGTCAATGCAGCTTCCGCCTACAGAACCGGCACCTTCGGGAAGATTGTACGGCCTCAAAAATGAATTCCAGAAAGTTTCGGTTGTTCCGTAGCCGTTGAAAATATTCGGTGTAAGCGTGTTGATGTATCTTATGCAGTCAACTTTGGAAAGAGGTGCACCCATTGTGATAATTCCCTTAAGCGAAGAAAGGTCTTTCGGTGTCCTTTCCTGTGCCCTTGAAAGCATCTCAAGATTTGCCGGCGCTCCCATAAGGAAAGTTATTGAATATTTTGAAACCCAGTCCAAGGTGTTCTTGGGCTGAAAAGCCCTCATTACAACAACTGCGCATCCGACATAAAAACTGGGGCACGGACCTCCGCAGTGGCATCCTCCCCTGTGAAACCACGGTGTCATGTTAAGACACGCATCGTTCGGATTAAGAGGGTAGTGCATTATTACGTCATGGGCAGAAAGAACTTCATTTATGTCATTGAGCGGTACACTTTTGGGAAGAGCAGTTGTTCCGCTTGTGCAGAGCCTCAGTACTTCATCATAAATATGCGGCCTGAAGTTAATCTGCGGTTCATCTTCGCTCATGCCTTCAATATAATCTTCATAACTTACATGACCTTCGGGAATCGCTTCGTTTTCAATATTGTCGGCAAGAATAAAACGTTCGGGCTTGTGGCTGCATTTTTTTTCTGCTTCCAGAATAACGTTTTTTATGTTTGCTGAATAAATTATGATTTTGGGTTTATTGTGGTCAATAAGAAGTGCCATTTCTCCTGAAGCCAGGTTAAAGTTTGCGGCAAGAAGAATTGCACCTATTTTTCTTGGGGCAACATAGGACATGGCAAAGGCCGGGGAATTTCTGAGTGCTGCCATAACAATATCATCTTTTTTTACCCCGTCTTTCTGCAGCGCATGAGCAAATCTGTTTACTTCTTTGTTCATCGAACCGTAAGTCCAGCTTCTGTTTGTTTCTGGATCTATTATGGCATTTTTTGCAGAAAATCTTCTTACATTCCTCATAAAACCGTTGAGCCAGGTATATTCATGCTCAAACGTGTCTATAAACATAGAATCGTCATAGGTGCGACTCATAAAATTACCTCAAAAAGTATGAAATTCAGGCAATCCCCGAAAACTTCATTTCAGGAGATTACCCTTGGAAAAACCGCTTCTCTTCTTTTAATTTGACAAAGTGAATAAAAATAGGTTGCAGTTTTCCAATTATAAAATTTTGAAATTTGCGCCGATTCCGTTCATTTTTTCAAAGAAATGCGGGAAACTTACTGAGCAGCATTCTGCATCTTTTACCGCAACAGACTGTCCTTCTTTGAGCCCGAGCCCCAGACAGGCAAGTGACATGGCAATGCGGTGGTCAAGATAGCTTTCGATTTCTGCACCGTGGAGAACAAATTCAGGATTTGCGCTACCGTCTGCCTTGACCGGGGAATGTCCGTGAATTACAAGAAAATCTTCACCTTCTTCTACAGAGGCCCCGAGTTTTGTAAGTTCTTCTCTGAGAACCTTTATTCTGTCTGTTTCCTTGCGACGGCATACACCAATATCTTCTATATATATGGTTCCTTCTGTAAAACAGGCGATTGCAGCAAGTGCACATACGGCATCAGGAAATCCCGAAAGATTAACATGCAGTTCCTTGCCGGGCAGTTCTTCTGTCGTAAGTCTTCCTGTTCCGTTTCTTGATTTTTTAAGTCCGCGCACTGTAATAAACTGTTTTTCGCGGTTCCATTCAATGTCTGCTCCAAGGTGTTTGAGAACATTTACAATTTCTTCGTCACCTTGGGTTCCACTGCCGTCAATGTTGTCAATTGTTATTTCACTGTCTGTTATTAAAGCTGCTATAAGCGGAAAAGCCACCGCTTCCCAGTCGCTCGGTATTGTGCAGTCAAAGGCTTTTATCTGTACCGGACCGTCAACTTCTACATTCTTGAAATCTTCTGACATTCTTACGGTAACGCCTGCTTTTTCGAGCCATTTTTTTGTCATGGTAAGGTAGGGAGTTTCCTTTGGGTCTGTAAGTTGAATTTTCAGTGTACCGTCCATTCTTGTGGCGGCCATCATCATTCCCGAAACATACTGGCTTAAACGGCCGTCAGTAACTACAGTATTTTTTGTGTTTATGGGACCGTTTATTACCATAGGGCAGGAATCGCTTCCGGGGCGGGCAATATATGCGTTTGCTCCAAGCTGGTTGAGTGCGTCGACCATATGCGTTACGGGCCTTTTTCTGATGCTGGCGTCTCCCGTAAAAATACTGCATCCTTCAAATGTAGCGGCGATTGGAGACATAAAATAGAGAAGGGAACCGCTGTTTCCTACATCAACTACGTTTTCGGGAAGGTGAACGTTTTTACCCGCTCCTTTTACAGTCCATGTGCTGCCGGCTTCTGAACTGCTCCCGAAATCTATCTTTGCGCCTATAAGCGGAATGGCATTTCCTGTGCTCAGACAGTCTGCACTCGGCAGAGGATTGTGTATTTTTGATGTTCCATCGGCAAGGGATGCCAAAAGAAGTGCACGTATTGTATGCGATTTTGAACCCGGTACTGTTATATGTCCTGAAAGTGTTGTGTTTGAGGAAATTGTTTTCATGAAGGCATTCTAGCACAGAGCGGTGTTTTTTTCAATTTGAATAATGTGCATTTGTGCCGGTGCGAAAGAAAAGCCTCCGGCAACGCCGGAGGCTTTTCAAAGGAGTTTCTATGAAGAAGATAAACGTTAGTGTGTCTGTCTTTCAATAATAATAACTATTATGCATTCCGCAGGTTACATTTTATTTAAGGAATTCTATTTGTTTTCGATTTTAAATCTTCCCGTACTGATTGTATGGCCTTCATTGTATATGTCAAACCATATTTCCTTTTTGCCGGTTGTATCAAGGGCTGCATAGAATTCTTCTACCGAGTCAATCTTTTTGTCGTTGACGGCTGTAATTACATCACCGTTCTGGAGTCTCAGGGCTGCTGCCGGGGATTTTTCCTGAATATTTGTAACTACAATTCCTTTTACTTTGGCATTCTCAAGATTAAGCTGTTTTTTTGCCTTGTCTGTCAGAGGACTTGCAATAAAGCCCGGCCAGAGTCTGCTGTTGTCTTTTTCGATGTCAGCAGAGCGCTCGTCAATTTTTACAGTAAGGTCAATTTTGTTTTCGCCTCTCATTACGGTAAAGACGGCTGTTTTTCCTGCAGGAATGCCTCCTACTTCTCTTACCAGCTGGTCTACGCTCTTTATGTCATGACCGTCAAGAGCTATGATAAAGTCACCTGCCTGCATTCCGCCCTTCATCGCCGGACTTCCAAGGAAAATCTCGCCTGCAAGAGCACCGTTTTTGTTTTCATCAACGCCAAGTTCCTTTTTGTATTCAGGAGTTACATCAAGAAGACTTACGCCAAGCCAGCCATATGCAATTTTACCCTTGCTTATAAACTGGTCAATGGCTGTCTTTATATTGTTGATGGGAATAGAAAAACCAAGTCCCTGGCTTCCGCCTGACTGTGAAGCAATCCATGTATTTATACCTATTATTTCACCATTGATGTTTACAAGAGGACCACCCGAGTTTCCCTGGTTAATGGCGGCATCTGTCTGGATAAAGTCGCTTATTGAACCAATCTGACCGCCGCTTCTTCCTGTAGCACTTACAATACCCTGTGTTACCGAAGCAAAGTATCCGAGAGGGCTTCCGAGTGCCAGAACAATGTCTCCCTGCTGAACCTTTGAGCTGTCACCGAGTTTTGCAACTTTGATAGTTGTATCGTCAGACTCAAATGCAACCAGGGCAATATCCATCCTTTCGTCAGCGCCAATCAGCTTTCCGTCAAATTCCCTTTCGTCGTTAAGCTTTATCTTGATTGTTGTCGCTTTTCCGGCAACGTGATTGTTTGTAAGAACATAATTTGTCTTTCCGCTTCTTCTTACAATAACACCGCTTCCGAGGGACTGCTGCTGCAATTCCCTCATGTTGTCTTCTTCTTTTTTGTCCTTTTCATCAGGATAGCCGAAAAAGAAAGGAAGTTCTCTGAACGGATTGAATGTCTGTACCTTTGTGGTTTCAGTTACGTCAACTTCTACGACAGCAGGAAGAACTTCCGAACTTATTGACCTGAATGTACTCTGAAGGGCCTGTGTTACTGCAAGCGGGTCGGCCGGTATTGAAACTGATGATGCGCCTTCTGCAAAAGCTACATTTGCCGCGCCTTTGTTAGCCCTGCAGGAAAGTGTTAGGACTCCGAATGAAAATGCCGCTACTGCTGCGGTGCCTATAATTTTCTTTGTTACTGACTTCATGATGGAATAAACCTCCGTGGTTTTTTTTCGGAACAACTGCATTCCGAATGTGTCTTTATTGAATATAACTATTTTGGGTGTGTTTGTGTTACAATTTTTTTAAAATCCTTTTAAATACCGCTAAGAATTCTATTGACCAATGCCGAATGAATTTGCTATTATATCCTACACTTATTGTGAATAAACTGCAGGAAACCCGTTACTTCCTGCGGCTAAAATGAATTCAGAGGTTTAAAATGTACGCAGTTGTTGAGTATAAAGGCAATCAGTACAAGGCAGAAAAAGATGCCGTTCTTCAGGTATCAAAGATTAATGACGCTAAGCCGGGCGACACAGTTACTATCGATACTGTTCTCCTTGTAAGCGACGGAGACAAAATTTCTGTCGGAACACCTTATGTTAAGGGTGCAAAGGTTACTGTAGAAGTTGGCGAGACATTCAAGGATAAGAAAGTTCTTGTATTCAAGTATAAGTCAAAGAAGGACTATCACCGTCTTATCGGTCACCGTGAGCAGTATACTACGGTTACTGTAAAGGACGTAGTTCTGGCATAAGGTGACTGAAGTTCTGTTGGTTTGCAGGGCGGATGGTGCCTTCAGAAGCTGCCGTGCTTCGGGACATGCACTGTTCGCATCCAGGGGAAATGATATTGTTTGTGCAGCAGAGACAATAATTCTGCGTACGGCAATAGATTTTCTTGAGCATTCCGGCGGAATTCTGGTTACAAAAGACACTGCTTCACGCGGAAAACTTTTGTTCTGCGCTGAAGTTTCAGAGACCGTTCCTTTGGAACAGCGTTTTGTTGCTTTGGAAAGGTTGAAAAGCGTTGCAGATTTTATAAGGATTGGAATCGGAAGTCTTTCTGGTGAATATCCAAAAAATGTGCGGCTGCTAGAAAAAACAGAAGATTAGACTGGTTCTTTTACCAGCGGAGGATTAAAATGGGACGAACAAAAGGTGGTAGCGGCGCAAAAAACGGCCGTGATTCAAACCCTAAATATTTGGGCGTTAAAAAATACAGTGGAGAAGTGGTAACTGCCGGTTCCATTCTTGTAAAGCAGCGCGGAACTCGTATTCACCCGGGTAACAATGTAAAGCGCGGTGGCGATGACACCCTGTTTTCTGTAGTTGACGGTGTTGTAAAGTACGGCGAACGCATGAACCGCAAGATTGTTTCTGTAGAACCTGTTGCAGAAGCCGGAAACTAAGTCGTATTTTTAGATAATATCTGACTTTTTCTCTGATACTGTATTCTATACAGAATGCCCAGTTTGGTTTGTTCCGGCTGGGCATTTTTATTTTACTATTATGGCAGTTGTGCTGTATGTAAGAGAGGTTCTGATGATTCAATTTGCTGATGAAGCAGTTATAAAAGTCCGCTCGGGAAAGGGCGGTAACGGCTGTGTTTCTTTCAGACGCGAAAAATATATTCCTAACGGCGGCCCTAACGGTGGTGACGGTGGACGCGGCGGTGATGTTATTTTTCAGGTAAGACGTAATCTTCGTACTCTGGCTCATCTTCGTTTTCATCCTGTGTTCAAGGCACAAAACGGCGGTGACGGAATGAGCTGGAACAAATACGGTAAGGACGGTGAAGATATTGTAATTCAGGTTCCGCCGGGAACAGCTGTACGTGACAATGAAACCGGTGAGCTTATCCATGACTTTACAGAAGCGTCTGGCGAAGAGTCCTTTAAATTTCTTACCGGCGGTAACGGCGGCTGGGGCAATGTACATTTCAAAAGCAGTACAAACCAGGCTCCAAGAATTGCAAACAAGGGTGAACCTGGTGAAGAAAGGGAACTTAGGATTGAGCTTTCAATAATGGCAGATCTTGGACTTGTAGGTTTTCCGAATGCAGGCAAGTCAAGCCTTCTTGAATACTTTACAAATGCACGCCCAAAAATTGCGCCGTATCCGTTTACTACAAAAGTGCCTAACCTTGGTGTTCTGAGGGTAGATGAAAACAGTGATATAATCATTGCAGATATTCCCGGAATTATTGAAGGGGCGTCAGACGGAGCAGGACTTGGAATCCGCTTTTTGAAGCATATATCCCGTACCGTGGGGCTTATTTTTATGATAGACTGCGGTGAAGAAGGCTGTGTGGACGCTTACGAAAAGCTTTTGAAAGAACTTTCTGAATTCGGTGCAGGGCTTATGGAAAAACAGAGAATAGTTCTCTGTAACAAAATTGACCTTGAAGGCGCCAAAGAAAATGCGGCTCTTGTTGCAGAACGCATAAAGTCAGTGGATCCAGGTGTAGAAGTTATTCCTGTTTCTGTTGCGGCCCGTACAAATATGGATGCTGCCCGTACTGCTCTTATAAAGCTTGCAGCCAGGGAAGATGTACTGGAAGACCGTGAAGAAAATGCTTTTGCGCCGACTTCAGCAAAAAAGAGCAGTTTTATGGCAGAACGTTCTGTTGATGACAGTATGGAAATTCAGTTTCCGGGTTCGGAGCAGTAGCTTGAAACTGGCAGTTCTTGGAGGCAGCTTTAACCCTGTTCATATAGGACACATGGCTCTTGCCGATGATGTGTGCTCCAGTCTTGGGTATGACAGGGTGCTTTTTGTTCCTGCAGCAGTTCCCCCGCATAAAGAAATGGTGCCGGGTGTTTCTGCCGAAGAAAGGCTTTCTATGGTACAAATTGCCTGCAGTACAGATTCAAGATTTGTTGCCGAGTCCTGTGAAATTGAACGCGACGGTGTTTCGTATACATGGGATACCGTTGATTATCTTGAAAAAAAATACGCTTCTTCTCTGGAAGGTAAAATCGGAATAATTCTGGGCAGCGATCTTTTTGCCGGATTCCATCTTTGGAAAAACGCCGCTCTTCTGGCAAAAAGATGTAATCTGATTCTGGCGCGGCGTCCGGAACAGTCGTCTTTTGCAAAATCGGCAAACAGGGCTTTGGGTGAATATGCTCAGCTTGAAAATTCAGGTGACAGTTTTGATATTTCAAAGGAACCTCTTTTTTCGGAAGCTGCCGTTCTTGACAATCCGCTGCTTCCTGTAAGTTCAACCCAGATAAGAAATCTTGCTTTGTCGGGCGGCGGTTTTAAATATCTTGTACCTTCAGGGGTTTTCGAGTATATTATTGGCGGTAACTTATATGGAAGAAAATAAATACACTGAACTTGTTGAAAATATCCGTTCCTATACAAAAAAATCAGTCAAGCAGAAGCGCTTTGAGCATAGTGTAAGGGTTGCTGTCCTTGCACGCGAAATGTGCGGAATGTACGGTGTCTCCCCTGAAAAAGGGTATATTGCAGGTCTTGCTCACGATATGTGCAAAGATATGGATGACAGTTCGCTTATGGCACTTGCGTCAAAAGACGGGCAGCCTGTTTCTGATGTAGAAAAAGAAAAGCCGTCCCTTCTTCACGGACGCGCAGCTTCTGTCATGCTTTCAGAAGATTTTGGTATTTCTGACAAAGATATTATTCAGGCTGTTGCGCGTCATACTCTTGGCGGGTCAAGTCTTTGTCCCCTTGCAAAAATAATTTATTCTGCAGACAAGATAGAGCCCGGAAGACCTCAGTCTACAGATGAATACAGGAGTGCACTTCTTGAAAAAAGCCTCAATGCGCTTACACTTTCTGTTCTTGAAGAAAATATCCGCTATCTTGAAGAAAACAACAAGACGGTTGCTCCTGTAAGCCTCAGATTCCGTGAGAGCTTAAAAAGGGATATGGCCAGGGAAGCCCAGATAGCCCTGAATATGGACGGTGGAAACTAAATGGTAGAAAACAGAGAAAAAAAGGGTGTAGTCTTTCTTGTTGTCATTCTTGCAATAATAATCGGAGTCGGTGTTTTTATAGCCGCCACTCTTCGTGTTGATCCTGTTGCCGAAACTCTCAAAAAAGAACCTGTAATAAAAATTCTTTTTGTGTTGTCAGACGACAGCGGTAATGCACTTTCTACTGACGTTTTTGTATATTATCCTGTTTCCAGAAAGGGTGCTCTTTTTGATATTCTTGGCAATACGGGTTCCATTTATTCCAGTCTGGGGCGTGTAGACAGAATTGATGCCGTTTATAAAGAAAAAGGTGTCGATACCTACAGAAAGGAAGTTGAAAAGCTTATTGGCAAAACAATTCCTTTTTCTTTGGAAATTTCCCTGTCAGATCTTGGAACACTTGCAGATTTGCTTGGCGGCCTGAAGGTTTTTATTCCGACTCCTGTTGATGCAAAGGGTGAAAACGGCGAAAGATGGCTTCTTCCAAGCGGTGCCGTAACTCTGGACGGCGATAAAGTCGCAACATACATGACTTACAGGTCAGAAGACGATAGTGACGGTGATGCAGGGGACCGCAGGCAGGGGACTCTTATTTCTCTGCTGGCTTCTATACGCGACAACAAAAACGTGATACTTGAAAAAAAGAATTTCCGCAGATTCGGCGAAAAATTCCGCTTTAACATGGATGAGTCAAGTCTGTACAAGCTTTTTCAGGAGATTGTAAATGTAGATGCAGAACGTCTTGCGCCCCAGACAATAACGGGAAGCCTTCGTGTTGTGGACGGAAAAACACTTTTGTTCCCGTATTATGACGGTCAGCTTATCAAAGATATTGTAAACCAGACAATCGGTTCGCTGGTAAATGACGAAAATTCTTCCCAGAACAGGATTTATGTTCTTGAGATTCAGAATGGAACCGGCCGGCAGGGACTTGCAAGAAACACATCGTTTCTTATGCAGAGCGCCGGTTATGAAGTTTTGGAAACACTCAACGCAGACAGTGACAATTATGCACATACTGTGATTGTGAATCATATCGGAAACAGGGAAGCGGCTCTTGCTTTGGGTAATTTTATCAGATGCCGTTATATTGTTGATGACGAGGTAAAACCGGGTACCGAAAGTTTTGACAGTGTAGCACGTGCAGATTTTACAATTATCCTTGGCGATGATTTTGACGGGCGTTTTGTAAAGGGTGGTTACAAAGGTCCTGAAGTTGAGGCTGCTTCGGATACTGATGGTGAGGAATAAAATTCTTTAGAAAAGGTAAACATAAGTTTTCTTAAGACTTGATTACAAGAATGGAAGGTAAATAAAATGGAAAAGACAGAAAAAGAAAAGGCTCTGGAAATTGCAGCCCTTATGGAAGACGGAAAAGGACAGGATGTTACTGTAATTGATGTTTCAAAGCTCAACAGCTGGACAGATTATTTTGTTATTACAACGGTTACAAGTAGTGCGCACTGGCAGGGTCTTTACAAAAGCATAAAAGACTATGCTGCAAAAAATGATATGGAAATACACCAGACTCACCAGAAGTCGTCACAGGGTGATGAATGGAATCTTGTGGATTTGGGGTCTGTTGTTGTTCATCTTATGAGTTCAGAGGCAAGAAACTTCTATGAACTCGAAAAACTCTGGCACGCCGGGGAATTTCTTAAGTAAGAAAAAAAAAGACTTGCATCGGAAACGGTGCAAGTCTTTTTTTTGTATGTTCTATATTTGTTTAAATTACATGTCTGAAGGATCGCTGTCTTCTTCTATTTCGTCTTCGTCATTGTAGAATCCGTCATCAAAACCGTGTCTTCTGTTGTCATAACCGTCTTCGGGTTCCTGATCATCAAAAGGCTCGTCGTAGGCATCATCATCTTCATCTAAAAAGCCGTCGTTGAAGTCATCTTCGTAGGAATCTTCATCGTCTTCGAAATCATCGTCAAAATCATCGTCCGAAGCCATATCGTCCGAATAGTCGTCATCATATGAAAATCCTGCCATTGATGAAAATTCAGAATAAAAATCCTCGTTGAACATGAGTGTATTCCCCTTCAGATAAGCTGGCATTTAACTCTAAGCGACGTTTTTAACTGTAATTGACAGACTATATTTTGTCAATCCATATTTTAGCAAATTTTACAAAAGTTTGACTTTTTTTAGAATTTCTCGCAAACAGGAGTTTTTGTCATTGACATAGTTCTCTTTAAATTGATATAATATAGATGTATGCATGAATGTGTTACTGTTCTTGCTCCGGCAAAGATAAACCTTGGTTTGCAGGTTCTTCCCCGCCGGAATGACGGTTTTCATTCCATAAGAAGTTTGTTTACAACTGTAAATCTTTGTGACCGGATAACGGTTTCTGTTTCCGATAAAAAAAACTTCTGTGGTGTGAGTTGTGAAGGAATGGCACTTCCTTCAGAAAATACATTTACAAAGGCGTACAAAGCTTTCTGCGTGCTGACCGGTGTGGAATCTGGTGTTTCTGTCGAAGTGACAAAGCATATTCCTTCCGGCGGTGGATTGGGGGGCGGCTCAAGTGATGCTTCTTCTTTTTTACAATCCATTGATACTATTTTCGGCACAGGTTTGTCTGAGACCGAATTCATGAAGCTTTCCGGCGAGGTAGGCAGCGACTGTTTCTTTTTTACAAAGGCTCTGCTTGCTTGCAAAAATACTGCGCTGTTCCGTCCTTTTGCGGCTTTTGTAGAAGGACGGGGCGAAGTTGTTACTGAACTTAGGGCCAGAAACGATTATTCTGTTCTTCTGGTAATGCCTGAGGTTTCGGTTTCTACACCTTTTGCCTATAATCTTGTTGACGCGGCAGGAACAACTGCTTTGGACAGGAATTTTGGCATTGAAGATGCGGCCGGTTTGTATGCAAAAGATGTTCTGGAGTGGAACTTTGTAAATGATTTTACGCTTCCTGTCAGAGGTGCGTTTGAAAAAGTAAATGAGGCACTTAACGATATTGGTGAGTCAGGTGCCGACTTTGCAGATATGTCTGGATCCGGATCTACTGTATTCGGTGTTTTTTCTGATGCGGCACGGGCCCGGAAAGCGCTGGCTGTTTTGCAGAAAAAATGGAGAGCTGTACTCGTTTAGCCGATTGGTGTAAGCGGGAGGAGGGAGTTTATGCAGATTACTGATATCAGAATCCGCAAAGTTGATGGAGAAGGTAAGCTTAGGGCTTATGTTACTGTTACTTTTGACAACTGTTTTGTTGTTCACAATGTAAAAGTAATAGAAGGAAAGTCAGGTAATTTTATTGCAATGCCCAGCAGAAGAACTGCGAGCGGAGAATTTAAGGACGTGGCTCATCCGATTAACCCTGAATTCAGAAATGAGATTCAGGAACAGATTCTTAAGGAATTTGACGCAGGGCATTTTGAAGATACAGGTGCTTCTGTCGAAGATGAAATTTGAATTAGGGGTGCATTGCCCTTTGAATATTTTGGGACGTCGTCAAGTGGTAAGACAACGGCTTTTGGTGCCGTCATTCCGCTGGTTCGAGTCCAGCCGTCCCAGTTTTTTTTATAAGGAAACTTAAAAAAATAAGGAGTTCTTTTTATGGAACAGTTTGTTGTTAATGCAAAAATCCGCAAAGAGGCAGGAAAGCGTGTCTCAAAGCAGCTTCGTGCGGAAGGTCGTATTCCTGCAATCGCCTATAACGAAAAGGGCGAGTCAATTATGCTTGACGTAGATGCAGCGGAATTCTCAAAAGCCTGGCGTTCAATCACTCCGACAACTCTTATCAACCTTAAGATTGACGGACAGGATAATATGGCTTATATTCAGGATACAGAGTACGATATCAAGACCGACAAGAATCTTCATGCCGACTTCCATATCGTATCAGGAACAAAGCCGATTACTGCTGTTCTTAAGATGCACTATTCTGGAACTCCTGTCGGTGTACTTAAGGGTGGTTTTATGGTAAAGCATGTTCCCGATGTAAAACTCAAGGCTCTTCCTGCTGATATGCCGGTTTCAATTTCTGCCGATGTTTCAAAGGTAGAAATCGGACAGAAGTTTACTGTTGCTGATCTTGGTCTCAGCGACAAGGTTACTATTCTTTCAAAGCCGACTGCGGTTATTGTTTCAATCGCACCTCCAAGAAAGTAATTTCAGGAATCTTTTGTTTTAAATTTTGCCCTCTGTTTTTTGCAGAGGGTTTTTTTTTGAGGCTGCCATGTCTGGTTCGGAACGAATTTTCGATTTTGAAAAAAAAGTGTCCCAGGGTCTTGCTGAATGCGGTGTAAATTTATTTGCAGACAAAAGTGCCCCTGTAGGAGTTGCAGTAAGCGGCGGTGCAGACTCGGTTTCTCTTCTTGTATCTCTTGTTCATATTTGTAAAAATCCCGGAAAAATAATTGCAGTTACTGTAAACCACAATCTTCGTTCAGAAGAAGAAAGTGGCGGGGATGCAGTCTTTGTAGAAAAGTTGTGCTCTTCCCTTGGTGTCAAGTGCAGAAGGTTTGATGTTCCGCGCGGAAAAATTCTTTCTGAGGCAAAAAAAAACGGTAGCGGTGTAGAAGATGCTGCGCGCAAAATACGCTATTCCTGTTTTGAAAAATTTATTCAAGAAACCGGCTCTTCATTTCTTTGTCTTGCACATAACCGGAATGACCGTATAGAAACTGTCGTGATGCGTTTTATGCAGGGGGCGGGTACTTCTTCTCTTGCAGGAATTCCGCAGCGCAGGGGTGTTTTTGTCCGGCCCCTTATTGGTATTCCGCGGGAAGAAATTGAATCCTATCTTTGTGAACAGGGCATTTCCTACAGAACAGATTCTACAAATTCAGATACCAGTCTGTTCCGCAACTGTGTGCGCAGAAAGATTATGCCTTTTTTGGATGAATGCAGTCCAGGATGGAGGAAAGCCGTACTTTCTCTTTCTTCAAAAATGGCCTGCGATGCTGACTTTATTGAACAAAGTGTTTCTGAGGCATGCAGCAATCCTTCGGTTTCGCTTTTGCTTTCAGAAGGGCGTGCCTCTTTATTGCGTGCAGGGTATTCAGCCCTTCATAAAAGCATACGCATACGGCTTCTTTACAAATGTATTTCTTATGCAGGGGCCGTTTCTAGAATTCCGTATAGCTTTGTAGAAGACTTTGACAAAAGTGTATATTCGGATTGCGGCGAAAAAAATATGTCTGCCTGCGGAATAAGTATGGTGGCCGAAAAAGATATAATTTGCATTCAAAAAAATGTAAAACCGGCGACAGAAAGCGTGTTTTTTGTTATAATAGAAAAAAATGGAACTTATGCACTCGGGGATCTTGTGGTGGAAGTTTCTTCGGAAGGCAAAGCAGTCAGCCTGTCCTGCGGGAACAAAACTGTTTCTTTGGGGAATACAGGGTTCCCGTTTGTTATAAGAAGCCGTCAGTCCGGAGATGAATTTCTACGTCCGGACGGAACTTCCAGGTCTGTTTCAAAAATTTTTGATGACTGGAAGTGCGGTATTCTCAGGGATAAGATTCCGCTGGTTCAGAGAGTGTGCGGGGACTGCAGTCAAAATATAGTTTTGATTTGGGGAGAACTCTATGGATTTAAAAACTGTTTTTCGGTTTAAGCCGGTTATTCGGATGGAAGTATGAGTACAAGATTTTCTTTTGGAATTTTTACTTTTGTTTTTTTTCTTTGTATTTCTGTAATTAAAGTTTCTGCTGATTCTATAATTCCTCCGGCAGGTGTTCAGTCTGCCAACCGCAGAACGGCATTGCGCTGTCTTTCCCTGTCAAAGGAATTTGTTGACTCACAGGACTGGAACGCTGCTCTTTCGCAGGCAACTCTCGGACTGTCCTATGATGATTCTGTTTCGGATCTCTGGTATCTTATGGCGGTTTCGCATTCGGGGCTCGGTGCACAAAGGTCTGTGATTATTCCGCTTCTGGAAAATTCACTTAAAAAAAACAACTGGGTTGACTATAACCGCGACGCAGCAAGACTTATGTATGCCGATGTTTTGAGCGATACCGGTGAAAGTAAAAAAGCAGTTGAAATTCTTGATTCAGAGCCTTTTGTTTATTCCGCAGATGCTGAATATGTCAGGATAAAAGCGCTTTACCGCATTGGTGATGAACAGTCTGTTTCATTGGCCAGAACAAAAATGGAGGGCGCCGGAAGAATTTATCCTTTTGATACAAGATTTCCGCTGCTTTTCTTTAAGAGTGAATACGGCAGGCCGCAAAGTGCAGCGTCGTCGGCAATTGCATCTTATTTTATTTCGCGTGTCTCTCAGTATGCAGAAGCTGCGCCCGATAAAGATGCCGAACTTGAAATTTATGCAGCATCTTTTGCGGCAGGAGAAATGCGCGTCCGTATGCTTAAGTCTTTTTCTGCCAGAGATTTAAGGCATCCTTTGTATGCAATTGTTGCGCTGGATGCAAATCTTCTTTCTGAACAGGATGCGCTTTCGTATATCTGTGATTTTTCTGATGATTCAATTGACTTTGATTTGCTGTCAGAGTTTTTGCAGAAGCTTGGCTCTGATGATGTAAAGAAGGAAGCAGCTGCTTATTTTAATTCGTATTCAGGTGTAATAGAGCAGGATACTGACCGCGACGGACTTGTGAATCTGTATGTCAAATATGGAAGAGGCCGTCCGCAGACTGTATTTTATGACAAAAATCAGGACGGAATTTCGGACTGGTCCCTTGCCTGCGATTTTGGTGCACCCGTGTCCGGTTCAATGAAAGTTCCCAGAATGGATTTTACATGGGATGATTTTCCTTATCTTTCTTCGGTTTCATTGCCTTCAGGTGAAAATGATATTCCGTCTTATGAATTCGGCCTTGTATCGCGCGAACTTGAATGGTCACCCGTTTTAATGAACGCCGGCAACAGTATATCGCACTCTCTTGGTTTTGATTTTTATTATCCTGTTTTGAATGAAGATTTGCGCAGTCTTTCCAAAGAAGAACTTTTGGCCTGTGCCTCATCCCTTTCTGTAAATACAAACGAAAACGGCGGAAAGCGGATTAAATTTCTTATTCAGAACGGACAAACTGTTTCTGCAGAATATTATAACGGGCAAAAAATGTATGCTGTTGCACGCTTTGACAGAAATACAGTTACAATGCGCGTTGTTGATTCTGACAGTGACGGCATTTTTGAAACTACAGAAATTTATGCGGCTGACCACGGCGGAACACAAAATGCTTTTTCTGATGAACAGCGTATTATGCAGAATTTGTTTGGAACTTCAGCTGCCGGTTCGGGTGTATATCTTCGTATGATTCAGGTAGATACAAACGCAGACAGTATCATTGATTTTACCGAGGAATATCTTGAAGACGGAACGGTTGTTTCTTCATGGGATACCGACGGTGATGCAAACTGGGATGTGCGGAATTTTCGTAATGACAAAGATGCATCTGAAACTGCAGAGTTCAGAAACTTTGACGGAAAAAATTCTATCTTTGTAACATTGCAGAATAAAATTCCGGCTTCTGTAAAAATAAATGAAAAGGAATTTTCTGTAACCAAAGATATTTCTGAAAATTTTTACTGGATAGGGGAAAAGAATCCCGCTTTTGCAGGTGATTTCTACAGTGAATGTGCACAAAAAGCTTTGGAGCATCTTGCCGCAATTTCCGGTGCGGCTGCTTCTGCAGTTCTTGAGTTTAAGGAAGATAACGGCTCTATAAGAATCAACTGCGTGCGCATGGGTTCGTTTAATTATGGAATGATTATTCCTTATTTAGAAACATTCCCCTCTTTGGAAAAGGAGACGGCTGAATGAAAAAGCTGGTTTTGTTCTTTGCTGCATTTGTCTTTGTTTCATGCACAAGTATTGATAAAAATGTTGAACTTATTCCGCGGCCGGATTATACAGAAAATGATGCACTGTCTGATGAGCTTTCTTTGGTTGCGGAGCTGCTCAAGACTGATCCTGTAAAAGCTTTGTGGCGTTCTTACCTGGCTGCAAGAAATGCACGCGAAAATGATTCAGCACAAAAACTGTTTGAAGAATGTTCCCGAAGTGTTTCTGAATTGTGTCAAAAGGCATATGACTCAAAAGATTATGTAGAGGCTCTGCGGTGTTTCAGATCGCTTTCTTCTGTAAATGCAGTTGATGAGAATGTCCTTCAGGTTGGGGAACAGAAACTTTATGCACTTGCGCTTTCAAATGTTCCGGGACTTTCTGCGGTTAACAAAAAAAATGCGGCAACAGTTTCTGATATGATTAAAGGTACAGTCACTGTTCTTGTAGACAAGGGAATAAAAATTGAACGTGGAATGGGGTATTCTGATTCTGTTTTGGGAAGCGGTTTTTTTATTTCTGAAGACGGCTATATTGTAACGAACCATCATGTTATTTCTGACATGGTTGACCCCCGCTATGAAGGGTTTGCACGGCTTTATATCAAACTTGCCGAAGATCCAGATACACGCATTCCGGCCAAGGTTGTAGGTTGGGATTCAACCCTGGATCTTGCTTTACTCAAGACAGAAATAAAAGCCCCCTATGTTTTTGAACTCGGCTCCAGTTCAGATCTTTCTGTCGGTGACAGGGTCTTTGCGATTGGTTCTCCACTCGGGCTTGACAAGACACTCACCAGCGGAATTATTTCTTCTGATGACAGGCATTTGTTTTCTGCGGGATTTGTTTTCCAGATTGATGCTGCCGTTAACAGCGGAAACTCAGGCGGACCTTTGATAGATGAAAAAGGCCGTGTCCAGGCAGTTGTTTTTGCAGGTGTAATGAATTATCAGGGACTTAACTTTGCAATCCCGGTTGAATACCTGCGCTATGATCTTCCGTTTCTTTTTGCCGGCGGTGAAAGAAAGCATCCGTGGTGCGGCGCTTATGGAAAGACAAAGAGACTTCCGGGTTCAGGCTCTGTTTCAGAAGGTGTTCTTGTAAATTACGTGATGCCCGGTTCGAGCGGGGATTTGTCGGGACTTACAGAAGGTGCGACTGTCGTTTCTGTTAACGGTGTTCTGGTATCATCGCTGGACGATCTGCACAGCTGCTTTATGCAGGAAAGTAAAGGGACAATTGTTCTACTCGAAGTACAGAATCCTATCGGCGGAACAACTTCCTTTGCTGTTTATCTTGAAGGCCGTCCTGAAAATCCCGGCTATGAAATTTACAGGCACGATTTGATTTCGGGCTCTCTTCTTCCTATTCTTGGAATGAGGCTTGTGGGAGTGTCGAGTTCAAATAAGAAAAAATTTTCAGTTGTGAATGTAATAAAAGGTTCTATTGCTGACAAAGCTGGATTCAGTGAAAATGATCCTGTTGATATTCTTAATGTTAAAATCAGCGATGAAAAAGATATTGCGTATGTAGAAATGTATGCGCGCAAAAGAAAAAACGGCTATCTTGACGTAAGCCTTGGATTAACGGCTTCTCTTGACAGTCCATATTATTTTTAAGGATTTACTATGACAGAACTCAAGTACAAAAGAAATTTTTGCATTACGGCTCATATTGATCACGGAAAATCAACTCTTGCAGACAGACTTATCCAGAAGGCCAAGATTATTGAAGACCGCCAGATGATGAATCAGATTCTTGACAATATGGATATTGAAAGGGAACGCGGAATTACAATAAAGAGCCAGGCAGTTACAATTCCGTATCACGCAAAGGACGGTCATGATTACGAATTGAATTTTGTTGACACACCGGGTCATGTTGACTTCAGCTATGAGGTAAGCCGTGCAATCGCTTCCTGCGAAGGTGCCCTTCTTTTGATAGATGCGACACAGGGAGTTGAAAGCCAGACTGTAAGCAATATGTATATGGCAATGGAGCATGATTTAACAATTGTTCCTGTTATTAACAAAATTGATTTGGCAAGTGCAGATGTAGAAAGTGTAAAGCATCAGATAGACCATGACCTTGGACTTGATTCTGCAGATGCCCAGCTTGTAAGTGCAAAGACGGGGCAGGGTATTGATGAACTGCTTGAGGCAATTGTAAATAAATTTCCGCCACCTTCCGGTGATGTAAATGCACCTCTTCAGGCTTTGATTTTTGACTGCCATTATGATGAGTACAGGGGCGTCGTTGTTCACATACGTGTCATGCAGGGAAGAATCAAGGCAGGAGACACAATCAGACTTATGAGTACAGAAACAGATTACCGTGCCGAAAAAGTAGGTGTCTTCAAGATTCGCTATGAGGAAACACAGATACTTGAAGCCGGTGATGTAGGGTACGTCATAGCCGGAATAAAAACTGTTTCTGACGTGCGCGTTGGCGATACAATAACAACAGTGAATAATCCCGCAAAAGAAGCCCTGCCCGGTTTCAAAGATGTTAAGCCTGTTGTATTCTCTTCAATTTATCCGATAGATTCAAATGATTACGAAGAACTCAAGGACAGCATGGAAAAACTTAAGCTTAACGATGCGTCACTTGTTTATGAAAAAGACAACTCTCTGGCACTTGGAAACGGATTCCGCTGCGGATTTCTTGGACTTCTTCACCTTGAAATAATTCAGGAAAGACTTGAGCGTGATTTTGACCAGGTTGTAATTTTTACAGCCCCGAGCGTAAAATACAAAGTGGTGCAGCAGGGACACGAAGAAATTTTTGTTGACAATCCTGCCGATTATCCAGAAGGAAAAATCCAGTCTTCAGAAGAACCGTATATTACAGCGACAATAATTACGCCTACTGAATATATTGGTCCTATTATGGAACTCTGCAGAATAAAGCGCGGAACACAAAAAAATATGCAGTATCTTGACGAAAAGCGTGTGGAACTTTCCTACGACATGCCGCTGGCCGAAGTTCTCTTTGATTTTTACGATAAACTCAAGTCTTACAGTCGAGGTTATGCAAGTTTTGATTATGAAGTAACTGATTACAGGCCTACTGATCTTGTAAAAATTGATATTCTCATAAACGGAAAACCTGTTGACGCCTTGGCCCAGCTTTGTTTCAGGGCAAGTTCCGCTGAACGAGCAAAACAGGTTTGTGAGCGTCTTAAAGGTGAAATTTCCAGACAACAGTTTAAGATTGCCATTCAAGGATCAGTCGGAAGTCAGATTATTGCGCGTGAAACTGTAAACCCCGTGCGAAAAGATGTTCTTGCAAAGTGCTACGGCGGAGACGTTACCAGAAAAAGAAAGCTTTTGGAAAAACAGAAAGCAGGAAAGAAGCGTATGCTTATGGCCGGTAATGTTGAACTTCCCCAGAGTGCATTCCTTGCAGTACTCAAAGAAAAGGAAGACAATTAAAAGTTTCATAGTTGCCTTCCTTAAAATTGAACGATTGAGCAAGTTTCAACTTGCGATTGAGTTCAATTAGTACGCGTAAGCGTACACGTAAATAAGGAAGTTTTTGCAAAAACTGTATTTTTCTTGAATGGCGCTATTTTTGCCGTTCAAGAAATACGTTGAATAATTGCAATTTTTTGAGGCAACTTTTATTTTTGTGCAATACTGAATTGCTTCAGAAAATACGGAATTTCAGCACGGATCCGCTTTAAAAAACCTGTTTCGTGTCTGAAAAAATTTCCGTCAGGAAAATGCCGCCAGAGGTAATCGCTTTGCATAAGAAGCGAGTCAAGCTGTTCGTCCAAAGAAATTCCCTCTATCCTGCAGACAGAATTATTTCCGTTTTTAAGAAGATCCCGTATTGTCTGAAGGTTTTTAATTTCTTCGGAATACAATTTTTCTGTATTTTTTTTGTTTGCTTTTTTTTGAATAAAAACAGAATCAGTTTCGGTATTTGACTGCTTCCTGTCAGAAAAATATTTTGTTAAATTCGAAAGTGTTTTTTCATCAAGATTCTGCAAATTCAAATCAAGACCTTTTGTTCCGAAAGAAAAAATATTTTTTTCGCCCGAAAAATGAATCTTAAACTGGTTTGCATAGGATTCCAAAGCTGGCGTAGAATAAACCTGGTTTCCGCTTTTGTCACTGCATTTTTCAGCTGAATATGAAAAAGCAGCCCCGTAGTTTTCTGCACTTTCAAACCTGTTGCTTTCTGAAAGCCTCAGTGTGCTTGCAGGCGTTCCTTTTGCATGTGTAAGTCCCGCAGAAAAGCAAAAATCCAGTCCGGAAACTATAATCGGAATATTTTCATCTGAACGGATCTTGCATGCAATATAGACAGCCACAAGTCCTACAGACCCCATCGCCGGAATCATCTCTTTTATAAGTCCTGTCTTTTTGAGTCTCTGCAAAAATAATGAATCAGAAGACTCTGAACAAAACCAGATTGTTTTTGCACACGTAAGTTCAGGAATTTCGGCACGGGAATTCAGGTCTGCAAACAAAACGGGAATTTTGCCTGCCGTTCCGATATACGCTTTTTGTATTGCAAACTGGCTTTCTACTCCAACTGCCGCATCGGGAATTATTTTTCTTTTTAAAAGAGCCGAAATTGCTGCGTCTACGGCAACAATATAGTAATTTTCCGGGGAGAAAGTTTTCTGCAAAAGAAATTCATCAAGGCTTTCTCCTGCTCCGCATACAAGAATCGGTTTGGAAATTGTTTTTTCTATTTCATGCAAATTTATTCCGCAGGAAAATTTTTTCAAATTGCGGATAATATTTCTTGAAAAAAGTTTTCCCATCTTTACCAGCGTAACCCTGTTTTTCCAGTAGCCTTCAATTATTCCGGTTATTCCAAACATGAGCTGGATGTACTTTTCCTCATATAAACGGGTGCCGGAACAAAAATCAATTCTTACGGCCCGACGTATTTTTCCTTCCGAACAAAGTGCGCGGATTTTTTCATCAAGTATAATGTAATCTTTTTGCCCGGTTAAACAAAAAAAATCTGATTCATAATCTATTGAAATTTTATTCTTCAAAGAAAGTTCATAAAGGCTTTTGTCTACTTCTATACAAATACATTTGCAGTCTGCAGGAAGTTTTTTCAAAAGTTCATCCATACCGTACCAAAGTCCCGGTGAACAGATTACAACCAGGGTTCCGCTCAAAATGTTTATGCTGTCGATAAGTGAGTATATTGGTTTTAGCGGATTGTACTTTGAATAGAGAAAGCGGCCTTTGTATTCTATTGTGTTTAAAATAGAAAAGCCCTGACCGGTACATTTTACCAGCCCGGGCTTATCTGAAGATTTATGCTCTTCCAACGGTAATCCTTATTTTGCAGACAAATTCATAAAGTTCTGGATATATGTCTGGAACGTGTTGTCTACAACCCTGTCGCTTACCATAAGAAGCCGCTGTGCACATGACTGGTCAGCCTGTGAAATTCTGGCTGCAAGAGAATCTGTGTTTTCTGCAACCTGTGTCTGGATTCCGGTGCACTGAAGAACTATGATGTTTGAACCAAGAATGAGCGGTTCGCTGATTCCGTTTACCTTAAGTGCAAATGCAGACTTCAATGCATTCTCGTTTGTAAGAATAGATGTAAGTCCTGCAACCGGAGCACCGGCTTTTTCGTCAACAAGAGTTGAGTTACCGTAATTAAGGCTGAATGCTGGAACATCTGTTTTTGTGAGTGAGAATTTTTTGCAGGCAGAATCAAAACCGTTTACCGCTGCATCAGCTGCAAAATTGGCAGCCTGTTCAGAATAATATGTTTCGATAGTTCCCTTTTCATTTGCTTTCATGTAAGAAAGTGCTGCATCTGCAGTCTCTGTTTTTGTAAAGTCAGGCTGTTCACTTTCTGTATCTGCCCTGAAAATTGTATAGCCCCTTGATGTTTTTATTACACTGCTCAAACTGTCCTTTGAAAGGGCTTTTACTGCATCCCTGTCTTTTTCATCTGGAATCATTGACACAAGCTGGTAGCCGTATGATGTAGTAATTTTTCCGTCTGAACCGGTATAATATTTCTGTGACTTTTCACTTACAGCGTCTTCAAATGTAATTTCTGTATTCTGAATCTGCTTGAGAATTGCCTTTGCTTCGCTTTCTGTTTCTGCTGTGATTGCCGAAAGAGAGTACTTTATAAACTTGTCTGAATTTTCTTTTCCGAATTTTACAGCTTCCTCTTTTGGATAATCTCCTGTGTCAAAGGTAACCATGTTGAAAGAATGTTTTTCTTCACCAAGTGAACTTATAAATGATTCTTCGGCTGCTGCAGATTTAAGACCGTACAAAGGCTTTCCGTTGAATTCTGTAGCACCTGTTCCGAACAGATCGTCAACATAGCGGCTGTAAACAAGGTTCTTTTCTGAATTGAGTCTCATAGTGTTAAGATCTGCATCGCTTATCTGATTGTAAAGTTTTTTTGAGAACTTTCCGTTTTCATCAGTGAATGCTGGAAGAATTGCGCGGTCAATGGCTGCTGCCGGAACTTTGTATCCGCTGTATTCTACTTCTTTGCTGAATGCAGAATTCATGACAGTCTGTGCAAATGCTGTTGTAAAAATTCTGTAGTATGACATATCTGTCGGCTGGTTTGAAAGTTCGTATGTAAGATTGTAACCATACTGCTGGTACATGTCTGCCAGATTTGCCGCTGCCTGCATAAAGTCTGAACCTGGCTCGTATTTGATTTTCTTACCGTCAAATGATCCGAAAACAGGAGCCTTGTTGGTATTGAAGATTGCCTGGAAAACTACTGCTCCACCTACAGGTAAAAATACTGCGGCCGAAATAATAAGTACTATTACAGCTCCGATTTTTGTATGCTGTTTCTTTGGTTTGATTACATTTTCTTGATTCATCGGAATGATACATCCTTTTCTTATAAAGTTATATTGTATAATTTTATCACTGTAAAAACCAAGTGTCAACGGTGGAATAAGCCACCCGGAGAAAATTGTAATTTTTTTTCAGAATTCGGGTTTTCTGTGTTGACATAAAATACGGATTTTGATATAGTGGGAACATCACGGGGGCGTAGCGAAGCTGGTTTATCGCGCTGGCCTGTCACGCCGGAGATCGAGGGTTCGAGCCCCTTCGCTCCCGTCTTTAGCCTGTTCTGCGGAATGGGCTTTTTTTTACATTAACGGGCAATAGCGCAGTTGGTAGCGCGCTAGGTTCGGGACTTAGAGGTCCCGGGTTCGAATCCCGGTTGCCCGACTAAAGGCTGTTCAGACTATTAATGGTTGTGGACAGCTTTTTTATTTTAAATCCGGTAGATACGGCCACAATAAAAAAACTCCGCAAACAGAACTGGTTATTCCGTCTGCGGAGTTTATCATTTAAGGCTTAAAGCGTAATTTATTTCTTAAATGCTTCTGCAACTGCAACAGCACAGGCAACAGTACAACCTACCATCGGGTTGTTTCCCATTCCCATGAAGCCCATCATTTCTACGTGTGCCGGTACAGAAGAAGAGCCTGCAAACTGTGCATCAGAGTGCATTCTTCCGAGTGTATCAGTAAATCCGTATGAAGCAGGACCTGCTGCCATGTTATCGGGGTGGAGTGTGCGTCCTGTTCCGCCGCCTGAAGCTACAGAGAAGTAGTTTTTCTTTGCAAGAAGACGCTCTTTCTTGTATGTTCCTGCTACAGGGTGCTGGAATCTTGTCGGGTTTGTAGAGTTTCCTGTAATAGAAACATCAACATCCTCGTGCCACATGATTGCTACACCTTCGCGTACATCGTCTGCTCCGTAGCATTTTACGATAAGGCGGTCAGGATTTGAACCGTATGGAACTTCCTTTACAATCTTGAGAGCCTTGTCTGTTCCCTGTCCGTTAAAGTAGTCAAACTTTGTCTGAACGTATGTGAATCCGTTTATGCGGCTGATAATCTGTGCTGCATCTTTTCCGAGTCCGTTAAGGATAACGCGGAGCTTGTTCTTGCGAACCTTGTTTGCGTTTGCTGCAATTTTGATTGCTCCTTCGGCTGCTGCAAAAGATTCGTGTCCTGCAAGGAAAGCAAAGCACTGTGTATCTTCGTTAAGAAGACGTGCACCAAGGTTTCCGTGTCCGAGACCGACCTTTCTGTCATCTGCTACAGATCCTGGGAGACAGAATGCCTGGAGTCCTTCTCCGATAGCTGCTGCTGCATCAGAACCTGTTATTGTTCCGGCCTTTTCACCCTTTTTGAGAGCAATTGCAGAGCCAAGAACATATGCCCACTTTGCGTCTTCAAAACAGATCTGCTGTGTTGACTGGCAGATTTCGTACGGGTCGAAACCTTTAGCCTTGCATAAATCGCGGGCAGCCTGAAGTCCGGCCTCTCCCTCTGCGAATCCGTATTCTTTTAAAGCCTTGTTCACCTGCGGAATGCGGCCTTCGAAATCTTCAAACAATGCCATAATTTTACTCCTTGCGCGGGTCGATGAGTTTTACCATGCCCTGGTCTTCAGTTACGCGGCCGTAGTGTGTGCGTGCCTTAGCAATTGCTTCCTTCGGGTCTGTACCTGCTTTAAGAGCGTCCATGAGTTTTCCGAAGTTGATGCAGTTGTAACCGATAATCTGTCCGTCTTTGTCAACAGCACATGTTTCAACATAGCCTTCTGTCATTTCAAGATAGCGTGGGCCGGTTTTGCGTGTTGCAAACATGGTTCCGACCTGTGAGCGAAGGTTCTTTCCAAGATCTTCAAGGGAAGCTCCGACTTTAAGTCCGTCCTTTGAGTATGCTGACTGTGTGCGTCCGTATACAATCTGGAGGAAAAGTTCGCGCATTGCTGTGTTGATAGCATCGCAAACAAGGTCAGTGTTAAGAGCTTCGATAATTGTCTTTCCGATAAGGATTTCAGAAGCCATAGCGGCAGAGTGTGTCATTCCTGAGCAGCCGATTGTTTCTACAAGGGCCTCCTCAATAACACCGTTCTTTACGTTAAGAGTGAGCTTGCATGCTCCCTGCTGCGGTGCGCACCAACCGATACCGTGTGTGAAACCGGAAATATCTTCCTGTTTTTTAGCCTGAACCCATTCTCCTTCTTCAGGAATTGGGGCCGGTCCATGATATGCGCCTTTTGCCAAAGGACACATATGTTCCACTTCTGCAGTGTACTTCATAGGTTACCTCTAATAAAAATATGTAGAAAAGAAACAGGCATTTTCTGCCGTTTATTCCAACTATAGCATAAAATACCACTTTTTTCAATAAGTCTGCATAAGAGTCAGAATGGTGCCCGTGCTTAATTGCGCTTATTTTTTCTTTATTGCAACAAGTGTCAGATCATCATACTGCGGATCTTCCCTCATTCCCTGGTATGCTGTTTGTGCTGAATTTTTGTCTTCTTCCGGAACAGCACTGCATAATTCAGAATACTGGACAAAATGTTCCCTAAGGAAAGCGTCTATTTTTTTGTCGGCATGTATTATGTCTGAATCATTCTGTTCTTTTGTTGTATACATACGGAACATCTTTTCTGCCGAAACAAGAGCCATTACAGCATCTTCTGCAGAACCTTTGCAGTCCCTGAAGTCAAATTTCAAGTCTTCTGCTGAATTTCCCGGATGGGCTTTGTGCAGAATATATTCCTTCTTTTTGTAAACTGCTTCGATAATGTCAGAAATGCGTTCGTCAGACATTTCTTCTCCGCTTTCTTTTGAATCAACAGGTTTTCCCGATCTGTCACGGAAAATCCTTTTTGCCTCTTCAATTCCGTCTGTATAAAGGAAAAGAACATCATCTTTTTTGAGTCTGAGTTTTGTGACTTTGTAACCGCCCTTCATGTTTATCATGTCCGTGCTGAACATTCCTGCAGCAGGAGTTTCCTGAAGGGTAATTGTTTTCTTTTTTCCAAGAGCACTGTCATAAATCTGTACAAGATTATCCCCGGCGTTGCAGAACCAGCAGTCACCGCTTTCGACATCAATTATGCAGAGTGTGAATGCTGCAAATCTTCCTTTGAAGCCGCGTGATTCAAGAAGATCATTTATCTGTCCTACTACAGGCGCAAGATTTGTTCCCTGTGAAGGATTACTCATGCTCCAGTTTTTGAAATAGTTAAGGAACAGTGTTGCAACTTCTATCATTATAAGTGCCGCCGGAATTCCATGTCCCGAAACGTCGCATTTTATGACGGCATAATGTGTTGCATCCAGTGCTTTGTAATCAAAATAGTCCCCCGAAAGTGCATCAGCCCCTGCATAGTAACTGAAGAAGTCTGCACCTTTCGTTTCAAGGCGGCCGGTTGTAAGTGAGTTTCCGGCTGAGTCTGTCTGTAGCGGAAGGAATTTTGCCTGTACTTCTTTTCCGAAAGTAATGTTTTTTGTCTGTGCCGCCGCTTCTGCAAGATTTTTTGTCATCTCGTTGATTGTGTCTCCGAGACGTCCGATTTCATCTTTTGTCCTGATTGAAATTTCTTTTCCCTTAAGTTTTTCCTTGTCTTTTTCATCCCTGATCATCGCAACATGTGAGTCCAGTTTTTTTATTGGCTTTACAATCAGTGAGGCTATTATTGAAGTGGTTATGAAAGAAAGAATTACGGCTACAATCATCAGAATGATTCCGGTATTGAGCATAAGTTTTTTTTCATCACCGAGTCTCTGCATGAGTGTGTCGGTTTCTATTTCCATGAGGGCAATTCCGTGAACGTAGTTTGAAGAACTTCCCTGACGGTAAATAATCGGTCTGTAGAAAATATAGCTGTGTACTGACGGATCAATTTTTTCTGTGCTGAATTCGGGAATTGTTCCGGAACCTTCGGTTGCAATTTCTTCAAGAATCAGGTCCAGTTTTGAAATAAGTTTTGATCTGATTGTCTGGAGTTCCGCTCTTTTTGCTGTGCTTGCTTCATCATTTTTGGAGGCAAGTGAAAGACCTTCTTTTGTAACTTCTGTAATTGCTTTTGAAAGTTCTTCCGCAGAAAGTGCAGCCTTTTCGTTTAACAATGCACATTTTGCTGCTACTTCTGAAATCTTTTCTGAACTTATTCTTGTCTTTCCTGGAATGAAAAGATTCTGTCCTGAGCCCAAAAGAATTTCTTCACTGGTTGTTGCCCACACCGCGTCCATCGATGTTGAATCATTTCCTTCCGGGTATCCTGTTATTGTCGCAAAATTGCATTCTGCGAGAGCTTTTGATTGGGAAACAATATCAGTAAGCGAAAGGTTGTCTGCACTTGTTGTTTGAGGTAGATAAATTTTTGCACCTGTGCACATGGAATCAAGCATGACAGACACGCGGTCGTAAAGACTTTTTGTAAGGGTTCTTTCCTGTGTTCTGTTCATGTATGTTCCGAATGCAATGAATATAAGAGTATCAAGTGAAAAAATCAGAACAGATGTATGCAGTACAAGTTTTGACTTAAGGCTTGATGCCATAAGTTTTCTTCCTGATTTTTTATTGTTCTTTTCAAAAATCATATTGTCTCCTTTCAAAATAGAGCGTGTTTGGTTTCTTGATTTTCTTGTGTCTTTCAGCGCAACGGTAAGTCCTTTTACTGCCGCAAATGCTGCTGTCAATGCCAGTGCGGCAAAAATTAAAATTATTGCATCAGTTATTGAAAAATTGATTTTTGCATTTGTACCTGAAAAAATCCATCCGGTAAACGGAAGTGCTGAAAGTTTTGATTTTACAGTACCTGTCTCTGTTACACTGAATCTTTCGCGTGCAGGAAAATAAAGTCCGCGGTCTGAATGAACAAGTCCAATTCTGTAGCTTCCGGTTTCGAGTCCGCTTATTTTTATTCCCGAAATTCTGGAGTCTGAATTTATTTTGTAATCCTTGCTACTGAGTTTAAGTATCCTGTCAAAAGGTTCTGTTCCGTCCCTATCCAGAATAATTGATGTTACTGTTCCGTCATATAAAAATCCGTTCCCGATAATTTCAATTTTCGTATCACCAAAGTCATCTGTTTTTGCATCTGCCGTTGTGATTGAAGTTACAGGAATATATTTGTTCAGAAGAATTTCAGCAGAGATACTCTGACCGATGTTTCCGCAGAAGTCTACGGCCGCAACGCTGAATAAATAAAGTCCGTTTCTTACGTTACTGAATTTTGCAACCGGATTTTTTGAAATAATTCTTGCAGGAAGGACAGGATTTTTTTTATCAAGTACAGATTCGTTTTTTTCAAGAAACTGTGATACGGAATTTTCCGCTTCTTCAAAAGACAGTTTTATTGGGTGGCGTTCAGTGTGTGCAAGTTTTCCCGGAAGTGTGTCAATCAGTTCAAGCGACCATGTGTATCCTTCTACATCATCGTCATTCTGGTTTTTATCCCATGCGATTTCAAAAGTGTTGGATTCCAAAAATCCAAGATCATCAAAAATCTGTTTTTTGAGTTTTACTTTTTCAGGGGGAGTTGTGTCATATACGTATGTAAAAACAGCAGGTTTTGACCAGTTTCCCGCATAGTCAGTTTGTGCAGCCTTGAAGTACCATGTACCGTCTTTGTCCGCAGATACATTTATTTTTGACCTGTCCTTCAAAACCAAAATTGTTTTTTCCGGATTTACAGAAGAGTCCTGCGACCATGACCATGAAAAACCTTTTATACCAGAAGGATCTTCTGTGCCAAGAATTTCAAGTTCTATATCCGGTTTTGCAGATTTTTCACCGTCACTGAATCCCAATCCGCTTAGTGATGGTGAAGGTGAACTTGTATCCTGTTTTAATATTTCTATTACGCCTGTTTTTCCTGTTTTATGCTCCCATATAAAAGAAATTTTTTTATCATTGACAGGGCAGGGAAGTATTGCTCCGTCAGTCGAAAGAATATTTTCTTCGTTCCATATAAGTCCCTGCAGTACAGACATTCTTGCACCGCCTTCTGAACTTCCGGCTCTGAACCATAGTGCATGAATTTTATTGTCCGATTCAAAAAGAACAGGACGCGACATTCTTCCTGTTTCTGAATTTATTTTTTCCGGAACAGAAACAATAGTTCCGTCAGATTTTATTTTTGCAGTAAAAATATCTGTTGTTCCAGGAGAAGAAAAGCTGGATCTTTCCCATGCCAGATAAATGTTTCCGCCTGAATATAAAAGAAAAGGAGCCTGATTGTTGTAGTTGTAGAATTTGTTTCCGTTTTCTACAGACTCTTCTGATGTAACTATTTTCGGGACAGACCAGTTTTTTCCGAAATTTTTTGTTTCCATTGCGAAAAGCTGGAAAGAAATCAAATTGTCTTTTGTGTATTGTGCCTGGTATACAAGAGTGTCGCCGCTTTCTGTTGCCGTCAGAACTGGAGCAATCGGATTAAAAAATCCATCGCCTTCTGCTGGAAGTAAAACAGGCTTTGACCATTTTACTCCATCTTTTGACGTTGTGTAAAAAATAGAAAACTGGTCTTCCTTCGCTGCAGAAATAAAAATATAAAATCCCCCGGAAGCAGAAACATAAACTTTTGGAATTAGAAAACTTCCGTAGTCCGGCAATGTGTTTTTGATTACTTCTTTTTTTGCCTGACTGAAATCTTTTTTTGAAGACCATATCTCCAGTGAACCGTCATCGCCGCTTGCTGCCAGAACAGTTGTTCCGGATTTGTTTGCCGCTGCAGAATAAATAAGCGGAACGTTTTCATTGTATTTGAAAGGACCTGCAATGTGTTCGTAAAGAATCCATTCCTGATCTTCGTATTTTTGTTTTAAGGAAATGTATATGCTGTTTTCATCATTTTCCTGCCAGAAAACGTATGATGCTTTTTTTTCGTTTATTTCTGTATTCAAAGAAAACGGGTAGGAGCAGTTTAATTTTGTGTCAGAAAAAATTTCACTTTTGTCAAAATAGTATTGAATTGAATTTTGCGCCGTTGAATAAAAAAATAAAGAGACCAGAACTGACAGAATAATTTTTTTTATGCACCGCATCATATTTGGGCCTCTATTCTTTTTTTAAGTCTTATAACTTTTGCAGACTGAAGATTGCCGTTGTTTTCAAGAAGGGCAGAGACTTTTATACTGGCCTCAATTATATTTCCGTTTCTGAGATCTTTCAGAGCAGCCTGGTATATATCTTCATCTTTTGCAGAAAGTGTAACTGCAGAATCAGAACCTGTCCTTAATGCAATTTCGTCAAGGATTCGTGCAGCTTTTTTGCTTTCTGAATTAAGGCTCTGTGCTTCTTCTGCTTTATCTCTTGCGGCTTCAAGTTTTATTTCATCCCTTCCAGCCTGTTTCAGAAGAGTCTCTGCTTCAATCAACAGAAGTTCTGCTTTTTCTGCGGATTTTTTTGAAACAGGACGCGGCCGCAAATTCATTTCAATTTCTGCACGCACAACTGTTTCTGCAAGTCCCGGATATTCTGGATTTATTTCCTGCAAATCCATCAAGTCAGAATAAGATTGTCTTGCAGCGGTATCGTTGGCAGAATAATCTGTTTTTACAAGAGTGTCTGCTTTTGCTTTGAATACTTCGCTGAATGTTCCGGGGGCAGCCAGCCGGTCTATTTTAAGAGACAGAATACCGGCATCTCTGTTTCTTGGATAATATATTTTAATCTGGTTTATTCTTTTTTTTGCTTCTGTAAGAATCTCACCTGCTTCTTTTTCATTACCGACAGAAATAAGATATTCTGCTTTTTCAAATCCTGCTTTTGCTTCCGAAAGATTTTTAAGCATTTCCGGAGCCTTCGGATCATAAGATTTTATTTCTCTTCCTTCTTTTATGGCAATCGCAGTGTTTGTAAAATCTTTAAGGCGCTCCAGTTCCCTGTCTGTTTCAATTTCCGAGTCCACAAGCTTTGACCATAAATTTCTCTGCGTGTCAGCTTCAAAAAGAAAGTCAACTGCTTTTTCAAAATTACCGGCATAATATGCAAGTCTGGCAGAATTTTTAAGACTGCGCATGTTTGAAAGAAATACAGGAGTCTGTGTTTTTACAGTTCTGTCTCTTATTGAATCTATTCTATCACGGACAGATTTCAATATGTCTGCATCGTTGTTCAGTTCGTCATAAATTTGTGAAAAAAGATTTTGTGCCCTGACAATATTTTTTAAAGATGATTCCAGATCACCGCCAATATTTTTTTCTGCGGAATTCAATTCAGAAGAAATTTCTTTTTCTGCAATGCTTGCTTTTATAAACTGCTGTTCAGATTTGTCCTGCAAAGAATCAAGTCTGCTGTTTAATTTCTGCAGTTCAGAAATTGTCCTGTCAATATTTTCCTGCTGTGCAATAAAATTTGCCCGGTAGATATAACCGTCATTCAGTCTTAATTTTGATTCTTTAAGAACAGCAATGTCCTGCGCAATATTTTCCTTTTCTGCAGGATTTTCTTTCAGTACCTGTCCGGGATGAGACTTTGCTTTTTCTTCTGCCGAATCAAGGTTTTCTGAATCAAGAGACAACATTTGTTCTGCTGTCTGCGAATAATACAAACTGACTTCCACCCAAAGGCTGATTGCTTTTTTTGTGCATAGATTTTCTACCGCTGTGCAGTTTTTTGAAAATGCATCTGCAAACTTTTTCCACGGATATTTTATTAATGAACTTCTTTCCAGAACTTTCATTGCCGAAGATTTTTTCCATGCAGCAGAAGTTCTTCCGTATGAAGAAAAATTTTTGGCAGAAGTAACCAGTGCCGCAGAATAAGCGTCACTTTTTTTTCTCATTGCAGCTACAGAATCAGAAGGCCTTTTTTTTATCTGAACAGTTTCTTTGTCAATAAGCGAAAGCATGTCAATGAATTTTACTGCATCTTCACATACATAAACCATATTTTCGCTTTCATTGGTTGAACCCGGATTCTGTCCGTTGTCCTGTAAAGAAAAATCCCAAAGAATTTGCGCATTGTTTTTAATTTCAAAAACGGCAGCTTTTGCGGCAGAATAATTTTCTTTTTTAAACCAGCCTTTGTCCATTTCCAATAAAGAAACGGCTTTTTCAATATTTTTTTCGGCCTGGGCAACAGCTTCTTTTTCAGTTACCGAGTAAGAAAAACTGGTAAAAAAAAATGCGAATATTAGTTGAATAAAAAATAATTTCTTTCCAGACACAATTCTGAATATATCAAAAATGTCTAAAAGTTACAATTACGACAGCCCTGTAACCTGTATTTTTTTGAACAAGGCTTTTTGTATGTACAGTGAAAAATCTTCTTTTGTGAAAAATTATTTTTTGCGGCAGAAAATCCTGTAGTTCATCCACGGAAAGATTTTTGTATTTTTTTCCTCGGAAGTAAGCCAGTCTGTCTTGACGGTATTGCTTGCCAGTGAATCAAAAACTTTTGTGAAAGAGCTGATTTTGTTTCTGAACAGCATGTCTGTGTAATCAGGAATTTTGCTTTCGTGAATCATCATCGGCCATTCACCGCTCTGTGCAAGAAGAACTTCCTTTGCACCAAGGCTCAGAAGTCTTGCCTTAAGACTTGATTCTGAAGGAAAGCGGTCTGCCAGGTCAATCATTCTTTCCGAAGCTTTTCTTACGTGTCGCAACATCCAGCTGTTTGAATTATCCGAAAGGTCTTCCCCGTAACCGAGTCCGTTTGCCGCACACGGGTAGGGTTCAATTTTTGGAAGAGAAAACTGGTTTTCAATAAGATTTCTGCACTGTTCCAGTTCAATAACATTGTTTTCGCAGACAAGCCGTATAACTTCTTCAAACCATTCGATTCCTTCAAACCATGTCTGTCCAAGAATCTCGGCCGGAATCGTGCATACAAGAACAGGATCTTCCCCGTTCATAAGAGTTTCTGCTTCTGTAAGTTTTGTCAGTTTTGATTCATAGAATTCTTTTGCGTCTGACTTTGCCTGCCTTAAAGCTTCATCCCTGTCATAAGCCGGCCTGTCATCTTCATCGCAGCCGTTGGCAAAGTATTTGAATCCGGTCTGAATTCGTGCACCGTTGCTTCCTTTAAAATCAGCAAGTTCGTCCCCTGACAGTTCAAATCCTATGTCATTCTGTACGCAAAGATACTGCTCTTTATTGCAGAAACCTTCATTTCCGCAAATTTCTTCAGTTGTTTCTGGATCTCGAGCAAAAAGAACCAGAGAATTTTCTGTCCGTACAGGTGCAAAAATTCCGGTTTCAGGACATTTTTCAGAAAACAGTATGCCTCTTGTGTCTACAATTGAATAGTTGACGCCGTAAGAACGCAGAATTTTTTCTATTCCCTTTGACCAGCCCATGTACGGAAGCCAGAAACCTTCACCGCCTTCTGAAAAAAAGTGGCGCTGGGAAAAAATACCTGTTTCTACCTGTGCGTTAAGGGCTTCTGGTAAATCTGCATAGTGGGGAAGAAATGCGTATGTCGCTGCTGTAGGAATTAATTCAATATATCCTTCATCAGAAAATTTTTTGAAGGCTGCCAGCAGGTTTTGACCGTAAGTTTCTGTAAAATCAGTTTTTGTCTGTGTAATTCTTGAAAGACATTCTTTGGCCTGAATTAAAAGCGGGTCGTCTTTAAGACGAAGAATTTCCTTTTCGCCAAGTTGAATCTGGCTGTCAAGATGTTCAATATATTCAAGCTGAACCTGCGGATCTTCCAGCAGCGTACAAAGTGGCGCCGAAATTACAAGACCAATCTTAAAATTAAGGGAATCCTTTTTAAGTCTTTCAAGCATATCAAGAAGAGGAATATATGTATTTGAAATAGCAGAAAAAAGAATATCGTTCTGTTCCCTGAAATTTTCATCAGAGCAGTTTGTTTCGCTTTTTCTCAGATAACCCTGGTGGGCTTCAATTATAAAAACCAGATTTTTCTTTGCCATTATTAGCTCCCCTAAATCCCATAAAATAGAAAGGTTTGAAACGTAAACTTCAGATAACAAGCCCTAGTCAGAAAAAGACTGTCTGTGATTCAGGTAATGATCGTGAAGCAGACATTTCATTCCGGAAAGCTTTACCAAAGGCTGAATATCCATTTTTTTTCCGGGCTGGCTGTCCTGTACGGTTTCATTTTCAGCCGGAATTTCAATCTGTTTTGTGCAGGCAAGAATTTCAGGACTTCTGCCGTCAAATAAACAGACAAGCTCAACCTGCATAAAGCGTTTTTTTGATGATACAAGAATATACTGCTCGCCGGTTGTCTCTTTTATATCTATATCAAAAGTGTCATCCTGTTTTTTTGACAAAGGACGATCAAAAAATGAAACATGAAGAAACAGACTTTTGAAATCAGGATCAGAAACCAGCTTTTTTTTCTGAAGCGCTTTGACATCCCAGTAGACATAAGCCCAAACGGGATTTCTTAAAATTGCACAAATTTCTGTTGTGTTATAGGATTCCGGAAGAAAATCAGGAACAGGAGAATCCTCGTCTGTAGTCTGAACATCATTGTTGTCAGACTGTTTGTTTTTTAATTCTTCGGCTGTTTCAAGAAGTTCACCAATAATAAAACGGCGGTTCAGATTGTCAGGAATATCAATCCCGTAGTCATCTGCGAGAGTAATTAAGTCAACAGTGGACATTGACTCAAGATACTGACGGGATAAAAAGTCTTTTTCCATAATGTTCAATATAATCGCTAAAATATTGCTTCGTGTCAAGCGAGGTTTGCGGCTGTTGGGTATGAAAATTGTTTTCTTTTTCCCGGATTGAATAATATGTCCTGTTGAATAAATCTGTTGTGATAATTTAAGATTTTCTTCTATTAAAACATAAATTTTTAAAGGCGGAAAAGCAAATTTAAGAATTTCAAAAAATTTTAAAAAAAAGAAGAATTTAGTGTTGACACAAACAGTGCTGAATGGTAATATCTCATTCACCTGCAGCAAACAACGCTGCAACGATGTTTGAGACGACAAGGGAAGGAAACAAAGACAGAATGAGCAGGAAAACTGTTCAGGAAGGTGACGCAAGGAAAAAGAAAAACCAATTCCATGTCAGTATGAGATGGAGCCGGTTCGTAACAAAATGAGAAATCCCAGGCCTTCGGGCCGAGGAATAAATCATGGAGAGTTCGATCCTGGCTCAGAACGAACGCTGGCGGCGCGTCTTAAGCATGCAAGTCGAGCGGGAACAGATAGCTTGCTATCTGCGAGAGCGGCGGACTGGTGAGTAACACGTGGGTGACGCACCCTTCGGACGGGGATAGCCTGTAGAAATACAGGATAATACCGGATACGAATCCACAGGTTAGAGATGTGGATGGAAAGCCCCTACGGGGGCGCCGGAGGAGCGGCCCGCGGCCCATCAGCTGGTAGGTGAGGTAAAGGCCCACCTAGGCAATGACGGGTATCCGGCCTCAGAGGGTGGACGGACACATTGGGACTGAGATACGGCCCAGACTCCTACGGGAGGCAGCAGCTAAGAATATTCCGCAATGGGGGAAACCCTGACGGAGCGACGCCGCGTGGACGATGAAGGCCGGAAGGTTGTAAAGTCCTTTTGCGGGTGAGGAATAAGGACCGGAGGGAATGCCGGTACGGTGACTGTAACCTGCGAATAAGCAACGGCTAATTACGTGCCAGCAGCCGCGGTAACACGTAAGTTGCGAGCGTTGTTCGGAATCATTGGGCGTAAAGGGCATGTAGGCGGTTACGCAAGCCTGGTGTGAAAGCCCGAGGCTCAACCTCGGGATGCGCCGGGAACTGTGCAACTAGAGTAGCTGAGGGGCAGCCGGAATTCCAGGTGTAGGGGTGAAATCTGTAGATATCTGGAAGAACACCGATGGCGAAGGCAGGCTGCCAGCAGATTACTGACGCTGATGTGCGAAGGTGCGGGGAGCGAACAGGATTAGATACCCTGGTAGTCCGCACAGTAAACGATGCACACTGGGTGTCCGCCCATGAGGGTGGGTGCCGAAGCAAACGCGATAAGTGTGCCGCCTGGGGAGTATGCCCGCAAGGGTGAAACTCAAAGGAATTGACGGGGGCCCGCACAAGCGGTGGAGCATGTGGTTTAATTCGATGGTACGCGAGGAACCTTACCTGGGTTTGACATGCACGGTGATACCGGGGAGATCCGGGGGTCCAGCAATGGAACCGTGCACAGGTGCTGCATGGCTGTCGTCAGCTCGTGCCGTGAGGTGTTGGGTTAAGTCCCGCAACGAGCGCAACCCCTACCGTCGGTTACCAGCAAGTAAAGTTGGGGACTCCGGCGGAACTGCCGGCGACAAGCCGGAGGAAGGTGGGGACGACGTCAAGTCATCATGGCCCTTATGCCCAGGGCTACACACGTGCTACAATGGCCGGTACAGAGCGAAGCGAGACCGCGAGGTGGAGCGAAGCGCAGAAAACCGGCCGTAGTCCGGATTGGAGTCTGAAACCCGACTCCATGAAGTTGGAATCGCTAGTAATCGCGCATCAGCACGGCGCGGTGAATACGTTCCCGGGCCTTGTACACACCGCCCGTCACACCATCCGAGTCGGGGATACCCGAAGTCGGCAGGCTAACCGGAAACGGGGGCCGCTGCCGAAGGTATGCCCGGCGAGGGGGGTGAAGTCGTAACAAGGTAGCCGTACCGGAAGGTGCGGCTGGATCACCTCCTTTCTGAGAGAAAGGTAAAGGCACCGGTGTACGGTGCAGTCCTTGAACACGGGTCTTTGTTTCCGGAACCGTCCTCACGTCGTGGGGATTTAGCTCAGTTGGCTAGAGCATCGGCTTTGCAAGCCGAGGGTCAGGGGTTCAAGTCCCCTAATCTCCATAGAGTTAGTTCTTTGAAATACAGAGGGAAGGAAACGAAATGAAGGCGCATCGATTGAAAGATAGATGCGGAAGGGTCAATATGGCCAAGCGAAAATAGGTCCATGGCGGATGCCTATGGAGCTGCGGGGCGAAGAAGGTCGCGGCAAGCTGCGAAAAGCCGGGGGAAGGAGCACACATCCAGTGATCCCCGGATAACCGAATGGGGTAACCCGGCGGAAGAGATTCCGTCACCGCGCAACTGAATAAAATAGGTTGGCGGAGCCAGACCGGATGAAGTGAACCATCTAAGTAATCCGGGAAAAGAAATCAAAAGAGATTCCGTAAGTAGCGGCGAGCGAAAGCGGAAGAGCCCAAACCGCGATAAGCGGTGTTGTAGGGCCGCACGGGGATGACCCGCGGAGAAAGCAAAGGGATGCGTAGCGGAAGGAACCGGAGAGTTCTGCCGAAGAGCGTGACAGCCGCGTACGCGAAACGCGATCCCACTCCGTGGTGCGGTACCTGAGTAGGGCGGGGCACGAGAAACCCTGTCTGAATCCGGGTCGACCACGATCCAAGGCTAAATACTGCGCAGCTACCGATAGTGAAGAAGTACCGTGAGGGAAAGGCGAAAAGAACCCCGGTGAGGGGAGTGAAATAGAACCTGAAACCATGGACCGGCAAGATGTCACGGGAATAGCTGCCTGTGGCGTGTCTTTTGTAGAATAAGCCTGCGAGTCACGGTGTGCGGCGAGGCCAAGGGATAGAAGTCCCGGAGCCGGAGCGAAGGCGAGTCCGAAGAGGGCGAAAAGTCACACGTCGTGGACCCGAAGCCAATGTGATCTTACTATGGGCAGGTTGAAGCAGGGGTGAAACCCTGTGGAGGACCGAACGGTAATCTGTTAAAAAAGGTAGCGATGACCTGTGGTAAGGAGTGAAAGGCTAAACAAACATGGAGATAGCTGGCTCTCCCCGAAATGCCTTTAGGGACAGCCTCGTGGAAAGTTTGTGGAGGTAGAGCACTGGACGGCCGAGGGGGAGTCAAATCCTACCGAATCCGATCAAACTGCGAATGCCACAAACCAGCCCACGGGAGTGAGACTGCGTGCGACAAGGTTCGTAGTCGAGAGGGAAACAGCCCGGACCGCCGGCTAACGGTCCCCAAATCATGCTGAGTGTGAAATGAAGTGCGGATGCACAGACAGCCAGGAGGTTGGCTTAGAAGCAGCCATTCCTTGAAAGAGTGCGTAACAGCTCACTGGTCGAGCACCCGTGCGCAGACAATGTAGCGGGGCTAAGCATGATACCGAAGCCGCGGATTCATACCGTAAGGTATGACTGGTAGGGGAGCATTCCGCCAACCCAGGAAGGCATGCCCGTGAGGGGTGCTGGAGGAAGCGGAAGAGAGAATGCAGGCATAAGTAACGCAAAGACGGGTGAGATCCCCGTCCGCCGAAAACCTAAGGTTTCCGGGGTAAAGGCAATCTGCCCCGGGTAAGTCGGCCCCTAAGGCGAGGAGGAAACTCGTAGCCGATGGGAAGGCGGTGAATATTCCGTCACTTCAATCAGTTTCGAAGGCAGGACGCATGAGGCGAAGTCCGGCGGGAGAACGGTAGTTCCCGTCGAGGCGGCAAGGTGAAGAGGCATACAGGCAAATCCGTATGCTGAGCTGAGCTGAGAGCGATTCCCTTTACGGAGGGACGAAGCGGACAGAGTCAAGGTGCCGGGAAATACTGTCTAAGGTCAGGCTGGTTGGAACCGTACCGGAAACCGACACAGGTAGGAAGGATGAGTAATCTAAGGCGCACGAGCGACCTCGCGTTAAGGAACTCGGCAAAATGCACACGTAACTTCGGAAGAAGTGTGGCTCCCGGTCGAAAGGTTTGGGAGCGGCAGAAAGCAGGCCCAGGCGACTGTTTATCAAAAACACAGCCATCTGCGAACCAGCAATGGGACGTATAGGTGGTGACACCTGCCCGGTGCCGGAAGGTTAAGGGGAGCGCTCAGGAGCAATCCGAAGGTGCGAACCGAAGCCCCGGTAAACGGCGGCCGTAACTATAACGGTCCTAAGGTAGCGAAATTCCTTGTCGGGTAAGTTCCGACCCGCATGAATGGTGTAACGATTCTGGGCACTGTCTCAACGCGAGACTCGGTGAAATTTATGTTCCGGTAAAGAAGCCGGATACCCGCAATCAGACGGAAAGACCCCGTGAACCTTCACCGCAACTTAGCATTGGGATTCTATTCGTCATGTGTAGGATAGCTGGGAGGCAGAGAGGCGTGGCCGTCAGGTTGCGCGGAGCCGCCGGTGAAATACCAGCCCTGACGGATGGGATTTCTAACGCTTTCCCTGAAGCGGGAGAGCGGACAGTGCTAGGCGGGCGGTTTGACTGGGGCGGTCGCCTCCCAAAGTTTAACGGAGGTGCGCGAAGGTCCCCTCACCCTGGTTGGGAATCAGGGCGCGAGTGTAAAGGCACAAGGGGGCTTGACTGCGAGAGAGACATCTCGAGCAGGTGCGAAAGCAGGTCTTAATGATCTGATGGTTCCGAGTGGAAGGGCCATCACTTAACGGACAAAAGGTACTCCGGGGATAACAGGCTGATTTTCCCCAAGAGTTCACATCGACGGGAAAGTTTGGCACCTCGATGTCGGCTCATCGCATCCTGGGGCTGGAGCAGGTCCCAAGGGTTTGGCTGTTCGCCAATTAAAGCGGTACGTGAGCTGGGTTCAGAACGTCGCGAGACAGTTCGGTCCCTATCTGTTGCGGGCGTTGGATGTTTGAGAGGAGCTGCCTTTAGTACGAGAGGACCGAGGTGGACGAACCTCTGGTGTACCGGTTGTTCCGCCAGGAGCAAGTGCCGGGTATCTAAGTTCGGAAGGGATAACCGCTGAAAGCATCTAAGCGGGAAGCCCGCCTCAAGATTAGACATCCCTGGGAGCATGACTCCCCTGTAGACCCCGGGCAGACCACCCGGTTGATAGGCCGCAGGTGCAGGTACGGCGACGTGCACAGCCGAGCGGTACTAATAGGTCGTGAGGCTTGGCCATATTGTTCCTTCAAAAATCATTTTGTTTCTTTCTGCGGACAGTGTTCCGCCAAGACTTTGCAGCCTGGAAGGGTACTTCCCTGAGGCAAAGTTTTCAGCCTCTGATGCGGCTCTTATGATGCCGGTGGCCATGGCGGGGAGGAAATACCCGTTCCCATTCCGAACACGGAAGTCAAGCTCCCCTGCGCCGATGATACTGCGAGAGCGGGAAAGTAGGTGGCCGCCGGCTTTTTTTTGTTTAAATCATTTCTTTTATAATTTTTTTTCAGAAATTTTACAAAAAAACTTAAATTGCTATTGACTAAAAATCTTCTATTGTATATAGTAGTAACACATTCGAAACGAATGGATGGGCTATTAGCTCAGTAGGTAGAGCAACGCCCTTTTAAGGCGTGGGTCTGCAGTTCGAATCTGCAATAGCTCAGTAAGGCAGTCTGTAATTTACAGGCTGCCTTTTTTTATGTTTCAAAGTCCAACTGATTGCATTATGATTTGTCTAATGATATAATTAATTGTTTAACGCAGTTTATTTGGAGGCTATTGTGTCTGTTAGAAAAATTATTTTGAGTTCCATCATTTTGATGTATACTGCATTTGCATTTGCTATAGATGAAGTGTTTTTGAACGGGTTTTCTTCAAGATTAATCAAATTGGACGGTGCAGTTTTTTCAATGGGTTCTGATTCTTTTGAGAAAAATGAAGCACCGGTTCACGATGTTGCAGTTAATTCTTTTTACATGCTTTCAACTGAAGTTACGCAGAATGATTATGAAAGTATTGTCGGTTTAAACTATTCCCATAATAAAAATCCGCTTAAGCCTGTTGAAGAAGTAAGCTGGTATGATGCTGTTGTTTTCTGCAATTTATTGAGCGCTGCATATGGATATGAACCCTGCTATTCTTTAATGGGAAAAACTGATGTTTTGGAATGGGGCGTTGTTCCCAGAGTAAATGACAGTGAAGAAATGAAAGCAGTATGGAATTCAATTGAATGCAATTTTTCTGCCGGTGGATTCAGACTTCCGACTGAGGCCGAATGGGAATATGCTGCAAAGTCAGCTTCAGGAGAAGAAAAAGATTCCTGGAATTTAAGCAGCTCTGATGGTTCAACAAGGACAGTTAGGTCTGGTTCTTCTGATTCAAAGGGATTTTACGATTTGGCCGGAAATGTATGGGAATGGTGTCAGGACTGGTACGGCTGGTATGACTCTTCTGTATTATGTAATGAAAATGATAAGGATTCTTCTGGACGCAGAATACGCAGGGGCGGTTCTTATTTAAGTGATGCTTCTTTCTGCCGTGCTGAAAACAGGGCAAGCAGCGAGCCTTCATTGCGCGGTGTAGATTTGGGATTCCGTGTCGTTAAATCTGCAGCTGATGTTACTGAAGATTACTTGGATTCAGAGTCTGAAGATATTGTAACAGAGTCTTCTGATGCCGTTGTTACTGACGCTGCCAAATAGTGTCTTTGTATACGATTATTATTCCGCAGAGTGAAGTATTACACAGAATCTGCGGAACCAACGATTCTAATCTTTCTCTGATTGAAAACTTTCTTGGTGTTTCTGTTTTTGCAAGAGGAAACGAGTTGAGTGTTAATTCCGAAGATAAAGAGACAACAGAGAATTTTAGATTTATTATTGACAGAATCAGCGATGAGTTTTCTGTAAATGAGTCAACAGGTACCGACAGAGAAATAATTCAGTCTGTGCTTAATACTGAAGTTTCGGGGAAAATATCTGATGTTTCGGTAAGTATTCCCGGAGCATTCAAAAGAATTTATCCTGAAACCAAAGGACAGGCTGATTTGATTTTGGCGATGCGCTCTTCTGATCTTGTTTTTGCTCTGGGACCTGCAGGAAGCGGAAAGACTTATCTTGCGGCCGCAGAAGCTTTAAGACTGCTTCTTTGTCATAAAGTTTCTTCTATTGTTATTACGCGGCCTGTTGTTGAAGCCGGTGAAAGCCTGGGGTACCTGCCCGGTGATCTTCAGGAAAAAATAAATCCTTATATTAAACCGCTTTATGATGCAATGAATTCTATTCTTCCCCGCGAAACTATTAAAAAACTTAACGACAATAATCTGATTGAAACAGCACCTCTTGCGTATATGCGCGGACGAACCCTTAAAAATTGTGCTGTTATTCTTGACGAGGCGCAGAATACAACTCCTGAACAGATGAAAATGTTTCTTACAAGGATGGGTGAAAATTCAAAGGTCTTTATTACAGGCGATCCGACACAGGTTGATCTTCCGCCAAGAATTCAGTCGGGACTTGTGCATTCTACAAAAATTCTGAACAATATAAAAGGTATTTCTATAGTTGAGCTTACCTCGACAGACGTGGTAAGAAATCCGTTGGTTAAACAAATTATTCAGGCTTATGAAAATGAAGAAAGACAGGGATTCTAATAAAAAAGGAACTTTTTCTTATATTATGGGATCGGTTGGACGGTATATTAAATCCAATTATTCGGTTTTAATAATGATTTTTGTGACTTTTGTCGTCTGTTCCGGACTTTCGTTTGTGAAGATTGCAACAACAAGTACAATTTCTTCCTATAATCTTGAGGATTATGAGATTGGTCAGATTTCTGATATAACAATCAAGGCTACAAAAAGTCTTGCACCTGATGCTTATAATCCTGTTTCTGTTGAAAAAGATGAAAAGGTAATCAGAAAAGGTTTTCCAATTACGGAAGAGGGGTATGCTAAACTCAAGAAAATGGCAGAGGCTCCGGCTTATATTGACTACAGGGCATTTGCCAATTCTGTTATCTTTCACCTTTTGAACTGTATTCTGTTTTTCTTTTTCAGAAGCCGTCTGTATTTTAAGAGAAAAATTGAATTTAAAGAAATTGTTACGGAATGTCTGTTCTATCTTGTAATTTATGCCATGGCTATTTTTGCAAGCAAGACAGTTTTGTTTTCTTCTGCATTTGCTATGCCTGTAATTATTCCTTCTACATTGTGTGTGGTTCTTGTGGCAATTCTTTTTGGCCAGCTTAATGCGGTCTTTTTTTCTATAGTTGTTTCCCTCGGGGTTCTTAACGCGGCTTCTTACCAGCTTGTGCCGTTTCTTTTTACGCTTACAATTTCGCTTGCTACTTCAAGGATTGTAAATAAAATTGAACGCCGCATTGATATGATTTTTGCATCTCTTTTGCAGGCTCTTCTTAATGTAGTTTTTCTTCTTGTGTTCAAGGTTATTTTCAATGATTCCATGAACGAAGCTGTTCTTTCACTTACCGGTGTTGCGTTTAACGGGTTTATTTCGGGAATTCTCTGTCTTGGACTTCTGACGCCTTTGGAAATGATTCTGAATACGGCATCGCCGTTCCGCCTGATGGAACTTAGTGATTTGAATAATCCTGTAATGAAAAAAATGCTTGTTACCTGCAGCGGTACTTACAATCATTCAATGATGGTTGCTTCTCTTGCCGAAGCTGCCTGCCGCGAAATCGGGGCAAATTCTCTTTTGGCAAGAGTGGGCGCTTATTACCACGACATCGGTAAAATGGATAATCCCGAGTATTTTGTTGAAAACCAGAATGGCGGTGAAAATATTCATAAGGCAATAAATCCTTCACTTTCTGTAAGCATAATCCGCAGTCATGTAAAGAGGGGAATGGAAAAGGCCCATGCAATGCGTTTGCCACAGCAGATTGTTGATATTATCGGCGAACATCACGGTAACCAGGTTATTGCTTATTTTTATAATGAGGCAAAGCAGTCCGACCCGAATGCCAGTTCTGATGATTATGCATATACAGGAAATCCCCCTTCGACAAAGGAAAGCGCTGTTGTTATGCTCGCAGATACAGTAGAAGCTGCCTGTCGTACACTTGAAAAGCCGTCTGTTCCGCGTCTGGATAAATTTATTTCGGCACTGATTAACGGAAAAATTGAACTTCACCAGCTGGATAACTGCGATCTTACTTTCAATGATTTGACAAAAATCCACGATTCGTTTGTTCAGATTCTGGCGGGGTATTATCACAGCCGTATTGAATATCCTGACCAGAAAGATCCTGATTCAGGAAGTGTTTCTGCAGAAAAAGACAGAACTCTTGATAAGAGCGCAGAAAAAACTTCAGTTCAGGAAAGTAAAACCAGAGAAAAAACTGCGTCAAAATCTGATGAGCCAAAGAAGACAAGGGGAAAGAATAATGCCAAATAGAATTCTTGTTGATACAGAAGAGGGAATTCCTGTTCCTGAATGGATTTCAAAAGTAGAGCCGTTTTTTTTGAAGGCAATGGACAGGGCCGGTTATGACGGTCAGGAAGTTTCAATTTTATTCTGCTCAGATGAGTTTATCCGCAAATTGAATTCTGATTACAGAAATATTGACAGCCCCACCGATGTTTTGAGTTTTGAAAACGGCGGAACTTATTGTGATGATGACGGTACAGAATGGCTTGAAGCAGGTGACATTGCAGTAAGCCTTGAGACTCTTCCGAAGAATGCAGAATATTTTGATGTTGACTGCAATGACGAACTTAAACGGCTGCTTGTTCACGGAATGCTTCATCTTAACGGATTTGACCATGGTGAAGAGCATGTTGAGAAAGGTGTTGAACCTGTCTGCGAAATGCTCAGAATTCAAAAAGAAATATTAGACTCTCTTGAGTCGGAAAAAATAATAGGATAATACTTTTATATGGGTTTATTTATGTTTGGTAAAAAAAAGTCAAAAAAAGAAGACAATTCTTCACTTGCAGTGGATGAAAAACAGCAGGATTTACTTGCCGAAGAAAAAAATGACATGATTCAGGGAGTTGAAGATCTTTCTGTTACTACGGTAAAAGAAGTTATGGTTCCCAGAATTGATGTGGATTTTATTTCGATAGAAACTCCTGAAGAAGAACTTCTTAAGCGTGTTACCGAAAGCGGACACTCGAGGTTTCCTGTTTATTCAGGTTCGATAGATAATGTTGTTGGCGTTCTGTATGTAAAGGATTTGATTAAGGCTTTTGCAAACAGGCAGAGCGTTGATTTGGAGCGCATTATACGCAAGGCATATTTTGTTCCGGAAAGCAAACGTATTGACGGACTGCTGCGCGAATTCAAAAGAAAGCATCTTCATATTGCCATCGCAATTGATGAATACGGCGGAATAAGTGGCATTGTCTGCATGGAAGATATTATAGAAGAAATTGTCGGTGATATTCAGGATGAGTTTGACAACGAAAGGGAAGATATAATTTCTCTGGGAAACAATGTGTGGATTTGTGATGCCCGCGTGGATCTGGATAATCTTAATGAAACAATAGGGGCATCTTTCCCGGCTGAAGATTTTGATACTCTGGGCGGATTTGTTTTTGATTTGTTCGGGAAAATTCCTGTTAAATTTGAAAAAGTTTCGTGGAATCAGTATGATTTTATAGTTCAGGAAATGGAAGGCCATAAAGTCAATACAATTAAAGTCGTTTATCACGGATCGGAAGATGACAGAAATTAATTTGCCTTTTACGGAGTGATACTTGAAAAAATCTGCATGTAAATTCATTTTATTTGTATTTCTCTCTTTGTTTGCAGCTGTTTATGCTTTTGCTGTTCCTTCAGGAACTTATTCTGCGCTGGATTATTTTTCTGAAGCTGAACAACTTAGAAACCGTAATGATTTTTTGGGGGCTACAGAACTTTACCGTGAGGCACTGGAATTGAACCCAAAGTACGGTGATGCCTGGTATAGTCTTGCACTGTGCTGTTACAATCTAAAGAATTATGATCTGGCTTTGGAATATGCCGGTAATGCAGAGAAATATTCAAAAAACATGGATTCTGTGCGAAATCTTCAGGGAATGTCTCTTGTTTGTCTTGGACGTCTTGATGAAGCAGAAAAGATTTTTTCTTCCATACTTGAAACAAGTCCCAATAATATTGATGCCCGTTTTGGACTCGCAGAACTGGATCTTCTTGACGGAAAAATTTCTTCTGCCGAATTTTTGTATTCCGAAGCGCTTAAACGTGATGGAACCAACCGCAAGGCTCTTTTGAGTCTTGCCCTGGTCAGCGCAGAAATGGGAAAAACAGAGTCGGCTGCAAATTATATATCGCAGGCACTGGAGTCACACAGCGGATCTTCGGAAGTTCATTACCTGGCTGCCTATCTTGCTGCAAAAAGCGGAAATCTTCGTGAAGCAGAACTCCGTGCGAGAAGTGCAATTCAGATTCAGACGGATTTTGATGATGCCTATGCTCTTCTTTCGTCTATACTTTATACTCAAGGCCGGTATGATGAAGTTTTGGATATATGTTTGTTCAGGATAGGAAGAAACAGAAATCTTTCTGACGCGTGGTATCTTATGGGCCTTTCGCAGAAAAAGAAGGGTGATGTTGAAGGCGCTCTTAAAAGTTTTGAAACAGGTCTTTCGCTGAACCCACAGGATGAAGTGATGCGTGCCTGTTTTGAACAAACTGTTGCCGACAATATTCCCGTAGAAGACAGCAGACGGCAGGGTTGGGCTTCTTTTCATATTTCAAAAGCCCGTGAATATGCCGCTAAATTTGACGGCCCGGGGGAACGTTTTGAATATCAGAAAGCTCTTTCTGTAGCACCGCTTGATTTGTCAGTAAGACAGAACTTTGCAGATTTGCTCAGCAGGGAAGGGCTTTACGAACTTTACCTGAAACAGCTTGATTTTATAAGTGCAAATTCTGTTCCGGTTGTGACGCAGGAAGATAATGTACGCAGAAATGAAAATTCGCCGGAAGTCAAAAAGACCGCTGTTCAAATTCGTAATGAAGATTCCGCTGAAGCCTTGAAGAATTTAATGGCCGGAAATCTTTCAGAACGATGGAATGTGGATCCGTTTTATCTGGACAAAACGCGGTGGAACATTGGTCTTTACTTTCAGAAAAAAAATGTAAGGCTTATTCACGCCGACTTGGAAGAGATTGCTGTTCGTGCGGCCGGTGATATTTTTTCTGCAGTTCCATCCACTTCTGTAGATGTTCTTACGGAACCGATCGGCGGTTATTCTGATGCATTCCGTCACGCGCGCTCTTCGGGAAGGGATTATTTTATTATTATTTCCCCCGAAGAAAGCGAACGTTCCTTTGGACTCAAGGCTTATATATATTCTGCAAGGACGGGAACAAAAACTACTGAAATTGACATATACAGGACAGGCAATGACTGTATGGCGCGCACTCTGCGAAGATTCAGACGGTCTGTTCTGGACATTCTTCCTATTCGCGGAAAGATTGTTTCGGCAACAAACGGAACACTTCTGGTAGATTTGGGGCGCAGTGACGGAATAACGGCAGGTTCAAAATTTGATGTTGTACGCAGGGGCAGTATACGCACAAAAGACAGGGGACCGGGAATTACTTATGATGAAAAAAATATTCTTGGTACCTTTACGGCCGTCACTGTCAATGAAGAACTGTGTTCCGGTGAATACAAAAAACGCGGTTTTTATGATGTGATGAATGCAGGGGATGAAGTTGTTCTTGTGGAACTTTCTGAAAATTCCGGCAGCAGTGAAAGTGTTGCTTCTTCTGCAAGACCTGCCGCTGATTCTTCTGGAGAGCCTGTGGTTCAGAATTCAGAAAGTAATGAAGATGCTTCTTCTGTTAAAGAGGCGCTTAAAATTCAGCCAAGAGAATCAGAACTGGTTGGTCTTATCAGAAATATAATTTGATTAAAAAAAACAGCCCGCTTTTTTGTGCAGGCTGCTTGGACATACATTTATTGTTCTATTGGTGCCCGGTACAAATCCAAGGAACTTTCTATCCAGCGGTTTGTAAGTTGGGGATAGGTTTCTGCGAGACCTAGAAATACACTGACAGCTGTGTCGTAATTTTCCATAAAGTAATGGGATTCTCCAAGATAAAAAGCTGCCCGCGCTGAAGTTTCTTTTGTTCTGTTCTGGGCAAGAAATTTTTGGAGAGAAACTGCGGCGTCTGAATATTTTTTCTTTATAAACGTTGTCTTCAGTATGTCGAACAGAAGGTAGTCGTCACCGCCAGGAGGACTTATCAGGTCTTCGTCAAAAATATACGGACTGAGTTTTTTTGTTCGTACGCTTTCTTTTTTCTGCCTGATAAAAGAAGACGCCGTTTCTTGTGTTTTTTTGCTTATTGTTTTTTCGTGTTTTGTTCCGTCTCCAAGAATGTCTACATAGGGAAGTGGAAGTTCCCTTATTTCACCGTTTTCGTATGTTTTTGGTTCAATAGTGGGCTGTTTTGCTGCTGTTTTTTCTGAAGACAATTGTTTTTTTTTCGTAATAAACGGACCTTGCTCCTATTACCGTGGAATTTACTCCCGGAATCAACACTTCGAGAAGGGTTCCCGCATTTTGTTCTGTTCCGCTGTCAAGCTCTTCGTCATAAAAAAGCGGCTCTGTTTCTTTTGTACCGCTTTTTGTGAGTGAAAGAACTGCATAGTAATATTCAACCGAAGGATTTACGGTGTCTGTGTAGGAGATTGTTCCGGCTGGAAGTATTGCAAGTGGCTTTAGTTCTGTAAGGCTGCGGAAGTCTTTTATTGGCCTTGTATTTCTGTAAATTTTAAAGCCGCTTACATATATTCCCTGCCGCTCTTTTGGAAGAATCCATGATACTGTTATTAAATTGTCTGCAGTTCCTTCTGCATTTATTCCTGTCACTACAGGTCTTGCACTTTGTGAAAAAACAGGTACTCTGAATATTGAGCAGACTGCGACTATTGTAAGGAAGTGAAAAATTCCGGTTGGTTTCATACACATATAATGTAACAAATTGAGGGATTTTTCAACCCGTAGATTTTTGAACTGTTTTTTGCTGGCGGAAAGGATTTGTGCGGCTGGAAAACCGGTGCCTGTGTTTGACAATAATTGCACTTTCATTTATTCTATATTGTATGTTTGTTTCGGTAATTGTCGAACCCGGTAGCATTGAAAGCGGAAAGGATTTGACTGATATTCTGACAAAATTTGCATTCTCGAAGATTCAGCGTTTCTGCTGGGAAAATATGCGCTTTAGTGAAAGTGATATTGTTGCATTGAAAAAAGACATTGACCGCGTGACAGATTATTATGACAAAGTAAGGTTCTATCAGTTTCCTGTTGAAGGCCAGTTTGTAATTACAGAACTGCGGCAGAAAAAATGGAGACGGTGTGCCTTTGCTCCCTGTGCAAAATAAATGGAATCTCTAAAAATTGCAATTTTTGGAGATAACCTAAATTGTTTTTTGCCCGCATGTATTTTGCGGAGAATATTTTTTGAGGATAAATTATGCTTGAGGATTTAAGAGTTCCTATTTCGGAGTTGAAGGAAAATATCATGGATGTCTGGGGGCGTCTTTGACCCGGATGAGATTGACAAAAAAATAGCAGAAAAAGAAGCTCTTACTACGGCACCCGGTTTTTGGGACGACAATGACAAAGCTACCAGGGTTATGAATGACATAAAAATGCTTAAGGGAAGAATTGAACCCTGGCGCGAACTTATTCAGGAAGTTTCTGATATGGAAACCCTGTATGACCTTGGTGTAGAAGAAAATGACCAGAGCGTCGAAAAAGAACTTAAAGAACTTTATGAAAAGGCAAAGGCAAAATACGACCACGAAAGTATATTGAATCTTCTTAGTGATGAAGTTGACAAAAACGACTGTTTCCTTTCTGTTCATGCAGGAGCCGGCGGAACCGAAGCCTGTGACTGGACATTTATGCTCAGCCGCATGTACCAGCGCTGGGCAGAACGCCACGGTTACAAAACAGAAGTTCTTTCTGAAGAAGAAGCAGAAGGCGGACTCAAGTCTATCAATATGAAGATTTCGGGTCCCTATGTTTACGGTTATACAAAAGGTGAGGCAGGTGTTCACAGACTTGTCAGAATAAGTCCTTTTGACGCAAATGCCAGAAGACATACTTCGTTTGCATCGGTTTACGTTTTTCCTGTTCTGGATGACAGTATTGAAGTCAAAATTGATCCGAAGGATTTGAGAATAGATACTTTCAGGGCCGGAGGAAAAGGCGGACAGCATGTCAACAAAACAGAGTCTGCCGTACGCTTTACGCATCTTCCGACAGGAATCGTTGTTCAGTGTGAAAGTGAACGTTCGCAGCTTATGAACAGAGCTACGGCAATGAGTATTCTGCGTTCAAGACTTTATGAATATTACAAGGAACAGCGCGAGAAGGACAATATGAAATTTGCCGGCGAGAAAAAAGATATTTCTTTCGGAAGCCAGATCCGCTCTTACGTTTTCCAGCCTTATACCATGGTTAAGGATCACCGTACAAAATATTCTGTCGGAAACATTCAGGGTGTTATGGACGGGGACATTGACGGCTTTTTGGACGAATACCTTTCTGCAAAATGGAAGGGACTGCCGGCATCTTCTTCTGACGATGATGACGATATCGGGGACGACGCATAAAGATGTTCTTTTTGAGACCGTCTGCGCTCAGGAAAACAGTTGCATCGTTTTTGATGACAGCTGCTCTTTCCTGTTTGCATGCGGATGATTGGGTAATAGCGGCAAGAAAATTCTCTTTTGCCCAAAAAGGGACACGCTCTTCTGTTGCGGAAGGCGCGGCATCCCTTATTCCCACTCTTGTTCTTGAAAGAATTTCGGTCGGGCTTGACAGAGAAACTTCGGCAGAAGAACTCAAGGACCGTGAGTATGAAAAATTCCGCACTGAACGGCAGTCTCTTTTTCTTCAGCTTTCGAAGGAAGTGAAGGAAAGGGATTCTGTTGTCGTTTCTGAGCGGAATGCAGACCGTGCACAAAAGAAAATTGCAGAAATTGAAAAAAAAATTGACGGAATAAAAAAGGATATTGATGAGAATATAAAAAAATCATCGCCCGATTATTCTTCTGAAAATGATCCTGAAAAAAAGGCGCCGTCTTTTTTTCATGCGCCTCCCTTTTTAAGAAAAAATCATGCTTCTGATATTCCGGCTCGGGAAGAACATGTTGTGCTTTACAAAAACAGTCCTGATTCTCTTTTTGAAGCTGAAGGTTCTGTCGGTGAAAGACGGTTTGAAAAAGCCGTGATTGATGCCAAAATAAACGGACTGATTGACGGAGTGATAAACGTTTACGGGGACTACGCTTCTGTAACATGCACTCTTAGGGTTTTTCCGGGCGCAAAGGTTTTGGGAACGGTTACAGAAGTCGGGCCGCTTTCTGATGTAATAAGCATTGCAGGAAACATTGCGCGCTATATTGTTCCAGTTGTGACGAACAGTCTTCCGGCAGAAATTTTTTTTGATATTCAGCCTGAGGAATGCCGTTCTTCTGTAAAAATTATTTTTGACGGAGTTGTATACAATAAAGTTCCGCCTAAAATAATTGCGCGTCCCGGAATTCATTCGCTTGAAGTTGAATGTGACGGTTTTGTTTCAAAATCTTTGGCATATAATTTTTCCGGCGGAATTCAGCACAGGGTTTTTATTCCCATGGAAAAAACAAATCCTGCCGTAGTAAGCCTGACTCTTTTTGATCCTGTTCCGGGAAGTCTTTATGCCGACGGAATTTTTTCGGGAAGAATTTCACATGGAATTCCGTCTGCTTCGGCTACTGTAAACGGAAGTCCTGTTATGGGACGGTTTGTTTCTGAAGAAAGAGGAATTGAAAAAGTAGAAGAAGAATATACTGATAGTTCCGGTAAGAAAAAAACAAGAATTGTAGAGAAGCCCGGAGACAAACTTGGATTTTTTTATTACATTCCTGAAAATCTTCAGAAAGACGGGGTGCAGCTTGTGGTAAAGGGAAAGAGCGTTGACAATGCTGCGGTTATTGACAAAAGACGAATTTGGACATACAGGGGATATACTGCACTGGTTCTTTCACTTCCTGTAACTTTGTTTGGAACAGGAAAATATAATTCTTCTGTGAACGCATATAATTCAGGATATCTGGGTGATATTTCTGAAGTTGAAAAATGGAATACAGTTCGTATTGTTTCTGGCGGTATAACAATTGCGTGTGCTTCTTTCTTTGTGTTTGAATTGGTGCGTTATCTCAGGGCTGCCAGTTCTGTTCTTCCGCAGAATGCAGTTTATGCCGATGATGATACTATTGAAGCGGCAAGGGAAAAGTCTCTTTTGATTGTGGATGAAAAAGTTTCTTCTGAAGTTTTGGAAGAGGCTTCTGATGTTTCTGAAGAAACGTCCGCTGAAAATGCAGATAAATAATTTTAAATATTTTTTTAGAGGTAATTATGGCAAAAACTTCTTTTGGACAGAAACTCAAGGCATTGTTCGGAATACATAAAAACAGCGATTCTGATTTTTTTGAAGAACTCACTGATGCTCTTATTGAAGGGGACGTTGGTGCCCGCACTGCTGTAGAAATTGTAGACAGTCTTGAAAAAAAATGCCGCGAAGGAAAAGTTTCAGGCGAAAACGCAATTACTTCTGAACTTGAAAAAATACTTTTGGAATTTGTCCATGCACAAAAACTTTCACCCGTCGAAGGAAAAGTAAATGTTTATATGGTTCTTGGTGTTAACGGTGTCGGCAAAACTACGAGCGTTGCAAAAATGGCAAAACTTTTTTCTTCTGCCGGAACCGGTGTAATTATGGCTGCCTCCGATACGTTCAGGGCCGCTGCTGTTGACCAGATTGCAATGCACGGCGAAAAACTCGGAATACGCGTTGTAAAGCACCAGATGGGAAGTGATCCTTCGGCCGTTGTTTTTGACGCTGCCGAAGCCTGCCGTGCCGGTGGAGGGGGACTCGTTCTTGCCGATACTGCGGGCCGTCTTCACAATAAAGAAAATCTTGTTAACGAGCTCAAGAAGATAGACAGAATTGCAGCATCAAAAGCTGATGAAGGCTGTTATAAAAAAATTCTTGTGATTGACGCGACAACAGGACAGAATGCACTCAGGCAGGCAGAAGTGTTTAATGAGGCAGTCGGTGTAGACGCTCTTGTTCTTACAAAATATGACTCTACTGCACGCGGTGGCGTTCTTATTTCTATAGGAAAGGAATTGGGAATTCCTGCAGCATTTGTATGCAACGGTGAAAAATATGCAGATATTGCACAATTCAATCCGCAGGGGTATATAAAGGAATTTCTGGGACTTTAACAATGGATTTTGCCACTGCTGTTCTCTCATTTTATCTTCTCTTTCCGAATCTTTATGCCTCTCAGAAATGGTTTAAGGCCGTTCTTCCTGTGCCGCAGCTTTTTGTTTCGGAACAAAGAAGAGAAGAGTCCGTTGAAGAAAAAATAAAATCAGTGCAGAATTTTCTCTTTGCAACCGATGACGCAATTCCGCAGGATTTTTTTTCAGAAGAAAATGTCGCAAATGTTTCCGAAGAAGAAAAACCTGTATCGGAACGTTTGTATCTGGATTCAGAAAATAAAATGAGACTGTTTGAATACGGCGAAGAAAAATTTATTCCGCTTGCTTCATATACAAAAGAAGTTGATTCTTCTCTTGGGCAGTCGCTTGTGTCTGTTAACAGTGATTGTGTTACCCGCGTTGAATTTGACAGTGATTATCTTCCGAAAGAAAAACTTGTCTGGGAAAATGCTTCAACAGAAAAAGACTCTGTTCTGCTTTCAAAGACTTCCTGGACTTATTCGGCACTGGGAGAGTCTGTTGTGACAGAAGAAAATTTTGCTGCAGGGACGGTTGTTGTTTCTGAAAAAAATGCTGCGGGTCTTGTTACAAAACGCAGTTTTTATTCGGTAAAAAAAGATCCACTTTCGACAGAAAATAATCCGCTTCCTGATATTAAGATTCTTGAATCTTCTGTGAGCATGACATGGGACAGTGAAAAAAGAATTCTTTCTGAAGAAGAAATTTTGTATTCCGCGGAAGAAGAAAATAAAAATGACAGCGGCTTTGTACGAAAAAAAGTTTTTTCTTATACAGGAATTTCTCAGACACCGGATATGCGTTTTTATGAAAACGGAAAACTCAGGCTTGTAAGCAGATATCTTGATGACAAAACCTGTATTGAAACAATGTACTTTGACGGCGGCTTTACTGTTATTGCTCGCTATGAAAATGGAATCAGGACTGATGAAAAGATTTCGTCACCGGGCTTTGAAGAAGGAAGGTAGTTTTGAGCGGCTTTAAGTGGATTTATTTTGTGTCCAGAAGAATCAGCAGAATAAACAGAAAGGGACGTACTTCGGTAACTTCGGCACTTGCTTCGTTGGGACTTTGTTTTGGTGTTGCATCCCTCATTGTTGTATTGAGCGTTATGAACGGTTTTCAGATGAGTTTTAAGGATGCCATTATGGAAATAAGTTCGTATGATGCGCGCGTTTCAAATATTACGGAGCAGCAGGAAGAAGAATTTTTGTCGTGGTGTTCGGGTCGCAGTGACGTTGAATGTGTTGTTCCGTTTTATGAAGCCCAGGGGCTTATGGCAGGAACAGGCGGTCGTCAGAGTGCAGCCCTTGTACGTGCTGTTCCGCAGAATACAATGCAGGAAGATGCAGGCTTTAAGAAACAGCTGCGCATGGTTGCAGGAAAATTTGATCTTTCGGGCGGTGACGGAATAATTGTAGGAAACACTCTGGCACACAATCTGGGACTTCATGTAGGAAGTCGCGTTAACATACTTGCGCTCAGCGGTTCTTCTGACGTAAGCCTTCTTTCTGCAAACAGGCAGTTTGTCGTAAAGGGAATTTTTTTCTGCGGATATTCTGACATAAACGCCGCATATTCTTTTATAAGCCTTGATGCCGGAAAAACGAATTTCGGTGCCGGGGCAAAAAAAACTTTCGGAATAAAAACATCCGGTTCTTCTGGGGAAATGGCTTTTCTTGGAGCCGTTAAGAATAAATTTCCTGATGCACAGGTTTCGGTCTGGCGCGATTACAACAGAAGTTTTTTTGGTGCACTAAGAATGGAAAAGACAATGATGTTCCTTCTTATTCTGCTGATTTTTGTTGTCGTTGCTGTAAACATTTACAACGGAATGCGGAGACTTGTGTATGAGCGTAAAGATGATATTGCGGTTCTTTCAGCCCTTGGCGCACATCCGCGTGACGTTCAAAACGTGTTTGTAATGCAGGGCGCTTCTGTAGGAATCGGGGGCTGTGTTCCGGGACTTCTTCTTGGGATTTTTTTGTGTCTTAACATAGAAGGCGTTTTTACCTTTTTGTCAAAGGCGCAGTATTTTTTTATGTACATAATTTATTCGATAATTTCACCGCAGTCGCTTCCTTATCTTTCCGAAAACCCGATGTTTGCAGTGTATGCCAATATTCCTGCAAGAATGTTCCCACAGGAAGTTGCGTTTGTTTTTTTATTCGGAATTTTTTCGTCAGTTCTGGCAGCAGCCCTTGCCGGAAGAAATATATTGAAAATGAAAGTAGCAGAGGTGCTCAGAGATGAATGATGCAGATAATATTATTTTAAAAATCAGCGCTCTTGAAAAAACATATGTTACCGGAAGTGAAAATCTTACAATACTGAAAGATCTGGATATGTCGGTTTCTCGAGGAACAAAATGCGTTATTGTCGGTGAAAGCGGAAGCGGAAAATCAACTCTGCTCAATATAATTGCCGGCCTTGATTCTGTAACAGGCGGAAGTGTCTGCGTTAACGGAAAAGATGTGGCAAAAATGAATGAACGCTCTCTTCCCGAATTCAGGCGCTCGGTTCTTGGTCTTATATTCCAGTTCCATTATCTTTTGAAAGATTTTACCGCTTTGGAAAATGTTTTTCTTCCGGCCTATATGGCTGGTGTTCCAAAACGCGCGGCTATGGAAAAAGCAAAATCGCTTTTGAATGATGTAGGTCTTTCTTCACGTGCAGAACATCTTCCGTCTCAGCTTTCTGGAGGGGAAAGACAGCGTGTCGCCGTTGCAAGAAGTCTTGTAAATGACCCAGAACTTATTCTTGCAGATGAACCTACAGGAAACCTTGATCCGGCAAATGCAGCCCTTATAGGAAACCTGCTTTTTACCATGGCAGAAAAATACAACAAAACGCTTCTGCTTGTAACACACGATATGACACTTGCGTCACGCGGTGACATAAAATACAGAATAGAGTCGGGCAGGCTCTCGGAGGCTTTCTGATGACAGTGCGTTCATCACTGATGTATGCAAAAAGACTGCTGTTCCCCGGACATAGTACCCGCCGTACATCCTCGAATGGAAGACGCAGTTTGCTGGGGGCAACACTCTGCATTGGAATAAGCCTTGTTCCGCTTGTTGCAATTCTTATAATTAGTGAAGGAATGATTCAGGGAATGACAGGACGTCTTATACATCTTTCATCCCACGACATAAGCGTTCACCTTGACTCATCATCTGCATCTGCCCAAAGTGCCTCTGCAATGCAGGAAGCCGCCGCCAAAATTCTAAAACTTGAAACCATAACAGGCGCTTTTCCCGAAGTAAGGGGAAGTTCACTTGCTGCGGCGGGCGGTTACAGAACGGGTGCGTCGGTAAGGGCAGTGGAGCCTGATATCTTTGTTAAAAACGAAAGCTTTTCTTCGCTTCTGAAAGTTGTAGAAGGAAAGGCAGATCTTGACAGTCCCAGAAACGCAGTTATAGGACAAAAAATTGCAGAACTTCTTGGGGTGCATCCAGGAGACAGAATTTCTCTTATCACCGCAGGAGGAAGTGCGCGTCCTGTTCCGAAAGTAGCGCAGTTTACCGTAACAGGAATTGTTTCATGCGGTTACCAGGAACTTGATGCGCTGTGGGTTTTTATTCCGCTTGAGGCAGGCTTTACTTCACTGGCAAGAAATTCTGTAAGTTTTGTAATTGGTCTTACCACGCAGAATCCTTTTTCAAAAGATTTTGTTTTTATTGCGCGCGATGTTCAGAAATTTCTTTTTGGGGAAGACGGAATCGAGGGTGCTTATGTAAGCCGCTGGGACGAAGAAAATGCCGCACAGTATGAAAATTTTTCTTCAACAAAGTCTCTTGTTCTTCTTATAATGCTTCTGATTGTTCTTGTGGCAAGTATAAATATAAGTTCGGCCCTAGTGATGGTGCAGATGGAACGCAGAAAAGAAATTGCAATCTTAAAGAGTGTAGGTGCTTCTTCAGGCGGAATTACGCTTTCATTTCTTGCTGCGGGAATGTTTTCTGGTGCTGCAGGGCTTGTGCTTGGTATTCCGGCAGGACTTCTTGTAGGCGTAAATGTCAATTCAATAATTCACGCTGCCGAATCTGTTGCAAATTTTTTCCTTCGGCTTAAGCTTGCACTTTTTTCTCCTGAAAATGCAGGTGCCACTGTAAATGTGCATATACTTGATCCTGCTTTTTATCTTCAGGAAATTCCTGTTGAAGTTCCGGCTGAAGGTATTCTGGCCATTATTTTGGGAACTCTGGTTCTTGTTTTTGCTGTTTCTGCTGTCCCTGCAATATGGGCAGGCCGTGAAAAACCGCTGGATACTTTGCGTAAAGTCTGATTTATGCTAGAATAAGGTGTTTAAATAAGAATTTTCAGGCTTATTTTTAGAGGAATTTTATGCTTTGCGATTTTTGCCATGAGAGAGAAGCTGTCATCTATATGGAACAGATAACCGGCGGCAGCCAGAAGCGCAGAATCAATATCTGCGTGGAATGTGCCGTTGAAAGGGGAATTAATCCTGACCCAAAAAGCATACAGGCATCGCTTGGAGTTTTGTTCAAGGAACTTGCTGATACAAAAAGAAGAATGGAAGAAGCCGACAAAAAACTCTGTCCTGTATGTGGAACAAGTCTTGGAAAAATAAAAAAGACACTCAATGTCGGATGCCCGGAATGTTATGCCATATTCAGGGACGATGTAACCGCACTTCTTTCACAAAAAGGACCGGTAGAACCGTACAAGGGAACAATGCCTGCGCGTCTTTCTACGGTACATTCTGTTCTTAACGACAGGATTATTTTAAGAAACAAACTTGATGATGCTGTTGCTGCCGAAAACTATGAAAAGGCCGCACTTTACCGCGATTATCTTAAGGCACTTGAAAAGACAGCCGTGTCAGGGGACGGAAGCTTTACGGGGGAAGACAATGGGCAGCTCTCCTGAAATAACCGACACCTGGTATGCACGTCCCGGAAGCGAACAGGATGTCGTTGTTTCTACGGCCGTGGAACTTCACAGAAATCTTGCCAATTTCCCGTTTCCCGAACGTCTGGATGATTCAGACGGCGCGCGTGTAATGTCAATCGTGTTTGATGCCTTCAACAGACTTGAAGATTCAGAGCGGTACCAGACAGTTGCTGCAAATCTTCTTGATTCCAATGCGTTCAGGATTATGCGCGAAAGAAATATTCTGCCTTCTGACGAATACAGGAATGCGGGTATAATTCTTCGCTCAGACGGAAAAGTTTCCTGTACAGTAAACTGCGGCGATCACGTAAGAATTGCTTCTTTTTTTTCAGGAATGGATTTTGACAGACCTCTTGTAATTACAGGCAAACTGGACTCTGATATTCAGCATTTTGTTCAGTTTGCCGCCAGTTATGATTTTGGTTATCTGACATCTTCAATAGCTGACTGCGGAAGCGGAATGAGACTTTCTTTTTCTGCACACCTTCCTTCTTTGTGCATGTTGGGACGTATACGTTCACTTTCAGAAGAAGTGGCGGCCGCAGGTTTTTCTATGTCTGCAGAATATGCAAGCGGCGGGGCAGGTGTACTTTCGGGAAGGAATTTTGACGGTGCAGCACTTGGCGGATACTACAGAATTTCAAGTACAAACTGCATTTCAGGAACAGAATTTGATCAGGTTGCTTCTATCATTGCGCTCTGTAAAAAAGTAATAGATGCTGAACGGGCAGCCCGTGAAGAATGCCGCAGAACTGTTCCGAGTTCGGTGCAGAATTATATGTACAGAGCCGCATCCATTGCGCGTTCCAGTGTATTTGTGACTTTGCGTGAAGCAATAGAAATAACTGGCGGCGTAAAGTGGGCACTTGATATGGGCTTTCTTTCCGGAATAAATGAAACTGATTTGCATTCACTTTTGTACAGAATTCAGGAAGGTCATTTAAGATATGTTCTGGACAACGGAAAATTTAAATTTGAAGATGATGTCAGTGGTTCTGAAGATAAAAAAATAGAAAGGCTTCGCGCTCTTATACTTCAGGAGGCGTTTGAAAATCTGCAGATTCAGCACAACAGCGCCCGCTGAAATCAAAATGATCAGAGGTACGGTAATTTTATGATGATAGAAAAACTTTCCCCAAGGGCACAGCGTCTCATGCTTGCACTGGCACCAGATGAAGCACGCAAGCTTGGTTCCATGCAGCTCGAGCCCGAACATATGCTTCTGGCTCTGCTAAAGTCGGCAGACGGTCTCGGTTATATTACACTCAGGCAGTTGAGAATAAATGTTCTTACAATGCAGCTGGCTGTGGAACAGAGCATGCCGTCGCGTTTTCCAGACAAAAGCCTTGATGATATTCCGCCTTCCGAAAGAACAGAAGGTCTTTTGAAAAATGCAGAATTCCAGTCGCATACAATGGGTGACGGCTATACCGGAACAGAACATATTCTTCTGGCGCTGGTAAACGAACCCAAGTCCATTGCGTCTACATATTTTGCCAAAGCCGGAATTGAATTTTCTTCTGTAAGACAGACAGTGCGTGATGTTCAGAAAAAAGTTCCGACTTCTGCACAAAAAAACCGGGAAGAGCAGGGAATTGAACGCAACTTTATTCCGCCAAGAATGAATGCAATGTCAGACGGAAGTTATTCTTCTGAAAAAAAACAGTCACGCTCTTCTTTTCTTGAACAGTACAGCCGCGATCTTACGGCAGAAGCAGCAAAGGGCGACACAGACCCTGTAATAGGACGCGATGCAGAAGTAGGTCGCGTTGTTCAGATTTTGTGCAGAAGAACAAAAAATAATCCCGTTCTTGTAGGAGAGCCGGGTGTCGGAAAAACTGCGGTTGCAGAAGGTCTTGCACAGCGCATTGCAATGAGAAACGTTCCGCGCGATCTTCTTGGAAAAAAAGTTCTTGCGCTGGATCTTGCAGCCCTCATTGCAGGAACAAAATACCGCGGTGAATTCGAAGAAAGACTCAAGCGCGTGATGAAAGAGATAAAGGAAAACAAAAACATAATTCTTTTCATAGACGAGCTTCATACAATAATCGGCGCCGGCGGTCCTGAAGGTTCAATGGATGCCAGCAACATGATTAAGCCTGCACTAAGCCGCGGAGAAATGCAGCTTCTTGGTGCAACTACGACAAAAGAATACCGCAAGTATCTTGAAAAAGACAGCGCGCTTGCAAGACGCTTCCAGGTTGTAAGGGTAGAAGAGCCTTCACAACACGATACAGAAAAAATTCTTGAAGGAATAAAATCTCGCTATGAAGACTTTCACCGCGTAATTTATGACGACGGGGTAATTCCTGCAATCGTAAAGTACAGCAGCCGTTATATCTCTGAACGTTTTCTTCCCGACAAAGCCATCGATGTAATGGATGAAGCCGGTGCCTCAAAAAAGATTCTGGGCGATGTGCGTCCTGCCGAAATTGATCGTCTTGAAAAACAGCTTTCAGAACTTTCTGAACGCAAGTCAAAACTTGTTGCCTCACAGGACTACGAAAGCGCTGCCCTTGTAAGAGATAAAATATCTGACGTAAGAAGAAAAATAGATCTCCTTAACAGCGAGTGGAAGGAATCTGTACGCTCTTCAAGAAAACATGTAACCGTTGATGATATATGCAGAATAGTAAGTTCAACTACGGGAATAGCGACAGACAGGCTTGATGACGGGGAAGGAAGGCATCTTCTTGATATGGAAAAAATCATTGGTTCTGAAGTTATAGGCCAGGAAGATGCTGTAAAGGCCGTGAGCAGTGCCATAAGACGCAGCCGGGCCGGTGTTTCGTCTCCAAAGCGTCCTGTAGGTTCATTCATTTTTCTTGGGCCAACAGGCGTGGGTAAAACAAAACTTGCAAAATCCCTTGCAAAATTTCTGTTCGGAAGTGAAGACGCACTCATAAGGGTAGACATGAGCGACTTTATGGAAAAACAGAACGCATCAAGACTTGTAGGTGCACCGCCGGGATACGTGGGCTACGAAGAAGGAGGAACCTTGACAGAAAGTGTAAGGCGCCGTCCTTATTCAGTAGTTCTTCTTGATGAAATAGAAAAGGCCCACAGCGATATATTCAATCTTCTTCTACAGATGCTGGAGGAAGGCGAACTTAAGGACAATCTTGGTCACGTTGTAAATTTCAGAAACACAGTCGTCATAATGACAAGCAACGCCGGCGCAAGGCAGATAACATCTGAAGGACGCGTAGGCTTTACTTCAATGGAAGAAGGTGTGCTTCCTTACGAAGACATAAAGTCCGGGGCTGTTTCAGAATTAAAGCGCATAATGTCACCCGAAATTCTTAACCGCGTGGATGACATTCTTGTATTCAATCCTTTGGGAAAAGAGCAGGTTTCAAAAATACTCGATCTTGAACTTGCCGAACTTTGCAGCCGTCTTTCTGAAAAGAACATAAGCCTTTGTATAAAAGACGAAGCAAGGGATTATCTTTCCAAAAAAGGCTATGATCCTTCAATGGGTGCACGTCCTATGAGAAGGCTTATCCAGCGTGAAATAGAAGATCCTGTAGCAGACATTCTTCTTGCCGGAACAGATCCCGACGGCGGTACGGTAACCGTTGATTTTGATTCCTCAGAAGAAGTCCTTTCGGTAAAATACAGGCGTCCCAGAAAAAATACAAAAAAAAGCATTACAGAAACTGCAAAAAAATAATGAAGCCTTCGCACAAATATGTTTGAAGAGCCAGATAAAGAGGTAAATATAAAATGTTTTCAGATTTTGGAAAAAAGATGACAGGTGATTCCGGAATATTAAGGCTCATGGAAGATTTGGGCAGTCCGCTTCCTCCGGGAATGCCGTCCTATTCTTTAGGCGGGGGAAATCCTGCACAGATTCCCGAAATTGAGGCAATGTACCGCCGCGAAATGGAACGGATTATGTCTGACGGCCGCAGGTTTGAAGATCTTATCGGACGCTATGACGGCCCTCAGGGACAGATAGATTTTATAGAGGCTGTTGCTTCATATCTGTCAAAAACATACGGCTGGAACGTAAAAAGCGAAAATGTTGCTGTTTGCAACGGAAGCCAGAGTGCATGTTTTTATCTGTTCAATCTTCTTTCGGGAACATTTACGCAGAACGGTGTTCAGCAAAAAAAGAAAATACTTTTTCCACTTGTTCCGGAATATGTAGGATACGCCGACCAGGGAATAGAAAATGACACGTTTGTAAGCATTCCGTCAAAATTCGAAGAATATGATGACCATACATTCAAGTATTTTGCTGATCTCGAAAAAGTAGAAAACTATCTTTCCCACCATGAAGAAGTTGCCGCAATGTGTGTAAGCCGTCCTACAAATCCTACGGGAAACGTACTTACAGATGTCGAAATCGAAAAGCTGTCGGCCCTTGCCAAAAAGTATTCAATTCCGCTTATAATAGACAATGCATACGGACTTCCCTGGCCGCATATTATATTCAGCAAAGATGCAACCCCTGTCTGGAACGAAAATATAATTCTGAGCATGAGCCTTTCAAAAATAGGCCTTCCAAGTCTGCGCACGGGAATAATTATTGCAAAAAAAGAAATTGTTACCGCACTTTCAAATCTTAATTCAATTATTGCACTTGCTTCTGGAAGTCTGGGTCAGTCAATTGCAGCAAATCTCATAAGATCAGGTGAACTTGTAAAAAATGCAGACAGTTGCGTGCGTCCCTTCTATGAAAGAAAAAATCTTCTTGCGCAAAAATGGATTCACAAATATTTTGCAGGAGGCGACTACGCTGTACACAAAGGTGAAGGTTCAATTTTTCTGTGGATTCTTATGCGCGATTTAAGCATTACAACAATGGAATTCTATGCAAAACTCAAGGAAAGGGGAGTGATTGTCGTTCCGGGTGAATACTTCTTCTTCGGATCCGATTCATCCTCTGATCTTCCCCCGGTACAGAATCATCCGCACTATTCAAAGTGCATAAGACTCAATTATGCCCGTCCCGACGATGAAGTGGAAAACGGAATCAGAATTATTTCAGAGGTATACAGAAAATACCGCCGTCCGTTGTAAAAAACACGGAATGACTGTATAATATTCTTTGAGGTTTTTATGAAAGAATTTCTTCAGTATGATAATGTCAGAAACGATGCACTTCTTCTGGCCCATAAGATTTACCAGAAAGACGGATTTGTTCCCGATATAATTTACACTTCACTCCGGGGCGGCGCTTACATGGCAAACGTCATAAGCGAATATTACAAGGTTGCGCTCAAAAACCACAAGCCCGTTCTTTATGCCGCAGTTGTTGCAAGAAGTTACAGCGATGTTCACAAGCACGAGTCAGTAAGAATTGACGGTTGGACGTATTCCCCGGACTACCTGCGCATGGGCGACAAGGTTATGCTTGTTGACGACATTTTTGATTCAGGAAGAACACTCAATTATCTGGTCGGAATTCTTCTCGAAAAAGGTGTTCCGCGCGAAAATATAAAAGTTGTTGTGCATGACTACAAAATTTACAAGTACAAGGAACAGCTTCCAATTCAGCCTGACTACTGGTGCCGCAAGTTTGAGATTGAATCTCCCGGCGACAACCCGTGGATCAACTACAACAGCCATGAACTTGTAGGACTTACGCAGACTGAACTTGAACAGAATTTTTACGCACCTTATCCTGAGCTGCGCGAAGTTCTGGAACCGATATTCAAGGACGCCAGATAGCCGTGAAATTCAAATTAAGGACGATTGTTTTTGCATTTTTTCTTCTTTGCGGAACTGCATTTGCATTTTCGGACAGGGACATTATAAGCCCCTCTGCCGGAGTATGGGGAAATGTGCAGGCTCTCGTTCTTGATGCAAGCGACGGCAGCGATCTCTATTATTCACTTACGGGAAGCGACCCGCTTGTTTCGGGCTTTGCCTACGACGGTCCTGTTGTAATAGACGGAACCGGTGATGTAAGTGTAAATATTACGGCTGTTGCAAAAGACGGAACGCGCTCGGACTTTTCGGTTTCGTATTCAGTTAAGGAAAGCGAAGAAATTCCCGAAAACTCGTCTGTCTTTATTCATTCAGTTTCAAAAAATCCGATAAGAAAATATATTTCGGGAACAGAATTTTCCATTCCCAAAGGCTTTTTGTATTCACTTTCAAATTCTGTTCCACCTTCATATGCTTCGGGAACAATTTCTCTTTCTGCACAAAACCAGATGGAAGCTTATGTACCATGTACAATATCTGACGGAAAAAATTTCTTTCACTTTGTAATACACGTTATTCCGGATGCGGCTGCTGTTTCTTCTGCTTCTGTTGCCGGAACCGCAGAAACTTCCGTGCCGTTTACTGTACGCGACTGGAATAACATTCAGTTTACAGGCGACAAACTTTTGTACCAGATCGACGATGAGTACTGGAGCGCAGACAAATCTGAACGCACAATAGACAGAACTGTTCCGCATACAATCCGCTGGCAGAGCATGGAGTATATGGAAGGAAATCCTGTAGGCGAGTGTGTGCTTCCTGTTGTTCCTACTCTTTTGTGCTACAGAAATGCAGACGGAATGCTTGAATTTTTACTTTCTGACGAAGGACGATCGCAGCTTTCTCCTGTCTCCCAGTCACTGTCTGCAGAAAAAATGGCGGCTGGGCTTTATTCTTCAATGAAGGCAGATATCTTTGACTGCGGTGAACTTTCAGGAACTGCAGTTTTTGACGTGTACCAGAACGGAGTAAGACAGGGAACACTTTCCTGTGATTATTTGCTCGATAAAATTCCGCCTGCAAAGCCTGTATTCAGTTCGTCATCAGATGCAGGTCTTGCACGCGATGAAGTTGTTGTTACCATGTCTTCTGAAACCGACTCGTTTGTCTTTTACAGCATAAGCGGTCCGGTCGAATCAGAAACGGCATTTCTTCCGGGAACACAGACAGATCTTCCAAAGCCTTCTCCCGAAAGTTTTGAATTCTATTCTGGACAGGAAATAAGGTTGCGCTCTCCTTCAGAAAAAGCTGCCCTTTACAAAGTGTCTGCGTTTGCTTCTGATGCGTTCGGCAACAGGAGCCCCGTTTCAGAATATACAGTCGTTGTAGACAAATTCAATTACTATATTTCAGGAAGCAGCACTTCTGAAAAACCCGACGGAACTTACGGGAACCCGTTTTCTACTTTTGACCAGGCTCTTGAAGTAATTAATTCGCAGGAATACATGCGTCTTTTTGTTGTGTCTGACATAAAGATTGAGACAAATGCAAAAATAGAGTCCGATTGTGACATCATAGGCGGCAGTTCGCGGATTGAATTTGCCCCTTCTGCGTCACTTGAAGTTTCGGGTGCAAAGGTTTTGTTAAAAGACTGTCTTATTGAGTGCGATTCATCTTCTTTGTCTTTGCAAAAACCGCTTGTTTCCCTAAAAAACGGTGCTTCACTTAGTGTAAATAACTGTGAAATTATTGGACTGTTTGATTCTGATGCCGTTCTGTTTGACTGCGCGGAATCATCTCTTAATGTCGTTGACAGCGGTCTTTCTGTGCAGTCGCGCACTTACGGCTGTGTTATTTCTTCGCAAAAATCTGATGTAAGCGTTTCTTCTTCAAGAATTACTGCTGTTTCTGAAACCGGCGTCGGCGCCAGCTGTTCGGGCGGAAAGTGTCTTTTTTATGGCAATGAATTTTTTGTAATTGCTTCTATGGGGCGAGCACTGGAATTTTATGCAGCAGATGCAGATCTTGAAAACAATAATTTTTCTGCCGTGTTAAGAAACGGGCCTTCGGGGGCAAGCGCTGTCTGGAAAGATGCCGACACTGTTATCCTGCAGAATTTGCAGAACAAGTCGGAGGGTTTTTGAATGCAGTCTCTTGTAGCCGGAATTGATGAAGCAGGTAGGGGACCTCTGGCCGGTCCTGTTACTGCTGGTTGTGTTATTCTGCCGCCGGACTTTCCTGTAGAAATGTTGAATGACAGTAAAAAACTTTCTGAAAAAAAACGGATTGTCGCCGAAGAACAGATAAAAAAATATGCCTGCTGGGGAATAGGTGTAATTGACCATACCATAATTGATGAAATAAATATTCTTCAGGCTACACTTAAAGCAATGAAAGTTGCCTTTGACATGGCTGTCATGAAACTGCCTGACTGGTGCAAAAAGAATTCACTTGTGCTGCCGGATGTTTCACAGATGAATGCTGTTGTTGACGGTATTTTTGTTCCTGAAATAAACTGCCTTGCAAGAAGTGAAGTAAAGGCAGACGCAAAGTTTCCATGCGTAATGGCTGCAAGTATAATTGCAAAAGTCGGGCGTGACAGAATTATGTGTGAATATGACAAAATGTACCCCGGTTACGGTTATGCGTCACATAAAGGTTACCCGACACCTGCCCATAAAGAAGCATGCCGCCGTCTGGGACCTTCACCCATTCAGCGGCTGTCGTTCAAATATTGAATATGTGGTACCTCTAAAAATCCAGTAAACGTGATTTTTGGAGATTGCTTTAATATTCTTCTGTTACTGTCGGAGTTGAAGAACGCTTTGATGTAACGTGAATTACACGGCCTGTTCTTTTTATTCCGTCATCCTTGCGCTCTGCACGTTTTTCTGCAACAAGACGGCTTTCTCCCTTTCTTCTGTAAACTTTTTTTGCAAACGAATCATCATCTTTTTGGGCTCCGGCTGCATACTTTGCTTCTTTTGCAGCTTTCTTTTCTGCACGCAACTTTGCCTTTTCCTTGCGGTCTTTGTCTATGAAACTTAAAGAACTGTCCATTCCTGAAAGAAATTTCTGCATGTCATCGGCAAAGACAACAATGGATCTTCTGTCGTCTGCTCCTTCTTTGATTTTGCTTTCAACAATCTGCAGAAATACATCGCCGTTGCGGTTTTCCTTTACGTTAAAAAAATATGACCTGTTGTCAAGATTCACCTGGTTTGTGTAAAGCTCGCCTCGTATTCCCATGATTTCCTTCCTTAAAAATGTAGTGGATTTTTATTTTTCAGACCTACTTATATTAGCATAAGTTGAAATTATTTTCAAGTGAGGGGGCGTACTGATACAAAAACAGAATAATATGATATAATCATTCCCCATGGAACAGAAGAAACGCGCGGAACGTAACAGGACGCTGACAATTTTGCCGCAGGAAGAAGAAGTATTAAAAAAGAATATTGAAACTTTGGAAACTGTAAGCCGGAGCAAAGATTTTATAAACAAAACTGTCAATGCGAATTTAATGGACGTACTTCCGCTCATTCCCGACGGATTTGCAAATCTTATTATCATTGACCCGCCGTACAATCTTACAAAAGACTTTAACGGAATGAAATTCAACGCAATGAAAGATAAAAATTACGAAGCTTATCTTGACTCATGGCTTCCTTTGGTCTGCAAAAAATTAAGTCCGGTTGGAAGCCTGTATCTTTGCGGTGACTGGAAATGCACTTCGTCTCTTCAGCGTGCACTTGAAAAAAATCTTACTGTAATCAACCGTATTACCTGGCAGCGTGAAAAAGGCCGCGGTGCCAGACAAAACTGGAAAAACGGAATGGAAGACATCTGGTTTGCCGTCAAAAATCCTGCGGACTATTATTTTAACGTAGATGCAGTCAAAATAAAAAGAAAAGTAATTGCACCGTATAAAATAGACGGAAAGCCAAAAGACTGGGATGAAGGTGAAGACGGAAACTTCCGTTTAACATACCCGTCAAATTTCTGGGACGACATTTCAATTCCGTTCTGGTCCATGAGTGAGAATACCGATCACCCGACGCAAAAGAGCGAAAAACTTTATGCAAAATTAATCCTTGCTTCTTCCAGACCAGGTGACATTGTTTTTGACCCGTTTCTGGGTTCCGGAACAGCAAGTGTTGTTGCAAAAAAACTCGGCAGAAATTACTGCGGAATCGAACTGAATTACGAATACTGCATGTTCGCAGCAAAACGCCTTCTTATGGCCGGCGATAATAAAGAAATACAGGGTTACCGCGACGGCATCTTTTGGGAACGGAACAGCCAGCTGTCTTCCCGCAGGTAAAAAACGGAATCAATCCGTGACTGCATGAACTTTCGGTAACTCATGTCAGCAATATTATTTTGTTATGCCTCATCTTATTTTGCAAACAGGGCGGCAGTTTTTTTTACGGCTTCAAAAAGTTCGTCCATGGCTTGGGGTGTTGTAAGCGGGCCAAAACTGAATCTTACTGCGGACTCTTTTTCTTCTGCCGGAAGCTGCATTGTGTCAAGAATAGGTCTTGCGTGTCTTCCTGCAGAACATGCGCTTCCTGTAGAAATATAAAATCCTTCAGAACTGAGTGCGCGTTCCATTACCTGACCCGGAATTCCTTTGAATGAAGCCTGAATAACCCACGGCGAAAATTCGTGTTCAGTATTGTCTGCTGTCCTGCAGTGCGGAATCATTGTGCATGACGGAATTGAAGCAAGTTTTTCTATAAAAGCCGCGGCATATTTTTTCTGAAGTTCATATCTTTCCATTGCCGTGCTGTTGCGTTCAGAAATAGCATATTTTTCAAGACAAAGGGACATTGCTTCTGCGCCAAAAAGATTTTCTGTTCCGCTTCTGATGTTTTTTTCCTGTCCGCCGCCCCTTAGAAACGGAACAAATTCTTTTGCCGTGTAAAGAATGCCTATTCCCCTTGGACCGCAGATTTTATGTGCACTGAAAGCCGCGCTGTCTATTCCGCTGTGGGTCAGATCAAGCGGTATTTTTCCTGCTGCCTGTACGCAGTCTACATGGAACATTGGTTTTCTTTTTCCGCGGCAGTGTTCGGTAAGTGCGTCTGCTATTTCATATACAGGCTGAACCGCACCGGTCTCGTTGTTTACGGCCATAACGGTAACAAAAGCCGTGTCATCGTGAAGGGCCGCAATTACCGCGTCTGCACTTACAAAACCGTTTTTGTCGGGATTGACTGTTATTGTTTTCCAGCCGCAGTTTTCTATCATTTTTGCCATTTCCCTTATTGCAGGGTGCTCGATGGCGCTTACAAGAACACTTCCTTTTTGCGGGCGCGTCAGAACAGACAAAAGTGCAATGTGGTCGCTTTCTGTACCGCCCGAAGTAAATGTTACCGTCTGTTCAGGAATTCCCAGTGCAAGGGCTGCGCGTTTTCTTGCGTTTTCAAGTGCTTTTTTTGCGTCGGTTCCGGCTGCATGTATGCTAGAAGGATTTGCCCAGTGCTCTGTGGAACACTCAAGTGCTTTCTGAATAATGTCTTTGTCTGCCGGGGATGTTGCTGCCCAGTCAAAATAATGTTCAGCGCTGATCATATTTTATTCCTGTTCCGTAAGTACTGAAAGAATTTCTTCGTCGTCTGCTTCACTTACAAAAGTCTGCTGCGGGCCCGACTGAAGCGTAAGTCTTATTTTTGCCGAATTGTTCTTTTTGTCTTTTTTCATTGCATTAAGAATCAGAGTGGCTGTTTTTTCTGAAGGAATGTTTTTAAGCGCACTGTGCACGGCCCCTGTTTCGTATCCGTAAAGGGCAAGCGTTTTTAATGTCTTATCTGCAAATTCTTTTGAACATACACCGCGGGCAAGCGATACACAAACTGCCCTTGACATTCCCCAGGCAACAGCTTCACCGTGTGTTACTTTTCCAAGTCCGGCAACAGACTCAAGCGCATGTCCGAAAGTGTGGCCGTAGTTAAGAAAGGCTCTGTCTCCGTGTTCCCTGAAGTCTTCTGAAACAATCTTTGCCTTTGCACGCGCACACTGTTCCACTATTCCATCAAGAACATCCTGTTCCCGTTTCATAACAGAATCTTTTTGTGAAAGAAAAAGTTCTGTAAGTTCAGCAGAAAAAAGAAATGCTGTTTTAATTGCTTCTGCCAGTCCTGAAATGAATTCATTCTGCGGAAGAGTCTGTATAAAACTGCTCCAGATGTGGATGTTTTTTGCAGGGTAGAATGCACCTATCATATTCTTGTAGCTTTCAAAGTCACAGCCGGTTTTTCCGCCTACAGACGCATCTACATCGGCAAGAAGTGTTGTGGGAACAAATTCTGCAAGGACGCCTCTTTTGAACATTGAAGCGGCAAACCCCGTCATGTCGCATACAACACCGCCGCCTATGCCCGTAAAAATGCAGTTTCTGTTGAAGTTGCCTTCAAGCGCGGTTCTTACTATTGAAAGTACGCTTTCTATTGTTTTGAATTTTTCGCCTGCACCAAGGATTATGAGTGCATCTTTGCCGCGTGTAAAGGTTTCGGCGGTTTTTCCTGCATGGGATTCTGCGTCAGCCTTAAAGGAAGATGTGAACGTTCTCATGCAGGGAAGGGCTGCTATTGTTGTATCGGTAACAAACAGTCTGCGTGCATCTGTTTTATTTTCTTCAAAAAAGAATTTGTTAAGGTCAGGACTGTTTTTGTGAAAAATTATTTTTGTTTCGTCAAATCCTGAATTTTCGGGATATCTGAGTGTGTAAACATTCTGTGCATTCTGAGTCATGCGGCTATTTTAATAGCTTTTTGAATTCATTGCAACGAGGTCAGAAATTACTTTGTCCAGTCTTGAAAGTTCACGGTTCAGAATATTTTTGTAGGAAAGCTTTCCCGTATTTATCCGTTCCCTTTCGTCTTCCCAGTTCTGAAGGCCGGTAATATACATAAAACCAAACTTTTTTGAACCTGCTTTTTCTGCCCAGAGTTCTGCTTCCTTCCAGTAAGTGTAGCCCGCTGTGTAGCAGGATTTTGCTTTTTCAAGATTCCGAAGGTATTCGTCTTTCCACGGGGCGTCGTAAAAAACAGCGGCTTTTTTGTCATAAATGCGGCCGAGCCTCAGGTGCTGTTCAATGAGCTTAAGGTTTATGTGCATCTGAAAAAGATAGCGGTATTTTTCCCACTGCAACTCGTTTTCTATCTTTGTATATGCATAAAGCGGGTTTGCAAAGTCGGCCTTGGCAGCCTGTTCCAGCCAATAAATGTTTTCTATACAGTCGTCGGGCAGCTGGCTGTAGTGAACGTGGTACAACTTAAGGTAGTCTTCCTTGTACTTGACCATGTATGACTGGGCTTTCTGCGGAACCAGAATGGCAGCCAGAATGAGGGCGAGAATAAATTTTAATCTGTTAAGTTTTGCAGGGAATTTCACGCTTTCATTATCGGAAGGTCGGCGATGTTAGTCCATATTATTTCAGAGATTTTTTCTACCGGAAGGGTTGCATCTATGTCTACAATTTTCATTCCGCTTCCTTTTTCGCCGCGGTATTCGTCTATAGCTTTTCTGTACTCAATTACGGTTTTTTCAAGAAAGTCAAGCTTTTCGTAAATTTCTCTGGAACCGCGTGAATCTACTCTGGAAAGGGCAGTTTTTGCGTCTATGTCAAAATAGAACAGAAGTTCAGGCAGCGGGAAAAGTGAATTGAGCATGCGCGGAACACTGGGGCTGCAGTCGATGCTCTGGTATGCAAGGCTTGAAAAAATATATCTGTCGCAGACAACGCATTTTCCCTGACCGCACGCTTTTTTTATTCCGCCGCAAAGAATGCCGTCTTCTGAAAAACTTATGTCTGCGTTAAGGTGTTCGTTTCTGTCTGCCGCAAAAAGATATGCTGCCGTTTCATTTGTAACGGGAACGTTTCCGCCAAGCATGGAACGAAGAAATTTTCCTACGGGAGAGCGGCTGGGTTCCGCAGTAAAAAGAAAGTTGCTGCCGCATTTTTTCTTTAAAATATTAAGTTGCGTAGTTGTTCCGGCACCGTCTATTCCTTCAAAAACTATGAAATTTTCAAGAATCATTTTTTATGCTCCTATTTTAAATAAGAAAAGACATTATGAATTATTGTATATCTTTTTTTTGTTTTCTGATAGAATACAATTTGCGGCCCTATGAAATCAAGAGCGTTTAGGACAATAACCGGAAGTTTTATTTTTTTACTCATAATTGCGGTCGTCGCTGCCGCTCTTCAGCCGGTTTATCATGCCGTTGATTCTGCCCTCAAAACCTGCGAATCTGTTTTTAAAACGCGTCTTTCAAAAGAAACAGGGCTGGGGCTTTCCTACAAGTCTCTTTCGCCGTCCCTTCTTACCGGAATACGCATTAAGGGAATAGTCCTTTATGAAACCGAAAATGATGCACCAATTCTTTCGGTAAGCAATGCGGTTCTAGGTTACAGTCTGCCCAAAATCATAAAAGGTGACTTTTCGCGTGCATTTACTCGCCTTGTTCTGACTGACGTTTCACTTGACTTTAGCGACAGCCGCTATAAGGCAATTCTTGACCGGCTGGGTTCATCCGGTGCGAACAACGGGGCAGACGGGGCTGCGGTTTCCGAAAAAAAAGCACCGCATTCATCAGATTCTTCCGACGCAACAGGAGAAGGTTTTGCTTCTGTTCTGGATTTCATTAAGGATGCACTTTTTTCACTGCCGTTTGATGTTCAGATAAGAAACATGAATCTTGGTTATGAAGTTGGGAACGACAGTTTTCATGCCGTACTCAACGACCTTTTTGTAAGGAAGGACGGGCTCAATTCTTCACTCTATTCCCGTGTTTCAGGCTATGCCTTTGCAAGACTTTCTGCACTTGGCTCAAAAACAGCAGGGTTCAGGTTCAGGGCAGAAGGAAATTTATTGAGCGTTTTTTCGGGAAGTTCGTGCAGAATCCTTTTGGACAGCTATTCCCGTGCAGACTACACACCGCGCAGAATGGAATATCTTCTTCATTATTCCAGCCCGGAATTTGTTTTAAGGTCAACGCAGCGTATTCTGCCGTATGCAGTCCAGATTGTGCTTGACAGGGATAGCCTTGATTTAAGCGCGGAACTTACTGCTCAGAATCTTGATCCCTTTGCACTTCTCGGAAATTCCTATTCGCTCAAACAATTTTCAAAGTTCCGGGGAAGTACGCTTTCGGGAAGTGCCGGTTTCGGAATAAATCTTGAAACTTTCCGCTACAAATGGAATGCGGACTTGAGCGCTTCACTTTCAAAGTCAATTGCTTCAGGCGGTCAGCAGGTTTCTGTCCGGGCTTTTGGCGACGATTCTTCTGTTACGGTAAAAAATCTTTCGGCAAAGGGACAGATTGCAGCGCTGTCTTTTGAAGGAAGCCTGGATCTTAAGGACAAAAGTCCGTCGGGAAGTCTTGAACTTGAACATTTTGTTCTTCCAAACGGCGGAATAATTTCGGGAAGCCTTTTGTGCAGCCCTGACAAAAACGGATTTTCGCTCTTTGTTCCCGAACTTTCGCTTGGTACAAGAAAATTTTCGCATATAGACATTTCTGTTCAGAATGAAGACAACGGCTCTTTAGGGTTTTCTGCCGAAGTTTTTGACTATTCACATTCAGAATATGACAATCCCGGAAAAATTATTGCCGACGGCTCTTTTTCATACAAAAACAATCCTTATCTGCAGGCTTCGGTAAGCGTAGACAGTTTTTTTGTTGATTCTGCGGTTTATGCTGCGGCCTTTTTTGCTGAAGGGAATTCTCCTGGCGGCATTTCTTCGGTGGCGGCATCCCTTGCGCCCTATATTACAAGTACGGAATTTTATATTTCCACGAATTTCAGCGGAATTACCTTTAACGTGCCCTATGCCGTTTTTGCAAATACAGAGAAGGATAGGGAAATGCTCTTTCTTTCATTCGACGGAACAGAAACTGCCCTTCAGGTAAGCCAGCTGGAACTTCTTTACGGCGGCAACTCGTTAAACGCAACTCTTGAAGCTGATTTTTCACCTGTAGACAAACAGGCCGCATTCCGCACGAACTTTAACCTTAATTCCATACCGTATTCGCTTTCGGGAACTTATGCTCTCGGGGAATGGATAAGCGTAATAGGTGACTACGGATTCAACGCTTCTGTAAATTTGGGAAAGTCTTGCGGTGGAACACTTGATTTTTCTTCCCTGCCGCTGTCTCTGGGAAAATACATGCTGTCCCTTTCTGCCATTGCCGAGTTCAGCTTTACATCGGCAGAAGACTTTAACGTAACGCTTTCAAATCTTACCGTGGATGAAATTACGGGACTTGTTCCGGGTAAGCCTAAATTTTCACTTGCAGCCACTGCAGACCAGAGCGGAATTGTACTTTCTTCACTTTCTTACAACGACACAATTTCCTATCTTCAGGGGTGGGGATATTTTCTGTGGAATATAAACGACGGAATCTTTGACAGCATGAATTTCAATCTTACGGCTGCAAATGATGTTACCAAAGAAAGTGTGACTCTTGCAGGCGATTTGTCAAACCCCATGCGGCAAAAACTTGATTTTGACACGCTCACAAAGGACTGCTACTTTTCTGCACAGGCAGATGTAAAATCTTTCCCGTGCGCGCGCTTTCTTTCGGAACAGGACGGCTCTGATACGGTTACTGCAACGATTACGGCCAGCGGTACTTTTGAAAACCCGTATATTTCTGCCCAGGTAAAAGAACTTTCGCTTAACGCAGGCGGTTCAACTCTTAAAGCCAGCGGAAATGCCTCTATTATGGAAGGAATTCTTACTGTTCCGCAACTTAACGGCAGCTGGAAAAACTTTACGCTTGAAAGTTCCGGGTCAAAAGTAGATTTAATGGCTTTTGAAGGTTCTGCATCCCTTTCTTTGTCAATGACAGGCGGGCAGAATTCGTTTACGGCGCCGATGCAGTTTACTCTGACAAACCTTTCGCCCTTTACCCGGAACACATTTGCTGTTCCCGAAGCTTTTTCGGTGGAATTTGACTGTGCTGGAATTTCGGGTGCAATGAAAGACAAACTTCCCCCTGTCCATATTTCGCTTATCCGTTCCCCCGGGCGCTGGGATATCATGACCGACGAAAACCTTGGTGCATACGGGGAATTCCTTGATGACGGTTCGCTGAGTCTTATGGTAAGGGAAGACAGGCCGCTTAATTTTAATCTTGACGGAACTCTGGTCAACGGGCTTATGAATCTTTCTGTCCGTAACCTTTACTGCGATACAGGTCGCTTTTCGTTCCTGTTCAATTCGCAGTTTTTCAGCGTGTACAGCGGTTTTGTAAATGCAAACCTTACACTGTCTGGGCTTGCGTCAGATCCCGATATTGACGGTTCTGCAGTTGTTACAGACTTTGACTTCAACATTCCGGTTTATATTCCGGAACATTTCAAGGCACATGAGGTTTCTGTCGAATTTACGCAGGATGAAATTGTTATTCCCGAGACAATATTTTCGGTAAAAGACGGAAGGGTTGCGGCCGATGCATACGTTAGCTTGGACAGACTTTCTGTTACTTCGCTTGAGTTGAATGTAGAAACTGAACGCAACCGCGATATTCCTGTTGATGTAAAAACACCTCTTGTACGCGTAACGGGACGGACTTCGGTTAAGGCTACTCTTGGAATAGAAGACAACGTTGTGGGAATAGACGGTTCCATTGCCTTGAGAAATGCAGAAATTTCATTTATCACAAACTTTGGAACAAACCAGGCGCCCCAGTCAGAAGAAGTAAGGTCAGATGCACCTTCGTCGCCGCTGGATTTGAGCCTAAACCTTGATCTTCTTGTAGGACAGAAAGTTCAGATTATACTGAATCCGCTTCTGCGCGGTCTTGTTGCCCCTGCCACACCGATACAAGTCTTCCTTGACACGGCGTCCGAGCTCTGGTCGGTAAAAGGCGACATTGTACTCCGGGGCGGTGAAATATCTTATTTGAGCCGCAACTTTTATCTGAAGGAAGGCCGCCTTATAATGGATGAAACACAGAACGGTTTTGACCCAAACATAACAGTACGTGCAGAAACCAGGGAACATGATGACAACGGTGAGCCGGTTACAATCTCACTTTCTGCAATAAGCCAGGATCTTTCTAGCTTCAGCGCAACACTTTCTTCAAGCCCCGCCAAGTCAGAAAGTGAAATTCTTTCCCTTCTGGGACAGATTGCTACAGGAGATAGCGATTCCGTAGGAAATTTCCTTGTTGCGGGAGTAGATTACGGCGTTCAGGTTACGGTTTTGCGAAAACTCGAAAATGCATTGCGTGATTTATGTAATTTTGATATATTTTCAATACGTACAACCCTTCTGCAGAATACAATCAGACAGGGATTCAATATGAACACCGAATCCGAGAAAGGTTCAATTATAAGTAACTTATTTGATAATTCGACTGTTTATATAGGAAAATACTTTGGAAGCACTATCTATGCCGATGCACTTATGCACTGGACTTACGATAAGAGCAGAGCCGATGCTTCGGGTGCAGATGCTGGCGGTGGTCTTGTATTCCAGCCCGAAATCGGACTTGAGCTGGATGCCCCGTTTGCAAACATACGTTGGAATTTTGCTCCTGATATAGGTCAGCTGCAGAAATCCTGGGTTCCGGCTACTTCCATTACTCTGTCATGGAGAATTTCGTTTTAAAAAAGAGGAATTTATGCGAACTAAGCATTCTTTTATGGTTTTTGTTGCTGCGGCTATTCTTGTGGCTGCCAGTGTTCTTCCTGCATTTTCACAGGATTCCGGCTGGTATTATGACAAACCCATAAAAACCATCACTTTTGAAAATCTTAAAAATGTAAAGCAAAATGATCTTGAAGGAATTACAAGCAGTTTTGTGGGACAAAAGTTTACCGACGAAGTCATCAGTTCTCTTTATGACAGAATGTTTGCGCTTGACTATTTTGAAAATGTCGAAGCAAAAGTTGCAAAGGCGGATGAGGCTGCAAGTTCTGTAAAAATCATTCTTGCGGTTACCGAGCGACCCGTTGTTTCTGCCATTATTTTTAAGGGAAACAGCCAGCTCAGAAAATCCGAACTTCAGGAAACCATTCTTATAAAAGAAAAGGATATTTTTGTTCAGTCCAAGCTTCTGTCCGACGAGCGTGCACTTCGCAACCACTATATAGAAAAGGGTTATACTGCGGCGACAGTTTCATCTTCGTTTGAAACACAGCCTTCGGGAATTGTAGTTACTTTCAACATTAATGAAGGGCAGCGCACGGTTGTAAGAAGCATTAAGTTCAACGGAATTGTAAATTTCTCTGAAAAAACACTTAAAAGCAAGATTACACTCAAGGAAGCCGGACTTTTTAACAAAGGTTCTTTCCAGGAAGCGTCTCTTTCAAATGATGCAAGAATTATTACGACTTATTATCAGAACCACGGCTATGCAGATGCAAGGGTTCTTAATGTAAAAAAAGATTCTTCCTTCAACAGTGAAAAAAATCTGAACGAACTTACAATTACCTTTGATATAAATGAAGGCGAAAAATATAAGTTCGGAGGAATGACCTTTCAGGGAAACAAGGTATTTTCTTCTGAAAGACTCCAGACTCTTGTAAGACTTCCTGTAGATGCCGTTTATAACGAGACAAAGTTTCAGGAAAGCAAGATGGCAATTCAGAATCTTTATTACGAAAACGGATATACTTCAAACCGTTTTGACACAGAAATGAAAAAGTCTGCTGACTCCCGCGTAATTTCATACGTTCTTCATATAACTGAAAATTCCAGAAGCCACATAGAAGACATTCTTATCAAGGGAAATACAAAAACAAAGGAATATGTTATAAGAAGAGAAATCCCCATCGAACCGGGTGATATTTTCTCAAATACAAAAATTACAAACGGACTCAGAAACCTGTACAATCTTCAGTATTTTTCTGCCGTTGCGCCTGAAGTTTCCCCGGGTTCAGAGGAAAATCTTGTGGACCTTGTATTCAGTGTAGAAGAGCAGAGTACAACTTCGCTTGACTTTGGATTTACGTTCAGCGGAGTTTCGAATCCTGATGATTTCCCGATTGCGCTTTATGCAAAAATCCAGGATTCCAACCTGTTCGGTGAGGGACGTTCCCTTTCTGCAGGTACAACACTTTCTACAGACGAGCAGTCAGTCAACATCGGTTACGGACAGAACTGGCTGTTCGGAAAACCTATAAGTACAAACTTTTCTTTGGGATATTCACATTCAAACAACTATACTTTAAGGGACAAATTTCTTCCTGACGGTTCCATTGATGATGATTATTATTACATGGAATACGAGCAGCACGAATTTAACCTGAGTGCTTCGCTTGGGCACCGCTGGACACCTGACTTTGCAATTCTTACCCTTTCCGGCGGTTTGAGCGGAAGTATCATCAACAATATTTATGACTCAAGCATTTATATTCCGTATGATTCTTCTGTAAGCCAGTACAACAACAACTGGGAGCCAAAGAATTCTCTGTGGTCTTCTTTCTCTATGGACGGCCGCAACATAAACTATGATCCTTCAAGCGGATGGTTCTTTAGCCAGCGTCTTGCCTGGTACGGTCTTCTTCCTGAAGGTGCAATTGCTTTTGCACCGCGCTGGGGAGAACGTGAATTCTATCTTCGTACAGACAGTAAAGTCGAAAAATATTTTACTCTTGTAGACAAGCCTGTTTCAGAAAACTGGAGTTTTAAGCTTGTACTTATGGGATATTCGGGACTTTCATTCCAGTTCCCGTTCTTTGACTCTGCAATCAAGCAGTCAAACCAGCTTTATATTGACGGTATGTTCAACGGACGCGGATGGTCAGTTTACAACAATGACGGCGGAAGGGGACAGGCTCTGTGGAGTAACATAATTGAGCTTAGAATGCCGGTTGTTCCCGGTGCAATTTCTTTTGACGCATGGTTTGATGCTGTTGCAATCAAGGACAGTGCACAGAATTTCTTTACGGAACTTACGTCCGAAGACTGGTACTTTAGTTTTGGCCCGAGTGTACGTTTTACAATTCAGCAGTTCCCGTTGCGTCTTCTCTTTACAAATACTTTCCAGATCAAAGACGGGGAAGTTGTGTTTGAAAACCGTGATGGAACAGGAGATAATGCCTGGTACAAGAACTGGAACTTTGTACTTTCATTCAACCTTGTGAACCGTTAATCAATATATTAAATTTGGTGGAATAATGAAAACTGTTAACTTAAAGAAAATTATCGTATTGTCTGTTGTAGCGTTTGCTTCTTCTTTCTGCGGAATTTTTGCCCAGCAGATTACTAAGTTCGGTGTAGTTGATACAGCACGTGTTTACCAGGCTTATTTCAGAGATTCTACACCTGTTCGCAACTACGAAAGCAAAAAACAGGAGTTTCAGTCAGAGATAGACAAAATGGTTTCGGACCTTCAGAATCTTCATGACAGAAAACTTGAGTACGAAAAGAACGGAGACGAGTCTGCGGCAATGAATATCGAAGCGCAGATTACAAAAAAGACCGATTTTATCAATGAATATACAAACGCAAAGAATGTAGAACTTGAATCGCTCAAGAAATCTCTTCAGGATAACGACGCCTTTTACAAGCAGCTTTACAATACTCTTTCACGCATTGCCGAAAAAGGCGGTTACAGTATGATTCTGAGCCTTCAGCAGTCAAACGCAATCCTCTGGTACAGCCGCTCTGTTGATATAACTGACGAAGTTATATCCCAGTTGGGTCGTTAAGTTCTGATACTGCCATGAACGAAGAAACTCCTCTTCTTGCTCAATACCAGCGCCTTAAGAACGAGCATCCCGGTGAAGTGTTGTTCTTTCGTGTCGGTGATTTTTATGAAATGTTCAATGACGATGCTGTAGAAGTATCAAAACTTCTTAACCTTACACTTACGCACCGTTCCGTTAATCCCATGTGCGGGGTTCCTTTTCATGCAGCAAAGATTTATATTGCAAGACTTTTGCGGCTGGGAAGAAAAGTTGCCATTGCAGAACAGATTGGTGAGATTGCAAAGGGAAAGGGGCTTACCGAGCGCAAGGTTATAGAAATTATTACTCCCGGAACTGCCGTAGAAAGCGAATATCTTGACGGTGGCGTAAATAATTTTCTGGCTTCGGCCTTTATTACAGGAAATAAAGCTGGGTTTTCGTACATTGATGTTACAACCGGTGAATTCCGTGCAACAAGTTTTCCTGTTTCGTCTATGGCAGAAAATCTTTCAAAGGAACTTGGCCGCTGTTCCCCAAGGGAGCTTATTCTTCCCGATTCGCTCCGTGACAATCAGTCTGTTTCACAGTGTCTTTCTCTTTTGACAAACGTTTCTGTTTCATGGTATCCGGACTGGAATTTTAATCTTGAAAACTGCCGCCGCCGTCTTTTGAAACAGTTTTGTACGGCAAGCCTGCGCTCTTTTTCACTTGGTGACGAAGCCCCTGAGATTCCGCCTGCGGGATTCCTTCTGGATTATGTAGAAAAAACTACAAATACGCTTTCCCCTCATATTAAATCAATTTCTGTATATTCAGACTGCCAGTACGTTATAATTGACGATTCTTCGCGCAGAAATCTTGAAATAACCAACAATCTGCGTGACGGTTCTTCCAAATTTACGCTTCTGGAATGCCTTGACAACTGCCGTACTGCTATGGGAAGTCGTATGCTCAGGGAATGGCTGGTTTTTCCGCTTAAAGACATTGCCTCCATTGAATCCAGACAGAATCATGTTGAATCTTTTGTAAAGGACAATCAGTTTTTAAGAAAAATACGCGAAAAGCTGGACGGAATTCTTGATGTTGAGCGACTTGCCGCCAGAATTGCCATGGACAAGGCTCACGCAAAGGATCTTCAGGCTTTGAGAAAAAGTCTTGAACTGTGGCTTGAGGCAAGAAAAGAACTTGACGGTCGCAATTTTTCTATGACTGATACAGACAGCGCCAAAAGCATTATTGATCTTATAGCAAATTCAATTCTTGATGACCCGTGTACTCTTCTTAACGAAGGCGGAATAATACGTGCCGGCTGGTCAGAAGAACTTGACCACTGGCGTGACGTGCGCGACAATTTCAACCGCATTCTGTCTGGATACCTTGACGAAGAAAAAACTGCTACCGGAATCCAAGGGCTTAAAATCCGATCGAATTCAAACCTGGGCTATTATATAGAAGTTTCCAGCGGAAAACTCGACAAAGTTCCGGAACATTTTATTCTGCGCAGAAATCTTGTAAACGGCGCGCGCTATACGACACAAAAACTTCAGGAACTTGAAGAAAGCCTCAATGAGTCCGGAACAAAGATAATTGAACTTGAAAAACAGCTTTTTCTTGAAGTACGCAACGGACTTAAAAAATATGTTCCCTATCTGCAGCGCACTTCGGGTGAAATTGCATACGCTGATGTTGCATCTTCTTTTGCAGAGGCCGCCGTTATGTACAACTGGGTAAGGCCTTCGCTGGAAGAAAACGGCTGTTTTGATGTAAAGGCCGGGCGGCATCCTGTCGTGGAACGGCATCTTCCCGGAGGTGAATTTGTTCCGAATGATCTTACACTTTCTACGGAAGATGACAGCAGGACATTTGCCCTTATTACCGGACCCAATATGGCCGGAAAAAGCACTTTTTTAAGACAGAATGCGCTTATTTCCCTTCTTGCCCAGACCGGCAGCTGTGTTCCGGCATCTTCTGCCAGACTGGGAATTGTAGACAGAATTTTCTGCAGGGTAGGTGCCAGTGACAATCTTGCCAAGGGTGAGTCTACTTTTCTTGTAGAAATGACCGAAACTGCACGAATTCTTAATTCTGCCACTGAAAAATCCCTTGTAATAATGGATGAAGTGGGCCGCGGTACAAGTACAGAAGACGGTCTTTCCATTGCATGGGCCGTAAGTGAATATCTTCTTGACAGAATAAAGTGCAAGACTCTTTTTGCAACCCATTATCATGAACTTACGCGTATGTCACATCCATCCCTGAAGAATCTGTGCATGTCTGTAAGCGAAAACGGCAGTGACATTGTTTTTTTAAGAAAAGTTGCAGACGGTTCCAGTGAAAACAGTTACGGAATCCATGTTGCAAAATTGGCAGGACTTCCAGAAACTGTTATAAAACGTGCCGAAGTTATTCTGAATAAAATACAGTCCGACGCTGACGGTAAGCCTGTTCTTCCGCAGATATCGGGCAGCGGGAATGAAGTAGAAAGTGAATGTTGTAGGTCTTCTGAAGCAGCCTCTCTTTCACTTTTTTCTGACGAAGAAATGGTGCTTGATGAAATACTTTCTGCAGATGTAGACAACATGACTCCTCTTGCGGCTTTGAGTGCTGTCTCGCGCTGGAAAAAATCCCTGTCCGGGCGCTGATTTTTTTAATTTTTTTTAAAATTTTGTCATTTTGAAAAAACGGAGTCTATATATAAGGTATATGGACTTTGTAGAAAAAATGCGCTGCCTTTGGTTCAGGCTGTTTTATTACTTTTCATATTATCTTCGCAAACTGTTATGCATGGCTTTTGGCGGTGAAGAGTGTCTTTGCTGTGGAAAGCTTTCGTTCGGGGCGCCGCTGTGTTCCCGCTGTGCAAACAAACGCCTTCTTGAGCCAAGTGTTTCTGTCTGTTCAAGATGTCCCGTCTGCGGAAGACCTTTGGTAAGTGAAAGAGGGCTTTGTATGGACTGCCGGCGTTCAAGGACTGTTTTCCATGCCGATTCTGTTTTTCCAGTATTTGCATACAGACTCTGGAAAAAAAATCTTTTGTTTTCATGGAAAATGTCAGACAGAAGATCTCTGTCACCTTTGTTTGCAGCCGTTTGTGACGGTGTCCTGAAAACCGGCTTTGGTGAAGGCTGTGTATTGGTTCCTGTTCCTCCGCGTGCAGGCAAGATAAGGCGCCGGGGATGGGACCAGATAGACGAACTGTGCCGTTATCTGCGGTTTTTTTACGGGTACAAAGTTCTTTATCTTCTGCGCCGGCTCAGTACAGTGCAGCAGAAGAAACTTGACCGTAGCCACCGGCTTAGCGGAATAGGCAAAGCCTATACACTGTCTTCTAAAGGACGTGCCTTTTGTGATAAAAAAAGAATGCCGGCGAAGGTTATTGTTATAGATGATGTGCTTACAACAGGCGCAACGGCCGAAAACTGCTGTTCTGTGCTTAAGGAAGCGGGTGTTTTGAAAGTTTGTTTTCTGTCCCTTTTTATAGTGGACTAGAATTGCTTAGTGTAGTAAAATAGGGAGGCTCTGAAAATTGCAATTTTTTTAGATGCCCAATAGTGTATTAATGCGGTTTACAGCCAATACAACAATATATAGGGGGATTCTATGGCGGAAGAAAACAATTCGTTTCAGCTTGTTACGTTTCAGCTCGGGGAAGAGCTGTACGGCGTGAATATCATGGATGTTAAGGAAATCGTTAAGATACAGTCTGTTCGTCCGATCCCTAACGCTCCTTATTATGTAGAGGGAATCATTAACCTTCGCGGTGAAATTATTCCTATTATCAATCTTCACAAGCGCTTTCATATAAAGAAAATGGACGTTTCAGAAGATTCCCTTGCCGACGAAAATGACGGTGGATTCATTATTCTGGACATTGAAGGAAACAAAATCGGCATAATTATAGACAGAATAGCTCGCGTTGTTCCTGTAGAAGGCGATGACATAAAACCGCCGCCACAGATGCTCTGCGGAATCGGAACTGAATACATTCATGGTGTAGTCCGCCAGGATTCGTCTTACCTGATTATCCTTGATACGCGCAGACTGTTCAATCCGAAGGAACTTCAGAAAATCATTGAGCCCGAAAGCTGATTCTCTTGAATAAATTAAATAAAGGAAAATATAAAAAATGATACAGACTTACAGCCCGACAATAAGACGAAAGGAAATGGAAGCCGTGCTTACCTGCATGGTTGACGAAAAAATCGGACCCGGAGAAATGGGTATTCGTCTTGTTCAGACTGTCAGGGAACTAACCGGATGTGACGGAGCCGTTGCTTTAAGAAGTCCGTCCCTTGCACTCGAATATGCGCTCAAGGCCATAGACCTTCCTGCACAAAGCGGGGTAATGATCAGTGCCCTTGCTCCTTCCTGGCAGATTCTTACACTTGAACGCCTCGGATACAAGCCCATCGTTCTTGATGTATGTGAAGAATCAGGACTTGTTACATGTGCCGCAGCAGAAAACGGAATAAAAGACGGCGGACGTGTTCTTGTTCTGGCAGAGTCTATGGGAGTGCTTCCTGACATTGGGGCATTTCTTTCTCTGGGTGTACCTGTTATAGAAGATATTTCGCAGTCAGCTTTTGCGCGCTATCCTGCAGAACCTTCTGAAAGCGAAGGTGCAAAATCTGCTGTTCAGGAACAGTCGGGCACAGAAGAAGCAAAGACAGGAGAGCCGTTGGGTAAATGCGCTGGAATGTACGGTGTGTATACAATATTCGGCATGGAAGACCGTGACATTGTTACTGCAGGCGGCGGGGCCGTTCTTATGGCACCTGGAAGACGCGAATGGATTGTCCTTAAAAAACTTGCAGAAGAAGCACCTTCCACAGACTTTATTCCTGACATGAATGCAGCCCTTGCAGTTGTTGAACTCAAGGAATTTGCACGCAACGAAAAGACAAGAAAAGAAATATACGCTCTTTATGCCAGGGCAATAATGTCTGTAAAACACAAGACATATGTAAGACAGAATGACGGCGGTTCGACAATATATTCGTTCCCGCTTGTGCTTAACAGCGGTTTTAAGGATGTAAAGTCCTATGCCCAGAAAAAAGGTATTGAAGTGAGACAGGCTTATGAAAATTCTGTCATCGCGCTCAGACAGGAAGAAATTGCACCGTCATGTATATGCGCAAATTCCCTTTTGCTCAGATGTGCACTTTTTCCGCTTTATCCCAGACTTGGGCAAAAAGATGTAGCCCGCATTGTAAAGGTTCTTTCGTCTCTTCCTTAAGCCTATGAAAAAATGTCTTGTAGTCGTAAATTCCTTCAAAACAGCCTCTGTTTCCCTGTCACATGAAGTGATGGCATTTCTTAAGGAAAGGGGTGTCTGCGCAGAATCTTTTATTTATGACGGAAACAATGCAGTTTCAGAAAGTGTTGCCGTAGATTTCAACGGATATGACTTTGTAATTACACTCGGTGGCGACGGAACAGTGCTTTTTGCATGCCGTGGCTGTGCTCCGCTTAAGATACCTGTGTTTCCCGTTAATCTCGGAGAATTCGGCTTTCTTGCGGGAATTCAGAAAGAATGCTGGAAAAAGGAGCTGTCTGATTATTTAGGCGGCAAATCTTCAACCAGCGAAAGGGGACTTGTAGAGTGTGAAGTGCTTAGAGACGGTCGCTCTGTTTTTTCAAATCTGAGCATGAATGACTGCGTTATTTCAAGTGCGGCTACATCAAGGCTCATCAATCTGAGTGTTGCCTACAACAGGTCGCTTCTTGGTCCGTTCAAGGCAAACGGTATTATTGTTGCTACTCCTACAGGTTCAACAGCATATTCTGCCGCAGCCGGAGGTCCCATTATTGACCCTGCAATAGATGCCATGGTTCTTACGCCCATAAGTTCGTTCAGCCTTTCTGCAAGACCTCTTGTGTTTGGTCCCCGTGGCGAGATAACAATAACAGTTCTTCCTGGAAGATCAGATGTGGTTCTCTCCTGTGACGGTCAGGTCGGCTTTGACTTGTGCGAAGGTGACGTTTTGATTCTTTCTATTTCTGAATATAAGGCCCGTCTGCTGGGTGCATCGCAGGAGCGTTTTTATTCGGCTCTCAGAAGCAAGCTGAACTGGTCGGGAGGCCCACGTGCTTGAAGAACTTGATATAAAAAATTTTGCATTGATAGACAGCGCTCATATTGAATTTTCCAAAGGTTTTACGGTTCTTAGCGGAGAAACAGGTGCCGGTAAGTCAATTCTTATAGGAAGCCTTGCGTTTCTTTTGGGCGGAAAAGCCGGTGTGGAACAGATACGTACTGGTTGCCATGAAGCCGAAGTTTGTGGAACTTTTCTTCCTGAAGGAAAAGAAGCCTTTGTCTGGCTTGAGGAGCGCTGCATAGAAAGTGACGACGGTAATGTTATCATACGCCGTGTCATGCGCGATACAGGAAAGTCTTCTGCCTGGATTTGCGGAACTCCTGTTACAAGGGCCGATCTTCTTGCTTTTTCGGCTTTTCTGGTAGACATTCACGGCCAGCACGAACAGCAGTCCCTTATGAAAGTTGCCGACCACCGGCGTTATCTTGATATTTATGCCAATATTGTTGACGAAGTTGACAATTTTAAGTCGCTTTATACAAAACTTGTAGAAAAACGCAATCTTCTGGCTTCCCTTAACGAAGGCGAGTCAGACAGGCTTGCCCGTATTGATATGCTGAATTTTGCGGCTGGTGAAATAGAAGCAGCTTCCTTAAAAGCCGGGGAAGACTCTGATCTTGAAGCCGAAGAATCAAGGCTTTCTTCCTATGAAAAACTTTTTGAAGAAATAGAAGAGGCAAACGGAGTTCTTGAAGGAACTGACGAAAGCGGGGGAGTTCTTTCCCTTTTGAAAAGACTCAAGTCATCCCTTGCAAGGGCAAAGGACATGGACTCTTCCCTTGACAGTCTGGACTCAAGAATTCAGTCTGCATTTTACGAGATAGACGATATTGCCGGAGAACTGAGGCGTTATTCATCGGAACTTGTATTTGATCCTGACCGCCTGGCCGAAGTTCAGGAGCGGCTTGATCTTATTTACAAACTCAAGAAAAAATATGCTCCTTCTTCCGGGGCAACTGTTGCAGATGTAATTGCATATGGTGAAAAATGCAGGCACGAACTCGAAGGACTTTCGGGTGCGGCAACAGACAGAACTGCGCTTGAAAACGAAATTGCAGGTCTTGAACGGGCCGTTTATACAGCAGCAAAAGCAATAAGCGAAAAACGCAGGGCTGCTTCTGACAGAATGTCCAAAGAAGTGGAATCTATTCTTGCAAGACTCGGAATGAAGGACACGCGCTTTAGAGTAGGGCTTTCTGTCAAGGACGGCGACGATGTGGAACAGAAATGCGGTCCTTACGGAATGGACAATGTTGAATTTCTTATAAGCGCCAACCCCGGTTCCCCTCTGCTTCCTCTGGCAAGAATTGCTTCAGGAGGAGAACTGAGCCGCGTTATGCTTGCCCTTAAGACGATTCTTTCTGCTGCTGATACTGCCGGAACCCTAGTCTTTGATGAAATTGACACCGGTATAGGCGGGGAAGTTGCCGTTGCTGTAGGAAGCCATATGAAGATGCTTGCGGCAAAAAAACAGGTGCTGTGCATAACACATCTTGCAAGTATTGCAGTTTACGCCCATAATCAGATGAAGATACAGAAAGGAGTGGAAGGAAATACCACTGCAACAAATGTTTTCCCCGTTACAGGGCAGGACCGCGTAAGGGAAATCGCAAGAATGCTTTCGGGCGACAGTGTTTCGGCCCAGTCGCTGGAACATGCCGCTTCCATGCTGCAGAAATTCGGAGGTGAATGATGGCTGTCATATCAGATTCAGCACGTGCGGAGTTTTTTGAAAAGATAAAGCCTGTAAAGGGTATGATTGAGGCTTCCCTCAAAAAAGAAAAGGATATGGAAGTTCTCATGAGACAAGATTCCGCCGGGATAGAGTACAAGAAGCTTTTTCTCTGCGAAGAAATGATTTATGCATCTACCCTTTACATGTCAATCAATTCGGTTTCGGTGGAACTTCTTGGCACAAAAAACAATGATGCCCTTAACGATGCGCGCAAAATGCTTTACAAGGCCGTTATCTACATGGAAAATGTCGTTTCGAACAAAGTTGACTGCCCTTATTCTGAACTTGAGTCCTATCTCGAAAAGATTGCCAATACTCCTCTTGAAAAAAGACTTGATCTTATGAAAAAACTGGGGGTTGCCATACAGATGCTTATAGATGCCTTCGGTGACAACTCAAAGTGGAAGCAGTCTTTTGTTGAACTTCGCGGCCGTTTTGTAGTAGTTGCAAAAAACTTTCTTGACATGAAGCAGGCTTCAAAGGATTATTTTGATCCGCGCTCGCCCGACTATGACAATACTGTAATTTACATTAATTTCCTCAAGAAAATGCTGGACAAAAGCGCCATGGAGTACAGGGACCGCTATGAACTTGCTTCAAGAAGAATTGATGACATGCGCATAGCAATAAATCTTCTTATAGCACTCAGGCGGATTGCAATGGCTATAAATGACAAGGTACTTGCAGAAGAAATAAGAAAGAAGGCCCTTGTCTGGAAAACCAAGATGGAAGCAGACACTCGTTCTGGTCAGAGCAAATAGCCTTTTTATAGGAGAGTTATGAACAGGGATTTTGCACTCAAAATATTTGAAGGATTTTCCATAACGCGCTGGAATGACCTTGTGCGTCCGTTCGATATTGTAGAAATGGATAAACATGCCGAAAAAATGTTTGTTGCCTATATCATCGGAAAGTACGAAGAAAACAGAGGCGTAAAGGTTGACTGGGAATGGATGATTTATGCCTCGCTGTTTGATCTTTTGAGAAAAATCCAGCTCTGTGACATAAAAAGTCCCGTTCAGAGTCTTATCCGCAGTGAGTATCCCGAAGAATTCAGGCGTCTTAACAGATGGGTTCTTGAAAAATACCGTGGACTTATTGAAGATAAAAAACTTTTTGACAGGTTTTCACTTTATCTTGACAGGCTTGGAGGTCTTGTTCCGAATGAAAAGTCACAGGAAGCCACAATAAGAATATTCCGCGCGGCACACAAGTATTCTTCACTTCGGGAACTCGATATGATATGCATGGTCAACGAGCCCTGCAGAATTGAGCCCATACGCCGTGAACTTAATGCAGACATACAGTCCTTTCTTGATTTGAGGGGACTTCAGCTTTTGTTTACAAGACAGAAGCCCTTTGATTTTCTTATCCGCATAGAGCAACTGCGATTTCAGACAAGATGGAACCAGACTCCGCGTGTTCCTGGGACATCGGTTCTGGGACACTGTTTTTTTGTTGCCGTAATAACCCTTTTGCTCAGCCTTGAGTCTGGTTCAAAAATGTGTGCAGCAAGACTTTATGACAATTTCTTTTCGGCACTTTTTCATGACCTTCCCGAAAGCGTCACAAGAGACATTATTTCTCCTGTAAAGCAGGCGACAAACGGACTTCCGGCTATAGTAAAAAACATAGAAGACCAAATTGTTTCAAAAGAACTTGTTCCTTTAATGGAAGACTTTTACAAGGATGAAATCCTTTATTTTACCAGCGATGAGTTCAGCAACAGAATTTTGGAAAACGGCAGGACAAAAGTTGTGTCATTTGAAGAACTCAATACCCTTTACAACAAAGACGAATATCATCCCGTAGACGGAAAAACCGTCAGGCTTGCCGACCATTATTCAGCCCTGCTTGAAGCCGATCTTTCAATAAAGCATGGAATTACCAGTTCGCAGCTAAGGGATGGAAGGAACAATCTTGTTTCGTCCCATGCCCCCGGGCTTTTTGTAAACGGAATAGATGCCGGAAAACTTTTTTCTGAAATCTGACCAGATCTGTACTTCAATATAAAAAAAAATTATAAAAAGCAAAATATTCTTCATTATTGTAATATTCACTGAATTAATTTATAATGATTTGGACCCGTTTTTATCGTAGGGAAAAACTTGAGTTTTATGATTTAATTCTTTGTATAATAACGAATTGAATGTAAGAACTTATGGAGGATTTATGACGATTTCAGAGATGCTTAGCCAAAGTGGTATTCTAACTTTGCTGGGAATGGGTGTCGTTTTTTCTTTTCTGATTGTACTTATTCTTTCTATGGGATTACTGCGTATTTTTGTACGCGCGTTCCATCTTGACAAGGATTTGGAAAAGAACGACACATCCGCTTCTTCCAGGCCTGCTTCTGCAGGAACTGCTCCTTCAGTACCTTCTTCACCGGTAGCTGCTGATAACGGAGCCGTCGTTGCTGCAATTGCGGCCGCCATAAAAGAAAGAGAGTCTTTATAATTTCTACGCTGATGCGAATTTCATACTAAGAGGTTAGATTTATGTCAAAAGTTGGTATTTCCGAACTTGTATTGCGCGACGCACATCAGTCGCTTCATGCAACACGCATGACAACCGCAGATATGCTTCCTGCATGTCCAATGATTGATAAAATAGGCTACTGGGCCGTTGAAGGTTGGGGTGGAGCTACATACGACAGCTGTATACGCTTTTTGAATGAAGATCCGTGGGAGCGCCTGCGCAAACTTCATGCAGCCCTTCCGAATAACAAAATAATGATGCTTCTGCGTGGCCAGAATCTTCTCGGATATCGCCACTATGCAGATGATGTTGTAGACAAGTTTGTGGAAACCGCTGCAAAGAACGGAATCGACGTATTCAGAATTTTTGATGCATGCAACGATCCGCGCAACCTTGAAAGAGCTGCAAAGGCAGCAAAGAAGACCGGCAAGCATGTTCAGATGGCAATTTCCTATGCCGTTACTCCTTATCATACAGTAGAAAAGTATGCAGAACTTGCCAAAACATATGCAGAATTTGGCGCGGATTCAATCTGTATAAAAGATATGTCCGGTCTTCTCAAGCCTTATGATGTTTACGATCTTGTTACAGCAGTAAAAAAGGCCTGCGATCTTCCGGTTGAGATTCATTCACATTCTACTACAGGTCTTTCTGTTGCAACTGAACTTAAGGCAACAGAAGCCGGTGCAGATGTTCTTGATACCGCAATTTCTTCTATGTCTATGGGAACTTCACACAGCCCTACAGAAACTATCGTAGAAATGCTTAAGGGAACAAAATACGACACTGAACTCGATATCAAGGCACTTCTTGAGATTGCTGCATATTTCCGCGAAGTACGCAAGCATTATGCTTCACTTGAGTCAAAATTCCTTGGTGCAGATACACGTATTCTTCTTTCACAGGTTCCGGGCGGAATGCTTTCAAACCTTGAGAGCCAGCTTAAGCAGCAGGGTGCCAGTGACAAGATGGATGAAGTTCTCAAGGAACTCCCGCTTGTCCAGAAAGACGTCGGTTATGTTCCGCTTGTAACTCCTACATCACAGATTGTCGGAACACAGGCTGTATTCAATGTTTTGTTCGGCCGCTATGAAAGAATGACCGGTGAATTCCGCGATCTTCTTGTCGGAAAATACGGAAAACTTCCTGCTGAACCGAATGCTGACCTTGTAAAGAAGGCTCTTGTTCAGAACTCAATGGAAGCTGCTATTACATGCCGCCCGGCAGACCTTATTGCTCCTGAATGGGACAAGATGGAAAAAGAAGCTGCAGAAAACGGCGGTGACGGTTCTGTAGAAGATACACTTACTTATGCCATGTTCCCGAAGGTAGCTCCAAAATTCTTCAAGGAAAGAAAGAACGGACCTGTTGATGCACAGACTGCATTCGGCCTTAAGGAAACTCCAAAGCCTGCAGCCGCTTCATCAAATGGTTCAAGCTATACAATTACCGTAAACGGTGCCGCATACAATGTTACTACAGGCCCTGCCGGTAACAATATGAGCGTAAATGTTAACGGAACAGCTTACAATGTTGCCTTTGGTGCAGCCGGAACAGCTCCTGCCGCTCCTGTTGCCGCAGCTCCGGTTGCCGTCGGCGGTGTAGAAATAAAGGCTCCTGTTGCAGGAACATTGCTCAAGCAGTGTTTTGCAAACGGTTCAAAGGTTTCAAAGGGACAGACTGTTATTCTCATTGAATCAATGAAGATGGAACTCGAAGTAAAGGCAACTGCAGACGGAACAATCAACTATTCTGTTGCAGCAGGAAGCCAGATAACAAACGGACAGGTACTTGCTTCTATCGGCGGTACTGTTGCCGCAGCACCTGTTGCTTCTCCTGCACCTGTAGCCGCTCCTGCAGCCCCGGCACCTTCTGCCCCTGCAGCCGCTTCAGGAACAGGAAAGCCTGTAAACGCACCTGTAGCTGGAGTTTTTCTCAGAACATGTGTTCCCGAGGGAGCTTCTGTAAACGCTTCTGACAACATCATTATCATTGAGTCAATGAAGATGGAACTTGAAATTAAGGCCGGTACTGCAGGAAAGGTTCACTTCCTTGCTTCTGCAGGCAGCCAGATTACAAACGGTCAGACTGTTGCCGAGATTCAGTAATAAGGATTTTAATATGCCCAGTACAAAGACAGAAAAAAATAAAAAGATAGCCTTTGTGATGCTTGCCATTATGGCAGCCGCTTCGGTTTTGTCTTTTGGCACGAAAGTTTTTGCCCAGGACGCAACTCCTGTCGTGCAGGAAGCTTCAGGCCTTGACAAGGTCATTAAAGGAACAGAGGACTGGAACGGAAAGTACGATATTTCTGTTTCAAAGTTCATCAGAAACATAGGAAAGTCAACAGGCATCTACAAGATGATTCATCAGCAGACAGCCGCCGAGATTGCAGAAGAGCGTGAAGCCGAAGAAGCAAAACAGGCCGGGCTCAAAAAAGATCCGTTTGCAGGAAAAAAGGCTCCGGGTTGGCAGTATGTTATCATGATTACAATCGGTTTCCTTATCGTTTATCTGGGAGCAGCAAAGGGATTTGAACCTCTTCTCCTTATTCCAATCGGATTCGGAACAATTCTTGTAAATATTCCGGGTGCAGGAATGGGGAATCCTCCCGACGGTATGCTGAATATAATTTACAGCGCAGGTGTAGGAAACGAATTCTTCCCGATGCTTATTTTCATGGGAATCGGGGCAATGACTGACTTTGGACCTCTTATTGCAAACCCCAAGATGGCTCTTCTTGGAGGAGCGGCACAGCTTGGCGTTTTCTTTACCCTGTTTGGTGTTGCACTCATGAACATTATTCCGGGAATTGACTACAATATGCTCCAGGCTTCTGCTATTTCAATTATAGGTGGTGCAGACGGTCCTACATCAATTTACGTTTCTGGAAAACTTGCTCCAGAAATGATGGCTGTAATTGCGGTTGCTGCATATTCCTACATGGCTCTTGTTCCGATGATTCAGCCGCCGATTATGAAGCTTCTTACCACAAAGCACGAGCGCACAATCCGCATGGACCAGCTTCGTCCTGTAAGCAAGGCAGAACGCACTCTGTTCCCGATGTTGCTTCTTGTTCTTACAATTCTTCTTCTTCCTCCGGCAGCTCCTCTTATAGGAATGCTTGCGTTCGGAAACTTTGTAAAACAGTGCGGCGTGGTTGATCGCCTTTCAAAAACAATGGAAAACGAGCTTATGAATATTGTCTCTATTCTTCTTTCTCTTGGTGTAGGAAGCCAGATGACACCTGAAAAAATCATAAACCCGAATTCTATTGGAATTATCATTCTTGGACTTGTGGCATTTGCCGTTGCAACAGCCGGTGGAATAATGATGGCAAAACTGATGAATCTTTTCCTTCCAAAGGGAAAGAAAATCAATCCGCTTATTGGTTCTGCAGGTGTTTCTGCTGTTCCTATGGCTGCCCGCGTAAGCAACAAGGTAGGTCTGGAGTATGACCCATCCAACTTCCTTCTGATGAACGCTATGGGACCGAATGTTTCTGGCGTTATTGGAACTGCTATTGCTGCAGGTATATTTATTGCAACATACGGAGCCTAAACGTATTCATCGTTTTTAATATGCATCTCCGGGAATTCATCTGGATTTTCGGAGATGTTTTTTTTTGGAGTGAATTAATGCGTTTTCTGCACACGGCTGACTGGCATTTGGGAAAATCTTTTTTTGAAAAATCCCTTGTTGAAGACCAGGCTTTTTTCCTGGAACAGCTCAAGACTGAACTAAAAAACAATTATGATGCGCTTATTGTAAGCGGCGACATTTACGACCGGTCAGTTCCGCCTTCTGACGCAGTTACCCTTTTGGGAAGTTTTTTGTCACAAATTCACGGCAGTTTTCCGGAACTTCACATTTTTCTTCTTGCAGGAAATCATGACAGTGCAGAGCGGCTTTCTTTTGCAAAGGAAATTCTTGGTGAAAGCAACATTCATCTTTGCACCGACTGCCGCGCGTTTACAGAACCTGTAATAATCGGTGATACGGCCGTTTACCAGCTTCCGTTTCTTACGGCAGGCTGTATCTGTAAAACAAATTCCGACGAAATTTTACGCAGCCAGCAGGATCTTCTTTCTGCAGCTGTAACAGAAATAGAATCTTTTCATAAAAAGAAATATCCTTCCCTGAACTCTGTACTGAGTGCACATCTGTTTGCAGCCGGCGGTTTAAGAAGTGACAGCGAACGCATTCCTGTCGGAACAGCAGATCAGGTAGACGCGGCTCTTTTGGACTTTTTTGACTATACGGCGCTTGGTCACCTGCACAGTTTTCAAAAAGCAGGAAAATCTGCCTGGTATTCCGGCTCTCCGCTTTCGTATTCTTTTGATGAAGCAGGTTCAGCAAAATTTATGCTTGATGTTAAACTTGAAAAACACTGCGCGTCCATCAATAAAATTCCGGTTAAGCCTCTCCACCGCTGTTCCGTAATAAAAGGAACTTTTGCTGAACTTAAAAACGCCTCATCTTTTTCTGAATACGAAGATGATTATGTTCAGGCTGTATGTACCGATTTGAGTGTCGTTGCAAATCCGATGGCTGTATTAAGAAAACGTTACGAAAATATTCTGTCTTTTGGATATGAAAGAAAAAATTCAAATAATACAAGGTCTGACTCTATTCAAAAGCGCAGGGAACTTCTTGACGCATCTTCTTCTGTAGAATCCTATTCAAAAGTGTTTGAAGCATTTCTTGATGATTTATACGGGCCGGGTTGCATTTGCAGTGACAACAGTTTTTCAAAAGAAGTTGAAGAATTCAAAAAAGCGTGTGATGAACTGAATAAATCAGGAGAATAAGGTAAAAAATCCGCCGGAATGGCGTCGGCTTTTTTACCTTAAAGTTTGCATTGCAAACTTTTTTATAGGAGTGGAATTGAAACCTTTAAAACTTAAGTTAAAAAATATTGGTCCTTTTTTGGATGAAACTGTTGATTTTTCGCAGTTGTCAGATATGTTCCTTGTACGCGGAAAAACAGGCAGTGGAAAGACGACCATCTTTGACGCAATGACATATGCTCTGTACGGCGAAGTAACTGGAATAAGACAGACAAAATCTGTTAAGCTTCACAGTGATTATGTTCCGGCAGAAGAAAGCGGGCTTGTTGTTTTTGAATTTCTGCTTAACCACCAGGTATACAGAATTTCCAGAACCGCAAAAGCCGATACACTTTCAAAAACAGGTAAACTGCGCCGGGCTGTAAACCAGATGACGCTTGAAAAAAAAGATGATGACAATTGGACTGTTCTTGACGGAACTCCCACTGAACTTACCCAGAAGGTGCGTGATTTGATTGGCCTAAGCCGCGAAGAATTTTCGCAGATTGTTCTTCTTCCGCAGGGTGAATTTGCAGCCTTTTTAAGACAGGATCCGTCAGAACGCAAGCAGACTCTTTCAAAACTTTTTCCTGTTGAATTTTATTCGTCACTCTGCGATTTTGTAAAACAGAAAGCGTCTGTTGCCGAACAGCAGATGTCTGCGCTGTCTGTATCCCTCGAGTCCGAAACAGAAAATTTTGACAGGGAAAGAGCCGTAAGTGAATCGCTTTCGATAAAAAATGAAATTGATTCTTTGAAAACCGCAAATGACGAACTTGCACTTTCCATACAAATGGTTTCTGCAGAAAAAGAAAAACTTAACCTGGAATTAAATTCTGCACTTGAAGCAGAAAAGCTTACGGCTCAGATTAAAAATCTTGAATTACAGAAAGAAAAAATCAAAAGTGATAGAAATAAAATTTATTTGAGTGAAACTGCCGCTGCAGTCAAAAACGCTGTTTTGCAAAGAGACCGCGCAGAAGTAAAACTTTTGGATACCCAAAACAATATTGCTTCTTCTAAAAAAGTACTTTCTGATTTGCAGAAAAAGTATGACGAACTTGACGGTCAAAAAAAGGAATTTTCCGACGTATCTCTGAAAATAGAAAAACTGTCACTTTCGGTAAATGATGAGATAAAAAAACTTGAACAGTCCGAGAAAATTGAGCAGGCAAAAAAGAAATTAACAGAAGCAAAAAGCAAACTGTGTGAATATTTTTCAAAAATTGTTCCAGCTTTGTCTTTATGCGAAAAACAGCTTGGTGAAAACAAACTGACTGTAACAGGAATTTCTGATAGTCTTGAAACTGCAGAGAATGCAAAAAAAGCTCTTGAAGCCGCACAGAATGACGAGCGTATAAACCATTCGGCTTCGGCTCTTTCCAAGGAATTAAAGGAAGGAAGTCCCTGTCCTGTCTGCGGCTCTACACATCATCCGGCTCCTGCAGTTCTTATTGAGTCTGGAAAAGATTTTGCTTCTCTTCTAAAAGTTCAGGAAGATGCTGTAGCAATGTACAGGGCAAAGCTTGAAAAACTCGAAAAAGATGCGCGCGATATTCTTTCAAAAAAGACACTCTTTGAAAGCTTTAAATCGCAGATTCAGAGTGCTGCACAAAGTTACGGGGTTTGTCTTCCTGCAGAAGATTCGCTGCCTGAACGCACAGATCCTCTTCCCAACGGAACTTTTATTCCCTCAATGCAGGACAAAATAAATTCTGCTGTAAACAATCTTTCGTGCAATTTTGCAGCCGCAAATACTGTTGATGTTGCATCATTTACAAGCGCGCAGGATATTGTTTCAAAAATCAATGCACTTAATGAAGAAAAAGAGCAACTTAAAGACAGACTTTCTGATTATGAAAAATCCTGTAATGACACCCGCTCCAAACTCGACTCTGTTAAAAGCAGAATTGATACACTTGGTGAAACAGAAAAAGAATTCTTGTCTGAACATAATGAGGCTGTTCAGAATGTCAGGACAGAACTTTCAAAAACCAATTTTACTGACGAGCAAAGTGCACTAGCCGCTGTTCTTTCTGATGATGATTACAATCTTTTGAAAAAAAACTGCGACTCCTTTGAAAAAGAATATGATTTAACAAAGGCAAAACTTGAATCAATCAAATGCTCGGGACTGAGTGCCTCAGAACTGTCACAGAAGTACAGCGAATCAGAGAATAAACTTAACGGACTTACTGAAAAGAACAATAAGAATTCAGATTCAATTACATCCCTTACTTCAAGAAAGTCCCTTGTAGATGACAAGTTGCGGCGCATAGAAAATCTTGAAGCGCAAATTCAGGAGCTTTCAGAAAAAAACAGTTCCCTTTTGAAACTTTCTTTAGATTTGGGAATAAAAAATCCAAAAAAGATTCCGTTTGACTCCTGGGTTTTGGGAACATTTTTTGAAGATGTGGTAAGCGCTGCAAATCTAAGATTCAGAAAAATTTCTTCAGGCCGTTTTGAATTCATTCTAAAGGAAGATTCTTCAGGCGGAAGGGGAGCGAAGGGACTTGACCTTGCTGTAGGAGACAGTTATACAGGACACGAACGTTCTACTGCATCGTTAAGCGGCGGTGAAACTTTTATGGCTTCGTTAAGTCTGGCTCTTGCACTTACAGATATTGTACAGTCCAGAACCGGCGGAATAAGGCTGGATTCACTTTTTATAGATGAAGGCTTTGGTTCTTTGGACGGCGAAACTCTGGACAACGCCATTTCAATTCTGGATGAAGTAAGGGAAGAGCGCATGGTAGGAATAATTTCCCATGTAGATTCTCTTGCACAGTCTGTTCCGTGCCATATTGATGTAGAAAAATCCAACTGCGGAAGCCGCATTCACGTGAGTGCCTGATGTGTTTTGGTATGGTATTCTACGCTAGAATTTATATGTTTTTCCGTAGAATACCATAAGTTCTTCTTTTGCATTTTTCATTATTTCAATAACGTCGGGTCTGAATGCACCCCTGTCGTCCATTATTGAATTGTATGCAACAGAAAAGTTTGAGGCAGTAGGACTTTCTTCTGCAAAAAAGTGGGTGCAGAAATCAATTGCGAGTGAACACATCTGCGTGTAAATATTGTTGATTGTGTCTTTGAGTCCGTGCGGCATTCCCTGTCCGTCGTATCTTTCATGGTGATGTGCACACATGTCTGCAGCTGTCTTTACAAACAGACTGACTGCAGGGCTTTGGTTTACAGAAACAATTTCTGCTCCCGCCAGCGTGTGTGTTGTAGGAATACTTTCTGTGTCGGCAATCGGGTACTTTTTCTGTTTGTTTTCTGAAGGAACAGCCATTCTTCCTATGTCATAAAAGTATGCTGCCCTGCTGATTATTTCTATTGCTTCAGGGCACAGACTGCGCGGAGCCTTTGTTGCAAAGTATTCTTCAAGCAGAATATGTACAACTTCGCTTACATGGGTGTAGAGTTCGTCGGTTTTCTTTTGGTTTGCAAGAAATGTTCTGTAGACGCGTTTGAGTTTTTCTTCGTAAATAAGGGTGTTTTTAAGTTCGGCATCTGTAATATTGTTGGCCGGAACAGTAACTGCCGATGCAATTTTTTTTCTGTCAAAAAATGTCTTGAGTTTTGAAAGTATCAGCGTGCTGTCGTATGGCTTTTTTATAAAACCGGTTACTCCGTAGTTAACGGCTTTTTTTATGTTTTCTGTCTGGGTTTCTGCAGAAATAAGATAAACAGGCATGGACATGAGTCTTGTTCTGTTCGTAAGGTCAAGGGTAGCAAAACCGTCCATTCCGGGCATTGAAATATCAAGCATGAGCGCATCAATCTGAATCGAAAAGTTATTCAGAATTTCTATTGCAGAAAAACCGCTGTTTGCTTCTATTACATCATATGACTGTGAAAGTATATTTTTAAGAATCATTCTGTCAATGTCAGAATCATCTACTATGAGAATTTTAATGTTGGACATACATAAATTATATCATGGATATTGGTTTTTGCAAGACAATCTGTTATAATAGGCGGAACTGGGTTACCCAGAATATATAATTTTTAGAGGTAAAAATGAACGCGGCTATAGAAACGCTTAAAGAGCGCGGTTTTTTTGCACAGTGTACAGATCTTGAAGGTCTTTCCGCAAAAATGGATAAAGGACCGGTTACATTTTATGTTGGCTGCGATCCTACAGGTCCAAGTCTCCATATCGGACACATGGTTCCTTTTTTTGCTTTGAGGCATCTGCGTAACGCCGGTCATCATGGTATTGCACTTATTGGCGGCGGAACAGCCCGTATAGGAGACCCCAGCGGCAAAACTGAAATGCGCAAAATGATTACCTATGAGCAGATTGATTCCAATGTAGAAAAAATCAAGGCACAGCTCGACAGGTTTATTGGTTTTGACGGAACAACAGCATTAAGCGACAACAATAAAAACTGGCTTGCAGATTTGAACTATATTGATTTTTTGCGCGATATAGGTTCATGTTTTTCTGTAAACAGAATGCTTACTTTTGAAGCATACAAACAGCGTCTGGAACGCGGGCTTTCTTTCATAGAGTTTAACTACCAGCTTCTTCAGGCCTATGACTTTTACATGCTTCACCAGAGACACGGTTGCTGCCTTCAGATTGGCGGTGATGACCAGTGGGGAAATATTACTGCCGGTGTAGATCTTATACGCAGAAAACTCGGCGGAACTACCGAACTTAACAAGGAACATGAAGTCTTTGGCCTTACATTCCCGCTTATTACACGTTCTGACGGTAAGAAAATGGGCAAGACAGAAAAAGGCGCAATCTTTTTGGATCCGTCACTTACAAGTGTTTTCGAATTCTTCCAGTACTGGCGCAATGTTGCCGATGCAGATGTAAGAAAATTCTTCCTTCTGTTTACTTTCCTTCCTGTTGCAGAAATTGATTCAATAGTGAAGGGGGACATCAATGCAGCCAAGGAACGTCTTGCTTACGAAGTTACAAAAGAGATTCACGGCACAGAAGATGCCGACAAAGCTTTGAGTGGTGCGCATGCTGCATTCAGCGGGGCAGGGGACAAATCTTCCATGCCTACGGTTGAACTTTCAAAATCTCTTTTTGAAGCCGGAATGAATGTCTGTGATTTGTATTTTGAAACAAAACTCTGTGCCACAAAGTCTGATGCAAGACGACTTATTCAGCAGGGGGGTGCAAGCATAAATTCAAAGAACATTTCTGACGTCAAGGCTGTAATTTCACTTGCCGACGTAGATTCAGACGGTGAATTTGTAGTCAAGGCCGGTAAGAAAAAAATCTGCCGCGTGGTAGTTGAATAAAAAATGGCTGTCCAAAACTAATTGGACAGCCATTTTTTATTTACTTCTTTTTTGTAAACAGATTTTTGAAGAACTTTCCTATTGCAATGAATATTCCGGCCAGGGCTTTAAGAAATTTTATATACCACGGCGGGTTTCTGAGTTTTTCGAGCCGTTTGTAGCCTTCAAGAAGTTCTTCGTCGGTAAATTCTTTTCTCTGGTTGTTTTCTTCTATTTCAATTTCCATCTGCTTTACATTGTCTACGCTTGAGTCAAGCACGATGGCATTGATTTTTTCCCAGCCCAGAGCCTTTGCTGCTTCAAGCCTTCTTTCGCCTGCAACCAGTTCATACTTGGAATTTATTGTAATCGGGTTAAGAAGCCCGTATGTTCTGAGACTGTCCTTAAGCGGTTCAAGGTCGCCAAGATTTTTTCTTATCCTTTTTTTTACAACAACATCTTCAATTTTAATAAGCATATTCTATCTGATCCATAAAAAGGCATACTATTGCAAAAGCCAGTTGCTGAAGTCATCCGGCTCCCTGTCCTGAATAATCTGTGTATCATCAAAATCGCTGCTGCTTTCGTTCTTTAACTCAGATGAAGGTACATTGCTTTTAAGGAAGTCAAGGTTCACACTCAGACTGTCATCTTCTTTCTGAATGTCAAACCTGTAGCCTGCCTGAATTTTTTCACGCTGAAGCCTGTAAATTCCAAGATTTGCGCTTGTATTGTTTGCATGCTTTGTGCACGGTTCCTGCGGCTCTGTTCCGGGGTAGTAATATGCAGTAATTTTGTTTTCACCGCATTCCGGGGTAAGAAGACCTCCGCTTTGTGAACAGACGTCCAGCTGGATAAGTCCTTCCGGAACACTTTCTGCAAAGTTTTTGAAAGGCTTGTCCTTGTTGACTTCATACATGTAGTCTCCCCAGGCAACACCCGCAAGAGTTGAACCTGTAATGGAAAGTCCAAGAGACTGTCCCGGTCTGTCAAAACCAAACCAGAATGCAGCGGTGTAATAGGGGGTAAATCCCAGCGTCCATGCATCAGCCCAGTTCTGTGTTGTTCCTGTTTTACCTGCTGCCGGCATTCTGAATTTATTGCCGTCTTTGTCGGTAAAGTCAAATTTTGTATTGCGACCTTTGCGTGTTCCGAGCGTCCAGTAAGTTGAATTCCAGTCAGCACCGTAGCGCAGTGTTCCTGACTCAACGGTTTTTTTAAGAAGTTCCTGCATAATAAATGCTGTCTGCGGACTTAAAATCTGAATGTTCTTTCCTTTGGAAACCTGAGCAGCCCTTAATTCACGTTCAGGATTAATGACAACGTTTCCGTTTTTGTCAGCAACATTAAGAATTGCAATCGGTGTTACTTCTTTACCGTTGTTTGCAATCGTTGCGAATGCCTTTGCCATTTCAACAGGTCTTACAGAACATACTCCCAGTCCAAACGGATATACCGGCAGGAAGTTGCGTTCGTCAAATTCAGAAGGTTTTATTCCAAGCAGTGCTGACGTTCTGTTAATTGCAGCGTCGAATCCGATTCCGTCCAGAACTTTTATTGAAGGAACGTTCATTGAATGTGCAAGCGCATACCAGAGTTCAACATCGCCTTCCCACTGTCCCTTGAAGTCCTGCGGAATATACGGCGTATTGTCTTCCTTGTAGAAAACCTGCGGTGTGTCACTGATGATTGTAGTCATGGTGTACTCGTGGGTATCAATGGCCGCAGAGTAGTAAAGCGGTTTGAACGTTGAACCAGGCTGGAGTTTTGCCTGAACTGCACGTATAAACTGATTTTCCTGGTTGTATTTTGAACCGCCGACCATCGCATCAATGTAGCCTGTTGAGTTTTCAAGTGCAATCATTGTTCCTTCGATGGTAGTGCGTTCTGCATTCTGTTTTATTAAAGCATTTCCCTTGTTGACTATGCCTGTTTTGAGCGGTTCAATTCCGAACATAAGCGACATTACGTCTACAACAGGGTTAATTTCGTTTCTGTACTGGCTCAGGACCGAAGACTGTGCACGCTGTTCGCTTACTTTCATGCTTGGCAGGTTGAATACAAGGCTTACAAGTTCTGAAAGCGGAATGTAGTTTTTGAATGCATCTTTTTCATGTGCATTCATTGTTCTCTGGTAAAGTCTGTTTGCCGTGCGTATGTAGTTGTCCATAGTTTCCTGCGCGGCCTTCTGGTGCGAAAGGTTGAGTGAAGTGTTTACGGTGAATCCTCCAGTGTAAATGTCTTCTTTTCCGTAAAGCATGTCGCTCAGTTCGCGGCGCACGTATTCGCTGAACCATGGTGCTTCATCATTGCGCATTGCATAGGCAGAAGAATTTGTTCTTGTATAGTCAAATTCTGCCCAGTAGTTGTCAAAACTTTTGTCTGCTTCTTCTCTTGTTATGTAATTTGACTGTACCATTGCATCAAGAACATCTTTTTGTCTTGCCATGGCTCTGTTTGGATATTCAAACGGGTTGTAAAAAGCAGGGTTTGAAAGCTGAATTACAAGAATTGCTGCTTCTGCGGGTGTAATTGCGGTTGCACTGTGACCAAAATAATACTTGCTTGCTGCATTGACACCGTAGGTTCCGCCACCAAAGTAAATTTTGTTCAGATACAGTTCAAGAATTTCGTTCTTTGAATAATGGCGTTCCATCTGGATTGCCCACCAAAGTTCCTTGAGTTTTCTTTTGATGGAGTATTCGCTTCTGTCGCAGTAAAGTGTACCTGCAATCTGCTGTGAAAGCGTGGAACCTCCTCCAAGTGAATTTCCTGTAAGAACACCAAGAACGGCTCTGGTAAGTGCTTTTGCGCTGAATCCGTGGTGGCTGTAGAAGATTCTGTCTTCGCGGGTAAGAAGAGCGTCTATCATGTGCTGCGGAAGTTTGTTCAGGGCAATGATTTCTCTCTTTTCGTCACTGGCAAATTCTGTTATAAGTTCTCCGTTTACATCAAGAATGCGGGTCGGAAGAGCTGTTTCAAAACTGGTGAAATTTTCTGTATTAATTGTATTTAAAGTGGCTGCAAGTGCCCCGCCCAAAAGAGAGCCGATCAAAAGGGCATTAAAAAACAGCAGGCCAACAAGAACCAAAGGCCAAGTTTTTCCTTTTTTCATTCCTTTATAATAGAAGAAAAAAGCCCTGTTGTCAACGTTGCAGGGTTTTGTGTACAGTTTGTGAAGTGCAGAATTTATATGTAAACTTGCTTTGTCAGTAAAAAAAAAGACCGGTTTTTAAGCCGGTCCTGCCCTCTCTGGGCTTTTCCGGACGCCAATGGGTGGGAGGGGATAAAATTGGGCGTCCGGTGCTGTCAATGGTCTTACCAAAGCAACCATTTTAATTATCGGCAGTTAAGGCTGAATCTTGAATTAATTCGGGAGGAAACACGCTGTTGGTGTATCCTGTTATTCTTCTTCAGAAACAACAGCGTCCATACTTACAGAAACATTGTAATTTATTCCGTTTGCGGCTTTTAGTGTTTTTACTATTTCGTAGTTTCCGACGACTATTTTTATGGTATGGTCACCCGGAACAGTCGGAATAAGCATTTCATAGTTTTCTACAGGAGTTTCGTCTATAAAAACAAGGCTTCCCTGCGGTACAAAGAGTCTTATCATGGGCGTAATATCCCTGAAGAGAATATGAAGGTTTTCTGTTTTTGCCTTTTCAATTGTTACGGTGCGCAGTTCGTTTCTGTAAAAGTCGCTCACTATGCTTACATCGTGGGAGCCTGTATCCAAAAGAATTCCGCCTTCAGGATTAACGTTTGTTCCGTCCACAAAGGTTGTAAACGGCTTGAGTTCTGTTCCTTCGGGAGGTTCTGTCTGAATGACAAGACGGCCTTTGTTTTTGAGTATGGGCTTTGCAGAAACAGAAATCTTTGCGTTTGTAAGTTCGTCGCCGGCACCTTTCATTGCAAGCTGGAATCTAAGAAAAATAAAACCCTGTTTTTGTGCATCGCTTATTTTTATAAACTGCGAATATGCATCTTCTTTTATATCTGAATCTTCAGATAGCGGAATTTTTATAATCTGGCTGAGTCTGTTTGCGAAAGTTCCGACGAAAACCCTTTTTCCTGAATAGTCAATGCGCTTTTCTGAAGGAACAGGTGAAATATCTTCGTAAAGGGACCATGCCACGCTGTCACGCCATTCCGTAACTATTTTGGGAACTTTTATTGTTATTTCCAGTCCCTGTACAAAAGTCATGTCCTGCGGAAGCGCAAGAATTACTGAATCGTTTATTCCGACAGAGACAGACTGGTTTTTATCTTCTGTTTCTGCACCCAGAAGATTGGTTTTGTGTACGCGGAAATCTTCGGCAAATGTACAGGCGGTGAGAAGCAGAAATGCAAAAACCATCTTTCCTTTTAGTTTCATTTTTATATTATAACTCTAATACGGCGTGTTTTCTAGTGGTTTAGGCGTTTGACTTGGCGGTTACCCGGGCTTTTGCAGCAGTTTTTATGTAATTTTGGGCTTATTTTTTCAGAATTGTCAAAGGATCCGTGTTTCTGCCCGAAACTTTTACTTCAAAATGCAGGTGCGGTCCGGTAGAAAGGCCTGTTGTTCCGACAGTGCCTATTGGTGTTCCTGCAGAAACATTCTGTCCTTCTTCAACAGATATTTTTTCCATGTGGGCATAAAAAGTGCGTATTCCGCCGGAATGTTCTATTTCGACACAGTTTCCGAAGACAGGATCACCGGTTTTTGCAGATACTATTGTTCCCGACTTGCAGCTTTTGATGACAGAACCTTTTTTTGCGGCAAGGTCAATTCCCCCGTGCATCATTTTGCGGCCGCTTATGGGGCTGTTCCTTATTCCGTATTCCGAAGAAACCGTATATTTTTCAAGCGGGAAAACGATTTCTTCCGAAAGAAAAAAAGCCCGTTCTGAAGGACTCAGTTTTTCTCCTCTCAGAAAAGAAATTTTTTTTGTCCCGAGAGTGATTTTTTCTGCACTCGAAATGCGTTCTGTTCCGTATTTTCCTGCAAGAAGAACCTGAAGACGTCCCTGAGGCGGCTGTGAAATAAAAATTCCGTCAGCCGAAGGAAGATAAAGTTGCTTTTCGGTTATATCTTGGTCTGCACTGTCTATTGCGTTAACGGTCGCAAGCGTTTCCTGCCTTATACTGCATCTTGCCGCAACTGAAATAATGCTGTCTGTTTTTTTTGCCTTGTAGCCGAACAGAAGAAGCGGATTTTTTTTACCGAGTGCCCACGCTTTGTTTGAAAGCTGAACTTCATCCTGATATTGTGAAAAAACGAAATTTCTGGAACTTAAGTCTGAAATGTTTACAATCGGTTCAGCAGTGGCGGGCAGGACTGAAAGTAAAAACAGGATAAAGAGTTTACAGGCCGAAGCTTTTTGTTTTGAAGAAAAAAACTGATAAAAGGTGGAAAGTAAACTGGAAAACCGCATGAAATGTATTACTGTTGGAAAAAAAAACTGCAAAAAAAAACAGGCCCCTTCCGGAACCTGTTTGTGCATATTCCGCAGATTATTCTTCGGAGATTGCTCCAACCGGACAAGCAGAAGAGCATGAGCCGCAGCTTACGCATTTTTCTGCATCGATTGTGCGCTTTCCGTCTGCTTCGGAAATAGCTTCTGAAGGACACTCGCTTTCGCAGGCGCCACAGTTGATACATTCATCGGAAATTTTGTATGCCATAAATAACCTCTTTGATAGTATGATTAATAAAATCTAGCATAAATCCTGCAAAAAATCAATTGCCCTTTATTCATGCCGAATTTATTCAATTTCGATTTCAACAGGGCAGTGGTCGCTTCCCGTAACGTCCTTCAGAATTATGCTGGATTTTACTTTCTTTGCCATTGACTCGTTTACGCACAGGTAGTCCAGCCGCCATCCTATGTCCTTTGCCCTTGCATTGAATCTGTAACTCCACCAGGTATAATGTCCCGGTTCGCTGCAGAATAATCTGAATGAGTCCTTATAGCCGTGTGTCGTAAAAAAATCCATCCAGGCACGCTCTTCGGGAAGATATCCTGCATTTTTTTCATTTGCCTTTGGGTTTGCAATGTCTGCCGGCGTGTGTGCAATGTTGTAGTCGCCGCAAAGTACAACGTCGTATCCTTTTGAAACAAGTTCATTGCACTTTTCATAAATGCAGGCGCAGTAACGGAGCTTGTAGTCAAGTCTTGCTGCTTCTGCCTGGCTGTTCGGGAAATATGCAGAAATTACAGCCGTCTTTCCGAAAAAAGCAATTGTTGTGCGGCCTTCATCGTCAAATTCGCTTTCCCCAAGGGCTGTAACAGAGTCTGGCTCTTTGAGTGAATAAATTGCCGTTCCCGAGTAGCCTGGTTTTTTTGCAGAGTTAAAGTATGACTTGTAAACTGCACCTTTCTGTTCACTCTCCAGTGCAGCTGCAAAAAGCGGGGCATCATTTTCCTCTTCCGCAGAAGAAAGTCCCGGAGCAAGAAGTTCAGGCGAAAGTTTGTCAGGAGAAGCCTTTGTTTCCTGAATGCATACAACATCAGCGCCGCAAGAAAGAAGCCAGTCTGTAAAACCTTTTTTTTCTACGGCGCGGATTCCGTTTACGTTCCACGATATGATTTTCATTCCACTAGATTACATTCAGCTTGACTAATTTTCAAGAGGTTTTTCTTCTTCGGGCCACACAAACAAATCCATGCAGTTTCTTTCACCGCCGGAAATATCAATAGCCTGTCCCGTACAGAACGTGTTTTCGGCTGTCATAAAGTGGCACCATTTTGCGGCTTCTTCTGCTGTTGCCCATCTTTTTAAAGGAGTAACGTCCATTATTTTCTGCCAGAGTTTTTCGTCTTTGGTAACGGGATTGTTCAGCTCTGTAAGAACTCCTCCGAAACAAAGTGCATTGCATGTTGCCCTGTATTTGTTTGCAAGAAGAATTGCGCAGTTTTTCATGTACCCGTTTATTCCGGCTTTGGAAACAACGTATTCCGGAAACTCATTGCCTGACATTGCCGAAACCGAACTTATGAAAAGCACCGACTTTATTTCTTTCTGGAACGCATATTTTTTGGTTACGGCCATTGTTCCCAGAAGATTTACCTTAATGTCGCTGTCTGTTCCTGACTGAATTCCTGCGTTGTTTATGAGAATCTGTATTCCGTCAATTTCGGGAAGACTTTCAGGAACAGAAATGTCTGCTTTGAAATGCGTGTATTTTCCGCTGAATCCTGCAGGATTTATTGCAGTAGGATTTATGTCAATTCCAAAGACGTCATGTCCGTTTTTCAGAAACAGAAGGGCAGTTTCATATCCTATTCCCGAAGCCGTGCCTGTTATTAAAACTTTCATTTTGCCTCAATTTGTTCAGCATTTATCTGTTTTTTTTGCAGAAAGTCAAAATATTCTTTACCGACGTTGTCTTTTTCCCAGCCGACGACAATTTTGTATCCTATTCCTGAAAAAAGAACTTCGCACAAAAGTTCACAGACAGCACCAATCGCCGAACATACCAAAACCTGCGTCCACGTCCAGCCGAAGAATATTTTTGACACAACAGTTGCAAATACAAGATTGTCTGCAAACTGGGCAATTGCAGTAGAAATATAGGAGCGTACGGCAAAAGAAAAGAAACCGTCTTTTTTGAAATGCTTTCCAACAGCTTCGTTAAGAAATGCGTTTATTATTGAAGAAATTATAAAGGCCAGGGCTGAACCTAGTACCACGTACCATGAGCCGCCGAATGTTGCGTTCAGGGAATCGTTTACCTGCTGGCTCTCTGTTGAATAGAATTCTCCCCATTTTCCGGGAGCCAGGGAGAGAAGGGCAAATGCTGCACATACAAAAAGGTTCATTGCAAGTGCCAGAACAGAAACTTTTATGGAAGCTTTTGCTCCCCACCGCTTGCAGATAGTGTCCATGCACAAAAACATAATCCAGCTGAATACGAATCCGCAGTCAAGGGCAACATATTTGAAACTTACCAGTTCCTTGTTTGCCATAAGATTTGCACAGACAACAGAAAGAACAAAAACAGCAATTGTTACTGAAGGAATATTTCTAAGAAGATATTTGTAGTCTCTCGCTGAATCCGAGAGTATTTTTTTTAAAGTACGCATAATGACGGCAGAACGCGTAGGCAATTCCGCCATGCCTCCTTAAGGATTTTGATTTTTAGTGCGCAGTATTTTTTGAGGGATCATAAACTGCGCAGAATAGTTTACCAAAAGTCAGAAAACGTACGTTTTCTGACTTTTGGTCTGTTAATAATTCGGCTTCCAAAAAAACAGGGTTTTTGGAGACTAAAGGGAGTCCCTAAAAATTGCCATTTTTAGAGATGTCCTGAATTATTTTGAAGCTCCTGGGAACGGTGATTTCTCGAATTCCTTGTTTCCGTGAGTGTATGAAGGAAGAATCTTTGGCGAAACTGCGTCACCCTTGATTCCTGCTGCATCGCGCTCTTTTTCGAAAGCTTTTACATGATCAAGATTCATTTTTGATGTATCTGCAAGTGCAATGTTCTTAATCATCTTTCCTGCTTCGATTCCGGCTTCACGTCCAAATACTACAACGTCAAGAAGGCTGTTTCCCATAAGACGGTTTGTTCCATGAACTCCGCCTGAAGCCTCTCCTGCTACGAGAAGATTTGATACGTTTGTATGACATGTCTTGTCAATTTCTACACCGCCGTTCTGGTAGTGAAGGGTCGGGTAAACAAGAATCGGTTCCTTTCTGATGTCAATGCCGTATTTAATGAACATATTGTACATTGCAGGAATTGACTTAAGAATTGTTCCTTCACCGTGGATCATATCAATCATCGGAGTGTCAAGCCATACTGCATCCTGAACATCGTTCTTTACACCGCGTCCGTTGCGTACTTCTTTGATGATTCCTGAAGCGTTAACGTCGCGTGTTTCAAGAGGATGAATATATACTTCACCGTCTTTATTGATAAGTTTTGCTCCGAGTGAGCGTACCTTTTCTGTAACAAGTTTTCCGAGAATCTGTGTAGGGTATGCAGCTCCTGTAGGATGGTACTGGAGTGAATCCTGGTAAAGAAGCTTTGCTCCAGCTCTGTAAGCAAGTACAAGACCGTCTGCTGTTGCACCGTAGTGGTTAGATGTCGGGAATCCCTGGTAGTGCATGCGTCCTGCTCCACCTGTTGCAATAATTACAACTTTTGCTTTTGCAATGCGGACTTCATTTGTTTCTATATTCATGAGAACAGCACCGCAGGCATTTCCCTTTTCGTCCTTGATGATTTCTACAGCTGCAGTAAAGTCTACAACAGTAATCTGGTCAGGGCGGTTAAGAACTTCATCACGGAGAGTACGCATGATTTCGGCACCTGAATAGTCCTTGCAGGCATGCATTCTCTTGCGGCTTGTTCCGCCACCGTGTGTTGTTACCATTGTTCCGTCTGCTTCCTTGTCGAATTCAACTCCAAGGTCATTGAGCCACTTGATAACAGAAGGAGCCTTATTTACAAGAGTGTAAACGAGCTCCGGCTTTCCGTCAAAGTGTCCGCCTCCGAAAGCGTCAAGATAGTGCTGTGCAGGGCTGTCATTCGGTTTGTCTGCAGCCTGAATTCCGCCTTCTGCCATCATTGTGTTTGCATCACCGATGCGGAGTTTTGTTGCAAGAAGAACTTTTGCTCCAGCTTCGCTTGCCATGATTGCAGCAGATGTACCGGCTCCGCCACCACCGATTACGAGAACATCTGTTTCGTAGTCAACGTGTGCAAGATCAATGTGTTCCGGCTCGAATCTTGGTTTTGCCTGAAGCATTGCTGCAAGTTCAATAGGAGCCTTCTGTCCTTTGTTCGGTCCGATTTTGAGCTCTTCGAACTGGCTTGCAATGCGGTCCGGGTGATATTCTTTAAGGAGCGCGTCCTTTTCATCTGCAGTAAGACGAGCGTGCTCGAATTTAAGGTTTTCTTCGCGTTTTGCAGCAACAATTTTGGCTGCTTCGTCAAGATAATTTCCGTACATGTATATTACCTCTGTAAATTAAGGTTTGTGCAGACAACGTGTGCCTGCGCTAAAACAACTTTTGTGCAGAACAGCCGTACAGGCCGGCTGCTGTTATTTTTCTATGTCTCTTGTGTTGTAGAGTTCCTTTATCTCGTCAAGAGGCTTGTTCATGATGTTCTGGATCATTGCTTCAAGCTTTCCTGATTCAATTTCTGCTACACGGTCAAGAAGATGCTGGCTCTGTGGCTGAATGTATTTTCCGTTCAGGCGGCGTGCAAGTTCTGCAACCTGCGGGTGGCTTATTCCTGCAGGACAGCGGCTTGAACAGCATCCGCACATTACGCAGTCAAAGGAAAGATCTGCACACTTTGCAAAGTCTCCGCGCTGGGCATATGCGATGTACTGCATTGTGTTAAGACTCTGCGGACATGCTCTTGTACAGGCATTGCATCCTACGCATGAATAAATCTCGGGGTAGAGCTGCATCATTACAGCCTGTTCCGGTTTCATTGTATTAAGGTCATAAACCTGTTTTACGAGAGGGAAGAACGGAAGAGTTGCAATGTACATGTTGTCTTCGACTTTCTTTGAACATGCCAGACATGTCTGAAGCTGGTTCTCGCTCTTAATGCGGTAAATTGTTGCACATGCACCGCAGAATCCGTTACGGCAGCCGCAGCCTCTTTTGAGCTGGTAGCCGGCGTATTCCATTGCGTTCATAATTGTAAGTTCTGCCGGAACTTCATATTTCTTTCCGAACAGGTATATTGTTGCCATCTGTTTTTCTGACATATTTACTCCTTATTGTAGCTTTTATAACTTTATCTGCCCGGCAATATTAATATTCCGGAGGAAGCTCTCCAAGCTGGTCAAAGCTGAAAACAGGTCCGTCTTTGCAGACAAATTTGTTTCCAATATTGCATCTGCCGCACTTGCCGATTCCGCACTTCATTCTCATTTCCATTGTTGTGAAAATCTGAGTATCCTTGAAGCCCAGTTTCTTGAGAGCATCGAGTGACAGGTGGATGAGGATTGGAGGTCCGCACATGATTACGGTCATGTCAGGGTTGGGATTGCATTCCGTAACAAACGGGGGAACAAAACCAACGTGGCCGTCCCAGCCTTCTTCTGCACGGTCTATTGTAAGGTCAATCGAACAGTTTGGCTGTTTCATCCAGACATTCTGCATTTCTTCCAGGCGAACAAGATCTGCCTTTGAGCGTCCGCCGTAAATAACCTGAATGCGGCCGTAGTTTTCGCGCTTGTCCATCATGTAGTTTACTACAGAGTGAACAGGGGCAATTCCGATACCGCCGGCAATTACCAGAATATCTTTTCCTTTAAGGGCACCTTCTACAGGGAATCCGTTTCCGATAGGTCCTCTTACGCAGATTTCCTGACCGACTTCAGCATTGTGAAGCCATTCGGTAACGCATCCGCACTTTTTGATGCTGAATTCCATGTGTGTTTCAAGTGTCGGTGAGGAAGTGATAGAAATCATTGACTCTCCGACTCCCGGAACTATAAGCATGGCGCACTGTCCGGGAATGTGCTCAAAAAGCTTTTTTCCGTCTTTGCCTACAACACTGAATGTTTTTACGTCCGGTGTTTCCTGACGGATGTCGATAATTTTTCCGACATAAGGAATGAATGATTCGTTCTGTTCCATTATTTTTCCTCCGCGGCTTCTTCGTTGAACGCCTTGATTACCTTGACAATGTTCATGTTGACAGGGCAGCTCTCAAGACATCTTCCGCAGCCTACGCAGGAACACAGTCCATCGTGTGCCATCGGATAGTATACGAGCTTGTGCATGAATCTCTGGCGGCTTCTTTCTTTCTGGGTATGGCGTGGGTTTTCTGCAGCCATCTGTGTAAAGTCGTTGTACATGCATGAGTCCCAGCAGCGCACCTGTTTGATTCCGTTTCCTGTGTCAAAGTCGCGTACGTCAAAGCACATACAGGTAGGACAAACATAGGTACATGTACCGCAACCAAGACAAGCCTCGCTTACACGGTCCCAAACCTTTGAGTTAAAGACTTTCATCATGTTCTTTCCGTCGAATTTGGAAAGATCAAGGTGTGCAAACGGAAGCTTTTCGAGTTTTTCAGAGATAGCCTTCTTTTCTGCGTCAACTGCCTTTTCATCTGCTTCTGAAAGAACAGATTTTACACTTTCAAGAAGTGATTTACCCTTGTCTGTGTTTGCAAGGAAGTAATATGTTCCGTCAGCAAGCCAGGCAGAAACATCACCTGCAGGATTTGCCGCATCAATTTTGTATGTGGGGCAGAAGCAGGTCTGTGCAGGTTCAGAGCAGGCGAGTGTAACTACAGTTCCATGATCGCGTCTGTTCTTGTAGTATGAGTCAACCGGAGTCATTTTAAGATAAACATTGTCGATTATCTCAAAACTCTTTGCGTCACAGGCTCTTACTCCGAATACAACGAAGTCTTCCACATCTTTGCGCGGATCTTCAACTGTAACTGACTTTCCGTCAATCTTGTAGTTTACAAGGTTCTCTGTCTTTGGAAAGAAAAAGTCTTTGGCAGAGCGTACAGTTTTGAGCTGTGAAGAAAGTTTTGTTCCTTCACTCCATTTCTGGAAGTTGGCCTTTCCTGAAGTATTGTCAACAGGTATGTAAAGATTCTTTGAAGCGGCAACAGCCTTGAAGAATCCGTCGATTTTTTCTGCTGAAAGAGAAAGCATTATTCTTCACCTCCTTCTTTGTCTGAAGAGCGGTCGTATACGATTGTAGGTTCCGCATCTCCTTCTGTGAAAGTAAGCATCGGAGGCTTGGTCTCCATGTCGCTTCCTGCAATATAAGGTCCGTAAATTTCGTTAATGTCCTTTGCAAACTTGCGGTTAAGCAGATGAAGCGGAATATGTTCCGGACAAACGCGTGAACATTCACCGCAGTCAGTACAGCGTCCCGCAACATGCCATGCACGTATAATGTGGTAAAGGCTTTCTTCGAAAGAAGTCTGAGCCACTTTCTGTGATGTATAAAGCTTGTTGTTGTCGAATACGCACTTTTCGCAGGTACAGGCAGGGCAAACATCGCGGCATGCATTACAGCGTATACAGCGGCTGAATTCGTTCTGCCAGAAGTTATAGCGTTCTGCTGCAGTCATTGCTTCAAGCTTTTCTACTTCATCAAATCTCTTTGATTCCAGAACATCGCCTTCTTCACCAATGAGTTCGTCATAAGTGATATGCTTTTTGCTCTTGCAGACTGAACATCTTTCAGAAATTCCGTTTGTTTCCGGATCTTTCATTCCGTCACAGGGAATTCCCACTGCATAGACATCGTCACGTGCAATGCGGTTTTCCTTCAAAAGTTCTGTAAAACTGTATGTGTCACAGGGCTTAAGGAAAACAAGAACCTTTTCGCTTGGTATGGGCTGGTCCTGTGCATTCGGGTCACGCTGCTTTGCCATCTTGTTGTTCATTCTGACAGTGCTTTTCTTTGTTTCGATTTCTCTTGTAATTTTTACCAGATACTTTGAAAGGTTTGCACCGCAGTTTTCATCATAGACAAAGTTCTTCTGAAGATCATCTGCAGAAGTGAAAACACTTGGAGTAATGTCATAGTCGAAGAGACCTTTTCTCCAGCCGACAACTTTCTGTACACTTCCGTCAGAAAGCTTCTTTGAGGCTTTTTCTATGAGAGTTGATGTCAGTTTGCTGTCTTGCATCTTACGTCCTCCAGCTTTTTGTTTTCGCCAAGCTCTGTAATCTTAGATACGAAATCGTTCATGATTCCAGCAAAGCGAACACCTTCCGCAGCTGAACACCATTCAACTCTTGTGCGGCCTTTTTCTATTCCAAGATAGTCCAGCATGCTGAACAGAAGAGTCATTCTTCTTCTTGCAAAATAGTTTCCGGTAGAGTAGTGGCAGTCTCCGGGGTGGCATCCGCAGAGAATAACTCCGTCAGCACCACGCTGGAATGCACGCAGAATAAACAGCGGGTTCAGTCTGCATGAACACGGAATGCGGATTATTTTTACGTTTGCAGGGTACTCAAGGCGGTTGTTTCCGGCAAGGTCTGCTCCTGCGTATGAACACCAGTTGCAGCAGAATGCTACGATTTTTGGTGTCCAGTTTGGATTATTTGTTTTGGTTTCCATAAGCAATTCTCCAGTAGGTTAAAGTACTGAATCCACCTCCGCAAGAATCTGTTTGTTGCTGAATCCGTTAAGATCCATTGCTCCTGAAGGACATGCTACAGTACATGCACCGCATCCCTGACACATTGCTGTGTTTACCTGGGAAACGTGGCGTGTGATTGTCGTGCGGTTTGGTCCGCGGAAGTCCTTGTCTATGTAAGAGATAGCTCCGTACGGACAAACATTTGCACACTGTCCGCAGCCGTTACATGCATTTTCATCAGGATGGGCTGTGCACGGATTGTTCTTGAGCTTGTCCTTTACGAGAAGACAGATTGCCTTTGCAGCAGCACCAGATGACTGTGCTACGGTTTCAGGAATATCTTTTGGTCCCTGGCAGCAGCCTGCAAGGAAAATTCCGGCAGTAGGGCTTTCTACAGGGCGCAGTTTTGCATGTGCTTCAAGGAAGAAGTCATTGTTGTCCATTGAAGTTGTAAGCATTGTGGCAAGAGGTCTTGCGCTCTTGTCTGCTTCGATTGATGCAGCAAGAACAACCATGTCTGCCTTGATATGAATCTGTCTGTTAAGGATAAGGTCGCTTCCCTGAACGTCAAGTGTTCCGTCGCTCATTGGTGTAACTTTTCCTACCTGACCTTTGATGTAGTGAACACCGTACTGTTCAACTGCACGGCGGTAGAATTCATCAAAGTTCTTTCCCGGAGTACGAACGTCTATATAGAAGACATAGCAGTTTGTGTCAGGGTAGTGGTCGCGTGTAAGAATAGCGTGCTTTGCAGTATACATACAGCATACTTTTGAGCAGTACTCGTGACCCTTTGTTGCATCTGCGGAACAGCGGCTTCCTACGCACTGTACAAAAACAATGTTCTTTGGTTCTTTTCCGTCTGAAGGGCGAAGAAGGTGACCGTTTGTAGGACCCGAAGCATTACAGAGACGCTCGAATTCAAGAGATGAAACAACATCGGGGCTCTGTGAATACGCATACTCATCAAACTTTGTAAGTTCAATCGGGTTGTATCCTGTAGCAACGATGATAGCTCCGTACTTTTCTGTGATAACTTCATCCTGTGCCTTGTAGTTGATTGCTCCAGCACCGCAGGCTTTTTCACAGAATCCGCATACATTGTCCTTGCCTTTTGCAAGAGCCTGCATGTGAAGACAGTAGTTTGCATCGATTGTGGCTACCTTTGGAACAGCCTGTGCAAACGGAATGTAAATGGCCTTTTTGTTGTTCAGATTAAGGTTAAAGTCATTCGGAACCTTTTTCATAGGACACTTTTCGATACATTCGCCGCAGCCTGTACATTTTGTTTCGTCAACATAACGTGCGTGGCGTTTGATGTCTATGCTGAAGTTTCCGATATATCCCTTTACGCCTACAACTTCTGAATAAGAAAGAATGCGGATGTTGGGGTTCTGGCTTACTTCTGTCATCTTTGGTGTAACAATACATGATGCGCAGTCAAGGGTCGGGAATGTCTTGTCGAGCATAGCCATTTTTCCACCGACTGTAGGTTTCTTTTCTACAATGTCAACGGGGAATCCTGCATCTGCAATGTCCAAAGCGGCTGTAATTCCTGCAATTCCACCACCAATAACAAGTGCCCTCTTTGTAACAGGTGTTTCTCCTGCTGTAAGGGGAGTGTCAAGAATAGACTTTGCTACGGCAGCCTTTCCGAGTGCAATGGCTTTTTCTGTTGCCTTTTCTACATCCTTGAGAACCCATGATGTCTGTTCGCGGATGTTTGCTACTTCTACTTTGTATGGGTTAAGACCGGCTCTTTCTGCACATGCGCGGAATGTCTTTTCGTGCATACGCGGTGAGCAGGAACAAAGAACAACGCCTGTAAGCTTGTCGTCCTTTATGTGGTCTTCAATCATTTTCTGTCCGGCAGAAGAACACATGTATGTGTAATGTGTTGAATAAACAACACCGTTTACTTTTCCAAGTTCTTCAGCGACTTTTGCTACGTCAACCGTACCGGCAATGTTAGTGCCGCAGTGACATACGAAAACACCAATTCTTTCCATCTGTCACTCCTATTTTCTGTATTTTCTGAATGCGCTCATAAGAAGCTGCTGGGGTGTGTCATCATCAAGCTTTTCAGGAACCTGAACAGGATCAAGATGAAGCGGACCTCTTTCGCGTTCTACAACAGTACGAACTGCATCGATAAGCTTTGCAGGTTCAACCTGGCGCGGACATCTTTCAAGACACGCAAAGCATGTAAGACAGGTGTAAATGGACTTGCTTTTAAGAAGGCTTTCAATTTCGCCGTTTTCGACCATCTGCACAAACTGATGCGGGTGATATTCCATGGAATCGTAGTTCGGGCATGTGCCTGAGCATTTTCCGCATACCATGCATTTTTTTGTGTTCACACCGCTTGTTTCAAGGATAAGATCCTTGTATTTCTGAATTTCAGAGTCAAGCATCAGCGTTCTCCTTAATTCCAAGAGCTTCGGCAAGAAGTTCTGTAAAATAAATTACATCGAGGTTGCTTTCACCCTTGTTCTTTATAAGATTGTAGCGGCAAAGAGGGCAACTTGTTACAAGGAAGTCTGCTCCCATGTCCTGTGCGTTGTCAAGAATTGCCCTGGCTCTTTTCTGCGGAATTGACGGATCTTCAAAACCTGCATATGCACCGCAACATTCATTGCGCTGTGAGTAAATTACAGGAGTTCCACCGATTGCCTTGATAAAATCTTCTATTATCTGGGGGTTTTCCGGATCATCAAATTCCATTACTTTTCCGGGGCGAAGAAGAAGGCATCCGTAATAGGCACCGATTTTCTTTCCTTTGAACGGATTCTTTACGGCTTTTTTTACATTGTCCCAGCCGATAACATCGCGGAGAACTTCAAGGAAGTGCAGAACTTTTGTTTCTCCGTTGTATTCGATTCCGTCCTGCTTGAGATAATTGTTAACGTGAAGAACAGTATTTTCATCATTCTTCATGTCATCATTCACCTGTTTGAGCACGTTGTAGCATGCAGAACAGAGTGTTACGAGAGTCTGGTTCTTATCTCTGGAAGCCGCAAGGGCACGGACAGAAGGAAGCTTGGAGGCAATTTCGTTTTTGCCTGTTGTGTACACACCGCCACAGCACTGCCAGTCTTCGATTTCTTCAAGATTGAAACCGAGAGCCTGTGCGCTCAGACGACCGTACATGTCCAAGTCCTTTGCCTTGTTCTTGAGCGTGCATCCGGGAAAATAAGAATAAGTAAGGTTCGCTGAACCTTCGTTTGTCTTGTTGTCACCCATTCTTGTTTCTCCAATATATTTCTATTAAACTATTTGCTCTGAGCCATCTCTTCGGGATGGAACACTTCGTCAAATTTTTCTGCCGTAAGGAAACCAAGTTGAACACAGGCATCCTTAAGGGATATGTTTTCTTCATAGGCTTTATGGCTTGTCTTTGCGGCATTTTCGTAACCGATGTACGGATTGAGTGCCGTAACGAGCATAAGGGAATTGTACAGATTAAAGTGCATCTTCTCTTTGTTGGCCGTAATTCCTACAGCACAGTTCTTGTTAAAGCTTACCATAACTTCTGCAAGAAGACGTACTGACTGAAGGAAGTTGTATGCAATTACCGGCATAAAAACGTTGAGTTCAAAGTTACCCTGACTTGCAGCCATTCCGACGGCAGTGTCATTTCCTATAACCTGAACGGCAACCATTGTCATTGCCTCGCACTGTGTGGGGTTAACCTTTCCCGGCATAATGGAAGAACCCGGTTCATTTTCAGGAATGTGAATCTCACCAAGACCACATCTTGGACCTGAAGCCAGCCAGCGTACATCATTTGCAATCTTCATGAGGTCTGCAGCAAGTGCCTTGAGGGCTCCGTGTGCAAAAACGATCTCGTCTTTTGATGTAAGGGCATGATATTTGTTGGGGGCTGTAATAAAATCCTTTCCGGTAAGTTCACTGACTTTCTGTGCTACGAGAGAATCAAATCCCTTTGGAGCGTTGAGTCCTGTTCCTACAGCAGTTCCTCCCAGTGCAAGCTGCTTGAGGTAGGGAAGGGAAGAAGAAAGCATTTCTTTGTCGCGTTCAAGTGAAGTTCTCCAGCCCGAAATTTCCTGGCTGAACTGAATCGGTACAGCATCCTGAAGATGTGTTCTTCCTGACTTTACGATGCCTTCGTTTGCTTTTTCAAGCTTTTTGAATGTATCTGTAAGAAGGTCAATCGCAGGGAAAAGTTTGTCTTCAAGTTCAACAACGGCTGCAATGTGCATTGCTGTAGGGAAGGTGTCATTTGAGGACTGGCTCATGTTGATGTCATCGTTCGGGTGGCACAGTTTTGTTCCTGCAATCTGATTGGCGCGGTTTGCAATAACCTCGTTTGTGTTCATGTTGCTCTGTGTGCCGCTTCCTGTCTGCCATACTACAAGAGGAAAATTCTCGTTGAGAGCGCCCGAAATAACTTCATCGCAGGCCTGGCTTATTGCTTTTACTTTTGCATCTGTCATCTTTTCGGGCTTGAGTGCGTTGTTTGCAATCGCAGCAGCCTTTTTAAGGTAACCGAAAGCCTTTGTAATTTCGCGCGGCATAGTTTCGATTCCGACACCGATAAGAAAGTTCTCATGGCTGCGTTCAGTCTGTGCTCCCCAGAGTTTGTCTGCGGGAACCTTTACTTCGCCCATGCTGTCGTGTTCAATTCTGTATTCCATAAGAAAAAATACTCCGGTAAAAAAGTCGCGGCGCTCTTTTGGGGGCACCGCTTTATGTTTTGTTAGATTAGAATTCGATGTGTTTGATTACGTCTTTGAGGCAGTCAGCAGAGTGCTTGAGCTGTGCAATTTCGCTGTCTGTAAGAGGGGCAACAAGTCTTCCTGTTATTCCGTTTCCTCCTACAACAGTCAGAATGCTTAGACATACATCGCTGATTCCGTATTCGCCTGTAAGCATTGAAGATGCAATTGTTACAGAATCTGTTGAGTTTTTGATTATCTCGCAGAGACGTGTTGTTGTGGCACCAATTCCGTAGTTTGTGCATTTTTTTGCAGAAATGATGATTCCGCCGGACTTGCGTACAAAGTCTTCGATTTCTGCATGGTCAGGCTTTGCAATTCCCTTTCCGTTAAGGCTGTCATAGTATGCGTCTACAGGAACAGAAGCTACGTTTACCAGTGACCACGGTACGAAAGAAGAATCTCCGTGCTCTCCGAATACGTATGCATGGAGGTTGGGCTGTCCGATTCCGTATACATCGGCAATCTTTGTGCGAAGGCGTGCTGTATCAAGAAGGGTTCCTGTTCCGATAATGTGGTCTGCAGGAATTCCTGATGTTTTTACGAACTGGTATGTAAGAATGTCTACAGGATTTGCAACGATTACGTAGATGGCATTGGGTGCGACTTTTGTAATCTGCGGAATAATTGATTTTGTAATGTTGACGTTTGTCTGTGCAAGTTCAAGGCGTGACTGACCCGGTTTGCGGGCTACTCCTGAAGTAAGGATAACAATGTCAGAATCCTTTGCATCTTCATAGTCTCCGTCATGAATGTTTACCGGACTCATATAGGGTGTTCCCTGACGAATGTCAAGAGCTTCGCCCATAGCCCTGTCCTTGTCAATGTCGATCATTACGATTTCTGTCGCTATGCTCTTAAGGCAGAGAGCGTAGGCAATAGAAGATCCTACCTGTCCCGCTCCGATGATGGTAATTTTGTTTGCCATAAATATCTCCTGTATAAAACAGCCACAAAGTTTGAATTTAACAATGGGCGTAACCCAAGTGAATGCCGACGGCATTTTCTATATAGTATAGAATAAAAGTGTTTTATTGTTAAGTAGGTTTCAAACCTAAAAATGTTATTTTATATCAATAAAGACCGATAAATTTTTGTTTTGTGAATTTAATAACAGGAGAATACATGTACTGTGAAAAAAATAACATGAAATAGAAATGATTTGAAAAATATGACCAAAATTTAAGGGTAATTTAAAAATACGGAATATTTTTATTAAAGTTCCGGTATTTTGTCCTGTTTAATATTCGCAGGTGTATATGTTGAACAAAAAGCCTGTCACGGGTAAAATCGGCTGTAATGGACAGTTTGGAAAGATTTTTACCCGGAATTATAGAATCAATGAGAATGGATATAGAACGCTCCGGAGGAAACGAAGTGTTCTGGTCCGGAACAGCAGGCCCCGACGGACGCATCTGCTCTGTAAAGGTAGGTTCGCGCGGAAACTCTGATTCTGTCGTTGTAAACCGCGGTGTTGCACAGCAGGGACAGGTTCTGATTCACAATCATCCGAACGGAATTCTTTACCCGAGTGCTGCCGACCAGGGAATTGCGGCTTCTGCTGCTGAAAATTCAATGGGTTTTTATATAGTAGACAATGATGTAAGCCGGGTTTATGCCGTTGTTGAACCGGTAAAGGCTCGCGAAATAAAAAATATTGACGCTGATTCTGCCGCAGCTTTTCTTTCGTCTGACGGTCCCCTTGCAAAACGTTTTAAAAACTATGAGGAACGTCCTTCCCAGATTGAGCTTCTGCGCAATGTGGTACAGGCCTTTAACGGTTCTAAAATAGGCGTGTTTGAAGCGGGAACAGGAGTCGGAAAAAGTTATGCCTATCTTATTCCAGCTATACTTTGGTCAGATGCAAACAAAGAACGCGTTGTAATTTCTACCGGTACGATAAACCTTCAGCAGCAGCTTTTTGAAAAGGATATTCCCGCAGCGCTTTCGATTACGGGCAAAAACATAAAGTCTGTGCTTGTAAAGGGAAGACAGAATTATATATGCAAAAGACGACTTGCTGAATGTCTTGCGGACAGGGATTTGTTCAGCGAAGACAATGAAATTCTTGAAAAGATAAATTCCTGGGCGCAGACAAGTCCTTCTGGAAGCCGCAGTGAAATGCTTTTTGTACCGCCTGATTCTGTATGGACAAGGGTTAACAGTGAAAGTGACGGCTGTATGGGAATGCGCTGCCAGTATCATGAGGAATGTTTTGTGATGAAAGTTCGCAAGGAAGCTTCTGATGCAGGAATCCTTGTCGTAAACCACCATCTTCTTTTTGCAGACATAGAAAGCCGCATGAACGGTGCAGGATATGAAGATGCAGCAGTTCTTCCTCCGTACAAACGCATTGTTTTTGATGAAGCGCACGGAATAGAAGACAGTGCCACAAGTTTTTTGAGTGAGACGGTTACGCGGTTTAAGCTTATGAAACAGGTGGGTCTTCTTTACAGAACCAGAAGGGGTTCACTGACGGGACTTCTTGTTCAGCTTTCTGCGCTTTCTATGTCAGAAATTCATGCCGAAGATGTGGGGTCTGCTGCAGAATCTGTAAAAAATGCCGTTCTTCTTTTGGATCAGGCGGCTCTTGCGGCTATGGAAACAGAAACTTCTGAAAGGGTCTGTTCCGCAACAGTACGCAGTCTTGACGGGGTTATGCGGTGTATGGAAGACCTGCGGCAATCTCTTGTAACACTGGTGTCACTTGCGCGCGAAATAGAAGACGGAATAGATGATGATGACAAGGATGTGCCCTGTGTCTGGGAAGCAAAAACCGTTCTTAGAAGACTGGATCTTCTTTCGGGACTGTGCGCAGATTTCTGTTCATGGCAGGAACATCCCGGACAGGTATTCTGGATGCAGAAAATGAAAATTCCGCCAAGAATTCCCGGTGAAGATTTTATCGAATACGTCCAGTTTGTACAAACGCCGCTGGATATTGCGCCCCTTATGAACAGTGGTGTCTTTGAGCCGCTTTCTACAGTTGTGTGCACGAGCGCAACTTTGCGTACGGGCGGGAATTTTTCATACTGGCTTTCAAGAACAGGAATTTCCCTTTCGGCACCGGAACGTGTCGTGAAGAAAAACTTTGAATCTCCTTTTCCGTACGCTGACAATGTACTTTTTGCTGTTACAAAGGATGCGCCCTTTGTTTATGAAAGCGGATTCCAGAACTATGTGGAACGGACACTGCCGCTTCTGATTCAGGCTGCCGGAGGACGCACACTTGTTCTGTTTACATCTTATGACAGTCTGCGTTATGCATACCAGTCTTCGTGCAGGGAACTTTCACGTGCCGGAATAACAGTGTTTAAACAGGGTGATGACGACAGATTCAGGCTTTTGGAAAGATTTAAGGCTGACAGGGAAAGTGTTCTGTTTGCAACTGACAGTTTTTGGGAAGGGGTTGATGTTCCGGGTGACAGTCTGAGCCAGGTTGTTATTGTAAAACTGCCTTTTTCTGTTCCGAATGACCCCGTTTTTGCGGCAAGAAGTGAAAGTATAGAAAACAGGGGTGGCTCTTCTTTTATGGAACTGAGTGTTCCGCAGGCGGTAATAAAATTCAGGCAGGGATTCGGCCGGCTTGTGCGAAGGGGTGATGACCGCGGTGCTGTTGTCGTTTTGGATCGCCGCATTGTAGAAAAATCCTACGGCAGAATGTTTACGTCAGGAGTTCCGCTTACAAAAAGAATGTACGCAGATTCTCAGGAAATTGCACTTGCCGTAAAGAAAATGCTGGAAAGCTGAATGTATCCTTGTGTAGACTTTTGTATGCAAATTCATATAATGGACTTATGTTAAGTTTTCTTACTGTATTATGTTTGAGCGGGGCATTGCTTTTTCCTACGTTTATGCTGTGCATTACGTACCCGCTTAGTCACAAATGGGCCTTGTTCTGGTCTGATTACATTACTTCACGTACGGCCCGTCTGGTTTTTGCCATTCTCAAGTATTACAGGCACTTTGAATTCCTTGGTTCGAAAAATGAACGTGACGGGCTTCCCGAACAGTTTGTTGTTGTTTCAAACCACCAGAGTCTTCTTGATATAGTAGTGTACTTTAAGTTTTTTTCAGACCACGTCGTAAGGTTTGTTGCAAAGGATACCCTCGGAAAAGTCCCTATGGTGGGTAAAATGCTCCGTTCCCAGGAACACTGTATGATTCCAAGAAAGGGAGGGGCGGCACTTGCAATGAAGTCAATCGAGCGACTTGGGGAACGTGTTCTTGAGCGCGGTCAGATTCCGGTAATTTTTCCAGAAGGAACAAGAAGCCGTGACGGAAACCTGGGACAGTTTTATTCAGCCGGATTCAGGCGCCTTGAAGAAACAGTAAAACTTCCCGTTGCAGTCTGTGCTCTTGACGGCGGATGGAAGATTTCAAAACTGGACAGTATTCTGCGCAATCTTTATAAGGGTGCATACCGTGTAAAGATTCTCAAAGTTTACCCGGCTCCTCAGTCCAAGGCAGAAGAAAAGCAGATTCTTGAAGAAGCACCGCATCTTATTCAGGCTCAGCTTGATAAGTGGCGTGCTCTTCCTGACGGATCTCTTGAAGTTTGAATTAAATTGATGCCGGTTGCACAATGTTTGCTGTGTAAGGTCTTTGTTACTTGACAGACAAGAATGAAATTGTGTATTATTTGCAAATATCGATATTAGTTATGGAGGAAAGTCATGGCCGGAGCCAGTAAGAACTCTCGTACTGCAGTTGCAACTCAGAAATTTATATGCCCGGATTGCGGCGGTGAGATTGTTATGAAAACCTTGTTTGAAAACGGAAAGCTTAAGAACCTTGCAGAATGCCAGAAGTGCAAGCGCACCGAACGCAGACCTAAGGATTTCAAATAAAAGGTAATAAATACCGTCTGTATCGGTGTTATACTAGAAAGGCTTCCCCCTTTGCCGGGCTTGGAAGTCTTTTTTATTAGAGTCTCTAAATAAATAGAATACAAGCATTTATATACTTGACTATTATTTTTGGATATTATAAACTAACCAATAGTTTTTGTTTGGGGGTATTCCTTTGGCAGTAAAAAAAACTTCTGCAGAAAAGAAGCATGCACAGAGCGAAGTTCGCCGTCTGCGCAATAAGGCTGTAAAGTCACAGGTACATACAAGTGCTAGAAAGTATTTGGATGCGGTTCAGAAGAAAGACAAGGATCTTGCTCTTGAGACACTCAAGGCACTTCATTCCGAGCTTGATAATGCTGGACGCAAGGGTGTTATGAAAGCAAATGCAGTTTCTCGCAAAAAGAGCCGCATGAGCAGACTTTATAACGTAACATTTACAGCTCCTGCCGCTGCAGCAAACTAATTAAGAACTGATAGGGTGTTGCTGTTGCAGCATCCTGTTGGTTCCTTTACTTTTCTATTTTGTAGAGGTGTATTTATGTCTTCCAGGAAAGTTACAAAATATGATTTGGTAGAAGCAGTGTACCAGAATACAAAATGTGAAAAGCGTGTTGTTCAGGATGTTATTGAAAATCTTCTTGTTCAGCTTAAGGATTCCCTTAAAGACGGAAATACAATAGAACTTCGGGGATTCGGAACTTTTGAGCCAAGACTCAGAAGGGGCAGGGCAAAAGCCAGAAATCCAAAGACCGGCGAGCAGCTTTCGGTAGCACCTCATTATGTAGCTGCCTTTCGTGCCGGACAGGAACTAAAAAAATCTTTGTGGTCTCTTCCTGTTCGTGACGGGTTTGGTGTAGAAGAAGATTTTTAATTTTTTAATCCGCATAAAAATTCAATTTAAATAGAAAGCAGAAAGTTTATGTCTAAAGAAAATGGAAATTTAACTGTCTTCGGACAGGAAACCGAATTTGACGGCGTTTTGGAATTTACTGACAGTCTTGTAATTACCGGCAAGTTCCACGGTACAATAAAAGCTACCGGGGATTTGGAGATAGACCGTTCGGCAGTTTGCGACGTTGACGTAATGAATGCGGAATCCATTGTTGTTTCAGGCAAAGTAACAGGACGCATTGAAGCTTCTGAACGTGTTGAACTGTGTTCCGGAAGCCGAGTTAAAGGCGATATAAAAACTGCAAGAATCAGAATATCTGACAATGTGGAATTTGAAGGCCAGGTTTCTATGCTTTCTGAAGTTCCTGATATAGATATTTTTTCAGTTGCGTCGGCAGAATACAAAGATGCACTTATCAAAAAAACAGACGAGGCCCGCTAGTTGAATTTTATTCTTTTTAGAGGGAATATTGAAAATACGGGGTTTTAGTCGCACTGTTTTGGTGTACTTGAACCTGCACGGAACCTTGTGAAAGGTTTAGGATTGCCTTTATTGACATAACTTGATTTTATGTCTAAACTTAAGATAATCATTTCTTTTTACCGCTTTTCATACGCGGTTTTATGCAATAAATAATTCTTTTAACATAAATAAATCACATGGAGTATTTTAATGGCATTTATCAAACGCCGGGGAACAGATTCGTCGGATGACGGTCAGCAGGATTTTTTTGAAGAGTCCGATGTTCATTCAGAAGAGGAGCAGTCTGTTCAATCTGCTTCTGAAAACGAAAAAACTTTGACAGCAGAAGAAAGTGAAGAAAAAGCTACGCCGAAGCCAAGAAGAAAAAGAGTCGTTAAGGCAAAGGCTGTTTCAGAGACCGGTTCTGACGAAAGTGTACAGGCTGCATCTTCAGAACCTGCAGCAGCAGAAACAGAAACCTCTGCAGAAACTTCTTCTTCAGAAACAAATACTGCTTCGGAACAGACAGAGTTCGGCACGCAGTACCAGAGCAGACCTCGCTATGACGGCAGTCAGAGCCGCCGCTGGAACAACAACCGCTATGTAAGCAACCGCCGTTACAATAATCGTGGCGGCAATTACGAAAGAAACCTTCAGTCAAGGCTTGAAGCTGTTCAGGCTGCACAACGCATAGAAAATCCTGAAGAATATGAGTCAAAGCCCCGTCTTCTTATAAATGATCTGACAAAAATGAGTATGCCGGAACTCAGAAATCTTGGTGTACAGCAGGGAATCAGTGCAGATGACATGGCTCCTATGAAAAAACAGGATCTTATTTTTTCTATTCTGCGCGCACATACAGAACACGGCGGTATTATTTTTGCAAGCGGTGCTCTTGAAATTCTGCCCGACGGATACGGATTCCTCAGAAGTCCGCAGAATTCATATCTTCCTGGCCCTGATGATATTTATATTTCACCAAGCCAGATAAGGCTGTTCAACCTCAAGACAGGTGATACAATCTATGGTCAGACAAGAAGTCCCAAGGAAGGTGAGCGCTTTTTTGCACTTTTAAGAATAGAGACAGTCAATTTTGATGATCCGTGTGTTGCCCAGACGCGAATTCCGTTTGAAAACCTTACACCGCTTTATCCGAATGAAAAACTTCGTCTAGAAACGGTTTCAACGGAACTCAGTACCAGAATAGTTGATCTTTTTGTTCCGATTGGAAAAGGCCAGCGTCTTCTGATTGTTGCTCCACCAAAGGCCGGTAAGACGATTCTTATGCAGAAAATTGCCAACGCCATTACAAAAAACAATCCGAATGTTTACCTGATTGTTCTTTTGATTGATGAGCGCCCTGAAGAAGTTACAGAAATGGAACGTTCAATCAAGGCAGAAGTTATTTCTTCTACTTTTGACGAGCAGGCTACAAGACATGTTCAGGTTGCAGAAATGGTTCTTGAAAAGGCAAAGCGTCTTGTTGAACACAAGCGTGATGTTGTGATTTTCCTTGATTCAATTACAAGGCTTGCACGTGCCTATAACCAGACTGTTCCTACTTCAGGAAAGGTTTTGAGCGGTGGTGTTGATGCAAATGCCCTTCATAAACCAAAAAGATTTTTTGGTGCCGCAAGAAATGTAGAAGAGGGCGGTTCACTTACCATTATTTCCACATCTCTTATCGAAACCGGAAGCCGCATGGACGAGGTTATTTTTGAAGAATTCAAGGGTACGGGAAACAGTGAAATTGATCTTGACAGAAAGCTTGCCGAGCGCCGCCTGTTCCCTGCGATAAATATCAAAAAGTCGGGAACACGCAAAGAGGAACTCCTTCTTACTGAAAATGAACTCCAGAAGATGTGGATTCTGCGCAAGGTACTCAATCCTATGGAAGATGCCGATATTCTTGAACTTATTATGGACAAGATGCGTAAGACAAAGGATAATGAAGCCTTCCTTGCCTCGATGAACCCCGGTTCCGCTGCTGAATAATGTAGTGTACGGCTCTTTATGGGTCAATGATATTGACTAGATTGAGTGCAGATTATATAATAGGCAATAATTTTTATCTTGTGGTATTGATTTGATTGCTAACGGTAAGGGAATGATAGGATTTCCTTTTGGAAAGAATAGGGCTGACCGGGTTTTCTTCAATATCGGGCAAGAAACAGGAGCATATAATGAAAAAGGGAATCCACCCAGACTACAAACTGACAAAGATTACTTGCGTTTGCGGTAATGTTATCGAGACACGTTCAACAGTAGAAGACATTCACGTTGAAATTTGTTCTGCATGCCATCCTTTCTATACAGGAAAGCAGAAGCTTGTTGACACAGCAGGACGTATTGACCGCTTTAACAAGCGCTACGGCATGAAATCTGCTGAGTAGTTCCATTTTATTTGGAAGCAACCCGGTGTTTTGAAGGCATCTTCATTGCGCCGGGTTTTTTGTTTGCCTTTTATTGACTTTTCTTTAAATTATTTTAAATTTATATTACTATTTTGTTATGGAAAGCTACAAAAAATCGGTTTACTGGATTTTTAGAGATTCCCTTATCTTAAAATGTTTATTTTCAGGAGGAAGTTGTGGCTGTTAAAAAAATTCCGGTCTTTCTTTGCTGTTTTTTTCTTCTTTTTTCAGAAATTCCCGTCTTTTCACAGGAGGTGGCTTTTGATTCAGAAATACTGACTGAAGATGCCGTTGGTGAAAGTGAAACGCCTGTTTTAAAAAAACATCCGCTGGTGGGAATTTCGGGAATGCTTGTGGCTAACGGTGTTATTTCCGGCTGGAACAGATTTGTTACGCGTTCAAGTTGGGCACAGGTTACTTTGGACGATATTCTAAACTTCCCAAACCGTACCGTATCGTTTGACACTGACTGGTACTGGACAAATTTTGTGCTTCATCCTTACCAGGGGGCCCTGTATTATATGGGTGCTAGAAATTCAAACATGAATATGCTGGAGTCTTTTCTTGTTACCTGCGCCGGTTCTGCAATATGGGAATGGGGATGCGAACTGAATGCCCCTTCTATAAATGATCTGGTTTACACAACAGTCGGTGCTTTTGCCGTCGGTGAAATGCTTTCGAGACTTTCTGTTGAAGCTGCTGCAAAAAGCGGTTTCTGGAGTGTTGTTATTAACCCTATGCGCCTTTATACTGTTCCGCTTACAGGTGAAAAACCTTCGGGAACTACGGGGAATCTGCGGTCGCTGTCACTTCTTGCGGGAATGGGGTGTGCTGCGGGTGGCGGTTTTTCGGGCGGGGACTTTGACGACAGTGTTGAAGTTTTTCCTGCTTTTGGAAGGGCAGAGGCAAATGTAGTTTACGGTAATCCGTTCGCTCTTGAGTCTTCTGTTCCTTACGGCCAGTTTGATCTTAAGGCAGGTTTTGCTGTCGGGCGCGGTTCGGGAGTCGGTGTAGAAAAACTTGATAAGCTTTTGATGTATGATATTCACATCTTTAGTGACGGAATGTTTTTTTCTTTTGCTCCTGACTGGGGAGAAAATACTGATACTACCATAGGAATGTCAATGCTTTATGATTTTATGCTGCATTCTTTTATGGAATTTTCGTCTCTGGCTCCGGCTTTTGCAATAAAGCAGAAAGTTTACCTTGAAGGTGCCGACTTTGGGTGGCAGACACATCTTGGTGCTGTTCTTCTTGGCACAAGCGACTATTATTATCTGCGCCGCGAAAAAATTCCGACTGACACAAGCCGCGGAACTGTGCGTGATTACGGCTATACATGTGGTGCCGAAGCTGCTGCTGCACTTTCATTCGCAACTCCTGGAGGCCTTTCTGCCAGCCTTGATCTGCGTGCTTACGGAATGTATAAGTATCCTTTCCAGAAGCAGTGGTGTGATGATACAGGCATAGAACTTTTTGCACTGGCTGATCTTTGTGTGGAATATGCCGTATCTGACACAATTTCCATGGGAATTTCCAACACTATTTTTGCAAAGACATGCTTTTTTGACGAAATGCCCAATGCTTCGTATGCTCTTTATTCCGGAAGCGTATATACAAGAATCCGCTTTATTTAATGGCTGTGTTTCAGTTATTCATGTGTAACTTTTGCCTTGATTTTCCAGGCGCGGTGAATGCGGCTGTTTCTGTAGTCTTCGGGAACAGTTTTTGAAGTTATGTCTGTTGCTTCGTACAGTTCTGTTCCGTCCTGTGAGGGAAGAAGTGTGCTGTCGAATTTAAGGCGCCGGCTGTTTGTCGAAAAGTACAGGGTTCCGTCGGGATTGAGTATTCCAAGACATTTTGCTACAAGCGAGATCCAGTCCCTGTTTATGTCAAGGGTTGTGTCTGTTCTTTTGGAATTGCTGAATGTAGGCGGATCAAGGATTATTATGTCGTAGCGGTTTGTTCCTTCTTTGTTGGGAACTTCTGCATTTTTCTGGTTCAAAAATCCGACTGCATCCTGTCTGCATACAGGGTATTTTTCTTCGTCAGTGAATCCGTTCAGTTTAAGATTTGATTTTGCCCATTCAGTGTAGGTTTTGCTCATGTCTACGCTTTCGACACGTTTTGCCCTTCCTTCTGCGGCATATACAGAAAAACTGCCTGTGTAGCAGAAAAGATTGAGTACTGTTTTGCCGGCACATTCTGACCTTACTGTGTCTCTGAGCGGCCTGTGGTCAAAGAAAATTCCCGTATCTATGTAGTCGGTGAGGTTTACCTTAAAGAGCTGCCCCTGTTCCTGTATTGTTCCGCTTATGTGAATCTGCGAGTCAATTTTGTCGTACTGGTCTCTTTTGCCGTTGTCGCTCTGGTGCCTGCGTGTTTTTGTAATGACATGATCGTGTTCCAGTCCCAGCGTTTTTGCTGCTGCTGCTGCCATTGTTTTGAGCCATTCGTCTTCTTCTGCATCGTCTTTTTCGTACGGGCGTTCGTAAAGATAAATGTGGGCGTAAGTGCGCTGTGTTTCTTCAAAGATAATCTGTCTTGCTTCAGGTCCGTTTGCGCTTATTGCCGTATTCTGTTCCATTAAAAAACGCGCGGCTTCCATTTTGTCTGTAATTTCTGCCGGAAGAAAAGTGTATATGTCGCATGCAAGTGGAATTTCTGGTATGTCACGGTCGTAAAGCCTGTAGCATGTTACTCTTGACCTGCGTGCCCATTTTCTTAACTGCTTGAGGTTTTTGGCCAGTCTGTTTGCGAAAAGTTCTGACTGGTATCTGTTTTTTTCTTCTGTATTTGCGTTTTGTTCAATCATTTGTTAATACTATACATTATTTGCGAAAAATAGTACAATGAAAAGAATACTTTTACATAAAAAATTGTCGTTTGATCCCGGTTTTGGCGGGAAAATCATATAATGCAGGAATAAAATGAAATTTACAGAATTTTCCTTGAATGAGAATTTGCAAAAGGGAATTGAGAATGCGGGCTATGTTGAGTGCACGCCGGTTCAGGAACAGGTCCTGAAGTCTTCCCTTGAGGGTCGTGATTTGTATGTTCAGTCACAGACGGGTACTGGAAAGACAGCGGCTTATCTTGTTTCGGTTATTCAGGAACTTTTGTCCAGACCCGATGTTTCGGGAAGAAAAGCCCTTATTATGGTTCCTACGCGTGAACTTGCGGTACAGGTTCAGGATGAAGCCGAAAAGCTCTGTTCTGCAAGCGGTCTTGTTTGCGGCAGTTTCTACGGCGGAGTAGGATATGACAGGCAGGTGGCGGCTCTTAAAAAAGGCGTTGACATTATGATAGGAACCCCGGGCCGTGTAATTGACCTTAACGAAGGCGGCCAGATGGATTTGAGTAGCGTTGCGTTCCTTGTAATAGACGAAGCCGACCGCATGTTTGACATGGGCTTTTATCCTGATTTGAGAACTCTTATAAAAGTTATTCCGGCTGCAGAAAAAAGACAGACAATGCTGTTCAGTGCCACACTCAATTCTTACGTAAAGAATCTTGCCTGGGAATATACACGTGACCCTGCAGAAATTACGATTGCAGCACAGAATATTACTGTTGATGAAATTGACCAGGAACTTCTTCATGTTTCCAGTGATGACAAAATGAAGCTTTTGCTTGGAATAATTTCTGCAGAAAAACCGGAAAGCTTGATTATTTTCTGCAATACAAAGCGTACCTGTGAAGTTGTGGCAAAAAGACTGCGCAGAAACGGATATGAAAGTGAGTTTATTATTGGTGATCTTCCGCAGTCAAAGCGTCTTGCCATCATGGAATCTTTTAAGGCAGGAAAGGTAAAGTGCCTTGTTGCCACCGATGTTGCGGCACGCGGAATTGATGTAAACGATTTGGCCATGGTAATAAACTATGATCTTCCCAATGAAGCCGAAAATTATGTTCACAGAATTGGACGCACAGCCCGCGCAGGAAAGTCCGGAAAAGCATATACTTTCTGTTCGGAACAGGATGTTTATTCACTGCCGGCAATTGAGCGTTATATAGAAAAACAGATTCCGTCACGTGTTGCCGATGAAAGTATGTTCTGTGAAGACAAGAGTGCGGGCGTCTATATAAAAACCGACTCTTACAGGGAAGAATACAACGACAAGAGTGAATTCGGCCGCCGTCGTCGCTCTGAATATGAAAGATCGGGACGGGGACGCAACGGACGCAGAAATTCAGAACGCGGAAGGGGAAAAGGCCGCTATTCTTCAAGAAATGAAGCTTCCAGAAATGAATACAAGCGCGACAGAAGGGTATTCAGCAACGAAGAAGAGGCAATGCTTGCTTCAATGTCTACCGATGAGCGCATGAAGCTTTACAAAGAAAAATTCGGTGGTGCAAAGTCTGCTGTCCAGAAAAAGACAGTCGGCAGTGCAAAGAAAAATGCATCTTCTTACAAAAAGCGCAGTAATTCTGCACCTGCAAAACGTGCAGCACCAAAACACTCACCTGTTTCAGGAAAAACTGCAGCGTCGGTCAAAAAAGCGGGTCTTTTCTCAAAGATAAAGTCCCTGTTTGGTGGCAAGAATAAATAGTGAACATTTATAGGAGTGAGTATAAAAAATCCGTCGGAATGTCGTCGGCTTTTTTAACTCAAAGTTTGCGTTGCAAACTTTTTTATTAACTGTACATTCTCACTTCGTTGCGAATGTACATAAATGTTCATTCCTAAATCTGAAGATTTACTCATGAACATTTATAGGAGTGAGTATAAAAAATCCGCCGGAATGGAGTCGGCTTTTTTAACATATTTACTCATGAACATTTATAGGAGTATAAATTGATTACAGTTTCTGACTTAAGTTTGAAATTCAGTGAAAAACCATTGTTCAAGGATGTAAACTTAAAGTTTATAAAAGGCAATTGTTACGGTATTATCGGTGCCAACGGTGCGGGTAAGTCTACTTTCCTAAAGGTTCTTTCAGGTGAACTCGAACACGATACAGGTGAAATAAGCATTACTCCGGGTGAACGCATGGCCGTTTTGAGCCAGGACCACTTTAAGTACGATTCTTATTCCGTTAAGGAAACCGTAATGATGGGGTACCCGAAGCTTTACGAAATAGGAAAAGAAAAGGACGCAATTTACGAAAAGCCTGATTTTTCTGAAGAAGACGGAATAAAAGCAAGTGAACTCGAAGCTGAATTCGGTGAACTTGGCGGATATGAGTCCGAAAACCAGATTGAACAGATGCTTTCGGGACTGGGACTTGAAGAAGAGTTTCATGACAAAATGATGTCAGAACTGGATGAAAGTCAGAAAGTGCGCGTTCTTTTGGCACAGGCTCTGTTCGGAAACCCCGACATTCTTCTTCTTGATGAGCCTACGAACGGTCTTGATCTTGAAAGCATAAGCTGGCTTGAAGACTTTCTTATGGAATTTGAAAACTGTGTAATTGTTGTAAGCCATGACCGTCACTTCCTTAACGCAGTCTGTACTTATGTCTGTGACATAGATTACGGAAAGATTACCCAGTTTACCGGTAACTATGACTTCTGGTATCAGATGAGCCAGATTATGCAGCGTCAGGCAAAGGATCAGCAGAAAAAGCGTGAAGACAAGATGGCAGACCTCAAGGAATTTATTCAGCGTTTTGCCAGCAATGCCTCAAAGTCTAAACAGGCTTCCAGCCGCAAAAAGGTTCTTGAAAAGCTTCAGCTTGAAGAACTTCCTGTTACAAGCCGTAAATTCCCGTATGTGCATTTCCAGAGCGAACGTTCCATCGGAAACTTTGTTCTTACTGCAGAAAAAATCAATTCAAAGGATGATGACGGAACAGTTCTTCTTGACAACTTTTCCATTACGGTTCATCCGGGTGAAAAGGTTGCATTTGTCGGAATGGAGCACAATTCAATAACTTCCTTCTTTGATATAATTTCAGAGCAGAAAAAAGCAGACTCGGGAACAGTTACCTGGGGACAGACTACAAAGCATACGTATATGGGACGTGATAACAGTGCCTATTTCAATAACGAGCTGAATATAACCGACTGGCTCAAGCAGTATTCCCCTGACCAGGATGATGCCTATGTACGCGGTTTTTTGGGTAGAATGCTTTTTACCGGTGATGAAAGCCTTAAGAAAGTAAAGGTTTTGAGCGGAGGTGAAAAAGTCCGCTGTATGCTTTCAAAAATGATGCTCAGCGGTGCGAATGTTCTTGTACTTGATGATCCTACAAACCATCTTGATCTTGAATCAATTGAAAGTCTTAACGAAGGTCTTGTAAAGTTTTCAGGAGTTGTGATTTTCTCGAGCCACGACCATGAGTTTATTTCTACTATTGCAAACCGTATTGTCGAAATTACACCCAAGGGAATTATTGATCGCATGATGAACTTTGATGATTACCTTAAGGATGAACAGGTTAAGGCTTTGCGTAAGGAATATTACGCCGGAACCGACAAAAAGATAAGATTCTAATTTATTGAAAAAGGGCAGGCTCTGTACCGAAGTCTGCCCTTTGTGTAAAACTCAGAATGCGCCGTTCATGTCTATGCGGATTTTGTTGCCACATACAGTTACATGGGCGGCACTTCCCATTATAACGGGCATGGACGGGCTTACGTGGCCTATATCTGCATCTGCAATAACAGGAACACCGAATTCCGAAAGAATGTCTGTAACGGCGTTGTACTGGTCTACACCCATTATTGTCTGTCCTAAAGCGGCAAGCGGCCTTCCTATAATAAAGCCCGAAGCTTTTTCAAACCACCCGCACTGTGCAAGATGCCAGACGCTTCTTCTTATATCCATGGGATTTAAATCGCAGGCTTCCAGAATCCATATTATTTTGTCTGCATCACGGTTGAATTCTTTCATGCAGTCAAATTTTGTTCCTGTAAGATTTGCCAGAACGTCCAGGCAGCCTCCGAGAAGAATGCCTTGTATTTCTGCGCTGTCCTTTGTTTCTTTAAGTGTACCGGATTGGGGAGTAAATGTTTTCAGAACCTTTTTTTCTGTAAGAACATATTTGGAAAGGGGATTTTCATTTTTTGCCTCTGTTCCTTTTTCGGGCAGCTGGAACATATCATAGCCTTCTACATACATTTTTGTTCCTTCCAGAAGTGCGAGTGCGTCATTTTCACTTTGTTCCCACGGTTTTCCAAAACCTGTTATATTCTGGCCGTAAATGGCTGCCGTTCTGCACTTTGTTACAAGCGGGAAAATAAAATTCGTGTTGTCGGAATAGCCCATGAACCATTTTGGAGGAGCTTTTGCTATTTTGTCAAAATCAATAAAGCCTGCTGTTTCACACATTAGTTCGCCGCCGCCGGCAGAAATAAGTGCCGAAGTTTCTGGGCTGCAGTAGAAGTCTGTAAGTTCTTTTGCGGCATCCTCTGGGTTTGTACTTATACCTTTGCCGTCGCTTTTGTAAACGCAGTTGCCGGTTTTTAAAGTGTATCCGGCGGCGGCGAATTGTTTCTGTGCTTCACCAAGCCTTGTTATATAAGGTTCTGTCGTGCACCCGAAGGAAGGAGCCGGAATTCCGATAGTTGAGTGTTTTTTAAGAAAAGGGGGAATGCGTATATTCATTTTTTGTCCGAAAAGTTTTTCTGGTAAGTACTCTGTATAAATAAAAAAAAGGATTCCCTTAACGAGAATCCTTGAGTCGGGATGACAGGATTTGAACCTGCGACCCTCTGGTCCCAAACCAGATGCGCTACCAGCTGCGCTACGTCCCGAAGTTATGGAGGATGACGGGATCGAACCGCCGACAACCTGGGTGTAAACCAGGTGCTCTCCCAGCTGAGCTAATCCTCCATAAGTGTTCGTATTCTAGCATTTTTTATTTGTATGTGTCAATAGTAAATATGCTATTCTGTGTTATTTATATTATTTTTTTTATTGCCGCAAAATTATTTTTGTGTTTTTTTTGTATTATTCAGGCTTTTTACTGGAAATTTCGGCAAAATTAGGGTATAATTGTAATGTTGCGCTTTAATCAGGTATTGCGCACAGAATTTTAAATTGGAGATATATAATGAACAAGACAGAATTGATTGATGCTATTGCAAACGACACCGGACTTACAAAAAAGGATGCGGAGTCTTCACTCAAATCATTCATCGAAAATGTTTCAAACGAACTTTCAAAGGGTAATGATGTCCAGCTTATTGGATTCGGAACTTTCTCTGTAGGAAAGCGTGCTGAACGTACAGGCCGCAATCCCAAGACTGGAGAGGAAATTAAGATTGCAGCTGCAAATACTCCAAAGTTCAAGGCCGGAAAGGCACTTAAGGACCGCGTAAACAAATAATTTCTGCTGTCTGAATAACGGGCAGGGTGGTGCAATGTTTTGTTCCGCCCTGCCTTTTTTTTTAATTTATTTTCTTACTTCAATTATGGCAACGTCTTTTGCATTGAGTTCCATTTTTTTTGAGACGTTTAATCCGCCCAGAAGTTCTGTTCCTGAAAAGTCAAATTCCACAGTTTTTTTGCTGTCAGAATGGTTCAGGATGAAAACAAACGCTGTTCCGTCTTTGGCAATTCTTTTTGTTGCTTCGATTCCTTCCTGCGGCTCAACGATGCTTTTTATTCCATGTTTTGCTGTTGTAAAGGAGGCGAGCTTTTGAAGAAACTTTGTGTTGTCTTTTGGAACGGCCGCTCCTATGTACCAGACTTCACCTTCGCCGAATTTATTTTTGCAGACTGCCGGTGTCTGTGCATAGAAGTCGCTTGCGTAAACGGCAACTGTCTGTGCTGTTTCTGGATGAATTATGTCACAGAGAATGGCTGCCGGGTATTCCCCGTCTATACCGGAATCTGACACTGTTTTTAAGGTGTTTGTGTGGCCTGGAAGAAGTGCATCTGTTTCTTCTACCCAAAGTCCGCATACTTTTCTGAGTCTTCCGGGGTACCCTTCTGTCGTGACAAGGTCGTTTTCATCTGCCATTCCGCTCATGCATGTTGTAATGAATGTACCGCCTTTGCGTACAAATTCTTCTATAGAAGCTGCGGTTTTTTCGTTGAGCATGTAAAGCGCGGGGGCTGCAACTATACTGTATGAATCAAGACTCTGTTCTGGAGAAATTACGTCTACCGGAATATTCTGTTTTGCAAAGGCATCGTAGTATTTGAATACTTCGGAAGTGTAGTCAAAGTCTACTGACGGTCCTGCAGAAAATGTTATTCCCCACATGCAGTTCCAGTCGAATAATACTGCAACCTGCGGTTTTTGGACTGAACCCAGAAATTTTGCGCCCAGTTTTTTTAATTCACTTCCAAGCTGTGCAGTTTCCTTGAATACGCGTGTGTCTGTTCTTGCGTAATGGTCTATTACGGCTCCATGGAATTTTTCACAGCAGCCGCGGGATCTGTGCATCTGAAAGAACATTACAGTATCTGCTCCGTGTGCTATGGCCTGATAACTCTGAAGTCTCATAACGCACGGGCGCTTCAATGAGTTGTAAGGCTGCCAGTTTGTTACGCTCGGGGTCTGTTCCATAAGTGCGAAAGGAATTTCTCTTTTGCAGCCGCGCATTACTTCGTGATTCAGTGCTACCCTTGTGTAGGGATCGTCGGGTGAAGGGTAGTTGTCCCAGGAAATAAAGTCCATGTAGGGAGCCCATTTGTGGTAGTCGAGTTCAGGGTAAGTTCCCATAAGGTTTGTTGTAACAGGAATTTGCGGCGAAACAGATTTGAGTACGTCTGCTTCGAGTCTGTAACATTCAAGCAGGCTGTCTGACTGGAATCTGTAGTAATCTATTGTCTGAATCTGACAGGATGTTCTGTTGACGGGCCAGCGTTCGCTTGTGTTCATGGGAACCTGAATGTCTTCCCAGTCGTAGTAGGTGTGTCCCCAAAAGGATGAATTCCATGCTTCGTTGAGTTTTTGTATTGTTTTGTATTTATTTTTGAGCCAGAGACGGAATGCCTTTTCGCAGTTTTCGCAGTAACACAGACCGCCGTATTCGTTGGAAATGTGGTACGCCAGAACACTTTTTCTGTTGCCGTAGCGTTCTGCGATTTTTTTTGCAAGCAGGACGGAATATTTTCTGTATGTTGGACTGTTGGGGCAGGAGTTCTGCCTTGCACCGAATCTGCGCTTGCGGCCGTCCAGATCTACCCTTAAAACATCGGGATATTTTCTTGCCATCCAAGCCGGGTGTGTTGCTGTTGCTGTTGCCAGACAGACGTTCATTTTGGCATCTTCTGCCATGTCCATTATTCTGTCCAAATCAGAAAAATCGTACTCTTCTTCTGAAGGCTGAAGTTTTGCCCAGCTGAATACATTGAGCGTAAGTATGTCTATATCTGCCTGCGGGAGCATTTTCATGTCATTTTTTCTTGTTTCTTCATCCCACTGTTCCGGATTGTAGTCACCGCCGAACGGAATTTTTTTTACTGTTTTTGCGTTTATCATAAGTTCTCCAAAAATAAAAAGGGCTACCCCGCAAAGAGCAGCCCCGTCTTACAGATTATATCAGAGCTATTTGCTCCAGAGTTTCATTTTCATTGCGATAAGTTCGGAAAGCGTGTCTCCTGCTTTATCAAGCCCCATCTTTTTGAGGGTTGTCTGCATTTCGCTCCACTTTGTATCGAAGTCTTCGGGTTTTCCAAGAACAATCTGCGCAAGTGCTGTCTTGACATATTCGTCGGCAGCAGTAATTCTTTCGTTCACATCTGTAGGAAGTGCATACTGCCAGACCTGTCCGTGTTTTGACATTCCGAGTTCTTCGGGTTTGGGAAAGAGATCAATCCACATTTCGGCGCCGTAAGCTGCAAGTGTTTCTTTTTCTGCATCAAGGTATTTTGAAATGATTATGTCTTTTGAAACAACGTTGATGTAGTCTCCGTTTGAATCAAGAGCGGCATTTCCCATCTGGGGGAACGGATATCTCCAGCGGCCGACACCTGTTTTTTTGGCGTAGTCAGGGTCTGTGTCTGCACGCTTTATCTCTTCCGGTGTTCTGTAGCGTTTTCCGTTGTCGTCGATAAAGTAGTTTACGCCTTTGATTCCCCAGTTTACAAGAATCTGTGCTTCTTCTGAACACATCCAGTCAAGGAATTTGAATGCCCTTACAGGATCTTTGCATGAAGAAGAAATTGCGATTCCCCATCCGCCTGAATAACCGTAGTTTTTGCGTGACTGGTCTTTGTATTCTTTGCCTGCTGTAACAGGAAGATATGCGTATGTTCTGTCACTCATTCCGTTCTGGATAAGGGCTGAACGTGCTTCACCGTAACCCCAGTTAGGGTAGGAGATACCGAGTACACGACCTGAAGCAATTTTTGCGCGCCAGATATCTTCTTTCTGTGTAAATGATTCAGGGTCAAGAATTCCTTCTGCGTTCATCTGGTTAAGCCATTTGTAGAACTTGTAGATTTCGGGGTGCAGGAATTTGTACTGGGCCTTGAGTGTATTCTGGTCTACAATCCACTGTCCGTCGTCTGGATAACCGATTGTGTAGTTTCCGGGGTTTGAAAGGTCAATGTACCATTGCCAAGTGTCTATAAGAAGTGAAAGGCCGATTGTTTTCTGGCCGTTGATTGTGGGGTAACGTTTCATGTATTCGCGCAGGACATTTGAATAGTCATCCAGTGTCTGAATGCGCGGATATCCGAGTTCCTTGAGAACAGCATGCTGAATCTGCATTGTTCCGCTTGTTTCAAAAACTGTTTCGTTTACGCCGTAAGTTCCTACGCTATAAATGTGAGGGTCTTCAAGTGAATTTCTGAGCTTTACAATCTGGTCTCCGTAAAGCTTTTTCATGTTTGTTCCGTATTTTTCTATAAGGTCGTCAAGCGGAATAACGGCTCCTGCATCGATGAGTTTTGTAAGTTCACCCTTTGCGTAAATAAGGTCAGGGAAGTCACCGCTGGCCATCATAAGCGGAATTGCCTGTGCATCTCCGGCAACAGGATGCTGTACTTCGAGGGATACTCCGGTTTGTTTCTGTATTTCAAGTGCAACCGGGTCTGTAAAAGGCATGTCCTCATTTGCATCCGAAGTAAAGAAAGAGAGTGTTATGTTTCCGTCAGAAGTCTGCTCTGTATTTTTCTTTGCACATCCGGTAAGAACGGCGCATACGGCAGCAGCAGCAATTACTGACTTAACCGCATTTCCTTTTTTTAGTAGTTTCATTTTAATTTCCTCCATGCTTTGCTGCGATTTATTTCTTGAACTTATTCTTTTACGGCGCCGAGTGTGATTCCGCTTACGAAATATTTCTGTACAAACGGATACACAATAAGAATCGGAACTGTACAGATAACAGTAATTGCCATCTTTATTGCTTCAGGATTTCTTTTTGCCATCTTGAGTCCTTCAGAGTGGATGTCTATCTGTCCTCCGGTGTTTACACTGTCAAGAACTTTCATGAGCTCAAACTGAAGTGTAGAAAGAATCGTTTTGTTCTGGCCGGTCATGTAAATGTATGTAGAGAACCAGTCATTCCACTGTGAAACCGCGACGAAAAGCATTACTGTTGCAAGAACCGGCTTACACATAGGCAGAATAATTCTGAAGAAGATTGTAATGTCGTTTGCACCGTCAATTCTTGCGGCTTCAGAAAGGGCAGCAGGAATATTTATCATAAATGAACGGATAAGAATAATGTTGTATGCGCTTATGAGTGTCGGAATAATATATACCCAGAATGTGTTCATAAGATGAAGGTTTCTTATGAGAAGGTACGACGGAATGATTCCGCCAGAAACATACATTGTTACGACTGTCATTTTAAGAAACGGTTTTCTGCATATAAAGTCGTGGCGGCTGAGCGGGTATGCAAACATAGCGCAACATATTGTTCCCAAAAGGGCACCGATAACTGTTCTTAAAACTGAATTTCTGAATGCTATTACAAGATTGCTTCCTGTTGCAAACAAGTCCTTGTAATTGTTGAGCGTAGGCTTGCGTGGAAAAATCGTAATTCCACCGCGGACTGTATCTATCGGGTCGTTAAGTGATTTGGCAAGAACGTTAAGGAACGGATAGAGGGTTACAATGACTATGAGAATCATTATGAAAGTGCTTATATAGTGTCTTTTCTTTAAGTTGACCATTTTATTCCTCCGTCTGCCTTACATTATGTTGCTGTCAAAGCGTTTTGCAATTTTATTTGCAATGATAAGAAGCAGAATACTTACAAACGACTTGAAGATACCGAGTGCGGTTCCGTAGGAGAAGTTGTAGTTGCTGATACCAAAGTCAATTATGTACTTGTCAAGAACAGAAGCGACAGGAGCTACAACCGGGTTACTCAAAAGCCACTGCTTTTCAAAACCGATGTTTATGATGTTTCCTATGTTTATGATAAGAAGCGTGATGATTGTGTTGCGGATTCCCGGAAGAGTTACGTGCCAGATTTTCTGCCATCTGTTGCATCCGTCTACAACTGCTGCTTCATAAAGCTGCTGGTCAATTCCTGCAATGGCTGCAATGTAGATGATTGCGTTCCATCCTGTTTCCTTCCAGACATCTGCAAATGTTACGATCCACCAGAAAAGCTTGGGCTGAGCCATAAAATTGTACGGCTCCTTGAAAATACCCAGATTAAGAAGCAGCTCGTTTACCATTCCGGTAGGTGAAAGTGCAGAAGAAATGATGTTTGCAACGATTACCCACGAAACAAAGTGCGGAAGATAAGATACTGTCTGCACGAATTTCTTGAATTTTATTCCCTGTATTTCGTTAAGGAATATTGCAAACATAATCGGGAATGAGAATCCGAATATAAGCCCCATAAGACTCATTCCGACAGTATTCAGAAGAACCTGCCTGAATTTGGGTGCAAGAATCGGATCTGTGAACATTCTTATAAAATGCTTGAGACCGACCCATTTTGAACCTAGAAATCCCAGGTTGGGCTTGTAGTCCTGGAATGCCATAAGCCATCCGGCAAGCGGAATATATGCAAAAATAATAAGCCATATTACAAACGGAACTGATAGCAGGAACAGATACCGCTGCTCGATGATTTTTTTCCATATGGAATGTGAATTTGCCAATTTAGTTTCATGCTCTTTCATGAGTTTAATTCTAGCACCGCAAAAACCCAAAAAAAACCTTAATATTTTTTACTGTTCCATGCAATTTTTACACTGAAAACTGCATGCTTTTATTCCGCTGAAATATCATAATCTTTTGCTGAACCGTGCTCCTGTTTGAATTCCTTTGGCGTCATTCCGGTGTATTTTCTGAATTTCATAAAGAAATAGTCAGTATTTGAATAGCCTACAAGTTTTGAAATCTGATAAACTTTCAGATCAGTTTCGGTAAGTTTTTTCTTTGCTTCTTCTATGCGGATTTTGTCAAGGTAAACGTTGAACTGAACGCCGGTGTACTCCTTGAATTTTTTTCCAAGATATGCGCTGTTGCAGTAAAAGAGGTCTCCCAGAGTTTCAAGCTTGAGTTCATTGGCGTAATTTGTCTTTATATACTGGATTACCTTGATTATAGTTGAATTTGCGGTGTTTGTATGGAACGCTTCCAGAAAACCTGTCGTAAAGTTTTCTACCAGTTCAAAAACCTCGCAGAAACGGGTTCGTGACAGAATCTGCGGAACAAGATCAAAGGCCGAAGCCGGCGGGAACTCGCGCTCTGGATATTTTTTAAGAATATGCGACTGAAGTTCTATGATGTAAGCAATGCATTGTGTTTTTACTGCATCAGGTTTATACCCCCCCCCATCACTTTTGGAGAGGTGTTTCCTGCTGTCTTCAAGAATCTGTGCAAGCCGTTCTTTGTCGTAAGTTTCTATGCAGAATACAATGTTGGGAATCTGTTTTTCAAACTCAAAGGGCTCAGGTCTTCCCTGTGTGTTCTGGACTGTTGCGTCTGCAAATTTTCCGTCATCTGCAAAAAAGAGTGCAGGAACTTCCCTTCGGCATTCCATAAAAGAAGCAAGAGCCCCGTTGACGCCTCTTTTCTTTGAACCAAGAACTGTAAAAGGATTTTTGGAAAGACGCTGTGCAAACCTCTCAAGCATTCTGTATACTGCGTCTTCCTTGCAGTTTTTGAAAACCGCCGCTACGTCTTCTTCGTAAATTACGGTAAACATATCCATGTTTGAAAAAGTGTCGGCTATTCTTTTTTCAAAGTCAGAAATTCTTCCTTCATAGCCGCTTCGTTTTGAAGAAAAAAGTGCTACCTGATAGTCGTTTTCATCTTCGTAGTCATCTTCAAAGGCGTCTTCTGCAACACCAAAAAGGAACATCTGCTCAAAGCGCCGTTTTATATCTTCTGATTTTGGAATTTCTTTTACCTGTGAAAAATGTTCTGCAATTGAGCGTACTTTTTCTTCCAGAAGATCTTCGTCAATCGGTTTTACAAAGTATCCCTGCGCACCGTAATTCATTGCCTCTTTTGCAAATTCAAAGTCTGAAAATCCCGACAGGATAAGAAAGTTTGTTTTTGACTTTAGTCCTTCAGCTGCGTTTTGTTCTGCAATTTTTTTAAGAACTTCAACTCCTGTAAGCCCCGGCATTTTTATATCCAGAAGAACAAGATCGGGGTTGAGTTCTGAAATCTTTTCAAAAGCTTCCTGCCCGTTTCCTGCTTCACCGCAGATTGAATAGCCGCAGTCTTTCCAGTCAATGATTTTTTTTAGTCCGTTTCTGATACTTTCTTCGTCGTCCGCAATAAATACTTTTAGCATATTACCCCAGTTTTGTTTCGTAATCTTATTCTGTAACAGGAAGGCGTATCGTTATTGATGTTCCTTCTCCAGCTGTACTTGTTATTGTCAGTCCGTACTCGCTTCCGTAATAGAGTTTGATTCTCTGGTTTACGTTTACAAGACCGATTGATGTTGAAATTTCTTCAACAGGTGTTGTCCTGAGTTTGTTGTTAAGGGCTTCCAGTTTGTCTTTTTCTATTCCGCAGCCGTTGTCCTGAATGGTAATAATCAATTCGTTTTTGCCTGGAACAGCTGTTTCTGTGCGTATAATAATGTAAATAAAGCCTCCTGAAATTTTTGATTCAAGTCCGTGTGAAAAAGAATTTTCTACAATAGGCTGGATTAAAAGAGGAAGTATGTTTATTTTCCTTGCATCGCACAAAAGCATTATGTCGTAGGAAATCCTGTTTTCAAAGCGCTTGTGCTGAATTTCAAGATAGTTGTTTACAATTTCTATTTCCTGAAAAAGAGGCACGCTTGTTCCGCTTACAGAAAGATTGTAGCGCAGTATTTTTGCCAGAAGCCTGAGCATATGCGGAACGTCTTTGTCGCTGGATTCAAGCGCCTTCATTCTTATATGTTCAAGAGTGTTGAATATGAAATGCGGATTAATCTGCGCCGAAAGCATTTTGAATCTTATGTCATTCTGTCTTGCAAGCAGTTGTTCTTTTTCTAGATTGCGTATGTAAACTTCGTCAATGAGGTTTTTGATATTGTGCGACATATCACAGACTGCATCATAAATTTCTGAAAATTCATCATGTCCGCCGATTGTTTCGGGAATTTCAAATTTTTTTGCAACAACATCTTTTATTCCGTAGCGTACTTTGTCTACGCGCTTTTGTATGTAGAAAGAAAAAATAAAAATGGCCATAAGTGAAAAAGCCATGCATTCAAGAAGAACAAAAATTACAGTCTTTACGATTCTTGTCGTTGCATCATTCAGCCTGTCAAGCGGAATTATATAGAATATTTCAAGAGGATCCGAGATTCCGTGTGAAGGGTAAAATGTTTTTTTCATAAGCCCTGTTTTTTTTCCGTCTATTTCTGTTTCTGAAATGCCGTCGTCAGGTTTGTTGTTGTCTATATACATTTTTCTGACGGCAGATTTTTTTAATCCTGAATTATCTGCAGCCGAAGAAAACAGCACAATTCCGTTTTGCGCAATAAAAGTGTGGTACGTTATGTTGTCAAGGTTTTTGTCTATGTAGGAATGGTTTAAGTTTACCGTCAGAACGCCTATGAATTTTTTTTCGGTTTCTTCCCAGACAGAGCGTACATTAGAAAGCGTGTATTTTCCTGTTACCGAGTCGCGCTTGTATGTCCAGAACGGCTGACCTCTGTTTTTCTTTGCTTTCTGGAACCATGGTGTGTTTTCTGTTTTTGGGGTACTGCGCATGATAAACGAATTGTCAAGAAGCGTTTCGTTGTTTGTATAAAGTCTTATGCTTGAAACCGAATTGTATACCGTCATAAATTCATCTATAAAGGCCAGGTTTGTGTAAGCATTGTAAACTTCTTTCGTTCCGTGGAATTCAGTTTGGATTATGGATTTTACAGTCCTGTTTACGTATATTCTGTCCGAAAGATCCGAGACTTCGCGCATTATATTGTTAAAAAAAGTTTCTGTCTTTTCAAAAGAAGATTCTGCCTGCTGCATTTCCCAGAAGGCAAGCGTTTTGTAAAGCCATGAAGTTGTAAAAAAAGCCATTATCAGAATTGGAGCAAGAAAACTGATGACGTACAGAATGAGAAGTTTGTTTTTTATCTTGAGATTACCAAGTAATTTTGAAATAAGTTGCATTTTTTCCCTTGACAAATTTTGAATGCGTCTATAATAATACCACACTTATGGAGATAATGCCAATGAAAAATAATTTTCCCTTTAACGACACATCCCTTGATCTTGAAAGCAGAGTTAAAAATCTTATAGGTAACCTTACACTTGAAGAAAAAATATCGCTTATTCCCACACAGCAGGCGGCCGTTCCCCGTCTTGGAATTGAAGCCTATGATATAGGTGCAGAAGGTGCACACGGTTTTGTAGACAGAAGCGGACTTTCCACTGTTTTTCCGCAGACAATTGCCCTCGCGTCTACGTGGAACAGGGAACTTTTGTTCAAAATAGGGCAGGTTATCGGAACTGAAGCCCGCGCTTACTACAACAAAAACAAACACGGCGGAACTTCACTCTGGTTTCCTACAGTCGATATGGAAAAAGATCCGCGCTGGGGCCGTACAGAAGAAGGTTACGGCGAAGATCCTTTCCTTGCCGGTGAACTTGCTTCTGAAATTGTGCGCGGTACTCAGGGAGACGATCCTTTTTATGTAAGAGCCACGTGTGCACCCAAGCATTTCTTTGCAAACAACAACGAAAAGGACAGAGTGTCATGTAGCTGTTCAGTAAGTGCGCGTAATATGCGCGAATACTTTCTTGAACCGTTCCGCCGCGTGTTTGAAAAGGGAAGGCCTTTTTCTATCATGACGGCATACAATGAAGTAAACGGAATTCCGATGATACAGCATCCTGCAGTGGGTGATATTGTAAAAAAAGAATGGGGCCTTGAAAACAGGGGACACGTTGTTTCTGACGGGGGCGATGTAAGCATGACTGTTACTGCACACCATTATTTTGCCGATCACGCGCAGACAATTGCTGCTTCGTTCAGGGCAGGTTCGGACAGTATGACAGACCAGCCGTCAATGGTTATTCCTGCGGTAAAATCTGCTCTGGAACAGGGACTCATTTCTGAAGAAGAACTCGACCTTCATCTTGCAAACATCATGCGCGTAAGATTCAGGCTGGGACATTTTGATTCAGACTGTCCTTACAATTCAATTGATGAAAGCAGCATGATGACACAGGAATCAAAGCAGCTTGCAAGACAGGCTGCAGTCCAGTCAGTTGTCCTTTTGAAAAATAAGTGCAACCTAAAAGAAAAAAAGCCCCTTCTTCCGCTTGATGCAAAAAACTGCGGGCATGTGGCTGTAATAGGACCGCTTTCTGACAAAGTCTATACCGACTGGTACAGCGGGAACCCTTCCTATACAGTTTCGCCGCTTGAAGCCATTGAGCGTGAACTTGGGGACAAAGTTATATTCGAGTCCGGAAACGATGAAATTTCTTTTTCTACAGACAATGGTGTTCCGCTTTCTCTTTCTGCAGCCGGAATCCTTGAGCCTTCAGAAAAAAGAGAAGCGTCTGTATTTGTACGTGATGACTGGGGTTGGGGTGCAAATACCCTTTATTCCGCAGAACGCAAAATGTATCTTCAGACAGTTGATGATCTTCCTTTTGACCACCAGCCGTCATCTGAAGAAATTGAACAGTTCAAAAAAAACGGAAGCCGCGGAAAAATTGTCTGTTCAGCAAAAAATACTGTAAGCTGGTTTGTCTCACCGCTGTTCAACATAATCGATAATGAGGCAGACGACGGTAGTAAATGCGTAATGATCAGAAGCTGGAACGGAAAATCCCTTGGTGTAAACGGAACTTCGCTTGAATCAGTTCAGAATGACAGTCCTCAAAACTTTAAAATGCATGTTGTAAAGGACGGACTTAAGGCAGCAGAAAATGCAGCGTCAAAGGCAGACACAGTTCTTGTTTTCTGTGGAAGCAATCCCATGATAAACGGAAAGGAAGAAGTGGACAGACCCTCGCTTAATTTACCGCCCAGGCAGCTTGAACTTATAAAGAGAATAGTTTCTGTAAACCCGCGTGCGGCTGTAATTCTTGTTTCGGGGTATCCCTATGCAAAAGATTCTGTTCTTGAAGAGGTTCCGTCACTTTTGTGGTGCGGCCACGGAATGCAGGAAGAAGGAAATGCCCTTGCAGACATTCTGCTTGGAAAAGAGTCACCGTCGGGAAGGCTGCCTTTAACCTGGTACAACAGCGAAAGTGAACTGCATGACATGATGGACTACGATGTAATTGGTTCCGGAATGACATACAGATATTTTGAAGGAAAGCCTTGGTTTGCATTCGGACACGGACTTTCTTATTCTGAATTTGAATATTCAGGCTTAAAGGTGTCTTCTGACAGAATTACAGAGCAGGGTGCAGAAGTGAGTGTAACTGTAAAAAATACGGGAAGTGCAGATGCTGCCGAAGTCGTCCAGCTTTATGCATCTTCAAAGGGCGGCCATGAGTGGATCAAAGTACCAAAACTGTTCCTTGCGGGATTTGAACGCGTGTTTCTCAAAAAAGGTGAATCGCGCACGGTTACGTTCAGAATATCTTCGGCTGACTTTGCGGTCTGGGACGTTACCAGGGATTGTTTTTTCACACAGGCTGGAACTTGTACTCTTCGGGCAGGTTCTTCGAGTGACAATTTGAAATGCACAACATCCCTTGAACTTTGCGGCGGAACAATACCCCCGCGCAGAACAGACAGTTGGGTGTATGCATGGAACTATGACAGCTGTTATGGCACAAGACTTCATGAAAGAAGAGGAAGCCCTGTTCCGGCTGTGTTTGCGAAATCTGAAAAAGAACGCGCCTGTGTAACGTACATGGACTGTATCTTTGAAGACGGCTCTGACACCTTTACTGCAGAATTCTGTGTCGAAGGTGAATGCTATGCCGAACTTCGTGACGGTTGTGAAAGCGGCGCTCTCATTATGCGTGTTCTGCTTCCTGTAACCGGCAATATCTGTTCTGTTCCCGGAACACCGGAGCGTGCGGTCTGGACACGGATGAGCTTTAAGACAGGGAATTTTGCCGGTGTAAAAAATCTTTGCCTTGTTTTGGAAGGAAACTGCGGAATTCAGAAATTCAAAATAAATAAAGGTTTTTTATGTAAAACTTAAGGTTTTAATACCTGAAAGGTGGCCGTATCCTATAAAGTGCATAGGACATAAGCTGAAGGAAATGTTTATTGCCCAGCTTTTAAAATTAATTTTATGACTTTATTTTAAAGGAGCGGTCATGAAGAAAAAGTTATTGTTGTCGGTTGCAGCATTGACGGCTGCAGCTGCCATTTCGTTTACAGGATGTGAAAGTTCCGGTTCATCTTTGCCCGGTGCCGTAAACCCGCAGTACACCCAGAAGGGATGGAAGAGTGCAAAGATTGTCGGCGGAGGAATGATTCCGGGTATTATTTTTAACACAACACAGCCCGGTGTTGCTTACGTCAGAACAGATATGGGAGGAGCCTACCGCTGGCATCCGCAGAGTGAAAGTTGGATTCCTCTTACAGACTTTGCGGGCGTAGAAGATTACGGACGACTTGGAATTGCAAGTATCGCAACTGATCCTGTAGAGCCCAACCGCGTTGTCATTGCTTCCGGTACATACACGAACGAATGGGAACAGGGACCGTCGCAGATGCTCGTTTCTGAAGATTACGGCGATACATTTACAAGAATCGACATGTACAAGAGCGACGGAACTCCGCTCAAGATGGGCGGCAACATGCCTGGACGCGGAGTCGGTGAACGCCTTGCAATAGACCCCAACGACAACAAGACAGTTTACTTCGGAAGTTTCGGTGACGGACTTTACCGCAGCCGTGACTACGGACATACATGGGAAGAAGTAAAATCTTTCCCAAAAAAGGGAAATGTCTATGACGAAGGATTTTCCACATGGTCACACTTTGAGCACTACTTCGGAATTATGTGGGTTCTTTTTGACCCTGCATCGGGAACAGCAGGTAGCGGTTCTAAAAACATTTATGTTGCCGTAGCAGATACCGGAACAACAATTTACGAGTCAAACGACGCTGGTGCAACCTGGCATCCTCTTGCCGGCCAGCCCGACATTGGACAGGATCTTACTCTTCCTGCATACGAACCTGGTTCCGCCTCGAAAGAAAAGAAACATGCGCACATGACAGGTGAAAGCTGTTCCTGCAAAAAGTATTATCCAATTAAGGGCGTTTATTCACCCAAGGGAGAACTTCTTGTAACATACAACCACGGATTCGGTCCGTACAGTTCTGCTTACTGGGGTGGAGCTATCTGGAAGTACAACTTTACTACAAAGGAATGGACAGATATTTCACTTCCAAAGCATGATCCTGACCCGAGCCGCGTTACACTTGACAGAGGTGTAGGTTCTGTTGCCGTTGACCGCCAGAATCCCGACACACTTGTTGCCGTTACCCTTAACGAATGGTGGCCTGACGAATACATATACCGTTCAACTGACGGCGGAAAAACCTGGGACCCCATCTGGTACATGGACGGATACCCCAACCGCGTAAACAAGTACACTCTTGACATTAAGGATTCACCGTGGCTTGACTGGGGCGAACAGAAGGCACTTCCTGAGCAGAACCCCAAGCTTGGCTGGTGTATTGCCGACATCGAAATAGATCCTTTTGACAGCAATGTACTTATGTACGGAACAGGTGCCACAATTTACGGAACACACAATCTTACTGACTGGGACAAGGGCAAGAGAGTTAACTTTACTGTAATGGCCGACGGAATCGAAGAATGTGCAATTCTTGACCTTATAAGCCCACCTGAAGGTGCAAACCTCATTTCCGGAATGGGAGACATAGGCGGTTTCGTTCACTATGATCTTAACAAAGCATCTACAATGATTGTTAACCCGAATATTGCAGGCGTAAACAGCCTTGACTATGCGCAGGAAGATCCATACTTCATCGTAAGAATGGGTGACGGAAAACTTATGTACACAGAAGACGGCGGCGACAACTGGTCTCCTGTAGGCAAATTCCTTGAAGGTGCAGACAAAGGCTGGAGCGGTGTAACAGCAGTTTCTCCTGATACTTCTGTAATAGTATGGGCACCGGGAAATCTTGTTGCCAACTGGTCAGATGACCTTGGACGCACATGGACAGAATGCAAAGGGCTTCCTGCTGGAGCAAAGGTTGTTTCAGACCGTGTAAACAGCAAAAAATTCTATGCATTCGGAAACGACGGAAAGACAGACACTTTCTATGCAAGTGAAGATGCAGGAAAGACATTTACTGCCGTAAATACAACATGGAATACAAGTTCAAGGAACCGTACTTCATGGGATTTGACTGCAGTAATCGGATGTGAAGGACACCTTTGGTTTGCAGCAGGTGAAGCAGGACTTTATCACAGTGAAGACGGCGGAAAAAACTGGACTTCAATAAAGGGATTCGATAATGCAATGATTATCGGTCTTGGAAAAGCAAAGGATAAGGATTCCTACCAGTCTCTTTACACCAACTCAAAGATTAACGGCAAATACGGAATCTACCGCTCTGACGATAAGGGCGCAACATGGATCCGCATAAACGATGATAAACATCAGTTTGGTGCCGCCAACTCTACAATAACTGGAGACCCGAGAATTTACGGCCGCGTATATCTCGGAACAAACGGACGTGGAATCATGTACCGCGATCTTGACTAGAAATAGTTAATATAAGAGCAAAACAGGCATTATGAAAGTCAGCGTTGACTTTCATAATGCCTTCTTTATTTTAAAAGGAAATCTTCAAACTGAACACCGGCACCGCCTTCTGTATCTTTTGAAAGAACAGCGCCTTCCAGTACAGAAAGAAATTCTGGCGGAATTCCGGGAGAAAGAATTTTTTCTGTTCTTAGAACTGCAATATCGCCTTCCAGAATTTTCCGGCCTTTTTTCATTGAGTGCATGTAATGAAGGGAACGGTTTGTTCTGCCGTAATTCTGTTTTTCACTTAAGGCAAGTTTTTTTATTCCGCTTCCGATGCATTTTATAACGAGGTCTTTGTCAAACTGCTGTGAAAGTTGTGAAACCGCCTGCATAACCGCTTCTTCAGGGATTCCTCTGTAAATGCAGTTAAGCTGTGCACTGCGTTCTTTTCTGAATCTTTCAAGAACTGCCTCTGCCTGTCTTGCGCAGTGTGCCATAAGCGCAAACTGTTCTGGTTCAAGGGCTACAGGGTCGTCAAGCCCGCTTGTATTTCTACTTAAAGTAATGTGTTTTTCTATAACAGTGGCCCCAAAAACAGCTGCCAGTGACGGAACCAAAACAGGATCCATGCTGTGGTCGCTTATTCCGGTTGGAAGTCCGAAAATTTCTGCCAGTGTTTTAACGCATTTTACGTTGTATTCACTTTCCGGGGCAGGATAGCACGTTTCGCAGTGAAGAAGTGTCAGCGGTGCAAGGCCGTTTTTGTTTTTTTTGAATGAGTCTCCATCTGAATCTGAAGAATTTGATTTAAGAATAGAAACAGCGCGTTCGATGTCGCCAAGTGAAGAAACCCCGCTTGAAAGAATAATCGGAATTCTTCCATAATATTGCGCACACTCTTTAAGCAGCGGAATATGGTTTACTTCGGGGCTTGCTATTTTTATTGCGTCAGGATTTATTTCCGCCAGCTCGTGAAGAGATTTTATTCCGAATGGGGAACATGCAAACAAAAGTCCCTTTCCGTGTGTATATTCCAGGCATTCAACAAAAAAGTCTTTGTTTACTTCAAGTTCCCTGAATCTGTCAAAAAGAGGGATTTTTCCGCCCGGAAGATTTACAAATCCTGTCTTCGGGTGAAGAATTTCGTCTGCGTACACCCACTGGAATTTTACGCAATCGGCTCCTGCTTCCTTTGCAGCATTAATGAGTTCTTTTGCCTTTGAAATTGAGCCTGTGTGGGCTGTTCCTATTTCTGCAATTATTGTCATGAGCAGATAATATTCCAAATAGAGCGTTTTTTCAATCTTAAAAATGCTTGTGCGGTTTGTGCATTTTTTTTTGCGTTAAGGGAATTTTTTTTCAGGAACATTCTGCACTTACCAAAAGGCGTTTCTGGCAGTCAGGGTATAGAATTTTATATTTTGCGGTGCTATAATTTTGCCATTATGCTGAAACCTTTAATGAAATTAATCAAGGCGCTTAGCTCAAACACTGATCCCGGTGCTTTGGCCCATGCGTTTTCTTGCGGAATCCTGCTTGGATTTCTTCCGAAGGATAACATGCTCTGGTATGTACTTTTCATCTTCATTTTTTTCATGCGAATCCAACGCTCGGTTTTTTCACTTGTTACAGTTGCCGCGTCACTTCTGGCGGCTCTTTTGGATCCCGTGTTTGATTCTGTCGGATACTGGATACTGACACTTGGAGGAGCCCAGAACTTTTATGCTGCGCTTTTGGAAATTCCGTTTGTTGCGTTTACAAAATTCAACAATACAGTTGTTATGGGCGCTTTGGTTGTGGGACTTGCTTCTTACATTCCCTTCTATATAGTGGCGCGCGTTTTCATATACCTGTGGCGTAAATATCTTGCTGAATCTGTAAGAAAACTCAAGCTTGTCAAAATGCTCAAGCAGATTCCTCTCATTACAAAAATTACAGAAATGGCAGGGAAGTAATTTATGGAAAAAAAGACAGACAAAAAAACAGAAAAAAAGACGGTTGCAAAAAAAACTGCACCCAAAGAAAAAAAGCAGAAGAAAGAAAAGGCAGAAAAAAAACTCCCTTTTTCAAAACTGCCTTCGCTTTTTAAAAAGTCATTTACGCAGAAAAAGTTTGACTCAAAAATCCTTAAAAAAATCTATATCCAGTCCGACCGCGAAAACGTCAGTTCACTTTTTGTTAAGGGAGCAAATCCAAAAAAAGTTGAACTTCTTGCCGTTCCGCGCGACAAAACTTTTACAAAAAAAGAGATTTTAAAGTACAAAACCCTTGCAAAAGAAATCAAAGGCCAGAAAGGACGCTTTAAGCTTCTTCCGCTGGTTGCAGTCGTGGCTTTTTGTGCAGTAGTCGGAATAGTGGTTACAACATTCAAAAATCCGATTGCGGCAAAAATAATCCGTTCAGGATGTGAAAGTGCATTCGGTGCAAAAACAGATGTAGGAAAAGTTAATCTTGAAATTTTTGGCACGTCACTTACGGTAGAAAATCTTGCCGTAGGAAACAAAGACGATGTGATGAAAAATCTTTTCGAAGCACAGAAAATCGAGGTTGCCTTTAGTCTTACCCGAGCTCTTCGCGGAAAATTCGATGCACAGAATCTTGAAGTTTCAGGTATTGCGTTCGGTACAGAAAGAAAATCAAGCTGCGAACTTCCGGCAAAGGCAAAAAAAGAAAAGAAGCAGAAGGCAGAACAAAAAGACAGCGCCTTTATGACATCCCTTAAAGCAAAGTCAGATTCTGCAATAGAAAACCTTAAGTCAGAAACGGCTTCCATGCTTGGCGGAACAGATGTTGAAAGCATTGTTGCAAACGTTCAGTCCCAGCTAAAAACACAGGCCGCTTCGGAACAGGCTGTTGCACAAAGTAAGGAAATGATTGCAAAGTGGCAGTCTAAACCTGCAGAAATAAAAACACAGGTTGACTCATTTTCTTCAAGTGTAAGCGAACTCCAGTCCCTGAATGTATCCAATATTAAAGATGTTCAGTCATTGAAAAATGCACTTGCAAAGATTGACTCTGCAATTAACCAGGGCAGGAATCTTCAGAAAACAATGACATCGGTTTCGGGAGAGATAAAAACAGATTCGCAGACAGTTCAGTCACTGGCAGCCTCTGTTCAGGAAGCAGTAAAGCACGATACTGATTTTGCCGCACAAAAACTTTCTTCTGCTGCCGATGCCTTCAAAAACGCAGGCAACATCTTTAATTCAGCGCTGAATTCAATCGGATACGGCGTTTTGGGCAAATACTACCCTTATCTTAAAAAAGGTGTGGATATGGTTTCGCAGATGAAGTCCGATTCCGCAAGAAGAGCCGGAACTTCTGACAAAAAGAAGGAAGCAAAAAGAAAAGAGTCCAACCGCCGGCTTCCTGGAACAACTTTCTGGTTCGGTTCACAGAGTCCTGCTTTTCTTATTGAACGCGCTTATGTTTCAGGCGAAGGATTTTCTGCCGAAGCAAATTTCATTACAAGTGACCAGGACCTTTTGGGAAAACCATCGTCTGCCAACGGAAAATTCGTTTATTCAGGCGTGACACATTCTGCAGATCTTGTTGTAGATGCACGCTCATATTCCAAAGAGCCTTTGATTGCCGTAGAATATAGCGGAAAAGGTTTCCCTCTTGAAGTAGACGGAACAAAAATTGCTGTCTCAAGCGGAATTCCTTCTGTAAGCGGAACAGCTTCTGTGTCTCTTAAAGGTTCGGCAGGAAAAGACACGTTTGCGGCTTCGGGACGTGTTGGTGTTAACCCTGTAAAACTTACTTCAGACGGATTCAGCAGCGAAACGGTTACAAAGTATTATAACCAGGCACTTTCTTCTGTAAGCCGCCTTGATTTAGGATATACAGCCGCTTTCACAGAAGCCGCGGGCGTAAATCTAGCCCTTACTGGAAACTTTGCAGATCAGTTTGCAAAGGCTCTTGAAACTGCCGCCCGCTCAATTGGTTCAGATGCAAAGAATGCGGCTCTTGCAAAGATAAACGCTTCCATAAAAGAATCTTCTGGCGGAGCGCTTGCAAAGGCAAATGAATTTATGGGCATTAAGGGCGATATTGACTTGCAGAATACAAATCTGTCAGATATTCAGAAAAAACTCGATGCCAAACGTGCCGAAATCGAAAAAAGAATCCAGGACAGTGCCAAAAGTGCAGTCGGGGATGCTTTGAAGGGCGCAACATCAGGTTCTGTAAAAAATCTGTTCGGTACTCTCAAACAATAGTGACGTCAGAAAAACTCCGTTGCCTGTTCCTCAGTGTACAGACTCCGGGGTTTACATATTGACCTAATCTTCCATAATATGGTATAGTATTAGTCACAATCTGTATTTATTAGAGGAGTTTCCAATGTCAGGACATAGTAAATGGTCTACCATCAAACATGCAAAGGGTATCGCAGATGCCAAGCGCGGACAGTTGTTTACGAAATTTATCAAGGAGATTTCTATTGCCGCAAAGATGGGAGGCGGTGATCCTAACTCCAACCCGCGTCTCCGCACAGCCGTTCTCAAGGCACGTGCAGCTTCAATGCCAAAGGACAATATTGAGCGCGCAATCAAGAAGGGAACAGGTGAGCTTGGTGCTACATCTTATGAAGAACTTGTATACGAAGGATATGCTCCTGGTGGAATAGCCGTTCTTGTAGATGTTCTTACAGACAACAAGAACCGTGCAGCTGCCAACGTTCGCAACTACTTTACAAAGAACGGCGGAAACCTCGGAACTTCAGGTTCTGTAAGCCGCATGTTTGACCGCAAGGGTGTAATTGAGTACGATGCAGAAAAAGTAAGCGAAGACGAGATTATGGAAGTTGCTCTTGAAGCCGGTGCAGATGACATCGTAACAGAAGACGGAGTTGTAACAGTAACTACAGATCCTGCTTCTTTTGATTCTGTTCTTGAAGTTCTACAGGGAAAGGGATTCGAGTCTCTTTCTGCAGAAGTTTCCATGGTTCCGCAGGTTTATACTGCAGTTGATGCAGATACAGCAAAAAAGATTCAGAAACTTATCAACAAGCTCGAAGAAGATGAAGACGTTCAGAATGTTTACACTACAGTAGAATATCCTGATGACTTTGACCCGGACAGCGTAGCCTGAGTTTTTTAAGTTGAATTTTACGGCGCTTTCCTAACCGAAGGCGCCTTTTTTATTTGGTGGAATATGGGAACAGTTAAGCGGATAATGGGAATAGATCCTGGTCTTGCCCACACGGGGTTTGGCGTAATTGACTTCTGTGCAGGTAAAATAAAGCTTGTGAGTTACGGGGTGATTGAAACTTCTGCGCAGGATTCCCATGAGATAAGACTTCTTTCCATTTACAACAGGCTGGAAGCGGTTGTAAAAGAATTTGCCCCTGATGAAGCCGAACTTGAAACTTTGTATTTTTCGCGGAATTCTTCCAGTGCGCTTGCCGTAGCCGAAGCAAAAGGTGTTGCAACTCTGTGTCTTGCCAAACTTGGAATTCCTGTTTTTATGTATACTCCCAATCAAATCAAGAATACAGTTACAGGATCTGCCTCGTCAGATAAAGATGTTGTGGGCCGCTATGTTCAGATACTGCTTAATCTGAATGAAGTGCCGCATCCCGACCACGCTGCCGATGCTCTTGCCGGTGCCATAACCCATGCACACAATTATTCGCACTTGTAATTCTCTTCTATATAAATTAAACTGAGCCTCATGGATTTAAACGACTATCGGCTGAATGCGTATGCTCACGCTTCAAAAATTTCAGATGATAAAGATGAAAAAAAATCAGAGCACCCGAAAAGTGTTTCAAGGGAAATAAGGCATTCTTCACCAAAGGGAAGGGAGCCTCTTGTACATAAACCCATTTTTGACCGTGTTAACAGTCGACTTTCAGAAATTTCGCAGCAGGCAAAACAGGACCAGCTTGAAAAAGACAATATAAAGCAGGCTGAACTTGCCGCAAAAACAGGCGCGTGGTTCCAGAAAAAAAATGCCACCGACGATGATGTACGTGAAGCTGCAAGTGCACTTACATCAGGCGGGCTTTTAAAAGTTCCCGGTGCAGCCGGCGAAGAAGACGGAATATACCGACGCGTTGCAAAATTTCTTGTAATAATTGGTGTAGATGAAGCTGCAAAAATTATTCCGCATCTTACCGAAGAGCAGACAGAAAAAATTATTCCTGAAATTGCTACAATCCGTTCAATAGAGCCCGAAGAAGCAACTCAGATTTTGGAAGAATTTGATTCTCTTGTAAAAAAAGCCCGCGAAGAAGGTGGAATCGAAACTGCCCGCAATATTCTTACAAAAGCGTACGGTACAAAAAAAGCCGAAGATCTTCTGAGCCGTTCCGTAAAATTCCCCGAAGGAAAACCCTTTGTCTATCTTGAAGATGCAGACCCCGAACGTATTGCGCTTTTGATTTCGGGCGAGTCGGTCGGTGTTCAGGCTCTTGTTCTTTCACAGATTGAACCGAAGAAAGCTGCGGCTGTAATAAATTCATTTGATGTTCAGAAAAAGAAAGATATTATTCTGCGTCTTGCAAAAATGAAGCCTGTTGCTCCTGAAGTTCTGGAAGAAATAAACAAAAGTCTTCACGAAAAAATGCTTACCCAGAATACAGAAAATTCACGCAACCTTGACGGACGCGGAGTTCTGGCCCAGATTTTAAAGAGAATGAGTCCTTCTGCAGAGTCGGGAATTATAAATACACTTAGCGAGCAGGATCCCGAACTTGGTGCTGACTTGAGACGTCGGCTTTTTACAGAAGAAGATGTTATCGGAAGCGACGACAGGTTTATTCAGAATAAGCTTCATTCAATGGAAGACAAGGATATTGCAATTCTTATACACGCAAAAAGTGATGACTTCAGAAACAAAATTCTTAAAAATGTTTCCAAAACTCGCGGTGAAATTATTCTTGATGAAGAAAGGCTTGCCGGAACAATTTTGCGCCGTGACAGTGAAGCAATAACTTCTGCTTTCTTTTCTTATCTCAGGCGTGCATGGGAAAACGGAGACCTGAGGGTTTCGGGCCGCGATGAAGATGAGGTTTATGTATGAAAAAAAATCAGATATACAAAGGATTCAAAGTACTTGAGATTATTCCTGTAGAAGACTGTGATTCTACCGGAATTTGGCTTAAGCATGAAAGAACAGGACTCGAAGTTTTTCATCTTCTCAATTCAGATGAAGAAAATACATTTGCCTTTGCTTTCAGAACACCGGTTTCTGACAGTACGGGAATTGCCCATGTTCTTGAACACTGTGTTTTGTGCGGTTCCGAGCGATATCCTGTACGAGACCCTTTTTTAAGACTTTCCAACCAAAGCGTTACAACTTATCTTAATGCATATACCGCCCAAGACAGAACTGTTTTTCCGGCAAGTTCACTTATCAGATCTGATTATTTTAATCTCATGTCAGTTTACGGAGATGCGGTTTTCTTTCCTCTCCTGCGGCCTGAAATTTTTATGCAGGAATGTCACCGGCTTGAACTTGAAGGAAACACGCCCAAAATCCAGGGTGTAGTTTTTAACGAAATGAAGGGAAATTATTCTTCTTTTGACAGTGTGGCCGGAGATGCCGTAGACAGGGCTGCCCTTGCCGGAACAGAGTATGCTTTTGATTCAGGCGGGGACCCTCTTGTGATTCCGTCGCTTACTCTTTCAAAATTGCGCGCATTTCACAAGAAATATTATTGTCCTGCAAACTGCCTGCTTTTCCTTTACGGAAACATTCCTACAGAAGATCAGCTGGATTTTGTAGAAAAGAATTTCCTGTCGCGTATAAAAGACGCAGGCCGCACAGCTCGTTTTCCAAAAGAAAATTTCGATGCCAGAATAAAAAGACGTGTGCGCGACTTTGGTCCTGCAGATGACGGTTCTTCTGAAAAAGGCGATTCTTCAAAAAACATTGCTTCTGCCGTCTGGAGAATAGGAGAGTGTGCCCAAAAGGAATGTGTTTCGGAACTTTCCATGGAGCTGATGTTTTTGGGAGAACTTTTGTGGGGTGACGACTGTGCTCCTGTGGCAAAAGCGCTTCTTGACAGCAACCTTGGTGAAGACATTGCGCCTCAGTCCGGTGAAGGAATAAACACACGCTATTTTACAATGTGTGTAGGGCTGCGCGGAATAAAAACTTCTGATGCAAAAAAAATGGACAGCGTAATAGACAAAGCGCTTTCAGAAATATGTTCCAACGGAATAAAAAAGGAAGATCTTGAAAGAACATGCATGGGCTTTGATTTTTCAAACAGGGAAATCAGAAGATTCCACGGACCTTATTCACTTGTTATCCTGCGGCGCTGTCTGAGGGGTTGGTGTTACGGAAAGACACCATGGGAAACTCTTTTGTTCAGAAGCCAGTTCGAAAAACTTCGTTCAAAAATCATTTCCAACCCGCAATATATTCCTCAGCTTGTAAAAAAATATCTTTTGGACAACACCCGCCGCTCTCTTGTAACCGTAGAGCCGTCTTCTTCCTGGTCAAACCGCCGTTTGCGTGAAGAAAAAAAACTTTCCAAAAAAATGTTTGCCGCGCTTGGAAGAAAAAAAGTTGAACAGTCTCTTTCAAAAATGAAAAGGTTCCAGTCGCTGGCAGAAGACGAAAATATAGTTCCGAGGGTTTCTGTTTCTGACCTCTGCGAATTCAACGATACAATAAAAATTGCAAAAAAAACGGCAGGTACAATTCCTTTTTATGAAAGTACAGAAGCAACAAACGGAATTGTCTATGCAGATGTTGCTTTTCCTGCAGATGTTCTTACCCCACAGGAATACACTCTTATTCCGCTTCTGGCCTCCTGCGTTACAGAAATGGGCTGGAAAAACATGAAGTGGGATGCTGCACAGTCACTTATCCAAAGAATTACCGGCGGATTCGGCTGTTATCCGAGAACTTCAAATGTTTCTGCCTGTTCCGCCGCCGCTGTACAAAAAAATCCGCTGGTTGTAGGAAGAGACTGGCTTATATTCCATTTTAAGGTCCTTCAGGAATATACTGGTGAAGCTTTTTCCCTGCTTTCTGATTGTCTTTTGAATACAGACTTTTCTGATCTTGACCGTCTCTCTGATATTCTTCGTGCCGACTTCAATAATGCCTGTTCTTCGCTTGTTCCGGGGGCGCATTATTTTTCTTCAATGCGTTCAATATGTACCGTAAACAGAAGCTGCGCAGTCCACGAAATTTGGGAAGGTGTTTCATCTGTATTTTTCCTTGCCGAATACAAGTCAATGCCGCTTGAAAAACTTTCTTCTCTTTTGAAAAGTACATTCAGCAAAATAAAAAAAGCCGGGGCAGTCCTTCACATTACGGCTGATTCAAAGTCAATGAAAAATGCAAAAAAGTATTCACTTGATTTTATTCAGAAAATGTCCCTTCATGCTCCCGTAGAAAAACGAATATCTTCTGAAAAAGAATTCTTTGAACTTACAGAACTTCCTGGAAAGACCGTCATTTCTTCAGAAAAAAAAGAAGCAGACGAAGTTATTCTCATTCCCGGTACGGTAGGGTTTGCGTCCTGTGCCGTAAGAAGTTCCAGCTTTGACACAAAAAACTGCATGTCAGACGAAGTACTTTCGCATCTTCTTGAAACTTCGGAACTCTGGAATTCTATACGTACTGCAGGCGGCGCTTACGGTGTGTATTTTTCCCCAAACAGCGACTGTTCCATGACAAGATTTACCACTTACAGAGACCCGTCCCCGTTTGACTCGCTCAAGGTGCTGGATTCCTGTCTTGAAAAACTTTCTGACAGAACTTTTACAGAAGATGAAGTTGAAAAGGCCGTAACCGGTGTTTATTCCGGCGAGATTGAACCGCGCACACCGGCCGCAAGGGGACAGACGGCATTTATGTGGGAACTTTACGGGCTTACCAATGCCCAGCGCAAAAGAAGGCTTTCAAGGCTGCTGTCTGCTACTGTCAAAGATCTGCGTTCTGCGGCAAAACGTTATTCTCAGGCTCCTAAGGCAGGAAAAAGAGTTGTTTTTTGCGCAAAAGAGATGATTTCTGATAAAATTTTAAAAAAATGTGGTAAAATTATCAAATTACCGTTATAATTGATATGAATACAAAGAAAGGAAGATTCCATGGATAAAAAAACTACATTGCAATTGGCAGAACTTATGCGGCAGCTGGTTTCGGACGTACAGGGTGCCCCGTATCCCGGAAATAATTTTGAGCCGGAATTATATACAATTTGGTATGAACATGTTCAGAGAAATGCCCAGAATTGCTTTGAATTTCTGGATGCCAATTTCCCTGCAGACAAAAAGGAATTTAACGAAACTCTGAAAAAAATGTTCAAATAGGAACCATACGTTGCCGAAAATAGACTGTAGAAAGCAGTAACTTTTTTGGTGGACCATATGGTAATGAAGAAAATCAACCGCAACGAACGCTTTATGCTAAGAGGCTCTCTTAGAAAAAACGGGTTTGATCGTTGGAGACTTGTAACAAATGCAATAAGTTGTGTTACAGGTGAAGAAAAAACTTTCTTTATTGAATTTTATATTGTTAATCCGCTGTTGTCCCCGGACGAATGTGTAATGGGATTTAAAAACCGTTGCGAACCTTCGCCCGAGGAACTTCAGTATGCTCTTGCCGGAACAGAATCTGCAGAAAATATTGCTCAGGAAAAATATGTTTCCCCGTCTTTTCTTATGATAAAGGCAGGCTGTCTTTCGGGAAGATGTGTCCAGATCAACTCTTATTTTCCCTTTTCTTCAATAGATTTTGGTTCCGGAGAATATATTCTTTCCGTAAAAGATTTGTCTGAGCGTGTCTGTATGCTTTCTGATGACTGCTCTTGCGGAGAAGTTTCTGTAACAGAACAGGAACTTGTCAGAAAACCGGAACTTTTAGGAAATGCAGGTTCCATGTCGTGGAATCTTAAATTCAACAAGGTTATTTCATTCCGCCCCGACTACAGAACTTCAGATATCTGCTGGTCTGTTAACGGAGGCCGTACGGACTTTTCGGGCACGATTGTTCTGAATGAAGAAGAATTTATTGTCAATCCAAGAAAATCGTTCGGCTTTTGCGACAAAAACTGGGGACGCGATTTTGCTGTTCCTTATTTTCATTTGAGTTCTTCAAACCTTTTGAGCAGAATAAGCGGTAAAAATCTTTTGTCTTCATGCTTTGCACTCCAGGGAATTTTTGGTAGCAAAATAGATGCTCTCATTTCCATTGAAGACCACAACTATGAATTCAGGGCTGCTTCGGGAAAAAAATATTCTGTCGAGTATGACTTTACAGAGCTTCCGTCTGATTCTGCCGACAGAAAACTCCACTGGAGCGTGAGTGTCCACAATACAAAATATGTTGTGGATATAGATATATTCTGTTTTTCTTCTTCGCTTCTGGTAAGGGATTTTGAATGTCCTGAAGGCGGCCGTTCCTTAATGAAGATTTTGAGCGGTGGTAAGGGAACCGGTGAAATACGCATTTACAAGTATGTTAAAAAGAATCTTGAACTTCTTGAACATGCCGAAATTTTTGACTGCCTGTGTGAATTCGGAAACAAAGAATATCCGCTCTGATTGATTTTATTTCATAGACACAACCTCCTTAAATCGAAGTTTACAGAGTTTTCCTAAATAAATTTGATTTTTTTCATTTAGTTTTGTATTTTCAAATTGAAGGCATAAAGTTCCCCTGGGATGGATTTTGGGAAACGGCCTTAATTAAAAATACGAGGTGAAAAATGAATTACGATCAAATGACGCTAAAAACCCAGGACGCGATTCAGGAAGCAAGTTCCATCGCCGCAAGAAAAGACCACGGTGAAATAGGAACAGAGCATCTTCTTTATGCTCTTCTTACACAGAAAGACGGAATTATTCCTCCGCTTGTGGAACGGATTGGTGTAAAAGTATCTGCTATACTTGAACCGCTTGAAAAACTTTTGGATTCTTATCCTGTCGTTACAGGACAGACACAGGTAAGCCTTTCTTCGGGTGCACAGAAAGTTCTTGCAAAGGCAGAAGGCGAAATGTCTGCCCTTAAGGACCAGTATCTTTCTACAGAACATATTTTCCTTGCAATGACCGCTTTTGATGACAAAACGGGTGATCTTTTGCGCCGTCTTGGCTGTACAAGGCAGGCTGCTCTTGAGTCACTGAAAGCTGTAAGGGGAAACCAGTCCATTGACTCGCAGGACCCCGAAAGCAAAATGCGCTCCCTTGAAAAATACTGTATTGATCTGACTGCACGTGCAAGACAGGACAAAATAGATCCTGTTATCGGACGCGATGAAGAAATAAGACGTGTTATGCAGGTTATAAGCCGCCGCACAAAAAACAATCCTGTTCTTATAGGTGAGCCAGGTGTCGGTAAAACAGCCATTGTAGAAGGTCTTGCCAGAAGAATCGCTTCGGGTGATGTGCCTGAAAGTCTAAAAAACAAACGCCTTCTTTCGCTTGATTTGGGACAGCTTGTTGCAGGTGCCAAGTTCCGCGGAGAATTTGAGGAAAGACTCAAGGGCGTTATAAATGAAGTTGCAAAGTCAGAAGGACAGATTATTCTGTTTATAGATGAGCTTCATACTATTGTTGGTGCAGGTGCCTCTGAAGGAAGCATGGATGCCGGAAACCTTTTGAAGCCGGCTCTGGCAAGGGGTGAACTGCATGTAATAGGTGCAACAACCCTTAACGAATACCGCAAATACATCGAAAAAGACGCCGCTCTTGAACGCAGATTTCAGCAGGTTTACTGTTCGGAACCGACTGTAGAAGATACAATCGCCATTCTGCGTGGTTTGCGTGACAAGTATGAGATTCATCACGGTGTAAAGATAAACGATGAAGCCCTTGTAGCCGCAGCAACGCTCAGCAACAGGTATATTACAAACAGGTTCCTTCCAGACAAGGCAATAGACCTTGTTGATGAAGCCGCCAGCCGCCTTAAGATGGAAATCGAAAGCCAGCCGGTTGAACTTGACCAGATTGAGCGCAAAATTCTTCAGCTTGCCATAGAAAAGCAGTCTCTTTCAAAGGAAGATGACCAGGCCAGCAAGGAAAGACTTGAAAAACTCGAAAAGGAACTTGCCGAATGCAAAACACGCCGCGACGCAATGAAACTCCAGTGGCAGAACGAAAAGCAGGTTATTGAAGGAAGCCGCAAGGTAAAAGAGGATCTAGAAAAAGCCCGCTTTGATGAAGAAAAATGCACTAGGGAAGGCAATCTCGAAAAAGCTGCCGAGCTCAAGTATTCTATAATTCCGGCTCTGGAGAAAAAACTTCAGGAAGAACAGAAGATGACAGAATCTTCTGCAAAGGACTCAATCAGTGATGAAAGAAAGAGCCTGCTCAGAAAGGAAGTTACCGAAGAGGATATTGCCCGCGTAATAAGTTCGTGGACGGGTATTCCTGTTGCAAAGATGATGACCAGCGAAAAGCAGAAGTATCTTCAACTCGAAGAAGTCCTGCACAGGCGCGTCATAGGACAGGAAGAAGCAGTTAAGGCTGTTGCAGATGCAATAAGAAGAAACCGCGCAGGACTCAGCGACCCCAACAGACCGCTCGGAAGTTTCCTGTTTATAGGACCGACCGGTGTAGGTAAGACAGAACTTGCCAAGACTCTCGCCGATTTTCTTTTTAACGACGAAAAGTCCCTTACCCGAATTGATATGAGCGAGTACATGGAAAAATTCAGTGTGAGCCGCCTTATCGGTGCACCGCCGGGATACGTTGGTTACGATGAAGGCGGACAGCTTACCGAAGCCGTAAGAAGGCGCCCTTACAGCGTTGTTCTTTTGGACGAGGTAGAAAAGGCCCATCCTGATGTATTCAATGTACTTCTGCAGGTTCTTGATGACGGAAGGCTCACTGACGGACAGGGGCGCGTGGTCGACTTCAAGAACACGATAATCATTATGACAAGCAACCTTGGATCTGATCTTATTCTTGAGGCAAAAACACCTGAAGAAAAGAAAGCTCTTGGTGTAAAACTTGATGCCCTCTTGAAGCAGACATTCCGCCCTGAATTCCTTAACAGGATTGATGAAACCGTTATGTTCAATTCGTTGGGCCAGGACAATATACGCGGAATTGTACGCATCCAGCTCGAAAGGGTTGCTTCAAGGCTTTCGGAACGCAGGATTACACTCAAATTCGATGATTCTGCCGTTGATTTTATTGCCGAAAAGGGCTTCGATCCTGCCTTTGGTGCAAGACCTGTAAAGCGAGCCATTCAGAATTATGTAGAGAATTCTCTTGCCAGGGAACTTCTTGAAGGAAAATTCCCTGAAGGTTCTGATATTACAGCGTATAGGACTTCTTCCGGTGAAGGACTGGAATTCAAAAGTGCTTGACAATAATTTTAGTTTGATATAAAACTAAAGTGTGAAAAATAGTTTTATATCAAACAATAAAGATGTTCTCCTCATGAGAAAAGCCATTCAGCTGGCTCTTCTTGGAGGGGGACATGTTCATCCCAATCCTCTGGTCGGGGCCGTTATTGCACGTAACGGGGAATTTCTGGCCGGAGGTTACCATCACGAATACGGCGGTCTTCATGCCGAACGTGACGCTTTGAAAAATGCCGCGGATTCCAATACCGATGTTAAAGGCGCAGACATGTATGTTACGCTTGAACCCTGCTGTCATACAGGAAAGCAGCCTCCCTGTACGCAGGCGATAATTGCTTCCGGAATAAAGCGCGTTATTGTTGGAAGCCGTGATCCCAATCCTCTTGTAAGCGGCAAAGGTTTTCTTGAACTTCAAAAAGCTGGAATTATTGTAGAAAGAGATTTTCTTCGTGATGAGTGCGATTCAATAAATAAAATTTTCTTCCATTATATTACAAAAAAAACACCTTATGTAATTGTAAAATATGCAGTTTCTGCCGACGGCCGTACCTGCGCAGATTCGGGTGACAGCAAGTGGATAACAGGTCCTTGTGCCAGGGAATATGTGCACAGAATGCGTTCCGGTGTTGCTGCAGTTATGACAGGCAGTGCAACGGTTGCAGCCGACAATCCGCTTCTTACATGCCGTCTTGAACCGTCAGAGAAATTCATTCCGCATAATCCCGTAAGAATTGTATGCGACACAAATCTTTCTGTTTCTCCTGACTGCGCACTTATGAAAACTGCGCGGGAAGTTCCTGTAATTATTGCCTGTTCCAAACACAGTTTTTCAAAAAATCAAGATAAAGCGGCCGTTTTAAAAGATCTGGGCGCAAAAATACTTTGTGTACAAGAATACGGCGGCCACCTTTCAATGCCGTCACTGCTTTGTGAACTGGGCAAAGAAGGTATAGACAGCATTCTTGTAGAGTCTGGCGGTACTTTAAGCGGTTCGCTGTTTTTTTCACCATGCGGATGCCTTGTAAATGAAGTCTGCTGCTTTATTGGTTCAAAAATTCTTGGCGGGCACCTTGCGCACGGGCCTGTAGGAGGGGACGGCTGCAGTAAAGTTTCAGAAAGCATAAGTTTGTCAAAGCCGTCTGTCCGTGTGTTCGGCAGCGATGTTCTTTTAAGTTACAGCGTAACGGGTAACGGGGAGGAGCAGTGTTCACAGGAATAGTAGAATCGACGGGAACAATAGCGTGTGTAAAGCGCAGAAGCGGGTTTTTTACACTCGGAATAAAATGCAGCTTTTTTGACAGTCTGTCACTTGGCGAAAGTGTTGCCGTAAACGGTGTATGCCTTACAGTTTCAGAATTGTCGGGCGGAACTTTCTTTGCCGACGTAACACCGGAAACTTTTTCCAAAACATCATTTTCCATTCTTGCAGCCACAAGCCGCGTAAATCTGGAGCGGGCCATGAGTGCTTCGGGAAGATTCGGCGGGCACATTGTTACGGGCCACATAGACGGAACTGCACGCGTCGTTTCTGTAAAAAATGACGGAAACTCTGTTTTGTTTGCCGTTTGTGTTCCGGATAAGCTTTCGCGCTATATTGTAAACAAAGGTTCACTCTGCATTGATGGAACAAGCCTTACAGTTGCATCTGTAAGTGAACATTCCGGACCGTGTGTGGTGACCGTGTCCGTAATTCCGCATACCTGGGCAAATACCGTCCTTTGCGAAAGAAAACCGGGTTCTATAGTGAACATAGAATGTGACATTATAGGCAAATATGTAGAAAAACTTGTTTCACTCTCTCCGGGGCAGAATTCTTCTGTCATGGAAAGTCTCAGGGACAGTTTTGTTTCGTATCACTGAATATCCGCAAACTTTGAAAATACAGGAGTTAAAATAAAATGAACAGCATTTATGAAAAAGCGTTCCACCGTGTTGAACAGGCCCTTGAAGATCTGAAGCAGGGCAAAATTATTATGGTAACCGACGATGACAGCCGCGAAAATGAAGGGGACCTTATTGTTGCCGCCGAATTTGCCACTGCGCAGAACGTTAACTTTATGGCGGTGAATGCACGCGGGCTTATATGCATGCCTCTTCCGCTTTCAAGGGCAAAGGAACTGGGCCTTTCACCGATGGTTGCAGACAATACAGACAATCACGAAACAGCATTTACGGTTTCCATAGACCATGTTTCTACAGGAACAGGAATAAGCGCCTTTGACAGGTCGGTTACAGCAATGGCTCTGGCAGATAAAAATACCCGCGCCGCTGATTTCAGAAGACCGGGTCATATGTTTCCGCTTACTGCAAGAAAAAACGGTGTACTCGAACGCCGCGGCCATACAGAAGCAACGGTTGACTTCTGTACACTTGCAGGACTTTCGGGCGCGGGACTTTGCTGTGAAATAATGTCCTCTGACGGAACCATGGCGCGCCGCCCGGAACTGGAGAGTCTTGCTTCAAAGTGGAACATGACACTTGTTACCATAGAAGATTTGTCCCTTTACAGAAAAGCGCGGGAAATGCTTGTACAAAAAGTAGCGCAGGCGTCTCTTCCCACAAAGTTTGGAACATTCAGAATTACAGGCTACAAAGATACAGTTACCAATGCCGAACACGCGGCTCTCGTTTACGGGGATTTGTCTTCGGAAAAATCAGTGCTTTGCCGCATACACAGCGAATGTCTTACAGGGGACTGCTTTTCTTCGTTAAAATGCGACTGCGGGGAACAGCTTGAACTTGCAATGAAAGAAATTGCAGATTCAGGCTGCGGGGTTTTGATTTATTTGAGGCAGGAAGGAAGGGGAATTGGCCTTTTGAACAAAATACGTGCCTATGCCCTGCAGGATGAAGGTTTTGACACGGTGGATGCAAATACAAAGCTTGGTTTTCCCGAAGATTCACGCGAATATTATGCCGCAGCCCATATTCTTAAAGACCTCGGTGTAAAAAAAATCCGCCTTATGACAAACAATCCGCTTAAAGTGAGCGGAATAGAATCTTACGGAACAGTGACTGTTACGGAACGGGTTCCTGTTCAGGTTAAGCCGTGTATGCAGAATATTTTCTATCTTCAGACAAAAAACAAAAGAATGGGACATCTTCTTACAAACGTGTAAAAAAATCCAGGAGGAAAAAAATGAATATAATTGAAGGAAAAATTCTTTCATCTGTAAACGGAAAAAAAATCCGTGTGGGAATCGTAGCCTCAAGGTTCAACGAATTCGTAGTTTCAAAGCTTGTAGGAGGGGCAAGGGACTGTCTTTTGCGTCATGATGTAGATGATGAAAACATAGACCTGTGCTGGGTTCCTGGGGCATTTGAAATTCCGCTTGCTGCAAAAAAAATGGCACAGAGTAAAAAATACGATGCGCTTATCTGTCTGGGGGCTGTAATCCGCGGGGCAACCAGTCATTACGATTATGTCTGTGCCGAAGTTTCAAAAGGAATTGCCCAGGTTGAACTTGCGTCTGAAATTCCTGTAATGTTCGGCGTTCTTACTACAGATACAATAGAGCAGGCTGTTGAACGTGCAGGAACAAAAGCCGGTAACAAAGGTTATGACTGCGCAATGGGTGCCCTTGAAATGGCAGGTCTTGTGTCAAAGTTTGGCAATCAATAATTAACGATACTGATCCTCATTCTATCTTGAAAATAGTCTTATATAGAACTTTTTTTCAATGGGAATGGGGTATGCTGGAATTTATAGGGGGCTTGCCAAACGCAACAACTGAAGTTTTGAAGAACAGCCGATTTAAAATAAAAAAAACTCCCGATTAGGGAAGTCACAAGCGGTCCCTACGGGAGTCGAACCCATCTTTAAAGATTGAGAATCTTTCGTCCTAGCCGATAGACGAAGGGACCTAAATCTTTCCCCAAGGAGGATTCGAACCCCCACAATCAGAACCAGAATCTGAGGTGCTACCATTACACAATCGGGGAATGTAAGGTGATTAAGAATATATAATCTAAAGAAAAAAATGTCAATATACCTTTGCTGTTTTTTGCATTTTTTTTTAATAAAAACGTATTCAATTCATAATATTCTGCTTTACAATTATCTGTCTTGAACATAGAATTAGGATATGGGTTTTACATCAGAAAGTGACAATTCAAATTTTGAAAGCATGTCTGCGAAACTTTCCGGAGAGGAACGCCGCGACCTTTTGAACAGGGTAGGGGCAACAACTTCAAAGGAAGAAGAAAATACATTAAAAAAAAGTACGGCCGACCGTGCATACAAAAATGACGGTTTTACACTTATGAGCAGTTTTTCGCAGGAACCGCTGCTTGTAAGAATTCTACTTTGGATTAAATCAATTCTGTTCGACACCGATATAGAAAATGTATATAACAGTTCAATGATCCGCCGTACTGCAGCAGAAATCCGCAGGGAACACCCGGGACTCATTGACTATAAAAGAAAAATCCTGACAGAGTCTTTCTGTGACAAGATACAGGAGCTTCGTTCTGCCCAGGTTTTCTTCAGAAAATATGTTGTTCCGTTGAAAAAAAATGCAGGTAACTTTTATATTCTGCTTTCATCCCTTGTTATGAGTGATTTTACAGAAGGAATAAAAAAAGCGTGTGACCCGTTTCAGTATCCTGCAGACAGGGAACCGGCTCCGGACACGCGTTCGTCCCTTCTTTCGCGTCTGTCAAAGGCGCTGGATTCCATTCCGCCGGAAAAGAAATCACTTATGTACGGGTGTGCACGGGCAGCGCAGTGGTTGCGTGCGTTTACTGTTCTTCCGACAGATTCCCTTTCAAATAAGTTTGTAACAGAAGACGGTGTAAAACACTGCGGTTTTGTACAGGCCCGCTCAGATTTTTCGTCTTTTGCTCAGGTTCTGGATATTGTTCCTGATATTTCAATGGAATTCCTTAAGGCTCTCTACCTTTTTTCAGTTAGAAGTACCTGTGATTTTACGACGGCTTCAGTTGAACTTTCCGACGAAGAACAGAACGGTTTTGCCAAATTCTATGACCGCGCTTCGGCATCTCTTTCGGCAGTAACGTGTTTTGTACAGGAAGTTCCAATGGCTTCCCTTGCAAAAGTAATATTTGAAAACTTTATGTACGAACCTCCTGTCCTGGGCGGTGGAGAAACGTGGAGTGTCAAATTCCGTGAAAAATGGAAGGCTATGTTTGATGCAAGATGGGAACAGTGGACTTCATGCATAAAAAAGGATGCACTCAGAAAAAAGCTTGCCGCTTATTTTGAGCTTCCCGAGTTTCCTCTCTTTCCTGTGCGACCCTGGGAAAATGTCTGGGATGGCGTTGTTTTTGCACATCCACTTACTCTGGGTTTCCTTTATTTCTTTATGAAACGCATTTTCAAGAAGTTTATGCCTTATCTGAGAGCCGTTACCCTTGAAGGTGATTTTTCTGTAAAGGACAATAACCTCGAATTTACAGACACAATGTCCGACATGGAAAAAATAAATTTTGACACCGACTCCCTCATTAATAAACTTTCTTCTGGAGGGGAATACGGTTCGTCTCTTTCGGGATATTCCGATCTTTCTACAAAAACGGCTTCTTCAGAAAAAAAAGTGAATGCAGTTATAGAAGAAATTGAAAATTCCGCGGAATATCTGATTGCGACTTTCTGCAAGTGCTGCCGCAGTTTTGAAAGCCTTCTGGGTGGAATAACAGGTGAAAAGACCAGTACCTGTTATGGTCCTTTGGTAAACCTTTCAAAAATCATGGGCAAGGACAATGCAGAATTCTGCGATTCAATAACCGCTTACCTTAGGGACGTAAGATATGCCCTTGATGTCATAATGGATATGGAACTTATAGAAAAATCATTTGTCGCGGAGTAAAAATTGCTTTGTTCTGAAAACACTTCGGTTCGTTTTTTAAGTGACCGTATATGCGGAAAATTCCTCTTTGACGGAAAAGTTCTGGAAAATGGTCCTGAGTGGGAAATGAGTCTTCTTTCTGCCGGGAACATGAGGTTTGAGTGGGGAATGCACAATCCAGCAAGAGAAAAATTTCTTTCAGAAAATGCCGGCTCTTCGCATAAAATTGCTGCGGTTGAACTCATTCATTCAAAAACTGTATATTCTGTAAATTCTGCACAGGAACTCAACGGCCTTAAGGGAGACGGTATTCTTACCCAAAACAAAGCTCTCATTCCCGTTGTTACTGTTGCTGACTGTATGCCGCTTTTTTTGTGCGATCCTGTGCGCGGTGTTTTCGGCACGCTTCATTCAGGCTGGAAAGGAACCGGAATAGTTCTTGAAGCGGTACACACTGCTGTAAACGTATACGGTTCTTCTGTAAAAGATATCTGCGTTGTTATGGGACCCCATATTCACAGCTGCTGCTACAAAGTGGATGACAGTCGTGCAGCATTGTTTTCTTCTGAATTCGGCTCTGAAAGCGTGGCGACTTTCTCTGACGGAACAAAATCGCTTTCCCTTGCCGCGGCCAATCTTTTTCTTTTGCGTAAGGCTGGTGTTCCTGATGAAAATATATGCATAAGAAATGAATGTACCTGCTGCGACAAAAGATTCGGTTCATTCAGAAGACAGACGGCGGGACTTCCTTCTGACATGCCGTTTTGTGAACGCAAAAACTATTTTACTGTTCAGGCTGCGTGGACAAAGTGGTCTGACTGATTAACGCAAAAATTCTTTCACTTGCATATTTATAAGTGAATATGTATAATGATTGTATAAAATTTCACTAAGAGGACTTTTATGGCAGTAAGAATTGCAAAGGATGCAAAGACTACAAAGACAACAGCTCGGGCTGCTAAATCAAAGAAAGACAAGGTTATTCTTGCTTATTCCGGCGGACTTGATACTACGGTAATTATTCCGTGGCTTCAGGAAAATTATGACTATGATGTCATTGCAGTTTGTATTGACGTAGGTCAGGGCGATGACTGGAAGTCTATCAAGGCACGTGCTCTCAAAACCGGTGCTGCTGCATGTTATGTTGTAGATGCACGCGAAGAGTACTGCAAGGAATATGTTTGGCCGGCAGTAAAGGGCGGCTGTGTTTACGAGGATGAGTATCTTCTTGGAACATCCACGGCCCGTCCTCTTATTGGTAAAATTCTTGTTGAATATGCACGCCAGGAAAAGGCCGTTGCCATCTGTCACGGTGCTACAGGAAAGGGAAATGACCAGGTTCGTTTTGAGCTTGCAATGAAGGCATTTGCCCCTGATCTTAAGGTTATTGCAGCATGGCGTGACCCGAAGTGGACTCTCCAGAGCCGCGAAGACGAAGTAAAATATCTTGAAGACCGCAAAATTCCGGTTCCTGTAAAGAAAGAGAATTCTTATTCCTGCGACGAAAACATCTGGCACATAAGCCACGAAGGACTTGAACTCGAAGAGACACCCAACGAGCCAAAGTGGGAGAATATGCTTAAGGAAACAAAGCTTCCTGAGCAGGCTTCAGAAAAGGGCGAATACGTTACAATAGAATTTGTTTCAGGCGAAGCAGTTTCTGTTAACGGAAAGAAAATGTCTCCTCTCGAAATTATGCAGGAACTCAACAAGATTGCCGGCCGCAACGGAATCGGAATCGTTGATCTTGTAGAAAACCGTGTTGTAGGAATGAAGAGCCGCGGAGTTTACGAGACACCGGGCGGAACAATCCTTATGTACGCACACGAGCAGCTTGACCACCTTTGTCTTGACCGCGATACATATCACTTCAAGCAGATGATCAGCCTGCGTGAAAGCGAACTTATCTATGACGGAAAATGGTTCACTCAGCTTATGGAAGGAATTATGGCTTTCCAGGACAAGATTGAAGAGAACGTAACCGGATGGGTAAAACTCCGCCTTTACAAGGGAACAATGCGCGGTGCAGGAAGTGATTCTCCGTACAGCCTTTACAACGAAAGCATTGCAAGTTTTGCTACAGGTGATCTTTATGACCACAAGGATGCAGACGGCTTTATTACATTGTTTGGTCTTCCTCTCAAGGTTCGCGCAATGATGGAACAGAAGGCAGGAAAGGGCCAGGCTGTTCCCGGAAGCAAGCGCCTTAAGAAGCGCCCGACCGAGTGATTCAATAGATTGATATAATTCTTATGCCCGGGCATGGTATGTGGCAGTACCTGTCCGGGCAAATTTTTGTTGCGGCCCGCGAGCCGTTGAAAACTGGAGGAAAAATGGAAAAGAGAGCAAGCGGTGTGCTTCTGCACATTACATCACTTCCGGAAACACCCGGAATCGGAACTATGGGAAAACAGGCATATAAATTTGCAGACTGGCTTCATTCAGCAGGCCAGACAATGTGGCAGATTCTTCCGCTTGGACCTACAGGCTACGGGGATAGTCCCTATGCAAGTTTTTCGACTTTTGCCGGAAATCCCCTTCTTATTGATCTTGACAATCTTGTGGAACGCGGCTGGGCTTTGGCCGGTGATATTGTTCCGCCTGAATATATAAAATGTGACGGTGACGTTGACTTTGGATCTGTCGTCTGGTGGAAGATTCCGCTTCTTTACAAGTGCGCAGAGTATTTCCTAAAGAACTGCAAAAAAGCTGACCGCGCAAAGTATGAAGCCTTTAAAAACGACAATCAGGTCTGGCTCAATAATTTTGCAGATTATACAAGCATCAAGAAATTCTACGATGCAGAAGCCCAGAAAAAGAATGTTACCGGAATAGACAGCATGTGGAACCGCTTCTGGCCGAAAGACCTGGCTTCCCATGACCCGGCAGCCGTTTCAAAGTGGGATGCAGAACATTCTGCTGATGTTGAAAGCATAAAAGTAATCCAGTTCTTCTTCTCGGAACAGTGGCACTCACTCAAGTCTTATGCCAACAAACTTGGAATCAGTATTATCGGTGATATTCCTATCTTTGTAGCAGGAGATTCTGCCGATGTCTGGGCAAACCAGAAGTTCTTCCAGTTTGACTCTAATACACTTTTACAGACTTCATGCGCGGGTGTTCCGCCGGACTATTTCTCTGCAACAGGCCAGCTTTGGGGAAATCCTCTTTATGACTGGGATGCAATGAAAAAAGACAACTATTCCTGGTGGGTTTCACGCATTCAGAATATGCTCCACCTGGTAGATATAGTGCGCATTGACCACTTCCGCGGTTTTGACACTTACTGGCAGATTCCGTACGGTGCAGACAATGCCATTGGCGGAAAGTGGGTAAAGGGCCCCGGACTGGATCTTTTTAACGAGATAGAAAAGCGTCTTGGAAAACTTCCGATTATTGCAGAAGATCTGGGAACTCTTACCCCTGATGTAGAAAAGCTCCGCGACGACTGCGGCTTCCCCGGAATGAAGATTCTGCAGTTTGCATTCAATGATAATCCGTGGTCAGATGAAAGTGCCCGCAACGATTATCTGCCGGATAACTATAAGACAGAAAAGTGCGTGGTTTATACAGGAACACATGACAATGATACTACTGTAGGAGTACTTTCTTCCAGTGCTGAACAGTACAGAATAAATATTGCCTCTTACTTCGGAATGGATAAAAACGCTTCTGTAAAGGACATTTCTCTGCGCCTGGTACAAGCTGCCTTCCAGTCAAAGGCTGAATACTGTATTATTCCGCTGCAGGATGTATATTGCCTTGGTTCAGAAGCAAGAATGAATACTCCTTCTACAACCGGTGCAAACTGGTCATGGAGAATGGACAGCAGTCTTTTGGATTCTGCCGGAGCCAATATGCTCAAGTCTCTTTCAGCAGAGACCTCCAGAAATTTGTAGGATGATTATGCTTCGGGAAATTCTTTCGCTTTTTGTGGTTTTCTTTAAGATTGGTTCTGTCACTTTTGGCGGCGGTCTTGCAATGCTTCCCATTCTTGAAAGGGAACTTATCCAGAAGAAAAAATGGATTACAAATGAAGAACTTATTGACTATTACGCAATCTCCCAGTCTACACCGGGCGTTATTGCAGTAAATGTTTCTACATTTGTAGGCCACAACCGTGCAGGAATTCCCGGGGCCGTTGCAGCCACTTTGGGTGTTGTTACTCCTTCTGTAATTATAATTACGTTTATTGCAGAATTTATTTCGAATTTTGATGCAATAGTGTGGGTTCAGAAGGCGCTTGCAGGAATAAACGTGGCTGTGGCGGCACTTCTTACTTATTCTGTGGTTACCCTCTGCAAAAAAACGCTTAAACGCCGTATTGATGTTCTTTTCTATGCACTTTCGTTCTGTGCAGTCTATTTCTTTAAGGTGAGCGGAATTTTTATTGTTCTGGCCTCCGTTGTTATCGGAATTGTCTCTTATCTTTTGCGCACGGGGAAGAAATCATGAATCTTTTCTTTCTTTTTCTGATTTTTTTCTACATCGGGCTTTTTGCCATAGGGGGAGGCCTTGTTGCAGCTACATTCATGCAGCAGGTTCTTGTCGAAAAGTATGCGCTTATTTCTGCAGAAAAATTCTATTCGATGCTTGCTATAAGCGAAAGTACTCCGGGGCCAATCGGAATCAATCTTGCCACCTATATAGGAACTGAACTTTACGGTCCCATAGGCGGAATTGTCACTACTTTGGGTGAAGTGCTTCCGTCTTTTATTGTAATAATTGCAATTGCCAGATTTTTTGCACATTTTCAGGACAAGCCTGCAGTCAAGTCTGTTTTTGCCACTCTGCGTCCTGCAACAAGTGGCATGGTTCTTATTGCGCTGATTCAGGTTTTTTCTATAGCAATTCTGAATCCGCTTGATACGATTACTTCCCCCCTTAATGCCGTAAAATGGCCGTCTCTTGCCTTTTATGCTGTTTGTCTTGCTGTTCTATTTTTGACAAAGCTTCATCCGGTTTTTATTGTTGTCGTCGGTGCTGTTTTTGGGGTGTTGTTTTTGTAATTTGTGTGCTAAAATATAGTAATGAGTATACATATTAACGCGCCTGAAGGTGCAGTTGCCGAGTCTGTTCTTCTTCCCGGAGACCCGCTCAGAGCCAGATTTATTGCCGAAAACTTTCTTGAAGATTCTGAGTGTTATAATGAAGTCCGCGGAATGTACGGATTTACAGGTATTTATAAGGGTTGTCGCGTTTCTGTACAGGGAACGGGTATGGGGCAGCCGTCTTTGTCTATTTATGCAACAGAACTTTTTAACGACTACAATGTGCAGAAGGCTGTCAGAGTCGGAACTTGCGGTGCAATCCAAAATGATATTCAGCTCAGAGATGTCATTATTGCTTCAGGCGCCTGTTCTGATTCAGGGTTGAATACAATGCGCTTCGGTTCAATGCATTTTTGCCCGGTAGCCGACTATTCTCTTCTTTCGGCTGCGGTTTCTGCTGCCAAAAATCTGGGGATAAATGCAAAAGTCGGTCTCTGTGCTTCGAGCGACATGTTTTATGACAGCCGTTCAACCTGGCAAACATGGGCAGAGTACGGTGTTCTTGGGGTAGAAATGGAAGCCGCCGAACTTTATACACTTGCGGCAAAATTCGGCAGAAAAGCGCTCGCCGTTCTTACTGCAAGCGACCACATTCTTTTGGGTACAAAAACCACAGCCGAAGAAAGACAGACTTCTTTTTCCAATATGGTCAGAATAGGTCTTGATGCCGTGACTGCCTGATGCTGCCGGTATTTTTTTAAAACTGTTAAAAAAGTGAAAATCATAGTATTTTTGTAAAAAAAATGCTACAATTAAATATATGTTCTTAAAACTGAAGATTTACTTATTATGGGAGTAGTTATGAAACCAACATTGCTTGTGCTGGCGGCCGGTATGGGAAGCCGTTATGGCGGAGTAAAACAGATTGATGCAGTAGGACTTAACAACGAGTGCCTTTTGGACTTTGCCGCTTATGATGCAAAAAAATGCGGATTCGGAAAGGTCGTTTTTGTTATCAGAAAAGATATAGAAAAAGACTTCCGTGAACGCCTTTTTGACCGTGTAGCCAAAAACTTCGATGCAGAATATGTCTTCCAGACAAAAGACGCACTTCTTGATGAACAGGAAATTGCACGCGCTGCAGACAGAACAAAGCCCTGGGGTACAATCCATGCCGTTCTCTGTGCAGAAAAGGCAATTAATTCACCTTTTGCCGTAATCAACAGCGATGACTATTACGGACGCGATGCCTTCAAAACACTGGGTGAATATCTTTCAAACATAGATCCCCATTCCCCTGAACATGCCATGGTCGGCTATGTACTCGGAAACACAATGAGCAAAAGCGGTTCGGTAAGCCGCGGTGTCTGTACCGTAAAGGACGGTTACCTTGAGTCAATTACAGAAAATACCAAAATCAGCTATAAAGGCGATGGCATTGTAAGCGAACTCGACGGAAAAGAAATTCCTCTTACCGGAAAAGAATGGGTAAGCATGAACCTGTTTGCATTCAGCCTTAAAGCCTTTACCGGTTTTCACAAATACTGGGACAACTTCAAGAAAACTTCACTTGAACTGCCCAAGGCCGAAGCCCTTCTTCCCGTTGCGGCAAGCGACATTGTAAAGGCAAAAGAGGGCAGTATAAAATTCTTTACTTCTACAGAAAAATGGTTCGGCATGACTTATCCCGAAGACCGTGCAATTGTAAAGCAGGAAATTGCAAAGAAAATTGCAGACGGCTACTATCCCGAAACGCTCTGGGAACACTGCTGAAAACATTGACTTTATAACGGAGAAAAAAAATGATAAAACTGAACGCAATAAAATCAGACAAGGTTTGGGGATATGAACTTTGGGAAGCATCAACCCACCCGAATGGTCTTCAGCACGAATTGCAGACATTTACCGGTGGGGACTATCCTCTTTTGGTAAAGGTTATTCAGGCAGATGATCGTCTGAGCGTTCAGGTTCACCCCGATGACGAAAAAGCCGAACTTTACGAGCATTGCCGCGGAAAAACAGAATGCTGGTACGTTCTTGATGCTGCCGAAAATGCACGCCTTGTTTACGGCCTGAACGGTGTCTATACTCCCAGTGAACTCAGGGGTGCAATACAAGCCAATTCAATCCAGGACTGTCTGCGCTATGTTAATGTAAAGAAGGGTGACTTTGTATATATTCCCGCAGGAACTGTCCATGCTATTGGCGGCGGGCTCAGACTTTTGGAAATACAGCAGTCAAGCGACATAACATACCGTCTTTATGACTGGGGCCGGGGAAGGGAATGTCATGTAGAGCGCGCTATTTCATGCATAAAGACCCAGGGAGAAAGAAATGTGTCTGCTTTTCCCGGCGTGTTTTCATGCCCGTACTTTACCCTCGAAGAAATTACGGTAGAAAACGAATATGATTCTGTGGTAGATTCAGCTCCCCACGATACCATGCCGTGTGATTTTGTTCTTGCCTTTATTATTGACGGAACGGGAACAATAAACGGAACAGAAGTAAAAGCCGAAGATACGCTTGTGTTTGCCCCTTCAGAAAAATTCTGTGCGCGCGGAAACCTTAAAATCATGAAAATTGTTCCGGCGGGACAAAGGTACAGATAGGGAGCAGTCAGTAAAACAGTCTGCATGCTGTTGCGCATGACATGCATATTCATAAGCTTTAAATTTGTATTTTTTGCGTATTTGGTTTATATTTGATGTTATGAAAGACAAATCATCAAATAATAATGATATCATAGGATTGCCTGCAGAACCTCAGCTTCCTAACAAACTGTCTATACTTCCTATAGGCGGCAGGCCTATTTTCCCGGGAATTTTTACTCCTCTCATGGTAAACAGTGAGGAAGACACAAATGTTATAGAAGATGCCCAGAACGGTGACGGTTATATCGGAATCGTTATGCTTAAAAACGACAAGGAAAATCCTACTCTTGTTGACCTTCATTCAGTGGGAACTGTTGCCCGCATTATAAAGAGAATTAATCTTCCCGATGGCGGAATAAATGTTTTTGTTTCTACAATAAAAAGATTCCGCATAAAGAAAATCCTGAGTTCTTCTTCGCCAATGGTTGCTGCCGTTGATTATCTTGATGATGAAGAAGATAATACCTTTGAAGTAAAAGCACTTACCCGCGCACTCATGAGTGAAATGAAGGAAATAAGTGAAAATAATCCCATGTTCAGCGAAGAAATGCGTCTTAACATGGTGAATATTGATCACCCCGGAAAAATCGCTGACTTTATTGCGTCAATTCTTAATATCGACAAAGACGAGCAGCAGAAGGTACTTGAGCTTGTAAATGTACGCAAAAGAATGGAACAGGTTCTTGTCTTTATAAAAAAAGAGCAGGAAATTTTGCGTGTACAGAAAAAAATCCAGACAGAACTCAATGACAAGGTAGAAAAAAATCAGAGGGAATATTTTCTTCGCGAAGAGCTCAAGAGCATTCAGGAGGAACTTGGTATTGCCGGTGACTCAAAGTCGAGCGATTATCAGAAGTTCAAGGCAAAGATAGATTCATTCAATCTGGAAGGAGAAGCCAAAGAAACAGTTTATTCAGAACTCGAAAAATTCCAGCTTCTGGACCCGCATGATCCTGAATACAATTCTTCAAGGGCTTATCTTGGTCTTGTTACAGCCCTTCCGTGGAATGATTCTCCTGCAGAGAAATTTTCACTTACCGACGCGCGCAAGGTTCTGGATGGCGACCATTACGGCCTTGAAGATGTAAAGAAACGCATACTGGAATATCTTTCTGTAAGAAAATTAAAGAAAGACGGAAAAGGTTCTGTTCTCATTCTTGTAGGTCCGCCGGGAGTAGGAAAGACCAGCGTAGGCCGTTCCATAGCAAAGGCAATGAACAAACCTTTCTTCAGATTCAGTGTGGGCGGTGAACATGATGAAGCAAAAATCAAAGGATTCCGCCGTACGTATATAGGTGCAATGCCTGGTCAGATTATAGAAGGGCTCAAGATTACAAAGTCAAAGTCCCCTGTCTTTATGATTGATGAAGTAGACAAGATGAATGCCAGTGCCCAAGGTGATCCTTCTGCGGCTCTTCTTGAAGTGCTTGACCCGGAGCAGAACATTAACTTCAGGGACACTTATCTTGATATTCCATTTGATGTAAGCAATGTATTTTTTATTCTTACTGCAAATACTCTGGACGGAATCCAACAGCCGCTTCTTGACCGTGCCGAAATTATTGAACTTTCGGGTTATATCGATCAGGAAAAAATGGAGATTGCAAAAAAGTATCTGGTTCCCAAAAATCTCGAAAAGAACGGGCTCAAAAAGTCTCAGGTTAAATTTACACGCGCGGCACTTTCCCTTATTGCAACGGAATATGCGCGTGAAGCCGGTGTGCGCAATTTTGAAAAGTGCATCGATAAAATTACGCGAAAACTTATTTTTGAACAGGTATTGGAATTTGAAAGTTCAGAAAAAAATGCTGATGCACTTGGACCGTCTGTAGCAAAAAAAGTTTTCAATATTGATGTTCCCGAAGTGCGAAAATATCTTGGAAAGCCGGTGTTTGACGAAAGCCAGATTAAAACGGCAGGTGTTGCGGGAACGGCCATTGGTCTTGCGTGGACGAGTATGGGAGGAGATACTCTTCTTCTTGAGTCCATTTCGTTCAAATCAGAAAAGGGCGGGCTGCAGCTTACGGGACAGATGGGTGACGTTATGAAAGAAAGTGCACAGATAGCCATGAACTGGTCAAAAAAATACGCCATTTCGAACGGAATAAAAGACGGAAAGTGGTTTGAAGAAAATACTGTTCATCTTCATATTCCTGAAGGCGCTACTCCCAAAGACGGTCCTTCTGCAGGAATAACAATGGCGACTACCTTTATGTCTCTTTTTACGGGAAAAAAGATAAAGCCGCATCTTGCCATGACCGGTGAGCTGAGTCTTACAGGACAGGTGCTTCCGATTGGCGGCTTAAGGGAAAAAACCGTTGCAGCAAAGCGTAATAAAATAAAGACAATTATCATTCCAAAGGCCAATGAGCGTGACCTTGAAGATATTCCTGAACACGTAAAAAAAGGAATTAAATTTATTCCCGTATCTGATGTGTCCGAAGTAATAAAACTTGCGTTTTGATATAAGGTGCAGCTAAGTATAAAAGCTGCATTTGTTACCCTGAACAGGTTTTGGTTTTATGCCTCAGGCACAGGACCGGAAGTTGTTCAGGGTCTTTTTTTTTACAGACTGTATGCAGCAACCGCTTCACCAAGGAAAAGTTCAACGGAGCCTTCTTTGATTACGCGGATAAGGCGACATTCAATCCAACCCTGAATTTCATTTTCGGGAATCATTAAATCGGTTTTCTTTGCTTTTGTTCCTTCAATGCCGAACATTTTGAACTTGTCTGCATGTTCATCAGAAACAGAACCTGCTTTTTCTATCCAGTGTGCATCCTGTGACTTTGGAATACAGACTGCAAATTCTTTTGTTTCCTTTACGTTGTGTGCGCACTGGTGGGCCGGGTCAGAACTGAATATTACTTTTGTAACAGGTTCGTAATCCATTGGCATAATCCATCCGTACGGCGTTATGTCGTAACTGAATTTTCCCTTTGACGCAACTACCGCTGTTCCGCTTATCATTTTGTAGGCATCTTTCAAATCAACTTCTTTGAACATAATTTTTCCTGCTTAATGTTTAGAATATAAAAAAAGCAGCAGTCAAAACGGCCGCTGCTTTTTTTTACCTGTTCAGTATATCTTAAAAAAGAAAAATATTCAATTCAGAATATTGCAGATACTCCGAGACATACAAAACTGTTGTTTCTCCATTCATAAAATTCGCTGTCTTCATCGCGGCATTTTATGTACATTCCTGAAAGCGTAAGGGCAAGGGCGGGGTCGGGTTTCCACTCCAGTTTGGGTTGAACTACAAGATCCCCACGTTCAATTCCCCACATTACGGTAACTTCAGGGCATATTTTTTCGTTCATCCAGGAGTCGGTTATGTTCACTACAAGTTTGTTGTTTGTATGTCCTGTGGGATTGTAGTCAACGTCATATTTTTCAAAAGTGCTTCCGTCAATTTTGCTTCCGTTGAGTACAAGGGTTCCTGTTTCCTGTACGTTGATGTTTATGTTGTTGAGCCCGATGTCCATGTCAAATCCGGCAAGCCATGACACGCTGTTGTTGTGAACCCACGGATCGTCGCCTTCAGTATCTTCGGTAAGAGTGTATGCTGCTTCACCCCTGAGATTAAGTTTCCAGAGAACAGTTGCTGCTTCAAGTCCGAATGTCTGCTTCTGGTCATAGGCAAGTTCCGGCATTTCTGAATTGAGAATTGTATTCTGCAGATTTGCCGACGGCTGCTTGAAGTGACCGTAGTACCAGCTTGCACCAAGATCTACTGTTCCGACTGTTCCTGTTACGCGGGCTCCGAACTGGCTGTAGCGCAGGGTATGTGTGTCAGGAAGAAGAGATTCCTGAGTGACTGTAGAAGCTGCAAGAAGTGTGTTTGTGTATTCTGTTCCGGCCTGTTCAAGATTTGCCTTTGCTTCATCAATGCTTGTGCATCCAAGATTTTCAAGGGCCACGTTATATGCTGCAGTCGCTTTTCCTGGAGTTCCTGCGGCGGCTTCTGCCTGTGCAAGGGCTGCAAGTGATGAAAGTGCACCTACGCCCGAAGTAAGTTTGGTGTATTTTTTGAATGAAGCGGCAACCTTTTTTTCCTGGACAGATTTTACCGTGTTGTACAGATTTTTGTACGCTGCAGGAGTCCATATTCCGTCTGAAGCAAACCTGTCAGGTTCTGTCCACGGTGTCCAGACTGCTTCTACAGACGTATTTGTTCCGGGAATATTGTAAACGGCTCTCATCATCGGCACTGCAAGTCTTCTGTCAATGTAGTCAGGGATTATAAAGTCCGTGTAGTCATCGGCATTGAAGTTGTCTATTACATGCAGCTTGTCGCCTTTTCCCCATACGATTTTCATTTTTCCGGCTTCGACTGTAAGGTTTCCCAGATAGCCGCGCACGTTCATTTCGTCCAGAACTGATTCAGGATGGTTTTCAAGAATATCTTTGTCAAAGGCAAGTTTTATTTCTGCATCTGACGAAGTTCCTGTATATGCAATTCCTGCATGTGCAGAAGCCTTTACCGTTACAGGAATTTTATTCATGTCGTAAATTGAGTCTGCTTCTGACAACGGTGTTTCTGATGCTTCGGGGTATGCCCTTGCCTGGAATTTTGTGCTTCCTGAAACGGTAACTGACTGCTGTTCTTCCTGTGAATCTGTACTGTCACCCCACGCGGCAAAATCGTCTTCCTGGGCGAACACAAGGGAAGATGCTGCCAAAAGAAGTGCAAGTGTTTTTGATTTTTTTGTATTCATTTTGTTTCTCCCATAAAAAGTCAATGAGTAAATCTTCAGATTTAGGAATGACTTTTTAAGTACATTCGCAACAAAGTGAGAATGTACAATTTTATTAGAACGTTTGCAAAGCAAGCGTGTTTGCAAAGCAAACTTGTTTGCTTCGCAAACTTCAAGTTAAAAAGCCGGCGGAACTCAGCGGAAACCAGCAGAAACCGGCGGCTTTTTTTTATACACATTCCTGCTGTTTTTTATCTTCCGTTGCTCAGGAAAGCCTGTGTAAATACTCTTTCTGGAATTGCAGTCGTTACGTCTACGCGTACTATCTTAAGTTGTGTAGTGTGGCCGGTCTGAACGTTTTCCATTTTGTTTTCCATAGGAATGTTGTATCCGTCGTGGTTTTCTATTTTTGCAACGGTAAGTACTTTTTCAAGGCTTCCGTTTTTGTCATAAAGTTCGGTGTAGACTGGGTACATTGTTTTTTTGTCTACCCAGACCATTCTGTAGCTGTACTGGCTGGACTTTTTGTCTACAGGAACTTCTTTTACAACATAGCAGTCCGGGTACGAAAGCTTTGGTTCTTCCTTGATATACTCGTGTGTGTCTTCTGAAAGTTCGCGGGTAGAAAGATCATCATATGTGGCATCTGTTCCCATAAATGATTTTGAACCTTCGCTGGAATTTATGCGGCGTGTGCTTTTGAGGGCCGGAAGATAAATCCATTTGTCATCGGCTGCATTTTTGTTTTCGCACTGAAGAAAGCGTGTGTTTTTGATGGAAGCAGGGGAAAGGAAAACCATTACGGCACTTGTAGTTCCGTCTTTGTTTCTTCCGTATTCTTCCATGCGCCTGACTTCTGTTGTTCCGTTTTTGTCGGTGAGTGTCATTTCGACAAGCGAATGTGAGTAAGCGGGTTTTTCTACAGCATGAACCTGTTCCATAATTTTGTCGCCCTGTTCGTCGGCAAATGCAAGTGCTGATGCTGCAACAAGTGCAGTTCCAAGTGTCATGATTTTTTTCAAATTTAATTTCATAATTTCCTCCATAGGTAGCGGATTTTTATACTCCCTCGTATAAAAATATTTGAAGACTGTTTCAACAGTCGAAAAGATTTTTATTGCGTTTTGGAACGAAGTGAAAAACGCAGTCCAATAAAGAAGTTCGCAACGCGAACTTCGAGTTAAAAAAAACCGACGACAACCGGCGGATTTTTATACTCCCTCGTATAAAAATATTTGAAGACTGTTTCAACAGTCGAAAAGATTTTTATTGCGTTTTGGAACGAAGTGAAAAACGCAGTCCAATAAGGAAGTTCGCAACGCGAACTTCGAGTTAAAAAACCGACGACAACCGGCGGATTTTTATACTCCCTCCAAAAGTTTAAGAAACCGTCGGCTTCGTAAACTTATTTTTCTTTCGGCCTGATGAATTTCGGGTCGGTAAGATTTAATATTCCCGGAATAATTGTCATTGCCAGGAAACTTGACGTAAACATAACAATTGCTACAAGTACGCCTATGTATTTCAGAACCGTAAACTTTGACAGACACAAAACCAAAAATCCCAGTCCTACAGCAACTGCGTTTGTCATTATTCCGTGACCGCTCTTTTTGAACGTCATTTTTGTGACAAGCACAATATCATCGCTTTTTGCACGTTCTTCCCTGTAAGTCGTAAGAAAGTGAATTGTGTAGTCTATTCCAACACCAACAGCGACAGAAGCAATGATGCTTGTTACAAGGTCAAGGTTTATGTGTGCAAAACCCATGGTCATGTAGTTCAGAAGAATTGCAAGAGCCAGCGGAACAGCACCAAGAAGTCCTGCCCAGACAGATTTGAACGAAACCGCAATGATTATAAATACAGATATGAGTGATACTGCAAGACTTGAGAACTGGCTTGAAACAATCATCTTTGTCATTGTGTATTCCATTTCTCCTGAACCTGTTGCTTCAAGAGTGTATCCTTCGGGGAATCTTTCCTGGGCAAATTTTTTGGCATCGGCAATTATTGAACCTGTCTCATCAGTTGAATGGCTTCTCAACTGACAGGTGATGCGCATTGTCTGAGGGTTCATGTCGTCATCAATGAATCTTCCTAGTGAACCGCTCAGAAGGGTAAGGTATCCGTTTACAACACCCTTGAGTTCTTCCCTGGATGCAACAGGATACTTTGCGGTGTCATACGGAATTTCATAATATGCAGCCCCGTTGTAGTTTGTCTTTTTCATGAGCTCATCTACTATTTCATCAGTAGTGGCATTTTTTCCGCCGGCTGCCGTATATGCTTCATTAAGAAGATCCAGCACTTCCTTTGTTGTCATTGTTCCGGAAAGAACCTTTGCATATTCAGTGTTGGGGTCATTGAACTGCACTTGCGGAACAGTTTCTTCTTCAGAAGTTTCATCGTCTCCCCAAGAAAGTGAATCACTGCTTCCCCAGTCTGAATCATCTCCCCATGAAAGGTCTGCTGTCTGTGCGCTGTCTTCTTCAGAAACCGCTGCAGTCTGTGTTTCCTGTACAGTTTCCGTAGTCGGAACATGCCACACCTGGTTTATGCGCTTGATGAATGTCGTAAGCGAAACAATTTTTCCAATGCTTTCGTGATCTTCCTGAAGCTGGTTCTGCATATCGTCTACGGCTTTGAGAAGTTCAGGGTTTGCAATGTCGCCTTTTTCGGGGCCCGTTATTGTAAAGAATACGCTGTTTGTTCCGGCAAAGTCTTTGTCTATATAATCAAGATCCTGCCTGAACTGCGCAGTCTTCGGGAAGTAGTTTATAAGCGCGGTGTCTATTTTGAGCAGTCTCAGACCCGTGAGCGAAAGGGCAACAATTGCAAGTGAAGTAAGTACAAGCCTTGTCTTTGAACCGCAGAAAAATTTGAATATGCTGTACAAAGTGTCTGCGCTTGCTTCATCTTCTTCCTTTCCGCCACGGAGTTTCTTTGCCTTTTCCAGGCGGGACTTCATTTTGTCTGTAAGTTTTGCTATTTTTCTGGACTTTGTTCTTACTTTACTCAAATCTTTAAGCAGAAGCACAGCCGGAATAAATGTTACTGAGAAAATCAATGAAAGGGCTACGCCTATTGCAGTAAAGACAGAAAAACTGTGGAGTGGTCCGATCGGGCTTGAAACTAGGGATATAAAACCGACGATTGTCGTAAGTCCTGCAAGAAGAACAGCCGTCCACACTTCCTTAAGTCCGCTGAAAACGCATTCTTCATATTTTTCCTTCGTGAGTTCGCCTTCAATACTGTCAAGTGCCACGTAGTAATGTGTAAGAACATGAATTCCGTATGCTGAACCCACTGCAATAAGCGCAACAGGAATTACGCTTGAAACCAGCGTAAATGTTACGCCGAACATGCCCATGAGTCCGCATGAAATAACCGTAGACATAAGAACTGTAATGAGCGGAAGAATTGTTCCATCAACAGTCTTGAAACTCAAAAACAGTGAAAGAAGAACTACAATGATTACCAGCGGAATAAGCCGCATAAGGTCAGACATCATGAATGCCCTTGAGTTTTCTGAAAGTACCGGTTCACCTGCTAACTTGAACTTAAGGCTGTGACCTTTTGTTTCTTCTTTTGCAATACTGCGTACTTCGTCCAAAACCCTCTGCTGCCTTGTTGAGTCAGATTCAGAAGTTTTGTTGGGGCTTATTGTAATCTGCATCTGGGTTGCCGTACCGTCGTCGTTTATAATTACACGGCCGTACATATCGTCCCATTCAGAAAGCCGTGAGCGCAAAAGGTTTATGTCTTCTTCTGTTCCCGTGTACGTATCCGGAATAAGCTGGGTTGCGCAGATTGAACCGTCCTGTTCGCATACATAGTCAATGTGTGTAAGGGAGTCAATGTTTTCTACTTCCTTTATTGAAAGTGCTCGGTCAGTAATTTTTCTTACAACGTCAATGTATTCCGGGGTAAGAATGGTTCCGTCCTTTGCTTCGAGCGTAAGTCCTATTGAAAGCATACTTCCGAACTGGTCTTCGGTTTCTGTCATACGTGTATAGGACACGTCTTTCTGCGGAAAAAACTGCCTGATAGAATTGTCAAGCGTAAGATTTTTTATGAAAAATCCACACCCTGCCGTTACCAGAAGACATACCGCAACAATCAGTTTTGGATGTCTGAAGAATTTTTTCAGGAATTTCATGTTCGTATTCCTCTTGAATAATAAATTAAACGTTTAACTACTTAAACGTACAAACATAGATATAAACAAGACAGAAAAAAAAATCAAGACAATTTTTAGAATTTTTTAATTTTTTTACAAATGCATATGTACAGAATACATTTCTTTAACAAAAGCGTATGTAAACGATGTCCGCGCGGGAGGACACGTTGCAGTTAAAATGATTAATCTTAACGAAAGTTCAAATGCGCGAAGGAGGACGCGGAAATAGGAAATGACTTGTTTTTTTGTTGTTTCTAAGTAACTGGTTACTTAGAAACTTTGCTGACTGGGAGCATTTTAACCTGCGCCGGCACTTATCTAGACGAATTGCGTCCACCCGCGCGGACATTCCGTAAATGCCGCATTCTGCTGTTGTTGACTTATTTTCTTTTCATCACTACTATTTGCGTATGTACATAGACAAAACCGAACTTGGAAAACTGTATGACATGTTCACAACCTGCGCTCCCATATTCACCGCACTCGGTGACGCAAACCGCCCCAAACTCATCCTTGACATAGCAGACGCCGGCGAAGGTGGAGCCAACGTAAGCACTCTTGCCGCAAAATCGCATCTGTCAAGACCAGCCGTCTCACATCATCTGAAAGTACTCAGGGACAGCGGTTTTGTAACGACCCTCAAGCGCGGAACACAGATTTTCTACAGACTCAACCTTGTACACAACCTTGACAAAATAGACACTCTTGTTCACGGAATTCAGGAAGTAATAGAAAGGGTAAAGGAAACCCAGCTTCAGGAACTGAACAGTTCAACACAGCGCGCCATAGATGCAATAATCTTTGACATGGACGGCGTGCTCTTTGACAGCGAAAGCATAACACGCAAAATGTGGAAGCAGGCCGCCCAGGAATATTCCGTAAGCGACATAGAAACAGCCGTGTCTGACTGTACAGGAAGAAGCATACCCGACACCTGCGCCTACCTTGTCAAAAAGTACGGAAGGTCTTTTCCTGCAATGGAATTCCGCAAAAGATGTTCCGAACTTTTTCACGCTTATGTAGATAAAAACGGACTGCCGCTCATGTATTATGCCCGCGAAATTCTCGATTACCTTAAACAGCACGGTTACCGGCTTGCACTGGCTTCTTCCACAAGAAAGTCAGTAGTAGAAAAGGAACTTGCAGATGCCGGTTTGCGCGGTTATTTCGAAACTGTAACATGCGGTGACATGGTAACCCATTCCAAGCCCGATCCCGAAATTTACATGGAAGCCTGCCGCAGTCTGGGTGTAGATCCGCTCAAATGCCTGGCAATAGAAGACAGTCCCAACGGAATACTTTCGGCTTACGGAGCAGGACTCAAGCCTGTAATGATTCCCGACCAGATTCAGCCCGATGACGAAATAAAGGCACGCCTCTTTATTCTTTGTTCAAACTTAAAGGAACTTGAAAAATATCTTTAGGAGCCTGCGCAGTTTTAAGGTATACAAATGGGCATGCGTTACAAAACATGTTGTTTAATTCGGCGTTTTTGATTATGATGTAAAAATCGTGAAAGCATCTGAAATTAAGGCCGTAAACGCTGTAAACGGTGACAAAATCGTTATTCAGGGTGCCAGAGAGCACAATCTTAAAAATATAAGCGTAGAAATTCCTCGCAACAAGCTGGTTGTCATAAGCGGCCTCAGCGGAAGCGGAAAATCGTCTCTTGCCTTTGACACTCTGTTTGCAGAAGGTCAGCGGCGTTATATGGAAAGCCTGTCTTCCTATGCACGCCAGTTTCTGGGACGCATGGACAAGCCCGATGTAGATTTAATCACTGGACTTTCCCCTGCAATTTCAATAGAACAGAAAACTACACATAAAAATCCGCGTTCAACAGTCGGTACGGTTACAGAAATTTACGATTATTACAGGCTGCTCTTTGCACGTATAGGACGCCCTCATTGTCCCCGCTGTGGCCGTGAAATAAACGAACAGTCCGTTGACCAGATAATAGATTCAATTCTTTCATGGGAAGACGGAACAAAACTCACGCTTCTGGCACCGGTTATCCGCGGAAAAAAGGGCGAACACCAGAAAATAATAGAAGATGCAAGAAAGTCAGGCTTTAGGCGCGCAAGAATAGACGGCCTCATGGTGGAACTCGAAGATTCAATCAAGCTTGACAAACAGAAAAAGCATACAATAGAAATTGTAGTAGACAGAATATCCTTAAAAAGCGACATAAGAAAACGTCTTGCAGGTTCGGTAGAGACTGCCCTTGAAAATTCAGGCGGAATAATCATCGTCTTAAGGCGTGTGTACAAAACAGATGAAGCCTATAAGGCAGTTGCTGCCGCTCTTGATGAAAAGGGAACGTCCTACGACCGCAATGCAGACTTTATTGAACAGGAAATTTTCTTTTCACAGCAAAATGCATGTCCCGACTGCGGAATCTCACTCCCCGAACTTCAGCCGCGCCTTTTTTCGTTTAACAATCCGTTCGGAGCTTGTCCAGACTGCACGGGCCTTGGCGGAAAAATGGAATATGACCGCGCTCTTCTTATGCCCGACCCGAAACTTTCGTTCAATGAACACGGAATCGCGCCGTATAATCCTGACTCGTCCTGGAATCATTCCATGTTTGAAGCAATTGCAAAAGCCGCAGGTTTTTCACTGGATGCTCCTCTTGATACGCTTACAAAAAAACAGTCAGACTTTTTGTGGAACGGCGATTCCGCACTCAATATAAAGTGGGTTTACAAAAAGCAAAGCGGTGAAGGCCAGAGTACATACAACCGGCCCTGGATAGGTGTGCTTGCAGACATGCGCCGCCGTTATGCAGAAGCGTGGGGTGACAATGCCCGTGAATCGCTTGAAAAATACATGTCACACTGTGAGTGCAGAAGCTGCCGCGGAAAGCGTCTCAGACCCGAAGCACTCAGTGTAACAGTCGGCAATAAAAATATCTGGGATCTTACAGAACTTTCCGTTGCAGATACAATTGAATTCTTTGACAATCTCAAACTTACTTCTACTGAACAGAAAATCTGCGCACAGGTACTCAAAGAAATAAAGTCGCGCCTTCAGTTCCTTAAGAATGTAGGGCTTGAATACCTTACGCTTGAACGTTCGGCCGCAACACTCAGCGGTGGTGAAGCTCAGCGCATACGCCTTTCTACACAGATTGGAAGCGGTCTTACCGGAGTAATGTATATTCTTGACGAGCCGTCAATAGGTCTTCACCAGCGTGACAATGAACGCCTTATTAAGTCGCTTACATATCTGCGCGATCTTGGAAACACAGTTATTGTAGTTGAACATGACGAACAGACACTGCGCACCGCTGACTGGCTTGTAGACATAGGCCCCGGTGCAGGTGTTCACGGAGGGCGCGTTATGGCTTCTGGAACCCCGCAGCAGGTAAGTCTAGTGGAAGACAGTGTAACAGGCCGCTATCTTGCAGGAAAAATCCGCATGCACTTACCCGCAGAGCGCAGAAAAGGCAACGGCAGTTTTATAAGCGTCCGGGGTGTAACGGAGCACAACCTTAAGGGAATTGATGCAGACATTCCGCTCGGAGCTTTTACATGCATAACAGGAGTTTCTGGAAGTGGCAAATCAACTTTTTTAAGCGACGTACTTTACCCGGCCGTAAGCAACAGAATAATGCGCACTGATTATCCCGTCGGCGCTTACAAATCAATTTCGGGACTCGAAGGAATAGACAAAGTAATAAACATAGACCAGAGCCCTATCGGAAGAACGCCAAGAAGCAATCCTGTAACATACATCGGTGTATTCGACAAAATCCGCGAACTGTTTGCATCCCTGCCTGAATCAAAGGCGCGCGGCTACAAGTCAGGCCGTTTTTCATTCAACGTAAAGGGCGGTCGCTGCGAAAACTGCCAGGGTGCCGGAACAATTACAATAGAAATGAATTTTCTTCCCGACGTATTTATCCAGTGTGATGTCTGCCACGGAAAAAGATTCAACCAGGAAACGCTCGACGTCATGTACAAGGGCAAGACCATAAGTGACGTACTTGACATGACAATAGAAGATGCCGCAGACTTTTTTGCAGGAATTCCGCATATAGCAAGAAAACTGGAAACCCTCAAAAACGTGGGGCTCGGCTACATTACGCTCGGCCAGAATGCACTTACACTCAGCGGCGGTGAAGCACAGCGTGTAAAACTTGCCGCGGAACTTGCCCGTCCTTCTACAGGAAAAACGCTTTATATCCTTGACGAACCCACAACAGGACTTCATTTTGTAGACATAAAGCAGCTTATGAAAGTAATACAACAGCTTGTGGACAAAGGAAACACAGTTGTCATGATAGAACACAACCTTGACGTAATATGCCAGGCCGACTACATCATAGATCTGGGTCCCGAAGGAGGCTGCGGCGGCGGAACAGTTGTCGCAACAGGAACTCCCGAAGAAGTTGCACTCTGTTCAAAAAGCTATACAGGAAAATTTATAGCAGAAATGCTTGAACGCGAAAAGGAAAGGAACATTGCTGAATAAAAACCGGCTCAGAATATTCAGATTTGCTTTCTCATTCATTTGTGTCTTTCTTGCGGCCGCAGTAAATCCGAATCGTCTTTTGGCACAGAAAAATTCTTCTGTAATAAGCATAGACAATGCCGAATCCACCGAATACAGAAAAAATCCCGACTCTGGAAACGAAGAAATAATCCTTTCAGGCTCAGTAATTCTTTCTGTCACAAGCGGAAAATCCAAAACCACAATTTCTGCTTCGAGGGTAACATACGACCGTGTAACAGAAATGCTTTTTGCCAGCGGAAACGTTACGTTAAGACAGACCGGCGGTTCTGAAGGCGGCCAGGACGTTACGGCACAGACGCTTCTTTTCAATGCACGCACCATGGAAGGAATTTTCGACGGTGGAAGGGTTGTCCAGACAAAAAGTGACGCAATAAACCTTCCTTCAGATTCTACGCTTATAGTTTCTTCAAAAATATTCGGCCGTGACACTTCCGGAACAATCGCCTTCAAAAATGCAGAACTTACCTTCTGCGATGATGAAAAACCGCACTGGAAAATCTGGGCATCAAACATCTGGCTTTTACCCGGCGGCGAATTTGCTTTCTTTAACGCAGTCCTCTCTGTCGGAAACATCCCTATTTTTTATCTTCCGGCATTCTATTATCCCAAAGACGAACTGGTGTTCAATCCTTCCTTCGGCTACAACGAGCGGACGGGGTATTTTTTTCAGACAACAACATATATTCTGGGAAGAAAACCTCTGGATACTTCTTCGGACAGTGATGCGGAAGATGACATAACAAAAGGACTCTTTAACTTCATGAAGTCCACGTCACTTAAAAAACAGGTCAGGGAAGGGCTTGTTCTGCATAACCTTGACGAAGATTACAAAGGTAATACCGACAATTATCTTAAAATAATGGGCGACTATTATACAAACCTCGGAATAATGGCCGGAATTCAGGGTGCATACAAACCAAAAAAATATATCAGCGGTATAGAAGGATTTGTCAAGCTTGGTTTTACAAATACAATAAATTCCACAAGCGGCGGTTATACTCCATATTTTGAATCAGGAAAAACTTATTCCGACTCGTCAAATTTTATGGGACTTGAACTTCCGTTCCGCTACGGGGCCAGTTTCAAACTTTCTATGTCAAAGCCTTTTTCACTTACACTGTCACTTCCTGTTTACAGTGACCCTTATTTTACCGAAGATTTTGACGAACGTTCCGAATACATTGACTGGCTGGGCTTTTTGATGAGCGGTGCCGGACAGACAAAGGAAGAAAATGACAAGTCAAGCCAGACATCATCGTTTACATGGAATGCAACAGGTTCCTATACAGTGCCGCTGCCCGATGCAGTAAAGCCTTTTATAAATTCCCTCTCTCTATCCGGAATAAATTCGTCTGTTGCCTTCAGTTCAAAGACAAGAAATTCTTCTGACGATCCTGAATTCTATTCACGCGAAAATAAAAATTATTCCCCCGAAAGAAGTTTTTATTATCCGTCACAGGTTACTCCGTTCAAAATAAGTTCAAAAATATCAGGAACAATTATACAATATCCCCCGTCTGTAAAAAAAGCAAAGTCTGCAGAAAAGATAAAATTCGACATACCGCTTGTGGCTCCTGAAATTATTTCTGTTCCGCAGAATAAGTCTTCAAAAAAAGAATCTGACGCTTCTTCTACAGAAGGTGGTTCCGCAGAAAATACAGAAAGAACCGCAGCTCTGGCAGAACAGGCCGACGGTAAAGAAGAAAAAGCTTCTGAAGAAACAGTCCTTTCAGAAAAGGATCTTCCGCTTCTTGAACCATCGCAGAAACATTCCCTTGTTACACTCGGTGGCCTTAAGTATACGCTCGGCTACAGTATAAACCCGCAGTATACGTCGCAGCTTTCATACAATTCGTCAGATTTGAAAAAGCCCGGTGACTTCAGCTGGAGCAACCTTTATTCTTCATACTACCAGGTAAAAGTTCCTTCAACGCTTACAAGCAGCTTCAGTTACGGCGGCTCATTTGCTTCCATGACAAATACTCTTTCGTTCAACCCAGTTTATCAGGAACACCCCAATCTTGACGGCTACACAGAAAGTTCAGCTTCTTCAGTCAGAAAAACAGACTACAATGCAAGAAAACTGGATCTTACCGGAACAAATTCAGTTTCATTCAATCCGTTTGCCTATTCAACAGTATTCAAAAATACCGGTTTAAACTGGAATACAACAGTAAAAGTTCTTCGCACCGAATTTCTGGGCGATGAAACCAATCCCGAATGGGACTACATCACATCGGACCTTACCGACAGTGACTCTGTTACCGCGCATACACTAAGTGCAACACTTTCGGCAGTTGAAGACAAATTTTCGCAGGTACTGACGCTTTCCACGACTCTTCCGCCTCAGGTAGATGAATACGATGCTTCATTAAAACTTACATTTCCTTTCCTGTCGCTGTCATTTTCTTCAGGAGTTGAACAGAAATCCAAAGATGACGAAACCTTTGTTTTGAAACCGTTTAAACAGTCAGCATCACTTAAACTTTTTGACAGTACGCTTTCTCTTACCGAATCATTCAACTACGAACTTGAAGACGATTATGCCGATGCGCTTAAAATAGCCCTTTCCTGGAACAATCTTCAGCTGGCCTACACAATGCAGTATACCAACGGCTACGAACCCAAAAAAGACGATCAGGGAAAACTTACTGACTGGGAAATGAAAACAGACAAAGAATTTATTCCGTATTCTGCCTCGCTTGCATATTCTACAAAGTCAAAAACGTACCGCTACTGGAAAAACCGCATTACATGGGCGCCGTCCCTTAGCACCAGTATTGTTTACGACTGTCTCAGGCCAACAAACAGTTATTTCAGGTTTGCACCGTCAATTTCGTTTAAGATCAACGAGTTTTTTGAACTTTCCTTTACTTCTGAATCAAGAAACAGCGTTATTTTCAGGTATTTCCAGGATTATATCGGTTATGAAGATACAATCGGCGGTGAAAAAAATCCTTTTGTAGACCTGTGGAATTCATTTGTTTTCTGGAGTGATGACGCATTTTTCGATCCCGACCAGACAGTAAGAAAATCTTCGGGGTTCAAAATTAAAAATCTTAAAATAAGTATAACACATAAGCTCTGTGACTGGGATATGTCTGCAAGTCTTACATTCAAACCAAGAGCCGTAACAGGGGATGACAATAAAAAATCCTACGACTACCATCCGTATTTTACTTTCGGAGTCACATGGCGCCCGATGGCAAGTATGAAAACCCAGATTGTTGACGAATATGGCGAATGGAAGCTTAATCCATAAAATTTTAAGGCTGAAAATAAAATAAAACTTGAATTCTGCTCTCTGTTGAATTAAATTTGCATATAGTATGCCTTGTACCGGGGTTTCCGGTTTGCATCGGATTTTTAACCCGAAGTTTGCGAAGTTAACTGGTTTGCAATGCGAACTTCCATATTGGAGGAAATTATGGCTGAAAATGATGTTTTGAATGAAGAAAAGGTTTCTGCCGGGAAAGAAGAATTATCTGACAAAAAGTCATCAGATTTGGGAAAGACAATTCTCGGCTATATCGACAAAGGTGTGGAGTCATCAAAAAAAGGGCTTAAAATTGCCGGTAACAGACTCAGTGAATTCGGCGACAAGTCAATGCATCGTATTGAAATAAGCCGTCTTAATTCCAAACTCGAAAAAACATATGCTTCTATTGGAAAACTTGTGTTCGAAAAATACACTTCAGATCCCGAATCTGCACAGATTTCTCTTTCTGACAGTGACTTTGCTTCAAATTTGGCCGAAGCGCAGAATATAACAAAAGAAATAGCACGCCATGAAGAATTTTTGAAAAAATAAAAGAATTTTTCACTTTTTTCGTCTTTTGCTATTGACGTGCTAATAGTGAATATGATATAGTCTTATACATCGCCACTAAACAGTGGTAGTAAATAAAAGTTATTTGACAGAAAAGGGAAGGAAAGAAGAGACAGAATGAGCAGGAAAAACTGTTCAGGAAGGTGACGCAAGGAAAAAGAAAAACCAATTCCATGTCAGTATGAGATGGAGCCGGTTCGTAACAAAATGAAAAATCCCAGGCCTTCGGGCCGAGGAATAAATCATGGAGAGTTCGATCCTGGCTCAGAACGAACGCTGGCGGCGCGTCTTAAGCATGCAAGTCGAGCGGGAACAGATAGCTTGCTATCTGCGAGAGCGGCGGACTGGTGAGTAACACGTGGGTGACGCACCCTTCGGACGGGGATAGCCTGTAGAAATACAGGATAATACCGGATACGAATCCACAGGTTGGAGATGTGGATGGAAAGCCCCTACGGGGGCGCCGGAGGAGCGGCCCGCGGCCCATCAGCTGGTAGGTGAGGTAAAGGCCCACCTAGGCAATGACGGGTATCCGGCCTCAGAGGGTGGACGGACACATTGGGACTGAGATACGGCCCAGACTCCTACGGGAGGCAGCAGCTAAGAATATTCCGCAATGGGGGAAACCCTGACGGAGCGACGCCGCGTGGACGATGAAGGCCGGAAGGTTGTAAAGTCCTTTTGCGGGTGAGGAATAAGGGCCAGAGGGAATGCCGGTACGATGACTGTAACCTGCGAATAAGCAACGGCTAATTACGTGCCAGCAGCCGCGGTAACACGTAAGTTGCGAGCGTTGTTCGGAATCATTGGGCGTAAAGGGCATGTAGGCGGTTACGCAAGCCTGGTGTGAAAGCCCGAGGCTTAACCTCGGGATGCGCCGGGAACTGTGCAACTAGAGTAGCTGAGGGGCAGCCGGAATTCCAGGTGTAGGGGTGAAATCTGTAGATATCTGGAAGAACACCGATGGCGAAGGCAGGCTGCCAGCAGATTACTGACGCTGAGGTGCGAAGGTGCGGGGAGCGAACAGGATTAGATACCCTGGTAGTCCGCACAGTAAACGATGCACACTGGGTGTCCGCCCATGAGGGTGGGTGCCGAAGCAAACGCGATAAGTGTGCCGCCTGGGGAGTATGCCCGCAAGGGTGAAACTCAAAGGAATTGACGGGGGCCCGCACAAGCGGTGGAGCATGTGGTTTAATTCGATGGTACGCGAGGAACCTTACCTGGGTTTGACATGCACGGTGATACCGGGGAGATCCGGGGGTCCAGCAATGGAACCGTGCACAGGTGCTGCATGGCTGTCGTCAGCTCGTGCCGTGAGGTGTTGGGTTAAGTCCCGCAACGAGCGCAACCCCTACCGTCGGTTACCAGCAAGTAAAGTTGGGGACTCCGGCGGAACTGCCGGCGACAAGCCGGAGGAAGGTGGGGACGACGTCAAGTCATCATGGCCCTTATGCCCAGGGCTACACACGTGCTACAATGGCCGGTACAGAGCGAAGCGAGACCGCGAGGTGGAGCGAAGCGCAGAAAACCGGCCGTAGTCCGGATTGGAGTCTGAAACCCGACTCCATGAAGTTGGAATCGCTAGTAATCGCGCATCAGCACGGCGCGGTGAATACGTTCCCGGGCCTTGTACACACCGCCCGTCACACCATCCGAGTCGGGGATACCCGAAGTCGGCAGGCTAACCGGAAACGGGGGCCGCTGCCGAAGGTATGCCCGGCGAGGGGGGTGAAGTCGTAACAAGGTAGCCGTACCGGAAGGTGCGGCTGGATCACCTCCTTTCTGAGAGAAAGGTAAAGGCACCGGTGTACGGTGCAGTCCTTGAGTTATATTCTTCTTTCCTTTCCTTATCTGTTAAATGATTATTAGTTCTTTGAAATACAGAGGGAAGGAAACGAAATGAAGGCGCATCGATTGAAAGAGAGATGCGGAAGGGTCAATATGGCCAAGCGAAAATAGGTCCATGGCGGATGCCTATGGAGCTGCGGGGCGAAGAAGGTCGCGGCAAGCTGCGAAAAGCCGGGGGAAGGAGCACACATCCAGTGATCCCCGGATAACCGAATGGGGTAACCCGGCGGAAGAGATTCCGTCACCGCGCAACTGAATAAAATAGGTTGGCGGAGCCAGACCGGATGAAGTGAACCATCTAAGTAATCCGGGAAAAGAAATCAAAAGAGATTCCGTAAGTAGCGGCGAGCGAAAGCGGAAGAGCCCAAACCGCGATAAGCGGTGTTGTAGGGCCGCACGGGGATGACCCGCGGAGAAAGCAAAGGGATGCGTAGCGGAAGGAACCGGAGAGTTCTGCCGAAGAGCGTGACAGCCGCGTACGCGAAACGCGATCCCACTCCGTGGTGCGGTACCTGAGTAGGGCGGGGCACGAGAAACCCTGTCTGAATCCGGGTCGACCACGATCCAAGGCTAAATACTGCGCAGCTACCGATAGTGAAGAAGTACCGTGAGGGAAAGGCGAAAAGAACCCCGGTGAGGGGAGTGAAATAGAACCTGAAACCATGGACCGGCAAGATGTCACGGGAATAGCTGCCTGTGGCGTGTCTTTTGTAGAATAAGCCTGCGAGTCACGGTGTGCGGCGAGGCCAAGGGATAGAAGTCCCGGAGCCGGAGCGAAGGCGAGTCCGAACAGGGCGAAAAGTCACACGTCGTGGACCCGAAGCCAATGTGATCTTACTATGGGCAGGTTGAAGCAGGGGTGAAACCCTGTGGAGGACCGAACGGTAATCTGTTAAAAAAGGTAGCGATGACCTGTGGTAAGGAGTGAAAGGCTAAACAAACATGGAGATAGCTGGCTCTCCCCGAAATGCCTTTAGGGACAGCCTCGTGGAAAGTTTGTGGAGGTAGAGCACTGGACGGCCGAGGGGGAGTCAAATCCTACCGAATCCGATCAAACTGCGAATGCCACAAACCAGCCCACGGGAGTGAGACTGCGTGCGACAAGGTTCGTAGTCGAGAGGGAAACAGCCCGGACCGCCGGCTAACGGTCCCCAAATCATGCTGAGTGTGAAATGAAGTGCGGATGCACAGACAGCCAGGAGGTTGGCTTAGAAGCAGCCATTCCTTGAAAGAGTGCGTAACAGCTCACTGGTCGAGCACCCGTGCGCAGACAATGTAGCGGGGCTAAGCATGATACCGAAGCCGCGGATTCATACCGTAAGGTATGACTGGTAGGGGAGCATTCCGCCAACCCAGGAAGGCATGCCCGTGAGGGGTGCTGGAGGAAGCGGAAGAGAGAATGCAGGCATAAGTAACGCAAAGACGGGTGAGATCCCCGTCCGCCGAAAACCTAAGGTTTCCGGGGTAAAGGCAATCTGCCCCGGGTAAGTCGGCCCCTAAGGCGAGGAGGAAACTCGTAGCCGATGGGAAGGCGGTGAATATTCCGTCACTTCAATCAGTTTCGAAGGCAGGACGCATGAGGCGAAGTCCGGCGGGAGAACGGTAGTTCCCGTCGAGGCGGCAAGGTGAAGAGGCATACAGGCAAATCCGTATGCTGAGCTGAGCTGAGAGCGATTCCCTTTACGGAGGGACGAAGCGGACAGAGTCAAGGTGCCGGGAAATACTGTCTAAGGTCAGGCTGGTTGGAACCGTACCGGAAACCGACACAGGTAGGAAGGATGAGTAATCTAAGGCGCACGAGCGACCTCGCGTTAAGGAACTCGGCAAAATGCACACGTAACTTCGGAAGAAGTGTGGCTCCCGGTCGAAAGGTTTGGGAGCGGCAGAAAGCAGGCCCAGGCGACTGTTTATCAAAAACACAGCCATCTGCGAACCAGCAATGGGACGTATAGGTGGTGACACCTGCCCGGTGCCGGAAGGTTAAGGGGAGCGCTCAGGAGCAATCCGAAGGTGCGAACCGAAGCCCCGGTAAACGGCGGCCGTAACTATAACGGTCCTAAGGTAGCGAAATTCCTTGTCGGGTAAGTTCCGACCCGCATGAATGGTGTAACGATTCTGGGCACTGTCTCAACGCGAGACTCGGTGAAATTTATGTTCCGGTAAAGAAGCCGGATACCCGCAATCAGACGGAAAGACCCCGTGAACCTTCACCGCAACTTAGCATTGGGATTCTATTCGTCATGTGTAGGATAGCTGGGAGGCAGAGAGGCGTGGCCGTCAGGTTGCGCGGAGCCGCCGGTGAAATACCAGCCCTGACGGATGGGATTTCTAACGCTTTCCCTGAAGCGGGAGAGCGGACAGTGCTAGGCGGGCGGTTTGACTGGGGCGGTCGCCTCCCAAAGTTTAACGGAGGTGCGCGAAGGTCCCCTCACCCTGGTTGGGAATCAGGGCGCGAGTGTAAAGGCACAAGGGGGCTTGACTGCGAGAGAGACATCTCGAGCAGGTGCGAAAGCAGGTCTTAATGATCTGATGGTTCCGAGTGGAAGGGCCATCACTTAACGGACAAAAGGTACTCCGGGGATAACAGGCTGATTTTCCCCAAGAGTTCACATCGACGGGAAAGTTTGGCACCTCGATGTCGGCTCATCGCATCCTGGGGCTGGAGCAGGTCCCAAGGGTTTGGCTGTTCGCCAATTAAAGCGGTACGTGAGCTGGGTTCAGAACGTCGCGAGACAGTTCGGTCCCTATCTGTTGCGGGCGTTGGATGTTTGAGAGGAGCTGCCTTTAGTACGAGAGGACCGAGGTGGACGAACCTCTGGTGTACCGGTTGTTCCGCCAGGAGCAAGTGCCGGGTATCTAAGTTCGGAAGGGATAACCGCTGAAAGCATCTAAGCGGGAAGCCCGCCTCAAGATTAGACATCCCTGGGAGCATGACTCCCCTGTAGACCCCGGGCAGACCACCCGGTTGATAGGCCGCAGGTGCAGGTACGGCGACGTGCACAGCCGAGCGGTACTAATAGGTCGTGAGGCTTGGCCATATTGTTCCTTCAAAAATCATTTTGTTTCTTTCTGCGGACAGTGTTCCGCCAAGACTTTGCAGCCTGGAAGGGTACTTCCCTGAGGCAAAGTTTTCAGCCTCTGATGCGGCTCTTATGATGCCGGTGGCCATGGCGGGGAGGAAATACCCGTTCCCATTCCGAACACGGAAGTCAAGCTCCCCTGCGCCGATGATACTGCGAGAGCGGGAAAGTAGGTGGCCGTCGGCTTTTTTTTGTTTAAATTCAATGGAGAGTTTCAAATTGTTTGATTTTACAAAATTACATTCCGATTTATTTTCTTATTCTGATTCAGAATTCAAACTATTTCAGTGCAGGCTGATTCCGGGTTTGGATTTAAATTCTGTAATTGGTGTTCGATTCCCTTTGTTGCGTCAGACTGCAAAAAAAGTTCAGGAGTATGGAAACACCGATGATTTTTTTGACAGTCTGCCGCATAAATATTTTGAAGAAAATGTATTGCATGGTTATTTAATTGAACGGATTAAGGATGCAGAAATTTGTGTTCAACGTATTGATCAATTTATTCCATTTATAGATAACTGGGCTGTATGTGATACATTAAAACCTTCTGCCTTGAAGCGAAAACCGGATTTGCTTTTGAAAAAAATAATGGAATGGATTTCTGTTGATAAAACTTACTACAAAAGATTTGCCATAAGAATGCTGATGTGCTTTTTTTTGGATGAAAATTTCAAGCCCTCTTATTTGAAAATAGTTGCCGACATTAAAAGTGATGACTATTACATTAATATGATGATTTCATGGTTCTTTGCCACTGCTTTGGCTAAACAGTGGGATTCAACTTTTATGTATCTTCAAGGTAGAAAACTTTCTGCATGGTGTCATAAAAAAACGATACAGAAAGCGATTGAAAGTTATAGAATTTCTGATGACAAAAAAGTAATTCTTAAAAATCTGTCTATAAATAACGCACCGCAACCGAGTTCAGCTACTTTTTGTACTGAATAATCCAATAACTTTTTCCATAGCCTTTGCGCTTGAATTCAGGTGCAATTCCGAGTGAACCAAAAGTCATTACAGAAAGTTCTGTTCTATCATCGCAAAATTTTTTGTCAATAAACAGAATATTCAACCTTAAAAAAATGAAATATGGTCGCTACTTCGTAAAAATCTTTGACAGATTGATTTTACATTTTATTCCCCATTTAATTTTGTTGGAAAAATAATCTGCAACCTGAGGAGAATTTAAATCTGAACGGTTTATTAAAATTCTGTAACTCAAAAACGGGTCAATAAAAACATAATCAAGAATCGAAAACTTCCAGCCTACAATCGGAGCGGCAACTGTTATGGCTGTTTCTTTTTGCATATTTGAATTTGAAAACATTACAAAATCTGTTCCCATCCCGGTACCGATATACGGACCGTCAAGACCTTTGAAAAACGGATAGAATAAAACATCAGCTTTTACACCAACAGTTGTGACAACTAAATCTGTTTCTTTTGGCCAGAGTGTCATGTGAGAAAAAGCAGGTCGCAGCGAAAGGAATTTGAACATCTGTATTTCATAATTTACGCCAAGACCCCAGCCACGGTTTTCAAGCCCTGTCTGAAGATATCCCAAATCAAATGAAAGAATTTTTTTGCCAACAAAACTTTCTGCAAAGGAATTTTGCGCGCATATTATACTTAGAAAAAAGATTATTGATGTTGTGATAAGGGTTTTCTTTGTATGCATTAAATTATTTCCATTTAGTTCGTAAAGTTCAAGATTTTCATATCCATTTATGGCACTTCTGCTCTTCGTATATTACAATATTTTCTCATCATAGTATATCTTAATTGAATAAATTAATGAATATTATTTAATTGTTTTATAATTGACAAAGTTACAGATTTAATATTCTTCCCTCGACTTCAATAAGAAAAAATGCTACTGTTTGTTTATGGAAAATTTATTCAGATTGATGCAAAAATCAGATTATGAAAGCGTTTATTCACTTTGGATGAAATGCAAAAATATGGGATTCAATAATGTTGATGACAGCGAAAAAGGCATTTCAAAATATCTGGAGCGAAATTCAAAAACGTGTTTTGTTTGTGTTCGGAATGAAAAAGTTGTCGGCGTTATTCTAAGCGGTCATGACGGTCGTCGCGGTTTTATTCATCATCTTGCAGTTGATCCCGATTTTAGGCGGCAGGGAATTGCAACTGAACTTTTGCGCCGTGCATTTGAAGATTTAAAAATGACAACAGTCTGGTGCGGCTATTACGAAGGAAACGAAAAATCAAAACGCGTTCAGCAAAAATGCGGCTTTGAATTTTTTGCAAAAAACGACAATGTTCCGGTTCCGCTGATGAATGAAATCCGCACAGGATATATGAACAGAATTACAAAAGAAATGTGGGGAAATTTATGACACACATGTTGAATAATGCCAATAATGAACAGAATAAAATTCAGAATGAGTTAAAAGCTGACGATAGGTTTGCTGAAGAACGCCCGAAGTTTCATTTTGCTTCGCCATGCGGTTGGATAAATGACCCGAACGGATTTTCAGTTTTTAAAAATGAGATTCATCTTTTTGCGCAATATCACCCGTATTCTACTCATTGGGGGCCGATGCATTGGGCTCATGCAACTTCAAAAGATTTTATTTTGTGGAATATTCAGGATGTTGCTCTTGCTCCTGATACTGATGTAGATAATGGCGGATGTTTTTCGGGAACAAGTTTTGAAAAAGACGGAAAACATATTATTGCTTACACAGGCGTTCACGAAGAAGATGGAAAAACTGTTCAGGAACAATGTATTGCAATCGGTGATGGAAAAACATATACAAAGTTTTGTGAAAATCCTGTAATCACTTATAAAAATATTCCGTTTGAATATCAGAGAAGCGATTTCAGAGACCCTAAGATTTGGGCTGAAGGCGATAAATATTTTCTTGCAGCTGTATTGAAGAAAAAAAATAATCTCGGTGCACTTGTTCTGTTTGAATCAAAAGATTTGCATGAATGGAATTATGTGGGGCTTGTTGACGAAAGTCGTGACGGTTTAAGCGGAATGTGGGAATGTCCCGATATTTTCAAACTTGACGGCAAAGATGTGATTATTTTATCTCCTCAGGAAATGAAAGAAGATGAAAAACTCGGCTTTCATAACGGAAACAACAGCGTGTATATGACAGGAAGCCTTGATTTGACTTCTGCAAAATTTGTAAGAGAAATTCGTTCTGAAAATAGTTATACTGCAGCCCAAATTGATTACGGAATTGATTTTTACGCACCGCAGACAACTGTTGCTAGTGATGGAAGAAGAATTATGATTGCCTGGATGCAAAGCTGGGAAAGTTATATTACTCCAAGAAAATATTTGTGGTCAGGAATGATGACAATTCCACGCGAAATTAATTTGCCTAACGGAAAACTTTACCAGAATCCTGTAAAAGAAATTGAAAATTACAGGGATAAAAACTTTTCGGGAATTATCGAATCTTCGGCAAAAAAACAAGTTATCAGCGGTTTGTGTTTAAGACAATTTGATGCAGAATTTGTACTTTCTGTTCCACAAAATGAAGAAGGAAAATTTATTTTGAATATTGCAGAAAGTAAAGATTATTCGGCAACAATTGTTTATGATGCAAAAACAAAAAAACTGACTTTTGACAGAAGCAGAACAATTGACGGTGGCGGAAACACAAAATCAAGAAGTATGAAAGTTCTTCCAAATTCCGACGGAAAAATAAAGTTACGAATTTTGTGCGATACATGTTCAGCAGAAGTTTTTGTAAACGACGGAGAATACGCTTTTACAAACGCATTTTTTATTCCGCTCGAATCAAAAACATTCAGCGTTGTAAATACTTTATCCGGCAATATTTTATATAATGCATACAGTTTTGCATTTTAAGTTATTCTGTAAGTGAGGGCGATATGAAAGATAAAAAATTTGATGTAGTTGCGCTTGGTGAACTGTTAATTGATTTTATCCAAAATGGAATAAGTCAGAACGGAAACTGGATGCTTGAGGCAAATCCTGGCGGCGCTCCGTGCAATGTTCTGGCGATGCTTCAAAAACTGGGTCACAAAACTTCGTTTATAGGAAAAGTCGGCGATGATATGTTCGGCAATATGTTAAAAGAAAGAATTGCTGCGTTGGGTATCGGAACTGAAAATCTTGTTATATCAAAGTCAGAAAAAACAACACTCGCCTTTGTAAGAACTGCAGAGGACGGCGACAGAAGTTTTTCTTTTTACAGAAATAACAGTGCCGACTGCTCGTTAAAAAAAGAAGAAATTGATTTTGACTTGATTGCTTCGTCAAAAATTCTTCATTACGGAACTCTTTCTATGACAAACGAGCCTGTAAATTCCGCAACAGAGGTAACGCTTGAATTTGCAAAAAAAAGCGACGTTTTACTTTCGTTTGATCCGAACCTCAGAATGATGCTTTGGGATAATGAATCTCACGCAAAAGAAAGAATTCTTTATGGAATAAGTATGTGCAATATTTTGAAGATTGCCGAAGAAGAACTTGAGTTTGTTACAGGAAAACCGCAGATTAAAGATGGAATTCTTGAATTAAGAAAAAAATTTAATATTCCGCTTATTACAGTTACAAGAGGCAAAAACGGCTGCGTCGGATTTTTTGATAACGGGAAAAGTTTGCTTGAAAAAGCTGTTCCGACTTTTACAAATGTCAAAACGATTGATACAACAGGTGCCGGCGACACATTCTGCGCATGTATTCTGCATGAAATTCTTCAAAACGGTTACAATGATTTTACAGAAGAACGCCTTGAACACATGCTTGTATTTGCCAACGCTGCTTCTTCTTTGATAACAACTAAAAAAGGTGCGCTTTGTGTTATGCCGAATAAAGAAGAAGTTGAAAAATTGATTCTCCAAAAATGAGAAAACTTCCTTAACCAAAAAATGTTTTATGGTATAGTTTTGTTATGGAAATTCGTACATTAAGATATTTTCTTGCCGTTGCGCGTGAAGAAGGAATTAACCGTGCTGCAGAAGTTTTAAATGTTACACAGCCAACTTTAGCCGCCAGATGCAGGACTTGGAAGAAAGCCTTGGTGTAAAACTTTTTATCCGCTGACCAAGAAAAATTACGCTTACAAACGAAGGTTTTTATTCCTCCGCCGTGCAGAAGAAATTCTTTCGCTTGTAGAATAAACTCAAAACGAACTTACAGAACAGGACGAATTTCTTGAAGGAAAAATTTCTTTTGGTTGCGGTGAATTGGCAGCTATGAAAATATTGCCTGAACTAATCAAAGATTTTAAGAATTTTCACCCGGCCGTAACTTACGATATTTTTACAGCAAATGCTGATGTAATAAAAGAACAAATGAAAAAAGGAATTATCGACATTGGAATTTTACTTGAACCGATTGATATAGAAAAATTTTCGTTTGTTCGATTTGAAAAATGTGAAGAATGGGTTGCTTTGATAAATGCAGATGATCCTTTGGCAAAAAAAGAATATATAACACCAAAAGATTTTGAAAACAAACCTTTAATTCTTCCACGCCGCTCTAATGTTCAAAACGAAATTCTTTCTTGGCTGGGTGAATATTTTGATGAAAAAAAATTAATGTTCACAAGTAGTTTTACTACAAACGGAGCATTAATGGTTCAGGCAGGGCTTGCTAGTTTTATTACAATCGGAAATTCAACTCCGTTTGAATATAATTCACCTTCTTCAAAAATTGTAAGTCGCCCGTTAAAACCAAAACTTACCGCAAACAGCGTAATTGCTTGGAAAAAAGGTCAGCCGCTTTCGCCGGCTGTCAGAAAATTTATTGAAATGTTCAGATTCAGTAAGTTTAACAGTCAGGAAAATGTTTGAATTTATTTATACCTTTAGGGCATGTCTTCTTATAAAAACAAAGTATTTTTCATAATCTGAATTTAGTGATAAATTCAGATTATGAAAGAACAAAGACCTGATTTAAGAATTCAAAATAAACCGCGCCACAAAAAAAATTACGCACGGCAAAAAGACTTTCATTTTTTAATAAAGTTCCACCCTTCTCTTGTCTGCATGAAATTGCGTTGAAAAAGATTTTTGGTTCTATGGGAGAAAACTGTTACATTCAGCCTCCGATTTACGTGAACATTGGCGATAACATTTTTATCGAGAACCGTGTTTCAATCAATCCGTATTTTAAATGTATGGCAGCAGGAAAAGTCACGATTGAAGATGATGTAAAAATTGCAATCGGTGTTTCTGTTTTGACAAACAAGCACGATTTTTATGATCGCTATGTTCTTACAATAAAAGATGTTCTGATTAAGAAAAATGCATGGATTGGAGCAGGTGCAATAATTCTTGCAGGCGTTACGATTGGGGAAAATGCAGTTGTAGGTGCCGGAAGTGTTGTAACTCATGATGTTAAAGACGGTGAAGTAGTTGCCGGAAATCCTGCAAGAGTTATAAGAACTCTTGATTTGAATAAATTTGAAAAAATTTGATTTCAATTTATTTCGCTCTTAAGCAAGGCCACATCATGACTATTATTCTTCGGTTCTAATCTATTAAGGACTTTCTTTTCCACCTCTTGTGTCCAATAAATTTTTAGTTTTTTTCTTGCACGAGTAATCGCAGTGTAAAAAATACTGTGAGTTATCAATTCATCAATCTCATCCGTTATAATAATTTTAACAGAATCATATTCCAATCCTTGTGCTTTGTGAATTGAAACAGCATATGCAATTTGAAACGGAACAATTGTTTTTGAAGCACCATCATCATCCTCATCTGTACTTTTGTTTTTATTAACTGCAAAGCGGATAATTGAATTGCCGTTTTCAGTACTTCCAATAATCTTAAAATCATAATCCTCCACATTTAGCTCAATAAGTGGTCTATCAATCTCTATATCAAATTGAATGCGCTCGGTTGGCTTGTCTTTATCCAAAGTTATAAAATCTAAAATTCGGGCTTTCATATTATTATGAATAATCGGCACTTGTTCTTTATTCTGACTAAAAAAATTATCAGCAGAATCATTAAACAGGATTGGATCACCAACTTTATATCGTTGTATCCCTCTCCATATCTCTTTGCCACTATTGTTTTCTTGCATAAAGTGATTAATATTATTAATTCCGTATAGTCCGCCATAATTCAGACAAAGAATTATTTCTTTGTCCTCGACAGAAGCAAAAATAGAAGGATCAAGGTTAGCTGAGAATTCACCACCTTGCAATCTATCAAGGACATCATCTTCCATTCTGCGTATATTATCCCATAATGCAAGTAGCTGCTTACTGTCACTTCTATATGGCTTAGTTAATTCACAAACTGCTGATTTCGGCAAAAAACTACGAACAGCATCAAACCAATTACCAAATTCAATAGCTTCTATCTGATAAGTGTCTCCAACTAAGACAAGTAGCTTGAATTTCGCAAGTTCAAGCAACTTTCTCATATTTTGATTACTAATAGTACTACATTCATCAATTATAAGAATGTCATAATCTCGTTTCAAATCCTTTGTATTTATAAACTTAGTAATCGTCATAAACTCACAATTTGATGATGCAGCAACTTTTCTCTTAAGATTATTCACCGCAGGATTTGTATGAGCTAAATAAATCCTAGAATAATTATTAAAAAGGTGCGAAACATGATTTATAAGAGTTGTTTTGCCGGTGCCTGCAGAACCATATATTACAGAAACCTGTGACTTGGTGAACATATTTATAAGTACTTTTCTCTTTTCGTCAGAATCAATTTGGTAATCTGTATTTTGAAGCCAATGATTCACCATATTAGAATAGTTTTCCACACCATTCATTGCCAAGCTTTTTATTCTTTGAATAATTGCAAGGGTATCATCTTTATAACTCTCAATAAAAATATGATCATTCTTTATTATTAACTTGCGAGCTTGTTGCTTTTCACTAGTATATAATTTCCTATTGTAGGTTTTAACGAGCATATCAACATCATTAATATCACCTAGCTTATACTTACTATCATTTTCACATTTTTCTAATGACGTAAAAAGAACTCCTTTCTGCTCTGTATTATTTTTAACCACCCATGCTAAAATCTCATGTTCACGTCCAGTAACATCAAGGCAATCAAATAAATCTGAAATGCTCGGTACGTGATGTTTCAAAGCGGAACAAAAAGGCATTGTATCAAAAGGAATACATTCATAAGCTAAATAAAGATGTGAAAGCTTAAAATTTCCTCCTACATATTCATACTTGCATTCTTGATAATTCCATTTTCAATGCTCTTTATACTGATCTTTAATAATTCTGTTCGTCATATGATGAAGCAAATACCGAAGAACATTGCAACCCGGTTTTTCATTTTTTATAATCGATCGACAAGTATCAAGTACATCAAAAAAATGTCGAGTGTTGCCTTTAGGTACTATTCTATCATGGACTTCTTGGTAAACCTCATCTGAAAACATAATAATTTCAGACAAACTTACTCCTGTTTCAGTTAAATATCGAGCAAAATTTCGCTGTTCTGATTGACCTGGAGTAAGTTCATTATTATCTATGAGTTTACTAAAATTTGAAAACTCGCATGGACGAATACTTACTTCCCAATCCACGATAATTCGAATCGGCATTTGTTTGTCAAACAAATCTATATAATTATCGGCAATGGCAAATTTAACCGCATAAAAATCTGTAATTTCAATATTAGTAAACGCAATTATACGGTCCGTTTTACTTGATCTATCATTTGCAGAAATAAAAGCAACTTCATAGTATATTTTATTGCCAAAAAAGAATGGTTTAATTGTATGAATATAGAAACGATCGAATCGGAAACCATTTCTAATAGGAGTTTTATATTGATCTACTTTTTGAGCAATTTTCTCATAATATTCTTTAAAACAATCATCAGCTTCTAATGGAAACTGTTCAAGATTGGAAAGCACGTCAATCGAATATTTTTCATGTAAAAAATTTTTTATACGAAGCAGGTATTCATAATATTTCAACATCAACCGTTCTGAATTCTCTTCTTCTAAAGTACGATGTGAAACTGATACTTGCAAAAAATGATGAAAGCGCGACAAATGACGTAAAGAACTCTCGTTTTTTACATATTTAACAGCTTTTTGAATATTTTCATGTGAATCTTCTATATCATCGTCATTAGCATAGACTTTTAGCATAATATGTTCTACAAAATGTCGAAGTTGAGAAAGAATGTCTTGCGAAATCTGCCCTCTTGATAAATTACTCATATTACTGATATGACGACATATAACTTTATCCGTTTTTAAAATTTGCTCATCAATTTGTAAATTAGGTTTTGCAATCATATTATCACTCCATCTGTATTTCTAATATTAATCATTACCTCTATGCTTCTTTTTTTGAAGTATACTTTTGGCTCTTTCGCTTACTACCACTATCCCCCCCCCTTACCATATTACTCCTTTGAGCCTTTTCAATCTGTACTGCTTCAAAAACTTCTTTAGATATTATCGCCGGGTTATTATTTGTTGCCATATAATGAACTTCGCTTTTACTTGTTTTCAACAATCGAACATCCCCTGTGTACTTCTCATTACTCAGCATGACATCTATTGTTCTCTTACACCATTTCTCTTTTCCTGTAGGAGAAGGAATTTTTCGCTTTTCAAGTTCTTTAATAATCCCCAAAATACTTTGATCACTCAAATATAATTCAAATATCAGCTTTACATTTTCTGCTGTTTCTTCATCAATAATTAACTTACCTTCTTCATTATGTTTATACCCATAACACTTTCTATCATATAATTTTGAGGTTCCTGAAGCTGCTCCTTGCTTAATGCCCCATTTTATATTTTCACTTCGAGACTCATTTTCTGCTTGTGCAAAAGATTCAATAATTGAAATCATTAAGTCACTGTCTGTGTTTGCTGTATCAAGTTCTTCCTGTTCAAATATTACACGAACACCAGCTTTCTTTAATTTGCTCAATGCTTCTATAGTTTCAACAGTATCTCTTCCAAAACGGCTAATGCTCTTCGTAAAAATAATATCTAATTTATGGGATGTACAATCATCCAGCATACGGTTAAATTCCTTGCGTGAAGAACCTGTTTTGCTAGTAGAAATATCCATATAAACATCCACAAGAAGCCATTGCGGTGTAGCCGCCGTTATTTTTGTTAAATGTGATACTTGAGCGACCAAACTGTGTAACTGCTCTGAACTATTCGTACTGACACGACAATAGATTCCGATACGCTTGTCTCGTTTCTGCGGTATGTGGTGGTATGAAATGAACTTTTTTATAATTGTCCATACCTCATCTCCTCTACAAATAGGTAATCTACTCTGATAACATTTCCATATAGGCTAATCAACACTTATATTCATTATTGTACATGATAACTAGCCCTTTTACAACCATTTTATCTACTCAACCCCCATTTAACAATCCTATCTCCACAACCTTCCCATATCAATCCCGTGTACTCAATCCTCTGCCTATTTTTCATCTTGATATGTTTCCACGGAGCAATCAGACATAAAAAATCCGGGAGCCAGAACCGTTGTCTAAACAGTCCCAACTCCCGGAAATCCCTTGTTTCCTACACTTTTTCAGTTCCTTATTTACCAACCCTTGACATCAATACTACCGTCTCAACATGTCTGCGGTGGCGGAACAGTTCCACTTTTACAGGAATGGCTTTACAATGGAATGAGTGCTGGAAGTGCTGCCGCTTTTATGATTACAGGACCTGCAACAAAAATTACAAATCTTGGCGCATTGAAAACTTCACTCGGAATCAAACATTTTGTGTTTTATATTTTGTTTGTGTTTTTATTTTCGCTTTTGACAGGCGTTTTTGTGAATTTGTTTTAAGTGAAAAAGGACAGTAATTTTTTTGAGGATAATTTTATTTGCTAAAAATGGAAGTATACGCGCACTCATAGAAAGATTTTCCGACAAACTTTAATTATTTTGTCATTGTTCCCAGATGCAGAGCTGTTTCCATATTTATTATTTTACAAACTTGTTAAAACAGGATTTTTTAGGTAATCGTAAACTCTTTTTACTTCACTTGGTTTAAGAGTGTCAATCAATATTTTTCCTTTTGCCTGGGGAATATCAAAAATTATTTTTCCTACTTCCGGAACACGAATTACTCCTGAAAGCGGATTTTTTATACTTTCTACATAAGATGTAATGTTGGCTTGAACTTCTGATCTTTCAAAACATAAATCGGTATTCACCATTTCGCACTCAACAAGCTTAAGATTTTTACAATAACAAAACGGCTGTGTTCCGCTGATTTTACAATTGATCAGAGTCAAATTATCAGAATACCAGGCAAGATATTCCCCGTTTACAGTGCTGTTTCTAACTGTTACATTTTTGCAATGCCAGAATGCATCTTTTGTATCAAATAAACAGTTGTCAAATTCGGCATTAATAATATATTGAAAAGAATATTTTCCATTAAACTGAACATTTTCAAATTTTAAATTTGAAGAACGCATCATAAAATATTAACTTTCTGCTGAAGTATTTTTCATTTGGATTTTGTTTACTGACCAACCGAATTCCGGAGAATTAATATCGCAGTTTTCAATAACAACATCGTTGCATTCTCTAAGAGCTTTTATTCCGTGCATTTTTGTATTTTGAATTTCAATATTCGCTGAATACCATAAAGCCGCCCTGCAGAATTCTGTCATATTTGAATTTGAAATTTTTAGTCCGCGATTGTGCCAGAAAGGATAACGGAGATTAAAAAAACAGTTGTCAACTTCAATTTTACGGCATTCTTTTAATGCACTTTCACCGTCTGCGATTCCGTCAAAAGAACAGTTTTTAAGTATTAATTCTGAACTATCGTACAAAGCTCTTTCTTCGTCAAATTTCTGATTTTCTATTGTTTTCATTCTACTTTGAGAATCTCCTTTATTTACTGTTCTTTATTCCGTTTAATCTGATAAACAAGATAATCAAGACAGTCAATTTGTTTTTCTTTATCGTGAATTAAATTTAAAAGACAGCTTCTGTGTTGTTCCAAAAGTTTTGACAATTCTTCAAAATCATCTTCTTCCAGCTGTGTCATAATGCGCTGAACCATTTTCTGTGTACATCCTGCATCCTGTAAATTTTGTATAACGACCTGTCTGGAACCGTAATTTTCAGATTTTTCCAAATTCATTTTAAACACCTTTTTTTATTTACAATCAAATTATAGTTTTATTCAAAAAACTTATCAAATACTTATTTTTAATGCATTTTTATATTTTAAAACTATAGAAAAATGTGATATTATATTTTTGTATTCAGACAACATTCAAAAAACGGAGGAAATTGTAAAATGGAAATTCGTGTTTTAAAATATTTTCTTACGGTAACAAGAGAACAAAGTATAAATCGTGCTGCTGAATCACTTCACTTGTCACAACCATCTCTTTCAACTCAAATTCGAAATATGGAAGAAGAACTCGGTAAACAGCTTTTAATCCGCGGAACAAAAGGTACAAGAAAAATCACTTTAACCGAAGAAGGAATGATCTTAAAAAAACGTGCAGAAGAAATCTTAAATCTTATAGAAAAAACTGAAAATGAAATTTCACTTTCTGATAATATAATTGCAGGTGATGTGTATATCGGAGCCGGCGAAACAGATGCAGTAAGACTTCTTGCAAAAATTGCAAAAGAAATTCAATCAAATTATCCAGACATTCATTATCATATTTCAAGCGGTAATGCAGAATTTGTTCTGGAACAGTTGGACAAAGGCTTGATTGATTTTGGCCTGGTTTTTGGAAATGTCGATTCAAAAAAATATAATTCCTTAAAACTTTCTTCTAAAGATACTTGGGGAGTTTTGATGCGTAAAGATTCAGAACTTTCACACAAAAAGTACATTACGCCAAAAGACTTGTATGACAAACCGCTGATCATTTCACATCAAAGAAATCAAGGTGGAGACTTCAGTTCATGGCTTAACTGCAATCTTGAAAAGTTGAATATTGTTGCAACTTACAATTTATTATTCAACGCATCTCTTCTTGTAGATGAAGGATTGGGTTATGCAATTGTACTTGATAAAATAATCAATACGGGAGATAACAGCAATTTGTGTTTTAGGCCTCTTGAACCTGCAGTTGAAGCTGAACTGTCATTTATCTGGAAAAAATACCAGGTTTTCTCAAAAGCTGCAGAACAGTTTTTAATTAAGCTTAAGGAAAGTTAACAGTTATTTGAAAAATGGGAATGAAATTTAAAATAAATTGACCTGCCAAAAAAAATAAGCTTAAATAGGACTGTTTCCCAGATTAGCTTATTTTTATATTACAGAAGGTTACATATCTTTTATGCCCGTCACATTGAAGATAATATAATCAATCCTGAAAAAAAGATGCAAGACATTTTAAGACTTAGGCCGGAGCATTTCCTTTAGCAAAAATAGGAGATGGTGGAATTGTCTGTACAGGCTCCGAACTCCTCCTCGTGCATAAAGGTGTTACAACAATTCCGGTAGAATATTTGTAAAAAAATTAAGAAAGCTATTATGGAAGAAAAAATGAAATTTATAAACTTTTACAGTCTTGCATTTATGTTTTTAATAATTCCGTCAACAATTTTTCTGGTAAGTGAAATTTTTACACATTACATTCCTCTTATTGCATTGGCTGTAATTTTTGCACCTTGCTATGTATTTTCCTGTAAATATAACATTCTTCCTTGCTTAGAATTTTGTTTATTTTAACACATGGGTATTTTTCTATTCAAATACTTTGTTATCATGAAACGATATACTTTAAAAGTATAATTTCCTATAAAAACAAAGTATTTGTAATGCTTCTGAAATCGTTGTAAATTAATTTTATAAAGAATTTTGTGAGAGGTAAATTCCATGAAAAAAATCATTACATTGTTCACAGCGTTATTTATTGGAGGAATTGTTATGGCACAATCAAAATCGGCAGTAATTTATTTTTCTGCAACTGGAATTACAAGATCAGTAGCACAAAAAATTGCAGGAATTACAGGAAGCGATTTAATAGAAATCAAACCGGAACAGCCTTATACTTCACAGGATTTGAACTGGAATGACAATAATTCACGCACAACAAAAGAATGCAACGCACTCGAAACAATTCGTCCTGCAATGAAAGTAAAAATTGATATTTCAGGTTACGACACAATTTACTTGGGATATCCAATCTGGTGGTATCAGGCGCCGAATATCGTTTACACATTTGTAGAAAGCGCAGACTTTTCAGGTAAAACAGTTTATCCGTTCTGCACATCGGGTGGAAGTTCAATCGGAACAAGCGCAACAAATCTTGCAAAAAAAACACCTGGCGCAGTTTGGAAAAGCGGCAAAAGATTTGGCAGAAATGTGAGTGAAAACGAAGTTAAAAACTGGAGGTAGAAAATGAAAAAAATATTTTTTCTATTTTCAATTTTTGCATGTGTATTAGCATCGTGTTTTGCTCAGACTGTTGGAGCGTCCATTTCAGGTTCAGGAAAAAGAACTGACATCGACATTACAAAACTTGATTATGCAGTTACAGACAGAAATGCGCCGGCAGTTTATTTTAGCCGCGATATTTCTTCAGAAAACATTTTAAAACTTTATCGTGCTACAGGAAAAAAAAACTTACAGACAAAACTGCATTAAAAGTTATTTTTGAAGAACCCGGAGAACAGTATCTTGATCCAAAACTTCTTACAGGTCTTGCAAAAGAAACAAACGTAACTTTTATTGACAGCCTTTATCTTTCGTCACATCGCGGAACAGATGCACAGACTGCAAGATGGAATTCAATGCACGGCGTTGATACAGTTCTTAACGGTGCCGAAAAAATCGGTGTCGGAAAACAGAACTACAGAATTATTGAGGTAAAATAATGAATACAAAAGTTACGCTTGAAGAATTAAAATCACAAATGCCGTTCAATATCGAAAAACACAACGACGGCTTTGCACAATATTTTTCAGGAAAATCATTTCTTGAACCACTCTCGACAGAACAAGTAAAAATATTCAATGTAACTTTTGAAAGCGGTTGCCGCAACAACTGGCACATTCATCATGCAAAAGAAGGCGGCGGTCAGATCTTAATTTGCGTTGCAGGAAACGGTCTTTATCAGGAATGGGGAAAATCTGTTCAGCATTTAAAACCGGGCGATGTTGTAAATATCAAACCAGGAATTAAGCACTGGCACGGCGCTGCTGACGATAGCTGGTTTTCGCATCTTGCAATAGAAGTTCCCGGTATAGACTGTTTTAATGAATGGCTTGAAAAAGTTGAATAAAAATCGAGGTGAAATAATGAAAAGGTTTTTAATTTTTTTATTTTTTGTTTTTCTTGGAGGAATTGTGATGGCACAAAGTTTTTCCGGTGATTTTGTTCTTGTTCCGTCAGGAAGTTTTATGATGGGAAGTGCTGTAACAGAAGACTGGCGTGAAAACGATGAAATGCAGCACAAAGTTTTTATTGATTCATTTTATATTGCAAAATCAGAAACTACGCAGGAAGAATATGAGCGCGTTATGAAAAAAAATCCGTCACAATTCCGTGGAAAAAATCTTCCCGTAGAGAATGTAAGTTTTTTGGACGCTGTTGAATATTGCAATGAAAAAAGCAAGTTTGAAAATCTTACTCCATGTTATTCAATAAACGGTCAAAAAGTTACGTGGAATAAAAACGCAAACGGCTACAGACTTCCAACAGAAGCTGAATGGGAATACGCATGCAGAGCCGGAACAAAAACTCCGTTCAACCTTGAAAAATCTTTGGACGCCGATGATGCAAACTTTTACGGTCATTATCCTTATCAGATTGAGCAGAATTATTTTGATTCTTCAAAACTTGAAGCGCAGCCCGGAACTTACAGAGGGCACACTGTTTCTGTAAAATCTTTTAAACCCAATAAATGGGGAATTTACGATATGCACGGAAATGTCGCAGAATGGTGCTTTGACAATTACGCAAAATATTCAGTTGTAGAATCAAAAAATCCAGTGTGCGACAACGGAAGTTCAACACGAATTGTTCGAGGCGGCGGTTGGAACGATTTTGCAAAACATATGAGAAGTGCTTACAGAAGTTCAATTCCGCAGGATGATATTTTTTCTTCATGCGGATTTAGAATTGCAAAAAATAAATAAATTTTCAGGAACAAATTGGAGGAAGAATTTTATGAAAATAAAGAAATTGTTTTTGATTTTAACAGCAGTTTTTTTTGGAGGAATTGCAATGGCTCAAAATTCAAATTCATCAAAAAAGCTTTTGATTGCATATTTTAGTTGGGGTGGAAATACTCGCGGAATTGTACAGGAAATTGCAAATCAGATCAGAGCTGATATTTTTGAAATTGAACCGAAAGTTCCTTATTCAACAAATTACAATACAGTTTTAAAACAGGCTCAGGAAGACCAGCATAAAAATGCACGGCCGGAACTCAATGCAACTGTAAAAAACTTTTCGGAATATGACACAATTATTTTGGGCTATCCGAACTGGTGGGCTTCGATTCCAATGCCAGTTGCAACCTTTTTGGAAAGTTATGATTTTGCTGGAAAAACAATTATGCCTTTTTGTTCACATGGTGGCGGTAGATTTGGTCAGAGCATAAGTGCAATTACAAAACTTGCTCCGGACGCAAAAATTATTCAGGGACTTTACGTTCATTATTCAGGCGGCAGCACGTTAAAAAGCGATATTGCAAAGTGGCTTAAAGATTCAGAAATTTAATTTTTATAAAGAGGAAATATTATGGCAGTAAAACAAACAGCAGGTTGCGATTCGCTCGGAACTTTTGCTCCGGAATTTGCGCATTTGAATGATGATATTTTATTCGGTGAAGTCTGGAGTCGAGAAGAAAAACTTTCGTTGCGCAACCGCTCCCTTGTAACAGTTGTTTCTCTTATGTCGCAGGGAAGTGCAATGGAACATTTCAGGGCAAAGGGCGACGCAGACAAATCGGGACTTGATGCGGTTACTTCTGCAAGTGTTGTTGTTCCGGAAAATACTGCGATGATTGCATAGTGGATAAAAGAACAAAACGGTGCAGATACATTTTCTATTGTTGCAAAAGAAGCATGTCCAAGCGACTACAACGATTGCATGGACAGAGCATATCGCGAAAAATCAAGAAGAATGCGTCCGCAATTAAAAACTCATATTTTAAACTTTGACGATTACGATGTAATTTATCTGGGATTTCCAAACTGGTAGTCAAGTCTTCCAATGCCTGTTTTGACTTTTCTGGAAGAATATGATTTTGCAGGAAAAACAGTTATTCCTTTTTGTGCACACGGAACAAGCGGAATTGAAGCAATACTCCGCGAATTAAAATCGGCTCTTCCAAAATCTGCAACAGTCTTAGAACCAATAGGCGTTTACCGCGCAGAACTTTTGCAGTCAAAAGAAAAAGTCCAACGCTGGGTTTTAAAAACTACAAAATAATTTTTTAATTTGTAAGAAATAATTTTCCTTTTCCTTTCAATGCATACCAAATTTATTCCTACGATTTATGAATGTGTCTAGGTTGAGCAGATCCAGGTTTTAAATGTACTTCTATGATTATAACTTGTTTGTTACTCGATTTTTTTGGATTCAAAAGCTGTTTTGAAACAACCTCGGTATTGCTTCTGAATTTAATCGAAAAGGGTACGGAAAAAAGCTTTTGGATTATTCAGTACAAAAAGCAAGTGAACAATATTTTGTTTCCGACGAGTTGGTAGAAGAATTTGATAAAACCTTTGAACCAAAAGAAAAATTAAAACTTCAGGGTCAGTTGTTTTAGAGAAAAAATTAATTTAAACCTTCTATGTCCAGTTTATAAATTACTTTTTTTTCTTGATTTTTTTGAATAAACATAATCATATAAATTGGAAGATAAATTATTTTTTTAGCAATTTTTAAATTATCATTGCAAAGGACAAAAGATTTTTTTATCTCATATTCCTGATTATTCAATAGATTTAAGAGTGCATTATGTCTTTCATAATATTTACCAGATTTTACTTCAATCGGAATCACTTGAGAATCCTGTTCAATTATAAAATCAACTTCACCTTGCGTTTTGCTGTTAAAATAATATAAATCAAAACCGTGCGCTTTTAGTTCCTGTGCAACAGCATTTTCGTATATTCCACCATAATTTAAATTTATTTCATCATTTATAATTTTAAGTTGTATTGAAGAATCATATTGACATGCTAATAGTCCGACATCAGATTGAAATAATTTGAATAAATTCCTTGATTTTGAAAGAATAAGAGATGTCTTTGGTTCTTGTACATTATATGTTGGCAAAGCAACTCCTGCATCTTTTAACCAAATAAAACTATTTTCATAACGCGAGAATTTAATATTTTCATTTAACTTCTTTAAAATAAAGCGTTTGTTTTTTTCATTTAGTTCTGCAGGAAGAAGCTCGAAAATTTCATTTAAATATAATTTATTTTTTTTATCATATTTTGAAATATCTTTTTTATAAAGTTCAAGAATATAATTCTGACTTTTCCATACTTCAAAAAGATTATTTGTTTCAAGATATTTTAAAACAACTTCCGGCATTCCTCCAACAACAAGATATAATCTAAATAAAGAAAGAATTTTTTTATGAATAAAATCATCTACCGGAATAAGTTTTTCAAAACAGTTTTTTAAAGCAGAAAAAATATTTTGATTTATTCCACAAGCAGTTAGAAATTCTTCAAAATCTAAAGGATACATTTGTTTTATTGCTAAAAATCCAACAGGAACGGATCGCAAATCTTTTAATTCAACTCCTAACAACGACCCACTTAGAATATAAGAATAACTGCCTTCTTCTACAAGAAATTTTATGATAGTAACAATTTCTTCACATTCTTGAATTTCATCAAAAAAAATCAAAGTTTTTTTAGGAATCATTTTATTTCCAAATTCTGAAGAGAGTCTTAGAATAATTTCTTCAACATTTCCTACATTTTGAAAAATTGATTTTAAACCAGGGTTTTCAATAAAATTTAATTCAATAAAGTTTTCAAAATTTTTTGTTCCAAATTGTCTTACGGCATAAGTTTTTCCAACCTGGCGAGCACCCGTCAACAAAAGTGCTTTTTTTTGAGTTTTAAAAAAATCTTCTAAAAACAAATCAATTTTTCTTTGCATTATTCTTTCCTGCGCTTTATCCGTTTTTCTAACGTTATTTTAACATTTTTTGTCCGTTTTTCCAAGGTAAATTTACTGAATTTTGTCCGTTTTTCCAAGAGTCGAGAAATTTAAGTGTACCAGTTGTACCAACGCTGGATCGCAAAATCAATCATCGACTGCCACAATGTGTTAATAAACTAACTATCGCAAAATTTGCGACAGTTCAACTTGAAGAAAATACTCCGTGCAAAAACTATCTTGACGTTTTTTAATTAAAGATATAGCATGTAATTATGCAAAGAGGCATCCTTCTTTTGAGGGGTGCTTTTTTTATTTTAAATTACGGCGGAACAATTATGCTTTCACTAAACGACTACCTTTATTCCGGTGACACGGTGTTAAAAATACTTCACTGCTATTCTGATGACCTCAGGGAAAATGGAATTAAAAATCATAATCAGATAGATTTGGTTCACAGCAATTTTTTGATACGCATTTCTGAACTTCTGCAGCACAATGAATTCCTTACTTCGCAGTCACAGCGTATTCTTGAGTTTTACAAATTCATGGCGAGGGAATATCCTTTTCTTGCTTTTACACTCAAAGGCCGAATAAAATCCCTGATTCGTGCAGAAGAAAAATTCAACGGAAAAATTGTAGGTCTTGTTTACAAACACTATCTTGCTAACGGAACTTTTCCTTCTTTGCCTGAACTCAAGGATAAACTCAGTAAGATACGAGATTTAATTGCGTACAGATTTGTAATTTCACTTCCGCGCTGTCATCTTGCACAGGGACAGAACCGCGAGAGTGAAGAAATAAAATATCTGTACGAGCTTGCAAATGCACTTCCAGAAATTCTTGAAGAACACGGGTTTGCCTCACAGCTTGCATCTTCCAATACAGCACAGGCCGGCAGTCCTCTTTGCGAAGATGTGCGTCCTTATTACAAGGATTATATTTTTGGCCAGAAAGAAGCCGGCTATCGTTCGCTGCATATTACGCTTTACGACAACCTTTCGCGCAGTTTTGCCGAAGTTCAGCTCAGAACAAAAGACATGGATGACTTTGCAGAAATAGGGCCGGCCAATCATCTTGGCTACGAAAAGCGGCAGGAAGCGGAACGCGCAAGGCGTGATAAAATTCCGGTAGGGGAGTGTCAGTATTTTGATGAAGCCTACGAGCGCGGAATGATGCTGCAGAAACTTGATCTTTCAAAAATCGATGTGAACATGTTTTCTGCAGTCGATAATTCTTTAATCAATGATGGCTGCGGACTTTTCAGGGGAAGACTTATTCTTCCTTACGAACATCTGTCGCGCTTTCAAAATGATTTGATTGACTAAAGAGGAACAGATTATTTGCGTTTGGGTTTTGCAACTTTAAAAAACTCCGGAGCCTTTGCAGATATATGCCAGCCGCCTGTGTAAAATCCGTTTTCATTTGCGGTTGGCGTTACAAAAATTACTTTTGCAGGGTTTTCTGTATTGTAAATAAATTCATTCGAAGTCCAGTTTTCTTTTGCGTTGATTGTTTTATTGAGCTGCTTTTCTTTTGGTGTAGAAAAAGTAATTGTGTATTTTCCAGGCTGTAAGTGAAGGTGCATTGCCATTCCGCCGGAAAGATAGATTGACCGCTCGTATTTGTTTATTACATCGGGATTTGAAATCCACTCGTAAGTTGCGCTTATTCCGTTGGGATAATTTTGCGCAGAAACTTTTATTTCACTTCCTTTATCATCGCGCAGGGTAAGCCAGCAGCGTTCTTCATTTATCTGCGCTGAATTTTCAGGCCGGTAAATTATCAGTTCCCACGGATTGTGCGAAACTTTCTGCAACTCCTCTCCCCAAACAGAACAAACTGCAAGTGCAAAAAGAAGCGCTGCGGTTAGCCCAATTGGATTTTTTTTTATCATACTTTTATTATATTGCAGAAAAGCGTTAATTGCAAGAATTTGCTTGCAGAGCGCGGCAGACGGCAAATACAGAAACAGCAGAAATTATACAAATACTTTGTCAGGATTTGATAAATATTTCCATGCAGTACCGGTTTTATCTTCGATTAGATAATTCTGTTCAACCAGCTTTCCTAGAGTTTCTTTTCTAAAATATGTTGATGCATTTATTCCCAGATATTCAGCGATTTCTTTTGCAGAACGGGACTTTGAAAAACAATAAGAAAGAATTTTGAAATCATTTTTTCATTCAAAATACCTTCAATATGAATTTCAGGAATTGTATTTTCATCGATAACACCCGGCGCAAAAGTAAGATTAGGCAGAATAAGCGTAAAGGAACTGGTGTCGGCAGAAATATAAGGCTTATAAGATTCCCCTTTACCGGCATAGTCCTGTTCAATTTTATCAAAAACGGAACCTTTGGATTCCATATACCTGCAATATTCAAGAATTGAACAAATTACTTCATTGCGGCGGCGTGGAATAATTGAAGAAATATTTTTTTCTTTTTTAAGAACTTTTATGCCTTTTCTGTAAGGGGATTTCCAACTCTTTCATTATATAAATCAAAAAGTTTTTTGAATTCCTCGCGTAAAAATTTTTTCTGCGTAAACGGCTGGTCAAAAGGATTATTATCACTCAGCAAAACCAAATCACGAACCTGTTCCGGAGTAGCAAGAACTGAATTTCCAAAATTACGGATATATATTCCAAGCAGATTATCTTCGTGCAGCATAACAGGAAGAATCTGACTCTTTGCAATGCTGACTTTTAAAATATAACGAGTACTTTCTTTTTCTTTAACCGGAATGGATTCAATTTTATAAGATACAGCAGGTTCCAGTCGTTGTTTTATCTGCCGGTGAATTAATAGTACCTGTTTATCTGCGGTTTCATGATCCATTGTAATAATATTATGGCTTTTATTGTCGACTCCGATGTAAACAGTACCGCCATCTGTGTTTGCAAAGGCTGCAAAAGATTTGAGCCATCCGATTTCTTTATTTTTACCGGAATCTTCGGATTTTCCTTCTTCAAGGAAACGTTTGAATTCTGTTTTATCATCTTCTATATTAATACCGGGAATCAGTTCTTCTAAAAGCATAAATGACCTCTTGGTTATACTGTATCAGAAAATTAAATCCTTATGAAGTAGAGTGTAGTAAAACTACACTCTACTTCATAACAAACTGCACAACTGCATTGTTTTTGTAAAATTGCAGGAATTTGTTTCCATAGTAAAGGGCGGCAGGGCAGAAAAATACGTACTTTTTTTACAAATTGCGTTACTAAACTAAAAAAATAATGTTTTTATTGAAATTTTTAAGGTTTTAAATTGGCACATGTGGGCTTACTCTATAATTACGAAGCGGAACAGAACGGTTTTTGCTGCCCGTCGTTCCGTGGAGTAAACGAGTTTCTGTATTGAAACAAACAAATTATGGAGGATATTCCTATGAAAAAACTCAACTGGCTTGCGGCAATGGCCGTAGCATCAATGGCACTTCTTGGCTGTGAAAACGGAACCACAGACAACAACAAACCGGACACACCTGATACACCGCCAGTAGAAGTAACAGAAAAAAATAATATTGAACTTAAAGCGATTTATAGTGGATGGCCTGATGGAGCTGCTGATGGCACTTATAATACTGTAGATACAATTTCTACAGTTCTTGACCTAGGCTCTGAATTTGATGCTGCAACAGCAAATGCTATTACAGTAAGCATGAAGGCTGCTTCATGGAAAGGTATCAGTGCTCTTGCTGTTGGGTTTAGTGCAACAGAAACTATTCCTGAAGAACTTGAAACAGTTGAAGTAAAATTCCCGGAAGGTTCTATGACACTGAAAGATGGTGCAGAAATTAATGATGCATTGTTTGAAACCCTTGCATCAGAAGGTACAGCTCTTACGTTACAGTTGTCATGGGATAAATTCCCTGTAGAAAAAGGAAAGTTCCGTTATATTATCCTTCAGAATTCAAAATCTAATGACTGGGGTTTTGGGTCTGTTCTTCTTACAAATGTAAAGGCCACTGCAGATAATTCAGAAAGAAAAGAAAAAGAATATGTTTGGGTAGAAGGAACTCTCGAAGCCGGTAAAGTTGATTCTTCTAAAACAGTTGCAACAGAGCTGAAAAACGAGAAAGGTAACGAGAAAGGTTCAGTCTATGCAGATATCGGATATTCAAACCCGTGGGCAGACTGCTATGTAAAGGAACTTAAAGATCTTGCAAATCTTCCAGTTATTACAGCTCTCAAGGTTGAACTGACTGTAAGTGGAATTACAAAGAGTTATGGTAACTTTAAGATGTATGCACAGGCTCTCGAGGCTGGTAATGAACTTACAACAGATGTAGTTGAGATAACAAAGGATGGTACATATACATTTATCCTTAAGGGACTTGATTGGACTCTTAAAGCTGCTCCAGAAAGTTGGGGTTGCAATGCAAATCTTTCAAATCTCAACTGGTATGTAAAATCTGACGCGGCTACCGACGACTGGGTTGCAGATGAAATTGCAGGAATTACTTTTGAATCAAAAGTTTTCTATGCTTCAAACTAATAATCCGGTAATTTAATTATTGGATACAGGGCTGTCTCTTTTGACAGCCCTTTTTAATGAGGAGGATAACTTGAAAAAAAATATTTTTAAGATTTTCTTTATTTCTTTATTGGTAGGATCTTTGTTTTCCTGCAATTCCGACCCCAACGAAGTTTTTGATGTAGAAACAAAACTTCATTACCAGTTGGTTTCAGAATTAAAAAAAGACACAAATAAATGTGACTTGGAAAGAATAAAGAGCATTAAAATTTTTGACTATTGTTGTGACAGCGGATGGGCCAATCTTCCTGTTACCTTTACACTCTATTCTGCCGGTGAAAAATACCGACCGCACAGTAAATATACAGATTTGCTTTTTGAAAATGTTCCTTTTGAAAATTATAAAACAGACAAATGGGGTAATGCAATAGTCTGGTCTTCTGAAGATACAGGTAACTATAGCGGTTCTCCAAAAGTATTTTCTTTGTCTAAAACGCTTAATTTAACAAAAATAGACAGACTTGTTTTGACCTATACACTTAAGGTTTCAAAAAAGTTTGTCAACGGTGGCGGTATACAGATTGCTTTTGTTGATAAAGACGGCAACGAAAGTGAAAATATTTATTTGAACGGTAAATAAAAAAAAACTCATACATAAATCCCCAGGAGGAGGAAAAAATGAAACGTGTTAATAAACTGCTTTGCGCAGCTGTATGTGCCTGCGCTCCATTTACGTTGTTTGCTCAGGAAGCCGAAACCCACGCACAGGAAGTAAAGTCAGACCACTTCATGCAGGTTTCAAGCCAGGGACGTCTTGGTGTAGAAGCCGGTACAGAATTTGTAATGGACATGAACGACAAATCTGCCGGTCTTGAAACAAACGTTGGCATAGAACTTTATCTTCCGCTTTTTGACAAGGCAGACAGAGGTGCTGTAAGCGAAAACGGCTACATGCAGCCGGGCGTTCGTCTTATTGTAAAGGACATGTGCTTTCAGTGGATGGAAACTTATTTTGCAAAGGGCGGCAACTACGAACAGGACAATGTTAACTCATGGGCTTCACGTCCGCTTGTTTTGAGTTACGGTGACATAAGCGCCGACGTTGTCTGGAAGAATTTCTATTTTCAGGTTGCAGGAACAACAAACCCCATGGAAGTTTCACAGGCATCACTCAATTCAATTTTTGATGATGTCATGGACACAGACGACCGCTGGTACATCAAAAAGGATTATGCCCTTTATTCAAAGACACGCTACAACAAACAGGGACTTCCTCTTTTGGGAACAGCCCTTACAAGAGATTTTGTAGACCCCGACTACAAGGATGATATTTCGGGACAGCTTGGCTTTGGTGTAGAGTTCAGCAAGTTTACTGCTCTGGCAAAGGCAGCGTCCCTTTACAACGGCCGCGATAATGACAACAACGCATGGCTTTTTGGTCTTGAATCAACTGCATATCCTGTAGAAAACATGAAGATAGAAGCAAATGTTCTTGCAGGCGTTAACTGCGATGCAGATCTTGGCGAAAATCCGTTTGCAGCAGGAATCAGTGCAGACTACAAAATTCCGCTTGTAAAAAAAGTTGTAATGAAACCTTTCGTTGGGTTTGACTACAACATGGATCTCCAAAATACTTCAAACAAGAGCTGGGAACTTGGTGCGGGAACTTACATTTACTTCCGCGGCGAAGACTACCTTGCAAGCCATCGTGAAGTTGACTACGACGAAATTGTTCCGGTTGGAATTTCACTTGGTGCAAACCTTGCAAAACTCGGTGATGCAGACATGACAACAAATCTTGTGTTCAGCGCATTTGAGATTGCAGACCGTCGTGCTCTTATTCCAAACCTCGGATACTTTGCTCAGCTCGAAATGAGCGCAATTGCATCTGACAACATGCACACAGCAGTTTGCGGACAGCTTGAATATCTTATCAACGGAAAATTCCTTCCGTATGTTTACGGCAAGTATGCTCCGGAGCTTTCTGCCAACGGTGAGCACTTTACAGGAAAAGACATCGTAACCGCAAAGGTTGGATGCTACATGACTCCTGTTCAGTATTTCTCAATTGACCTTAACTACTCTCTTGATTTTATCACAAAGGGTAAGGAAGACAGCGATATTCAGGATAAGGGTGCCCTTGGTATTGCCTGTGTAATTCGTCTGTAATTTTGGGAGGTGTCACAATGAAACGATACGCAAGTTTATTACTTGTCCTGATTTCCTCCGCACTTATGTTCGCAGACGTTGCAGTTCCGTTCTTTGGCGGAAACAACATGGGCATGGACTTTAACACAACGTTCGCCGCCGACCTTAACGACGGTTCTACGGGACTTGAAACAAATCTTGGCTGTGACTTGTGGTTTGAGTTTACGCCGTACAAGGACATGGGACTTAACCCAAGACGTGACAGACTTTCTGCCGCACTCAAGATGTCCAATACTGCAATTTATGCCTGGCGCGGATATAATTTCAATAATTCCGGATCGTCAAATATTAACGACATTGGTGTAAGGGATCAGGCAAAATCTATCTGGTTCAATACCCTTATTGCAGAACTTCAGTATGGTGAATGGTGGCTTCGTGCTGCAGGAATTGACCCGCAGATTACAATGAGCCAGGCTTCAATTCGCTCTATGCTGGACAACAACATGAGCAACCGTACCGGAGACAAAAACCAGTACTTCAGGCTTCCGCTGTTCCATTCAGGCGGACCTTATTCAGGAAACGGTGGTACTGTTTCTGTTATTGGACGCGACCTTGTTCACCTGTCACGCCGCGAAGTAGAAATTTACGGTATGTACAGCGCCGGCTTTAACGGAGTTGACTTTCAGGCAAATGTAAAGGCAGGCTCCTGGAAAAACGGCAAGAATAATGACGACAATTCCTGGGTATTCGGTGCAGATGCAACATGGAACCCGACTATGAAACAGAAGGTTTCACTTTCTGCCCTGTATGCCATAAACTACGGAACCTATACTGCGCCTGCAGATACAAGCCGCGAGACTTTGCCGTCAGACAGTGAAGAGATTACTACTACTGTTGTTGTGTCCGGTGCAAATGATCCCGAAGCCGACGCTTCTGCTCTTGTAGAGGCACCGCTTGCACTTGGTCTTGGCTACGAGTACAACATTAACATTGGCGGTTTTGGTGTTCTGCGACCTTATGCCGGCTTTGACTTTGTTTACCAGACAGCACTTGCAAGTGAAGCAATTCACGATGACTATGACTGGGAAGTCGGTGGCGGTCTTCAGTGGCTGTTCCGCGGAACCGGTGCACAGTTCAAGCGCGACAAAAAACTTGGCGGAATGCAGCTTTCTGGAGATACAGCAAACCAGGTTGGATTCGGTGCCGGCTTTAACATGAACAAAGATGGTGTTATTAACGGAATCCTTTCGTTTAACGAAGATCCTGCTGCAAGCCCCATCAGAAATCTTGGCGGCTTCTTCCAGATGGAATTCATGAACATTGGCGGCAAGGAATATACAGCCCCCAACGCTCAGGTTTATGACGAGTTCCTTTTTGCATGTATTGCACAGATGGAATACCGCGTAAACCGCAACGTTATGCCTTATATCTTTGCCTGGTATGTTCCGAGCATTGACTACGGTGCTGCAGAAGGAACAGATGCCGACGGTAATACAATCTATTCACGTCAGGCATACAACAACTTCAACGACAACCCTACGTACGATGCCGACAATCTTACGCTTACTACAAAACTTGGATGTAAAATTACTCCATTCGAGAGATTCTACATTGATGTGTGGTATGAGCGCACAGACCAGAAGGCAGGGGATACTTGGAGTCTTGATGCCGGTTTGATTTCTGTTTGCTGCGGAATCAACCTGTAATAAAATGAGCATTCATTCCGGATTCATTCCGGAACCTGTCATAAGCAGTTACTGAAATAATTTAAGTTTCCATCGGTTTTTTCAAAAAACCGATGGAATACTTTTTTTTAGACGCAGTTTATTTTATCTGAATGTCGTTTGGAAAATGATTGTCTGCTTCGTGGTGAAGCTTCTTGTAGCGTTCGTAAATGCGGTTCTTTAATTCAGTAGAACTTATTCCCTGTCCGTAAGGAAAGTAAACTACAGTCACACCCTGTTCTTCAAGGTAGTCATATTTTCCAACCCAGTCATCACCAACAACAAAGATGTCAAAATGAAGTTTTTTTACTTTGTCTGCGTGGTCAAGTGACTTTTGCGGAATTACGATGTCGGGGTATTTGAGCGCCTTTACCAAAGCAATTCTTTCGTCAAAGGGTATAATTGGTTCTGACTTGTATGAAGCAACAAGTTCGTCTGTGTTTACACCAACAATCAGAATATCACCTAAAGCTCTTGCATATTCAATCATTTTAATGTGATTTGCATGCAGCATGTCAAAAGTACCGCTGGTGTAGACAACAGTTTTGTTTCCTATCATTTTAGTTTTCCTCCAATTTTGCAAGGGCTTTCTTTAACGCTTCTGCAAGTGAATCGTAATCAGATAAAGACAGGTTTCCTATATGACCCACTCTGAATACTTTGTCCTTAAGCTCGCCGCCGTTGGGACAAATCCATATTTTATATTCATCCTTGACAACTTCAAAAAGTCTGTGTGCAGAAACTTTTTCATCGTTGACTTTAAGGGCTGTAACACAATTTGACAGTGCTGATGAGTCGGTAAAAACAGTAAAGGGAAGTTCTTTTATTATATTTCTGAAGTAAGAAGCACGTTCTGCAATTTTTGCGTGTTCAGATTTGCCATTGTCTTTTGCAAGTTCCTTTAATCTTGAGTTTAACTGGATAAGTATAGAAACGGCCGGTGTAAAAGGAGTTTGCCCGCGCTCGCCGTTTTTAAGGTAAGAGGCAAGATTAAAGTAAAGTGAGTGTACTTTGTTTGTATTGCAGCGCTCAACTGCTTTTTCATCCATGCAGATAACAGAAAGTCCCGGTGGAAGGGCAAGTGCTTTCTGGCTTCCTGTTATTGCTGCGTTGATGTTCATTTTTTTCATGCTTATTTCATCTGCAAGAAAACCCGAAACCGCGTCTACAAAAAGAAACATGTTGTTGCGCCTGCAGAAGTCTCCGATCATATTCATATCGTAACGTACACCGGTAGATGTTTCGCATAGCTGTACAAGAAAGCCGGTATATCCTTTGTTTTCGTAACTGCCAAGAATTTCTTCTGTCAGCGGTTTACCGCTTTGAAGTTTTATCTGCGTGTATGGAATCTCATGTATTTCACACAGTTCGGCAAGACGTTCACCAAAACTTCCGCCGTTTACTACAAGAACTTTGTCTTTTGCAGTAAAAAAATTCATTACACCGGCTTCCATTGAGGATGTTCCGCTTCCTGTCATGAAAATACTTCTTGAATTTTCTGGCGCGTCAAACAGTGAAAGAATTATTTTTTCATTTTCTTTCATGAGTGCCGAAAATTCATCTGTTCTGAAATATGGAACCTGTTCTTTTCCCAGCTCCAATATATCTTCCTGAATTTGTACAGGTCCGACTGTAAAATTTAACATATAGTTTCCTCCATTATTTGAGTTTGTTTGTTTGCAAGATATTCAAAAACTTTTGTTACTGCGTTTCCCGGGTTATCCCAGCACTGTTTTCTTATCGCGTTTCTTTTGCGCTCAAGTGTTGTGCTTTTTATTGCAGATAAAATGACATCTTTTATGTTCGCAAAATCTGTTTCCTTTAATTCAATTCCCAATTCCGGTAATACTTTGAATGTCCATCTTTCTTCGTTAAGCCATGACTGCTCGTAGGGGGCGTCATCAAAAGCTTGCGGCCTGGTGTATAAAAGCGGTTTGTCAAAAATCATTGAGTAGTCAAAAATAATGCCTGAAAAATCAGTAATCATTATATCTGCATTCTGCAGGCATTCAAAATTGTCATTGTCATTATTCCAGACTATTCGGGTATTATCTGCATATTTTGCTTTTAAGTTTTGCAGAAGTTTTGGTTCTGCCGTATATGACTGCGGATGCGGTCTTATTATGATATTGAATCCGGAACTGCTCAGCGAATCCAGTAAATCTGTTCCGTATAAATTCAGAAGGGAAGATTTTCCCCAGCTTGGAGCAACCAGAACCGTTGTTTCTGTTTTTTTGTCAACTGCACTTTTTAGTACCCTTTCTTTCATGGAATCAAAATGAACGCACCCGCAGACTGTTATTTCTTTTGGACTTTCGTTTCTTGCTTTTTCAAGACTGCGGATTGTATCTTTTTGATTTGTCCCCGTAGCCAAAACTGCATCGTAAAAATCAAGAGCAAACATTCTGTACCCTGCCAGCTCATCAACAGTGTGCGGAATGTGCACATACCATTTTACGTTTCTGCTTCTTTTCCATTGAAGAACATCAAGACCGGGTGTTGTTGAAAGAAGTATATTTGCTTTTAACATGTTCAGTCTTGCAAATCCTTTGTTTCCTTCTCCTATAAATTCCGGCTTTACGAATTTGTAGTCACAGCCAAATACAGGGTCATCTTTAGATTGTGTCAAATACAAAAGTCCGGTTTTTCTTTTTTCAAATTCATCGCAAACCGGTTTGAATATATTCCAATAGCGTTTGTGGTCTGAATATACAGCATAAGGAACAATTGAGTTGTCTTCTTTTAGTTTTCCGCCACTGAAAAGGAATTTAAGTTTAAGAATCAGTGCTCTTCCTGCAAACACGGCTGTAGTTGCAAGTCCGATAAAAAGAGAAAAAAGCATTGAGCCTGTTCCCGGGTCTATGTATAAAAGCAAAGTATTCATTATTTTTCTCCGTTAACTTTTACACCGCAGAGGGCAGCCCTTTCTTTGTCGCCGGGGTTTGACTCAAACCATTTGTCAAGCGGAATCCAGTTTTTCTGATTAAAGATATTGTCCTGCACATGAAAACCTCTTTCGAGGTACAGGTTAAACTTTGTATTCTTTTTCTGGATTGACGGATCGTAATCTCTGTCTGTCATATTCGCATTGTACAGATTGAATCCTCCAGTTTTGTCTGAAGAAAATTTTTTTCCTGTAAAAGGATTAGAATCTGCAAGCCCAAGATTTTTTAGAGTCAATTCAGGAGTGTCTGCATTTGTCATAAATGTGTTGTCTGTTTTTATTTCTCCTTCAGCATTAAAATCTTTAACCATCAGGAGAGGCTGGTAGCAGCCGTAATCTGTATTCCTTGAAAAACCCGGGGCAAGGTATTGTATTGTATCTCTGAAACCGTGGTCTGAAACAATTATTATTTTTGTATTGTTGTAGCAGTGATTTTCCTTTAGGAAATTCAACCAGTCTGCAATTCTCAAAAGGGCAGATGCATTTACTTCATAATGTTTTATGTCAGAATAATCATTGTGAATAGAGTAAGGGTATGTGCATTTTGAACCTGCGGGAATTCCGCTCAGGTTTTTTGAAGGCATGTAGCCAGGTTGTTTCAATAATGTGGGGTTATGAGTGAGCATATTGTGCATTATAGTATAAGTGTTGCGCTCTGCCTTAAAATCTGTCATTTGCCTAAGGTAATAAAGTTCGCTGAAACTTTTTATAAAATCCTTCGACAGTGATATGTATTCTCCTGAAAAATATTTTGCGCCGTTATAGTATGTGTTTCTTGCAATCGGTACAAGCATCTGAAGAAGCGCAAATTTAGGTAGCGTTTTCTTTACCCTTAAGTCGGCATTTGAAAACTCAGAAAGTTCTGGGTGGTCAGAAATATATTTTTCACTTATTCCACTTACATGGGACAGAACCTTTGTATTGTGCAGTCCTTCAAAAGGAGAAAAATCATCTGTGCTTGAATAATTGGGATTCTGCGGATCAAAGTCTGTTACCTGCCATCCTGCCTCTGAAAATATTCTGGGCAGCACAAGAAGGGCTTCATTATTTTTTTCAAGTAAAAGCTCATCTTTTCTAAGATTCATCTGTTCCGGTGTGTATTCATACCCGCCATAAAGTGCAGGTGCTGCTTTGTTTGTGGAATCAGAAAAAGAGATTGTGTTTGGATAAAATGTAAATCCTGAATAGGTATTTTTTAGTTCCGGAAATTCTTCAAATATATATGGTGTAAAAATTCCTATTGCCCTGTCCAAAAAAAGTACAAATACATTTTTTCCGCTTTTCGAAAGACTGTAGACTGTCGGAATCTGTTTATTGTCTGCTGTGTTTTCTGCCGGGATTTTTTTTGCAGAAGCTTCTTTGTATACTGAATTTATTGAAACAATATTTTTGCATGAAATTCCTGTATAAACCAGGCAGACAGACAGCATGGCCGGGAAGATATAATTCAGTTTCTTTTTATTCTCAAGCAGCAGAATAATTGCTGTAAGTATGACAATTACAAGAGCAGGTCCTGCCAGCTGAATTACTGTCAGATGCTTTAGGGGTGAAGAGTTGTCCAGTTCTCCAAAAATGCTGACTGTTCCATAATTTTGGCGGAATACCAGGGAATTAAACAGCACTGATACCCCCCCCCATACAAAAATATAGGTTAAGGCGTATTTAACTTTATCGTTGAACATTAAATAGACAGCAAGCGGCCATAATACAAAAAGACCCAGTGCAAAGGCAAAAGATGATGTTAAATATGAAAGAGGTGGGTCTGTGTTCCCCAAAAATGAAAATTCTACAGGACTGGTAGAAATCATACTTGATGTAAGATAAAGTCCGCAGAGTATAGCCATACCCAGTGCAGAAAAAATAAACGCAAGAAAGTATGATTTTTTGTTTTCATTGAAAATTATTTTTCTTTTTTCGAAGAATTTGCTGTAGGAATTCAAAATGAAAGGAAGTACAAAAACCACAAGGCTTGCCAGATAAACAACACATTTCTTTTTGAAGCCTGTTTCGGGTTTAAAGAACATAAAATACAGGGAGGCAAACGCAAAGATAATGTCAAAGCATGCGGCTACAATGATACCCGGCTTTTTAACGTATTTCTGTATTATGTTTTTTGCAAGGCTGAACAGATTGTTAAGAATCCAGTAAAATACAAGTCCGCTGGGCGAATCATACAGCAGGAATAGAAAAATCGCTGCAAGAACATAAATCTGGACTTTTTCTCTTGGAGGAGCATCTTTTGAATAAACAAATCCTGAAACACAGTTGATTACCGTCATTATTATGGGGAGAACATGAATGGCTGTATTTTCTGTTTTAATCAGAGTGTCCGGTTTTCCAAGGTTTTCCAGAATAAAAAAAGACTGGTTCAGCAGTACATCACATTTTGACAGATAGTTATAGGCTGCTATAAAAAAAGGGATTTCTATAAGTATGGACAGTGAAGAGCGCAAAGCATAAACAGGGCTGTAATTGTTTATCCTGTAATATGCATTGAGCATCATGTACTGTTCATCGCCCTTAAATGTTTTTTTGATATGGCTTGTCCATTTTTCCATTCTTTTTTGGGCGGCTCTTTCTTTTAGTTGAATTTCATCTGCTATATTGTACAAGGGAAGGGCAAGAAAGTTTACGGTCAGGCTTACAAGAATAATGGCTCCCCCGGCTCCAAGCATAGACATCTTACTTATTGAAAAGTTGAAAACAAATTCAATTACGGCTTCGATTGGAAGAATGATAACTGAATATAAAAAATCCCCGATTTGCATGATTAATCCTTTGTTAAATATCAATTAATAATTATATATGAAATTTAATTAAAGTAAATAGGGGCGGGCACAAGGGTATAAATAGGGAAGACAGTTTCTTTGTTGCGGCCGTTCACATACACAAATCTCAATGTAAATTAATGCAATATTTGCGGTTTCGCAGTCTGTACCTGTACCCTTACAATATAGGCATGAATACACACAAAACCCTGGCTGTTCTTCTTACGGCTGTTTCTTCATTAATGCTTTTCTCCTGCGGTGAACCCGCGTCGCTTTCAGGTGCTGCACAGGCAGATCTTGCAGACTTTGACATGACATACACAGACAAAACTGCCGCAACCGTAATCAAAGAAATGGGCAACGGCACAAATCTTGGCAATACGATGGAAGCGGTGTGGAGCAGCGACCTTGACGGCGGAATGCCCAAAACTTCACTTCGAATGATGCAGGGACTCAAAAAAGCCGGATTTGATTCAGTAAGAATTCCTGTTGCCTGGTCAAAGGGAATGCAGACAGAAAGCGGCAGCGACTACAAAATTTACACTTATTTTATGAACAGGGTAAAAGAAGTTGTTTCCTATGCACTTGCCGCCGATTTGTATGTTGTTCTGAACGTTCACTGGGATAACGGCTGGTGGAAAGGCTTTGCAGACAGCGATATGGCAGTAAGAAAAGAAACAATGCGCCGTTACGAAGGGCTCTGGACGCAGATTGCTCAGGAATTTTCTGACTGGCCCGAAAAACTCATTCTTGAAGGCGCCAACGAAGAACTGGGCGAATTTTCGTGCAAGGGCGGTTCTCTTACAGACGATGAACGCTATAAAGTTACAAACGAAATAAACCAAAAGTTTGTGGACATAGTGCGCTCTTCAGGCACAAACAATACAGGTCGTGTTCTTCTTATAGCAGGCTACAATACCGACATTACAAAAACCTGTGACGAAGGCAAAGCAAGATTCAAAATGCCCTCAGATATTCACAGCGCAGATGACGCAAGACTCATGATTTCTGTACATTATTATACACCCTGGGACTACTGCGGCTGCAATGACCCCGAAAGCCCTCCCTATTACGGCCATAACTTCGAAACCTGGGGAAGCGAAGAAGACATCGCAGAAATGCGCAGACTTTTTACAATGATGAAAACGAATTTTTCTGACAAAGGCTATCCCGTAATAATAGGCGAATACGAAGTAATCCACTGGAAAAACGGCTCTCTTAAAGACAGAACCATGGACTTTTTGGGAACAGTCGTGTCCCTTTCAAAAGAACTGGGCTTCTGTTCCATGCTCTGGGACTGCAACAGCTGGTATAACCGTACCGGACTCCGGTGGAATTTTGACGAACTTTCGGCCATTTACTCCCGGTAACAATTCGTAAAAAACTCATATAAAAAGTAAAAAAAATTATGTTTTGCGCACGGTTTTCCTGTGTTACACTTTTAGTATGAAAAGAATACTTAGAAATACCGCGGCCGTCTGTGCCGTTTTTGCAGCAGCCATGCTTTGTCTGCCTTCATGCGAATCTTCTCCTTCAGGAGAAACTCTGGACACAAGTGAGTTGACAGAAATCGTAACTTTTGACAGCGTAAACTTTGCCAATGTAAAATCGGGCGATACAATTACGGTAACAACTGTTGCGGGAAAGGGGCTTTTCCAGACATCTGCGCCTTCAAGTGCAGTTCTGTTGCTTTCTACAAAAGGAACGTCAGGTACAGCACTTTCTGGCGGAACGTGGTCGGCTAATGCAACAGCCCTGAAAAGAGGTGCTTCCCTTAAGTCGGGCACGCAGACTACGGTATACACACTTTCTGAAGAAAACGCCGCCCTCGTGAAAAAAAGCGGCCTTTCGGTGTGGGCAGGCGGTGCAACAATTACCGCTGTAAAGAATTCCAGTGCTTCTGCCACAGTTTCGTCTTCTGTAAACAAAACTGACAGTGCAAAAAAATATTTTAGCGACAACCTTTCTGCCGGCTGGAATCTTGGCAATGACCTTGACACTTCCAACAGTACTTCAAACTGCAGCTCATATTCCCCATGGTGTGGGGTAAAGTCAACAAAGCAGATGTTTGCAAACGTCAAGAGAGCAGGCTTTGACTTTATAAGAATCCCCATCACATGGAAAGACCATTACAATACTTCTACAGGAAAAATAAACGAACAGTGGATGGCTTACGCAAAAGAAGTTGTTCAGAATGCGGTGGATGCAGGTTTTGTTGCCGTAATCAACCTTCACCACGACGGTGCCGACAACAACAGCTGGCTTAACGTTTCAAAAGCAGACGACGGCCGTGACGAATATCTTGAAGTAACATCTCAGTTCACCGACTTTTGGAGCCAGATTTCCTATGCATTCCGCGACTTTGGCAGTAACCTTATGTTCGAGTCCCTTAACGAAATTCATGATGGTGGCTGGGGTTGGGGAATAAACCTCAAGGACGACGGTCTCAACTACGCAATTCTTAACCGCTGGAGTCAGGCTTTCTGTACAGTAGTGCGTTCCGGCTGGGGCAACAACAGCTACCGCTATCTTGCATTCAACGGCTACTGCTCAAACCCCGACCTTACAGTAGATGCCTTTGAGTTCCCCAAAGACAGTTCTGCTTCTGACGGAATAAACCGCTTTGCACTTTCGTTCCACTACTACCAGCCTGTTTCTTTTGGAATCAACGCAGAAATAAAAAAGTGGGGCAGTGACTACGGTAACGTTCCTAAAGGTGAATGTGACAGCTGGGGTCAGGAAAAAACAATGGACGAAACCTTTGCAAAAGTTGCCAAAAAGTTTACCGACTGCGCAATTTATGTAGGTGAATACGGCGCAACCTATAACGGAACAAAATACAGCGACTACCAGAGATACTACGATGAATATCTTGTAAAATCAGCAAGAAAAAACGGAATGCTCTGTGTTGCCTGGGACAATAACGCCGGCTGTACAGGAAAAGAAAGTTTCGGCCTTATTGACCGTTCTACAGGAAATGTCCGTAGCAATTATTCAGCCATTGTAGAAGCTATTATGCGCGCTTCAAAAGCTTCTTCTGACTACGAAATTACTGACCCATCAGAAAAATAATTTTCAATCAAATTTTTATAGAAAAGCAGTGCAATTTGTCCTATTTTGCACTGCTTTTTGCTTTGGTATTATTTGAGTTGTATGAAAATATCTGCATTATTTGCTGCGGCGTTTCTGTTGGTTTCATGCGCGTCACAGCCTGTTGTACTTTCAGATTTTACTGCTCAGAAAGCAAAAGCCGTTGTTCCTTCCGGGGCAATTCCTTCTTCGCAAAAGATGGAATTTGTACAATCCCTTGGAGCCGGAATCAACATAGGCAATACGCTTGATGTAATTACTGACCGCGACGGACCGGGAACAGATGAAACCGGCTGGGGTAATCCAAGAATAAGCAGAGAATACATTCATGCCCTTGCGTCATACGGTTACAAAACTGTGCGCCTTCCCGTTACCTGGACAGAACATACAGGTCCTTCTCCAGATTATATTATAGAAGAAAAATGGCTTTCGCGTGTTCAGGAAGTTGTGAACTGGTGTCTTGAAGAAAATCTGAATGTCATTGTAAATATGCACCATGACGGCGGAACAAGCAAAACCAGCTGGATTCTTTCTGCTGCCACCGACTTCGATTATGTAAATACACGTCTTGCCGTTACCTGGAAGCAGGTCGCACTTCGGTTCAAAGATTATCCACAGTCCCTTGTTTTTGAAGCAATGAATGAAGTAGGGTTTGATTCAAACTGGGAAAAGCGCTATGAAATTCTTAACGGACTCAACCAGACTTTTGTTGACACGGTAAGACAGACCGGCGGGGCAAACAGCGAAAGGTATCTTATGGCTTCGGGTTACTGGACAGATATAGAAAGAAGCTGCGACAGTCAGTTTAAAATGCCAAAGGACATCGCAGACAAAATAATTCTTTCTGTCCACTATTACACACCGAGTGCATTCTGCATTTCAATGGATTCTTCAAGTGACTGGTATTCGTATACGTGGGGAACAAAAAAAGATTATTCCGAACTTAAAGGAAAGTTTGACCTTCTTTACGATAATTTTATTTCAAAAGGAATTCCTGTTGTTGTAGGCGAATACGGATGTGTACGCGGTAAAGACGAACAGAGCCGTCTTGCCTGGCTTTCTTCTGTTGCAATTGTGTGCAAAAATTACGGTTGTACTCCGGTTCTGTGGGATACAGGACACGAAATAAGCCGTTACAATCCGTTTGCAATGACAGAAGTTTTAAGTATTGCAAACACTCTTTCGGGAATTAGTGCTGAATAAATTAATTTAGAATATATATTCCAATTTTTATGGGGGAAATATGAAATTTACTAACGGTTATTGGGTTGTTCGCGACGGATTTTCTGCAAACTTCGCGGCCCAGGCTTACGATGTGCGTGAACAGAACGGAACTCTCGAAGTTTATGCACCTGTTAAAGTGACAAAAACACGTGGCGACAGTCTTAACGCAACTCTTCTTACTGTGCGTTATTCTTCACCCATGCCCAATGTTATTAAAGTGAAGGTTTCTCATTATGAAGGCTCATACGATGCAGGTCCTTATTTTGAGCTGAATTCTGACTCTTCTTTCAAGCCCGCAATTTCTATTTCAGAAAAAGAGGCTTCAATTACTTCAGGCAATCTTACAGCAAACGTATGCATTGCTGACTTCTGGAAAGTAACTTACACAAACGACAAGGGACGCCAGCTTACAAAAAGTGAATCAAAGTCAGCGGCCTATATGGTAAAGCACTCACACCCGCAGGAACACATGTTCTACAGCGACGAGCTTCCTTTTATGAAAGACGAACTTTCACTTGGGGTCGGCGAATACGTTTACGGACTGGGAGAGAGGTTTGGCTCTTTTGTAAAAAACGGACAGACTGTTGACATTTGGAATGCAGACGGCGGAACAGCAAGCGAGCAGGCTTACAAGAATATTCCGTTCTACATGACAAACCGCGGATACGGCGTTTTTGTAAATAACCCGGGGGCTGTTTCTTTTGAAGTTGCCAGCGAAAAAGTTTCACGCGTTCAGTTCAGTGTTCCGGGAGAATCTCTTGAGTATTATGTAATTTACGGCCCTGAACCAAAACAGATTCTTGAACGCTACACGGCTCTTACGGGACGTCCGGCTCTTCCGCCAAAGTGGACGTTCGGTCTGTGGCTTTCTACTTCATTTACGACTTCCTACGATGAAAAAACAGTTATGCACTTCATAGACGGAATGTTTGAAAGAAAGATTCCGCTTTCTGTTTTCCACTTTGACTGTTTCTGGATGAAGGGATTCCACTGGAGCGACTTTATCTGGGATGAAGAAACTTTCCCCGATCCTGCAGGACTTATCAAGCGCCTTCATGACCGCGGACTCAAAGTATGTGTCTGGATTAACTCTTATATTGCACAGCGTTCTTATCTTTTTAAGGAAGGAATGGAAAAGGGATACTTTATCAAAAAGCGTGACGGTTCAGTCTGGCAGACAGATTTGTGGCAGGCTGGAATGGCCGTTGTTGACTTTACAAACCCCGATGCCTGCAAGTGGTATGCTTCAAAACTTCGCGCACTTCTGGACATGGGCGTTGACTGCTTTAAGACAGACTTCGGCGAGCGCATTCCCGAAGACGGTGTTTACTTTAACGGCGCCGATCCTGTAAAGATGCACAACTATTATACATTCCTTTACAATAAGACAGTATTCAATCTTCTTGAAGAAAAATACGGCAAAGGAAACGCATGTCTTTTTGCACGCTCAGCTACCGCCGGCGGACAGCAGTTCCCGGTACACTGGGGCGGTGACTGCGAGTCTACATTCGAGTCCATGGCCGAAACTCTGCGCGGCGGTCTTTCACTGGGACTGTCAGGCTTTGGTTTCTGGAGCCATGATATCGGCGGCTTTGAAGGAAACCCGCCGCCGGCTGTATTTAAGAGATGGCTTCAGTTTGGTCTTCTTTCATCACACAGCCGCCTGCACGGAAGCAATTCATACCGTGTGCCCTGGTCTGTTGACGAAGAGTCTTCTGAAGTTGCAAAGAAATTTGCCGAGATTAAAATAAAAATGCTCCCTTATATTCTTGAAGCCGCAGAGGAAGCAAACAAAACAGGTGTTCCTGTCCTTCGTGCAATGATGCTGGAATTCCCCGAAGATCCTTCTTGTGCACAGCTCGACAGACAGTATATGCTCGGAAGCAAATTCCTTGTAGCACCTGTTTTCTCAGAAGACAATAAGGTAAGCTATTATATTCCGGCAGGAAAATGGCGCCATTATATTGACGGACGGGAGCTTAATCTTGAATGCGGAAAATGGTTCACAGAAGAATATGACTTTATGAGCCTTCCGTTATGGGAGCGTGTATGATTTTGGAGAAGGGAAGCCGGCTTGTTATGGCCGGAGATTCTGTAACCGACTGCGGAAGAAACCGTGAACTGCCTCCTTGCTTCTGGAGTACCTGGGGCGACGGTTATGTTCATGTAGTTTATGCAAATCTTTTGGCCTTTGCACCACAAAGCAGCATCATGGTAATAAACCAGGGTGTGAGCGGCAATACATCCGAAGACCTCAACAACAGATGGGACTCAGATATAATGTCGCTCAAGCCAGACTATGTTTCTATTATGATAGGAATTAACGATGTCTGGCGCTGGTTTGACAGTGCACTGCGTCAGGAAAAGCTTGTTGACAAAGACATGTTCCGCGCCAACCTTCGCTCAATTATGGACAAAACAGTTTCGCACGTTAAGAAAGTGTTTCTTATGACACCTGTTCTTTTTGAACTTAACGAAACCGAACCCATGTTCATAAAAAAACGTGAATTCGATGCTGTAATAAAAGAAGTCGCACAGGAGTACAATCAGCTCTTCATTGACTGCCAGACTCCTGTTGACCGCGTACTCAAATACCAGCATCCTTATATGTTCACAATGGACCGCGTTCATCCAAATCTTCCGGGGCACACGCTTATAGCCGAGTCCTTTTTGAACGCAATAGAATTAGACCGGAGTAAATAAATTGACGGATTTCGAGATAGACAAAATTGTTGCCGGACTTTCGCTCGAAGAAAAATGCGCAATGATTCACGGTGCAGGGCTTTTCAGAACTGCAGGCGTAAATCGCGACTGTTCTTGCGGAACCAGTTTCTTTAAGGAAGGAATACCTTCTCTTGTTATGTCAGACGGACCTATGGGAGTCCGCAACGAATTCTGTGACGACAGTTGGGACACACCCGGAACAAATGATGACTTTGTAAGTTATCTTCCGAGTGAAACAGCAATTGCCGCAACATGGAATGAAGAGCGTGCCTTTGAATGCGGCAATGTACTTGGAAGTGAGGCACGGGGCCGCGGCAAAGACATGATTCTTGCTCCCGGGGTCAACATAATGCGCACTCCTTTGTGCGGAAGAAATTTTGAATATCTTTCAGAAGATCCGTTTCTTACAGGCCGCCTCGCTGTAAGCATAATCAAAGGTATACAAAAAAATGACGTTTCGGCCTGTGTAAAGCATTTTGCCCTGAATAACCAGGAAACCCAGCGGTCGGATATTAATTCTGTCGCAGACATACGATCCCTTAACGAGATTTATTTTCCTGCATTCAGGGCAGCCGTGCGTGAAGGAAAAGCATGTGCGCTAATGTGTGCGTACAACCGCTGGCAGGGCGTACACTGTTCAGAAAACAAAACTCTTTTGGAAAAAATTCTTCGTGACGAATGGAATTTTGACGGTGTTGTGGTTTCTGACTGGGGCGCCGTTCATTCAACAAAAGCTGCTGCAGAAAACGGAACCGACATAGAAATGGACATCTTCCCAAACTTTGACGATTACCATTTTGCAGCCCCTCTTGTAAAAGCAGTCCGCGAAGGAAGTGTAAGTGAAAGCGTAGTTGATGCAAAAGTAAAAAGAATTCTGCGTCTTATGCAAAAGCTTAATATTCAGGGCAAAGACCGCAATAAGGGCGCATACAATACAGAAGAACACCGGCGCGTATGTTTGAATACAGCGCGAGAATCTGTTGTCCTTTTGAAAAATGAAGGCAATGTTCTTCCAATCGATGAGAAAAAAACAAAAACAGTAACTGTCATAGGTTACAACGCAGATGCAATGCAGTCTCCCTACGGCGGAAGCGCTGCCATAAAAGCACTTTATGAAATAACACCTCTTGCCGGAATAAAAATGTATCTTGGCGGAAACACACGCGTGCGGTACTGCCAGGGTTACGGCTATCCAAAAAAAGACTGCGAGGATATCGAAAAGTTCCGCGCACAACTTCATGACGAAGCGGTAAAGGCAGCGCGTGAAAGTGACTGCGTAATTTTTGTAGGCGGAACAATGCACTATCATCCCGAATTCCGTCTTGGCAACAATGCGCTTTCAAACCTGCGCGGAAAAGATCCTTGCAGAATAGACAGCGAAGGGTTTGACAGGGACGATATAAAACTTCCTCTGGAACAGGATGCGCTTATAAACGATATACTTGACGCAAATGCAAATACCGTAATTGTAATTTCTTCGGGCAATGCAGTGGATATGAGCGCATGGAGTGACCGTGCAAAAGCTATTGTCCAGACCTGGTACAATGGAATGGAAGGTGGCCGTGCACTTGCAGAAGTTCTGTTTGGAAAAATAAATCCTTCGGGAAAACTTCCGTTTACTGTTCCAAAAAAACTCGAAGACTGTCCTGCACACGCACTGGGTGAATTCCCCGGAGACGGAACAGACGTGCGTTATAACGAAGGCGTGTTTGTAGGTTACAGATATTTTTCTACTTTCAAAAAAGAAGCGGCTTTTTGTTTTGGCCACGGACTTTCCTATACAAAATTTGAATATTCTGGCATGAAAGTCAAAGCTGGGAACAACAATGTTCAAGTTAAGTTTAATGTAAAAAACTGCGGCAATGTTGCAGGTGCAGAAGTTGCGCAGGTTTACGTCGGCGGCGTTTGTGAAAAACCCAACGGCAGGATAGAAAATCCCTCTCTTGAACTCAGGGGCTTTTGCAAAAAATATCTTCTTCCCGGCGAAAGCGCGGAATGCAACGTAACTCTTGATACAAGTGCCTTTGAATATTATTCCGAAGAAAAACAGGACTGGGTTTTGCCTGATGCAAACAGAAAAATTTTTGCAGGTTCTTCTGTAGAAGATACAAGACTTGAGGGGGAAGTAAGTGTCGCAGAAATGCAGTCTGGTATTTGACAAAAGCGCACAGGAGTGGACACAGGCTCTTCCTTTGGGAAATGGACGGCTCGGATGCATGGTCTTCGGCGGAACAGAACACGAGAGAGTTCAGATCAATGAAGACACGCTCTGGTCAGGTGTTCCCAATGCTCCTGAGTCAGATGAAGGAAGGGCTGCCGTTCTTTCACAGGTGAGAGAACTTCTTTCAGAAAAAAAATATACGCAGGCACAGCAGCTTGCAGACAAAGAAATGCTCGGCCCGTGGAGCGCTTTTTACGAACCGGCTGCAGATTTATTCCTTGACTTTGCAGACAGTTCCCCTGTTACAGAATACACGCGTGAACTGGACATGAACTTGGGCTGCGTAAATGTTTCTTACAAACAGAACGGAATAATTTTCAAGCGCAAATATTTTGTTTCGCATCCTGACAATGTAGCCGTAATTTATCTTGAATCTTCGGCAGAAAATAAACTGTCGTTCACCCTTTCATTAAAAAGCCCGCTCAGGTACACAACCGATTCCTACAGCGGAATAAATGCACGCTCACTTATGCTTGAAGGCCGTGCACCTGTATGCGGACCAAATGAATTTGGTCCCGACGAAGATCCTGTAATTTATGACGAGCCGCGCGGAATGCGTTTTACATGCATGGCGAGTGTAAAAACTACAGGCGGTTCCGTAAAAGTAACTGACACAAATATTTGTGTAAGCGAATGTACATCAGCAGAAATTTATCTTACGGTCGCTACAAGTTTTAACGGTTTTGACAAAGAAGCCGGAACACATGGAAAAGACGACAGATCCCTGTGCATTTTAATGACAGAAGCGGTCCTTCAAAAAAAATACAGTGACATTCTTTTGAACCACGTGCAGGACTTTTCAAGTCTTTTTTCACGGGTTGAATTCACACTTGACGCAGATACACCCACAGAAAAAACGGCCCCGCTTTATTTACAGTACGGTCGCTATCTTTTGATTTCCTGCTCGCGTCCTGGAACCCAGCCGGCAAATCTTCAGGGTATATGGAATCAGGACATAAGACCTGCCTGGAACTGCAATTATACAACAAACATAAATGTAGAAATGAATTACTGGGGTGCCGAAACACTCAATCTTTCTGAATGCCATGAACCTCTTTTTGACATGCTGCAGGAACTTGCCGTAACAGGTGCAGACACTGCAAAAAAAAGATACGGCTGCAGAGGATGGTGCGCCTGCCACAACAGCGATATCTGGAGAAAAACAACACCCGCCGGAGGAAGCAGCGAATGGGCTCTCTGGCCGATCGGCGGTGCCTGGATGTGTACACATATCTGGGAACATTATACGTTTACCGGCGACAAAAATTTTCTTAAAAAAATGTTCCCCGTGTTAAAAGGCTGCGTTGAATTTATTCTGGACTATCTTGTAACAGAACCCGATGGAACTTTAACAACCAGCCCTTCAATTTCGCCCGAGAACAATTTTATTGATCCTTCCACAAACAAAAAGTGCTGTCTTTCACGCGGTTCCGCAATGGACATTTCTATCTTCAGAGAAGTTTTGGAACAATTTGCAAAATCAGCAGAAATACTTGGCTGCAAACAGGAACTTTCCCTTGAAGCGCTTGCTACTGCTGCAAAACTTCCAAAACTTAAAACCGGTAGTGACGGCCGGCTTTTGGAATGGGAAGAAGAATTCGAAGAAGCAGAACCGGGGCACAGACACGTTTCGCATCTCTGGTCGCTTTACCCCGGCCACAACATTGCGCGCGACTCATCTCTTGCACACTCATGCGAAAAGTCACTGGACTACAGGCTTTCACACGGCGGCGGTCACACTGGCTGGAGCTGTTCATGGACAACTGCCCTTTACGCAAGACTGGGGCAGGCACAAAAAGCTCACCGGTATCTGACTGTACTGTTCCAGAAGTTAACGTACAAAAATCTCTTTAACGTCTGCCCTCCGTTCCAGATAGACGGGAACTTTGGCGCAAGTGCAGCCATTGCAGAAATGCTTTTGCAGAGTGACGGCAATAACATTCAGCTTCTGCCGGCCCTTCCCGAAGAATGGAGTGCAGGAAGTGTAAAAGGGTTAAAAGCCCGCGGCGGTTTTACAGTAGACATTGTCTGGAAAAATTCTGCTGTTGTTTGTGCAAAAATAAAATCTGTTTTTGAAGCAAATACATTTACGGTAATTTCACCCGGTATCCTCGTCTGTGATCTGGCAGGAAAAGAGCTTGAGTCCAAAAAAACAGATGACGGCCGCTTTGCACTGAGTGTAGAAAACTGCCAGCAAATAGAATATACTTTTACAAAGAAGGAATAAATATGACACACGAAAAAATAATGCTTCCCGTTCAGTATCATGACAAGGGAATCAAAAACAACGGTTACACTCCGTTTATGACAACTTACATTCTTGACAATTACGACGAGTATTGTGCAGACCGCAAAAGACCCATGGTTGTAATCTGCCCGGGCGGAGGTTACGAAATGCTTTCAACAAGAGAAGCAGAAGCCGTTGCCATAAAAATGAATTCTTTCGGATACAACGCGTGTGTAGTCTGGTACAGTCTGGCCCCGATGTCGTTCCCTGCAGCGTTCCTGGACTTGTGCGAAGCAGTAAAATATGTGCGTTCACACAGTGAAGAATGGCATGTTGACACAAACAAAGTAATCGTTGCCGGATTTTCTGCCGGCGGTCATCTTGCTGCATCGCTCGGCGTTTACTGGAACAGTCCGCTTGTTTCAAAGTATCTGCCTTATTCAGCTCAGGAAGTAAAGCCCGACGGACTTCTGCTCAGTTACCCGGTAATCACTACAGGCAAATACACGCACGAAGGTTCAATAAAAAACGTACTCGGTGACACAAAAGAATATTCAGAAGAAGACGTAAGGCTCGAAGATCATGTCACGTCATCTGTACCGCCGGTATTTATGTGGCATACAGACGAAGACGGATGCGTTCCCCTCGAAAACAGCTTGTCATTTGCACTTGCATGCCGCAAAAACAAAGTTCCGCTTGAATATCATGTATTCCGCAGGGGAGGCCACGGACTTTCACTTGCTACGGCAGAAACTTCATGGCCCAACGGCGCCGGAATTCAGGACGCATGTTCTGTATGGCCCGCTCTTTTTGAAAACTGGATGAAAACTTTTTAACCTAAAGAAAAAAATAAATTCATGTGAATGAAGCAATGGATTCTGCCCAGAAGAACATGGCGCGCTGTCCTGCCGCTGTTTTTATTTTTCCCCAGAAGGCAGTCTGAAAAAGGTTGTCTGTAGCTGGAAAAGTATTGGACTCTGCAAGTTTAAGTGTAACCATGCGTTTACCATACTAACCAAAAGTAAAAGCCGCAATACTGTACAGGTGTTTGCCGTGCTAGTGATATAAAATTACTTTTTCCATGATTTTATGCGCATTTTAACCGAAATATGATTTAAATAAAATTTGATAATGCTGTTGTTATGTGGTAAAATATAACAGAAAATGCAAAGGTATATTGTTTCGTTCAGCGAAAATGCAGATGAAAAAAAAGCACTGGAAGAAAATTGCACAAAAATCTGTGGTTGCAATAATTGTGCACAGCCTATTCTCATTATTTTTTCTTCAGATACAGAGGGCTTTGAATTCTATTCCCGTTCGCTCAAGTCCCGCTTTCCTTCTTCTACAGTAATCGGCTGCACTACTTATTCTGTTTTTTCTTCCTGCGGAACAGCCAGCCGTGGTCTTTCGTGTCTTTCTGTCTTTGACGGAATAGAATGTTCTTCGGGAGTTCTTCTTGAAATTACCAGAAATCCAATGAAATACCGCTCATGTGTTACACAGGCGCTGTCATCCCTTTCTTCGTACGAAAACAACAGTTATGAAAACACCTGCTGCCTTGAATTTACAACCGCTTTGAGCCGCGCAGAAGAGCTTGTCCAGGACACGTTAAGCGACGCACTTTCCCGCACCAGAATACGCACATTCGGCAGCTCCGGCGGCTGTATGCCTTCAGAAAAGAAAACGTATGTTTCGCTCAACGGAACAGTTTATGATGAAGCGTGCGTATTCGTCCTTGTACACAACACCCGCGGAAAAATCTTTCTTTACCGCGAAAATATTTATTCACCGACTGCAAACAAGTTTACCGCCACTTCGGTTGACTGCGAAGAACGCACCGTTTACGAATATAACGGCCGTGTGGCAGCAGATGTACTTTCGCGTGCCCTGACTGTTCCGCGGGACCGCCTTTCAGAAGCTCTTTTTACACACCCGATGGGCCGCGAAATAGACGGAGATATTTATATAACAGACTTTGACAGGGTAAACGAAGACGGTTCAATTTCGTATTTTTCAAGAATCTACGGCTATACAAAAATGATTCTGCTTGAACCAGACAATGCCCAGAGAGTATGGCGCGAAACAAAATCTGCGGTTGTAAATGCCGTTCCGAACCCGTCTTTTTCAATTGCCGTTAACTGTGAATCCCGCACCATATTTTTTGAACGCTCGGGAATATTCGGTGACTTTGTACGGAATCTTGGTACATATTCCGGCGGCTTTGTGGGATTTTCAGGCTACGGAGAACAGCTGGATTTTATGCATCTGAATCAGTCTCTGGTTCTTGCGGTGTTTGAATAGTTTGGGGGAGTTATGCGCAGTTATAATACCGGGATCGTTTATTCAGATGAAAAGTGCATCGGATGCAATAAGTGCATTGCCGCCTGCAGCGTGCTTGGAGCTAACTGTGCCATAATACAGAACGGCCAGAACAGAGTAGTGGTAGACTCAAGAAAATGCGTTATCTGCGGAAGTTGTGTATCTGTATGTCCGCAGAAAGCAAGAACTTACCGCGATGACAGTGAATCATTTTTTACAGGCGCTGCGCAGTCACAGAACATAAGCGTAATTATTGACCAGTCATTTTTTGTCCTTTACAAAGACCGCGCCCGTTCGGTACTGGGATGGTTGCGTTCACTCGGTGTAAAAAACATTTACAGTTCCTCACTTGGAGCCGAAATTTCTGTCTGGGCAAACGTTCGCTATTTGCTTGCACATCACGAAGAAGATGAAGCTCCGTTTCTTGTAAACTGCTGCCCGGCCTTTACGCTGCGTGTAGAGCGGGAAGAAATCGATTTTTTAAAGAAACTCATTCCTGTACATTCGCCGGCTTTCTGTACTGCAATTTATGCAAAAAAATATCTGGGCGACACATCCAGAATGGTTTTTATAAGCCCGTGCGTGGCCGTAAAAGACCTTATTTCAAGACACAAAGGCACAATAGATGCAAGCGTTTCTTTTGACAGCATCATTACGCGCTTTAACGAAGCCAAATACAGTGGAACAGAATCTGACCCCGACCAGACCGGCCGCACTTTTGGAAACATAATTTCTGCCGAAGACGGAATGGCCCGCTGCCTGGCACTCTTTTTCCCCGAAAAATACATCATAGCACACTACAACAATTTGTCACCGCATACTTTCAGTGTACTGCGCAATGAAACACAAAACTGCAGCCTCAGCGAAAGACCTCTTGCTTCAACAGTAGTTTCTTGCAGAAACGGCTGTCTTGACGGACCGGGAACAAAAAAATTCCGCTCTACGGTATCTTCCATCTGCATTGAATATTTCAGAATGTTTACAGATTCGATGAAAGATCTGGACATAGAAGCCAGCCATAAAAGAAACCTCGAAATGCTCGAAAAACAGTTTGCAGGTCTTGACTGCGCAGACTTTACATGCAGTTTCCAGGATCATTACCAGCAGCCGTACAGAATACCCAAATCTACCTATGACGAAATTTTTACCGCAATGCACAAAAATACAGTAAAAAAGCGTTCGGTAAACTGCGGTTTCTGCGGTTACAGAAGCTGCATGGAAATGGCCTCTGCAATTGCCTACGGGTACAACCGCAAGGAAAACTGCATCCACTACATGAACGAAGAAATGGCCTTCCGCTATTTTATAGACCCGCAGACAGGCATTCCCAACAGGGCTGCTTTTGTACGCGACGCCGAACTTCTTCTTAAATCCAATCCCGCAAAAAAATACGTAGTCTGTTCGGGAAATGTAAACAAATTCAAGATAATAGACGACCTTTACGGATTCGAAGCAGGCGACAAGGTACTTCACATTGTTTCTGTTGTATTAAAATATACTGTCGGTAGCGAAGGTCTTTGTGCAAGTCTTGGCGGCGGAAACTTTGCACTCTTTTTTGAATATACCCCCGAAAATATGGCGCGTCTTACCAAGCGTGAATTTATTGACTGTTCGGTGCTGGGCATTGCATTCCGTGTAACAATGCGGTTCGGTCTTTATGTAGCGCAGGACCGTTCAGAGTCAATAATGAACATGATGAACTATGCCACAATTTCCATGGACAAAAATTCTTCACCAATGGAAAACACGTTTACCATGTACACGCAGGAATTCCACGACCAGATGAAGCTCGAAACAATGATTACTGCAGATATGCAGGGCGCAATGGAACGCCAGGAATTCAAACTTTTCTTTCAGCCGCAGTATAATCCCGCAGGAACACTTGTCGGTGCCGAAGTTCTGTGCCGCTGGATAAAGGACGACGGCTTTATACGCACACCCGATGTGTTTATTCCCATCTTCGAGAAAAACGGCTTTATAAAAAAACTGGACCGCTATGTCTGGGAAAAATCGTTCCAAGCAATCCAAAGATGGCATTCAGCAGGAATAAAAGTTGTGCCCATTTCGCTTAATATTTCGCGCATTACGTTAAAGGACGACGATATAATTTCGTTTATTTCAGACCTGCACAAAAACTACAGCTTGCCGCCGCATACCGTTCACTTTGAAATTACAGAAAGCGCGTACATGAACGACCAGAAACGCCTTATAGGCCGCGTAAACGGAATACGCAATCTTGGTTATGCAATAGCAATGGACGACTTCGGAAGCGGCTATTCTTCGCTTAACACGCTTAAGGATGTTCCCATAGATATTCTTAAACTGGACATGGGCTTTTTGCGCGAGTCAGAAAATACCGAGCGCGGCGGAACAATTATCAATTCTGTAGTAAGAATGGCACAGGACCTTAAGCTTATGACTATTGCAGAAGGTGTAGAAACGCAGAACCAGGCAGACTTTCTGTGTAGCATAGGCTGTGATGTATTGCAGGGCTTCCTTTATTCAAGGCCGGTTTCGCAGGCTGAATTTGAACGGATAATCGGTTTTTCAAAATAAATGTGTTTCAATAACAGATTGCATTTACCCCAAAGTTGAATTATAATATTGGCATATATTTTTTTGATTTTGGAGTAGATATGAAAAATGCTTTTACTTTAATCTGTGCAGCTTTATTATCTGTCATTTCTTTTGTTTCATGCGATTTTACCGCCGAAGATTTTATCGCTCCGCAGGACACATGGGTAAACAAAGACTTCAAGTACGCGTACAAAGATTCTAATGGTACTGAAAAGACGGTAACTCTTACAGGATATTTTTTGTATTCTGACGACGAGTATACTAATTCAAGCTTCAAGTCCGGTGTAGAAATTCCTGCAGGTCTTACTGTTGTGATTATTTCAAGAAATAATGATGCACTAGGTCTTTCTGCTGAAACTTATGTAAAGAAAACTTTTGCCAAAGGAAAAGTAACAGAAACAGACCCCGATGATACAGCAACTTCCGCAGAATTCGATGTAGGACCCGCTTTCTGGACAGCCTTCTACCTTGGAAACAGCATTTCTTTTGCAAAAAACGGCAATAATGTTCCGGAGCAGTTAAGATATGACTCTTATACAGAACTCAGCCCTGATGGTCTTAAAGAATTTACTTCAAAATTCTCCTGGCGCAAACTTCTTGCCAATATTCTTCTTGCAGAATAATTCAGTTTATGGACAGTCAGTTTTCTCGGACTGAACTTATGTTTGGTTCCGGGGCAATGCAGGCTTTAAAGAGCGCGCGCATTCTTGTATTCGGTGTAGGGGGCGTGGGCAGTTATGCAGTAGAAGCCCTTGCCCGGTCAGGAATAGGCGCACTTTGCATTGTAGACAGCGATACTGTTGCCCTGTCAAACATAAACCGCCAGCTTTGTGCGCTACATTCCACTCTGGGACGGGCCAAAGTAGATGTAGTTGCAGAACGCATCAAAGATATTAACCCTCTGTGCAGCGTAACGGCGCGCCGCGAATTCTTTCTTCCAGAAACAGCCTCTTCATTTGATTTTTCTCTGTACGATTACGTCATTGACTGTATAGACACGGTTTCGGGCAAGATACAGATAGTACTTCAGGCAAAAGAGGCCGGTGTAAAGGTAATAAGTTCAATGGGGGCAGGCAATAAACTTGATCCAACAAAATTCCGTGTAGCAGACATTTACGAAACATCAGTTTGTCCCCTTGCAAAGGTAATGCGCCATGAATTAAAAAAGCGAGGCATACCTTCACTCAAAGTCGTTTTTTCTACAGAACCTGCGCTGAAAGTACAAAATGCACTGGAAGGACAGTCTTTTGCTTCAGAAACAGACTCCGGGATAAAAAAAATCCCGCCCGGAAGCAACCCTTTTGTGCCGTCCGTAGCGGGACTTATCATAGCCGGTGAAGTAATCAAAGACATCGCCGGCCTTTAGAATTACATCTGTCCGCCTTCTACAACAAGATTGTCTGCATCTGCTGCAGCCCCGTAAACGGGTCTGAGTGTTTCTTCATAGTCAGCGTGAAAGAACTTCTCTTCGGCAAGTGAAACAATTTCATTGTTAATCCAGTCAAGAAGACTCTTGTTTCCTTTCTGAACGGCAGGAGCAATTGCATCAAGACTTCCGAGAGACTCAATTCCAACCTTGAATCCGGGGTTTTCAAGTGCCCATGCAAGGACTTCAGTATTGTCAGTAGACATGGCAGCGCCTCTTCCGTCTACAAGAGCGTTGTAGGCTTCGCTGTACTGGTCAAACTTAAGCAGTTCAACTTCGGGATAATTCTTTGTAAAGTAAGTTTCTGCAGTTGTTCCCTTGCTTATGATAAGCTTCTTTCCAAAAAGGTCTTCTGGCTTTTCAATAAGTGCTGCTTCCGGGGAAACTACACCAAGTGCGACCTTCATGTAGGGAAGTGCAAAGTCAACTTTTTCTGCGCGCTCGGGAGTGCGTGTAAAGTTTGCAAGAACAATGTCTACTTTTCCTGTGGCTAGAACTTCAACACGGCTGGCGGCTTCAACAGGAACGTATTCAACCTTAACGCCAAGATCCTTTGCAATCCTGTCACCAAAGTAAACGTCGTATCCACGGTAGAGTCCGTTTTCGTCAACGTAACCAAAAGGCTTTTTGTCACTGAATACTGCAATAACAACTTTTCCGCTCTTTTTTATCTGCTCAACGGTGCGTCCATTGGCTGAATTTTTTGAAGCGCATCCTGTAAGGACTGCAGCTGCTGCAACGACTACCGATAATGTCCTGAAAATGTTTTTTTTCATAAGTTTCACCTCTTGGAAATAACATATCGGAATAGTAGGAAAATGTCAACCAAAAATGCAGATTTTTTTTTACAAATTTCAGGATCCGGTAAAACTATTTTTTTGCTTCAATTCTGTCAAACATAAAGGCACTCAAAAACTTTCTTGCGCGCTCTGTTCTGGGATTGTTAAAGAACTGTTCCGGCGTGTCTTCTTCGACAATGAGTCCGTCATCAATAAAGACAATCTTGTCTGCAACAGCGCGTGCAAATTCCAGCTGGTGGGTTACAATAAGCATTGTCTGGCCTTCCTTTGCAAGTTCAATCATTACATCAAGTACTTCCCTTACCATCTCGGGGTCAAGGGCTGCAGTAACTTCGTCAAAAAGCATAACCTGCGGGTGCATGCACAGTGCCCTTACAATAGCCACACGCTGTTTCTGGCCGCCCGAAAGCTGTCTGGGGTAGGCGTCCTTTTTTTCATAAAGCCCGACGCGCTTTAAAAGAGCTTCTGCTTCTGATTCAACTTCATTGCGACTGCGTTTCTGTGCTTTCATTGGTCCAAGCAGAATGTTTTGCAGAACCGTCATGTGCGGGAACAAATCATAGCTTTGAAAAACCATGCCCACTTTCTGTCTTATAAGATGCATTTCCTTCGTGCGATTGCTTATTACTTCACCGTCAAGCGAAATTGTTCCGCCCTGAATGGACTCAAGACCGTTTATGCATCTGAGAAGCGTGCTTTTTCCGCAGCCCGAAGGTCCCAGTATAACAACAACTTCGCCGCGTTCTACAGAAAGAGAAACTCCTTTTAGAATTCCTCCTGCCTCGCGAAAATCTTTTTTTACGTCAATTATTTCAAGCAGCGCCATATTTTAAGCTCCATTGTCAGAAAATCTATTTCAATTTTTTTTCGAGTCTGTCTGCGGCAAAAGAAAGCGGCCAGCACACTGCAAAATACATCATGAAAATAACAGAATAAATTGCAATGGAAGCCGTCGGAACCGAAATTCTGTTTGCTTCAATAATCTGCTGTCCAATTTTTACCACTTCAATTACACCCACAAATACTACAAGTGAAGTAGTTTTAATCATTCTTGTAATAAGGTTCATCGAAAGCGGAACAAGTCTTCTTATTGTCTGCGGAATTATTATGTAAACAAAAATCTGGCTTTCAGTGAGGCCCAGTGCACGTGCGCTTTCATACTGGTGTGACGGCATTGACTCAAGTGCACCTCTTACAAGGTCACCCATTTCTGCCGTTCCCCAGAGCGTAAAGACAAGAACAGAAGCCGCTTCGCCCGAAAGTGAAATACCGAAAGCCCTTGTTATACCGAAGTACGCCAGAAAAAGAAGAACCAGCTGTGGCATAATGCGCATAAACTCAAGGTAAACTCTGCATACTGCCCGCACAATTTTGTTCTTCGACGTCATGATAATTCCAACAATAAATCCCAGAACAAGTGAAAGCGCTACAGAAACTGCAGCAATGCTTATTGTAACCCAGAGTCCGCCCATAAGCCTTGCAAAATTGCGACCCATGAACAACACCCCGAACGCCTCTTTTATACTGTCAAGCATTCCCGAACTGTCCATGTCTAAGTCTCCTTTCTGCCCAGGCACTTGCGGCTGTTACCGGCAGCAGAATAATAAAATATGCAATTACAAGAAGAGCAAGCGCTTCTTCTGTCTTGTAGTAAAGGCCAATAAGATCTTTTGCCACATACATAAGGTCTGCAAGAGCCACCGCGCTGAACATGGACGTCTCTTTTATAAGAAACATCATGTTTGCACAGACTCCTGGTACAGAAACAGCCACTGCCTGCGGAAGAACAACGTATCTTACAATCTGCAGCCGCGTAAGTCCAATGCATTCTCCGCTTTCAATCTGATTTTTTCCCACTGTTTCAAGGGAACTTCTGAATGTTTCGGCCATGTAACTTCCGCCAAGAAAAGTAAGGCCAATAACAGCGCACTGCTCCGAACTGAGTTTTATTCCAAGCCGCGGAAGGGCAAAGTAAAGGAAAAAAAGCTGAATCAAAAGCGGTGTATTGCGCGAAAGTTCCGTGTAGATTCTGACTATAACCCGTAAAACAGGCACTTTCCAGTATCTTATAACGGCACAGACAAGTCCCACCAGTGTAGAAAGCAGAATTCCCACTACGCCTATTTTTATAGTAAGAATTGCGGCCTGAATATACAGCGGAATGACTTCTTTTATAAAAGCAAAATCCATCTTAATCGCGGTTTCTTCCAAAAAGTCTCAGAAGTGAAAGGAATATGTTTATAAAGTCAAGGTAAAGCTCAAGGGCTCCGTAAATTGCAAGTTTTTTGTATGCATCTGAACTGTCGGCTCTGTTTGCAGCCTTAAGAATCTTTTGCGAGTCAAAGGCTGTAAGACCGGTAAAAATTACAACGGTCGCAAGCGAAATAAGCCATTCAACCCAGCCCAGGCTCATCTTAAGAATAAAAGTAACCAGCATATTTATTACAGAAACCAGAATAACCCCGATAAGACCCATCATAAGATAGTGTCCCGCAGAAGCAAGACTGGACTTTGTAACAGAACCGTAAATGCTCATTGCCCCGAACATTACAGCCGCACCCAAAAAACAGTAAGCGATTGTATTTATGTGGTATGCAAAAAATATTGAAGAAAGTGTAAGGCCGTTAATAACAGAATACAGGATAAAGCAGAAAATTGCTCCTCCAACAGACATTTTTCTTATCGTTGCAGAAAAAATCCATACAACAGCAAGTTCGGCAACAGCCAAAATAATAAATCCGATTGCGCCTCTTCCCCAGATAAGGTTAAAAATTGCCGGGGAAACTGCAGCCGCATAGGCACAGACTGCACTCAAAACAAGGGCAAGTCCCATCCATGCGTATGTTCTGCTTAAGAATTTGCGCTTGTCGTCGGCAGAAGCCCTGTATACTGTTACTGTGTTTTCCTTAGATTCCATATTGCCTCCGTTTTATCAGAAATTGTCTTCATTTTCATCTTCTGTACCTTTTCTGAACAGAAAGATATCCTTTATTTTTACGCTGTAAGTTGAATCCAAATCGCGCTTTTCGTTAGTTTCACTTGTTACGGGAACAGTAAAAATACAGTCAGCAGGGCAGTAGCCTTCAGATTCAACGTGTATAGAAAAATTGAATTTCTTTACAAGCCCTTCAGATTCTGCTTCAACCGGAACAGCCCAGAAAGTGTATGTTCCTTTTGTTGTTCCGTAAGTTGAACAGGGATTGGGCCATGTAATGTCCATCATTTTTACGGCACTTCCGTTAAGGTTCAGTTTTACCTGTGCGCCTGCAAGCGGTTCAAACGTCTGTCCGTCCAGAATATTTCCTTCAAATACAGGAAAATGAAAGGCAAAAGTTTCGGGCTTAACAGACGGCGCCATATTGATTCTCTGTTCCCTGTGGTATGGACGTTTTGCCGAATTTATAATCTTCATTCCTTCAATAACAAGTTTGTCAATGTCGGCAGAAACCTGGCTGTTTCCGTTAAGAAAGGCATTGCTGTACGTTACTCCGCGGCCGCTTACCACATAGCGCGGCGGTATTCTGTTAAGAACATAACTTGCCGTATCAAGACGGCAGTTTTTGCAGTCGCAGGTAAGCCATGCTGCATTTCTTGCCTTGGCCTGGTCGTAAAGATCGTTTACATGAGACAGAACTGTTTCTTCCATAAGATTATGAATGTTTTCCATATTCCAAATGTCTCCCAATTTCAATACTTTACTTTCAGCAAAGTATTGAACTTATCTTACTGACCGCCGGCCTTTGTATAACTGGCAAGTCCGCCTGCAAGAAGAATGTTTCTTGAACGTTCTGCCATGTCATTTACACCCTTTATATTAAAGTCACCGTTCTTTGTGTGTACGCAGATGTTGAACGGAAGTGCTTTTTTAAGGCTTTCAAAGATTCCGGTGATTTCAAGTGTGTCTCCGTCAGAAATCTTGTCATAATCTGCAGGATCTTCAAATGTAACGGGAATAATTCCGTAGTTTATAAGATTTGCCTTGTGGATTCTGGCAAAACTCTTTGTAATTACAGCACGTACACCAAGGTACATTGGTCCGAGTGCGGCGTGTTCCCTGCTTGAACCCTGTCCGAAGTTTTCTCCTCCTATAACAAAACAGCCCGACATGTTTATTGCAGCAGCCTTGTTGTAGAATTCAGAATCAAGTCTTTCGTATGTAAATTTGCTTATTTCAGGAATATTCGAGCGGAACGGAAGAACCTTTGTTCCTGCAGGCATAATGTCATCAGTAGAAACATTGTTTCCAGCCTTAAGAAGAACAGGAAGCTTAAGGTTGTCTTCACAGCTCTTGCACGGTGGGCATGCCTTGATGTTTGGTCCGCGTACAATTTCTACTTTTGCAGCTTCCGTGGGATCGAGCGGTGCAATAAGAAGACCTTCATCCTGTGCGTCCATGCGGATTTCTTCAGAAGAAAGGCGGTCCGATGTTCCGTCAAGAAGAGAAACCCTTCCTGAAGATGTATATGACGGGTCTTCGTAGTCCAGTGTCGAAGCGTCTGTTATGTAACCTGTAATAGCACTTGCTGCGGCTGTTTCGGGGCTTACAAGATAGATGCCTGCATCTGCTGTTCCCGAGCGGCCCTTGAAGTTTCTGTTGAATGTACGCAGTGAAACGCCTTCTGAGTTCGGGGCAAATCCCATTCCGATACACGGTCCGCAGGCGCTTTCAAGAATTCTGAATCCTGCACGTATCAGGTCTCCCAGAATTCCGGCTTTGTCTGCCATAAGAAGTGTAGTGCGGCTTCCAGGAGCAATTCCTGCTTCTACACCCGGTGCAATATGTTTTCCCTTTACAATGGCGGCAACAGCGGCAAGGTCATCAAGTGAAGAGTTTGTGCAGCTTCCTATTGCAACCTGTGTAACCTTTGTCTGTGAAAGTTCAGCAACTTTTTTTACTGCATCCGGTGAATTCGGGCAGGCAGCAAGGGCACTAAGTTCTGAAAGATTGATTTCTATAATCTTGTCGTAAACAGCACCTTCATCTGCCTTAAGTTCTGTCCAGTCAGCAGCACGTCCCATGCTTTCAAGGAATTTTTTTGTTGTAGCGTCAGACGGGAATACAGAAGTTGTTGCACCCAGTTCGGCACCCATGTTAGTAACTGTTGCACGCTGCGGAACAGTAAGGCTTTCTACTCCTTCGCCAAAATATTCGTAAATTGCACCAACGCCGCCTTTTACGGTTTCCCTGCGCAGTACTTCAAGAATAATATCTTTTGCTCCGACACCCTTTTTGAGAGTTCCGGTAAGTTTTACACCAAAAATTTTGGGCATGGCAAGATGGAAAGCACCGCCGCCCATAGCTACGGCAACGTCAATTCCGCCTGCACCAATGGCAATCATTCCTATTCCGCCGCCTGTAGGAGTATGGCTGTCAGAACCAAGAAGTGTCTTTCCCGGCTTTCCGAAGTGCTCAATGTGAACCTGATGGCAGACGCCGTTGCCGGGTCTTGAATAATACAGACCGTATTTTGCAGCTACAGACTGGAGGTAGCGGTGGTCGTCATGGTTTTTGAAGTCAGTCTGAAGGGTATTGTGGTCTACATAGCTTACACTTACTTCTGTCTTGACGCGCGGTACACCTATTGTCTCGAACTGAAGATAGGCCATGGTTCCTGTTGCGTCCTGTGTAAGAGTCTGGTCTATTCTGATTGCAATGTCGTCCCCGCGTTTAACCGGAGTTCCCGGAACAAAGCCCGAGGCTGCGCTTACAATGTGTTTCTGGATTATTTTTTCGGCTAGAGTCAAAGACATTTTTATACCTCTACAGATTTGAATATAAGTATAACTTATTTTACTGTTTAACACTGTTTTTTTCAAGGTATACGCTGTTGAACTATCTTTTTTACCTGTATTGTGTTATAATAGTTGTAATGCGCATTTTAAAGTTATTTTCTGCAGCTTTTCTTTTGTCACTCTTTTTCTCCTGCTCAAATCCGGCACAGGTTTCTTCTGTTCGGACTGCCGAAACCTTGCGCACTGTTTCTGATTCCATGGCACAAAATGTCGTCTGGTCAGAAGAACTGCAGGGGGACTTTCTCAAACAGAAAGTTATCGGTGCAGACGGTGTTTCAAAAAGTGTAAAAACTACGCCTTACAGTGCCGCCGTTTCTTCAGATCGGCAGAAATATCCGCCTTTGCCACCTTATATACGCGGTTTTGCAAGCCTTGATACTTCCCTTTACGATACACAGGCTCTTGAAACACTCAATGCGTTCTGCAGTGCACTTGTTTCGGGTGAAGGGGCAGACTCTTTTATGGCAGAAGGTGATGTATATTCGCTTGTAATGTTCCGCTATGATTTGGCGCGCCTTTTTGAAGAAGAAACTGTATTTTCAAGGTATGTGATAGGAAAACCTTTTGTTCAGGACGGAATTTATCAGTGTCCGGTGCGCTTTTTTACTTCACAGGAAGAAAGTGTTTCTTATCTTGCGCCGCACACAGATGTTTATATTTTTCTAAAAAAATCAGAAGCGTCGTGGGAAGTAGACCAGATTTCGTTTATGGACACTTCAAACAGCCGTTAATGACAGATATTTTTGCAGGGGAAGTTATGAATCAGGAAAAAGAACTTACGGGAATTGAAAGGGAACTTGTTCTTCAGTATTTGAGGGACGACAATGTGCCTCTTACCATTACGCTAGAAGAAAAGCCTCTTATGACCGAAACCGAGCTTTCCGAAAACAAAACCGAACTTCCTTCTGCCGACGAGCGGGTTCCGGCAAGCGCTGTTTTTCCTGTAGCCATTCCTTCACAGCAGATAACCGTTCTGGACAAAGGTATAATTCTTCTTAAAAACCAGGTGCGTTCTGTTCAGCCTTTTTTGGGAAAGACCGTGCGCGTTCAGTTTTACTTCAACCACCTGGGACTTTATTTTATTACGACAATGAAAGAATGCTCACAGGGGCTGGCCATCGTTGTTCCGTCAAGCATAAAGCGCGTTCCTGATGTTATTGTAAAATGCAACTATGACTTCAGCGCGACACTTTCCTTTTCTTCGGGAACAAAAAGCGTGACACTTGAATGCATTCCCGAAGCCGGATACGACCTTTTTGTCCAGCCCAGATGGGACTCTATAGAAACAGAAGTGCAGAAAGCTGCAAAAAAACTGCTTGAAAAATTCGTGTCAGAAGTAAAAAGCGGCCTTTCTGCTCCTGTAGGAAACGGACTGCAGCTTATAAATGTCGTCCGTTTTCTTACGCAGAGAAATCTGTCCCTTCCGCCTGCAATAGAAGGAAGATGCCGTCCGTTTGGAATAATCTACGTTGATACTTCAAGAATTGTTCTTTGTGCAGAAGGGGAATGTGCATCCCTTTCATGCGGCGAAACATATCTTCTTTCAATGACATTTGCACTTTCTTCAAGCCGTCTGTTAAAAAGAATAATAGACGTTCAGTGCGAAGTAGAAAAAGTTTATTCAGATGACAGTGAAAGCGGCCGTTCGTGCATTTCGCTCAAATTTGACGGCCTTAAAAAAGAAGACGACCGCTTTTTGTACGAGCGCCTTTCCGGAAAAAAACTGGAATAGAGCCTTTAAGCGTCTGTTTCCTGAACCGCGGTTTCTGTTCCTGCTGCATGATTTTTTTTGTTAAAGAAAGGAATGTGCGTCCGGCGTTTTTTGCTGCGGTCCGAACCGTTTCCCAAAAGAACCGCAATCGGTTTAAGGAATTCTATGTTTTCGCAAATAATTTTGATTATTACCAGAAGCGGAACAGAAAGAATCATTCCTATAAAACCCCACATCCAGCCCCAGAGTGAAAGTCCCACAAGAATAATAAAAGGTGATATTCCAAGGTCAGAACCTGCCCATCTTGGTTCGACAATGTTACCCAAAATCATGTTTATTGCAAGAACTGCAGCCGCAACATAAATTGCGTATCCCCACTGCGGGTAAAACTGAAGGAGTGCAAACATTGTTGTTACCAGCCACGAAATAATCGAGCCGAAGTTTGGAATAAAGTTCAGAATAAATGCAAGAAAACCCCAGATTATGGGAAAGTCCATCTTTATTACAGAAGTAGAAAGAAATACCAGAACACCGGTAATGAGAGAAATTGTAAACTTTATTGAAATGTACCTCGTAACTTCTGCAATTATTTTTGTTGCAATGAACATAAGCTTGCGGCTGGTTCCTTCTTCCTTGAATGCTGTTTTTACCTTTGAATGCATTCCCCTGAGTTCAATAAGAAGAAAAATTACAAAAAGCGCAATCATCAGAATAACTTTTGCGCCCGAAATCATATAGTTGCTCAAAGAAATTGCCCAGTTCTGTACCGTGGTTCTTACACCAAGGGAACTCCACAGGTTTGCAAAAAGCGAAGAATTTTCGTCAAAAGGCAGCTTGAATGTCTGCGCCAGAAATTCGTAAAGCCCCAGAAAACGCGTTTCGTACTTTGGGTAGGTGCTCAGGATTGTCTTGAGACTTGCTACAAGAAGATTTCCTACGACAAAAAAGGAAATCATTGCAATAAAAACAATTATAAGAATTCCTATAATCCACGGAATATGGACGGAATTCATTCTTTTTACAAAAGGGTAGAAAACAAAAGACAAAAGCACCGCCACCGTAAGCGGAATAAAAAACGATGACGTGAGCTTCAGAACAGCGGCAACCATAATGAAAGAGACAAATAACAGAAGAAGAAAAATGGATCTTGCAAAGTTTGTCGGTTTATTCATTATGGAGCCTTTTTTAATTATTTGCCGGCCTTTGCGGTGCGGTACAGCGGAGAAGTTGAGTCTGTTTTCGGACCGATTTTGTCGAATCCGCAGTAAGGTACAAGAACTTCAGGTACTGTAATTGAACCGTCGGCATTCTGGTAGTTTTCAAGAATTGCAAGCATTGCGCGTCCTACAGCAATTGCAGTTCCGTTGAGCATGTGCACGTACTTGTTCTTTCCATCATCATCATGGTACTTTACGTTAAGGCGTCTTGCCTGGTAGTCTGTACAGTTTGAAGTAGAAGTTACTTCACCGTAGTCTCCGTCGGGGTGTTCTGCGTCAGATCTTCCGGGCATCCATGCTTCAAGATCCCACTTTCTGTATGCAGGTGCACCAAGGTCTCCTGTACATGTATCTACTACGCGGAACGGAAGTCCCAGTCCTTCAAAAATTTCTTCTTCAATAAGACGAAGTTTTTCGTGCAAATCGTTGCTCTGCTCGGGCAGACAGTAAACGAACATTTCTACCTTGTCAAACTGGTGTACTCTGTAAAGACCTTTGCTAAAGTGTCCCGCAGCGCCTGCTTCCCTTCTGAAACAGTGTGAAAGTCCGCAGTAGAAAAGAGGAAGCTTTGACTTGTCAAGAATTTCGCCGGAATGGTAACCGCCGAGTGTAATTTCTGCTGTTGCAACAAGGCAGGTTCCTTCTTCTTCAAGTGTATATACGTTGCTTTCGTTTCCGCGCGGATTGAATCCTATTCCCTTAAGAATTTCTTCCTTTGCTACGTCCGGTGTAATGAATGTAGTAAAGCCGTGCTTTCTTAAAGTATTGAGAGCATACATAATGAGTGCCTGTTCAAGGAAAACAGCTTCATTCTTGAGGTAGTAGAACTTGGGGCCCGAAACTTTTGTTCCGCGGTCAAAGTCAATAAGGTCAAGTGATTCACCCAACTGAACGTGATCCTTGGGCTTAAACTCGAACTTGCGCGGTGTTCCAACTTTTTTTACTTCAAGATTTTCTGTGTCAACTTTTCCTACAGGAGCAGCAGGGTTTGCCATATTCGGAATCTTGCGGGCTGCTTCGTCGAGTTTTGTTTCTATGTCTGCAAGTTTTGATTCTGTTTCAGAGATGGAATCTTTGAGGGACTTTCCTTCGTCAATGTATTTCTGTCTTGTTTCTGCGTCAAGCTTCTGCTTCATTGCAGCGGCATTTGCGTTTCTTTTCTGCTGCAGGTTCTGAAGTTCCGTAACAAGTGTTGTTCGCTCATCGTAAAGTGTTACTACCAGATCAGCGTCTGCTACCATGTTTCTGTTTGCTATGTTTTGTTTGACAGCTTCAAGATTGTCTTTAATAAACTTATAGTCTAACATTCTTTTCCTCTGATTATTCAATTAGTATTCAATATATAACAAATTCTGCATTACTTCAATTACCTTATATTGAAATAGAATTTCTTAAGGTAGGTGATTCTTTCGCGTGCACTGTTCCAGTCTGTACTCTGCGGGTATTCCCTTACAATCGTTTCGTAGGCAGCAAGTGCATTCTTTATGTCCCTTACCTGGGAATTTGTTTCAAGAACCTGCCCTTTAAGAAAAAGTCCTTCGTCTATTTTTGACGTTGCCTTTTCAAAGAACGAGTCCAGGTACCGCAGTGTCTGAACATAATCTTTTGAGTCAAACGAATTTTTTGCAAGCGAAAGGTAGTCTTCTGCCGTAAGAGGTGAGTCTTCTTCGATTTCTGAAAATGTACTTTCCATAACTTCAGATGGAACTGTTTCTACAGAAATGTCTTCTTCAGGAGCCGATTCCGAAGTCTGGATTATTGTTGTACCGGAGTCTCCTTTCTGCGAAGATGAATTCTGCTGTGGCTGCACGGTTGTATCTGGCTCTGGAATTGTCTTTTTTGGGGCAGTGGTATTTTGTACGGTGCCGGCGGTATTTTTAGAAGTATTTTTGTCTTCTCGGGAAGGAGTGCTTTGTGAAACTGCCTGCTGTGTTTCAGAAGCGGTTTCTTCCTGAACTGTATTTGACTTTCGTGCCGGTCTTGGCGGAACAGCCTGTGCATATGAAGGAGCCTGCGCGTGTTTCTGCGTTGCGTTTTTTCCTTTGACCGTAACTTCAAGCCAGTCGTCTATTATGTCTCCTGTAAGGGTGTCTGTTTTACTGAAGTGAAGAAGGGTTGTTCCTTCATTTCTTGAGCGTAGTGTAAATGAAGTATCCGTTGTTCCGATTTTTCTGCCAAAGTATCTGAACAGCTGCTTTCCGTCTTCTTCGCCAAGGTAAAGCCATCCGCTTCCTGGGTAGGAAATGTCCAGATACTGACCGCTTGTCATTGTCATTGAACGGGACGGAACAGGGATTATTTCTTCGGCTGCACTTTCTGTTTTTTCTTCTGGTGTTTGCTCGGGTTGTGAATCTGTTTCCTGTGTCTGCGGCAGCTGCTGTTCTGTCGCGTTTGTTTCTTCTGTAGTTTGTTCTGTCTGTATTTCTGTTCTGCCTGGAACCTGTTGTTCTTCTGGTGTTTCAGGTACAGAAGACGGCTGTTCTGCCTGAGTTTCCTGTTGCGGCTGTACTTCGCCAGAGGTATTTTCCAGAGACTGTTCCGGTTGGGTAATAGCGCTTTCTGAAGTGATATCCTCTTCAGGGGTAAGAATTTCTGTTTCTATGGGTTCTGTTTCGGGTAGAGGTTCCTGCGATTGTTCTGTTTCGCCGCTCTGGTCCTGAGGAAGCGGTTCTGTTATAAAAAAGCCGTCTATTCCTTCTACAGGCTCAAGCGCCGGTTCTGTTTCCTGCTGTTCCGGCTCTGTTGTGGTAGTGTCTGTTGTTTCATAAACAGGCGGTTCCTGTATGGCACCCGGTTCTGTCGGTAACGTTTCCTGCGGGACTTCTGCAGGCGGCTCTTTTTTTGGGGAAGATGCACACGAGGCAAAAAACAGTGCTGAAAGAAACAGGGTAAACGTATATTTAATGCAGTTTTTCACGGAGCAGCTCCTATGATTGAATCAATTATTTCTTTGTTTGAATTCCGCAATTTTTCAAGACCGCTTTCGTCTGGAAGGGTAAAGTATCTGTCTGTTTCTTCCTGCGTCCATCTGTCTTCGGGTATTCTTGAAAAATAGTGGTCTTCAGTAAGAGTGCTTTCAGCGGGGGCAAGTAGTTCCCTTGTCTGAACGTAGCGCTCTGCCGTCGGAATTACAACGGTTCTTTTATGGTTTTTGGGAATCTGCACGACGGCAATTACCATCGCGCTTATAAATAGAAACACCATCAGTGCCAGTACGGTAACAAGAAGCCGACTCTTTTTGGAAGCAAGTTTTTTTACCGTATCTGATATTCTGTCAGGTAATCTCATGTCGTCTCTTGCTGTTCAGTTTCGCCAGCGGCACTCTGTTCCCCAGAAGAATCTGTCTGCTCTTTCTGCGGGTTCTGTTCCTGCAAAGACTCTGTCTGTTCTGCAACAGCCGGACTTTGTTCTGATGCCTGTGGTTCCTTCAGAGTTCCGTCGGGGTTATGTTCCCTGCGGGGCGGTCTTGCCGGAATTACAATGCCTTCTTCGGGTGGAACATCTTCTTCTACAAAGTCGTCCTGCGAGTCAAAGGAAGCGCGACCGTTTATCATGTCTTCATCAAGCCTTACCTGAACAATTTTTGTGATTCCGCTTTCTTCCATTGTGACTCCCAACATACTTGAAGCACCCATTACGGTTTTTCTGTTGTGTGTAATGACAATGTACTGGCTTACTCCTGCAAAAGTTCTGAGCGTGTTTACAAAACTCGAAACATTCTTGTCGTCAAGGGCGGCGTCAATCTCATCAAGAAGACAGAACGGGCTTGGTCTTACCTGGTATGTTGCAAACAGAAGAGCAACCGCTGTCATTGTTTTTTCACCACCAGAAAGCAGTGAAATGTTTTCGAGCTTTTTTCCCGGCGGCTGTGCATAAATGTCAATTCCGCTTGTAAGAACATTTGTCGGGTCTACAAGACGAAGTTCACCGCGGCCTCCGTTGAACAGTCTTCTGAACATATTGTGGAAGTTTCTTCTGATTTTGTTGTATGTATCCAAAAAAAGTTCCGAAGATTTTGTTCTGATTTCTTCACTTACGCGCACAAGACTTTCAAGGGTTTTCTGCGTGTCGTTGTAATTTGCCTGCTGCTTTTCGTAGCGTTCCTTTTCTTCGGCAAACTGTTCAACAGCCATAAGGTTAACAGAGCCCAGTTCCTGAATTTTCTGCTTTGTTTCAGAAAGCTTTTCCTTTAGGGAAGCAGAAGAGGCTGTAATTGTGTACATGCGCTCTTCAAATTCCATAAGATCACGCGAATAATTGTCCTGAAAGTTCTGCTTTACGTTTCTGATTTCTGTTTCGTTCTGTACAATGTCTACGCTGAACTTTTCGAGCTGAGACTGGTATTTGTTGCGTTCTTCCTGCTTTTTCTGGAGTGCGCTTTCTTTTCCGCTTACTTTGCTGTAGCATTCCTTGATCTGTGCATCCAGTCCGTTGAGTTCTGCTGTAATGGATTCTCCCTGCTGCTGAAGTTCTGCAATGCGTTCTTCAATTTCTGCAATCTGGTCATCCATCTCTTCTTTGCGCTGGTTTTCTTTAAAGAGCTCGTTCTGCTGTTCGCGCAGTGAATTTTCTTCCGAAGCAAGGGTTTTGCGCAGTGTAGAAATCTGTTGCTCGCATGAAGTAATCTGCTGGCTCATCTGTGCCTGGTTTATTCTGAGTTTTGCGAGCGTTTCCTTGTATTCGTCGATTTTTTTTGTAAGTTCGGAATTCTTTTTTACAAGACCGTCGTTTTCGGTTTGAATTCCGTCTATCTTGTTGAGGTTTTCCTGGATTGAAAAATCTATGCCGCGTTTTTTTGTAATAATTCCTTCAGGTGACAGAAAGTCATCTATGAATCTTGGAGCCGTCTTTGTGTACTGCTCAAGTGCCTCTGAAAGGTCTGTGAGCATTTCAAGAAGATCAGAAAATGCCTTTACAGCATCTGTTCCCATAACGGCAGAATCTTTTTCACTGTGCGAAGGAAGGGCTGCAAAGTCGCGGAATATGTTTGCGCGTCCGTTTGCAAAAATCTTTATTTTTTCGAGCTTTGTGTCCAGTTCGTCCTTTGCCTTTTTGTTTGCTGCAGAAGAATAGCCTGCGTCCTTAAGTTTTGCGTCAAGTTCCGTTACAATGTCTTCTGTAATGGCTTCGAGCTGCTTCTGCAGTTCGGCTCTTTCATCATCAAGTGCCCTTATCTTCTGTGCGTTTTCTGCAATATGGGCTTCGTTTTCATGAATCTGTCCCGAAGACTGGTCAATGTTCTGTACGAATCCGTCTATATTTCTGTTAATGTCATCGAGTTTTTTGTTTTTTTCGTGAAGTTCGGCGTTAAGAGCATCAATGTCTTCGTTGTATTCTTCTATGCGTTCCTGAACGTTTTTTATGCGGTTTTCTATCTGTCCAATGGCTTCTTTTACCTGGCTCTGATGGTCGTGCAGCTGTTTTGCCATTGCTTTTTTACCGGTTTGTTCAGCACTCAGTTTAATGACTTCCTGCTGCTTTATGTTTACCTGTTCCTCGAGGGACTTGATTTTGTCGGTATTTTCGTTGAGTGTATTGTAGATTTCTTCTATTTCTGCGGCGGCTGCATTGCGTTTTTTTTCGGCTTCAGCGCGGCTCTGCTCATGTCTTGCCTTATTCTGGGTAAAGTCCTTGAGCTTAAGAAGTTGAATGTCCAGCTCGTAATTGAACTTGTCTTCGTTGAGTTTTCTGTACTTTGAAGTCTTGTCTGACTGAACCTTAAGCGTTTCGTAATTGCGCTTTGTTTCTGCAAGACCAATGTCTATCTGTGCAAGATTTGCCCTTGTTCTTTCGAGTTCGCGCTCTGCGTCTGCAACCTCTGCTTTGCTGCGGCTTATTCCTGCTGCTTCTTCAAAAAGATAGCGGCGGTCTTCGGGTTTGGAAGAGAGAACCTGGTCAATTTTACCCTGTTCCATGACAGAATATGCAGCTTTACCGACACCGGTGTCCATAAAGAGCTTGCGAATGTTTGTGGCTCCAACCTGTCTGTCGTTAATAAAATACTGGTTTTCACCGTTCCTGTAGAGGCGTCTTTTTATGACAATTTCGCTGTCTTCGAGAGGGAGAAGTCCGTTTTCGTTTGCAATTGTGAGTGAAACTTCGGCAAGGGAAAGTGCAGGTCTTGCTTCTGTTCCGTTAAAGATTACGTCTTCCATGGATTCTGCGCGAAGGTTCTTTGATTTATTTTCGGCAAGAACCCATTTTATTGCGTCTACAACATTACTTTTTCCACATCCATTGGGGCCGAGCAGGGCTGTTATTCCGTCCGCAAATACAATGCGGGTACGGTCGGCAAATGATTTAAAACCGTAGATTTCCAGACTTTTTAAAAACACATGATTCCTCTTGAAAGAAATGCACCAATAACAGAGGCACATCTTAGAATAGAAAGCCCCGATTGCAAACCGGGACTTCCAAGCATTATATCAGTAAAGGTACTTTGTAACAAGATACAACCAAAACTTTCACAGCTGCATTTATTCGCAGTCTTCGGGAGCCAGAAGTTTTCCGCCGTAGAGAATCTTGGGGTAAACTTTTATGTGAATCTTTTTTTCAAGTCTTGCGTAGTTTTCCATTTCCCTTTCGTCACCAATCACGCAGTTGATTCCTGTGTTTCCGGCCCGTCCCGTTCTTCCAGCCCTGTGAATAAAGAAATCTGTAGTTTCGGGCAAATCCATCTGCACGACGTGCGTTATTCCCGGAATATCCAGTCCGCGTGAGGCAAGGTCTGTCGTTACAAGGACAGGCAGTTTTCCGCTTCTGAAACGGTCAATTGCGGCTTTGCGGTTCTTTTTGTCTGTTTTTCCGCTCAGACCCGCGCAGTCAATTTTTCTGTAGGCAAGCTTTGAAACAATGTTTTCGATCTGGTCGGTTCTTGCAGTAAAAACAATGAGTTTCTGCGGCTTTTCTGCGTTAATGAAGCTTCTGAGAGTGTCAATTTTGTCCCTGCGTTCGGCAAAGATGGCCCAGTGTTCAATTCTTTTTCTTAGGACATCTTCCAGCGGCAGTGTAACAAGTTTAATTGCATCTTCTTCTGAATATTTTCCGCCGGTTATTCCGTCCCTGGCTTTCTGAAGAATTTTTCTGGTATAGTCACTTACCGTGGCCGAATTTCCTATAAGCTCTACATTTGCAGGCAGTCTTTCCAGAAGTCCTTCCGTAGAATCCCTCAGTTCTGGTGACAAAAGACGGTCTGCTTCGTCAAGAACAAGAACTTCGGTACTGTCTGCCTTGAGTTTTTTAAGATGGATAAGTTCAAGAAGACGGGCAGCCCCACCTATAACAATCTGCGGCTTTTCCTTAAGCATATCAATCTGGCGCGCAATAGGGGCACCTCCGATGCAAAGTGCACATTTTACCTTTGAAACAGCCTGAATCTGAACCTTTATCTGGGCGGCAAGTTCGTACGTAGGGGAAGCAATAAGAATTTTTACGGCTTTTGAAGGATTTTCTTCTGTTTCAAGCCTCTGTATAAGCGGAAGAAGGTAGGCGAGCGTTTTTTCCGGTGCCCGTTTCGCTTTGGAACATAATATTTTTTTTTGCTGCAATAAGCGGAATGACTTCCCTTTGGACCGCAGTAGGTTCTGTTATTCCGGCAAGTGCAAGGGCGTCAGTAAGTTCTTTTGTGATTCCAAGATCTGAAAAAGTAGTATTCATTTTTCTACTATAGCATATTTTGCATTTTTAGGATATAATCCCGCTGCTATGAAATTCGGAATTGATACATTCGGCTGCGATCACGGAAGGTCGGGGCAGGGCTCATATCTTCTTTCTTTAGTCCGCAGTCTTCCTTCTGACTGTGAATTTGAACTTTTCGGAACCGAAGTTGACAGATATACATATACTTCTGATTTGCCGTTGAAATACATCGGCGTCAATGTTCCCGACAGTCTTGCAGCAGAGCGTTACTGGCATTTTTTTAGGGCAAACAAATTCTGCAGGAAGAATTCCTATGATTCTGTTCTGTATACCGCAGGTGCACGGCTTTTGCCTTCATCATTTTCTGTTCCCGGAGTGGCCGTTGTCAATGACATACTCAGTGCAGCATTTGCTTCAGGAGAAGATGCATTTGCCCGCTGGCAGATAAAAAAAGGCCTTTCTTCTGTAAACTGCGTAATTGCTTCAAGTGAATATGTCAGGGAAGATATACTGCGTTCGGGAATTTCACCGAGGCGCATAGAAGTCGTTCACAACGGAATAGACCACAGTCTTTTCTTTCCTACAGACGTGCTGGACTCTGGTGGTGAAATAATTGACATAAAGCCTTTTGCAATAAAACGGCCGTACATAATTTATGCCAGCCGCATGCAGAGTGCCGAAAAAAAGCATATTGAACTTATAAAGGCATTTTCCATCTTTAAGCAGAAAACGGGTTTTCCGCACAGACTTGTCATAGCCGGAAGCGAAGGTCCGTTTGGCGAACAGGTACACAAGGCAGCTTTTTCTTCAACTGCAGCAAGCGACATTTTTATAACAGGGTATTTCCCGCATGAAAACTTTCCGGAGCTGTACAGAAATTCAGAAGCGTGCATTTTCCCTTCAGTCAACGAAGGTGTAGGACTGCCTGTTCTTGAAGCGATGGCGACCGGTGTTCCTGTAGCATGTTCTTCTTCCGGGGCTTTGCGCGAAATTGCAGGTGACAGCGCTCTGTTATTCAACAGCGATGATGTAGAAGAAATGGCTTTCTGCATTGAGCGCATAATTACTGACAGGGCACTTCGCAAAAAACTTATAGAAAGCGGAATCCGCCGTGCGGCAGATTTTTCATGGGAAAAAACCGCTCAAAAAACCGTAGAAATATTGAAATCCACTGTGGAATAAAAATTAAGACTTTATAAAAAACATTGTAGTCCTGCTCTTTTAAGAGATTTACAATTTTGATTTTTCGCAAATTTCCATAGTTTTTTTCTCCCTCTGTATTGTGCAAGAGTCTGTAAGTTGTTTCCGCTAAACGGCTTGTATCGGAAAATCCAACGCATTTTAACCCGGACTGTTCAAGCCCGAGTCTACCAGCTCCAATGCCAGAGCAAAGTATGCTGATACTTTGTCCAAAACATGCTGATGTTTTTAGGTCTGTATGCTGACGTCTTTTGAATTTTGTACTGATGTTTTTAGCCTGAAAAATTTTATGAAAATTTTCAAAATTTATGGTCAAAAAAATTGACAGCGAGGGCTTTTAAACGTATATATCAAAGTAGAAACAGACGGTTAACCCTCAAAAACGTGAGGAGAAGAAGTTCTACTGTTCTCCCGAGCAAGGGTCTTTGCCACAATGTCAAGTGGTGAATTAAAAAAAGACAGATCACTATCAAAGAAATTTATCTTTCATAGTGTGTCTGCCTCTTTTGAACCTTGAGCTTTCTTATACAAAAAAAGCCTGAGAGAACTTTTAAAGAACTCTCAGTCTAAATCGCTTAATTTAATCGCCACCCGGCGCTTTGTCGTTGTAGCTCCACCATGCGGCGGTAAAGACCGTTTTTGTCCATCAGCTCTGCCGGTGTTCCTTCCTCCGCAACCCGACCATCTGCCAGAACGACGATTTTATCGGCTGCCTCCACAGTACGCATCCGGTGAGCGATCACCAACACAGTCTTTCCTGCCAGCAGACGGGAGAGCGCTCCCTGAACCTTTGTCTCATTTTCCACATCCAGGCTGGCCGTTGCTTCGTCAAGAAGGACGATGGGGGCGTCTTTCAACAAGGCTCGTGCAATAGAGATACGCTGCCGTTCACCACCGGAAAGCTTCGCCCCGTTTTCTCCGATGGGGGTGTTGTAGCCCTGGGGAAGCCGATGAACAAACTCATCGCAGTTGGCCGCTTTGGCCGCAGCCCGCACTTCTTCATCCGTTGCGCCACGCTTACCAAGACGGATATTTTCCATCACGGTATCGTCAAACAGCACCACATCCTGAAACACCATAGAATAATCCCGCAGCAGTACCTCTGGGTCTACGGTAGAAATATCCACACCACCTACACGAATCACTCCTTTGGAAATGTCCCACAGCCTTGCGGCAAGCCGGGCACAGGTGCTTTTACCGGAACCGGAAGGACCTACCAGTGCCGTGACTTCGCCCTCTTTAGCAGTAAAGCTTACATCATGCAGGACTCCTTTCTCATCATAGGAAAAGCCCACATGCTCAAAGACAATATCATGTCCCTTTGGCTCAAATTTCTCCGCACCCTCCGCTTTAGGCGTGTCATAAATTTCATTCATACGGTCAGCAGACACCTGAGAAACAAACATTTCTGCAATGAGTGCCAAACTTTGGTCGAATGGGGCATAGACACGAGTAATGACCAATAGAAACAGGAACAAAAGCATGAAATCAATGCTGCCGGACAGGATCAAATTCGCCCCCACAAGAATGGTCGTTGCCACGCCTAACCGCATGATAACGCTTGCGGCATTTACAAAAAGGCCGGTTCCCAGTTCACCCTGAATTGTAACTCGTTCATATTCGTCAATTTTCTGATTCAGTCCGTTTAGATACCGTTCCTCCTGGTTTGTGGCACGAATCTCTCTAACATTTTCTAATGCTTCCTGAATACCATCTGACACTCGGACAGCAGCTTTTTTCGTCCGTTCTGCATTTCGGGCGGCAATCTTGCGGCTACCAAACAGCAGGCCAAAGGCTACCGGTACACCCCACAGGCAAGCAACAGCCAACCGCCAGTCGTAAACAAGCAGGCACACAGCGATAATCGCCGTAGAGATGTAAGCACCGTACAGATACCCCAGCACATGAGACCAGACATGTTCCATCCGATTCACGTCTCCCATGATAGTCTCGGTCAAATCTGCCAAGTCCCTCTTGCCAAAATACCCCAGAGGCAGTTTACGAAGCCGTTCCGCCAGACTGAGACGTGTGGTTTTGACCTCATTATATACCAGCCCATAGGTAGCTTTGTATTGCTGCAAATGGGTCACGAAGGACAGGAGGGCAAAGAGAACCAACAGTCCGAGGACAATCGCTGAACCGGGAAGCGGACTTCCTTCTGTCAAGGCTCCCATAAAACCAGACATTACCAGATACAGAATGCTGACACCGCCCATAACAACCAGATTCACGATCACTGTCCAGAATGTGCCTTTCTTTGTGTTCCGGACACCCTGATCGGTCAGGGCATATTTTCGTTGAAACTTTTCTCCAAACATTTACTCTGCCTCCTTTTCGCTGGTGATTTTCCACTGAACTGCCTTGTTATAGTCAGTCCACATCCGGGCATACAGACCGCCCGAAGCAGTCAGCTTGGCATGAGTACCCTGCTCGACAATGTGCCCCTCTTCAAGAACGATAATCTTATCAGCGCCCACAACAGTGGATAGACGGTGTGCAATCATAATAACAGTGCGGTCTTTCGTCAGTGTGGCAAAGGCTTTCTGAATCAGCACCTCATTCTCAGGATCGGCAAAAGCAGTTGCCTCGTCAAGCACCACAATGGGGGCATCCTTCAAAATGGCTCTGGCCAGTGCGATGCGCTGTTGTTCACCACCGGAAAGATAGGTTCCCTCGGTGCCGATCTGTGTATCAAGGCCATCCGGCAGTTTGTCAAGAATATCCTTGCACTGGGCAGCCATTAGCGCGGCCATCACCTGTTCTCTTGTCGCTTCTGGTCGGGAGGCTCGGACATTTTCCAAAATAGAGGTTTTGAACAAACGGTTATTCTGGAATACAAAAGCCACCTGATCCATAAGGACATGCGGATCGATCTGAGCAACATTGACTCCTCCGACTTCCACTGCGCCGGACGTTGCATCCCAAAAACGCGGAATCAAGCTGGCCGCCGTTGTCTTTCCGCCGCCGGACGGTCCCACCAGAGCTACGGTCTGCCCCGGTTCGGCTGTGAAAGACACATGAGAGAGTGCAGGGCTTTCCGATCCGTTATAGGTAAAACTCACATCCTTAAATTCTACTTTATTACTACGAGGGGACTGCGGGTGACTGGGTGCTTTCAGGGTAGGTGCCTCCATCACCTGATTGATCCGCCCCAAAGCGGTACTGGCCAACATCATACCAGAGGAAGCAAACATTATTTTTGCAAGCGCAGTGGAAATGATGGCTGAAAATACGGCATAAAAAACGAAATCGGCAACAAAGCCGGCAAAACTGCCGTTTGCCAGTGCACCTGGAGCAAGGAACAGCGCCACTGGAACCAGAAACACGAACGCTCCTTCAGTAAAGGTTAAATTGACAGCCTGAGGAGCACGGCATACATCCGCCGTATAATGTTCGGCTTTGCTGCTGTAATCTTCGATAGCCTCCTGAAACGCCTTGAACGAGTAGACCGTCTGCTGAAATATTTTAACTACAGGAATTCCCCTTACATATTCTGTTCCCGCTTTTGTCATGCGATCCTGGGCCGCCTGGTATTCCGCCATCAGTTTGGCATTTTTGCCACCCATCATGGAGAACATGGCGATTACCGAAATGACTGCCGCTAAAAGGCAGGCTGCTCCCATTCGCCAATCAAACAGAAACATCATGACCAGCATCGACAAAAACAACACGATAGTGCCTACTATGTCTGCCAGATTATGTGCCAGCAATGTTTCGGTGTCGGCTGCCGCAGCATCCAGCCGCCCGCGAATCAGACCAGAAGCGTTGGAATCAAAAAAACCCAGCGGAGCCTTCATCACATGAGCAACCCCTTGTTTTCGTATGTTGGAAGCTGTACGGAAAGCAGCCAGATGGGTACACATTAGGCCTGCAAAATACAGAATAATGCCGCCCACTGCGAACGCAAAGGCAATCCAGCCATATTTGGAAACATTCTGCGCCTGTGTCCATTCCGGGGCTGCCTTAATCAGATCACGGGCCGCCAGCCAGATACAAATGTATGGAGCCATGCTCAAAAGCATTGACACCGCCGATAGGGCCAACCCTAAGAAGGTCAGGCCTCTGCGGTTTCCCGCATATTTCAGCAGGACAGCCACATCGTTCTTTTTTTCTTCTTTCATCGAATGACCTCTTTTAAATAGTGAGAAATATATTGGTTAGCATAAACTAACTTTCAAATAAAAAAAATAAAGAATATCACACAGCACTCTGCTTGTGAAAGGGACAGAGCGCATTCTGCATATCACTGACGCAATCGCAGCAATTAAGACGACATCAGCTTCAACCATCCGGCCGTATAGAAAGTACGCAGCTGTTCTACATCCCGCATGGCCTGTTCCTGCGGAATATCGTGAACAACGATCTCAACAAAGCCGTCCAACATACCACTGGCAATGATATGACACAGAGACGGGCTTAATTCTGGGATACTGTGTCCCAGGCGGCGGAGCGTCTCCATGTACTTAAAGGTGCTTTCCACTTCCAGTTCTACCATGTTATGAATAAAGTTTTCATAGCCAGTGCCTTCTGCGCCGCAAAACAGCAGTTTCACCGGTTTCCTGTGCTGGCAGACATATTCCGCCATCCAATGAATGTAAGCTCCTGATTCCTCGACCATATGTTCCGGTTGTTCCTCTGCGGGAAGCTCGGAAAAGGAGATATGCGCATCCACATATTTACTCATCAAAATAGCGGCATGCGGTTCTACAATGGAAGCAAACAGAGCCTCTTTGCTGGAAAAATAGCCGTAAAAGGCCCCCGTAGTTACTCCAGCGTGTTTCACGATCTGCCGCAGAGAGGCCCCAAGAAACCCTTTTTCAGAAAATTCATCCAGAGCAGCCTGTTGTATTCTTTCTAATGTATCTGGTGTTTTTGATTCCATGACGGCCTCCATATAACAGTGCTATGTAACAATGTTATAATGCAGCAGACAGATACGTTTGTCAAGGCAAATAGCGGTTTTTTACAAACAAATCAAGCTTTATTCATAAAAACGGCTTCTGTTCGCCGCAATGTCAAGTGGTGAATTCAATTTGTGTTGAGGAAAGATAGTTGGGTGAGAATCTGGCGCAGCGGTTGAAAAAATCATAATCCGGCGCTATACTGCCAGTTAGATATTACTAACTATTGGTATAAATCACTTATAGAGAAAAATCGGAAGTTGAAAGGGAGAACATTGCAATGAATTTTTTTGAGAACACCCGTAAGCCGCAAGGCTTCAGTGGAAAATTGATGGCGAAGATGATGAACAGCGGCCACGCCAAGGTGTCGCAATGGGGATTCTCAAATATCTCCGCGAAGCCAGACGCTAAAGTGCTGGATGTCGGTTGCGGAGGCGGAGCAAATATTGCGGCCTGGCTGGATAAGTGCAGAAACGGCCATGTGACAGGACTGGACTATTCGGAGGTCAGTGTGGCAGAATCTCAAAAGCTGAACGCTGCTGCCATTAAACAGGGAAAATGCAGAGTGGTTCAGGGCGATGTATCGGCTATTCCCTTTCCCGATGCGGTCTTTGATTATGTCTCTGCCTTTGAGACAGTTTACTTCTGGCCGGATCTGAAAAAATGCTTTTCCGAGGTAAATCGTGTTCTGAAAAGCGGCGGAACATTTCTGATTTGCAACGAGAGCGACGGAACGAATGCCGCAGATGAAAAATGGACAAAGATGATCGGCGGTATGAAGATTTATAATCGTGATCAACTTGCCGTTGCTTTGAAAGAAGCGGGTTTTACAGAGATAAAAACGTATACAAACACAAAAAAGCATTGGATATGTATTATCGCAACAAAACAGACTTCCAGTTTATCTGAAGTTGGACAACGTGAAAAATCGGGAATTTCGGAGGAATGAAAGTATGACTGAAAAAGAGTTTACCAAGGCGGCGATATGCGAGGTATAGGATTATGGCTTTTTCAGAAGAACTAAAGGCATTTCAGGATACACATCCGTTTTCCGCAGCAATCGTGGACGGCATAGAAGTAAATTATCTGCTGTGTGGCAATGAAAGCAGCAAGATCACTTTGGTGTATCTTGTGGGCGGAACGGGCTTTTCTGTTGTTTGGTTCAATCATATCAGGCAGATGGAGAAAGATTATCGGATTCTGACCTTTGATTACCCGGTGCAGATTAATGACATGGAGCAGCTTGCGGATTTTACAATTCGGTTTGTGGAACAGATGAAAATCAAAAATCCGTTATTTATAGGCGCATCTCTGGGCGGACTTCTTGCACAGCTTATTATGCGAAAATATCCGAATGGCGATGCGGCTTACGGACTCTATTCCACATCCGCTTTGTCCGCGTCCGCTGTCAAGGACTTAATGAAGCAATACAAATCCTACGGAGTCATGCTTGCGCTTATGAAGATTGTACCCTATAGCTGGATTCGCAAAATTCTGATTAATGTCTCCAAGAAAATGGTCGGTGTTGAAAACGAGGCGGAGCAAGACCGAAAATATATGGAGGATTTCTTCGAGTGGGTTTACCAAAACTACACAAAGGAATTTGACATTCATATGACCACGCTGATGGTAAGCATAGCGAAAATAAAACCGATAACGGAGCAGGACTATAAAAAGGCTGATAAAAATGTGCTGCTCGTCCTGCCCACGGACGATAAGGCTTTTTCAGAAGCGGCGAAGAATGAGCTTATCAGTCATCTTCCGAACGCTATGGTCACAATGGTAACAGGCGGCCATACAGCCACATTGTACAAGGTTGGCACATATGCGGAAGGCACACGGAAGTTTATTGAAGAAAGAATCTCAGTTTAGAAAGCGTGTAATCTATGTCTGGGCGGGATGCTGACAGGCAGTTCAATCGGGATTTTGAGGAGGAATAGTCATGGCAGATAAAATACAAAAGGCATATCAAGATTCAAAAAATATATATGATGACGTGCTGACGCAGGGAAATATTTTCAGCAAGCTCTACATTAATTTCTTTTGGAGCGGAACAGATGATAATGAAATCGCAAGGAAAGTGCTTTCATATATCCCTGATGATTTTCACGGAAAACTGCTTGATGTACCTGTTGGGACAGCTGTATTCACATATAAGAAATGGGGAATGCTTCAAAACGCAGATATTACCTGCCTTGATTATAGCGAGGATATGATTGAACAGGCACGGGATAGAATGAAGGATTACTCCCATGTTTCCTGCGTTCAGGGAGATGTCGGAAATCTTCCGCTTAAGGATGAAAGCTGTGATATCGTCATCAGTATGAATGGTTTTCATGCTTTCCCGGACAAGAAAAAAGCCTTTAAGGAAACATGGCGTGTATTAAAACCGGGAGGCAGGTTCATCGCCTGCTTTTATATAAAGGGTGAAAAGAAAATCACAGATTGGCTTGTTAAAAATGTTTTGTCAAAAAAAGGATGGTTTACTCCACCATTCCCAACACAGGAACATCTGATGAACATTCTTAATAAGCTTTATAAGAATATAGATTTTCATGTAGAAGGGGCAATGGTCTATTTTTCGGCAGTAAAGTAGAAAACTTTCAATGCATGCATTGTCATAAGGATAATGTACTTTTGAATAGCTTCTTTTCATTTTTTCAGTTGCTTTAATATAAGCATCTGCTTTGTAATGACTTCCTCTGTCCGAGTGAATTATCAAAGGGTTTTTAATTTTTCTTGTTGCCTTTGCTTTTTCCACTGTCTTAATTACAAACTCTTCTTCCATAGTTCGTGATAATTCCTATGCAATAATTTTGCGCGAGAATAAATCCATAATTGTCGAGATGCAGCATTTGAAAGCCTACGCTTCCACGGATGCACTTAAGAACGCCTGCATTGACCCGCAACATCCGCAAAGGGCCTGGAACGGACTACGGCAAGACAGGCAAATATACCGGCATCGGCACTTTTACGATTGTGGAAGAGGCAGACGGCAAAGGCGCCTCCAGGTGGGAGCTGCTTTCATGCCGAGTGTATTGTGATAATGCCGTGACAGGACGGTGTAAAAAAACTGAAAATTCTGCAAATCTGCCGATGCCCTATTGACAAAGACCAAACCGAAAGAGTTATACTTGGTAATGAGTTAGCGGCTACTAACAGGAGGTAGCCGCATTAATTAAAAATAATGGTTAGTTAATGCTAACTTATATTAGGATGGCAAAGAAGGAGGTTTTCTTTGATCAGGATCATATTAGGCGTAGAGGGAATGGCCTGCGGTATGTGCGAGGCCCATATCAATGAGGCGATAAGGAATGCGTTCCCTGTAAAAAAAGTAACAAGCTCGCATACGAGGAAACAGACAATCATCCTTACAGAGCAGGATATCCCGGAACAGGAACTGAAAGGTGCAGTGGCAAAGGCTGGGTATGATGTTGTGTCAGTAAGCAGTGAGCCGTATGAGAAAAAAGGGCTGTTCGGAAGACTTGTGAGGTAGTGCTATGCAGACGCAGGTTTTTCAGGGTGTCATGATACCGTTTTTGGGGACAGCACTCGGCTCCGCCTGTGTGCTGTTTATGAAGAATAAACTGAACCCAATGGTGCCGGTGGGACGGGGGCTGACGGGTTTTGCGGCAGGCGTCATGGTGGTGGCTTTCCGTTGCAGAAAGGGGAAGGCGAATGTTCAAGGTTGAAAATAAATCGAAAGAAGAAATTGCGGAAATCGGAAGGAAGATCGGGGAGGCGTTTGCCGCTGAAAAGGCGGGGATTGTTACAATGCTGACAGAAGCACAGGCGGTCAAGGCTTTTGAAATAATGACTGAATATTTTTACAGGGCAGGAGTGCTGTATGCCACATCCGAAACAGGCGAAGGCTATCTTGCGTATTGGGAGAAAAAGAAAAAAAACGCAGTCGGCCCTGCGTTGCATATGATTAAGCGCTTTTTAAGGGAACTGCCGTTAAAGGCGAGTCTGACTGTCATGCAGAGCGGTGGTGAGCAGTACGCAAAGATTTTTAAGAAAGAGCGTAATTACATTGCTGTATCCATGATAGTGGTGCTACGTGAATTTCAGGGAAAGGGATTCATGCACAAGGTTTTAGAACAGCCTTTTGCCGAGGCAAGGAAGAAAAATATCCCCTGCATACTGGATACCGACACACCGCTCAAGGTGGAGAAATATATCCGATGCGGCATGAAACTGGCCGGAGAGAAGAAACTGCGGCATGGCATTTCATTGTATACAATGGCTTACTCTGCAATCCTGTCCTGATACCGCTTATCATAGGGAATCTGACAACGATGCTCCCGTGGCCGGTAAACCAGTTTGATCATTTTTCTGAATCCCTAGGGCATCTGGCGGTACTGGCTGTGGGCATGGTTGTGATATATAAGGAACAGGAAAACAGAAATAAGAAAGAAACAGGATCGTAATAGCAGTACATGAAATGGCAGGGAGTAAGAGGAATATGGCAGGCGGGTGAATCGATGTATTCTCTGGCTGCCGAAAAGCGGGAGGTGATCTGTATATGAAATATATCGGAATGCCCATGGGAATGTGGGCGCTGTTTAAAAAATCTTTTGAACAGAATCTGACCACAGAGTTTGGGCTGGACAGGAATACGGCAAAAAAAGTCACGGCAAAAGCAAAATTCCGTTATAAAGAGATCATTGCCGGACTGCCGGAATTTGAAAAGAAAGACTGTTTCAAGGTGAATATCGTCAACTGCGCCCTGCTCTCTGCCTTTGTGCTGAATATGCCAAAGCGCCCTGATGTAAAGCGGCTGACAGCATATTATGCCGGCTCCATGATGACTCCTGCCATGAGGTGGTTCTGCCGTAAGAGCGGGAAATCCAAATTTTCTGACAAGGACATCGCTTCCATGCAGGCCACTGAGCGGCTGAAGGCGGCAGACAGGAATCCTTATTCGTGGAACATGGAATTTTATCCTTATCCGGACGGCAGCGGTTATGAAGCCCGTTTTACTGCCTGCGGCATCTGTACTCTGATGCGGGAGCTTGGCCTGTACGACCTTGTCCCTGCCATGTGCCGGCTGGATTACACCATGAGCGAAGCGGGATGCGCAACAGACTTTGTCCGAAAGTACACATTGGCTTCCGGCGGACCGTACTGCGACTGCGGTTATAGAAAGAAGCCAGGCAGGAACGACAATAAAGGCTTTTGGGACAGGTGGGCAAAACGCTATGACAGAACAATAGCAATAGAAAAGAATACCTATGTACAGATTCTGCGCCGCATGAAAAAGAAACTGGACAGGGAGATGTATGTATTGGAGCTTGCCTGCGGCACAGGGGTTTTGTCCGCACAGCTTGCGGGAGGCGTAAAAATGCTGGAGGCAACGGATTTTTCAGAAAAGATGATAGAAAAGGCGAAGCAAAGGGCGCACTCTTCCAGACTGCATTATTCCGTGCAGGACGCAACGGCGCTTCCCTATGCACCGGGAACCTTTGATGCAGTGATCATCTCAAATGCCCTGCATATCATGCCGTCCCCGGAAAAGGCCCTGGCAGAAATAAGGCGGGTGCTGAAACCGGATGGAATCCTGATCGCGCCCACATTTACGGCAGCAGGAAGCATTTTCGGGCGTTTGAAGATACGGGTGATGGAGCTTTCGGGTTTTCAGGTATTTCACAAATGGAAGCCACAGGAATATCTGGATTTTTTGAAGGCGAACGGTTTTACCGTAACCGACAAGGAGGTTTATGGAGGCGCGCTGGCGCTGACATATGCAGAGGCAAAGGTGAAAAAGGTATAAGAAACGGGCAGGAGACAGCCTGTTATGAAATACAACGGTTTTTATTTCAGGCTTTTTACAAGGCCGATGAAAAAAGTCTTGTCAGAAAAATATGGCAGGCAGTATGCGGATGGAATCATGAAAAAGAGTAGGGTTCTCTACCTCAGGCTGGTGAGGGAAACGGATTGCCGAGGATACCTATGAGCGGCACAATACCTTCTGCCGGCTCCCTGGCTGTGCCTCCATTTGTTTTATGTCATGATTCTTTTTATATTCGCATGGCTTAATGGCAACGGCTATGAAGCGGCTGCCCTGCCTGCGGCGGAGGCTCTTTTTTCACAGCTATCCTGGGTTGTGGCATTAAGTGAGGCATTTATGCTGCCGCCCTTTTTATACTGGTTTTATCTGCAGGTTTGCGGCAAAACGGTGTTCCCGAAATGGATAGCGTTTACGAACGTGTTGGTTATTTACGGAATTCTGCTGCTTGTGAAAACTGCCATGCCTGATGGATCATTCCGGATTGGATTTACAAACGGGCTGATGAGCGCAAGCATGATCATTTGGTTCGGGATTATGCTTGCGTGGTCTGTGCGGCATCTGCAGACAGGTGTCCCAGATAGCAAAGATAGGCGGACAGGAGGTTGTTATGACAAGTAAAAAGTACAAAGAACTGTTGCTGAAAGAGTTTGATGACAATGATCCAATCGTCTACAATATGTGCCGCAAAGATTATCCCGATGTGAGCGGGCTGAAACTTGAGCGGTATGAAGTGAGGAGAGGGTTCCGCCTGCATTGTGTGGTCAGGAAGTCGGGCTGAATGGGAGGTATGGATATTATGGAGTTACGATTAGGAGACGTCCAGGAAACAGCCCTGATTCCACTTGCGGTCAGGGCAAATGAAACAAAAAGGGAAAATGCGAGAATCCATGATGGGAAAGCTGTGGAAATCATAGAAACGCTGGGAATTGATACAAAGGATATAGACAGATTCTTTTCCCATGAGGGCGTGGTGGCGAGAACGATCATGTTTGACAGGACTGTGAAAAAACTGTTGTCAAAATATCCGGATGCGGTCTGTGTGAATATTGGGTGTGGGTTGGATGACCGCTTTTCGAGGGTTGATAACGGAAAAATCCAGTGGTTCAATGTAGACCTTCCGGATTCCATAGAAGTGAGAAAAAAAGTTTTTATGGAAGCGGAGCGCGAACATATGCTGGCGGGCGATATCCTCAAGACAGACTGGATAAAAGACATCCCCAAAGCAGATATCGTGATCGTGATTGCCGAAGGGCTGCTTATGTATTTTTCAAAGGAGCAGGTAAGGACGATCCTGCATAACATCACTGGCTCTTTTAACCAGGGATACCTGCTTGCGGAGCTGATGCACCCTAAGATGATGAAAGAAAAGATGCACGATACGGTAAAGCATACCAATGCGAAGTTCGGGTGGGGGACCGAAACGGGAAAGGAGCTGTTAGCACTCGACCCGGAGTTGGAACTGTTAAAGGAGAGCAGTTTTTGGGATGAGATGAAGAAATATACGCTTGTGGGAAAGATAGGGAGCGTCATAGCGAAAAACCTGAATAACCGGCTTGCTGTTTACAGGTGGGGAAAATGACGGAGATCTATCTGGCAAAAAACCATCTGCTGCTGGAGGCGGGATACGGGAACATGGAAATGCACAGCCATTCTGCCAGCCATGTTTTGGTCGGGCTGCATGGGAAAATGCGTGTTGTCACGGATGAGGAAGAGATAACATGCCGCGGCGCCATCCTGCCGTCGGGGATTGCCTTTTCGGGCTATCTGGTATTCCGGAAACTGTTCTGTGCCTATATGCAGATTGCAGAAGGCGCATCCATTACGGCCACTTAGGCGGAGCTTAACGGCCGGAAGGCATTGGAAAACGGCCGCCTCATAATCAAATAAAGAGCAGAAAACCTTCATAATGGAATTATCCGCGGAAGCGGAAATTCTAAAGTTATGGAGGTTAATGTATGCTCGATTACAAAGACATCATTAACAAGAACACTGTCTGTAATTTTTAGGGATTAGTCCGTCGGGCAGCCTTTTATTTTTAAGCCGTTTTCTGGTCTATCAGAAGCGTCTTTACGTCCGGTATTACTTTTTTCTCAACAATATCTTTTGTGATTACAAGTTTTTTCTTTCCCTTGACGCTCGGAACTTCAAACATAATGTCCAGAAGCAGATGTTCAACAATAGCCCTGAGTCCGCGTGCACCGGTCTTGTTTTTGACTGCAATTTCGGCAATCTGGCTTATTGCATCGTCATCAAACGAAAGATCCAAATCATCAATTGCAAAACTAGCCTTGAACTGCTTTGTTATGGCATTCCTTGGTTCTGTAAGAATTCTTTTAAGGTCGTTTTTGTCAAGTTCCTTAAGGGCACAGGTCATTGGAAGACGGCCTATAAGTTCTGGAATAATACCGAATTTGACAAGGTCGTCAGATGTTACCTGGTTAAGAAGTTCCATTCTTTCTTCGTCTGTACGATGTGTACCTTCTGCACCGAATCCGATGGAAGAAGAAGAAAGTCTCTGTTCTATAATTTTGTCCAGGCCAACAAATGCACCACCGCAAATAAAAAGAATATTTGTAGTGTCAATGTCTATCATTTCCTGGTTCGGGTGCTTGCGTCCTCCCTGTGGCGGAACAGAAGCATGGGTTCCTTCAAGAATTTTAAGAAGCGCCTGCTGAACGCCTTCACCACTTACATCGCGTGTAATTGAAGTGTTTTCGCTTTTGCGGCTTATCTTGTCAATTTCGTCAATAAAGATAATTCCGCGTTCTGCCGCACTTACATCACCATCAGCAGCATTAATGAGTTTAAGAAGAACGTTTTCTACATCTTCTCCGACATATCCTGCTTCGGTGAGTGTTGTGGCATCGGCTATAGCAAAAGGAACATTCAGTTTCTGGGCAAGAGTTTTGGCAAGAAGGGTTTTTCCGCTTCCTGTAGGTCCAAGAAGAAGAATATTTGACTTTTCAATCTTTACATCGTTTGCAGCCTGTGCTTCCTTTGAAAGTGAAAGCTGCTTATAGTGGTTGTAAACTGCAACTGACAGAACTTTTTTTGCATAGTCCTGGCCAATAACGTACTGGTCAAGATAGTCCTTGAATTCCTTTGGGGAAGGGACTGTGCTCATGTCTATCGGAGCAATGTTGTGAGCTTCATCGTTCAGAATTGTCTGGCATGCAGCGATACAGTGTTCGCAGATACATACTTCGTCATTCGGTGAACGAATCACGCGGCGGTTTTCGTCTGCCGGCCGTCCGCAGAATGCACATACCGGCTGGCTGTTTTTTCCCAAGCGTGCCATTATTTATCTCCTGTTGTTTTTGTTCTTTCCATTATTCTGTCTATGATTCCGTAAGATTTAGCTTCTTCTGCGCTCATATAGAAATCTCTTTCCATATCTGCAGCAATTACATCTTCGCTTTTACCTGTCTGCTGTGAGAAGTAGCGTATGCTCAGTTTCTTGAGTCTTACAATTTCCTTTGCCTGGATAGCAATATCACTTTCCTGACCCTGGGCTCCTCCCCACGGCTGGTGAATCATTACGCGGCTTGAAGGAAGGGCACATCGCTTTCCTATTGTTCCACCGGCAAGAAGAACTGCTCCCATGCTGGCTGCCTGTCCCATACAAATAGTCTGTATGTCGCACTTTACGTACTGCATGGTGTCGTAAATGGCAAGTCCTGCAGTTACTGAACCCCCGGGGCTGTTGATGTACATATTGATATCTTTGTCCGGGTTTTCGCTTTCAAGGTAAAGAATCTGGGCTACAATAAGGTCTGCTGTTTCATCACGTATTTCGCCGTCAACAAAAATAATTCTGTCTTTCAAAAGCCTTGAATAAAGATCATAGGCTCTTTCTCCGTTTCCGCTTCTTTCGATTACAGTGGGAACCAGAGTGTTCATGTATTCGTTCATAAATTCTCCAATAGGGCAGGTATGTAATTTTTATTTTTTATTTATATACTTTAATTTTACAATAAATAATATAAACAAAAAAAACGGAATGCGACAAGTAGGCACTCCGTTTTTTTAATGACTCAATGTTTTTTAGCGTGCGTTCTTGAAAAGATCGGCAAATTCCATTTTGTCACCCTTTACGACCTTTACCTGTTTGTAAAGTTCATCGTAAAGTTTGTTTTCTTTTGTTTCGTCAATAAGATATTCCTTTGCCTTTGCATCTTTGTAATGCTCTTTGACTTCGTCAACAGTAATGGAATTATCCTTTGCGATTTTCTCATATTCAGCTTCGATTTCTTCGGGAGTTACAGAAATGTTCTTTTCGCGAAGAAGTGTGTCTACAATAAGTCTTGACTTAAGCATCTTTTCGCTGTCGCCTGTCCACTGCTTAAGAAGGTCTTCTTTGCTCTGACCGCTGGCTGCAATCATTTTGTCGAGCTGCTCGGGAGTAGTCTGGAACTGCTGTGCCATCATATTCCAGCGGCTTGCCTGTTCAGCCTGAATCATAGACTTTGGAAGTTCAACCGGATTCTTTTCTACAAGCTGGTCAAGAAGGCTCTGTGACTTGAGTTCAGCAACCTTTCTGTTTTTTGCAGTTTCAAGATTTACAGCGATATCCTTTTTGAGATCATCGAGTGTCTTGTACTTTTCGTTGACATCCTGTGCCAAGTCATCGTCAAGTGCAGGAAGATTACGAACCTTTACAGCCTTTACTGTTACTTTGATTTTCTTTGTCTTTCCTGCAAGATCCTTGTCTGCATCGTCAGCCGCATAAGTCTTTGAAATTTCTTTTGACTCATCTTTCTTCATTCCGATGATGTCATCGTCAATCTTGTAAATGTTTTCGCCGGAACCTACAGTGAATACAAATCCTTCTCTTGCGCTTCCGTCAATAACGTTTCCTGCATCGTCAAGTTCGCTGTAGTCGATTGTAACGATGTCATCCTTTGCAACTTTTTCACCGTCTTTCTTGTCGATAACTACTGCATTGCGCTCCTGAATAGCCTTGAGCTCTTCCTGAAGTTCCTTGTCACCGACTGTAACCTGCGGTTCTTTAACTGTAATTCCGTCAAAGTTCTTTACTTCTACCTTGGGGAATACGTCATATACTACTGTGTAAGTAAGGTCTGCATTAAGGTCAAGAGCCGGAAGCTTGTCGCCTTCAAGACGCGGCTGTGTATAGGGAAGGGGACGGATGTCGCCTGTATCATCTTCGCTGAAAATCTGGTTGAGTGACTCGTCAATAAGATCGCCCATGATTTCCTGCTTGAGTGACTCGCCGTACTTCTGCTCAAGAACTTTTACAGGAACATGTCCCTTTCTGAATCCCGGAAGCTGAATGTTTTTCGCATACTTTGAAACAGCTGCGTTGTAGCCTGAAGCTACATCTTCTTTTGCGATTGTGACAGTAAGTTTTACTGCTGAGTTTTCAATTCTGGATAGTTCCTTGGTAACTTTCACTTGGGTAACCCCTGTATAAAAAAATATCAGATGCGGCTAAAATTCCGCTTCTTTGAGTAAAAAAAAAGCGATTCAGACAGGTCCAAATCGCTTTTCGTATAGAGCGGGAAACGGGAATCGGACCCGCGACATCAACCTTGGCAAGGTTGCGCTCTACTACTGAGCTATTCCCGCAAAAAAATTAATCATTGCGTCTAAACTATAGTTTTCCGTTCAATGTTAGAGCGGGAAACGGGAATCGGACCCGCGACATCAACCTTGGCAAGGTTGCGCTCTACTACTGAGCTATTCCCGCAGATTCTTCTGAATCGCATTTTTCGTACCGCTGTAAAACAACAATACTATTGCGAGAGAAGGGACTTGAACCCTCACGCCTAGGGCACCAGATCCTAAGTCTGGCGTGTCTGCCAATTTCACCACCCTCGCATTATGAAAGCGTCGAACCGACATACACGGAGTTTTTCAAATCCGTATGAGCGATGGGAGGATCGAACTCCCGACCCACAGATTAAGAGTCTGTTGCTCTACCAGCTGAGCTAATCGCCCGAATTGTTCGCTTTCCGTTTTGCCGGAACTCGATTACCTACTTTGTTTGCGTCCGACACGATTCGAACGTGCAACCTCCGGATTCGAAGTCCATTGCTCTATCCTGTTGAGCTACGGACGCGTTTTCATAGGTTACAGTTACTTGCGGTTCGGCTAGGGTGCCTAGTGGGTTTCGAACCCACGACAACCAGATCCACAATCTGGGATTCTACCCCTGAACTACAGGCACCATGTAATCGATGTGTTTTACTATATCTGAATCAGTCTGTTTGGTCAAGAGTGCAAAGCGAAATTTTCACAATTTTTTTCTTTTTTTTTCAATTCTATAATACTTTCTTTTCTAAAGTAAAATATTGATTTTCCGATAATAAAAGCAGAGAACTAATCAAATGGAAAGTGATATGAATTTTGAAACTGAATTTTTTTGCATTCTGAAGGAACAGAGCGATATACTTGATTCTATGCTGGCAGCTCAGGCTGAACTTAGAAATTGTGTAAGAACAAGAGTGTGGAGCGGGCTCGAAGAAAAAATAACAGCCGTTTCAAATCTTGGACACCGTTTCTCACAACTGGACGAGCGTCGGGAAGCACTTCTTCTTGCAGACAAAAAACTTGTGAATGCAGACGGCGCAAGAGCCCTTGTTTCTTCAGTACGTTCAAAACTTTCCAGAAGTAAGATAGAAAATGATGCACTTTCGGAATATATCCGCATTACCAGGGAATTTATTTCGGGAGTTCTGGACCATTGTGTTCCGCAGAGAAGCAATACGCTTTATACAAGTTCCGGAACAATCAGAAAACCGACTTCACCGAGTGTTGTTGTTAACGTGACATTTTAGTTTTGTCTTTCAGGAGTAATTATGGCAAGTTCATTTGCAGGAATTGAAATTGGAAAAAGAAGTCTCATGGCGCATTCTACCCAGATTTCCACTGCGGGACACAACATTTCGAATGCAGACACCGAAGGCTATTCCAGACAGCGCGTCAATGTACGTGCTTTTGACCCCCTTTACCGCCCTGATTTGGAAAGAGCACAGGTTGCAGGTCAGATAGGACAGGGAACAGATGTAGAAAGCATTACCCGCGTAAGGGATGAGCTTTTGGACAGCAGAATTGTAGGCCAGACAAATGTTGAAAGTTACTGGGCAACGCGTGAAAAATATTATGCAATGATTGAATCAGTCTATAACGAGCCCGAAGAAATTTCTGTACGTGGCAATATGGATAAATTCTGGCAGGGCTGGCAGGAACTTTCTGTTTATCCCGACAGTGACGCTGCAAGACAGGCTGTTGTTACGAGAGGACAGACACTTACCGATTCCATAAGACAGCAGTTCCGCGGGCTTTCAGAAATAGGAAAACAGATTGACGGTGATATAGAAGCAACTGTCAGACAGGTAAATGACATTTCATCCCAGATTGCAGCTGTTAACGCAGAAATCGTAAGAAGCCGTGCTATGGGTGACAATCCCAACGATCTTATGGACAGGCGTGATCTTCTTGTAGAAAAACTTGCAAATCTTATAAACGTGACTGTAGACAGAAAGGATCCTGACGAATTTATGGTTCACACAGACGGCCAGGTTATTGTTCAGGGCAGTCTTGCACGCCAGATAAAAAGTGTTCCGCAGATAGACAATAACGGTTACGGAAAACTTGTATGGACAGATACCGGTATTGATGCACAGTTCCATGGTGGAACACTCGGTGCCCTAATTGAACTGCGCGACAAAGATATCCGTTCAGAAGTACAGTCCCTGAATACAATGGCACTCAATTTTGCAGACCTTGTAAATGACGTTCACAGAAATGCAGTCGGTAAAAACAATGTTACAGGACTCGATTTTTTTGTTCAGCATGACTTTGTAGAAAACACAAACGGCAACTATGACAGAAACGGTGACGGTGTTGAAGATTCATCGTACGTATTCAGAATGACGGGAAAAAATGCCCTGCGCCCTCAGGAACAGATTGGACTTGAAGGTACAATGACATTTAACGGTGCTTCGGGAAATGTAAATGTTTCCTATTATGCTTCTGATACGGTTGCAGATGTCGTTAATCGCATAAATGACAGCAATGCCGAAGTGAAAGCTTATCTTGACCGCAATTCAAACCTTGTGTTAAAGGCTACATCTTCTGCTTCTATGGAAAATCCTGATTTTGTCATACGCCATGTGGAAGATTCGGGAATGTTCCTTACCGGATATTCAGGAATTCTTGCACAAAGCGGTGAAGGCGGTGCTTATGACTTTAACCGTGCCGATGCCGTAACTTCCCTTGACGGAGCGCAGTTTGCGGTTTCGCCTGTAATGAGTCCTGCAGATTATATGGAAGTTAACCCTGCAGTTACGGGTGATGTACGCAGTGTTGCCGCCGCTTTTGCAAACACAATCGGTGATGCAGACCCGGGAGACGCGCGTGCTGCTGTAGAAATAGCTGCCATGAGAAATACAAAGGTTATGATAGGAACCGGCCGTACTTTTGATGACTATTTTGCAGAAAGCGTAACCAATGTTGGTCTCAAGGGTGAACAGGCGCAAAACCAGCTTGCGAGCCAGAATAAAATTATGGACGACCTTCGTTCACTCCGCGACAGTATAAGCGGGGTAAATATAGATGAGGAACTTGCAGACATAATCAAGTTCCAGCACGGATACAATGCCGCGGCAAAATTCGTTACGGTTCAGGATGAACTTCTGGACACTCTTATAAACAGACTCGGTGTCTGATAATTTCAATAATATAGGGGCAGGTTATGACAAGAATCAGTTCACAGATCAATAATTCAGACACGCAGTATCACCTGCGCAGACAGGAAGTCAACAGCAATCGTCTTTCAAACCAGATAGGAAACCAGAGCCGCATAAGTTCATTAAGGGATGATCCTATTGCTGCGGGACATCTTGTGCGTTACCAGTCTTATCAGGGAAGGGTTGAGCGCTTTGAAAAAAATGCGCAGACACTGGCAGACCAGTTCAATGTACGCGAAGGCTACATAAACCAGAATCTTCAGATAATGCAGCGTGTAAGGGAGCTTGCAGTCGGAGGCGCTTCTGGAACCTATACCCCGGATGATCTCAAGAATATGGCGACCGAAGTGAACGAACTTCTCAAAGAGTTGGTGCAGAATGCAAATGCCGTTGGACCTGACGGAAATACGCTTTTTTCGGGTACAAGAACAAAGGGTGTTGCATTTGATGTTGTGATGGGAAATGTTCCGGGTGCAAAAGAAGCTCTTATAGAAAACGTACGATATAACGGAAACGTCGGTATCAATAAAGTAGAAGTTGATGAAAATGCATATCTTGAAGTTGACTCAAGCGGAAACAAAACTTTCTGGGCCGAACCGCAGCGTCTTATGGGACAGCGTGACCTAAGTTCCTGGCAGGCACTCGAAGACGGTGTAATCGGAATAGACGGTGTTGACGTTAAGGTTTCGTCCGGTGACAATGTTTATGCCCTTGCTGCAAAAATCAATGACAGCGGCGTTGCAGTAAAGGCAGAAATTGACCCGGTTACAGGCGGACTTAATCTTACTACAACCGACTCTCACCAGATCTGGCTCGAAGACAAAAGCGGTTCTTCACTTTCTGACATCGGAATGATAAAGGACAAAAGCCAGCTTCCTCCGTATAATATCGGAAACGGGGTGCGTGTTTCAGGCGGTTCTCTTTTTGACTCTGTAATTGCACTCCGCGATGCAATGCTCAGAGGCGACAACGAATCTATCGGCGGCCGTGTTCTTGGAACAATTGACCAGGGAATTTCCAATCTTACAACAAGACTTGCCAAGTCGGGAAGTGATTACGAAAGGGCAGTCAACAATATTGAACGTTCCAAAACGAATAATCTTAATGTAACGGCCCTTGTAAGCAGGGAAGGCGACATAGACATAACAAAGGCAATAACAGACATGAAGATGATGGAATACGTTAACCAGGCAACGCTCAGCAATGCCGGAAAAATGTACAGTAGCACTCTTCTTGACTACATGCGCTAATAACAAAATAAAGAGGAATTAAATGAAAGTTGCGACGAAAATGTCAGGAACAGTTGATGTCAGTGCAGACAGAATAATCAAAATGCCGTTCGGGCTGTTTGGTTTTGAAGATTACACAGACTTTGCACTTATTGACAGTGAATATCCGCCGTTTGTCTGGCTTCAGTCCATGCAGGAAAAAAATCTTGCGTTTTTACTTTTAGATCCATTTTTGATAAGCGATGATTACGAAGCCGATATTGACGATTCTGAACTTGCCAAAATAGGAATAGAAGATCCTGCTGATGTAAGTGTTTTTACAATAGTTACAATACCTTCAGACGGAACACCGGTTACTGCAAATTTCCAGGGACCTGTCATCATAAACAGACGCAACAATCTGAGCATGCAGGTCGTTCTCAATGACACTAAGTGGAGTACAAAGCATGGAATTCTTGATGCCCTCAAAAAAAAGGAGGGAAAATAGATGCTTATACTTTCAAGAAAAGTCGACCAGAAAATAAAGATTGGAGCCGACATTACCCTGAGTATAATTGAAATAAGGGGTGATCAGGTCAAGATTGGTGTTGAAGCTCCCAAAAGTGTAAAGGTTTTCAGACAGGAAGTTCTGGAAGCAATTCAGAGTGAAAACATTGCCGCAGCAACACAGCCTTCTGCCGAACAGCTGCAGCGCTTGTTTTCCAAATAATTTTTTTATTTTTGTAATTCGGCGTTTTTGTTTTCAAGAACAATTTCGGCTTCGCTTTTTCTTACATAGACCGGTCCGTCATAATCTTCGAGGGCCGGTTTTTTTTTCTGCAATCATTTGTTCTGCTATTTCAAAAAGGGATTCACAGGCGTCACCTTCGGGTGTAAATGCGTGGAGCGAATACAGCGGGGTTTCTTCATTTACCTTTTCCACAAAGTTACGTGCTCCCGGGCCGCATGCAAGGACTGAAGTTTCTGGATCTATTTTCTGAAGAATTTTTTCTACACCAAGATCTTCGTCTTCACCTATTTTTTCACCGCGTATGTAGAAGGCATGAAAGTATTCGTCTTCCTTTGATTCAATTAGGGGCAGAACAGATTCTATTGCTTTTCTGTACGGCCAAGCATATGCCTGCAGGGACGGAATTCCATATACAGGAACATTGTGCGCAAGGTTTATTGCCTTGAGTGTACTTAGTCCAAGCCTCAGTCCTGTAAAGGTTCCGGGTCCGAGTGTTACCGCCGTGTAGTCAAGTTTTTCAGAGTCAAGCCCCAGTTCTGACATTACATAATCAACAGTAGGAAGGATTTTTTCTGACTGTTTTATTCCGACGTCAAGCGTTACTTTTACAAGATTTTTGTCTTTTTTTGCTGCTATTGTAAGTTTTGAGACAGCGCAGTCTATTGCAAGTGCATTCATTTTTAATCCTCCGGTTCCTGTCTGTTCCAGTTTTCAATTTTAATCTGTCTGCTTCCGTCTTCGAGAGGCGTTATTTCAATTTTTATTGTTCTTTTGGGAAGTTCTGAACTGACTTTTGCGCTCCATTCAACTATGCACACTCCGTCACCGTCAAGCATGTCTTCCACTCCAAGATTAATAAAATCTTCGGGACCGTCCAGTCTGTAAACGTCCATGTGGTAAAGGGGCATTTTTGTACCTTCGTATTCACTTATAAGACAGAAAGTCGGGCTTGTAACAACGTCTGTTATTCCGAGAGCCTTTGCAATTCCTTTGGTTATTGTTGTTTTTCCGGCAGCAAGCGTTCCTGTCATTGCAATTACGTCACCGCTTTTCAAAAGGGAACCGATCTTTTCTCCAAGATCTACCGTTTCCTGTGCCGAGTGGGTTATGTACGTCATTTTTTCTCCTGGGAAAGTTTACGGGAGCGAACCTTGTTCCGACAGCTTGCCGATAAATTCTACAAGTGATTTTTTAAGCGGAACAACAGGGTAGTCAATCTCTCTGGGCAGAGGATCCAAATCTATTGTTTTTTTGCCGAACGGATTCATTTCTATAGTAAAACTGATTGGAAAAGAAATGCGTCTGGTAAGAAATTCGACGACGGCGGTTGCTTTGTATTTGTTTATATAATAAATATAACCGTCCTCTTTTGAAATGGACTTTAGCTCCAGAACTTTCATATTTTTTAATGATAATCCTATTTTAATAAAAAAACAATATCGGACGGTACTTCATTAAGTGCACCCGATTCCGCATAAAGTCTGTTAAGCCCCAAGATATTTTGAAATAGATTCTGCAAGCGACATAAGACGCGGGGAAATTTCATATTCGCACAAATCGCCTATGGTAACAGTATCTTTTGAAGACATGGCCTGTTCCAAGTCTGCAATTATCGGTGCAAAATCTTCAAAAAACTCGCCGGCAGATTTTCCGTCAAATTTGATTTTTTCGTATTCTTCGGGGAACAGCGCGCACAGTGTCGTTGTGTGGCAGAAAGAGTCAATTCCGTCTGCAAGATTTGTTATGATTTGGTCTGCATACTTGTCGTCGCCTGACTGAAGTTTTGCTGGAATTTCCAGAAGCTGTTCAGAAAGGGATTTGAGATTGTTTTGAGAGACTGATAATGCATCACGTATTTCTGCAAGACTTATAACACGCAGTTCAATGAGTGTGTCTTCTTTTATCGGATTTTTTGCCGCTTCGTCAAATTCTTCTGCGCTTACCGGCATTCCGTCTATTTTTATAGAAACAGTTGTTGCATTGTTTTTTGCGGCTTCTGCTTCAAAAGATGCAAGTACGTCCCCAATGGTTTTTTCGTTTTCTAGAGTTATGTCAACATCCTGTCCGTTTACTTTGAGTTGCATTTTTTTACCTCATTCAGATTATCGGCTAGCGAGAGCCGTTTTGGTTAGCGAAATTCTTAAGGCTTGACTGCTGTCCTTCCAGACTGTTCAATGTTCCTTCCATAGAAGCATATTTTCTTCTGAGTTCAGCTTCCTTTTGGTCCAGCTGTGTCTGAAGCCTTGAAATCTTTGAGTCAGAAGCCTTTATTCTTGTATCAAGAGAGCTTGTTTTTGAAGAAATTATTCCGCCTGACTGAACCCATGACGTGAGCTGTTTGTCCATTTTGAGTGCGATTCCGTCATCTATGATCAAATCACCGTCGCTGTCATAGCCGAAAAGATTTTTTATGCTGTCAAGATTGTTTTCTATTGCTTCGTCCAGTTTTTTTTCATCAACTTCAAGATAGCCGCGCATTTGTGAAGCTCTGTAGCCGCCTGTTCCTGTGCTTGCGTTTGTAGAAATTCCAATCTGGGAAAGAAGGGTAATAGCAGCTTCTTCTGAACTTCTGTATGGTGAAGTAACAATTCTCTGGAGGGAAGCTTTTCCGTTTGTAAGGGTAAAATCTCCCTGGAATATACCCAGTTTTTCCATTGCAGCCTCACGCTCTGTGTCTGTTAGGTAGTCAAGTTCAGTTACGACTTCGGGCTTGTTTGTAGAAAGAATCGTCATTTCTGCTACAGCCTGATTGTATTTTCCTACAAAAGTGATAATGGCGTCTTTTGCGGTTTCCTTGTCGGGTTCAATTTTTACAGTAGCCGTTTTTTCTGTCTTGTCATGAAGATGCAGCGTTATGTGCGGAACAACGTCGTCTATGTCATTTTCAGGACGTGTGAGTGTAATTCCTTCATATTTAATTTTTGCATCATCGGCTGTCGTAATTGCGTGAACAGGTGCAAAACCAAGATTTTTTGAAGAATCGAACGACTCGGGAACAGAAACTGTAATATTTTTGCCTGTAGAAGAATTTCTTACAACAAGGGACTGTGCACCTGGAAAGTCTGAAAGTTTTATTGCAGCCTTTGTTGTTCCGTCTTCGTTTTCAGAAAAATATTCTTTTCCTACTGCAGTTTCGGTTCCGTCGGCATTTTTTATAAAAAACAGATTTTCACTGTCAGAAGGAATGGGTTCAAGAACTGTTTTTTGCTGCTGCGGAATTTTCGGAAGGGAAGTGAGGCTCTGGTTGTTTTCTATGGTAATTCCGCCAAGTCTGGCTTCTCCTGGCGAAGGAAGAACAGGCTCTGAACTGCGGCTGTTTATTTCTTTTGTTATGTCTTCTGTTTCCTGCGAAGAAAAGTTGAATTCAATTGTGTCAGAAGGGCCTGTTTTGTCAGGAAATTTTATTCCAAACCCGCTTCGTGGGGGAACGGTTATGTTTTTGCCGTCAGATTTTACGCTGTTTTTTGAGATTTGCGGCATTCCGTTCTGAACAACTGTGTCTTTTGTTTCTGCGTTAAAAAAAGAAGATTCCCGCGAACTGAATTTTGTTTCTTCGGACTTAACTGCGGTAACCATTTTGATTTCTTTTGCAAAGTCGAGCGCTTCGTTTTCAAACTTAAGGCGGTTCTGTGCACCGGTTTTGAGGCTTTCTATAAGAAGTGATTTTTTATTGGCGCTTATTCCTATAAGGCTTGCTTTTATTGTTTCACCGCCACGTCTGTTGAGGGCTGTTACAAAGTCAGAAAGTTTGCCGCCTTTCCAGTTGAATTCAATTTTTTTTTCGCCTGCAGAAAATGTGTATTTACCGGCCTTTACTTTTGTGTCCGAATCAATGTCTGCACTCAAAAAACGGTCTGCTGTTGCCGGCTGAATAACGTCAATTTTAAAGGAACCGTATTCTGCTTCACGCCCTGCGTCTACTGTTACGGCGTTTTCTTCAGAAGAAGAGGCCAGTTTGTTGTTGAACGGGTTTTCAAATGAATAAAGGTTTTTTACGCTTTCCCTAAGTGTGGACATTTTCTGGTTAACATCCCGCCATGCTCCCTGTTGCTTTTTGTAGCCTTCCAGAGCCTCTTCTTCCCTTTTGAGCGGAATACGTTCCACTTCCATAAGGGAATTTACGAGATCGTTTGTCTTGTACCTGTCTGTTACTCCGGGTATAGTTAGTCCGTCTGCCAATTTAAATCATTTCATCGAAGAGCAGACCGATAGCCTGCTTCATGTGGATCTGGATTTTCTGCAGATCCTCCGATGGTATTTCCCTTATTATTTCGTTCGTCGAACTGTCAATTACCGTTACGACGACTTTGTCAAGTTCATTGTTTACGTTGAACCTGAGTTTGTGACCTTTTACAATGTCGGACAGTCTCTGAAGATCCTGTGCCATAGCCTGTGTGTCTGCAATTTTGCTTTCGATGTTTGCAGAAACTTCCGCCGCGCTGTTGGGCATGTTTCCTATCTGTGCCGCAACTTTTGGTGCCTGTTTCTGCTTGTCAAGAGCGTTAAAGTAGCCGTCCATGGCTTGTGTCTGCCCAATCGTACTTATTGTATTCATGGTATTTTCCTCCTGAACAAAGAAAAAAGAGAGGGGAAGGGGGCGCACCCCTCCTCACTCTACGTACGTGCTGTCAAAAGAAGACATCCAGATTTCTCTTGCCGGTACGCACGGTTTAATCTACTGAAGCAGAGCAAGAACGTTCTGTGACTGGCTGTTTGCCTGTGCAAGCATGGCCGTTCCTGACTGTGAGAGAATCGCGTTCTTAGTATACTCGACCATCTCTGCAGCCATATCAGTATCACGAATGCCTGACTCGGCTCCCTGCATGTTTTCTGCAGCCACATTGATTCCTTTTGAAGCCATTTCGAAACGATTCTGATAAGCACCAAGATCCGCTCTCTGGCGTGAAACCATCTTGAGTGCACTGTCAATTGTTCCGATAGCCATGTTGGCCTGGTCTGGGCTTGCAATGCTGATCTGTTCATCAGAACCCTGTGTTCCGCGGAGTCCGAGAGACTGTGCGGTCATTGTTCCGATAAATGCTGTTACGCTCTGATCCATGTTTGCGCCAACCTGGAATGTCATTACCTGATTTGTTACAGAATTCTGTGCAAAACGACCGGTAAGAATGTTCATTCCGTTGAACTGTGCCTGTGAAGCAATGCGGTCTACTTCAGCAACAAGCTGGGAAACTTCAACCTGAATCTGCATGCGGTCTTCTTCGCTGTAGATGCCGTTAGCGGACTGAACGGAAAGTTCGCGAACTCTCTGAAGAATATCTGTAGTTTCCTGAAGATATCCTTCTGTTGCCTGAATAAAAGAAATTCCGTTCTGGATATTTCTGTTGGCCTGATTAAGTCCGCGGATCTGGCTGCGCATCTTTTCAGATACTGCAAGTCCCGAAGCGTCGTCACCGGCACGGTTGATTCTTTCGCCTGAGCTGAGCTTTTCAATGCTGCCCATAAGCTGGGAGTTTGAAACTCCGAGTGTTCTGTTTGCAAACATTGAACTCATGTTGTGATTAATAACCATAAAATTGTCCTCCATGATTCTGTACAAATGCATCATGCATTCGTCCTTTCCGTACGGGCAGTTACAGGTTTTTGCGCCCCCTGGAACCGTCTTAGACCCTTACGGCAGGAACCGTTATTCTTACCTTGATATGAATAACCGTCCACGCCGTTTACGTGATATGGAGAACTTTTGTCAAAGAGCATTCTGCAGATTGCAGTTACCATGTCTAAAAATCATGGTTGAATGCCGACTGAAAAAACGGATTGATTTGAAGAGGATTTTATGAAAAGCAATAAATCGTCCGCACAACCGGCAGAAAATAAAGCACACACTTTATTTTCTGCCGATAATTATACTACACTATTGAAGCAAAGACAAGACGCTCTGTGACTGGCTGTTGGCCTGTGCGAGCATAGCTGTTCCTGCCTGAGTGAGTACCTGGTTCTTGGTGAATTCAACCATCTGTGATGCCATGTCTGTATCGCGGATTCTTGATTCTGAAGCCTGTGTATTTTCGGCTGCAATATCAAGTCCCTTTACTGCATAGTCAAGACGGTTCTGGTATCCTCCAAGATCCGCACGCTGTTTGTTGATCTTCTTGAGAGCTTCGTCAAGCGTACCAATTGCGCGGTTGGCTTCATCCGGTGTCGCAATGCTCATGACTTCTTCAGTGCCTACGTTTCTCATTCCGAGGGCCTGTGCTGTCATGGTTCCAATGTAAACGCTCATTCTCTGATCCATGTTTGCGCCGATGTGGAGCCACATAGATGCAGTGGGAACGTTCTCTCCGGTTGCCTGTGCGAATCTTCCGGTAAGCATATTCATTCCGTTGAACTGAGCCTGTGATGCGATGCGGTCTACTTCCGCAACGAGCTGGCTTACTTCAACCTGAATCTGCATGCGGTCTTCGTCGCTGTAGATACCGTTTGAACTCTGAACGGCAAGTTCCCTGATGCGCTGAACGATGTCTGTAGTTTCCTGCAGATATCCTTCAGTTGTCTGGATAAAACTGATTCCGTTTGAAGCATTCTTTGATGCCTGATTCAAACCGCGTATCTGTGAGCGCATCTTTTCGGAAACTGCAAGTCCCGAGGCGTCGTCACCTGCACGGTTGATTCTTTCTCCTGAAGAGAGTTTTTCCATATCCTTCTGAAGAGATCCGTTTGTTACTCCCAGAGCGCGATTAGAAAACATTGCGGACATGTTGTGGTTGATAACCATAGTTTGTTCCTCCGTGGAATTGTAGAAAGACAGAATCCTTTCCGTCTTTTTGTAAAAGATTACATCTGAGTTACAAGGCTACATCTGCAATCTTTTACATGAAGAGTCTGACTGTTATCTTCATCGAAGTAGAGCGGTCATGGTTCTTCAATTTGTTTATCGGTACACGTAGCAGCAGACTTTAGTTTTTTTTAGATTTTTTTTTCGGTTTTCCCGAATTATTTTTCCAGAAGTTCAGTTACTATCTTCTTTATTATTACCGAAGCCTTTCCCCTGTGACTTATGGCATTTTTCTGTCCTTCTGTAAGTTCTGCCGCGGTCTTTTTTAACTCGGGAAGGTAAAAAAGCGGGTCGTAGCCGAATCCTCCTGTTCCGCGAGCCTGGGCGGTTGTTTCTACAAGGGCACCTTCCATGGTTTCTTGGGCTACATAAAGTCTTTCAGGGCCAAGATAGAGTACCATTGCGCATACATATCTTGCACTTCTGGGACCGTTGGGGTAGGTACCTGGGGGAAGAGGTTTTCCTGAAGAAAGTGCTTTGTTTGTCTGTTCGATGATAAACCTGTTCTGTTCACTCTGCGGCGTTTTTGTTCCGTCAGCTCGTCCTTTCGGAAAGTCGGGGCCTGCATATCTTGAAGAATAAATGCCGGGTATTCCGCCGAGTGCGTCTACGCATATTCCCGAGTCGTCTGCCAGAACGGGGGAGTGAACTATATTCCACAGGGCACTGGCCTTTATGAGGCTGTTTTCGTAAAAGGTTGTGCCTGTTTCTTCGGGGTCAAATTCAATTCCCTCGTCCTTTGGAATTACAATTGTGTGGTTCGGAAAAAGTTCCGACATCTCGCGTTTTTTATTCAGATTTCCTGTTGCCAAGTATATTTTCATGCGGGACAGAATACCATTTTAGCGATATGTTGTCTATGTTTTTGGCTGCTCTGCGGATTATGTACGAAATCTGCCTTTCATCCATTCCGGTTATTTGTGCTATGGCTTTGTTGCTTGGGGAAAAAAAGCATTTCTTTTTATTGAGCATTTCCAGTGAACGTTCCCATGTGCTATTCTTGTTTTCAATTTTTTTTGCAAGAAGTTCACATTTGTATTTGTCGCCGCGTACTTTGAGTTTTTGAAGCATGTATTTCCTTCTGAAAAAAAATGCGCTGTTTCTCCTGAGTGTGAGCTTGTAAAGACTTTCCCGTTTTTCTTCCAGACTCTGGTGCGCTTTTGCAAGCATTCGGCAGAGTTCGGTACGTTTTATTCCAGTAATGAGGGCAACACGGTCGATCATCCTTTCGTTAAGGTACAGGCACGATTTAAGCGCCAGAATAAGAACAGCCATTTTCCTGTGTTTTCTTTCCTGAAGTTTTTTTGACAGAATAAGTCTGTATTTTATGGGTTGCCCTGATTTTTTATCATCATCCAGAAACAGCTCTTCTTTGACAAGTTCTTCAAGCGTGTGTTCGTCTGTTTCTGCATTTACTTCCAGAGAACTTTCGCTGCATTCATACCGGTGTTTTTCTTCTTCATAATCCAGTCTGGAAATATCGTCAAAGCAGACTTCGCTGTCTTTTTTCCTGTAACTTTGTTTTATCCGGTAGCGCATTGTATTTTTCAGTACCGTAAGAAAATAAGTCATAAAAGAACCTTCATGGCAGTTGTAGTTCCTGAGAATTTTTTCGAGTTTTGAGTGAAGGAAAATAAGGAATTCCGAAAATGAGTCTTCGTCAATCCATCCGAATCCAATGTAATTTTTGTTGACAAATACATATTCCATAAGTCTTGAGACTGTTTGTTCTGTTCCTGCAGTTCCGTTTGAAAAATCTTTGTAGATTTCTTCGATTTCTTTCATTTTTTGTTGCTCCGGTAAATTGGTTTTGACACCACCGTTGCCTGCAGTTTCCCGGTGAAGTCATGCTGAATTAATAGCAAATACCGTGCCAAGCCTTTAGAAATGTTGAAAATGGATAAAACAAGGCTGTTTATGCAAAAAAAATGCTGATTTATGAAAGTTTATACAGAAAGCCGTTTTTGTAACTGAAAAAACTAGTCAATACTAGTTGGAATTTGACTAGATTCAGTTAGTTTCTATTCAAAACTAGTCAAAAACTGATTAGTTTTAGTTAGTTTCTAGTCAAATCTAGTTAAAAATTGACTAGATTTGACTAGATTTTTTTAACGTAAGAGGCAGTGTTCAATGTGACAGAGCGTTCGTGTAGGGAACAGAACGTCGTTTGCGGTGACATGATGGGAACTGACGTTTTCGCGCTAGTGTGTGTGGGTGGGGAAGAAGAAGTTTTTTTGGGAAAATAATTTTAGAGGACTTTTGCGAATTCTTTAAGAATTGCAGGAACCAGAGTTTCTATTTTGCCTTCAGTGCTGGCACCTGCTGCGTTTTTGTGTCCGCCGCCGCCGAATTTTGCGGCAATGGCACTTACGTCACAGTCTTCACGGGAACGTAAACCAAGTGTGCATGAATGTTCTGTTTCCTGTCTTACAAAAAGTACGGCTTCTATTCCTTCTACATCAAGCATAAGGCTGTAAAGGGAGTCGCTGTCCCTTCCGTCCTGACCGTATTTTTTTGTATCTTCCATGGTTTCCCATGTGACTGCAAGTTTGCCGTTATAGTAGCGTTCTGCGCGTTCAAGCATAATGCCCAGAAGTTTTCTTGTATTCCAGGCTTTTCCGCCGGTCATCATCTGGTATGTTACTCTTGGGTTTGCACCGTCTTCTACGAGTCTTGCGGCTCCACGGAATACTTCGGCACTGTCTTCCTTAAGGAATTTAAAATAGCCGGTGTCAGTTGCAATTCCGAAGAAAAGGGTTTCTGCCTGTTCTTTGTTTGGTTTTCCTGCTACGGTTTCAAAAAGCTGCTGTACAAGACATGCTGCTGCAGGTGCCGTCGGGTCAATTATAGTGTTTTTACCGCTTGCGTCTGCAGTTTTGTGATGGTCGATTATAAAAGTGTCAAATCCCTTAAGGTCGCCGTCTATGTCACCAAGCCGTTCAAGTTCCGAACAGTCGGCAATGATAAGACCGCATTCATCCCTTTCTCCCTGTGTCATAAAAGGAAGGGCAGAAGAAAACTTTTCGGAAAAACGCTTTATTTCGTTTCTTTTGAAAGGGCCGGCACTCAGAAGAATGTATGGCTTTTTAAGGTAATCCAGAATATATGAAATTCCCATGCAGCTGGAAATACAGTCCCCGTCAGGCTCTTTGTGTCCTGCAATAAGAAATGTTTTGTGCTGTTTAACAAAATCAAGAAAATTCTGTACTTTTTCCCTGCTGATGAGAGTCATATATTCCGCCTGAAGATTTTATTTAGAGATGTCCTTTAGTATTCTATTGAAAGAGTTTCTGCGTCTGCCCCGGAAACGGTGGTTCCGTTTGGAGCTACTCCCCAGACAGGATCATTTCTGTTGAGAGGAAGCGTCATGCGTACAAGAAGAAATTCTCCGTTCTTTTTGATTACTGTCATATAGGGGCTCAGTCCCTTGGGCTTGTTGCGGATGTCAAGTTTTCTTGGTGTCTGTGCTGACCAGGATTTTGGCACGATTGTTGTTCCGACTTTCATTCCCTGTTTTGCATACATGACAATATATGCGTCTTTGTGGTCGAGAACCTTGTAAATAAATACGTTCTGGTACGATAGGTCAGAAACGTTGTCTCCGTGGTCCCAAACCGGTTTTGCAGCCTGTGCGTCCTGTGCCATAACCGAAGCAGCCGTAAGTGCGGCTAGAATGACAGATATAAGGAATTTCTTCATGATTGCCTCCTGATTTTTCTATGCTTTAGATAAGAGCCAGCATTATGGCTTTTATCGTATGCTTTCTGTTTTCGGCCTGATCCCAAACTCTGCTTGCAGGTCCTTCAAACACTTCTTCTGTTACTTCCTGACCTGTTACGGCCGGCAGACAGTGAAGGAATATTGCGTTTTCCTTGCCTGTAGCCTTCATGAGTGCAGCGTTGACCTGATAGGGCTTGAGCAGCCTTGTGCGTTCTTCCTTGAGTGATTCTTCGCCCATGGAAACCCAGACATCAGTATAAAGACAATCGGCGCCTTTTACAACAGACTGGTCGTCAGAAATTGAAATTTTTGCTCCGGTGGCTGCTGCGAACGGTTCGCAGATTTTTATAATGTCCTGTGCCGGCTGCAGTTCCTTTGGTGCATATACAGAAAAGTTGATGCCGAATTTTGAACAGATGAGCATGAGTGAGCGGGCCATGTTATTGCGTCCGTCACCGCAGAAACAGAGTGTAAGTCCCTTGAGAGTGCCGAACTGTTCTTTTAATGTCATTATGTCTGCAAGAACCTGGGTAGGGTGGTAGTCGTCCGTAAGGCCGTTTATTACCGGAATGCCCGAATACTGAGCCAGCTGTTCCACATGACTCTGCTTGAACCCGCGGAATTCAATTGCACTGAACATTCTGCCCAGAACCCTTGCCGTGTCCTTTACACTTTCTTTTCCGCCAAGCTGGATATCCTGTGTTGACATAAAAACAGGGTGGCCGCCTTCTTCGCCGAAAGATGTTTCAAATGAAGATCTTGTTCTTGTGGATCTTTTTTCAAATATTAGGGCAATTGTTTTTCCTACAAAGCGCTGGTGGATTTCGCCTGCATGTGATTCAGCCTTTACCTGAATTGCCCAGTCAAGAATCTGGCTTATTTCTTCACTTTTCCAGTCAATCCAGTTTAACAGACTTCTGCCTTTGAAAGGACTATCAAATTTTTCTGCTACCATAAAGTTTTTCCCCGGATCTGAAGCGATCCTCTGCTTTGTGAAATAAAAAACATTCAGAAGTATACTGACTGGCCTTTGCTTTGTCAAAGCAGGTCTTTTTAAAGGCAAGCCGTTCTTCGCAAATAAAAAAAGCACCTTCTTGCGAAAGTGCTTTTATAGTGGCAAGTGGGATCGAACCACTGACATACGGAATATGAGTCCGTTGTTCTACCATCTGGACTATGCCACCGTTTGAATGATTGGATAATAACAGTTTGCACCGTTTGTGTCAACAGGAAAAGTCCAAAAACTTAAAAAATTTCTGAAGATTTTATCATATCTTTTATTTCTTCTTCTGATGCTGCCCTGCAGATTTCTGTTCCGTCGGAATCAGACAGAATAAGTGTCGGTGTAAGAATAATGCATTTTGAGGCTGCAAAGGTTCTTCCTGTTTTTGATGAGGCATCAACTTCTTTGAACTGAAGGCCGGCCTGCTTGAGCATTTCTTCTGCTTTGCGGCATTTGCTGCAGTTTTTCTGGGTAACAAGGGTAAGAAAGCCTTTAGTCACTGTTTTTTGCCTCAAGACGGTTTACTTCATTTACAAATTCATCCAGGTCGTTAAAATGTTTGTAAACACTTGCAAATCTTATGTATGCGACTTTGTCTACATCGTGCAGTCTGTCAAGAACAAGTTCCCCCAGATCGGTGGTTGAAATTTCGCGCGTAGACTTGCCCTTTGTATAAGCCTGGTCTTCTATTTCATTTACAATCTGTTCAATCATTCCTGTAGAAACAGGACGTTTTTCAAGGGCTCTTTCTATTCCCTTCGAGAGTTTTTCAAGATCAAACGGTTCCCTGCGGCCGTCTCTCTTTATTACCATAAATGGTTTTTCTTCAATCCGTTCGTAGCTTGTAAAACGGTATCCGCAGCTTAGACATTCGCGTCTTCTTCTTATGCTTTCGCCGTTTGCCATTGTTCTGGACTCTATAACCTTGTCGTCAAGGCTTCCGCAGTATGGACAACGCATTTTGTACCTCGTAGATCAGGGTAGCCTATAAGGCCACCTTCCATAAAAAGTCAATGAGTAAATCTTCAGACACTTATTTTACTTGAGTTTTATATAACAATCAACCTGTGCTTTTGTGGCTTTCTTTTACTTCTTTTGACGCGCGGTTTTCTTTTGTTTGAGTCTCTGTACAGCTTCGTCTGCTTCTTTTTCAAGGGATTCGCTCGGGTAAAGGAGTGAGGCTGCCGCAGGGCGCAGTAAAAGTGCCAGAAGTGAAGTTGCTGCCGTCATTGCCGTGAAAATGAACGGTCCGGAACGGGCGGCCTGGGAAACAAGGCCTGTTCTGAAACATATGTACAGTGTAAGAAAAGCCGCGGCATAACCTGCAGCTGATGCAAGTACTGTTCTGGCAAATCTTTTTGTGCTGAATTTTTTTTCTGTAACATAGGGCGTTCCGGCACCCAGTCCTGAAACAAATGCGGCTGTAAAGGCTGCAAGAACGCAGGCGCAGTAGTCCTGTGAAAAGAATTTCAGTCCCGTAAGCGTACCTGTTCCAAGGACTGGAAGGCCTGCGCACTGTAATATTACCAAAAGCCCCAGCGCACCGGACCCCGTAAGTCTTCCAAGAACTGCGGCAACAGTTACTGCCGCCGGAACAAGAAATTCCGTACCGTAAACAGGCTGTATTTTTGAAGCCAGTGCACAAAGTACTGCAGCACCTGCCGTGGCCGAACTTCTTGCGAGTGTCATTTTTGCCGTCTGGTTCATTTTTTACTGTCCTTTTTTCCTATGGTTACCGTTATCTGTACAAAATGCGGCAGCGAAAGTTTTTTCTGTTCAAAAACGTTTTTTGCGGCTGACCATGCAAGGTACAAAAGAACTGCCGCCGCAGCAATGTACACAAGCCAGTCTCCTGCAACGGAATAAAGAGTCTTTGTGTATTTGTAGATGGGTACGCTGAATCCTACAGAAGCTTCTTCAAAAAGCGGAAGGTCTGCAATTATTTTGCCGTTAGGCGCAACTACCGCAGAATAGCCCGAGTTTGTGCATCTTACAAGAGTCGTCCTGTATTCGACTGAAAGAAAGCTTGCAATGATAAAATGCTGGTATTCGGCGGAGTCTGTCTTGGACCAAGAGTCGTTCGTAATGTTCATGAAGACTTCGCTTCCCATATTGTGCAGGCGACTGCTTACTGAGGGGAATGAGTCTTCAAAGCAGATTGGTGTTGTGAAACTTATAAAGTTTTTTGGGTTTTCGGCTTCGTTTACCGTGTATTCCTTTGTTTTTTTGGGGTCTGATCTTCCGTTTTTGTCCAGTTCAATTAACGATTCCTCTGGTCGGGCATAACTGAACGGTGCAGGCGTGTTTTTATTTTCCTTGATGGGAACTTTGAACAGCACGTACTGGAAGCCCGATGTAAGCCCCGAGTACATTCCCACTACGTCTTTCATAAATTTTTCCATAAGCGGGTTATCTGAATAGGGAATTTTTTCTGCAAAGGGAACCAGCTGTATCTTGCTGTAGTAACCCGAATATTTTCCGTCAGAGTCAAAAAGAATTGCGCTGTTTGCATATTTGTGCTTATCCCTGTCAAAAGTCGTTGTTCCGCCTATGATGAAGGGAGTGTCTGTCTTTTTTATAAAGTCAGAAAGGCTTTCATCCTGCGGGAATGTTTCGTACCTGAATCTTGCGCCGGGGAATGTTTTTGAAAGAACGCCTTCGCTCCAGAGTACAAGGTCTGTTTCGAGTCCGCGGTCGGAAAAGCTTTTTATTCCTTCGAGCGTGAGTTTTTTTGAGATTTCTATCGATTTCTGTTCTCCGCCTTCCCACGGGTCAATGTTCTGCTGGACAATTACTGTATTGAGTTTTTTTTCTGGAATGCGCGGCATAAAATACTGTACTGTTCCGTATGCAAAAACTGCCGCAAAGACAAGTGCCAGTGATTTTGCTTCGGTGCGGACTGTTCTGTGTTCCGTAATTGAAGTGACTGCTTCTGCGGCAAGGGATGATGAAAGTGCAAAAAGAAGCGTTATTCCCCAGACGCCTGTAAGGTCTGCTATCTGGATTACAGGTTTCAATGCGTATGAAGACATGAAAAGTGTTCCCCACGGATAGCCGAGTGCTCCTGTTGACTTTATATATTCGTAGAGTGTCCAGACGGCCGAAAACCACAGCATTCTTTTTGTTGCGCCCGTTTTGTTTAAGCCGGAACATTCTGCCATTTTTTGTGTTTCTGTAAGAGAAGCGGGGTATGCGTGCATTATTATTCCCATTAAGGCGCCTTCAATGGCTGTTCCCAGTGCGCTTGCCCCGAGTGTAAAGACTGCAAAACCGTGGAAATTTGCCAGCCAGTAGCTTGAAAGCAGGTGTGTCACAAGAATCTGCAGCCCCATGATATAAAAGGATTCTCTGTAACTTTTTGCCCGATATACGGCTATATATAGTGGAAGAAGGCAAAACAGTCCAAGAAGAGGGGATCCTGCGTTTGTTATTTCGTTGGATATAGACAGCGCTTCCATAAAAGCGGAAAAAATTGCGCAAAAAACTTGTAAAATAACTCGAATCATTATATTATTCTATTATCTTATATAGAAAAATTCAACATTGCTTTTTATGAATGTATTTTTAAAAGGTCGGGAAGGGGAATAGTATGGACGAAATTATCAGTGCCCACGAGGCTGAATATGGTGTAAAACCGGAATGCATTGCGAGTGCTCCGGGGCGCTTTCACCTTGTGGGGGAACATACTTGGTTTTTCAAGGACAAGACGCTTTCAATGGCCGTTAATATCCCCGTTTATGTAGCGGTATCTTCAAGAAGCGATTCCAACTTTCGGTTTGAATTTGCACAACTCAAGGAACGCAAACGTTCTGCAATATCTACACTTAAGTTTAAGAAAGAAGACAAATGGGCAAATGCGGTAAAGGCTGTTCTCTACGGATTTTCTGCAGGCGGCTTTACTCTCAAGGGCATGAACTTTACCATCTGGTCAGAAACTCTCCCTTCTGCAGGCTTCGGAATAACAACCGCGGTAAAGGTAGCTTCTGCCTGGGCAATAAGGGAACTGTGCGGTTTCAGGTGCACGCAGGAACAGATGCTTCAGATTCTTGACCGCGCAAACAAGCTTTTTCTTGGTACAGACACACACCGCGCCGACAGTTATGCTGCCATTTATTCAAAGGAAAATTCACTGCTTCTTACGGACTATTCTTTAAATACCTTTGACATTATTCCGTTCAAGCTCAAGAACAGGTCTGTCATTCTTACTGACGCTCGTGTTCCCCGCATTGTGACATGGAACGAAGAAAGCCTGCAGCAGCCAGAAAACGTACTTCTTCTTGGTGAACTCAAGGAGCGCAAGGCAAATGTATACGGGGGCTGGCAGTATGAGGAAAACCACGCAGAAGTCAACGAAGTTCTGAGTGTTGTAAGCGAAGATACAAAACGCCGCCTTATATGCATAATGCAGGAACACAAAAATGTTCTTGATGCCGTTACAGCAATAAACAAGGCAGACTTTGCTTCTTTTGCGCGTGCCGTAAACAGAAGCCATGAAATAATGCGTGACATGTACGATATTTCATGCCCCGAAATTGACTGGATTCTTAAGCGCGTGCAGGAACTTGACGAAAACCCCGATGACTACCGCAACCCCGTAAACTGCGGGCGCATTACCGGCAAGGGATTCGGACGTTGTGTGTATACAATCATCAGGGACTGCGATATAGAAAAATACAGGGCAAAACTTGCTGAATACGAACGTATCTTCGGCTTTAAGCCCGAATGCCATATTGTAAAGCCGGCAAAGGGAGTCAGGCTTATATGAGAATCCTACTTACGAATGACGACGGAATAGACGCCAGGGGTATCTGCATTCTTGAAGAAGTCCTTTCTGAATCGCACGAAGTATGTGTAGTGGCTCCCTGTGCAAACCGTTCGGGTTCATCGTCATCAATAAGCATGTATTCCGACCAGAAACTTGTAAAAAAAAGTGAAAAAAAATTTTCCCTTGACGGAAGCCCCGTTGACTGTGTTATTTCTGCACTGCGCGGCGGGTATATCCCGTTTGTTCCTGAAGTTGTCATTTCGGGAATAAACAGCGGTGCAAATCTTGGAACTGACATTATCTATTCTGGAACTTGCGGTGCTGCAAGACAGGCAAGCCTTTACGGGGTCCCGGGTCTGGCACTGAGCATTGACTTTTCATACGGCGAGTGTTCCTTTACCGGTTCACTTTCAGGAGAATCAGAAAAAAAAGATTCTGCCTACCGTTCCCTTTCTTATTATGTCAGGGACAACATGCGCTCTCTTTTGCCTCTGTGCGGAACAAAGGACAGTCGCTCGGGGTCACTTGAGTGCTTTGTAAATGTAAATGCACCTTTTTCTGACGAAATACGCGGTACAAGGCAGGCTTCTGTCTGTTCAAGGGTATACGGTGACAGGGTAGACGTAAGTTGTGGTTGCGGTACACTTTACAGCAGCTGCCGCGGCGGCGGGAAAATTGCTTCTCTCGGAGATGCCTGCGGTGACGGAATTCTTGTGGAAAACGGGTTTGTTTCGGTAAGTGCTGTTTATGCGCAGCCTGTTGCCAAATATTTTTCCTCGTTTTCTCTGAATTGACTTTATGGAGGCGCAGATGGCGGACTCAAATCTGATTGGCGAAGGAATAAATCTTTACAGACAGGGAAACTATACCGGAGCCCTGACATATTTTCTGTCACTTCCCGAAGACTGCGGTGTAAGTACCGTGAAACTTGCCTATTACCTTGGCCTGTGCTATGCAAAACTGGGCCGTTATGATGATTCGCTCCTCTACCTTGAGCAGGTTGTTACTTCTTCTGACATGGACGACAGCGAGTCCTCAGAAAGAATTCTGCAGTGCCGCTATCTTCTTGCTATAATATACTGTCTGAGCGGCCGCAAAAAGCTGGCAGACTTTGAACTAAACAAACTTCTGGAAACAGGATACAAAAAGGCTTCGGTCTATGCTTCAATGGCCTATGTTGCGTGGGAGCAGGGAGACTCTTCGGGCAGCAAGGAACTTTATACACGCGCTCTGGACGAAGATCCGCAGAACCCCACGGCTCTTAACGGACTTGGCTATGTGCTTGCCTGCGAGGGAACCGATCTTGCAAAGGCTCTGGGCTGCTGCAAGCGTGCAGTGGGTATGTGTCCCGAAAGTGCTGCCTGTCTGGACAGCCTTGGCTGGGTATACTACAGAATGGGGCTGTTCAGCGAAGCAAGAAAATTTCTGGAACGGGCACTCAAAATTGCCCCTGACAATGCTCTTATTTCTGAACATCTTAAGAGCGCGCAAAAGGATTACGAATGAGACGTTTTTTTTATTCAGTTATGGCTGGAGTCCTTGCCATTTCGACGGTTACCGCAGCTTTTTCACAGACAAATCTGACCGATACGGTAAGAAAGCCTGAAGATACAGTAAGGTCTGCAAATTCTGGTTTTGCAGAAGAGGAATTTCGCAGGGGAGTTCAAAGCTATTACCGCGGTGCATTTAACGAAAGTATTCTTGAGTTTGAAAAGGCACTTTCATATCTTCCCGGGGAACCGCTTATACTGGACTGGCTGGGAAAGGCCTATTACCGTTCTGGAATAGAAGGTGCGGCGTTGCAGCAGTGGAAATTTGCTGCGGATCTTGGCTATGGCGGAATGCTTCTCCAGAACAGAATAGAAATTGTAGGCGACAGGCGCATTGTAGACGGCGGTTACGGATTTACGCAGCGCTTTACAGAGTCGGGTTCGATTCCGCCGGTAGAAGGTGACATACTTATTTACAGACAGCCTGTTTCTTCACTGGCAAATTCTGACGGAAGCATCTGGGTTGTCGCTTACGGTTCCAACGAGCTTTTGAAATTTGATGTAAACGGCGTGGTTACAAGAAGACTGCGCGGGCCGCTAAACGGTTTTGACAGGCCTATGGACATTATAAGGCTTACTGACGGTACTCTTCTGGTAAGCGAAAGTGCAGGTGACAGGCTTGCACACTTGGACAGTGAAGGAAGTTTTCTTGGCTATTACGGAACAAAAGGCCGAGGTCCGGGGCAGGTTATTGGCCCGCAGTACCTGGCACAGGACAGCTTTGGCAATATTTACGTTACCGACTTTGGAAACGCACGTGTTGTTGTTTTTGACGCTGCAGGAACACCGCTGCTAGAATTCGGGCAGCAAAACGGGGCTTTCCGGGGCTTTAAGTCACCTACGGGAATTGCCTGCATTGAAGACAGAATTTTTGTTGCAGACAGCGTTTACGGCGCAATTTATGAATTTGACCGTGCAGGAAACTATATTGGAATTCTGGTAGAAGAAGGAACTTTTTTAAGACCGGAATGTCTTAAGAACTGGAACGGATATCTTCTTCTTACAGATTCAAATACCGTATCTACAGTGGATATTTCTACAGGTGCGGTTTACGAAAATGCCAGAACAGGAAACGCCGGATCGCTTATTACAAGTGCCGTGCCTGATGCAAACGGAAACCTCGTTGTAACTGACTTTAAGGCAGATGAAATTTATGTCATGGCAAAAATGACCGAGCTTGTAGGCGGCTTCTTTGTTCAGATTGAACGCGCAGATGCTTCTGCCTTTCCCGAAGTTGTGCTTGAAGTGCGCGTGGAAAACCGCAAAAGACAGCAGGTTGTGGGGCTTAAGAAGGAAAATTTTCTTGTTACAGAAAAAAAGCGTCCCGTGCTCAATATGGAACTTACAGGTTCTGCTTCGAACAATGACGTGGCGGACATTACAATTCTTATTGACAGAAGTGAGGGCATGAGAGCTTCTGCTGCAAAAACAGAGACTGCCGTAAGGGAAATTGCCGCTTCCATGAATGGAAAAGGAAGTGTAAAAATAATTTCTTCGGGCAGTATTCCTGTAACAGAGTTTGAAGGCTCCCCTCTGGAACTGGCTGAATTTTCTGTTTTGTCCCTTAAGTGCCCGTATACTGACAAACCTGCTCTGGATCTTGGAATAAGGCTTGCTGCAAACGGACTTATCAATGCCGAGTGCAAGAGGGGAATTGTTTATGTTACCGAAGGAAAGTCGGGATTCGGATCGTTTGACAGATATGCTCTTTCTGATCTGACTGCTTTTCTGAACAACAATGCTGTTTCATTCAGTACCGTGCTTCTTTCTGAAGGAACGGCAGACAGCGGCATTTCTTATATTACAGACAGTACGCCGGGGAAAAGCTATTACGTTTACCGGAGTGAAGGACTTTCTGCCGTTGTGCGTGACATAACAGGAATTCCGTCTGGACTTTACCAGTTGAAGTATACGTCTTCTCTGCAGACCGAATACGGAAGAAAATATCTTCCTGTAGAAGTGGAAGCCTATCTTCTTAACCGTTCCGGCCGTGATGAGACAGGGTATTTTGCTCCGCTTCAATAAGCCTTGCCTTTCTTAGCTTTAAGGCAGGGTTTTTGCTTTCCATTTCAAAAATGGCTTTTTCTACAATGCTGAGTTTTTCATTTCTGGAATTAAAGAGTTCGCCCTGTGAGGGAAGGTCTTTGCTTTCTACTTTTTCGCATGCAATTCCCAGAAGCCTTATTCCGCGGCCGTCCTGGTATTTTTTTTGCAGCAGCCGCCGGCATCTCTCGTAAAGGTCATCTGCGTTTGCCACTGGGGAATCTGAAGTTTCCTGAACCGAAACTGTAGTAAAGTCTTCATAACGTATTTTAAGCGAAACTGTTTTTGAACGCACGCCGGCTCTGTGCATTCTCCAGATTACAGTCTGCGCAAGTTGCATAAGGGCTGTTTCTATTGTATATCTGTCGGTAAGGTCAAATTCGTATGTTGACTCTGCGCTGAGCGAGCGGTTTTGTGGATCATCGCCGAATTTCATTTCCTTGTTGCCGCGCATTGCGTTGTAAAGAAAAGTTCCTGTGCAGTTTCCGAAAATCGTTGTAAGCGAAGCAAGACTTTTGTCCCTGAGCTGTGCGGTTGTACGTATGCCTGCATTTTTTATGTGCGCGATTGTTTTTGTTCCGGCTCCCCAGACTTTTTCGAGCGGAAGGGAAGTCATAAACTTTTCTTCATCACCGGACGGAATGAGCGTAAGGCCGTTTGGCTTTCTGAAGCCTGACGCAATCTTTGCAACATACATTGTAGAAGCAATTCCTATGCTTACTGTAAGGCCGGTTGCCTGCATTACACGCTCTTTTATTTTTGCTGCAAGAACTTGTGGCGGGCCAAAGAGCCGTTCGGTTCCGGTTGCGTCTATAAATGCTTCGTCAATTGACATCTGTATTACGGTGGGTGAATAGTCTGCAAAAATGTCCATTATTGTTTGAGAAACTTCTGAATAACGTTTCATGTTGCCGCGTACAAATACTGCATTGGGACAAAGACTTACGGCTTTAAAAAGAGGCATGGCCGAATGTACACCGAATCTGCGTGCTTCATACGAGGCTGTTGAAACTACTGCTCGTCTGTCACCGGGAAGTCCTCCTACAATTACAGGTTTTCCGCGGTATTCGGGATGATCATGCTGTTCAACCGAAGCAAAGAAAGCGTCCATGTCTATGTGCATAAAAACCGGAACTGTATTTTCACTCATTGCGGTTTCCTGTATCAAGAATTTTTGTTTCTGCTATTATGTAGTTTCTTTCACTCTGAATGTATGCGGTAATTATAACCTGTTCGCTTTTGTTTTTGTCTGTTGTGTAAACAATGTCAATTTTTTGCGGAGGAAAGTCAGGAATCTGTATTACGGCGTTTTCGTTGTTTTCTATGGAATAATTGTAGTTGCATTCATAAAGCGGAATAGTTTCGCGGGATTTTACGGTAACAGTATACCTGATAACATTTCTTGACGAAGTTATGCGCACGGTTTTTGTGTTCATGTCCATCAGGTCAGACTCTGTGATTTGTGCTTCAAAAGCATTTGTTCCGCTACTGTTGATTACAGCAGGAAGAGATGCTTTGTCTGTTGAAGAAGAAGAAGCTTTTGCGCAAAGAATTATAAATGCGATTAAAAGAACTGCCGCCGCCGTGTATGAAGCAACAGAAACTGCGCATTTTGAAAGAAGTGTTTTTTTTGGGTCGGATTTTTTGATTGCTTTAAGTGAAATTACTACGCGTGTCGTCTGGATAAGAATCGGGAACATGATTGAAGAAATAGTGACGTTTCCCCAGAAGCCGGTTTTCATTGTTTTTGCAAGGTTTTCATAATCTGAATAACGCAGGATATCGTACATAAATGATGCCAGCGGAATGACCAGCAGAACAAGACAGACAATATTTGCAGCAAGTGACTTGCGCTTTCTGAAAAAGAAAATGATGATATACTGAACAAAAAAAATGAACATAAACGACAAATCTGCTGCCGTCATGATAAAAATATTAAGCGCTGCAACTATAAGAATCTGGTAGCTTGTAGAAACCAGCGTGAGCCTTGTCCTGAATGCCAGCTGGTATACAAGAAAAATAGATGCAAGAAAAGTAACTGCAGTAATTTTTATTGCAAAGAAAAGCTGCGCCCCGGCATTAAACGCAGAAAGAGCTGCCTGAACAAGTATAAGAGCGACTGATGTACCCAGAATAAAAGCCGGAATAAAATACCACGTGCGGGAAAGTTCGCGCAGAAGTTTTTTGTTGCCTTCTGAATTTGTAAAAGAAGAAAAGCAGAGTGACAGAAGCGTTATGAATGCAAAGGCAATGAAGGTTGCCGCAAAGAAAAATTCGTCCGTCCATATTCCGTTTTTTCCTGTCGGAATATAACTGTAATGCCTGTCCCAAAGACCGCCCCTGCTGTCAGAAAAATCCTGAGCCAGTGTCTTTAATACCATAAGGTCGCTTTCTTCGTGTCCCAGATACAATCCGGCCGCAGGAATTCCGTGTTCAAGAAAAGCGGCAACCCTTTGGTTTTCTTTTATTGCCTTCTGTCTGTAAAGGTACATGAATGCAACGGGAAGCCTGGCACTTTTTTTGTAAGAAGCGCATGCAGCCTTTATTTTCTGCACAAGCCATTTTGGCGAAATATCACCGGCTCCGCCTGCCGTAATTGTTCCGTCATTATATTTTGAATCGGTAACAACAACTGAACAGATTTTGTCTGCTTCATAACATGACTGGGCAAACACACGGGTACTGCCGGAAACAGAAGGTTTTTGCGGAACAGTGTCATAGTCAGAGTCGGCAGAAAGCAGAATTACAGTCGTGAAGGGCAGTTTTTTTTGGGTAAGATAGTCTGCAAATTCAAAGATAAATTCCGGGGAAGCGGCAAAAAAGTCTTGGGTAAAGGCAAAATTGACCGTTGTTATTCTGTTTGTTGATACTTTGCTTTTGTCTGAAGGAATTTCTATGAGAATGTTTTCTTCAAATTCATCCTGTACCGTCGGAACTATGGGCTGAAGCTCGCAGTTAAAGTTTCTGCTGCTGATTGATTCATAGAATGACAGTGTGCGCGCGAAACTGCGTCTTTTTGCGGTTGCGGCTGTAAGTTGTGGCTGGCCCGCAAGGGAGGTGGCAATAAATAAAAGTGCGCCTAATAAACTGACTGTTTTTTTTGCAGGTAATGCGAGCATAATGTATAGTATAAAAAAATCAGATTTTCAGCAAGGATAGCGGGGCAAAGATTCCTTCGGAATGGCATGCAGCAATTACATAGAATTACAAAAGGGACTGTACATTTAGACAAATCTTGCTTATAATAGAAAATATATATAGGAGTTCGGCCCGGCAATGTGTGCGGAAAAAAAGAAATTTATATTGGATCTTCCGTTAAAGGTTATTCTTACAGAAGAAGGCACGTCCCATTTTCTTAGCCATAAGAAACAGTTGCTGAACCTTAGACTTGCAGATAATCGTTCCGCCCACGGAATCAGTATGGAGCATTTTTCACCCAGTTCCGTTCAAAGCATGATTCTGCTGGATTATATTTCTAAGATTGAAATTTCCATGCCGGAATTCGTAACCCACCGCCAGGAAGTTATGGATCTTTCCAAACTCATTGTTTTTTCTATACTTTACAAACAGTTTGACCGTGAAATTTTTGCCGCCCTTATTCAGTGTGATTGTGTAAGAAGACACAACCGCCTTAACCCGTCTTCACTTCTTGACGAAAAGACCCAGATTCCCGAAAAACACTTGCGGGCACAGCTTTCAATGAAAGACAATGTTATTCAGCAAGCGCGCCAGGCAATTCTGGATCCTGTCTGGAAAAGCATTATGGCAAACACCGACTATTCTCCTGAAGAAAAAAATATTTATCTTCTTATGACAGAAAAGTTCCTTAACCGTCTGAGCCTTATGAACTGGTATATTATAACAAAGTTTTATAAAGCCGACGGATTTTCCGAGATTGTTACAATGTTGCGTCAGGAACTTGCATCTTATATGAACAAGTCAAAGGTTGCCGAATATATTTCTGTTATGGTTATGGAACTTGCCCTTAACTGCGAAAACAACAACATCAGAAAAGAGACAAAAATTCTTTACCAGGGAATAGAAAATTCAGATACACTTATTTTTGATCCCGAAATCAGGGCAAAAATTGTTCAGGAACTCGAAAAAAAACATGAACTTGTGTTCCTTTCGTGGACTTTGGGAGGAGGTTCTACTGCAATAGGAAAGCAGGGGCTTCTGCAGATTACGCTTTACAACAAGGATGACGAGTTCCAGGAAGTCAAGGAAAATATAGAAAGTAAAATGGCCGCCAATTTAAGCAAAAAGTCCCTTATTGACTTTTATCGCCAGATGCCCGACGGTCAGGAAGGAACTGATCTTGGTCTTTACTATCTTTCTTATCTTGAAGATGCGTGCAAAAAGGTTAACGTCAAATTTGAATCTATTGTAAACCAGTCTTCTGCCAGTGACCTTACCGTTATTAACCTTAAATTTAACTTTTAATATATGAAGCATTTGCTAAGTCTGGCAGCCGTTTTCTGCGGAATTTGTGTTCTCGTGTCCTGTTCTAACAGTGTGCCTTCTGTTTCGTCTGTTTCTTCTAGTGTGGTGTTTGATTACGCTTCTGAAGATGCACAGCCGTCTGTAAGGCTTTCTTTATTTGCCCTTGCCGAAAGCGATTTTTTGAGGGCTTCAAAGATTAACGTTTACAATGAAAATACAGGCCTTGAATGGGAATGCAGTTCCTTAAGAAAAATTTCTGATGAAGGCAAAAACAACTGGGCAGGCTATTCCAATTTTGTATCTTCTGACGGTGTTCAGATTCCAAAGGGTCGGTATTCACTGGTTTATGAGGATGCTTCGGAGCGTGAATGTGAAGTTCCGTTTTATGTAAATTATGACAGTGCCCTGTATGAAAGTCGGCCTAAAGATTTTCCCGGGGTATTGAGCGGTAACAGAATGCAGCGGCTTGCCGTTTACGACAAAGACGGAATGTTGCTTTATTTTGGGGAACGCAAAAACAACTGGTCTGATGACAAAAAAATTCTTTTGGATTTTGCAAATGCAGACACTTTCAGAATATGCTGGCTTTATGCCGGGAATACCGTTATCTGCATGATGCCGTACCAGAGTTTAAAGTAGCATACACTTTTAATATTTTTCATAATGAAGATTCAGGAATAAATTTTTATAGGAGTTTAAATGCCTGCAGATTTTAATGATGAACAGAACTTCGCAGAAAGCAGCGATGTTCCTCAGACAGATGATCCTGTTCCGGTTGCGGGAAAGGAAGACGGTGTATCACTTTTTCGCCGTACAATAAAAACTTATGTAATCCGTGCAGGACGCATGACAGAAAGCGAGCGACGCAGTTATGACGAACTGCATCAGGTCTGGTGCGTACCTTTTGAGCACAGAACACTTAACTTTACCGAGTTGTTCAATAACACAAATCCCGTTATAATGGAAATTGGCTTTGGCATGGGACAGGCTACCGCACAGATTGCACAGGATAACCCTGGAATGAATTACATTGGCAGTGAAGTGCATGTTCCGGGAGTAGGCCGTCTTTTGAGTGACATAAAGAAAAGACAGCTCAAAAATCTTTACATAATAGAATACGATGCACTCGAAATTTTAAGGACAATGATTCCCGACGACTCGATTGCAGGCTTTCATGTATTCTTTGCCGATCCCTGGCCTAAAAAGAAGCACCACAAAAGACGCCTTATGCAGCGACCCAATACAGATCTTCTTGTAAGCAAACTTTCGCCCGGCGGATACATTTATTTTGCAACCGACTGGGAAGAATATGCCGAAAACGCACTTGAAGAACTGGAGTCAACACCGGGACTCCATAACAAATACGAAAAATTTGCCCCGCACCAGCAATGGCGCCCAAGGACAAAATTTGAACAGAAGGGAATAGATGCCGGCCGTGAAATTTTTGAGCTATATTTTGTAAAGGACGACCCGGATCATTCAGATATGCCGCAGGAAAACAGGAGCCTTTAATATGGATCTTTTTGATATTGCAGAAGCAGAAGAAAAAAACAAACGCATTAAGTATCTTGTGCCTCTGATAAAAAAATATCAGAAATCATATTATGACGGTGAAGGTGAAGTGTCAGATGCAGAATTTGATGCGCTCTGGGATGAACTCAAAAGCCTTGACCCGTCAAATCCTGTTCTTCAGAAAGTGGGTGCAGACAGCGCAAACTTTGAAAAAGCCCTTCATGTCATGCCAATGGGAAGCCAGGCAAAAGCAGCCTCACCAGAGGAATTTCTTGAGTGGGCGCAGAAACACGTTTACCCTGAATATCTTGTTGAATATAAACTTGACGGTGCCAGCCTTGAACTTCAGTATGAAAAAGGCCGTCTTGTAAGAGCCGTAACGCGCGGTGATGGTACAACAGGCGATGTAATTACACAGAATGCCATAAAGATGAGCGGTGTTCTAAAAGAAATTTATTCTGCTAAAGGAAAACCCGTTGACTTTACAGGTGGTGTGCGCGGCGAAGTTATAATGACCCATGAGGTTCACAAAGAAAAATTTTCTGACAAAGCCAACTGCAGGAACGCTGCCAACGGTCTTATGAAACGAAAAGACGGCAACGGCTGCGAAAACCTTACTTTAATAACATACGATGTCTGGGCAACAGAAGGAAACCAACCCTTTACAGACGAAGAGTCAAAGATAAACTGGCTTGTTTCATGCGGTTTCAATTCTGTTCCGCTCAAAATATGCCGTTCTCCTTCAGAAGTAATAGAATACCGCGCCGAAGTAATGGAACTGCGGCCTTCTCTGGAATATGACATTGACGGTCTTGTAATAAAAGAGCGCACGGTAAACCACGAAGACGCAAGCCGTGCAAGACCCGACAGACAGATTGCATTTAAATTCAGTCTGGAAGAAGCAGTATCTATTGTACGCTCTGTGGAATGGAACGAAGCGGGTGCCACATACACGCCGGTTGCAGTTTTTGATCCGGTAGACCTTAACGGAACAACCGTCCGCCGCGCAAGTCTTGTAAACCCCAATCTTATACGCTCGCTGGGACTCAAAATAGGAAGCCACGTTGTTGTTGTAAAGCGCGGCGAAATTATTCCAAAGATAGAGTCTGTCGTACAGGAGGCCGGCGTTCAGTCTTTAAAGGACATAGAGTTTCCTGTAAAGTGTTCTTCATGCGGAACAGAACTTGTAGACGAAGGAACAAGGCTTTACTGTCCGCAAAAATCGTGCCCAAAACGCATTCTGCACCGCCTTTTAAAATGGGTTTCGGTAATAGACATACGCGATTTGGGAGAAACACTTGTAAAGTCACTCTTTGAAAGTGGAACAGTCAGGTCTGTGAGTGATATTTACAAACTTGACGAACAAACACTTGCGCCGTTTTTCCTTAATGAAGAAAGCTTAAGTCAGGAAAAAAAGTCTTTAGGCGCGCATAAAGTTGCCCTTTCTATACAAAACCACAGAACGGTTACGCTCCAGAAATTTATTGCCGGCTTTGACATAGAGGGAATAGGCGAGACTGTTGTAGAAAAACTTATAGACGCCGGTTTTGACACTTTTGAAAAAATTACTGCAGCCACAGCAGAACAGATTGCCGGTGTTTACGGCTTTGCAGAAATTCTTGCCGCAACCTTTGTTGAGGGAATGAAAGAAAATGAAGATGAAATGCGCTACCTGCTTGAGGGCGGAACAATAGAAATTTTAAGCACAAAGAGCGGGCCTCTTGCAGGAAAATCCTTCTGTTTTACTGGAGAACTTTATGCTTTAAAGAGAGCCGACGCGCAGAATATGGTAAAAGCTGCAGGCGGTTCTGTAAAATCTTCTGTTGTCAAAGGCCTGGATTATCTTGTAACAAACGACACTTCGAGCGGTTCATCCAAAAACCTTAAAGCCGCAAAACTTGGAATTCCTGTAATTAATGAAAAGGAATTTCTTGCAATGGTAGGAAAATGAAAATAAAAACAAGAGACAGTGCCGTTCATATTATTGCAGCCTCTGTTCTTGCAGCATTTTTTATTGCCGTCCTTGTGTTTGCATACAAATATTTTATCTGTTATTATGCAGCTTCCAATCTTGAGTCATCCCTGTACTATGACTGCGCAAAAGTGCTGGTTTACGGGTCGGGTGATGATTCTGTAAGTGCTTCAATAACATTTACAGACAGCGACTCAAACATTGTGGCAGAATTTGAACGCTCGTGGAATGCGCCTTCTGTTTCTGTAGATTTTGCCTGCGTTACATTCCTTGGAAAAAAATCTTATTTTCCGTACAGAATATATGCGTCAGACAGTCCCGGTGTAAATTCAGGCGTAATGTTAAGAAAACATCTGTTTTCAAAAGGACGCTTTGAACTTCTTGGAAGCAGTTGGACTGATGAACAGAAAAAATATGCGGGAATGATTGCAGATTTTGCACTTACTCCCGCATTTTCTATTTTTTCATCACACCTTACATATTATTCAGTAAACCTTGGCGGCTGTGTTCCGGGTAAAGAATACAGACTTTTTGTAGGAAGCCGCGGACCTGGGATTTCTGCCTACTGAAGGCTTTCAAAGGCAAAATTGTTCAAAAAGAAATCAGGGCTAACGGCTGCCATATTGAGCCTTACTTCCCAGTGAAGATGAGGTCCTGTTGCAAGTCCCGTAGAACCGCTCAGCCCAATAAGGTCTCCCTGTTTAACGGTGTCGCCTTCTTTTACATTAAGCGAACTCATGTGGTAGTAAAGGCTGTAAAGCCCCGGAAGATGTTCTATTACAACGCTCCAGCCCGTAGAAATTCTTGACTTGGCAAGAACAACTTTTCCGGCTGCACATGAAAGAACATTTGTTCCTTCGGGAATGCCGTAGTCTATGCCGTTGTGAAGGCTTGTTGAAGATTTACCGTTTGTATAGGCATAAACACGCCTGTCTGCAAAAAATGATGTTCTTCTTGTTGAATCAGTCGGGGCGGCAAACGAAGTTGTCTGGTAAACGGACTGCATATCTGTTGTGGCAAGAATGTCATTGAGTTCTGCTATCTGCCTCATGCGTTCGGGACTTGTGTCTGTTTTGATCATCGTGTTGTTTTCGTCAAGATCCAGAGTTTCGCTAACAAAAGTTTTTGGTTCAATTTTGACTGGAAGGCTGAATTCATACTTTTTCTGTCCGTAAAGACTGTATGTTATTTTAACGGAATATTTTTCTTCGCTGTCAAGCCACGACGAAAGCGGAATCCCAGAGAGCATTGTCAGAACCGTGCGCGAACTGCTTTTCGGAAGTTGGTAGAACTGTGACTGCGAAAGTTTATTTTCACCTGCAAAAAATTCCATAGAAGCTTCTGTCGAGCCGAATTCGGTGCGGGAAACTTTGTTTTTGCGGCTGGTCTGCGTAAATTTCATTCTTACAAAAACAGCATCTCCAGGACACGCGCTGTCATTGTAGCTGAGTTCAATGCTGTAGTCTTCGCCTTCGAAAACCGCTTCTTTTGAAAATGCGCATGCAATTCCCGCTATAAAAACTGCCACAAAGAGCGCTGCTTTTTTTATACAAAATCTCATATTGTCCCCCGGTTTATTCATTTTAGAGATTGTCACTTTTTTTAATATCCACAAGATTTATCTGCGGAGTTTCTATTCTGTTGAACACATTGCGTTCGACCCTAAAAATAAAGTCAACCCTGTCGCCAACGTTAAAGTCCCTTCCAAGCCGCTCGCCTTCGTTCCAGAAGATGCACGGCCATTTGTATTTGCCGCAGTCGACTGTAATTTTCAGATGCATTTTTTCGCCTTTTCCCATGCGCTGGCCCGAAGCAACCCTTATGTTTTTTGCCATAAAAAGCAGCTGAGGGTTTTCTTCACCGTACGGCTCGAATCTGTCAGAAATATCAAGAAGGGCAGGTGTAAGGTATTGGGCCGGAATTTCTGCATCTATGTCGCCGCCAGTATCTTTTGTGTCACCGAGTTTAATTTCTGAAGAAAGGGTTTTTATTCTTTCTTCGAATTCTGCAAGCCGTTCCCTTTTAAAGCTGAATCCTGCTGCAAAATTGTGCCCGCCGTGATTTATAAATAGATCGTCCATTTTGTTAAGAAACTGCGTTACATCATAATCTCGGCAGCTTCTCATTGAACCGATTGCAATTCCGTCTACAATAGTAACGGTCATGGCAGGAACATTGTATGTAGAAACAAGACGTCCTGCAAGAATTCCGCTTACGCCCCTGTTTATTCTTTCATCTATTACGACACAAAGTTTGTTGCTGTGAAGTGGGATTGACGCTTTTGCCTGAATGCCGGCATAGTTCCACGCGTCTACACAAAGCTGCTTGCGTTCTGCGTTAAGTTCAATAATCTGTTTTGCGGTTTCGAGGCGTTCATTCTGACTGTCTGTAATAAAAAGTTTTGCCGCAAGTTCCGGCTGGCCAAGTCTTCCTGCTGCGTTAAGGTGTGCTACAACAACCCAGCTTAAGTCAATTGAATTAATGCGTTTGCCGGTAAGATTGAGTTCTGCCATAAGTTCACGCAGACCCGGTCTTATTCTTCCCGAATTGATTGACTTGAGGCCGTTTTTTACGAAGATTCTGTTTTCGTTTTTCATAGGCATAATGTCTGCAAGAGCCGCCAGTGCCACAAGCTGCAGATCTTTTTCTTCGGCCTTTGCAAAGGAAGGAAAGTCTTTTGCAAGCGACTTCTGTACCCATGTTACAAAAATATTGTAAAAACCGCCTATTTCTGTTGGCTCGTGGTCGCCGTACTTTGCCATTTTTGACATGCCCTTAAGCTGGGTAAGTGTCATTGACGCAAATTTTGGAAAAAGTTTAGCCGCCTCTTCCCTTATGTCTACCAGGTTGAACTGCGCACCGTCACCAAAAAGAGACTGCAAATCCTGTGACAAAGTTTTTGCATCCCATGCCAGAAGAAGCTGCCCCTGCAAATAGGAAGGAAGATTTGTGTCAGAAAGAGAAGCCGTGTTTTGGTCAATGGTTTGTGTAAGGCGGCTTACCGGAACAAGATTGCGCACTTTGACGCATTCTACGGCAGAATTTTCTTTATTTACGTTAAGAAGGGTTACGTCCTGCTTGTACCAACTGCTTTGGCTAAAGCGGATTGCGCTTACAAGTTTATATACAACCGCGCAGCCCGAAATGTCGGGGAACGGGTAGCCTGAATTTTCTGTCTTTGGATCAATGATTATGGCCGGTGAGGGCAGTGTCTCTGGAGCATTGTGATGGTCAACAACAATTACGTCCAGTCCAAGTTCTGCAGCTTTTGCAATTTCTGCGTTGTTCGAGATTCCGCAGTCCACGGTAATAATGAGCGAACCGTAATTTGCCGCAAATTCTTCTACAGCCTGTATTGAAAGTCCGTAAGCATCATCGCCGCCCGGCAGTTTGTACGAAACATCAATTCCCATAGAAGAAAGACAGTCGTACAAAACAGTAGTAGAAGTAACGCCGTCTACGTCTCTGTCTCCAAAGATAAGCACCTTTTCGTTTTCTTCCTTTGCGTCAAGAATTCTGTCTACGGCATCTTCCATGGCGGCAAACATAAAGGGACTGTGCTGAAACCGCAAATCGTCTTCTATATAATAGAGAATATCGCTGCCGCTCGTTATTCCCCTTCTGACCATTATGCTTGCAGTGATGGGGTCAAGTGAATATTTTTTAGAAACAGATTCTACCTGAGTTTTTGAAATTTGTTTTTTGAACCATTCAGACACTATTTTATTTCCTTTAATATCAATTTGTTTTGTGTAATTGTTGTTTTTGAATATGAAACGGCTTTTTTAAGGGCTGCAACGCCTTCTTCAAGGGATTTTTCATCCTTTGCGTAAACGTCCATAATTTTTTGACCCGCTTTAACGGCTTCACCCTGAACTTTTGAAAGAATTATTCCAGAGTCGGCATCTACCTTGTCAGAAGTTTTGTTTCTTCCGACGCCAAGATTAATGCATGCAATTCCCGTTTTGTAAGCGTCTATTTTAAGGTAACCGTCACTTTCTGCATTAAGCTGTGCGTGGAAAGGAGAACGGCGTTTACCCTGCTGTTCAAGAAGTTTTTTGCTGTCACCGCCCTGGTCATCTACGTTTTTAAGGAATTTTTCAAGTGCACGGCCGGAATTTACTGCTTGTTTGCAAAGTTCAAGTCCTTCTTCTATAGAAGCGACTTTGCCTGCAAGAAGTGCCATGCGTGAAGCAAGAGCGTATGTAAGTTCCATTACGTCTTTTGGCCCGTTACCCTGAAGGCATTCAAGCGACTCTTCGATTTCGAGGTAGTTGCCGGTTTTTAGACCAAGCGGGGTTTCCATGTCTGTAAGAAGCGCCACGGCTTTTTTGCCCATAGCCTGCGCGGTTTTTACAAGGGATGTGGCAAGATTTTCTGCTGCGGCCGGTGTTTTCATGAATGCACCCGAACCATATTTTACATCAAAAACAAGAGCGTCACTTCCTTCTGCGACTTTTTTTGAAAGAATGCTTGCTGTAATCAAAGGAATGCTTTCTACGGTACCGGTCACGTCCCTGAGCGCATACATAAGACGGTCAGCCGGAACAATTTTCTGTGTCTGGCCAGTCATGGCGTAACCGTTCTGTGCAATGAGCTGTTCAAACTCTTGTGGCGAAAGGGCAACTTTGTAACCGGTAATTGACTCCAGCTTGTCCAAAGTGCCGCCTGTGTGTCCCAAACCCCGGCCGCTCATCATGGGAATCTGTACTCCAAGACATGCTGCAATTGGCGCAAGCGGAATACTTATTTTGTCTCCTACACCGCCGGTTGAATGTTTGTCTACAAAAGGTCCTTTTAAACCAAGGTTTTCCTTTCCGTGAAGGTTTATAATTTCTCCTGAATGAAGCATGCAGTCGGTAAGGGCAGCAGTTTCTTCAAAAGACATTCCGTTAAAATATATTGCCATAAGAAAGGCAGACATCTGGTAGTCGGGAATTGTCTTTGCAACATAACCGTCTACCATAAATTGAATTTCTTCTTTTGTAAGGGGTTGCGGAGTGGGGTTTCCTCTTTTTTTTATGATAATGTCAGCAGCTCTCATGACCCGTAACCTCCTGTTTTTTTATAAGACTTAATTTGAAGACTTTATTATAGCACATTATGCCGTTGTTTTCTATAATAAATGTATTTCTACAAGATACCGGCACCTGTTTCGAGTGTACGCAGTTTTGTTCCGGAGGCTTTTTCTATAAGATAGAAGACAAGGCGCTTCATCTGGTAAAGGCTTTCTTCTTTTATTTTAATCTGCCGAACTTTTCCTGGGGCAAGTTCATTTACTGCTGCAAGATAGGTGAGTGCATCGCCGTCTGCATAAATTGTTTTTGATTCTGCATGGGAAGTACAGTCTTTGCATGTAAAGGAAGAAAGTTCGGGGGAATAATAGGAGAGTGCATTTTTTGCAAGAAGATTTGCACCGCATGAAGCGCATTCGTGAAGGGGTGGCTGTACTCCAAGAAGTCCCAGGTAGCGCCACAAAAAGCGTATTGTTCCAAGCCGCGCACCGTCTTCGTCACTTGCGTCTGTTCCGTCTGCAAATGCTGTAAGAAGGCGGAATGTCTGGAACGGGTCTCCGGCGCATTTTGTTGTTATTGCTAGTTCGCATGCAAGGTTTACGGCCCAGAGTTTGTAAAGGCTTGTTCTTAAAGAAAGATGGCAGTTTTTTGCGTCAAAGTCGGTAATCTTTTTTGAATGCCGCGCCTCATCGTTGTAGATGTACATTGTTCCGCTGTAAAAGGGCTGAACCATTGCGCGCAGTCTGCTTTTTGGGCCGCCGTAAAGTGTTGCATAAAAAATACCCAGGTCAGGTGAAAGCGCGCGCACACTGCGGTTGTTTTCACCCTGCGCCGTAACGCTCAGAATAATTGCCTGTGTTTTTAAATTGCGCTCACCCATGATTTAATAGTAATATTTTTGGAGCGCAACGGCAACTGGAATCTTAAGGGAAAGACTATGGTATTTTAAAGTAAAAACCATTGAAAAGTAATATGAATCGTGTTATTCTTAAGTAAGAAATTCTTACTTTTGGAGGTTGATATGGGTGTAGAGGTTTTAACAGTTTCATCAAAAGGCCAGATTGTACTTCCAGTCAAAATGAGAAGAACTATTGGTATTACAGATGGTGATAAACTTGCAGCCTTTGCTTCTGACGATGGAGTAATAATGCTTAAGGTCGTAAAGGTTCCGACTGTTCAGGATTTTAAGGTACGCCTGGACGAAGCCAAAGATTGGGCTGAATCTGTCGGTTATAAAGAAGAAGATATCAGTGATATTATCAAATCTGTAAGGCTGGCAAAGCGTGAAAATAGTAATTGACACTAATGTGGTTATATCCGGAACTTTCTTTGGAGGTAATCCAAGGAAAATTCTTGAATCTGTAGTATCACATGATTTGGATGCCTCTGCCACAACAGAAATTATTGATGAATATCAGGAAATCGTTGACGAGATGATTGTACGAAAACAAGGTCATCTTCGTAAAGATTTGCTGGTTCCTTTTATCAATAGTCTTGATTTGATTGAACCTGTTACAACAACTGATGTTTGCCGGGATCTGGATGACAACAAGTTTCTCTCGTGTGCCAAAGATTCTGATTCCCTTTATATTGTTAGTGGCGATAAAGATTTACTTGAGTTGCATACATTTGAAGGTATTCAAATAATTACCGCAAAGAATTTTGTGGAAATGTATCTGAATACTTGAAAATAGTTTTTTGTGCAGTGTTAAGTACAAAATTGACAGAATAAAACAGATTTGGTATATTGAATGAAGGAAATGCCCGAGCATTTGGTCATCTCCACTATGTACGATAAGCCGTCCAAGCTTCGAAAACTAATGGGCGGCTATTTTTTTACTCTTTACTTTTTAAGGTAGGTGAGTATTGCTATAACTGTGGTAATTATTGTGGCAACGCAGGTTACCAGTGAAATAACTACTTCTATAGTCATAGACAAGCCTCCCAAAATCAAATTTCGGTAAAAACCGATTGAGTATGGGAGATAACCGCCTGTTCAGGCATTTCCTATATATTAAATATAACATATTTTAATAAGTTTGCAAAGTGGTTTTGCTGCATGGGTTCTCGCTTACACTCGGGGGATTACTCTTTTTAGAGGTAATGCGACGCTACGCACTTGCAACCGCCTTAATATGGATATTGAATAAACTGATATTTTTGAGTATTCTAAGAGAAAAACATGATTGAACACATTTATATTGATAATTTTAAGGCTTTTAATGAAGCTGACATATACTTTTCTCCCGTAAATATTATTGTAGGAAATAATGGTGCTGGGAAAAGTACGCTTCTGCAGATTTTAAGTTTTTTATCATCAGTGACGCATGAAGATTTTTCCAGTGTTCTAAGCAGAAGACAGCTTAAGGTGGAAAATATCAGATCAAAACTTAGTACAAAAAAAAAGATTAAGTTTGTAACCGATTTTAGTTTGGATGTAGACGGGAAAAATAAAAAACTCCGATGGGGACTTTATCTTACTCCAAACAGTGGTAAAAATATCCTAGAGTTGACAGAAGAGTGGGTAGAGGATAATCCAGATGTATACGATTCTGGAAAAGATTATCTGCGCTTTAAATTTGCTTCAAAAGAAGCATACAGACTTAAAAAAAGTGGAGAGACGGAAAACATTACTGTATTTAATTACACTTCATCAATTCTTAAACTTATAGATACAGACAATAATGACTTTCCTGAACTTGCATCTGTTAAAAGATTTTTAGATTACTCATATTCATATGACTTGCTTAATCCTGATGAAATGAGAAAAAGTGGACGTGGAACAGCGGAAATGATTGGTGAAAAAGGAAGATTTTTAACTTCCTTTATAAAAGGACTTTCCGAAACTCAAAAGGCAGATTTAAACAAACGGGTTAACATTCTTACAAATACAATAAAGGAAGTAGACACAAAAACATCAGGACAGCCGGGCTGGACTACAATTGTTACGACAGAAAATTACGGCGGAAAGAATATAAAATTTGATTCAAAAGACATTAGTGACGGAGATTTAAGGCTTATAGCCTTTGCTTCTTTGGCAGAAGTAGAAAGTTCACAGGGCTTTATTTTGCTGGATGAAATAGAGAATGGCATAAATACTCAAAAAGCAAAACTCCTTATGGAATGGCTTTTGAATTATTCAGTCAAATATAATAAACAAATGTTTGTTACGACCCACAGTACAGTTTTTGTTGATTATGTTCCGCCGGAAAGTATTTCTTATATTTACAGAAATAAAGATAATGGTTGGGTAGTTTGTGAAAAATTATTTGAAACAGATGCCATGAAAAATAAGCTTGAAGACTTTTATCCCGGTGAAGTTTTATTAAATATGAGTGAAAGTCAGATAATTGATGCTCTGCTTAAAAAGGACTAAAAATGACAGTTGTAATTACAGGAGAAGGTGTAACTGATTATGGCTGGAAAGATTTTGGAAGCGATGTTTGGAATGAAGGTTCTGCGGCAAAGTTTTGACAGCTTTTGCAGGAAGATAGAAAAATACTTTGAAGGCTCTAGTCACAAAATGACAGAATAAGATAGATTTGGTATATTGAATGAAGGAAATGCCCGAGCATTTGGTCATCTCCACTATGGATTATAAGCCGTCCAAAGCGTCGAAAACTAATGGGCGGCTATTTTTTTTACTTTCATAAAAAGTCAATGAGTAAATCTTCAGATTATTGTAGACTTATAATGGCAGGTTTAGTATACTTTTAATGCGTGGAGGTAAATTATGGAACTGGCATTAGATAATATGTATGATTCTCTTTCTTTACCCATGAAAAAAAAGGTTATGGGGTATGTTTCAAAATTGTACAAACGTTCTATTGCTGATTCTGACAAAGGTCTTTTAACAGATGAAATTCAGAAAATGGTAGAGTTTTCCCGTGTTTTACCTCATGCAACCTGCCATGAGTCCTGGACAAGGGAAGATATGCACCGTGGATAGAGTTTTCATTGATACAAATATACTTTGCTACACAGTTGATGCAGCTGATATTACAAAACAGAACTTTTGTGCTAAAATTTTAAGCAAGTTAAGTCGCTCAGGAACTGGAAGAATTTCTACTCAATCTTTGCAGGAGTTCAGTAATGTGGTTATTAAAAAATTAAAATTTCCTCCAGAAGTAACAGTTGAATTTTTATCTTCATTGATTAAATCATTCAAAATTTATAACAATAAGCCCAAAAATGTTCAGGAAGCTGTTCGAATTTGTGGAAGGTATCAACTTTCTTTTTGGGATTCTTTGATTATTTCTGCTGCAAAGGCAAGCAGATGCAAGATTGTTTATTCAGAAGATTTGACTGACGGTCAGATTATAGACGGCGTAAAAATAGTAAATCCTTTTAAACTAAATGATTTATAACGAAAGGGATTATCCGTGCAAATACTGTAATGCTTGAAAATGACGATTTGCAGAAATATAACGGCTCAGAAGTTGTAGTGACTGTTCTTGATAAACAAATGCCAAAAGAACAGGCCCTTGAAAAAAAAATTTCCAAACTAGAAGAAGGCAGAAAGTCAGCAGAAGAGCAGGGATGGATTTCTTCCGAGAAAGTACGTGAAATGCTTGCGATATGACAGTCAAAGTAAATAGGTAATGTGGCTCTAGTCACAAAATGACAGAATAAGATAGATTTGGTATATTAAATTAAGGAAGTGCCATAACATTTGGTCTTCTCCACTATGTATGATAAGCTGTCCAAGCTTCGAAAACTATTGGGCGGCTATTTTTTTACTTTCATAAAAAGTCAATGAGTAAATCTTCAGATTTTGGAATGACTTTTTAAGTACATTAGCAACAAAGTGAGAATGTACAATTTGATCAGAACGTTTGCAAAGTGGTTTTGCTGCATGGGTTCTCGCTTTCGCTCGGGGGATTACTCTTTTTAGAGGTAATGCGACGCTACGCACTTGCTTGCGTCTTATGTTTTAATAGTGAACATTTTTTTTGTAAACAACTTGACGGCACTCTTTTACAATAGTATAATCTTTTTTACATTAGTTGTAACTGTTTACGAGGGGCGAGGTTGGCCCATAAATAAGTACTTCGATCCGGTGTCTTGTTCTGCAGATGAGAGAGCTGCAGATGGTATGGAAGCCATGCTTACCAGAAAGGGCGAAAGCGTAGAATTGGGGGAATGTAAACGGTGGTTCTGGAATAATTCTCTTCTTTTGGAATAGTAATTAAATTTCTTCAAGTCCAATAGACGGTCGCAAGCTGCATTACATGCTCACCGCCGAAGGTTTTACTGTTTTGACAAAAAGAAGCATTTCATTCATGCAGCGAAACTTTACACAGTTTTACAATTATAAGAAAAATATCGACAACCACATAGAACAGGCCAAACAAGCCGGAAAATCAAAAGTAGTTTTTTATAATGGAAGAAAGTTGTCAGGCAGTCGGAGTTTGCGCTGGCGAGAGGGCGAGGGGAATAGTATTTCTGAAAAAAAACATAAAATGATATTAATCAACATATAAAATCTATGTATTATTTTTGAAATAACGTTATGAAAAAAGAGGAGATGTGTAAATGATAGTAGAACAGGATAATGAATCACAAAAAATTTAAAAAAAAGAATCGGAAGAATTTTTGAGAATTGTGCTGGGGCAAAAAAATAAAAGGAGATGTAAAAGTATGAATGGAAATCAAGTTCGACCAGAAAAATGGACAAATGTTATTGATTTATATGATAACGGTTGGTATTCATATATTTGGGGAAATTATGACGGTGGCTCTGATAAAAGTCTTGGAGCTAGATGGAACGGCGGAAAAAACGTTGGATATCCAAATCAAGGTGCTTATCCAACTTGGTATGTCGAACCTGATTTTGTAACAAATGATATTTTGTTTTCTATTTATAGAGATGTTCAAATTAATCCTCAAAATGGAAATTTAAATAATATAAAAACAGCAATTATGGAGAATATTTAATGTTTGATAATTATGATGAAACTCCAAAAATCTCATGCATTGTTCCTGTATACAATGTAGAAAAGTATCTTCGTCGTTGCGTTGACTCAATACTGATGCAGATATTTATATAGTAGGAAGTGATCAGGTTTGGAACCCGGCTTGTTGTGGGGGAAGTACTCTAGAACAAGCAAAGCTTCCTCTTCATGCTTACTTCTTGGATTTTGGAAAAGATTCTACAAAAAGAATATCCAAGTGATTAAAAGACTATAAATAGCCTTGTATTGGAAGAGGAGGAGAGAGATGGAAACAAAAATTTATTATGGCGAATATTCTTTGTTTCATTGGATAGAACTGATTGTTACAAAAAATATAATTCTGCCACCTTATCAACGAAGTTTTGTCTGGGCAGAGGAACAGGTAAAACATTTGATTTCGTCTTTTAATGAGAATAATTTTATTCCTCCGGTTACTATTGGTGCTTTTAAAGAAAATAATAAAGTAGTAAATTATATTCTTGAATATGAATTAACTCATAATACAGAACCTGGAGAGCACTTATTCAATTACTGCGATGAACCAGCTTATGATATGAATAATTTGGTCTTTGGCGTAAATACATTCTTGGGTCATCCGAAGAAACAACTTTTTCATTGGCGTATGCAGTGTAGTTCGTTTTTTATTTTAAATAAATTTACAGCAAATCCTAGAGTTATGTTTGGAGATTTAAAATGCTAACTTTTAAAGAATTAAAGCAAAATATAAAAAAAGATAATTCCTCCTTGCCAACATTGAAAGTTGCTTTGCTTGGTGACACCGCAACTCAATTCCTGAGTACTGCAATCAAAGGTCTGGGAGTTGAGTATGGATATAATATAGATTTGTTTGAGGCTGAATATAATCAGATTGAGCAGCAGGTATTTAATCCTTCTAGTGATTTAAATTCTTTTAATTCTCAGTTTGTCGTCATTTTTCAATCTACCCACAAACTTTGTGAAAAATATAGCCTAATGAAGGCCGAGAATTGGGATTATCTGGCAGATGAGCGAATTGACTTTATAAAATCAATATGTGAAGTAATTAAAGTTCCTGTTATCTATTTCAACTATCCGGAAATAGATGACTCTGTATTCGGAAACTATGCCAATAAACTTTCAATTTCTTTTTTGTATCAAGTGAGGAAACTGAATTATGAGTTAATGAATTTAACCCAGAAATATTCAAACTTGTATATCTGTGATTTAGCAGCTTTACAAAATAAAGTCGGAAGAGACTTTATGTTTAATCCAGCGGTTTATACGAGTACAGAGATGGTTTTGTCCTTGGATGCTGTTCCCATTGTGGCATCAAGAGTAATGGAAACCATTGCTTCCTTGCAGGGTAAGATTAAGAAATGCTTGATTCTTGACTTGGACAATACGCTTTGGGGTGGTGTCATTGGAGATGATGGTATTGAGGGGATTCAGTTAGGGCATGGACTCGGCATCGGGAAAGCATTTGTTGAATTCCAAATGTGGATAAAGAAACTTAAAAACAGGGGAATAATAATTTGCATTTGTAGCAAAAATGATGAGCAGAAAGCAAAGGAGCCGTTTTTAAAACACCCGGATATGGTTCTTAAACTAGAAGACATTTCTGTGTTTATGGCAAACTGGGAGTCAAAAGTTGATAATATCCGAATGATTCAGAAGATATTGAATATTGGCTTTGATTCTATGGTATTTATTGATGACAATCCTTTTGAACGTAATGTCATTCGTGAAAACATTAGCGGAATAACAGTTCCAGAATTGCCTGAAGATCCGGCTTACTATCTGGAATACTTATATTCTCTCAATCTTTTTGAGACGGCTTCATATAGCATCACCGATAAAGACCGAACGAAACAATATCAGGTTCAGGCAGAACGTGTTGCATTTTCCAAAACATTCGAGAACGAAGATGATTATTTAAAATCACTGAACATGATTTCTACGGTTGGAGGCTTTAACAAGTTCAATATTCCTCGTGTCGCACAGTTATCTCAAAGAAGCAACCAATTTAATCTTAGAACCGTCAGGTATTCTGATTCTGACATTAAGTTATTATCAGAAAATCCCGACTACATTTGCCTTGCGTTTTCGCTCAGCGATAAATTTGGAGATAACGGCCTTATTGCTGTTGTAATCTTAAAAAAACAAGATGCAGAAACACTTTTTATAGATACATGGCTTATGAGCTGCCGCGTATTAAAGCGTGGTATGGAAAATTTTACGCTAAACAAGATAGTTTCGCTTGCAAAAGGAAAAGGATTTAAAAAAATAATCGGCGAATATTTACCGACTGCAAAAAATGAAATGGTGAGAGAACATTATTCAAACCTTGGTTTTGTAAGACTCGATAATTCTGCAACAGCGAGATTTATTCTTGATGTTGAGAATTATGAAAGCAAAACTTGTTTTATTGTGGAGAAATAGAAATGGCAAAAATTGACTTGTTCAAGGATTTTGAAAAAAATATTTCCTTTGTAATTTTAGAGGAAACTTATAAGACTTTTCAATTGTGTTCTAAGGATTTGAACCCGCTTCATACTGACGAGAAGTTTGCAAAAGAAAAAGGGTTTTCTGGATGTGTAATGTACGGAAATATTCTAAATGCCTTTATTTCTTATGCTATCGGAATGGAATTACCGACCAAAGATGTGATGCTTCAAACTCAAGATATACAATACAAGAAACCTGTTTTCTTGAATGACAAGTTGGTGTTGAATTTACGGACAGAGGAAATCCACGAGGGAGTTCATGTCGTCATATTTGTTTATAAGTTCTTGAATGAACAAAGCAAAGTCGTTGCAAAAGGTCGTGTCCAGATAGGGATTTTTGAATGAATATTTTGATAACAGGCGGGTCGTCCGGACTGGGAAAATCTATTGTTGAAATGGCGGCAAAAGAGAACCACACTGTATATTTTACATACAGGAATCATAAAGAAAATGCTGATTCGATTTGTTCTCAATATTCAAATTCAATCTCATTGAATTGTGATTTTGCAAATTCGAAAAACCTCAAAGAGTTTTTAAATAAAATACCAGATTTTAATCTCGATGTCTTGGTGAACAATGCATATTCTGGAATTACGCTTGGTCAGCATTTTCATAAAACTTCTATAACGGAGTTTCAAGAGGCATTTCAGAACAACATATTGCCTCTTATTTCTATAACTCAAAAATGCCTTGAAACCTTTAGAAAGAAAAAATCAGGAAAAATAATTACTGTCTTAACATCAGCTTTGGTAGGTACGCCGCCAATGGGTTATTCAGTTTATGCTGCAACAAAGGCATATATTGCCCAGCTTGTAAAATCATGGAGTAGGGAATATATAAAACTTGGAATTACGAGCAATGCTGTTGCGCCGGACTTTATGGAAACCGCTTTGACAGAAGAAACAAATGATTTTGTGAAAGATCAGATAAAGGATGGCAACCCCTTAAAAAACATCTTGACAACAGATGAAGTGGCAAAAGTTGTAATGAATTTAATGGATGCTTCGCCGCAACTTAATGGTGTGATTATTCCTGTGAATGCAGGCATAAATATTTTATAAAACTTGGAGGAACTGATTTATGGAAAAGCCAGAAATCTTAAAAGAGATGCAGGACATCTTCATTGATGTTCTTGACAATGATGAAATTGTGCTGACGGAAGACACTTCTGCAGAAGACATAGAGGAGTGGGATTCACTTTCTCATATTCAGCTGGTTGTAGGAATTGAAAAGCATTTTAACATCAAGCTTACCTCCAAAGAAATTATGGAATGCTCAAATGTCGGAGATATGGCTGATTGTATAAAGGGGAAACTTGCATGATTAAAATTCTGGACAAGAAGAACTGCACGGGGTGTTGTGCCTGTGTAGATATTTGTGCAAAGTCTGCAATAACATTGCAAACTGATAATGAAGGTTTTTGGTATCCTTCAATTAATGAGTCTCTGTGCGTAAATTGCGGTCTGTGCAACAAGGTTTGTCCAGTAGAAAACATTCCAAAGGCAAAACAGGAAAATTTTGAAAAGCCTGCTTGCTTTGCGGGTATAAACAAGAATCTCTATGTGCGTTTTGACAGTACTTCTGGCGGATTGTTCTCTGCTTTAGCAGATAGAACTTTCCGTGAAGGAGGTCTCGTTGGTGGAGCAATAACTGATGAAGATTTTAATGCCACTCAGGTTCTTATTGACAAAAAGAGCGACCTCGAAAAACTCCGTAGCTCCAAATATTATCAGAGTAATGCCAGTGGCTTTTATAAGAGCGTAAAAGCTGCCTTGCTCTCCGGGAAAAAAGTCCTTGTTTGTGGTATGCCTTGCCAGATGGCGGCCCTCAGAAATTTTTTGGGAAAAGATTATGAAAATTTAATTATTGTTGATTTGATTTGTCTTTGTATTCCATCCCCGAAGGTCTTTAAGAAATATATTGAAGATGTAGGCGAAAAATATGGTTCGCCTGTTGTGGCAACGAAGGCGAAATGCAAGGAACTTGGATGGCGAAAATTAACTCAACTTTTCATACTTGAAGACGGCAGACATATCTATCAGCCCCATGATGAGAATCCGTTCCAGTTTTTCTATATGAACACAAAAACAAGTTGCCGCCCATCTTGCTATGACTGTAAATTCAAGGGATTTCCCCGTATTGCTGATATTACAATTGGCGATTTCTGGGGTGGTAAGAATAACCATGTATATACAAAAGAATTCAAGAAAGAATTTGACAATGACTTAGGAACTTCCGTTGTTATAGTCAACTCGCAGAAGGGGCTTGATTATTTGAATGCTTGTCGAAGTTCCTTGAAAATTAAGGAAATACCTTTTGAGACAGTATTGCCAGGTAATGTTGCCTTGTTACATTCAATCCCGTCCTCAACAATAAATCGAGAGGAATTTTATGAGAATTTGGACAAACATACCTTCACAGAACTTTTTAATATCTACAATAAGAAAAATTTGTCGGGTAAACAACGGCTAAAGAAAATACTAAAACGATATTATGGTTTATTTAAACATTATAAATTTAATGTGTTTTCGTATTTTAGGTTGATAGTTTTTAACGGTTTTGTAAAGACTTTCTTCTCTGACAAAAATTTGATTATTCCCCTAAAAAAGTCAATTTGTCGCTTCGCAAACAAAAAGAACATCAATCTCAATGGTGGTGATTTAATAATCGGAACGAAAAGGGTGAAAGGATCAAATCTGGAAACAAGGTTTATAGTTGAAGGTTCTGGAAAAGTTGATGTAAAGGGAAAAGTATCTGTTGGCTATGGTGCTGACATAGAAGTATTCGATGGCGGACATCTTGAGATGGGCTACTGCTGGTCTAATATAAACAACGAGATTATTTGTGCGAATAGCATAAAAATTGGTAATTATGTTGGAATGGGACGCAATGTCTGTATTCGGGACAATAATGGTGGGCATTTTATAAACAGACCTTTCTATAAAGATTCAAGGCCTGTCATGATTGAGGACAAGGCTTGGATTTGCTCAAATGTCACCATTATGCCAGGAGTTACTATCGGGGAGGGCGCGATTGTGGGGGAGAATTCTTTTGTTACAGAGAATGTTCCGCCTTATACAATGGTTTCTGGAAATCCTGCAAAAATTGTAGATACGGATGTTCTGTATAAAATGTGAGCGATAATACTATGATCGAAAAAAAGAGAATTGCAATAAATACTCTGATGTTGTACTTTCGCATGGTTCTGATTATGGGAGTTGCCTTGTATACCTCCCGAATCGTGCTAAAAGTATTAGGGGCCGCCGACTATGGACTTTATAATGTCGTTGGCGGTGTTGTTTCAATGTTTTCATTCTTGAATGGTTCTTTGAGTTCTGGAACTTCACGATTCATCACTTATGACATTGGAATAGGCAATGAAGAAAGATTAAGAGAAACCTTTAACGTGGCATTCATGTCTCATTTGATTTTGGCATTTATAATATTGCTATTGACAGAAACCATAGGACTTTGGTTTGTAAACAACAAGCTGGTTTTTGATGAAAGCCGAAGATTTGCGGTGAACATTGTCTATCAATTCTCTGTTCTGACGCTGATGTTACAATTAACGCAAGTGCCTTTCGCTGCGGACATAATAGCGCATGAAAAGATGAATGTTTATGCTTATGTCAGCATTGTGGAAGTTTTATTAAGGTTGGCTATGATATTCTTATTGCAGTTAAACAGCTCTATAGACAACTTGATTTTTTATAGTTCCATTTTATTCTTTGTTCAATTCATAATTTTAGGAATATACAGGCTTTATTGCAGAAAATATTTTTCAGAGTCCAGGTTTCAGTTCTGTAAAGATAAGACTCGCTATAAAGAAATTTTTTCGTTCTCAGGTTGGGATGTAATTGGCTCTTTGAGTGTTCTGTCACAAGGGCAGGGGATAAATATTCTACTGAATATGTTTTTTGGACCTGTCGTAAATGCGGCGCGGGCAATAACATATCAATTGGAAGGTGCGGTTTCACAGCTCACAAATAATTTTATGACAGCTGTAAATCCCCAGATTGTAAAAAGTTTTGCCGCAAAAAAATACGATGAGATGATTGATTTAATAGAGGATGCTTCTAAATTTGGTTTCTTTTTATTATCAGTGTTTCTTATTCCGATTCTGTTTAAACTCGATTACATATTGCAATTATGGTTAAAGGATGTTCCTGAGCAAACTGAGATTTTTGCTAAAATAATTCTTACAATGCTGATGATTAGAATTATTGCTCGCCCCGTTATACATGGTATTCATGCGACCGGTCATATAAAGCGGCTTAATCTTATTGCCGGTTTGGTAGGGCTTTTGCCTCTTCCAGTGACTTATATTCTTTTTAAATTGGACTTTCCCGCTGTATGGGCATTCTTGACACTTTTTATTTGGGGTGTGACTGCAAACATACTGGAAACGATTATTTTCAAGATGGAGATGAAAACATTTAAGCTTGTTAAATATTTTATGGAAGTATACTTCAGATGTTTTGTTGTCGGCCTTGTTTGTTTTGCCCTTGATTATTTGTTGGCAAAATATATAGTTGGAAACTTCTTTATATTTTTATTATTTTATGGTCTTTCTGTATTGATGAATGCAGTAATCGTATTTTGTCTGGGCTTTGATAAAAACAAGCAAAAGAAAATTATTGGTTTTATAAGGGGTAAGTTTCATGCAAAGACGAATGCTCAATAACGGGGTTGAAATTCCGTCAATTATTTTAGGAACGTCGATTTGTGACAGGCAGTGTTTTTCTCGCTTTGGAAATTATGTATCCGACAAAGTGTTGTTCAAGCAGATGTCAGATGGAATGATATATGCCATAAAGAACGGTGTGACAGGAATAGATACTGGACGCGATTATAACAATGAGTCATTGCTCGGTAAAATTTTTAATGAACTTTTTAGGAATAATATTGCAAAGCGCGAAGAATTGTTTATTACAACAAAAGTTGGGAATGGGCAGCAACGGTTGAGAGATATGGAAAAGGAAATAGACATTTCCCTAAAGGCGATGAATCTGGATTATGTAGACCTTTGGATGCTTCACTGGCCTTTGCCCGATTTTTATATTGAAAATTGGAAACAGCTCTGTAAGATTTATAAATCGGGAAAGGTAAAGTCTATTGGAATGGCAAATATCCGTGAACGACATTTGCTGGAATTAGAACAAGCTGGTGTAGAATTAATGCCGCAAGTTGTTCAAGTTGAATGTCACCCATTTAGGACAATAACTGGATTAAGAGAAATGTGTAAAACTCGCAATATTCAAGTTGAGGCTTATACTGCAAACTGCGCGATGCTTCCGTTTGTCCGTGAGAATCTTGTCTTACAGCAGCTTGCTCAAAAGTATGGAAAAAGCATTACTCAAATAATTATGAGATGGCATGTGCAACAGGGGGTGGTTCCGATTTTTAGCTCAAATAATCCCTCCCATATTAAAGAAAATGTTGATGTCTTTGATTTTTCTTTAAGTGAAGAAGATATGCAGCTTATATTTGGGTTGAACATTGACTATAAGTATCATCCAGAATCTGTAAACTGTCCGGGGTATTAATATGAAAAAGAAATTAAAAATTTTGTCAGTTTTATATATTGGCTGTGCAATTGCGCTTATTCCGTTCTGCTATTTATTGAGCATTTTGATGCTGGCTTTATTTTCTATTTTTTGCATCGTGTCAGGATGTGTGTTGGTCACAAATAAAATGTATAAAAAGACAAATCACTGGAAGAACCAGTTTTTGTTTGAAAAGAGTTTTATAAGCAATGCAGGTTATCGCGACAATCTAGGAAGAAATTTTGATGTGGTGAACCTGGGCAGTAATCCGGCTTTGTTTGGCTTCTTTTACGAGAATGTGAGGGGGCAGAACTGGGCGACAGGCTCGCAGGGATTCCCGATGGATTTTGAAATCCTAAAATATTATCACAGCTATGTAAAAGAGGGGGGGTATGTCCTTATACCTATAATGCCATTTTCTTCAATCTCAAATTTCCTTGAAACAAGACCCGCATATTGGTCTGATGGCTATTATATGAAGTTTGCTAGAATTCTTGATTCCTCTCAGATCGTGAAACTTCCAAATTATAATAAATTTCGCTTAAAGATGCGGTTTCCTGTTATTTTTAATCCTAAATTGATATTTTATATTTTTCATGATGTCCCTGTAGATACAAGGTTGAATGTAGCGGAGCAGACGATGCAAAAAGCAGAACTTGAATATGATGCAAAACTATGGATTAATAATTGGAAAAAGGAGTTTGATGTAAAAAATTATGAGGATTTCTGGGGTGAAAAATTTACCCTGTATTATGAATCTGGAATAAAGATGCTTTCGGAAATGATTGACTATTGTCAGATAAGAAATTTAAGGCCTGTCATCGTCACTATACCAATATCCTCATGCCTAGCAAGGGAATTTACACCAGAATTCAGGCAGAAAATGATTACAGACTTTGTAAATGCGGCGAATATAAAAGGCGTGAAATTCTTAGACTATATGTTTGACGAAAGATTCTCAAAATCAGAGCTTTTCAATGGTAGTTTTTTCTTGAATCTGCAAGGACGCAAGATTTTTTCTAGACAAGTTATGTCAGATTTGGGACTGTAGTTTACTGACAGTTTTTTATCATTGTTTGACGGGATTTTCTTGGATTTTGATTTTTCAAAACAACTGATAAATGTTACAATGTTCAAAAGATGAACGAAACGCAGATAAACAGGTTATAATGAGTTTGTTTTTCAGTATAAGGCGGTAAACACTAGATGAAAATAGGAATCCTTACATTCTGGTGGAGTGAAGACAATTACGGGCAGCAGCTCCAGGCTTATGCTTTGCAAAGATATTTACGGGACGCAGGGCATGATGCGTTTTTGATTAGGTATAATTCGTTGGGAGACTTTCCAAAAAATAATCCAATAAAAAAAATATATAAGGCATTTAATCCGGTTAAGTTGGTAAGATTTTTCATAAATTTGCGAAATAAAGCAAAACTTAAGGCCGAATATAATGAACATTCACGTCATTTTGATGAGTTCCGTTCAAAATATATAAATATGTCTGAACATGTATACAACAATTTTTCGGAATTGCAACAAAATCCACCTGAAGCAGATATCTATATAGTAGGAAGTGATCAGGTATGGAATCCGGCTTGTTGCGGGGGAAGTACTCTGGAACAATCAAAGCTTCCTCTTCATGCTTACTTCTTGGATTTTGGAAAAGAATCTACAAAAAGAATGTCATATGCTGCAAGCTGGGGTATTAAAGATTTGGATGAATCTTTTGTAACAGAAATAACTCCTATGCTTAAAAGATTTAACGCTATAACAGTTCGCGAAAAATCGGGTACAGAATTGTGTGCTAAATGCGGACGCAATGATTCAAAATGGGTATGTGATCCAACGCTTCTACTAAATGCAGAGGAATATAGAAGTTTATATAAATCAGAAAATATAACTCAAAGGCAAAAACCATATTTGGTCTTTTATTATTTGAATAATGGGAAATTCAATGCCCAATCTGTTTACGATTTTGCCACTTCAAAAGGATTGGATGTTGTTTATATTACAGGAAACGGTGTCGTTGACAAGTTTGAAAAAACTTATGCAACTGTTCCTGAATGGCTTTCTTTAATTGATAATGCTCAATATGTAATTACAAACTCATTCCATTGTTGTGTATTTTCAATTTTATTCCACAAGCAGTTTGCTTCAATTAAATTGCAGGGGCAGAATGCCGGAATGAATGAACGACTTACAAGTTTGTTTGAGTTATGCAAAATGGAAGAAAGATACTGTACGGATAGGAATTTTGCGGTATTGGAAAAGTATTACGAGAGTGTATTGCCGGATGGACAGGCTGTTCTGAACGAGATTTTGACGAAGATTTAAATAAAGAAAATAAAAGATATTATGAAAAAGCAGAAAATTTTCAATAAAAATAAAACTTCTCACGATAACAGTGTTAATCATTTATTCTTTTTATCTGAGTATATTAATTTAAATAAAAGTCAAAATTAAGCTATGAAAGTAAAAACTCTAGATTCGATAAAAGCATTCTTTTTAATTTTTCTTCTCGTTTTTAATATTAAAATTAGATTTATTCCTGTTTTTACCTCAAATATTCTGTTGGGATTGTTAGGAGCTGCATTAGCAGTTGTTTTATTAAGTCATAATTTTAGAAATATTTTTATATCTAAGAGATTGTACTTACATTTATTATTTTTTACTTTTTTACTCTTTTATGCAAATGCAACATTAATGGTAAACCTTTCAACTGATTTATCTTTAATTAAACTTTTAGTAATAAATAATACAATAAGTATTTTAGCCGCGAACTTTGTTGCATTTTATTTATATAAGAAAAATATACCATTACGCAGATTTTTTAAAATATTTGTATATGTGTACTTTATACAAATGATTATTGTCGCAGTTTTTTTCTTTAATAGAGATATTTGTCGTACTGCATATACAATAATAGATATGGGGGATCGTATTAATGGTAAGTTAGAGGATTTAATAGCATACCGTGCGTTCGGTATCTCTTTTGGGTTCGATATGGGTACAGCTGATTTAACAGTAGCAATGATATTTTGTGTTTATCTATATCTTACTGAAGAGAACCATTATAAACATTGGCTTATTATTTATGTATTTTGTTGTGCTATGGGTATCTTGGTTGCCCGAACAATGTTCCTGGGAATTGGAGTTTCTGGATTGTTTTATATATTTTTCCCTAATGCAAAGGGTAAAAGAAAAAGAGAAACTTTGTTTTCCTTAATTTTGTTGATTGCAATTGTTGTAGTTATATTTTTTTTATTTTTTGATGTTGAAAAATATATGAGAACCATTTGGTGGGTAACAGACATTTTCGTTCAAATGTTTTCTTCTAAAGGGTTGAATCATGGAAGTTTATATGAGCTTACTAAAGGGGATTTTGTGTTTGTTCCAGAAACAAGAACTTTAATTTTCGGTGAAGGGAAGTTTGCTGATAATTTAGTTTCCCGTTATACAGATGTTGGCTATATTAGATTGTTAATGTATTTTGGAATTTTAGGATTTATTATTTATTTTTTATATATTTTTTCAAGAACTACTTTGTTTTTTAGAGAGAAGAAAGATACTCAATTAAAATACATGAGTTTTTTCCTCTTCCTTTTCCAGTTTATTTTCTTTTGGAAGATTTATTATCCGATTACATCTTATCCATTACTTATGTTGTATGGCCTTATGCCATATTTAAATTCCAAAATAAGAATTAGGAATAACTCAAATGTTACGTCAGTTTATTAAATTTTGTATATCAGTATTAAAAAAAATGACCTTTTCATTTAGAAAGACTAACTTTCATATTTCTTCCTATTTTGGAAAGAATGTTTTAGCAAATCATTGCAATGTTGGTCGTTATAATTATATTGCTTGTAACTGCGTTTTGAATAATGTGGATATAGGAAATTACTGTTCGATAGGTCCGGCTGTTCAAATAGGGGGCATGGAGCATCCTTATTGGGAAATTTCTACATCTGCTTGGTTAGGTAGATGCATTTCAAAACGAACGTTATTGGGAGATGATGTTTGGATAGGTGCTGGTTCTATTATAAAACAAGGCATAACCATAGGAAATGGAGCCGTAATTGGAGCAAATTCATTTGTTAATAAGGATGTTCCTCCCTATGCAATTGTTTTTGGAAGTCCAGCTAAAGTGTGGAAATATCGTTTTAAGGAAGAAAAGAAAGAATATATAGAGGAAAATATTGTCCCGCTATACACTTGTACCCCCCCCCCTATTGTTGCGGCGTAAAATTTTAGAATGTTTAGAGGATTTGAAATTACTAGATGATTAGCATAGCAATGACTTCCTATAATGGAGAGAAATATATTTCTTCTCAATTAGATTCAATTATTGGTCAGACAGTCAAGGATTTTGAATTGTTTGTTTGCGATGATTGTTCACAAGACAACACCTATTCCATTTTAAAAGGATATGAAAAAAAAGATTCTCGTATTCACGCTTTTCAGAATATAAGTAATTTAGGTTTTGCAAAGAACTTTGAGCATGCGATTCAGCTGTGCAAAGGCGATTATGTTGCACTTTGTGACCAGGATGATATCTGGCGGCCTAATCATCTAGAAATTTTATTGAATGGAATAAAAAATAAAGACGCATCTGTTGGTAATTCTCAAATTATGGACGGAACTGGAACGTTGAAAGAGAATTTATTATCTGACGGTGACGGATATTTTGTAGATGGGAACGATAATGATAAAATGTTCCGTGTTTTGTTTTATGGAAATCCATTTCAGGGAACATCTGCTATGTATACGAGGGAACTCTTAGAAAAGGCTCTTCCTATCCCTGCTGGAGTGGAGTATCACGATGCATGGTTTGCAGTTTGTGCTTTAGCGTCAAAGGGAATTAATTATACTTTTGAGACGATAACTAATTACCGGATTCATGGAAATAATGCTTCAGGAAATCATAAGACATCTTTTATTGATCGCTTGAAAATTACGTTGAAGCGAAATGGTTTTAAAACAGACAGACTTATATTTTGTGAAGAACTTCTTGAAAGATTTCCTGGTGCGAATGAAGATATAAAAGATATCATATATAAAGCTAAAGATTTCTTTGAAGCCAGAAAGGCAGGAAATAAAATAAAAGTTCTTGGTTATTCTATAAAATATTATAAAAAAATTTATGCAACAAATAGTCTAAAATACCTCTTTCCTCGATGTTTGGGGATTTTGATAAAAGGGTAAAATAATGAATAATGTATTAATTTTTGCCGGTGGTTCCGGCACTCGTATGAACAGCCGTGCAAAACCTAAGCAGTTTTTGCAGCTTTATGGAAAAGAGATCATAATTCACACTTTGGAGAATTTTCAAAATCATCCTGAAATTGACAATATTGTTGTTGTCTGCAAGGAAGATTGGATCAAAATTCTTTGGAAATTATTGGACAAATATGATTTGGACAAAGTAAAATGGGTCGTCCCTGGCGGAGAAACCGGCCAGATATCTATTTACAATGGGCTTGCAGAACTTGAAAAGCACTGCCCGGCAGATTCTATTGTTTTGGTCCATGACGGAGTTCGGCCTTTTGTAAATGATGATCTTATTTCAAATTGTATAAAATCTGTAAAAGAATATGGTTCTGGTATTACAGTTGTTCCCGCTATTGAGACCATTGTTACTACAGAAGACAATAAAATCAAAACAATTACAGACCGTTCAAAATGTTCTTTAGCCCGAGCTCCTCAGAGTTTTTATTTGGGAGAACTTTTGGAAGCTCACAGAAAAGCACAAAAAGAAGGCAAAATCAACATGATAGATTCTGCCTGTCTTATGCAGTATTACGGACATGAACTTTATACAGTTCCTGGCAATTTCGACAACATAAAAATTACAACCCCCGCTGATTTTTATACTTCACGAGCTTTATATGAAGTGCGTGAGAATCAGCAGATTTTTGGTTTATAGGAAAAAATTATGTGGACAGAAAATAAAGTATTCAAAGAAGATTTAGATTATTGCGTAAACGCTTCTTTTATTCCGTGGGCAGATTTCAATGATAAAACTTTTCTTGTAACCGGAGCAACAGGTTTAATCGGATATACATTCACTTGCGCTTTGTTATACCAATCGATTACAAAGGAATCCAGAATAAAAGTGCTTGCTTTGGTTCGTGATTTGGAAAAAGCAAAGGCACAGTATAAAGAAGTTCTTGCAGATGGAGTTCCTTTAACTTTTGTTCAAGGTTCTGTGGATAAATTGCCTGAAATCAATGAAAAAATTGATTACATTATGCACGGAGCCTGTCCTACAGCGTCTGCTTTCTTTACAGAACATCCGGTAGAAACTATTAAGACAATAATTGACGGCACTGACAACATGTTAAATCTTGCTAAAGATAAAAAGGTGAACGCAATGGTTCATCTTTCAAGTATGGAAGTCTTTGGTGAAATTACAGATAAAAGAAAACTTTCAGAAGATGATTTGGGCAAGATAGATTTAACTTCGTCTCGTTCAAGTTATCCTGAAGCAAAACGTCTGGCAGAAAATCTTTGTGCCAGCTATGCAAGTGAATACAAAGTTCCTGTCCGTGTAGCACGTTTGGTTCAAACTTTTGGTCCTGGCGTAAAATATGAAGATAATCGTGTATTCGCTTACATGATGCGTTGTGCTTTGGAAAATAAAAATATCGAGCTTAAAACAGCCGGAACAAAAGAAAATTCTTATTTGTATACAATGGACGCTGTAACAGCTATTCTTACTCTTTTAGCGAAAGGTGAGATTGGAAAAACTTATAATGTTGCAAATGAAGACACTTACTGTTCTGTAAAAGATATGGGTATGTTAGTACTTAAAACTTTTGGTAAGGATAATTTAGAGGTAAAAACAAATGTCGGTAACGAAACAACTACACAAATATACTCCCTCCCTAAGTTTAATGAATCTGGAAACAGATGCAATAAAGAATCTGTCATGAACGGTAAAAACATCACTTGCTCAAATGTATTCAAAGATGCATTAAGCGCAAATACAGGATTCCGTCCAGATGGGTATTTAAATGTAGATACTGCTATTCTGAAAGATTTAGGTTGGAAAGCTGTAATTAACTTGTCGACTGCTTATAAAAACACTGCAGAATCTTTGGAGAAATAATAATGAATCTTACAGAGTTGCTTTTGCAATCTGATATCCCACTTAGGGAATTAAAAGAAGATGAAGCTCAAAAACTTAAAACTACTCTTCTAGGAATGTTTCTTGATATTCAGGAAGCCTGTGAAAAAGAAGGTTTATCTGTAATGTTGGGAGGTGGTTCTTGTTTAGGTGCTGTGCGCCACAAGGGTTTCATTCCTTGGGATGACGACTTGGATCTAAATATGCTTCGAAGTGACTATGATAAGTTTCCTGCAGCATTAGAAAAACATTTTCCTGGAAAATATAATCTTGTAGGACCAGGTGTAAGTGAAAACTATAATCTTCCTTTTATTAAAATAGAAAAGAAAGGCACTGTAATTAAAACAGTTTATGAATTCTCTGAAGAAAATCCAGCTATTGGTATTGATTTGTTTCCGTTAGAAAATGTTCCCAATGGAAAAATTGCCAGACTTTGGCATGGTTTTTGGAATAATTTTTATCAGTTTGTAGGAGTTTGTACAAAACTTTATCAGCGGAGAAACTGCCCTGTAACAAAACTTCTAACTTCAACTAAAGAAGGAAAGAAGTCTATGAGTAAAAGACTTTTTATTGGCCGTCTTTTTTCTTACAAATCATACCAAAAATGGTATGAGAAATGTGATAAAGTAGCGAAAAAATATTCTAAAAAAGAAACAAAATATATTACTGTTCCGACAGGACGTGCCCACTATTTTGGAGAGATTCAAAATAGAGACGATATAGTTCCTCCGGCTGAATGCACATTTGAAGGACATAAAGCCTTTATTTGTAAGAATTACGATAAGTATCTTTCTTCTTTGTATGGAGACTATATGCAGATTCCACCAGTAGATAAAAGAGAAAAGCATTTTATAGTTGACTTAAATTTCGGAGAATAGAATGAGTGAAAAAAAAATAAATTATCCAAAGTTTTCAGCTACTATTGGTTGTTATAAAAATGACAATCCTGAAGATTTTGAAAAAGCTTTCTTAAGCATATATAACCAGACTGTAAAACCGAACGAAATTATAATTACAGTTGATGGTCCAATACCAAAAGAACTTGATAAAAAAGTTACGCGCTTTGAGCGCGAATTCCAGGCCGTTATTTTGCGCAGTGCGCAAAATAACGGCCAGGGCATGGCACATGCCCTGGCCGTTGATCATGCGAAATATGAATATATTGCAATAATGGATGCAGATGATATTAGTGTTCCTGACCGTTTTGAAAAGCAATTAAAAGTAGCGATGGAACATCCGGAATACGATGTAATTGGCGGTCAAATTGAAGAGTTTATTGACAATCCAAAAAATGTAGTTGGCAAAAGAGAAGTCCCTCTTGAAGATCACATGGTTAAAAGGTACCTCCGAAGGAGGTGTCCTTTTAACCATATGACTATACTGTTGCATAGTCATATGGTTAAAAAAGCCGGGAATTATCAGGATTGGCATTATAACGAAGATTATTTTTTGTATTGCCGAATGCTTTTACAAGGCGCTGTTTTTTGTAATATTCCAGACACTTTGGTTTATGTACGAGTTGGTAAGGAAATGTACAAACGCCGTGGTGGTTGGAAATATTTTAAAAGTGAAGCAAAACTTCAAAAATGGATGCTTAATCACAAAATAATTTCATTCCCAATGTATTTGGAAAATGTCTTTATCCGTTTGTGTGTTCAAGCACTTATGCCAAATTGGTTAAGAGGTTTTATGTTCCAAAAATTATTTCGTAGTAAAGGTAATAAGTAGCGATGCCAGAGTTTGTCTATTATAACCATGCTTATATTCTAAAAAATCCAGAAGTTCCGGTAAAAGAAAATCTGACTTTTAAGAAAATAAAAAATACTTTACAAACGAACGGGGGGGGGCAGCAGTCCTTGTTTGCATCCTATATTACTGATTTTGATGTAGGAAAAGAAACTTCCTGGTGGTTTACAGTAAAAACAGATGCTTATGATTTGTCTTTGTTGCCATCAAAAAAACGCTACGAAATTACTAAAGCCAATAAGTTCTGTTACGCAAAGTCAATAAATCCTGCCGATGAACTTGATGCTATGTTCGAAGTTTACAAAGCATCTTTTGATGGATATGACGAGAAGGAAAGACCTAAAGATGTTAATAAAGAATCATTTGAATCATATATTCAAAGTCTTTTATTAAGTGGCAATCATGAATTTTACGCCTGTTATTTAAAAGAAAATGACCAAATGGCAGGTTGGACTATTCTAGAAATTCGGGGAAAAGTTATAGGGCTTATGCAGCAAAAGACAATCCCGTACTTTGAAAAATACAATACAAATGCAAGTTTGATAGATTTTTTTTTAACAAAGTGGAATGACCGTTTAAGTGCTGGAGATGTCATAATTTCCAACGGTTCAAGAAACATTAGACACATTACTAATTTTAATGCCTATCTTGAAAAATATTTTGGTTTCAGGAAGGCCTATTCAAATCTTAAAATTGCTTATCGTTTTCCTATAGGAATAATAGTAAAGCTATTAATGCCATTTAAATGGATTTTGGGTAAATGCTCAAATCCTTTTTTATATAATGTTTATTGCATGTTAAAAATGCAGGAATTCAGTTCTTAAAGGAGTAACAAAATTATGTCAGAAGAACATAAAAAGTTTATACCTCTTTCAGTTCCAAATTTTGAGGGGAATGAACAAAAGTACGTTGATGAAGCTGTAAAAACCGAATGGGTTTCTACCGGCGGTGCTTATATCACAAAAATGGAAGAGCAGCTTGGAAAATTTCTTCATGTAGAAAATGTTGCATGCGTTCAGAGTGGTACTTCAGCTCTTCATTTGAGTCTTGTTGATGCCGGTGTAAAACCTGGAGATATGGTGCTCGTTCCGCCGGTAACTTTTATTGCGGCGGTAAACCCTGTTAAATATCAGTTTGCAACACCTCTTTTTATTGACTGTGATGATACATTGACAATGGATCCAATCAAACTTCGTTCTTTCTGTGAAGAAGAATGTAATTTTACAAACGGAAAATTAGTTCATAAGAAAACTAATAAAATTGTAAAGGCAATTGTTGTTGTTCACGTCTTTGGTAATATGGCTGATATGGAATCTATTATGGATACAGCAGCCAAATACAATCTTAAAGTAATTGAAGATTCTACAGAAGCTCTTGGAACACACTATACGGAAGGCAAATATAAGGGCAAGTTTGCAGGAACTATTGGTGACTACGGCTGCTATTCCTTCAACGGTAATAAAATTATAACAACAGGTGGTGGTGGAGCTATTACTTGTCGTGAACCTAAAATGGTAGACCATCTGCGCTATCTTTCAACACAGGCAAAAGATGATCCGCATTATTATATCCATAATGAAATCGGGTATAACTACCGTATGACAAATCTTCAGGCTGCCCTTGGTGTTGCCCAGATGGAAGAACTTTCGGACTTCATTGAAAGAAAGCATAAGAACTATGACCGGTATGTAGAACTTTTTAGGGATTATGAATACGGTTATTTATTGGGATTTCGCAAAGGAACATATTCAAATCAGTGGTTTTATTCTTTGGTTCTTGATATGGATAAACTCCACAATGTTGAAATGCGTACAGTAATTACAAAACTTGGTGACAAGGGGATTCAGACCCGTGCAATCTGGGGCTTGATTAATGAACAGAAACCCTACCTTGGTGAAGAAACATACAAAATGGAAAAATCTGTTTATTACGCCCGTCGCGTTTTGAATATTCCGGCTACAACGCAGCTTACTAAAACGGATATTGAATACACGGTTCAAACTATAAAAGAAGTTTTATCTGAAATTGCTAATCAATAAAATATACTCTTAAAAGGAAGTTCTATGACTCGATTCTTTGACATTTTATTTTCATTTTTTGCAATTGTAATTTTATTTCCATTCATGATTCCGATTATGATTGGTTTAAAACTTACCGGTGAGCATGATATATTTTATGGTCAGACTAGAATAGGAAAGGGTAATAAACCTTTTAAAGTTTTAAAATTTGCAACAATGCTTCGCAACAGTCCCAATATGGCTGGCGGTTTGATTACTGCAGATCATGACCCTCGTATCTTGCCAATGGGTAATTTTCTACGTAAAACAAAGATAAATGAACTCCCGCAGTTGATAAATATTTTTATCGGACAAATGAGTGTAATTGGGTACAGACCTTTCGTTCCAAAGCATTTTGCACTTTATAATGAAGAAGTTCAAAATACTATGGCAAGAACAGTTCCCGGGCTTTCTGGTATTGGTTCAGTAGTATTTCGTGATGAAGAAGATATACTTCATAAAGTAGATAATCCGGAATATTTTCATGACAAAGTAATTACTCCATATAAAGGCCAGCTTGAATGCTGGTATGTTGAACACAAGACCCTTGGTAATTACTTCAAACTAATCTTAGCAACAGTTATTGCGGTATTAAAACCAAAATCAAGTGTATGGCAAAAATGGTTTAAGGGACTTCCTCCTGTACCCGAAGAACTTAAACCATGGATTTGCTAAATCGGGGATATGAATATGTATTTATACTACAAGAAATCCGCTAAAGACGTGGTTCCATGTACTCTGTTATCAGATTTTGAGATTAGAAGAACTTCTTGTAAATTGTGGGGGGGGGTACAAAAATATAGCATTTGTTATTCTGCATAAGATTTTATGCGGAAAAGAATTTAAGCGTTATGGCTTATTCAATAAAAATGGAATTGAAGTTTCTTATTGCTATCAAATGACTAAGAATCTTAGATTTCCATATATGGAAAAAAATACATTACAATTTGGTCCTTGTTTTACACAAAAAGAATATAGAGGAAATGGATTCTATCCATTAATGCTAAATTATTTAATGTGTAAGCAGGTTGATATGTATAAAGTCTTTTATATTTTTTGTTGTGATGATAATACAGCTTCAATGAGAGGAATCTCCAAAGCAGGTTTTTCTCTCTTTGGAAAAGGAAAGAAAAAGTTTTGTAAGTATATCATCACGGAATATCTCTGTAAGGAAAATAAATTATGATTGATAACATTCTCCCTTTTATTGGACGTACAGCTCCTTTATTGGAAGCAGACATTAAAACTAACGAAAAAGTTCTTTCTGAAATTGTAAAGAATTCAAAGTTCCTGGTAATCGGTGGAGCCGGCACAATAGGTTCTGCAATTTGTCGTGAAATCTTTGTCCGCAATCCTAAAGTTCTGCATGTTGTAGATATTTCAGAAAACAACATGGTTGAACTGGTTCGCGATATCCGTTCATCCGTGGGATATGGTGACGGAGAGTTTGCGACCTTTGCACTTGACTGCGGTTCTGATATTTTTAAGGCTTTTATTGAAAATCAGAAAAAACGAATCGGCGGTTATGATTATGTTTTTAATACATCAGCCTTAAAGCATGTGCGTTCTGAAAAGGATCCCTTTACTTTAATGCGAATGATAGACACAAACATCTTCAATACAGATTCCACAATGAAGATGGCTCACGAAATGGATGCAAAAAAATATTTCTGTGTTTCTACCGACAAGGCTGCAAACCCAGTAAATATGATGGGTGCTTCAAAACGTATTATGGAGTTTTACCTGAATCGCCGTTCAGTAGAAATGCCGGTTTCAACAGCACGCTTTGCAAATGTTGCATTCAGTGACGGTTCTTTGCTTTACGGATTTAACCGCCGCTTGGAAAAGAATCAACCACTTTCTGCTCCTAATGATGTCCGCCGTTATTTTGTAACTCCTAAGGAAGCTGGTGAACTTTGTATGATGTCATGTCTGCTTGGAGAAAACCGCGATTTGTTCTTTCCGAAGTTGGACCATGATTTGAATCTTGTTACATTCAGCTCAATTGCAGAAAAATATCTAAAGAATCTTGGATATGAACCTGTTCAGTGCGCAACCGAAGATGAAGCCCGTGCAAGTGTTTTAGAACTTAAGGCAAAACATAAGTATCCGGTTTATTTTTTTAAAAGCGATACAACCGGTGAAAAAGATTTTGAAGAGTTCTACACAGCAAACGAAACAATTGTATTGAACCGCTTCGAATCACTTGGCGTAATCAAGAATGGAGTAAACTATGACGAAAAGTTACTTCAGCATTTTACAGACACAATAGTCTCAATGAAAAAGAAAGGTGAGTGGACCCGCGGGGACCTGATTGATTTGTTCAATGAAATGATTCCGAATTTTAATCATAAGGAAACTGGAAAGTTTCTTGACGGAAGGATGTAATAGATTATGGTTACAGAGTCTCTTATTTCTATTATTATTCCTGTTTACAAGGTAGAAAAATATATTGATCGATGTATGAATAGTCTTGTTAATCAAACATGGAAAAATATAGAAATTATTCTTATCGATGATGGAAGTCCAGACAAAAGTGGTATACTTTGCGATAAATGGGCTGAGAAAGATAAACGAGTAAAAGTTCTTCACAAGCTAAATGGTGGAGTTTCTTCTGCGCGAAATGAAGGCTTAAAAATTGCTCAAGGGCAATATGTAGGTTTTATAGACCCTGATGATTTTGTCGAAATTGATACATATGAATTTTTATATAAGACTTTAACTGATAATGATGCTCTAATCTCTGTTGTTGGTTGGGATAATTATTTAGAATCTGATAATGATAGATTAGATCTTCTGTCTTGGAAACCAGTTTCTTTTTTTGATACTATAGACTGTATTAATGCAATTAACAGAGAAATTTATAATCGAATATCTCTTACATGGAATAAACTTTTTAGTAGAACTGTAATAGATGGACTTTTTTATGATGAAAATTATATTAATGGAGAGGATAGACTTTATTGTATAAAAGCTATAGCAAAAGGAGCTGAACTTGGCGGTAAAATTGCCTACAATATGCTTCCTAAATATCACTATTTACAAAGAAAAAATTCTGCTGGAAATAAAAATTTTACTCCAAAAGACGCAACTTTAATACCGCTTTGTGAAGAAATTATTGAAATAGTTAAGCGTTATGCTCCTAGTGCGGTTTCTGTAGCAAATGCACAACTTAGCAATTCCTATTTTCAATTAATAAATATGCTTGATAAAACGCCGAATGCGTATCCTGAAATTCGGGATGAATTGATGAAAAATTTTCGAAAGCGTTTTCCGAGATTTTTATTAGAAAAAAATAATTTTAGAAGAAAAATTGCATTGCTTTTATTTTTTATTAATCCGACTATCTATTCTAGTTTGGGTAAAATATACAGAAAAATTAAAGGCATTAAGAGTTTCTAAAAAAGTTACTTAATGTCTTGCAATTATTAGTTAATATAAAAATATGTTTATTTTTATATTAATCACTCAATTAGTTCTTGTATTGAAATAATCTGGAAAGATATACAGAGTTATTGTCAATTGTTGTGGATTGAAAAAAAGTGTCTTTTTCATCAGGCAGCCTTCATTTGTTCACCGTCCACAAAAATTATATTTTTGGCGACAAGTTCAAGTTGTTTAAATCCCCTGAGCCGTCGCCAGTTTTTCTCTGCCTGAAGACAAAGCTTGAAAGCCATTGCAACAGAAGCAGCGGAAGAGCCGTTTCCTTTTGTTGACTTGTGGAACCAACATCTCTGAATTTTTAGCTGGCCCCAGATTTCATCAACTGCATTTTGAAACCCAAGCGCTCCGTCGCAGACTGCCAATTTTGGCGCTTTTGTCAGTCCGCGGAATTTCAAATCAAGCAAAACTCCACGCCAACTTTCCGTTGACTCACGAATTCCGGCCTGTACAGCCACAAGTTCTTTTTTGCCTTCAACAGTTACGCCAATTATTACCAGAAGGCAGGTCTTTTCACCGTCAAGCCGGGACTTTACGTAAATTCCTGCAAGGTAGGCAGCGGAAAGTATTGCTTCTACTGTCGGAGTTTTTCTTGCAAACGGAGGAAGGACTTTGCTTACAAAGCGATCCTTTTCTTCAAGTGCACGGTCATCAACTCTGGGAAGCCTGACTGTAACGTAACCGTTTGTAGTAAGAATTGTCCGTTCTTTGTGAAAGCCGTTTCTTACTACAAGTTTGTTTCCGGTTTTGTCTACGATAGAAGAAGTTTTATTAAGAAAACGCTGAACTTCATCCTCGTAAAGACTTTCAATTACTTCACGTGCTCTTGCGCGGATTGCTTCTTCAAGCAAATCAATCGTTGGACTATTGGAATTTTCTTCAATTTCCAGTATTCTTTTCATAAGAGGTCTCCTTCGGTGTTTATTTTTTTTCCAAAGAAAACTATACCTTAGACAGACCTCTTTTTCTATGCCTTCTCAGGCAATCCACAACTTTTGATTATAACTCTCAATACCTCTTGCCTGATGATATTCTAAGAAAAAGTTCTGTTTCATCACTCCCCAATCAGATTCAATGATGTCCCGTTTTTTTAGAATATTCCATTCTTCTTGAGATATCCCGCATCTGCAAAAAATCTTCCTGTCATCTTTTCAGTAAGTTTTTCAACTGTCTTACTGTCATTTGCATTGCCACTTGTAAAATAAACCGATTCAAGAAGTCCATTTTCACTGCAAACTTCATGAAGTTTCAGTCCGTAAAACCATCCTTTTGTGGATTTTCCACGAGAAGTAATGATTTTTGTCACTTCATGATTGAAAATTCGTCTGTTTAAACATGTTGTCAGCAGTGTTGAATCCAAAAATGAACATCCGTTTCATTCAAAGCCCTGTTTTGGGCAAGTAGAGCCTGCAGAAACAGAACCATTACCGGCAAAGCTTTATTTGAAGCTTTCAGGAAGTTTTCATAATTTGTAAAAGTCAGATAAATAAGGTTGAAGTTGGATATAAAAAATGAGCAATATTGAAGAAATTGTAAATAATGAAATTAATAAAATAAAAAAATCATACTTTGATTCGGTAGATAGAATTATAAGTGATTATCAAACTTCGCAAGCATTTACGACCGATTATAAAGGCCGCCAATTATATGAATTAATTCAAAATGCAGAAGACCAGGCCACCGAAGAACAGGGGCAAATAAAAATTGAATTAAATGCCAATGTTTTAAGAATATCGAATACTGGCAAGCCTTTCTCGTCAAAAGGCGTAAAATCAATTCTTTATGTTTGTAACAGTTCCAAATTTCATGGCGGAGGAACTATTGGTTATAAAGGAATTGGTTTCCGCTCCCTGTTGAATTGGACTAATGAAATAAAAATAATTTCAAATGATTTTACCTTGTCATTTTCTGAAAAAATAACGAATGGTTGGTTGAACGATATTTTGGCCAAACATCCAGAATATGAAGATGAATTAAAAAACATTGCACCTTGCCCAATTGCAGTTCTTTCATGTCCTGATACAGCGAATAAACTGTCTCCTGAAAAAGGCTTTACTACCACAATTGAACTAACAGTTAATACAGATATTGCTGATTCTATAAAAGAGCAGATTAATTCTTTAGAGCCAGAAGTATTATTATTTTTGAGAAAAACTCGAAAGATAGAATTAATTGAAAACGGTAGAATTAAGATATTTGAGAAAAACAAAAAGAATAATTTAATTACGCTATCTGAAACGAAGGATGGAACTACTACAAATACTGTTTGGACTTTATATTCAACTCCAGCTGGAAGTAAAACTGAAAAAACTGATAAAGAATACGAAATTACTATTGCCTACGATAAAGCCAATAAGAAAGCAGCAAATGTTTTATATACATATTTTAAAACAGATGTAAAAATTTCATTTCCGGCTTTTATACATGCTACTTTTGAATTGACTTCAAACCGTAATGAACTTGTAAAAGATGATGAATACAACAGAGAATTAGTAGAATTGTTGGCAAAATTCTTAGCTTCTACGGCTGTAGAAATTGCAAAAGAAAAAGAAAATGGAATTGCAACGTATGACCCTTTAAAACTATTACTTACAAATGAAATAGACACCTCTTTGGAAGCTTATAAATTTAATGGAAAAGTATATGAAGAATTAAAAACTGCAAAAGTTTTCCCAACAATAAACGATGAGTACATTTCATTAACTGATGGACCAAAGTTTTCAGCATTGATAAAAGATAATTGTACTTATGCGAAATTACTTGATAAGAATACTTTTAGCACATTATTAAAGGATAGCCAGAATGAAAAAGTAATTTCAGATTATATTACTGGTATAGCAAATCTAAAATTCTATGATAAAGCAGATTTTCAAGAAAAATTAAATTCTGCAATTGATTCTGACACAAATCATCAAGTTTATACAATTGAGAAAAAAAGTTACTTGATTAGACTTATAAACTCTGATTCTCAGGTCTCAGGTGAAGGTTATAAGCTCCTTTCTGATGAAGATGAAAATCCGATACCCCTTGGTATTCAAACTTTTGCTCGGCCTAAAGAAAAAGCTAATTTTATCGAGCCAAATTTTCCATGGCTAAAACTGCGTTTCTTAAATAGAAAAATGCAAAATATCCTATTGCAAGATGTCAGTCAAGATGTACAAGAAACTACATATAAAAGTTTTTCATTGTTTAGATACAGGTTTGTTAATTTAGTTCGAAACGTAGTAAGAGATTTAAATGATAATCTTACAGAAAATAATGTAATTCTTGTTCTAAGATGGCTTTATACTTTCTATACTACACCTTCAAAAAATGATGAAGAAACAGAAGAACGTGAATTGGGAGAAGTAAAAGTACCTGTAATTTCTCGGGATAATAAATTTGTAAAAGCCACAGAATGTTATTTTGGAAAGGAATATGGTAATGAATCTCTTGAAAATATTATTTCTATTTATACAGATAACTTCTTAAAGTATGATTTAGAATTATTTGGTGATGATGATAAAAATAAAGTTATAACATTTTATGAATGGCTTAAAGTTTCATGGTTTCCTAGAGAAGAATCAAAGAAACTTACTATAAATTCTGAAGAATCCAGAAAATATATTAATTTCTGCTTTACCAAAAGACAATACTTTGTATCTGAAGGATATTATTCAAGAAGTGACCTTTATGATTATGGATTCCGTTTAATTCAAGTTTCTACGATAGAAAATTATAAAAAAATTATCGAAGAAGGTAATATCGATGACTTGATAATCTATTTTTTAAAAGATTCTAAAATCCGAGAATTAATAAGTTCTGAACATGAATTAAATCCAGAATCAAAAATTACTTATGCTCATGGAAATATGTATCTTAGAACATTTAACAAAGAACAAATGGCACCATATTTCCTTTACCAGTTGAAAAATACACCTTGGCTTCTTACCGAGAAAGGCAAAAAAGATGTCTCACATTGTTGTTTAGAAAAATTATCCGTTGATGATGTTATATTTATGCCAAAAATCAATTATGACTATATAAAATCAAAATGTAATACTTCGGACAGTGAAATTAATGGACTGCTAGTTAAGCTTGGTGTTGCCGAAACCTTTTCTGACATACCAACAGATATCAAATATGAATTGTTCATGGAATTACCTAGACTTGACTCTGAGCATGTTATTGGTAAATCAATATACAATAAAATGAAGGGCACAGCATCAAGAGTTTTATTGGAAAAAGGTTCTAATTATACGAATTTTATAAAAAATGGTAGTGTTTTAGTCAAATATCAAGGTAGTTATGATTATAAACCAATAAAAGAAGCCAGGTATTTATATGCAAAAGTATTCAGCGATAAAATTTTAGCAAATTACAAGATATTTTGTTTTGATACTAAAGAAGGAAGAGTTGATGATTTATTTGGTATTAAGAATTTGGAATTAACAGATTCTCATATTTCAGCAAAATACCAGATAAATGATGAAAAAATAAATACGGATTTTTCAGCTGCTTTACAGGAATATAAACCTTATATTCTTGCTTGTAGATTGCTTTCAAGCGAAAAAACAAATGACGCAAGTAAATTAAATAATACCCAAATTATATTAGGCAATAATATTCACGTGACTTATTATGTGAATGATGTTAAACATGAAGATGACTTAAATGATTTTGATACTGTTTATTTAGGGCTAGGAAATGAAAATGAAGAAACAGATCAAAAGAAAAAAATCGCCTATGTAAAAATATCTGACTATTGTAACGATTTCTCAACATTAAGATTTGACTCACATTTTGCAGATGCCATCGCTGATATCATAACTATAATATTGAATGTATACAAAGAAAAGCAGTTCTTTAGTCAAATATTTGAAGCAACATCAGAAAGACGTGATGAATTATTGTCTGATTATAAGGGAGGAGCTGCAAAAGAAACAATAAAAAAAGCCCGGGAATTATTAAATAAAGACTTTGATCCCTGTTTAGACTTTTGGTTAGCTATTACAGAATGCAAAAAAAAGACTTTTGAAGAAGACTATACTGCCTCTCAAATCGCTGACTATTGGGGAATTGATAAAGAATACTTTAATAAATTGAACTATGACAATATTAATGAAGAGAAGAATTTTGAATTAATTATTGTTCTGTTTGGTAAATTGAAAATCGACATTGAAGACTTCAATTCTTATTCAGCCATTAATCTAAATATCCAAAAATATTGGAAAAATAAATTTGATGTTCGTAAAAGAGAATTACGGTCTCTGTATAATGTTTATTTGTATAATAAGTATAAAGAGTCAAAAGACATTAAAAATTATGAATTGAAGAGAACTGGATTTTTATCAACTCAGCCTATAATTCAGAACTCAATTTCTGTCGATGTCGATAAACTATTTGAAGAAAGCTTTTCTGTTACGATTTCAGAATTAAACAGCTTTAAGCCTAATGACTTGGAAGAAATTATAGCTGGTAAAAAGCAAAATAATAAATTTTATGAATCATTAAAAGATAAGCTACCTGAAGAAAAATTAAATTTGTACTTGTTATTTGACTCATTAGATAAACTCGAAGAAAGACAAACTGAAAATCAAACTCCTAAATTCAAACCAAAAAGTCAGCAAGAAATTAATGAAGAAGCAAAAAAACTTGCAGAAGGTGCAGAGTACGAGGAAGGAATTCAGACTGAGAAAGTTGATGTATCAGAAAGTCACAGCCATGTGAAGACACAAAATGGTCATAATTCTTTCGATAGAAATTATCAGACTGAAGACGAAATCAAACAAATTAATGGTCGGGCAGCAGAGCTTGCTGTTTATGATAATTTATGTAAGAAATACGGAAAAACTAATGTAGATTGGTTATCAAAAAATGCAGAATATTTTGGAGTAACTGAAGTCGGTAATGATAATTTAGGCTACGATATAACATATACAAATAGCAATAATCAGCAAATCAATGTTGAAGTAAAATCCGTTCAAGATAAAATTGAATTTAATTTATCTCGAAATGAACTTGATACTGGTATGCAAAATCCAAACAACTATGAAATTATCGTTTATTCTTTACCACAGAAAAAAGTAAAAAACTTAGGAAAAATATTTAAATTTGAAAAGCCTGACGAAACACCCTTCAATAATTCAAAATTTACAATTCATTACGATACATATTTGGTAAGTGCTAAAGAGGTCGGAAAAGAAAATGATAATTAATACTTTAGCAATTTTAACTAAGAAAAATATTCTCGGTCCTTTCTTCTTTAATTTACAATGAAATTCACCTATGCTGATTTGATGTTTGATATTTTTTTTAGCGGTGACACTCCCTGTTATGTCAATTTTTATATTTTGTTGGTAAACTTGGCAAAAATAATTTACAAAAAAATTAATTTTTTAGACAACAAATCGGAACAACTAAAATTCCATCTTCTCTTTTATACGCATAATCTCCAACAGCCGTAAGAACCATTAAAAATGAAGGTTCTTTCATTTTTGTTGTGCCAATTTTTTGAGAAAGAGATTTTAGTGTTTTTATTCCTTCAGAAATTAAATGTTGAGTTATTGTCAATTGTTGTGGATTGAAAAAAAGTGTCTTTTTCATCAGGCAGCCTTCATTTGTTCACCGTCCACAAAAATTATATTTTTGGCGACAAGTTCAAGTTGTTTAAATCCCCTGAGCCGTCGCCAGTTTTTCTCTGCCTGAAGACAAAGCTTGAAAGCCATTGCAACAGAAGCAGCGGAAGAGCCGTTTCCTTTTGTTGACTTGTGGCGCAACCTGACTGTTGCAAATGTCGATTCAATCGGATTCGACGTTCTAATGTGAGCCCAATGTTCCGCCGGATAATCATAAAAGCGGAACAAATCTTCCTTGTCTTTTTCAAGACATTCCGTTGCCTTCGGATATTTTTTTCCGAAAGTTTCTATAAATAAGTCGCAGGCTTTCAAGGCGTTTGCACGTTTGTCTGCCTGCCACATATCCCGAATCATTTTTGTGGCCTGAGTCTGCACACAGTCAGGCAATTTGTCCAGAATGTTCATGGACTTGTGGAACCAGCATCTCTGAATTTTTAGCTGGCCCCAGATTTCATCAACTGCATTTTGAAACCCAAGCGCTCCGTCGCAGACTGCCAATTTTGGCGCTTTTGTCAGTCCGCGGAATTTCAAATCAAGCAAAACTCCACGCCAACTTTCCGTTGACTCGCGAATTCCGGCCTGTACAGCCACAAGTTCTTTTTTGCCTTCAACAGTTACGCCAATTATTACCAGAAGGCAGGTCTTTTCACCGTCAAGCCGGGACTTTACGTAAATTCCGTCTGCCCAAACATAAACGTATCCCTTTCCGGAAAGATCACGTTTGCGCCATTCGTCATATTCAGCCTGCCATTTTACAGTAAGCTTTGTTATGACTGACGGACTCAGGCCCTTTGCTTCTTCACCAAGAACATCATGGAGCATGGCTGAGAACTTGTTTGAAGAAATTCCTGCAAGGTAGGCAGCGGAAAGTATTGCTTCTACTGTCGGAGTTTTTCTTGCAAACGGAGGAAGGACTTTGCTTACAAAGCGATCCTTTTCTTCAAGTGCACGGTCATCAACTCTGGGAAGCCTGACTGTAACGTAACCGTTTGTAGTAAGAATTGTCCGTTCTTTGTGAAAGCCGTTTCTTACTACAAGTTTGTTTCCGGTTTTGTCTACGATAGAAGAAGTTTTATTAAGAAAACGCTGAACTTCATCCTCGTAAAGACTTTCAATTACTTCACGTGCTCTTGCGCGGATTGCTTTTTCAAGCAAATCAATCGTTGGACTATTGGAATTTTCTTCAATTTCCAGTATTCTTTTCATAAGAGGTCTCCTTCGGTGTTTATTTTTTTTTCCAAAGAAAACTATACCTTAGACAGACCTCTTTTTCTATGCCTTCTCAGGCAATCCACAACTTTTGATTATAACTCGTGTTTTTGACAGAGATACAATTGTCGAAAAAGGTATGTCTGAAGATTTAAAAAAGCAGTACGAAAAAGCTTTGTCTAAAGGTATTCATTTTGCTGATTCAATGCCGGCTTTTGAGGTTTGGTTTTTGCTTCATTTTGCTATGCCCGAACAGTTTTATTCTTCTCAAGATGGTGTTATCAAAGAATTACGAAAGTATATTCCTTATTATGAAAAAGACCAGAAATGGCTTTCGTCTGTAAATCTTTATACAACGCTTAAACCTCATTTTGACGAGGCAATGAAAAAAGCTGCAGAATTGGATAAGAAAAAAGAAGATACTGGAAACGAGAATACTACAATCAGCCATGTATATAAACTTTTCGAAGAATTATGGAAAGAAACAAAAAAATAATTTTTCCAGTGTCGCTCAATGATACCGGAATGCCTTATACTATATAGAAGATAAAACTGGAGAAAATAAATTGAAACTTTCACTTTCGGCATTAGAAACATTTTTGAAATCACAGTGCGATGCACTCCGTACAAGTATGGATGCTGCAGAATATAAAGATTACATCATTGCCATGATTTTTTATTAAATGGGCAAATGACAATTTTGCTATTCAGCAGCAGAAATATGCTGAAAAACTCTGTTCTGAATATCCCGATATGGAGCAGTCAACAATCCTATCTGAAGTGGAAGAGAACAACTTTGATGTTTACAGTTTTTATGTTCCTGTTGAAGCACGTTGGAAGATTGATTCTTTGCATGGGGATTATGAACTTGAAAAAATCAAAGAAACTTCCGGAAATTGTAGAAAAAGATGAATTTGCAGTTGTTGGCGACAGTGTTTGGACTGGCTAGAGGATTTTAAAGAAGTAGATAAATTATAATTTCTGCTATATAATAGAGTTATGAATATTCGAAAGCTCCCGATAGGGATTCAATCATTTGAAAGTCTCAGAAAAGAAAATTATCTTTATGTTGATAAGACTGAATTTATTTGGAATCTTGTAAACCTTGGAAAAACTTATTTTTTATCTCGTCCACGTAGATTTGGAAAAAGTCTTTTAATTTCAACATTTAAGGCATATTTTGAAGGAAAAAAAGAATTATTTGAAGGCTTAAAAATTAGCGAACTTGAAACTGAATGGAAAAAATATCCTGTATTTCATTTTGATTTTAATGGAAAAGATTATTCAGGTTCTTCTTCACTTGCAGCTGTAATAAATTCTCACCTTGAGTCTTGGGAAAAACTTTATGGTGATGAAAAAAAAGAACGTTCACTAGAAGAAAGATTTGCATATTTACTTGAAAAAGCTTACGAAAAAACAGGACTTGGATGCGTTGTTTTAGTTGATGAATATGATAAATCTTTGCTTGAAAGCGAATCTGAAATTCTAGAAAGTAATCGCCGTCTTTTTAAAGGATTTTTTGGAAATTTAAAAAAATGCGATGAGTTTTTAAAATTTACTTTTATTACTGGTGTTACAAAGTTTAGTAAAGTTTCAATTTTTAGTGATTTAAATCAACTTCAAGATATTTCTCTTTATGATCAATATTCTTCAATTTGTGGAATTACTCAGGAAGAGATGGAAAAAACTTTTGTTCCAGAAATTCAATTGATGGCACAAAAAAATGATTTAACTTTTGAAGGTTGCTTAGAAAAATTAAAAGAAATGTATGACGGTTATCATTTTTCTCGGATTTCAGAAGGAATGTATAATCCGTTTAGTTTAATTCATGCATTTGCTTCTTGTGAGTTTGAGTGTTATTGGTTTTCAACAGGAACGCCGACTTTTTTAGTTGAAAAAATTAAATCTGTAAATTTTGAACCAAAACTTTTAACTTCAGATGAACTTGCAATTGATACAAATTCAATTTCAGATTACAGAAGTGACAATCTCGATCCGCTTCCGCTTTTGTATCAAACCGGATATTTAACAATAAAAAAATATGATAAAGAATATCAACAGTATTACTTAGGTTATCCAAATAAGGAAGTAAAATATGCTTTTTTAAAAAGCTTGGTTCCAATTTTTTATTCTCCCGCTGATACTTGTGATGCTCTTTTCATTGTAAATTTTGTAAAAGATTTACGGCTTGCAAAAATAGATGAAGTTTTAAATCGATTAAAATCGCTTTTTGCACGGCTCCCATATTCAACAAAAAATGACGATTCAGTAATAGAACAGAATTTTCAGAATGTGATTTACATTGTTTTTATGCTTATGGGACAATTTGTAAATGTTGAAGAACATTATTCATTTGGTAGGGCAGATTGCGTAGTTCAAACAAAGGATTATATTTTTATTTTTGAATTTAAACGCGACAAATCAGCTCAAGAAGCATTAAATCAAATTAACGAAAAAAAATACGCTGAAAGTTTTAATTGTGATAAAAGAAAATTATTTAAAATCGGCGTTAATTTTTCTAGTGTAGAAAAGAATATTTGTGAATGGATTGTTGAGTAAGGGTTAGGTGTGATAGTTATGCGACAAATGAAAATAAAAAATTTTGGTCCAATAAAAAATGGATTTAATGATAATAACGGCTATTTTGAAGTAAAAAGAGTAACAATTTTTATTGGTGATCAAGGAACGGGAAAAATTACTGTTGCAAAATTATTTTCAACATTTTCTTGGTTAGAAAAAGCAATTTATCGTGGTCAATATTCGCAGTTTATAAAATGCGCTATTTAGTCAACACAAAAATTTTACAGGTTTAAGGTGTAAAAATTTATGCAGCCCGTTTTCTTTCCAGTTCATTGTACTGGAAGCATTTATACATTTCATCAGGCACGTTGTAATCCAGAGACTGATGAAACCTCGCTGTGTTGTAGAAGTTGAAGTAGGCATCAATGCCGGCCTTCAAGTCTTTCATTGTCTCATAGCGTTTAAGGTAGATGTCCTCGTACTTGAGGCTTCTCCAAAGACGCTCAATTCTGATGTTGTCCAAAGCCCGGTCTTTTCCGTCCATGCTGATCTGGATGTCGTAATCGACAAGAACTTTGATAAAAACATCAGATGTAAACTGGCTTCCCTGGTCTGTGTTGAAGATTGCAGGACAGCCGTATTCTTCGATTGTTTCCCTCAGAAGATTTGCATACTGCATCGCATCCATCGTGTTGAATACGCGCCAGCTCAAGACCTTCCTCGAGAACCAGTCGATTATTGCCATCAGGTAAACATTCCCTGTCGGCAGCTTTATGTAAGTGATATCCGTTGACCATACCTGATTCGGATATCTGATTATCTTGTTTTTCAGAAGATACGGATACTTCTTGTGATATTTACAGGCCTTGGAAAGATTCTTGCCCGGAAATACCGCCGTAATCCCGAATCTTCGCATTACACGGCGTACAGTTGTTTCTGTAGTGTCTCCGCCGTTTTTGTTTATTTCTCTCCAGATTCTGCGGTAGCCGTAATACGGATGCTCAATCTGGACTTCCTTGATTTTCACAAGCAGATTGAAATCTTTTTTCATCATGCCCTGGACCCGGTTCGTAATAATACCGGCTCCGTGAAATCCCAAGCAGCCTGCACTGCCTTGAAATGCTTAAAACCTTGTAAGCAGGTTCTACAAGATTGGATCGTAGCCGTATATCTGCTTGTACTTTTTTTTTAGAAAATCAATTTCGACTTTCTGTTCACCGATTGTTTTCAGAAGACTGTCTTTTTCCTCTTCCTGCTTTCTCGTTTCTTCTGACTTCTTGTTCGGCCGTTCAAAAATGTCAGCCATTCCGGCAATCGCCTGCGCTTTCCATTGGGAAATCTGATTCGGATGAACGCCGTACTTTACTGCAATTTCCTGAATCGTAGATTCTTCTCGTAATGCTTCAAGTGTAACTTTTGCCTTGAAATCCTTGCTGAATGACTGTCGTTTCTTTACCATGTGCTAACCGCCTTGCTTAATTTATCGGCTGTTTGCACCTTAAATCTGCTCCTTTTTCTGTGTCGTTTTACACACTCATTTTAGTCTCATTCCGTTTACAAATTCAGGCATTAACAGTCACTCCTTTTGCATTAAGGAATCTTTCTACATCTTCATAGACGCCTTCATCTCCTTCTAAATGAAGAGAATCAAAACATTGGCGTATAAAATTTAAGGCACCGTTTTCGTAAAGTAAAGAAGCGGCCTGGGAGATTGAATTATTCATTTTTTGTGCAAACATCCTTATTATGCGAAGCTGCATAAAAGTAATCTGCATAGATTCGTTCATATAGTTTAATATACTATAAAACACAGTAGCAGTCTATATTTTCTCCCTCATACACCGCATCATCGTGTGTATTTAAGTTCCACCACTTTGAGGTCATGAGAGTTGGTTGTCAATAAAATTATAGACAATTTGTTTTTTGTATAGTATATTAGAGAATGTAAGGAGGTAACTATTATGTATATTTCTGTTGGAAGTGATTTTGTTCAGCCTAAGATTTTGTTGCATGGTTGCAAAGGTCGCGAGGTATATGAACGTATTATGACAGAAAAACTTGTTCCTACCTCTGCTATGTTGTCTTATTCAAAACGCCGAGAACAGGCTTTAAAAAAATTAAAAGCTGTTAGAAGGCAAGCTGCAAGTAAGTAATGAAGGCAACAATTAAAACTCATCCAATTATTGAAACAGAGATTTTTTATTGTGAAAGTGTTTCTTACGCTTCAGATTATGAACTTGGCAGATTCATTCCGCAGTATGATGAAAAAGTCTTAAGTGGATATTTGACAAAAAAAGCTAAAATTCACGAATCAGAAAAACTTTCAAGGACATATATTGTTCGTGATAAAGAGGATGCTGTTCTTGCAGGTTGGTTCAGTTTAGCAGCTGCAACCTTGCCTTATCAGGAAAATGATGTTGAATTTCAAATTCCAGCAATTAATCTGTCAAATTTTGCAGTCGATAAAAAATACAAACAGTTGCATGGAAAAGATTTTCAACCCGCAACAATTGGCGAGTTTATATTCAATGATTTTATAATTCCTATTTCAACTGTAGTTTCAAAACTTTGTGGTGCTAAAGAAATTTATATTTTTTCTTTAAAAGAAGACAGTTTGATTGAACATTATAAAAGCACATTCGGTTTTATAGAAGAAAATGACATGGAATCAATGATTCTTCTTCCGCAGCCGCATTATTACAATAATAATTCTGTTTTGTTTTTGCACCGTCCGTTAGCAGAGGAACTTTCAGTAATCCCGGGAAAAATCAATCTTCATGATGAACAAGTCACTATGGAAGTTATTGTGTAACATGTCCGCTATGCAAACAAAAGATTGACAGTATCTCAATAGCACCCATTCTCCCTCATACACCGCATCATCCCGCATCCCGCCCTTAACATTCCTCACGTTTTTAGCTATAATGTTTGTAAATTAAACAATCTGTAGAGGTATTGTATGCAGCCTGATCTGGCACTTTTACAAAATATTTCTGATACTCTCGAACAGGACTCGCTTGCCAGTCAGAGAAAGCTTGCAGAAGGTTCGGGTATTACCGTTGGCTCAATGAATGCTGTTCTAAAGCGTTTTGTTGAACGCGGCTGGATTATGTTTACGAATGTAAATAAGAGAAAACTTGCATACGCTCTGACTCCAGCAGGACTTGAAGAACTTGCACGCCGGGGCAAAACATTTGCTTTGCGTACGTTGCAGATTGCAAACAATTATTCCAATTCAGTTGTACATTTGTTCAATAAAGTTCGCGCAGAAGGGAAAAATGAAGTTATCCTTTACGGAACAAGTTACATAAAATTTGTATTTTCATATGCGGCAGGTGAAGTAGGGCTTAAGTTTTCGCAGGTTTCAGCAGATGCAGAAGTTGAACAAGACGCATATTGTATTGCAGGTGAACTTAACGCAGAAGACGTGCAGAAAGATTTGGTCAATAAAGGCTGCGTAAGTGTTTATGACATTATAGAAGATGACCGGAATTTGATTTCAAAGGCAGGGAATTAGACCATGGAATTTTATTGTTTAATGGTTCTGACCGGTCAGGAAGAGTCATTTAAGAAAGAAGCTGCAGATAAACTTTCAGAAGAATTTGCCGGAGCAAAATTTTATTTTTTTAAGCGCAAGTTAAGAACAAACCAGGGCAAATATTTTGACCAGCCGCTGTTTCCCGGTTATTTGTTTTTTGAAGTAGAGGAACTTTCTGAAAAATTTTTTGACATTATAAAACGCGTTAAAGGTTTTGTTAAGGTTCTCTTAAAGAATGACCAGCCGACAAAAATTTGTGGAGTTTCACTTGAAGAACTTAAAACTTATATCAGAAACGGTGAAACCTGGGGCATTTCAAAAGTTCTGTTTTTGCCCGGTCAGAATATCCGGGTAATTTCGGGCCCGCTCAAAGGTCTTGAAGGAAATATTTACAAAATAAACAAAAAGAAAAAGCATATTACGGTTATTTCGTCCCTGAGTCCCGACGGAAAAAAGTTCGACCTTCTGTACGAAGACGCCGTTGTAGTAGAATAAATTCTGTCAGTTAAGAGATGTCCCGCTTTTGCTCGGATTTCATCTTTTTAGAGGTAATGCGGTGCTACGCACTTGCTTGCACCTTATAATTTGACAGAATTAGATAGATTTGGTATATTGAATCAAGGAAATGCCCGAACATTGGGTTATCTCCACTTTATTGCGATTAGCCGCCTAGTGTCGAAAACTTAAAGGCGGCTATTTTTTTACTCTTTACTTATGTTTAAAGTAGGTGAGCGTTGTTATAACTGTGCTGATTATCGTGGCAACGCAAGTTACCAGTGCAATAATTGTATCACAAGTCATAGACAAGCCTCCCAAAATCAAATTTCGGTGAAAACCGATTGAGTATGGGAGATAACCGCCTGTTCAGGCATTTCCTGTATGATAAATATAACATAATTTAATATATTTGCAAAGTTTTTTCGCAGTTTTTTTCGCTTCCTATACTACAGCATTTAAGTACCCACAAAACTTTTTTCTGCACATTCTGCAAAGTCATGGTATAATTAAATTTACTCATGAACATTTATAGGAGTGAGTATAAAAAATCCGCCAAAATGGCGTCGGCTTTTTTAACTTAAAGTTTGCGTTGCAAACTTTTTTATTAACTGTACATTCTCACTTTGTTGCGAATGTACGTAAATGTTCATTCCTAAATCTGAAGATTTACTCATGAACATTTATAGGAGTAAAAAAAATGGACGAACTTAAAAACTATGATCCCACTGCTTTTTTGGATGAATTCCGCGGAAAATACTTTGAAGGCGAGTGGCCCACACTGCCGCAGATGTTTGACATAACCGTTGCCCGCTATCCAAAGCGCCCTTGTTTTACTGACTGGGACACAGATGACGGTTCAAAGCGCACTTACACGTACGAACAGTCCCATAAAATGATACTTACTCTTGCAAACTGGATGTGCTTTGCTGGAGTAAAGCCCGGCGACCGTATTGCAGTTTCGGGCAAAAACTCACCGGAATGGGCTGTAGTTTATCTTGCCGCCCTTTATGCCGGAGCAATTGTATGCCCGCTTGATTACGCGCTTCACAACGAAGAACTGGACAATCTTTTGGCAACTGCTCAGCCTGTAATGTTTTTTGTAGATGAAGAAAAATATTCTTATTTTTCCGGCCGCAAAAGCAAGTACAAAGTCTATTCTCTCTGCAGAAGACAGGGCGACACTTACGTATTCAATCTTGTTTCAGAAAAAAAAGTGCAGAATACACAGCCTAGTATAGAAGACACTGCGGCAATTCTTTTTACAAGCGGAACAACCGGTACACCAAAGGGCGTTATGCTCAGCCACAAAAATCTTGTAAGCGACTGCTATATTGCCCAGACCCACATGAAAATCTATTCAACAGACGTATTTTATGCACTTCTTCCAATCCACCACGCCTATACAATGCTTGCAGTATTTATAGAAGCAATTTCTGTAGGTGCCGAAGTTGTATTCGGTAAGAGCATGGCCGTATCGCGTCTTATGAAAGAGCTTAAGGAAGGCGAAATAACAATGCTTCTGGGAGTTCCGCTTCTGTTCAATAAGCTTGCAGCAGGAATTCTTAAGGGAATAAAATCAAAAGGTCCTTTTGTCTACGGAATTATGAAATTCCTTATGGGACTTTCGTTTATGATAAAAAAGACTTTCGGTGTTAACCCTGGCAAGCACATCTTTAAGGCTGTACTCAAGCAGGCAAATATTTACACTATAAGAATTGCAATCTGCGGCGGCGGTCCTCTTGCAAAGAGTGTGTTCAGGTTTTACAACGAAATGGGCATAGATTTTGTTCAGGGTTACGGCCTTACAGAGACTTCACCTATTATCACGCTTAATCCCATACACCACTTTAAGATAGAAAGTGTAGGCAAATACTTTGTCGGAAAAATGCAGATGAAAATTGACAGCCCCGACAAAAACGGAATAGGCGAAATTCTTGTCAAAGGTCCCATGGTTATGCAGGGGTACTACAAAATGAGCGAAGAAACTGCAAAAGTGTTTACAGAAGACGGCTGGTTCAAAACAGGAGACCTCGGCTGGATAGATGACGAAAATTACCTTATGCTGAGCGGTCGTGTCAAAAACATGATTGTTACCGAAGGCGGAAAAAACGTCTACCCCGAAGAAATAGAAGACGCCTTCCAGCTCGAAACCGACATCCAGCAGATTACGGTACAGGGCTACATTGCAGACACAGAGCACCAGTCCGAAGAACTCGAAGCGCTTGTTTATCCTTCTGACGATCTTTATTCAAGGCTGAATATAAAACGCGAAGACTGTTCAGAAGAAGAACTTTCTTCTATAAAGAAGGCTGTCAGCGAAATTGTAGACAAAATCAACAAAAAACTGCAGCCATACCAGAGAATTACAAAAGTCACTGTTCTTGAACAGCCGCTCGAAATGACCACCACGATGAAAGTAAAGCGCAATTACAGCAAATAGTCCGCGTGTGGACAAAAAACGCTGATTTGTGTTAAATTAAGGCTCTAAATTTTTTGCAAGAGGTAATTTAAAATTATGTCAGAAATAGATTATGACTCAAACAAGACTTTTGCTGCAGCCGTTGAACGCAGTAAAAAAATAGAAGAAGATATTGCCGTAAACCCAACAAAATACAGGGTTCTTACTGGAGACAGACCTACAGGAAGACTCCACATAGGCCATTATTTTGGCTCTCTGCAGAACCGCGTAAGGCTTTCAAAGATGGGTGTTCCCACAATGATTCTTATTGCCGACTATCAGGTTCTTACAGACCATGATGCATTCCAGGAGATAAGCCAGAATACAAAGCAACTTGTAATAGATTATCTTTCTGCCGGAATTGAACCTTCAGAAAACGTAATAATCTACCCGCACAGTTATGTTCCGGAGTGCAACCAACTTATGCTTCCGTTCCTTACTCTTGTAAGCAATGCCGAACTTTCAAGAAACCCGACCGTCAAAGAAGAAATCCAGAGTGCGGGTCTCAAGAATGTAAATGCAGGAATGTATACGTACCCCATTCACCAGGCATGTGACATTCTTTTCTGTAAGGGTAACGTTGTTCCTGTAGGAAAAGACCAGCTTCCGCACCTTGAGCTTACAAGAACAATTGCCCGTCGTTTTAACGAAAAATTCTGCAAAGACCGCGATCCTGTTTTTCCCATGCCGCAGGCTCTTTTGTCAAAGACACCAAGCATTCTTGGCCTTGACGGAAGCCAGAAGATGAGCAAAAGCCGCGGAAACGCAATATTCCTTAGCGCAACAGAAGATGAAACCGCCGCTCTTATCAAAAAGGCAAAGACAGACGCAGACCGCAACATTACATACGATCCTGTAAACAGACCTGAAGTTGCCAATATTCTTATGCTCATTTCGCTGTGCACAAAAGAAGCTCCCGAAGCAATTGCACAAAGAATAGGTGACGGCGGCGGCGGAATGCTCAAGAAAATGCTTACAGAAGCCCTTAATGAAGAACTCAGACCTTTGCGCCAGAAACGTGCAGAACTCGAAAAGAACCCCGACTACATAAGACAGGTTCTTCTTGACGGTTCCGAACGTGCACGCGCCATTGCGGTAAAAACACTTTCAGAAGTGCGCGAAGCCATGAATATGGTAATATGATTCAACAAGATTTATGACAAAGAATTTAACTGAAGGAAACCCGTTAAAGCTTATTCTGCTTTTTTCACTGCCGCTTCTTGCAGGAAACCTGTTCCAGCAGGCTTACAACCTTGTGGATGCTGCAATTGTAGGCCGCTATCTTGGAACAATGGCTTTGGCCGGGGTAGGGGCTTCGGGTTCCGTTAACTTTTTGGTTCTTGGATTCTGCATGGGAATCTGCGCCGGTTTTACAATTCCTGTTGCACAGAAATTCGGAGCCGGTGATTATTCAGCCATGCGCTCCTACATTTTTATTGGTGCTGTATCGCTTGCACTGTTTTCTGTAGTTGTTACCGTAGTCTGTTCCCTTTTATGCCGCTGGGTTTTGGGGTTTATGTCTACTCCGGCCGACATCTTTGATAACGCGTATATTTATCTTCTGATTATTTTTCTTGGAAGTCCTTTTACGCTTATGTACAATTTTTTGTCGGGAATTCTTCGCGCTATAGGAAACTCAAAGACACCGTTTATATTCCTGGTTGTTGCTACAATAGTAAATATTGTGCTTGACCTGACTTTTATTATTGTATTCAACATGGGCGTTGCGGGTGCTGCTCTTGCAACAGTTGCGGCACAGGCTGTGAGTGGCATTCTCTGTCTTGTCCACATAATGCGCAGGTATGAAATACTCAGGTTCAGAAAAGAAGATCTTGTCTGGAACTGGAAGAAACTTTCTGTTCTGTTCGGAATGGGTATTCCCATGGGACTGCAGTTTTCAATTACCGCAATAGGAAGCATGGCTCTTCAGGCTGCAAACAATTCTTTGGGAAGTGTATGTGTTTCGGGTTTTACTGCCGGAAGCAAACTCAAAATTCTGTTTATAAGCCCCTATGATGCCATAGGAACAGCGGTGTCTACTTACGCAGGGCAGAATCTTGGCGCACAGAAATTTGACAGAATCAAACAGGGTATTCTTCTTGGAACCGCAATCTCTGTTCTTTACGGAATAGCGGCAAGTATTTCCCTTATTGCATTCGGACGGCCGCTTTCGCTTATGTTCATTGACTCTTCTGAAACAGAAGTACTTAATGCTTCTGTACAGTATGCGGCCACAATAGGAATCTTTTACTGGGTTCTTGGAATACTGAATGTTGTACGGCCATCTCTTCAGGGGCTCGGGTTTACCAGCCGCGCAATTTTTTCTGGCGTTATAGAAATGTTTGCAAGGTGTATCGTAAGTTTTGGTCTTGTTCCAGTAATCGGTTATAAAGCCGTTTGTTTTGCAGACCCGTGTGCGTGGGTATGTGCTGTAATCTATGTTTCAATAACAATGGTCTGGTGCCTGTCAAAAATAAAAAAAGCGCCCGACTCTGTCTGCTAGAATAAAGGGCTGTTCGCAGACCGTACGTTTTCACGGCTTTAAGAACACCACTGTTTGTTTATGTCCTGAATTTTTCGCGAAAAATATTTTTTGCAAGTGCCAGAAGTTTTTCTTTTTCATTCATTGCCGGTGATTCCGTAACGGTTTCAAACAGTTCATTCAGAATCATGCCCATGGCTTTTCCCGAAGGTATTCCTTCCTGTATCAAGTCCCGCCCGTTAACGGCAAGGTCTTTTATTCCCAGAGCCGACTTTTTTTCAAGAACAGATTCAATTCTTTTTCTGAACTCCAGCAGAATATTCCATGCAGGGCTTCCTTCTTTAAGAGGCGTTCTGTGCATTCCGTAAATGTCTGCAAGCCTTAAGGCAAACAGGTTTTCGATATTTTCGGGTTTGACTCTTATAATGAATCTTCTTACGGCAGCGTCTGACCACGAGTGTTCGTAGTAAAACATATGTTCCTGAACAAGGTGAACAACATTTTTTATTGTTTCATTGGGGAACTTGAGGGCCGTCATAGATGCAAGTGCTTTCTGTGCAGACTTTGTTTCGTGCCCGTGGAAGTGTACGCGTTCTTCTCCATCAACAATTTCTGTAGTGCGGCATTCTGGCTTGCCTATGTCGTGGTAAAAGGCTGCAAGTTTTACTTCGAGATTTCCTTTCTGAGCCCCGTCGCAGGCATATAAAATGTGGTCGGCAACATCAAATTCGTGGAAGCCCCTTGAATCTTTCTGCGAACAGTTTCTGCATATGGCAAATTCCGGTATAAAAATATTCAGAATTCCGGTTTTTTCCAGAAGTTTAAGACTGTCCGACGGTCTTTCACAAAGTAGCATCTTGCAGAACTCGTCCCTGAATCTTTCTACAGAAATAGAAGCCGTTTTTTTTAATACTTCAGGCTCTGAAAGGGCAGCAAGGGTTTTTTCTTCTATACTGAACCCAAGCTGGCCCGAAAATCTAACTGCACGCACCGGCCTAAGCCCGTCTTCAGCAAACCGTTCCTGCGGTTCTCCTACAGTGCGTATTATTTTGTTTCTTATGTCTTTCTGCCCGTCGAAAGGATCTGTCAGTTCACCGCTTTCCAAATCTGCCGCAATTGCATTCATTGTAAAGTCACGGCGCGAAAGATCTTCTTCTATTGTTGTTGCAAATTTTATGCTGTCGGGGTGTCTTCCGTCTGTGTAGTCTGCTTCGGTACGGAATGTCGTGGTTTCTATCTGCATTCCGAAGATGTGTATTGTTACCGTTCCGTGTGCAATTCCTGTAGGAATAACTTTTTTGAATATTCCCATTACCTGCTTAGGCGTGGCATTTGTTGCAAGGTCGTAGTCGTGGCCTTTTTTACCCAGAATCATGTCGCGGACAGCCCCTCCCACAAGATAAGCTTTGAATCCGTTTTTTCTGAAAATTCCGCCGATTTTTACCAATTCTTCAGGTATTTTTACACATTTTATTAAAGACATGATATAATAATTGTATCAACTTTTTAAGGAAAAATCTATTATGCATGCAGTTATTTTTACAGGCGGCGAGGCACCTCTCCCGCAGAATACAGCATATTATTTTGCAGGAACTCCGCCGATTGACTACATTGTTGCTGCAGATTCCGGTCTGGACACTCTTGAAGCCTACCGCCATTTTTACGGCAGTACCGTTAATTTTAAACCAAATTTTATTCTGGGAGACATGGACAGTTTAAAAGACAAATCGCTTCTCGAAAAATACAGTGGCGTAAAATCCGAGATTTACAACCGCGATAAAGACTATACCGACACAGAACTTGCCCTTATGCAGGCAGTAAAAGTAGCACCGGACAGGGACAACGATACAGTTACACTCATTGGCGGTTCGGGCGGCCTTATGGATCATTGTCTTGGCGTTTTTGAAACATTTGCACAGAATTACCATGCCGACGTGTGGCTTACAAAAGAGCAGGTTGTCTGCTGCCTTGAAGAAACTTTTGCAATAGAAATGTCAAATCTTACTCCCAAAGACAGAATTTCTATTGCGCGTGCACCGTATTTTTTTACCGGAGGAAAGCTCAAGTCAGAAGGGCTTGCGTGGGAATCACCGGGATTCAGGGAAAGCGGAATGCCCAGCATTTCAAACAGAATTGCACTGGACTATTACCAGGAAAAACGTCCCGTTAAGCTTATGGCCCAGGAAGGAAGATTTCTTGTATTTATTCCGTTCCACACACACGTTCATCATCCCGAGCGTCTGCGTACAGAAAAAAAGATTGTTCCGGGAGTAGTGGATTTTTAACCCGTTTTGAGCTGAATTCGGGCGCATTTTTTCTTATGTTGAATTTTTCAGCTGTAAACTTCAGATTCCGTCGGCAAGAAAGGCTGCAGTGCGCATAAATAAAAATACTGCTGCCGACGGAAGTGCCGTAAAAATGCAGAGAGTAAAGTAAATCCAGTACCGGCGGCCTCCGTGAATAAAAAAAAGCGCAACACTTTCAATCATTCCGGCCAGACAGAAAAATATCAGTATAATTGAAGTTATTGAACACAAAAGCATTATAAAACGCTGTGTTCTGTCCAAAAAAAGCTGGAAGTTTCCGCAGGCATAAAAAAGAAAAAGAACAACCGTCATCATTGCAAGAAAAAGAATTGACCGTCCTATAAGCCTGTACAAAACGGAACTGTCTATTTTGGTAAGGTCTGTTTCTTTTTTCTTCATAAAATCCCCGGTGAAAGCTTCAGATTGAACAGTCTATTGAAAATCAAGGTTAATTTAGTATACAATATCTTTGGGTTTTTGTTAATCAGACTCAAATCAGACTTGAATTCAACAAGGTAAGTGTATGACTGTAAAACGATTTTTTGCAAACATTATAGTTCTTGCCGTTTTTGCGGCCGCAGTTTTTTTTATAGGCTGGGTTCAGTTTTTTGTAAAACCCAGGCATTGTGCCGTAATGCAGTCAAAAACAGGCGGAATCTATTCAAAACCGATTGTTCCGGGAAGTTTTGAGTGGAGATGGGAACGTCTTCTGCCTACAAACGTAACGCTTACTGCGTTCAGCACGGAGCCGGTAAACTCTGTGCTGGCAGTTTCTGGAACTTTGCCCGGCGGAGAAACTTATTCTTCACTTCTCGAAGGAAACCCCAGTTTTTCTTATTCCATGACTTTGCAAATTACGGCTTCTGTTGCCCCCGAAGACATTCTTGAACTTTTTTCGGACAATAAAATTTCTTCGCAGAAAGATCTTGACGCTTATATACAGGCAGCTGCAAAAGCCGCAGCATCTTCACTTGCAGAAAAGGCCCTCAAAAGCAGCACTTATGTTTCTTCTTATTCTGTTTCGCCTGCCGATGTAAGTTCTGCAATGACAAAGGCCGGCTTTGGCGGAATCACTGTTTTGTCTGCTTCGGTAACAGAACAGAATATTCCTGACATGCAATCTTATGAAAATGCACGCGCTCTTTATGCTCAGTATTCAGAAACCCTTTCTGCGGAACTTGCAAAAAAAGCTCAGGAACAGGCTGCTATAATAGCAGAAGAAGACCGTTCCATGCAGAAACTCGAAAAGTTTGCGGAACTTCTAAAAAAGTATCCCGAACTTCAGGAAATTTCCAAAAGCGGTGATATTACAAAAATTATGGATGCACTCGGTGCTTTGCGCTGATTATGCTTAATAAACAGAACAAAATATTTTCAGGATTTTTTTATGAAAGACAAAAGACTTTTTGCAATACGCGGGGCAACCACTTCAGAAAATACAGCTGAATCAATACGCCTTGCCGTAGAAGAAATGTGCCGTGAGATTTTTATGCTCAATTCTGTAAAGGCACAGGATATTGTTTCTGTCCAGTTTACAATGACACCCGATCTTGACGAGCTTAACCCCGCCGCTGCCCTCAGAAAAAGCGATACAGGCCTTGATACATCAAAAATTGCTCTCTTTGCTATGCCCGAACTTTATATAAAGGGAATGCCGCCAAAAACAATACGTGTTCTTGTAACAACTTACTTGGACTGTGACGCAGCGGTTAAGCCTGTTTATCTTAACGGTGCAAAATCGTTAAGGCCGGAATTTGCCTTGGGGAACTGAATATGACAGTCTGGCTTGTTTCAAGGGAATACGCCGGAATTGCAGAGGCGGGCGGTGTAAAAAATGTTGCATGTTCACTTTCTGAAAGTCTTGTAAGGCTCGGTAACCGCGTAATTCTTTTTATTCCGCTTTATGCGTGCACCGATATGTCTTCTGTAAAAGACTTCAGGTGTCTGTGGCACAAGCCTGTAAAATTCACTGTCTGCGGTAAAGGTATAACGATAACTTATAGTCACGGAATGTGTGGCGGTGTAGAAGTTGTTTTTGTAGGCAACCGCGCTTTTTCTGAAAAACGTGCTGTCTATACCTATACGCCTGCTGACGAACAGGAAAACCCTTCCCATAAAACCGGCTGCGGTCATGAAGATGCACCTTATCTGAATACTCTTTTTCAAAAAGCCGTGGCCTATTACTGTGCTGTCTGCGAAGAAAGTGAACGGCCGCACATAATCCACTCGCAGGACGCAACCGCAGCACTTGTTCCTGTTTTTGTACATAACCTCATGTCTTTTAACGGACTGGCCGCCTCTTTTTATAAAAATACAAAATGCGTAGTTACAATACATAACGCAGGCCCCGGTTACCACCATGAATTTTCTTCGGTAGAAGAGGCGGCGCGCTTTACTTCGCTTCCTTTAGATGTACTGCGGCGGGGGCTTTGCGGCAGATATGTTGAACCGTTCCTTCTTGCTTCTGAATATGCCTGTATTACAACTGTCTCGCCTGAATATGCGCGTGAAATACAGGAAGGCAGAACAGATACAGCCGGTCTTTCGCAGGAATTCAATGCCCGCGGAATAAGCATAATCGGTATTACAAACGGAATAGACTTTTCAAAATATGACCCGTCAGACACAAAAAAATCGCTGCTTCCCTATGCCTTTGACCCTCAGAAAAAGGACCTTGACGGAAAGTATGCGTGCAGGACTTTTCTGCTGGAAAACGCGGACACTTACGGAACAAAGCGCTTTGGCAGAATATGCGGCGAGGGAGGGGCATTTGTAGTTTACCACGGCCGCGTTGTAAGACAGAAGGGAATTGATGTCATGGTAAGGGCAGCAGATGCACTTCTGTCAAAAAATCTTCCCGTCAAGTTTATTTTTATGGGACAGGGAGAGCGTGCCCTTGAAGAAGACCTTGCCCGCTGTGCCCAAAAGTATGAAGGAAAATGTGTCTACTACAAAGGGTACAACCGCAAACTTGCAAGGCTTGTTGTAGCGGCTTCTGACTTTTCATTGCACCCGAGTAATTTTGAACCGTGTGGCCTTGAAGATTTTATTTCGCAGACTTTCGGAACTCTTCCCGTTGCACACAGAACTGGCGGTCTTTCCAAAATTATAGATGATGAAACAGGTTTCCTTTATTCCCCCAATTCTTCAGAAGTTCTGGAAAAGACCCTTTATTCTCTTTTGAAAATCATGGCTGCTGCAGGAAACTCAATATTTTCGGGAATGATTTCTTACGCAAGCCGTTATATCCACAAAAAATATTCGTGGGATCTCGTTGCGCGTGAAAGCTATATGAAACTGTATGCGGCTCTTTTGAACGGACAGAGTTTCACTGATTTATGATTGGGTTGCCGTTTACAAAAAAAATAAAAAAAATTATTAAAAAATGAAGATTTGTTGTTGACACAATTTTATGTTTATTATATAGTCTAACACATCAGCAGCAGTACACAACACTTCTTCTGATACAAAATAAAAAAAATGCTGCCTTAGCTCAGCTGGTAGAGCACGTGATTTGTAATCTCGGGGTCGTGGGTCCAAATCCTACAGGCAGCTTTTCACGGGGAGTTTCCCGAGTGGTCAAAGGGGACAGACTGTAAATCTGCTGGCTCCGCCTTCGTAGGTTCGAATCCTTCACTCCCCAGAAGAGCATTGGTTTTTCCCGATGCTCTTTTTTTTTGCCTTAGTGGTAAACTTGTCAAGAACGCATTCTTTGTGTTAAACTTATAGTAACGAATCCTTTGTTTTGGGGAGGAACACAACGTGCTGATACATTTTTGGGGTGTAAGAGGATCCCTGCCGTCGCCCCTGACAGGAGATCAGATTCAGGCAAAAATTTCTGCAGCAATTGCAAGAATGTCGCCCAAAGATGCACGGGACGAAGATTCCAAAATGCGTTTTTTGTCTTCCCTTCCAGACTGGATTTACGGAACGGCAGGCGGTAATACTCCCTGTGTTGAACTCAAGGCGTCAGACGGCAACTCTTTTTTGCTGGACTGCGGGTCCGGTATACGCATGATGGCAAAATACGGTGTCCAGCCCAAAGATTCTGTTTATAATATTTTTCTTTCACACTTTCACTGGGACCACATACAGGGGCTTCCGTTTTTTGACCCTATATTCCGTCCTGCATCAAAAATAAACGTCTATTCAGTCTACCCCGATATGGAATTTTATGTCAGCGGCCAGAGTTCGCTTCCTTATTTTCCTGAAAATGCCTGTTACCCGGCTATGCGTGAAAGATTCAGTTTTCATCTTCTGGATGAAGATTCAGAGATAAGTATTGGTAATGTAAAAATCCGCTGTCATAAGATGACTCATCCGGGCGGTTCCTGTGCATTCAGGTTTACCGAAAACGGGCGTTCTGTAGTTTACTGTACCGATGCCGAACTTCAGGGTTCTGACTTTGACGAAACTGCTGCCAATTCAGCATTTTTTTCGGATACCGACGTTATAATTATTGACAGCCAGTATACAAGTACAGAAGCCGTAAGCAAGGAATACTGGGGGCATTCGGCTTACAGTACGGCCATTGATTTTGCAGAAAGGTGGAAGGTGCGCAATCTGTATATGTTCCACTACGATCCCACGTATGATGACAGAAAGCTTGACTCCATGCTTCGGGCCGGTATTGTCTACCAGAAATACAATTCTGACAGTTCTACAAAAATTTATCTGGCAAAAGAGGGGCAGGAAATTCAAGTATGAAAACTAAACATATTTTCGCAAAAGTTATTGCCTGGTTTTTTGCTGTCCTGGCTTTGTGTGTTACAGCCGGAATTTCTGTCTTTTTTGCAGCAGTACGTCCTGTTTCTGACAGCAAAGATGCAGCTTCCGTAAAAATACGTGTTCCCTCCGGAATGAGCGTAAAAGAAGTGGCTCTTGAACTAAAAAACTCGGGTGTTATCCGTTCTGACAGGCTTTTTTACCTTGCGGCAAGATTCGGTATTTTTGACGGTGGACGCCCTTTTGCCCTTAAAAGCGGTGTTTACAGCGTAAATGCTTCCATGTCCATGGGCGAAATTTATGGGCTGCTTCAGTCCGGAATGCAGGAATATATTACCGTTTCTGTTCCGGAAGGGCTTACTGTTTCAAAAATAGCCGCTCTTCTTGAAAGAGAAGGTGTCTGCAAAGCGTCAGATTTTATACGCGAATGCCGTTCTTCACAAACTGCGGCAAAATATAATATTCCGGCTTCTTCACTTGAAGGCTTTCTTTTTCCCGACACATATTTTCTTATTCCCGAAATGGATGCCGCGGCTGTTGTTCAGAAAATGGCAGACACTTTTTTTGAAAAGGTTTCAGAAATTCCGTCACTTAAGGACAAGTCGCCGGCTCAGCTTTTTGACACCGTTATTCTTGCTTCCATTGTAGAAAGAGAATACCGCATAGAAGATGAAGCGCCTGTAATTGCAGGTGTTTTTGCAAACAGACTGCGCTATAATATTGGGCTTCAGTCCTGTGCTACAATTGAATATATAATTTCAGAAATAAACGGCAAGCCCCATCCAGAACGCATTACTTACGATGACCTTAAGATAGACAGCCCTTACAATACATACAAATGGGCAGGGCTTCCGCCTGGACCTATTTCAAACCCAGGGATGGTTGCACTTAAGGCTGCCGCTGATCCTGCAGAAACACCGTATTATTATTTTGTGCTTTCTGACCCCAAAACCGGACGCCATACATTTACAAAAAATTTTGACCAGCACCGTGCGGCGGAGAATATAGAAAAATGGCAAGCTTTATAACACAGGAGTCCATTGACGAAGTTTCTGACAAGACAGACATTGTGCGTGTTGTGGGTGAATATGTTCCTCTTGTCCAGAAAGGCGGCGACTGGTGGGGTTGCTGTCCGTTCCACAATGAAAAAACACCTTCGTTTTCTGTAAGTTCATCAAAAAAATTCTATTACTGTTTTGGCTGTCATGCAAGCGGCACCGTATTCAATTTTATCATGAATATGGAAAAACTCAGTTACCCCGAATCAGTGGAATTTCTTGCAAAAAGGGCAGGTGTAAGGCTTTCGTATACAGACGGCGGTTCAGAAACGCAGCGCACCGACCCGAATGCAAAGCTTAAGGATGAATACAAAAATCTCTATACAAGGGTTGCCGGTTCTTTTCATTACATGCTTACCCAGACTGAAGGCGGAAAATTTGCTCTTGATTACATTTGCAAACGCGGCATAACGGCAGAAACGATAGAAAAGTTCAAGTTGGGCTACAGTCCGGCAGACAGAAAGTGGCTGCGCAAATTTCTTGAGTCAAAGAATTATACAAAAGATTTTCTTGACAACTCTGGTCTGTTTAGTAAAAAGTACCCTGAATTTGCCTTTTTTTCGGACAGACTCATGTTTCCTATTTTTGACAGAAAGGGCGATGTTGTGGCAATGGGCGGGCGCTTTTTAAGGGGAGACGCGTCAAAGTCACCGAAGTATCTTAATTCAGGCGACCTTATACAGTACCATAAGGGCGAAACGCTGTATGCGTTCAACTTTGCCAGACAGGCAGTCCGCGAAAAAAAAGCTGTAATTTTCTGCGAAGGCTACATGGACTGCATTGCCTACCATCAGTGCGGAATAGAATGGGCTGTTGCACCGCTTGGAACGGCTCTTACCGAAGAACAGGTGCGTATGGTCAAACCCTTTGTAGAAACAGTTTATCTTTCTTTTGATGCAGACGGCGCCGGTCAGAATGCTACAAAAAGGGCAATTCTCATGTGCCGCAGAATGGATATTACCGTAAAAGTAATCCGTCTTCACGGCGGAAAAGATCCTGCAGAAATTATGCTGAATTTTGGCGCTGATTACTTGACAAATGATGTAAATAATGCTATTATTGACAATGATTATCTGTTATCTAAACTGCAGGAAATGTTCCCGAAAGATACTCCGGAGGGAAAGACAAAAGCTTCACTTGCATTTTTTGCTTACATAGATGCGCTGCAGTCAGATGTACAGAAGCAGGCGTGCCTTGACCAGTTGTGTCAGGTTTACGGCATAGAAAAGGAGGCTGTCAGAAAGGATTACGGCAACCGTGAGCAGCTTTCACGGCGCTACAAAAAGATGACTGAACAGCAGACTGAACCTTCTGAAAAACAGCCGGTTAAAGTTGATGCAGAACTTAAGGCTGTAATTACCGCAGTTGCTGACAATGTCTCTCTTTTTCAGAATATGCGCAATGAGATTTCTGCGGACGACCTGGATAATCCCGATGCCAAGGAATTGTTTAAAATCATGGAAGAATGTCTTGATGGCGGTAATTTTTCCGTGAGTGCCATACTGAACAGAATTGGTTCCGACGAACTTAAAGCTCTTGTTATAGAAGCAACGAATATCTATTCAAATTGCGCCGAGTTATCAGTTTCAGACAGTATAAAGCTTCTCAAATTTCATGCCATGGAAAAAAGGCGTGCACGTGTTCTTGAGAGAATCTCGGAACTGTCAAAAAGCGCCTTGAGCGAAGATGTTGCCCAGCTTAACGAGGCTATTCAGCTTAAGATGCAGTTGGACAATGACATAAAAAATATAAAGGATCGATAATGACCAAAAAGTCACCTGAAAAGAAAGAGTCAGTTAAAAATGAAGATGTTAAAAAGACCGCCACTGCAGAACCGCGTGCCGAATATACCGAAAGCGATGTTGCTGATGATCCTCTTGTAAAAAAACTTCTGGATGTCGCCTCTCAGAAACCCTTTGTTTCATGGGAAGAAATAACTGATGTCCTTACGCAGGATTTTGTAAATTCGCCAAAAATGGAGCCTGTTCTTTCTATTCTTCAGAAAAACAATATTCAGATTCTGAGTGAAGATGAACCGTTTGATGAAGATGAAGACGATGAGAATTTGGACGATGATGACGAAGAATCTGCAGGAATTGCAGAAGAGTTAAAGGATGAAGACTCCGGAAAACATCGCCTTGTGGCAAATGACAAAGACAGTTCAATTGACGATCCTATAAGACTTTATCTTCGCGAAATAGGAAAGGAAAATCTTCTTACCGCAGAACAGGAAGTTTCTCTTTCAAAGAAGATGGAAGACGGCCAGAATATTATAAAGAATGTTATCAAAAACTCCGGAATGATGGTTCCTGAATTTTATAAGATTGGTCTTAAAATTTTCAAACGCTTTGACCAGCATGAACCCGGAAAGGCACGCAAAGAAATAAATGAAGAAATGGCCGAACGCCGCAGACTGCGATCAGCTTACCTTGAATGCATGAAACCTGTAAAAGAGCAGATGAGTGAATATATTGCCCTCAAGAAAAAGCTTCACGGCGATGATCCTACTGTAAATATTTTTAAGGATGTACAGCTTCAGAATCTCAGAACCGTTATTCTTGCCAGTTTTGAGAATATGGATATCAAGACAGAAGAAATTGAATACTTTAGTTCTAAATTTATTGAAGCTTCCAAAAAGATAAATGAGTATCACCTTGTTCAGGAAAAGCGCATGAAAAAACTGCACATTACAGATGCAGCAGGTCTTCGCGGAATAGGCCGCCGTCTTGCCATGCATAAGGAATGCGTAAAGCTTGAAAATGAACTTGGGCTTACTGCAGATGAAATAAGAACTGACTATACAGAAATCCAGAAAATTGAACGCAAGCTGCGCGAACTTGAATATAACTTTGAAAATTCTGTAGACGAAATAATTGCAATGAAAAAAGAAATAGAAGACGGACGCCTTCAGATGGAACAGGCCAAAAACCGTCTTATCAATGCAAACCTTCGTCTTGTAGTTTCCATTGCAAAAAAATACACAAACCGCGGTCTTCAGCTTTTTGATCTTATTCAGGAAGGAAACATTGGTCTTATCAAGGCTGTAGAAAAATTTGAATACCGCAAGGGATACAAGTTTTCTACTTATGCTACTTGGTGGATTCGTCAGGCTATTACAAGATCTATTTCTGATCAGGCAAGAACAATCCGTGTTCCGGTTCATATGATTGAACAGATTAACAAGGTTGTGCGCGAAAGCCGCCAGCTTGTACAGAAACTTGGCCGCGAACCAACTGACGAAGAAATTGCACAGCAACTTTCATGGCCGGTGCTCAGAGTAAAGCAGGTTAAGAATGTTGCAAGGGAACCTATTTCTTTGGAAACTCCTATCGGAGAAGAAGAAGACAGTTCACTCGGAGATTTTATCGAAGACAAGGAAGTTGAAAATCCGGCAAACCAGACCGCCTATACTCTTCTTCAGGAACAGCTTCACACTGTTCTGAGTTCCCTTCCTCCAAGAGAACAGGAAGTTCTTAAAATGAGATTCGGTCTTGATGACGGTTATTCCCTTACCCTTGAAGAAGTCGGACTTTTCTTTAACGTCACAAGGGAAAGAATCCGTCAGATAGAAGCCAAGGCACTCAGAAGACTGCGCCACCCAAGACGTGCTTCTGGTCTTAAGGATTTTATGGATTTTTAGTCCGCTGGATTCCAATCCTTTGCGGGTGAGGGGTCTGTGGTTATAGACACAAGACTTTAATTCGTGTATATTGTTACTTTAGAGCAAAATACGTATGCTATGCGTGTTTGTATTTTTTAACGAGGTTGTTACCAATGCAGATGTCAGAAGAACTGGACAAACTTAAGAGTTTGCAGGAAGTGCTTGCCGAAAAGTACGAAATTGAGGCCAAGGTAGAGGAATTACCAAAGACTCTTGACGGAAGTACAGAAAGTCTTGAGCGCTTCAAGAAAGAATATATAGAAAAAAACAGTGAGTACGAAGCCGAAAAGGCAAAGGTTGCCGAACTGCGTACACAGCTTGACGAGGCTCAGAAATTACGCGAAGAAGGTGAGAAGGGAATGGATTCTATTACTACCCACCGCGAGTATGAGATTCTTGACAAGCAGATCAACGAAGCCCAGGAAAAAGAAAATTCAATCCGCAAGGAACTTCAGAAAGAAGAAAAGGTTCTTGCAGAACTTAATGATATTCTCAAAAGCGAAGAAGAGCTTATTGCTTCTACAGAAAAAGATGTGCAGGACTCAAAAGAAAACCTTGACAAAGAAATTGATTCCTACAAAGAAAAGCTTGCGTCCCTTTCTGCACAGGAAGAGCAGATGTCAGAAGGTATTGATGCCGAAACAATCATCAAGTTCCAGCGAATCATACGCAGAAACCACAAAGGTATTGTTGCTGTTAAGGGAAACGTTTGTGACGGATGCCATATGATTCTTCCTGCACAGTTTGCAAACGAAGTACACCGCGGAACAAAAATTCTTTTCTGCCCGTACTGCAGTCGCATTCTTTATTACGAAGAATCAGAAGCTGGTGCATCAAATTACTTTACTCTTGACGATGCAGGCAGTCTTTCTGATCTTGATGATGAAGACCTCCTTGATGAAGACGGAATCGATTCAATGTCAGATGAAGATGACGATTCTTCAGATGTAAAGTCAATGGATTTTGACGATTAATTTGTAATTATTAAAGGATATATGGCCGCGCGCATATTTTCTGATGATAGATTGTATGCGTGAGGTAAAGTCCGGGCTCCACCGGAAAAGATGCCGGGTAATAACCGGGCGGAAAATGTAAGTTGTCTTAGTTGGATTTTTCCAGACCTGGCATAACACATTCTTCCGACAGAAAGTGCTACAGAAAATAACCGCCTGTATGGGTAAGGGTGAAAAGGCAGGGTAAGAGCCTACCGCGTGTCCGGCAACGGGGACGGCATAAGTAAACCTCATCTGGAGCAAGAGCGTATAGCAGTTTGGTTTCCGGCCTTATGCTGCGGGTAGCTCGCTGGAAAAGACAGGCGACTGTCTTTGCGGATAGATGACCATGCGCTTCTTTGGAGCGTACCAGAACCCGGCTTACTGTATCCTTTTTTTTATTTTAAATAGTTTTGTGGCAGGTTGTTTGTTAAATGAAGGCGAAGCGAGTTTCAGAAAAAATTGTCCGCAGAAAGAATATGATTGTTGTGCGGATTATTCTGCTTGCCGGCATTTTGTCTGCCGTTGTTTTGGTTTCATTCTTTTCTTATAAAGCAATCCACCGTTATCTTTTTGCTTCTTCTTCTGTTTCGGCAATGTACGACAACTGGGAACTTCACAGCCGCCAAGGATATGAAAAGGTTTACGAGATTTCAGAAAATATTATTCAAAAAAAGAATTTCCACAATTCTGCACGTACTTTTCGCGGTTACAGTGCCTTTATGTTGGCCGAGTACGAAACAGACAATGCAAAGTCACAGACTTATCTTGACGAAGCCGTTTATAACCTTAGAATAGCCCTTCAGAACTGCAGCAAGGATGCTTTGCCGCAGATAGAATACATGCTGGGCCGCACCTATTTTTACAAAAACAAGCTTTCTTCATACCATTACTATTCCGACCTTGCAGTAAAATATCTGAACCTTGCCCTGGACCACGGCTACAAGTCAGATGACATTCCGCTTCTTCTGGGACTGAGCTATGCTTCACTGGGGCAGACCGACGAAAGTATTGCTGCTTTTACCGAAGCTCTCCTTGTAAGGGAAACGGACACACTTCTTTTTGACATAGCAAAGCAGTATTATAATAACGGACAGGGTTCTGCTTCAAAACAGTATCTGTACCGCGTTATTTCTACCACTCGGAATGAAAGTCTTCTTGAAGAAAGTCGCATTCTTCTTGGGCAGATTTATACTGACGAAGGCGCACTTTACGATGCAGAAAAAGAATTTACGGCAATTCTTGAAAAAAACGAAAATTCTGCTGACGCGCACTATGGACTTGGTGTATTATATGAAAAGCGCGGTGACGCTGTAAGGGCAAGAGCTGAATGGCGCAAATGCCTTAAAATAAAATTTGATCATCCCGGTGCATTACAAAAAATGTCCGAAGCAAAATAAAAAACAGAAAACAAAATGGAGGATTCTTTATGAGTTTCTTTGATAATTTTACGACAGATATTGGTATAGATTTAGGAACCTGTAATACGTTGATTTTTGTACGCGGGCAGGGAATCGTTATTGATGAACCTTCTGTAGTTGCAGTAGAAAAGGGTACAGGAAAGGTTGTCGCCGTCGGAGCAGAAGCAAAAAGAATGCTTTGGAAAACTCCTGGAAACATCGAAGCCATTCGCCCGCTAGCAGACGGTGTTATTTCTGACAGCGATTCTACAGAGAAAATGATTAAATATTTCATTTCAAAAGTTGTTCCCAAACACCATCTGTTCAAGTCCATAAGAATGAAAATCGGTATTCCTTCATGCATTACTCAGGTTGAACGAGATGCAGTTATGGCTGCTGCTCTTAAAGCCGGTGCAAAGGAAGTTGAAGTTATAGAAGAAAGTCTTGCTGCTGCCATAGGAGCCGAAATTCCTATCTACGAACCGGCAGGACACATGGTCTGTGATATTGGCGGCGGTACAACTGAAGTTTCTGTTATTTCTTTGGGAGGCATGGTTATTACAAGTTCTATCCGCACAGGTGGAAACGAATTTGATGAAGCCATAATGAAGCATATTCGTGCCGTACACAATCTTATTATAGGACAGCAGACTGCCGAGCGACTTAAGGTAGAAATAGGCAATGCTACTGCAGACAAAAATATAGAAAAAATGGAAATCAAGGGAACAGATGCAATTACAGGTCTTCCAAGAAGACTTGAAGTAGACTCTGTAGAAGTACGCGAAGCCCTTAAGGAACCTATTACAAAGATTGTAGAAGAAATCAAAAAGACACTCGGACGCACACCGCCTGAACTTGGTGCAGATATTGTTGAGCGCGGAATTGTTATGTCCGGTGGCGGTTCCATGCTTAAAGGACTTCAGAAACTTATTTCTAAAGAAACAGGTGTTCCTGTTATTCTTGTTGAAAAACCGCTTGAATGTGTTGCAAGGGGTGCAGGTGAGGCATTTGAACTGTTCCGCAATATGTCGTCCAACCGTTCAATTTACGATAATCTTAACGACTAGACGGTTTTTGTCCTATGGGTGGAAGAGTAAAGTCACCGCTTCATTTCAGACTTTCTGAGTGTGTCCTTGTTCTCATGATTGCCTTCAGCGGAATTTCTCTGGGATTTTCTGGGGGCGGCTTTATTGTTAATTTTGACAAACTTGGTTTTACAGTTTTCTCTTCTCTGCAGAAAGCCGTGCATGCTGTTGAAAATGTGTTTACGGGAACAGTTACTGCTGTCCGTGATATGGCGCATCTTCGCAGCGAGTACCAGCAGCTTACCGAAAAACTCAAGGATTACGAATTCCTTCAGCGCAACAATACAGAAATCCGCAAGGAAAACGAGCGCCTTAAAGAACAGCTGGACTTTGCGACAGAAATCAAGTACAGGAATATACCTGCCCAGATTATAGGCCGCAACCCCGACAGCCAGTATTCGGGTATAACGCTCAATAAGGGCGCACGTAACGGAATAAAAAAAGGAATGCCTGTTATTGCCGTGCAGGCAGGAAACGTTGGTGTTGTAGGAAGAATTATTACTGTTGGTGTCGGAACAAGCATGATGATGCCTGTTTATGACGTGAGATGTAATATTTCATCGCGCATTCAGAATACAAGGGATCTTGGTATTGTTTCTGGAAACGGTTCTTCGGACGGCGCACTGAGCCTTAAGTATATTCGTAAGCGTGTAATGGATGATTTTAACTATGGTGACATTGTGGTTACCAGCGGTGAAAACGGAAACTACATGCGCGATATTCCGGTTGGAAGAATTTCAAAAATTACTGTTTTGGACTATGATTCTTCTTTAAATATTGAACTTGATCCTATTATAGATTTTAACCGTCTTGAAAACGTTCTTGTTATAGACCAGTACAATGAAAATGACAGGGAGGCACAAAAATGATACGCTCCTTTTTTTCAAGTGCACTTGTTCTTTTGTGTACAGCACTGGTCGAAACGGCGGTTTTTTCAAACATTACTTCGCTTCCGGCTATTCCGGATCTTTCTTTAATCTGCGTGCTTTATCTTTCGCTGAGCAATGGAAAACTTTTGGGAGAGACTACGGGTTTTGTTTCGGGGTTGCTCCTTGATTTTTTAAGTGCAGGTCCGTTCGGTCTCAACTGTCTTTTAAGAACAATAATCGGGTATCTGGGCGGAATGTTCAATAAACTTCTTAATACTGAAGGTTTTTTTATTCCGCTGGTTCTGGGACTGTGTACAACTCTTGTAAAGGGAATTCTTCTGTGGATAATTTCGATGCTTTATCCGTCTTCAGTTATTCTTCCTTACAGTCCGTTTACTTTTCAGTTTCTTTTTGAACTGGGAATCAACAGTATTCTGACTCCTTTTGTGTTCAGATTTCTTCATCTTTTCAAGAACTCACTGATTATTGGTCCGGAGAGCACAATCTGATGAATTCTGAAAATTTTCAAAATCACGGTGAAGATTCCTTAAGAAAGAATTATAAGCTTGCATTTCTTGTTGCGCTTCTTATTGCTATGCTTGCCATTTATACGCTCAAACTTTTTTCAATGCAGATTGTTGAAGGCGCAAAATACAGAAGCCAGTCGGTTTCTATTTCAAGTACGGTAACTGTTATTCCTGCTCAGCGCGGAGAAATTTTTGACCGCAATGCAAATTTGCCTCTTGTTATCAACACTGACTCTTTTGCCATTGATATTATTCCGGGTGAAATTCCTGAGGGGTATTATGACACTGTTGTACTCAAACTTTCGGAATATCTTGGAATTGACAAATCGGTTATTGATAAAAAAATCCCCAAAAGACTGAGACGTACTTTTTCTTCAATAGAGGTTCGAACGAATGTTCCGTTTAATATAATCAGCAATATTGCAGAAAATGCAGCAGACCTTCCGGGGGTTTCATGGCGGAACAAGCCTGTTCGAAACTATGTAGAAACAGGTTCGATGAGCCATATTATCGGTTACGTAGGTGACATTACAAGTGAAGAACTTAATCTTATGTACAACCGCGGTTACAGCCGCAATTCTATTATTGGAAAAACTGGAATTGAAAAGCAGTATGATGAACTTTTGCAGGGAAAGCCGGGAAGAGAAAGCCGCACTGTTGATGTCCACGGACGAATTCTGAGCGATACTCCTATTCTTGAGCCTCCTCAGAGCGGAAAAAATCTTGTCCTTACGGTAGATACTACAATTCAGAAACTTGTAGAAGAAGCACTTGGCGAGCGTGTAGGAGCAGCAGTTGTTCTTAAGCCTGCAACGGGTGAAATTCTTGCAATGGTTTCTTACCCTTACTTTGACTCGAATATTTTTTCTACTGCTGAATATTCCGCAGCGTATACCAGGCTTACAAATGATCCCAACAAGCCACTTCTTAACAGAGCTGTCAATGCCGTTTACCCGCCTGCGTCTACATTTAAGACGATTATGGTAACTTCGATTTTGAGTGAACACGCAATTGCTGCTGAAAAGAAAATAGAATGTCCTGGACGCATTCTTTACGGAGACCGTGTATTCCGTTGCCATGTTGGTTATCCCGGACACGGAAACCTTGACTTAAAGAACGCTCTTGCACAGTCCTGCGATGTTTATTTCTGGGTTGTCGGTCGTGATAATCTTGGTGTCGAAACAATTTCGAGTTATGCAAAGGAATTTGGTTTTGGCCAGAGCCTTGAAGTGGATCTTCCTGCACAGAGTGACGGTTTTGTTCCGACTGCGCAATGGAAAGAAAGGCGCTTTCATGAAAAATGGCTTGGCGGTGATACGATGAATATGTCTATCGGTCAGGGTTATACTCTTGTTACTCCGCTTCATGTAGCGAACATGATGGCTATGGTATGCAACAGCGGTAAAATTTACAAGCCTCATCTTCTTAAGGAAGTAAGGGATCCTGCCGCGGGAAATGCCGTAATTCAGAAAGTAGAGCCCGAGGTTCTGCATGAGTCCACTGTTTCTCCTGAAGTATGGAAAGAAGTGCAGGCTGACTTAAGATATACAATTACCGACGGAACTGCAATTTATCCTATGCATAACAAAACTGTTCAGATTGCAGGAAAAACAGGTACTGCCGAAGTTGCAGGTTATGCAAAGGACCACTGGCATTCGTGGATGGTTGCTTACGCTCCTTACGATGCACCGCCTGAAAATCAGGTTGTAGTTGCAACACTTGTCGAAGCCGTAAACAAGTGGGAATGGTGGGCTCCGTATGCTACAAATATAATAATTCAGGGTATATTCAATGACCAGACATACGAAGAAGCCGTTAATGCACTTGGATTCCGCTACCTTATGAAGCAGAGAGGACGCCGCGAATGAAAAACAGGATTCTCAGCAAATTTGATTTTATTCTCATTGCCTGTGTGCTTATTCTTACTTCAATAGGAATAACTTTTATTTACTCTTCGGGAATCAATTCTGACGGAATTCTTGTTTCGAACGAATATATAAAGCAGAGTATCTGGACTGGAATTGGCCTTGTAATAATGCTTTCAGTTGCACTCATAGACTACCGCAAAATTTATCGTTACACACCATATCTTTTTGCGGCAGCACTTGCAGTTCTTGTTTATACACGCTTTTTCGGGCGCTATGTCAACGGAGCACGCAGTTGGATTGGTATCGGTGATCTTGGAATTCAGCCTTCTGAAATTACAAAAATAATTTTTATTTTATTTCTTGCATCTTTTCTTGACAAAAATTACAACGAAAACCAGCGTAAACGGTTTTTCTTTTCCCTTTTGATTCTTATTCTTCCCATGGGAATAATTTTGCTCCAGCCTGATTTGGGAACAGCGAGTGTTTTTCTTCCTATTTTTATCTTTATGTGTTTTATGGCAAATGTTCCGGTCAGATACATAATGATTGTTATTCTTTCGGGATTTCTTACAATTTTTTTTACGGTTCTTCCTATTTGGGAAACAGAAATTTACCACGGCTCAATCCCAATAATCCGGGCTTTGACAAATTTCCGCTTAAGAATGCTTATTATTGCGGCGTCACTTGCGGTAACTGTTGCCGGTATTCTGGGCCAGATTTTTTTTAAGAAAAAATATTTCTACTGGATTACATACGTCTTCGGAATAATTTCTTTTTCACTGCTGGCGTCGGCCGGTGCAGGCAAGGTGCTTAAACCCTACCAGATTCAGCGTCTTATTGTTTTTATTGATCCTTCAAGTGACCCCAGAGGTGCAGGCTGGAACATCATCCAGTCAAAGATTGCCATTGGTTCGGGGCTTTTGCGTGGGCGTGGTTTTATGCAGGGAACACAGAGCCATTACCGTTTTCTTCCGCAGCAGAGTACCGACTTTATTTTCAGTATTTTTGCCGAAGAAACAGGTTTTATAGGCGGAATTTTACTGTTTGCGGTTTTCTTTTGTATTTTGTTCAGAATTGTATACATAATGAAACAAACAACCAACAGGTTCGGATACCTTATTGCGTCAGGAATACTGGGGATGTTTTTCTTTCATTTTATTGTCAATGTCGGAATGGTTATGGGTATTATGCCTATAACCGGAATTCCTCTTCCGTTCCTTTCTTACGGGGGGTCGGCACTTTTGACAAATATGCTTGCCGTTGGCATCTTGATGAGCATAAACAACAGACGGCTGGATTTTAAAGTTGCCCTATGATGAAATTAATTGATCCCCTTAAGCAGTTTGGCAGTGAGCTGAACAGTGTACAGTCACCTTCGCGTTATATTGGCGGCGAATATGCACTTACTGTAAAACCACATTCCGGGCAGGATGATTTTTTTAATGTAGGAATTGCATTTCCCGATTTGTACGAAATTGCAATGTCCAATCTTGCCGTTAAGATAATTTATAACGGACTTAACGCACTTGACGGGATTCGCTGCGAACGCGTCTTTGCTCCCGACACAGATTTTGAAGCTTTTCTTAAGCACCGCAAAGTTCCGCTTTATACTCTTGAGACAGGTATGCCTTTAAAAAATCTTGACATGCTTGCTTTTTCAATAGGATATGAACTTGGAATTACCGAAGTGCTTGCTATGCTTGAAACCGGCGGAATTTCCCTTACCGTTCAGGAACGAACTGAAGATGAACCTCTTGTAATTGCAGGCGGCTGCGGTGTAACAAACCCGGCTCCGTTTGCAGATTTTTTTGATGCAGTAATGATCGGTGAAGCAGAAGACGAACTTTTTAATCTTACAAAAGAACTGCGTGACTTAAAGAAAAACGGGGCTTCCCGTAAGCAGCTTCTGGCCCATATTGAATCAAAACCCTATATGTGGACACGAAACAGTTGCTCTGAAGGAAAAAAAATTGCCCGACGTTCAGTTCAGGGAAACTTTGGTCTTGTTCCATCTGTTCCGTCGTGGTATCCAATTCCGTCAATAAAACCTGTTCAGGATCACGGCGTTGTAGAAATTATGCGCGGATGTCCCAACGGCTGCCGGTTCTGTCATGCAGGAATTTATTACAGACCAACGCGCGTAAAAAACCTTAAACTTATTATTGATGAAATTGATCATCTTGTTTTTGACGCAGGTTACAGGGAAATAAGCCTTAACTCGCTCAGCAGTGCAGACTTTCCTGATGTAGAAGGACTTTTGGATCTTCTTAACAAAAGATACGAAGGATACAATGTTTCCTTCCAGCTTCCGTCACTTAAAGTAAACAGTATGTCGCTGGGAATCCTTGAAAAACTTTCTGCAGTACGTAAAAGCGGGCTTACCTTTGCTGTTGAAACTCCTGAAGAACTCTGGCAGTTGAGTCTTAATAAGGAAGTTTATGCACAGCATCTCGAAGATATTGTGCGCCAGGCAAAGGCAGCAGGCTGGACAACTGCAAAATTCTACTTTATGATAGGTCTTCCTTTGGGCGATTATTTTGCAGAAAACAAAGACTCTCTTGCGGTGGGTTCTGAAGGAAGCGAAGAAAAAGTCATCGTGGACTTTCTGCTGAATCTTCAGGCCAGAACAAGAATCCAGTGCAATGTTAACGTTGGTATTTTTATTCCAAAACCGCATACGGCATACCAGTGGGTTACCCAGATAACACCGGAGCGCGCCCAGAAGAAGATGGAATGGATTTTCCAGAACCTTCCGCGGGGTAAATTCAGGCTTGGCAGACACAATTATGATGCTACAATTCTTGAAGGTCTCATAAGCCGCGGAAACTTTGACACTGGTAAAGTAATTCTTGATGCATACAAAAGGGGCGCACGTTTTGATGCATGGGATGATCATTTGAGAGAAAATATGCAGTTCTGGAATGAAGCCTTTGACAATGCAGTCTGGGACGTCAAAAAATGGATTTTCAGAAAATGGGATTTGGATGAAAGTCTTCCCTGGGACGGTGTTTCGCTTGGTACATCAAAAGCATTTTTTAAGAATGAATGGAAAAAATCCCTGTCCCACGAGCTTACAAAAAGATGTGCTTCTGACTGTGACCACAAATGCGGAATCTGTAATTCCAAAGAAAAGGTAAGCGTACATACAAAAGAAGAAATAGAAAGTGTATCAACATGTATAAAAAATAAGACAGTTGCTGTTCCTGAACAACATCCCGAGAGCAATATACCTATTCTTTACAGAGTTGTTTTTAATTTTACACGGACCGGCGGCGGTGAATATATTGCTTACCTTGCGCAGGTAGAAAGTTTTCACAAAGCAATTTTGCGTAGCGGACTTCCGTTTGTTTTTTCTTCGGGCTTTAATCCGCTTCCGAGAATTGAATTTGCCACTGCAATGACACTGGGCATTCCTTCAGAAGAAGAAACTGCTTCGTGCTGTCTTTATTCCCCGGTGGATGAAGATCGTTTTAAGGAAGTAATGAATTCGGTACTTCCGCAGTCTTTTAGGGTTACAGATGTAATGATATTTCCTGTTACAACTCTTAGAAAAAGGGAATCATTAAGTCAGGGGTTATGGGGGTGTATATATAAGTATACATCTTTAGAAAGTTTCGATTTACGCGCCTTCCTTTCTTCGCAAGAATACAAAACTCTTCGTGAACAGAATCCTCAGATAAAGACTGAGTGGAAGGAAGACTCGCTTTTTGTAACGTCCCCTTCGAGTGACAAAGCTTTTAGAACGGCACTCGAAGCTTTCTGTCAAAAAAAATGGTATGAAGTCTGCCGTATCGTCAAGACAGCAACTCTTGCCAAACCGCAGATTTCGGGCTGGACTGTACGTGACGAACAAAACTGGCGCTGTGACAACAAAAACTTCAAAAAAGACGAAACTCTTTTGACCCCGGCAGACTCAAGTCCTGTTCCGTTTATGGAGCTTTATGCAAAAATTGCCGCAATAAACGCTGAACTCATTGACCAGCGCGAACAAATGGATGAACTTAAAAATGCCAACACCCTTGACGACAATAACTTACCTCATTAAAATGGTTTCATTGTGTTGATTCGTTATTCGGCAGACAGCAAAGGAAAGCCGGTTCAAAAAGCTGTAATATATACTAAGACAGAACATAACATTTCTCTAAAATCAATTGACCCTGATGCGCTTTACGTAATAAGTCGCCTGCGTGAAAATTGTTTTGATGCATATATTGTTGGCGGTGCAGTAAGAGATTTGATAATCGGCAGGACGCCCAAAGATTTTGATATTGTTACTGACGCCACACCCAGTAGAATAAAAAAGATATTCAGAAATTCACGCATTATAGGCAAAAGATTCCGTCTTGTGCACATTTTCTTCGGACAAAAGATTTTTGAAGTAAGCACATTCCGCTCTACGGTAGACGGTTCTGTAGGCAATGCTTTCGGAACAATGGATGAAGACGTTATGCGCCGTGATTTTTCACTGAACGCGCTTTACTATGATCCAATCAAAGAACACGTCATAGATTATGTCGGTGGAGTAAAAGACATCAGAAAGGGGATTGTGCGCCCGGTAATTCCCCTTAACCGCATTTTTATAGAAGATCCGGTCAGAATGCTCAGGGCTGTAAAATACGGTGCTACTACCGGATGTAAAATTCCGCATTCGCTCAAAAAAAAGATACGCAGTTCTGCACCTCTTTTGGCACCTGTTTCCCCGTCACGCCTTACCGAAGAGCTGCTTAAAATAATCAACAGTGGACATTCTTATGACATTGTTTCGGGAACACTGGATACAAATCTGTTCGAATACCTGCAGCCTTCAGCTACAAACATGATGATAGAAGACCGCAAGTTTGAAAAAGCATATCTTCATAGTTTAAAAGAACTGGATGCGGCCGCTGCGGCAAATCCCGGAATGAGGCTTGGGGACAGGCTTTTCTATATTTTGAGGGATTTTGTCACAAATCTAACGGACTGGAGCAGGGAAGAAAAAATTACTTCAATTGCCGCGGAACTTTACAAAAGAACCTGGGCCAGCTGCAGAAATTTCATTCTTCCCATGAACCCGCAGAGAACTGAACTGGATTATGCAGTAAGAAAAATTCTTCTTTCTCTGGGAGTCCAGCTCAAGCAGAGAAAACCCCGCAAAGTCCAGCCAAAAAATTAAACCGAACAGGCAGTGCACTAGGCATTTTGATTCAGAAAGTCAGTACATCCCTGGCGGCTTATTTTTGCTTAGTTTCTTTTGGGGCAACACCGGTTATCTTGTCTATGATAATGCTTACTTCTTCTACAAGAATACCGGTAAAGCGCTCGATATTTTCTATAATGTACTGTTGTAGATTGTGAATTTCACCTGTAAGCTGCTTTCCGAAAGGAACGTCGATTGTAATTATGAGTCTGTAACCGTGGCTGTCTGTTTTTATCGTAAGTTTTTTTACCCTTATATCAGAATCAAATTCACTTACGCAGTGCATGGCCATCTGGCTTAAGGCGGCTTCTGAAATTTCTATGCGTCCTTTTTTGCTGAATTCCGGGGTAACAATTGATTTTTCAGAAAGGGAACCGTCTTTTTTAAGGATTTTAATTTTGCTCTGACCCTTTGAAAGAATTTCGCGTATTGATTTATAGAAAATCTGTGAATAACTCTTTTTAACTTCAATTGCCGGAACGGGAATAACGTGTTTTCCTTCTATCTGGCGGCTTCTTATTGCTTTTTCTATTTCTTCCCGTGTAGAAATGTCTTCTATCTTGATTATTTTGGAAGGAGGAGGCAGCTGAAGTCTCATTGCTATCTTTCCGACCATTTTTTCACTTGTTCCAAGAATAAGTATTTTTTTGATTTTGTTTTTCTGAAGAACACGCGCCACTTCATCTCTGTGCTGCTTGTCGTCAAAAAGAGCAATGCGTACAGCACCCATATAGGTCTTTTCGTGCTTTGCTGTCCTTCCGGCAAGAATTTTGTCATCTTGAATGAGAAGTCCGTCATCTATAAGGGCGTTTATTCCGTATTTCTGTGCAAGAAGTTTTGCTCTGAAACTTTTGCCTGTTCCGCTTTCGCCGACAAGTGCAAATACTGTTATTCCGTGGTTTGATAATTTAGAAAAAATATTCATATATATTATTAAATTATAAGTTGTCTGTCCCAATTTATCAAGGCTGAATGCATAAAATCGTTGAATTCGGCAGGAGGGTCTGCTTTTATTATCTGGGGAAGTCCAAGCGGATTATCTTTCGGGAAGACAAGTGCCGCTGCATGAAGAAAAAAACGGCCGTTTGTGCGGCTTTTGTACGCACTGTCCCCATAAAGCGGGTGTCCGTGCAGACTGCTCTGGGCGCGGATCTGGTGTTTTCTTCCTGTTTGTATGTTGAACTGAACCAGTGTTACCTTAGTGTTGCCGGCTGTTCCGTATGCGAGTGGAATAACAGAAGTTACCGCTTCCTTTGAAGTGCTGCCTTTTTTTTCAGAAGCTGCAGTTACCGTGTGGAAGGCTTTGCCGTTTGTGGTTTCATCACATTCAATATAGTCTGTCCAGAGTTCACTTCTGGAAATCTGACCTTCAACTATTCCTATATATATTTTTTTTATAAGATGCGTTTTTATTCCTTCTGAAAACCATCTGGCTCCTTCTGAACTGACTGGAAAAGCAATCATTCCTGAAGTTCCGCGGTCAAGACGGTGCAGGGGGCCCGGCTTGAACGAAAGGGACTTTTGTACTCCCGACGCTTTGTATTCTTTAAGAAAAGCCTCAGCAAGAGATGTTCCGCCGCCGCTTCCTGGCTGGACATTTATGCCGGCGTCTTTGTATACAATCTGCAGGTGTTCGTTTTTGAATATTGTGTTTACTGCAGGGTACCCGGCATTGTTTTTTTGAAGCGGTGTCTGCTGCCTTGTGTTCTGTTGCGGCGCTTTCAGTAAAAAAGATGCAACTGTTATTTTGTCACCGCATGAAACTTTTGTATCTGCAGAAGTTTTTTTTCCGTTAAGGCGTATAAGATTTTTTCGGATTGCAGAATGTGCGTCTGGAATTCTGCCGTTGGATACAGTTTTTATTATTCTGTCAAGTCTTCTTCCGGCGTCATCCTGTGATGCAGTAAAATCAGTGAAATCCATGCGCAGATTATAGAACAATTTTGCATCATGTGCTATACTGGAGAATATGGCAAACGCAAAAGAACAGTTGAACTTATTTCTTTCACAGCCGGTTTTAATGTCGTGCATTTTCAGTTGGCTTTCGGCCCAGCTTATAAAGACTCTCATAAAGCTTTTTTCAGGCAAAGTCCACAGTATCAGGGAACTTTTTGAACTTCTTTTCTGGAGAACAGGAAGTATGCCTTCAAGTCATTCGGCTCTTGTTGCAACTCTTTGTACTACAATAGGCTTCCGTTCTGGAATTGACAGCGATGTTTTTATTCTTTCGCTCGGATTTTTTCTCATAACAATCAGGGATGCCGTAGGTGTAAGGCGCGCCAACGGAATTCAGGCCAGAATGCTCAACAAAATTGGCCGGGCTCTTGGCGACAAGGGTATTATAGATTTTAAACCAATAAAGGAAGTGCAGGGACATACTCCGGCAGAAGTTTTTATGGGATGTCTTCTCGGATTTTTTATAGGTCTTGCATTCAGCGTATTAAAATAAATGAAGACTCAGAAATCTCTTCTTTTTTGTGCGCTTACTGTTCTGGCGTCTTTTTCTTTTCTTTTTGTTCTCAGAACCATTCCTATAACACGTATATGGAACGATTATGCTGTGGTTTATGCAGACAAGTCTCTTTCCGAAGATTACGTGGCTTCAGTTTTGGAAGATTCAGGCTGCTCGGGTATTGTAAGGCTTGGTGTACAGCAGGTTCCTGTCAAAACAGATTTTCTCAATGTGATTCCAGATTACGAAGATTCGTATATTTCAAAAAGAGCCGGCTATTTTTATGACAAAACCGGAGCATTCCGCGTTTTTTATGTTCCGTCTTCCTGTGATGACGCGGCGGTAAAAGCTGTTTCCAAAATAATCCGCGAGACCGGAAAAACTGTGGGTCTTGACGGAAAGGGGCAGTTTCCGTGGCTTGTTCCTGTTATTGCACTCTCTGTTGCTGCATTTTTTCTTGTATTTACTGTTTCAAAAGGTGTTTTTGCAGCCGCCGCTGTTCCTTTTTTGCTGCTGTGTTTTTCTGCACCGTTTTATACTGTTGCTGCAGCTTCCGTTCTTTTTATGCTCTCTGTTTTTCTGATTGTTCCGCTTTTGGGTCGGCGTAATTTTATTAAGGCTGTTTCAAAAAGCGCATATATTCTTGTGCCAGCCGCGATGTCTCTGGTTATACTTGCGGTTAACTCCTGGCGTACATGTATTCTGGGAATATTGTGTGCGTCATCTTCTGTTGCACTTGTTTGTCTTGTACTTAATGCACCCCGGCGTTCTTATGCCGCAGTTTGTTTTTCCTATATTTTTTCTGCAACACAGATTTCTGTAGTAAACGCAAAAAATTCAATGAGGGTTCTGTTTTGTGCAGTACCGCTTTTTCTTATTTTTATTTCATTTATTCTTTCATCAAGAATTTCTGTTCCGGCGGCAAAAATGTCTGCCCTGCTTCCTGTTCCGGTTTCTTCTGACAAAGAGTCCGAACTGCCGCTTTTGGATGATTTTTACAAGTGGTCGTGGTATGCAAAGTCCCTGCCTTATGTAAGCATGAATGATGTTTCAAAAGCTCTTTCTGTCAGGGACGGGGACACAATTTCTGTTCCGCGTTTTTCCTATGCAGACGGCCATATATCCGAAAGTGAGTCTGTTGTAATGGAATACGGGCCAAAGTTCCGCAGCGGTATTGACGAAGAAGTTTCAGACTTGTCTTACGCTTCTTTGGAAAAGTTTTTGCTCAAACAGGATGACGGTATTTCTGTTGTATACGGAAGTTACGGTTCAAAGGGTCAGCGTCCCGACATTCTTTCACTTTTGCTTATTGCTGCAGGTCTTGCTGTTCCTGTAGTTCTGTTTTTATATTATAATCTGTTCGGAAGAAAAAACTATGAGATATGTTAGTAATTTTGTGCGTTCTGAAAGGCAGATGTTCAAAACGTGTGTAAGGGCTTTTCTGCCTCCATTTCCTGTTGTTGCATTCAGACAGGGTAAAGGTTCTGACTGCAGTGCTGTTGTTTCAGAAGGTGATGCCGTAAGGGAAGGTCAGCTTATTGCCGTTTTGCCTGATGGTGACAGTGTACATTCTCCTGTTCCCGGAACGGTCGATTCAATTTTTCAGACTACGCTTCCTGACGGTAAACTTGGTACTTCTGTAAAAATACGAACCGGCGGCTCTTTTTCTTTTTTGGGAAAAAAGGATGTTGTAACAAACTGGCACACTCTATTAAAGTCAGAAATTCTTGACGCAATAAAGTCGTGCGGGGTAGTAAATACTTTTTTTGAACCGGAGCCTCTTTTTGAAATTATAGAAAAATCTTCAGAAATAAAGAATAATTTTCTTGTTGTAAGAATGTTCGACGAAGACCCGGGAAGACTTACTGACTCTTTTGTTGCACAGTTCTGTCTTTCAAAAGTGACGGAAGGTGCGTGTATTACAGCAAGGGCAATGGGAGCTGCAGGAATTGTTTTTGTTCTTGACAAGAACCAGGAATTCAATCCCTCCCTTTTGAATGATTCTGTTCCTTTCTGTGCAGTAAGAGTTGACGCTTCAAAATATCCGGCAGGCTTCAGGGAAAATATAATCACTGCTGTAAGAAAAAATGCACGGCTTCCTGAGTACAAGTTCTTTTCGGCAATGAGCAGAAAGAGCATTTTTATTGACCCCGAGACAGCACTTTCTGTATATGAAGCGGTTGTTCTTGGAAAACCTGTTATAGAAAGATTTGTGCATGTTACCGGAAACTGTCTGCGTTCTGCGGCGATGATGAAGGTAAGAATTGGAACATCAATTTCATCTCTTGCAGAACAGTGCGGCGGTTTTAAAATTGCGCCTGCAAAAATTGCCGTTAACGGTCTTATTACAGGAAAAACTGTTGCCGACCCCGAAGTCTGCATTACCAAATCCATAAAGTCAGTTTCTTTTATTCCGTCATCAGAACTGTTCAACCAGGTTTTGAGCCCGTGTATACGTTGCGGTAAATGTCGTTCTGTCTGTCCGGAACATCTTTATCCCGACTTAATGTACAGAAGCGCAACAGAAGGTCTTGCCACAGGAAATGAACTTAAGAAAACTGCAGCCCTTTGTTCACTTTGCAATCTCTGCAGCAGTGCATGTCCGGCAAGACTTCCGTTAAGCATTGGCGTACGTCTTCTTCAGGAGAAATAAATGAATACAAATATATTGAAAAAATCATGCCGTGAAAGTGTTCCGCACCCTTTGTGCTATATAACAAATTCTGTCGGAACAGTTGCTGTCGCGGTTCTTTCTGCGCTTGTTGTTCAGGTAATAATGCTTTGCGTTACAAAAAGTTTTCAGTCCCTTGTAATTGTGCTGTGCGCAACGGTTGCTTCTGTTCTTTCAGAATTTCTTTACAGGCTTGTCCGCGAAAAATTTTCCTATTCATGGATTACTTCCTGCATACAGGGAATTCTTCTGGGACTTCTTGTTCCGTCTCAGTACCCGCCGGCGGCAGTTTTTATCACAGCGTTTGCAGTTTTTTTTATTACCAAATATGCATTCGGGGGATTCGCCGGCTCATGGGTTAATTCTGTTGCACTTTGTGTAATTATCCTTTACTTCATGAACGCAGATTTTTTTCCGGCATTTATTCTGGAGGCAGAAGATTTTCAGGTAAGAAATGCAGCACAAACTCTTATTTCAGGCGGAAGCGTTTCTATTCTGCCGTGCGATTCATCTGTTACGGCCTTTTTGAACAGAACTGTATTCAGGCTTATGGGAATTTCTATTCCTGAAGGTTATGTTTCCCTTTTCTGGGACAACGGTGCTTCAATTCCTGCATTCAGGTTCAATCTTATTACACTTATTTCTTCTATAGTGCTTCTTTCGCTTGATGTTGTAAACTATGAGATTCCCCTTTGTTTCCTTGCCGTGTATGCCGTGCTTGTACGCTTTGTTTCACCGTTCTTTACGGGATGTGCACCAATGCAGGGCGATATGCTTCTTGCTTTTCTTACAAGCGGAACCCTGTTTTATTCACTGTTTATGCTGCAGTGGTACGGTACTGTTCCCATGACTAAGGCCGGAAGAATTACTTACGGAATTATTTCAGGTCTGTTCGGTTTTCTTCTGCTTGGACCGGGAACATCATCGTCTGGATTTATGTTTGTAATTCTTGTCATGAATCTTATCTCTACGGTAATTCAGTTTGCAGAAGATGCAGCGGTAAAAAAATACGTTAACAAAAATCTGATTCCTGCAATGGAGGAACCCAATGTCTGACTCTTTTGACAATGAAAGCAAAGTTTTTTACAAAAAGCTGTTGATAAAATATGGAATTCTTACCGGAATAATTGCGGTTATGTTTGGACTTCTGGTTTTGTTTTGCCTTATTTCACGCGGTTCATGGAAAAGGGGTCTTTCTGCTCAGGTAAATTCTGTTTTGGAACGCTGCGGTGAAGAATACAGAACTTTTGAATGGATACCCTCTGACAACGGATTTTCTGACAGTGCTTCTTTTTACTCACTTTCAGCCGGAGAACAGGGCAGAGAAAAGGATATGTATGCTGTAATTATACGTGTTACAACAATTTACGGTCCCCTGCCGGCAGTTTTTGTATATAATGCAAAGTCAGACAGTTCAAGTTTTGCAGGGTTTGCAGACCTTGAAGGACCTGTTGCAGACAAGATGACAGCCATTGCAGAACCGTCAGTAATTGAATTCTGGAAAAAAAGAATTCCTTCTATTGCCCAAACATTGAAGCATGAAAAAGCGGAGCGTTTGTAAAATGAAAAAAAACAGTCTTTATACATACATTGCATCTTCACTTATAATTTTGGTTCCGGTGCCGGGACGTCTTTCATACGGAATAATTCTCATTCTTGCCCTTAATGCATTGACAGCCCTCGGAATTTTATTCAGGCATCTGACAAAAAAACTTTCAGTCGACGAATACATGCCGGCTTTGATGACAGTTTTTCTTATAGGCCTTTGCATTATTTTAAAGCAGCTTCTGATTCTGTATTCACCGCTTACAGCTCTTACGCTGAGTTTTGTAATTTATGCACCGGTTCTTTCTTCTTTGATGATTTCTTCGCTCTATGAAAATACAGATATGTCTCTTTCCAGGGATTTGTCTTACAATATGAAGAAAACGGCATATTTTTCTATCTTTGCTTTTATAATATTTTTGTTCAGGGATATTTTCGGCTACGGAACAATTTCTTTTCCTGTTCCCTCGGGAATACATGAAATTGCACTGTTCAAGAATCTTCCTTCTGCCTTTATGGGTTCATTCTGGGCTTCTGTACCCGGCGCACTCGTTATTCTGGCGGTTGCATTTGTTGTAAATTACAATGCGATAAAAAAAATAAAAATCGCAGAAGCAGTGTTTAAGGAGGAAGAAAACTAATATGATTGGAATGCTTTTGTACTATCTTATATTTGCTTCTCCTCTTTTGGTTTATGGAATCGGGCTTAACAGAGCTTTGGTTCTCGGAGACTCAGATAAGGGTGTTGCCTTAAGTTGTCTCAAGATGCTTATCTGTGTAGTTTCTTCTGCAACTTTGACTTATCTTTTAAATGTGAATCTTCTAGCAAAGGTTTCTCTTCACGGAATTTATCCTTTTATGGCTGTCCTTATTTTTGTAGTTATTTCTATTTTTATAGAATCAATTTTCAGAATTACGGCAAAATCCGGTACATCAGAATTTTCAGTTTCAATACTGATTATAATTCTGACAGTCAACGAAAGCATAAGTCTTTATGAATGCGTTTTCTTTTCATGTGTTGCAGTGTTGTCTTTTTATCTTTTTATTCCTGTTTTGCGTTCTGTTGTCCGCAGAATGGATTATAACAAGCCTGAAGTAAAATCTGCAAATACCGGATTCATCCTGATAAGCATAGCAGTTATTGTACTTGCACTGCTTTCGTGGAATGTTACATGGCTTAACGGGGAGGCTTTCAAATGGTAGCCACAATAATTTTTACTCTGCTTTTTATAATTATTTTAAGCGCATTGATAGTTTTTATATTCAACATACTCATTCCGGCTTTAAAACAGAGACAGGTTAATTTTTCAGAACCGCTTTTTTCTCCTTCTGAAGTTGAACTTCTAAAAACACGCCCCGAAAAACTTGCTGTTTCAGGTAAAAGGGCTGTTGTAAAATGCTCGCCCCACAGAACTTCCGGTGCCAGAAGATTCTTATATAACGGTCCAAAAAACTGTGCACTTTTTTCTGAAGTCTGTGACTGCGAAGATGACTGCCGCTGGGGTTGCTGCGGATTCGGCAACTGTGCAAAAGCATGTCCTCAGGAGGCAATTTCCATCCAGAATGCAACAGCTGTTATAAATGAACTTTGCATCGGCTGCGGAAAATGTATAGACGCGTGTCCAAGAAATCTTATTGTTCTGGTAGATGCCGAATGCAAAAAAAGCGTATTGTGTTCGGCCCCGAACCCCTTGCCGCCAAATTGTTCTGTTTCCTGTGACAGACTGGCAAAAGAAGAAATAATTGAAATAAAATCAAAGAAACTCTTTCAATTATGGAAAAAGTGCTATACAATACTTAGATAGTCTTTATGCGTATGACAAATGTTTGTCTGATTTTATCTGCCGATGAAGAAGGAAACTGCAGCCCGCAGACCTTTGAGAAAAACTACGAGGCAGTTTTCAGACCTTTGCTGACATTTTTATATTCTCATCCAAAATTTCCTCTTGCGGTTTCCTTTTCAGGACTGCAGCTTGAATGGTACGCTTCAAAACATCCCGAAGCAATTCAGGTTATGCGTGACCTTACTTCGCGCAAACAGGTAGAAGTTCTTGGAGGAGGCTATTATTCTCCTATTTTTCCAATACTTTTCCCGGTAGACAGAAGCGGTCAGATAGAAAAAATGACGTCACTTCTTCGTTCCACTGTCGGCAAGCGTCCGTGCGGTATGTCTCTGTACGGCAGCATCTGGGATCCCACACTTGTAACAACGTTTCAGTCCTGCGGAATGGAATATGCGCTTCTTGACAGTACTCTGATTCCTGCCAAAAACCTGTGTGCCCATCCTCTTATTACAAGCGAACAGGGTAAAACCTTAAAAATTCTTCCGACATACAAAAATCTGATTCCCGAAGAAGACGAATCTCCTGAATCCTGGATTGAGAGAATAAATAATTTTGCAAAAAAGAAACGTTCCCAGGCAGAATTTTTTGATTCAGAAAAAGTAGTTTCAATATGCTTTTCATTTGAAAAATTTGCTTCTTTTGTAAAAAGCCGCTGTTTTGCATACATTGCTTCATGCTTTGACATCTCAATGGAGTCAACATCCGGAGTGAATTTCGTTTTACCCCAGACTGTTGCCAAAAATTCCGACTATTTTGAGCGTACCTATATTCCGGCTGGAATGGACTGGCAGATAGCAAGGCGCGCAGTTACTCCTTTTGAAACTGTAGAAAACAAAAGCCGTTTTCCCCTGACAATACATGATTATTTGAATGCTTATCCGCAGAACAGACGCCTTTACCAGCGTATGATGTACATAAGCATGCTTGTAACCCAGTGCAAGGGCGGCGATAAAATGCGTAAGCTTTCTGCTTCTGAAAAGCTTTGGGAAGCCCAGAGCGGATTCAACTTTGTTACAATGCCCTGCGGAATTCCGCCTACGGAACAAAAAGTGCAGGAATCTTACCGCGCTCTTAACGAAGCAGAACGTCTGATCCGTGATGCAAAAGAATTCAAAGAATCGCTTACCAGTTTTGACTATAACGGTGACGGCAAAAATGAGTACATCTGCCAAATGGAAAAATATCACGCGGTAATTTCACTTAATGCCGGTCAGATTACAGAATTTGATATTATACGTTCATGTGCAAATTATGCGGCCAACCTGTCAAGAATAGCCAAATTTGACGGCTCGAACGACCTTTACCAGCGCGGAATGTTTATTGAACATCTGATTGAACCTTCAGAAATTGAAAATTTTAAAAGCAGCGGCACTTCTTCAGGGCTTTTGTTTTCAAACATGCATTTTTCTGAAAAAAAGTTTGACAGCAAGCGCAATGAAATACAAATGGAAAGCAGGGGAGAGTTCTCTTCAATTAAACTTCCCGTGCAGTTAAGAAAAAATTATATTGCCTTTTCAAGCGGAATCACAATCCAGTATATCTTAAAAAACGAAAGTCCCATGGAGCTTGATGCATATTTTGTTGTGGAACTGAATTTTGCAAAAACAAAATTTTCTTCACTTAAATCTGCATCACAGTATTCTGTTGAACTTATCCACGGCGAAAACAGAGAACAGGTTCCCGAAAGCGGAATTTTTTCTGCCGCAGACGGTGTATCCTTTTTTCAGATTACAGACAATTCGGACAAAAAAACATTTGTTGTCGAGCCCAATGAAGACTCAGGTCTTTGTACCAGGGAAATTGTCTTTTACAGACCTGATGAATATGAAAAAACGACAGAAAGTTCAAGGACTATGTGCGTAAGTCTTTACTGGCATGTTCAGCTAGCACCCGGAATGGAAAAAGAAAAGACCATAAATCTGAGTGTAGTGCAGGCAAAGAAGAAGAACTGATAACAAATGCCGATTAGCGGCCAATGAGTTTCTTAAGGAACTTTTTGTGCCACCACGCACGTATTTTTTCTGCTGCAGAATACAGCGAATACATTACAGACCTTAAAGGAACATCTATACTGCCTATTCTGTGTATCTCCTGTCCGCCGAATCCTGTTTTAAATAGATAAAGACCGTGCATCGGGTGATTTTCTGCATCTGTCGGGGGAATACCGTAAAAATCATATTCCGGGCAGCCATATTTCTTTGCATCCTGAATGGCAGTCCACTGAAGAAGATATGCCGGCATTAGATTGCGCTTGAGGTTTCCGCTTGCTCCGTAAAGATAAACAGCTTCCCTTTTGCAAAAGAGAGTAATAATTCCGGCTAAATAATCATCTTCATGTTTTGCCAGGTACAGCCGGATTTGTGGTCCGTCTGAGCAAACAGAAGGTTTTCCGCGTTCAAGCAGGTCTTTATAGTAACTTTTTGCATGAAAATTTACACCGTCACGCTTTCCGGTAATTTCAAACAACGAATAGAACTGGTCGAATACAGTTTCAAATTCAGGGTTGTCGGCCGTGTAATAACTGACTTCTACACCTTTTTTCTGAGAGAGACGAATATTGTATCTCCACTTGCTTTTCATTGCGGCAAGAAGTTCATCACAGGACTTGTTAAGACCAAGAATTGTTGTATCAGGCGGCTGCACACAAACAGAGGCCGGCCGGGCTTTTGTATTGCGGTTGTGCCTTAATTTTTCTACAGCTTCATCGCGTTCTGTTGCTGTTGCAAAACCGACAGGAGGATCAAATCTTATATAAACCGTATTCTTCGGAAGATATTTCTTTAGGTTTGCAGAGACAGTTTCAATAAATTCAAGATTAGCGCATTCCGGTGCCATGGGAACATATGCTATATAAAATGCAGTAAACTTAAGAGAAAACTTTCTTACAAGAACAGAAAGAATAGTCCTGTCTGGTGCACACTGGTTTTCACTGTTCCTCTCACTTACCGTTCCGTCGGGTGATAAAATGAAACTGTATTTTTTCCAGCCGTGTGCCGTCTTAAAGTCAGCCCAAAAATCTGTCTGAAGAAATCTTTGGGCCTGTTCCTGTCCGTTCATTTTACTGAACATCCCCATTTTGAGCATGTACAGACCTGATGTTCTTTCCTTCGGCTGTCATTTTTGTTCCACAGACAGAAAGACAACCGTCTTCTATTTTTAGTGCAACCTTAAAGAATTCATCTGCTGTAATTGAATCTGGCTTTTTGAAGTTTGCATCTGCTCCTTCAAGTATTACTTTTGTTCCTGGTTTTGCCCATGGAGCTTCGAGCGGTTCAACGCAGTTTTTTCCTTCACTGTCTTTGTAATGTACAGCAAGAAGCATACCACGGCTTTCTATTCCGCGCATTAGTCTTGGTGCAAGATTAGAAGCCAGAATAATATGCTTTCCAAGAAGTTCATCTGCAGATAGATAATCCCTTAACGCACTTTGAATTACACGTTCCTGACCGCTTCCGTCATCAAGTGTTTCTACATAAAGCTTTTCGCCTTCGGGGTTTGTGTCTACTTTTGTAATTTTTGCAACAGTAAGCTCTATGTTTTTATTGTAGAATTCAATCTGGTTTTCGGCGAGTTCTATTTTTTTTGGCTCTTTTTTTGATTTTTTCTGCTCTTTTTCCTTACGAGCTTTCTGGCTTCCTGAAAACTTTTCGCGGAATGCATTGGCTGTGTTCACATCAAGCGGTGTAAAATAAACGGAAGGATTCTTGACATCATAAAGTCCTTCTGTTTCACCAAGATTTTTCCATGAAAGACCTGTTTCTGTAAAACTTTCACCCAGTTTTGGTTCGGAAATTGTTTTGCCAAAATAAGACATGATTGTTTCTGTAAACTGAGGCATGTAGGGGTGTGCCATTATCATAAGATCCTTAATCATGTAGCACAGGTTGTGAATTAGTTTTGCAGCTTTTTTCGGGTCAGTGGTTCTTGTCTTCCACGGCTCGCAGTCCTGGAAAGCCTTGTTTCCAATGTCAGAAATGGCAAAAATTTCATGGAAGGCATCTTTGAGGTCTGCCCATTCAAGTGATTTTGTAATCTTGTCTTCATGGGCGCGGATATTTGCCCACATTTCTTCATCAACTTCTGAATCGGGAATTATTCCGTCATAGTACTTTGTAACAAAAAGAAGTGTTCTGTTTACAAGATTTCCCAGATTACCTATGAGTTCTCCATTGTACTTTTCACGGAATTCTTTCCATGTAAACTGGTAGTCCTGCTTTTCGGGTCTGTTGTAGAAAATATAGAATCTCCATGCATCAGCCTTAATACCGGAATCTTTTGCATCTGTTCCGAATACACCAACACCGCGGCTCTTGCTGAATTTTCCGTCTTCGTAGTTAAGATATTCTGTAGACGACATATGGAAGAGTTTTGTCCAGTTATGTCCACTTCCAATTTCACTGCAGGGGAACACGACTGTATGGAACGGAATGTTATCTTTTCCAATAAACTGGAATAAATCTACCGGAGCTTTGCCTTTTGCTTCTTCGCTTTCTTCGGGTAGCCACCAGCTTTTCCAGTCAAAGGATTTTTTTCCTGCAGCAGTAAGTTCGTTGGCAAATTGTTTTGTAATGGACATATATCCGATCGGGGCATTGAACCATACGTAGAATACTTTGTTTTCATATCCTTCTTTTGGAACAGGAATTCCCCACTTCAAATCCCTTGTAATTGCCCTTTCGTTAAGACCGTCACGAATCCAGGCTTTTGTTATGTTTATGGCATTGTCGGACCATTTTCCTTCTATACTGGCTTTTTTCATCCAGTCATCAAGTTTGCCGCTGATTGCAGGTAAATTAATATAAAGATGCTTTGTTTCGCGGACTTCAGGTGTGCTTCCGCAGGTATGGCAACGCGGTGCTTTAAGTTCAATAGGGTCAAGAAGCGATCCGCATTTGTCGCACTGGTCTCCGCGGGCATCTTCGTAGCCGCATTTTGGGCAGGTTCCTTCTACAAAGCGGTCAGCCAGATACATATTGCATTTGGGGCAGAAAAGCTGCTTGTTTGTATGCTCTGTTATGTAGCCGTTTTTGTCCAGGTCTTTGAAAATTGACTGGGTTATTTCGGTACATTCCTGGTTTGAAGTTCGGCCAAACTTGTCAAAAGCTATGTCAAACCATTTGTAGATTTCATCATGCTGCTTGTAGTAATAGTCGCAGAGTTCGCGCGGAGTCTTTTTTTCTTCTATTGCACGCGTTTCTGTTGCAGTTCCATATTCGTCTGTTCCGCAGACATAAAGTGTATCATACCCGCGGCTGCGGCAAAAACGTGCGAAAACATCCGCACTGAGCATTTGTATAAGGTTTCCCAAGTGGGGAATATTGTTTACATAAGGAAGGGCTGAGGTAATTAATCTTCTGTTCATAATTAACCATTATAGATTTTTACAGCCCAATAGTCAACGCAAGTATAGGCACAATAACAAACATGCACCGGCTTATGTCTGTTATTTTTCTTCCAAAACTTTCTGCTTTTGAATAACTGCCCTGTTTGCATAGTGAATTGCGCAGAAAAATACATTTACTCCTGCAAATGTACAGATAAGCAGAACAAGTGCTGCTGTTCCTTTTAGAGCCATTGCAATTCCGCACATTATGCATATTACAGACTGAAGTCCAAGCAGAATAAGCAGAATTTGTCCTACGCTGCAACCCATATTCATAAGCTTGTGGTGAAGGTGGGAACGATCCGGACTCATTATTCCTCTGTGATCACGGATTCTTCTCCAGATAGCAGCAATGCAGTCAATAAGCGGAATTGAAACCAGGTTTATGACGATAAAAAACTTGTTTGTTTCGAAAGTAGCCGTTGTCTGGTAAAGGGGAAGGGCGGCTATCATAAACCCAAGAAACTGACTTCCGCCGTCTCCCATAAAAATCTTTGCCTTTGGTTTGTTGTAAAGAAGAAAACCGCAGATTGCAGCAATCAGAATAAAACAGGCCGCAGCGGTATCTGTTACTGACCTTGAATAAATAATCCCGAGTGCAAGAAGGGTTATGGCGGAAAGTCCACCGCACAGACCATCTACTCCGTCAATAAGATTGTATGCGTTGATTATGCCTATTATCCAGCAGAATGTAATCAGGTAACCCAGGGGAGCTGGGATTGTCCAGATATAAAACTGCTTGAACCTGAATCCACCGATCAGAACTATAAGAGCTGCTATTATTTGAATAAAAAGTTTGACTATTGCCCTTAGATCAAGAAAGTCATCAATAATTCCAAAGACAAAAATTACAAATCCCGCAATAACAAACGGAATCATTGTTTTACTGGAATCCCTTACAATAAGAACATATACAGCCATCATTATTGTAAAAGCAGGAACAAAACCCATGCTTCCAAGTCGCGGTATGTTTCCTTTGTGAACTTTTCTTGCATTTACGCTGTCATACCAGCCGTGTTTTTTGCAAAGTTTTATTATAATAGGAATAAAAACTGAAGAAAGTACAAAAGATGCAAGACAGCAAATCCAGATAAGGGGATTTTTTACTATAAAATCTGACAGCATAAGAAAAAAATCTTTAAGCATTTGCATTAGATTTTCTCCTTAATCTGTTTGACAACTTCCCTCATCATTCCGCTGGAACCTTTTTTCATTACAAGTGCGTTTCCGTTCTTTATTACAACAACAAGATCGTCAACTCCGCACAGAGCTACAGGTATATCGGAATATATAAAGTTATTTTTACTTGCGATCTGAACCGTTTTTCCTACATTTTCAGAGAACAGCCGTTCAAAGGCGTCCCAGCTGCCTACATCATCCCAGTTGAATGTGGCGCGTACGGCAACAGCGCGTTCTGTACGTTCTGCAATGGCATTGTCTACAGCAATTGCTTTTACTGTAGCATAAGCTTCTTCCATTGGCTTCCATTCGCTTACATATTTTACCGAGTTAAGTGTTTTCTCAGGAGGAAGAACCGCTTTGTCAAAGGATTTGAAACTGTCTGCTATTTTGGGCTCGAACCTGTTTATTTCTTCTTCAAAGAAACTGGCCGTAAATCCGAACATTCCGCTGTTCCACCAGTAATTGCCAGAAGCAAGATAGGATTTTGCAGTTTCAAGATCAGGTTTTTCCTTGAACATATCAATTTTGAATACACCGTCCTGATTTTCCAAAGGTGCACCGGATTTGATGTAACCGTATCCTGTTGAAGGTTCTGTAGGAGCAATTGCAAAGCAGACAAAGTTACCGTCAAGTGAAACTTTTGCGGCTTTTTCACAGTCAGAAACAAATCTGTCTGCAGGGCTTATTACATGGTCGCTTGCAAGTACCAGAATATTGTTTTTTTGTGTTTTGGAGGTTAGTTTGAGAAACTTGCAGGCAAGAAGAAGCGGTGCACAGGTATGGCGTGCACATGGTTCCGCAAGTATATACAAATCTTCTGAAATTTTATCTGCATCTTTCTGGTTAAGTGTAAGCTTAAGAGAATGAACCTGTTCCGCTACAGAAGCAAGGAGGTCTTTTCTTGTAATTATAAGTATTTTTCCTGCAGGTTTGACTGCAATTGCACGCAATATTGAAGTCTGCATAAAGGAAAGGCCACCCTCAAGCGAGATAAACTGCTTTGGATAATCGGGTCTTGAAGCAGGCCAGAGTCTTTCTCCGAATCCGCCGGCAAGAATAACAACGTCAGTAAAATTTGTAGAATCCATACGGGTAAAATACCCCCCCCCTCTAGACAAAATACAAGTGTTTATGACTTAAACACACATATTTATATTATAGTTTAAGAATAAATATTTGTCAAATGAAAAAAAATATTTTGTTATTTTCTTATTCAGTCTGAATTTTGTCAAAGAAATAGAGGCAGAATGTTTTGATTCTGTTCATAAACGAAACTTCTATTCTCTCACGCAGAAAAAATATGCTCGGAGCCTTTACTGCACCTATTCCGTATAAAACCCACCTGTCGCCGTCTTTGAATACACAGATCAAAGACTTCATCTTGCGCGGTGAAACACAGTCAAATTTGTCATAATATCTGAGTTTTGAAAGATTTGTTGACTCATAGTAAAGGGATTCCGGGTTATTTTTAAGAATAATTTCAGTTTCAATAAGATCAAAGGGTTCCATTACAAGGTCTGCCCTGATTTTCTGGCCGCCTTCAATTTTTTGTGCAGAAAGAATTTTTGCTTCGGAATACAGATCATACCATTTTTCGGCACGTTCCGAATAATAAGGAATTCCAGCATAGGAAGGAACATCTACAAGCAGGGATTCAAGCTGCTGCGGAAAATCTTCATTGCCTTCAACAGGGTAAAATTTAATGATTTCGGCAATATAAGCGGGCTTAAGTTCCCTGGCGGTTTCAAGTACGCTGTCCAGAACAGGGTTTCCGCCTTCTGCACAAAGTTTTTTTATTGAAGAAAGGTTTTTTATAACTGTTCCGCCGTTTTCAAGGTTTTTAACATCTTCGGCCGTCAGGTTTTCGTTAAAGACAGAACCAGCACAGGCTGGGGAAATGGCAAATGCAACTGTACAAAAAAATATTGAAATCATCCTAAAAAATTTGTGGTTTATGTTCATATTTTACTCCAGAGTTTCCGCATTGTAGCGGATTTTTTTACAAGTTACAACATTCTCATTTGTGTAAACCATTAAACAGTGATATAATTACAAAAAATATTTCCTAGAGGAGTATGTATAAAAAAACCGTCGGAATAGCGCCGGCTTTTTTAACTTAAAGTTTGCGTTGCAAACTTTTCAATTTAACTGCGTTTTTCACGTTGTTGCAAAACGCAATAAAAACCTTTTCGACTGTTGAAACAGTCTTCAAATGTTTTTATGAGGAGTATGTATAAAAAATCCGTCGGAATGGCGCCGGCTTTTTTAACTTAAAGTTTGCGTTGCAAACTTTTCAATTTAACTGCGTTTTTCACGTTGTTGCAAAACGCAATAAAAACCTTTTCGACTGTTGAAACAGTCTTCAAATGTTTTTATGAGGAGTATGTATGGCGATTTCAACATATATTAAGGAAACAATGACCAGCAGGGCTTCGGGCGTTATTCGAAAGATGTTCGAAGAAGGAATTCAGCTTAAGGCAAAGTACGGTGCAGAAAATGTATTTGACTTCAGCCTCGGAAACCCCGATCTTGACCCGCCTGAAAGCGTATTCAAAGCCGCTGAAGAACTGGCAGAAGTTCGGGAAAGCAATTTTCACGGTTATATGCCCAATGCAGGTTATCCGTTTGCAAGAAAAGCCATGGCAGAAAAGACTTCGGCAGAACAGGGCGTTCCCGTTGATGCAGACTGCGTTGTTATGAGTGTAGGGGCTGCCGGTGCACTTAACAGCCTTTTAAAAGCCATTCTTAATGAAGGAGATGAAGTTGTTGTTCCGGCTCCTTTTTTTACAGAATACAGACATTATGTAAAAAACTTTGGCGGCAAACTCATCGAAGTTCCTGCGGCAAAAGATTTTTCAATCGATGTAAATGCCATTGCTGCTTCCCTTACAGACAAAACAGCCGCAGTTATCATAAACAGCCCCAATAATCCTACTGGCCGGGTTTATCCAGAAGAAAATATTCGTGACCTTGTCTCTGTTCTAAATGCACATGCAGCTTCGGGCAAAAGAAAGCCTTATCTTATATGTGATGAACCTTACCGGGCAATAATTTATGACAATAAAAAAGTGCCTGCGATTTTTCCGCTTTATGACAGTGCAGTTGTTGTAACTTCTTTTGCAAAGAATTTAAGTCTTCCTGGTGAAAGAATAGGCTATATCTGCGTAAACCCAGTGTGCCCGGACAAAGATGATGTAGTTGCAGCCTGTACGTTTACAACACGCATTCTTGGTTACGTTAATGCACCTGCGTTTTTTCAGCGCGTTGTAAGCAAATGCTGGAATGCCTATGTTGACTATTCACTTTATGAAAAGCGGCGCAACGAACTTATGGAAGTTTTGGACGCAGCCGGAATAGAACATCTGGTTCCAGAAGGTGCATTCTATATGTGGTGCAAAGTACCAGACAATTTTGACGGTGACGATATGGAATTCTGCGATTATTTGAAAAAATATCTTATTCTCGCAGCTCCAGGCAGCGGTTTTGGAGGAAAGGGCTGGTTCAGGCTGGCATATTGTGTTGCTGAAAGCTGTATTTTGAATTCACGTTCCGCATTTAAAAAAGCGGTAGAGGATTTAAAGAAATAAATCCAAGTCATTCATATCAGAAGGCAATTTGTCTTCGGGAGGAAGTATGAAAATTCTAATGGTTTCTGCAGAGGCTGTACCTTTTGCAAAGACTGGCGGGCTAGCAGACATGGTCAGTGCTCTGGCCATTCAACTTTCAAAGATGGGACATGACGTAAAGATTGTAATGCCGCGCTATTATAAAATAGACCGTGCCAAACTTCAGAAACTTGAAGGACCAATGGCAATTTCGGCAGGCATCCAGGAAACATGGTCTGCCGTTTATACTACAGCAATGCCCGGTTGCGAATCTCTCAAAGTTTATTTTATTGACCATGAAGCCTGTTTCGGAAGGGACGGTGTTTATGGTGTTGCCGGTGAAACCGATTTCCATGATAATCCGTACAGATTTGCCGTTCTATGCCACGGAGCGTTCCAGCTGTGCAGAAAACTCGGCTGGTTTCCTGATATAATACATGCCCACGACTGGTCTGCCTGTCTTGCGCCTGTTCTTCTGAAACATGTCTGCCGTTACTGCGGTTTTGAAAAAACAGCCAGTGTACTTACAATCCACAACCTGGGCTATCAGGGACAGTATTCCAAAGATTCATTCCCGGCGCTTGGAATTGACTGGGGACTTTTCTACGGTGCAAGCTTTGAACACAACGGAGGAATCAATTTTCTTCAGGCAGGAATTTCTTCTTCAGACATGATAACTACTGTTTCTCCGACTTATGCGCGTGAAATCCAAACTCCCGAAGGAGGATTTGGAATGGACGGTCTTTTAAGAGAACGTTCTGCAGTGGTTCGTGGCATTCTTAACGGAGCCGACTTAACGCAGTGGAATCCTGCTACTGATAAAAAAATTCCCTTCCGCTATTCTGCAAAGGATATGTCCGGTAAAGCAAAATGCAAGGCCGAACTTCAGAAAAAAATGGGGCTTCCTGTAAGGGAAGATGTTCCGGTCATTGGAATTGTAACCCGGCTTGCCGAACAGAAGGGTATAGCAGAAATTTTTGCTCCCGGCTATGGTTCAATGTACGATATGTGTACAAAGATGGACGTACAGTTTGCAGTTTTGGGAAGCGGTGAAAGCTGGTGTGAAAATGAGATAAATGTTCTTCAGTCCAAGCTCCCCAACATGCGTGCTTATATCGGGTACGATGACGCTTTAAGTCATCTTATTGAAGCAGGAAGTGACTTTTTCCTTATGCCTTCAAAATATGAACCGTGCGGATTAAATCAGATTTATTCAATGCTTTACGGAACTCTTCCTATTGTAAGAAGAACCGGCGGTCTTGCTGATACAGTCGCAAACTACAATGAAAACAATGCAGACGGAACAGGTTTTGTTTTTGACAACCTTACACCGCGTGCAGTCTTTGACACTGTAGGCTGGGCGGTTTGGGCGTACTACAACAAAAAGCAGGATATACGCAAAATGCAGCTTCGTGGTATGGATACAACGTTCAGCTGGGATTCTGCGGCAAACGGATATCTGGAAGTATACAAAGAAGCTCTTTCACGCGGTTGCGGAATATAAAAAAACAACCACCCGTCTTGCGGGTGGTTGTTTTTTTATATCTATCTTCAGTATAGACTGGAAAGAGACTTAGAGTTTTTTTAGAATTCAAACCAATCGCCGTCAACAGTAAGATACCAGTCTTTAAGGATGGTCTGTGAATTCGGTGCGTACCAGGAAATGCTTCCGTTGTGGTTAAGGACAGCAACTCTTTGTGAAGTACATTCAGCCTTAACCGGCATGGAAGCAGAGCGCCTGAGTGTCATATTCTGCCTTGTATTGATGTTGCAGACATAAACCTGGTTGCGCCCGATGTTTGTATAAAGATAAGGTGCATAAAGCGAAGTAAATGCAGAAGTGTCTTCATCTGAAAGTCTGAGCATTGCCTTATAGAGTTTTGAAGAAGGACTGTAAGAAAAAACTTCTGTAGACGGGCGGCCGTTAAGTGTCTTGATTGCAATTCCGTATACAGGGGAATTAGGTCTTTCATAGTCATAGCTTAAAGAAAATGCTACGTTGCCGGTAAATTTAAGCGGAACAGTTTCCTTTGTCTGAATATTTACAGAAATAAGCGGGGAATCATTGCTACCGGTACTTGTCTTTGCAACATAAAGTGTGTTGTCATCAATAAGAGCCGCATCCTGAATGGATGTTCCTGAATAAACTTCAGCGTTTGTGCGGGAATCAATGTCAAAAATTCCGACAGAAGATGTTCCGAGAATATAAACTATTTTATTTCCAAATACCCTGAGTGTTCTTATTTCATTTTGCGGGGTAAGAAGCGTTTCTGAAGGAGCCGTACTGTCAGAAAGATTTGCAAGCTGCACAGTTTTTTTTGTGTTTTTTGACCAGAGAATTGCATAGTCATTGTATTTAATCAGATTTGTATAACCTGAATTTCTGGAAAGCCTTTCAATAGTTTTTGAATATGACGTTCTGAAAATAGAGTCACGTGTAAGAATATAAAAATCGGTTCCGTCGGTGTCCAAATCATATATTTTTTCATACATTTTTTCTGTAATAGGAAAAAGTGAATATGTTTCGGATTCGGGAATATCTGTCATTGTATAAATGTTTCCGGACTGAGTTCCAAGAATTACCGAACCTGAATTTTTTGTTCCGCAGGTAAAAGTATCACGGCTTTTTAGTCCCGTAAAATACTTTACAAGAAGAGCCGCCGGCGGGTTAAATATCTGTGAAGAACCCGCGCCAATCTGTCCTACAAGCGTTTGGGCATTTACCATCATCAGCGAATAGTTGCGTCCGTTGTTTGTGGTAAAATAAAGTCCCTGATCATCTTCGCCGTCCATGGGTGAAGAAAAAATAATTGGATCTTTGGCCGAATACTGGGCAATTGTTTTTCCGTTGGTTGCATCAATTATATAAATGGCATTATCTCTGACGCCGGCAAAAAATCTGTTCTGGAGTTTTCCTGAACCAAACAGAACCGGCTGCTGAAGTTTGCTTTCAGTAGAAAACTTTCTGATAAATCGCATTCTTGTCAAATCGTAATAAATCAAAGAACCTGTAGGCGAGTACATGACGGCTGTTTTTTCAGAAGGACCTGTCTTTGCCATAGTTACAACACCGGTAATGTCATTTGCCCTTTTTGAAATTGAACCTGTACGTGCATTGATTATATATGTTCCGTTTACAGAAGCTGTTCCGACAATAAGGTATGTACCTTTTTCTGAAAATGAAATCGATGTAACAGAGTCGGTAAAACGTTTTGTGTAGCGTCTTGCAAACGTTTTTGAATTCAAAACACTCACACGGTGAACTGAAATTCCGTCAGTGTCATATACTGCAATATCACCTGTTGCAGGATTGCGAACAACCATCTGAAGCTGCATGTCAGTAATCTGGTAGTGTTCGCCCATTCCGTCGTCGGCCCATTTAATAATAAAGCCGTCATTTCCTATTGAATAAAATGACTTGTCCTGTGACGTTTCGCTTTCAAAGGGAAAAAGCATATTTACTTTTCCTTCATGCGACTGCGTTGAAGTGTATGGTTGTGCAACTATATTTGCAAAAAAAGCACAAAATAAAACCAGGGCAGACAGAATTTTTTTCACTTGGAGCCTCCTGTAAAGTAGAAAATGTCGCCTGCCAGAGCAAAAACTACAAGAGAGCCTACAATGACAAGACCGACAAACTGTATATAATATAAGAACTTGGGATGCAGTTTTTTTCCTGAAACCCATTCAATAAAGGCAAAAAGAATGAGTCCGCCGTCAAGAACCGGAACAGGGAGAAGATTCGTTAGAAAAAGGGAAATGCTTATAAGAGATAAAAGTTCAAATGTGCTGGCAAGTCCTTCCCGAAATCCTGCGGAAAAGCCTTCTTTTATTCCGTCACCAAGAATTGTTGTAATTCTGACAGGACCTGACACGGCATTTGTTACATCGACGCCTTTGAAAAGTGTTGAAACCGACTTTACTGTCAGAATAAGAATATCTGCGGTTCTTGAAAAACCTTCTGCAAACGCCTTGAAAATATTTCTTGGCGGATATTCCCGTTTGACTACAGAATCGGGGTCCGAAACAATTCCTATTTTACCGCCGCCTGAAGTTTTATCAAGTTCAGATTTTACGTCAAAAAACAATGTAGTGCCGTTGCGGTTTACTTCTATCCTAAGCACTTTGTCCGGACTGGAACCGACAATTTCATAAATCTGTGAAAAGTCTTCAGTTTTCTTTCCGTCTATAGAAATAATTTCGTCACCGGACTGCATGCCGGCAATATGTGCAGGCGAAACAGTTCCTTCAAAAACTTCATCTGCCATGCTCACTTTTGTTCCTGCACTGTAATAGGAATACCCCACGCAGGCAACAACGGTAAGTGCAAGAAAAGAAAACAGTACATTTGCAAAAGGGCCGGCAAATGCAATTGCAAGCCGCTTAAGAGGATGAACACCGTAAAAAGAGTCCGGAGCTCCGTTTATGCAGGAAGACTTGGATTCGATTGCATCCTGAAAATCTTTTTCACCCTTCATGGAACAGTATCCGCCAAGTGGAATAAGTGAAATCCTGTAGTCGGTGCCGCCATTTTCTTTATGAAAAAGAACCGGTCCCATTCCTATAGAAAAAGCTTCTACAGTAACACCGCAAATTCTTGCAGCAATATAGTGCCCCAGTTCATGAAAGAAAACAAGAAAACCAAGTCCTAGAATTCCCCATAAAACAGACATCAAAAGCCTCCGTTAACCGAAAGCAGAATTCCGCGTGCCGTTTTCCGGGCCAGTTTGTCGGCTTCAAAAACATCATTTACAGAAAGCGGAACAGCCGACCAGTCTTTCTGTAGCGTAAGTTCCGTAATTTGTGCAAGCTGCCTGAACGAACATTTTTTTTCTATAAAAGCCTGAACAGCAATTTCGTTTGAGGCATTGAATGCTATAGGGTAGGAATTGCCTTTTTTTGCACATTCATAGGCATATTTCAAAAGCGGAAAAGATTCTGTCCGTGGCTTAAAGAAAGACATTTCGTTTCCAGCCAGATCAAACGGCTCAAGATAATTTTGTGCATATTCAGGCCAGACCAAAGCGCCAAAAATAGGATGCCTCATATCCGGATTTGAAATCTGCGCATAAAGTACGCCGTCTTTTGTTCTTACAAGTGAATGAATAAGGCTCTGCGGGTGAACCACAACCTTTACATTCTCTGCGTCAAATCCAAAAAGTCTGCAAGCTTCAATTACTTCAAGGCCTTTGTTTGCAAGTGAAGCACTGTCAATTGTAATTTTGGGGCCCATGTTCCAAGTAGGGTGCTTTAACGCCTGCTCAACGGTAACATTTGCCAGCTGTTCATCTGTAAAATTCCTGAATGGACCACCGCTTGCAGTTATTACAAGTTCCGAAATATTTTCAGAACCAATTTTTTGCGTAAGATTGAATACAGCTGAATGTTCACTGTCAACCGGAATTATAGAAGCGCGTGATTTTCTTGCAATACCAAGAATTACAGGCCATGCCATTACAACAGTCTCTTTGTTTGCAAGGGCAAGATCTATTCCAGCTTCAAGAACCATAACAGACGGTTCCAAACCTGCAGCACCGGCTATTCCGTTAACAGCAATATCAGCATTTGAAGATTCAATAAGGTTTTTAAGACCTTCTGTTCCGTCAGAAGAAAAAACAGTCCCCTTACAGCCGAATTCCGAACACAGTTTTTCTACTGCCCTTGCATTATGACCTGCTGCAACGCCGCAAAGTTCAAAGCGTTCAGGCATATTCCTTATAATATCAATAGTCTGCGAACCGATAGAACCTGTGCAACCTAAAACAAGAACTCTTTTTTTCATTAAATACCGTACAAAATAGAAATCATCAGATAGAAAACAGGGGCAGACATAAGAATAGAATCTATCGAATCCAAAACACCGCCTCTACCCGGAATAACATGTCCCGAATCCTTTACGCCCGCAGAACGTTTGAAAATAGATTCCGTAAGGTCACCTACAATAGAAGAGAATGCAATACATATTCCCATAAAAATTATTTTTAAAATTGAACCATGAAAAATATTCGGCCAGAGAATATATCCCAGAACACCGGCCGCAATTGAACCTGCAAAGCCGCCTATAAATCCCATAACACTTTTATTTGGACTAGCCTTTACGACCCCGCGGTTGTTTTTTCCAAGAAGCACACCGAATAGCCATGCCAGACTGTCGCACATAAAAACCATAAGCAGAAAAACAGAAACCAGTGGTGTAGTAATATTATTACCGCCAATTTCAATAACAGTCATTCTTGAAATAAATGTAATAATATAACCTGAATAAAGTACAATAAAAACAGAAGACGCTATTCGGGTATTTGAAGTTTCAAATGTTTTTGCCGTAATCACTTCTGAAAAAAGCAGAAGAAGAAAGTCAACTATAAGCGCGTATGTAATAATTTCCTGTCCAACAGGGAAAGACTTTCCCGTAACAGCAGGAAGAACAGCATAAATCATTCCGATAACCGGAATAAAAACAGAGCATCCGACAATCAGTTTTTTTGACAAAAGCGGATGATTTATCTTATAAATATCATAAAGTTCTGTTGCAGCAATAAAAGTAATCGCACAAATCAAAACATGAAGTGCAAGATGATTAAAATAGGGAAGGCAAACAATTAGAATAACAAGAGGAATGCCGACAAAAAAAACAAATAACCGAGATAATATTTTATTCATACCGGTACGGCTCCAAATCTTCTGCTACGTTTTTGAAATTCTTCTATATTGATAATAAACTCTTTTTCAAAATAATCAGGCCATAATGTATCTGTAAAAACCAGTTCAGCATAGGCCGCATGCCACATTAGAAAATTACTAAGACGCTTTTCTCCGCCAGTACGGATAAGCAAGTCAGCATCAGGAAGTTCCGGAATATCCATTTTTTCAGAAATGAAAGCATCATTAATTGCATCTGACTTACAGCCTGAATCAACAATTTTTTTTACAGCCCTGACAATTTCATCCCTTCCACCATAATTAATTGCAAGCGAAAGAGTCAAACCATTAAAAACTCTGGTGTCGTTTTGGGCAGCAGTAATATCAGTCTGAATATCAGAAGGAAGTCCAGTAATATCACCAAGAAGACGTACTCTGATATTATTTTCTTTATAGAACTTAAGTTCCTGCCTTAGATGAGTGTGAATCAGGCCCATTAAAAACCCGACTTCCTGCTGGGTACGCTTCCAGTTTTCAGTAGAAAAAACATAAAGCGTAAGGTACTTTATACCCATGTCAGCAGCAGCCTTCGCAATTTCTTTTGCACGCTTTAAGCCTTCAAGATGACCGTTTGTGCGAGGTAAATTACGATTTTTAGCCCAGCGCCCGTTTCCGTCCATAATAATTCCCACATGAACAGGTACGGCCGCTGAATTGTTTATTAATGAGCCGTCCACAGAATTATTCCATTATTTCTTTTTCTTTGGCTTCGTAGGCCTTATTTATTTCTTCTATATACTTGTCTGTAAGTTTCTGAAGTTTATCTGACTCAAGCTTAAGCTGGTCTTCTGTAATTTCGCCGGCTTTCTGCTGCTTCTTCAGATCTTCGTTTCCGTCTCTTCTTACATTGCGGATTGTTGTACGATAATTTTCAGCAGTAGCTTTTGCCTGTTTTACAAGATCCTTTCTGCGTTCAGCTGTAAGTGGCGGAATAGCGATGCGGATTACTTTTCCGTCATTACTTGGATTGAGTCCAAGTTCGGCTTTCTGGATTGCCTTTTCAATAGCGCCAATAAGAGATTTGTCAAAAGGAGAAACAACAATCATGCGCGCTTCAGGAATAGAAATTGTTCCAACCTGGTTTAGAGGTGTAGGGGTTCCGTAATAATCAACACGAACCTTGTCAAAAATAGAGGCGCTTGCTCTTCCTGTACGAATTGAATTGTATTCTTCCTTTAATGCGTTAACCGTTTTTTCCATGCGGCTTTCGTTATCGCCTGCCATATTTTCCCCCTGTGGAATTTAAAATAAGGAACAGGATGTTAAAAAACTTTTGTACCACAAAATATGCGCTTCAAAAAACTTTTTAACAAACCTGTTCCTAAAATGGAATTATTTTCCCAAAAGCAAAAGATCTATTTCACCGAATTCAAGCTTGGCTCCGACATCTTTACCGACTTCTGCGAGCTTTTCTGTAACTGACTTTTTGTCATCCTTTACGAACATCTGGTCTACAAAACAGATTTCTGCAAGATGCTTGTTGATCTTACCCTGAAGAATTCCGTCCTTAACATTCTGTGGCTTTGATGCCATCTTCGGATCCTGATCCATCTGAGCCTTAAAGATATCCTTCTGCTCATCGATGTAAGACTGAGGAACATCTTCCTGCTTAATGTAAGAAGGTGTGAATGCTGCAAGGTGCATACAACAGTCGCGTGCAAATTCCTTAACCTTGTCGTCTGTAGAACCCTTAACGATTGTAACTGCTGCTGTCTTAAAGTCTGTATGAATGTAGATTCCGGCAACTGAGTTTTCAGGAACATCGATTACCTTAATCTTTGCAAGAGACATGTTTTCGCGTGTACGTGTTGCAAAGTCAAGAAGTGTATCAGAAAGTTCCTTCTCGATTGTTGTGTATCCCTTTTCGAAAATTTCATCAAGAATCTTTTCACCACAGGCAATGAATTCCTGATTTTTGGCAACAAAGTCTGTTTCGCAAACAAGTTCAACAACTGCAACTTTATTTCCGTTCTGGCGGATAAAGATGCGTCCTTCACTGGTTGCACGCTCTGCACGCTTGGCAACTGCTGCAAGTCCCTTTTCCTTGAGAAGTTTTGCAGCTGCGTCAAAGTCACCGTTTGTGTCAACAAGTGCCTTTTTGCAATCCATCATGCCAGCGCCGGTCTGTTCGCGCAGGTCTTTTACCATAGCTGCTGTAATAGCCATATTTTACTCCAAAAAGAATTAAAAATTCCGGCCAGAAAAAACTTTGACAGGCCGGATAGGGGAGACAAATTTATTTGTTATAAACTTTGTCTTCGTCGATAAGATCTTGCTCGTCTTTCTTGTCTGCTTCAGCATCCTCTTCTTTTGTTTCAGTAGGAGTGTAGTTTGAATAATCGACGATTTCTTCATCTTCTTTCTTTGTAGAAGCATCTGTTGTAATGTCTTCTTCGTCACCGAGAGTCTCAATAATCTTGAGTCCCTGTTCGTTGTCTGCTTCAATAACTGCATTTGCAATGATAGAAGTAAAGAGACTGATTGCACGGATAGCATCATCGTTACCAGGAATAGGATAATCAATTCCTTCTGGGTTGCAGTTTGTATCTACAATAGCAATAATAGGAATACCCATGCGGTGAGCTTCTGCTACAGCGATCTGCTCTTTGTGTGTGTCAATAATGAAGATTGCTCCTGGGAGTTCCTTCATATCTTTCATTCCGCCGTAATTCTTTGTAAGCTTTTCTTTTTCCTTAAGAAGACCGGCAACTTCTTTCTTTGTAAGATTGTCGAATGTACCGTCAATCTCCATTTTTTCGATTTTCTTAAGTCTGAGAAGTGATTTCTTTATAGTAGAGAAGTTTGTGAGAGTACCGCCAAGCCAGCGGTTATTTACGTAGAACATTCCGCAGCGCTCTGCTTCCTTCTGGATAGCCTGCTGTGCCTGTTTCTTTGTTCCTACGAAAAGAACTGATTTTCCTGATGCTGCGACCTTGCGAATCTGATCATAACTGTCTTTAATAGCAGTGATGGTCTTCTGAAGATCAATAATATGGATTCCGTTGCGTTCTGCGAAGATATACTTCTTCATGCGGGGATCCCAACGCTTTACCTGATGTCCGAAATGTACGCCGGACTCAAGCAGACTTTTCATGGTTACAACTGCCATGAGTAACTCCTTCACCGGAAAAACAATTAAGTTTTTCCACCTAGCCTTTTTTCTCGTGACCGACCCCTTAAAGCCGGTCCGGAAGATTTCGTAACAGATTACTGCAACTAACGGTCCGCAATCTGCCCGACAGAACTTCATTTATAAAAATGGGTAGCCCTGTTCCTTGAGAATATCATAAAGCTCATAAATAGGCAACCCCATGACAGAACTTTCAGTTCCTTCAATCTTCTCAATAAAGCACGAAGCCAGACCCTGTATCCTGTATCCACCGGCGGCACCGTGCCATTCCGCTGTTCTTACGTACCAGTCTATTTCCTTTTCTGACATTGGGGCAAATGTAACCTTATTTATACTTGTTCTGGTACTTATGTCATGAATTTTTCCATTAAAAAGGGCAATTCCTGAAATAACTTTGTGGGTTGAACCCTGAAGATCTGTTATAAACTTTTTGGCTTCATTCTGGTCAGAAGGCTTGCCGTAAATTCTGCCTCTGTAAAGAATGAGTGTATCTGCCCCAAGAATCCATCCGGGATTCTGTTCCTGCTGAAGACGGTGTGCAACTGCGTCAATTTTTCTTGATGCAAGATATTCTGCCGCATTTTCTTTTTTGATGTCTTCAGGAATTGTTTCGTCAATTTCTGCCGGGTTTACAATAAACGGAATATTAAGGCTGCGAAGAATTTCCTGCCGTCTTGGTGATGATGATGCTAATATAATTGGATCCATAATGTTGACAATTTTGATGTTAAACTATATTCTTTTTTTCATTAAAGGGAAGTTCTGGAAACAGAAGTTTTCAGAGATTACCAAAAGAAAAAACTTAAACTGAGAGATTGGCTCAATTGGATAGAGCATCGGCCTCCGGAGCCGAAGGTTGTGGGTTCGAGTCCCGTATCTCTCAAAAAAAACAGAGCGGCGCAGGTTAAGCAAGTACTTGCGCCGCTTTTTTTGATTACTGTAATTGTATATTATTTTGCAGCAGCAGTAGAGTTTGACTTTGAACCGCCACCCTGCATATCACGCAACAGCTGCAGAGCCTTTGTTCTGACAGGTGTTACATAATGATAATTTGTTCCTATTTCACTTATTGACTGAATCATTGCACTCTTGTCCTGAACTGTAGGAGCAAGTTTTTCATATGCATTGAGAACTTCAAGGGCAAGTGAACTGGTAGGGTTGAGTGCAGCATACTTTTTGTGAACAAACTGAATCATACTTACAACTTCGTCATTGTCATTGATACCGATGTTTCCGAGTGCACGGATTGCTGATGTAACAACCATAGGTTCTTTGTCGTCAAGGGCAATGGTAACAAGAGTATTCTTTGACTCTTCTGACGGAAGTTCACCAAGAAGGTCACAGGCTTTTGCACGGATATCGGGGTAATTGTTCATTACACGGCCGTTTGTACGTGACTGTTTTGTTATTCCTTCACCTGCAAGTCCGTTAAGGGCTGTAATCATATCGGGAGAAGAACGTCCGTTTTCAATTGCGTTTTCAAGATACTGAAGCGCCACAAGTTTGTTGTCATATTCATCGGAGGCAGAAAGCTCCTTTATAATAACATCTTCAACACTGCTCAGATACTCATCTTCAACGGTTGTTTCGGAACGCTGCTCTGAAGTCTGCGCAAATAAAATTCCTGTAAACAACGCGCAGAATGCGGCTCCCGTTATAAGCTTTCTAAAATTCATTATTTTATTCCTCCTGATGGAATCTTCATTATATTCTAATATAAAGTATACAAAAAATCAATCTGTTATAAAAACAGGAATCAGTTGTCAATCGGTGGCAGTGAAAGTTTCCATTTTCCGTCAATCTTGTGAAAATTATAATAAACAACATCAGTTTCATCAGAAACCTGGACTGCCTTTACAAGACTTTCCGTTTCGTAACGGATTTCGTCAACTGTATGTCCTGCCCTTGATGGAACAAAGACAAACTTAAAGTAATCCTGAAGGGAGTTCAGCTTGAGACCTTTTACAGGAAGACGAGATGCTGCTTTCTGAAGGTTGGCGCGTCTTGACCAGTAAGCGGCACTTTCTTCATCCAGGTAGGTAACCCATGCCCCGTAATCCATTTCCTTCATTATTACATCAAGATCTGCAATTATATCGAGAATTTTCTTTTTGTCATCTGTAAAAACTTCTTTACTTACGCTGACATTGGAAGTAGAGCGGGTGTATTCATCATCTTCCGAAACAGAACCGATAACTTCTTCATCTATTATGACATCTATAGAAGATTCTTCTTCTGTTTTCTGTACGGGAGCCGGCTGAGGTTCAACTTTCGCAGATTCACATCCTGTAAGACCTGCAGCTGCCGCGACAAAAAGTCCTGCAATTTTAATTAATTTATTTGTTTTCATGAAAATTATTTTAATACGATTATCAACTTTGGTCAATTTTTTATTGTTTAAATTGCTGAATTCTGATAAACTTTTCCCATGACAACTGCTGTTTTTCCCGGATCTTTTGATCCTCCAACATACGGTCACCTTAATATTATAGAAAGAGCAAGCCGGCTTTTTGACAAAATTGACGTTCTTATTTCTGTAAATCCCGACAAAAAATGCCTTTTTACCGAAAAGGAACGTTTTAACATGATTTCTGAACTTACAAAAAACTACAAAAATGTTACAGTTCACTGCTGGAACAAACTTGTCGTAGACTACTGCAAGCAGACGGGTGCAAAAGTTCTCCTGCGCGGAATAAGAAATTCAATGGATTTTTCATATGAATTTGATCTTTCCCTGCTGAATAAATCCCTGGACAGTGACGTGGAAACACTTTTTGTTCCGACTGAACAGAAATTCTTTTTGATACGTTCCAGCAGTATAAAAGAAGTTGCAAGATATAACGGTGACGTAAGTGCCATGGTTCCACCAGTTGTTGCCGAAGAATTAAGAAAAAAGTATTGTCAAAAGGCTGATTAACCAGGAAAACAGCTTAAAATCAATTATTTTGACAAATTCTGTGATTTTGTCAGATTTTTTTATTGACATTTAGCACAAAATGGCTATATAATTCTTGACATGAAATAGGAATCTGTAGTAATATAAGCAACGTTATACAGACGACTAAAAATTATAGCGAGGTTATATATTATGGCAGTACCTAGATCGAAAACTTCAAAGGCCGTAACAAAAAGAAGACGCGGTGTTAATATGCATCTCGACACACCACACCTTGTTGCTTGCAGCAATTGTGGAAACCTTGTTCTTCAGCATCATGTTTGCCAGAAGTGCGGTTTCTATCGTGGACGTCAGGTGATTACACCGGAAGTTAACGGCTAATAATTCAGGAGAATAAAATGGACGAACTTTTTGAGAAAATTCAGAAGCTTATTGCAGAGAAACTTGATCTTGACCCAGCTAAGGTAACAATGGAATCTTCATTCCGCGGAGACCTCGGAGCTGACAGTCTTGATACATACGAGCTTGTTTATGCCATCGAAGAGGAAATGGGAGTCCAGATTCCGGATGACAAGGCTAACGAGTTTGAAACTGTAAAGGATGCTTACGACTTTATCCGCTCACAGCAGCAGTAATTTTCGTAGTTTCTTTAAGGGAGGCACTGTATTAAAAGTACAGTGCTTTTTTTTATTTAAATAATTGGGCAAAAAGAATGAATTTAAGAGACATATTTTACGAATCAAAAAAACTGGACGGCAAAAGACGCCGTATGCTTGAGGAATTCTGCAGAAATCTTAACCTTAAATTCAAAAGTCTTAACCTGCTTGACCTGGCTTTTCACCACAGATCCTTTTCCAACGAAAACAGCGAATACAAATGCTACAATAACGAACGGCTTGAGTTTCTTGGAGACAGTGTTCTGGGGCTTGCAACTGCTGCGTTTTTATATGAAGACATGATGGACAACCCTGAAGGGGACCTTGCAAAAATCAAGGCAAATGTTGTAAGCGAAAAAACTCTTGCCCCGATTGGTCTTGAAAAAATGCATATTGACCGTTACCTGATTATGGGACGGGGAGAGGAACTTTCGGGCGGAAGGACAAAAAAGGCAATTCTTGCAGATGCAGTTGAAGCGGTTATAGGTGCGCTATATCTTGATTCGGGATATGAAGCGGCAGAAAAATTTGTACTTGAATTCATTGTTCCTGAAATCCGCAAAGTGCAGAATGACCGTGGAACAAAGGATTACAAAACAATTCTTCAGGAATTTTACCAGAAAAAAATGCGTTCCTGTCCATTGTACAAGCTGGAGCGTACTTCAGGCCCTGATCACGACAGAACATTTTATATTTCTGTAAGGCTTGGAGATGTTGTTTACGGTCCTGCTGCAGGAAAAAACAAAAAGTCCGCAGAACAGGCAGCGGCAGAACAGGCATGTATGGCACTGGGACTGGAGTGATTTTTGCAGATTCCAATATAAGTTGCAATTAATGAATAAAAATAGTATAATTATTGAAATTTATTTTAGGATTTGCAAATGATTTACACCGATACCCGTGATAAAAAAGTAGCCGTTGATTTTAGAACGGCAGTGATGAACGGAATGAACTCCGAAACCGGGGGACTTTATATTCCGGTTGAATTTCCAAAGCTTGATTCAGCATTCTTAAATAGAACACCTGAGCCTTCGTTCAGGGAAATTGCCTTTGAAATGGCAAAACCGTATGTAAAAGGTGAAATTCCGGATTCAGATTTGGAATCAATTATCCAAGATGCATATCCTTTTTCTGCACAGATTGTTCCGATTGATCCTGTTACATATGTTCTTGAACTGTTTCACGGACCTACATGTGCATTCAAGGATTTTGGTGCCAGATTCATGGCCCGCGTAATGTCTTATTTTAACAGGGGTGAAGACACAAACCTGCATATTCTTGTTGCTACAAGCGGCGATACAGGATCGGCTGTTGGAAGTGCTTTTCATAATGTTCCAGGAATTGATGTAACCATTCTTTACCCCGACGGAAAAATTTCTCCTCTCCAGGAAAAGCAGCTTTCTACATTTGACGGAAACGTGCGTGCTCTTAAGGTAAAGGGGACTTTTGACGACTGCCAGAAACTTGTCAAAACAGCATTTACCGATACCGAACTCAGAAGCAAATTCAGGCTTTCATCTGCCAATTCAATCAACATTTCACGACTTTTGCCTCAGAGTTTTTACTATATGTATTCTTCTCTGGTTGTAAAGAACAGAATTCCGCATGACAGCAAAATTGACAACGCATCTATAATTGCTGTTGTTCCGAGCGGAAACTTCGGAAATCTTACAAGCGGTCTTATTGCTGCAGAAATGGGTGCTCCTATAGACGGTTTTGTTGCGGCTACAAATTCAAACCACACTGTTCCTGACTGGATTTCTACAGGTGAATACAAGGCACGTCCTTCTGTTGCAACACTGAGCAACGCTATGGATGTAGGTGCACCGAGTAACTATGAACGAATCAGTTCTCTTTATACACTTGAGCAGGTAAGGGCTAAATTTGCTTCTTACTGGACTGACGATGCAGGTACACTTGAAGCCATCAGAGCCTGTCACGACAAAACCGGTTATATTATTGACCCGCACGGTGCTGTTGCATGGAAGGCATGGAATGACATTCGTAGCGGTGATATGGAAAAACTTATGGAAGGCAAGCTGGATACTGACCCTGCAAAACCTGGTCTCAGCAACAATGTTCCGGAATGGGCACAGAGCGTTGCTGATAAAAAAGCAGTCGGAATTGTTCTTGAGACGGCACATCCTGCGAAATTCGGTGCAACTGTAGTAAATGCGATTGGCCGCGAACCGGGAATTCCTGACAGACTTGCAAGGGTTATGTCTCTTCCTGACCATGCAATTCCTATGGGAAAAGATTACGAAAGCTTCAAGTCATGGCTTTGTGAAAATCTGTAGTTTGGAATCAAGTTGACAAAAGCGGCTGTCCGGTAAGAAGACAGCCGTTTTTTTTATAGAATTAAAGAATAACATCTATGCTTTTCAAATAGGTTTCGGTAACTGTTATATTTGCGTGGTTAAGAAGTTTTGATACCCTGTAAATATCATGATCCTTTGCATATTCTGTTGCGGCAAAGTAGTGGCGGAAGTCATGTGCCGAGTAGGGTGCATTTATTTCGCCTGCAAGATACATTTTTTCTACTTCATATTTTATCTTTGACTTAAGGCTTACGGTATCAAGATCTGCAAATGGTGCAGTAAGAGGCAGTTTCTGCGCTTTAATCATTTGGATTATCTGAGGCGAAAAAGTTCCTTTGTATTCTTTTCCTTTGCTGACAGTCTTGAAATTGCATTCACGTATTGAAATACCCTGAAAAGCACCGATTCTGAGTCCGCGGTGTGCAATAATGTAGACAATCAGAGAAAGTTTCTTGTCTTTCAAATGGGAAATTATGTATTCAACTTCTTTTTCGGTAGGGTAAGCGCTTGGCCTGACAGGTGTTTTTTTTGGTCTGGCACGTGTTCCGCGGAACGGGTTTGAAATTCCCTTGTGGCGCCGCTCAAGAAATGTAAAAAAACTTGATACAGCCGCAACATCACGTCTTATTGATGCAGGAGCACGGTTTTTCTGTGAATAGATGAAATCGTCGGCTTCGGCAGGTGTAAATTCCAAAAGCGACTTATCCAGGGTTGCTGCATATTCTTCTGCAAAATTTATTGACCTGCAGTATGCGTCGCGTGTGTCATCACTTTTGAATGTATCCAGAAACAAATCTTTTTCGCCGTCGTATTCAAGTTTGGAAAGTTTGATTTTGCGGTTGAATGCTTCCTGCCGTTCAGCTTCTGTGTATTTTTGGAAACGCTCCAGAAATTCCTGTGCAGATATATTAGTTAAATCTGTCGCCTTGTCTGACTGGGATTGAATAAATTCCCTGAGAGAATCCTGTGTCTGTGCAAGGGAATGCAATGCTTTTTCTTCCATAAATTGTATTATCGGCAGAAACGGCAGGTTATATTACATATCTTCCACATAATCGTTCTGTTTCAAAACGTAACAATTTTTTTCGTATAAATCCGTAATTTTAATAATAGCAGCAAAATAAAAAGAACAATAAGCCTTATATATGTTATGATAAACATATCAACTTAAAGACGGATGTTATCAGAGATGAAAAAAAGTACAACTCAATAATTATTGTCTTTGGAAAAGTTGCCTGAAAAACTTGTGCTGATTGGAGCCGGCTATATCGGAATGGAATTTGCTTCACTTTACGCTGCTTTCGGTTCAAAAGTATTGGATTACGGAGTATTCAGAATTTTATAATTACAGACTGCAGGTTCAGAATGTGCATTTTCGTGAAGGTGAATTCCGTTTCCAAGGCAGTTGTTCCAGTTGCGGCATTTTTTACAGCGTCCGGTTTTTGCCCACGAATGATCTCTCATGTTACAGAATTTTTTGTTCCAGATATCCATAAAATTATCTTTGTAAATGTTGCCCTGGATAAAATCTTTTGCACGGACAGAAAGACAGGCGCTTATATCACCGTTGCACATTACCGAACCAATTGAAATTCCAGCCTGGCAGAAAAAGAAATAATCGCGTACTTTGAGTTCGTATTTTCCAAGATATCCTTCACAGGAATAATTTACATGGATTCTTTTATTCTGCTGGGTTTTAAATTTTCTCGTAGAAGAAATAAATTCTATCAGTTGCTTGTATTGTTCTGCAGAAAGAAAAAGTTCATTGTTTTTTGCACGCCCTTCAGGAAAAATAGAAAAAATCCTCCAGCGTTTTACATTTTCTGAAATCAAAAAATCACGCACTTCATTAAGTGAATTTATATTGCCCGGATGCACGCATGTTATTACATCAAAAATAAATGACGGAAATTTTTTTTGAAAAGTAACTGCTGTACGGATTGCATTGACGACTTTTTCAAAACTATGTTTGTTCCGGCGCAAGTAATTGTGTTCGGCTTCAAGCCCGTCCATATCAAAACTGATTGAAGACATTCCGGCTTTTACAAGAGAAACAAATCGCTCATTGGTAAGCAGCATTCCGTTTGTGACGATTCCCCAGTTGTAACCGCGTTTGATAATTTCCTGTCCTGCCTGTTCCAGATCATTTCTAAGTAAAGGTTCGCCGCCTGTAATGCAGATAAATAAATTTTTAATTCCACCGGCTTTAATTTCATCAAGAACTTTTACAAAATCTTTTAAAGGTGTGTCAGGAGTTTGGGAATTCTTTAAGCAGTCGCTTCCACAGTGAAGGCAATCCAAATTACAGCGCAAGGTACATTCCCAAAAGAGATAATTCAATTTGTGATTTTTAATCTGAATATTTCGCCATATTCTGAATACTGACTGACGGAAACTTTTCAGGAACATTTTAATTATCTTTTTCCATTTTGATCAAATCGCCGTCATAAACGGATCTTTTGATTTTTTTTGTTTTAAATTTTCCGCCGTTTTCTTCGCCGTCGGTATCTTCAATTAAAAGTGTTCCTTCTTCCATATTTTGCGATACAATAAAATAGAAGTCTCCGTTTTCATCTGTTAGGATAGTTTCTGAAGTATCTTCAAGTTTAACAGATAGTCCTTTTATTTCTTCACCCTCATCATAACTTGAGTTATTGTTTTCATCAAAAAAAATTCTTCCGCCAATTGCATTAATTGGAACACCGTAGCAGGCTACAAATGTTGAGGAAATTCCGAAAAAACCAAGTATGGTTGCGATGATTCTCAAAATACGTGCTTTTAAACTCTGCATAATAAAATTATATCATGGTGTTATCATGTTTGTCCAGTAAATGTTATGAGAGTTATATTTTCAGAATTCAGCAAAATCTCTTCCACATGATACGGTGTTGTAGTAAAATTGTAACAATAATAATTTCACAAATACAAAAAATTATGGGAGAAAATATGGCAGTACAAATATTCGGAACAAGCAAATCTTTTGAGACAAAAAAAGCGGAACGTTATTTTAGTGAACGGCGAATTGCGTTTCAGAAAATCGATCTTAAGGAAAAGGGACTTTCAAAAGGTGAACTCGAAAGCGTAATTTCTTCTATTGCAAAAAGGGCAGGGGACAGGCAGGCCGCGATTGATTCTCTTGCCGACAAAAAAAACAAAGACTACGCTTCATTTGCATATCTTGACGACAGTGAAAAAGAAGAAAAACTTTTGGACAATCCGCTGCTTTTGGTTCAGCCGATTGTCCGTAACGGAAAGACTGATGCAACTATCGGGTATCAGCCGGACATCTGGAAAAACTGGAATTAATTTTTTTAGCAAAGAGGATTTTTATGAAAAGCATTCTGATTAAAGACACCACAAAAGAAGAGCGCGCAAAAATTGTAGCCGACTCCCTTGGTGATGATTACGAACTGGGTTGCGGTTACGAGTCTGCGGGAATAAACTATGACTTGTATATAGAAGGAAAAAAGGAACTGCGCGAACTCAACAGTGAAGCCCGCTGCGGATTTGAAGTAGCATACCCCGAAGAAAGTTACAGTTCGAGCTGCATGAAGTTTTAGTTTTTTGGATTTATGATGTTGATTCAAAGCGGTCATTACGCAATCGCAGTGCTATATATGTTTTTGTCTTTTGCCGTATTGTCTTGTCTGGCAGGCTGTTTTGGCGGCTTTGAAATCGCAGGCAAGTTGTGGTAACCTGCACAAACTATTGTGGGTTGTACAGCCTGATTCATTTCCCTCAAAGACATTCAAGTAAACTGCCTTGGGATTTCCACATAAGACACTATTATGTGGAAAAATGACATGTATAAGTCTGCGGGCTGGTCCTGTTTGATGGGTTCTGCCACATTCCCATGCTTTTTACATAACGCACATTATTTGTATGATTTGTAAAATCAGTGTCGCTGGCAAAAATTTTCTGTGAATAAACACAATCATTTTCTTCAAACTCAGTTTTAAATTTTGCAAATTTATATTCGTGTATCTTTTTTTTCCCTGCTTGAATCATGTAATCATTATAGGAAATTTCAACGTAAATTAAAAGAGTACGGATTGGGAAACCTATGAAAATAAGTATAACAAAATTATATATCAAAATGTCAATACAGCCTGCTGTAATTACTATGTCAAGTAACTACAGCAGGCTGTCAGATTATGTTTTTAAGAAAAATACCGTTTCAAATATGTTTATTCTTCGTAAACTGAAATAGATGTTATTTCTTTTAGTAACGTACCAGGAGTATTGATTGCTTTTAATATTCCTTTTACCTCAAGTTTATCACCTTTGTTCATGTCAATATATTTATCATCATTTGAATATAATTTAATAAAAACAGATTTTCTAAAATTAGATTTATACGAGTTATATGATTTTTCACGCAATTCTTTTGTACTGTAGAACTCTCCAAACGACTCACTCATTAATTCCTTGTAGCCTTCCATCAGGTCTACAAAACCATCGCCAGGGAAATAACTAAAACCTGCTAAACACTCAATGAGGTATTTATATTCCGGAATATTACTTTCTTTTACAGCACAAACTTCAAAAGTGTTATCAAATTTTGCATCTGTTACCGTTTCTTTATATTTGTTGAACCATATTTCACTTTTATCTTTGTTTAATTTCCATACCAGTGAAGGAACACTGCAAAGCATCGGATAATTCATAGCAAGTTTTCCCAAAGCATCTGCATCAAAATAAGTGATATTTACGTCATCTGAAAAGAATGCAACCAGAGATTTTGAAAGCTCATCATCAGTCTTGTTTAATTCAGCAATCAAATCTTTTTCAACCTGTTCAGAAACAGAGTCTAAAATCTTTTTTTTATTTAAAATAGCAGCCTTTGTCCATTCATACGAAACACCTTTAACATTAGGTGTGCGCCGAATTTCTGATCCATCAGCATTTACCGATCTAAAATAAATTTCATTTTCGATATTCGTAACAAGCTTTTTTGCTCCGTTCTCTTCAGAACTTGTAATATTCAAGAAGCATTTATACTGTGTATAAGTTTTTGACAATAAAATTTTTGTTTCCTGCATCTAAGTATAAGTAAAGTAGGTCAAATCGTTACTTACTTCATAATCAGTTAATTCATAACTGACATCTTTTCTGTTTTGCTGAAGTGAAATAACTCCTTCAACTGCAAGTTTTTTTGAATCAAAAGTTTGTGCAAATAAAGATCCTGCCATTAAACTTGCACAGATAAAAGTAAAAAGCTTTTTCATTTTTTTATAACTCCTTTAATAAAGTAGTTAATTTTACCCCCCCCTTCACTTTGTCAATATTTTTATTTACATTTATAAAAGTTATTTTTTCAGAAATATTTTTTTTCAATAAAAAAAATCCCGAAACAAGTTCGGGATGGCAATCTGGGGCTTACTCGCAATCTGGTAACTCCTGCAAGTTTTTCTTCATGCAAGGAGCTGTTCCAGTTTTTCTTTGATAAAGTCACTTTTGGACTTTAGGTCTATGGACTTAGCTTCAAGAATAATTTTGTTGGGCTGGGCAGGATCCAGTTTTACACGTCCGGCGCTTGTCTGAATGAGTTTTAATATTTTATTTACGCTTATCTTTGACACATCAGAAAATTCTACATAGACAACACCGCGTTTTTCTTTAAGCGAACTTATTGAAAGCCTGTTGCAGATTATTCTGATTTTGGCCAGATTCAAAAGACTTGCCACTTCGTCGGGAACAGGACCGAATCTGTCCGAAAGTTCATCCCAGACTGAATCAAGATCGGCCTGTGTCTGAACGCCGGCAATTTTTTTGTACATTTCCATTTTTGTTTCGGCTTCACGGATATATGTGTCCGGAATAAAACCGGAATATTCAAGTTCAAGAAGGACTTCATCAGGTGCATGCCAATTGCTGTTTGAAAGACGCTCGATTGCAGAATTAAGCAGACTCAGATACATTTCGAACCCGACGGCATAAACTTCACCGCTCTGGTCTCTTCCCAAAAGGTTTCCTGCACCGCGTATTTCCATATCTTTCATGGCAATTTTAAAGCCCGAGCCCAGTTCTGTAAAATCGCTTATTACCTGAAGGCGTTTCATTGCAACTTCACTCAAAGCCTTGTTTTCGGGATAGAACAGATATGCATAGGCTTTTCTGTCGCTACGGCCTACTCTTCCCCTGAGCTGGTAAAGCTGGCTTACACCGTACATATCTGCGCGGTCAATGATTATTGTGTTTACGTTGGGAATATCTATTCCGTTTTCGATTATTGTAGTTGCAACAAGTACATGAAAGCCGCCCATCTTGAATCTTCTGAAAATATCATCCAGTTCTTCACTTGTCATCTGGCCGTGTGCTACATCTACAAGCATTTCAGGAACGAGGTTTTCTATTTTTCTGCGGGTATCTTCAAGTGTTTCGACACGGTTATGAAGATAAAAAACCTGCCCGCCCCTTTTTACTTCTGCACGGATTGCCATTGCAACTTTTTCGTCGCTGTATTCTTCTATTGCAGTTTCTATGGGCTGACGGTTCTGGGGCGGTGTTGTCAAAAGCGACATGTCTCTTATCTTGAGCATACTCATGTGAAGTGTACGCGGGATAGGTGTTGCACTCATGGCAAGACAGTCTATGTTTGTCTTCATTTCCTTGAGTTTTTCCTTGTCTTTTACACCAAAGCGCTGTTCCTCATCAATTATGAGAAGCCCCAGATCCTTGTACTTAACATCTTTCTGAAGAATCCTGTGCGTTCCGACAAGAATATCGACTCCTCCGGCAGAAAGACTTGCAATAATTTTTTTCTGTTCTGCAGGCGGAACAAATCTTGAAAGCTGTGCTATTCTTACCGGAAAATTTCTGAAGCGTTCAATGCAGTTTTCATAATGCTGTTCGGCAAGAATTGTTGTAGGCGCAAGAAAAGCAACCTGTTTTCCGCCCATGACGGCCTTGAAGGCTGCTCGCATAGCTATTTCTGTCTTTCCGTAACCTACATCGCCGCAGACAAGCCTGTCCATTGGAACGGGTTTTTCCATGTCTTCCTTGATTTCCTGTGTTGCAGAAAACTGGTCGGCGGTGTCTTCGTAAGGAAATGCAGCCTCGAATGCAGCGTTCCATTCAGTGTCTTTTGGAAAAGCATATCCGCGTGAAGCCTGTCTTTTTGAATAAAGGTCAATGAGCTTTTCTGCCATCTCCTCTACTTTCTGCTGAACTTTTGCCTTTCTTGCACTCCAGCTTTTTGAACCTATTCTGTCCAGCCTCGGGTGTTCGCTTTCACTTCCGATATAGCGCTGAACCATGTTTACCTGCTCAATCGGAACAAAGGCAAATTCTTCGTCGGCATATTCAAGTTTTATGTAGTCACGTTCGGTTCCCATCGCCTTAACGCGCTCAATGCCTTTGAACAAACCTATTCCGTAGTTAACGTGAACAACATAATCACCGGGGTTCAGTTCAACAAAAGTATCTATTGCCTTGGAACGGGCTTTTCTTATTGACTTTGGTGCGTTTCTCTTGCGTCCGAAAATTTCGTTTTCCTGAATGACAAGAATTTTTTCATCGGCAACAGAAAATCCCTGTGAAATGGAAAGCGGAAAAACTCTTACAGGAAAAACAGAAGTATCTGAAGGTTCTGTATAGTCTTTGATAATTTCATTTATTCTTAAAGCCTGATTGGGGTTGTCTGCAAAAACATAGATATTCCATCCTTCTTTTTGCAGTGTCGAAATGCGTTCCTTAAGATAATTGATGTTGCCGAAATAACTCTGCGGTGATTCAGAAGAAAGATGCAGTGAACTTTTGAAATAGTCATTGCCCAGAACTTCTGAATCCTGAACTTCATTTTCCATTCCACCGAGTTCTGATATTCCGTCAAGACTCTTGAATGCAAACGAACGTTCGTGTGTTTTTGCCAAAGAGAAAAAGTCAAAGAGCATGTAAGCAGGCATAAGAACCGGAATTGTCTGTCTGGCTGCCCTGTATGACTTGGAATATTCGTTTTCCATAAGACGCATTGCATTTACAAGGCGGTCCCAGTCATAAAAAAAGACGTAAGAAGAGTTTCCTGCGTAGTCCAAAAGCGAATACTGTCTGTTCCAGAGAACTCCGTAGAATAACTCTTCGCCTTCTGTCTGGCGTGCTACCGAAAGTTCGGTAAGAATATGGTCTTTTTGGGCACGAGACATATCTGTAAGCGCCAAATGAACGCTTGTACTACCAACTGTTCGTAAGTTATTTACACCGGCAAAATCACCAAAAGCATTTTCTAAACTATCGTTAGTTAATTCCAACGACCGTTCGTTAGTATATAAACTACCGTTCGTTTGACATTCTGTCCCTAGAACAACGGCTCTTCCCTTTCTGCGCTGTTCATCAAAGCCTGCAAAATCATTGATTATTCCGTCTTTGTCTTCCTGGTCAAGTATGTTTTCGAGCTTTTGGGTAAGTTCATCTGTCCATACAACTTCCTTCATGGGATAAACCAGAAGATAATCTATGTTTTCTTTTGAAGACTGCGACTCAAAATCAAATACTTTAATCTGGTCAATCACATCAAAGTCAAATACGACTCTGTGCGGGAACTGTTCACCCGGCATGAAAAAGTCCAGAACTTCACCGCGTACGGCAAATTCACCCTTCATTCCAACTCTGGGAACTCTTGTATAACCCAGGGCCGACAGCTGTTCGGCAAGTTTTTCTATATCGTATTCACCGCCTTTCCTTAAGCTTATGCTCAGAGAACGCATATATTCAGGCGGCGGAACAGGTGTAAGAAAAGAACGCTCGGGTACAATAAAAATGCGCGGCTTTTGCGACCGGCTGTTTTTGCATGCCATTTTTGACAGAACACCTGCACGTTCACCAAAAACAGACGAACCTTTTGCGGCCGGCCTGTAAGGAAGTGTTCCCCACCACGGAAGCTTGTGTATTTCAAATTTTGATTCGGTTATAGTCTGAAGATCCGACTCGCACTCATCTGCTTCTTTCTGCGTGGAAACAACAATATACATATCTCTGACATCCGCTTTTCCGCCGCCCGAATACTGCTGGTCGTGTATTGCGTTAAGTACAGTTCTGTCCATAAACTGCGAGACAAAAAATCCCGGAAGGCTTCCGCGCAGTCCGTTTATCTGTACCGGTGACTGAACTGTTCCGTCTGCAGCTGCAATTACTGCATCATGCATTTCTTTCCATGCAGAGACAAGCGCTATAAGAGAATTTGTGGATTTTGCAGATAATGAATTCATGTTAATATTCCGATATAATAGAAAAGCCGGCTTAAAATTCCAGCGGCTCTTACAGGAGATTTTACCGTGAAACGCACAGTTCTTGCCATTATAGCCATTTTTAGTATTTTTGCCCATAGCGTAAGTGCACAAAACAATATTCCGCCGGACGCGGATGTTTCGATAAAATTTTACGACAGAACAATGTATTACCCCGGAGAAGTAGAATCAAATCCTGTTTATATACACGTAACCGTAGCAAACAACGGCTCTGATACCTTAAGGTTCAAACTAGCCGATGACCGTATGTTTTCCATAGATTTTTCTGTTTTTAACGTAAGAAATTCACGTCTTTCAGATACCGAAGCGCTGACAAGAAAAAGAACAACAAACAGAACAGTATACTTCCGCGAGATTTCACTGGAACCGGGTGAATCCTACTCTTTTGTAGAAAACCTCAAGCATTATGTTCAGATAGACAATCCTTCGGTCTACTATGTTGAAATGAATTTCTACCCTGAACTTTACCGCAACAAAACAAATTATGTTTCTTCAAACCGCCTGAGTCTTGAAATAAGACCCTCGCCTTCTGCTGCTGCTTCTACGGCAATTCCCGTACACTCTTCAAGTGCTGCCGTTCTGCGTCCGGAAGAAATCGGCCCAGACAAGGTTGTTGAACAGACGATTATTGCAAGACAGAAAAGTCTCTGGGACCAGTTTTTCCTGTATATAAACCTTGAAGAAATACTCAAAAGGGATCCTTCAAGACGCCGCAGGTACAACAACGTAAGCGCCGATGAACGTGAAAGAATGATTGCTTCATACAAGGCAGATCTTATGCAGCAGCGCATTGATCACGACATTGTTGCCATTCCGTCACGGTTTGAAATTGAAACTACAATGTATTCCAAAACAGATGGTTCTGTCAAAGTTCTGGAATGGTTTGACAACAATACCTTTACCGAAAAAAAACGCTATACCTATTATGTAAGGCAGCGTGACGGAATCTGGGAAATTTACGATTACACAGTTGACAATCTTGGAACAGAATAATGGCTTCAAAAAAGAATGATTCTGCAAAAAAAGCCAAATATTTCTGCGAAAACTGCGGTTCTGAAGTAGCTGCAAAAGCAAGATTCTGCCCTTCGTGCGGAAAATTTTTTGCGGCAGTCAGATGCCCTTCATGCGGCCACACTGGAACTGTAAAAGACTTTGCTTTGGGCTGTCCTGTATGTCACTATGCAATGAGCCATTCTGAAATTTACGGAGACGGCGACAGTGAAACTTCCCTTGATGCAAGAAAACACAGACTTTCGGGAAAGTCGCGCCGCGCAATAGACAGGGCATTTTCTGAACATGAAAAAAGAACCGGTGGAAACACAGACAGCGGCGCTCCAGCATGGCTTTTTGTAGTAACTATTGCCGTTCTTATAATAATGTTTGTGCTTTTGTTTTTTAGATGCAAAGAATTTTAATTTTCTGATGCGGAATAAGGCGACGGTTATTGACAGACAAATGCATTTTGTGTTAAAATAAACGCACTTGCCCGGATGGTGGAATTGGTAGACACGCTAGTTTCAGGTACTAGTGCCTCACGGCATGCCTGTTCAAGTCAGGTTCCGGGCAGATTCAAGACTCCGAAAGGAGTCTTTTTTTTTATGTCTGCGTGTTTTTTTATTTACCCAGCATCGTGGATTTGGATTTAAACAAGGGAAAATATTTCTTTTTTACCTGTTACCGGATTGGGAAATTCAATTTTTACCGCACTAAAATCAAAGCTTTCTTCTGGGGTACAGTCCGGGTTATAACAGGGGTCGTACAATGGGTCGTTTCTGACGGGAATCCCCAGCCATGCAAGGTGACAGCGTACCTGGTGTCTGTAACCGCTTGTAATTGAACAGAATATCTCTGCAGTATCTGAAGCCAGGCATTTCTTTGCACAAATTACGGTACTGTATTCTTTGCCGGACGCTTTTTTTCTTGCGGCTTCACCAGAGTATTCTGTAACAGGGCGCACCTGCTTTGAGCCGGCAGAATAAGGACGAAATTTTGATTTCACCGTATAATTTTGTTTACATGTTAAGAAACTTTCTATATTAAAATCATGCGGTAAAGGCGCAAAACCGCACTGCTCCTGTCCTTTAAGCTGACGGCAGACTGCCCTGTATGTTTTTACAAAAAGACCGCTGTCCTGGGCCGTAGAAAGACTTTCGTATGCAGCCTGTGTCGACGCAACAAGAAGCAACCCACTTGTAAGAGTGTCAATTCTGTGCAGAAGGCCGTGTTCGCAGGGCTTTTTTCCATTTACACCAAGTAGAAAAGGATAAACCGCCGCTGCCCGTGTAAACGCGCTGTCATCACCTTCGTAAAGAGGCGCTGAGGGTAAAAAACGAGGTTTGTCTATTACTGCGAAAGGTTCATCGTCTGAAGGCACATGTATAATTCTTATATCACCCATCATTTTATTTTTCTTCTGGAATTATTGCCTTTTTGAAATCCCTATGCAGGACTTTCAGAACTTCTATAAATCTTTTTGGAGTCGGTGATTTGAAGAATGAAAGTTTTTTCTGGCCGGGAAGTCTTATTCCAAGCAGGGCTGCATTAAGCATGAGCGTTGCCTTTGGAAACTTTTTGTCGGGTTTTGAATAGATTCCGTCTCCAAGGATGGGACAGTTAAGGTACTTCATGTGTACCCTTATCTGGTGCGTGCGGCCTGTAGCAAGGCGTACTCTTATGAGCGAATATTCCCCGTAACAGCAGATGCATCTGTATGCTGTCTCGGCATATTTTCCTTCACCGGTTGCAGTAACCGCTTTGAAACGCCGCCTGTTTTTTGGATCCCTTATAATCTGTGTTTTGATTACACCCTGTCTGTGGGCGGGACGGCCGGTACAGATGGCAATGTATTCCTTGACCATATGGCGGTGGTCACGGAACTGGGCAGAAAGCCATTCTTCACTGTCGCGGTTTTTTGCAGTAATGATAATGCCCGATGTTTCTTTGTCCAAGCGGTGTACAATACCGGGACGGCGGTTTGCAAGAATAGCCGAAGGGGGGCCTTCCAGAAGTTCAGGGATTTTCTGGCGGCCCCAGTGGAATAAAAGTGCGTTTACAAGTGTTTCTGTCCAGTTTCCGCAGGCGGGATGTGTTACCATGCCCTGCTCTTTGTTAACGACACAGACATTTTCATCTTCGTATACAATATTAAGGGGAATATCCTGCGGTTCTATATCGTCCGGAATCTGGTCTTCCCATTCTATGTCTATCTGGTCAGAGGCCTTTATTTTGAACGAAATTTTCTGTTTTTTTCCGTTTACAAGAATGTTTGTAAGACCGCTTTTAAGACGGCTTCTGTTCATTCCGTTGGGAAGAGAAGCTATATATTTGTCAAGACGCTCACCGCCCGTGTAGTCAGGGGGAACTTTTGCAGAAAAATACGGCATTATTCAGACAATTCCCCGCTGTCCTGTGGCTGTGGCGGTTCATCAGGTGGCGGCAGCTCTAAAGGCGGCGGGTCAACAGGCTGTTCCAAAACCGGGTACACAGGTGTAACTGTAATGGAAGATCCGTTCAGTTCTGCATTGCGGCGGCTGTTATTGATATTGATTATTCTGTTTATAATAAAATCGACAATTCCGATAACGCAACTGATTCCGAGTGACATTCCGAAAATTTTAAGTTGCTCTTCCGAAGAAAATGAGTTGCCGCTTTTGTCCAAGGGATTCGGAAAAGAAGATGTTGAGCCCGTAAAATAAAGGTAGGAACCATAACCCATGGTAACACCGATTGTAACAAAAGGGAGCGAACCGAACGAGACTATTTCTGCACGGCGCAAATCCTTTGACCACTGGGGAAACTCATTTTTATCATAAGGGACAGGCTCCGTAGAAGAAGCTGAATCAGGGAAAACAGGTACATTAATTAAAAGAAGAATAGCCGCCACAATGACAGCAGTTCGCTTTATCATGCGCTGTACTCCCTCTCGCCAAAAAGTGCCGTACCTATTCTGACCATAGTACTTCCTTCTTCGATGGCAATTTTATAGTCACCGCTCATTCCCATGCTCAGTTCATTGATATTAAGTGCGGGAAAAAGAGATGCGAGTTTTTCTTTTAACAGCCTGAGTCTTTCAAACGATTTTCCTATAAGAATTTTATCTTCTGTAAAAGGAGCCATCGTCATAAGCCCAGCCGGAACAATATGGGAAAAGTCTCCGTCGGCAATTTTCTGCACAGACTCAATAAGTTCGTCTTCCGAACCGTAACCCGACTTTGAGTCTTCGGCCGTGTGAAGTTCAAAAAAAACATTAATTTTTTTGTCCAGCTTGGAACACTGCTTTTCTATTTCTGAAAGAAGTTCTTCGCGGTCAACAGACTGAATGCACGAGGCAATCTGAACGGCTTTTTTTACTTTGTTAAGCTGAAGGCTTCCTATTATGTGAAGCTGCGGCTGCAAAAGGGTCCCGTCTGTAACCTGGGGCAGACTCCGGATCGAATTGAATTTTTCAAAAGCTTCCTGAACACGGTTTTCGCCAAAAAGTGTCTGGTGACATTCGAGGGCATCAACTACACTTTCCAAAGGGTGGAATTTGCTTACTGCACAAAGCTTTACACTTCCTGGAGCCCTGCCTGAGTTAAGCTCGGCATTTTTTATGTCTTCTCTGATTTTTGAAAAATTATCTGCAATCTGCTGTTTTGTCATTCTGCACTCCGGCTGTCAATTATAGCAGAAGCGACAGTGTCGGACAAGCGAATAAAATCCTGCGCCGAAAGATTTTCTGCCCTGTCCGAACCTTTGACACCTGCTGCTGCAAAAAGCGGTTCACTGTCCATTCCTTTTGGAAGAACGGCTTTTATGTTGTTTGCAATGGTTTTTCTTCTGCTGGCAAAAAGTGCGTGAACAAGTTTTGTAAACATTTTGGGATCTTTGCACTCATACGGAACGGCCTTTTTTGTCATGATAACAGACTGCGAAGCAACATTCGGACGCGGCCAGAAGTTACCTGGAGCGAGTTCTATTCCGCATCTGACGTCGTACCCCCACTGGCAGAGCACGCTGAACGAAGAATAGTTTTCTGTTCCCGGAGCGGCAGCCATTCTCTGTGCCACTTCTTTCTGTACTGTAAAGACGCATCTGTCAAAAACAAGTCCGCCGGTAATTGTGTCTGCAATAAAAGTTGCGGCAATATTATACGGAAGATTTCCCGAAAGTTTAACCGGCCGTTCAGATTCCTGAAGCTGCTTTTTCCATGTTTTAAGAACATCACCTTCAACTATTCTGAAAGTATTTTTCTTTGCATAGTCCGAAAAGAATTCCCTAAGCATTCCTATAAAACCGCGGTCAATTTCGAATACAGTAAGATTTGAACCGCGCTTAAGTATATCTTCTGTCATGCAACCGAGGCCGGGCCCTATTTCCCATACAACTTCCCCTTCTGACGGAGAAAGTTCGTCAATAATTCTTTTTCTTGCGGCAGGATTTACCATGAAATTCTGGCCGAATTTTTTTTGCATTGCCATTCCGTTTTCATCAAGCAGCTTCTTGAGGGCGGAAGGTGAATTGTAGTCAGGACGGTTCATATTTTTTCCAACTTAATCAGATTTCAGGTAATCTCTACAGGCGGAACCATGGCAAAAAAGCGTACCATTCCGCAGATTACAGCATATATAAGTCTTATTATAGCGCCAAATGGGTATGAAAGAAAAGGCATTAAAAGGCATAAAAGTACCGCCGCTACAGATACTGTCAAAAAAACACTTACTGCCGGAGTCACCGCAACCGAAGCGATTATTCCTACAGGCATGAACATACCAAAAAGGCTTATGCTTACAGGAATTGTCGCAGTCTGGGCTCCGACAGAAGCAGAAAGAGAGTCTGCGATTGGCACTGGAAGAAACCACCTTACAAAACAGGACAAACAGTCTGCTGCCAGAAGTATTCCCGCAAGTGCACCGTATGAAAGCATAAAGGCCGCAGAATGTACGTCAGACGGAACAGCAACCGTGTGGACAAGAAAAGATGCACCAAGAACGGCAAGAGAGTCTACAGGTCCGCAAAAAACAGCACTGCATAAAAGCGTCAGAAGCGAACACAAAAGAGCCCTGAAAAGCGACGGTGAAAGTCCTGCAAACCACACAAAAAAAAGAATACCTGCAAGACGAGCAAAAAGCAGATATCTTTTTCCGAAAACCCGGCGGCCGCTCCCACCCGTAAGTCCTGCAAAAAATGAAAGATGCATTCCGCTCAGGGCAAGAACATGTGAAAGACCTGCAAGCTTAAAGTCATCACCGACACTTTTATTTACATATTCCCGCGAACCCGACAGAAGTGAGAGCACAAGGCCGCCGGCATCTCCCCACGAAAACAAAAGTCTTTTTAAGGCAAGACGGCACAGCGAGCGGAATCTGAGGATTTTTCCCTTAAGCCCCGGAGAATGTCCCAGAGAAGCAGCTTCTTTTACAAGAAACATTCCTGAAGAAGAAAGCCATTTTCCAGAACACGCAATTTTTTCACCGGACTCAAGCAGAACGCTTTTGTTTGAAAGTGAATAAAGTTTTCCGGGGTAAACGGCTTCTGCGATTTTTGAAGGAACAAGAAGCTTGATTTTTCCGCGGGCACAAAGCTGAATGTCTGTTTGTGAAACGGCGGCCGTGGCACTGTCTGCGCAGAGCATCACGGAATAATACTTTCCTGACGAAACAACAGAAGCATTCGAAGCAACAGTTCCGCAAAGGGAAGTAACACTTTCCATTCGGGCAGGAACGTAAAAAGGCGGCGTAAGCGGGCTTTTTACAAAGCCTGAATAGATGAAAACGGCACAAACAAATGCCGCAATTATCAAAGGATTGGCGAATCTTGCTTTTAGTTTTTCTACCACTTAAGCTTGGCTAGGGCTTCTCTTGCTGCCGTCGTTACAGTTTCAGGATAATCAAGATACGTTACATAAAGCAGATAGTCGAAGGCAGATTTGTCGCCCAGACCTCCCAGAGCATTGATTACGGAAAGCACAACGGCTTCAACAGGAGCTTTATTCTGTTCTGTGCTCTTGTTAAGAAAATCCAGATAGGACGAAAGAACCTGGCCGGTATCGCTTGTAGCAACCGCAGCAATATTTGTGATTGCCATGGCAAATTCCTGTGCCGTAACAAGATTCTTTTCGTATTCCATTCTTATTGCAGAAAAACTGTCTGTTGCAAGCTTTGCAGCCCTTGTCCACTTTGTCTGTGCTATTGTAGAAAGCGAAAGAAGCTGCAGTGCAATCTGCTCTGAAGAAATTTCTGAATCTTCCCCTAAATTATATATAGCCTCTGAAAGTGCATTTTCGGCAACTTCTCCGCAAATTTTTTTTGAAATCTGCGGATTTGTATTCATTTTGTCAAGAACAACAAGTTTTTTTTCTACCGGAACAGCAGAAAGTATGTTAAGTATTTCTTTTTCACTGTCTTTTGCCAGTGCGCCGTAAGAATCAGAAAGTGTGTCCTTAAGTTCGGGCCAGACATCAAGAATATCTGCTATAAAAAGAATATTAAAGGAGTTTCCGTTGCCCAGTATTTTAAGGGATTCAACGGCTTTTACAAGAACAGCATCAGAAGGAGAGCCGTCCTGCATTTTTTGCGAAACATAGGCATTTACCATAGAAACATTCGCTGCAGAAGGAAACATCGGCAGTGTTTCAAGAACAGCTGTCTTTATTGCGGCAGAAGAAAATGTCCTGAACGCGTCACCAAGTTTAAGTGATATTTCCTTGTCAAAAGAAAGCCCTATTCCCGTAGAAAACACGCGCACACATTCCCCGGCAAGAAGATTAAGTTCTTCATCATCACCAAGGGTTTTATGTGATTCAAGTGCAAAATCCATTGCAGAAAGAACAAAAGCGCAGTCACCGACAGATGCAGCTTCTTTTACGCTGTGAGTTTTTGCCGCAAGATCACCGCGCACAAATTCAATCCTGTAGGAAGGAATTTTCTGTACAGCATCCTGCGCAAATGCAGAAAAAACAGTACAGGCGGCTGACAAAAGAAAAACTGCAACTTTTTTGGAAAATATAATAATTCTTTTCATCTGCTGTAAATATTACTCCAGGTCTTTACAAAAGTCTATATCAAATCAGGACTGAGCCGAATCAGGTTTTTCAGAAGGATTGTCTTCTTCCTCTGTCGCAAGTTCAAGGGCATCATGAACGTCTTTCTGTTCCTGCGGAATAATATTGTAAACGTAAGTCAGAATTGAATTGCGCATCGAAGGGTCTATGTGGGTACATTCAAAATGAAGCCGCGACTGGTTCAATGCCGCATTGTATTCAACATCACGGACTACCCCATACATCATTATAAGTATTCCTTCAAGCTGGAACTGAAGTTTTATTCTTACGTTCTTGTGTCCTTTTCCACCGGTTCTGATGAGTGCACCGTCTTCGCTTATGTCTTCAAGAAGGCACTTGAATCCATCCTGGGTATCTACAGCACTGTAGTCAGTAACTTCGCTCTTTATTATAAAAAGCTGCGCATATATTTCGCATTTACACCTTATTGACTGGCGTTTCTGCGAGCGTACAAGATCTGACGACTGTTTCAGAAAAAGGACACTTTCGCTTCTGAAAAATCCAGACCCCAGAACTGTAGTCGTAAACGAATAGGCTGCATCTTCCTTTCGCCAAAGGTATACGGAAATGTCTGCAAGCTCCCAGTCTTTTCCGGGAATAACCACCGGAACACCGCTGCCCTTTATTCTCTGTGACGGAAGGGTTACGGCGAGTTCGCGTGCACTGTTTACTACTTTTGAATTGAATACGCCCTTTCCCTTGAGGATTATACTGAGCCGCTGTCCCGGAACCAGATATTTTGTGCTTTCAAGGCCGTGCTTTTTGTCGGAAGCAAGGGCTATCCTTGTACGGAATTTATAGAGATTTTCAAGAAGTTTCTGAACCTTGAAGGTATTTTCTGTTCCGTCGCGGCGTGATTTTGCTATAAGCAAGGAGATGCATCTGTTCATAAGCGGAATGGAAACAAACAGGGACTGCGGATCTTTGATTTTGCACTTTTTTGCCAGCTTCCACATGGTTGAAATTTCTACATGGAGAAAACCGTAGTCATAGCCTTTTGCAAAAAATTTAATCTTGTCGCTGAATAAAACACATATTCTTGCAAGAACCGCTACGACAGAGAGTGTAACGATGATAGGAACAAAAATATTCAATTTGACGTCTCCAACACTTTATTGTATCATATTCCGCATGAAAAAAAAATATCTTGCCGCTGAATTTGCCGCAATTTTTATACTTTTTGCACTCCCGCCGCTGTTTGCAAAACAACCTTCATCTGCTGTAATTCCATGGAAAACCGGGCTCAACACGCTTGTCCAGCTTGCAGTGGCTGCACTTCTTGACGTTCAGTGCGGCCGTACAAAGGCTTTTTTCAAAACAAGAGGCTTCAAAAGTGCTGTTTCACTTCTTGTCTGGTGGCCGCTTTCTTTAGGAACAATGATGCTGGTCTATGCCGCCGTATGCCTGGTCTGCGCGCTTGTTCCGGGTGGAAAAATGTTTTATGCAGCACAGTCTGTTCCTTCGGCTGCACTCCAGTGGGGTATGCTTGCGGTAAACCTTGCGGCCGGTGCTTTTTATGAGGAAGTTCTTTACCGCGAATTTCTTCCCGAAACTGCCATTTTGCTTGGAGCCGGCGGCAGGTTAAGAATTGCGGCTGAAGTTACGGTAATTGCTGTTTTTGCGTTTTCACACCTTTATATGGGAATTCCGGCCGTGGTCAATGCGGCACTCTGCGGTACGGTTTTGCGACTGTGCTTTGTAAAAACAGGTTCTGTTGCCGCGGGATTTCTGGCACACTTTACATACAATATGCTTGTTATGGTTTTCTGCGCCCTTGTCTAAAAGCCGCTGAAGGTACAGAAAGGCCGTTTTTTACAAACGCGGATTTTTTTTTGTTGTTGCATAATTTGTGCATTTGTCTAAAATGTAAATTATTATGAGAGCAACAAAAGCAATTATTCATCTTGACAACCTTAAAAGCAATATAAAGAACATAAAGTCCTTTACAGATCCGTCGCATACAAAAATGTGTGTTGCAGTCAAAGCCGATGCATACGGTCACGGTGCCGTACAATGCGCAAAGGCAGTACTTGAAGCAGGAGCTGACTTTCTTGCGGTTGCTACAGTCGATGAAGGTGCAGAACTCAGGCAGGCAGGAATAAAAGCCCCTGTTCTTATGCTGAGTCTGTGCTGTCCCGAAGAAGTACCGCAAGCCGTAAAAAATGACATTACCCCGCTGGTGTTTGACACGGACTATGCAGAGCTTTTTTCAAAAGAAGCGGTGGCACAGGGAAAAGACAATTATGCCGTTCACCTTGCTGTAGATACAGGAATGGGCAGAATAGGCGTTCTTCCTGAAGATGCGGGAAAAGCGGCAGAAGCAATCCTTTCATACAAAAATCTTTCACTCGGCGGAATGTGCACGCATTTTGCGGTAAGTGACTGTACTGACGAAGAAAGCCGCAGGTACACAAAGCTTCAGTTTTCGCGTTTTGAGGAAGCTGTCGGCAATGTAAAAAAAAGCGGTATTGACCCCGGAATAAGACACTGTTGCAACAGCGCGGCTACCCTTGACCTTAGGGAATGCCACCTGGACATGGTAAGACCCGGAATCATTGCGTACGGATACTACCCCGGAGACATGAACAGCGATTATTTTACACAAAAAGGAACACCGGTAGAACTAAAACCCGTAATGACCCTTGAAAGCAAAGTCTGTGCCGTAAGGCCTTTCACCAGCGGAAAAAGCGTCGGTTACGGAAGAACATGGACGTCGGACAGCGAAACAGACATCGGTGTCCTTACGCTTGGATACGCAGACGGTATGCTCAGAAAATTCTCTTCAGCCGGAATATGCGTGGCTGTAGACGGAAAGGTATACCCTGTAAGAGGAAGAATATGCATGGATCAGTGCATGATAGATCTGGGACTGAACTCCGGTGTAAAAAGATGGGACAGGGCCGTAATCTTCGGGGACAGGCGCGACGGTGCTTTACAGACAGCAGACGACATTGCCCGCCTTACCGGAACAATTTCCTACGAAATCACATCATGCATCACAAAACGTGTTCCGCGGGTTTATACTGAATAAAACAGGTTTTCTGTTCCTGAAAAAAAATTGTCTAGCAGGTGCACTTAAGGCCCGAAAGGTATTTTTTGACTTCGGCAACAAGATAAAAAGAGCCGGTAACCAAAAGGGTTGCGCCTGAATGACAGGCCTTTTCCAGGGCAAGTTTTATGGCTCTGTTGTAGTCCGAACAGACCGTACACTCTTCATTTGCCGCATTAAAGGCAAGTTCGGCTCTCTTGACGTCAGAAGCCTTTGCATCGCCCGGTTTTGTTATGATAATGTCAGAAAATTTTCCTGAAAAAAGAGGCGCGATGTCTTCAACATCCTTGTCGGCGGCACATGCAAAAAGAAGATGTGCAGTACTGCCGCTTTTGTTTCCGAACAGTTTTTCAAACGTATCCACGGTAAACGAAACACTTTTTACGGTATGAGCCCCGTCCAGAATAATCTGCGGTATGCGTGAATAACATTCCGGGGCGTGTGTAATTTCAAATCTTCCGGGAAGAACAGCTTCTGAAAGACCTTTTTCTATAACAGATTCGTCCAGTTCGGGAATAACGTATTTTACTGCAAGGGCAGCAAGTGCTGCATTCTGTGCCTGGAATTCACCCAAAAGCCTTAAATCTACAGAAAGCGGCCTTTTGAATTTGTCAGAAGAGATTACATTGTGCATGAAAGTATGGGTTTTGCCGTTTTCCTGTCTGGTTTTATAGACGACTTCAGAAACTTTCGATACTTCATCAACAAATTCTATTTCTGCATTTTTTTCACGGGCAATCTTTCTGAATACATCCTTTACAGAATCTTTCTGGCCTGCAACAATTACCGGTATCCCATTTTTAATTATTCCGCCTTTTTCGAAGGCAATTTTTTCTACCGTATCGCCAAGGAATTCCGTGTGTTCCAGTTCTATAGCAGAAATACAGGAACAGACGGGTGTGATAATGTTTGTAGAGTCAAGTCTTCCGCCAAGACCTACTTCGTAAACTGAATAATCTGTACCCGCGTTTTTAAAGCAAACCATTGCAAACAGAGTAACTATCTCAAACCATGTCAGAGACCTTTCACCGGGCAAATCAGTTTTCATGATGGAATCAATTCCGCCCATTACTTCTGAAGCAGACTTTGCGTATATTTCTTCTGGAAAAACACCCTGTACTGTTCTTATGCGCTCTGAAAAATCGACAATATGCGGTGAAGAATAAACACCCGTGTATTTTCCAGCGGCTGTGAGTATTGACGCAATCATTGCAGAAACAGAACCTTTGCCTTTGGAACCGGCTACATGAAAAGACGGGCAACTGTTCTGCGGATTACCGAATCTTTTACACAGAAACTGCATTGTATCAAGCCAAAAGATGTTTTTTTGCGGCGTTTTTTCAAAATTCAGGTAACCGTCAACCCATTCGCAAAAAACAGACAATGCCGATTTGTTTACCATATTCAACGAAGCTCCAGAATTTTTGCACAAGTCCATGCGCTAACACTGTACCTGTAATTAAAGGATGAAAGCAGTTTTTTCATTTTCTCTGAGTCGGATGGATCTGCTGCAAAAACCGGAATGATTACAAACTCATCATTTTTGGGGTACACCGCAAGGGCTGCCGTTCTGCCGCTGTCGGAACGGACTTTTACAACTTCCTGCGGTTTGTTTGATTCACCGGGTGAAATAGCCAGAAGTTTTCCTCTTCTTAATTCAACGGATGTTCCGTCTTTTGCAGTATAGGTACCAAGACATTCAGGTATTATAAGAGGATCTGCCCAGAAGGAGGGGTCAGAAGAAAGATACAGTTCTATACCTGAATCTGCATCCCAGACTGTCTGTTCTTCCCAGGTTCTGAACGGAGTCCGGCGCGTAATAGGATCCATTGTTCCGAAATAAAGAGACGAAAAGATTTCTCCTTCAGGGCCGTAAAAACTGATGCTTCGGGCATTTTTTTCATCAAGTGCAAAAGACTTCCATACGCGGGCACTGTCTGATTTTTTATACATGCTCTGAACTTTTATAGCATAATCAATAAGATTCTGAACAGTTTTGGAATCTGCCGGCCACAAAAACATATCATTGGAGTCAGAATCTGTACCCGTCCATATTCCAGACTGCTTTGTCAAAGTAACAACGGACCTTATTCCATGCTCTGGGGTAGAAACCACGATTTTTGAAACTGTCTGCACGTATTTAGGATTCAAAAGAGCACTCTGCTGTGACTGTGGCCCCTTTTCTTTTTTTGCAAACGGAAGAAAAGAAAGCGCCAGTACAACCAAAAGTATGATGTCAAAAGAATAGAATAACAGAAGGGCTTTACCCCTGCTTAACTGTTTCATTTGTTGAACCTCCGTCTTTTAATAATGAATATAACTGCGGCTGCAATAATTACTGCAAGCGGTATAAGAACTGACGACGCAACTGCTTTTTTTGCCGTTTCTGCAAGATTTTCTGCAGGAATTTTATACAGTGTTTTGTTAAAACTGTTTTTGTTTTTAAGAGCTGCAAGCGCCTCTTCTGCATTCAGTTTAAGGACGCTGTCAGAAAGGAATTCAAGACTTCTCATGTCTACAACAGAAGACGAACTATACGCAATCATTCCTGAATGAAGCGCATACTGGTCTCCAAAAACAATAAGCGACGGCACACTGTCTCCGCGTTTTACGGCCTGTACAGCTACAGTAAACGAAGATTTGGGCTGGTCTTTTCCTGCCGCTTTTGCTGCAAAGAAAGGATTTGTTGTAAACGTCTGCGATTTTATGTCTTCCTGCCAGGACGCGTGTGAAGTGACAAGAAGCGGTGACAGACTGTACCCTTCCATTGCACCCGTTTCTGTATCCATAACTGAAGCTGACGGCCAGAAAAGTGTCATTCCGCGGGGAGCACAAGTCTGCGACAGAAGAACCGGCCACTGTGAGTAATTTACGTATTCTGTTCTGGACTCAGTGCCTGTTCCGCCTGCCCTGGTGTCACTTGTCATCGTGAGCCTGAAGTTTGAAACATCAGATGTTACGCTGTCCATAAGGTTTATTCCGAATATGCCGAGCATCTGCGAAAAATAACCGTTGTCCTGTGTAATCTGCCAGTCATTTTTTATGTCAACAGTATATGGCTGGACTGCCGCAAATGCCCTTCCGCCTTCAAGAACAAAATCGCGGAATGCATCACAGTCGCTTTCTGTTGCTTCTGATGCGCCAATAACTACAAGAGGAATATTGGGATAAGAAACAAAAGACGAAACATAAGCTGACGACATGGAAGGAAAAGCCGTTCTCAAAACAGAAAATCCCTGTGACTCAAGCCACGGAATTATATAGGAATAATCTTCATCAAGCGAAAGTCCGTTACCGCATGCAACCTGAACGATACGTACTTTTTCATCTGCGAGAGCCGAAATTCTTCCACCAAGATCATATTCCAGGGTATCTGTTCCCATAACAAACGGAATTATTTCTGTACGACCAAGGTAAGATAAGGTTACTGCCGAATATACAGTTTCAAAAGAAGTTCCGGTTTCTCCTGCAGTCTGAATAGTTCTTCCGGCAATTCCCGCGGACTCAAGCTTCTGTGCCGTACCGTTTTTTGACGGATTGTGTACAAGAAAAGAAATTTTCGGATTAAGCGAACAGTACGATGCAAGATAGTCTGTTACATCACGAACCTGCGGGTAAAGGGATGTAAGGCGCGGGCTTAAATAATAGTCTACAGAAAGAGGTTCAGTAACACGCGATACAAGGCTTTTACTGTATGCGCTTATGCTGAATTTCTTGGACGCTGTTGTATCTGTACGGAAGTAAACGCGGGGAGAAACTGCAAGAACAAGTACGAGACCTGCAAAAATAAGGTTGCGCTCTTTTTTGAAGAAAGGACTTGCGCCGCCCCTCCGTGATTCCTGCACGCAGACAGAAAACAGGTACAAAAGGCCCGAAACCGCCGCATAAAACAGAACGTCACGGCTGTCAATTATTCCTTTACCGAATGTGTCAAACCTCCATGCAAAGGAAATACTTCTTAAAAGCGAAGATGCAAACGAAGGAAGCCTTACGTAAAGAGGCAGAAGATGTGCATAGTTTGCGGCGGCAAGAAAGAGTGCGCAGACCGGAAAAGCCGCAGCCCCGCTTTTGAAAAACGAAAGCGTAAATACACAAAGGGAGACAGCGCAGATTAAATAAAGGCATATTCCGAGGTAACCGCAAAGAACCTGGGCACATTCCACGTCTCCGAAAAAAGATGCCGCTACAGGAATTGCACAGGACAGTACAAGCGGAACAGAAAGCACTGCAAGCACAGAAAGTATTCTTGCAAAAACAGGAGTCCATTCACCGTAAGGCAGTCCCAGGTCTTTGTTCCACGAAGGAAGAACCGCCGCAAGAGCCGGAACTGCAAGAACACAGGCCTTTGGTATGGAAGCAAAAAAAGCGCGCATATCTGTTGTTCCCGCAGAAGAAAAAAAACGTCCCGCGGCAAAAAAGTCAAAGGAAAAGTAAAGGCACGAGACTGCGCAGACAATGTATGAAAGCGGGTTTGAAAGCAGTGAAAATACATATCTTTTGAAAAGAGCTTTCATTCTTCAGAACCTCCGCCGGCATTTGTTCCACAAAGCTTCAGATAGGCTTCTTCCAGGGTTGAACAGCCACATGATGTAGAAATTTCTGCTGCAGTTCCCGAAGCAAGAACTGTTCCGGCTGAAAGAATGTATATTTTTGAACACAAACGTTCTGCTTCTTCTATTCTGTGCGTAGAAAGAATTACCGCATTTTTTTTTGCATAACAGGCAATCGTTTTTCTTACCGACGCAGCCTGGGCCGGGTCAAGTCCGCCTGAAAATTCATCCAGAATCAAAAGACGCGGATTATGGCACAAAGCCTTTGCAAGACTTACGCGCTGGCAGTAACCCTTTGACAGGGAAGATATCCGTTTTGAAAATACGTCACCGAGCGAACATTCTTCCGTAACTTTTTCTACAGACCGAACTGCTTCATCTTTTTCAAGACCGTACAACGCGGCTTCAAAAAACAGCGTTTCTTTTACGGTAAGAGAACGGTCCAACTGCGGCACTTCGGGAACAAAACCGGCAGTTTTTCTAATCTGAGCGGGTTCTGAAAGTCCGAATACAGACACAAAACCCGACGTTGGGTAATGAACACCTGACAATGCTTTAAGAAGAGTTGACTTCCCTGCCCCGTTCGGTCCGAGAATTCCTGTTACCGAACCCGTGTCCGCGCTGAAGTCAAGATTATCGCAGGCAGGACGTGTCTTTGCGGAATAGATTTTTGTAAATGAAGAAACGCAGATGCTCTCATTCAACATAGGGAATCTCGAATCTCATCCTGTCTTTTGTAAGTTCTGCGGCAGGATAAACTTTTTTTGCCTGTGAAAGAAGAGTTTCAAGTTCCCTGTCATTGTATCTTGGGCTGTAATGTATCATTGCAAAACGTTTTACTTTGGCATCTCTGGCAATTGTGGCAGACTGGCGTGCAGTCATATGTTTTTTTTCTTTTGCCTGGTCAGAACAGTCGTCGGCAAACATTCCTTCACAGATAAGAAGGTCGCTGCCCATAACTTCCTTTGCAATGGAAGGAAGATAAAGCGTGTCCGTAACAAAACTGAATTTGCGGCCACTGCGGTTTTTACCTACAACCTGTTCCGGCGAAACGGTTATCCCGTCTGCGTTGACAACAGATTCACCGTGCTGAAGCTTTCCCCAAAGCGGTCCCCTTGGAACATTGAGTTTTTGTGCCTGTTCCGGATTGAATTCACCGGGGCGGTCAAGTTCTTCGAGTGTATATCCTACACATGTCTTTGTATGCTCAAGGGGAAAAGCCCTTACGTAAAAGCCGTCACCGGAATAAACTGCACCTGGTTCTGTAATTTCTTTTACTATAATGGGATAATTGATGTACATATCCAAAACGCGGCGGCTTGTTTCTATATATTCTGCAATTTTTGGCGGACCGAATATGTAAAGGGGCTCCGTACGTTCAACCTGAGATGAAAGCATAAGAATTCCGGGAAGACCGGTTACGTGGTCTGCATGCGTGTGTGAAACAAAAATGGCATTTATTTTCTTCCATTTTAAGTTGAGCCGCCTTAAAGAAACCTGGGTTCCTTCACCACCGTCGAATAAAAACAAATCACCGTCCCTTCTCAAAAGAACCGATGTAAGATGTCTGTAAGGAAGAGGCATCATGCCGCCGCATCCGAGTACAAAAGCTTCCATATTCATATCTTTAAAGTATAACGCAAAACAGCCCTATTATGGAAGTAGCTGGCAAATGCACATATCTAAAGTAATATATATTCTACAAATGTAAAAAAATTGGCGCGCAAAACAGACTGTACCATTGAACATGACAGAAATTTCATTTATAATGAAACATTATGAATGAAGAGATACAGTCACAGAACACAACCGATGACGAAATCAGCCTGATTGACCTTTTTGCAGTTCTTCTGCACTACAAGCTGCTCATTATTATTACAACAGTTGCTGCAATGATTTTTGCGGTTACAATTTCGGTTATTTCACTTAAGCTTCCGGCAGAAAAATCCTTTTTACCGAATGAATACACGCCGAAAGCCCTGCTTCTTATAAATGACACAACCGGGGGCGGAGTGAGTTCTTCTATGTCAAGCCTTGCAAGCCTTGCGGGAATCAATCTTTCTTCTTCAGGCGGAGGAATTTCCTATTCAAGCCTTGCAACTTATCTTGCTGGAACAGATTCTTTTTTGGACTCGATTGTTGATGAATTTAACCTTATAAACAAGTGGAAAATCGAAAAACACGTAAGGACCGAAAGCCGTAAAGTCCTCAAGAAAAAGCTGGTTGCCAGTTTTGACGAAGACAGCGGTGTTTTTTCAATAAGTTTTACCGACATTGACCCGAACTTTGCATGCGAGGTCGTGGAATATGCTGTTTCCTACATGGAAAAAAGATTCCGTGAACTGGGCGTAGACAAAAATGAAATCAAAAAGGAAAACCTTGAAAAAAATATTACTTCCACCTATTCAGAAATTGAACGTCTGCGTTCACAGATAATGAATCTTGAAACAGAAGCACAGGGTTATTCAGGCTTTAATATTCCGTCAATTACAATGGAAACAACCAGAATTGAAATGGAAATTACCGCTCAGACAGAAGTTTACAAGCAGATGAAAACCCAGTATGAACTTCTTAAAGTAGAAATGCAGAGCGAAACACCCATTCTGCAGGTTCTCGAGCATGCATCCGTTCCCGACCAGAAATCTGGACCAAGCCGCGGTACACTGTGCATAATCATTACTTTTGCAGCAGCGTTTATTTCTGTGTTCCTGGCGTTCCTTTTGAATGCACTCAAAAACATAAGAAATGATCCTGAAGCAATGGCAAAACTCCGGTCTGGAAAATAACAGACACAGTAATCTTATTTTATACCTTTACCTTACATTGGAGAAATTTTATGAAAGGAATTATTCTTGCAGGTGGTTCTGGAACCCGTCTATACCCTATAACAAAGGCTGTTTCAAAGCAGATTCTTCCGCTTTATGACAAGCCCATGATTTACTACCCGATGAGCGTACTCATGCTTTCGGAGATAAAGGAAGTTCTTGTTATTTCTACCCCGCGCGACATTACGCTTTTCAAGGAACTTTTTGGTGACGGTTCATGGCTTGGAATGAAAATAGAATATGCTGTTCAGGATAAGCCGCGCGGACTTGCAGACGCATTTATTGTAGGTGAAAAATTCATCGGAAATAACAGCGTGGCTCTTGTTCTGGGAGACAATATTTTCTACGGCCAGTCTTTTACAAGCACACTCAAGTCTGCTGTAAAGAAAGTAAACACTGATGGCGGCGCCGTTATTTTCGGATATTTTGTAAAAGACCCGACTGCTTACGGTGTTGTTGAATTTGACAAAAACGGAACTGCACTCGGAATTGAAGAAAAGCCAGCAAAGCCAAAGTCAAATTACGCTGTTCCGGGACTTTATTTTTATGACAATTCGGTAATCAATATTGCAAAAAATGTTAAACCTTCTGCACGCGGTGAAATAGAAATTACTGCGGTAAACAATGCTTACCTTGACGAAAAAAAGCTTAAGGTAGAACTTATGGGACGCGGAATGGCTTGGCTTGACACGGGAACATACGACGGGCTTCTTGAAGCATCAAACTTTATTGCCACAATACAGAAGCGCCAGGGTATGTACGTAAGCTGCCTTGAAGAAATTGCATACAGAAACGGCTGGATAAACAAAGAACAGCTTCTGGAACTTGCAGCCGGTTACAAAACCAGTTACGGTGAATATCTTAAATTTATTGCGGAGCAGAACTAAAATGGCTTTTGAATTCAGAAAATGTTTTATTGAAGGACTTTACGAAGTACAGCCCAAAGTATTTGGTGACAACCGCGGTTACTTTTTTGAAGTATACAGCGAAAAGGATTTTTTTGAAGCAGGCCTTTGCATGAAATTCGTGCAAGACAACCAGTCTTCAAGTTCCAAAGGTGTTCTGAGAGGACTTCACTTTCAGACAAAACATCCGCAGGGAAAATTAGTGCGCGCAGTTGAAGGCAAGGTTTATGATGTTGCTGTAGATCTCAGAAACGGTTCACCGACTTTTGGAAAATATTACGGTGTCGTACTCGATGCAGAAAAGCAGAACCAGTTCTATATTCCTGAAGGATTCGCGCACGGTTTTTATGTTTTGAGTGAACATGCAGTGTTTGCATACAAGTGCACGGACTTTTACCATCCAGAAGATGAAGGCGGAATAATGTGGAACGATGCCACTGTTGGAATTGAATGGGACAAGATTGCACCGGGACTGGAACCGCTTCTTTCTGAAAAAGACAAGAAACATCCTTCATTCAATACAAGTGAAAAATATTTTGATTTGAACGCAAAATGGATTGGCAAATAAGAGGTTTACTATGATTTGGCTTATCGGAAGCAAAGGTATGCTCGGAAGCGAAATAGCCCGACAGCTTACCGAAAAACATATTTCCTGGGTGGGAAGTGACCGCGATGTAGATATAAGCGACCCCCAGGCTCTGCTGAACTTTGCAGACAGTCACGACACTTCTGCCGGTTGCACCGGACGCACTGCAAGCAACGGAAAGGTTCCTGAAAAAATTACATGGGTAATCAACTGTGCAGCCTACACTGCCGTAGACAAGGCAGAATCAGATGCGGAACTTGCAAAAATTCTTAACGAAGACGGTCCGCGCAATATTGCCCGTGCCACAAGAAAAATCGGTGCAAAGCTTATCCACATTTCTACTGACTACGTGTTTGACGGAACAGGTTCTGTTCCATATACAGAAACTATGGAAAAAAAGCCTCTGGGCGTGTACGGTGTTACAAAAGCTGCAGGTGAAGATGCTGTAGAAAAGGAAATGACGCAGTATTATATTCTAAGAACAGCGTGGCTTTACGGGTTTGACGGCAAAAACTTTGTCTACACAATGACAAAACTTATGAATGACCGCGATGCCCTTAATGTAGTTTCTGACCAGAAGGGAACTCCGACATGCGCTATGGATCTTGCTGCAGCTATCATTAAAATAATAGAAACTTCTGACAAAGCACCGGGACTTTTTGGAAAAAAATCTGCAATTCCGTATGGAGTGTATCATTTTACAAACCTGGGCGAAACTACGTGGTTCGAATTTGCACGCAGAATTTATGAACTTGGAAAAAGATTCGGACGCATTCAGTCTGACTGTTCAGTTAACCCCTGCACTACAGAAGAATACCCGACTCCGGCAAAACGCCCGGCATATTCTGTTCTTGACAAAAGCAAAATTCAGAATGCACTCAGGATAAAGATTCCGTCATGGGAAGAAAGCCTTGAGAAATTCATCAAAAGCCCGCGCTTTGAAATAAAGTAAGGCTCTAAAATAAACTGTTCTTTGGAGGAATTTATGTCTGACAGAAAACTTAAGAATATACTTGTTACAGGTGGATGCGGATTTATCGGAAGCAATTTCATTAACTATATGTTCGGCCAGAGTGCTACCGGCAGCAGGGAATTTATGGATTCAGGATTTGACGGACGCATCGTTAACGTTGACTGCCTTACATACGCAGGAAATCCAGATAATCTTTCAGGTGTGCAAAAGGCATTCGGCGGAACAAGATATTTCTTTGAAAAAGCCGACATCTGTGACAGAAGTGCCATTGAGCGCATCTTCAAACAGTATGATATAGACACCGTAATTCATTTTGCGGCAGAAAGCCATGTTGACCGTTCAATTCTGGGACCTGAAGCATTTATTAAAACCAACATTATGGGAACATATACACTTCTGGATGTTGCCAGAAAATTCTGGAACGTGTCTTTGGACAACCAGCGTGACGATGTTCTTTTTCACCATATTTCTACTGATGAAGTTTACGGTTCCCTCGGAGAAACTGGATATTTTACAGAAACAACTCCTTATGATCCGCGCTCACCGTATTCGGCAAGCAAGGCTTCCAGTGATCATATTGTTATGGCATACTACCACACTTACGGACTTCCTATTACGCTTTCTAACTGTACAAACAATTACGGTCCGTACCAGTTCCCCGAAAAGCTTATTCCGCTTATGATTCTGAACATGCAGGAAGGAAAGAATCTTCCTGTTTACGGTGAAGGCAAGAATATACGCGACTGGATTTATGTAGAAGATCACAACCGCGCTGTCTGGCAGATTGTCAAAGACGGAATTACAGGTCAGAAATACAATATCGGTGGCGAAAACGAATGGCAGAACATTAAGCTTTTGGACAAACTCATTGAGCTTACAGCCAAAGAAGCAGGCCTTAACGCTGATGATGTAAGAAAAACAATTGTTCATGTAAAGGACAGACCCGGCCACGATGCAAGATATGCAATTGACTGCGCAAAGATAAAGAAAGAACTCGGTTGGGAAAGAAAAATGACTTTTGAAGAAGGCCTTACCCTTACCGTAAAATGGTATCTTTCACATAAGGAATGGATTGAACGCGTTCAGTCCGGGGAATACCTTAAGTGGATTGACAGCAATTACGCAGGAAGAAAATAATTAATAAATTCTGACTGACAAAACAAATAGGCTTCCCCGCAGGGAAGCCTATTTGTTTTGTTGTAAATATTTATTTGACAGATGGAACGGTGTTGGTTGCCTAAATGGTCTATTGGTTCTTGTTACGACCTTTACAGAAAGAGAGCGAATAATAATTATCTCAGTTCAAAAAGCAGACAATAACTTAAAGGAAGTTTATTATGATTACATCAAAAAAATTAACGGCTGAACGAATTGCAGAAATTGAAAAGACCCCAATAGTATACGATGAGGATTCTCCTGAATTTTCAAAAGAAGAATTACAGGAATTTGTTCCATACCATAAAGAATATTTTGATATTACTCCAAAAAAAATTTTAATATCCATAAAACTTGATGCCGATCTTTTGGCAATGATGAAAGCAACAGGAAAAGGATACCAGACCCGCATCAATAAATGCCTTCGTGAAGCAGTAATATCAGGAAAATTCTGACTGACAAAACAAACAAACAAGGGGTTGTATCACTTTTGAGACAGCCCCCTTGTTATTACACTTCTGTTCCGCGGCCGATGAAACAGGCGATTCCTTCTGTTATGAAAAGTTTTCTTAACTTTACTACAATATCCTGAATCTTTTTTGCCTCGTCGTCGTCACAGTATATTATGTACATTAAGTTGAGCTGTGGCCAGACTGCATCTCCAAGATGAGGATTACTGTAGCCGGCGCCCATTACCGGCGAAATTTTTGTGTAACGTTTTGCAACACCTGCGTTTTTGAATTCCTCATTAAAGTCTTCCTCCAGCGCCTGCGAGCAGATAATTTCTATGCGAACAAGATTTTTTGAACTTGAATCATTTACATTTTCCTGCATAACCTACTCCGTTTTCTGTGAATGAGCCTTGTCATAGGCTTCTATCTTTCTCTGGTCAGCTTCTGCTTTCTTTGCAGCCTTCTTCTGTGCACTCTTCATGCGGCGTGAATTTACTATGCAGTAAATAGCGGGCATAAGAAAAAGTGTCATAAAGGAACCGAACGTCATTCCGCCAAAAACCGTAAGGCTTATGGGCTGCATCATTGACGAACCTTCACCCGGGAAGAAAGCCATTGGTGCAAGGGAAATAACTGTTGTAAGCGTACTCATAAGAATCGGGCGCAATCTGTTTCTTGCGGCTTCAACACACGCTTCTTCGAGATTGTAGCCTCTCTTTCTTAAAAGATTCGTGTAGTCAACCAGAACAATTCCGTTATTGACTATTGTTCCGACAAGAACAAGCATTCCCATTACGGTAATAATGTTAAGCTGTTCACCGGTAATTGCATAAATTGCTATAACACCGATGAACGAAAGCGGTATTGTAAGAATAACAATAAATGGATCTACAAGAGATTCAAACTGACTTGCCATGACAACAAATACGAGTGCCGCCGCCATAAGGATAATTAGCGAAAAGTTAGAAACGGCATCAATCATATCTTCATAGTCACCGCTGAATGAAATTGTAACTCCTTCATCCTTAGGAATATTGTCATTTATAAGTTTCATTACCTGCGACTGAACTTTATCAAGCGAAAGACCCGAAACAGGTTTTGCAGTAACATGGGCAATACGCGCTTGGTCTTCACGCAAAATAGAAACCGGAGCAAGATTTTCTTCATAACGTGCAAAGCTTGAAAGCGGAATGCGCTGTCCCTGTGCGTTAACGACAGAAATCTGGTCAAGGTCTGCCAGTTTGTTTTTGTCCTTTTCGGAAAGACGGACTATTACATCGATGTCATCGCCTTTTTCTGTATAGCGGCTGGCAGTTGTTCCGTTAATGGCCGCGTTGATTTCTGCACCAACGTTGTAAATATTCAGTCCAAGTTCATACATTCTTTCGCGGTCAACAATAATTTCGGCCTGCGGAAGTCCGCTTTCTATATCACTTGAAGCTTCTGTTACGACATCCTGGCCTTTTGTTTTCAAGACTTCTTCTATCTGGGCAGCCGTTGAGCGTACAAGATCAAGATCATCACTGCGGATATTAATGCTTAGTCCGCCGCTGGAAGCACTGTTCATATTGCTTCCAAAACTGAGCGTTGCGCCAGGGAACGAATTAAAGTATTTTCTGAGTTTTGCCTTTGCAGACTTTTCGTTATCCCAGCCTTCCTGTCTTTCTTCTGAAGAATAAAGAGAGAATGTAATTGAACCCTGGTTTGTGTCAGAACTTGAAGAGAACAGGCCGCCGCCACCGACAGTAACCGAAGTATACTTAACACCTTTAAGTTCCTGTCCTGCAATCTGCTCCATTTCGCGTACGGTTTCTTCTGTAATTTCAAGAGGTGTTCCCTTCGGAAGTTCAAAGTTCAGTGTAACAGAATTCGATGCTGATTCCGGCATAAAAATAAAGCCGATAAATTTTATTGAGAAAACCGAAACTACAAACAAAACAACCAGCGTAAGAATAAACGGCTTTTTGTGCCTGAGCACGAACTTAACGCCGCGTGCATAAGCATTGTCCAGATTATAGAAGAACTTATTGAATGCACGGTTAATTCCGTAAGCAAAGCCTTTCTTTCCGTCGTCAACAATTTTATCTATAGGAAGATATGTTGAACACAAAACAGGAACAAGTGCAATGGCAACAACCAGAGAACAAAGCAGAGAGAAAATAATTGTATAAGCAAGGTTATTGAACAGCTGTCCCATCATGCCCAGTTTTTTCTGGAACAAAAGCATAGGAAGGAAGATACAGACTGATGTCAGCGTACTTGAAGTGATAGATGAAATCATTTCCTGCGAGCCAAGAATTGCAGCAACCTTGGGCTTTGCATCGCGCTGTCTGTAAGAATAAATATTTTCAAGAACAACAATTGAGTTGTCAACAAGCATTCCTATTCCAAGAAGAAGACCTGCCATAGAAATTATGTTGATTGAAATTCCCTTGAAGTACATGAGCATAAGGGTTATGAAAACCGAAATCGGAATTGAAAGTCCGATAATAAACGTACTCTTGAGGGATCTTAGGAATATGAACAGAACAGCAACTGCAAGAAGCGCACCCTGAATAACGGATGTTACAACTTCAGAAATTGTCTGTTCAATAATGTCAGTAGTATTGTTTGTTTCTATAATCTGAATATCACCCGGAAGTTCTTTGCGGATTTTATCAATAGCCTTGCGTGCATTTTTTGCAGCAGTTACAGAATTCTTTCCGCTCTGTTTCTGAATATTGAGCATAACACTCGGCTGTCCGTTAAGATAAGCAAGAGTACTCTGGTCTTTGTAGCCTTCATAGACGTCCGCTATGTCCCGAAGGCGCACTGTAAGAAGAGCCGGTACGCTGAATCCGTCAGAAGCCGCGGCTTTGTAAGTAATTACAGTATTTTTAATATCTTCAAGGCTCTTGTACTTGCCGTTTGTTTTTATCGTATAGTTTGTGTCGCCGCTTGTAATTACACCGCCCGAACTCTGAATATTCTGAGCACCAATCATCTGTGCAACAGTAGAAATTGAAAGTCCGTAAGCTTCAAGTCTGTCACGCGGAATATCAACATTGATTGACTTTTCGCGGCCGCCTATTACGTTTGCAGAAGCAACACCGTCTACCTGTTCCAGTTTTGGCTGGACAACATCTTCTGCAAATTTTCTGAGTTCCTCCGGAGTACGCTCACCCTGAACACTGAGCATCATGATAGGCATCATGGAAGGATCCATTTTAATGGTAATAGGCGCTTCTGCATCATCAGGAAGATAACCGCGCACAAGATCTATTTTGTCCCTTATCTCGTTGGAAGCACTGTCCAGGTTTGTTCCGTAATCAAATTCAAGAAAGACAAGGCTTAAACCGGAATGAGACTGTGACTGCATTGTTTTGAGTCCGCTCAGTCCCGAAAGAGTGCTTTCCATTGTTCTTGTAACACTCTGCTCTACTTCTTCAGGACCGGCGTTTCTGTAATTTGTATAAACAACCATGTACGGAAGCGTCATGTCAGGAAACATATCAACCGGAAGACTGAACGTACAGAATATTCCGAGTGCGATCATTATAATAAACGTAAGCAAAGTCGTTGTAGGCTTATTTACGCATTTTTCAGAAAAAGTCATTTATTCTCCTTAAAAAAGTCATGAGTAAATCTTCAGATTTAGGAATGACTTTTTTTGTACATTCGCAACAAAGTGAGAATGTACAGTTAATAAGAACGTTTGCAAAGCGAACGTTAAGTTAAAAAAGCCGACGCCATTTCGGCGGATTTTTTATACTCTCCTGTAAAAAAGTCATGAGTAAATCTTCAAAGACTGTCAGAAACAGAAATTATATTTACGGTAGAGCCGTCATTGAGAAGGCCCTGTCCTTTAACGACAATTTCGTCTCCGGCAGTAATTCCGGAAATTACTTCTGTGCGGCCGTCAACAGAAATTCCGCGCGTAATTTCTGATATCCTAACAGTAGGTTTTTCTGATTCTGATACTGCAGGTACAATTATAAATACATTGTCTTTTGCGTTACGTGTAACAACAGATGCTTCAGGAATTACAATTGCATTTTTGCGGGTATTTGTAACAAGCCTTACGCGCGCATACATTCCCACGCGTATTCTGGGGTCTGCAGGTTCAACACGGAGTTTTATTGCCATGGTTCTTGTTGTAGTATCAAGTACAGGGCTTACTTCAAAAACCTTTGCAGTAAAGGAAACACCCGGGTAAGCATCGAATGTAACGACTGCAGTCTGACCGTCTGATATGCGGCTTATGAAACGCTCGGCAACATTTACTTTTATCTGAAGTTCGTCAGTGTCTGCAATCTTTGCAATTGACATGGACTGCGATACCATTGTTCCTACCGTAGGAGCAAAAGACGTAATCCTTCCGGAAATCGGTGCCTTGACCGGACTTGCGCTGTAGTTCATTCCTGGACGGCTTGCATCTACGTAAGCGATGATCTGGTCTTTCTGAACCATATCTCCTACAGAAACAAGAATCCTTGCAATTTTTCCGGCCATGTCAGGCAGAACGTCTACTGATGAAACAGAAGAAACATCACCGCCGAATTCAAGATATTCATCAAGACTTCCTTCCGAAGTTTTATAAGTGTTTACGGCAAACATTGTTTCTGTTTCTTCTGCTGCTGCAGGGGCTGCCTGTTTTTGTTTGCATGATACGGCCGAAGCACAGAAGATTATTCCGGCTGCACTTAATACGGTAATCAAAGCCGCATTTTTTTTATCAGAGTATTTCATTTATTGCCTCCCTCATTTTTTGCGGATGTCAAATTTATGTTAAGCGTTTTCTCAAGATCAAGAAGCGCGCTTATATAATTGAATTTCTGGTTTGCAAGTCCCAGTTTTGCCTGGTCAAGCTGTGACTCTGCATCCCTAACGTCAAGAAGTTCTGTTGTTCCGTTTCTGTAGGAACGCATTGTCATTTCGTACGAACGCTGGGCAAGTTTGATATTGCGTCCCATTGCGTCTATCTGCTGTCTGGCCTGTGTAAGAGTGTCAACGGCTTTTCTTACTTCCACCTTCTGATTTTCTACAGCCATCTCGCGGCTGAGTTCAAGTTTTTTAATATTGGACTCAATATTCTTTGCATTTTGTCTGTTTGACGACCACGGCAGAAGATTTGTAAGATTCCACGCAAGTGTTATAGAAAAAGAATTGCTGTCATTCCAGTTGTCTGCATCTGTGTATCTGTCAAAGTCCAGTCCGTAAATAAGTGCAGGCTGAAGCGAATAGTTCAGTGCAAGTGCCGGTGTATACGAACTCAAATTTATTGCAGAAAGATTGTCTTTTAACGAACTGATTGTTGCGTCAAGGTTTTTTATATCAAGGCTTGAAGCTGAATATTTTTGGATAAGTGTGTCTACATCCACATCAACGTATTCAGGCTCAATGCTTCCGTCAAGGACTATGTTTGTTCCTACGGGAAGTCCTATGATAAACGCAAAGGTGTCCAGCTGCTGCCTTAAAAGACGGTCGGCCTGTTCTACTTCGGGACGCTTGTTTTCGTAGGAGACCTGAGCCTGAAGCATTGACAGTTCGGGAACAAGACCGTTTTTGAAATTTGTTTCTGTCTGGACAGCGCGCAGTCTTGCATTTTCCAAAGAAGCCTTTTGTATGCGGATATTTTCCTGCTGCAATAGAAGCCCGTAAAATAATTTTCTTACATTGACTTCAGTTTCACGCACTGACTTTTCGTAAGTGATTTTTCCGCCTTCGTAGTCTGCCTTTGCCGCTTTTATCTGGCCAATGTAAGCAAGACTTAAGTTCCAGCTTACACCAAGGTTTCCTACTGTTGTCCAGTGGCCGCTTTCAGTGTCTTCGTAACCCATTCCGCCAAGAATCTGGTTGTACAAGGCTGCCTGATCACCAACAGAAAGAGGGCGGCTTCCTTCTTTTTCCAAAGCATTTTCCAAAGCACCGACTCTTGCAGAAAGAAGTGCGCTCTGTGCTGCGGCTTCCATAGAAGAATAGCTTGAAGTTCCTGAACGCGACAAGGTTCCGCTTGCCTGAACAGTTGGCAGAAGAACATTCCACGCATTGTCGCCTGCACGTTTTTTTATTTCAAGATCTATTGCGGAACTTTTTATTGAAAGACTGTTTTCAAGTGCATATGCCACGGCAGAATCTTCTGTAAGAGTTACAGTCTGTTCATCTTTGTCTGACTGAGCCTGGCACAAACAAACTGCAGCTGCAAACAGAGCCGCCGTTAAAATACATTTTTTCATTTTAACCCCCTATTTTATTTAATCTCACCAATTATATCTGTATTAAAATTACTATTTCTGGATTCAACACCGCCACAGACAAGGGAAAACAAAATCCTTAAAATACCGCACATCGTTTCTTTTGAAAACCTGTGTATGCGCCCCTGCACAACAACAAAAACCGGCATGGAAAAAAGCCACGGAATATAAAAAGGCGACATATCAGAACATACAACTTTTCTGTTTTTTTCTATTAATCTGGAAAGCCTGACCAGATTTTCAACTCCCTCACAAATATGACCTTCAGGAAATATTTTTATATTCTGAAGCTGAATCCACTTGAATACATCAAGGGTTTCTGGGCGTGCAATAAGATATTCCAGACAGGTTTTCAAAAGAACATATATTTTTTCCTGCGGCTCATTTACAAAAGACAAATTGCGGTTAACAAAAGAAATCATAGAACCCATTTCATTGCGGATAAGCGTAATAATCATTTCAGATTTATTGCTGAACCATGTATACAGGCTGCTTTTTGCCATTCCAAGTTCCTGTGCAATTGCTTCTACTGTCACTCCAGTAAATCCATTTTTTGCAATAACACCGGACAAAGCCTTTAATATTCTGTCTACCGGTGCAAGACCGCCAATATCTTTTATACAAAGTTCATCAAGTTCGACAAGTCTTTTTTCATCCGATGGAATAAACCCTGCGCCCCTGTATACAAGATCTGCAAGCCCTGAAGAAAATGAACGGTCATCCTGCGAACACGAATTAACACGTCCACCTTTTCTGCCAAGAATAAAAGGCACAAAGGTTGTGCAGACAAAAATGCATGTAATGTATTTGGGCATGCTTTTGATGAAACAGTCTGCGCCGATAACATCATCGAGTCCTTCTACACCATGCCGCTTGAATTCCAAGAGAAGTGTGTCTACAGAAATGCAGGGCGAACTCATTATAAAAAATGACAGGAATTCAATATGCGATACAAAAAATTCTGCAATTGCCGCCATTGATTCCCTTGAAAGAAGGTCGGGATCTTTTTTTCTGAGGGCTGCCAGTTCGGCCTGGGTTGTGTCATAAATATAGTCAGACATTGCGCGTTCAAGATCTTCCCTGCCCGAAAAATGTTTGTAAATTGCAGCCTTTGTTATTCCCACACGTGCAGCTATTTTTGACAGGGACACTTTTTCCATAGACGGATTTTTATAAAATGAGAAAGCTGCTAGAATAATTTTTTCTTTTGTGTCTGTCTTTTTTGACATAAAAAAATACCGTCCGAAAGCAACCGAAGTCACCGGAAAATTACTTTAAGGTTACCGATTGTTCGGAAACCTTAAAATCAATATAAATATTACGTCACTTCAAGTCAATAGAATATGAAAAAAAAATGTTGACAGCAATGTCAGTAAGCTAATGGTTCAAGATTGAAAAAAAAGCCTTTATGTACTATTCTATGTGCATGGAGGCTTTTATGAAAATCGCAGTCGCCGGAACAGGATACGTCGGACTTTCAAACGCAATACTTCTTGCACAGAACAATACTGTTTTTGCAGTAGACATAATCAAAGAAAAAGTTGAATTAATCAATTCAAAAAAATCACCAATAGCAGACAAAGAAATAGAAGAATACCTTTCAGAAAAAAAACTTGACCTTACTGCCCTTACCGACGGAAAGGCTGCATACAAACAGGCAGATTTCGTAATTATTTCCACACCCACAAACTACGACCACGAAAAAAATTATTTTGACACTTCTTCTGTAGAAGCAGTTCTCAAAGAAGTGATTGAATGCGGTTCAAAAGCAACTGTCGTAATAAAATCAACAGTCCCTGTCGGATACACAGAAAAACTCATTAAAGCAACCGGATACAAAAGCATTCTCTTTTCACCGGAATTTCTGCGCGAAGGACATGCTCTTTACGACAATCTTTACCCGTCACGCATAGTTGTAAGTTATTCAAAAGATGATGAAAAAATGAAAGAAAAAGCAAAGATATTTGCCGGTCTTCTGCAGTCAGGTGCAATCAAAAAAGAAATACAGGTTCTTTACCCTCACTGCACTGAAGCCGAAGCAATAAAGCTTTTTGCAAACACATACTTGGCGTTAAGGGTCGCATACTTCAACGAACTTGACACCTATGCCGAAACACGCGGACTTGACACAAAGTCCATCATAGAAGGTGTAAGCCTTGACCCACGAATAGGAAACTTCTACAATAACCCGTCGTTCGGTTACGGCGGATACTGCCTGCCAAAAGACACAAAACAGCTTCTTGCAAATTACAGTGATGTTCCGCAGAATCTTATACAGGCAATCGTAGACTCAAATATAACCAGAAAAGATTTCATTGCTTCACAGGTAATTGCAAAAAAACCGTCCACAGTCGGAATCTACAGGCTTACAATGAAGGCAAACAGCGACAACTTCAGACAGAGTTCAATTCAGGGTGTAATGAAAAGAATAAAGGCACGCGGTATTCCTGTTATAGTTTACGAACCCACATGCAAAGAAGACACATTCTTCAATTCAAAAATTGAACGCAGCCTGGACGCTTTCAAAAAAACATGCGACGTTATTATTGCAAACAGAATGACAGAAGATCTGCTTGATGTAAAAGACAAAGTTTACACACGCGACCTCTACAGCAGGGACTGAATGGAATGAACAGAATTTTAATCAACGGAAACTTTCTGTGCCGCAATCTTACCGGAATAGAACGCTTTGCATGGGAAGTTCTTGCAAGAATGGATAAGTGTATAAAAGACGAAGATATTTCCATTTATATTCCAGCAAATGCAAAAGTTTTCCCTGAATACAAAAATATTCACATTGTGATTTCAGAAAAACAGATTCGCTCTTTTCCTCTCTGGGACCTTTTTTATTTTAAGGGTGCATGCAAAAAACTTAAGGCAATCGGGCTTAATTTTTCAAACACGGCTCCGTTGGGCAAATACTGCGGCTTTGCATTTTTACATGATATTTACGCAAAGGACTATCCGAAAGATTTTGCCGGTTTTAAAGACAAACTCATTAAAATTTACTGCAGGCTCAACTACAGGAACATTGCAAAAAATGCAAAAAAAGTTCTGACAGTTTCAGAATTCAGCGCCGCAAGAATAAAAAAAGCTTACAAGGTTCCGGATGAAAAAATTAAAATTATTCCAAACGGCTGGGAACATTTCAAAGACATAATTCCTGACGGAACAGTATTTGAAAAATTCCCTTCGCTTAAAAAAGGCAGCTATTATTTTACACTGGGCAGCCTTTCCAAAAGAAAAAATCTCAGGTGGATTGCTGAATATGCAAAAGAACATCCCGAAGAACATTTTGCAGTTTCGGGTAAAGCAATATCGGGTCTTGTTCCGCCTGAACTAAAAGACCTCCAGACACTCAAAAACGTTACACTTCTGGGATACGTTTCTGACGCGCAGGTAAAATGCCTTATGCAGAATGCCGCGGCTTTTATTTTCCCGTCATACTACGAAGGCTTCGGAATTCCGCCTCTTGAAGCCCTTTGCTGCGGAACTCCAGCTGTAATTTCAAAATCTGCAAGTCTTCCCGGAATTTACGGAACAGCAGCCCATTATATAGACGCAGACAGCACTAACTGCAGCATTTCTGATCTTCTAAAAGAACCGGTATCTTCACCTGATGAAGTTCTTGAAACTTACACTTATGAAAATGCAGCAAAAAAACTGCTTGACATTTTACAATCTTGTTAAGATGTTAAAAATGTGTTAAAATAATTTAATATCGTCCTTAAAATACGTTCGTTAAAATTGAACGATTGAGCAAGTATCAACTTGCGATTGAGTTCAATTAGTGCGCTTGAGCGCACACGTAAATAAAACCAGTTGCGTAGCAACTGAAGTTTTCAGGAACGATGGAATCTCCAGCGTTCCTGAAATACGTTCGTAAAAAAAAGACCGCCAATTACACTGGTCTGAATCAGGAGAATTTAATGTCCTTTGCAAATATACTTTATTCGGTAATCCTGTACCCGCTTGTTCAGGTTATAGAAATTGCATTCAAACTTTTTGACAAAGCTTTTTCCAACACAGGAATTGCAGTTATCGGAGTAAGCCTTACTGTAACGCTTTTGTGCCTTCCGCTCTACATTGTTGCAGAACGCTGGCAGGAAACAGAACGCAAAATCCAGCTTAAACTTAAACCCGGAATAAAAAGAATCAAGGAAGCCTTCACTGGTGACGAGCAGTACATGATACTGAGTACTTTTTACGCACAGAATCATTACCACCCTATGATGGCCCTGCGTTCCAGTTTTGGTCTTCTTATCCAGATTCCGTTTTTTATGGCGGCCTATTCATGTCTGTCTTCACTGCCGGCCCTTCAGGGAATGCCGTTTCTTTTTATAAAAGACATGGGAAAGCCAGACGCTGTTTTTTCAATAGGTTCGTTCAACATAAATATTCTTCCTATAGCAATGACTGTAATAAACTGCATTGCCGGAGCCATTTATTCAAAAGGTCACGAACCGCGCGAAAAAGTTCAGATTTACGGAATGGCGCTTCTCTTTCTTGTAATTCTTTATAACAGTCCCGCAGGCCTTGTTCTTTACTGGACGATGAACAACGTTTTTTCACTTGTAAAAAATGTTTTCTATAAACTCAAAAACCCGCTCAAAATACTTTACATTCTTATGTGCTCGGCGATTGTTTTTGTTTCTGTATTCATTATGTTCATCTATGACGGCGGGGCTTCCTTAAAGAAACGTCTGCTGGTCACGATGGCTCTTCTAGCGCTCATTCCTCTTCCAATTTACATAAAGTTTATAAATTTTATTTACAACCGCTTTATGACACCGATTGCGCAGAATTCAGCCCTAAGAATAAAAACATTTATTTTTACAGCCGCAGCACTTTGCATACTGTTTGGTCTTGCAGTTCCTTCGGCCATTATATCTTCTTCTGTTCAGGAATTTTCAAACATTGACTCTTATACAAACCCTGCAGCATTTTTACAGACTTCCTTTTGGCAGAGTTTCGGCGTTTTTATTTTCTGGTCACTTTGTATTTTCTTTCTTTTTGGAAAAAGAATTCAGACTATACTTTGTGCAGTGTATTCAGTTTTACTTTACTGCGGAATAGCTGACGCCTATATTTTTGTAGGAGATTATGGTTCAATGGACGCAACACTTACGTTCATTGAGGGACTTGTTTCTCCTTCAAAAATGTTTATTCTTGCAAACCTTGCTGTTCTTGCAGTTCTGTCCGTTGCGGCAGTATTTGTAATGACACTCAAAAAGAAAAAACTTTGTTCAAGCATTGCGTGCGTTTCCGTTATTGCACTTTCTGTTTTGACATGCATTAATGTATTCAAAATAAATTCAGATTACGCTGACTTTAAAAGAATAAGTGAATCAGGACAATCAGGCGAAACTTTCGGAACAAAATTCAATCTGTCAAAAGAAAAGCAGAATGTAATTATCTTAATGCTGGACCGCGCAGAAAGTTCTTACTTCAACGACATCTGCAAAGATCTGCCGCAGATTGCTTCTGCAATGGAAGGTTTTGTCTTCTACCCAAATACAGTTTCTTTCAACGGGCATACTCTTATGGGTTCCCCTCCACTTTACGGCGGCTACGAATATACACCGGCTGCAATTAACGAGCGCAGTGAGGTTACGCTTAAAGACAAACACAATGAAGCCCTTCTCACACTGCCGCGAATCTTTACCGAACAGGCCGATTTTACAGCAACGCTTTCTGACACTTCATGGGGAAACTACAGTTATGTTTCTGACATGTCATTTACAAAAAAGTACGATAAAATAAACGGAATCAAACTTCTGGGACGCTACACGGGCGACTTCAAGAAAAACTGTCCGGAACTCGAAAGCACTGCAAGTCTTTCAAAAAGCATAGAAAGAAATTTAATCTGGGTTTCAATTTTCAAGGCAGTACCGGCAGCACTCCGCCCTGTTGTCTATTACAAGGGAAGCTGGTGGGCAAGTGAAACTGCGGCTGACTTTGACGAAGTCCTCAACTGGTATTCTGAACTTTACTATCTGCCAAAGATTACAGGTTTTGATTCCCCTACAGGAACACTTTCTGTCATTACAAATGAAGTAACACACAGCAACGAAGACCTTTCTTTCCTTAATCTTGTAGACAAGTCACGTCTCTCATACAAAGAAGAAGCATACTATATAAACTGCGCGGCATTAAGTTCAGTCTGCGACACACTTTCTTACCTTAAGGAAAACGGTGTTTATGACAACACAAGAATTATTATTGTTGCAGATCACGGCGTAGGTTACGGCTCTACGACAAACAAATACTACACAAAGAAAACACAGGTCGCAGGTTACGCAATGGATCACCTTAACCCGCTGCTTCTGGTAAAAGACTTCAACAGCCGCGAACATCTAAAAACAGACAGCACGTTTATGACAAACGCAGATGTCCCGTCTATCGCACTTGAAGGAATTGCAGACAACGCGGTTAACCCGTTTACAGGAAAGCCAGTCAACAGACAGGTCAGTGCAGAAGAAAAGAAAAAAGGAGTGCTTGTTACGGTCGACAACATTTTTATGCCGCACCACAGTTCAAGCAAAAACACATTTACAGTATCAAAAGATTCCTGGTTCAGGGTAAAAGAAAATATCTTTGACTCCGACAACTGGACTCAGGAACAGGCAAAGGAATAAACCAAAAGTGATTGGATAAGAGGTACACAAACAGTGCTGCTTTTATTCAATTAAAGTTTGCGTTGCAAACTAATTTATATTTTTTTAATCAGGACTGATTATGTTACTTTATATAGATCCCGGTACGGGAAGCATGCTTTTTTCTGTTCTCATTGGTGCAGCGGCCACTTTGTTTTTTCTGGCAAAAGCTCTGGTATTAAAACTCAAGCTTATTTTTTCAGGAAGAAAAGGTGAACTTGTAGTCGACAAATCCTATAAGCCGTATGTAATCTACTGCGAAGACAAGCGCTACTGGACTGTTTTTAAAAATATTCTGGATGAATTTGAAAAAAGGCAGACCGAAGTTACATACCTGGTTTCAAAAGAAGATGATCCTGTATTTGCACAGAACTACAAATATGTAAAAACAGAAGTTATCGGAGAAGGAAACAGAGCCTTTGCAAAACTCAATATGATGAGTGCCGGAATAATTCTTATGACAACACCGGGGCTTCAGGTTTACCAGCTTAAAAGAAGCAAAAATGTAAAACATTACTGCCACATACTTCACGCTTCAACAGATGCCACAATGTACAGACTGTTCGGGCTGGACTATTTTGATTCTGTTTTGTGTACCGGCGACTATCAGTTTGAAGATATACGTGCACTTGAAAAAATGCGCGGTCTTCCCCAAAAAGAGCTTGTCACCGTAGGCAGCCCTTATCTGGACACACTGAAAGAAAAAATGAAAAGTATTCCGGAAGAAAAAAAAGAAGCATTTACTGTTCTTGTTTCACCAAGCTGGGGAAAGAGCGCACTTCTTTCACTTTACGGGGAAAAGCTTTTGGACCCGCTTTCACAGTCAGGATTTAAAATTATTGTACGTCCGCACCCGCAGAGCAGAATCTCAGAAAATGATGTTCTTGAAAGACTTCAGAAAAGATATGAGTCAAACAAAAATGTTGAATGGGATTTTGAACGCGACAACATTTATTCCATGAAAAAGTCAGACATAATGATTTCTGATTTTTCGGGAATTATTTTTGACTACACATTCCTCTGCGACAAACCTGTAATGTATGCAGCCGCAGATTTGGATTTAAAGCCTTACGATGCATACGATCTTGACCACGAAATATGGCAGTTCCGCATGCTTAAAAAAATGGGAATAGAAATAAAAGAAAGCGACTTTGCAGACATAAAAAACGTAATCCAAAATGCTACAGACAGTGCAGAACTTTCACACGCACGCGCACAGGCAAAAGCAGAAGCGTGGCAGCATGAAGGAGAAGCAGGAAAGCTTACTGCAGACTTTATGATAAATAAGCTTAACTCCCTTAACGGGGGCAGTCTATGAAAACAGCAATTGTGCATGACTGGCTGGTAAACTACGGCGGGGCTGAACGCGTTGTTGAACAGATGCTTCTTCTCTACCCCGATGCCGACATTTACACACTTGTATATGATGAAAAAAAGATGGGAAAGATTTTTCCAAAAGAAAAAGTCCATACGTCATCGCTTCAGAAAATTCCTATGGCTGAAAAATTATATACAAAGTTTCTAAGCCTTATGCCAAAAGCATTTGAAGAGTTTGACCTTACTGGATACGATCTTGTCATTGCAAGTTCTTCATGTTGTGCAAAAGGTGTAATAACATCTCCTACAACTCCTTTTATTGCATACATTCACAGCCCTATGCGCTATGCATGGGATCTTTACTACGACTATCTTAAAAATTCAGGCCGACTTACAAAGTTTTTCATGAAGCGCTGGATGCCTGACATACGCAAATGGGATTACATCTCAAGCCAGAGAATAGATACTCTTGTTGCCAACTCCTCATACATTGCACGCCGTATAAAAAAATTCTGGAACCGTGACGCGGCTGTAGTTTACCCTCCAGTAGATACAGACAGACTTTCTGTTTCTGATGAAGCCGCAGGTGACTACTTTGTCGTCTTCAGTAGATTTGTTCCCTATAAAAGAATTGATCTCGCAATTTCTGCCTGCGCGCGGCTTAACAAAAAGCTTATAGTAATAGGTTCAGGCTCGCAGGAAAAAGAACTCAAATTACTTGCAGCATCCTGTAAAAATGCAGACATAAAATTTACAGGAAGAATAAGCGACAGTGAAGTTAAGGCATATTTACAGAAATGCCGCGCCCTCATTTTCTGTGCAGAAGAAGACTTCGGCATAATTCCGGTAGAAGCACAGGCCTGCGGAAGACCGATAATAGCTTTCGGTAAAGGCGGTGCACTTGAAACCGTAGTCAATGAAAAAACAGGAGTTTTCTTTGAAGAACAGTCAGTCGAAAGTCTTGTAAAAGCGATTGAAGAATTTGAAAAGCTCGACAAAGAAAACACTTTCAATCCCAAAAAAATCCGTGAACACGCAGAGAAATTTTCTGCAGAAAACTTCAGAAAAAATCTTTCGGAACAAATCAGGTTAACAGAAGATAAAGTCAGGAACTATATATGAAGACCGGCAGAATAGTGCCGTCCTTCAATTTCGAGGAATGTATTTTGAGGATTGTATTTTAAGGATTGTATTTTAAGGATTGTATATGAAAATTGCAGTTGACTGCAGGATGAGCGGTAAAAGCGGAATAGGTACTTTTCTTGACGGAATACTTCCCTACCTTCTCGCAACAGACAATGAGTTTCTGCTTCTTGGCGCGGACAGCAGATATTTTTCCAAAAAGAATGTAAGCTGCATTCCCTGCCCGGTAAATGCATTTTCACTTTCAGAAACATTTTTCTTTCCTAAAAAAATCTCCAGTGAAATAAACAGATGTGATATTTATTTTTCACCTTACTGCAACGTTCCTTCCGGAATCAAAATTCCTGTTTACACAACAATCCACGACATAGTATTTCTGGACATAAAGGGGCTTTCTGGAAAAGCCGGAACCTTCGCAAGAAAAATGTTTTACAAAAGAGCCGTAAAAAAATCCCGTGCAGTGTTCACTGTTTCACAGTTCAGCCGTGAACGCATAATAGAAAAACTTTCATGCAAAAAACCGATTTTTGTAGTCTACAACGGAATTCCTTCCTATCTTCAAAACATATCCAAAGTTCCGCAGGAACAAAAAGATGCGTCAATTATCTTTATAGGCAACATAAAAAAACACAAAGGACTCGGCTGCCTTCTTGACGCACATTTACTTATGCTCAAATCCGGCGAATTTACAGGAAAAGAAAGCCCAAGACTTCTCATTGTAGGTGCACGCGACAACTTCAGAACACAGGATTCATCAATAGAAAAGAAAATCGCGCTTATTGACAGTCTTTACCCCAGCAGCATAGAATTTACAGGTTTTGTAGAAAACGAACGCCTTAAACAGCTTCTGGCAAAAGCACGCGTACTTGTTCAGCCTTCACTGTACGAAGGGTTCGGTATTCCGCCGCTGCAGGCTCTTTTATGCGGAACACATGCAGTTATCTCTGACATTCCCGTCTTTAAGGAAATATACAAAGATTTTCCTGTAAGCTATTTCAGAACAGGGGACAGCAGTGATTTGTACGAAAAACTCAGAAAAGAATGGCTTTCAAAAGAAGAAGTCGGTCCTGTTCCTGACATATATTCTTACAAAAAAACTGCACAACTTGTTTTAAGAGGATTGGCACAATTCAATTAATTGAACATATTAACCGCATTTCATAGACAACAGGCGAAATTTATTATATAATAAATAAAATGTCAGAAACTAATTTCCAGCAGGCTATCCGTGCACAGTATAAATCAACAAGTTCTTTTCTTTCAGGTTTTGCGCTGATGTTCGTAGACGCAGCCGCACTGATTATCTCAATCGGTGCAGGTTTTTTCATAATAAACGCTATTGACCCAAGTTGCATAAACTTCAAGTCTTTTATAAAGTATACCATTTTCTTTCCGTTTATCTTCATTATATTTTACATTTCTAACCTTTATCCCGGAATTCTTATTGCTCCAGAAGAAGAAATAAAACGCTTTTCATTATGCACATTCTGTTCGTTTATGGGTGCTGCAATATGCATGACAACAATAAAAGCAACGCGCGACTTTATTCCAATCGCACTTGCACTTGCAGCGGCATGGCCTGTAGCAACTTTTCTGCTTCCTGTAGGACGCGAAATCGGCAGAAGAATGTTCAGCCGTCGGAAATGGTGGGGTGTTCCGGCAGTAATTTACAGCAAGGGAACAAGGGCAAATGTAATTGTAGACAGACTTCTTTCGCGGCCAAATCTTGGTTACAAGCCTGTTCTTATCATAACAGACTCCCCGCTTCATCAGGAAACATACAACGGTGTTCCGGTAAGGGAAAGAACCCCTGAAGTTCTTGAAACAATCAAAAACCTCAATATCAAAGTTGCAATACTCTGCGGCTATGACAGCAATGTAGAAAAAATCCATACTTATTACAGATACGTTATCCGTGTTCCGCACAACCAGTTGAACACAAACATGTCCCTGCACATGAAAAACTTCGGCGGAATTCTGGGCTTTTCGTTAACAAACTACCTTACAAAACGTAGCTCACTTTTGCTCAAAAGATGCCTGGACATCTTCCTTTGCCTTATTGCAGCCCCTATAGTTCTGCCAGTTTCGCTTGTAATAGCCGTTGCAATAAAAATAACTTCACCGGGACCAATTTTTTACGGGCACAAACGAATCGGAAAAAACCATACCCAGCTCAAATGCTGGAAGTTCAGATCAATGTGCATTGACGCAGACAAAAAACTCAAGGAAATTCTTGCGACAGATCCGGTACGTGCGGCAGAATGGGAAAAAGACAGAAAATTTACCGATGACCCCCGCGTCACAAAACTGGGCAAATTCTTAAGAAAAACAAGCCTGGACGAACTTCCGCAGCTGTGGAACATATTCATAGGTCAAATGTCCTTTGTAGGCCCGCGTCCTGTTACCGAACCAGAGCTTTCAAAATACGGCCAGTTTGCAGACTACGTTCTTTCTGTAAAACCAGGACTCAGCGGAATGTGGCAGATTTCGGGAAGAAGTGACACCGGCTATGAAGAAAGAATTACGCTTGACACATACTATATTCAAAACTGGTCCATGTGGCTTGATATATGGATTATTATAAAAACTATATGGGTAGTAATTAACGGCAAGGGAGCCTACTAAATGATTTGTTCAAAAAAAATCGCTGCAATAATTGCTTTTTTAATGACAGCATGTTATTCCTTCGCACAGGAAGCAACCCCAGAGGAAAGCAAAAACTACAAAATCCGGTCAGTTGAATTCAATTCGCAGGATAAAACAAAAGTTTCGGCATTAAAGAAGAACATAGCAGACATTAACTACGAAAAAATCTTTGCTACAAAGGCTGAATTTGAAACTTATCTTGAAGAAATAAAGCAGGAACTTATAAACACAAGAACTCTCGAAAATATCTCATACAACTATTCCGCCGAATATAATTCTGAATCAGATACAACGCCGGCAGATGTTACCTACACCTTCTCTGATTCAACATCAATTCTAGTATTCCCGAAGCCGTCCTTTGACTCAAACTCCGGTATAGAAGTAAAACTAAAACTCAAGGACACAAATTTTCTGGGACTCTTGAATACACTTGATGCGGATTTCAACATAAATCTTGGAAATGAAGATGCCCCGACTGATTTTTCCAAAGTTACAACAGGAATTAATTATGCCTACGACTACCCTTTTGACATAGGAATTACACAGAACAGCTGGAACAATGACTTCACGTTCAACTGGACAATCGGCAGCGATTCCCCTGAATTTTCTTACGATACCGGCATTACTGTAGGAATCCCGTTCAAGCACAACAAAATAAATTTTTCGCTCACCCAGTCAGTTGTCAAAGAAAATGACTATGCACAATACGGCGACAGCCTCTACTTTACAGAAAAAGCCGCTGTTTCAATGCCTCTTACTCTGGGCTATCTTGGAAACACGACAGAAGTTTCTTACACACCGACCATTCAGATTCTGCAAAGATGGGACAAAGACGGCATAAATGAAGACAACAAGGACTTAAGGCAGACACCGTTCCTTCAGTTAAGCCAGACAATCGGTGTAAGCAAAATAGACTGGAGAAACGACAACAGTTTCAGAAACGGATACTCACTTTCCACAACACAGACAATAGGATGGGACTTTCACTCGACAAGTGTAGATGACATTGTTGTACCGACAGTAGAAGGAACAGCACAGTTTTTCAAAGGCTGGAAATATGCCGGAATCGCCGCACGCGCCACTTTCTATGCAGGAACCAACTCCAATACAAAAATTGGCGGTAAACTAAGGGGCGCTCTTGACAACCAAACTTTTGCAGAAAGCATAACACCTGTAGACGCAGACAATTATGCCCTTGAAACACCAACAGCAGTTGTATTCAATATTGATGTTCCTGTCCACATAATTACAACACACTGGCTTGACTGGAGCCGCGCGCTTTTTGGTCCGTATGAAGAAAAGTCCAAATTTGTCCAGACACTGGCTTACGTACCGCGTAAACTGTTCAAATACCTGGACTTTGAACTGCAGCTAAACCCGTTTATGGACATTGCACTCCTTAAAAACCGCGGAACAGATACTTTCTATGACTACAAGGAAGGCATTTACACGGCAGGACTTGAAGTTCTGGTATATCCTCTAAAATGGAGAAGCTTTGTAGTAAGAATGAGTCTGGGAACAGACATCGGAAGCAAAGTTCTGGACGGAAAGTTCGGAATAGACAACTCATGGCGCAACCCGTCATCCCTTACAGAAATATACTTTGGACTGGGGTTGCAGTTCTAGTCAACAAGTCTTTTCGCTGCTACCTTGCGCCAGTATGGTTCGGGAACACAAACAGAAAGTTCACCATACATTTTTCTGGCAAACAAAAGGTAGCCGGCAGAAGCGGCAGAATCTGCCAGATTAACAAATGCATTCCATACACCGCTCTCATTCCCCCAATTTACAATATCTTCAAAATCAGCACAGCGTACAAATGCATCAGAAAAAGTTGTAAAAGAATAGTCCGTAACCCTTCTTTCCAGAACTTCTTCGAGTTTTGTAACAGAAATAATAGCAGCAAGTGCATTACATCTGAGTGCTTTGACTCCTTCACCCTTTTTTAAATAAAAATCACCAAGTTCAACAAAAGCCCTGAGAGTCTGCGGCTGGCCGGCTCTGTAAAGTTCAAAGAATTTTTTTACGGCAACATCAGTATCTTCAGAAATAATCCTGAGCATGGAACGCATAAAGTTTTCGTCCATAAAGCGTTTGTTGTCTCCTGCAGCAAGAAGAAGATAAGCTTCATAGTCGTCAAAATTACCGGTATCTTTTGAAAGAGATGCCAAATCATACAGAATACCATATTTTTCATCGGGAATATCAAGATTTATGCTGTTTTTTAAGGCACGCTTCAGATAATCAGAAGCAATCGTATATTCCCCCTCGTGAATATAGATATTACCTATAAGAGAGTCGGCTTCGGGATACTGAATGTAGGAAACAACAAATTCAATAAGGGCAGAATATGAATTTTTAAATAAACCTTCACCGAATTTGTCAAAGTAGCGTCTGACAATCTGCAATTCGTCAGTCATTCCGTCTTTTTTGAATACGGCAATAATGTTCGTCAGATTGTCATTTGCCAGGCGCACGGCCTTCTTTTTAAGCGCATTTTCAAGAACATAAGCCTGCCAGGTACATTCCTGTTGTCTTGAAGCTCTGCTTTTTTCTGCATAATTCAGGGCTCCGCCAAAGTCCTGTGCATAAAACAAATCTTTGGCTTCGTTCAAAAGCCGCCAGTCTTCTTCCCCGACCGCAATTCTTCTGGGAACCGACTGGGAAAAAAGAGAATATGCTGTAAAAACTCCAAGAGCAAGAAATAGTAAAATCTTTTTCATAAAAATAGCGCCACCCACACACCTACAGGGATTCAAGTTCCTCCCTGAATACTTTATCGGCATCTTTGGAGTCGACTGTGCGCACTATTTTTCCTTTTTTAAAGATTATGACTTTGTCTTTACCGCCCGCAATACCAAGGTCAGCGTGTTTTCCTTCGCCGGGACCGTTAACGACACAACCCATTACGGCAACTGTAATATTCTTTTTCATACCAAGCAGTTCATTCTGCCATCTGTCTACAAAAGAATGCACGTCAAACCCGATTCTTCCGCAGCGGGGACAGCTTACAATAGAAACACCGCCTTCACGCTTTCCGCATTCATGCAGAATTTCCCTTCCTGCAATAATCTCATTTTCAGGAGAAGAAGAAAGGCTTACCCTGATTGTAGAACCAATCCCTTCGTTCAAAAGTGTACTGAATGCAAGAGTAGACTTTACAATACCGCCAATAAGAGGACCGGCTTCAGTAACTCCAATGTGCAACGGAATATCAGAAACTTTTGCAAATGCTTCATTTGCATCTACAGTCTCTTTTACAGAAGAAGCTTTCATGCTTACAACAACATTTGCAAAATCAAGGGAATCAAAAACTTCTGCTTCCCTTAAAGCAGTCTGTGCAAGAGCTTCTGCACGTGTAAGTTCCTTAAGTTCAACCTTATGTTCCAGATCAGACGGAAGGCTTCCGGTATTTACACCGATTCTTATCGCGCATCCTTTTTCTTTACAGCCGTTAACTACAGCTTCTACACGTTCCCTGCTTCCTATATTACCGGGATTAATTCTTATTGCAGCAACAGGCCCTTTAAGGCATTCAAGTGCAAGACGATAGTCAAAGTGAATGTCTGCAACCAAAGGCATTTCTGTATTGGCAGCAATAAGACAAAGAGAGCGTGCACTTTCCATATCGGGAACGGCAAATCTTATTATATCACATCCGAGATTGCGCATTACGGATATACGCTCCAAAACAGAACGAAGGGCACCGCTATCCCCTGTAAGGTTAGCAATGCCCTCCTTCCACATTGTCTGTATAGTTACGGGATTATTGCCTCCCATAACTACAGAACGTACACCGCAGGCTCCTCCCAGTGTTACAATTCGGGGAGTCCTGTACATAATTTTAGCAGGCAATCATTCCGAATACCATGCTGAACAAAGCGATTGTTTCGCAAAGTCCGACTACCATGATATACTGTGCAAATCCCTTTCCTGTTTCTGCAAGAGCGTCAGAACCTGCAGCTCCGGCTTTTCCCTGAGCAACGGCAGACATACACATAGACAAACCACAGGCAAGTCCCAGTCCAAGAAGGAACAGAGGATCAGCAGTTGAAGTTCTCATTGTATTCATCAAAAGAAAACCGTAAATTGTCTGTGTAAGAGGTGCACCGGCAAAAACAACAAGAAGGAAAGGAGCAGGCTTATTGTTAAGATAACATCTTTTCCATGCTCCGATAGCACCCTGTCCGGCAATACCGATACCAATTGCGCTTCCCATAGCAGCAATACCCATTACAATACCAGCACCAATCATTCCCCAGTTCATAATTACTCCTTACGGAATTTTCCGCAATATTAAATTCTTTTTTTTAAGGCAGACAAAGCCGCCGTATTCACATTTTATTTTTCGCTGAACGGACTGTATTTTGTTCCGCTCCAAGACATACCAAGATGCTGCGAAAATTCCAGCGTATTAAGACGCACACCGTGTACAATAACAGACAGAAGATTCAGAATAATATTGAGTCCGTGTCCGAAACACAAAAGTACAACTCCAAACACAACAATTGTAAGCTTTCCGAACATAGGTCCGGCCATTGTGTTTATGGTACTGCTTATTGCGGCACCGGCAAGTGCGACTGCCCAAAGTCTTATGTAAGATACGATGTCACTGAACACATTTACAATGCCCAGAAGAACGCTGATTATATTCCTGCAACTTTCCAGAACAGAGTCTTTAATACTTCCGCTGTAGTTCGAGAAAATGAAGTTCAGCGCAAAGCCTGCAAGAAGAACAGCAATAGCCACGTAAGGTACAGGCAGGTAATCAACACCAAAGAAATACAGTGTCTCGGGCGTAATTCCAAGCGGATACTTTACTGCGTCTACAACCATATCCATTACAACATAGAACATTCCCCACAATTCCAGCATGGAACCAAGTTCACCAAGACACCTCAGCGAATGCCTGTAACGGATTACGCCTTTAAGATGCGCAATGCTCAGCTGGATAATTGCAAGAATAAAACAGAAAATCTGCTGGTTGGTATTTGCGGCATCAGAACCAATCTTTGCAGCCGAAATTGGGGCAAACGAAATGTCCACCATCCATGAAGGAAGCTTTGAAGATTCTATGCCGAACCATGTGCAGGTAAGGACACCCCATGCCATTGTACATAATCCAAGAAGAAGTACAAGAACGTTAATGGGAGCCAGAGCCTTGCCTGACTTTGCACCCTTTGCCATCATGATAAATGCGATAATGCTTACAAGTGCACCGTAACCCGCATCACCAAAAATCATCGCAAAGAAAATGCAGAAAAACAGAAGGAACCAGCCCGAAATATCATACTCGTTGTATCCCGGTGTAACGTCAAGAAAGTTCGTAAGCGGGTAAATAAGACTTACAACCTTATTGTTCTTAAGCTTAGTCGGAACAGGATCATCTTCGGCAGGATCACAGGATGCCATTGCCCAGCCATACTCAGAGCAGGCTTTCTTAAGGCTGTCCATAGAATCTACCGGAACATAACCTGTAAGCCATGCCAGATTGCAGTCACCGGGTTTTTCAGAAGACTCATGTTCCATTCCGCTACAGACATTTTCAAATTCAATATCAGAAGCAAGCAGGGATCTGTAATTACGGAGTGCATCTTCATACTTTTTTGCAGTAAGAATATCGTGGTCAATTCTGGAAATTTCCTGTTCTGCACTGCGTATACCGTCTGCAAGAGCCTGAGTAGATTCAGCAGGCAGAGGAACAGCGTATGCTTCAGGCGGAAGTCCGGCCGGTCTTTCTTCTACAGGTTTTTCGCTTACCAGAAGAAAACGTGCAGTTTTTGAAACGGTATTCACCAGAACAGTTTTGCACTCTGAACCAATAAGCAAATACTTTTCTGCAGGAATTTCGTACATATAAAGGTACATTCCCTGCGGAACAAAAGACTGCAGCCAGGCAGGATCGACAGCCCCCCATCCGTCAAAGCGCGAAAGTTCAACAGAATCCTGTGACATTGAATCAAACAGGGACTTTTTGCGTTCAGTCAAAGCAACAATTTCTTTTGCCTTTGCAGCCGCTTCTGCCTTGTCAAGCGTTACCTGGGCAACAGGATGCTTTTTTGAAGTCTTTGTTTCTTCAAGAATTGCTATAGCCTTGTCGGTTTCAGAAGAAGACTCCCTGTAGGCAGAAAGAACTGCACTGTTGCCTTCCATCTTTTCCAGATGAACAACACCAAGCTTTCTGAGTTTTTTAAGGGAATCCTTCTTTGTCGAGTCAACAACAACCAGGGAAACCTTTTTCATCTTAACTATCATTGGTCGGCCTCCCCTGAAACGACAGCCGCAGCCTGAAGTTTCTTCTTTGAAATCTTGGAACGGACAACGGCGTTAACCTGCTCATCACCAAGAAAAATTCCTATGCGTTTGATATTCGCTTTTGTTTCAGGAATCTTAACCTTTTCAAAAAGATTTACACGCTGAGTAGTAGTCCTGAGCTCTTTTGACAAAAGTCTGACCTGTTCGTCAAGAACCTCTGCCTCAAGATCAAGTTCAAGGGCTTTTTCCATTCTGTCGGCAGCAAGATCAATCCACAGAGGGGTTGAATACAGATTGTAGTCTCCGCGGCTAAAATCTGCCCCTTCATAAACAGGAATCTTTACTCCGGCAATGTTACCCCAGCCTTTGCGAATATTTTTTACAGTAACCATATCGGGCCTGAATACATCTTTTTCGCCAAAGACAGAAATCCATTTGCGGAAATCTTCTTCGAGCGCAAGTTTGCGGGCCCTGACAGCCTTAGCCTTTTCATCTATAATACGGATTTCGGACTGTAGCTGCTGTTTTTTGAGAGTAAGAGTCGGAAGATAGCGCTGGTACATTTTAAGCGCATCTTTTTGAGTCTTCTGCTCATTTTTTGTCAGCTTTATCTTTGCCATTAAAATCCCCGTCAGTCAGCAGGCCAGAACTGCTCTACCAGTTCAGACTTAAGTCCGGTTTCCTGTTTTTCAAAACATTCAGCCAGAATCTTCCATCCGTTATCAAGTGCTTCTTCGAGCGGAATATTTACACTAAGATCCATCATCTGCTCTTCGAACTTTGCACCGTATTTAAGGAGTTTTTCATCCCATGCGCTCATGTTGAATCCCATGCTCTTCTTTTCAAGTGTATCCTTGTACTGGGCATAAAGACGGATCATGGCATCCATAAGTGCGCGGTGGTCCTTTCTTGTTTTTGAGTTAACCTGCTGCTTAAGGCGTGAAAGAGAACCGAAAGGCTCAATGTGACCGCCCTTAAGATAGAACTGGCCTTCTGTAATGTATCCTGTATTGTCAGGAACAGGATGTGTAACGTCATCACCAGGCATTGTAGTAACTGCAAGAATTGTTACAGAACCCTGGTCAGCAAAGTCAACGGCTTTTTCATAGCGTGATGCAAGCTGTGAATAAAGGTCTCCAGGGTAACCGCGGTTTGAAGGAACCTGTTCCTGTGTAATGGCAATTTCCTTCATTGAGTCAGCAAAGTTTGTCATATCTGTAAGAAGAACAAGAACATCCTTTCCCTGAAGAGCAAACTGCTCTGCTACTGCAAGGGAAAGATCCGGAATCTTCATACATTCTACTGTAGGATCAGCTGCAGTATGAATAAACATAACAGTCTTGCTCAAAGCACCACCTTCTTCAAGAGTCTTCTTAAAGTAAAGGTAGTCATCGTATTTAAGACCCATTCCGCCAAGAACAATAACGTCAGCCTGAGCCTGCATTGCTATGCGTGCAAGAAGCTGGTTGTACGGTTCACCTGAAATTGAAAAAATAGGAATTTTCTGGCTTACAACAAGAGTGTTGAACACGTCAATCATAGGAATATTCGTGCGCATCATTCTGTTGGGAAGAATACGCTTTGAAGGGTTTACAGAAGGTCCGCCGATTGCAACAAGATTGTCTGTCAGCGAAGGACCGTGGTCGCGTGGCTCTGCAGAACCGTTGAAGATTCTTCCAAGAAGATTTTCGCTGAATGAAACACGCATATCGTGTCCCAGAAAGCGGATCTGGTCATTTGTAGCAACACCGCGCCCGCCTGCAAATACCTGCAGTGAAACAAGGTCACCGTCAATTTTGTTTACTTCGGCAAGTGACCGTCCAAAGCGTGTGGTTATCTCTGCAAGTTCGTTAAGTTTTACGCCCTTTGCACGAACTGTAATAACGCTTCCGTTAATGCTCTCTATTTTACTGTATACTTTGTTCATTACTCACCATCCTTAAGAAGGGCCTTTACATCAGAATCTACAGAAGCTCCCTTTTCGGCAAGGATTCCGTCGATTTTCTTTTCTGCATCATAGAAATCCTTTGAACCGAACGTTTTGTAGTTCATATCAATAAAGTTCTGTCTGAGCATGTTAAAGAATCCGCGGGCTTCTTCCTTTTCTGAAATTTTGAATGAAGAGCCAAGAATTGAAATTATCTTGCTGAATACGTACTTCTGGCGGTCAACACCGGTTGCACCTTCAACATCATCAAAACTGTCCTGCTGCATGTAAACGGCATCAAGGAATTCGCTCTTAAGATAAAGAATAAAGTCATCAAGACTTGTTCCTTCTTCACCGACAACCTTCATCATCTGATTGACTTCTGCACCTCTCTTGTAGATTTCGCGTGCATATTCAACCAGGTTTCTGCTGATAATTGATTTATACTTTGACCATGAATCAAGAGGGTCAATAGAAGGATAGCGGCGTGCATCGGATCTCTCTCTTGAAAGACCGTGGAATGCGCCGACAACCTTAAGTGTAGCCTGTGTAACAGGTTCTTCAAAGTTACCGCCGGCAGGAGAAACTGTTCCACCGATTGTAACAGAACCTACATTGCCGTCCCTTAGGCGTACAATACCCGCACGCTCATAGAAAGAAGCGATTGTAGATTCAAGGTAAGCAGGGAATGCTTCTTCACCCGGAATCTCTTCAAGACGGCCTGACATTTCGCGCATAGCCTGGGCCCAGCGTGATGTAGAGTCAGCAAGAAGAAGAACGTTAAGTCCCATCTGGCGGTAATATTCTGCAAGTGTAACACCCGTATAAACAGAAGCTTCACGGGATGCAACAGGCATTGAAGAAGTATTGCAGATGATAATTGTTCTTTCCATAAGAGAACGGCCCGTTCTGGGGTCCTTGAGTTCGGGGAATTCCTTGAGTGTTTCTACAACTTCACCGGCACGCTCACCGCAGGCAGCAACAATAACAATGTCAACGTCTGCATTGCGGCTGGTTGTATGCTGAAGAACAGTCTTTCCTGCACCGAACGGTCCCGGAATACAGTAAGTACCACCCTTTGCAACAGGGAAGAATGTATCAATAAGGCGAACTTTTGTAACCATAGGCTCTTCAGGACTCAAACGCTCTGCATAACAGTTTACGGCGCGCTTTACCGGCCACTTGAAACTCATGCAGATATTGTGTGATTTACCCTTTTCGTCAACCAGTGTTGCAATTGTGTCATGAATTTTATAGCTTCCGGCTTTTGCAATCTTTTTTACAGTATAGCTTCCTAGGAAACCGTAGGGAACCTGAATTTTGTGTGTAAAAGGACCTTCTGGAACAGTTCCCACGCTGTCACCGGCAAAAACTACATCACCTTCTTTTGCTGTAGGAGTAAAATCCCACTTTGTATTTTCATCAAGTGCAGAAAGGTAAACACCGCGTTCAAGGAAGTATCCTGAATGTTCTGCAAGAAGAGGAAGCGGATTCTGGAGTCCGTCATAAACCTGACCCAAAAGTCCCGGTCCTACCTCTACGCTAAGAAGATCTCCAGTAAATTCAACATTACAGTCAGTAGAGATTCCGTTTGTCATCTCATAGATCTGCATCTGTGCCGTATTTCCGCGGATTCTGATAACCTCACCTTTAAGGCTCTGTCCTCCGACCTTAACATATCCTACTTCGTTCAGGGAAACTTTTCCGTCGAATTCAACGGAAACCATGTTTCCATTAACGGCAACAACCTTGCCTTTTGTATCTGTCATTTGTCTTCTCCAAGAATCTCATCATAAATTTTATGGTAAGAAGCCAGACCTTCGTCTTTATCAAACTTCTTCATTCTTTCTGCCAGCATAAGCCTAAGCCCGTAATTGTATACGGAATCAGCCGAAAACATATCCAGCGGAGTCATTCTGTCCAGCACGCCCAATCTGTACTGGTTAAGAAACTGTTCGGCTCCTAGCGGATTTTCCATTCCAACAGCGGTTCTTGCAGCCTGAACCACATCACCGTCATTGGGCAACGGAAGATTCTTTGTTTCCTTCTTCATTTTAAGGGCGCGAAGCTGTGCCAAAGCAAGCCTTAAGTTTCTTTCCTTATCATACCAGGCATCCAGAAAAACAGATCCTGTAGGCTTAACTTCAAGAGGAGGTTCCAAAGAAAGGTTTCTGGCTGTTTCTGCAGATTTTGCCGACATAAAGCGCCCGCACAAATCCTTGAAATAGTCCGTTGTTATGGGAAGCTTGTAATTCGCGTCATCACTGGAAGAGAATGCCGGAAGCTGCGCCATAAGATAGTAAAGATGTTCCACTATTTATTGTCCTTTGCGGCGGAAGTTCTTTTTGCGGCTGTTTTTTTAGGGGCAGCCTTTTTAGCTGAAGTCTTCGCAGCAGTTGTTTTTGCAGAAGTTCTTTTTACCGGAGTCTTTTTTTCAGCGGCAGGTTTTATTTTAGGTGCTGCTGCTTCTTTTTCAGAAAAATCTTCTTCTGTTGTCTTTACGCTAAGGGCTGCAACTTTCATAAGCTCAGTCGTGCGCGGATTAAGATATGAACTGAACAGAGAAGCAACTTCTTCTGCACTGAAGTCATAGAATGAACTTCCGTTCTTTGTACCGATTCTGAAGCCTGCAGAAAGTGAAGAATCACCCTTTATCTCAAGGCCCTTTGAAATTCTTGCCTTAAGGGCAGTTCTAAAACCTGTTTCGAGAGCCTTCAAATCTTTTGCAGGGAGAATAACTGAAAGTTCCCCCTCTTCGGGATTTGCAGCCCAGGCTTTTACAGTCTCGGGGACAAGTTTCTTTAACATATCCTTGTCATAGGCCTTTTCTGTTTCTGCATTTACAAGTGCAGAAAGTTCCCTGTTTATTCCGTCACGGAAAGAAATAATAAGATTGCGTCCGGCCTGAGTAATGGAATCTTTGCTTGCGGCTTCCATTCTTTCTGTTTCAGACTTTGCATTTCTTATGATAGAGTCAGCCTTTAATTCAGCCTCTTTTATTATAGATGCTGCTTTTTTTTCGGCCTCTGCAATAATTGACCGGGCAGAAACCTCTGCACTAGCCACTCCGTCCTTTTTAATTCTGTCGATTAATTCCTGCAACTGGACGTCCATTATAACCTCCGTATTTTTACTTTTATGGGAAAACCTTTTTAAATATTCGGCTTTCGGAAAAATTCATTCATAAAAAACAGGCCTCCCGTTTTTTTACGAAAGGTCGATCTGTTTATTAGAAACCAAACTTATAGACAGTAGTCTCGTGATAGGGCTTTTCGGGGCGCACTATGCAGCTCGGGAAAGACTCCTTGTTCGGTGCATCAGGGTAAGCTTCTGTTTCAAGACAGACGGCATCATGCACATGGTGAATATGTCCGTTCTTTCCAATCTGTCCTTCAATAAAGTTTGCCGTATATACCTGGCATGCGGGAAGAGTAGTAGAAACAGTCATTGTGCGGCCGCTTACAGGATCTTTCATTACGGCAAATTTTCTTACCTTGCCGTCAACCGGGGCATCAATACAGAATGCATGGTCATAGCCGAATTCAGTATTCTTCATGTCCTTTCCGAAAGTTTTTGCCTTGCGGAAGTCAAATGCCGGGGCACTGCTTACGTCAACAAGTTTTCCTGTCGGAATAAGGGCTTTGTCTACTTCAAGGAAGTGGCTGCAGTCAAGCTGAAGTTCCTGATCTTCAATTGTTCCGCCGTCATAACCCTTGAGGTTAAAATATGCATGGTTTGTAAGATTTATTGGAGTTGCTGCATCTGTTTTTGCAGAATAATCAAGGGTAAGTTCATTGTCTTCGTTAAGGGTGTAAACTACCTTAAGCTTAACGTTACCAGGCATTCCCTGTTCACCGGCAGGACTTGTTCTTGTAAATTCAATTCCAATGCCGTTATTGGTTCTGATTTTTTTTGCATTCCAGACTTTTTTTTCGTAACGGTCAAAGCCGCCATGAAGACAGTTTTCACCGTCATTTTTGTCAAGGCTGTATGACTTTCCGTCAAGAGTAAACGAAGCATTGCCTATACGGTTTGCAAATCTGCCTACTACAGTGCCAAAACAGCAAGAACTGCTTGCATAACCGTCCAGAGTTGAACAACCGAGCAGCGCGTCAATACATTTTCCATCTGAAGAAGGAAGCAGAATACTTGTAATAGTGCAACCGTAGTCTGTGGTGGAAAAACTCATTTTACCGTTGGAAACAGTATAAATGTGAATCTTAGTTCCGTCGTACAATGTGCCGAACTTAGCTTTTGATATCTTTAAATTTCCCATACTAAAAATATACTCGCTATCAAATGAAATTTCAAGAATTACTTTCAATATATGAAAAAAAACAGATTAAAATTCAGCGTAATTCCAGTGCAAGTTTTACTTCCTGAATACTGCGACCTGTTTTTGCAACAATTTCAAAAACGTTGAACCCCAGCCCTGAAAGTTCTTTGACCTGCTCGTTAAAATCCTTTTTGGGAACAACTGGCTTTTCGGCCATAAAAACTTTGGGTTCAAAAACAGGAACTTTTACAGTAGAATTTGATGAAGATGATGAAACTGCAGCCGGTTTTTCTTCCTGCGCGGTAAAAAGATCTCCCTGTACGCTGTCTTGCGGTCTTGAAGGATAAGGGGAACGTATATCGCCGATTGAAGAATTTGAGCGGGTATGCTTTTTTTTGTCGGCAAGTTTTTCCTTAAAGACGGCCCCGGCCTGTAGTGAATTGAGTTCCTTCTGCAGAATAAGAAGATGTCTGTCTGCTTCTGCGCTTACTGCCTTTATCTGTCTTATGCGGTCATCCATAAGCGTAATGTTTCTGTCTGCATTACGGTTAAGCTCAGTGAGCATTGAATTAAGAGAGTCCCTTGTTTTTTTAATTATGTCTTCAGTAGAAAAAAAACTGTTGAATCTGGCAAGAAGAACAAGCCACATCGCCACGTTGAATATGATAAGAACAGATACGGTAATGAGAATTCCCATGTCTACCCCATTATGTCAATAAAATTTCCGGTACGCGGGTCTTTGAGTTCAGTCTGGCGCGGTTTATCCCCGGCATCCTGTTCATCTTCCTTTTTATGCTGTTCACCCGCATCCGTAAAGTCAGAAGAACCACCGCCTTCATCTTTTATTCCGTCTGCAAAAGAGTCGTCAGAAGGTGTTTTGTTAACGGTACGCGTCTTTGCAAGATCTGCACGTGCTTCTCCTGCAAGGTTCTGCTGTGCTGCAAGCTGGGCCGACTGGTTCTGCATTGCACTGAATTTTCCTATATTGTCCAGCTGGGAATAGATTGTGGAAAGATCAATTGGTTGTATAGCCATCAGCTCCTTCCTCCCCGTCGTTCTGGGACGGGCTGTATTTGTCCATTCTCACAAATCCCTTGTCATAGAAAAAACTGACAGCCTTGTATTCATTGGGCGGTTCCAGAATGGCATCCCTGACCGTAATTTTTACCCCAGGATACACTGTTCCGGAAGCACTTACCCTGCCTACTACCTTGAGTTCATGCAGGTGACTCTGAATCTTCTGGATTTCTTCATCCTTGTCACCAATCTGCTGCTTGAGTTCTTCATTTTTGGACTTGAATTCGTTGAGCTTTTCTTCTTTTTCTGCCGGAAGTGAACGCCGTATCTTCTTTTGGTTTTCAAGCGTTTCTATATTGAGTTTAATTTCTTCCTGTTCTTTTTCAAAGTTGGTTTTCATTGCAGAAAGTTCGAGAAGACGCTTTTTGGCTTCGGGGTCAAATCCTACTTCAAGAAGGGTTTCGTTTCCGCCGCCGGCAGAACCAATGTCTTTGGCAAGAATTTCTTCTGTTGCAAAAAGATGGCCGCCTTTTATAGAAGCACGCTTTCCCTTAAGGATAATTTTCTTTTTTGCAGACACTTCACTGTTGATTATACTGTCATTTACGACGACATTTTCACCGGCTTCAACTTTTGCATTCTGAATGAAACGCGCCCAGAGAGTTTTTCCGCAGATGATTTCACCTTCGTCACGGCCCATAACTCCCTGCGAAATAACAATATCACCGTCGGCTTCAAGATGGCACTTCTCTACGGAACCGTACACTTCTATATTTCCTGCAGCCTTTATGCTGTAACCGTCCTGAACATCACCCTTGCAGACAACAGTACCCATAAAGTCAATGTTACCTGTCTTGCTGCCGACACTTTTGACTTCATAAACCTGCTCAACCGTAATCTTTCCAGAAACCAGCATTACGTGTCCTGCACATTCTGCAACAATGGTGCGTCCATCAGAGTCAAGTTTTACATTCTGTCCGAGGGGAATATTTATGTCCTTTCCGTTCTTTGCTTCGAGGTAGCGTCCCAAAACTGTTTTGCCGCCTTTACCGCGCTGTGGAAGCATTTTTGTGGCAAGAGGCTGCCCGGCCACAACGTTCTGGATAAGATTGAGTTCCTTGAAGTCAACCTGTCCGTTACCTGTTTCCTTAAGCTTGAGCTTTGACCTGTCAGTTTCAAAATTGTATGCAATATAAGCATCGCGGCCGTTTACAGGCTGAATTGCAGATGCCACAACATAAGGCTCGTCATAAACAGGTGTATCTACATAAGCGTTTATTCTTTCTTCGTCAATGCCTGCCTGTACACCCTGAATGCGCAGAGCGTTGTGTATATTTTCTGCAGTAATTTCAGAACCCTGAGGCTGCGGGGCAGAAACACATATTGTAGCTTCCATTTCATCCTTTGAAATATCAACCGCAAGAATAGCGTCGCAGGCATCCCGATGATCATAGGAACCAATTTCAGAATACTTGCCGTCAGTTCCATTCGGAGCCATGCACAGGCTTTTTACAAGAGACTCGTCGAATTTTGCACTTTCACAGTAATTTATGACAGAAAGCACATCTTTTTCGGCAACACTCTTTCCCTTTCCGACGGGAGGAACAATTTTAAGGTACAGATGGGAACCAAAGCGGTGAACATAAAATGCGCCGTCAGTATCAACAACAACAGGAGCGATCTCAAGTTCATTGTCGTCAATTCCAAGTTCACCCTGTTCTTCTTTCTTTTGCCGCACAATTTCAGGATTTTCGTAAACAAGGATTTTCCATGGTTTTTTCATAAGACCGATGATTCCGACAGAACCTTTTTCAAGAACTTCATATTCAAGATTGAGCGTTTTTGTTTCGAGCTGAACAGAAGCATCTGCAAGGCATTCTTCAAGAGTGTCGGCCCTGACTTCTATGGCATGGATATTCTTGTCCTCGGTGAGTTTTTTTTTCATAAAAGGACGAATGCCGTCTAATGTAACCAACGCTGGCCTCCGTAAAGCAGTGTCTAGAAAATACCCTTTCTAAGGCTTGTAAGTTTGGCGCGCAACCTGAGGTTTGCCTTTGTGTGAAGCTGGCTTATACGGCTTTCGCTTACATTCAGAACCTGTCCTATTTCCTTAAAGGTAAGATCTTCATGGTAATAAAGAACAATAACCATCTTTTCATTTTTGGGAAGTTCGTTGATAGACTGAATAATTACACGGCGTATTTCTTCGCGCTCTACAATTACATCGGGGTTAAGGCTGTTGGGTGCTTCTATGCTGTCACCAATCGAAATATGCTCGCTGTCATCTCCGGAATACCATACGTCATTAAGTGAAAGCACACTGGTTCCGCTTACCTTCATTACCGTTGTCTGGTACTCGTTTTCTGTCATGTTCATTGACTTTGCAATTTCTGCGTCAGTGGCAGTTCTTCCGAGACGTGCTTCGAGTTCAACAATGGCATCTTCTATTTCTTTTGATTTTTGTCTTACCGAACGCGGAACCCAGTCAAGTTCACGGAGCTCATCAAAAATAGCACCGCGGATTCTTGTTACGGCATAAGTCTTGAACTTAACATTCTTGTCGGGATCAAATTTATTGATGGCGTCCAAAAGTCCAAACTGACCAAACCCGACCAAATCATCAAATTCCACGCTTTCCGGCATGCCTGTAGATACCTTTCCTGCGACATACTTTACAAGAGGCATATACTGCCTTATAAATTTGTCTCGAATCGCTGAGGACTTTGTTTTTTTGAACTCATTCCAAAGTTTTTCTTCTTCTTTTTCGTCTAATCCCAGACTTGCCATTCTCCACACCCTTTTTAAAATGAACCGGCAGTTTTGACCGCCCGTCCGTTATTTTAAATTTACCTATTCTTCTCTCTTTAAAAGCGTTCTTATTGCGCTTGCTATTGTAGTTGCATCGGTTCCTTTTACGGCAGCCTCTGTTTTTGAAGAAACACCTTCGACAGAAGGCAGACTTCCCCCGCCGACAAATTCCGTATCTTCAAGAACAGAATCATCATATTTACCCTGTTCAGTGCCTGTCGGGGTAAAATCAGGAAGATCTTCTATTTCCTGTACTTCCTGCATCTGTGTCATGGAGGAAGCTGCACCGGCCTGGTTTTCGGCAGCTATCTTTTCGGCAGCACTCTGGCCTGAACCTGCGGCAGTACCTGAATCAGGGCTGCTTTTTGCAACAGGAGCGGCTGTTTGTACAGCAGTAGACGGTTCGGGAACTGAAGTTTCCTCTTCTGAAAGCCTGTGCACGTTGTCAGACACAGAAAAACTCGGCGCATCATTATCCTGGGTAAGATTTTCATCGTCTATTGTAATATCAACGACACTTCCAGCCGGTTTTGAAGGATTTTTGGAAGACTCCTCCAGAACATCAGATACACCGTCATTCAGAAAACGGCTGTCCAGAAAACTGAACACGATTCCCAGAACAGAAAAAACCCCGCCGAACACAAGCGCACGCAATAATGAACTGGAAAATTTTCCTGTTGAGACAATGCTTATAAAAAAAGACAGCACAAAGCCCGCCGTAAACGGAAAAATTATGTTTTTAGGCTTGAGCATGTACAGTCCTCCACGTCTGTCCTATAAGAGTACGGCAAAAAAGCATTACGGTCAAGGTCAATCACTGGTTTTTTTTGAACCCAAGAAATTTCCCGAGAAAATTCATTACGCTAGAACTTTCTACAGGTGCAGTATTTTCTATTCTGCCTACAATATGGCTCAGACAAACAGAAGGCTTTGATGTAGGATTTACTACAAAAAACGGCTTCTGTCTTATAACCGCAGCCTGGACTACAGGATCATCGTAAACGAATCCCAGAAATTCAACCTTGTAATTAAGAAACTGTCCTACAATAGTAATAATTCTTTCTGAAATGCGCTTGCTTTCTTCTGCTGAATGAACCTTGTTTACAAGAAGCTTTATGTTTATCTGCCTGTCTACAAGTTCAGTTGTAATTATCTTGATCATTCCGTATGCATCGGTTATTGCGGTAGGTTCCGGTGTTGTAACTACATAAACCTCATCGGCAGCCGCAACAAACTGAAGAACATTATTTGAAATACCGGCGCCAGTATCGATAATGATTATATCTGCATCTGAAAGGGACGCAAATTCCTTTGCAAAATATTCAAGTTCTTCCTTTGAAAGATTGGCTATCTTTGAAAACCCGTTTGCACCGGCTATAAACTTGATTCCGTATTCAGAGTCAAGAATTATTTCTTTCATTGTCTTCTGGCGGTTTATTACCTGCATGAGATTGTACTGCGGAACTACTCCAAGAAGGACATTTACGTTTGCCATTCCAAGGTCCCCGTCTATAAGAATGACCTTTTTTCCGACTTTTGCGTATGCGATTGCCATATTTACGGCAATATTGGTTTTGCCTACACCGCCTTTTCCGCTTGTAATTGCAATAATTCTTGTCTTATGCTTCGGCGCTTTTTCTGCAACCCTGTTCATAATGTTACGAAGCTCTTTTGCCTGTTCTTCCATATTATTTGCTCCTTGGGTTTGCCCTTCTATCTGTTTTCTATATCGTCCGTCGTTTCGCCGAACTTTTCTCTAAGATGATCCATGTCTACGTTAAAGCCCCTGAGTCCACGCAGAAAACGGATGCGGTTTCCACGCTCTATTGTGTGCAGAACTTCCTGGCCGCTGGTAATCCAGGCTATGCTCTTGTTCTTTTCTGAAAGCACGCTCAGTACGTTGCCGTAAGTTGAAGTTTCGTCACACTTTGTTATTATGACGCTTTTGAAATTAAAGCCTTCATAATTTCTGATGATGTTTTCAAGATCGCGCGCATTTATTCCAGCTACGATTGCAAGATAAACAGTTTCCTGCATGTTTTCTACATTGAGTATTTTTCTCATGCGGGCAATGTTCTCAAAATCGTTGGGACTGTATCCCGAAGTATCTATAAAAATGTAGTCCGCATTCCCGCTGTAATTGCGGTATAGAGTCTGAAGGTCAGAAGAACTTTCGGCCTGGTCTACATTGACGCCTATAATTTCGGCCCAGTGCGACAGCTGTTCAACCGCGGCGACACGCATCGTATCTATTGTAATCATGCGGATTTTTGGAGGAACTGCATCCGGCGAATTGTTCTTTGAAGAAACGGCTATTCTTGCGGCCATTTTTGCAACAGTTGTTGTCTTTCCTACACCGGTTGGTCCTACAATGACAATAACTTTTGGTGTTCTGCGGGAATTGTCACGGTCAATGAGGATTCCTTCCCCAATCCAGTCAACAACCAGAGACTGAACTTTTTCAAAGTCATCCAGTTCGTCAAGACTCAGTTCATTCTTAAGACGCGCACACATTTTTTCTATATAAGTGCGGGTAAATCCGTTGTCATCAAGAAGATCCTGAATTTTTTTTATATTCTTGTGCTCTTCACCGGACATTGTTGCCTGCTTGATGGAGTCAAGATTTTTTGACATGTTCTCTATCTGGTTAAAGAGTTTTTTAAATTGAATGTTGCTTGTGTCAGGAGCATTGTTCAATATTTCTGCCCTGGAACGCATAAAGTCTGCAGAAGAAGGACTGCCGCTGCGCTGCGGTGCTGAATATGCATTGGCGTACTGACCCGAAAGAGACATTCCGTAAGGAGAAGAGCGCAGTTCGGGAAGATTTTCGGCATGATACTTTATCTCGACATAGTCTTTCTGGATACCCAAAAATCCCTTGCGCAAAACAGTACGCATTCCGTCTATGGTATAGTTTTTCCCGTATTTGTCAAAGATTTTCTTAATACATTCATCTCTTGTACGTCCGAGAACCGTTTCTATTATTCCCGGAGGAGTAATACTTTTACTGCTCATTTATTTCTCCTAGAGCCTCAACTTTTATATCAGGACCGGCGGCCATTACTTCACCTATCGAAAGAACTACCAGACCGGGAATTTCTCTTTCCGTTGCCGATTTTACAAGAAGCCTTACTTCGTCAGGGCACAGCACAATGGGAAGAAAATTTCTGTCTCTTACTGCAGATATATATTTTCCCATTGCCGAAATAAAGCGTCTGGCATCTACAGGGTCAAAGGCAACAAACGGCTTTTTACCTGGAACTTCTGCCCTGTGTTCCAGAATCTTCTGTGAAAGTTCCTGCGAAAGGTTCATTACATGAAGCACTTTGTTTTCGTCAACGTACTGGCTGCAGATCTGTGCACCCAAAGCTTCGCGTACCTTTTCTGAAAGTTGCCATATATCGCGCGTAATCTTTCCGTAGTCGCCGAGTGTCTCAAGTATAGTAACCATATTGCGTATGCTCACCTGTTCGGCAAGAAGGTTCTTGAGAACGGCTTCGATTTCACCGTAAGTAAACTTGTGTTCACCGGACATGACTTCGTCAACAACAACAGGATTTGATTCCCTGATTTTTTCGACAATGTTCTTGACTTCCTGGCGGGTAAGAATATTTGCCGCATGCCTTTTTATAAGTTCGGTAAGATGCGTTGCAAGAATTGTGGGAAGATCAATAACGGCATAACCGGCTTTTTCTGCCTCAAGCTTTCTTGACTCGGGAAGCCATATTGCTTCCATACCAAAAGCCGGATCCCGCGTCTGTTCACCTACAATAATTTTGTCTTTCGGAACATTGCCGGTGTTAAGACACATGTAGTAACCTATCTTAAGCCGGCTGCGTCCTACTTCGATTCCCCTTATCTTGAACGAATATTCTTCGGGTTCAAGTTCCATCTGGTCAATGATGTGAATGGGCGGAACTACAAGTCCAAGATCATGCGCTTCTTCACGGCGGATTTTTGTAATGCGCTCAAGGATTTCTGCCCCCTTTTCTTTGTCTACCAGAGGAAACAGCGCGTATCCTATTTCGAGCGAAAGTTCATCAAGTTTGACTACAGGTGACAAATCTTCCGGACCGCCGCCTGTCTGTTTTTTGAAACGGGACTCTGCTTCTGCCGCTTTTTTTGCCACAGCCTGGGTTTCCTGGCTTTTTTTGATGCGCGCACCGAAAATAACAAGCACAGCACCAATTCCGACAAGATAAAATGTAGAACCGTTATGGAACGCAAACCCAAGAACCGCAAGGGCGGCACCGACAATGCAGTAAATTGTACCGTCAAGCGAGAACTGCTTTTTGAGCTGGTCCGAAAGAAATTCCTCGGAACTGCTTCCTGTAACAAGAAGTCCTGTAGAAAAAGAAAGCAGAAGAGCCGGCAGCTGTGACATAAGACCGTCACCAATTGTAAGCTTTGCATAGCTGTTGAGCGCGACCATCGGGGAAAGTCCGGCCATAATTCCGGTAATCATTCCTCCCACAAGATTTACTACTGTAATGAAGATTCCGGCTTTTACGTTGCCGCTTACGAACTTTGAAGAACCGTCCATTGCAGAATAGAAATCTATTTCCTGCCTGAGCTGTGCTATTTTAAGGTTGGCTTCGTCTTCTGTAATTGAGCCTGACTGCATCTGGTTCTGGATTACAAACATCTTGCTGTTCATACTGTCGAGTGTGAATCTTGCAGAAACTTCTGAAACACGGTCGGCACCTTTTGTAACTACAAGAACCTGGACAACAATCAGAATAATAAAAATTATGAAACCGATAATGACATTGTCACCTGCAACGATATTTGCAAAAGCCTGGACCATCTCGCTCTGGCCGGTCATTATTCCCGAAGGAGAAACCGGATTCATAAGAATGTTTCTGGTAGAGGCGACATTTATTGCAAGGCCGAAAAGCGTAACAAGAAGAACAACTCGCGGGAACGAAGAAAAGTCCGCCGCCCGCTTCATGTAAACTACAGTAAGAAGAATTACAAAAGAGACCGCCAGATTGAGCACCATCATAATGTCAATTACAGTCTTTCCCAGCGGAATAAACATGAACATAACGACAACAAGTGCCGCAACCGGCAGAATGTTTGACGTAATAAACGAGAATATTGTTTTTCCTAGAGTTTGTTTTTCCGGCATTGAGTCCCCACCCACCGAATCAACAGTCCAACTGCAGGCAGCAGATTTGTTGCTTCATTAACTATTTTTTATTTTGATTCTTGTCCATATAACCGATCTGTGCATAAACGGTCGCAATGGCGCGAAGATAATCTTGGGGTATTATATCACCAACTTCGGTATCTGTATAGAGACCTCTGGCAAGCGGACGGTTCTCTACAACGGGAACATCATTTTCTGCAGCGATTTTTTTCATTCTCATTGCGGTAAGATCTTCACCTTTTGCAGTAACCTGTGGAGCGTCGGAATTTTCCCTTACCCACTGGAGCGAAACGGCATAATGCGTAGGGTTTGTAATAACCACGTCGGCTTCTTTTACCGCGCGGGGCATACTCTGCTTTAGCATATCACGCTGGGCAGTTTCGAGATGGCTTTTAACTTCGGGGTCTCCTTCCATCTCCTTGAATTCCTGCTTTACTTCCTGCTTTGACATTTTCATGCTTTCCAAAAACTGCCGGCGCTGCACAACATAGTCAACAATGCCTATCGCAAGAAGAACAAGAGCTGTAACAACAAGAAGCTTTGCTGTCATGGAACCTATCTGACGCAATGCAAGTTCCGGGCCGCCTGTTCTGAGCATGGCAAGCGTATCATCCAGATCGGAACGTATCATTGTCCATGCAATAACAGCAATAAGTACTACTTTAAGAATGGACTTGGCCACATTGAAAAGCCCTTCACGCGAAAAAAGAGTCTTTTTGAAATACTCGCCGAATTTTGGAACGATCTTTGAAAACTTGGGCTCAATAGTTTTTGTAGTAAAAAGAAATCCCCTGTTCTGGACAAGATTAACCGCAACGCCCGCAACAATTCCCGCAATGCTTATAGGAAGGACCATCATTAAAAGATAGCGAAAAAAAATCATATAAAGAGCAGCACCTGAAACATTGTCAGAAGAAGCCCTGGTAAAATAAAACAGAAGTATTTCCCTGAATTTTCTTTCCATCCAGGGTGCTGCAATAATCAGAACAACAATTGCAAAAAGATAAACGACAATTCCGTTAAGTTCCTGACTTTTTGCAACACGCCCCTCTTCACGTGCCTTGCGGAGTTTATACTCTGAAGGTTCCTCTGTGCGCCCTTCATCTTCGGCGGCAAACCACTGCAGGTCAATCATACACTTCCGCCCAGCTTAAGAAAAAATTTTTCGAGTTCGCGGAAACCTTCTGCAAAACACGACACAAAGAATTCGCACAACTGCGGAACAAGGGTCACAATAATATAGAAAGCTGTAAGAATAAGAATTGGAAAACCTTCTGACAGAAGATTCATCTGCGGTGCGGCTTTTGAAAGAATACCCATCGTTACGTTTATAAGAAAAAGTGTTGCCATAATGGGCAGGGCTATAACAAGCGCATCCCTAAACAAAAGGGTAAGTCCGCGTGTCATAAAAAGTGCAATTGTGTTTCCGCTTTCTATAATAGAAAAAACATTCAGGCTTTTGAAGCTTGTCTCGAGTGCACCGGCAAAAAGTGTTGCAAACCACCTGTTTTGCAAAAAAATAAGCATTGCAACAAAGTTAAGAAACTGTCCCATAAGAGGATTTTCAACCTGGCTCAAAGCATCATAAACTTCACTGGCACTGAATCCCATCTGAAAGGCAAAAAACTGTCCGGCTGTACTGAAGGCAGCAAAAATAATCTGAATAAAAAAACCCATCACAATACCGATGAGCGCTTCCCCAAGAAGAAGAAAAACATATTCAAGGCTAAAGTTCCCTGAAGAGGAAATATATGTTGAATAGGAACTATATGCACCCGAAGCAAGTGACATCCGCGGAAAAATAAAACAAGCCAGACCGCCTGCAAGTGCAATCTTTGCCATTTTTGGAACAGTTTTTGAAGAAAAAAGCGGAAGAGTCATTATAAGCGCAAAGCACCTGGCTGCAACAAGAAGAAAAACGGGCGCTCCAGCAACAATATCATTCAGCATAGATTACAGCCCGGAAAGTCAACCTGTCACACGCGGAATTGCACGCAGAATATCGGCAAAATAATCACCCGCCTGTGAAAGCATCCATGCACCAAGAAGTGCAATTACAAGAAGAATAGTTACAAGCTTCGGAAGAAAAGTAAGAGTCTGTTCCTGAATAGAAGTCGTAGCCTGAAAAATGGCAACAATAAGTCCTATAACAAGGGCCGCACCAAGAACAGGGGCACAGAGTTTAAGAACAAGAAAAATTCCCTGCTGGATAAGCATAAACATTTCGCCGTTACTCATCTATTCCTCCTGCACTACTGAAGAATGGGCCTTATACTGCTGAAAAGATTCTGTGTAAGAAGACCCCAGCCGTCCACAAGAACAAACAAAAGCAGCTTGAACGGCATGGAAATCTGTACAGGCGGAAGCATCATCATACCCATACTCATAAGAATACTGGCAACAACCATATCAATTACAATAAAAGGTAGATAAAGCATTATTCCGATTTTAAAGGCAACTGTAAGTTCATTGAGAATATAAGCCGGAATCAGAACGTATGTCGGAACAGTACTCAAATCGTTAGGACGCCCAAGACCGGCCATTTTCATAAACGAACCGATATAGCCGCCGTCGGAAGGCAGCTGCCTGTACATAAACTGGCGCATTGGGGTTTCGGCATTGGTAACGGCCTGTTCCAAAGTAATTGCATTGTCGGAAAGCGGCTTGAACGAATTGTCATAAACAAGTCTGAACGTAGGCCACATGCAAAAAAGAGTCATGAACAAAGCTATTCCATTAAGAACTGCCGTAGGAGGAACCTGCTGGAGTGAAAGAGCCCTCTTTATAAAGTCAAGAACAATTGAAAACCGCAAAAAACAGGTCGTCAGAATAAGAATGCTGGGTGCCAGTGTCAGAAGCGTAAGCAAAAGTAGAAGCTGAACGCTGAACGCAACTTCACTTCCCGACCTGGGGGCTGTGGCACTGAAGGTTATATTAGGAAAATCAAGGCCTGTCATGCGCCTGTCCATTTCTGTACGCCCGGATGTACTGCCTTCGGGAAAACCGCTGTTCTGTGAAGACTGGGCAGAAACGGTCATTGAGCACATAAAACCTACAAGAACGGCTGCAAACACGCGCAGCAGATTTTTTCGCATTCTGTTATTCCCCGTCCCTTTTTTTTTCTTCTTTTGGAAGATGTTTACTTCCGAGTGAATCTATCATGTCATCTGTAGAAGAATCAAATACAGAAGCATTTTTTTCTTTTCTTGAACTTGAACCGGGCATAAAAATATCAAGAACTTCGGCAAAATTACGCGGCTTTTTTGAAGAAGTCTTTTTGTCATTATAAAGGTTCATTGCATCAACAAGGTCTTTGTCATCAATTTTGTCTATAAGATTTACACCGGACTCAGAAACGCCCAGCATATAGGCCTTGTCAACAAGAGTTACAATATGAACGGACTTGCCCGGAGACAATGTAACGCCTGCAACATTTCTTAGAAAAGTATCATCATCAGCAGCCGGCGCACCGCTTTTTCTGAGGAATTTAAAAACAAACCAGACAGCGGCCACAACCAGGGCAAGTACCAGAACCATGCGCACCAGTACCCATGCACCTGAAGAAGAAGATTCATTCTGTGCCAAAGCTGAAGTTCCGTTGTAATCAAAAGTAAGTGTCGTCTCATCGGCAGGAACTCTTTCTGCGGAACCTGTCTCCTGCGCAAAACAGAAGGCAAATCCCGACAGAAGAAGCAGAAGTACAATTTTTTTTACATTTTTAACAAAGAAAAATTTCATTGAATTCCGCACCTGCCTTGACTCAGATTGAAGACGCAACATGATCCATTGCCGGAAGAATCTCTGTAACACGTACGCCGAAACTTTCGTCAATAACTACGACTTCTCCCCTGGCTATGGTTTTATGGTTTACAAGAATATCAACAGGTTCACCGGCAAGTTTGTCAAGCTCAATAATTGTTCCTTCGCCGAGTCCAAGTATATCTTTTATTGTCTTTTTGGTGCGGCCAAGTTCTACGGTCATTTCCATGAAAACGTCCATGATAAGACCAATATTGCCCTGCTCGCCACTCGGAACCGACTGCTGGAAGTTGGGGAACTGAAGTGCCTGTACGCTTGGAGGAGTCTGCATCTGCTGCATTCCCATCATTGGCTGCTGCATACCCATCATCGCATTCTGCTGCATTCCCATATTGGGCTGCCCCATTCCCATCATAGGATTCTGCTGCATTCCCATATTAGGCTGTCCCATACCCATCATCGCACTCTGCTGCATTCCGGCCGGATTCTGTGCACCCATCATAGGCTGCTGTGAGAAACCTGCCGCAGCTGCCATAGAAGCCGCAGACATGTCAGGAGAAGCTGCCTTCTGTGTTCCGCCGCCAAGAGCCTTTGCCATTCCTTCTGCAACAGAACCGCCGACTGCTTCCCACAAAGTAAAGGGCTCACCGTCAAGGGTTCCGGAATAAGTAAACAGGGCAAATGTCCCCTGCGGTATTCTGATCATTGCCTTGGGCTGGTTGACTGCTTCTGGCGGGTTTGTTGCAAGACCGGGAAGTTTTCCATCTTTGCTGAGTTCAGTAATTTCTGCACCTGAATGTGAAGATATAACTTCTGAAACAACAGAAAGTCCCATGTCATCAAGGGCAGGATTTTCTTCCTGATTGATAAGTGAAACAAGCTTTGTTGCAAATTCAGTAGACATCAAAAAGAGGTGGTCACCCGTAAGCCCTGCAGAATAGTCGGCCATTACCGCAACAACAACTTCAGGCAGGCGAGCCAAAAGCTCATCCCTTCCGAGTGCGTCAACAGTTGCACCGTCTACAATGACATCTTTCTGTGTCATGCTCTTTATGATTTCTGCCAGTTTTCCCTTCATTCCGTCAGAAAATTTCTGAAGGGTTGCTGTATCTATGTTCGTATCCGGTACAGAGGAAAATGAACCTCCCGAACCGAGACCGCCCATGTCAACACCGGACAACAATGCGTCAATTTCTTCCTGAGATATAGATCCTTCGCTCATATGGTTTCGTCTCCTTCTGGGGTTAATTCCTCAAAGTCTTCATTTTCATGCTCTTCGATTTTGCCTATTATTTGTACGGCCATTTTTTTGCCCACAACTCCGGGCTGGCAGTAGAATTTCTTTTTGCTGCCTACGCTCAGAGTCAGCGGCTCTCCGACCCTAATATTATCAAGTCTTACAACGTCCCCTATGCGCAGTGCAAGAACATCCCTGATGGGAACGTTGATTGAACCTATGTCTGCCACAAGTTCCATTTCTACATCGGCAAGCTTTTCTTTAAGGGTTCCAAGATACTGTGTAGTAGAACTTCTTCTTACCGAACTGAACCAGAACTGCGATGACAGTTTTGAAACAATCGGCTCTATTGTAATGTAAGGAATACATATGTTCATCATTCCTGCTTCCTCACCGATTTTGATTTCGAGGGTTACAAGAATGACCATTTCGTTGGGCGGAACAATCTGCGCAAACTGAGGGTTTGTTTCTATCTGCTGCAGACGCGGTCTGAGGTCAATAACCTGTGTCCACGCTTCCCTCATATTTGCAAGAATTCTTACGATAATACCTTCCATAACGGACTGTTCAATATCTGTAAGGTCACGGTTTACTTTTCCGCCGGTATCTCCCGAGCCGCCAAAAAGACGGTCAATGATTATAAACGTAATTTCAGGCGCAATCTCAAGAACTGCATTACCCTTAAGAGGGTCCATATTGATTACTGCCAGCGTTGTAGGCGTTGGTATGGAACGGATAAATTCCTCGTAGGTAAGCTGGTCAACTGACGCAACATGAACGTGAACAAGTGTACGAAGCTGTGCAGAAAGGCTGGTTGTAGTAAGACGCGCAAAAGTTTCGTGCATATTCGAAACAGTACGTATCTGTTCCTTTGAGAACTTGTCAGGTCTGCGGAAATCATAAATTTTTATTCGACGGGTGTCATTAACCGGCTTATAGTCATCGGCTTCACTGTCACCGGAACTTATAGCCTGAAGCAGCTGGTCAATTTCATCCTGGGAAAGAACTTCGTTCATGCCTTAAATCCACCCTGCATCACTGTTGAACAATATCCTTCGCCGTAAACCTTACGTCGCGGATCCGCGAACTGCTTAAAATATCATCATTTATCTGGTCACGTATCTGCTGGCGCAAAACTTCTTCATTTTGCGGTCTGAGTTCTACAGCAAGTTTTTCAGAGAAAAATCTTCTTAAAAAATCTATAATCTCTATTCTTCTTGCCGTTATTTCTGCAGATGCAGCCTTGTCATCCTTTTTGTAACCAAGTGCAATTGTAACACTTACGCTTGCAGGTACAGGGTCGCTTGTAGAAGTTCTTATCTGGTCAAGTGAAGTATACCAGTCGTAAGTTTCCCTCTGTACCGTATATTCTTCACTGTAGGGAATAACAGTCTGTGACCTACCGCCTTTGTTAAGGACAATGGTTGTAATAACAACAATTGTAACGATAAGAATTACGGCAGCAATTCCGATAAGTATAAACTTCAGAAGCTGGGTAAAAGCACCCTTTGCGCCACTGTTTTTTGTTGCTGTGCCGCCACCAAGGTCTTCTCCACCCAAATCATCAGCTGCGTTTTCATCTGCCATAGATTCCTCCGTATATTATTTAAATCCTTACTTTTTTATCGGTATTTTTAAATTTTACCTTAGCATTGAATTGCAGTCAAACTAAAAATGACCGTCATCCAGAATAATGACATCCACACGGCGGTTGTATGCCCGTCCTTCTTCGGTGTCATTACTGAGTTTTGGCCTTGTGTTGGCATAACCGGCTATTGAAAACTGATTTTCGTCAACGCCAAAGTCGCACAGGTAATGCAGAACATTTGCGGCTCTTGCTGCAGAAAGTTCCCAGTTGCTTGCATAAGGACCTCCTGCCGCAACAGGAGTATTGTCTGTATGTCCCTCTATGCGCCAGCGCTTTCCCTTGACTTCGGGAGCCGAAAAAAACGATGCCAGTTTCATGAGCATATCACGGGATGCTGCTATATTAAGTTCTGCACTGCCGCGCTCAAAGAAAGTGTCCGAAGCAAGCGAAATAATCAGACCGCGTTCGTCACTTGTAATTGTAATTTTGTTTGACTTTACCTCGGGCGCAAAACTGCTTATGGCTTTTTTCATTGCAGGTCCTAAAGCCTTGCCCTTTTCTATAGAAGGAAGAGCACTCACTATATTGCCGAGGTCTGCAAGAGTTCCGGGACTTACAGAGATTCCGCCGCCGGGATTATTGTTTGAAAGCGAAGCTGCGAGTGCTGCCATCTGAACGGCATCTGACTCTGAAGGATCGTAAAGCATAACAAAGAAGCAGAGCATGAGTGTAATCATGTCTCCGTAGGTTCCCTGCCACGCGGTTGATGGTTTTGCAGGCTCTTTCTTTTCTCTTTTTCCCATCTAAAACACCTCAGTCTTTAAGAACGTCAGCCTCAATGGACTTGCGCGTTTTGGGATCAAGATAGGTAAGAAGCTTTTGTGCCAGAATACGCGGGTTGTCTCCCGACTGGATTGAAAGTATTCCCTCAAGAATCATCTCTTTTGAATTCATCTCGCATGAATTCTGCCAGATGAGTTTCGCAGCAAGAGGACCAAACAGCCAGTTTGCAAGCATTGATCCGTAAAGTGTCGTAATAAGGGCAACAGCCATGTTGGGACCAAGAGAACTTTTATCTTCAAGGTTATTCAACATACCGATAAGACCGATAACTGTACCCATCATACCAAAACCAGGAGCGTATCCGGCCCATTGTATAACAATATTTGCCCATTCCATGTGGCGGCTTTCTGCCTGTGCCATTTCGTTTTCAAGGATTGCCCTTATCTGCGAGCCGTCGTTTCCGTCGACCATAAGTCTGAGCCCCTCCTTAAGGAACGGGTCATCAAGATCATCAAGACCTTCTTCAAGGGCAAGGATTCCTTCACGGCGGGCCTTTTCACTCAGTGCAACCATATTCTGCACGGCATTCTTTTCACCGTAATCGTATGTTTTGAAACACCTTCTGATAATACCGAAAATTCCCACAGCCTCATTCATAGGCGCACAAATCCAGAGCGAAAAATAAGATCCTCCGATTGTAACGAATATTGACGGAATATCAATAATACCCATGATGGATCCACCTGAAGTGAAAACACCGACCATCATCATGGCAAGTCCGCCGACGAAACCTATAATTGTTGCTATATCCATTCAACGCTCCTGAACAAATTACCCAAAAACCCTTAGTCATCCTGCGAGTTTATGCCGATTTTTTTACGGTATTCAACTATGCGGGAAATTATCTCTTCGGGGGTTTCCTTCACGACAACACTCTTTCCTGAAAGCATTGTCAGAGTAAGATCCGGCCTGCACTCCATTGTTTCAATCTGATGCGGATTAACCCAATATTTTTTTCCGTTTAGCCGGGTAACTTCTATCATATCTTTATATAATGTACGGTATTGGCATAACCGTCAAGTAGGTTTAGCGCAATTTCCAATTAATTTGTTCAACATAAAATTCTGTTATTAAACGTTGAATATAACAAGAATAATATTGTTTTTACATCAAAATGGGATTAACCTTGAAAATATGAAGAATGAGATATTGATTATTGAAGACGTTCCTGAAATGTCACAGCTTATATGCATGTATCTGGAAAACTCCGGTTTTTCTACAACAGCCTGTGAAAATGCAGAAGCAGCACTTGAAAAGCTTTCTACCGGCTACCTTCCCGACCTTGTACTTCTGGACCTGAATCTTCCCGGAATGAGCGGTTTTGACTTTCTCAAAAAGTTCAGGGGTGAATACAAAGCTTCAATTCCTGTAATAATCGTTTCGGCAAGAGACGCAGATGAAGATATAATTGCCGGTCTTGGTTTCGGAGCGGACGAATTTGTTACAAAGCCGTTCAGTCCCAAAGTTCTTGTGGCAAGGGTACAGGCAAAACTCAGCAGACTGAGCGCAACAGAGGCTACAGTAGAAGAAACGCTCCAGTTTGGCCCGTACATGCTTTTCTGCAACAGTTGCGTACTTAAAAAAGGAAACCAGAAGATTCCTCTTTCTGCAAGGGAATACGATGTTCTGGAATACCTTGTTCGCCATGCAGGAGAGCCTGTAAGTCCCGAAGTAATTTACAACAATGTCTGGAAAACACAGTACGGTGACATAACTGCCGTTGCAGTTTACATCCAGAGACTCAGAAAAAAGATTGAAGACGATCCTTCAAGACCAAGATACATTACAACAATGTTCGGAATGGGATACAGATTCGATAAATGAAAATAAATTCGCAGTTCACGATTCTTATTGCAGGAATTCTATGCCTGCCGCTTCTGTGCATGCTGGTGCTTCCGGTTTACATGTACATGACTTCATCGCAGCGCTACCTTATGCAGAATTACAACGAAATGAGAAACGTGAACCTGCAGAATTTAAGCGACAATGACTGGAACGAGATGAAAAAGCATCTCGAAAACACTCCCCCGAACACGCAGATTTTAATTTACTACAATGACACCGCAATTATTTCCAATATGAAGGAGATAAAAAACGGAGCAAGACTAACCTCTGACAATCTGTTTGACTTTGTTCGTTCAACAAGCGGAATTTTTGACTACCAGTTCCGTGCAATATGTTTTGAAAGCAATGATTCAACAGGAAGGGATAACAACAAAGGTCTTGTCGTAAGCCGCTACCCCATTGCCGGTAACAAAACAAAGCACAAACTGCCATTCTTCTTTCTGCCGATGTTCCTGTGCCTGATTGCATTTGAATCGTTTACAGTAATAATCGTAATTAAAATTTCAAAGTCAATTTCTGTTTCTATTCAGGATCTTGAAAAATCAATGCAGAAAATTGCCGACGGCGAACTTGATACCAAAATAGATATTCCCAAAAAAGGCCGGCGCTCGAACGAAATTACGTCTCTTATGGAAAACCTTGAACGCATGAGGGTTTCACTCAAAGACAATCAGGAAAGGCGCACAAAATTCATAATGGGAATAAGCCACGACCTAAGGACACCGATTGCGCTTATAAAAGGATATACCGAAGCCATAACCGACGGCGTTGTAAGCGACATGGACAGCATTAAAAAAGCACTTTACATAATCCACTCAAAAACCGACCAGTTTGAAAACATGATCAACGACCTTATAAATTACGTTAAACTCAGCAGCACGGACTGGAGAAAAACACTTGAACCGACAAGCCTTGAAGCCGTAATGAATGATTATGCAAAGAGCCTTGGACTTACTGCAGATGTATACAACAGGGGTATTTTTACTGAAGTCAAAATAGATCCGGAACTAAAAATTCCACTGGACAGAAATCTTTTTAACCGTATGTTGGAAAACCTCTTCAGCAATGCACTGCGCTACACAAAAGAAGGTGACTCTATTACCGTAAGCGGTGTACAGACAAAAGATGACGTACGCATAACTGTAGCCGACACCGGATGCGGAATAGCACGCAAAGATCTTGACCACATTTATGACCTTTTCTACAGGGGAACAAGTTCACGCCGCGAAAAAGGATTTGGAATTGGTCTTTCTGTCGTTAAGACAATTGTTGACACAATGGACTGGAAAATTCAGGTTGACTCAGAAGAAGGCGAAGGAACAGTATTTACGATAATTATTCCGCTTTCGCAGCAGAACGAAAAAAAAGCTTTAGTTCAAACTGTATAGCCTCTTCATCATCTGCACTGAATGTCTTTGCACCGGGAATTCCACGCATAAAGGTGTACTGTTTTTTTGCATAGTGCCTGCTGTCGAGTTTTATACGCTCTTTTATTTGTGCGGTGTTCAGGCCAGGTATAAAAAATTCACTGTACCCTATTGCCTTCATTCCGGGTGAGTCTGCTCCGTAACCTTTTTTTACAAGGGACCGCACTTCATCTTCAAGTCCTTCACTGAACATTTTTTCTACACGCTCATCTATTCTTGAAAAAAGTTCTTCCCTGGGACGGGTTAAAATAATTGTAAGAAAATCATATTGTTTTCTTGGTTCGGACGGAAGAGCAAACGAACTTAACGGACGGCCGCAGGTATAATAGACTTCGAGTGCGCGCAGAATTCTGTAGTTGTCATGGGGATTTATTCTTTTTGCTGACACGGGATCTGCGATAGTAAGTTCTGCATATAGGGATTGTGAACCTGATGATTCAAGACGCTGTTTGAGAGACTGTCTTATTGCAGGGTCGCTTGCAGGAGTTACAGGAAGTCCGAGCAGAAAATTTCTTATATAAAAGCCGGTGCCGCCTGCCAAAACGGGTATTTTTGAGCGGGAATATATGTCTTTGCACGCGCGGTCTGCATATTCAATAAACTCGCCTGCCCCAAACTGTTCTGAAGGGTCTGCAACATTTACAAGATGATAGGGAATCTGTTCCATTTCACCGGCGGAAGGTTTTGCGGTTCCGATGTTCATGCCGCGGTAAACGGACTGACTGTCTGCACTGATTATTTCTGCGCGGTCTTTAAAAACAGCAAGGCCGCCCTTACCGAAAGTTTTCTCGATTAAGGCGGTCTTTCCGCACGCAGTTGGTGCGAATATTACAACTACCGGTATTTTAGTGTCAGTTCTTGGGCGCATCGATGCGGTACTGGACTTCTCCGGTAAAGAGCTGTCTGGCGGCAAGGCTTACTACCTTTCCGTCGTTCTCGTCTACAAGAGGATCCTTTATCATGGCGAGCTGATACGCACGGCGGCTTGCGGCTACCGTAATTTCGTACATTCCGCCCTTAAACTTTACCAATTCTTCAAGTGGAAATATCATTTTTATTACCCCTCTATATAAGTCTGAATATTATAGCATTTTAAGAAAGATATGTCTATATGAAAGATGACGCAGAACCAGACGTCATGTTTTGGAAAAGATGCGTCTTATTGTGAAACTTCAATTGAATAATGCATTTACCTTATCCAGAATGAGTTCATCTGCAGGGAGCCATTTTACAGTTTTCAAATTGTCTGCATTCAGCCATTTTGCATCTTCGGCTTCAAGCAAAGTAAGTTTTCCTTCGACAAGTTCACATCTAAAACATTCCATTTTTAAATGGAACTTGGGATAGTCCCATTCAACAGTCTGTATTTTTTCATGAACTTTAATTTTTGAATCAAGTTCTTCATGAATTTCGCGGATTAAAGCTTCTTCTGGAGTTTCAATTTCGTTGCCTGATTCATCGTGCTCGATTTTTCCGCCGGGAAATTCCCACCAGCCTTTGTAGTCTCCATAACCGCGGGCTGTTGCAAAAACTTCTTTTGTTCCGTCATCGGTTGTTCTGAAAATTACAGCTGCACTTACGTGAATATTTTTCATTTTGTTTCCTCTTCAATTTATTTTTTTGTAATTCTTTCCAATTCGACTGTAGAATGGGCATCAACTCCATAAATGGATGAGCAATATTCATTTCTCCTATTTTAAAATATTTACATATCTTCCATGCTTAAGCCTACAATATTAAATGTAAATCCGCTGACCTCAGATTTTGCAATAGCCTTAAAATTCTCAGTCTTCTTTTCCAATAAATCCATATCAAGCTTTTTTGCCTGACGCTTTACTTCATATACATCGCAGGTCTTTTCCAATTCATTTACTGCAATTATATCAATTTCATTTTCGCCTTTACGGTCCCACCAGCCGCCAATTCTTGTAAGCTCCTTTTCCTCGTTTATTTTTGCTGTGAAATACTGTTCCAGTGTTTTTCCTGTGAAAGTTTCATAATCCCGGAGAATTATTTTTTTCAGCAAATCAAGCTGACCAAGTTCAATAAGGCTTTGGTTTGCATTTATAAATCGGAAATAAAAACGTAAATAGCAGTCTGTAATCTGCCATCTGGCATTGCGGCTTTCTGACTTTGAAAAAACAGGTTTAATTGGTTTTATGACATTGAATTTTTCAGCAAGATTTGTAAGATAGGCTCCGGTATTTTTTTGAATTACTGAATCAATTTCATTCTGAGCAGTCAGTCCCCGTGAAATCAATGCAAGAATTGAAAAATAAACTCCGTAGTCTTTTCCAATTTCTGATACAAGAATATCCTTACCGTCAATCAGAAATGGGGAAGTGATACCGGTAACATAGTCAATCATTTTTTCTTTTGTTACGCTGCCGCTTTCCATGAGAAGAAATATATATTTTGCAACTCCACCGGAAAGCATATAAAGGCAAAGAAGATCTTCGCTTGTATATGACGGATTAAAATCAGACAATATCTTTTTGCAGACAGAAGGAGTAAAAGGCTTAAGATTGATTTTTGCCGTAGAACGGCCAAAGAGAGGTTCCTTTGAATCTTCAAAGATTTTTATCATCATTGAATAAACAGAACCGCAAACTATGAGATTTATTTTTGATTGGTCTTTAGCGGCATCCCAGATATTTTGCATCTGGCTGAAAAAAGAAGAATTGATTGATTGCAGATCCTGAAACTCATCAATTACAAGAATAAAATGTTCCTGCTTTGAATAGTTCATAACCTGCTCAAAAAGGTCTGCAAGTTTAGTAATTTTTCCGAATATATTTAATCCAAGACTGTCAGACAAGGCTTTCTGCCACTGCTCACACAAGATGGTCTCTGAACTGCGGCTTGTAAAAAGATAGCAGCTTTTCTTATTGCCGATAAACTTCTTAAGCAATGCAGTTTTACCAATACGGCGGCGACCTGTCATAACAGTGAAATTAGCCGTTTTCATAGAATTAGTTTCTATCTGTTCAAGAGCTTTAAGTTCATCCTTACGGTCATAAAATTTAGACATATCGCCTCCAGTATTTTAATAGTTATTAATTTAATGGCTATTAAAATAATAACATACAATATGTTTTTTTTCAATCCTATTTCTCCTTAATTGGCGCAACGTTGTGACTTAAAAGATATGTATTGAAAAGTGTATACAAAAGAAATTGATGCTGTAAAGAGTTCAGCATGACAGAGACTTTTATTAATGGATGAGCTAATAAAGAAAGAAGTCTTGACAGAAAGCTCTTTCAGACTGTATTTTATAGTTATGGCTAATTCCGAATCCTAATCGGAATTAGCCAAAGGAATAATTTATGGATTATATCAATAGAGCTGCTGAAAAACTTGCAAAAGAAGCTGTAGAAACATACAAATCAATTCTTGTTACAGGTGCAAGACAGACTGGAAAATCAACGATGCTTGAAGAACTTTTTCCCGATAGAAAAGTCGTTACTTTTGATGACCAATTTGCAGAAGACCAGGCAAAAAATAATCCTACAGAATTTATTGACTTGAATCCTCCTCCTGTAACTTATGATGAAGTCCAGTATGTTCCAAGTCTTTTCCGCTATATAAAAATTGCATGTGACGCGTCGAAGGATACAGGCCTTTTTTGTCTGACAGGTTCACAGCCTTTTAAACTGATGAAGGCTGCTTCTGAATCCCTTGCAGGCCGTGTTTCTATAATTGAACTTTCTACACTCTCTTTGCGTGAAATGCAGAAAACAGATTTTGACCAGTCTTTTGTTCCTACAATGGAATATGTAAAGGCCAGACAAAAGTCCGCAAAAAAGCCTGAGAATATCTGGAGCATAATTCACCGCGGCGGATACCCTGCTTTGCAGAATCCAAAAATGAACTGGGAAAGATTTTTTTCTGACTATATAAAAACTTATCTTGAACGTGATGTACGCGCTCTTTCTGCCGTTCAGGACCTGGACACATTCCGCCGCTTTATGATTGCCTGTGCAGCCCGTACCGGCCAGATGCTCAATTATTCAAATATTGCATCAGAAATTTCAAAAGACGCAGATACAGTAAAAAATTGGATTTCAATACTTGAAACTTCAGGTATTATTTATATTCTGGAACCTTACTGCCCTTCTGTACCTATTATGGCAGCTACTTCCAACTTGATGGATTCCATCGGGAATCCCAACGGCCGCGTGTCCGTCAAATTACAGCGCAATTATTTTTCGAAAGACTCTACAGACAAGTATGTCGGCAGGGCCATCCGCAACACTCACACTGTAGGAAACGTCCTGCAGCTTGTCGCCAACAAAGTCCCCCAGCTGGACATTGGCACCGTCTACTCAGTCTGTGACGCTTTGGAAAAAGTTGTTACAGAATCCTTAGGCGGCGGAAATTCTGTAAACTGTCTGAACCTTGGACTTTTCTACATATCCTGTAAAGGTTCAACAGACGGAAAGTCTTCAACTCCTGAAATTACTGTAAAGTTCATTCCTTCAGATTTGACTAAAACAGCAATTTCAAAAGTCACTGTTGAACAAACTGGTTATTCTGAACCTCAGGCAACAATTGCACAGATTCAGGACATTGACACAGGTGGAACAGACAGAGTCTTAACAATTAAAGGTTCCGTCCAGATTACAGGCAAAAAGCTTTTAATCGGCGGCGATGATTCCGGGATTTGGTTTGCACCTGCGACTGGAGACAATTATGTAATCGATGAAACAGGAGCAGACTGGGTAAAAGTTACAGCAACACTTTCGGTAAACAAACCTGGTACACTTCTTTTTCCTTTGCCCAAAGAACTTACTGCCGGGAATTACCGCATTGTCCTAAAGACCCGGTGCACTTCTTCTTTGCATTACAAGCGCAAGGAATTAGTTACAACAATTTCTGATGCAGTAACAGTCAAGGAAGCCTCATAATGGGCTTAAGTCTTAAGCAAGGGAAAACCGGCCGTTTGCAAGGCTCCCTTGCTTTTGATAATCAAATACAAATTAAGAGGTGTAATAGAGGGTTGAGCCGTCAGGCTAAGTGCGGAACGTGCGACTGCAGTTTACCGCCGGAACAGCCATGTTCTGTTCTCATTCTCGCATCATCTCCATCATCGCTTTTGCATTCTTCGCGCCGTTGCCCTTGGGGTGGTTATTAAAGAATACCTGCGGTCGTTTTCCTTCAACAATTGCGGCTTTGATTACCGGGACAAATTCTTTGAGTTCACTTTCCGAATATTCATAATCGTATCTTGATGATCCGTTTGGAGAATCATCCTTTGCGTACCAGGCATCTGCATTCCGCCCGTGCAGACGTATGTAAGCAGTATTTCCAGTAAAGGGAGTGGCAAAGGTCTGACCGTCCGGCAGATTTTTCAGCTGAGGCATATCACAGAAAACAATTCCGGTTCCGCGTTTATCAAGTCCTTCAAAGACAGATTCTTTTATCCATTCGCGGTGACGGAATTCGATTGCACCGGGAAAGCCTTCAAAGTTTTGCAAAAGAGATGAAAGGTAAAAACGGTTTTCTTTTGTGTAATGAAAACTCTGCGGCAGCTGAAAAAGAACTGCACTCAAAAGACCTTTGTCATTCAGTGGCTGGACAGCATTCTTAAAATCTTCTGCTACCGTCTGCCAGTTCCGGTCAATATCGTGAGTAAGAAGTCTGTTTGCTTTTATGCTGAAAAAAAGGTTTCCGCCGGATCTGTCGTAAAAGTTCTGCATTCGTTCCGCTGTAGGCATATTGTAAAAGGTATTGTTCAGTTCTACGGTATTGAACTGTGTTGCGTAATAAGAAAGAAAGTCCTTGCGCGGTAAATCTTCGGGATAAAAGACACCCTTCCATTCGGGGTAATCATAGCCGGAAGTGCCGATAAGTATGTCAGTCATTGTTGCAGCCTTTTGAATTAATTTTATTCATACTTTAAGTTTACAACTTTTCAGAATTTAAATAACAGAGTAACTTCTGTTTTGGCTGTCTTGTAATCCATAGATTCAATATAAATCAATCTGTAAAGAATAGCTAGTGTTACTCAAGCCGATATGTATCTTATTTATAGACGAAAAGATTGCGTTTTTTATAGACCTTGCAAAACTATCACTTTGGTAGTATATTTTAATCAGATAGAAAACTATCACTATGGTGATAATTTGGAGGCTTTATGGCAGAAATGACTTTATATCATGGCTCTCTTGATTTGATAAAAAAGCCTGTCTTTGGATATGGAAAAACAAACAACGATTACGGTCTTGGCTTTTACTGCACTCAAAACCTTGAGCTTGCAAAGGAATGGGCTGCCCAGGACCCTGAAAAAGACGGCTGGGCAAATGAATATTCAATTGAAATTGACGGTCTTACATCACTTAATTTGAACGGTAGCGAATATACAATTTTGAACTGGCTTTCTGTTCTTGCAAAATACAGGGATTTCAGAGTTTCAACACCTCTCGCAAGGCATGGTAAAGATTATTTGATTGAAAACTTTTATGTTCCTGTTGAAAACTACGACATGATTGTAGGATATCGGGCTGATGATTCATATTTTTCTTTTGCCCGTGCTTTTGTGAACAATGAGATTTCCATTGCCCAGTTGGCTAAAGCGATGAAACTTGGAAAACTTGGTGAACAGTATGTTTTAAAAAGTCAGAAGGCATTTGAAAAACTTCATTTTAAGAAAACACATAAGTCACCCGCTGATGAATATTTTTCAAAACGAAAAGACAGAAACGAAAATGCAAACCTGGTATTCCGCAAAGAAGCAGAAAATGTTGATTTGGACGGAATATTCATGCGTGATATTTTGAGGGAGAAAATCAAAAATGATGATGAACGCTTACGATAGTATTTACCTTGATTCAGCAATGGAAAATCTCGGAGACGCTTTTGACTATGCAGTCAATGTCTGCAATATTTCTCTTTCAGATTTTTGTTCATACTTCATTGCCTGTGGTCTTGCCCGTCAGTACGGGGAAGGAAATCCCCGCTTTGTAATGGGCTTTTCCGGCTCTGAACTTGTTCAATATGCGGTTGAAAATGTAGGCTTAAAAATGGATTTTCCCCGACTGGATGCGCCATTTGATAAATCAGCTGAATATTGGACAGGCTGGATTCTGGCTTACATCCAGTGGAAAACCGGAATGCCATTTGAAGAAATTTTATCATACTTTTCTGTAAATGACTTAAGGAATCTTTACCCGACACTTCACGAAGCTCCTGAAGACAAAGCTGTTGATGTCTTTATTTCAATCTACAACTCCCGTAAAGAACCTACAAAACTTTATAAATACCGCAAAATAAGACATTACTCTCAAGTCCAGCTTGCAAAAAAAAGCGGCGTCAATCTGCGCTCAATCCAGATGTATGAACAGCGGCGTAAGAACTTGAATAAAGCATCTTTTGAAAGTGTTTATGCATTGTCCCGTGCATTAGGTGTAACGATGGAAGATTTGATGGAGTACGAAGTGGCATAAAGTTTCTTTAATGCTGATGATTATACTGCTTGAAAGACATATTGGAACCGGCCCAAAGCTTTCATTCAAGAAGAAGTTTCTGGTAGTAATTTACAGCAAGCTTTCTTTGCGTGCAGCCGGTACTTTTTGCTGTTGTAAGCGTTCCGTCAGGCTTGTAAGTCTGATAGTAATAAATCTTTCTACCGGATGGCATTGTCCTTTTAAAGACGAAAAAAAGTCCTCTCATAATTAAACCTCCAAGATAGAACTGTAGAGATTCGGACCTTCTGTCGCCTTTCAGTTTAAAAAAGGATTTCATTTTACTGACAATTTACTGACAATAGACAAAATTCATTAAAATAAAAAAACTAACCCGTTGTATTGCAATGAGTTAGTTTTGTTCAAAAAGAAGCGGCAGAAGACATTTTGCGTTAAGAAATCGCGCAGGCGATTTTAGCAAAATGCCCCTCGGCGCTGGCCGACGAGGGGTAGAACCCGCAGGGTTCGACTCCCGTGTCAGCACAGGAAAATTGCCTGCAAATAAAAAAAGCAAGTCTTAACTAGAAAGACTTGCTTTAGAAAAGAGCGGCAGAAGGGAGTCGAACCCTCGTCTCCAGCTTGGAAGGCTGGGGTAATAAGCCGTTATACGACTGCCGCATTCGCTGTTGATGTTTACACTATATATTTTGGTAAAAAAAATGTCAACCGGTTTTTGAAAAAAAAATGAAAAAAATATTTATTTTTTTAAGAATACGGGTTTGTTTATTCACTTAAGGCACAATTAATGGTATAATACTACATATTTTTTTGGAGGATTCTCTATGAACAGCTTCTTCAAACTTCAGGAACGGGGCACAACCGTTTCACGAGAGATTATTGGTGGAATAACAACCTTCCTTGCGATGGCCTACATTCTTGCCCTTAACCCTACTATTCTGGCAGACTCTGGAATGAACTGGGATTCGGTATTCACTGCAACAGCTATTTCTTCTGCAATTGCAACTCTGGTAATGGCATTCTGCGCAAACCTTCCTGTAGCACTTGCACCGGGACTTGGACTCAACGCATTCTTTACCTACACCGTTGTAATCGGAATGGGATGTACCTGGCAGTTTGCTCTTACTGCAGTTCTCCTTGAAGGAATTCTCTTTATAATTCTTTCTGTTTTTGGAATAAGGGAAGCAATCATCAATTCTATTCCGGCCGGAATGAAAAAAGCTGTATCTGTAGGTATAGGTCTTTTTATCACAATCATCGGCTTAAGCAATGCCGGAATCGTCGGAACTGACACCGGAACACTCATCGGCTTTCACAATCTTAACATGGACCACTCCACTGCCCTTGTTGCCGTAATAGGACTTATCATTACAGTTATTCTTTACATAAACAAGGTTCCAGGTTCTATTCTTATAGCAATCGCTGCCACAACAATAATCGGAATTCCGTTTGGTGTAACAAAAGTTCCAGAAGCATGGAAACCGATTTCACTTCCTGCAGCACCGTATTTCTTTAAGTTTGAATTTGCAAATATTCTTTCAGTAAAGTTCCTGGTTGTATTCATTACATTCCTGTTTACCGATTTGTTTGACACTTTGGGAACACTTATGGGAATTGCAGAACAGGCAGACCTTAAAGACGAAGATGGAAACATTTCAAACGCAAAGGGTGCCCTTCTCTCTGATGCAGTCGGAACAGTTGTCGGTGCATGTCTTGGAACTTCAACTGTAACAAGTTTTGTAGAAAGTACTTCAGGTGTTGCCGCAGGAGCACGCACAGGACTTGCATCTGTTGTAACCGCAATTCTTTTTGCACTCTCACTCTTCCTTGGACCTGTATTCGGCCTTATTCCGTCTGCTGCAATTGCACCGGCTCTTATCTTTGTAGGATTTTTGATGATAAAGTCAGTTACTGCAATTGACTTTAACGATCCCACAGAAGGAATCCCGGCTTTTGTTACAATAATGACAATGCCTTTCTCTTATTCAATTTCAAAGGGAATTTCATGGGGAATCATTGCATACGTTATCTGCAAGATTTCAGGAAAGAAAGCAAAAGATATTTCTGTTGTAACATGGATTCTGGCAGCCGTATTCCTGGCCGAAATTATTTTTGAGTCAGTACGCGGTTAATCAACCTATAAAAGTTTCAGAACGGGTTTTTGTCTTAAGCCTTCGGGTAAAAAACGGAACCTGTTCTGAATGAAAGCAATTAAATTCAGGAATTTATGAGCAATTCAGACGAAAAATACAAGCGCCCGACATGGGACGAATACTTCATGGAAGTGTGCCGCACAATTGCAAAACGCGCAACATGTGACAGGGGACGTTCGGGTTGCGTAATTGCAAAGGACAATCGCATTCTTGTAACAGGCTACGTTGGCAGTCCCGCCGGCCTTCCTCACTGTGATGAAGTAGGTCACTTGATGAGAAGCATGATTCACGCAGACGGCTCAATAACGCAACACTGTGTAAGAACCGTACATGCTGAACAAAACGCAATCTGCCAGGCTGCAAAACGCGGCATTCCAATAGACGGAGCGACCGTTTACTGCAAGATGACGCCCTGCCGCACCTGTGCAATGCTTATCATAAACTGCGGAATAAAACGTGTTGTCTGTGAAAAGCATTACCACGATGAAGCTGACTCAATGCAGATGTTCCGCGACGCAGGTATTCACATTGAACACCTGGAAGATTCTGTACAAACTTACGAAAATATGTAAGCCTTACTGAATTCTTGATTCAACCCACAAAAGAACATCTTTCATAATATTAGCGCCGTTTATTTCATTAAGAAGTTCATGGCGCGCATCCCCGTAATAAATAGCGGTTGCGTCTGTAAGCTTAAGTTTTCGTGTATAAATGTCAAAAAGTTTTTCTACAGTTTTTGCATAGTTTCCTACGGGGTCTGCTGTTCCTTCTATAAATAGGACCGAAAGAGACTGTGGTATTTTTTTGAGGTTTGACTTTTTGTGAATAAGTGAAAGTCCTTCAAAAAGATCCCTGAAGAATCCGGTTGTGGGAATAAATGTACAAAAAGGGTCTGCCATATACTGCGCAACTGTTTTTGCATCGCGGCTTATCCAGTCAGACTTTGTTGCCGGATTTTTAATGCGCTTGTTGTAGGAACCGAACACAATCTTGTCCAAAAGTTTTGCCACATGACGTTTTCCAAAAAGCATTGTCATGTTGCGGCCAAGATGTTTGGCAAACGCAATGGTCAGCGGTCGCGGGCCGGCCGTTCCGCATAGAATACAGCCGTCCAGATCTGCACCGTATTTTTCTATGACGCACTGTGAAACAAAAGAGCCAAAGCTGTGTCCAAAAAGAAAAACCTTTTTTGAAGGCCATCTTTTTTTTGCAAGAAGAATCTCTTCGTGAATATCGTCTGCTACCCTTTCAAAACCTTTTTTTTCTGCAAGAAAACCGAACATTCCGCTTTTGTCCTGCGAGGCAAGTTCCGCTGTTTTTCCGTGGCCGCGGTGGTCTTCTGCATAAAGTGCAATTCCCCTTTTACAGCATTCGGCGGCAAACGGTTCATAGCGCGCTGCATGTTCCACCATTCCGTGGCTTAGGACAATCACGGCTTTTGGTTCTGTGTCGGGAAGCCAGCTGTGAAGAACATTTTTGTTGGAATCTGACATTACAATTGTTTCCTGTGCGTATTTCATTTTCTATAAAACCTCATGCATTGTATTCAATTTTTTTATTCAACTATATTCTATTGTAGAATTTTCACTTTATTTTTGCTATAGTATTCTTTATGAAAACAGCCACAATTACAGCAGAAAAAATGGTTTTTGGAGGAGACTGCATTTCCAGAATAGACGGAAAAACGGTTTTTGTACCGCTTGCGATTCCGGGTGAAAAACTCGAAGTAGAAATTACGCAGGACGCAGGTGACTACTACAAGGCACGCATTCTTAATGTACTTGAACCATCTCCCTACAGAACAATTCCATTCTGCCCGCTTTACGGAAAATGCGGCGGATGCAACATGCAGCATATCACAAACGAATACCAGACTGAACTCAGAAAATCCATACTAAAGGACGCTTTTGCACGAGAAGGCGTTGAAGTTCCCCAAATTGAAGTTGTAAGTGCCGCTCCAACCGGCTACAGATCACGCTTTCAGTTCCACGACGGAGGCTTAATGGAACGGGGCAGCAACAATTCAATAAAGCTTACAGCATGCCCCTGCGCAACACCAGAAATAAACCGCTACCTTTCAGAAGTTGCGCCCGAAGAAAGACCTGCAGGCCGTGTACATGTATTCGGCTCTTCGCGCATAACATCTATTCCTGAAGGATACGACAAAATAATCATAGCAGACGAACCTTTGGAAAAACAGGTGCAGAAAGAACAGAAGCGCCAGTTGCGTACACCCGGCGGAAGAAAAATTGGCAAATACAAAGAAATAAAAAAACGCTGGGCCGGTGCTGCAGAAAATCCAAGGAACACCTGCTCAGTTAATCTCTGCGGAAAAGAAATTTCTTTTGATGTACTGGGATTTTTCCAGTCAAACCTTGAAGTAACCGAAAAGGCTGTTCCGCTTGTAACGGGAGGACTTTCTGGCAAAAACGTTCTGGACATGTACAGCGGGGCCGGAACATTTTCTGTATTCCTCGCCGACTCTTTTGAAAACGTAACTTTGGTTGAACACAACAAGTCTGCCCTTATCTATGCCGAAAAAAACATGGCCGGAAAACCGCACGAAAGTTTTGGTGTGAGCGGCGACGTGTGGATCAAATATCATGCACAAAACTGCGAACAACGCTTTGGAAAATACGATGCAGTTGTAATTGACCCGCCCAGACAGGGAATGGAAAAGTCGGTCTGCCAGTGGCTTCAGACATCGGAAATTCCGCATATAAGAAGTCTTTCCTGTGACACGGCAACTCACGCACGCGATGCAAAGTTTTTGACAAGGTCCGGCTACAAGCTTGAAAAACTTTTTCTTCTAGACTTTTACCCGCAGACAGGTCATATAGAAAGTCTTGCATGGTTTGAAAAGGATTAACACTTAGTATGAATCTTAAGAAGTCTACTTTTGTATACAGTTTTTTGCTTTTCTGTACACTTTTTTGCTTATGGGGACAGAATAAGGGTACAGATCTGTCACGCAGGCAGCCAGACTGGGTTGCAGTTCTGGGCGGAAACCTTCTTTGCGAACCGGTACAGACAGAGGAAGGCTATGTTGCAGTGGGTGAAGGAAAGATGCTGCACTCATTTACAGGAGACGGAAAAATTCTCTGGCAGAAAGGCTTTTCAAAAAGACTGTCTCCATTTGTAACAAGTGGTGTCGGCGGAATGCTGTATGTAGTAACAGGCGGCTCAAAACTCGACATGCTCAACCCCGGCGGAACACCGCTGTGGACTTCTGACACAGGCTTTAATATAGAAAACGCACCGCTTGCCGGACGCGACGGGCGGGTCTTTGTACGAGGACACGATGCACTTGCCTGCTACGGCCTTAACGGAAAGCGCCGCTGGATTCTTAAAATAAAGGGACAGAATATACAGCTTCCTGTCACCACACTCAATGACGGTTCGCTTCTGGTATTTCTGGACAGGACAGCAGAAGGAAACAAATCTGTAGCCATAACTGTAACCCCGTTCGGGGACTCAAGCGAAGAAATTACGTTTGCAGGCAAAGTGATACAGTCTGTACCCTGCAAAGACGGAGCACTTCTTTCTTTTTCTGACTCAAGCCTGGGAATGGTTTCTTCTGACAAAGGAAAGGCTTTTTCGAAGTGGACTCTTCCGTCACAAAAAAGCGGAATAACAGGACCTGCAAAAATTGCGTGCTGCCCCGGCGAAAACAAAGCGTGGGCAGTATGGGGAACACCAGCTACACTCACATTGTTCAGGACGGCCGACGGTACAGTTTCAAGAACATTCACCAGTTCAGTAAGAAGCGCAATATCGCTCAAAATGTACTCGCCTCTTTCAAGAAGTATTGTTCTTGCCGACGCAAACAGGGCTGCATGTTTTGATGAACAGGGCGAAACCTTGTGGAACATAGACAGACTTCCCCCAAAAGACTGGAACTTTGCGCTGTTTACAGATACAGGATACATTACACTTTGTACCCGCAGCTGGGTCCTTGAAGGATACAGAATAGTCCAGTCACTGTCCACTCAAAAACCAAAAGCACCCAAAAAAAATGTAAGTTCCTACAGGGAATTTTATGACAAAACCCCGCCTAAATCTGACTCGATAACGGGAGCCGCAATAAACGCAGACAAAGCAAAAGAAATAGAGCGTGCTTTTTCAAAGGGAGACTTTGGAGAAAAAGAACACGAATGGCTTGCAGTTTTGGAAGCAGAAATTTCAAAAATGAGAAGCGACTGGCTTTCAGAAAGCTGGGACTACACAGTACAGAAACCTTACTTTAAGGCAAACGTCCCCTACAACGCGACAATACTTTCTTTATGCGCAAAAAGCGGAATCAGCCTTGGCCAGGAAAACATTCCGTCTCTGTTAAAATCATGTGACGACCCGACCGTTATGATTTCTCTGGTACGGTATGCTGCAGAAGCAAAATTTGATCCCGAAGGACAGATTCTCTACACGCTTGACTATATTGCACGCAACAAAGCCCGCTCAGATGACAGCACCCTTTTGTGCGAAATAGCCGCAGCCTGTACACAGATATGTCTCTTTATGGGAAGACCGGCTTTTTTTTCACAGGGACGCGCTCTTCTTACCTACATGATGTACCCGCAGTTCAGTTCAAAAGTAAGGGATACAGCACGAGCCTGTCTTGAACAGATTGCTTCTTCGGGACTTTGACTTTTACCGGACTGCACAAGTCTATTATTGAACGAGATATTTATTTTTGCTACAATAGGAATATTATGAAAAGAGTTTACATCGCGCTGGCAGCATCTGCGCTGCTTTTTAACACGGTCACCTTCGCCCAGGAAGCATTGAAGTCGTCAGAAGAAAATTACTATGACTTTCTTTCACTGCAGGGACTTGTAAAACGCCCCACGCTAAATTACAGAACGCTTTCTGATTCAGTCTGGAGCATTTCTCCCAGTACAGAACATGCATGGCAGCTTAACAATCTTGGAACAACCTACACACTGCTCGACACATCTGACAGCATGCAAAACGCATTTCTTGACGGCTCTGTAAACGGAATAAAAGCACGCCTTTACGGACCGCAATGGTTTAATTCGTACAACACGGCAGCCCCATACGGAATGAACGACGGCGCACTCTGGCAGGGAAAAGGATACAACACTTCACTTACAGCAGGCGCACGGCTTGAAGCTTACGGACTGGAACTTACGCTTAAACCACAGTTTGTTTTTTCACAGAACCTTAACTTTGAAATAATGAAGTCACACTCAGACAGCGAATACGGTTACTTCTGGGGATACGGTGAAAAAAACAACGGGGCCGACATTCCGCAGAGATTCGGTGACGAAGCGTTTTATTATTTTGACTGGGGCGACACCGAAGTACGCTATACATGGAAAAACCTGACGCTTGGTTTTGGAACACAGGCAATTTGGCTTGGACCTGCACAGGTAAACGCGATTCTGCATTCAAACAATGCACCCACCTACCCCAAATTTGACGCTGGTCTTAGAAGAACAGAAATACATATTCCGTGGCTAAACTGGTACATAGGCGACATTGAAGCGCGCATTTGGACAGGAAAACTTACAGAGTCAGACTACTACGACAGTGACGAAAGCAATGACAACAACATGATTCACGGACTTGCACTTGCCTACGCGCCGTCTTTTGTTCCGGGACTTACGCTTTTTGCAAACAGAACATGCCTTGTAAAATGGGACTGGGCAAATTTAAAATACATTCTGCCGGTAGAAGCAAATACCCATGAAGACCAGAAGATGTCATTCGGAGCAGACTGGATTTTTGCACCGGTTGGACTGGAAATTTACGGCGAACTCGGGCTGGATGATTTTGTTCCGAATTCATTTCCAATCGGTTACATAAGATATCCTCTTCATACACTTGTATATACTCTTGGACTCAAGAAAACATTTACTCACAGCGAAGAAAAAAAGATATACGGCGAGTTTACAATGGAAATTAACAGCACTGAAATGTCACAGGACTTTCAGCTTCAGTGGCCGTACAATTTTGGATTCCACCACCAGATTACACAGGGTTACACAAACCGCGGACAGTATCTTGCAAACGCAACAGGCTACGGCGGAAATCTTCAGTATATTTCATATTCAGTTTTCTACCCTAAAGGAAAAACAATGCTGACTGTTGCAAGATGGAATCCCGACAACAATTACATTTACAGTGTTGCGGTAAACTCAGTTGCATATGATAAAGAAAATAATATTGATCTTAACAAAACACATTTCACTTCGTGGAAGGCAAATTTTATTTTGGGAGCTAATACTGAATATTTTATAACGCCAAATCTACTTCTCAATGCAGGAGCATTATACAACCTCATTATTAATCCACAGTACCAGAATGATTCAACAAAACTTCACAACTTTCATTTTGAACTCGGAATAAAATACAATTTCTAGGAAAAGCAGATGGCAAAGTCAATCAAGAAGAATGCATTTTACAGCTTTCTGAAATCCTTTATGACACTGTTCTTCCCGCTTATTACGTTTCCGTATGCGTCAAGAATTCTGGGACCCGAAGGAATTGGAAAAATCAATTTTGCAGGAAACGTAATTTCGTACTTTGCCATGATTGCTGCATTAGGAATTGGTTCTTATGCTACAAGACAGGCTGCAAAAATAAGGGACGATAGAATTGCACTTTCAAAATTCGTAAAAGAAATTTTTTTAATCAACATTGCTTCTACTGTTATTTCATATATTCTGTTTTTTGTTGCAATAATTTATATAAGAAAATTTGATGACTACAGACCACTTCTGTACGTTTGCTCGCTGCAGATTTTTTTTAACACAATCGGATTCAACTGGTTCTACACTGCACTTGAAGAATTCAAATACATAACACTGCGTACAATTTTGTTTCAGATAATCGGAATCGGATTCTTATTCGTTTTTGTAAGAACACGCGGCGATTTAGTTAACTATGCAATTTTCGGAATAATTACCGGTGTTGGTTCAAACATCTGCAATTTTTTTTATCTTAACAAATTCATAGACTGGAAAATAAAAGCAAAACTGGAAATAAAAAAACATCTTAAACCAATTTTCATCTTTTTTGGAATGTCTGTTTCTATTACAGTTTATACAGCGCTTGATTCTGTAATGCTTGGTTTTCTTACAAACGACAAGGAAGTCGGAATTTATTCAGCAGCAACAAAACTGAACAAAATGATTCTTAGTCTTCTCACTGCAGTAATAAGCATTTTACTTCCACGCCTTTCGTATTACTTTGAACAAAAACGGACACAAGAATTCAAATCACTTGCACAGAAGGGAATCTGTTTTGTAATGCTTCTTTCTTTCCCGATGATTGCAGGTTTAATAATTCTCTCGCCTTCACTGATTGCTCTTTTTTGTGGAAGCGAATACAGTTCTGCAATTATACCCATGAGAATAATCACACCGGTACTTCTCATTATTTCTACAGCCTACATGACAAGTCAGGTTTTGTCTGCAACTGAAAAAGAAAAGTTTTCGCTTGTATCTTACATATCCGCCGCTATACTCAATTTGATTTTGAATTTTATTTTCATTCCAAAATTTGGTGCCTCAGGTGCAGCACTGGGAACAGTTTTTGCAGAACTAACCGCAACAACAATTCAAATGATTATTACAAGAAAATATTTTTTTACAAAAAAAACTTTTATCTGCATCATCCAGTCTCTTGCTTCTGTCTGTGTAATGAGTGCGGCAACAATTTTTGTATGCAGTCTGATTGAAAATACAACCATAAAACTTGTTGTCGGAACACTTACCGGAATTTGTACCTACGCCTTTATGCTTTTGCTTTTAAGAAACGAATATTTTACAGAGATACTTAAGCAGTTAAAGAGTAAAATTATGGGAAGGATGTCAGTTTAGGTAACGTATCTGCGGGTTGGGGAAATTATTGAAACATTAATAAAAAAATAGGAAACAGAATACGTATCTGCCACAGATACATAATCATAAAAATGAGAATTAATTCAGTATAAACATAGGTTGATTTATATCATATTTGTTGGTAAAATTGCTATGAGGTTAAATCATGTTTCATATAGCTTTTTGCATCAACAATAAATTTACAATGCCGTGCGGCGTTTTTATACTTTCAATTTTGCACTACAATAAGTTCCCGCTTTGCTTTCATGTACTTCACAGAGACCTTACAGAAGAAAATATTGATAAACTTAAACAGACAGTTTCTTCGTATTCAAATGCACAGATAGAATTTCACAAAGTAGATTCCAGTTATGACAGCAAGTTAATTGTACGTGAAGGAGAAAGACTTTCTGTAGAAACCTATTACAGATTTTTTATACCGGAACTTTTACCGAATGTTGATAGAGTTTTATATTTAGATTGTGATATGCTCTGTTGCAATGATTTTTCTGATATCTTTAATATTGATATTGAAAATATACCAGAAGCAATGGTAATAGATGAAAAAACAAAAGAAATTTCAAAATACAACAGACTTGATTTGGACTTTTCAAATGACTATTTTAATGCCGGAGTAATGTATATAAACCTGGATTACTGGCGAAAAAACAATGAAACAGAAAAACTTCTTTCCTTTGTCACAAAAAATCCGGAACTCTGTGTATGCCATGACCAGGATGCAGTTAATAAATTACACGAAGGTAAAATTCAATACATGCCTTTAAAATATAATTGTCAGCGTGCATTTTTTAGATATTATTTCTGGGTTAATCCAAAAAAATACCCTGTTTCTTTATATACAACAGACACAATAGAAAAAAAGAGATGGCCGCAGGTAAAAGATGCAATAGAGAACCCAACTTTTGTTCATTTTTCAGGATGCGACAAACCCTGGTTCAAGGAAAGTACTATTCCATATCTAACACAATGGTTGGAATTTCACAACATCTCTGTATGGCAGAATGAAAAGCTCAAAAGTCGTTTTGAATCAAATAAGAAATTGCTGTTTAAAATACACCTAAAAAAGTTTCTGTCTATTTTTAAATTAGCAAAGCCGTTCAAAACAAACGATGTTTATCCGGAAGAAGCCTATATAAATACCCCCCCCCACAGCTATACAAATAAATGGATAATATCTAATTACATTAATGCTGCTTACTCCCAAACACATAAGGAATTTGCAGCATGAATAAAAAAACATTCGTAAATATTTATATTTTTAATTTAAAATATTTTTTCGGGCGATAAAACTATGACTTATTTCTCAATAATCGTACCGGTTTACAATGTCGAAAAATATCTCAAAACATGTATAAATAGTCTTTTAATTCAAACTTATTCTGAGTTTGAGTGTATTTTAGTAGATGACGGTTCAACTGATGGATCAAATTTAATTTGTGATTCAATTTCAAAAGAAGATAAAAGATTTAAAGTGATCCATAAAAAAAATGAAGGCGTTTCTATCGCAAGAAAAACAGGAATAGAAAATAGTAAAGGCTTATACATTCTATTCCTTGATTCAGATGATAAATATAATCAAACTCTTTTAGAAAAATTATTTTACAAAATACAGGAACAACAGCCTGATTTATTAATTTTTGGTTTTAAAAGAATAACAGAAACTGATGGATGTGTTATTAAAGAGGTAATTCCTTCCAATACATTAAGTATTAAACAATTACTTACTGATCAAATGGAATTAACTTTTTTATTATGGAACAAATGTTATAAAAAAAATTTATTTAGTGAAATTGATATAAATCAAATAAACGGCATTACTTTTTCAGAGGATTCATGGTTAAGTTTTAATCTTATTTATTTGTCGAAAAAAATAATTTTTTTACCATTCTGTGGATATAATTATCTTTGCAGAAAAACATCAGTAACACAAACCATGTCATATAAAAATAGAATTGACTATATAAAATCCATTTCCTTATTGGATAATTTATATACAGAAAAAAAAGAAGAACCAGAAGTATTACAGAAAATAAAATCAAAAGCAAAATTTGCTCAAATTAATCCTGATTATGATTACTCAATAAAAGATTTTATTATTGGATGTAAAATTTATAATAAAAATTTTTTAGATGTAAATAAATCAACATTAAAATTTGCACAAACTAAATTAATGAAATTGTATTTAGTTTTAATTGAATATAGATTATATATTCCAGCTTTTATTTTATACAAACTCAGAAAGAGAAGGAAACAAAAATGAAAACTATCCTAATAGCTTCAATACATGGACTAAAAAATATAGGTGGCCTCGAAAGAGTAAATCAATATTTATATGAAATTTTATGTTCGAAATATAAAGTTAAAGTAATAACAGGCACAAAAAAACCTTTTAAACATGGAAATTGGATTCTTCAATCTATAATAGTAAGTTTAAAATTATTTTTTATTCCTCACAATTTTGTAATAGGAACTTCGTGGCATTCTTTTCTTTTCCCATGTGATATAACATTTCATCATGGAACTATGAAAGGTATTCAAAATCATATTGGTGGAGATCCTGTATATTCAAAACGGATTGGAACAATGGAGAAAATAAGTGCCAAAATCGCAAAATTAAACATTGCTGTAGGAGAAAATGTAAAAGATGAATTAATAAAATTATATAATATTCCAACAGCAAAAATAAAGGTTTTGAATAATTTTGTTAATGATTCATTTTTTTACCCGAAAAATGAATATAACAATAAAGAAAATAAAATAAAAATTCTTTTCGTAGGACGAACCGAGCAAAGAAAAGGAATTTCTGAATTAGAAAAATTATCAAAATATTTAGATTCTCATTCAGAATTAAATTATGAACTACATATTGCATGCCATACGAAAAATACAGATATTTTTGACAATCATAAAAAAACTTTTCTCCATATTAATCTTTCTCCTGATGAAATAGTGAATTTTTATAATTCAGGAGATGTTTTTTATTTTCCAACAAAATATGAAGGTTTTTCTATGTCTACTTTGGAAAGTCTTAGTTGTGGAACTCCTGTTATTGGTACATCTTGGGCAATTGGAAAAGAATTAAGAAATTTAAAAATGTGTAAAATTATAGAAAGCAATGATATACCATATTTACTAAATCAAATATCACAATTAAAACAGAAGTTTACATTCAAAAGAAGTGAAATTCATTCTATAATAAAAGAAAAATTTGGAAGAGAATCTTATGAAAAAAAAATATTTGAATTATTAAAATTTTAAAACCAAAATACAATTATAAATGATTAAACAAAATAAACTTTTTTATCTGTCAACCCCCTTTATTTAAAAATTAACAAAATTTACTAAAGTTTTTTCTATATGTGTTCGAAAATTGAACCGGGTGGGTCTTTTTTGGAGGAAATATGAAAAGACCGAATCTGCTTGAACTTAAAAAGAAATACATTCCGCTTCGTGCAGCCGGGAAAATCACAAACAAGGAACTTGCCTTTTATCTTCATATGACAGTACAGCACTGTTCTGTTTTGGTTTCCAGATACAGGAAGGAAGGAGACTCATTCTTTGTCAACGGGCACAAAGGGCTTCATTACAACAAAAACCGCGTAAAGCAGAACCTTCGCGATAAAATTGTTCAGCTGTATAAAGATGAAGGTTGTACAGCAACATTCGCCAATTTTGCACGTGACATAAAAGACTTTTACCATATCAACTGTTCTGCACGCGTAGTAGTTTCTGCATTAAAAGAAGCAGGAATAAAATCCCCCAAAGCAAGAAAAGTGCAGCCTACAAAAGCCAGTCACCGCCCGCGCCCGGAAAGAAAACACAAAGGAAGTCTTGTACAGGTAGACGGAACCCCCTATGATTTCTTTATGGACGGAACAAAAGTTACTGCAGTGGGTGCTATAGACGACGCATCCCACTCCCTTTTGGGAATTCATTTCAGTATTGCCGAATCCCGAATGTCTTATTTTGAACTTTTCCATCAAATGGCAGAAAAGCATGTACTTCCGGAATCCTTCTATACCGACTGGTCAAGGAACTTCATTTCTGTTGCAAGAAACAATGCCAAAATGTCGGTAGAAGAAAGAATTGAATATGCCAAAGAACACAAAACCGAATACATGAAAATCTGCGAAAAACTCGGAATAAAAACAATCTTTGCACTTTCTCCCGAGGCAAAAGGCCGTGTTGAGCGTATGTGGCAGACTCTGCAGCTTAATCTTCCCATGATGTTCAAAAGGCGCGGAATAAGTACAATCGAAAAGGCAAATGGTTTTTCCCAGGATATATGCGAATGGTGGAACAAATACTTTTCAATAGATCCCCTCGAAGAAGAGGAACGGTACATAACTCCACCGTCAGACATTGACCTTGAAGACCTCTTTTCAGTCCACAAAGAAGTAACAACAAGGCATGACGGTATATTCTCTTACTGTGAGCACGATTTCAAGATAGACGGTCTTTCATGGGGCGGAGAGAAAATCAATCTTTCAATCAGTTACAGAAACGGCTTCCGTGTCTTCTGGCACAATTCCTGGCGCCGTGCAAGACTCCAGGACGGACTCCAGCGTACATACGGAGACACATTGTCAAACACAGAATATGAACTTCTTGCAAAGACACTGGACGCAGACATGCATACAAACTGCGTGTGCGTGTAAAAAAGCCCCGGGCAATTCCGGGGCAATTGATTAGTTTAATATTGAATCAATAATAAATCTACTTACTGACTTGCCAGAAGCCGCCGCGAGTTTTTTAATCTCTTCTACTTCACTTTCAAGGCAAGATATAACTATTCGCCCGGTATTATAACCAGTTTTTGATTTTGAAGCAGTTTGGCTCCCCTTAGGTCTGCCTTGTCCACTTCTTTTACCGCCCCGAGTTATTGTCAATTGTTGTGGATTGAAAAAAAGTGTCTTTTTCATCAGGCAGCCTTCATTTGTTCACCGTCCACAAAAATTATATTTTTGGCGACAAGTTCAAGTTGTTTAAATCCCCTGAGCCGTCGCCAGTTTTTCTCTGCCTGAAGACAAAGCTTGAAAGCCATTGCAACAGAAGCAGCGGAAGAGCCGTTTCCTTTTGTTGACTTGTGGCGCAACCTGACTGTTGCAAATGTCGATTCAATCGGATTCGACGTTCTAATGTGAGCCCAATGTTCCGCCGGATAATCATAAAAGCGGAACAAATCCTCCTTGTCTTTTTCAAGACATTCCGTTGCCTTCGGATATTTTTTTCCGAAAGTTTCTATAAATAAGTCGTAGGCTTTCAAGGCGTTTGCACGTTTGTCTGCCTGCCACATATCCCGAATCATTTTTGTGGCCTGAGTCTGCACACAGTCAGGCAATTTGTCCAGAATGTTCATGGACTTGTGGAACCAGCATCTCTGAATTTTTAGCTGGCCCCAGATTTCATCAACTGCATTTTGAAACCCAAGCGCTCCGTCGCAGACTGCCAATTTTGGTGCTTTTGTCAGTCCGCGGAATTTCAAATCAAGCAAAACTCCACGCCAACTTTCCGTTGACTCGCGAATTCCGGCCTGTACAGCCACAAGTTCTTTTTTGCCTTCAACAGTTACGCCAATTATTACCAGAAGGCAGGTCTTTTCACCGTCAAGCCGGGACTTTACGTAAATTCCGTCTGCCCAAACATAAACGTATTCCTTTCCGGAAAGATCTCGTTTGCGCCATTCGTCATATTCAGCCTGCCATTTTACAGTAAGCTTTGTTATGACTGACGGACTCAGGCCCTTTGCTTCTTTACCAAGAACATCATGGAGCATGGCTGAAAACTTGTTTGAAGAAATTCCTGCAAGGTAGGCAGCGGAAAGTATTGCTTCTACTGTCGGAGTTTTTCTTGCAAACGGAGGAAGGACTTTGCTTACAAAGCGATCCTTTTCTTCAAGTGCACGGTCATCAACTCTGGGAAGCCTGACTGTAACGTAACCGTTTGTAGTAAGAATTGTCCGTTCTTTGTGAAAGCCGTTTCTTACTACAAGTTTGTTTCCGGTTTTGTCTACGATAGAAGAAGTTTTATTAAGAAAACGCTGAACTTCATCCTCGTAAAGACTTTCAATTACTTCACGTGCTCTTGCGCGGATTGCTTTTTCAAGCAAATCAATCGTTGGACTATTGGAATTTTCTTCAATTTCCAGTATTCTTTTCATAAGAGGTCTCCTTCGGTGTTTATTTTTTTTTCCAAAGAAAACTATACCTTAGACAGACCTCTTTTTCTATGCCTTCTCAGGCAATCCACAACTTTTGATTATAACTCTACCGCCCCAGTTTTTATGTTCAACTGTTTCCATTTTTCTTATCCTTAATTTTTAGAATTATTCTTGTAACAGTGCATATTGTTGACAAAGCAAACAAAATACACAAAATAATTTGTAACGAATTACTCATAATTGACGCTCCTTATAAATAACAATATAATATAAGGGCAAGTCTACGAAACTTGCCCTTGTTGATTACCGTTTCTTGTATCGGTCAATCAACTCAAGAATAAATCTTACGATGTTCGTTATTGTTTCGACCAGTGCGAACACCGTAAGAACTTTTTCAAGGATTGTCATATTTTATTACCTCCTGATCAACTCTTGATAATTCTATATTATACTATTTGTTTAATTTTGTCAATAGCAAATCAAGATTTATTCAAAAACTTTTTTGTTCTGAGATTTCATTGGAATGAGTAAAAACAATTAAAAAAAACGGTTGCAAAAGCAAATATGAAATTAACAGAATATATAATTTACCTTGCAAAAAATAATTAAAAAAAAACAGCCGCATTTTTCGTGCGGCTGTGTCAGTTGGTAAAAGCAATACAAATTTAATTAAAACATTTTTCAAGAATGTATTTACTTACAGAAAGATTATTTTCTTTTGCAAGCTGTTGAAGCTTTGTTTTTTCTTCAGTAGTACACCTTACATAAATACATTCTTCTTTTTTATCTTCTTTTTGAGTTTTATTTAAACTCCCCTTTGGTCGTCCGGAACCGTGCCTACTTCCACCGTGATTATTCATTTTTTTTACCTTTTTTAATTACAAAAAATACAATTAACCCAATTATAATACCAATAATAATACCTTTTAAAATTGACATATTACCTCCAAACTTATTAAAATTGATTAAAAGCAAGGCGGGTATTTATCCCGCAATTTGCTTGTTTTACTTGAACCTTTTGTCAATCCATTTGCAGATTAGGTAAGTTATAACACCTGCAAGGATTGGCAACACAAGGTTCTCAAAAAGGCTTTGAGCCATCGCTTTACCTCCTGACAAATATAAGTATATTGTATCTTGATTTATTTGTCAAGCGGATTTTATCAAAATTATTTATTTACCATTTTTTTCAACAGGTTCTACTTGGTAAATCCTAAAGTTTGAATGTCGCTCTTTCTAATGAATAACTTTCTAACACGGTTTCTTTTTCCGGCAAAAGATAAGTTTTTACACATAAATTAATGTTCCTATAAAATATACAGGGTCTATGTACACATCTCCGTTATTGTCAGTAAAATATAATGGAAGATATTTGACTTGACTACCGTCAGGTAAAAACTGATATAAAGGGATTCCCGACCTTGCATTTATTTGGAATCGAGGGTCTGTATTTCCAGGTTTATAACTGGCAATATTACTAAGCACAGGAGCTGTCCCGTTGTTATTAACTTCCTTGTCTCCGCAGTAATGTGTAATAAGGCGTGGTGCGCCTCTTACTAAGTCTGGTGTTGGAATAGGTATTACATATATTCCCTTAGAAAACCTATATATTCCTTCATAGATTGAATTAGAGCAAGTGATTTTCCATGTATCGGCGTTCAACTTCTTTTGTATTACGATTCTAGTAGCAACCCAAAAATTGGTTCCTTGCATAATTGAGCCTTTGAAATTGAGTTATAATCAAAAGTTGTGGATTGCCTGAGAAGGCATAGAAAAAGAGGTCTGTCTAAGGTATAGTTTTCTTTGGAAAAAAAAATAAACACCGAAGGAGACCTCTTATGAAAAGAATACTGGAAATTGAAGAAAATTCCAATAGTCCAACGATTGATTTGCTTGAAAAAGCAATCCGCGCAAGAGCACGTGAAGTAATTGAAAGTCTTTACGAGGATGAAGTTCAGCGTTTTCTTAATAAAACTTCTTCTATCGTAGACAAAACCGGAAACAAACTTGTAGTAAGAAACGGCTTTCACAAAGAACGGACAATTCTTACTACAAACGGTTACGTTACAGTCAGGCTTCCCAGAGTTGATGACCGTGCACTTGAAGAAAAGGATCGCTTTGTAAGCAAAGTCCTTCCTCCGTTTGCAAGAAAAACTCCGACAGTAGAAGCAATACTTTCCGCTGCCTACCTTGCAGGAATTTCTTCAAACAAGTTTTCAGCCATGCTCCATGATGTTCTTGGTAAAGAAGCAAAGGGCCTGAGTCCGTCAGTCATAACAAAGCTTACTGTAAAATGGCAGGCTGAATATGACGAATGGCGCAAACGAGATCTTTCCGGAAAGGAATACGTTTATGTTTGGGCAGACGGAATTTACGTAAAGTCCCGGCTTGACGGTGAAAAGACCTGCCTTCTGGTAATAATTGGCGTAACTGTTGAAGGCAAAAAAGAACTTGTGGCTGTACAGGCCGGAATTCGCGAGTCAACGGAAAGTTGGCGTGGAGTTTTGCTTGATTTGAAATTCCGCGGACTGACAAAAGCACCAAAATTGGCAGTCTGCGACGGAGCGCTTGGGTTTCAAAATGCAGTTGATGAAATCTGGGGCCAGCTAAAAATTCAGAGATGCTGGTTCCACAAGTCCATGAACATTCTGGACAAATTGCCTGACTGTGTGCAGACTCAGGCCACAAAAATGATTCGGGATATGTGGCAGGCAGACAAACGTGCAAACGCCTTGAAAGCCTACGACTTATTTATAGAAACTTTCGGAAAAAAATATCCGAAGGCAACGGAATGTCTTGAAAAAGACAAGGAGGATTTGTTCCGCTTTTATGATTATCCGGCGGAACATTGGGCTCACATTAGAACGTCGAATCCGATTGAATCGACATTTGCAACAGTCAGGTTGCGCCACAAGTCAACAAAAGGAAACGGCTCTTCCGCTGCTTCTGTTGCAATGGCTTTCAAGCTTTGTCTTCAGGCAGAGAAAAACTGGCGACGGCTCAGGGGATTTAAACAACTTGAACTTGTCGCCAAAAATATAATTTTTGTGGACGGTGAACAAATGAAGGCTGCCTGATGAAAAGACACTTTTTTTCAATCCACAACAATTGACAATAACTCTTTGAAATTTCCCCCGTTCGCAACAAGATTGTTGCATTCAATCTGCCCGGTCTCTCCGTTCAGCATAAATCCGGAAGCAGCACCGCTTACGAAATCCTTTGTCTGAATAAGTCCTGTGGTTCCCATTGTAAGAGACTTTTCTATTTCTGCATCCTTTGTTTTGAAAGCAAGTGTCTGAATATCATCAGCCGAAAGAAGTTCTGTTTTGATTTTCCCGCCGTCAATTATCGATGTCGAAGTTCCGCCGTTGTTAAATACAACCTGTTTTGCGTCAATATTAAGTTCCCCAACAGCAACCTTTATCTGGTCTGCGGTTAGTTCAATCTGGCTGGCAAGAAGGCCGCCTTTGACACACGCGTCCCACAGTGGCTTGACTGCCGCCTCCGGGTCAGCATTCGCTTTGATTGCGTAACTACCTTTAATCGCAGTGCCCGACGCGTCTGCAAGCTGTTCATACACTGCCGCAACAGCCGATTCCGAAGATTTCTTCACCATTTTGGCACGCGTGTCAGAGTCAATAACAACAGGCAGTTCAAGAGAAAGCGACATATGCCCTTCCTTGCCACCGCCTCGGACCATAGCACCAACGTATGAGCTCTGTACAGAAACTGTTGACTGTAGAGTAGATATGTTTGTGTTTGCGTCTTCCAAGTCCGACTGGTCAGCCTTTGTCTTAACGGTAGCCGATATTTCTGTCGCAGTCTGTTGCAGAGTAGATATATTCGTATTCGCTTTATCCAGTGCCGACTGGTCAGCCTTTGTTGCAACGGTAGCCGATATTTCTGTCGCAGTCTGTTTCAGAGTAGATATACTCGTCTTTGCTTCGTCCATGACGACGTTCATATCCTCGTCTTTGATTTCTGTCATTGAATTGGCAGTTTTCAGCGCTTCATCTACCTTGGCAAGAATAGCGTCAACAGATGTTCCGTCAAAGTCTATTTTGTGCACATTCGTAAAATGGTTGCCGTGGGTCATTGCGTTGACGGCTTCCTGCGCCGCATCAATTCCGCCCTTTTCTGCTGCCTGTTCGGCAGCCTTTATTACACCGTCAAGAATATTGCTCTGGTCTGTTGTTCCGCCGGTCTTATTGGGTCTGTTTGTTACATTCGATGTATAGGCGGGTATTGTTCCGTATTTGTACATTTCGGGAACATAATCTTTGAGCGTAAGAATATAATTCCGTCCGTTCGGTTCCGCGTCCATAATCTTCATGCGGCTTCTTATCTGCGTAAACTCTCCGTCAGTGTCGAGCCGGCCGAAAGATATTGTATCGCCATGCCCCGGAAGAACATTGTCGCTTATTGAAACATTACTTGTAACCTTAAGTGTATGGGTTCTTGCAGTGCCTTCCGCATTGCTTACCTTAAGATAAAGAACGCCCCTTTCAGTTCCTGCGCACGCATTCACGATAATTCCACATGCGCTGTCTGTAGGGAAGTCTACAAATCCGTCAAGGTTAATCTTTGAAAGAACCCCGCCCGAATACTCCGCGCTCTTTATTGTTGTACTTCCAAGTCCTATGGCAAGAGCTTTGTGCTGTACGTCCACACAGTCAAAAATAGGATAGTATGCACCGACAGGGCCCACGTTTACCGTCATGGTTCTTGGCTGTGCACTTTCTGCCGCCATTTCGCGCCATGCGTACTTGTAAATATGGTCGTGCGTTGTAATGTAGTCACGGCTCAACTTGGTCAGCGTGTCTGTTGCCGGATCATAATCTCCGCCGTCACGCATGAATGTTTCTGTGTCCGAACTGTATTCTGCATCCGAGTTAAGATAAGTACAGCGTCTTCCGTCTGTCTGTCTTTTGAACTCCTTGCTCATCTGGAACGAGATTATATTGTCACTGTTAAGAAGTGCAACCGCATAGGAGCGCGCACTGTCTATTACAACTTCAATCTTGCCTGTAGACGGGTCATAGACAAGAGCGGCATTTGCATTCTGTAAAAGTGTCTCAATGGTATTCTTCTTTGTGGTGCCGTCAAGAATGGCGCCGTCTGCATAAAAATTGTTTGACTTACAATATTCATAGAACGCGCCAAAAGAGTCCAGATCCAGTTCCGAGTCTTCGTATTTGCTCGGTGAATGAGTATCACTCGTAAGCACTTCAAGAACCCAGGAAGCAAGGTTCCGCGTCGGTGTTTTGTCTGTACTCCAGGATGTTCCGTTCCAGGTTCTTGCGTAGGAAGTGCAGGTCACATTGAAGGCGTCAAGATTGTCTTTAGTGTTTGTGTTTGCAATCATGCGCAGTGCAATGCGCGTACACTTGTCAGAAAGATTGTCTTCGAGAGGCTTTGCCGCAACCAGTGCCGACTTGCTGCTCTTTTTTGCATCATAGCATTTTGTCTGTACGGCAAGAAGGTAAATCGTGTCATTTGCATTGCTTTCAGCTTTCGCCGTTGTGCGTTTTACCCTTACAGCCATATTCGAGCCGAACGCCTGTTCCGCGGTGAATGTCTGTGTTGCAACAAAGCGCATCTGTTTCTTGGTTCTGTAACTGAATGTATTCGAGTATGTCCCGTTCTGGTTAAAACCTTTCGAGAACCTTTCCCATACAGGATTGCTGGCGTCTGTACAGTATTCCACTGTAAGCGTAATGTCCTGATTCTTCCACCCGTCGTCATATTTACGGCAACCGTCAAGAAGAACTACAACTTCAACCTGCATTGCGTGTTCCGGAAGATTTTCAACAACGCCTGCTTCCCACTCTTCCTGTATCTCCTTACCTTCATCAGCGTCAGATCCGTCAAAATATCTGTGCGGTATTTCTGTATTAAGTTCGTTGCTCACCCATTTCTCGTTGAACCTCGAATCGAGCGTGAAGCTTCCGCTCTGTATAATTTCAACGCGGTTTTCACTGTCCCCGTATGTTCCTTCGGCTATGGTGGCCGTTCCGCTCAATTTTCCGTCAGCCCATGACTTAAGGTCCGTCGTCCCCAGCGAGATTTTGTTGATTGCGGTTTTTGCATATCCTATTTCCATGACTGCATTGTAATAACTCTTTGAACCGTTTGCTCCGCCGAAAGTATAGAATGGCGAAGAAAGAAGATACGGCGTCATAAGAGTCTTGCCTATAATGAACGGCAGCGTATTGCCTGTAGCAATCTGGTTTTTTGAACCTTTGACAAAAGGAAGCTTCGCGCGTGTCTCTGCCGCCGCCTTTGCAGCTGCAGCCTGTTTGTCCATTTCTGCCTGCATTTTGTCGTTCTTGTCTTTCTGCTCGAGTGCAGTACCGAATGCGCAGAATCCGAGTATCGCCGCACCGCCAACGACAATGGCAGTGACGGGGTCTTTCGGCAGACGGCGAATAAAGATAACGTCATCTTTTTTTGCGACATAATCTGCCTTAAGTTTTTCACCCTTGCTTATAATAAGACTTTTTTCTAAATCAATGCCTTTTACAATGTCGCAGATTTTTCCGTCATTATTGTAAATGTCGCAGTCTTTGCCGACTCCGTTATAAACGTATATCAATGCCATAAATATTCCTTACCGGGAGTACCCCGATTCTGTTTATGCGGCTTCCGTTCCGCGTTTCATGTATGAATTCTTTATTATTAATACAGATCCCTATATGCAGGTTTCCGTTATCCGCCGTCATCTCCAGAAGCGCACCTTCCCGCGGTTTTTCTATTCTGTGTACATTCAGAGTGGGGGCGTACACGTCTGCAAGTTCCGCATTGTGGTTTTCATATACCACATCATTCAGCTTGTACCCGAATCTTGCAGCTGCTTCTATCGCAAGGCCGTAACAATCCATGCCGTTATGGTCTCTTCCGTGGTCCTTGTACGGAATGCCAATAAGGTCGTCAATATCTGCCGTCATTACGCATTACCCGGATTGTTTTCGTTGTCAAATACCACCGGCGGAAACGTCATCGAAAGTCTGTCGTCATTCGTGAAGCTCATCTGCATCTGGTATCCGTTGTTTATGGTAACGCTTCCGTACTGGTGTCTGTAAAAAGAAAGCGGTTCTACGTCAGTCCCGTTTTTGAGAATGCCGACAGCATTTACCGACATCGTATGTGTCGCAAGATCTGCCCATGCAGAAAGAGAATTGTCTGCAACAGAAACGTCAAGGCTTCCGCCCTGAACAACTCCGCCCCTGACCTTTGGCGGTGTATATTTGAATGCCGCCGCCTTGTACGTCTTGCCCAGATAAACAACGTCTTCATTGTTGTTTACCAGGTAAATTGTCTCATAGCCCGGCGCAATAAACTGAACAAGATACGGCAGTGAAAAAGAACCGCCTTTGTCCAGCGCGTCGTATATATCTCTTTCCGTCATGCTTCCGTAAACTCCATAGCCCATTCATTGTATCTCTGTCCGCTCCCTTCCGGCACAGAAGACAATCTGTATTCGGTATTATAATCACCGCCCGAAAGGTCCCTGAATAAAAATGTTCCGGCACCACCGCCCAGACTTATTCTGAACCATGTGTCAAAAAGTTTTTTCTCTGCTTTTGTCCATCTGAACTTTACGGAGAATTTTCTTATTGTTCTTGTATTCCTCGCATACGTGACAATGCGGCCGCTGTCATATTCCTGTGACTGCGTGTTGCCCACATAACCGACTGTTACTCCGTATGCCTTATTGTTAACGCCCGAAGGCCATGCAATCGCACTCATAATATCACCGTTCCCGCCTGTCTTGTATTCATACCTGCTATTCCGCCGTCGTATGAACCGTTGATAAAGCCTTCGTTTATATGTTTATCCAGTATGTCTATCACAACAGAATAGTCATTTTTCTGTCTGGCAATCGCATTTACCCTGTCGCTCTGGCTGTTGTTGATTGTAATGTCCATTCCCTGTCCGCGGCCTGCCATAAGTCCCAGAGCTTTCATCTGTCCCTTCGTGAATATACCTTCGCCCGAATTGACCATAGCGGGAACTTTGTCACCGCTGTAACTCGTACCAGGAACAATACCACCCGTTGCAAACTTCGGCGGTGTAGGTTTGGACTGTGCAAGGGAAGCAAGCTGTACCGCCCCGGACACTCCAATCAGAGCGCCGTTAATAATTCCCATAGGGTATCCCTGTGCAAGCGCCTTTGTAATACCTTCCGCAATGTTGGCTGTTGCCGTCGCTACACTCATAGTCCACTGCGCCATTTTAACCTTGTATTCTTCCTGCGCCGCTTTCTTCTGAATCTCATTCAGCCTGTCGTAGTATTCCTCTTCATTCAGTTCGCCGCTGGCATACTTCTTTTCTGCTTCCGCGGTTTCAAGGTCCGCCTGTGCAGAAATATTGTCGCTCATCATTTCGCAGGCACCGTCCACAATATCCTGTGTCTGCTGCATTACACTTGCAATGTCTCCTGCAACTTCCGAAATCTTTTCCCTTTGCTTGTCCAGGGACTCGTTATTTGCATCTTCTATTTCCTTAAGAATTGCCTTGTGTGCTTCTGCCCACTCTTTGTCAATTTTTGCCTTCTCTTCGGCAGTAATCTTTTCTTTATCAAGTTCTGCATCAAGAAGGGCAAGGTCTGCTTCAAGGGCGGCTTTCTTTGCTTTATGCTGTGCACTTTCGGAATACTGCGACTTCACGTCCTCCGCACTGCGTTCAGCCTCTTTTGTAGTGTCTTCAACTTCGGATGCAGCTTTTCCCAGATCCTGAATTATCTTGAGCCGCCTTCCCACCGCGTCTTCAAAACTCATTCCCTGGAAAGCCGGGTCTTTCATCATATCAAGAACTACAGCCATCGCCGCTGTATATTTTCTCTGCGCCTTTGTTTTCTCATCTATCTGCTCTGTACTCGCGATTTCTTCTCGCCTTATGTTTTCGGCTTCTTCTGCAATGGCCGCGTCTATCTTTGCCCTGTATGCATTGCGTGTTTCAAGGGCCTGTGCCTTTTCTGCCTCGCTCTTTTTAGTTTCTTCTGCTTTTTTCTGCGCTTCATTTTCAAGAGCCAGCTGTTCTTTCTTTGCTTTTGTTTCTTCAACAATGGCGTCATATCTTCCGGTTTCATTGGCTTTGATAACGCCGCTATAATATGCAAGCTTTTCTGCATCCTCTCTGGTCATGTCATAGAAATTTGCAATATCAGAAATTCTCTGCTCATTAAGCTGGTCCTGAGGCATGTAATTGTAAGTCATTGAGTCAAAAACTTCCGATATTTCTTCTGACATTCGTTCAATTTCCGTTGCAGAAAATTTTCCCGAATTAAGAAGTGCCTGTCCGGCAGACTCTGCAAATATTGACTGAATACTTGCGGCCGCTTCTTTTGCCGCCTGTTCCGCAGCCCTTTTTGCTTCCTTTGCCGCTTTCTTTGCGCTCTCCTTCGCTTCTTTCTCTGCCTTTGCAGCTTCTTCTACAGTCTTTCCGCTTCCGCCGTTTTTCCCGTCCAGAATCTTTGCAAGTTCAACGCCTTCTGCCTGTGCTTCAATAATCGCCTGTTTTGTTTCAACAGACTTGTTCATCGCGTCAACAACATTCGTCAGAAGTGTCTGTGCAGAATTTTTTACATTGTCCACGGCAGGAGCAAAGTTTCTTCCAAGTGCTTCCTTGAAGTCTCCCCACGTATTTGAAAGTCTTTGGGAAGAACCTGTTGTCTGTGCAACACTTTCGGCCATACCCTTGTATTGCCCCGCAATAACCTTTACTGCCTCACCGTTCTTTAACTGTTCCGTTGTGAGTTCTTTAATTTGCGGAATACTTTCTCCCAGTTCTCCTGAAAGTCCTCCATAAGTTTTGTTAAGATTGCGCACCGCACTTTCAAGGCTCATAGTACCGCTTGCAGCAACATTGATTGAAGCGGCCATAATGTCCATAATTTCCTGTTCCGTTCTTCCGCTTGCGGCAAGCTGTGCCATAAAAGGAAGAAGTTCTTCATCGCCAAAAGTAGAAACAGACTGCAGTTGTGAAGCATAAGCTTTAAGATTTTTTACAGACTTTCCGTCAAGATAAGGATTATTCTGTGACGCCGTTTGAAGCTGTGTTTCGGCCCCAATCTGTACACGGTAAGCGTCATTTACAGCTTTTATTCCGGAAGCAACTTTATTAACAGCTGTTGCTGCTGCGGACATTGCGGTTCCTATCGCACCGCCTGCAATCCCTATGTTTCCAAGTCCTTTAACTATCGAGCCGTCGCCAAGTTTTTTTAATTTATTTGATAATCCTTTAATTCCTTTTTCAGCACCGCTTGTATCAATTTCAGTTCCAATGCTTACTTTTCCGTCGTCTGCCATTATCTTGACTTCTCCTTATATTGTGCTATACTCACTTTAGTGAGGTTGCCTATGAGTTCTTTTATTTTCTTTACGGGCATTGCTGTCATTGTCATACTTTATCTTCTTATGCATAACAAAATTGACTAAAACACCAAAAAGGAACGTGAATTATGGTCACTTTCATTTCAATAATCATTACCGCAATCCTTGTTAAACTCGCTTATAATTGGTGCAAAAACCACCTTGATGATGATGTCGAAGGCTTTGCCGACTAAAACAGCGCATTAAACGCGTCCAGCTTATCCTGCTCGTCATCAGTAAGCTCGTCGTCCAAACTCCACGCCTCGCGCAATCGTGTCATCGTTGTTTCATATTTTGTTCTGTCATAAGGATTAAAACTTCTGTAACCTATAACATCAGTCAGCTTGCAGTCTTTCAACCCCGCAACAAGAGCGCGAAACTCATACCAGTGCATATCTGCATTCAAAAGATTTATTCCGTAACATTGCAAAAAGGCAGAATAAATCAAATCGCTGTCTGCCGTGTAAGCAAAAACTTTTTCATCGTCGTTTGAGCCAGTCTCTTTTGGAAATTCAGTTTTTTTACAATAAAAGTCATACAGAGCCTCAAAACCTTTTATTAAGTCTTTCGGTTTTTCAAACTTATACAAAAACATAAATTCACTCATATATTTTTTTTCAGCCATAAGACGGTAAAACATAAGACCGTACCTGAACGAAGTTTGAATTTCGTAACTTACGCCGTCAATCAATACGCATTGAGCCTGTTTGCTTTCAACTTTTGTAAGGTCAATTAATCCCATATACATATAGTCATTTTTAAACAAAAAAAGCCCTCCGGCACAAAGCAGGAGAGCCTTTTTACACTTTTTTTAATTTTAACTTTTTTTACAAACCGCTGCCGTCAGCAGTATAATAGCCTTCTGTAAAGACCGGAGTACCGTCTGTAACAGTAACGTAGCCTTTTTCAATGCCGCCGTTAAAGTACAAATCACAAGTCAAAGTCCCTGCAACACTGTCAAGTTCGTTTGCAACAAAGCGCGCATTCGGTGCCTGCCAAGCCTTAAAGTGAGTTTGTTTTTCTGCTTTGGGATCCAATCCTTCCTGAAAGAACACAATAAGAACAGGCATAGAAGCGTCGCTTCCAACGTCCATATTGAAGAACTTCGGAAAAATCTTTTCATAATCCGGTTCGCCTTTGTACATAGTCAAAGCCTGGTTCAAACTCGGTGCATAGTGATCAAGTTCCGTAGTCGGTGTTTCGTCCGCTATGTAGTCAAATTCATTTGTAACCGGATTCATCGAAAGATTGAACGCAGTTGATTTTCTGATTCTTGTCCACGAAGTTTTGCCTTCTGCAGTGTCACCTACAAAAAGCGCAATCTTGTGTTTTTTAATGAGTTCACCCATTTTTTTATTCCTCCAATTCGTTTATATCATACTGGCAGTCTATCGCCGTAATATAAGTTGAATACTTTTTTTCATCAGTCCCCAAAAACTGTGCAGTAACTTCATCTGCAAAATCAATGTCGCTTCCGTCTTCACTTACAAGCGTCATTCCGCTTAAGTCAGTAACAATTTTTTCAACAAGGTTTCGCGCCGTCGTTGCGTTTTTCATACATACAGAAAAGTTTATATTGCACGTTACGCGTCTGTCCGGAGCGTCCGCTTCATCATCAATAAATGCTTGTACAGAAACAGGCAGAACAGAAATCACAATCGAATCAATTTCACCTTCCGGACGCATGTCATTGAAAATCTTTATCTTTTCCGGAACAAACTTTTCAATATGCTTTTTTATAGCCTTGAGTGCTTTAGATGTATTCATCTATAAGTTTTCTCCATTTTTTCAAAAATCTTGCCTTTGCCGCCTCAAACCACCGTGAACACGCGTTCGGGTTATCCTGCTTTGAATGGTCAAAATCATCTCCATAATATTGCGCTTTTGCATAAGGTGTGTGCCAGATAACTTTACCGCTTCCCGGAACAGTATTCATAATTCCAGACTTTTTGAGCGTCCCCGTGTAAACAGGAATAAAATAATTGGAATCCTTGAGCACCTGACTGTCGAGCGCTTTCTGTGCCATTGTTGCATTTTCTGCCACACGTTCCATAATGCGCTTTTCATCAACATCAACTTTAATATTTGAAAAAACAATTCTGCGCTTATTCATACAAGAGTAGCCTCATAATGGTGTATAACTCCCATTACCTTAAACGGAACAACACTTTGAACAGTGTACTTTGTGCCGGTCCAGGTAATTCCCATATCAACTTCCGGAACAAAACAAGTGCCGTCAGCCCACTTTGCGCGCCCATCACAAATCAAAAGCATAGAATCAGTAAAAATCTTGCCGCCGTTACCGTCAGAAATAGTCTTTCTTATATTGGTTACCGCAACATTCGCCACATTTTCCGAGACTGGTACTCTGTTCCGATCCTCGTCATAAGTCCAGCTTTTTTCTGCAAGAACACTATCGCAAAGCCATTTTTCGGGAATAAGTTTTGCCATTATCTCACTCCAGGAACATAATCGCAGTAAAGGCGGAGCCACTTCATTTTCTGCTCGGCAACGCTCTTTGCATTCTTGTCAACAAAAGAATCAAAAACTTTTCCGCCGGTAGAGTAGGAATAAGCGCCAAGACTTTCAGAAGCAACCGCATTGTCAGCCTTACCGCTTTCAATAAGAGAAGCCTTGTAATCAACTTCACACATCATACAGACCGCGCTGTCAATCCCGTTTTCTTCACGCTCAAAAACAAGACCGTCAGCAACAAGATTTTTTACAAAAAGAATATTTTCAGTCTTGTAAAGGTCAAAGGAAGCCTCATCCGGAACAACAGCCCGCCCCAAAGTAGAAGAGTAGAAAGTATAATTTACATTGTCGAACTGTGCCAAAATAAGGCCTCCTTTTTTTATTTCTTTCCTTTGTCCGATTTGTCATCAGACTTGGAAGGTCCGTTTGTTTTCGGTTTGCCGGGTACAGAAACCCGACCTATAACTTTCGCCATAGGTCAGCCTCCTTACGCTACAGAATGCAGATAAATACCCGCAGTCTTGTTTTCGTAAACATCGCAGAGAGCGTAGTTTCTGTAATTGAACTTCCAACCGTCCGCGCTCTGGTTTTCTTCCGGAGAGAAAACAGAAGGAACAACGTGTTTCTCAAACTGAATGACTGCCGATTTTTCAACAATCATAAAGTTGATGTTCTGACCGGCGGCAGTTTCAGGATCTGCAGTAGCCGCGTGTTTTACATAACCGCCCTCGGTCTCTCCGGAAGTAGTACCGTCAAGCTGGTCAATTGCCGTGTAGAATCTTGACTGCGGAACAGTTACAAGACGGCTTCCGAAATTTGCGATAATTTCACGGCTCTTTGTTGTGTCCATTGCTTCAATCAATCTCTTGATTGTTGGTGTCACAAAAAGAATGCGGCTTTCTTCCGGAACTTCATCGTCGTCCATTTTGCTCATTGCAGCAGTGATTGCTTTAATTGCATCTTCACCGGTAGCAAGAACACCCTTTGCAGAGTTACCTGCTTTTCCTGCATACACAGCAAAACGGAAAGCGTCAATTTCAGGAACAACCTTTACACGAATGAATTCAGAAGAAAGGCGTCCGAAAGCAACACCGGCTGTTTCTTCATTGTCCATAGCGTCAATCGTAAACGAACGGCCGCGGTCAAAGTTTGCCTTGATAGTTTCGTTGGTAAGCGTAACATCGCCTCCAACGTAACCCGAATTTCTTGAATAGTCCGCAAGTCCCTGCATAGAGATTTTCGGAACAATAAACTCATTTGCGCCGGCACCGTTTGCGATGTTGGCAGCATTTGAATCAAGAACAGCACTTTTTGAAGCGTTCTTGTAAACTTCATCAAGAAGCGAAATATACTTCTTGAACAATGCAACTGCATTTCCCATTTTTTACTCCTGTTATTTTAACGGCGGCAATCCCATAATTTCGCGTGTTCTTGCCACATCGTCATCTTTTCTGTCAGCTCCAGTCTGCGTCATACTCGGTACAGTAGGAGGAGACGGTTTGTTTTCATCAAGCAAAATGTTCTTCTGGTCCTTAATCAGTCCGCCAAAAATATCGTCAAGACTTTTGCCCTTGCTTTCGTTACCGTTCAGAGCTTCTGCAAGTTTACCTGCAATAGCGTCTCTCGTAATAGAATTGACAAACTTCTTTTCAGAAAGATAGTCTTTTACTTTTGCCTGTGTTTCCATTTCTGCAATACGTTTTGCAGAATCCGCTTCCTGTGTTTTTAACTTTTCCGAAAGTTCAGCAATCTGCTTTTGCAAGTCTTCCGGCTTCAATGCTTTGAATGCTTCAAGTTCTTTAGTCGCGTCTGCAAGATTCTGTTTGAGAGTGTCCCTGTCAGAATACTTTGCTTTTTCGCGTTCAATGTCCTTGCCGCTTTCTTCCTGAATCTTGGCAATAACTTCTTCAGTAAGTCCAAGACCTGTTAAAAACTCTTTTGTCATTTTTCCTTCCTTGAGTTGATTTATAGAGCGCCACTGCAGCGCTTTCGAAGTAAGAAAAGTTTTGAGCCATTCTCACGGGCTTATATATATAGTCATTTTTGTTTCAAAGAATCAGATTCAGCCAATAAGGAATCTTTACATTGAGTTTGATTCTTAAAAATATCAGACATATTCGTATAATTATCGCCATTGTAAGTGCCAGCGCCGCTACCGTTATTATCTTCGCTCTGGTCGCCAGCTTCTTTTCGTATACGCTCAATGTCACACTGTAATCGTTCAACTTCACGTTCGTAGCCTGTAAAGAGGTATTCAAGTTTTTCAATTCCGTCTTCAATACTTCTACTTGTTTCGATGAGCTTTCCAATTCGTTCTCTGCTAGAAGAAGTTGCTCCGTCAAGTGCGTTGACTGTTGCTTCAAGTTTTCCAGCTGTTCGTGAATTTCCGTCGACAATGTCTGTATGGGTGATTTCTGTACTTCTGCACCCTGTGCAAAACAAACAGAAGCAAAGAAAAAAAACAGACATAAAACTAATTTTCTTAAACATCTCATTTTGTCTCCCTTTTTGTAAAATAATATTTTTGACTTGCGTCTACATTTCATTGTTCTCTTTCCTTTTTTCCTGCAACTTTCTGAACAACATTACCGCCAATATAGGCAATAAGTTCAGTCCCAAACATAAGCCCAAGCCCCGTAAATCCCTCCGGCAATGAAAAATCCATAAAAACGGCAATTCCCTCAATTACAACAACAAGCGTTGCAAGAATCCCGCACCAAACAGTCAAAATCCATTTTCTTGACACATACTTTTTCTTTTCTGCGTCAGAAAGACATTCTTCAATTTTCTTGTATTCTTCGTAAGTCTGCTCTGCCATTTATGCTTCCTTTTTGTGCGGCTTTAAAATACGCTGGGACGCAATCTTCCCGTATTTTGCCGTAAGAGAATTTTCAATCGGCTCAAAATCTTTCCGCTGGAAGTGAGACAAAACATTTCCTGTTTTTTTTCGTTCCCACCTTTGAACACAATACTCACCGTCCTTCGTTGCGTAAAAAGCCGCTTCTTTCCTTACATCCCACTTTACGCCCGTCATCATCTCAAGAAACAATCCCGGGTATTCAACAAAGAAATTGTTATCGTCGTTTCTGTCGTCCGCGTTGTAATGAATGTAGCCTCTGTCTACCGCGTCAAACAAAGAATCAAGAACATCAATATGCTTTCCGGAATATTCTTCTGCAATATCAATAAGACAAAGCGCATAACACCCCGCTTCTCCCGCTTCCGACAAAAAAGTCTGTATTCCGTTTCTTAATCTAGTTTTTGACATTTAGTTGCTCCGTAAAGTCTTTCAATCATTTTGTCCAGTTTAAGGTTCATATGCTGAACTTCCGTTTTTGTGTCTGCTACCGTCTGTGCCATAGAATCAATCTTCGTAGAAAGCGTCGCAATAGCCGTATTGTGAACATTCACATCATGATACAGCCCCTCAAACTTCACGCGCGTTTTTTCACGTTCTTCTTTGTCACGGCTTTCATTTTCTGCAACACGCTGTTCCATTTTTCCGAACCTCACCGAAAGACGCGCCATTGTGCCGAGAATTGATATAATGAATCCTGCCACCGCAATGGCACAGGAAATAATCGCAGTAGTACTCACTTGTTTCTCCCACACTTATAGTCATTTTTACATTGCTGCAAGTTCAGCCTGTCACGGCACAATCAAAGCATGTTCCATGCTTCTGTCGTGATATATTTCAGGGTAATTTGTTACTACTTTATAGTCTGTATCAAAACAATTATTGTCTGACATATACATAAACGGTCTGCCCCAGAGTTCAAGACAGTCTCTTATATCTGAAGCTGCAAGTTCAAATCCTTCAGGTGCTTTCTGACAAAAAGCGTCAAGTATGACTTTTTTGTCAACAGGTTCATACATTGATACATCTGTATCTTTAAGTTTTACTGAATCATAAAAAATAATCATTTCAGTCAATTCCTTTCATATAGTTTGCATACAAAACAGATGATACATCTTCATTTGATTTTAATTTATTGTAGATTTCTTCAAACAAAGACTTGTCAAAGTTTGGTTTCTTTTGGAAGTGTACAGTATTGCCTAGATGTGCCACACCCTTAATTTCAAGTGGTGATAAAGTATCAGAAAAACAGTCATTCAAAATTATCTCATCTTGAAAAATTGCTCCTGTTTCAATAATAGGCAGATTTTCAAGTTTTTCAGAAGCATTTACGATATTCCCGACATAACACAAACTTCTTGTGTAAAATGTTTGACCGTTATCACCTTTGACTGCTTTGCAAGCCAGTTCAGTTGTATTGCTGAATTCTATCGGTGCAAAACAAAATACATCGGTATCAAAGAAAAGAAAATCATTGTCTTCCTGCATGGCACGGAATAGATTATATATTCCTGTCCCCGTATAAGAATATGATTGTGTAAGTTTTTTTGAAAAAGTATCGCTCCAGTCATCAAGAATAAAGTTAAGATTTACTCCATCGAGGTATTGCAGAAGCGTTTCTTTTGTTTCTTCCGTATCGTAATAAATATTAAACTGGGTGTCAGGGTTATGAATATGTACAGACAGTATGCTTAAAACTGCATCATAAATCCATTTTTCAGAAATAAAATTGGCAACTGAATAATATATTTTCATATAAATTTTACTCCAACATCAAAGTGATGACTGTTATTATCAAGAGTTTTGTAAACTACTGTTCGTCTAATAGTTTTGTTTGTTGCAGTGGAATATACTCCATCTACTGCAATAATATAATTGAACCTTAATTCATAATGTGGACGAAAACCTGATGAGTTTTCTACTTTTGTTAGTTGAATATAATACAAACCTATTAACGGACCCTCAAAATGATACGAATCTGGGAAAATATCTTTGATATAATCTGAACCAATTTTTATCGGTCGCATGGCTCGTGTTGTTCCTGAAGGTATGTAATTGACAAGAATATTTACAAGCTGTTCTGTTGTATAACTACCAGCCGCAATATCAGGTACCTCACCATGAAATTGTGTAACATATTTCCAAAGTTTGTCCAGTTTCGTCTTGTCTGCTGCACTCATCAATCCTGCTTTTGTAGTAGTGGCTACATCAGTAACACCGGGTACCCCCTGCTTTCCCTGTGGTCCTTGAGGGCCTGTCGCACCAGTTGCTCCCCGTGGCCCAGTCGCACCTGTCGCACCCTGCTTTCCCTGTGGCCCTTGAGGCCCTGTAGCACCTTTAATTGAATAAGACGCAGTACAAGTAATACTTACATTTGTTCCGCTTACCGCAGTAACTTTCCAATAACAAATCGAAGAGTTTCCTGCACAAAAATTAAATGCAGTTTCTCCTACAACCGGTGTTCTGTTGAATTGTGATGTAGTTGCTACAGCGGAACTGTCTTTTGAATAGCTGCCAATAAAGTTAACAGTCAACGCGAGCCCTGTTTTTCCAGTATCACCTTTCGCGCCAGTAGCGCCTGTTGCTCCTTTCGGTCCCTGCGCACCTGTATCACCTTTCGCACCAGTAGCGCCTTTTGGCCCCTGTGGCCCTGTCGCGCCAGTTGCTCCACGTGGTCCTGTCGCACCAGTGCTTCCTTTGGAACCGTTTTTAACGCTGAATGTGCTTGTTGTGCCGTCTGTCTTTTTTACAGTGATAACGTTCGTACCACCGTCAGCAGTGCTTGCCGTAGTCTGTTCTACAGTCTTTATTCCCACACCTGTTGCTCCTTTCGGTCCCTGTGCACCTGTTGCTCCACGTGGTCCAGTATCACCTTTCGCGCCAGTAGCGCCTGTTGCTCCTTTCGGTCCCTGCGCACCTGTATCACCTTTCGCGCCTGTAGCACCACGTGGTCCTGTCGCGCCCTGCTTTCCGTTTCTCACATTAAGCAAAGATTGCTGTCCGTCATGGAAAGTTGCAGTCCACGTGTTTATGCCTCCGCTTTCTGTACTTTCCACTGTCTGTTCAAGTCTGATTGTTTTTTCATTGTAAGAGCGCGGGATCAGAAGATTGTCCGCTCCCGCTCCTGATATAACACTTGCCATACATTACCCCACAAAACAAACGTTTATTCCGGTCGCTCCGCTTTTTCCTGCATTAAAATCTATGCAGCGAACACGAATACCGGTTACAGAGTTTGCAATCATCTTCACGCGTGACGATGTATATGTTGCACTGTCACTTTCTACAGGTGACCAGTACACCGTAGCCCCGTTTGACCCGTTCCCATCCGAACCCAGATTGTCTACAAGGTTGCCTGTAACTTCGATTGCAAATGTTGCACTTGCCCCAGTCGGAATATTTACAAACACGCTTACAGCTGCAATCCTGTCGGGCGGAGAACACCATATGCATTTGCCTGCACCTATGTTTCCTTCATAAGAAATACCTGTCGTTCCGTTTCTGGAACGCGGCGTTACTCTCGAATAGTCCATTAACTTTCACCTTCCTTTTTTTCTGCCGTTGTTTCTGGTTCCGCTTTCTGTGCATTCAGCAAAGCATGAAACAGCTGAACCCCTGTATCTTTCTGCAGAAGATAATTGATAATCGCAGAATAAGTCTGCTCGTTTATAATTCTGTCCATACACCTATAGTCATTTTTAAAAATTGACTATAAGGGCAGAGGTAAAGCAAATGAAAAAAAGCACCGAAACTATTTGTATGAAATCTTTTTCGAATATTTACAAAATCTTAAAACGCCTGGATGATATGCTTGATTTACCGGAAGTAGACAATGAAAAAATCAGTGCAAAAACACTTGGTATAACAGAATTAAGGCGCGCACGCTACCTTATAATGCTTGAAAACGGAGGGTATATTGAGGGGTTAAAAGTATTTGACGAAGACGAGCCCGACATTGGAACAGAAAATCTCCATATCACACTAAAAGGAATAAAATGGCTTGCAGAAAATGCCGCGTTAATTAAAGCAGCGAATATCATAAAAGAAGTAGGAGGTGCGGGCGTAACAGCTGCTGTTAGTGCTGTACCTAATTTATAATATCTTTTATTCCTTTTGCAGTTTTATACATTCTCTGCATAATTGAGTTTTCACTTAAATATTCCAAACCTTTGATAGTTATCAGTGGATTTTCTGCGATTATGTCAATTTCGCCTGTTATATTTTCTCTAAAACTTATTCCACTTAAATAACCGGCATTTACAAGCATTTGAAAATATTTTGTCAGCCTTGTTTGTGATATTCCCAATTTGTCGGCAGAAATCTCATTTAAATCAAAATCGCTTATATCAAGAGACTTTTCAAAAGCCGTTAAGATTTTATATATAATTTTGAAGTTATCGGTCATTCTTCGTCTTTGTCACGTGGGTACACAAATTCTAATGGGGCTTGAATGACTCTTGCATTTTTTTCAAGTTTGAACCCAATGTCAGAAGGTAAAGTATATTCTTTGATTGTCCCATTTTTTTTGTAAACAACAAACATAGGATAATAATCTCCAGGAATTGGAAGTTCCTCGTTATTACTTTTATCAAATCCGATTAAATAATAATCTTTACCTTCCTTTAGTTCAGTGTTTATATGAAAAGAGGTATCATTAAGTTTGTTAATCGCTATTTCACAAGCCTTTTTTAAATCTATCATGTATTGCCTCCTTCACAACAACCTGCAATCCAATCTAAAGGCTTCAGATTGTCTATTCTTGAAATCATTATACTACCAGGTCTTCCCATAGTCAAATAATACTCTACGTCTTTCTCCCCATTTTGTGGGTCGAGAAACTTAATATTTCCTTTGACATTTTCTACTGCAAAAACATGTGCTCCGCCTCTTCTCCAGCGTATATATATTTCTGCTCTGGCTCCGTCTCCCCATGACTTCATTTTTGTTAAAATATCTTTCTTACCAGTTCCTGAACATGTTTGCCATGATTGATTTTCAAAAATATTTTGCCAATTAGAAGCAATTTTATCTGTTATATTGTCGGGTCTACCTTTGCTATCAAGGATTCGAGCTTTTGCCGTTACATTATAACCTCTTCGTCGTAATTCCCAGGTGGGAACACACCTTTGACAATTCGCCTTATAAGCCTCTCCACTTGTAGTATAACTTGGATTTGTACCCTTTGTGTCTGTTATAATTGTGTGTTTTTCTTGCTTTGCAAAATATTCTTCTGGTTCAGTAGGAACACTACTATAAATAGTCGGAGCAGTTTTTAATGGTATTGCAGTTTTTGTTTCTTTTGTTTTTGTGGCAGAAGTTGGACTCGCAATCCCTCTCGGCTGTTTCCCGCTCTTCGTGCCGATATACTCTCGTTCGTAATCTCTTTTTAATCCTGTTTTGTCCGTAAAGTCCTGTGCAATTTTCTGCCATTCACCGAGCTTTACGCGTGCGCTTGTATCGTCCACGCCGCCTGCTCTTTGAATATCTGCCGTGCGTTTCCACTGCCTTATCTTTCGTTCAATCGCTCTCTGCTTCTGCCGTGCCTCGTACTTCGTCATCTTTTTGCCGTTGTACTCAACATCTTTTTTGTTCATTTCCTTTAAATCTTTTCCGTCATAGTGTTTTTCCATTCCGGGAAAGTACGGGTAATAAGAATGTCGGCAGTTTATTCCGCAAATACCTGTTGCAGTTCCGGGTTTACAAACTTCTTCAAAAGAATCATAAAACACACCGTCAACTTCTCTTGCTTTTCCGCGCACATAAACTTTTCCCTGCCATGCTGCGTGTTCAGGACGTGCTCCCTCGTGTGCGTCAACTTCAACAAGTTCAACACCCAAATCTTCACAATTGCGTTCAGTAATTTCTGCACAGGTTTGGTTTATTCCTGTCATAACATTCATTCTTACAGCCGCTTCAATCGAAAGACTTCTTGTTTCTTTTTTGTAATTGTAATTTACGCTTGTCCTGTCATTCTTCGCAAGTGAGTTTACGCTTTGCTTTATTGCACTGTCATAATCAAAAGCCCCGGAAGCAACTTTCATATAAGCACTGTTGCATTCTTCAACAAAACGGCTTTCCGCATTGCTTGCAATCGTCTGCGTAAGACGCACAAGACCTTCATAATCTGCCTTAAACTGATTATTGATAATGTCAGTAGTAGCCGCGCCCTTTGCAATCTTCCCGTCAGAAAGTTTCATGACAGTAGCTTCAAGGATCTGCTTCTGGTTGTCGCTCAAATGTGCTTTATTGTACTGCGCCAAATCTTTCTGTGCAGATTTCTGTACAGCTTCTTCAAAAAGCCTTTTGAGTTCTTTCTGTGCCTGTGCATTGTATTTTACAAGAGCCTTGTTGATAGATTTTTTAAGACTTCCCAGCTCGTCAAGAATCATCATCTGCCATTGTGAAGCGTCAGTAACCTTACCGAGTTTTGAAACACGGCGCGCAATATCGCACGCAATGTCCGCTTCAAGTTGAGAATAAATCTTTACCATTTCATCGGGAAGTCCTGCAAGATAAGACGGAGTAAGCATTCGTTATTCCTTTCCGAATATATCTTCAATGCCCTGTGTCTGTGCCTGCGGAACATTTACTTTTGCAGTTTCTTCATCTTCGCCCATAAAGTCGCGCCTGTATTCCCACGGAGCGCGTACTCCGGAAGCAATTTCCTGAAGTTCAATCTGTTTTGCGGCAGTAATATCTTTGCGTGTCGCGTCATCATTCCATTTGATTACAATAGTTGAATCAGCACTTCCCAAACCGTAAGCGGCTGCCATATAAGCAAACACATCAGCGCAAGTCTGGTACTTCACTTCAATTTCATCTTCAATCTTGTCAACGATTGCGTAAAGTTCCTGTCTTCCGCCGTTGTACTGGGTAGCCGTCTGCTGAACACTTTCCGCGTCAGAAATAGTTCCCTTGCCGATATTCATTGTAAGTTCAATGCGGCGCAATATCTGCTGGAACATTGCATTCTGTTCAGCTGTACGAAGAGTAGGAGAGACTTCTTTTACTTTTGCATAATCAAGAGAGCCGTCACCTTCAACCTGCATAATAAGACGGTTTAAGTCTTCGTTTCCTGTAATATACGAACCTACAACCTTGTTGCCTTTTTTCTCGCGTTTAACAAACAAATCACGATCCGCCCACATTTTGCGTTCACCCGATTTCTGCTCCCAGTTCATTCGCTCAAACTGTTCATCTGCACATTTTACCAGGTAAGGAACGCCTTCCGCTCCGATAAGAGCAACAGGAACATTTGAACCGTCAATCTTGTTTACACAGTGGCTTCTGAATTCAATAATCATCGGCTGTTTTACATTATGCCACGTATATTCTTCTGTAAGATTTTCAGTCTGCGGACAACTTGCAAGCGACACTTTGCGCAAAGTCTGCTCATCATTATTATAAAGAGTGCATTTTACAGAGTGATTTTCGTTTTCATACAGATGTTCTTCAGTCAGCAAAAACTTGTGCTGCCCGTTGATAATCTGTTTCAAAATAAGAGCACCTGTAAGCGTTCCGTCAAAATCGTATCTTGTCGGAAGATAATTCCCAAGCGGAATAAGCTGATACTGCAACTTCCCGTTAGAAAAAACAGGACGCGCCACGCAACCGCCAAAAAGCGTAATATAATCGACAATCTTGTCAACATTGTCATTAAGATGATACATCGCTTTTTCAATAGCAGGATTATTCACTTCAAGCCCAATCTCACGCGACACCATCATGTGAAGTCTTCCTGCAATCTGATCAAGTATTCCGCAAGAAGGAGACTTTTCGTTCCAGGGCGCATGACCGCTTGCCATATCTGCCCACAGATTGATTGCCCTGTACATCTCATTCGTGATGTTTGTTTTTATTCCTGTAACTTCTTCAACAGTGTATCCGTGAAAAGCATTCAGTATATTCATAAAAAACCCCTTAATCTTCTCAAACATATAGTTCCTCTCTGTTTATAGTCATTTTAACCGCCTCTTCTTCTCCAGACAGATTCCATTGCATAGCGCACCGCCGACATACAGTGGTCTGCCTGTCCTTCCGGGTATCCGCTCAATATTTCGCCAGACTTTCTGTCAATTTCATATTCATACAAAGAAAACTCATCTGCACTATGCGGAGCCCTTGCAGGATCAATTACAATTTCATTAAGACTTTGAAGCCATTTGTAGCCCGGCTCTCTACTGTGCGGTCCTTTGATTGCAGCTTTGATATTCCAGCCGTAAAGAATAAAATCTCCGATACTCTTGTCTTCCGCACTGTCGACAACAATTCTGTCATTCTTGTAATTCACTTTACAGTGCCCGTTTACATCAGTTCCGTACCAATTCAAAAGATGTTCTTCAAGCGCGTTGCTTGCCTGTTCGTTTCCGTGCTTCAAAAGTTCAAGTTCATCAAAAATGTAAAGCGTTTTCTTTGCAGGATTATAAGCCATCTGAACATAAGCAAACGGGTCAGGGTAATATCCCCAGTCAATGCCGTAAAAACAGTAATCAAAAGAATCAATCTCTTTCTGCGTAATTTCACGGAGTGTTACATTTTCAAAAACGTTGCGCCCTGTTCCTGTCGGCTCACCCAAAAAAATATTTCTGTACGCTCTTTCATTTCGTTCTTTAAGAGAAAGCGCTTCTTCAAAAAAAGCCTGCCCAAGCCATTCCTGTGGAACTCCGCGGTAGTCTGTCCTGTGAATAAGAGTGTTTTTCCGAGACGATTTGAACTCTTTATTGCACCAGTTTCTTGCAGAAGAAGGAGGATTAAAACTGTAGAAAATCCAAAACTTATCCCCACCGCGCATTGTTGAAAGTTTAATAGTTTCCACATCTTCGGCAGAAAATTCTGTAAGTTCTTCAAACCACGTAATCGCAAAATAACCGCGCTTAAGTTTTATCGATTTGATTTTCTTCGGCTCATCAGCACCACGGAAAATTATTCTTTGCCCTGTCTTTGTGTAAATAATTCTAAGAGGTGACTTTGTAGCCTTAAAACGGTCAGTAAGTCCCAGCACATCGATAGCCCAAAGCAACTGTTCATACACAGAATCAGAAAGAGTGTCTGCAACCTTACGCAAAACAAGCGCGTTAAAGTCGGGATTGTTTACCATAAGCCAAATAATCGCAATCGACAAAAACGACGACTTACAAGAACCGCGTCCGCCTTTTTCGCAGTATTCTGTAAACTTGTGATTTACAATATCGCGAAAATCATTGTTGAACATTGTCGGAAAAATAGTGTTTGAATCAATCGTCATTATTCTTTCCCGTCAACAAGCCTTAAAACAAGTTTATCATCGCTTTCTTCCGTTTCTTCAAGCTTTGCGTTTTTACCCGTCATTCCGTTTATTTCAGCTGCAATCTTTACAGCCTGAACACGCGTTGTATTGTCCGGAACTTCTTTTTTTTCCGGTCTAATTACAAGTTTAGTCGCTTTCATCAAATGACCGAGTTCTGCAAGAGTAGTTTTCTTTCCAACGTTGAACAAATCACACTGGCGCGAAAAGGGAAGTGAATCAAAAAGTTTTTCACCATTGCGGAAATAAAGATAAGCCTTTGTATTGGCAGTTGAATCTGCGCAGTTCGGGTGAGATTCTTTATATATTTCTACCTGGCTTTTTTCGTCGCCTGTTCCTTTTGCAAGAAACCAGCGTACATAATCTGCCAGAATATCCTCTTTTTTGCTCATTCTTTTCCGTATTTATTCCCGTAAATTCATTGAATTTTTCGTTTTTTTTGCGTATTTCTACAGTTTTTTCTGCTTATTTATAGTCATTTTTGTCAGGTTTTCGCGTTTTTTGGTGTATTCGTTTTAAGCCATTTTTCTTCAAGTTTGCGTGTCTCAATACTTTTGTAATGACTTGAAAAATGATAACCGCCGCAGAAAATGCATTTATAAATTGCTTTGGTTTTTTTATTCACATGACTTATGTAGGGCAAATCGCCGTTTGCTTTGCGCTGGTATTCAGAACCGATTGATTTTCTTCGTATTTTGTTTTTTCTGTTTACATACCTGGAATATTTAACGCAGTCATTGTAAGAAGAAAATATTTTCTTTTTTGTTATTTCGCAGATTCCGACTTCACACTTCATGGATTTCAATTCCGTACTTTTCAAACATCCATTCGCGCTTTACCAGGTATTCTTTAGTGCGGAATCCTTTTACATCTTCCACGACTTGCCGTTTGTTAATGCAGTCGTAATAGACAAAGTCGGCAACATATTTCTTGCCGGAAGTCATTCTCTTTTCGCCAGTCCTGCGATGAGCTTTTGACAAAACAAAAGGCACCTGCAACTGCAAGTCAGAAATCTTCCCAGCGCGTGCAAGTACCTTAAGTTCACAATATCGGCTTCCTTCCTTTTGGGAAGCAAACCGTATTCCGTCGATTGTTACAGGTTTTGCATGATATTTACTAAAGTTCAAAAGTTTCCTCCTGAACTTATAGTCATTTTTCTTTTAACTCCCATTCCGAATATTCTGAATCACATTTATCATAATGACCTTCTTCCCTACTAGCATATTTACAGTTGGTACAGTTCTTCATTTTTGCATTCACGCCATCTACAGCACGGCAGTGAAGTTTTAATTCTTCAATCTGTTGTGCAAGCTCTGCATTTTCTTTTTCTGCCTCTTCAAGTCTTTTGCAAATAATTTCAAACCCCAGTTGAGTATAAGCCTTTTTTAACTCCAACGAGATTTTATTTTTCAAATATTCCAGTTCTTTATCAGTCATTTTCACAATCCTTACAATTTTGCGTGTCTAAATCCAGATCCTAAAATCTTTTTTGAGTTTTGATCTTCCTGTTCCGTTAACAATCTTTTTATTATACCGCCGTATAATATGCGGGCTTGCCCGGAATAACGCCCCGGGAGCTGACAGCTCCGCGGCCAGTGTTTCCGCTTCCTGTTGTGAAAATCCGCAACGAAATACCCACCAATGACCGTCCCTGAACTCATCGACTTTGTAAAACTCCATGCGTGGGCGTACTTTTATTTCTTTTTTTTCACTGCTGCTATTTCCCTGATGTTCTTTTTCGCTACTGGCTACAAGCTTATTTTTTAACCAATCTTTCAACTTTGCGAAGTCTGAATTATTGATCCAGCCGCGCCGGTTTTTTCTGAATGTTTTAATTTTCAATTTATCTGCATAGTTGTAAAATGTTGAACATGGCAAACCTAAACGCTCTATAGCTGTAGAAACCGGCAGCGCGTCAAAATCTCCGGCGGCATCAGCCTGCATTTTTTCAAAATCGGAGCGCTTTATATATTTCACGCGTCCGAACAATTCGCATTTTATTCCGGCTCTATTAATTCTCTGATAGAGCGCGCCTCTGTCTATTCCCAATTGGGCCGCAGCATCGTTTATGCCGATACTATCCGGGCTCCGCTTATATATCGCCTTCAACTTTTCAAAATCTTCAAGCGATATACTACTGTAAGCTTTGCCCATGATTTTCTTTTGAGCAACCATTTTAAACCCGCGATTTTTGCAATAATAATATAAATTATTTTTTGGCACTCCCAGCTCGTTCGCCGCTTCCTGCAATAAAATATATTTATTCATGACGCCCCTCTTTTTTATATTCCTCGAAATTCCTTTTCACTTTTCTTTTTTCGTCCTCGGAAAGCAAGAAAAAATTTATGTTGTTTTTTATACAGTAATCCTCCAGCTTTTGGGCTTTTGTCTTGCTGTACATCGTTTTTTTTACCTGAAGATACAGATACGCTATAAAACTGGTTCTTATCTTCAGCCTGTTTTTTAATATCTGCTCAATCACAAGACTTGCGCTGTCTACAGCCAGCTCTTCCTTATGATCAATACAAAAAATCAGCTTCTTTTCCTTCGCCTCCTTGCTTATGATTTTTCTTGCAATCTCCAACAGAAGCAGGAATATCTTGTCAATCTTTTCCGGCATTCCGTGGTAGTATTCATACTGCAAATTCATAAGCCTCTGGTTGTCATTTTCCGGGGCGGCAAAAAAGAGCAAGTCATCAATCTCTTTTTTCTCCTCCTGCTCATAAAAATCAAAGTCAAGAAAATACTGAAAACCGCATTCTGTTTTCTCTCCTCTCATCTTTAATTTCCTGTAAGTTTTGCAGCCTCTTCCCTGAACACCTTGCAGCACATCCTGCACTTGCAGTATTCCCAGTCCTCCTTGGCGCAAGTGTAGAAAGGGTTTCCGAACATCCGGCAGTATGATTTTTCCTGGCACTCAAAGCATCTTCCGCCACCGCGATAGAATTTGTCCGACAGGTCTTTCGGAATCGGATAGTCTACGTTAAGCCGTATAAAATTGCCTGGTAATTCATACCCGCATTTGAAGACAAGGCTTTTGGAAAAACGGCTTTTGAGCAGGTTTCCTGTTTTCTCGGCATCGTCAGCTTTCGCTCTTCTCCAGCAGGTGTAGCAGACTGTCTGGCTTACCGGGTAACTTGTGCCGCAAACCTTGCATTGCTGCCATGCCATTAGTTTGACTTCTTCCTGTCCGTTTTCAGTTGCTCTTCTGTCCGCCATAGCTTCCTCTCATTTCGTTTTCAAAGTCTGACTTCAGCTTCTGTCCGTAGCCTGAAAGGCACTTCTCGTACTGGAATCCAAAATAACTTGCGCCAGTCGGCATTCCTCTCTCGACCCATTCGTTGTGGTAATGCTCAAAGATTTTTGGAATAAAGCGCGGATCGTCTTTCATTTCATCAAGAAGCTGTGTCTCTATCTGCTCCGGCGTTTTCCGTGTTTCTTCCTGGTTGTTGGTTCGGACTCCAAACCTGTTTTTGTCAAAATTGGCAGGGAGAAGGTCATAGAACCACTGTTTTTGCACAAGCTGGTAGAAGCCAATCTTCTGCCTGAATCCGCAGTACGTGCCGGGGTTTGAGTAGATGTCCGTGAAATTCCTGCAAGCCTGGATTATGTCGTCGCTGTGCACGTTCTGGAGCTCTTCCTTCCTGTGGATTACAGAAAGTGCGTTCTTGAAATCAGTTTGCAGAAATGAGATTTCGTTTTCTCTTGCGCACGGAAGCCTGGCTTTTTTGAAAATCTCAAATATTTTTTTTGAATATTCAGTTTGAGAAGGAGAGAGAGAGCCAAAAACAACTTCGCTTGCATTAAGATTATGATTCTCTCTCTCATTCCCATTACCATTTAGATTATCATTATGATTAAGATTATGATTATTAAGGGTTGTTTGGTTGTTTTCGGGTTGTTTTGGTTGTTTTTCTTCAAAACAGGTTGTTTCGGTTGTTTTTAGGTTGTTTTCAACTTTTTCTAGTTGTTTTGGTTGTTTTTCATAATTTGAGTTGTTTTTAGAAAAATCAGTTGCTTCGTTGTTTTCTTCATTATTGAGATTCTTTCTTTGTGCGTTCTGGTTTCCGCTGGGTGCGCCTCCTTTTGATGATTTTGAGTTGTCGATAAGGTCTTTCATAGGGAGCCATATAATCATCTCTATCTCATTAAGGTTTTCCGGCTCAATTCCGAACATTCCATAGTTTGTGACCGCCTCGTAGAATTTCAGTTTCATTTCCGGGGTCGGCATTAAGTCAATCTGTTTTTTTGTTGTCTCTGAAAAAACAAAACTTTTAAATTTATTCATTTATTTCCCCTTAAAATTTTTTTATTTCTTTTTCCACAATTTCCTTTACAAGACGCAGGCATTTGCCTGGATTATTCCCGATGTTGCACAGTTGATTACATCCAAGACTGCATACAATCGCTATGTTCATCGGGTGGTCGATAATCCACGCTCCCCATTTCGTCCTGTTCGGCTTTGTGTTGGCTATCCTGTGCGCTCCCTGCCAGCCGTTCTGTGAAAGCTGCTTTCCGCATACTTCGCACCTTCCGTCACAACTTGCAAGTGCTATAAGCCTCTGTTGCTTTTCATTTTCGTTCACCCGATTACTCCTTCAGTACAATCTGCCAGTCCGCTGCCAGAAGGTGCGCCGCTTCTATCAGCTTTGCGCATTCCTCCGTGTTGCATTCGTGCTCGCTTTTCGGCAGAAGGTAGCCGTTGATTATCGTGTAAGGGTACTCAAGGGCTTCAACCGCCTTCATCTTTACGCAATACTTTATTTCTTCGTAGCTGTGTTGCGTTATGTTGCACAGTTGCACTATGTGTCCGTTCAGGTGGTGGTTCTGGCTTTTTGCTCCTGTTGTTCTGGGTTTGTATGGCGGTTTTATCGTAACCTGCACAAAGTCGTTGTATTTCTCACGGCAGGAAATAAGAATCTTTTTCAGAGCCTCCCGGATTCCCTCGTCTTCTGGAATCTCAAGGCACAGAAATCCTTTTCTGAAAACTCTTTTCATTGTGATTCTTATTTCCGCCATGATTCTTTATCTCCTGGAACGGAAGGTCTTCCGGAAATTCTTCAGCCGGAGTGTTCTGTTGCGTCCGTTCGGTGTAAAGCTCCGAGAGATAATCAATGACCTGCCTTGCAGTCCGGATCTGTCTCCATGTTCCGACCTTCGCGCATTCCTCCTTGGAGAATACAAGCGAGCCGTCGGAGAATTGCTTTCCGAGAAGGTCGTTGATAATCTCCCTTTCTTCCTGCGTGTCAGGGCCGCCTTTCATCTGTGGAGTTGCCTGTGTTGCCTGTCTTTGCAGTTGCGGCTGACTTGAACGGTTCGGGCTGGTGTTGTTGCTTGGCTGCTGCTCCTGCGGTGTGTCCTTGTACTTCAAGCCGTCCCAGCGTCCGGCGTATATGTCGGCCGCAACGCCCAGCATTTTAAGGCTTGTACTGAACGCGTCTGTAACCGCCATTTTGTATCCTTCATCGTTGGATTGCAGTCCCGCGTTGAATGCGTTCACCAGCTTGCTTCCGCCGATTCCGACTATAGCGTCTGACCATTCCTTTGTGTCCGCATTTCTGATGAACACCGCCACCTGCGCAAATGCCAGGACTTCATCTTTCGCTCCTTTTTCTGTCCACAGTTTCTGGATTTCATATTTCCAGCCGATTCCTACAAGTCCGAATTTCTCGGTCATGGCCTCATACCGCCACTGCGGATTTATATCCGTTTTTCCTTTTAAGTTTCCGGCTGTAATCTGCCTTAAGGCTGTTGCCGGCGGCTGACTCAATGATCTGTATATTTCTATTGCGTTCATTTTATCTCCTCAATCTCAAGGATTCTGTATTCGCACTCATCTAAGCCGTAGATTTTCTTGCATTCCGCTACGCTTCTTACGGTACATTCCTGTTGGCTCCATTCTCCGTGAGTCCATTTATCGCGGTATTCAAAAACAATTCTTACCATTGCTGTTTCTCCTTAATTTCCGTAGTATCCGTAGTCGTTGTTCTGATGCTGGCTGTCGTTGCCGGAGTTTCCGCCAAGAAGCTGGACGTTTTCCGCGCCGACTGTCACACGGCTGAAATTCTGACCGTCTTTCTGCCACCGCTCCTGCTTTAAAAAGCCCTCGACCGCTATCTGCTTTCCTTTGGTCAGGTAGGGCCGGAGGCTTTCCGCCATTTTTCCATAGATTTTCACATCAAAAAAACTTGCCTCATCGACCCACTGGCCGTCCTGTTTCCGGCTTCTGTTCACGGCGATTGACATGTTGCCGATGGGCGCGCCGCTGTTCGTATATTTTATGTCGATGTCTTTAGTCAGTCGTCCTACAAGGACTGTCTTATTTATATCTGTCATATAAGCTCCTTCTGTCGGGCAAAAGCGCCACACAAAGTTTTAAAGCCTTGTGTGTCCTTAGGTTTTACCCTGACTGTCTTTCTATTTTGTGTACACTCCAGAACCCTTGTCCTGAAGCTCCGAGTAGGTTATACCGTGGTCGGACATATAGTTACGCAGGTCAAGAAACTGGCTGCGTGTAAGGGTGAAAACGAGGGCGTATTCCTCCAGTGCCTCCGTTTTCTCCGGCTTTATCTCAAGTCCGAGCGCGGCGCTTGCAAGGTCGGAGGATTCATTCTCGCTTTCCGCCTTTTTTCTCCTCCTTCCATTCGTCCTTTTTCTGCTCCTGGATTTTCTTGAAGCGTTCTACTTCCTCGCGCTCCCTCTGCTCTCTGGCGAGCCTTTCGCGGTTCGCCTTGAGCTGGTTCGCTTTCTGCATGGCTTCTGTTATGGACAGTGTGTCAAGGTAGACCGTCTTAAGAAGTGATACGTCTTCCTGCGGGAACTGTTCCAGAATTTTGAGTTCATCAAATGTTTTCTTCTGGATTGCGTCGATTTCGGCAAGAACATCTTTCAGCTTCGCGGTCTTGTTCGTCCATTTCTTGATGTCTGTTATCTTGGCTAAGTCAGTAATGTCGAAGAGAGAGAAGCCTGTTTTATTCCAGTAGTCCTCTATTTTCTCCCATTTTTCGCCGCGCTCCCTTTCTTCCTCCGCCTTGACAATCTCATCAAGACCGGCACTTGCGGCTTTTATTGCCTTGCAGGTTTCTGTGATTGTGATCTTGAACTTGTTGAACGGCTCCATGTACTCGCGCTCAAGTTCAAGCCTTTTTGAATTCAAGGCTTTGTCGGCTTTCGCCTCGTCAGCCCTTCCGATGTAGTTCTCCGGTGTGTAGTCTTTAAGGTGGGTCAGGACAACCTGCCTGATTGCCTCTGCGTTGCTTTCCAGCGTTCCAATTGTGAGGCGGCTCTGCAGCTCTAAGTCTTTACTTTCAAGCATGTACAGCCTCCTTGATGTTACTTTTCATACAGTAACCTCCTGTTTTGTTTTTTTTTGAATGCGGGTGGCCACCTTTATTCAATATCCTGCGCCCCGGAGCGGCCGGGCAAGAATCCTCTTACGCAGAATTTTTTAAATAGGGATTTAAATCTCTTTTTCCCCTTCCTCAATCGTTAGATTGCGTGCCTTTTCTTTGAATCCGTTGCTTGCGTTTTTGTGGAATTGTGCGAGAGCTTGCTCGCCTTTTTTTGCGAACTCGATAGCGATTTGTGTCTCTTTGTCGCTCTTGTTCATGTAGTATTGGTATTTTGTCATTTTCCCCTCCTTAACCCTGGGAATAAAAAAAGACTTCATGGTTGTTGGATTACCATGAAGTCTTAACTATCCGCTGGGATAGCCTCTTGCAGAGGGGCCAGCGACCTTGGTTAAGAAAGCCGCTGAAAAATCCAACACATTTCAGCAGCTCTCGCCTGATGTGTTAAGAATAAACCAGTCTGCGTATAAATAAACTTTTTTATCTTGAAATTTAGTAAAATTGTATATAAAATAATGAATTATGAACGAAAGCATATGTCTTTACATTGCCAACTTTATTTACAAATTTGGCGGAACAGAATCTTACACCGCCAATTTAATTGAGGCACTTCAAAATATAAATTCTCAATTTAAAATAACTGTTATAACAGAACACTTCAAAAATACAAAAAAACTTACAGTAAAGGAATTGGCAGATCGGACCAATAATGCTTATGGAACAAAAATAAGTTCTTCAAATTTTTATATAGAATATATACTTTCAACGGATAAGAAAAGTCGTCTGGATTATTTCCTTTTTGAAAAAAAACTTCAAAAAATTACAAAAAAATATGACATATTCTTTTATTGTTCCAGAGGCCTACTAACCGGAAAAGCAAAAACAAACATTGCAATTATTCATTTTCCAATGGATAAAAAAGAATCATTCCCGGCCTATCAAAAATTTAAACTTTTAAAACCCATAGCAAAAATTACAGATAATAATTTTAAAAATTCTTATTCCTACTTTATTCCCAACTCAAATTTTACAGCATATTGGTTAAAAGAAAAATGGCAGATTCCAGAATCAAAAATTAAAGTACTATATCCACCAGTAACAATTGTTGAAGGAAAATATAATAAAATACCTTATAGCATTTTTATTTCTTCGAGAATTGAAAAATCAAAAAAAATTGAAGAACTTATACAGGCGTATACCAAGTCAGAATTTCTATCCCAAAATTGCACACTTACAATTGCCGGTTCAATAAAAAATGAAGCCCCAGAATATAAGGATTATTTAACAAAACTTAACCCAAAAGTAAATTTCATTTTTGAACCTGATCGAAACCAAATAGAAGAATTATATAAAACTTCCGTTGTTTTCTGGCACGCAAAAGGTTATAAAGAATCAAATCCGTATAATATGGAACATTTCGGAATAACTACAGTAGAAGCAATGAGTGCAGGCTGTATTCCTGTTGTAATAAATAAAGCAGGACAAAAAGAAATTGTAACTGATGAATGCGGGTTCAAATGGGACACAACGCAAGAGCTTGTTTCAAATACTGAATATATTTTTTCTCATCCCCAAGAGGCAAAATTACTTTCAGCTAATTCCATAAAAAGAAGTAAAATATTTTCAAAAGAAAACTACACAATACAAATGAATTCTTTTATTAATTCATTAAACAACGAGGACAAATGAAAAACCCAATATCCAAAATTAAAATGCAATTCCGTAATCTTCTTAATAAGACAATTGAATACAATATAATAAAGCAAAATTTAATCAATAACGCATTAACAAGGACAGACAGCGGTGTTGATGAAAACTCTCCGCTTATTGTAAGTCTTACAACTTATGGAAAGTACATAAATGACGTATATATTGTAATAGAAAGCTTACTGGAACAGACTGTAAAACCAAAAAAGATTGTTTTATGGATAAGTGATAAAACAGAAGATACTGATATCCCGGCAGTTTTAAAATTACAGGAACAAAGAGGTCTTGAAATAAAAAAAACAAAAGATATCCGTAGTTATAAAAAACTTATACCAACCTTAAAAGAATTCCCGGATAATCCAATAATAACATTTGATGATGATTGTATATACCCTTTCGATGCAATAGAATCACTTTACAAAAACTATTGTAAAGATCAAAATAAAATTTTTTGCAGAGTTGCCAGAAGAATGAAAATAAAATCAAAAAATTCTTTTATGCCTTATAAAACTTTTCCAAAAGAATATATTAAGGAAGAGTCAAATCTTGTATTTCCTGTTGGCTGTGGAGGAACACTCTACCCTCCTCATTGTTTTGATGCCGAAGTATTTGACGAAAAAACTTTTCAAGAAATTTGTCCACTAGCTGACGACATTTGGTTTAAAGCTATGTCATTAAAAAATAGCGTTCAAAGTGTGTGTGTTCAATTAAATAAAGAGCCTTATATAGATTTGGATATTTTTATGCAAAACCAAAATGGAAGGCTAAACGCATCAAATGTGGACAAAAATAAAAATGATATTCAGCTAGCGGCCGTCTGGAACAAATTCAATCTTTGGAATAAAATGTAAATTTACACGACCTTAAAATACCCCATTGCTACAATTTGGCCGGCTTCAATCTATAATTAGTTCCTCACCCATTTAACAAGTTTTCTTTCTTCGGAATTAAATTCCGCACCGATTTTTACAATGCGTTTACCGCATGTACTGTACTTATCTGCATAACCAAGTTCGTCAATTTGAGCAAGGGCATTCTCTGCAGAATCATTGGTTTTGAATTCAAAAATATAAACTGCATCCTGAGTTTCTACCACAGAGTCAGCCCTTCCCTTTATTGAATGAACTTCGCATTGGGTAAACTGTCCCATAAGCGTAAATGTCAGATAAACCGCAACCTGGAAATTATATTTCAGCATTTCTAGAGTCTGATTTTTTGCGTCAGTCGGATATGGCAAACTTGCAATAATTGACTGAAGCCGCGTCATAAATGCATCAACATTTGCAGAACGAATATCTTTTACAAATTTGCGTACATCAAAATCAGAATCAAAAGAAAAACTTTTAGTACCAATAAAATCCGGCGAAAGAAAATTCAAAAACCCATATTTAACTTCTTCATTCGGCAATTCTAAATGATAGGTATCAAATTCTTTATCGTAACCTTTTATTGTCAAATAACCGGACTGCACAAGAATCGGAATCGGGTTTGTTCCGCCAACGCTGTATTCTGTAAGCCGCTGAGAATCTACATCAACGCCGTCAATTAATTTTCGTAAATCGTAATTGTTACGCTTGATTTCCTGTACCAAAAAAGTCGGAGTACCAGTCTGGAACCAGTAATCACGCATTTTTGTTGACTGTAAAGTATTCAACAAACTGAACGGATTGTAAATTCCTTCTGTATCTTCACAAAAATGGTAACCGTCATATTTTGCTTTAAGAAAAGAATAACATTCGTCAACAGAAATTTTATTTGTAGCCGCAAGATTTTCTACTTCTGCATTTAAATTAGCATGAAGTTCCTCTTCTGAAATTCCACAGACAGAAGAATAAAAAGGATCCATTGTTATATCCTGCAGATTATTCAAATCGCTCCAGACAGAAACCTGACTAAATTTTGTAACACCAGTCAGCATTGAAAAACGCAGGCTTGCATCTTCACTTTTTAAAACGCCGTAAAAAGCTTTTAGCGTCGCACGATAATCGTCAAAAAGCTCCGGTTTATCAATCGTCTGCAAAAGAGGTTTATCATATTCGTCAACAAGAACTACAGCCTGCCGACCAGTTTTGTTATAAGCATCACGAATAAGATTTGCAAAACGAACGCCAAAATCTATTCCGGGTTTTTCTGTTGAATATTTTTTTTCATAAGCTGATAACTGAAAATCCAAAATTCTTTTTAACGAATCTTTGTCTTCATATTTCTGGCTGTTCAAATCAATATAAATTACAGGATGCTTTACCCATGCAACTTTATCAAATGAAGTCGGATTTTCGTTTTCAAGTTTTTCAATTGCAAGACCTTTAAAAATATCTTTATTGCCCAAAAAATATTGTTTTAAAGTTGAAAGCAGAAGACTTTTTCCGAATCTACGCGGGCGGGATAAAAAATAAACTTTCCCCATTTGAGCAAGGCGGTAAACATATTCAGTTTTATCAACATAAACATATTTGTTCCTTCTGAGATCTTCAAAATCTTGCACGCCAATCGGCATTTTTCTTATTTCTTGCATAGTTTTATTTTATACGATTTTTTTTAATTTGTATAGAATGAAATATCTTTATTTCCTCACCCATTCAACAAGTTTTCTTTCTTGAGTATTAAATTCCGCACCAATTTTTACAATTTTTTTATTGCTGGAATTGTATTTTTCTGCATAACAAAGTTCATCAATTTGAGCAAGTGCGTTTTCTGCAGAGTCATTAGTTTTGAATTCAAAAATATAAACTGTATCTTGAGTTTCTACAACTGCATCTGCGCGTCCCTTTATTGAATGAACTTCGCACTGAGTAAACTGTCCCATAAGCGTAAATGTTAAATAAACCGCAACCTGGAAATTGTATTCAAGCATTTCGACAGTCTGATTCTTTGCGTCAGTCGGATAAGGCAAACTTGCAATAATTGACTGAAGCCGCGTCATAAATGCATCTACATCACAGGATTCAATATCTTTAACAAATTTTTCAACATCAAAGTCAGAGTCTGAATTTTTCTTTCCTAAAAAATCAGGCGACAAAAAATTCAAAAAACCATACTTTACTTCTTCATTGGGAAGTTCAAGATGATATTTTTCAAATCGTGGTTTATATTCTTTGATTGTCAAATAACCGGACTGCACAAGAATTGGAATCGGATTATTTCCGCCGACACTGTATTCTGTAAGCCTCTGAGAATCTACATCAACGCCGTCAATCAATTTTCTTAAATCAAAATTATTGCGCTTTATTTCTTCTACCAAAAAAGTCGGGGTACCTGTCTGGAACCAGTAATTACGAAAAGCTTTGTCTGCAAAAACATTTAAGACACTGAAAGGATTATAAATTTCCGGTGAGCGTTCACTAAAATGATAGCCGTCGTAATTTTCTTTTAATTTAAAAAAACATTGTTCATAAGTCAAATTATTATGTTCGGCAAGTGCCTGAATCTCGATTTCAAAATTTGTTTTTAATTCTTTTTCTGTAATTCCGCAAATTCCTGAAAATTCTTCTGATAATGTTATGTCACGAAGATTATTCAAATCGCTCCAAACAGAAACCTGACTGAATTTTGTAACACCTGTGAGCATTGAAAATCTTAAACATGCATCTTCACTTTTTAAAACACCGTAAAACGCTTTTAATGTTGCGCGGTAATCATCAAAAAGTTCGAGCTTATCGATTGTCTGTAAAAGCGGTTTGTCGTATTCGTCAACAAGAACTACAGCCTGCCGACCTGTTTTGTTATAAGCATCACGAATAAGATTTGCAAAACGAACGCCAAAATCTATTCCGGGTTTTTCTGTTGAATATTTTTTTTCATAAGCTGATAACTGAAAATCCAAAATTCTTTTTAACGAATCTTTGTCTTCATATTTCTGGCTGTTCAAATCAATATAAATTACAGGATGCTTTGCCCATGCAACTTTATCAAAAGATGTCGGATTCTCTTCTTCGAGTTTTTCTATTGCAAGCCCCTTAAAAATGTCTTTATTGCCCAAAAAATATTGTTTTAAAGTTGAAAGCAAAAGACTTTTTCCAAATCTGCGCGGGCGGGACAAAAAATAAACTTTACCCATTTGCGCAAGGCGGTAAACATAATTAGTTTTATCAACATAAACATATTTGTTTCTTCTGAGATCTTCAAAATCTTGCACGCCAATCGGCATTTTTCTTATTTCTTGCATATACGTATTTTATACTCTTTTTTTGAATTTGTATAGAATGAAATATCTTTATTTCCTCATCCATTCAACAAGTTTTCTTTCTTGAGTATTAAATTCCGCGCCGATTTTTACAATTTTTTTATTGCTGGAATTGTATTTTTCTGCATAGCAAAGTTCATCAATTTGAGCAAGTGCGTTTTCTGCAGAGTCATTAGTTTTGAATTCAAAAATATAAATTGCATCTTGAGTTTCTACAATTGCGTCTGCACGTCCCTTTATTGAATGGACTTCGCACTGAGTAAATTGTCCCATAAGCGTAAATGTTAAATAAACCGCAACCTGGAAATTGTATTCAAGCATTTCGACAGTTTGATTTTTAGCGTCTGTCGGATAAGGTAAACTTGCAATAATTGACTGAAGCCGCGTCATAAATGCATCAACATTACAAGATTCGATATCTTTAACAAATTTTCTTATATCAAAATCAGAATCAAAAGAAAAACTTTTAATACCAATAAAATCAGGCGACAAAAAATTTAAAAATCCGTATTTAACTTCTTCATTCGGCAATTCCAAATGATAAGTATCAAACCGACTGTCATAACCTTTGATTGACAAATATCCGGACTGCACAAGAATTGGAATCGGATTATTTCCGCCGACACTGTATTCCGTAAGCCTCTGAGAATCTACATCAACGCCGTCAATTAATTTGCGTAAATCGTAATTGTTGCGCTTTATTTCCTGTACCAAAAAAGTCGGGGTACCTGTCTGGAACCAGTAATCATTGAATTCCAGTTTATCAAAAGTATTCAGAAGGCTGAACGGATTGTAAACTTCTTCTGCTTTTTTTGAAAAATGATAACCATCATATTTTTGTTTTAATGTTAAAAAACATTCATTTTCTGATAAATCATTTTTTTCTGCAAGGACTTTTATTTCTTCAGCAAATTTTTCTTTTAATTCTTTTTCAGTTATTCCGCAGATTCCACAGTATCTGTTATCCATTGTTATGTCATTTAAATTATTCAAATCGCTCCAGACAGAAACCTGACTGAATTTTGTAACACCTGTGAGCATTGAAAATCTTAAATTTGCATCTTCACTTTTTAAAACGCCGTAAAAAGCTTTGAGTGTTGCGCGATAATCGTCAAAAAGTTCAGGTTTGTCGATTGTCTGTAAAAGCGGTTTGTCGTATTCGTCAACAAGAACTACAGCCTGCCGACCTGTTTTGTTATTTGCAGCTTGAATTATTTTTATAAATCTTCCTGATAAAGTTTCATTTCCGGGTTTTAGATTATATTCATTTTCAAGAGGTTCTAACGAACGATTTAAAGCCTTTTTTAATGAGTCTAGACTATCATATTTTTCAGAATTCAAATCAATATAAATTACAGGATGCTTTGCCCATGCAACTTTATCAAATGAAGTCGGATTTTCGTTTTCAAGTTTTTCAATTGCAAGACCTTTAAAAACATCTTTGTTGCCTAAAAAATATTGTTTGAGCGTAGAAAGCAAAAGACTTTTTCCAAATCTGCGCGGGCGGGACAAAAAATAGCAGTTTCCTTGAGCCAACTGATAAACGAATTTTGTTTTATCAACATAAACATATCCGCCCAAAATGAGTTTTTCAAAATCTTGCACGCCAATCGGCATTTTTCTTATTTCTTGCATATATGTATTTTATACTCTTTTTTTGAGTTTGTATAGAATGAGAATTGATAAGCCTTTTAACAACCAAAAAAATCAGTACAAATTTTATTATAGATTTATTTCGAAAAAAAGATTAAAATAATAAAAAGAGACTAATATGAAAAAAATTACTTTTTTAACAGGACACAATTGGAAATCAAACCGTTTGGGCGGATTTCATAAATTTGCAGAAGAAGCAGTAAATCAGGGAATTGATGTAGTTTTTTTCAGCTTTCCCCGACCCTATTATTCTTATTTTCAGCATCAGGAGCTTTACAATAAAAAAACAATCAAACAACTTCAAAAAGGAATTGTTTACAACTACGAAAAAGCAACTTTAAAAAATGTAACTTTTTCAACATTCAAATTACCGAATTTTTTTAATAAATTTTTGTCTGATTCCGCAATGAATGCTTTTGAACGATTTTCCATTAAATCTTTTAAGAAATTTGCTCTTGAAAATTTCAGCAATACAGACGTTTTTGTATTTGAAAGCTGTGACGGAATGATTTTCCTTAAAAAACTTAAAAAATTATTTCCTAATGCAAAATTTGTTTACAGACCAAGCGATCCCTTGATGTTTGACGGATGTTTAATCCGCTATTACAAAAATGAAAAATACATGATTTTAAATGCTGATTTAAATATAATTGTAAATCAGGAAGGATTGAATTTATACAAAAGAAAAATTCCTGATTTTGAAAAAACTGTAAAATACACTTTACTTTCAAATGGCGTTGACATAGAAAGCTATCAGAAAAAATATCCGATACCGGAACTTTTGCAAAGACCAAATACATTTTTATATGTCGGCGCATGGGAAGTTGAATGGAATCTTTTATTTGAATCTGCAAAAACTCTTCCTGATTTTAATTTTATTATTGTGTGTCCGAATTATCCGGAAGAATCAATTGTCCAAAATATTAAAAATTATTCAAATTTATTTTATGTTCCCGGAATAAAACCGCAAGAGGTTCCTGCATGGATAACTAATTGTTCAGTTGTTATCGTGCCTTATGTTACAGATTTTTATAAAAACAGGCCTTTGGGAATAACCGCAAAATATTACCAGGCCATGGCAGCCGGTAAACCGATTGTCGCGTATTGCGATACACCAAAATTAAAAGATGAAGGAATTCCCGTAACTTATACTTACAAAGATTTTATAGAAGAATGCAGAAAATCAATTGAAATAAAATCTAAAGCATATAATTTTGACTTAAAAGACAGACAATGGTCAAATATTACCAGGAAGTTTATGGAATTATTAAATAGTTTAGAATAAAACCAATTAATCAAGCACAAAAAAAGCGAATATACTTTTAACCTGCGGTTTCTTTCTTTTTCTTAAAGATAAGAAATTTGCTAAGAATATAGTTTACGACAACGACAAAAATATTAATGCAAATCTTTACAACAAGCTCAAATACTTTTGCAGAAGAGTCACTTATCAAAAGCGTCATTCCAAGAACATCAACGACTCCGCTTGCAAGACGTGCAAAAATAAAAAGACAGAATTCTTTTATCAAAGCAAGTACGGTCTCATTCCTTGACTTAAAGACAAAAATCTTGTTTGTAAAATAAGCGAACAAAACAGAAAGAATCCAGGCAACAGCAGTGGCAGGTGTAACGTCCATAAAAAAGCGCGCACACCAGTAAGAAACAAGATTTACAAGCGTCGTCAAAAAACCAGAGATCAAATAAAGCAGAATTTCTTTGTAGCGGATAATCAGATTTTTAATATTCATTTTTCATCTTTTGCAATATACAAAGGTCTCTGCTTGGTTTCAAGATAAACTTTAGCAAGATATTGTCCCAGAATTCCTGTACAAAATAGCTGAATACCGCTAACAAAAAGAATTATGCATACAAGGGATGGCCAGCCTGCAGTAGGATCTCCAAACAAAACTTTGCGTACAATTATAAAAATTATAAATAAAAATGACAGGAACAAAAATAAAATTCCGGTTATACTTGCAAGAACAAGCGGCTTTGTAGAAAATGCAACAATTCCATCGAGCGAATACAAAAAAAGTTTTCTGAAATTCCACTTTGTTTTACCTGCACTCCGTTCAACATTTTTGTATTCAAAATACTTTGTTCTAAAACCAACCCAGGCAAAAATTCCCTTAGAAAATCTTCCTCTTTCTGAAACACTCAAAACAGCATCGACCATTGTTCTGGACATCATTCTAAAATCACGTGCCCCGTCAACAATATCAATGTCAGAAAAATATCTCATCAGTTTGTAAAACAGACGTGCAAACATTGACCTTACAGGAGGCTCACCCTTACGGTTTGTCCGTCTTGTTGCTGCACTGTCAAATTCACCGGAACACACAGCAGACAGCATTTCGGGAATCAGCGACGGAGGGTCCTGTAAATCCACATCCATAATCACTACATAATCTCCGGCTGCTTTTTTAAGACCGGCATACATTGCAGCTTCTTTTCCAAAGTTTCGCGAAAAACTTACATAATGAACACCTTTATCTTTTTCAGAAAGTTCTTTAACCTCTTCCAAAGTTTTATCAGAAGAACCGTCATCAATAAAAATAATTTCGTATTCAGCCTTCAATGTTACAAGTATTTTTTTAACTTCATTATAGAAAATAGGCACTGCTTCCTGTTCATTAAAACACGGTACAACAACCGAAAGTTTGCAACTGTTCATTAAAATTCCTCTTTCAACACTACATGAAAATGATTGCCCTGCGCGTAAATATCATGATACACCGTTGAACGCAAAAGCGGCCATTCAGGTTTTACAGCAGAACTATTTTCTTCTATTTCTATATTATGGAACTTCATAAGGTCATCATTCCAAATTGAATTTGCGCTGGGCAGAACCGTAACAAGTTTTCTGATAACCGGATAATTTTTAACAGCAATTTCATTTCCATTGCACATTCCGATTGTTCCAGAGAAAGTCAAATCAAAATCTTTGTCAGAAACAATAAAATCATCAAGGTCAGACATTAAAACCGACATTCTGAATGACTGGTATTTTTTCTGAACACTCATACAGTTTCCCAATGTAAACAGAAACACCATGCATCCGTACAACAAAACAGGAACAAAAATACATTTGATAAGACGTGATTTTTTTTCAAAAAATAAAACCTGTTTTACAAGTACAAAACACACAACTGCAACAAAACAGTTGAATCCCATAAAAGCTCTTGGTTCATAAAGTGGCTGCTTAAAGACCAGGTAAGAACCAAAAGAAAGTACCAGTCCCAAAATATATGCAGCAACTGCAACAACAGATGCAAATAATTTATTGCATTTTGAATTCTTAACACAAAGAATTATAGCCAGAACCGAAACTACAGCAAAAGAAAATTTTGTAAAAAAACCGCCAAAATCTTTTGCACATAATTCAATATAATCTGCCACATTCGGAATAATGGAAGTTACAGAAATCTGTGCGTCGGCATAAAAGTTCGGATCAAAACTTTTGCTGTTTACAAAAAGTATTTTATACAAAACAAGGGCTGACGCAAAAGAAACAACGCTCGCAGCAAGAAAAACCGCAAGTTTCTTTTTTTTCTTGGGAGTGGCTGATAAATCTTCAGAAACTTCATCCGAAAGAATTTTTGAAGCAACAAAGAAAATTGCCAGAATTATGTAAACAGAAGTTCCTGCCTGGTACGACATGCAGTCAAGAATCAAAAACACAATTGAAGAAAAAACAAACGCCGGAATATTATCCCTGAACAAAAAAGGAATAACAGGAAGCAGAACGGCAATTACCATATAAACACAATCGTATCTGTAGGAAAAATTCTGCGCAAAGAAAGGTGAAATAAAAACCGGAGTCAGAGCCAGAGCCGGAATAAAATCAATTTTTTTTCCGTTAAGAATATATGTCAGAAGTACAGTGGTGAATGACATTATAAAAACAGAAATAATTTGCGGTAACGGGGCTATATCCTGAATCTCAATATTGTTGTGAATAAGGATTGAAAGAAATTCAGAAACATATCTTCCAAGTCCAATCCACGAACGGCTTCCTTCAGCAGCTCTCCAGATATCGTCATGGTAAAAAAAGTCTGCTAAAATTATACGGGAAAAACACAGCAGGTAAAAAACAAAAACAACTGCAGAAACAAAAATTGCCCTGCTCATTTTTAATTCTTTATGGAACAGACCGTATTCGTTTTTTATATATCCGGCTATTTTTTTTCCAAGTGAAACAAATGAAAGAAAAGCTGTTATAAGCACAGCAAAAATTCCAATAAATGAACAATGCATAACAACTTCCATCCAGCGCGGAGCATCACGCAGTGTTCTTCCCAAATACTTTTCTGCAACAGATACTGCAAAATTTCCAAAACAAGGCAGAGAACAAATTCCAAACAAAACCATTGCCGCTGCAAGAAAAATCTTAAATCCCAAACTCTTAACTTTCATAAAAAACCCTTAATTAAATTATTCTATATAGATATCAGACAACAGTTTGAACACTTTGTTGCTAGAATAAAAATATCTTCATCCAAATCGTCCCAATGAATTTCTATTCCGCCACAGCTTAGTAACGTCCATAAAAAAAACGCACACACCAGTAAGAAACAAGATTTACAAGCGTCGTCAAAAAAAACAAAGATCAAATAAACCAGAATTTCCTTGTAGCGAAGGATCAGATTTTTAATATTCATAATGAGTTCTGCATTGAATTATTTTAAGCATATCATTTTCTACAGTGTAAACCAATCTGTTTTCTTCATCAATTCTACGCGAATAATAACCAGACAATTCATGTTTCAATGGTTCAGGTTTGCCGATTCCTTTATTCGGACCGTTTGATTCTATATCTTTTAGAAGAGAATTTATTTTTTTAAGTGTGTTTCTATCCTGTCCCTGCCAGTAAACATAATCATCCCAGGCAGAATCATCCCAAACTTTAGTCATCTTCAATTATTTCGTGGACTTTGCCAAAACCTTTATCCATTCTTTCCTTCGCTTCCCGCAAAAGACGCTGATTGTACGGATTGTAAAATCCTTCACCAGTTTTGGTTGTTATATTAAAAGGAATTCCTCCAACACGCAATGACTGGCGAACAAAAATATTGAATGCTGTTGTCATATTCATTCCCAATTGGGCAAACAACTCTTCAGCGCTTTTCTTTGTAGCGGTATCCATACGAATATTAACACTTGTTTGTGCCATATTAAAACCTCTTTATATACAATATAAAGTAGTTTATATACACTGTCAATAAATTTTAATAATTCACAAAAAAAATAATACTGCATTTACCCTATATTGAACAATAACCCCAAAAAAGGTAAAATATATCATTATGTCACAAATTATAACCTTACCGACAGTTTCAGATGATAGAGGAAGTCTTACAATTATTGAAAAAGTTCTGTCTTTTAAAGTAAACAGAATTTATTATATCTATAATGTAAATTCTAATGATATCAGAGGCGGTCACAGACATAAAACAAATATTCAGGCTCTTATATGTGTGGCTGGTTCATGTCGAATTAATTTAAACAACGGTTCTGTAAAATCAGAAGTTATTCTTGATAATCCAAATAAATGTCTTATTGTTGAACCTGAAGATTGGCACACAATGGATAATTTTTCTAAAGATGCAGTCTTGCTTGTTCTTGCTTCTGAATATTATGATGCATCTGATTACATAGATAAACCTTACAGCAATCAATAAAAAAGAGAGAGAACATGAACAGAACTGTTGATTACGAAAAACTTTCACTTGTAAACAAACCTTTTGAAGATGAATTTAAAAAAGCCTTTTCACGATTTCTTGAAAAAGGCTGGTATGTTTTAGGAACAGAAGTTTCTGATTTTGAAAAGGAATTTGCAAAGTATCTAAACCGGGAAGATGGATATTGTATAGGTGTAGCTTCTGGTCTTGATGCTTTGATTATATCTTTGGAATGTCTTAATTTGCCTAAAGGAAGTGATGTACTTGTTCCGTCAAACACATATATAGCTTCTATTCTTGCAATTATCAAAGCAGGTCTTAATCCAATTTTAGTTGAACCAGAATTATCTACTTATAATATTTCCCCATCTGAACTAAAAAATAAAATTACTCCGAATACAAAAGCTGTGCTTGTTGTTCATCTTTATGGAAAAGCTTGCAATATGCAGGAAATTTGTACATTCTGCAAAGAAAATAATCTAAAACTAGTTGAAGACTGTGCACAAAGTCATGGAGCAAAATTCAAAGGACAGACAACAGGAACTTTTGGAGATGCTGGTGCATTCAGTTTTTATCCTACAAAAAACCTGGGCGCATTGGGGGATGCAGGACTTATCTGGACATCAAATAAAGAAATAGCAGATAAAGCTCGTGCCATCAGAAATTATGGTTCCCACGAAAAGTACCATAACAAATACCTTGGAATGAATTCACGTCTTGATGAACTGCAGGCATCTTTTTTAAGAATCAAGCTTCGCCATATGGAAGAAATCACTCAAAAAAAACGTAAACTCGCATCTTTGTATTTACAAGGACTGGATAAAACAAAATTTATTTTACCAGTGGTTAATCCTGATTATTTTGATGTCTATCATCTTTTTACAGTCCGGACAAAAAAGCGGGATGAACTAAAAAAATACCTTCTTGATAACGGAATTAAAACTGACATTCACTACCCTCTTGCCCCAAACAAACAGGAAGCCATGAAAGGTATTCTGGACATTCAGAATCCAACACCAATTGCAGAAGAAATTCACAACACAATTTTAAGTCTCCCATGTTCATTTGGAAGTTCAGAAGATGATGTCAAATATATTATAGAAGTAATGAACAGGTTTTAATATGAAGCTTTCAATTTGTATTCCGGTTTATAACGGAGCAGACACAGTAGGAACATTAGTCGAAGAAATTATCAAGGACTATAAAAATCATGACATAGAAATTGTTCTTGTTAATGACTGTAGTCCAAAAGATAACAGTGCACAGGTCTGTATTGAACTTGCAAAAAAATATAATTTTGTAAAGTTTATTGACTTAAGAAAAAATTCAGGCGAACACAATGCTGTTATGTGCGCTTTAAATTATTGTACAGGTGATTATGCCGCAATAATTGATGACGATCTACAAAATCCACCGCTGGAGATTTTAAAACTCGTTGATGAAGCACAAAAAGGTTATGATGTTGTTTTTGCAAAATACCACAAAAAAAAGCACAATATATTCCGAAATTTTGGAAGCAAGATAAACGATATTTTTGCAACTTGGCTTTTGGAAAAACCCAAAAATTTGTATTTGTGCAGTTTTAAACTTATCTCCCGCCCTGTTATAAACGAAATCATAAAGTATAAAGGTCCGTTCCCCTATATAGACGGTCTTATTCTTCGAGTAACAAGAAATTTTAGTTCAGTATTCGTTGAACATAAATCGCGTGAAAACGGGAAGTCAAATTATACTCTGGGAAGGCTTGTTCACCTTTGGCTAAGCATGTTCGTCAATTTTTCAATAAAACCTATGCGCCTTATTATGGGACTTGGCTTTTTTACAATGATAGCATCACTGATACTTGGAATCTATTTTGTAATAGACAAAATTCTTAATCCCCAGATTTCAGTTGGATGGACTTCTTTAGCAACGCTTATTTTATTCTTCGGAGGTCTACAAAGTCTTATATTGGGTTTCATTGGCGAATACATAGGAAAAAATTACCTTGACCAAAATGGAACACCCCAATATACAGTAAAAAATGAATACAATACAGATATAAAACAATAAGACTTAAGGAAATCAAAATGAACACTTTTTCAAAAAAAACAGATAAAATTTTATTAGTTTTATCAATTGTAGGTCTTGCAATAGGCACTGGATTAGTTCTTTTTTCTGGAAATTTATTATACGGAATTCAAGAAGTTCTTGAAAATTATGTATTTCATAGAGAATTTAAAATTGAAAAATGGGCAGATACAATTTTATCTTTAATTGCATTTCCTATATTTTTTGTAGTTTTATTTGATTCTATATTTTTTGTTAAATTTTCAAATAAAACAAAAATTATTTTATGTTCTGTTTTATTTGGTTTAGCAATTTTATCTGTTTCATATTGTTCATTTGTAAGAGTAAATTGTTACACGGATTCTGATATGGCTTCAGATATTCTTCTTGCAAAAGAATGCTGGCTAAAGAAAAGTTTTTGGCCCACAACATGGATTTATTCAACAGAAATACGAATGCTAAGCACTCAAATTATTGCGGCTCCGATTTTTGCATTTACATCTAGTTTAAATTTTGTAAAAGCTCTTTCAGCAGTATTAATATCTCTTCTTTCACCTATTTCACTTCTTTTTCTCCTGAATCAACTTAAAATAAAAGAAAACTGGTTAAAATTCGCTTCATGTATTGTTGTATTTTCACCATTTTCAGTCTTACTTTGGAAATACTTTCAGTTCGGAAGTTACTATATTCCTCATGTTGTCTGGGGCTTTATAGATGCAGGTCTGTTTATTTCACTTGCATTCAATGATAACTCAAAAAGAAAGACAAAGGTTTTTCAAGTACTTTTTTTCATGCTTTCATTTATATTTGGACTTACAAGTATAAGATATATAATTCAGTTCATATTTCCAATTACACTTACTGCAACTGCATTTAGAACTGTTAAACTAATTAAAAATAATGAGTCTTTTGATTTCAAAAAATTTTTTATCAAAGACAAAACTTTATTTTATAGTTGGATAAGTCTTATTCTTGCCGCATTTGGATACCTAGCAAATAATATTATTCTTCAAAAGATATATTCATTTTCACAATACAACACAATAACATTTAATTCATTTGGAGATATTCCATTTTCAACTTGGTTTGGAGATATATTAGCAAGTTTTGGCTATACAAATATGGTTTCTGTATTTACCCCTGCAGGAATTAATAACATTCTTTTATACATAGGACTTGCATTTTTTATTCTATGTACAATAGATTACATAAAAATTTCAGCCAAAAAAGAAACCATTTCTCCACGATATTTTTTTGTAACATTTTCACTTGTTGCTGAAATATTTAATTGCTTTGTATTTATAAATAGTGACTACTACGCCAGATATCTTGCAATAACAATGCCTCTTTTTATTCCATGCATGGCTATTTTTATTGAAGAAGGACAGATTTTCTCTGTAAAAAAATATTTAATGGCTGTAATACTTTTTTCAGTTACTCTGTCAAATTCTTTCATTACATATGAAAAAGTTTTAAGTAAAGACGAAAACACAGACAAAGCAGCCGTTACACAATTTCTTGACAAACAGGGCTATACCCTTGGCTACGGAACTTTCTGGAACGCAAATGTTTTTACACAGCTGACCGACGGCAAAATAGAAATGTGCAACATCCGCTACGAAGACGACCCGTGGCTTACAACTTCACGCTATTACGCACCAGATTACAAGGCCGGACAAAAAACATTTATAATTCTAAGCCAAAAAGAAATTGACAGCGATCCTAAACTCAATTCAATTCAAATTGGAACAAAAGTCTACAGCGACAAATACTATACAGTTTACGAATACCAGGACAAAGCTCTTGTACAAAAAGAACTGCACTCTCCGGTCTTTGAAGACTTTATAGACGCAAAAACAATAAAATGAACCAAAAACCGCTCGCCTTTATTTTCATGCATGCCGGATTTCTCATCTACAGTTTTTACACCGTGCTGGGAAAGCTGGCGGCGCAGTACAACTTTCTTTCGTTCAGGTGGTGCGTTTTTTATGTCGCGCTTATTCTGATCCTTTTTATTTATGCCGTTATCTGGCAGCAGGTTTTGAAACACATTAAACTTTCTGTCGCAACTGCAAACAAAGCCGCAACAATTGTCTGGGGAATGCTCTGGAGTGCACTTTTTTTTAACGAAACAATTACGCAAAAAAAAATACTCGGTGCACTTGTAATTCTGGGCGGAATAATCCTTCTTTCCACTTCAAAGGACGTTCCCAATGACTAGTGCTAAATATACACTTCTGCTTTTGCTCTCGGTTTTTGTTTCGGCACTGTCGCAGATTCTCCTAAAAAAGTCTGCACTCAAATCCTATAAGTCCCGCATTTTTGAATACCTTAACCCGCTTGTAATTACGGCATACATCATGTTCTTCGGGGCAGTATGCATTGACCTTGTGGCGCTAAGGTTTGTTCCGGTTTCATTTGTTCCGGTAATAGAAACTTCCAGTTACATTTTTGTAATGCTTCTTGGTCGCCTTGTTTTCAAAGAGCGCATTTCAAAAAAACAGCTGCTTTCCATGGCTCTTATCATAACCGGAATTTTCATCTACGTTTCCTGACAGGACATCTTTTTCAAAAAATACCGCTGTAAATAAAATGCCACTTCCATTTGCACCCTTTAGGTGATATAATCATAGAATATGCCAGTAATTTGCGGAGGATTTATGAAAAGACAATTAATTGCTGCTGCCTTGGTCAGTATGCTTGCGGTATTCGGAGCAGCCGCCATAGAAGTCAATGAAAACGAACTTAAAAGTACCGGTGGTGCCGACACAATCGTATTCCAGAACTACACGGGCCCACACTCTGTAATAGAGTCCGCAGAAACAATCAGTGCAATCGGAACGGGCCTTGGAAGACAGGTTGCATCTTCACAGGGAGCCGCCACATTCGGACAGGGTGAAAAATACACTGTAATCCACGCAATTGACCCTTCATCACAGGGAAAACTCGACGCAGACATTATTCTTATAAACAAAAATGCAACTGTAGACCACATACGTAACCTACGCAGAATAATTGCATCATATCTTTCGGCCGCATACGGCTACAACAAACAGGATGCATCTACGGTAGCAACATTTGTTACGGTTTACAACGCCGTCTACCGCTCAAAAATGGACAATTTCACTTCAAAATACAAGGAAATCGTTACAAAAAATCTTGACCCGGCAACATGCGGACTTTCAACCAAATGGAATGAATGGCCCGGAAACTCCCAGATTGTAATTCCGCTCGGAGACCTTTCAAGCGACATTTCTGCAGTAGATACTTCTGTCATAAGCGACAAAAAAGTAGTTGAATCCATGCAGGAACAGGACGACAAGGGTGTAGACGAGCGCAAGAATATGGTAGACATAAAAGAGCGCGAAGCCGAAAAAGCCACAGAAAAAGCACAGGAAGCAGCAAAAAAGTCAGCACAGGAAAACAAAAAGCTAGAAGAACAGAAGCAGGTTCAGAAAGAAGCAGAAAAAAAGGCTGAACAAAAGCAGGAAGAAGCCGTAAAGGCACAGGAAGAAGCAAAAGCCGACCCGCAGAATGAAGAAAAACAGCAGGCCGCAGAACAGGCCGCACAGGAAGCACAGCAGGCTGCAGAGACAGCACAGGAAGAAGCTGCAAAAACAGAAGAACAGCAGCAGACTGCAAATGAAGCGGCACAAGAAGCCCAGGCACATCAGCAGGTTGCAGACAAAAAGCAGACAGAAGCCCAGACTGAACGCACCGCAATTGCAAAAGACCAGCAGGAAATTATACAGAACACAATTGCAGAAGCCACAAACACAAACACTGTAATAGGCCTTAAGATAACAGACAGCGCCAATAAACTCAGTACAATGGTAAAAGTAGACGCTGCAAACGGAGACATCATAAGAGAGTCCCCTGTTACCGTAATACGCGCAAGAACAATGTATCCTGTATCTGACCCTGTAGTTCAAAAAGCAGACGCTGCATTGTCACAGGCCACAGAAGGCGCCGCTTCAATAGATGCAAATCTTTTCTATATGGCAATTTGCGGTGAAAACACAAACAACGGAGCCGTAAAACTTTGTCTTCTGGACGCCTACAAGATGGAAATCCAGAAAGAAAGTACAGAAACAGTCGCCGAAGATTCTGTTCTTGTAAACAGTGGCGACAGTTACTACTGCATAATCCAGAATGGCTCAAACTGGGTTGTAGGAAAGTATGACAAGTCACTTAACCTTCAGCTCAAAAGCCCTGTTTCTGTAGCACCCGAAACACCAATAACCGTAACTCCAAAGGGAATCATCGTAACCTCAAAGTCCGGAAACATAACACTCCTTAAGACAGAAGACCTTACCGCAATTCTCGACACAACAGCAGCCAAATAAGAAAAGCTTCAACCATCCGCATGAAGGGTGATTGAAGTTTTTACAAGTCATAAAAAAGGTCCCCTGAACACAGCGCATTCAGGGGATTTTTTTATTCTCTTTCTTTGGATTTATTTTCAAACTTTGTATACGAAGAAAGGAACAGAACGTCAACGTCACCAATAGGACCGTTACGTTGTTTTGCCACAATCAGTTTTCTGTCCTGAACAGGATCATAGCCTTCATTTGAAGACTTGTTTTTGTTTCTGTCTCCATGAATAAACATAACCATGTCCGCATCCTGTTCAATAGAACCCGAACCGCGCAGTTCGGCAAGTCCTGGCTCATTTCCTTCTGCAGTGCGGGCAACCTGGCAAAGTACAACAATCGGAATGTCAAGTTCGCGGGCAAGGCTCTTCAAAGACTTCGAAATTGCAGACTGCTGTTCATAAACCGGCGCATCAGTATTTTCGCTTGTAATAAGACCAATATAGTCAATAAAAATAATTTCAACTTTTTGGTTAACACGCATACGCCTTGCCATTGCCCTAAGGTCCAGAAGCTTCATGTTGGGAACATCTACAATGTAAAGCGGCGCATCATAGCACTCACCACCCGCATCCTGTAGTTTTTTAAAGTCTTCTATCTTGAGCATACCGTTTCTGAGTTTTGTACCCTGAACCCTTGCTACCTGCGAAAGAAGACGCTGTCCAATCTGAAGGCGTGACATTTCAAGGCTAAAAAAACCGCACGGAATTTTTCTTTCAATTGCAATATTCTGAATCATCGAAAGTGCAAGTGCAGTCTTTCCCATTGAAGGGCGCGCACCTATAATAATCATTTCACTGTTCTGAAAACCGCTGGTCATGCTGTCCAAATCTGTAAATCCCGACGGAATTCCCGAAAATGAATTCTTGTTCTTGTAGCGCGTGTCAATAAGTTTAATGGTTTCAGGTATAATATCGCTCATCGGAAGAACACGCGAAGACTGGTTTACATCAGTAAGTTTAAAAATCTTCTGTTCAACTTCTTCAAGAACCATACGGCTTTCTTTTGTTTCGTCAAAACTTTCTGCCTTAATTTCAGAAGAAATCTTTATAAGGCTTCTTCTTACAGACTGGTCAAGAACAATTTTTGCATAATAATCTACGTTCGCACTTGTAGGAACCTTGTCGGTAAGTGAAGAAACATATGCCATTCCGCCGGCAGCATCTATTTTGCCGCTTTTGGTCAGATCGTCAATAAGAGTAAGAAGGTCGCCCTTTACTCCTGCAGAAAACAGGTGCAGCATTGACTCGTAGATTGTCTGGTTCTGCAGGCTGTAGAAATTGTCAGGTCTAAGAAAAGTAACCACATCATTGACGGCAGTCCAGTTGAACAAAAGAGCTCCCAAAACTGCCATTTCTGCGTCCAGGTTGTGCGGCGGTATTTTATCCTTTAATTCCATATTTCCTCCTGCAAAAAACAAAGACCCGCCGGAAAATGCGCTCCAACGGGTCTTATCTGTGCGGCTGACCGATATTCATTTATAAAAAGAACCGGCAGCCAGTAAGAAAATTACTCAGCCTTTGCTTCTGCAGCAGGAGCTTCCTCTGCGGCGCTCTCTTCTGCCTTAACATCAGCTTTGGCTTCTGCCTTAGTCTCGTCAGCACCCTGAGCCTTTACAACAAGGCTAACTTCGGCAACTGTTGACTCATAAAGGTGTACCTTGAATGTGTATGTTCCAACGTTCTTTATTGTAAGACCGGCAATAGAAATGCGCTTGCGCTCAATATCAAAACCGTTCTTTGTATAGAAGTCAGAAATAGTCTGTGTAGTAACAGCACCGTAAAGCTTGCCGTTGTTTCCTGCAGGCATTGTGATAACAACTTCGAGAGCTTCGAGTTTTTCCTTAAGAGAAGCGCTGTCTGCACGTTTCTTTGCCTTGCGCTCTTCAATTTCGGCCTTTCTTGTCTCAAAGTATGCTACTGTCTCATCTGTGTAAGGAAGAGCATATGCACGAGGAAAAAGATAGTTGCGTGCGTATCCGTTTGCAACATTCTTTACATCACCCATTTCACCAAGGTGTTTTACATCTTCATTAAGAATAACTTTCATTTTACAAGCTCCTATTGATTGTAATAAGTATAGTTTCCAGCGCGTCACCAGGAGTTGGATCGCGCCAAAAAAACAGTTTTAGTCTGCTACGTACGGAAGAAGACAGATTGAACGTGCGCGCTTGATAGCAACTGCAAGTTCTTTCTGGTGCTTTGAACATGTTCCGGTAATGCGACGTGGAAGAATCTTACCGCGCTCAGTTGTAAAGCGGCGAAGTCCGTCAGCGTCCTTGTAGTCAATCTTTGCCTTGTTTGCACAGAAGCGGCATACCTTCTTGTGGAAGAAAGCCTTGCCCTTTCCATTGCGTCCGCCACGTGCTTCATCTTCACGTCCGGAATCCTGAAGCTGTTCCTGACTAACAGCATTTTCTTCTTTAACATCTACAGATTCAATTGTTTCGTCTGCCATTTTATTGCTCCTAAAATAGAGTTTTTGAAACCGCACAAAAACAGTACGGCATCAGGGATTAGAACGGAATATCTTCGGGAAAGCCCGTAGACTCTCCGCCGAATGAATTCTCAACGGCTGCACCTGACTGTGGTTCAAAACCGCCTGTTTCCGCGCCCGAAGAACGACCGGCACCGTAGTCGGCACGCGGCTGATAACCCCCAGAAGGAGAGCCGTAAGACTGCTGTCCTCCGTTATCAGACCTGCCTCCAAGCAATTCCAGTGAATTTACGATTACGCGTACTTTGCTGAATTTCTGTCCGTCCTTTTCCCAGCGATCCTGCTTTAAGGATCCCTGTACAGCAATCTGCTTTCCTTTGGTAAGATACTGTTTTACAGCCTCTGCGGATTTTCCGTAGTAAACCAAATCAAAATAATTGACTTCGCTTACAAACTGATCACCCTCACGGCGGCTGCGGTTAACAGCAACGGCTAAAGTAACGGCCGCAGTACCACTCGCCAGATATGCAATCTCTGCATCACGGGTGAGACGTCCGACCAAAGCAACTATGTTCATATCAGAACCAGCCATTCTTTCCTCCGGTAAAATCAGATTTTATGAAATTAATTCAAGAATTACGCTTTCTTCTCTTCTACGAGTACGAAAAGGTACTTGAGAAGGTTTGTGTTAAACTTGAACTGTGCGTCCAAGTCAGCAATCTTAGCGGGATTAGACTTGATTGTAAGAAGAAGGAATCTTCCACGCTTCTGCTTTTTTACTTCATAGGTAAGATCGCGGTCACCGAAAGGCTCTTCCTTTTCGATTTCAACGCCAAATTTTGCAAGGTCAGCACGAAGTGTGTCCAGTCCGGCCTTGTACTTCTCATCCTCGAGAGGATAGATAGTCATAAGTTCATACTTTCTCATTTGTATGTTCTCCTTATGGTCAAATTAGGGAATCAAATACATGATTCCAAGGGGATTTATATCTTACCAGCAACCGTACTTTTAGTCAATATTCAGCAGGGCCGCCAGCCGCTTTTCTGTTTTTCCAGCCTTTATTCATTTTATTCCGTGTTGAAAACATTAAGAATAAAATATATACTTAAGCCACTGTAAAAAAAAATTACTCTAACTTAAATATAATATCAGCAAAAGGAGTCATCATGAGACTTTTTATTCTTTTTCTCAAAGGAATTATAATCGGTATGGCAAATGTTATTCCGGGTGTTTCAGGCGGAACAATTGCCGTTGTATTCAACATTTATGACGAATTTGTAAATGCCATTACACTCAACGTAAAAAAACTCTGGGCAAACAAAAAGTTCCTTATTCCCCTTCTTGGCGGAATGGCACTCGGCGTACTTCTATTCAGCAAGTTTGTTACTATTTTATACGAAAATTTTCCTGTCCAGACAAACTATGCATTTATGGGACTTATAATAGGAAGTATTCCGCTTATTTTTAACTATACAAGAAAAATTTCCCAGCAGAAAAAAGCCGGTCCCCTGTTTGTTGCAGCACTTGTTCTTTGCGCCGTAGCAGGATTTGCAGTTCTCATGCTTTTCTCATATTTTGAAGGAAAAGTAGACAGATCAGCAGTAGAAAATGCCATTATGCCAGTCTTTACTGCAAAACTGGGGTTCAAGATTTTCTTTGCGGGAATTCTTGGTGCAATAACAATGATTATCCCGGGAATTTCAGGTTCTCTCATCATGCTCATTATGGGCGTTTACACTATTGTAATTACAAGCATTCCGGCTTTATTCCATGCAGAAACATTCGTCCATGCACTGACCCTTCTTCTTCCTAACGGAATCGGTGTTCTTACAGGACTTCTAGTCGGTGCAAAACTCATAAGTCTTCTGTTGAAGCACATTCCTAACCATACATACGCTGTAATTCTGGGACTTTTGGTCGGTTCTGCCGTTACAATATGCCCGGGCTTCAAACATATTGACTCTATACCGACTGCACTTTCCTGCCTGCTCAGTTTACTTGGCGGAGCAGCACTCGCCTACTTCAGTTCAAAGTCAGAAAACAAATCAGACAATGGTTCCGTTGTCAAAACCGAAGACAAAACAGAGTCTGCACAACAGTAACAGCGTTTTTTCCTATTGTTTTTTCTAAAAAACTGCCTTATAATTTTAAGGATATGGAAAAATTCAGCATAAAAAAAACAGTACTTATTCTGGCGCTTTTTTCTGTTGCATACGTTCTTTTTGCAGCAGAAAAAAACGACTATATGCAGCTCGCAGCGACCGGAAGCGAAAAAGAAATAGAAAAAGAACTTTCGTACAACTCAAGGCTTGCAACACAGGTATTCGGTTCAAACAGGGAAACCTTTCTCATGCTTGCCCTTTCAAGCGACAGGCCTGTCAAAATAATAAAACTCTGTCTTATGGCAGGTTCAAACCCCACGGCAAAGGCAAAAGACGGGCGCACTCCGGTAATGTATGCGGCAAATTTCTGTTCTTCTGCCGACACGGTAAATGAAGTAATAAAAGCCGGTGCCCTTTTCAAATCTTCAAGGGTAAAACGTCTTACAGCAAAGGCAAAAAACGGAAAAACTGCTTACGATTATGCAAAAATCAATCCTGTAAAAGAAATATACGAACTTTTGTGCAGCTATGCAGCCGACCCGTCTGCAAAAGAAGATGCTTTGCATGAAAAAGGACTTACGGCAGAAATAACCTTTAAGCCTGCAGAAAAAACACAGGAAATCCAGCCGGAACAGTCTGCTTCTGAAACACAGGCCGCGGCAGAAAAAGACACGCCCGCTATTCCCGCAGAAGATACAGTTTCAAAACCGGCAGACGCTTCTTCTGCAACCGCACAAAATATTTCCGTTTCTCCTGCTGCAGAAAAAACAGATGAAGAAACAGTTCCAAGGGTTTCTGCCGAAAACACCGCTTCAAAAACAGCGCCGGCAGTTACCGTTAATCCGGTTGTTGAAAAACCTGCAGCCAATATTCCGCCGGAAACACAGAACAAAATCAAAAAAGATATTGCCGCAAAAACAGAAACTGCTGCTGTACCTGAAACAACGCCTGCACATCTGGAAAAACTATCTCCTTCAGAAAGAAAAAACCAGATAAAGCAGTACACACAGACTTTTCTCTATGACTATGCCGAAGAAGATGAAGAGGAAAGCAATACAGAAGAAAAAAAGCCCACTATTATAGAAAACCCTGACCGTGCAGACGAAAACGGCGTTACACTTTTGATGAAAGCAGCAAAGGCCGGAAACGACTGGGACGTAAAAAAGCTTATCCAGAGCGGTGCAAATGTACAGAAACGTGACGCAGACGGATGGTCGGCACTCATGTATGCAGTAAGGTACCAGAACAACGCTTCCCTTGTAGAAACACTTATCAAAAGCGGCGCACACATAAGGGTAAGAAACAAGTACAACACAACACCCCTGCTTCTTGCCGCGGACTATTCAAAAAACCCCGACATACTGGCTATGCTTCTTAAAAACAGAAACAACTACGAAGATGAAGTTTTCAAAGCGTTTATTCTTTCAATCACAGGAGAAAATGTCCCGGAACACGCGCGCCAGGCAAAAGTGCAGCTCTTTCTGGATATGAAAGTCCCTGTAAACCGCATCTGGAAAGGAAAAACACCTCTTATCTATGCAGCCCAGTACGGAAAGTCTACAAAAATAATACAGCAGCTTATTGACGCAGGTGCAAAGACTGAATTAAGGGACAGTTCGGGAAAGATGGCCTTTGACTACGCAAAACTCAATGACAGCCTTGAACACGACAACTCTTACTGGCTTTTGAATTCAGCACCGGAGAGCGCCAAATGAGAATTACCGGAGGAAAACTAAAAGGCCGCTACACAGACACACCAAACGGAAAAATGGCAATACGCCCGGCCATGGACAGAATGAGAGAGTCGCTCTTTGACATAATAGGACGTGATCTTCCCGGAAAATCTTTTCTGGACCTTTTCAGCGGGTCTGGAACAATAGCGCTTGAAGCAGTTTCACACGGAGCAACAGAAGTTACTCTCTGCGAAATGGACAAATCCAAGGCAAAAACCGTATTCAACAACGTTAAAATGGCAGAAGAAATCGGTGTAAGGGTAAAATGTCATTTTATGGCCGTAGAACTTTTTCTAAAAAGATGCAAAAAACGCTACGACTACATCTTCTTTGACCCGCCTTTTCCGTACAAATTCAGACAGGAACTCATAGAAACAACAGCAAAACGCAACCTGCTTTCTGACGGCGGAACACTGATGATCCACTACCCTGCAGAAGACGCGCTTCCGGACAAAATCGAAAATCTTGTTCTGACCGACAAGCGCATATACGGCCGTTCAATTGTCAATTTCTATAAAGTTGAACAAAATTCACCAGATTCAGAAAATTGAAACTTGACAAATGACCATATACAATTACAATTATAATAATGAATAATGATTTAAAAAAGCAGATAGACAACAAAAACAGCTCTTTTGGTTTTATAAAAACTACAGACGCGCCACTACAGGAGTTGTCTGACCAGCAGAAAGTTGCACTCAACAGAAAGGCAAACGCATTATTTAATGAAGGAAAGACCGATCTTGCAGAACGCATATTCATTACAACTGGCTATTCTGACGGACTTACAAGAGTCGGCGGCGTTTATGAAAAAAAATCCGAATTTATAAAGGCATTAAGGCTGTATCTTCTTGCCCACAACAAAAGAAAAAGTGAACCTATAATAAAACAAATTGCCGGAACGGTTTCCGCAATGCTGAAAATGTAGTTAAAAACACATGGGAGAAGAAAAAAGTGAGTGAAATTAAAAAAAATGACGTTCTGTTTGACATGACAGAAGCCTCTGAATTCGACCCCCCGAAGGCAGATGATTCGACAGCTTCAGAAATAAGCGAACTGTCAAAAAAAGGCTACAATCTTCTTAAAGACAACAAAACAAACGAAGCCGTTGCCAGTTTCAGACAGATTCTTGATATAGAAGAAAACAACAACTACGCTCTTGTAGGACTCGGTGACAGTGAACGCAAGCAGGCCCACTACAAAAACGCAATAGACTACTACACAAAATGTCTCTCCTATCACCCTGGAAACAATTATGCCCTGTTCGGTCTGGCGGACTGCTACAAAGCCCTCAACAATTATCATAAAGCCATTGCTATCTGGGAACAGTATCTTGTTCACGATGACGGCAACATAACGGTTCTTACCAGGGTTGCCGATGCATACAGAAAAATCCGAGACTTCAAGAAATCAAAGGAACTTTACCGCAAGGTTCTTGAAATGGAAGAAAACAATGCCTACGCCCTAATTGGTCTTGGTCACCTGCACTATGACTTCAAGGAATACAAGGACGCACTTTTTTACTGGACAAAAATGCTCGAAGCAAATCCCGAACATACAGACATAAGGGTTTTGACTTCAATAGGAAACTGCCACAGAAAACTCAAGTCTTTTGATAAGGGGCTTATTTACTTTGAGCACGCACTTGAAATGGACCCCAAAAATTTCTATGCCCTCTTCGGAATTGCCGACTGCTACAGGGGAATGAACCAGCAGTTCCGCTCCATTGAATACTGGAACAGAATTCTTGAGCTTGACCCAAAAAACAAAGTAATTCTTACACGCGCAGGAGATGCTTACAGAAATACCGGTGACTACAAGACGGCTGCAGATTACTACAACCGTGCCATGGACATAGACTTTGACATTTATGCAGCACTTGGTCTTGCACTCATCTGCAAAGGTGAAGGCAAATTTGACGAAGCTATAGAACGCCTTGAAAAACTCATCCGCGATGACAAAAAAAACCACCGTCTTTACATTGACCTTGCCGACTGCTTTTTGAAGACAGGAAGAAAAGACAAGGCAGCAGAGACTCTCCGTTCTTTCCAGAAACAGGGAATAAGAAACCAGGCCGTTAACGAACTTCTTGAAAAATTCGAAGCAGGAAAAATCTAGTCATGGAAGAAAAAATATCCATAACGGGACTTCTGCCTGCAGAAATTTGTTCTGCGCTTGAAATAAAGCCGGCCTTTAGGGGAAAGCAGATATTCAGCTGGGTTTCAAAAGGTGCCGTTTCTTTTGACGCAATGACAAATCTTGACAAAACCACGCGTGCAGCCCTTTCAGAAAAAGCGTGCATTTATACTTCAAAAGTGTCAAAGGCTCTTCACGATCCCGACGGAACAATAAAGCTTCAGATAACACTCAAAGACGGGCGTGCAATAGAAACTGTTCTTTTGACTGACCGCGAAGGAAGAAAAACGGCGTGTGTAAGCTGCCAGGCCGGTTGTGCAATGGGCTGTGCCTTCTGCCAGACAGGAAAACTTGGTTTAGGAAGAAACCTTACGGCAGGCGAAATTGTAGAAGAATTCCTTCTTATGGAAAAAGAAGCCGGAACCTTGGACAACATTGTCTTTATGGGAATGGGTGAACCGCTCCAGAACATTTCTTCAATAAGAAAGGCCGTGGAAATTCTTACCAGCAAAGACGGGCGCGCACTCAGTTCCAGAAGAATTACTCTAAGTACATGCGGGCTCACAAAAGGAATTTACGATCTTGCAGACAACGGACCTTCCATGAGACTTGCTGTTTCCCTTACTACGGCCGACGAAGAACTCAGAAAAACACTTATGCCTGTTACACTCGGGAACCCGCTACCGGAACTAAAAAAAGCCATTGCCTACTATATAAACAAAACAGGAAAGCGCGTCACACTTGAAGCAGCACTTCTTGCCGGAACAAACACGACAAAAGAAAGTGCACAGCGTCTTATAGAATTTGCTTCGGGAATGGACGTTTACATCAACCTTATTCCGTGGAACCCTGTTGAAGGAATGGAATTCAAGACTCCTTCACAGAATGAATGCCGCTTTTTTGTACAGTTGCTTGAAAAAGCCGGCCTTAACGTAAGCATGAGAACACGCCGCGGTGTAAAAATAGGCGGTGCATGCGGCCAGTTGGGACGTTCGGTTTCGCAGCATAACAAAAATTGCGATTCCGGCAAAGAACAGAAAAATTAAACTTTAAACGTATCCTTACACAACTGCAAAAAACTCTCTTGAAAATTTCACTGTTCATGATTATAATGTAACTATTGATTTTTTGCGGGAGCTAACAGATGCAAAAGAAGATTTATGTAACTGGAATGGATGATGATTCAACTGCGGCAAAAGTAGATGAGGCAGTAAAAGCTGTAGCCGGAGTTGCTTCCGTAGTATCATCTGCAGCCAAATGCCAGGTCTGTGTAGACTTTGACGAAAGTGTTGCCGGTATAGAAGACGCTATAAACAACGCAATCAGTTCTACCGGTGTCATTGCACTCGGCTGAATTTTGTCTATGAAAATTACAATTCTTGACGGCAATGCGCTTAATCCGGGCGACTTGTCTTGGAAACCGCTTGAAGAATTCGGTTCAGTAACAGTATATCCGCGTACAGAACAAAAAGATGTTGTTTCCAGAATAGGAGACAGCGATGCAGTTCTTCTTAACAAAATAAACATTACAGAAGAAATACTTGCGGCCTGCCCCTCCCTGCGCTACATCGGCGTACAGGCAACCGGCTACAATGTGATTGACCTCGAAGCATGCAGACGCCACAATGTTACGGTAACAAACGTTCCGACTTACAGTACGGCAGGCGTTTCTCAGCTTACATTTGCATTCATCCTCGAATTTGCATGTAAAACAGCAGAACATTCGGCAAGTGTTATGGCCGGTGACTGGGTAAAAAGCAAAGACTTCTGTTACTGGAAGCACGCTCCGGTCGAACTTGACGGCAAAACACTCGGAATCTTTGGCTACGGCAGCATAGGTTCAAGGGTTGAATCAATAGCAAAAGCTTTCGGAATGCGTACAATTGTCTGTACAAGAACCCCGAATCCACTTATAGAAAATCCTGTAGATGCAGAACAGCTTTTCAAACAGTCAGATTTTCTTACTCTCCATGCACCTTTGACAGAGGCAACGCGCGGAATAGTCAATGAAAAGAACATTTCACTCATGAAAGAAACTGCAGTAATCATAAACACTGCAAGAGGTGCCCTTGTTGACGAAAATGCCGTAAGAAAAGCCCTTGACACAGGCAGAATAGCAGGTTATGCCGCAGATGTAGTCAGCGAAGAGCCAATGAAAGCAGACAATCCCCTTCTTGGTGCACCCAACTGCCTTTTAACTCCGCACATTGCGTGGGCTGCAACAGAAACCAGACAGAGACTTCTTGACATTGTAATAGCAAACATACGCTGTTTTATTGCCGGCTGCCCACAGAACGTAGTAAGTTAAGACAAACACATTACTGTTTTTGATGTAGTTTTCAATATTGACAGTTTTATAAATACTGTATAAACTTCAGTAGTATTTAAGTTTTTACAGAAAAGAGGTAACCTATGGGAAAAACAATAGCACAGAAAATTTTTGCCGCTCACATGGTTGAGCAGCCGTTTGAAGGAACAAATATTCTTAAGTTGGACCGTGTATTCTGCCACGAAATAACAACCCCTATTGCCATCAACGACCTTGTAGAAAGAGGAAAAGACAGGGTTTTTGACAGCACAAAAATCAAGGCAGTAATAGACCATGTTACACCTGCAAAAGACAGCAAATGTGCAATGCAGGAAAAAATATTGCGCGAATGGGCACGTAGAAACGACATAAAGGACTTCTTTGACATAGGAGCCAACGGTGTATGCCATGCCATATTCCCCGAGAAAGGCTTTGTAAGACCGGGCTTTACAGTAATCATGGGAGACAGCCATACCTGTACACACGGTGCTTTCGGTGCATTTGCAGCAGGAGTCGGAACAACTGACCTTGAAGTAGGAATTCTTAAAGGAGTATGTTCATTCCGCGAGCCAAAAACAATAAAATTTGTTCTTAACGGAAAACTTAAAGAAGGCGTTTTTGCCAAAGACGTAATTCTCTGGCTTATCGGTCAGATTGGTGTAAACGGAGCTACAAACTGCGTAGTTGAATTTACAGGACCCATAGTAGATGCCTTCTCAATGGAAGAGCGCATGACAATCTGCAACATGGCTGTAGAAGCCGGTGCAACAAGCGGTATCTGCCTTCCTGATATGACAACAGTAGAATACCTTTGGCCGTTCATTCAGGATGAATTTGCATCAAAAGAAGCAGCCCTTGCTGAATATTCAAAGTGGAATGATGATGCAGATGCAGAATATGAAAAAATTTACACTTTTGACTTGTCAAATCTTGCTCCTGTTTGTACTGTTGAATATAAGCCTGACCAGATAAAAGCTGTTTCTGACATGAAGGGAACAAAAGTTGATCAGGTTTACATCGGCAGCTGCACCAACGGAAGAATAAGTGACCTTCGTGTTGCCGCTTCTATTCTTAAGGGACACAAGATTGCAGACGGCGTAAGGGGAATTGTTTCTCCTGCAACACCAAAGGTTTACAAAATGGCTCTTGATGAAGGTCTCATTGACATTTTCATGGATGCAGGTTTCTGTGTTACAAACCCAACCTGCGGTGCCTGTCTTGGAATGAGCAACGGTGTTCTTGCAGAAGGTGAAGTCTGTGCTTCTACCACAAACAGAAACTTTAACGGACGCATGGGCAAAGGCGGAATGGTTCACCTTATGAGCCCGGCTACGGCTGCAGCTACAGCAATTGCAGGTACAATAACAAATTCAAGCCTTTACAGAGGCTAAATGCGCATTGCGGCTCCGTGAACTGAGTTTTTCTTGGTTCACAGGAGTTACAATATATGAAATTAACAAAGAGGAAAGCTATGAAACAGTTCGGTGGTGAAGTTCTTTTTCTGGACCGCTCAGACATTAATACTGACGAAATTATTCCAGCAAAATATCTTACGGAAAATACCAAGCAGGCTTTGGCTCCCTATCTTCTGGAAGATTTAAAGCTTGAAGGATTTAATCCCAAGACAGACGTTCCCGGAAAAAAAGTTATCATTACACGCGAGAACTTCGGTTGCGGTTCCAGCCGTGAACATGCTCCGTGGGCCCTTGAGGTAAACGGAATCTACTGTGTTATAGCAGTAAATTTTGCACGCATTTTCAGACAGAACATGTACAACTGCGGCCTTCTTGCTCTTGATCTTGACAAAAAAACTATAGAAGATATGTTCCATACATTTGCCAGCAAAGATACAGAATGTAAGATTGAGCAGAAAGAAGACGGAACATGGAAAGTCAAGCTTATTGCCGGTTCACTTTCAAAGAGTTACCCGTTCAACCTGGAAGGTTTTGAAAAGGCTCTCATAGAAAATGACGGCTGGATTGGCTACGCAGACAAAAAATATTGAGTTCATAAAAAAGCGGCTGTCTTATAAGGGGGACAGCCGCTTTTTTTAGTCTACCAAACCGCGTTGTTCCAGTTCGGAAAGGATTTGTTCAACAATCTGCTCCGGAGTATATTTTGCAGTGTCAATTTTCATGTCTGCAAAAGCATAGTCACTGTTGTCTATTCCGTAAAGTTTTTTATAGCGGCGGGAATCTTCACTGTCGCGCATGGCTGTAAACGCCTTGATCTGTTCAATATCCCCTCCTTCGCGGTTAAGGATTCTTTTTGCCCTTACATCATCATCTGCTATGAGATAGACTTTAAGATCTGCCTCTTTAAGCATCCATATTGCGAGGCGGCTTCCCAAAACGCAACTTTCACTTCTGGCAAGTTCTACCTGCCGTGTATCTACGGTAACATCATAACTGTCATCTGTTTTTGCATTTTCTATTACCTGCGCAAGAGTAAGATTTTTTTCGGCCGCAAGCTGTCTGAACGTAAAGTTAATGAGTTTTACACCGAGCTTCTGCGCCAGAAGAGTGCTTACAGTTGTGTTGCCGCAGCCAGACCTTCCGCTTATGGCGATTCTAAGCTCTTTGCCTTCGGGAATTGCATAGTTTTTCATAACGAACTTCCTTTATTCAACTTTATTCAACATTTTTGGACTGCTCGCGTATGTTTTCAAGAGCATCCTTTGCTTTTATTACCATTGCGCCGACTTCTGTAAACTGGTTTTTGCTGCCGATTGTGTTTATTTCACGGTTTGCTTCCTGACATATAAAGTCAATGCGCTTTCCCGGAACAGGATTTTCAAGGAATTCCTTTCTGAGTGCCTTGAGATGGCTTGCAAGACGTATAATTTCTTCATTTATTGTATATTTTACAAGCATTGCCGCTGTTTCTTCCATTATGCGGTTTTCGTCGGCATGGTCTCCAAGAAGTTCTCTAAAACGGCCTTCAATCTGAGTGCGGAACTTTTCTTCCATTTTGGGCTGCCATTCCTTAAAGAAAGCGGCGCACGAGTCAAGCACGTCAAGTTTAGCAAGAAGATCGGCCTTTAGATTTTCACCTTCACGCTTTCTGTCAGAAACAAACTGCGCCAGAACTTCACCGAGTATTCCGTTTATTTTATTCCAGTAAACTTCGGCATCATAATCGTGCGAGACATTAAGGACGCCTTCCTGCCCGACAACAAGTGAAAGCGGAATATTTTCTTTCTGAAGACCAATTGCATCTGCTATCTGCGAAATTGCGTCATAATACATTTTTGCAGCCTTGGGATCTGCTGTTACCGTTGCCGTAGAGTTCAAGTCGCGCACACGGATGCTCAGATCAATTTTGCCGCGTGCAATGCTTTCTGTAACCAAAGAGCGTATTCTTGCTTCAAGTGAGTTAAGGTAGGAAGGAATGTTTACATTAAGGTCCATAAACCTTGAATTTACCGAGCGGATTTCTACACTTACCTGAGTTCCGTCAACGACTGTTTCTTTGTAGCCGTAGCCTGTCATGCTGTTCATAATTTAACCTCGCATCCTAAATTCTTAAGCTTTTCTAAAAGAAGTTTTCCTGCCTTCCAGTTGTCACCGGCACCCATTGTTACAAAAACGTATCCGTCGGGATATTTGGGGCCGCTGGGAACAGAAAGTTTTTTAAGCGCACACTCAGCCGCTTCTTCAAATTCGGCGGCATATGTTACGTCGGGGTGTTTTTTTGCTGTATGTTCTGCAAGAATTTTTCCTGTAACCGGCGCAGCACTCGCGTCTTCTCTGGCACTGGCATATATTTTGTTTATGATTACGCTGTCTGCAGAAGAAAAGCTTGAAGCAAACTCATCCAGAAGTGCCGCCGTTCTAGTATAAGTGTGGCTCATAAAGTCTACAATTATTTTGTGTCCGCGGTAAAAGTCCCTGTAGCCTGCCAGTGTAGAAGCAACCGCAGTCGGGTGATGGCCGTAGTCGTCTATTACAATAATTTCCTGTCCGCATGGAGAAACAGCGCGGGCAACAATTTCGCTGCGTCTTTTACCGCCGCGGAATTTTTCAAGTGAAGCGGCAATTTTTTTTGTATAGTCCGCTGGATTTTTTTTGTCTTCTGCAAGAAGTTCACGGCAAAGTGCTACGGCTGCAGCGGCATTTCTTACATTGTGGTCTCCAGGAACACGTATGCTTAATTCACCTGTACAGGCAAGACTGAACGCATGTTTTCCGGCGCTTACCTTTCCAATTTTTAAGGAATAATCGCCCTGTGCCTTTTCGCCATACGGAATAAAACGTATGTCGCTTCTTTTTGAACGGGCAATCTCTGCAGTTTCGCATGCACCCTTGTCGTCTGCGCAGTAAATTAAAGTTCCGCCGTGAGGAAGACGCATTATGTAGTCTACAAAAGCATCCCTTATGTCATTGTACGTCGGGTAATAATCCTGATGGTCGCTTTCTACTGAAGTAAGAATAATTTTCTGCGGAAAAAAAGCCATAAAATGACGCTGATACTCGCATGTTTCGGCAACAAAATAATGATGGTCAGAAGATTTGCACAACGGAGACGTCATTGTACAAGAATTGCCGAACGAAGCAATTACACTTCCTGCAAGAACCTGCGAAGGAAGATCCAAATCTTCAAGAATAGTACCGCAAAGACCTGTAGTTGTAGTTTTGCCGTGAACACCGCAGACACCGCAGCTGTATGCCGTTCTGCTTATTGCACCCAGGGCCTCGCTGTAAAGCATCATTGGAATACCGCGGGATGCAGCTTCAATAAGGTCGGGATTTTTTTCTGCAGAATATGCGCTTGAATAAATTACGTAATTTACAGAAGGTGTAATATTGCTTCGGGAAAAAGGAAGTGCTTTTATTCCAAGTGAATCAAGAACGTCGTCGGTATAAAAATGTTCAGAAACATCACTGCCGGTAATTTTTGCACCGCGGGAATTAAGAATTTCCACAAGTGCAACCATTCCGGTTCCCTTTATTCCTACAAAGTGGAAGTGAACTCCCCTTAGATTTTCGGGAAGTGTTTTTTCGTTAGTCATAATACAAACAGATTACAACATTTTTGCATTTTATGGAAGTTAATGCAGATATATCAGCGCAGTCCCGCCATTTCTATGTAAATCTGGTCTGCAAGTCCAAGACCGGCATTTTTTGTAATTGACTCGGCAACGTTGTCGTACATCATATCTTCATACATGTCACGCGCATAGGAATTTTCTTTTCCGAGCAGATCGCTTTTCTGGATTGTATTGCGCATTGAAGAAAGCATCATCTTTACCATGTAATTTTCGAGTTCAAGTGACTGTTCGTAAAGTTCCGAAGTTTTGTCTATGGTAATTTTTTTTGAACCTTTGGAAGCGGAATTTGCGGCGAATCCTTTTGGAGCAGCATTTTTGTCTGACTCAGAAGTAAAGGCATTGTAAAAGCCGTTTGTATAGTCGCCGTTAAGCCTGCGTCCCCTTTGAATCTGGGACGAAGACACTCCGGACACAGTTTTGTCACTGGAATCACTTTTTGCAGACATTTCGCGTACAAGTGAAAGAAATTTGTTTTCTTCTCCTTCCCTGCGTGCGTTTCTTACAGATTCTACCCCATTGGAAAGGGTTCCCGTTATTCCAAGTCCTGAAAGTCCGTTAACAGCCATATTTTAACCTACCCTTAGCGCTTTAAAGTTGCTGCAGTCTGAAGCATATTGTCGCTTGTCTGAATAGCTTTTGAATTGAACTCATAGGCGCGCTGGGCAACAATCATCTGAACCATTTCGTTAACAACAGAAACATTGCTCATTTCAAGGAACTTGTGTTTTGTAATTCCCATTCCTTCAAATCCGGGTCGTCCTGCAATTGGTTCACCCGAAGCGTTTGTTACTTTATAAAGATTGTCCCCTGTATTTTCAAGACCAACGGCATTGGGAAACCTGTAAAGTTCAAGCTGTCCAACCTGAACAGGATCAAGTTCACCGTTTACCTTTACATTTACGCGGCCGTCATCACTTATTGCAAGTGTTTCAAGCTGGAATCCTTCGGGCATAATGATTTCGGGCATAACACGAAGACCGTTTGCAGTTACAAGCTGGCCTGTTGAGTCTACTTTAAAAGAACCGTCCCTTGTGTAGGCCCAGCTTCCGTCGTACTGCTGCACGCGAAAGAATCCGTCACCAACAATAGCAACGTCTGTATCTACATTTGTAGCCTGAAGCGATCCCTGTGCCATAATGCGCTGCGTTGCGCCTACTTTAACACCGCTTCCCATCTGAAGGCCCACCGGTGTAACAGTATCTTCTGTAGCCGGAGTTCCCGCAAGCTTTACAGTCTGGTACATAAGGTCTTCGAATTCAACACGGTGTTGCTTGAATCCGGTTGTATTTACATTGGAAAGATTGTTCGAAATTGTATCTATATTTGCCTGCTGGCCGTTCATTCCGGTTGCCGCATTCCATAAACTTCTTACCATAAAATTACCCTGCCTTAAAAATTAGTTTTCAGTTCTGCCCGTAAATTACCTGTTGACAGTCACAACCTTTGACCACAGTGTGTCCATCATCGTATCCTGGGTCTGAACACTCTTCTGGTTTGCTTCATAAGCTCTGTTTATTTCTATCATCTGAACCATTTCGTTAACGATATTGACATTGCTTGTTTCGGTATAACCCTGCAGAAGACGCGGCCGCTCGTCACCTTCGGCAATATGTGAAGGTCCTGAAATGTCGGTTTCTGTCCACATGGAGTTTCCGACTTTTTTTAGGTAGCGCTCGTTGTCAAATCTTACAATTTTAACCCGGTCAATGAGAGTGTTGTCTTCGGCAGAATAAATGAGGCCGTCTTCATTAAGAAAGAATTTGTCGTTTTCTACATGAATCGGTCCGTTTTCACCCATAAGCGGGTACCCGTCTTTTGTAAGAAGAATGCCTTCTTTTCCAAGAACAAAGTTTCCGTTGCGGGTATAGCGCTCGCCTGCAGGTGTATGTACTGTAAAAAAGCCTTCGCCAGAAAGTGCAAAGTCTGTTTTTGTCTCTGTAGATTTGAATGATCCCTGTTCAAAGTCAGTATAAAGCTCGTTTGTTTCTACCCCAAGCCCTATTCCGCCTATGATCGGTGCTGCATCTGCCGAACCGAACGGAGTTTCGTACACTCCGTCTGCAGCAGTGCGCCTCAGGAGAAGATCGCTGAACGATTTGCTTACAGGAATATCTTTTTTATATCCCGTAGTATCAACATTTGCGATATTATTGGAAATTGCATCCAGTCTGTTCTGCTGGGCATTCATTCCACTTGCCCCGATGTACCAACCTCTTATCATAACTACCTCATATACATTATCGGAATTTCGCCGTGGCATTTAAGATTTTTTTTTAGCTTTGACAGTACTGCCTGTACAGGAATGAATTTGCGGATTCAGAAATAAAAATACAGCCCCATAACAGCACCAAAATGCTTAAATAAGTCTTGAATTATTTCTGTTTCAGACTTATAATGAAAATTAAACTACACTTATGAAAAGAAAATCCGTTACAACAAAGACTTTACTTCACATTGCAGCAATTGCGGCGATTTTTTTGATTAACAACGCACCACTTAAGGCTCAGACAATTTTTCCGTCCCCGGCAATTTCAAAAAACGAACAGCCACAGAAAATAACATTTACTCAGGAAGAAATACAGTTTATAAATTTGAACCCTACACTTAAGATTGTAGGCGACCCGTCATGGCCACCTTTTGAAATATTAAAGACAGATTCTGCCGGGAACAAAACATACGCAGGTATTAACAAGTCAATTCTTGACGCGGTATGCAGAAAAATCGGGATTCAGCCCCAGTATATTCCTACAAAAAACTATCAGGAAAGCATACGTTATATTCAGGAAGGTACAGCCCAGATAATCATGGGTTACACAAACAGAATTCCACCTTCCAGCCAGATAAAATACACAGAAGGAATCTACACTTCTGCAATTTATCTTGTTTCAAGAAGTGACCGGCTTCCAAAAAAAGGCGATACTATATGTCTTGCCGACTTTAGCCTTACGGAACAGAATCAAATAAAAAGATATTTTCCGCAGGGAACTGTTTTTGAAATAAGTGAAGACCCGGTAAAAGTTCTGGATAAATTCATAAAAGGTAAAACAGACTTTATTATTATAGGACAGTTTGAACTTTCGTATGCAAACTTTGTAAAAGACTGCAAGATTGTTCCACTGGACATAAATTATTACCAGAAATTCGGAATACGCGAACCTTATGCAAAAACACTTGTCCCCATTTTCAACAAAGTACTTAAAACCATTAACTGGAAAGAATTGACTACAGTTGTATTTGAAGAGGAGCTTAAATTTCGTTCAGAGCATACACTTCAGGACTTAAAGCAGAAAAAAGAAAACAGCATACTACGGATTGTCCTTACAGTCACACTTGTTTTTGTATTCTTCATTTCACTGTTTCTTATTCTGCTGCTCAAGAAAAAAACACGCATCATTGAATATGACGAAATTGCCGGTATGTCTACTTTCAACAAGTTTCAAACCGATGCCCGTGCCATTCTTAAAAATGCAAAACCCAGGGAATATCTTATTCTTTCAATAAACATAGACAACTTCAGGCTTATAAATGACAGTTTCGGCGTTTCAAAAGGAAACCAAATTCTTACCGAACTTGGAAAACATTTTGCGGGAGAAAAACGTGAAGACGAACTTGTATGCCGCTATTATGCCGATGACTTTGTCTTTTTCATGAAAAGCCCGGACTTTTGGGAACTCGAAGACAGAGTATTCAAAATGTCAAAAGTCGATGACCATATAGAAAAACTTCTGCCAGAACGCTACAATCTTACGTTCAGTTCAAGCGTTTACTATATAGACGCGCCCAATGCCGACATCAGCGGCATGATAGACAAGGCAAACCAGGCGCAGAAACTGGGCAAAAATTCCTATGCCACACACCGCGTAATGGAATACACGACAGAAATGAAAACCGAAAACGACTGGAACCGTGAACTTACGCTTTCCATGAACAAGGCTATAGAAAACAGGGAATTTGAAGTTTACTACCAGCCGAAAATAAGATTTTCCGACGATAAAGTTATAGGTGCAGAAGCGCTCATAAGATGGAACAATCCGCAGAAGGGATTCCTTTTACCTGGAAAATTCATACCGCTGTTTGAAAATAACGGTTTTATTGAGAAGATAGACAAATATGTTCTGCAAAATGTATGCAGCTTTTTGGACTCGTGGAATAAAAACAGCCGTTCAAAAACATTCGGCGAACCTATAACCGTTTCATTCAACCTTTCGCGATACAATCTGTACAATTCAAACCTTACACCGACCCTTAAAAAAATTGCATCGCAGTATGACATTGGCCCCAACAGTGTGGAAATTGAACTTACAGAAGGAATTGTATTCGACAACAAAAAGAAACTTATAAATGTAATAAACAGCCTCAAAGAAGCCGGATTCAAGGTTTCTGTAGATGACTTTGGTTCAGGTTATTCTTCACTCAATATTCTTAAGGATATGCCGGCAGACGTAATAAAACTGGATAAGGAATTTCTTTCGAGCGTTCCCGAAAATACGAAGGAAAGCATAATAATTACGTCGGTAATAGAAATGGCAAAAAAACTGAATATTACAACAGTTGCAGAAGGTGTTGAAACAAAAATCCAGTCGGATCTTCTGCGCAAGATTGGCTGTGATATTGCCCAGGGCTTCTATTACGCAAAGCCCATGCAGGAAAAAGATTTTCTTAAAGTGCTTGAAAACGGTGGAATTAAAACCGTGTAAAAAAGTATTTAAATAGAACATTATCGCACATTTTTGTTGCAAAATTCCCCAAACAGATTTATAATTTTTTATATGGAAGTTCAATAATTCTCGGTTCTTCCACGATAGAAACTCAGGAGGAATTTAATAATATGTCATCTGAAAATTACGAAGAGCCAAGAGTTCTGGCCATTATTCTTGGAGGCGGAAAAGGTACACGTCTTTACCCCCTTACAAAAGAAAGATCAAAACCTGCGGTACCTTTCGGTGGCAAGTACCGTATTGTAGATATTCCTATTTCAAACTGCATCAACAGCGGTTACAAAAAGATTTATCTTCTTACACAGTTTAACTCTGCTTCACTGCACCTTCATATTATCAATTCCTACAATTTTGACCGTTTCAGTCGCGGTTTCGTAGAAATTCTTGCTGCAGAACAGACACTGGAACATTCAGGCTGGTACGAAGGAACCGCAGATGCCGTAAGAAAAAACTTCGGTCACTTTAAGGTACAGCGCCCTACCCACTATATTATTCTTTCGGGCGACCAGCTTTACCGCATGGATCTTAAGAAATTCATGGACCAGCACTTGAAGAGCGGCGCAAACATCACAATTGCTGCAAAAGCCGTAAACAGAAGTGATGCTTCGGGCTTTGGAATAATGCAGGTAGACGAGTCAAACACAATTACTGCATTTATGGAAAAGCCTGCAAAGGACATGAACATTGACGACTGGAAGATTCCAGAAGCTGCGAGGGAGCCTGAACTTCCTTCAAATCTCGAATACCTTGCTTCGATGGGTATTTATATTTTTGATGCCGACACAATGGAAGAAATGCTTAACAATGACTACAATGACTTTGGAAAAGAAATTATTCCAATGGCAATAAAGTCAAAGAAAGTAAGCAGCTACATTTTTAACGGCTACTGGGAAGACATCGGAACAATACGTTCGTTCTATGAAGCTACACTTGACCTTACAAATCCTATTCCGCAGTTTAACTTCTATGACGAAGACAAGCCTATTTATACACACATGAGAAATCTTCCGCCAAGCAAAATAAATCATGCAGAAATGGTTTCTACCCTTGCAAGCGAAGGATGTGTAATAACCAATTCTCGCATTCAGCATTCTGTAATTGGTGTTCGTTCCGTAATCAATGAAGGCTGTGATCTTGAAGGCGTTATAATGATGGGTGCCGACTTCTACGAGACAGAAGCTGCAAAGAAAGACAACAAGGCAAAAGGTGTCCCGAATCTTGGAATCGGCAAAAACTGTAAGATTAACAAAGCCATTATTGATAAAAACGCCCACATTGGCGAAAACTGCTGTATAAATGTTAGCGGAAGAAAATACGAAGACGGAGACCACGGTCTTTTCTACAGTGCAGACGGAATAATTGTAATCAGAAAAGGTGCAGTAATTCCCAACGGAACTGTTATTTAAATTTTCGAATTATCTTTAGCTGCTTTTTTTGGCGGAATCAGAGCTTGGAGGTTGGCTTTGGTTCCGCCTTTTTTATTGTTCAAGGAATTTCATTATAAGGGTAAAAGCTTCTACAACCTGCCGTGTCTTGTCTGTTGCAATTTTCTGCATTACGGCATTTACGGTATGACGGTCAGGGTGGTAGTATTTTATTTTTTCTTTGTATGCTTTTTTTACGTCTTCTGTTGTGGCGCTGAATGTTATGCCCAAAAGCCTGTAGGCGCGCGCCAGTTCGGGGGTGATTTTTTTTACGGCAGAATGGTATACGAAAGACTGTCTGTTTTCGTGGGTGGCGGTGTTTTCGCGACGATTGGCGGTGTTCTCACGGCGGGTGGAGGTGTTTTCGCGACGATTGGCGGTGTTCTCACGACGGGTGGCGGTTTGGTTTTGTTCTGCCGCGGAACGGAGCTTTTGTTCTGTATTTTTTTTGCGCGCGCCGTCCTTCACTTTTTTACCGGGGGCGGCGGTTTTTACAAAGCCTGTTTCGAGGGTTTTGCTCAGTAAATCACCGAGTCTGTCATACATTGTCTCCGAGCTCATCGGCATTCTCCGGCGTTTCTATTCCCCAGTCCACAATTTTTCTCTGAAGGGTCTTGCGACCTATTCCAAGAATTTCTGCTGTCTTGCTTTTGTTGTTTCTGTTTGCCGCAAGATTCTGCTGTACAATAACTTTGTCTGCTTCATCAAGCGTTATTCCAAGGGGAATAACTATGCTTTCTGTTCCTGCACTCCTGCTAATAGAAGGTGGCAGGTCGTCCAGTCCAATTTCATCACCCGAACACATTACCACGGCACTTTCCATGCAGTTGCGAAGTTCACGTATGTTTCCAGGCCAGTCGTATTTGAACATGGCAGACTTTGCCCTGCTGTCTACTCCTTTTATGGACCTTGAGTTTTCGCGGTTGAATTCTTCCAGAAAAGAAGCCATCAGTAAAGGAAGATCGTCTTTGCGTTCTCTCAGCGGCGGTACATGTATGTGAATTACGTTAAGCCTGAAGTACAAATCTTCGCGGAAATTTCCTTTTTTTATTTCTTCTTCGAGATTGCGGTTGGTAGCTGCAATTACACGGACGTCTACATCTATTGTCTGTTCACCGCCTACACGCTCAAACTTTCGTTCAGCAAGCACACGAAGAATTTTTATCTGTACATTCTGGTTTATTTCGCCTATTTCATCCAGGAAAATCGTACTTCCGTGTGCAAGTTCAAAGCGCCCTTTCTGAAGATGGTCGGCTCCTGTAAATGCACCTTTTTCATGTCCGAACAGTTCGCTTTCAAGGAGCGTTTCACTGAGTGCCGCGCAGTGCACGTTTATCATTGTCTTGTTTTTGCGGGGCGAAAGTTCATGTATTGCCCTGGCGACAACTTCTTTACCAACACCGCTTTCGCCTGTAATAAGCACGTTTGCCTTGGAAGATGCCGCTTTTTTTATAGTTTCCATTATCTTAAGCATAGCCTGGGACTTTCCAATCATTCCGCTCAGGACATTTTCGCCTTCTATTTCTTTTTTTAACTGCTGGTGCTGCAGGCTCATTTCACGGCTTTCCAGGGCACGCTTTACAATCATGTCCAGCTGGTCAAGATTAAGCGGCTTCGTAAGAAAATCGTAAGCTCCGTGCCTCATTGCATCTACTGCAGAATCTATACTTCCGTGTCCCGTAAGTATAATTACAGGAATTCCCGGTGTTTCTGCCGTGACTTTTCTAAGGACTTCTTCGCCGCTTATTCCGTTCATACGAAGGTCTGTTATGACAAGATCTATGTCCCCTCGTTCAATGAGTTTGAGTCCTTCTTCACCACTGGCTGCTGTTTTGACATTGTATTCTTCGAGTTCAAAATTTGCAGCAAGCCCTTCGCGTATGTTTTTTTCATCATCAATTATTAGAATTGTAAATTTCATTTTTTATCTGATTCCCCGCCTGAAGAAAGAAGCATTGTTCCGTTTTGAGGCACCGGAATTGAAATAGTAAAAACAGTACCTTTTCCTTCTACAGATTTTACATTGATGTCCCCGCGGAACTCTTTGATTATTTTGTAAACCATCGTGAGTCCAAGCCCGGTTCCGTCTGCCTTTGTCGTATAGTACGGCTCAAAAATACGTTCGGAAGTTTTTTCATCCATTCCTATTCCGTTGTCTGCAACCGTAAGAATATATTTTTCACTTTTGACAAGGGAACGCACGACAAGTTTACCGCCGGAATTGTTTTGGTACCGTGAAACCATCGCTGCAAGGGCATTCTGCACAAGATTGACAAGCACTTCCCTGAGCAGTTTCTGGTCAATAAGAAGCCGCGGACTGTTTTTGCAAAGATTTACGTCTGTCTTAATGCTCTTGCTTTCAAATTCAGGCATAAAGAAGTCCATCGTTTTTTCTACTATTGAATCGGGCTCCAGAAGTTCAAGATTTGTCTGTACAGGGCGCACGGCAAACAAAAAGTCCAGAACTATTTTATTAAGATTGTCAATTTCTTCGTTGACTACCGAAAGATATTTTTCCATAAACTTTTCGTCAGGCAGCATTCCGTCTGTTTCACGCGACTTTTTGATTGCTTTCTGAAGAAGCTGGATATGAATGCTTATTGCCCCAAGCGGATTTTTTATCTCATGTGCAACAGAAGCTGCCAGGTTTGTAAGACTTGCAAGGCTTTCCATTCTGTGAATAAGAATTTCCTGCTTGCGGCGTTCAGTTATGTCGTTGACAGAAATAATTGTTCCGCCTATGGTTTCTCCTGTTACAAGAGGAATAAGTGTCAGCATCACAAATTTTACTTTGTCATCGTTAGCAATGGAAAATTCTTCGCCGGTATTTGTATTCTGCTTTTCGGCACTTTTTTTGAGAAAATCTGCAATTGATGTATCGTCAATGAGTTCCCAGATTGGAATTGCTTCGTTTTTGTCACGCGCCCTTACACTTAACGGAATATTGCGTTCTGCGGCCTTGTTAACCAGAATTATATGCCAGTCATTGTCTACGATTATAAGTCCTGTTGAAAGGCTTTCCAGAATTGAAACCAGTGTGTCATTTTCTGAACGCAGAGAATTCAAAAGCATTCCGACCTGTTCGGTAGAAAGCTTTGGTATTTTTTCTGAAACCTTCTTTACAAAATCTGTCATGCAAAAATCTCCTGAATAACACCCCCGCTCAGATGGTTTACCTGAAGTACGCTTCTTGCAAGAACTTCAAGCGCGGCCTCGGGGTTCTGGTTGTATACAGAAACATCGTTATATGCTTTTCTTACAGCGGCCATTATGCGCGCAGAACACTCGGCACCGGCTGCGGTTTTTGAAAGCGGCTTCTGGCACTCAACTATTTCCTGAAGGAAAATTTTTAACAGAACCCTCGGCTCAAAACGCAGGCATCCCGCGCAGACAGAAACAGTGTCAGGAACATGGCCTTCAGAAAGCATCTTAAAGAAAGAAGCTGCATATTCTTTGACAAGTTCAGGTTTTACCGGAAGATATGTCTGCAGAAAGCCGTTTACACTTTCCACGGGGGCATCGCCTGCAAACGGAACATAATGAAAAACTCTTGTAACAACATTGCGCTGCTGTTCCACCGTGCGTTCAAAAAAATTGTATGTTCTTACACGCGAAAGGATTGTAGGAAGAACAGCCCCTCTTTTTGCCGTCGTTAAAATAAACATTGTGTTTTCGGGCGGCTCTTCAAGTATTTTTAAAAGCGCATTGCGTGAGCTGTCTGCCATGCGATCGACATTTTCTATAATAAGAACTTTTTTTCCTGTATTTGACGTAAGATGTGCCCATACAGAAAAATTTCTTATCTGCGAAACAGGAAGCGAATCGTACAAAAAGGAGGATTCCAGTTTTTCGCAGTTTTTGTCTATTTCGTCAAGTATTTTTTCAAGTTCATCACCGTCGGGAAGCGTCCGTCCCGGCGACAAAAGCTCCAGGTTTTCATCTATAGCCTGAATAAGCGGCGTAAACTTTGCAAGCTTGTCTTCACCTTCCCACAAAACAGGGCTAAACCTTACGGTAAGTTTTCTTACAGCGCGAATGTAAAGATAGCGTGCTGCCTCTAGATGACTTGAATTCTGTGCATTCTGAAAAAGAAGCGTATTTCTTGCGGCAGAAATCTCGAGTGTACAGTCACCAGGCCCTGCTACAAGTACATTGGGGCTTACCATAGCTTTGTGCCTTAAACAACTGGGGCATGTACAGTTCCACGCGCCGGGAACTTTGCCGCGGCAGGACAGGACGCGGGCTGTTTCAAGGGCTGTTGTAAGTTTTCCCGAAGATTCCGGTCCCGAAAAAAGTATCGCGCCCGGCAGCTTTGCACTCTTAATGTCAGAACTTAAAAGGTCTGCGGCGCTCTGGTTCAGCACATTGTCAAACATTTTTCCACCTGAACAAAAGCGGTTGCATCTGTTATCTTCTCAGAAATTGCATTAATGGGAACCGAAAGAAACGGGCTGAAAATGCGCATAAAAAAACTTCCGTCCAAAAGACTGTCTGTCGGGAACCACGGCTGAACTACAAGAACAATAATTATAATTCCAATAACGGCAAGCCCTTCAACAATGCCTATTACAAAGCCCAGAAATCTGTCGAGCTGAAGAAAAATGTGTCCGCCAAAAATATTCTTTATAATCTGCTGGACAATCTTAAAGATAACGAATGAAATTATAAAGAAGATAAGGAACGAAAGAATAACTGCAAGAACATGAATCTTTATGTAAGTTTCAAGCGGCGTCACAAGATTTTTGTATAGAAGAAGCGAAATCCATATAGAAAGAAAAGGTGCTGCCTTTCCGAAAATTTCGTTTATGAATCCGTTTATCATGCAAACAATGGCAGCAAACAGGATTATTCCAAAAAAAATCAAATCAATCACGGCAAACGGCATTATATTCCCCCAAGAATTGTTTGTGCAATTATGGCTGCACTACTGGTTTTTGCGCAAAGTTCAAGACAGGCTTTTGAACACTCTACACGTTTGTTTTCGTCAGAAAGTTCTTCGAGTGCTTTTTTTAAATGGGCTGAATCTGCATCGGGGCCTGCAAGAACCAGGGCACATCCTTTCTGTTCAAAGAAACGTGCATTGTCTACCTGATCGCCGCGTGTTCCCGAACCGCACAACGGAACAAGTACCATGGGCTTTCCGCAGACGGCGCATTCCCACAAAGAATTGGCCCCCGAGCGTGAAAGAACAACGTCAGCAGCCTGGATAACATAAGGCATTTCCTTGTATATAAAAGAATAAGGCTTATATGAATCGTCATCAATAAGCATAATTTCGGGGTGTTCAGAAGCAAAGGCCGCACCGGTCTGGTGAACAACAACAAAGCGTTCCTTTAGCCAGCCTATATTTTCTTTGACAAGACTGTTAATCTGGCGTGCACCAAGACTTCCGCCAAGAACCAGCAGAACAGGTTTTGTCTTTTTTTCTATCTTAAGAAACTCAAGCCCCTTTGCTGAATTGTCCTCATAGAAAATAGGACGCACGGGGTTTCCCGTAACAATGCATTTTGAACGCAAAGACGGCTTTAAATATCCGGCCGTACGCTCATACGAAAGAAGAATGGACTTTGCACCTCTGCTGTTTATTCTGGTAGCAAGTCCCGGAGTAAAGTCACATTCATGCGTGTAATACGGAATATGCAGAATTTTTGCAGCCGCACACGGGGGAACGCTCACAAAACCGCCCTTTGAAAAAAGCACATCGGGTCTGAGTTTTGCAAGAATAAAAAGAGACTTCACAAAGCCTGCAATAATTTTAAATATATCGGTAAAATTTTTAAGCGAAAGATACCGTCTTAATTTTCCGCATGGAATTCCGTAGAAGGAATCTATACTGCCGCCTTCAGAAGAAAGATTTTTTTCTATAATATCTTTATCCATTCCGGACTGGTTTCCAATCCAGAAAATTTTTACGCTTTTACCCTGAGTACCGGCAAGCCTTACAAGTTCATCTGCAACTGCAATTCCTGGGTAAATATGGCCACCGGTTCCGCCGCCGGCAAATACTATTTTTATGGCACAATCACTTTTATTCATTGCAATTTTTCTCCGCAGGAGGATATTTTTTCATAAGTTCAATCATTTCCTGATTTTTGAACAGAACGGCATATTCGCGGGCACTCATACCCATGCTGTCCTTAGCGTCGGCATCTGCACCGGACTCAAGCAGAAGTTTTACTATCTTAATGTTTCCGTTTCCTACTGCAAGAACAAGAATTGGCTGGCCGTCAGAACTTATAAAATCAAGATCGGCTCCCCTTTTTATAAGAAGCTTTGTCAGGTCAAAATTTTTTCTCCAGACGGCATCCATTACGGCAGAATAACCGCGGTCCTTTGACACGGCATTGATGTCTGCACCGTTTGCCAGAAGCCATTCAACTTCTTCTGTACAGTCACTTCTTGTTGCACAGCACAAAAGAGGAACACCTTCAGAAGTAAAGGCACTCATAAGCATTCCGGCCTGAAAGAACAATTCACACACGTCTTTTTTGTCATGTTCGAGATAGTATGCAAAACTGTCTGCCGTAAACGGAATTCCCATCGTCATGAGTTTAACAAGGGCGTTTTTCTGGTTTTCTTCTGTTTCGTAGGCAATAAAATCCTCCTGAATTACATCCAGAAGATCTTCCATTGTGTCAAAGCACTGCAGAAACGAACTTTTGCTTCTGTCCAGAACTTCATAACGCCGGTTATAAAGGGAATCTGCATGAATAAAAGTACGCACCCCCTTGCCGGACAGACACCCGAGAATAAAATTATAGTCAGAAGATTTCTGCAACGAAGAACCGTCAACGATTATGCAGTGGGTTGCCTTTGAAACACAGTTCATACATTTTTCAAGCTCTGCACAATCCATTGTTCCAGAAAAAAAGAATTCCTCTACTTCACAAATTGATGTTCTGTCCAGAAAGTCTTCTACAGGTTTTAAATCCTTATTTTTTAAATCAGATGCCAATATCAACCATTTCATTCTTAAGATTATATAATAAGAAAGGAAGTTTAACAAGAATTAATAAGCGCTTTGGGGAATTGAACTTGAATTGAACTTGTTTTTAAGCTGGACTGCGGACATAAAAAAAGAGGCTGTCAAAAACAACCTCTTTGGAATGCCAGCGGTCAGAATCGAACTGACGACATAAGGATTTTCAGTCCTCCGCTCTACCAGCTGAGCTACACCGGCATTTGTAAGTGATGTTTAGATAATATACTCATTATGCATTTGTGTCAATAACATTTGCCTGTTTTTTTAATATTTTTCTGATTTTTTTCAAAACAGCCATAAACACCTGCCAAACTTGAATTAGTAATTTTTATGCATTATAATAGAGAAAACAAGAGGTTTTGTCAGAATCAAAAAGCTTTACATTACAGGAGGAACTTATGAAAAAAACAAAAACACTCGCGGCTGCATTTGCAGTCATAGCACTGGCTTCTGCTTCTCTTTATGCAGAAGATATTGAAATCCCTATTTCAGAAAATAAGAAAACTGAAATTGCAAACGGTCTCAACGCATTTGCAGGAAACATTCTTGTAGCGGCACCGCAGGCAGCAACACAGCAGAATGTATGGGCAGACGCTTATATTGGCAAACTGTTTCCGTCACTCCCGCCTCACTTTGGTGTAGGTATTTCTCTTGGCGGAACAAAAATGGACATGACAGGACTTAAGAATGCAGCAACAGCATTTGAAGGAATGATCAATGACTTTGTTCCTGATTCAGGCAGCAGTTCTATTACAGATCAACTTAAAGGAACTGTAGACTTCGGTTCAATTCCTGACATATTTGTAATGCCTACTGTTTCTATTGATGCAAGAATCGGCGGTATATTCCTTCCGTTCGACATCGGAATCAGTGCAATGATGACAAACCCGTCTCTGTTCAGCGTAGATCTGTCTGACCCCAACTCAATCACATCCATGAGTGCACCCATGAACTTCAACGCATTCGGATTCAATGGTTCTGCAGACTATCTTACATTGGGCATTGATGTACGCTACTGCGTTCTTGACGGCGGTGTAATTCTTCCAAAGGTTTCTGTAGGTGCCGGATACAATATCACAAAGGGATCTTTCGGAATAAGTTCAGACCAGAGCGGTGTTGATGCAAACATGAACCTTTCTTTCAACACACAGGTTATCTACGTTCAGGCCGAAGTTTCAAAGAGCATAATGATTGCAACAGTATTCGGAGGAGCAAGAGCACTTGTTTCAAACACTTCTACCAGCTGGGCTTGGAATATCAAGGGAACAAAAAGCCTTGGAGGCAACAATCTGATAATTTCAGGCGAAGACAGCGGTTCACGCAACGCAGACACTACAAGCAGCACTTACCAGGACGGAAAGTGGGATTTCAGCGGTGTTCAGCCTCAGCTTTATGCCGGTGTAGGATTCAACTTCCTGGTATTCCAGACATCTCTGAGCGTTTGTGCAGATATCAGAAGCTTTATGGACAGGACAAATTACGAAAAAGCTCTCTGGAGTGGCGCCTTCTCTTTCCACGTAAAGTTCTAAAAAACTGCCATTGTTAAAAAAAAGGCTGCCCTTTGTTCTTGAAGGGCAGCCTTTTTTTATATACTTTTAGAACTAAAAATTAAATTCGGGTTCTGCGGCTTCTTCTACTTCAGGCTCATTTGAACTTATCATCATACCTGAAAGCTTTTCCCTGAGGGTTGCCTTTTAACAAACTCCTATTAAAATAATATAAACATCTTAATTATAGATACGAAACCAATAAAAAAAGCAAAGACAAAAAAAAAGACCGCATAAACCGGGTAGAAGTTCATGCGGTCAAGGCATAGTTATGATAATTAGAGCGAGGTAACTCTATTAGCGTTTAAGGTTGATTACTGTTTCAAGCATTGAGTCTCCGGTCTGGATAGTCTTGGCATTTGACTCGAATCCTCTCTGGGTTACAATCATGTCAGTAAGCTGCTCGGTAAGGTCAACGTTACTCATTTCAAGGGTTCCGGCAAGCATGCTTCCTTTTCCCTGTGTACCGCTTTCACCGATATTTGCCATACCGCTGTTTATTGATTCTGCATAGGTATTGTCGCCTTTCTTTTCAAGACCGCCCTGGTTTGTAAAGCTGGCCATGGCAACCTGTCCGATTGTTCTTACGGAACCGTTTGAATAAACACCAGTAATTGTTCCGCTCTGGTCAATCTTAAAGTTGTCAAGATAACCGAGCTTGTATCCGTCCTGGAAATTGGCTTTTGTTGTACTCTTTGAAGCAGCCTGTGTAATTGTATTTTCCATAGAACCGATTGTTCCGAGGCTTAAGCTGAATGTATGTCTGTACGGGTTTCCTGCGGCATCTGCATTACTGTCAGCAACATTGTATGAAGCCTGGAGAACAATTTCACCTTCAGGATTTGAAGTATTTCCGGCGCTGTCTGCAACAGAAAGAAGCTTTCCGGTATTGTCAAAGTTAAGTGTATATGTATTTGCAACACCGTCTGTTGTTCCGAATCCAATGCGTGTCTGTGTAAATTCTGCATTGTCAGGATCTACGTTTACGCTTACGTTCCACTGGTTGGGATTTCCCGGAACTTTAGAGAAATTCATCTGAACCTGGTGTGCGTTTCCGTAAGTATCGTAAATATTGATTTCTGTCTGCCAGGTTCCTTCAAGGAGCTGGTCTGCAGTTGGGTTTTCGGGAATTTCGGGTGTATTTTTGTTAAGGTTACAGAAATAGCGTACATTTTCCGTAGCTTTCGGCGGGTCTTTCTGTCCTACCGGAATTACAATGTCTGTAGGAGTAGCCGAAGTGCGCACAATCTGGCGGCCGTTTGCATCTTCTGCCATCCATCCCTGAACGCGAAGTCCGTTTGCCGGGTTTACAAGTGTTCCCTCTGAGTCAACGCCAAAAACACCGGCTCTTGAATAGAAAGTTTCATCTCCGTTTTTAAGAACAAAGAATCCGTTTCCCTGAATGGCAAGGTCTGTAGAAACACCTGTTGTCTGAAGATTTCCCTGTGTAAAAATCGTATCAATGGAAGCGACACTCATTCCGAGTCCTACTTCCTTGGGGTTAACACCGCCGACTTCTTCTGTAGGACGTGCAGCACCGTTAATCTGCTGGCTTATCATGTCCTGGAAGCTTACACGGCCGCGCTTGAATCCGTAAGTGTTAACGTTGGAAATGTTGTTTCCTATAACATCCATTCTGGTCTGATGGTTCTGAAGTCCGCTGACTCCAGCATAAAGTGATCTCATCATAATTGCTACCCTCTAAAATTATTCACCGTAAACGGCCGAAATCTGTTTCATATCATAATACATATTGCCGATGCGCACCTGCGGATTGTTTCCGTAAGTTACCGCGTCAACAGTACCTGTAGTCTTTACGCCGCCAACATCAACATCGACGGTTTTTCCGATTGTTCCGACAGCCTGTGAAGAAACCAGCATATTGTTCAGCTTGCCGAATTCCTGGTTCATGTTGGTCATCTGCTCAAGTGAACTGAACTGGGCCATCTGTGCAATAAACTGCGTGTTGTCCATCGGAGACGTCGGATCCTGATTTGAAAGCTGTGTTATCAGAAGCTTAAGAAAATCATCTTTTCCGAGCGACTGCTGCGCCTGTCTTCCGTTTACCGCAAGAGATTTGTTGAATGTGTCGACCTGCATATTGAGCTTGGCCTTTTCCTGCGGACTCATAGCCGTGTTAAGCTGAACGGAGCTTTCCATAATTCACCTCGTTAAAATCAGTCTGACGTCTTAGGCGACGACATTTATCCTGTAATCTGCAGAAGCTTCGTAGGACGTCTGGTCCCCCGCACTTACTGCAGAACCTGAATTAGAATGTACCGCATAATCACCGTATGTCTTTTCAGAAAGGAACTGTTCCGCGCTCTGCTGCCTTTCCCCTCCGAACATTCCGCCCTGTGAATTATTTTGGGCAATGCTCAGCGTAAAGGTTGCATTGTCGAATCCGCTCTGCACAAACGCTTGTCTCAGAGTGTCAAGATTCTGGCGAAAAGCTTCGAACGCTTCCCTGCTTGCTACGGTAATATGACCGGATACTACTTTATCGGAAAGTTCAAGAGTAATCTTAACATTTCCCAAAGCTTCAGGCTTAAGTGCCATATTTATTGTTCCAGTATTATTGTCCTTTAAAACTATGCTTCCGGCTTTTACAAAATCGGGCGCACTGGCTGCAATCTGCTGTGAAACCATCTGCTGGAACACCGAACCGCTTGCCTGGGCCGACTGTGTGTCTGAAGAAAGAATATTTTTTGCTGCATCCTGCGGCATGTTAAGAACAGCATTTACACTTGTTTCGCCGGCCGAACCTGAATGCGCACGCGATATTTTCATGCTGCCACTGTCATATTCAAGTTCAGATTCCGGAACAGTTACCGTGCGCTCGTCTGTAAGCGAAAAAAGTCCGTTAAGAACGCTTTTCTGTTCAGTTTTCTTTTTCTGGGGAATGCTATCTGAAAGGCCGTCTTTTGTTTCTTCACCACTCTGCGCAAGATTCAAAAATGATTCACCTTCGCTTTTGTCTGTCATGTTAAGAGCCGCAACGATTGTTCCTTCGGAAACTGCTGCCGCCTGTACCTGTGCTTCAGCGGAATTTTCCAGCAACGCAAGGAACTGTCCGGGATTGTCCACAGAAACCTGTGCTGCGGCCAGAAGACGTTCCTGCTCTGCAGACTGTGAATTGAATTCTTCTGCCGAAGTCAGCAAAGATTCAATATTGTCTTTAACGGAAGATGATTTGAGATAAGTTATATCCTGTTCTGAAAGAGGTTCTGCGGCAAAAACGGCAGCGTCTTCTTTTGAAAGGGGCGCATTTTTTGTTTTGGGCTGTTCCTGTACAAGGGCTGCATTCTGGACCGAAGTTTCTTCTGCAGTTTTTTCAGAAACATTCTGCGGAATATCTTCTTTGTCATTTAGAGATTTATTGCCTTTTTTGTAAGAAACTTTCTGTTCTTCTGCAGCAGGCTTTTCTTCTGCTGTCCGGGCAGCCTCAAGCATATCCTTAAAAGAAGAGTCCGGGCGCGGTTCCTTCAGCTTTTGTGACTGAACTTCGGGCAACCCCTGTGATTTTACGACCTGTATGTTTGAAGCAAGCATGGCGACCTCCGAAACTACCGGACAGCCGCCACAGCCTTAGTTTATGGAAAGCGGTTTGTTTGCCATTTTGCGCTGTATCTCTGCCGCACGTGAAGCGGGCATAAGTGACAGCCAGTAGGCACCCATGGAAGATGTTCCTGCACTGGCGGCAATTTCTTCGGCACGGCGCAAAACGTCTATTACGTCCTGGTCATCCATGTTTACAAGAATTTCCACTGCTTTGGCAGGCTGCATTCCGTTAAGGTTTTGCACAATCTGTTCGATGTTTACACTTCTATCATCGTACTTTTTTACCAGATTGTTAAATGTTTTTTCTCTTTCTGACTGTGCATTCTCTTTGTCCGCAAGTTCCTGAGCAACCTGGGCATTTGCATCTTCCTGAACCTTTACGTCAGCCTCGCGCTTATCCAACTCCTGCGTGCGTACGTCAAGGGCTTCAAGTCTTTTTGCAAAGCGGTCATCATCAAGGTTTGCAGGAACAGAACCTGTTCCGCCTGCCACAGAAACCGAAGTCTGCGGTTCTAGCCCGAACAGTCTGTAGACAGGAGCAAACATTTTTTTTGCCTGAATTACCCCCAGATAGTCAAACCAGAGCAGTCCGAACAGTACAAGAATAACAATGAGAAGAATTAAAAGTATTGACTTGGCAAGAACCTTTGTGGAACGCACTTTTATTCACCGATAAGACCGCCGATAGCGGCTCCAAGAGTAATGTCATTGTCGCGGCTGATTATGTCATAATACAGTCCCTTTTCGCGTACAAGCACATCTTCAAGATAACCCTGTACACGGGCAAATATCTTGTATGTCTTGAAGAATGTTGTTCCATTGCAGAGAATACAGACAGGCTCGTCGGAAGAAGTACCTGCACCGCTCTTGATTACACAGGCCGCAAGAATTGAAGTGGCAAGACGTGCACAGCGTTCTACAAGTGCGTCAAGAATCTGGAACAGACGGTCATAATCTTCTTTGGTGGCACATCCGGCAGCCTTTGCTCCAAGAACAGAAGCCGTTGAATACGGAGAATGAAGGAAGGCATCCATTTCTATAAGAGTCATTTCCTTTATCTCAAGGAGTTTTTTTGCAAATGCGTCAGTAAAAAGACCTTCTTCTGCAGCAGTATGAATCATTTCAAAACTTACGGGACCAAGATATGCACCCGAGCACATTTTTTCCATGCGTGAAGTTCCAGGTTTTACGCTTTTTGCATCAAAGGCTTCATCAAAGTCAGATCTTGCAACCTTGTCGAATTTTCCGCTTTCGCAGACAACAATCTGTCTCTTGAGTCCCTTGTACGCTGCGTCTTCAGGCTGGATATAAGCGCCGTTCATTCCTGTTCCGAGAATAAAACCGATGTATGAAGAATACTTCATTCCTTCGTCCGGGGCGGCGGCACCTGCAAGAAGTGCTGCAACCGTGTCGTTAAGAAGAAGAACATTCATTTTATTCTTCCAGCCGTGGTCTGCGAGAGCCTTTTTGAGTTCCTTTCCAACCCTGCAGCCGGCTACTTCGGGAGCCTTGATTTCTTTTGAAAAGCCAAGAAGGATTCCGTCGCCGTCATCTGTAATTGTCATCGGGTAAGAAAAACAGAAACCTATATTGCAGGACTTGTCCTTGAGGTGTTCAAGATTTTCTGCAAACTGATTGAAGAATTCAGTACGGGAAAGTTCCTTTTCTATTCCAGGCATCTTTGTCTTTTCCATAAAGTCAATGGAAGGCTTACCTGTTGAATCAAAGGTAACCAGGCACGATCTGAAGTTTGTTCCGCCTGCATCAATTACAATTACACTTTTTCCTGCAGCTGCCTTTGACGGTGGATTGCTGTAAGTCAAAATCATATCCTGACTGGCAGGACGACGGCACAGACCTTCGTGCATATCTGAAAGAAGTGCATCTGTTACGGAATTTATATCAACATGATGATTAAAATTGTGTTTTCCCAAAAAAGCCGCAACTGCTGTATTCATAAATTACCTCTGATCAAATTTAAAATAATTCTTTATATATTTTACCATACTACATCAAAAATTCAAGATATAACAGGCTCAGGACAGATATATTTTGGGCATATATTTCGCTCAGGATTGAAAAAAAATACATATGAATATAAAATAACTGCCCTATGCTCGAAGATACTCTTAAAGACCAGCTTAATCCGGAACAATACAGGGCCGTAACTACCATAAATGGTCCTATACTTATAATTGCAGGTGCCGGCAGCGGAAAAACACGCGTAATAACCTACAGAATAGCAAACATGCTCGAAAAGGGAATTCCGCAGAGTCAGATTCTGGCCCTTACTTTTACAAACAAAGCCGCAAAGGAAATGGAAGACAGAATAAAAAGCCTTACAGGAAGAAAACTCCAGAACCTTACTGTAAGTACATTCCATGCATTCGGCGTAAGGATTTTAAGGCAGGATATAGACAAGCTGGGCTACAGACCGAATTTTTCAATCTATGACGAAACAGACAGAAAATCTCTCATAAAAGAAACAGGCCGCGAGCTTCAGTTTACGGCAGATGCAATGGATCTTTTTAAAATAGGTGCACTGTTCAGCGACGTAAAAACCGGCAGAAAAGGCTGGCAGAGCGACAACGATATGTACAGGCAGCTTTACGAAGGCTATCAGGAAGGACTCAAGCTTTATAATTCCGTAGACTTTGACGATCTTATTACCCTTCCCATAAAGCTTTTCAAAGAGCACCCCGAAGTTTTGGAGCAGTACAAAAACCGCTACAAGTACATAATGGTAGACGAATTCCAGGACACAAGCCACCAGCAGTACGAACTCATGCGCCTTCTTGCCGACAAAAACGTTGCTGTTGTAGGTGACGATGACCAGAGCATTTACAGCTGGCGCGGTGCCGACTACCAGAACATTGTGAATTTTGAAAAGGACTTTCCCGATGTACAGGAAATAAGGCTCGAACAGAACTACCGCTCAACAGGAACAATTCTTGCAGCCGCAAACGGTGTAATAAAGCACAATACAAACAGAAAGGACAAGGAGCTTTGGAGCGGTAACGGCAACGGCAAACCCATCGAAATCTACATGCCCGAAAACGAAGCGGCAGAAGCAGACTTTATTGCAGAAACAATCCAGGGAATCTGTGCCGAAGAAAAACGGAATTACGATGACTTCGGTGTACTCATGCGTGCAAATACACAGAGCCGCGCAATAGAAGAAGCCTTTCTTGAAAGCAACATCCCCTACACAATGAGCGGTGGAACAAGTTTTTTTGAGCGCAAGGAAATAAAGGATATCATAAGCTATCTGAGAGTTATCTCGAACCATGACGATGACATAAACCTTCTTAGAATTATAAATACGCCGCGCCGAGGACTGGGAAGAACCACAATAGAAGCCGTAAACAAGGTTTCTGACACAATGGGATTTTCACTCTGGGAAGGAATAAAGGCAATAATCGAATCTTCTACCGAAGAATGTCCGGTAAGCGAAAAAACAAGGGCAGATCTTGGTGCGTTTATATCACTTATAGAAAGCTACAAAACCATGCTCAGCGGAAAAGGATTGAGTAAAAAAGTGCGCGCACTGGTAGATGAAATTGCCTACTTTGACTACCTGATCAGCGAAAATCCCAAAAGCGAAAAGGCTGCCCGCTTCAAGTACATGAACATTGAAAGCCTCATAAAAAGTATGGAACAGTGGGAAAACAACCCCGAACACGAAGACACAAGTCTTTTTGCATACCTTAACCGCATTACCCTTCTGTCGCGCGATGATCTTGACGACGGGGAACAGGACAAGGGAAAAGTAAATTTAATGACAGTTCATGCAAGCAAGGGACTTGAGTTCCCTGTAGTTTTTATTGCAGGAGCCGAAGAAGGTCTTATGCCCCACGCCCGTGCAGTAGAAGAAGGCGGTGAACAGGCTATAGAAGAAGAACGCAGGCTTTTTTACGTGGCAGTTACAAGGGCAAGGGACCGTCTCTTTATTTCTTCATGCCTCAAAAGAAGAAAAATGACAGCCACTGTAGAATGCGCTCCAAGCAGATTTCTCGAAGAAATACCTGAATCACTCGTAGAATACCACGAACCGTCAAAGGAAGTCTCTGACGAACAGGCTCATGAACTTCTGCAGAATATGCTCAAAAACATGTCACGCCCGAGGGTTCCGAAACTGTAATATTCCGGCTCGGTTGCAGTACAAAACTGAAAAAATGTGCTATACTGTAATCAAAAGTTCCCGGAGGATTTATAAATGAATAGAAAACTCGGACAGGCATTTCTTATTGCAGCAGCATTTGTTTTTTTCTCATGCAAAACGCTGGGCAAAACCGACACATATCCAGAGCCTTCAGTTATTCTGGAGCCGCCAGTACCGCAGACAAATCTTCCCGTCATAGAATTTTCGGGACTTGGAATAAAATACGAATTTGAATCAATGCTTCTGAACCGCTTTCTGGTAATTCAGGATACAGATGCCAGCGGAAAATTTGCAGCACGTTTAATGGACGAAACTTCGTGGGCAAAAGTACGAATACTTTTGCCTGCCGGAACTTACGAATGTCTTGCCGCAGAAAAATCATTCAATCCGGACCAGGCAGCATTTTACATTTACATAGATGAAGAAGCACACAGGGTTTATCCCAGTAACCCTCCACTTGGAAAATGGGAACTTACTACAAGAAGCCCCATCTATTTTACACTTGATGCGCCCAAAGAAGTTCTGGTAACGGTACAGGCAAATTCAAAGGACCGTCTGGGCGAAACAGGAATGGATTTGGACTACATTCAGTTTGTAAAAAGAAGATAATCTAAAAAACCTGGGTGATATTTATTTGCCCAAATCAAGGACGCGTCTGTTGTAGTCTTTGGGCGGGTTTTCTATAATGCTCCAGTCAAAATCAAGAACACCGTGCGGCGGGAAAAGCGGCTTTGGAGCAGGCATTTTTTGTGAATTCATTTCTTTGACAATCTGTTCAATCGTTTCACTTCCTGAATGCAGCGTAAGGTAAGGTTCACCGAACGCACAGATTGTTGAAGTTCTTACATTGTAAAAAACTTTTAATCCGTCAGAATTTGTGCGCTCTTTTTTTACTATTACGGAATTCATGCGGACCGTTTTTGGAAAAGAGCCTGAACGTTCTATATTTCTTATGCGCGTTCCCTTTCCGTTAACGCAGGTAAACGTCTGTCCTGCAAAGCGCAGATGCTTCGGAACGCTGTACTCTGAATCTGCATCACGGAATACAGCCTGTGCCAGAGAGTCAAAATCCATGTCAGAGCGCCAGTATCTTATGTGGTATATTTTATCAGCGTCAACAAGATACGACAGAAGTTCTGTTTTGTAAAAGGGTTTTGAAAGCGTAATGCCCGAAGCCCTTCCTGCATCGTACCAGAAACCGTCAGCAGGATGTTCTGAAGAAAGCGTTGTTCCGTTTAAGGCAGAAGAAGAAGCAACATTGTCGCTGTTTTCTTCCCTAAGCACAAAGTCCAGGTACAGATTGTTTCCAATTCTTGCAACCGGAACAAAGACATCTTCTTTACCGTAGCGCAGTTTAAGTATCCAGGCACCGGAAGATTCATTTTCAGCTAAAAGTACATCACCGTTTGCCTGAACAACGCCGTTTGAATCCCCTGCGGCAAGTTCTTCTGCAAGGGGAATACATTCTATTCCTATAACATCTGCTGCAGAAGATGAAGTAGCACTGTTTCTGTCACGCACATTTTCTTTTGTATAGACGGAACTTTCTGCAGCGCGGTCAGCATAACGGCCGTAAAAGGGCTTGAGCACAATCTGAATTGAATCCAGTCCTGTATCAAAGACAACCATGCGGTCTGCGTTTTCCCAGATTCCCCCAAGAAGCGAAGAAACCGGAGATGCCGCAAGGGTTGCAAGAGAAAATAAAACTGCAGCAAAAAAAAAGTGCTTTTTCAATCTTATTCTGTCTTTTTTATTCTTTAAGAATGCAGTCTCCTGTCTGCGGAACAAATTTCTTTGTTGCCCATTTTGAACCTATTTCATCGCGTAGAGAAAAGCGCATAATTTTTCTGTCTTCAAAGGCCTTCTGCACAAGTTCGTCTATCTGCATGGAATCATAAATGGCTTTTGCTTCTTCTACAGTGGCCCGCAGAATAGGATGCTTTGGTGTAAAGAGTACGCAGCAGTCTTCGTAGGGAAGAATGGAAATGTCAAAAGTTCCTATTTCTTCTGCCGTAGCCGTAATTTCTTCTTTGTCAAGGCCAACAAGCGGGCGCAGAAGAGGATATTCTGCAAAGCTTTCTGTTACAGTAAGGTTTTGTATAGTCTGGCTTGCTACCTGCCCGAGGCTTTCGCCCGTAATAAGACAGTCTGCATGTACACGTTCTGCAAGGAGATTTGCACACTTCATCATGCACAGGCGCAGCATAAGTGTTGTATATGCTTCGGGAGACTTTGCCTTTATTTGCATCTGAACGTCTGTAAACGGAATTATGTTAAGATGAGTGTCTACTCCGTACTGGCCTATTATTCTTGCAAGATCTTCTACTTTTTTCTGCGCTTCTTCAGAAGTGTACGGGTACGAATGGAAGTAAATGCATTCAACCTTCATTCCGCGTCTCATCATGCGGTATCCGGCTACAGGACTGTCTATTCCGCCACTCAGAAGAAGAAGGCCTTTTCCGCTTACACCGACCGGAAGACCACGGCAGGTCTTTCTCTGTGCACAGTAAACGTAGCATTTGTCACGTACTTCTACATTTATTACGACATCGGGATTATGTACGTCAACGCTCATTGTTCCGTCATCAAAAAGAACACCTGCGGCGCCCGAACAGATTTCGTATGAATTGAGCGCAAAGCTCTTGTCTTCACGGCGCGCGTCTATTTTAAAAGTTTTTGCACCTGATGCTACAGCGGCTTTTCCCTCTTCTGCTACTGCCGCGCGGATTGCTTCCATTGTTTTTTCTACAACACGCACTTTTGCCCAGCCGGTAATTCCGATAAGCCTGTCGAGCGCATATTCTGCTGCAGGAACAGAATCTTTTGTACAGGAAACATAGAGCCGCCCTGCCTGTGTCCAGACCCTTGCTTCTACGCTCTCCAGCGCGAGCCTTAAATTCAGTACCAGCTGTTTTTCAAAGACGCGCATGTTTCCGCCTTTGAGTGTAAGTTCCCCTACTTTTCCAAGATAGGTTTCGGTATAATAATTAAAGTCAATGTCGTGTTTCATAAATTCCTCTGAAATTGAATTACCGGCGGATTCAAACCTGTGGCCCGGTTCAGCTTAAAATCTTACGGTGATTCCTGCTGTATAGTAACTGTTTATTTTGTTTACGAGAGATGATTCCCATTCGCTGCGTGCAAGGGACACGATCTTTGAAACGCTTTCGGCATTTTTTGGGTAAGAAATACCGTTGTAAGTATAATATTTTTTATCTTCAGAAATAGTTACACTTCCACCGGGGTACATATTTGTATTGACGCCGTAACGCTGGATGTACTCGAACGTATAGCCTGCCCTGAACGAAACATGTGTCTTTTTGCGTGTGGCAAATGTATATTCAGCCTGAATTCCAGTCTGGATAACGTACATTGTATGTTCCTGATTAAGGAAATTGAGTTTGTCCCACGCAGTATCTACATGTGTTCCGTTGGAAGATGAAGAGTCGGCCATCATGGAATGTGTGTTTACACTGCCGTCAGTCGAATAAACGCCGGGTTCTGCGCACAGGTAGGCAAAAGCTTCATCGTCTGTAAGGCTTTCGCATACATTTGCATGACGCATGAAAGTAGATGAAACTTTAATTCCCAGCCTTGAAACAGGCCTGAAGTCGAGCGTAAGGTTTATGGCGTCGCTGTTCGGTGCAAAGGCCGTTCCCATGTTTATTCCATTGTTCGTATAGTTCTGGTAATTTTTTGTTCCGGCAGAAATTGACGCTGTTTTTTCGTCATCGTATTCCCAGTGCGAATATGTGTACGGTGTAACAAACGTGTAGTTTAAATTTGCCCTTGTGCAGAAAGAATTTTCGGGGGTATAAACAAGGCCGGTCTTAAAGGCAATCCTGTTTTTTGAGTCAATGCTGAGCTTTGCAAGCTTGTTTACATCTATGTCGTCTACAAAAATGTCTGTTGCCCAGAGCACGCCTTTTACCGGGCGGTACTTCAGGAGAATTCCCATCTGAAGGTTGTCGTTGCAGCCGCCTATTCCCTGCGCTACCATAAACGGAACAGGAAGAAGGTACGAAGCGTCAAAACGTTTTCCGTAAACTATGGTTTCGTAGTATGAAGCAGAAAATTGGTCTGTAAAGCCGTATTCAAGTGCATGGAAAGCAAGTATTTTGTCCGGGGCAAGTGTTCCGCTGTCACCGCTGTACGAAGAAGTGGCACCTATCATGGAAAGCTGATGGGCATAGGAAAGCCGGCCGTTCATGTATGTAAACGAAAGATTTGCACAATGGTATGCGCTGTCGTTGAGAGCCAGTCCCTGATTAAGGTAAGGGCCGTATCCTGTTCTGTAAATTCCGGCCTGCATGAACATATTTTTCTTTCCTACTGCAAGACTGTTGTTCATATCCAGATATACGTTCATGGGGCCTATAGATGCCGGATCCTGAATGGAATCGTGCATTGAATTCGTATAGATGGGAAGAAAACGGCTTTCGTCTTCTATATTGCGTGCAGCCCAGCCAAGATGGTATCCTACAGAAACAAAGTCGTCAAAGAGATAGAAATCGCCTTCGAGGGCCGGGTACACATAGAGCATACTGTCAAGTTCGGCAGGATCCGAATCTTCCTTTTTCTGGCTTAAAGCATAGTCTGCACCTGCTTCTACATGCCATGAATGTTTGAAAATATCTTCGTACAGAAGATTGGCAATTTCTGTATCATATGCATCCCCGTTTTTTATAACGGTATCAAGAATTTCCTTTACATTCGCAAGCGGATAAGGTCTTATCGGGGGAACTTCATTAATTATTCCGCGTATTCCCCAGCTTTCTACCATTGTATAAAACTTGTCGGAAGGATCAACGCTTACCTGTGAAAACAAAGGCAGAGAAAGAGCTGCTGTCAGTACTGCCAAAATCGAAACTTTTTTATTCATTGGAACATCCTTACAGGCCGGAACGTAACTGAAACAGCTGTTTCCAGACCGCATTTGAAATTATCGCTTACATTGCCAGAATTGAAAATAAAGACGCAGGCCGGCCTTACAGCCAGTGTAACTGCACTTACGGGCGACCACTTGGCACACAAAGAGATTCTGTTTACGTACTCGGGAATACCGCTCGGTGTTACCAGTGACTGTTTTCTCTTAGCTTCTTCAAAACCGTCTTTTGAAGTGTCGGGGTAAATCCACTTGTCAAGATCGGGCACTCTGTCCTGACCACCCCAGTCGCAGTCATTTTTACCCTTAAAGACTTTTGTCCCTGAATATTCACCGCAGGCCTTGAAAAGATAGCCGGCAGTTATGCTCCAGTTGTCGTGTTCGTAGCCGAAACTCAGCTGGGCAGCTGCAGTATCGGGGCCATAGGGACTTCCTATCCACTCGTAGAAAACAGCCTGTTCCCCCATGTTTTCGCTGAATGTACCAACAAGGCTCCAGTTGGGGCTTTCCTTTATGTAAAGGTACGGGTCTGCATAATAGCCTTCAAGCCACGCATGAAAACGGCCGCCCCGGAACGGAACATAGGATTCTATTCCAAGCTGTGCGCCTATTCCGTTTGGTGTAACATTGTCGGGCCAGTTGTCCATCTCGTACTTTGTCTGGAACTGATCCTGGGCAAAATTTGCATAGAGGCGCAGATTTTTTACCGGCACATACTGAAGCTTAAAGCACATGTATGCGCATGTATGTCCTTCAGAATCATCTTTATCGGGCTCATAGTCACGCCAGGGGCTCATTCCGTGGTAGATTGTCCACGGGTTCAGAAAGCGCAGTTCCAGCGGTGCATTTACAAAAATTGCTTCTATTGCAGAAAATGTAAGTTTTTTGAACAGGCGCACTTCGAGCTGGTGCATGTAAAGATAGCGGTCAACATTGAACTGGTTAACATTCATGCAGTAGCGTACATCCGGTGAATAAAATGAAAGAGATGCAAAAGAAGTGGTTGTAAGATATTCGCTCATGATGACACTTCCGCCGAGAGAACGCCCCACACTTCTTTCACCAAGCCCAATCTGGAAATTCATTCCGGCTGTGTCTGTAAAAGAATAACCCGTGCTAAAATATGCCCTATGCGGAAAATTGGTGTCAAACTGTGAAGCCTCAAGCGGAATATTCGTAAAGGTTGCGTCTCTGAGCGCATACCCGTAGTTCTGCCTTAAGTCGAGTTCGGTATACATTGTAAACAAATCTTTGGCCTGGAACTTGACCGGGAACGAAATAAGGGCAAGTCTGTCTTTTTTGCCATAAACCCAGTCAATGTCATCTTCGGATTTGTACATTCCCTCAAGGTTTACAACAGGGTCTGCTTCAAGGCTGAATATTCCAGCCTCAAAAGAAAGCGGATCTTCTGCCGCATAAGCTTTAATTCTGTCGTAAAGGCTTTTACCGCTACTGCTTAACGAACTGTAGTCCGCTTCTAAAAGATAAAGAAGGATTTCATTTATGGAAAGAGGCGCGTTATCTGAAAAATCTGCACGGCCTTCTTCGAGCGCTATTGCTGTAAGTGCATCATAAACCCAGCTTCCTGCCGGAACAAGTTCCTGTTTTCCTCTTGGGGCAGCATACAAAGCCCCTGCTGAAAGGAGAAAACAAAGAAGTGCCGAAAAAATTTTTCTGAATAGTGTCAATTCTGATCTGCCGATTTAACGGCCCCCTCAAGTGTTTTGGACTGTATTTTCTGCGGCCAGGCTGAAAGAACCGCATTGTAGAAAGCAACCGTGCGCTTTCCGTGTTTTTCAAGGGTAAATCTCTTTGAAATTTCACGGCCTTTTTCGCCCATCTGCGAACACATTTCGGGATTGTCAATAAGAGCGTAAAGATATGAATCCATGGCGTTGTCAGAGTCGGCAAAATAACCGTTTACCCCGTGGAAAATAGTATCGCTGAAGCTTGTGTCCCGTCTGCACACTGCCGGAAGTCCCAGGGAAAGCGCTTCAAGAACAGTCATGGAATGCATTTCGGAAAGGGATGCCGTAACATATATATTGGAAATGGCATAGTAAGCGTAAACTTTTCTCCAGTCAATAAAACCCGTAAACAGAATTTTGTCTGCAACACCTGCCTCGCTGACCTTTTCCTTAAGGATTTCCAGTGCACCGCCCGAACCGACAAACAAGGCTTTTGCATTATCACGGCCTCTTACAACTCTTATAAGTACATCTGCAAGTTCAATTACACGTTTTTCTTCTACAACACGCCCCACGCAGATAATAACACGGTCTGTTTCTGCAATGCCCAGTGACTTTCTGAGGGCAACCTTGTCTTCTTCTGTTACATGGGAACCTATAAATTTCTGCGTATCTATTGCATTCGGAATAATTGCAGAAGGAGTTTTTGGCAGGCAGAACGGTGATGTAAAATAGTCGTGTGCTTTTTTTGAAACATTGATAAGGGCATAGAACTTTTTGTACATAGTCTTTACCATCTTTCTGACAAGACGGCGGGGAATAAGTTCACCCATAAAAAGATAATAGCGGTAATAGTCTTCCCACATTGTATGAGTTGTGGCAACTACCGGAATATCGAGCATTTTTCCGACTATAACGGCCATCTGTCCCAAAAAGAATTCTGTATGGGAATGTATAATCTGGATATTGTTTTTCTGAAGAAATTTGGCAACAGCCTTTCTGTGAGGAAACCCGATGTACTGGCCTTCGCCGAGCGGGGATAAAATGGACATAACCCTCATGATATTGGGGTCGGGTTCTTCTTCATAATCTTTGTCATTTGATGAAACAGTCACTATTACAACATGATGTCCCATTTCTTCAAGTATTTTTCTAAGCTGAATAACAACAGTAACCACACCACTTTTTGTAGGCAGATAACTGTCTGAAAACAATGCTATATTCATAGACTTCAATTTTACTTCATTATTGCGGAACGTTCAAGTATAAGATATAATGGGCAAACCACGGAGTAAGGATGACATCTGAAGAAAAGCAAAGCATTTACAGTCTTCTCAAAACAGTTTCCTCTTGGACTGCAGGGTTTATTCCCGCGGAATACAGAACAGAACCGCCGGTGTTTACTGACGATATTACAGTACCAGCCGGCGTACAGACCAAAGCAGCAGAAAAACCGCAGCAATCTTCTTCTCTCGAACAAAAGCCAAAAACAGAAGAAACAGGACACCTTACACTGGATTCCCTTTACAAAAAGATTTCGGAGTGCACAAACTGCATACTGGCATCAAAAAGAATTCACGCTGTTCCGGGTGAAGGCTGTGAAAAACCTTATGTTCTTGTTATCGGTGAAGGCCCAGGTGAAGAAGAAGACAAAACAGGCCGCCCGTTTGTAGGAAGAGCAGGACAGCTTTTGGACAGAATGCTTGCTGCCATAAGGTTAGACCGCAAATCAAACTGCTACATTGCAAATATAGTAAAATGCCGCCCGCCCATGAACAGAACGCCCATGAGTGATGAAGCCGCGGCCTGTTCAGGTTTTCTGCAGGCACAGATTCACATTCTAAAGCCAAAGCTCATTCTTGCAATGGGACGAACAGCCGTTCAGAATCTTATGAAAACCGATGCCGGAATAAATGCGCTTAGGGGAAAATGGCTGGATCTTAACGGAATTCCTCTTTTGGCAACATACCATCCCAGTGCTGTTCTGAGGGACGAAACGCTCAAAAAACCTGTCTGGGATGACCTGAGGATATTCGGCGCAAGACTCAGAAACGAGTATCCCGAATACGATAAAGACTTTCACTTTACGCAGGGAAATTCCTGACACATGGGCAGATACATTGACGTTGCCCTTAACGTCCCGCTCAACATGGCGTTCACTTACGAAGTCCCTGCCGGATCTAACACGGGCAGCCCTTATTTCGGAAGAAGAGTCGAAGTAAGGTTCGGTAGCAGAAAGATGACGGGTACGGTTGTAGCCGACTACGATAGCATTCCTTCTACATGCGGTGTAACTGCCGACAAAATAAGACCTGCAGTAAGATTTCTGGACGACATACCCCTTTTAACGCAAGAACTCTTTGACATAGCAAAGTTCATGTGCAGCTACTATATTTCTCCCATAGGGGAATGTGTTTCTGCTATGCTGCCTTCGGGAAGACGCGAAACAGAATACCAGGGCTTTCCTGCGGCAGATACTGACGAACTATTTACGCCTCGCACTCCCAGTGAAGAACAGGAAGAGGCAGTAGAAGGAATTCTTTCCCCAGACAAAGGTCCTCTGGTACACTATCTTTTCGGACCTACAGGAAGCGGTAAAACCGAAGTCTTTCTGTCGGCTGCAGAACGTGTACTTAAAAGCGGCAGGGGTGTAATCTATCTTGTTCCCGAAATAGGACTTACTCCGCAGGTTGCAGAGTCAGCCATTGCAAGGTTCGGGAACACAGCTGCGGTAATACATTCAGAACTTACGCCAAGCCAGAGACTTGGTGAATGGAAGCGCATACTGCGAAAAGAAGCGCGCATTGTAATAGGAGCAAGAAGTGCCATATTTGCACCTGTTCCCGACCTGGGGCTTGTCATAATGGACGAAGAACATGATTCTTCGTACAAGTCAGGCTCTTCCCCCCGTTACCATGCAAGGCAGATTGCCATGAAAAGATGTTCCGCACTTAAAATTCCCCTTGTAATGGGTTCGGCAACACCTTCTGCAGAAGCCTGGTATTCAATGCAGAAAGGAACAATAAAGCGGCATGTTCTTACAAAAAGACTTTCCGGCGGAAAAATGCCCGACATAGAATGCGTAAACTTAAGCTCGGGGACGGCGGGAGACAGCTGCATTTCAAAAGAGCTCGAAACCGAAATAAAGCGCGCGCTGCACGACAAAAGGCAAACGATTCTTTTTCTTAACAGACGCGGCTTTACGCACTTTTTCAGGTGCATGACATGCGGGTATGAACTCAAGTGCCGAAACTGTTCTGTTCCCATGACATACCACAGAAGCGAAAACCGGCTGCGCTGCCACTACTGCGGATTCAGCATGGAACCACCCAAGCAGTGTCCCGAATGCGGATCCCTTGACGTAGGCTACAACGGCTTCGGAACAGAATACATAGAGGCCGAAGTCATGGCAAAATTCCCTTCGGCAAAAACCATAAGGGTAGACACAGACAGCCTCAAAAAGCGCGGTGAACTGCAGGAAAAACTTGATGCATTCCGCAGGGGGGAATATGACATTCTTCTTGGAACACAGATGGTCGCCAAAGGGCTGAACTTTCCCAACCTGAGGCTGGTAGGCGTTGTTCTGGCAGATACTTCCCTTCATCTTCCCGACTTCAGGGCTTCTGAACGCACATTTTCGCTTATTACGCAGGTTGCAGGACGGGCAGGAAGGTTTTTCCCGGACGGAAAAGTTATTGTACAAAGCTACAGTCCCGACCGCGAACCGATTGCACTTGCCGCAAAAGGTGATACTGAAACCTTCTACAAATCAGAGCTTTCACAGAGGGAACTTCTTGGCTTCCCGCCGTTTACAAGGCTATTAAGGCTGGTATTCCGCTCTCAGGTACCTAACGCGGCCCAGACCGCTGCAATGGCTGCTGCTTCCATTATAAAAAGCGTGTCTGCCCCGGAGGAAGTTGAAGTTCTTGGCCCTGCAGAATGCCCGCTTGAAATGATAGCCGGAAACTTCAGGCATCAGATTATTTTAAGGGGAGACAGAATAGCGCCCCTTGTAGATGCTGCAAAAAAACTCGTATGGGGCTACACTTCACCAAAAAACGTATATATCGAAGTAGACGTTGACCCTGTCTCAATGCTTTAACTTCAGCGGACTTAAGAGTGGCGTCTTGTTCCGTCAAAACTGATTTTCCAAAGAAAAAGTCCATCGGGAGGGGCTGTCATTCCAGCTTTTGACCTGTCGCAGCTTTCAAGAATATTCCTAAAGTCCTGTGCACCAAGCCCTTTCTGTTCGCACTGGATCAGAGTTCCGGTAAGAGAGCGCACCATCTTCCACAAAAAGGCATTTGCTTCTATCTCGAAAACAAGAAGGTCTTCCTTTTCGTAAAAAAAACGGGCTCTGTCAATATAGCGCCTGGTAGAAATGCTCTGATCTCCGGCTGCAGAAAAAGTTGCACAGTCGGTTTCCCCTGAAAGACACGCGCACATTGAATTAAGCGCGTTTGCATCAGGTCTGTTCGGAATGCACCACACGTACCTTGAGTCCCTTGCCTGCGGAACAGTGCCTGCCTGTATAAAATACCTGTATGTACGTGAAGTTGCGCTAAACCTTGAATTAAAGGATTCCGGAACTTCGGCTGCCTGCATTATTCTTATGTCACGCGGAAGAAAGCCGTTGAGTGCCCTTACATAGTTTTTTGGAGGAATTGATTCCACCGGGGAAGTAAAATTTGCCGCCTGTGCCGTTGCGTGAACACCGCTGTCTGTTCTGCCGCTTCCGTAAAGGTTTATTTTTGTCCTGAACATTTTTTCAAGTGCTGTTTCTATTTCGCCCTGAACTGTACGAACGGGTTTACCGCCGGCCGACTTGTCCTGTCTCTGCCAGCCGCAGAAATCTGTTCCGTCATAGGAAATTGTCAAGAGAATATTTGCCATTTATTCGTCCACACTGAATATATTGTTTGCCGAAAGTTCTGCGGCCAACTTGTCATAAAGGTTTTTTGCAACTTCAAGAAGCGGCCCCGGCTTGTTCTTGCTGGATTTTCCCAGACCAAAGATGCGCGCAATGGCCTTTTTGTATTCGTCAAGTTTTTTGAGGCGCAGTTCACCGTCGTCACGCTGGCCGTATTTGTATTCCAGAAGGCCGCAAAGGTAAATTACGCCGTCGTAACCGTAGTTTTTGTCTGTATCGGGACCAAAGTTTGAAACAGGTTCAATTGACTCTATGCGGCCGGTTTCGTTGATGAGCGTCTGCTGGTAAAAGAAAAGTGCCTTTCTGTAAAAGACCTGGGCAACGTATTCGTAGTTGTGTCCGGGGCATACTCTGTCCAGATCCTTGCACAGCCAGGCAAGCCTTAACGAAATCATTGCCCTTTTGAAAGTCGGGGCATAGGCAATATCAAGTTTTTCGTAGCACAGAAGCGCAAGATAGTACATTGCAGCACCGTCAAAAAGCGTGCGTTCCCTGTCAAGATTGTAGTAAGGGAAAATATCGGACACTGCCTTCTTGCGGTGTTCTTCGTCCTGCAGAATTCTGTCAAAGGAAACACTGTCCTTTACATCTGTAAAATCCTTCCAGAAAAAGGCAGTATGGCATTTGGGACACGAGCCCACGTCATAAATCATGGGATATACCCTTCCGAATTTCTTTGACGGTTCAAAAATTCTATGAAGCTCGTCGGTAAGGTTTCCTGCAATCATGCGGCCGCCGCCCTTGTGCATGACTTCCTGCCTGAATTTGGCGCGGCATACGGGACACACAAGTTCTTCTTTTGCCCAGTACGAGACAGAAACCTTTTTTTCCTCTTTGGGAGCCTTATGATAAGAAGTCTTGACCGCCATTTTATTATCCTCTCAAATTTGTTGAAATCCGCAGTGTGCAAAAATACACACTGCCGGAACTATCCTTCTATTACTACAAAAGCCATTGCGTATTCTTTTTCATGGCTGAGCGAAACGTGAACGCTGCAGTTTTTTCCGCAGATTTTTTCAAGGACTTCACGTGCACGTCCCTGAACGGCAACAAACGGCCTTGAGTTTTTGTCCTTTACAATATAAACATCGCGCAGATCAAAACCCGAAAGCCCGGTTCCCAGTGCCTTTGAAAAAGCTTCCTTGGCGGCAAATCTTACGGCATAATGCTCGCAAAGCCGCTGTTCCGAAGCAGAAGAATCATAAAGAATTTCTTTGCTATTAAAAAACCTGGCAATCATTGCAGGTGAAGAAACCCATTTTCTGAACCGTTCCACTCCGGCAATATCACATCCTATTCCGAGAACTGAAGACATCTATACTCCCTGGATCTGCGGTTCCGGAACGGCATCACTTTGCGGAATATCAGTCACATCTTCGGGAACAGCTTCCATTTCTTCCTGTGGCTGCGTATTTTCTGCATCTTTTTCTTCACCGTCATTTACTGCAGAAGAATCGGGAAGAGTCTCTTCGGGTTTAAGCACAACGTCCAGTGACAGTGTTTCACGGCTTTTTGAATTTACCGTAAGTCCGAGCGGAACAGTAACTGAAACTGGAACTTCATAATGCCCCGGTGTAAGTATAAACGAACAGTCAACAGAACCGCGCACAGAATCTGCCGAAAGTTTTTCTATATCAAGCAGCTCGCCTTCTACTATTACATCAACAAAAACAGGCTCTCCCGAAACTGCAAGGTCATCCCTTAAATTGTCAAAACTTACGGGAATATCAGAGAAAGTCTTTACCATTCCCTGCGGAACAATTCTTGCATTGACAGAGAAAGTACCCGTTCCGACAGAAATAAGCGAATTGCGGTTAAGCACACTGACTTTTTTTGTAACATCGGATGTAGCATTCTGAACCGAAACTTCTTCTGTAGGCATATATGTAATTTTGCTTACTACCGAACGCGGACCTTCTACCCTTACAGTTGCAGGATCTGACGTAATTTTTGAAAGGGTATATCCGTGTGAAGGAATTCCCGAAACAGAAGGTCTTATTCCGACAAATTTTACATCCCTTTCCTCTATTGAAAGCGGAACAGAATCCGGGGAAGCAGTTATTTCAAGCGGGTCCATAAGAAGAATGCGCTCTTCCAGGTCAAGAAGAACAGGAAAATTGTGCTGTCCTGCAGAAGACTGGGAACTTAAGTCCACATAAGCTCTTAAATCTTTTTCTGAAACAGACGCCAGCTGTTCTGCCCTTGCCCTGACAATTATTTTTACATTGCGGTGGCGTTCATAGCCTCCTGACAAAACCATTGCCCCTTCAGACTTTACTTCAAGCGGAACAACAAAGGTCTTTTTGTCTATGGTCGAAATCTGGTGAAAAAAATAAATCAGGACAGCCATGACAAAGCAAGTTACCTTGACCGGCCAGTTCTTAAGGATTTTGTCAAGAAATTGTTTTATGCTCATCTATCGTGTCCTCTATTTTCTGTTCATCGGGGGTAATCTCGAGCTGGCTTTCAAGAATTCTCGTAAGCTGTTCCATTGAAAGGTCGTAGTGAAGTTTTGAGTCGTATGCAAGGCTTATTGCCCCGGACTCTTCACTTACTACAAGAACAACGCTGTCGCTTACTTCACTCAGTCCGAGTGCTGCCCTATGGCGGGTACCGAAAGTCTTTTTTATATCATACTGTTCGCTTACAGGAAGAAAACATCCTGCAGCAATGAGTTTGCCGCCCTGAATAAAACAGGCTCCGTCATGAAGCGGTGTGTCGTGCCCGAAAATCGTAACAAGAAGGCTTGACGAAAGATCTGCGTTTATGCGTGTTCCCGTTTCGATTATGTTGTCGAGTTTTGTATGCCTCATGAATACGGCAAGCATTCCCCTGCGCTGTTTGGAAAGTGTTTCGGCTGCTATGAGAACAGAATCAACATAAGTGTGCTTTGACCTGGAACCGAACGCAAACCATTCTGTCTGTCCCAGCTTAAGAAAGATTTTTCTGAGTTCAGGCTGGAAAACAATTGCAAAGGAAATAAGAAGCCCCGGAGCCATTATGTTGAATACCCACAGAAGTGTCTGAAGCCTCAGAAGGTATGCTACAACATAGGCCATGGCAACAAGAACCGCAGCCTTGATGAGCTGCATGGCGTTTGTTCTGGTGATAATCTCGTATGCCTTGTACAGGAGAAATGACAGAACCCCTATATCAACTACAGATCCTGCATAATTATATATTTTCAAAAGACTGCTAAACGTGTCCAAGGCACACCCCTTCTCAGAAATTGACTAAACCGCTGTTCCGGAATGATTGTAACACGGCAAGCGTGTCTCTGCAAGAAGCAACATCATGAACACGCAGCATGGAAGCTCCCCTAAGGACAGAAACAAGGTCTGCTGCAAGGGTTCCGTAAAGCCTGTCTTTTATGTCGCGGCCCGTCATCTGCCCTATGCATGTTTTTCTGGAAAGTGCCATAAGTACAGGGTACTGCCCTGAACAGAGCCGTCCGCATTCAGCAATAAGTACTTTGTTTGACTCAAGGTCCTTTCCGAAACCGACACCAGGGTCAACTATTATTTTGTCACGGCTTATTCCGCAGAGGGCTGCATAGTCTGCACGCTCCGAAAGATAGGCGCTTACTTCTGCAAAAACATCGTTGTACTTTGTGTCGCCCTGCATTGAAGAAGGGATTCCCCTTTTGTGCATGAGAATTACTGGAATCTTTGCGCGGGCCGCAAACGAAGCCATTGCAGCATCATCTTCAAGTGCAGAAACATCGTTAAGAATATCTGCCCCTGCAGTTACGGCAGCTTCCATAACAGACTTCTTTCTTGTGTCTACAGAAACAGGAATATCAGATACCTTTCTTATTCCTTCAATTACCGGAATAATCCTGGCTGTTTCTTCTTCTGCACTTACATACTCAGAGCCCGGACGGGTTGACTCGCCTCCAACATCTATTATGTCTGCACCTTCTTCTATAAGTTCAAGAGCTCTTTCAAGGCCACCACGGCTTCCTTCAAAAAAACTGTCAGGTGTGCAGTTTACTATTCCCATAATCAAAGCGGGAAGTTCCGTAGAAACCGTTCTGTCTGAAAGGCAAAGTTCAATTTTCTTTTTCATGTCAGTTCTCCGTAAGAGTGCGCGCAAGGGCCGCTATTGTGTCAGGGTCAAGACCTGCTTCTTCAAGAATCTGCATACGGTTTCCGTTATGTAGGAATCTGTCTGGAAAACCGGTCGCTGCAGTTTTAATTTTTGGAGCATAAGGCGACCTGAGCAGAACAGACTCAAGGTTTCTTCCGATTCCACCGGTAAGTATGCCGTCTTCAACAAAGACAACGGCATCGTAGGAAGATGCAAGTTTTACAAAATATTCTTCGTCAAAAGGTTTTATGAAGCGCAGGGAATAAATGTCTGCCCATATTCCGCCAAGAAGAAGGGAACGCGAAGCAACCAGACACTCACTGAACATTCCGCCGGTACACACAAACAGAACCTTTTTGTTTTTTGCGCCGTTAAGTTCGGACTCATCTGCAAAGCGTGCCGAAACTGCAGGAGCAAATTCTTCGGCCCCAACAAAAAGGCCTCGGCCAGCTTCAACCGGTGCCGCAAACGAAGCGAGTTCTGACGGGCATGACATTTTTGGCCAGCGTATTGCAACAGGCCCCTTTGCGCACGAAACGGCCCAATCAAGGCATAAATCAAGATCGACCCTGCTTGCGACAGACATAATGCACATATTCGGAACGGGAAGCAGCATGCTTATGTCAAAGATTCCCTGGTGTGTTTCACCGTCCGAAGGAACCGCCCCTGCCCTGTCCATTACCAGAACGGCATGTCTTGAAGGAAGTGCTATATCTTCTACAATCTGGTCAAAGGAACGCTGCATGAATGTAGAGTAAATTGCCGCAACAGGAACCATTCCTCCGGCTGCGAGTCCCCCTGCAAAAGTTATGGCATGTTCTTCTGCTATTCCCACATCATAAAAACGCCTAGGGAACCTGCGGGAAAAAGCATCAAGTCCTGTACCCTTTGACATTGCTGCAGTGACAGCCGCGATTTTAGGATTTTCTTCGGCAAGTGAAACAATTTTTGAACTGAATGCTTCGGTAAAGCTGAGTGCGTCGAATTTTTCTACAACACCGTCACTTGTATTGAAAGGTCCCACCCCATGGAATGCAGAAGGATTGTTTTCTGCCGGACTGTATCCCCTGCCTTTTTTTGTAACAACATGGATTACCACAGGGCGCGGAATCTTTGCAGCCTTCCGCAAAACCCGTTCAAGCTGTTCTATATTATGGCCGTTAAGCGGCCCCACGTATTCAAATCCAAGGTCTACAAAAAGATTATTTGTAAGAAACATTCCCTTAAGGCCTCTTTTGAGCCTGTAAATCAATTTTCCGATATGGCGGTTGATGTAAGGAATGTAGTCCACTGCCCTGTCAAACTTGTAGCGGAATGACTGGTAGGCGTCTGTCATCGTAAGGCGCGAAAGATAACGTGAAAGTGAACCTACGTTGCGACTTATGGACATCTGGTTGTCATTTACAATTACAATGAGATTTTTTGCAAGCTGGCCGGCATGACTCAGTCCTTCAAAGGCCATTCCCCCTGTAAGGGCACCGTCACCTATTACGGCAATAACCTTTCCGTCCTTTCCTGTCTGCTGCCATGCAGAAAGAAGTCCCAGTGCAGATGAAATGGAAGAAGAAGCGTGTCCTGCATCAAAAAAGTCATGAGGGCTTTCTGTAATTCTTGTAAAACCCGAAATTCCGTCTTTTTCCCTAAGAGTATAAAAATTTTCAAGGCGGCCTGTAAGAAGCTTGTGCGGGTAACACTGATGGCTTACGTCCCAGACTATTGCATCATGGGGACTGGAAAATACCCTGTGAAGCGCTATTGAAAGCTCTACTACACCCAGATTACTGGCAAGATGGCCTCCGTTACGGCCTACGACATCTATAATTTCGCGCCGCATTTCCGAAGCCAAAGCCGGAAGTTCTGATTCTGGAAGGGCCTTTAGGTCATCTGGTGAATGTATATTCTGAAGGATCAAAAAAAACTCCTAAACTGCGCGGAATTCTGTACCGCCATGCAGATATAAAAAAAACCGGGGTTTTCTCCCGGCCGGACGCAGCGTGCAAAATTTCCCCTGCAAAAAAAAGACCGCAGTAAGTCCGAAAACAACCGCGGTCTTTCAAGGGAAAAAGGCCAAGATACAGTCTTTCGAACTGTTACTTGCTCTTATGCCGATTTCTTCTAAGCTTCTTCTTTCGCTTATGTGTCGCTATCTTTGCGCGCTTTCTTTTCTTTCCACAAGGCACGATAGAACTCCTTAATTAAGTAAGTATTTGTAATTATCGTTTTTTTTGGTAATTACGTCAAGTACCATACAGTATTTTTTTGTTTTTTTCTCAATCAAGTTCCACCAGAAGACGGTTCAAAAAGAGTATCCCCTTTTCGTTGAGGGCATAAAATGTTTCACCGCCGCAGGAAGAATAAACATTTGTCATTCCTTCATCATAAAACCTGCGCCACACCCCGTTTTTTTCACCAAGCCTCAATGAAAGATTTCCGTTCCATGGAGACACACCGGAATACAACCTTTCATATTTCTGCGCGCTCACCCCCTGTCTTGTTCTGAGTCCCATCATAAGAAACTCAAATTCCATTGTTTTTGCATCCAGATTTTCTGTTTCCAAAGGGACATCGTCTTTGACAAGCTGTTCAAAAGACAGACCGTCGCACGAAGAGGCGCTGTATGTTTTCCAGAAGTCAATGTAGGCTTTTACATCTTTTTTGACATTCCATCTGAGCCCCTCAGAACCGCAGTAAACTGTTCCCGAAGCACCGGCTCCGGCTCCTATATAGCTCTGCTGCTGCCAGTATGCGCTGTTGTGACGGCTTTCTTTTCCCGCAAGACAGAAATTTGACACTTCGTACTGTGAAAATCCATGCGAAAAAAGAATATCGCGCCCCAAAAGCCACTGTGAGTCAGCTTCATCTGCATTCCATTCCATTCCATTGTCTATTTTTTTGCAAAGGGGTGTACCTTCTTCTACCGTAAGCGTATACAAAGAAAAGTGCTGCGGTCCATAGGAAAGCATTTTTTTGAGCGAAAGGGCAAATTCTTCACTGTTCTGGGCTGGAAGTCCTGCAATGGCATCCAGACTCAGGTCGTTTTTCCAGCATTTTTTTACGAGTTCAAGTGCCTGCTGTGCCTTCTGTACAGTGCAGTTTCTTCTTACCGAAAGCAGCGCTGCGGAATTAAGGCTCTGTATGCCAAGAGAAAGTCTGTTGACGCCGCAGGAATCGGCAGCAGAAAGCAGTTCTTTATCAAGGGATTCGGGGTTCATTTCGACAGTAACTTCTGCACCGCAGGAAATTCCGCATTTGCATGACTTTTGTATTCCGTCAAACAGGCTGTTCAACTGAACGGGTGACAGAAGGCTTGGTGTTCCACCGCCGATATAAACTGTATTCCACTCCTGTACACCAAAGATCCGGGCATAAGTTTTCACTTCCTTTACAACGCAGTCCACGTAGTCATCGGGAACAGATTTACACAAACCTATGCCCGTGCTGAAAAAGTCGCAGTAGTCGCATTTTGAGGTACAGAAAGGAATGTGCACATAAAGGGAAAATTTTCCCATCAGAAAAGTTTTATTCTGTTAAGCGGAAAAAACTGAAGGACGGCACTTCCCTTGAACATGGAAGATTTTACGGGACCGTAACCCCTTGAGTCTACAGCTTCAATTCTGTTGTCTGCAAGAAGGAAATACTCGTCACTGCCCAGCACGGTTTCTGCCATATCACCAATACAGCCCATTCCGTCCCACTCAACCGGAACAGAATAAATACTTACGTCATAAGGCTTTGAGGCAAGTTCAAATTCTGTCAGAAAAAGATTCTGTCCTGCAGGCTTTACGTAAAGAACATAATCCTTCATGTAAATTGTATCTCCGGGAAGCGCCACAACGCGTCTGAGTGTTTCCTTACCGCTCATTTTGTGCGTATAACCGAACGGAGCATATTTCTGAAGTGTAAAGAAACTTACCGAAGTATTTATGAATCTCTGAAAAAAAGAAAGTCTGCGGCCGTCAGTTCTGGACAGAAGAACAACGCTGCCTCTTTTTGGACTTTTTGCAAGCGGGCACACAAAGACCATTCCGTTTTCTGCAATCCCCTTTTCCATGGAATCTGAGCGTACATAAACCGGAAAAAGCACATAATTCAGGAAAAGCGATATAAAAAGAACAACGGAGGCAACAAGAATAAAACATCTTGTAACGCGCCTGCGTCTTTCACGCCTCATTTCAAAGGAATAGTCATATACATTCTGTTTCATTTATAAACAATAATACCACATACAGCAGGTGCTTTCAATCCCCGCAAAAAACGCGAGCAAAAGAGACAGCTGGCACCAGACGGCGGGCAGCATACAACTGTAGACTTTTGGCCGATGCTTTGATATTATGGAAGATATGGCAGAAAGTCGCAAAATAATAGCACAAAACAGAAAAGCTCACTTTAACTATACAATCGAAGATAAAATTGAATGCGGAATAGCCCTCGAAGGAACAGAAGTAAAATCCGTAAGGGACGGAAACGTTTCGTTCAATGACAGTTTTGCCCTTATAGAAAACGGTGAAGTCTGGGTTCAGAATTTTCACATTGCCGAATATATGTTTTCTTCTGTGTTCAACCATGACCCCGACAGAAAAAAGAAGCTTCTTCTGCATAAAGAAGAGATTAAAAGACTTCAGCGCAAGGTAGAAGAAAAAGGATACACGCTTATTCCGCTTGATTTTTACCTTAAGAACGGGCTTGTAAAACTGACGCTCGGTGTCTGCAAAGGAAAGAAACAGTTTGACAAGCGTGCAGACATAAAGGACCGTGACGTAAAGCGCGAAATTGCAAGGGAATTCCGCTCCAACCTGAACGGATAGGAAAAGCCATTGCACGCAGGAAAAATTCTTCTTGGAATACTGATGCTTCTCTATTCTGCTGCATACGCGGCCACAACCGTAGACTTCTATGCAACAGTTTCATCTTCTGATGATGAAAACATGATAAAAATGACGACAGACCTTTTTTACAGCCAGTTTCTGTCAATAAACGGTTATGCAGTCAACGACAGAAGGGACACTGCCTACCCGCCGCAAACACCTTCGCCCAACATCGCCTTTTATGCAGAAATACAGGAAGACTCAAACGGAAGCTGGATCTGCACGCTGAACGCAATTGACAGTTCCCGGGAAAAATCTGTAAACGCAACAAAAAAATATGCTTCTTACTATAAAATTCTTCTTGACGCAAAGGCTTCACTTGAAAACCTGCTTAAAAATCTGAGTACGGGGGTTTCCGGTACGGCAGAAGAAAGTACCGCGCAGGAACCTGCACAGACTGCTGTACCGTCAGAACCTGACACAGAAAAACAGACAAGCCCTATAGAACAGCTTGCAGGAACATGGAACGGTGAAGACCATATAGAAAAAATACTGATTCTACGCAGCGGAAGAGGATTCGTAATCTTTGAAAACGGTGCGAGCATGAATATTTCTGTAGAAGAAGCAGGCGGTTCAGTAAAGATAACGCAGACTTCAAGGCCGAATGCTTCTTTCTTTCCGGAACTGCCCAGAGCCCTTGCCCTAAAAAATGCAGCCCAATCACAGCCTGTCGAATGGAACCTTACCCTTGCAGAAGACGGTTCACTCAAAGGTTCAAAAACTACTCTGGTAGAGTCCCGCTCTTCTGACACGGGTGTAAGCCGGGGAACTGTCGCCGTAGAATGGAAAAGACGCTGAAATTCAGACTGTAACGGAACCCTGACGCAACACTTCTATTTTTTCACCGTTTATGCGAACAAGTGTAGAAGGAAGGCAGCCTTTTTTGTCACCGTCTTCTACAATAAGATCTGCTTCACTGCCGAATTCATCTTTTATTGCACTGATTGTATCCAGAACAGGACTGCCGCTTCTGTTTACGCTGGTACTGTATACCGGGCAGCCGCACAGCTCAATCACTTTTCTGATCCATTCATCACCGGGACATCTGAAAGCCACGCACGGTGTGTCACAAAACAGCGGCACATCTTTTTTGACAGGTACAATTACCGTAAGCGCGCCGGGCCACTTTGACATGACAGCCTGGGGAATTTTAACATCTGTATAGAGATAAATATCTTTTGGGGAAGCAATAAGTTCAATAAGGGGCTTGCTTTCCGAACGGCCTTTTATCGCGCGTATTCTGTCGTCTGAATAAAACCTTTTTCTTCCAGGAACATCAACTGCGCCACTGAAGCCGTAAACGGTGTCTGTAGGCAAAACTGCAACACCGCCTTTCAAAAGACATTCCGCGGCGAGCTTAACGGACTCACAATCACACTTACTGACAGTCATATACGACAGTTCCTCCCATAGAAGCAGATTTTTTTGCAAAACGGGGTAAAATTATGTAGCCGCGCTGAATGTCGCAGACAACCATAATTGCATAAATAAGAAACATAATTGAAAATCCCGAAACTTTGCAAAGCCATTCCGGAATATAGGTAACAGGAGAATGCCTTATAACCGTTCCCGGGTCAAAAACATGGGTTTCCCTGGCTGCAAGACCTGTAATCTTTACAAGTTTTTCACCTTCAGAAACGTAGCCGAGTTTTCTTGCATAAGCGGCAATAACATCCGCGTCCTTCTGGAGGGCAAGTTTTTCAAGAGTAAGTTCATCAAACGTTTTTTCAATTTCGGCGGTGTGTGCGCTCATAACTCTCTTCTGTTCAAGAAGCTGGTTCATTGCCCAGATACCGTCGCGGCCGCCTATTACAGCCATGGCAACATAAAACATTGTTCCAAGACAGGCGGCAACAAGTAATCGACATCTTCTCATTATGCTTTTTTTTCGGCACAAATTCAAAGTTTCTGAATTTAAAAGGTGGAAAAAAACGCCGCATTATAGTAGAATAGTATTGTTTTGCAAATAGTTTGTTTCTTTTAAGGGAGACTTCTCAAGAAACACGCGGAATATGCCGATAAACAAAACTAGAGAACCGTCAAAAAAACTCTTGCATTCTTTTACAGAGGACGTTTCGCGTACTTTTCTACAATTTTAAGGGGAAAATATGAGCGATATTTCAGAACAGAACAAAAACCTGGCAGACAGCGAGCTTGATGAATACGGCGTTTGGGTAAAAAACCAGCCGCAGACGGCTCCGGAAGAAGAAATTCCTATTTCGGATGATGAAGAAAAACTCGACAGCGCCCTCCCCGACTTTTCGTTTCTGGACAATCTTGACACCAGTGAACCCCCTGTCAAAGCAGAAGACGCACCCGACGGAGAGATTTCACTGGATGAATTCATTACGGACGGTTTCAGCGACGGTTCGGCAGAAGACAAGCCTGCAGAAGAAATTACACAGGCTGCAGAAAGCGAAAAACCGCAGGAAAGTGTACCGGTAGCAGAAAAAAAAGAAGATGAACTTCCCGACGGAGAAATCGATTTGGACAGTTTTATGGGCAGTTCTGACAGTCCGGCAGGTGACTCTTCAAAGGAAAGCCACAGTTCAGGAACACAGGATGTGGATCTTTCTGAATTCGGACTGGACGGAGACATTCCCCTTGACGCATTTATGGATATGCCGTCCGAAAGCGCACCTGAAAAAAATGATACTGTAGAAGATTCAGAACCGCTTGACATAGACCTTTCGTTCAGCGATGAACCTGCTGCACAAACCGAAGAAGACGCACAGGAAGAAACTGTTTTTGATGACTTTGCCGGAACAGAACTTGCCGGACAGACAAAAGATTCCCCCAAAGAAGAAGAAACAGAAGATTTTGACGCTCTGTTTGACAGCATTGTAGACGAAACCCCTGAACAGAAAGAAAGTGTTCCGGTTGTTCCCGAAGCTTCATCTGATTTTTCAGACGACACACAGACCGTTGACCTTTCTGAATTCGGTTTGGATGACGACGATTCCAACCAGAATCCTGTTCTTGGAAATGAAAAAGAAAAAGTTTCGGAAGGCCCCGTTGACTACGTTATGAATGTTGACACAGATGATTCTGACGGAACAGAAAAAGATACACAGAGCGCAGCGGCTTCTGTAGAAACAGATGACGAAGATGATAATGTCATAATAGAAATGGATGAAACTGCAAAACCTGCCGGTGACAAAAAGAATGACGAAGATTTTGGTGCACCTGACAACGATTTTGATATAGATTCAATTTTGAACAGCGTACAGGATGAAGGCGGAAACACAGTTGACCTTTCTTCTGCCGCAGATACTTCTTCAAAAACAGAAGATGCACCCGAAGATAAATTTGCGCTTTCTGCAGAAGAAACGGCTGTAAGCGCAGATGACTTTACCCTTCCTGTAGAAGAGCCTGCTGCCGGTGCAGATGAATTCGCACTTCCAGAACCAGACTCTGATTCAACAGAGAAAGAGCCAGCTGTAAGCAAAGACGAACTGGCAATTCCCGAAGAACCTGCTGTAGTAGAAGATAACTTTACCCTTCCCGAAGAAGAAACTTCTGTTAACGAAGATGAAATTGTTCTCCCGAAAGAAGAAAATTCCGCCGGTGAAGAAGAAAGTGAAGTAACTGAGGAAGAGCCTGTACTTGACGAAGAAGACAATGCATTCAAAATAGACGACTTTGCCCCTGGCGAAAAAGAAAATGCCCTTAAAGATGAAGATACCGCTTCTGGAAACGAATCTGTGGACATTGACGACTTTATGAACGGCGAAGGATTTACCGACGGCGGATTCGGTGTGACAGGACCTTATGACGAAGAAGGAAACCAAATTCACCCTATTCCGACTGATGATGACGAAGAAGATGTTGCGGCTGAAGATTCAGATGAACCACAGCTGGCTGATGCTTCGGTACTGGCAGAAGAGTATGAAATAACCGCAGATGATACGGCTGTTGCTAAAGAAAATGCAGAATCTGCTGTTGAAGAATCTGAAGAAACTCCTGCAGAAGAAAGTGCAGAATCTACAGAAAATACAAAATATTCCGTAGAAGAAAATGATTCTGAAACCCAGGAAACAGTACCGGAAGAAACTTACAGCGTATTTGAAAAGAAAGAAGATGATGTCACGGAGGACAAATTGAATACAATGGAACCGGTAGAAGATATAAGCGGTGCAGCTATTCTCAAGCAGATTTCAGCAGAGCTTGCAAACCTCAGAAACGAAATAAGTTCACTGAAAACAGAATTTGAAGACTTGAAGAAAAATCCCCCGAAGACAGAAGTTGCTGAAGTTGAGCAGCCAGTCGGCACAGAAACTGCTGTTCCCGAAGAAAATGCAGAGCAGGTTGCAGAAGTTTCAGACACGGTCAGTAGCGATGGAGGATTCTTCAGCGAAAGTGATGAGGATGATACAATAGCCCTGAGCGGTGATGAACTGAACAACATTCTTACAAGTGCACAGTTTACCGCAGAAAACATAGAGCCGCAGAATCCGGACCTGGATGAACCGGTGGACTTTGGCGGTAAAGAGCTTGAGGAACCTGTTTTTGACGAAACTGAAACCGAGCAGGAAGAAACAGAAGAAAATATTCCTGACGAAATAAGCGTTCCAAAGGCAGATGATATTCTTGTGGAATCTTCTGCAACAGACATGATGGATGCTCCTGTAAGAACAGATGAAACTGTTACCACAGAACCGCAGGATTTTTCCGCAGAGCCTGAAGAAGTTGAAAGTGCAGAAAAGCCTGAAGTAATTTCAGAAGATATTCCTGAAGCACAGGAAACTGCATATTCATCTGCAGAAGAAACTGTTGAAAAAGAAACTGAACAGCAGCCACAGGAGACAGGTCTGGAGTCGCTTTCAAAGCCGATTGACGTGTTCAAGGAAGACGATGAAGTGCTTGAAAAGGGAATCGGTGAAGAACCTGTAGGCGAAGTATTCTCAAACTGGCAGTCAAAGGACGAAACCCCGGACACCGAAGATATTCCTGAAACAGAAGATGTTGCCGATAAAGAAGAAAATCCTGCACCGGCAGCAGAAGAAAAGAATGATAACTCTTCAGATATTCCGTCAGACATGAAACAGGAAATAAAGTCGGTTCTTTCTTACATGGATCAGCTTCTTGAAAATCTGCCCGAAGAAAAGATTGCAGAGTTTGCACGGTCTGAGCAGTTCGAGACATACAAAAAACTCTTTGCAGAACTTGGACTTTCTTGACGCTGCGGACGGAAGCAAAACATGTTCCGCAAACGGAATACGGCTGCATTCGTTTTACAGTCCCGAAAAAGAGGCTGAACGTTTTGCAGACGGAATTCCGTGTGACTTTAACCCCAAGTATATTCTCATAACAGAACCTGCCCTTTCCTACTGCGCGCCTTTTTTGCGCAGACGGTTTGCACATTCAGTTTTATGCTGCACAAGATTCTGTGCTGACTTTTCACAAACCGACAATCTGTGGGACAAAGTATTTTATTCAGATTCAGCATTGGGAGAAGCACTGTTTTCTTTTATGGGCGATGAAGGAATTGCCTCCTGTCTTTTTGTGTCATGGAAACCTTCTGAAAAAGCTTTTCCAAAACAGTCTGCTCTTGCATGGAACGAAATAAAGGCAGCTGTTCTTAAAAGCCGCAATGTTTTGTGTACAAGAAAACACTTTGCAAAAAGATGGGCAAAAAATGCAGTAAGGCTTTCACTTTTTGCAAAAAATATTTACGGAATAAAAAGCGGAACTTCACCTGTTGTTGTCTGCGCGAGCGGCCCGAGTCTGTTTTCTTCACTGAAAAAAATCCGTGAGTACAGGGATTCTTTTTTTCTTATCGCCGTTTCTTCGGCGCTCTCTCCCCTTGTTAATGCCGGCATTGTTCCCGATTTATGCGTTTCTACCGACGGGGGATTCTGGGCAAAAATGCATCTTACTTTTGCCGAAAAAAAATTCCATGTTCCGCTGGCTGTTCCCGCAGAAGGAGCCTGTCCCGGCGAAGCTGCCGCCAATGAAAAAATAGTTCCGCTTTTTTACGGGGACGGAATTGGTGATGATATTCTTCGTGGTTGCGGAATATGCGGTTTGCGCTCACAAAGAAACGGTACTGTAAGCGGAACTGCCGCCATGCTTGCCCTTTCTATAACAAGCGGAAACGTATTTTTTTGCGGACTGGATCTTGCTCCTTCCAAATCTTTCTGCCATACACAGCCCAACGAACTCGAAAAAACAGATTCCCTTTGTGACGGAAGACTCTGTACACAGGAAACACGGCTTGCACCGGGAGGATTCACTTCGCGCGCGCTGGACATTTACCGTTCATGGTTTTCTGCAGCTGATTTTGGAGGACGCCTTAAAAGACTTTCCAACCACTTTGACTACAAAAATACACTTGGAAAAATACAGGACACAGACTGGGAGTATTTTGCAGAGCGCAAAGGAACAGGAATAAAACCTGAACTTTACAAACAGGACATAAAACCGCTTTATGTTTGCCGCGAAGAAGCTGTAAGGCGGACGATACACGAAAAGATCGGCAATCAGGAATGGATTTCGTGCGCTCTTCCGTCGGAGGCTGTTGTTCTGGAAAGAAGTTCGGGAACTCAGTTTGAAGAAAATGCAAAACAAACAATCCAAAGCGGAATGCAGGATTTTTATGCTTCACTGATAAAATCTGTTCCTGACAGAGGCAGAATATGATTTATTCCGGCATAATAACTTCAAAAAACGGCTCTGAAATTCCCCTTTTTACTGACGGGCTTCCGATGCATTCAAAGTACAATCCGGAGCGTGAAGCTGTTCAGTTTGCAGAAGGTATAACGGCAGGATTTGCGCTTGTTATCGGAATAGGCGGTGCATACCATATAGCAGCCCTTCTTAAAAAAAACACGCGCATTCACATACTGGCAGTTGAGGCAGACAGAGAAAGCCTTTCTTTTTGCAGACAGATTGAGTGCGCCACCAAAACCGAAAAAGACAGCCGGGTTACCTTCACAGATGCTGCAGGAATGCAGAGGGCACTAAGGGAACTTTACAAACCTGCAGTTTACGGAAACCTTTGTGTACTTTTTAACAGGGCATGGGAAAATGAAAACAAGGCGGCGGCTCAGGAAATACGTGAAAATGCAAAGCGCGCCCTTGAAGAAATTTCGGCGGACTATTCTGTTCAGTCACATTTTGGAAAAATCTGGCAGGAAAATATAATACGCAATTCTGCTTTTGTACACAACACAGAACCTTGCGACGCAGACACGTCAAAAACAGCGGCGGTTATTGCAGCGGGACCTTCTTTGGACAATAGTTTTTCAAAACTGCGCGATAACAGAGACAAATATTACATTATTTCTACAGATACTGCATTCAGAGCACTGTGTTCACGCGGAATAAAAAGCGATGCCGTTGTTTCGGTAGATGCGCAGATGGTAACTACAGGCCATTTTATGCCGTCCAGACAGGTGGAAAAGTCAAATTATTTTAAAAACACAAGATTTGTCATGTCACTTTCATCCCCTGATTCAGCAGTACGGCAGATTATGGCAAAAGGCGGAACTGTTGAATTTGTAACTACAGGACACCCGCTTGAAGCCTTGTTTATAGAAGAAAACAAAACTTATATGCCAAAACTCGACTGCGGTGCGGGAACTGTTACCGTAGCAGCATGTGACTTTGCACGTCAGGAAGGCTTTAAAAAAATAGAACTGTTCGGAGCAGATTTTGCGTTCAGTCTGGGGAAACCCTACACGCGCGGAACCTATCTGGACGCAAATCTTACAGGTACGGCAGAAAGGCTTGAATGTGCAGAACAAAAATTTGCTTCCCTTATGTTCAGGACAGAACTTTTGTCTGACAATAAAAAAACAACAACGACCTCACTTAAAAACTATGCACGCTCGCTTTCGGAATGGGCAGAAAAAAATGCCTACTTTTTTATTGAAGAAAATCTGCTGTATTCCGAAAAGCCTGCTGCCGGGCCGCGGAAATTTCTTAAAAAAAATTGCAGCTTTTACGGTGCAAAGGATTTTATAAAAAAAATCCAGAAAGAATTGCAGAAAATCTGTTCCGCCGGGAAGGAAGAATTCAACGGTGACAATAAAAATACCGCTCCTTTTCTGCCGCTGGTTGCCTGGATCAAAAAAAATACGCCTGAAGGAAACAATATGGACGTTTTGGACTGCATGAAACTTGCATACAAGATGTCTCTGCGTTATAATTGTATACTATGAAAGCAAAAAGAAACTATTTTACAGTCACCGTCTGTACGGTATATATCGCTGCGGTTCTGGCCTTTGCAGCTTCACTTATTTTTGAATATTCAGGCGGAACAAAGCGCACGCAGGAAAGATTTACTTCCCTTACAAAAGATTTGAGCCGCAACCTTAAGGAAAACGACATCGGTTCGGCTGAATTTAGCAGGGCAATTCTTGAAAGTCTTGGGAATGTTTCTGACATTGCTGCAATTCAGGTAAGTTCTGATGGTAAACTTTTGTTTTCTTATCCTGTAAGCATTGATGAAAATAAAACGGCTTCTTCACCGCTTATAAAACAGCTTTCAACTTTGGTAAAAGGCGGAGAAAATTCGGCAGTTCTTACGGCAGCCCTCTATACATTAAAACCCTCTTCTATTTATTACAAAGGCCGAGTGGCTTTTCTTGTAATTCTTGCTGCAACACTGGCCGCTGCCCTAAACTTGATTATTGTTTCCAAAAAAGATCCGGACACAGACGGACAGGAAGATACAGATGCAGAAAATGACGGCGCAGAAGATTATTTTTTTGAAGAAGAAATGCCCGATTATGAAGATGTAGCCCGTAAGGGAACAGATGCAGAAGAAGATGCTACTGTTTCTGGAAATGACGCAGAAGAAGAAGCGGCTGTTAGCGAAAGGACGGATGCAGAAGAGTCGGCTGTTACCCGAAATGACGTTGCAGAGGTTGCTGCAGTTGCTGAAGTGACGGCTGCAGAAGATACCGCTATTAGCGAAGTGACGGCCGAAAACAATGCTGTTGCGGAAGAGAATTCTTACGGAACAGAAATTGATTCTGACAAAACACTGGACTTTGAAGACCAGACAGACATTGAAGAAACAATACCTTCTGTACAGGAAAAAGAGCCTGTTTTGGAAAACGGCCAAAATGCCAGCGAAGAAGAAGGTGCTGCTGCCGAAGATGCAAGTTTTGCAGAAGAAATTCATGAAGAGCCTTCCCTTGCAGAAAACAATGTAGCACCGGTCGGACTCTTTGATGAAAAGACTGGTTTCGGCTGGGAACAGTACATGCCTACAAGACTGGACAGTGAACTGATACGCGCTGCTTCAAGCGAACAGGATCTGGCCCTTTTTACAGTTAGAATTCCCGGCATAGACTGGACAACACCTGAAGGAAAAGAAACGGCTTCCATTATAAAAGACTGGGTTAAATTCAATGATTTGGTATTTGACTATGGAAGCGACGGATTTACTGCAATTTTCCAGAACCAGAATACAGATGCAGCACTTGCAGAAGCAGAAAAAACGCATACAGAAATTGTTTCTGTCCTTAAAAGAGCAAACAGCAGCGCAGAGACACCTTTTGTAGGAATTTCTACGCGTTCATTAAGGCTCATATCGGGCAAACGTTTGTTCAATGAATCAGAGCAGGCACTGTTCCATGCAATGGAAGACAAGGACTCTCCTATTGTAGCATTCAGGGTAAATCCCGACAAATACAGAAGTTACCTTGCAGGCGAAGCTTCGAAACTTAAGGAACGAACTCAGGATTCAGGCGAATCTGTAGTAACGCTAGACTGAGAATTTTCGTCGGTCTTTTCTTCAGATTTTGGGGCCGACAGTTCCTGAAGTTTTTTTTCTATTCCGGAAATATCAGCATCATCGGGAAACTTTTCTTTAAGTACGGCCAGTTGTACATTTGCTTCGTCAAACATACCGCGAGCGCACAGTACAGAAATGTAGTTTTTAAGTATAGACACATCGGTTGAATTCTCTGAAACCAGAGTGGAATAAAGCTGTGAAGATGCTTCCAAGTCACCGCGCATGGCCATTATATATGCAAGGGAAATTTTTATATTTGTGTTGGAAGGATCCTTTTTAAGAATTTTTTCAAATCCTGCCTGTGCATTATCCCAGTCTTTTAAAAGTGCATAACAGCGTGCAATCTTGTATTCAGAAGAAGCCCGCATTTTTTTATTTTTTTTTGCAAGATTGTAGTAGTCTATTGCTTTTTTATAATTTTTAAGTTCTTCGTATGAAGACGCAATCGAATAATATTCAACAGAAATATTGGATTCGACAGCATTCTTTTCCCCCGGAACAGGTAAATGTGCCGTACCCGAACAGGAGAAAAAGAGAAAAACTAAACTTAAATAACAGAAAGTGCTTTTTTTCATCCAAGAACAGTCTGCTCTATTTTGCGGAGCTGTGAACGGTAAAGGCCTGCAATTCCGGAACCGTAGTCTGCAATAAGCTGGATAATATTTCTTGGAGTTTCATGATTGTCGCATCCGTTCAGTCTGTCACCAGCATCACCGAGTCCCGGCATAATGTATGCTTTTTCGTTAAGGACAGGATCCATCCAGAGTGTATAGCAGGTACAGTTTTCAAGAGCGCGTGTAACACGAAGACTTCCCTTAAGAGCCGAAATTACGTTAAAGAACTTGATGCTTTTTGGCTTGATTCCCTGGGACTGAAGGTATTTTACAACAGTAACAAGCGAGCCTCCGGTTGCGTTCATCGGATCGGCAAAAATAAGGTCTTTTCCGTCAAGATCTTCAAGGTTAAAGAAAGAATTTTTAAGATTAAGGATATACTGCATGTTGTTTTCCATGCGGCTGTCATCGCGGTTAATCTTAAAAAGAGCAAACGGTGTAACGTATCCTGAAGAAGAATATTCCTGAATCTCTTTTGACATAATCATGCTGGGAAGAAGTGCACCACGGAGCATTACGCACATAACTGTGTTTTCAATTTTGTCGTCAATGTCCGGAATTTTATGGACTGCATAATTCTGAACAGGGCTGGAAACAGGAGTCTTTACAAAGATATGATTTTTTTTGTCATAATGTTCGTCTGTATATGCGAGGCGGAACAGCATTTCGTATGCACGCTGGCTGTAGTAAAGAAACTCTTCATGTTCAGTCTTTACATCACGGAGCTTTGAAATAACACGGCTGGCTTCGGCATGGGCACCCTCTTCTGTTACGAAAGAATAAACCTTGATGTTGGGATGCTTTGCGCATATTTCCTGCATTTTGTGTCCCATAGAGTCAAAACTGGAAACGATTGCATCTTTGTTTACAGGATTAAAATGAGAAAGCGTATCTTTGTACATAAGTTCAAGACTTTTCAAGTCATTCTGGTCATCGGCCGTAAGATAACCGTCCAAATCTTCTGCCTTAAGGATTATTTTTTCATCACTCATAATTTAACCTCATTCTTTGATTATTTTGTCGCCGACAACTTTAAAATGCTTTCCGGTAACTGGATCCCTCATAAACAAATCTTCAATCTGCTTTTGGGTTATCTCTACATCAGAAATTTCTATTGTAAAGTCATCAGTCTGTGTTATTTTTGCGCCCATCATTCCAAATGAAAGCGAAAGAACAGAACGGAAAGCCGCTGCAGCCCTTTTGTCCAGAAGATGAATTCTGAACATCATGGAATATAGTCCGGAATAAGAGTCAGGATTCTTTTTTGACGGAATATATGAAAGGCTTCCGTAAATTGCATCTGTTCCGATAGAAACACTCTGCCCTATAAGATTTCTAAGATACTGGCCGGGACGTGTTATATAGAAAAGAATATCTGAACTTTGCTGTGATACCCAAGAACTGTAGCTTGTAGCAGAAAGATCTGCATAATCTGAATATTCTGCATACCGGTTAAGAAGCGGTTCAACCTTTGCCGCAGAAACAAAAACAGAAGGAGACGGAAAAGAAACGCTCAACTCGCCTGCAGAAGGATCATATACAGTAAATGAACCGTTTTTTTCTACTGCGTCAGTTGTTTTTGCATTGTACGTACGTTTGCTCCAGCCGTGCTTTTTGGAAAAAACAGTTCCAACGGCAACCTGCGGAATTGAGGCAGAAGAAGCAACCTGTATTCTTGAGCGGTCTTCTACTGTTCCGATTCCAGCGTAAAGTTCGCTGACCCTTTGGGCAAAAGAGCGCGCATCTTTTTTTGAAACGCCGTCAAAAGCCGAAGAAAGAACAGCGGAAGTTAAGTCCACATGTGACGAAACCGGAATGCGTACATATATACTTGAGTCCTGTTCCAAAAGGGCAAGTACATTTACCTGCTCTTCTACTGCAGGAGACGTTGTTTTACAAGAGGCCAGGATAAATATCAATGCAGCCAGTAAAAGCGCGCTTCTTTTTCTCATTATGCCTTCTTTACAAGAACCTTCCACTTGGATTCATCTGCATCTACGACTGTACCGCCTGCAATGTCTGAATTCCATTCAATTGAAGACGCAAGTGTCTCGCCTGAAATAAAATCTTTGAACATGTCAAAGGCGTTTTTAAGCGAAGCGTCTCCGCCTACAGTAAGAATAATTCTGTCTGTTACAGAGAAGCCGCTTTCCTTTCTGAGATTCTGTACACCGCGGACAAGGTCACGGGCAAAACCTTCATTTTTGAGGTCATCGGTTATCTTTGTTTCAAGACCAACAGTAAGAGTTCCGTCGTTGACAATCTTGAGATCCTCTTTTTCTATTCTGTCTACAAGAACATTTTCTGAATCAAGAACAACGTCTTCACCGTCAACTTTGATTGTTACAGTCTTGCCGTCAAGAATCTGTTCAATCATTTCTGTAGAAATCTTTACAATCTCTGCAGCGGCGGCTTTCATCTTTGGTCCGAGCTGTTTTCCCAGTACGCGGAAGTTTGCCTTTGCCTTGTATTCAACAAGTTCGTCTTCACGCTCATGGAATACAACTTCCTTAACGTTAAGTTCTTCGACGATTGTGTCCTTCATGTCGGAAAGCACTTTCTTTTCGTCGGCATTTCTTGTAACAAGGGCAACACTTGCAAGCGGCTGGCGGTTCTTTATGTTGAACTGGTTGCGCAGGCTGCGTCCCATTGATACGGCTTTCTGAACTGTCGCCATCTGGAACTCAAGCGTTTCGTCACGGAAGCGGCTGTTGTAAACAGGATAATCCATGAGATGAACGGACTCTTTATCATCTGAAGTTTTGAGATTCTGCCACATTTCTTCTGAAAGGAACGGAATAAACGGAGCTGCAACAAGTGTAAATGTCTTGAGGGCAGAATAAAGTGCTCCGTAAGCTTCGAGTTTGTCACTGTCATTGCCTGACTTCCAGAAACGGCGGCGGTTGCGCCTGATGTACCAGTTGTTGATCTGGTCAATAAACGAAAGCATCGGGTCAATTGCAGAACTGAGGTCGTAGTCATCGAGAGCCGCTGTAACGTCAGAAACCATCTTCTGGGCAACAGAAAGCAGCCAGCGGTCAAGCGGATTTGCAGGAAGTTTCTCGTCAAATTCATGGCCTGTGCATTCAACGCCGTCAATGTTGGCATACTGCACAAAGAAACTGTAGCTGTTCCAGAGAGGAAGAATTATGCTTTTTATAACATCGCGTACACCTTCGTCTGAATAGCGGATTTCATCTGCCTTTACAACTGCTGAATGCATGAGGAAAAGACGGATAGCATCTGCACCGAACTTGCCGATTGCTTCGTTGGGATCGGTAAAGTTGCGCAGGCTCTTTGACATCTTGCGGCCGTCACTGGCAAGAACAATACCGTTAACGATACAGTTCTTAAAGGCGGGCTTATCAAAAAGATTTGATGCAAGAACCGTGAGTGTATAGAACCAGCCGCGTGTCTGGTCAAGTCCTTCGCTTATAAAGTCTGCCGGGAAGTGCTTTTCGAAATATTCTTTGTTTTCGAAAGGATAATGCTGCTGTGCATAAGGCATAGAGCCTGACTCAAACCAGCAGTCAAAAACTTCTGGAATACGGTGCATTGTTCCGCCGCACTTTTTGCAGGGAATAGTTACTTTGTCTGCAAACTGCTTGTGAAGGTCGTCCAGATAGACACCGCTCAAATCCTTGAGTTCCTGTCTTGAACCTACACACAAAGTGTCACCGCAGTCAGAACACTTCCAAATTGGAATAGGGTTTCCCCAGTAGCGGTTGCGGCTTATTGCCCAGTCACGTGCGCCGGCAAGCCATTTACCAAAACGACCTTCCTTTATATGGGCCGGCTGCCACTTGATCTGTGAATTGGCGCGCAGAAGACGCTCGTGCTCATCTGCAACCTTAACGAACCAGGATCCGATTCCGCGGTAGATAAGAGGGGAACCGCATCTCCAGCAGTGCGGGTACTGGTGAAGTACAGTGTCACGCTTTACGAGTTTGCCCTCTTTCTTGAGGCGGTCCATTATTTCTTTATCGCAGTCCTTTACAAAACGGCCGACATAGTCAGACACTTCTTTTGTAAACTTGCATTCTGCGTCCATGGGTTCAACTGCAGGAACACCGCTTCCTTTGAATACCTTGCTGTCATCTTCACCAAAGGCCGGTGCTATGTGAACAATACCGGTTCCGTCTTCTGTAGAAACATAAGCGGCATTGAACATTCTGAATGCACCCTTTTCGCACTTCTGTCCTGAAATTTTTGTACATTCTGCAGGGTCTGAAAGATTTGCAAAGTAAGGGAAAAGCGGCTCGTAGCAGATTCCCACAAAGTCACATCCCTTGCGGCGGTAGATAACTGTATAGGAATCTTCGCTCTTATAATAGGAAGAAAGTCTTGATTCCGCGAGAATATAGAAATCACCGCTGTCTTTGTCCTGGATTTTTACATAATCGATATCAGGACCCATACAAAGACCAAGGTTTGACGGAAGAGTCCACGGTGTTGTAGTCCATGCCAAGAAGTAACAGTTACCTGCGGCAAGCGATTTGTCTTCAAAAGTGTCAGGAACCGAAGTGATTTTAAATCTTATTGTAATGGCCGGATCCTGCTTTTCTTTGTATCCCTGTGCAAGTTCGTGAGTGGAAAGAACAGTGGCACATCTGGGGCAGTACGGAAGAATATACTTTCCTTCGTAAATCATTCCCTTGTCCCACAAAGATTTGGCTACCCACCAGATTGATTCCATAAAGTCGGGGTTCATTGTCTTGTAGTCATTGTCAAAGTCTACCCAGCGGCCCATGCGTGTTATTGTCTTGCGCCATTCCGAAGTGTATTTCAAAACTGAAGCGCGGCATTTGTCGTTGAAATTTGCAACTCCATAAGCTTCAATTTCGTGCTTGGAGTTAATGCCCAGTTCCTTTTCTATAAGGTTTTCTACCGGAAGACCGTGGCAGTCCCAGCCGAAACGGCGCGAAACGTACTTACCCTTCATTGTCTGGTAGCGCGGAATTATGTCTTTAATTGTAGACGGAATAAAATGTCCGAAGTGCGGGAGGCCTGTAGCAAAAGGAGGACCATCATAAAATACGAATTCGTCAGCTCCTTCACGCTGGGAAAGTGACTTTTTGAAAACATCATTTTTTTCCCAAAACTTTAAAACTTCCTCTTCCTGACGGGGAAAATCTGCCTTTGGATCTACGCTCTTATACATAAAATTATTCCTTATTACAGTGATTAATCGCAAAATTATAGCACAACTAAATAAAATAATCTATAGAAGATGTTTTTTGAATTTTTATAATAAAATATTTGCTATTTATAAAACATTTTATTATATTAATTATAATGAAACATATTTTGATACTTTTAGCAATACCCTTTCTTTGGATTCAGAGTGTTTTTGCGCAGAATCTCAAAGGAATTGAATTCCGCGAGCAGAAAATTACTGACATTCTGACAGTTCTTGCCGAAGAAACAGGAATTTCTGTAATCACGGACGACACTGTAGACGGAACAGCCTCATTTTTCTTTTCAAAAACAAGTGCGGCTGATGCTTTGCAGAATTTTCTTGGTGCAAACGGGCTTTATTCTACAGAAAGCGGCGGTGTTCTGAAGATTTCGCGTATAAAGTGCGAGGCAGGCACCATAAGTGGCACTTTTTCACTCAGCGCTGATGATGTTCCGCCTGAAAAAATTCTTAAAGCGCTTGCAAAAAAGGCTAAGGTTACGATACTGACAGATACACTTCCTGGAACAAAAATTTCTATTGATGCAAAAAACATGAGTGTTGAACAACTGATTGATGTTTGCATAAAAAAATTTGATGATTACACCGCAGTTAATGAAGAAAACTGTCATTATGTAAAAAAAATTACGACAGCCGACAAAAAGACTGCGGTTTTGGAAAAGAAAAAGCAGCCCTGCATAAAACGCGACGGTGAACTTTACTGCGCAGATACGGAATATGCCCTTCTTTCGGAAATTCTTAAGGAACTGATGGACTGTGCACAGAAAGAATATTCGTGTTTTTTTTCGGAAGATGCGCAGATTACAAACCTGCACTTTGCAGACAAAGATTTTGAAACAATGCTTTCACTTATTCTGGAACGCGCAAAAGCAGACTTTGCTGTTTCTGACGGAATTTACTATATAATTGATTCTTCGCGAAAAGGAATAAGAACCAGGGTTCAGTCAGCACAGATATTTACGCCGGTGTGGATTTCTGCGCAGGATATTCCGTCCTTTATCAGATCTGATTCTGACGGGGCCGGAATCATTGTCTCGAAGACGGGGAATTCTGTTCTGCTTACGGGAACGAAGAGCGAAATTGAATGTACAAAACGGTTTATAGAAAGCGTGGACAAACCGTCTGAAAACATGTATTTTGAGCGACTTGAACTAAAGCACCTTAAGGCAAGGGACGCGGTTGCGCTTATTCCGCAGAAATTCCTTGTAACACAACCTGTGAATATTCCCGGAACAAATGCACTTCTTCTTTCGGGTAGCCGCGAAAGCATAAAAAGAACTGCCGATTTTTTAAAGACAGCGGATGTTGCACTCACAAGTGAAGCAGTCACGCTCAAGTACATTCAGTCTGCGGAACTTTTGGAAAACCTGCCGCCTTCTGTGCAAAAAGAGGATATAAGGGATTCAGGTTTTCCGAACACGGTATTTTTTACAGGAAGCCTGGAAAGCCGTGAGATTTTTCTGAAGGAACTGGAACACATTGACCGCCCCAAACCGCAGATTCGCTACCAGATTCTTGTTGTTCAGTACAGTAAAAACAAGTCGGGCTCTTACAGACCTGATATGTCGGTTTCATACGAAAAGCCTCAACAGAATTCTGTCCAAAGTACAGCAGAAAGCTTTATCTTTGCGGGCGATTTATCAAATATCATGGCGCTGAGTTTTGATGTAATTTCAAAGTTCGGCTACCAGTTTGCGGCTTCACTGAATGCACAGATTGGCAACAGCACTGCAAATATTTTTACAGACACGACACTCACGGGCATTTCGGGACAGGAAGTAAGGTTTCAGAATACCGACACTTACCGCTACATGGAATACGAATACGACAAATCTACTGAAACTGCAACGGCCGGAACAACGCAGCATATTACTTCGGGACTGATAGTAGGGCTTAACGGCTGGGTTTCGGGCGACAACATGATTACCATAAATGTAAATGCAACTGTTTCAAAGCAGAATACTGACTCGTCTTCAGGAAGTTCTTCGCTCACAGCCCTTCCTTCGACTTCTGAACGGGTTGTAAACACACAGGTGCGCACGCCTTCCGGGGAGCCGGTCATAATAAGCGGCCTGATAAAAGACGATACGGTAAAAACAGAAAACAAAACTTCCCTGCTTTCGGCTGTTCCGCTTTTGGGAAAACTGTTTACGCAAAAGGCAGAATCCAGGGAAAAAACCGAAATTGTAATCTACATTGTTCCGCATCTTATACACGATTACAAAGACACTTGTGTTGAAGAAAGGATAAAGCGTTACTACAAAAATGCGGCGGAAAAAATCCATGCTTGAAAAATACACAAATATTCCGTCTGGAAGCGAACAGTACTCGCCGGAATTTATAGAAGAAAACGGTGTACTTCTGCTTGAAAAAAAAGATAAATATACACGAATAGCTGTTTCTGAAAAAACAACGGAAAAAATCAGAAATACACTGCTTTTATTCCACCGGGGAAAAACATATTTTGTCTTTGTACAGTCAGAAGAAATTTCTTCATGGCTGGCACGTGAACTGGGCAAGGAAAGAGACAAACCTTTGTTGAAGGAAAGCGGAAAAAATGCAACTCTTATAGACAAAGTGGCAAACGATGCACCGGCAGTAAACTTTGTAAATGCTGTATGCATGGACGGAATACGCGGTGGGGCCTCTGACATTCACATAGAATCGGGAATAGAATACGCGAGGGTTCGTTACAGGATAGACGGTGTTTTGAAAACAGTTGCGGAAATAGAAAGCGGGCGTTTTGAAAGTATAAGTTCCAGAATAAAAATTATGGCGAACCTTAATATACTTGAAAAAAGACAGCCCCAGGATGGACGCATTACCGTAGCACTCGGCAATGAAAAAGCAGACCTAAGGGTTTCAATAATTCCTGTTTCCTGCGGAGAATCAATTGTTCTGCGTATTTTGGGAAAATCATCGTCACTTCTGAAACTGAATGATCTTGGATTTTCAAAAGAACAGCTTTGCGACATTTATTCGATGATGAAAATTCCGCACGGTCTTATTCTTGTAACAGGACCTACAGGAAGCGGAAAAACCACAACCCTTAATGCAATGATGAGAGAAATGTCTGATGAAAAAATCAAGATAGTTTCCATCGAAGATCCGGTTGAATTTGTTGTAGACGGTGTAAACCAGATTCAGATTAACGAACAGATTGGTCTTGGTTTTGACTCGATTTTACGGAGGGTACTCAGACAGGATCCGAATGTAATTATGGTCGGAGAAATTCGCGACAGGGCTACAGCAGAACTTTCGGTACGTGCCGCCCTTACAGGACATCTTGTTCTTTCGACGATTCATACAAATGATGCAGCCGGTTCCATAACACGACTCAGAGATATGGGAATAGAACCTTTTCTTATTGCATCAGTTCTTAAGGGAACAATTGCCCAGCGTCTTGTAAGAAAATATTCGGCAGAAAAAGAAAAGTTTGAAGGCCGCATAATCATATCGGAAACATTCAGAACAGATGATAAACTTTCAGAAATAATTTCAACAGACTGCAGGGAAAAAGCAATCAGGGATTATCTTGCAGAAACAGGAATGTGTTTTTTGAAAGATGATGCGCTCAAAAAAATTTCACTAGGTCTTACGACACGGGCCGAAGCTGAAAGGGAAATTATTTTTTAGTTTACGGACGAACACAACTCTGTCCGGGGAGGCAATTATCAGCAACTACAAATGCACTGTAAGTGATATTTCAGGAAAAATCCTTACAATATATAGAAATGCAGAGTCGAAAAATGAAGTAGAAAATTTTATTTTTTCACAGGGAATGTTTCCGCTGAAAATATGCACTTTTACCGAACGTTGGGTTTACAAGAAAAAACAAATTGGAACAAAACGGCTTCTTGAGTTCACCGAAATTATGAACCAGTTGATAGAATCTGGATTATCAATAAGGGATGCACTGGAAGTATCGGCAGAAATAGAAAACACGGATAAAACCGAAATAAAAATCGCACAAAAACTATTATCAATGATTAACAGTGGCAAAACATTTTCAGACTCAGTCAACGAACTTACATACATCTTTCCTGAGTTCTACCGCGGGTTCGTTTTGATTGGTGACAAAATAGGTTCTGTAGAAGAAATATTCCCCAGGCTTATGTTGTATCTTTCTGAATCAAGAAAAATGCAGGAAAAAATTACAGGTGCACTTCTCTATCCTGCATTCATTCTGACTGCAGCATCCTTTGGAATTGCAGGACTTGGAATATTTGTACTTCCAAAATTAACACTTATGTTTCACGAACTTGGTGAAGGAACAGAAAGCATTGAACGCGGCCTTTTTAAAATCAAAGCCGGCATCATCTTTGTACTGGTCGTTATCACAGTCGGAATACTTATTTGTAAAAGTCTTTCGTTTATTGCCAAATATGAACCCAAAGTAAAAGAATTTATAGATAGAGCAAAAATTTCACTGCCGGTTATCGGAAAGATAATTACTGATTTTGAATCGCTAAACTTTTCGTTTGCAATGGAAACTTTGACTTCGGCAAATATTTCTATTGAGCATGCAATTGAACAATCCATGAAAGTAATAAAAAATTCAGCCTATTCAGGAGAATTAAAAAAAGCAAACGAAAAAATAAAAAAAGGCCAGTCAATGGCACAGTCATTCAGCTGCCAGAAATATTTTCCCGGCTATATGCAAAAATGGATAGAAGTAGGAGAAAAGTCAGCAAATACTGAACAGGTATTCTCACAGATACGCAAACATTTTCAGAACAAAATAAACTCACTCACCCAAAGGTTTTCATCCCTTGTTGAACCGGCTGTAATTTTGCTTCTTGGTTCCATAATTCTTGCTGTTGTTGTTACAGTAATTCTGCCTGTATTCAATATGTACGGAAACCTTCTGTAAAAGAAATTAACAAATGTTCAGCAGCCGGTATCAGTGAAATTGATTTTGCAATAAACGATCCTGCGAACATAAACGGAACAAAAGGTATCTTTATATTTACCCCGTCGGATTTTTGTCTTTTAAGCAACAGAATAAACAGTATAAAACACATGCTTAAAACAGAAGATAAAAAAATGGCAAAAAAGCATACTACGGGCCCGCAAAACAAGCCGCAGAAAATGCTGTAGTGTAAATCACCCATTCCCAGTTTCCCCTTTACGACCATTCTGACAATACAAAATATGAACAATAAAACAAATGCACCGGCGGATATTTGGACAATTGAATTCGGTTCAGTCAGCAGAACACACAGTACAAAAACAATTATTCCAGTATAATTTACACGCAGGGGAATATGCATGTATTTTATATCAGATAATGCCAGACAGAATGAAAAGAAAAAAAATACGGAATAAAAAATCAGATTATTCATAATGAATCATACCGTAACTGAACTGAAGAATCACTGATTTTGGATAAAAACTCCTTAAGATAATTTTTGGCAGGAACCATACTGACATACCCGTACTGATAAATATCGGCAAGAAGAAGATATATGTAAGGATTATCGAAACCTAATTCCAGAAGTGACAAAAGTTTTTCTTCTGCAGTTTTATATTCTTTTAACGAACACAAAATCAATGCTTCCTGAAAAAAAACCGACAGAGTATCGGCTCCTGCTTCAGACGCATGTTCAAGAACAGAAAGTGCATCCTGTACAGCTCCATCAGAAAAGAGACTTTCAGCCTTATACAAAAGCTGTTCTTGTGAATACATTTTTATATAAGCAAGATTACCGGCACCGGATACGCCGGCCGTAAATGAAACAGTTTCATATCCTTGCTTTTTGACAACAAGATTCACGCAGAAACCTGATTTTTTGTTTTCGATTGTAAAGTGGCCGTAAACATCAGTTCTGCAATACTCCTTTCCGTCAACAAAGACAGAGGCCCCCTGAACAGGCTCATTATAAAAATCATAGACCATTCCGTTGAGAGAAACTTTCTCTGTCTTCATGGTTGCACAGCTGCACAAAACAAGACTAAAAAATATAGCCGAAAGATTTTTTTTCATAAAATACCTACCTTGAATTTGTAAACAATGACATCAATTAAAATTTGGAACAGTTATTTTTTGTTCATTCATGAGAAGAACTATTTTGTCTTTTGAAACATTCAGAACATTCTGCGGGGAAATTTTCAGAATATTCCCCTGCTGATTTTTTATATAAACACATACATTACCCTCCATTCCTGAAAGAATACTTATTAACTTATAGTTTTCAGAATAGGATTCATTTTTTACTTCTCTTTCAATTTTCTTTACAGGAAGTTTTTCCTCAGAAGAAACAACTGCTGCAGGAATATTTTGTTCTTTTTTAAAAAGATTTATAAAACCTTTCGTTGGGTTTTTTATACAATCTAGATTCCGAACCCTGATATTTTCAGAAGGAACAAGTCTCAACACAATATCAAGAAAATCACGAGAACTTTTTAATGAAATATAATTTATTATAAAACAAGAAGATAAATCAGATTCCGACTCTAAAAGCTTGATAATTGATGAAACTTCGCTTTCGGGAACACGAAGAATAACTTCGGCACAAAACCCAGAATCACCGGACAGAGTTTTTGTACAATAGGATATAATTTCTACATTCATTCTTCTGATCTTTGCAACAGACTCTGCCAGAAATTTATTCCGGTCTGTTTCTGTTACGCGTGGAATACAAGAGTCTTTTGGTTCAAGTTCATGAAGCTGTTTTTTTACAGATGAAATCTGTTTGTCAAATTCAGTGATTTGTGCCCGTATGACATTTATTTGCTTTAGTGCAATACAAAAGAAGAATAAAAAAAACGGTACCGATATTAAAAAGAAAATTTTATTATTCATTGACATTTCCTTTCAGGGAAATTTCTTCAAGAGAATTGCCTTTTGAAATTATTTTTTCATATTTAATGTTATGGATTCTTTCAGAAAACTCCAGCCTGTTTATAAAACCAACAGCGTCTTTTGTTTCTGCAGTAATATAAAAATCACCTCCTTCTACAGAAAACTTGGAAATATAAAGTTGATTATCTGCAGAAACTAATTCATCCAGCAGGTAAAGAACAGGTTCCCTATTTTCAAAAACAACCGGTAACTTCGAGTCTGTACGCTGCTCTTTTTTGGCTGATAATTGATTATTTATCAAGGAAAGAATTCTTTTTCTTTCTTTTAATTTGTATGATAAAGACATAAAACAAATTGCAAAAATACACAACATCAACAACACAAACAGCAAAAAAAATCCGCACACATTGTTTGACGTCTTTTTTTTGTGTGAAAATATGCAGTTTTTCATACAGAATATCTTTTTTGAACCAGAGGAAATTTCAAGTTTAATAAAATATTTAAATATGGACTCAATAAAAGAAATTATATCAGACGGGACGTCATCTGTTATGAAAAACTTTACCCTATCAGAAAAGGAATTCAAATTCCATTTGTCAAGAAATTCGATTAATTTGGATTTATCTGAATAAACAGAACTTTCTATAATATTCTTTTCTGCATTAAAATATAAGACGGAACTTTTTGTAATAATCATAAACTCATTCATTTTATAGTTTCTGATTACAAAGGCAGGCAGAGAAATCAGCATAATATTGTCAGCATGGAATTTATTTATATAATCTGACGGAGCCACAAATACAATGAGTTTCTTTTTCACGACAATAAAATCAGACACAATTTTTTGATCTGTAAACGGGTAATATTTTCTAAGAAGCAAAGGAATAGCATTTTTTATATCTGAGTTTTTTATTACGGGACAGTCAAAAACAAAATATGAAATATTTTCTGGAGAACTGATTTCAAATTTTATTGTATTCATTTTTATAAATACTCCCAATTAATTTCTTCAATAGAAGTTTGACTCTTTTTATTTTGGGATACAATCGCACTGCAACGTACATATATTCCGCAAAGATTAATTTTCCAAAACCAGGTTCTTGTTCCGAGTTCAGATTTAGACAAATCAGAGTTATATCCCCTGCAGATATTTGTTAAATCTTCAGCAGTAATTTCTTTTTGACTTCTAAGCCGGATTAGATTTTCTGTCTGCCCTGTAGTCAAAATCGATTTAAGAATCTTTTCATCTGCAAAATTTACATTAATGGGAGCATTTATTGTAAGAATATTTTTAAGATCGGAATAATAAACTCCAAGTAACAATTTAAATTCAGTTTCAGTCATAATCTGCTGATCGTTTTTTCTAAGAGTTAATGTTTTATTCCATAAAGAATCTGCAGTCACTCCTGAACATAATGATGAAACAATAAGTTTAAACGGTTCTTCTTCAACTGTATTCAAATTGGCAGTTCCAAAATAAGTAAAGTAGGAAACATTATTTGTACCCAAAAGCTCAAGAAGCCCTTCATCAGAATATACAAGTCTGTTCTGGGATTTTCGGCTGTTAATTATCATAGAAATATCGCCATCTGATAATCCATTCATGCAGGACAGAACTTTTTGAAGCATACGGTCAGAAACAAAATTTATGTTTAATTTTCCTGATAAATCTTCAAGACTTATATTAATTCCATCTGATGTTTTTCCGTGATAATTCCAGATACTGTCAAACGGGGACTGGCTTTCAGGAGAACCATCAAGCGAAAGTTCCTTTGAAATAGTGTAAATCATTTTTTCCATTTTCAGTTTTTCCTCACTTTCCAGTTTTGATTTGGCAAGGCTTTTATTGGCATACAAAACAGAAGCCACAATCCCGACACATACAGATTCAATTAACAGAAAGAGAATTATTGCAGACAAAGTTCCGAACCCATTTGAATTGCTTTTAATATTAAAATTCATCTGTATCTCCATATCCCGAAGCAAATATCTGGATCAATTTATTTCTCTTATTCCTCAGTTCATATTCACACAAAAGTCCGACTGATTCATTCTGTTTGCATATCAAACTACATGATAAAATGCGTATTTTTTCAGGAAGGTCCAGTTTGTACTCGCAAAAATCATCCTGTTCTGTGTAAATTACAATTGAGTGATTGCTCCATGTTAAATTTATATTTTTTTCATTAACCCAGGGAGGTATTTTTATTTGCTGAATAAATTCCCTCAAAATTCTGTCAGAATTAATTAACTCCAGATTACTGCGGACATTTTGTTTTGCAAAAACAACAGAATGCATACATGACGAATATGCAAAAACTATAGCAGGAATAGCTGAACTCATAACAGCAATGGAAACAAGGCTTTCCATAAGAGTAAATGCATCATTTTTACATATCTGTACAATAAGTTCATTCAACTTTGAGGCCGTATGTAATTTTATTTTCATTTTCATTATTCTCTCTTTCTATATAAGAATGTGTACGATCAGAAAGTGATGATGATGATTTTACAGCAACTGCAGCAAGAAGAATTGTTCCCGAAACAACGGTACCTGTAATAAATAAAACCACCATACTTTCCAGAAGTCCGAATCCTTTATTGCCATGAAGTAATGTCTTTAGAATCATCATCTCCTCCCTTATACCCGTCTTTTCCGTAAGACAATACAGAATACGCAAGTCCGTTGTTCCCAGGAATTTCATAAACATAGCTGTTTCCCCACGGATCCTGTGGAATTGCCTTTGAAACATACGGCCCATTCCAAAACACACCGCTTTCCAGACCGAACGGTTTTATCCACAATGCATCCAGCCCTTCATTTTCAGTAGGATATCTTCCTGTATCCATATAAAACGAATCGAGGGCAACGCAGAAGCTTTCTATCTGCGTTCTGGCTGTTACGACACGTGCTTTGTCTATCTGCTTAATGGAACTGAATCCTACAGATGCTGTTAGAACAAGAACAATTGCCATAACGACAAGAGTTTCCATAAAGGTCCAGCCTTCATTTGCCTTATTTTTTTTGAATTTCATGTTACCTCCAGATAAAATTTTCAGTTAGCGATAAATCCCATGCATCTGTAATATGATTCATTCCTTTTACATCAACCTGCATTACAGAATAATTCTCCAGGGTTCCTGCAGGTGAGCGGAGTTCATACACAAACTTAACCTTCTTATCTTCCCTTACCAAAGGAATTCTATATATATTTCCGCCAAGCGGAATCTTTGAATTACCGGATATTACAAACCATGTTCCCGTCATTGGAACAGTTGAAACCCCTTCTCCAAAAATCTTTGCAGAAAGCAGAATTGATTCACCGGCATTGTAGGTTGTAAAATATCCTTTTTTTAAATAATTCAAGTCGGCGACTTTTCCATTAAACAAAGCAACACTTAATTCAGGAACATCGACTGCGCCTACAACCGGTATATGTTTGTTTTCACCAACATCAAAAGAAACAAAAGTTCCTGAAAGAATCTTCGCTGTAAACAATGCAGATTTCATTCCAATATTTTTTTGGAAAACAAAGTCTTTTCCCGGCAAAAAATCCCTGTCACATATCAGATAAACAAAAGAATCCCGTGATATATAAAAATCAATGGATTTTCTTTCTTTCATGCACAGATCATTTTTTGACCAGCTGATAGTTTCTGATTCAAGAATGTACCCAGGAATATCAGAAGAAGATATTCCTGTTTCTGACAGGTACTTCATAAAGGAAGCCTTTTTCATTGAACGCTCCACACTTCTTTTTACTCCGTTTATTTTCGGGAAAAGAATAAGATCATCTTTTTTTCTCAGGGATTCCCAGACAAAAACAGATACCTTTTTCCATTCGCTCGTCTTACCGGTATTGTCAACAGAACGGAATTCAAAATCATGTTGTCCTCCGTCCATAATCAGAAGCGAAGATTTGTATTCTTTTATCACACCGTCTTTTTCTTTATATTCGATTCGTTTTATACCTGATGCTTTGTCATATCCCTTTGCACTGACTACCGCAGAAGACACTGAGTTTCTGACTTCAAGATCTATTGAAGGTACATCAATATCAATATTTATAAAAATACTTTTGCGTTCGCTTTCATTACCTGCAATATCAAGGGCATAATATTCAAACTCAGCGATTCCCTCTTCTGATATAAGAACCGGTGAAGAATACACCTCCCCGTTGAGTTCCATAAAATCTATTCCTGAAAGATTGTCAGAACCGCTTAGACTTACATAAACAGAACCGTCATACCATCCGCTGTCCGTTTTTTCTCCTTCCAAAGAAACAGAAACTTCAGGCGGAACATTGTCTGATTTATATTCAGAATAAACGGCAGGTCCAGTCTGACCAGAATTATCAATACCATAGGCGCCGATTCTGGCTTCAGTTCTGTCAGGAGTAATCGTATTTTCATAAGATTCCCATAATCCTGACACATTCACTTTTGTTTCTGCAACATATCCGTCTTTGTCAGTGCAATTAATTTTTACGGAAGGAATGTTTTTGTACCAACCGTTAACGCCGTCAGGACTCCTTGGAATAAATTCAATTTCGGTTTGGGGAAGAAATTTATTCAGTTCGCCACCTGCACACACAATTTCACCGTTTGTGCAGGAAACAAAGATTTGTTTATTGTACAGAATAAAATCCGAAGCCAATGCTTTGTCTTTCCATATTACATTTCCATCATATTTATTAAGGGCCGCTATTCCAGAGTCCAGCAGAACAACAATTTTATTTTCTGCGGTTGCAAACGCACGTACTCCTTCACAAATTTTTCTGTTGAGTTCCAGTGTTTCCGAATCAAAATCATACAGGCTGTCATCAGCCAGAACATAAACTGAATCATCAGTTACCGAAACAAAAGACTTTGAATTCTGCATACATGAAGACTGTTTTTGTATTTTAAGATTCTGATCAACTGTATAAACCGATGATTCAGTTACCAAAACAGTTTTTCCATAACCGCCCGCTGTTCCTGTTATGCTAGAATCAAGAAGAATATGTTTTCCAGTATCTTCAAGTGAAACAACTTCTTTTCCCGCGGGCAAAATACCGTAAAACTGTCCGTTTGAATAAAATGCATCTTCAAGACAGATATTTTTTTCAGCAAGTTTCTCCCCAGTATTTGAGTTTAATTCGGTAATCTTATTCTTTTCAATAAACAGGACAGAATTGTCACCTGATACAAAATGCAAAACATTCTCACTTCTAAAATCAACAGCCGGCATTCTGTAGTCAAACCAGCATACGGAGTTGTCGCTGAACAAAACGAACAGGTAATTTCCGCTGATTTGAGCATCAGAAACTGAAGACTCAAATTCTCGTTTCCATCTCAAATTTGCAGAAAGTGTATAAGAGCTGACAGATTTTTCCCCGACAAAAATCAAAGTTGAATCACAGGCCAGAATCTGATTGATTTGAGTATTTAAATTCAAACTCCATTTTCTGACAAACTCGGAAGGTATATCAAACCCCACAGTCTGATTTTTATCAGAACGTACTGAAGAGCAAGTCCATGAATTGTCCTTTACAACAAAATTTACTTCCTTTGTAACAGAATATCCCCCGTTATACAGAACACCAATTGTCGCACAGGTATTTTCAATTCTTTCGGGTACACCGTAAACAATTCCGTTTTCATCAAGCGAAAGTCCCGAAGGAAGATTTCCGCTTTCGACGAAGAATGAATCTGCAGGATATTCTGAATCACAATACAGGGCAGCTCTGTACGGAATATTAACCGTTGCATCATAAACTGCAGAGTCGTCTATTTTCGGCAGGCCGCAGGTTTTTACAATAACAGAAGCATAGGAATTAAAATTATCACTTTTTCCCGAAACAACAATCTGCCACTCCCCGCTTTTGAATTCCTTCTTTGGAATCAGTTTGAGTGAATTTTCGCAGTCAGGCACAACAGTTTTTTTCTGAAGTTCCGCGGTAAACGGAGCATAATCGGGAACACAAACTGACAGTTCAACACTCTGTCTGCTTCCTGCAACAAACAGACGCACGTCGGACACAATTCCATCTGCAAGGGAAACAGACGGCTTACACTGAATTGAAAAACCTCTTTCAAGAACATAGAACAAATATTCATCAGAATAATATTCACCGTTTTTAACACGAAGTTTTCCACTGCTCATTTCATCAGGCACTTTGAACTTTATACATGAAGAATTTATTTCAGAAACAGCAATACTCCTTCCATCCAGCAGCAAGACTGATTCCTGATTAAAGTTACTTCCATAAACACAAACTTCATCCCCGGCATAAGCAGAGAACGGAACAACCGAGGCAATACAGGGATTTACTTCGTTTATTTCTGATACAATCTGTACGGTTACATACATACTTTCACCGGACTCGTCTGTAAATTTTACATCATACGTTCCCGGCACAGTAGTATCTGCTGCCGTAAAAACAAATTCCTCAACACCTGAAGAAATAACGTCAGGTAATCTTACCTCAAGCCCGTCACAGAGACCTTCTATTCTGAACACAGGTGCATCAGCAGAGTTTGCATTACCGGTAAAATCAACAGGCAGTATTCCGCTTTGACCAGGGGCAAGAACCAGCTTTTCCTGACACGGCTCAAAAGTCCAGATGTCTTTAGACACAGGAATACAGTATTCGGCACAATCCCCTGAAGGATTTTCTATTCTGAGTATTCTTGATTTATTTGACATAAGATCTCCGCTGTACACAAGATGCTTTGACTTAACATAAGCAACTTCACTTTCTTCTGCAAACAATTCACTGCCATCAAGATAATATCTACTTCCGTTGACGAAGCCCTCTCCGTACACGTATAAATCCGGACCGCATTCTTCTGTTATTACAGAAGGTTCAGTTCTGTAAATTGCAAGCTTCGGGTATTCAACGTTGATTCCAATTGAGTAATCATCTTCGAGCGACGGGTTTCCACGGTTAAAAATTTTTCCCTGAAGGATATATTTTCCTGGTGTACATCGTTCTGATACAGAAACATAACAAACAAGTCCTGCAGTGTCCCGTTCAATTTTTACGGAAGAATCAAAATTTGCTTTTATAAATTCAGAAGCGTCATAACCGGTTCCATCCATATTGATTTTGTCAACAGTTCCGTAAAAGTACGAATATGCATCATCTGTTTCTTCAAAATTGTTTACAGAAGTTTTTATTCCGAAAGAATCTGTTTCACCTGAACGGAGTATAATTGCATCCGGATTTTTTTCTATAACAGGCAGATTGATTTTTTTTGATACGCTTTCACTGTCAAATGATATTTCTTTTGAAAAATTACTTTCCCTGCCGTAAACATCAACAGTTTTAATCCGTGCCGAAAAATTGCCCTTTGGAATTGATGTAGTATATGCAGACACTTTTCCCGCATCAATCAAAGTGGTTTCTTCATCAGATATTTCAAGAACGTATCCACGAATATTCCCCAAAATATTTTCGTCCCATTCAAAAATACATTCACCATCAGAGTTTTTCCAGACTCGGAATTCTGAAGGAGGATTCAGAACAGCATTCTCTCTATTTAAGTGAATCAAAGGTGAAAAACAGGAAACCTGTTCCGGAATTCCAGATGAATCAAAAGCTGAAACTCCAAGCGTGTAATTTGCATCGGCCAGTTGTTCAATGGAAATATTTTCTACAAAACTTCCGTCTTCATTTACATCAACTTCAGCCAAATTAACATAAGTGCCAGTTTCCTCCGAATAAGCGTTTAAACGTACTTTTTTGGTATAACCCGATACAATTCTTCCTGAAACCAAAACTGCTCCGTCTGTATTTATTTCCCCGGAAGGGCTGTCCAGAACAATTTCTGCTTTCTTTTCAACAGTAAGTGCATCAACAGAATACATTCCCTTTTCTATTCCTTCGACTATAAAATTCCAGTCACCGTTTTCGGGCGAAAGAACCGTAAACATCACGCAGTCTTCGTAATAATATGTTTCGACATTTTCATCCCCGGCAATATAAATATGTCCTGAAGGTGACACAGCCTTGAAAGTCGGATTTCCTTCGGCATAAGCACATACAAAAACTATTCTGTCGAGTCTTGCTTTTGCCTTTTCATTTTTCTGAATTATATTGCGCTCAAAATACAAGCCCTGCCCGCTCTCTTCTTCTGAAATAATCCTTGAATGAAGATTTTCAGAAACCTTAAACGGATGGTTATTGATTCCTGATTCAACAGTTTCATTTACATTCAAATTGAATTGTGAAAGAGGCATATTATAATTCTGTTTTTCATAATTCAAAGAATAATTTCCGGATCTATTTGAAAATGAATTTGCAGGTCTTACAATTTTATAGGTAGATACATCTCCGATTTTCATTCCATTGTCAGATACAAAAACACCGAAGGTTCCGAAACCGTCAAAATATGCAGAGGCCTTAAACCCGCGTTTCCCGTTACTGAAATCCCCGAATTCAACTCCTGTATTCCCAAGATTTATTTTACATGGCGGAATATCTATAGTTATTCTTTTCCAAAATATCTTGAAAGAAGTATGATAGAGGCTGCCCTTTTCAAGAGAAAGACCGACATTGCCTGTTCCCGAAAACATTGTGCGTCCGTTCCGTCCGAAAATGTACAGTTCAATCCGGCCTTTTATAAATGTAAGATTAACATTCACTTCTGTGCTTAAGCCCGCCCTGGAAAAAACAGCGCTTGCATTTGCAGATAAATTCAGGCTTCCTTTCAAAACAGTTAGATTTCCCTTGAATGCCCATGTCAGATTTTCAACATCAATCCAGGTATCAGGAGTCATTTTTACAAGAGAGCCTCCTGTTTTGTCTGCAACTGTAAGTCCAAGCTGAATGCGTATTCCTTTTTTAAACATATGTCTTATATCAGACGGAACTTCATCCGGTGCCCCATAGGCAAGTCCGCCACGGATTCCACTCATATAAAGTCCGGTGGTACCAATTGGAATACCTATAACTCCCTTTGCAGTTTCAAAACTAAAATACGCTCTTTTCAAACCAATCGGATACTCGGAAGATGGATTTGTAAAACTTATCAGTGCAGCCATTTCCCCGGCATTCGGCACAGACATTCTTGCAGTTCCATAAACAGACCAAATACCGTTATTGTTTCCAAACTCTGCACGGACTCTGCTGAATCCTATTTTTCCTCCCAAAGAAAAGTCCGGGAGAGAGAAACCACCGCCGGAAAATGAAAGTCCTGAAGAAGGATTTATTTTTACATTGGAAAGCGCAATCATTGACGAATTCAAAAGTGCTGGACCAACCAATTTTACAGAACTGAATTTTATTGAATTGTCGGAAAAGTCAAACCGCGGACTTTGTATCTTCAATGCAAAACCTGCAATATTTATTTCCAGAACAGAAACGGCAAACACACCGGTAAACTTTCCGTTTTTGAAAGAAGCGTTTTCTACCTCCATAGATGTTCCGCTTAAGCTTCCCATATTTGCAGGAAATACAACCTTACATTTCTTAAGGCAGATAGCAAAACCGTCAGAACATTTATCATCTTTAATGAAATTCAATTTTTCAATTGAGCCCTTAAATCCGGCAATTTCAATATCCATGGAATCAAGACCGCCGTTTATGTCAAGAATTTTTCCGTTCCAGGACATAGCAAAATTATTGAGTAAAAAAGAAACACCTTTCATAGGTCCCTGGAATTTCATTTCTGAAAGTGCAGAACATGTAAATCCTGAAGAACTTAGAGAAAGTGATTTGAGTGTTAAATCCAATCCTTGAAGCACCGTAAACTTCACAGGACTTGTAAGAGCGGCATTGAATGACAGCATTCCTTTGGTTGTAGAAAACCGCAAAGTTTTGATATTGAGTTTTGAATTCTTGAGACTGTCAGGAACACCGGCAGCTGTTATCTCAAGTCCGCCACCGACATCTACGATAATATCACCTGCAGTTCCTTTTAAAAGAAAGAGTTTTGGTGAGACAATCCTGACTGCATTGAACAAACCGAAGTTTCCTGCAGATGCACTTGCCTTTAAATCCAATAATGTTCCCGAAGAATTGAATTTCAAAACATCAATTACGAATGTGGAAGAAGCGACAGCCTGCGGGAGTTTTGTTTCTGGAGCAAAAGAAAGATTTCCGGTAAGGGAAACTTCAATAGAACTGTTCTCTGTCTTCCTGATTCCGATCCAGGCATTTCTTGTAACAAGGGTATTCAAAATTACCCTGTCACTAAGGCTACATGAAGCATCAAGATCCAGTAATCCGGTTGAGTCAAACGACAGTTTTGCGTCAAGCGATGTTCCGCCAAGTCCAGAAGGGAAAGTTTTTTCATCAAGAAAAATCCCCGAATCTATTTTGAACAAAACATCACTGCCCGTATACTGCGCAAGAATATTTGTTTTCTTAAGGTACAAACCTTTTAAAAGCGACAAAACTTCATCTGTAATATACGAAGCAGAAAAAGCTTTTACACTTCCGTCAAGGCCCAGCGTAAACTCATCGAGAGAAACTTTTGTTCCACCGAGATCCCCTGGAAGAGCATCCGGTAGCACCAGATTGCCCGTAAAAGAAACAAAGCCCTCATCTTCACAGGAAGTCGCAACATATGCTCCAGCATCACAAAGTCGTACCCCACCGAAAGAAAAAGCCATACCATAAGCACCGGCCTTGAACGAACGAATTGTTCCGGAATTCGCATCTACAATAAATTCATCTATTTTAAGCGACAGGTTTGCCAGATCTTTAGGAGCATGTTCCGTAAAACCTGCCTCTCCTGAAACATCAAGAATGAATTTTTCTTCACTGTCTTTTTCAAAAAGAATATCTGCATTTTTTACAGCAAGAGCATAAATTCCGCTTCCGATAGTTCCGTGGATATTTTGCGCAGCAACCCGACATTCATTTATTGAACCGTCAGATGCAAACTCCAGATATGCATCGGGAATTTTTACACTGCGCAAAAACTCCGGAAACTTTTCGTCATCAAACGAGGCACCACCGTGGAATCCTACACTACCAGAACTGTGTACGGTCAGTTCATCAAAGCTAAAACTAACACCACCGAAAGTGAAATCAATATCTGTTTCTGCACAAATTGAATCAAACAAAACAGTCCCGGAAGAAAGATTCATCTTTATATCACTGACCGAAACTTTTGAAACAGCAAATCCAGGCGGAAGAATAAGTCCGCATTGTTTAAAACCAAGTCCGGCATCATTGTTGTTTGCAAACACATTAAATTCTGAAAAGGCAATTTTCCAGTCACCAAACAGAGGAATAACATATTCACCGGTTGCTGTAGCATCGATTTTTTCCAGACCGTTTGTCCAGTCAATAAAAAGTTCCTTTACATATATTCTTCGCTCAGACAGAATACCTGGAAAATCAGAAGGAAGAGTCATCCAGGCACTCAAAGAAATTCCGTTGCCGGTAATACCAAAATTTTCAATAGAAAACCAGCAGTTCCATATTTCAAAAGGAGTAACAGAAGCCTGTTCCATATTTACGATGCATCCGTTTTCTATAAAAAGTTTTCCTATCGAAACGGAAACCCCGTCATCAATGCCGGAAAAAAATATATTGCAGTCAATAAGCATTAGTCCATTGGATGAAAGAGAAATTCCACCTATCTCAAACTCAGCCATTCCCAGTTCAAATGAGAAACCCTTTATAGAACCAGAAGAAGAACACGAACCGTCCGGAAAAATTTTTACACCAGGATAATCAAAAGTTTGGCTGCCTAAAGAAGAAGGCATCGAAACCCGGAATCCGGCTACAATTCCATTTTTTGTAAGTTTGGTTTCATACAGGATATCATTTTGGGAAGAGAAACTTATTTTAACATTCTGTTCGTTAACAACTGTTAAAGCCTGTCCGTCTGCATCAAACTTAATTCGTCCCAGATTGAACCGAACGTCACGGAACGTTACATAATTTTCTTCTATAATAGTATACTCACCGTCATTTGAAAAACCGACACCTTCTATTTCCCATCCTGCATATTCATAAGTAAAAGTGTCACCCGACTGCGAATCAGGAAAAACGGAACCGTCTGCAAAAAAACGTATTCTGAAATCATTGTATTCACAGCATCCACTTATTTCTGTTGACACAAGAATACCCTTGAATCCGATTCCTGAATTATCCAGTTTTACGCCCGAAGCGTTTACAGAGTAACCGTTAGCAGAATCAAATACAAAATCACGGTAAACTGCATCTGACTCAATACTGCCGTCACAAGAAATTTTAGTGTTTCCAAGTATGATAGAATCTATTCCCGACATTTGGAAATCCAAAACGGGCGATGAACACTGTACAAGGCTGTTATTTTCTGACTCCTGAATAAAACGGCTTGAGCATATATAAACAGGAATAGAATTAATTACAAGTATATTTTCTTCTTTAACAGAAGTCGACAGACCACTCAAAAAGCTACCGTCAGGTTTTACAACAAAAGAATTGAAGGCAAGATATAATTCACCTTCCTCAAATTCTTTATATACACTTCCTGAACACTGCAAAGCGCCAGAGACGAAGAACATTTTATTTATACTCAGTTCCCAGTTCCCAGAAACATAACTTAAACCTGATTCTTCAAATTCAGGTGATGCCGTCATTGATGTGTAAGTAAATTCTGCCCCGGTAAAAGTGATACTGTCCTGTCGTTTTCCATCATACATCAAATTCAATTTTGAACAGTCAAGAAACCCTTTTTCTACAAGAAAAGATTTTCCGTCAAAAACAAATTCACGTACAGCAAAAGAATAATTCCCGTAAAAAACTTTGACAGGGACTTCATCATCAGAATATTTCCTGCGTGCAGAAAAACTTCCGTCACTTTCCAGTAAAACAGAATTAACGCAAACAGGATTTTCTGAAAGTGGAACAGGTATTTGAAGATTACAGGTAACACCATTTTTACTGACTGTTCCTTTGTCAAACCTGATATAAGTTCCATAATCCGTGTGTAATTCAAAATCAAATAAAATTTCACTCTCACAAATGATATCATTAAAATCACAGGTATTAACGCACAGTCCACCAACGGCAATTTTTTTATCAAAAGCAGTAATAAATCCCTTTTTGACAAGCAGACCGCATTTTCCATTGACTGCAACAACAGACGCATCAGATATTTCAAGAGGGAATCCGAATACGCTTGAAGAAACTGAATTGATCTTTGATTCAGAAAAATCAATTTGGCCGGCATCGAAATAAATATCACTGACAGAACAGATTTCATTTTCACCGTCAGTTAATGAACCAGAACAAACAATTTTCCCGTTTGAATCAAAATGAACATCTTCGGATTTTATATAAACATTTCCAAAATTTATTTTATCTACAATATCGCCTTTTTCATTTCTGAATGTAAAATTGGAGTATGAGAAATCAGCCTTACCTGAAGATTCATCAAGAACAAAATCATGTACATAAATATCAAAAAAATCACCTGAAGAATTTTTTACAACAAAAGATGCCGTATTGACATTAATGCATGAGCTCAAGACGAAAGCATCTGCAATACACATTCTTATATTGTTTTCTGTAATATAAAATGATTTTGCGGAATCAGTTTCTGCATGCAGACTTTTATTATCCACGGAAACAGAAATATTATGCAGCGGAATTTTCTTTTCATTTTCTGAATTAACTATATTCAGTTTTGCCGGCACAACATAAGCATTTCCGTTAAAATATTTTTTTTCATCAGATAGTTGAACTGAATCAATATCTTTCACAGTAAATGTGTCAGTCTTTACAGACAACAAATTTGTCTTTGCAGCTTTGCTTTCCGGAACAAATTCTGCAGGGAAACCTGCTGTGACTTTATCAAAATAAATTTCCTGATTACGTCCAGAAGATGTCTCCTGAAAATAAGATACATCATAAAATACGAATCCTTCTGAAATTGTAAATCCAAAAGAACGGCATTGAAACTCCCAGTTGCATGCAGAAACAGTATATTTATTTTTCAAAGACGGTTCTACAGCTACACATTCCTGTATTTCCCCTTCAGAAATTTTTATCTTTGAAACATCAAGAGGAACAGATTCAATTTTTTTATTTTCACAGTCCACTGAAAGCATACCGGGAACAGACAGCGATGCATTCACAACTTCGAAATTTTCACCTGAAACACTTTGCCTCATTTTACCCGAAACACAAATACCTTTTATATTCTGGTTAAAATCAAATTCAAAAGTTTCATCTTCCCTCATATGTTTTCCAGCAAGAATAAACATTTTCTTTGAACTGTTTCCTGCTTTGTCAAAGGCATAAACATTTATACAATATGACTTATTTTCATCAAGATCCTTAAGCACCGCTTCCTTTACTGTTGCAGAAAGTGTAACGTTATTCCCGGCACCATAATCAATCAAAATATAGTCCATACCCGAACCGCGATCACTCACATCTCCCCATTGGATTTTTGCATCATCCATGTTCTGGCTGCTTTCAGAAACATACGTTTTTCCACTCCACTGAACACTTCCCTTACCCGTTGCAAATTCTGGTGGAACAACATCAATCAGACATTTTTGAACAAGAACATCTTCATTTCCGGCCTTATCAAAAATCTTCAGAGAAATTTCAGAACTTTCAAAAACTGTAATTTTTTTCTTCATAAGCCCGTTGTTTTCTATTTCAATCCATTCGGGTTCTGAAACAGATTCACTTTGTAAAACAGGTTTAACAGAGTAAGCGAAGTTTTTGATTCCAGTATTGTCAGTTCCCTGACACCAGTTAATGTTAACAGAACTTTCAGAATACCATTTTGCAGAATCGATCTGAGGGGTAAGCCACATTGTAAAATTCTTTGGCGGGGAAGTATCAATTCTGAAAACATATTCGGCTGCCCGGCTGCATCTTCCATTCTTTCCTACAGAATATGCTCTGAAACAGTAAAATTCACCTTCCATATTGTCATCCAGATTTTCAAAATAAATTTCTTCACGCAGTTTTCCTCCTGTTTTAATGTCAGACATATTTTTATAAACCACAAGAGAACTTTCATTTATTTTTCCGGAAGAATTCAAAGACCCTTTATAGAAAGACCATACAATGTCACTTATATCAGAATTTGCCGTTCCTCCATTTATGCTGATACATGCTGTCTTTTCACGCGAGCCTTCTTTTGAATTGTAAGACATTTTGTGGGTCGAACTTTTTACCGATGGCTCAAGCGGAACTGCACTGTTTTTAATAAACACAAATTCTTTGACAGAACTTTTGTTACCTGCATTATCAACTGCATAAAAGCCAATAATATTTCTTCCTTCAACAAAAGAATCTATAGAAAAATCAGGATTAACCGTGGCAACAGCTTTTTTCCCGTTCAGAATATAATAAAAACACGAAATTCCTTCCTGACCGCATACTTTTTTTTCTTCTGCATTAATACTTGTAGTTAAAGAAAATGACGGGTTTACCGTATTTAAGTCAGTATCAGAATCCGCAACAAGATAATCGCCGCTGACAATTCGTTTTCCTGCAGAAATGAACTCAACATCTTTCAAGACAGGAGGCGTTTTGTCTTTTACAAAAGAAATACTTTGTTTGGAAATATTTCCGCATCCGTCATCTGCTTCTACAGAAACTTCGTGCAAACCTTCTTTCAGGGAAGAAATGTCCAGTGAATACTCATTTTGAGAAACAAAAATCTGCTTTTTCGGAAGAGAATCCATAATCAAAAATACAGACGGCTTTTGTGAAATCGAATCTTTAACAGTAAAATTTTTCAATAAAAGTGAATCTGACGAAACAAATTTTTGTGCAGTAAAACTCAATTCAGGAGGAACGGAATCAACTTTTAAATTGAAAACACTGCATCTGCTTTCATTGCCGGCAATATCACGAACCTTAAAAACCACGCTGTGTATTCCGTGCTCTTTTATAATAACAGAATTTCCTTTTACAAAATTTTTCCCGTCAAGACTGTATGCCCACGATTCGTTATCTACACCTGAAAGAGAATCAGAAGCAGAAGCCATAACATTTATTTTCTTTTTCCAGACTCCACCCGAATCTTCAGATACACTCAGTAAAGGTTTTGTCTTGTCAATTCTTACAGTCTTCACGGGAAAATCAAGTTTATTTCCTGCAAAATCGCAAATCGAAAACTGAACATTATGAATGCCCTCTTTGCTTATATTCAAACTACGTCCCGAACCAAAAGAATTTTTCCATGAATTCAAATCAATTCCTGAAATACTGTCTGCGGCAGAAGCAACAAGTTTTACATCAGAAGTGCTCCACTCTCCATTTGAAGAATCAATTATCCCTGAAGAAACCGGACTCTGGGAATCAATAGAAATATATTTTGTAACAGTTGTCGTATTTCCAAGCATATCCGTTACACACACAGAAAACGAATGGTTTCCCTGGGTATCAAAAGTCACCGTCGGTACTGTTGACGAAAAATTGGATAAAAATGGAGGTGTATACGGATTTCCGTCTTTATAATATTTTATACTGCTTATTCCACAACCCGCAACAGAAGGAACGTCACAAATGTCTGTAGGAATTCTTACATTAAGTGAAACACTTTCTTTGTCAGTGAATTTTCCGTTAATCAAAGGCGCACTTGTAGAAAAAACCGGAACACTTACTTTGTTATCATAGTATACTTTTGCGTCAATTGATGGATTCGCCTTCTGCCATGTAAGGATAAAGGTTACGTCAAAAGCGCATGAAAAAGTCAGCCTATTGTTGCTGTAATTCGGTCCGCTTCTGTCCCTTGTAGTCCAGCCTTTTGCAGAATAAGTGCTGGCGTTAAAACGCATACTGTTTCCCTTGACCCAGGCCGTATTGTCCTGCACATATTTTGCCTTGCAGTCAGTAATGTCTATGTAAACAAGATTGTCTTTATCTTCACCCTGAAAGTCAGAAGCAAATAAAAATGAACAGAACAAAGACTGAACAAGTGTAAAAATCAAAATAATTTTTTTATAAATCTGAACCATTATCTTCTCCCATTCATACTTTTGAAATTGCTGCTGCAATATTTTTTTACATTAAGTCCATCCTCATCCCTTAAGACACAAAAGCACGAACCGTTGACAAGAGAAGAAACACAGAAAGAGTCCGAAACAGAAAAGTCTGCGCGGCCGTCATCAAAATCAAGAGCCAGCATATTTCCTGAAAGATTAATCAATGCCTGCTCTGAATATGAAAAAAACATCTGCGCATTTACCGTTTTATTTTCCAGACTTTCATTCATAAATGTTTTAAGGCTGTCGCTACACAAAAGTTCGTACGTTTGTTTTAGTTTTGTTTCATCAAGAAAAATACATTTTATGGTATCCGCATTTCTGTCATAAAAAGCCGCGCCGAGTCCGTCATGTTCAAACAAAGAAATATAAGAACAGTTTTCAAAACAAACAGATTCTTTTGCTTTCCATGAATCAGAATATGTTACAGGAATTATTTCAGTTTCTGTTCCGTAATCGGCAATAAAATAGTTTTCGTTTTTATTGTAAGGAAGAAAAACAGCACTGTGCAAATCCGTTCCGCAAAAAACCTGATTATTTTCGTTACCCAAAAAGACTTCCATAGAATCTGCTCCATTATCATACACCAAACAGAAAAGAGGATTGTCATTTACAGCTGTTCCAGAAAACGATTTTAAGGGCAAATTTGTTTCAGATGAAAATACACACTTTGTTTCGTAAGCCGGGCAGTCAAATATCTTCGTTCCTAATCCGCTTTCATTTACGCAGACCAGAATTTTTTCACTTGTGTAAACTGCACTGACACGGGGCTGATTAAAAAGATTTTCTTCAACAACCGCAGAATTTACTTCACTGCCGTTTCTGAATACTGAAAGAACAGCGTACCTGCCTGACTTGTCAAGCAGAGTGACAGTTCCTTTTCCGACATCACTAAAGCGGGACAAGTCAGATTCACAGATTTTCTTATATTTTTTTGAAACTTCAAATATCTTTTTTGCACTAATACTTTTGTCATTGGTATTTACAAAAACTTCTTCTATAAATATGTCAGTAAAGCAAACAAAACCCAGCGTTCCGTTTTCAAAATAAAAGGGCAGAATTTTATTTATATCAGATTTGCATTCGTAAAAAAAGGGCACAGGTTCATTGCTTTCATCTGCAAAAAAAACAGTTGCCCTTCTTCCTTCACCAAAACAGAAAAACCCTCCGGACGCATTTTCAAAAAAGGTTCGGACAGTACATTCAGAAATTACAGAATCAAAATTCAGTCTGTTAACAGAAAGCGAACCGTCTGCATGATAAAGCTGAACTTTTTTTTCATCGGTTTCAAAAACAAATGCCCCGTCTTTTCTGTCGTGAATCACACCGAGCGCACCTGCAAAAATTTTTCCGCAGATAACCATAACCAGAATAAATAAAAAACGCTTTTCCATTACCCTTCCTCTTTTATAAAAACAAAAAAATAAATTTTTAAACTTGCTATATATTAATTGCATTTGTTTTTTCAAAAAGTACAAAAAAAATAAAAAAAAACCGCCAAAATTGAGAAAATTCTCGCATTTGGCGGTTTACAGGTAATGGTATTTTAAAACTTTATTTAAAACTGCATGGATAGTTACAAATCTATCCCTGAAAAATTATTTTATCTTTCTTACAAACGCATCCTTGAATCCAAAGTCACGGAATTTGGCAAGTACAGCTCCGTATTCGTCAACAGTCAGCGGTCCGGCCAGAACTTTGTACAGTCCCTTTGCAGTTTTTACAACACAAAGCGGGAACTTTGAATAACGTTCTTTTGCAGCGTAAACATTTTTTATATCCCCGAACGTAGCAAACTGGATATAATAGCCTTTCGCAAGTTCAGATTCAGACTCAAGAATATTTTCATTGTCATTTGCTTTGACTTCAGAAACTTCTTCTTTCTTTTCCTGAACTTCTACAGGCTCAAGAACAATAGGCTCTTCTTTTTCTACCACAGACATAGCATTTTCTGCAGTCTCTGGAACAGGGGCTTCGGGTTCAGCCGGAACAAGAATAATCGGTTCGTAAGCTTCAGTCTCATCTTCTGCTATAACAGCGTCTTCTGCGCTTTCTTCCGGAACTTCGGTAACCTCAGGTTCTTCTGAAACTTCAGTGCTCTGTTCTTCAATATCTTCTGTAATAGCGTCTTCAATCGGCTCGGCTTCAAACAGCTCTTCGGCTACGGCTTCTTCTTCGGCATCAAAAGCAACTTCGCCTTCAGCCTCCTCAGGTGTTTCATCAGGTTCAACTGAAGCTACTTCTTCACCTTCCATGTCGCCTTCAAGAACACTTTCCTTTTCTTCTTTAGGCATCTCTATAACAGCGTCTTCAACTGGTTCTGCTTCAAACGGCTCTTCGGCTACGGCTTCTTCTTCGACATCAAAAGTAACCTCGCATTCATCTTCTGCAGGTGTTTCATCAGGTTCAACTGACGCAACTTCTTCTCCTTTCATGTCGCCTTTAAGAACACTTTTCTTTTCTTCTTCAGACATCTCTATAACAGCGTCTTCAACCGACTCGGCCTCAAACGGCTCTTCTGGCACAACAGTCTGCGGCTCTTCTTCTACAGGTGCGCTTTCTTCGACAGAAATGGCTTCTTCCTCTACAGGAGTACTCTCTTCTGCGGGCACTGGTTTTTCGGCAGAGGAATCTTCATTCTGCATTTCTGCACGCTCGGCAGGAGATGCCATTTCTACATTATTTTTTTCTTCTATAAAATCACCGTCGGTTTCGATATATTCTTCATACTCGTATTCGCTCTGTTCAGGAACGACAGTTTCTTCGGGAGCAATATTTTCTTCGGTTTCTTCTTCTGGTTCAATCTGAACAGCGTCAATATCTTCGGGAATAGGTTCTGCAACGGCAGTTTCTTCTACAGATTCAGTCTCTTCTGCAGGTACGTTTTCTTCGGCTGCAACTGCTTCTTCAACTACAGGTGTGCTTTCTTCTGCAGCAGCTTCCTTAACAGAATCAGTTTCTTCTTTGACAGCCGTTTCTATTGCAGCAGTCTGCGCGCTTTCTTCTTCCGGTACCTTTTCTTCTTCAAAAGTACGCAAAGACAGAATTGCACTGCCAGACACAGATTCGTCAAAACTTCCCGACCTTGGAGCAAGCTTAACCTGCAGTTCGGTGCCTTTTTTTATACCAAGCCGTTCAGCCGACTCGCCCGACAAAAGAATTGCCACACCTTCTGCCTGATCAATTGTTCCAAGATTAAGCACCTGTAGAACAGAACCGTTGGCAGGATTCGTAATCGTAACACTATCCCCTGGAAGATAACCGGCAGTTTTTGCAAACAATCCGGAAGGAAGTTCCCCTTTGGAGGCAACCGCAATGCGCCCGTCAATAGACGAACCGGACGCAAAAAGAAGCGTTGCCGAAAGTAAAATAAATACTGTGCTCAGAATTTTCTTCATATATCCTTCCTTAAAATTGAACGATTGAGCAAGTTTCAACTTGCGATTAAGTTCAATTAATACGCGTAAGCGTATACGTTATATAAGACAGTTGTGCAGCAACTGTAGTTTTGAAGGATGGCGCTAATTCCGACATCCTTCATATATCCTTCCTTTAAAAATCACCGGCGGCTTGTCCGGAAATTTTTCCTTATTCCATTAAAAATATCAGCGGCAATTTCAAAGCCAAAATCTCTGACTGACTGCGTGCTGTCTGTAATTTTAGAAGTCCCTTGAGGAATTTTCTTTCCGCCAAAAAGAACTTCATCCTTATCTATATCAATAACTGTATATGAAAAAGAACTTATATTGTCCAAAAGGGCTCCCGACGGATTTGTTGAGTCCGAAACATCAAATTCCCCAGTCAGTTCAACAAACAAATCTGTTCCGCTTTCACGCGCTTCATCCAAAGACTTTCTGAAAACTGAATCAAATTCTTTTGGATCAGAAGAAACTGGCGGTGAATTCGAAATTATAATTCCGTTTGAAAAGAATGTATCAAACAGCGCATCCTCAATGATGTAGACACAATTTCTTATTTCATCACCCGAAGGATCATGCTGGATAATCTGAAACCCCACAGAAGGAAAAGCCGCCGCAAAACACGGGGCAAAAAGCAGCATTGCAAACAAAAGAGCTGTATTTTTTCGTTCCATAAAGTATTTCATCAGAATCTCCGCAAAACAAAACTTGTCTTCATATAAATCATCGGAATTTCATTGATTCAGTTTAGTTTTTTCTTATTTTTCCTGCGGAATTGAAGAAAACGGCAAGGTGTGGTATCATTTTTGAAATGAACAAGGTTGACAGCAGACTTTATATAATAGGAGCCGGATTTGCCGGTCAGATGATAGTCCGTGATCTTAACAGAAAAAAAGTTTTCGGTACAGTTACGGCTTTCCTTGACGATGATAAAAATCTAATAGGAACAAAAATAGACGGAATTCCAGTTTTGGGGCCTATAGACAGCATGGCCGATGCACTGCGCGTAAATCCTGTAGACCAGGCCGTAATTGCCATTCCAAGCGCACCGGTAGAAAGAATACGCTCTATTTACAACGTCCTAAAAAACTGCGGCTTTATGCAGATAAAAATTCTTCCCTCAATAAGCCAGATTATAGAAGAAAAGGCCCACTTTATTCAGGCAAGAGATATTAATCCACTGGACATTCTCGGCAGAACACCGGTTGTAATTCCGCTAAGGGAAAGCCTTTCCTACCTCAAAGGAAAACGCGTTTTGATAACAGGTGCCGGCGGTTCAATAGGCAGCGAACTTTCCAGACAGCTTTTGTCAGGCGGAGCAGAACGTCTGTACCTTTTCGGGCACGGTGAAAATTCCATCGTTAACATTTACCGCGAGCTTCATTTACTTCAGTGCGAAGGCGTCGGCGAAAAAGCAACAATTGTTCCTATTATAGGGGACATGCGTGACAGAAATTACGTAAAATACATTATCTCGCACACACGGGCAGACGTTATTTTTCACTGCGCGGCATACAAACACGTTCCCATGATGGAAGAAAATCCTGTTGCAGCAATAGAAAACAATGTTTTGGGAACAAAAAATCTTCTTGATGCTGCCCTCTCATGCGGAACAGAACGTTTTGTTCTTATTTCAACAGACAAAGCTGTGGAACCAGTAAGCGTTTACGGAGCGTCAAAGATGCTTTGCGAAAGACTAGTTGTAAATGCAGCAGACAAAGCCACCGCCAGCAAGGCATTTATGTTCGTAAGATTCGGCAATGTACTGGGTTCAAGGGGCTCTATTCTTCCTATTTTTACCGAACAGATAAAAAACGGAGGCCCGGTTACCGTAACTGACCCTGCAATGGAGCGCTATTTCATGACAATACCCGAAGCATGCTCTCTGGTTTTGCAGACCGGCGGCGTAGGCAATAACGGTGCTTCATATCTTCTGGACATGGGCGACCCGGTAAAAATAATAGATCTTGCCAGACAGATTATTACTTTCAGCGGTTTCAGGCCAGACAAAGACATAAAAATCCAGATTATAGGTGCGCGCCGCGGTGAACGTCTGGTAGAACCGCTTTGGACACCCGAAGAAAACCCTACCCCAACGCAATACCCCAAAATACTCACTCTGACCAATGCAAGACGTGACTGCTTTAATCTTGACAATCTAATTGATTCCCTCATTCCTATATGCAACTATATAGAAGAAAAAAGCAGCCTTTACAGAAACAGTGAGCAGCTTCTTAAAATACTGCGCGCGGCTGTTCCCTCACTGGACGCTTTCTACAAAGAACAGGAAGCCGCCAAGTCCCGGCCGCAAACAAACAGAGCGGCAGCTTTATAAAAATGACAGCACGGCTTAACAGGAGACATATATATGGAAGAAAATACAAATATTCCTTTTTTTAAGGCATCAATAAACGAACAAGACGAACAGGCTGTGCTTTCTGTACTCAGAAGCGGATGGCTCACTACAGGAAAAGAATGTCTTGCCTTCGAGAAAGAATTCGCCGCTAAAGTAAAAACACAATATGCACTGGCAGTAAACAGCAATACAAGCGGAATGATTCTTGCCATGGAAGCCTGCGGTGTTGCTCCCGGAACAGCCGTAATTACAACGCCCTACACTTTTGTTTCAACAGCAGCCTGCGCAAGGCATCTGGGTGCAGATGTACTTTTTGCAGACATAGAAAAAGACACATACTCCATCGATCCTGACTCAATAGAAAAAATATTTGCACAGAATCCGCAAAAAAAGATTGTGGCAATAGTTCCCGTTCACATAGGAGGCAATGTCTGCAACATGGAACGCATAATGCGCATTGCAAAAGAACACAAAGTGCGTGTAATAGAAGACTGTGCGCATTCCTTTCCCAGCAGAACAAAACTCGGTTACGCAGGTTCTATCGGTGACTGCGGAATCTTTTCTTTCTACGCAACAAAAACCATAACTACGGCAGAAGGCGGAATGGTCACAACAAATGACGAACAGCTTTGCAAAAGAATGACACAGATGCGCCTTCATGGAATGGACAGAACTACATGGGACAGATACACTTCCCCAAGAGCCTCGTGGGAATATGACATCATTGCGCCCGGATACAAGTTCAACATGCCGGACATTCTTGCAGCATTGGGCCGCACACAGTTATCGCGCGCCGACGAATTCGACACAAAAAGAAAACAGCACGCTGCCTTCTACAACAGAGCCTTTGCAGACACAGACTTTGTAGAACTTCCGCCTGACTCAGAAGGAAACTCCTGGCACCTTTACCTTATGCGCCTTAACAATGAAAAACTTGACTGCGACAGAAACACTTTTGCAAAAGAACTACAGCAAGCAGGAATCGGAATAAGCGTTCACTTTATACCGCTTTTTCAATTTACCTACTGGAAAAATCTTTACAAAGACTTTACAGCAGAAAATTATCCCAACGCAATGAAAGCCTACAGCAGAACAATTACCCTTCCACTCTGGCCCGACATGACGCAGCAGATGCTCGAACGTGTCGTACAATGCGTAAAAGAAACCGGGGAGCGACACCATGCCTAAAGCAGTAAGAAAACGTTCATCAAAAATCTCTTTCCAAAAGGAATTCTACAGCGACCTTTCCATGAGCGACATGATAAATGCCGTAACAATAAGAAGCCCTGCCCAGAAAGGAATTCTTATGGCAGTATCACATCCCGATCTTCCCGAGGGATATACGATAGTAACGGCAAGAGATGTTCCGGGAACAAATTTCATTGATACTCCCTGCGGAAAAGTCCCTGTATTCTGCGACGGAAACATTTCCTACCTTGGAGAGCCGATCGGACTTCTTGCAGGCCCGGATCTTTCAAGACTGTATGAAATTCTTTCGGAACTTAAAATTTCTGTAGACGAAAACCCTATAGAATCATTCCTCCAGGATGTACAGGACGTTCAGGAAATACCGGCAGCAGACGGCACGGCTTTGCAAGACGCAATAGAAGACCTGCCTTCAGATGATTTGTTTTCTACTGTTATTGCACGCCGCGAAAAACAGTACGGCCCCTGTTTTGAAAAAGACAAAGAAGGAAAAATCCCGGGAATAGAAAGTGTACTGGACTCGGCACCGCACCTTATAAAACGATGCTGGCAGTATTCCATGACCACGCCCTACTACGGGGAACCGAACGGAGCTTTATGTGACTGGAAAGACGGTGAAAACCTCACCATTTGCACACCTACACAATGGCTTTCCAGCTTAAGGCAAATTGCAGCTTCGGCTCTTAACATAAAGACAGAAAACATTACCGTAAAAAAAACATCATCTTCAAATACAGGAACAAACGGAATCTGGTTCAACAGCATTCTGGCCTGTCAGGTCGCCATTGCATCAAAAAAAGCACACAAACCTGTAAAACTGGTATACAGCCGTGACGAACAGGAAAAATTCCTTGACTCAATGCGCCCAATCACAATAACACATGTAACGGCAGCAGACGACAGCGGAAAACTTCTTGCAATGAAAATAGACATTGATGTAGACGCAGGCTTTTCAAACCCGTTCGCACAGGAAACAATAGACAGACTTGTCATTGCCTCATCCGGAATATACCGTCCGCAGAACCTGAGCGTAACTGCAACAGCATACCGTTCATTAACCCCGGCTTCATCAGTTGACGTACAGATAATAGATTCCGCAGCCCTTTTTGCCCTGGAAAACCAAATGAACGAAATGGCTGCCGAATGTTCCCTCCTTCCTGCAGAAATAAGGGAAAGAAACATAATAGCGGCAAAAAAGAACATAAAAAACCAGTACCCGTTCACGTTTCAGACAGAAAATTTCCATGACCTTGCGCTTGCAATAACACAGGCCAGTGATTTGAACAGAAAATATTCAGCATACCACCTCGAGGCAAAAAACAGAAAAATTAGGGGAAACGACACTGAATATGACGCTGTTTACTCTTCTCCCCTCCGCGGAATCGGATTTTCCTTTGCATTCGAAGGTTCCGGTTATTACGGCTCCAATGTCTACGGAAACGACCAGTCACTTGAAGTAACGCTCGAAGCAGACCAGACGCTCACAATACACTGCCCGCCGGTTTCAAGTACAGTAGAAGAAATCTGGTACAAGCTCGCGGCCGACGAATTGGGAATAAACCAGTCCGCCGTAAAGATAAATTCTTCCTTCAAGGCAGACGAAGAGCCGCCGCTGCCCGAAAACGTATACAGCAACATCAGCGTCATGACGGTTCTCTTAAAAAAGTGCTGCGCCGCAATAAAAAAAAGAAAAGAAGGAACAGCACTTCCATACACCGTAAAAAAGAAAATAACTCCGGCGCAGAAAAAAGAATGGAACAAGGAATCTTTTTCGGGAACACCGTTCCACAGTACATCATTTGCGTCGGCAGTTGTAGAAATAGAACTGGATCCATGTACCTACAGAGAAATAGTAAGAGGTATTTCGATTGTAATATACGGCGGCCAGATTCTTAACCGCAAGGCGGCAGAAAGCAGAATCAGGCTTTCAATACAAAAAGTTCTCTCTTCGCTTGTTTCAAACGATACAATCGACTGCAAAAACATAAAGGTTATGTTCATGAAGTCAAATGAAAGCCCCATGCAGATAGGCGAAATAGCATACAATGTAATACCTGCAGCCTACACACAGGCTCTCTCGCAGGCACTAGGCTGCACAATGACATCCCTTCCGCTCCAGACAGATTCGGTTTATTACAAACTATGCGAGCAGAAAATCTACGAAAATGCAGAAAATGTAGCAAAAAAAATGGGGGAACAGGTCAAGGAGGAAACAACAGATGACAATAACTCTGACAATAAATGAAAAGAAACATGTAATTTCGGCTGACCCGTCAGAAAAGCTCCTGACAGTTCTAAGAAAAGAAAAACTCTTCAGCGTAAAATGCGGCTGCCAGAAAGGCCTCTGCGGAAACTGCATGATTCTTCTGGACGACAATCCTGTTCCAGCGTGCCTTGTTCCAATAGGAATCGTACGTGACAGCAAAATAGTAACCCTGGAATACTTCAAAAACGACCCGTGTTATCAGGACATAATTACAGGGTTCAACCAGGCCGGAATTCATCTCTGCGGTTACTGCAATGCCGGAAAAATTTTTACAGCCTATGGAATTCTCAAAGCCAGTTTCCGTCCCGACAAGGCATCACTTTATTCTGCATTAAGAGGACTTGCCCCGTGCTGTGCAGACAGTGACAGTCTTGCCGCCGCAATAATGTACGCCGTTGCAGCAAAACACACGCGCGAAGGAAGACACAATGCAAAAAAATAACCGAACCGTTGAGCTTACAAAAAATCTTGCAGACGTATTCTACAATCTGCGCTCGGTAAAAAATATACAGATTCTCGGCGGCTGTACAGAAACAGGAATTACGGCAGAAAAATCAATGACAATAAGGGCCATTCCCGAACTGTCGTCAATAGAAAAGCGTGAACGTTTTATAGACTTCGGGCCGGCAGTAACGCTGTCACAGATGATTAAAATCGGCAAGGCAAACATGCCGGCAGTACTTTACGATGCTCTGGAATCCATTGGAACAGAAGCAGTACGCAACATGGCAACACTGGGCGGAAACATCTGTTCCCCAGGAATAAAACACACGCTCTGGGCTCCGCTTCTTGCACTCAATGCGCAGATTGAAGTAAGAAACCAGAACGAAACAAAATTCATACCATTTTCAAAATTCAGCGGCGTTCCCAAAAGTTTTGTAATGACAAAAATCAGGGTTCCGTTTGATGAATGGGGAATAGAAATATTCCGCAGGGTCGGCCCTTCAAGATTAATTAATCCGCTTTCTGCAGCCTTCGTCTTTCTTGTAGAAACGCAGAAAGGAATAGTGGCAAACATACGCATCGCATTTGCAGGAAGCATAGTTTTTTCTTCACAGGAACTTGAAAACAAAATAATCGGAATAAAACTTCCAATCGCAAGACGCGACATAGATACTCTTATCCAGGAAACAGAACGCGTCTATGATGAAAAATTTTCGCTGCTACAGGCAAAGCCAATTCTTAAGATCCAGTTTCTGAATCTCCTGCGCTATGCCCTGGAACAGTTAATGTAGTTTGAAAAACTTTCGTTCCACGAAAGTTTTTCAAACGTCAAGAACTGCCGTGCCGGCAGTTCTTGCACCTTAATTATTTTATATAACAGATCAAATAGTTTGAATACACGCCGCCTCACGGAAGTTATCCAAACTATTTAATCAGCATGCAGTCGCCGTAAGAAAAGAAACGGTATTTTTCTTTAACGGCTTCGTTGTATGCATTAAGAATATTTTCCCTAGTACTGAATGCGCTTACAAGCATAATCAGCGTAGACTCTGGTGTGTGAAAGTTTGTAAACATCTGGTCCACTACCTTGAACTTGTATCCCGGGTACATAAAGATATGCGTTTTTCCCGTTCCGCCAGAGACAACACCGTTTTCATCACAAGCACTTTCAAGTGTGCGCACGCTAGTTGTTCCGACTGCAAGAACAGGCCGACCTTCTTTTTTTGCTTTGTTTATCTTTTCTGCAACGTCATACGGAACAGTATAAACTTCTTCATGCATTTTGTGTTCTTCAATATTTTCTGCACGCACAGGAAGAAAAGTTCCCAGCCCTACATGAAGCGTAATCCATTCAAGTTCGGCGCCGCGCTCCCTTAGTTTTTCAAGCATCGGTTCTGTAAAATGAAGACCGGCTGTAGGACAGGCGGCACTTCCGGTTTCCTTTGCATAAACTGTCTGGTATCTCTCACCGTCAACTTCGGTATCTTCACGCCGTATGTAAGGAGGAAGGGGAATATGTCCGTTGCGCTCAAACCACTCTTCCGTAATTCTGAACGTAAAGCGTATTGTCCTGAACTCAGTACCAATGTCATCGGGGTTATCAACAATTGTACCTTCACTGCCGTCAGAAAATTTATAAAGGCCGCCAACCTTGACTTTCTTTGCGCCTTTTACCATTGTATTCCACGTGTCGCCTTCAGGGCCCATTTGATGAAGGAACATAAATTCCTGTTCGCGACCGGTAGCGCACTTGATTCCGTAACAGCGGCTTCTTCTTACCCTGCTGTTGTTAAAAATCATCAGTGTACCCGGTTCAATAAGAGACGGAAGATCCTCCATCATTTTATGTTCAACAAGTCCCGATTTTCTTCCCAAAAGCATCAGACGGTCTTCGCCGCGTTTTCCCGAAGGTTTCTGCGCTACAAGTTCCTGTGGCAGATCAAAATAAAAGTCGCTGGTTTTCATTGTTTTTATTTTCCTTTCCCGGAGCAATTCCGAGATGTTCATATGCTTTTTCAGTAACGGTCCGGCCGCGCGGAGTTCTCTGCAAAAGCCCGCACTGAATCAGATAAGGCTCATAATAATCTTCAAGGGTGTCCATTGACTCGCCTATAGAAATGGCAAGTGTTTCTGCCCCGACAGGTCCGCCACCAAAGTTATTGATTATCGAAAGTAGAATTTCCCTGTCATAGCGCTCAAGACCAAGACAGTCAATTCCAAGCCTGTCCAGACCATCTTCTACAATAGCCTTCGTAATAATGCCGTTCCCTTCTATCTGCGCAAAATCCCTCATGCGCCGTAAAAGTCTGTTTACTACACGGGGAGTTCCTCTTGAACAGCCGGCCATAAGATCCGCAGCATCGTCTTCTACCTTAACATTAAGAATAAGTGCCGAACGCCTTATAATTCCAGCAAGTTCTTCCTTTGAATAAAAATTAAAGCGCTGTATAATTCCAAAACGGCTTATAAGAGGTGAACTTACCATTCCGGCCTTGGTAGTGGCTCCCACAAGTGTAAAATGCGGAATAGGAATACGCACGGTTCTTGCAGCAGCGCCCTGTCCTATTACCCAGTCCAGCTCAAAATCTTCCATTGCAATATAAAGCATTTCTTCTATTGCAGGCTTAAGGCGGTGAATCTCGTCAATAAAAAAAACTGTACGCTCGGTTATCGTAGAAAGAATTCCCGCAAGATCCTTGGGCTTGTCCAAAGCAGGAGCACTTGTAACTTTAAAGTCAGCACCAAGTTCGTTTGCCGTTATCTGCGCAAGTGTAGTCTTTCCCAAACCAGGCGGGCCTATCAGAAACAGATGATCCAGAGACTCCTGTCTTTCACGGGCTGCATTTATAAAAACAGAAAGATTTTTCTTTATTGCCGTCTGTCCCTGAAAATCAGAAAGAACCCTGGGGCGCAGTCCGCCTTCCTGCACATCATCTTCAGAAGTAATGTCGGCCCGCACTATGTTCAAGTCAGAAGCGCCGGTGTCACCAGCACGGAAAATTTTTGTAGAACCGCCCGCAGCCTGAGAAGCCAGCTGTGCAACAATGTTCATTTCGTCACCGCTTTCCCTTTCGTAAGAAGACTTGTGCGTCACACTTTTGTTCATCTTGCAAGCTCCACAATAGCCGTGCGGAACAGAATTTCTTCCTTCTGGGCATCTGTCTTTCCTTCAAAAGAACCGTCTTTGGTCATGCGCGAAACTATTTCAGAAACAGTTTTTTCTGCACTCTTGCGCTCGTATCCCATTTCAGAAAGTGCACTTACCAAATCAGCATAAGGGGAATCAGACTTTGCAGCAGAAGAAGAGTCTATTTCAGAAAGAGTAAGTTTTCCCTTAAGCTGAAGCAGCATCTTTGCCGCAGTCTTTTTACCCACACCGGGAACTTTCTGCAACGCTTCCAGATCCCCGCTTTCAAGAATGCGTGCCAAATCAGAAGCACATATACTTCCCATAATCTTTATTGCGCCCTTCGGACCAATACCGTCAACCTTAAGCAGATCAAAAAAAAGTGAACGGTCAGAATCAGAAGCAAAACCAAAAAGATTCATCAGAGCGTCAGTATGCTGAAGCCAGGTAAAAACACGGCACGGCTGCCCAACCTGTGCAAAAGCCGCAGAAGAACTGTCAGGAACCGTAATGTCCCATTCTATTCCGTGAGTATCAATAAAAATTTTCTGAGGAAGTTTGCCGGTTACAGTACCGGTAAGGCTGTTAAACATTATTCCATTATATCACATTTAAACATGTAAAAACAAGACAGCCCCCAAAACGTATCAAAAAGAGTACAACAAAAAAAGCACAAAACGTTTCAAAGGGCCGCTTGCTTCGGGAACATCACAAAGCTTAACTTGCCGGATGTTCACCTTTTTTAAACATTGAACATATTCAGATGCTCACTAATCACGCGGATAGCATCATCCATTTCGTCAGAAAGAACAGAAAGCGCCTTTTGGGTATCATTCATTCTGCGTCCGTCAGCCTTCATTTTGTCCATTCCGTCCTGCATTCTGCACGAAGTATCCTGAAGATTGTGAATCTCGTCAAGAATAGATTTGTTTCCAGCTTCCATCTCAGAAGAAGCGGTTTTGACTTCAACAGAAGAATCACGCAGCGTATCAAGAGCACCGTTAATCTGCTTTGAACCTACTTCCTGTTCTGCCATGGCATTTTCTATCTGCTGAACCAGTGTATTTGTATCTTTAATCTTGTCCGAAACATTCCGCAAAGTCTGTGCAGAATCTTCAGACACGCTCACCATCTCTGAAATAGAATTCTGAATATTCCGCAACTTCTGTCCTATAGATTTGGATTGTTCTGAAGAAGTCTCGCTCAGCTTGCGTATTTCATCAGCAACAACACTGAATCCTTTGCCAGCCTCGCCTGCATGTGCTGCCTCAATAGCGGCATTCATCGCAAGAAGATTTGTCTGTTCTGCAATTGACGAAATAACAAGGTTCGCTTCCTGCAACATCATAGACTCATTCTGGATCTGCGAGATTCTGGTATTGACTTCATCCTGTTTTGCAACACCCTCGGCAGAATCATTTTCGAGTTCTTCAAAAGATTTTCCCAGTTTTTCAACCGAAGAGTTAACAGACATAATGTTTCCAAGCATCTGTTCAACTGCAGCAGAAGCTTCCGAAACACTTTCACTCTGGGTTGAAATCATCTTGTTGAGTGACGAAATATTGGAAGAAATTTCGTTGACAGCCCCGGCCGTATCAGAAACACTAGCCGACTGACTGTCAATTCCGCTTCCAAAAGTATCAATACTCGTAAGAATTCCGCCAATGGAATCCAGCGTATCTGCCGTACAGTCCTTAAGTTTTGCGCGCGACTCCTCAAGACTCTTTTCAGATTCCTTAAGATCAGAAACCAGCTCCTGGATTTTTTCTATAAAAAAATTGAATCCTTCAACAAGCTTTTTTATAACAGGAATCGTAGTCCTGCCAAGCATGTCAATTCTTCTTGTAAGATCAGCATTGCCCGATGAAATCTGCGTCACCATTCTGCAAAGTGCGTTGAGCGGCATAAAAATCCTGAAAGCCATCAAAACCATATAGAAAACAAACACCGCAAGAAGAATAAGTCCAACCGGAATATAACAGCTGGCGCAGAATGCCTCAAGGGTAAACGGCTTGTACAAAACCAAAGTCCATCCAATAAGTTCAATCGGAACAAACATGCTGCTTCCTTTAAGAGAAGGAATAAATTTCTCTTCCTTAACTTCACCTGCTGCTGCGGCAGACGGAATCACAGAAGAAATCAAAGCCTTCTTTTCTACAAGAGTCTTGTCTGCGGCCCCCGTAATTTCCCCTGCGGAATTATACATGAACATATTTACGCCAGGCTCTGACTCAAGCGAAGAATAAATCTCATCAATAAAGTTTCCTATAGGAATTCCGGTTCCGGCGATTGCGACAGGAACACCGCTTTCATTGCGCACAACGGCATTTATCCAGAGGAACGTATTCTTAAGATCAGGATTGTAATTTATGTTAAAGTTGTAAACTTCCGTTTCCTTAAGTGTCATTTTGTACCAGTACTGCGCCGGATCCTCCGGGTCAAGGGTATAGGCATACTTTCCGTCAGACATGAATTTGCGGTCGGCTGTAGAAATCCAGAACGAACTTTTGCTCAGAAAAGAATTCCGGTACTGTTCAAGTTCGGCAAGGGCAAGGTCTGCCTGTCCATAACCTTCGGGATTTTCCATATATTCTTTGATAACAGGAGAAGATGTCATCTGAAGAACAAGTTTTATCTCTGACTTGATCTGGGACTCAAACCGCAGAACCTGCATTTCAGAAAGTATGCCAAGCGATTCAGACGATTTTTTTGTAAACACAGCTGCCGAACCAAAAAAAAGTATGGCTACATCGACAGCAATTGCAGCAGCTACGGCAACTACTTTTACCAGAACAGAATCTTTTTTCACAGAAATCCTCCATAACTATAAATTATAGTTTAATCCTGCATAATGAAATAGTCAAATACAAACGAAAAAAAATAAAAGAAAAAAAAATAAAAGGAATTTCACTTGTTTTCACGGCCGCTCATAATGTCAAAAACAGCCTTGAGTCCCTTTATGGTCAAATCCTTGTCCACATTGGTAAAAGCATCGGTCAGGGGCTTGAGCACGCTGTTCAGTCCGCCGGTCGCAACAACTTTTACATCAGAAGGCCTGTCTCCCGAAACCTTGAATAAATCTTCCTTTATATTTGCGACCAGATATTCTACAAGCCCTTTGTACCCAAGAACAACGCCGGCCTGAATAGCTTCTTTTGTAGTAGAACCCAGCGAACTTGCAGGAGCTTCAAGAGGAACAAACGGAAGCTGTGCAGTATTCGTCGCCAGAGCCTTTACAGCCGTTCCAAGACCGGGGGAAATTGTAAGACCGCGTATAATCCCTGCGGAATCAGTAACTGTAAGGGTAAGAGCCGTTCCGAAATCAACTGCGATATTTGCCTTTCCGCCAAAAAGTTTCCATGCAGCTACGGCATTGCACAGAAGGTCTGTTCCCATTTCGTGTGAAGAATTTTCAGGAAGTTTAACAGGAAGGTCGCCCGAAAGTGCAAGCGATGAACGCATTACAAAAGGATTTTTTCCGCAGAGATGCTGGCAGACAATAACAAACGGTCCTATAAGTGCTGGAACAACAGAACTTATAATTGCATTTTCAATATTCCGCACGTCAATTCCTGCATCACGGGCAAGTGTAAGGATTATGGAAGTATACTCATCCCCGGTACGCCTCACGTCACTTGCAATTCTCCACTGGACAAGAATTCTGTCGCCGTCAAAAACCACCGCCACTACATTTGAATTTCCTATGTCTACTGCAAACAGCATTGAAATTAACCCCTTAAAACTGTAATATATCACTTATGGAAACACTTATTCAACCTAAAGTATTAAAAGGATTCAGGGATTTTCTGCCGCAGGACGAAATACTGCGTGCCGGTCTTATCGAAAAACTTACAAACACATACAGGGCCTACGGTTTTGTACCCATTGACACTCCCGTACTTGAATATACAGAAATTCTTCTGCGCAAAAGCAACGGCGAGACAGAAAAACAGGTATTCCGCTTTGAAGACAACGGCGGTCGTGATGTAGCAATGCGTTTTGACCTTACAGTTCCGTTCGCAAGATTCACCGCAGAACACCGTGAAGAACTGTATTTTCCGTTCAAGCGCTACCACATAGCAAAAGTATGGAGAGGTGAAAAACCGCAGGCAGGCCGTTACCGCGAATTCGTTCAGTGTGACTTTGACACAGTAGGAAGCGACAGTGCCAGTGCCGACTTTGAAATTCTTTCACTCATGAAGGCAGCACTTTCTTCAATCGGTGTCGACGACATAACAATCCACGTAAACCACCGCGGAATTTTCAACAGATTCCTTACAAAAACAGGCTGTTCTGACAAATCAGAAGACATTCTGCGCATTGTAGACAAAATAGCAAAAGTCGGCGAACAGGAAGTAAAAGACGAACTTACAGAAGTAACAGGCAGCACTTCCTCTGCGGAACAGATTCTTGACTACATAAAACCGTGTGACACTTTCGCACAGACTCTGGATAAAATCGAAAAGCTTGCCGGCGGACCTGCAGAAGACTCAAAAAGAATGAGGGACATCTACGCCATGATGGTTGCTGCAGAAATAGACAAAGCCTATGTTCTTGACCCGTCCATAACACGCGGTCTTGACTACTACACAGGCGTTGTTTACGAAACCTTCCTCAACAAACTGCCGTCAATCGGTTCGGTATGCTCCGGCGGCCGTTACGACAACCTTGCAGGCCTTTACATGAAAGACAAGGTTCCGGGTGTAGGTTCAAGCATAGGACTCGACAGACTCATTGCAGGACTTTCACAGCTGGGACTTGCCACACAAAAAGGAAGCTACCTCGATGCAGAAATCTACAACACAAGCGCAGACCTGAGCATTTACTACCAGAAAGTTGCCGGTCTTCTTAGAAAAGCAGGTGTTGCAGTAGAAGTATTCCCGGACAGTGTAAAAATGTCAAAGCAATATGCTGTAACCGACAAAAAAAATATTCCGTGGGGAATTCTTATTTCTGCAGAAGAAGCCCAAAACGGAACGCTTACGCTTAAAAATCTTTCTACAAGAGAGCAGTTCCAGGGCATAACAGCAGAGGAAGCAGCTCAAAAGATTTTGGGAAAATAAGACAATGACTGCGATAATCATCATAATTGCAATAATCGCCGTAATAGTAATTGCATTATTGATCCGTACATCAATAAACGGCGATGCTTACACCGAATACGGCTTTTTCGGCGCCCGTTATCATGATTTGGGTGAAGGCAGTTATTCTGATTATCCACGCCAAAAAAAGGAATCTTCAGGTCCAATGAAGTGGGATGACATTCCCACAGCAGAACAGGACTACGAAGATTCCGTTATTGACCAGTTTCCCGAGGCAGACTTTGACGATCCCGACACTTTTGACGATGACCTCGGATAATTGTATTTTAAGAACGGCGGAATTCCCACCATTCTTAAAAACTACTTTTCTTCATCGTCACTGCAGTAAGGGTCGTCCACGCATATAACGCATCTTACATCGCTGCAAAGCCTCTCTATTCTGGAAGCAAGTTCTTTCTTAAGGGAAGCACGGTCTTCACAGCAGTCAAAAGGTCTTACAACATCAAAAATAAGATTCGTATGGCTAGGACCGGGAACCATTCTCACGTCATGTACAGAAAGCCTTGTGTCAATCTGTTTTGCGCATTCAGAAGCAATTTTATGCAGTTCCTTAAGGCGTTCATTTTTTGAGTCAACAGGATCCATATGAATCACTGCGGAACACCCCAGCTTTTGGGAAAGTGAAATCTCTGCATTGTCAACAACGTCGTGAAGTTCAAAAATATTCTGGTCACCGGGAACTTCTGCATGCAAAGAAACCATCATGCGTCCCGGACCGTAATCATGTATGACAAGATCGTGGATGCCGATTATAGGCTTGTGTGACATAACTTCGGCTTCAATAGCTTTAACAAGTTCTTCTGAAGGCGGTGTACCCAAAAGAGGACGCAGAGTTTCCTTGGCAGACTCAAATCCTGTTCTTAAAATAAAGACAGCAACAATTATACCGCCAATGCCATCTACAGGCAGACTGCAGAATTTTGAACAGATTACCGAAACAATTACTACGAAAGTAGAAATCATATCAGAAAGACTGTCCATAGCCGTAGCTTCAAGTGCCACAGAAGAAATTTTCTTTCCTACGGAATGATTGTAAAACCAGATATAAAATTTTACAAGAATCGATGCGCACAGAATAAGAACAGGAACAAGCCCTCCCGAAACAGGCTCCGGGTTGATTATCGCTTCAACAGAAGTTTTAATAAGTTCAACACCCATCATAAGAATCAAAAATGAAACAATAAGCCCCGAAACATATTCCATGCGGCCGTGGCCAAAAGGATGCTCAGAGTCAGGCTTTTTTGACGCAATCCTAAATCCAAGTATAGAAACAAGAGAAGAAGCAGCATCGGAGAGGTTGTTGAAGGCATCTGCAGTCATGGCAACAGAACCGGCCAGAGTTCCGGCAATAAATTTTGCGGCAAAAAGAACAATATTCAGAAAAATACCAAACGCACCGCACAAAACCCCGTATGCTGTTCTAACAGACGGTTTTGAATAATCACGGCTGTCTTTTATAAAAATGCGCGAAAGCAATGAAATCATAATCCACTCCTGTAAGGCCAGGCTCTAAAAAATTTCTGCTTAAAGAGCCGGCTTCAGTCGTTAAAGACTGAATGCCCATTATAGAACTTTGCGCACAAATTGTAAATTAAAAAATGGCTGTCAGGACACATACAGCAGTCCTGACAGCCATAAAAATTAATTTCAGAAAAATTACTCGGTTACTTCAGGAGTCTCCGGGGGGAACAAAACTGCTTTCGATTTTTCAATAAAGTCATAAACTTTGTCAAATCCGTCTAGTTCAACCCAGTTGAATGCAAACTGGTCATCGAGTGTATAAACGTCCACCTTGATCTTTGCCGCAGAAACAAGTGCACCAAGCTGTTCTTTGGTAAGAGAGCCCATTTCACCGGCCGCAGCTTTGTCTGCTACAACCTGCATTTTACCCTTGTCTGCAGAAACAGCATATGAAACATTGGCAACAATTTTACCGGCAACCTTGCTTCTTTCAAGAACAAATACCATACCTGAACCGGCCCTTGCAGCCATACTCATATTTCCAGAGGTAATGTTAAGAGAAGTAGAAGTTGTTTCCCCTTCAGGAACCATATCAGTAGTAGCCTGCATATCACCGTTCAGACTGCCCGAAGCATTAAAAACTGCAGACTTGAATTCAGTTTCAGTCTCAGGATCAAGTTTTGTGTAGTCAACAGAAAGTTTTCCCGAAGCACAGGCATTTGCAGACGCCTTTATTCCTAACGGTTCTGTCTCTGTTGTCGGAATAATTAATTCAGAATTCAAATAAAGTTTAAGTTCCGGAATTACAGCAGAAACACCGTCAGGAAGTTCTTCTATATTTCCCGGTGCCTTGTTAATGTTCAGCTCAGCTTTTCCATTTTTCTGAAGATCTGATGAAAACTTGTCAAACTGTTTATTCATCTCCTCAAACATTGTAGTCATTTCTTCAACAGTAGTACGTGAAGTATCTTCAACAACCGCTCCACTGAAATCAGGAATCAGTGTCTTTCCCGAAGTCGTAAATGCAATTTTGAGTTCTTCAATAACCGCTTCCCTGTTTTCTTCAGACGGGGCAGTATACTCTGACTTGTTGACAGACTCGGGAACAGTTACATCAGAAGCCGTTGTCTGTGTCTATGTAGTCTCCTTGGTATCCTGTGACGGACAACCCAAAACCAGAACGCTCGAAAGAACTATTCCGGCAATTGCAAATAAGCTGGTTCGAATTTTTTTCATAAAATCCCTTCCTAAACAATAAAATAATACCGGTCCAAACTGAACCGCTTCTATATTCTACCCCCCCCCTTGAGTTTCTGTCAATCAAAATATTATAAATTTGTTATAAATTAAAAAGACTCTGAATATTAAATTGCTCCTGAAAATAACACCCGGATGCAAAACAGCAAATTCTTTTCTATTGTATAAAGGTAATCAAAGCGGTATAATTATTGAAATCATCTTTATTTTTAGGGGAAAAAAATGCTTAGCTACTTGGCAGGAGTCTGCTCCTCGTCGCTTTCAATCATTTTCATCATTTTCATCATCGGCGCGCTGGGATTCATGCTCGGCGGAGTAAACGTAAAAGGAATCTCACTAGGAACAGCCGGTGTCCTCATCGTAGCCCTCGCATACGGTGTACTCATCCACTACTTTCCTACATTTTCAATTGTCGACACGCAGATTACTTTATGGGGAGACTCAATAAAGTCAAAATTCGCTCTTGTTTCCAATATCGGAACAGCGCTTTTCGTAACGGCTGTAGGACTTATCGCAGGACCAAAATTCTTCCGCACATTCAACAGAAAATCTCTTGCATATCTTCTTCTCGGAGTAATAATCATAGTTTTGGGAGCAGTAACTGCAATTATCTGCATATTATGTGACGAAAACCTTTCTTCAGAAATGGCTGTAGGTCTTCTTACCGGCGGCCTCACAAGTACACCGGGATTCAGTGCCGCAAAGGAAGTTCCGGGAGTAGACCAAGACGCAATAAGTGCAGGCTACGGAATTGCATATCTTTACGGAGTTCTTGGAGTAGTTCTTTTCGTTCAGCTTGTACCAAAACTTCTTAAAGTAGACATGGCCAAAGAACGCGAAAATTTCGTTGCCGCAAACTCTGTAACAATTCCTGAACCAAAGGGAACACTTGTTCAGCTTGATGACTTCGGATTCTTCCCCTTCTTCCTGGCAGTAGCTCTTGGCTGTATAATCGGTGCAATAAAAATTCCGGGAGTAAACTTCTCACTGGGTAACTCAGGCGGAACACTGGTTGCAGGACTTATTATAGGACACTTCGGAAGGATAGGAAAAGTTGACTGCAGAATAAGCAAGCAGACCCTAAACTTCATGAGGGAACTGGGACTTGTACTCTTCCTTATCGGAGCAGGCGTTCCCGGTGGAGTAAACTTTGTTTCAAACGTTAAGGTTTCATACTTTATCTACGGAGCCATCATGACAACCGTACCTATGATTGTGGGATACCTTATTGCACGTTTTGTATTCAAGCTCAATCTCTTCAACAACCTCGGTTCAATCACAGGCGGAATGACAAGTACACCGGCACTCGGAACCCTCATTGCCACAACTGGAACAGATGAAGTATCTTCTGCCTATGCAGCAACATACCCGCTGGCACTCGTTTCCGTTGTTCTTGCAGCAAAAATCATAGTAATGCTTTTCTAAGACATTTTGTGTATCAACTAAAAAGACCGTTTTCCAAAAGGAGAACGGTCTTTTTTTATAATATAAAATACAGACTATTGTGAAGGCATAAAAAAAGGGCTCCTGAAAGGAACCCTGACATCTCCTACGGGAATTGAACCCATGTTGTCGGGATGAAAACCCGATGTCCTAACCACTAGACGAAGGAGACATACACACTTAATGTGGTATGTTTAGACTATATCATAAACACATATTGTATGTCAATATCAAAATGTAAAATTTAGTAAAAAAAATTAAAAAAAAACAAACCTCATTTCATGTCAAACTTATCCAAAATCTTAGCCTTAAAGGCCTTCAAATCATCATTATCAAGGCCAAGATTTTCCGCCTGCTTCAAATCCTCCAGTGAATCATCATATTTGCCCAGTGCAAAGTATGAAAGAGAGCGCCTGAAGTAAACATGACTCTGGAATGAATTGAGTGCAAGAGACTTGCCGAAACACTCCACTGCCCGCTCATGTTCTCCCTGAAGGGCATAAACAATCCCCTCGTAATAAACAGACCGTTCACTGTGCGGGTTAATTTCAAAACTCTTTTTAAAGTCAGCAAGCGAACATTCATAATCGTTCCGGGCAAAATATGCCATACCCCTGTGCTTGAGAATTACAGAACACACAACATCAGAGGGGGTCGGTTTTGACTCAAGAATACGCGAATAAATGGCTATAGCCTTGTCAAAATTGCCCTGGTTGTGCTCATGCAGAGCTTCCAGAACCAGATCGTCAATACTGCCCTTTTCAAAAGGACTTGAAAGTTCCCTGACATTCTCTTTACGGTGGTTTATATTCATTTCCCTGTCAGAAATGTCATCTACCATGTCATAAAAGTTTTCCCGGCGCGTACCAAGCTCTTCCTGAAGTCTGTTCTGATAGTCCCTTATTTCCTGAAAAATCATGTCTGCAAGCGTCAGACTGGCGTTTATGGAAGCAAGTTTTCTGCGAAGAGGTTTGTCAAACGGATTGAATTCAGACTTGTAAATAAGCTCATGTTCCACTTCGGCCCAAGCGTCCTGAAGAATAGTTCTAACCTGAATTTCGCAAACCAGATTACCGGGAATCTCAAGTCCCTGCAAATCTTCTGGAATACATTCCTTTGGAATCGAAACAAGAATATGAATTGACTCATAGCCGAACTCCCTGAACGACTGCTCGGCACCCTTCTTTTCTATTTCCCTGACTTCAAATGCATCCTGTATCTGCTGCTGTACAACACCAAGATCTTCCAGAAAAGCGCAGATTACCCTTATTCCGATCATGTCTGTCAAAGTAACAAGGTGATTTCCTTCACATGCCTCGGCCGATTTCTGGCGCAGAATCTTTTTATAATAGCTTGAAAAAGACTTGACCCGTGTCTTGTAAGTAGGATTTGACGCAAGATAAATGGTTTCACGAAGTTTATGTTCTATATTTTCCAGAATTTTTGTAAAAAGAAAAGAATAGGAATCATAACAGGCCTTAATTTTATTTTTGTCAGGCATCATAAGCAAATTTTTATTCATATCGTAAACCAATAATTGTAAATGTTAAGAAAACTTCAGGGCATAAAAAAAGACCGTCCTGAACAGGGCGGTCCTTCTTAGTCATTCAAGACTTATTTTGCAGCGTCAGTAGCCTGAGCGTTTGAATCAGATCCTGCTTCCAAAGAAGAACTAAATGTTTCTTCGGTAGCCATCTTTTCCTGCTCGATAAAGCGGTTAACCTGCTTGTTTCCAAAGCGTGACATCTCGTTGTTCTGGCGAGCCTGCTCTTTCTTTCCGATAATGCCCCAAAGGTCTTCATCATCAATGTCGCGGTCTGCAGAAAGAACTGCGAGGTCGTAAATAATCTTTACATCCTTGAAGTAACCGATGAAGTTGTCACCAATGTGAGAAGCATCGCGTGTTACCTGGAAGCCGCAGAACTTTACGAATGGAAGTCCGCGCGGGTAAATCGGATAAACACGAATCTCGCGTGTGCGAACTTCTGAAATATAGTCAGGGTTGTTCCACTGAAGTGTTTTCCAACCATCAAAGTAAAGATTTCCCATAAGGTAGCGGCGCTCTACACCGTCATTGTCCTTAAGAAGTACATAAAGCTGGTGCGGATAGTTCATACCCATTGTTGTAACAGCGATTGACTTGAGTGTTCCAACATTCTTTACGAGACCGTATCCTTCTTCGAAAAGATATTTTCCCTTCTGCTCGTCTGTAGGCTGCAAGCGGTTTCCGTTCTCGTCAGCATCAGAAAGAGGCTCGTAAGCCTGAATTTCAAACGGGGGAACGATTCTGGCATTTGCGTTGTTGTTCCATGTCGGGAATATAACACGTACACCCATTACGTTGCTTCCTGCAAAAGGAACATCAGCAGTGTCTTTTACAGGAGCTGCTACTACCTGTGAATAAGCAACAGCCTCAACATTTCTTGCAGAAGAGTTAAGCTCTACTTCCCAGCGAGGAAGAGCAAGCGAAGTCTTCATAAGTGATTTCTGATCGCTGGTGAATGTTGCACCGGCGGCTACAGAATAATCCATTACAGTTCTGCTGTTTTCTGTAGGATTACCGTTTTCGTCAGCAACAGTGTCTGCATCGAGCAAAGTAAAGTCGATGAGCGTTGATTCCTTAGCGAAAGCGAATGTACCTGCCAGAAGCATGACAGCGGCAGTTAAAAATAAAGTCCTCTTCATTCGAAGCTCCTTTTAATACACATTTGATGTAGCCTTGTAGTATATAGTATCTAACAAGATAGTCTTTTTGTCAACTTGTTTTGATTATTCAGGCTGAAAATTTAACTTAAAATCAAAAGATATAATAAATTAAAAAATACAGTCACTATTCGCCTGCAGGACGTCCCCCAATGTATATGTGAATTTTTTTTATATTTGTGAAATTACTCACAATATTTTTTTTCAAAAGTTCCACTCCGTCGGGTATGGAACAGGTCTCGGAATCAGGCTTAAGGGCCTGCGCTGTAAGACCAAGGTGAAGTTCTTTTCCCTTTTTTATGCAGAATTCGACGGAAGTTCCTGGTGCAAATAAAGGCTTGTATCTGTTTGTAATGGGTCCCAGAAGAATGTCATCTATATAATATTCAAGTTCACCGCTTTCGGGCTTTGCGACTGCCCTTCTTGTTTCAGAAAATACAGAGTCTGAATCAAAAGAGCGGAAGTAATAAACTCTGTACGGCTGAATTCCGCTTATCAAATACATGCATACCGAAAACAACATGGAGCCAAAAAAAATTCCAAGCGCTATATTCGGAAGAAACTTTTTTTTAAGTTCTGTTTTCATTTTATTCCCGTGAATCCTCTTGAGCGTTCAAAATGTGTTACAAATGCCTGCAGTCCATTATATATCCCGAAAGAGAGTTTCTGCAAGTACTTGTCGTCAAGCAGGAGAGCCGCTTCTTTTTTGTTTGAAAGAAATCCTGTTTCTATAAGTACGCTGGGCATTTTTGTATTTCTTACGACAAACCATTCTTCAGCCTTTATTCCGCGGGCTTTGCTTAAGTTTCCTACCTGCGCTCCTATTCCTTCAAGTATAAATTTTGCAATCAGGATTGATTCTGTAGTGTATTCTTCTTCCATCATGCTGTTCAATATTGTGGAAAGTGACTTATCGTCGGTTGTTTTTGAATCTATAACCTGCCTTCTGTAACCGGGCGAAAGATACCAGACTTCATAACCCGAAGCAGACTCGTCAAAATTTGAATTTACGTGAACTGACACATAAAGAATTGCTTCGTTTTCGGCAAGTTTTACGGAATTTGCTATTTCTGTACGCTGCGCAAGTGATATAAACACATCTGTATTGCGCGTCATGAGAATTTTTTTATCTGGATAGGACTTTTTGAGGTAGTCATACAGTTTTAATCCTACGCTCAGGTTTACGTCCTTTTCGCGGATTGTACGCTTTTTACCGTCGATTGTATGTGTTGCCATTGCACCGGGGTCTTTTCCGCCGTGTCCGGGGTCTATGAGGATTGCACCTATGCGGTAGGGACTTTCATCGCTTTCGGTCTGAAAGAAACTGTCCGCTGAGCGCATAAAACTTTCTGTTGCCAGAAGTGTTCCGTTTTCTACCTTTGGTGCATCTTCGGTAACTATTGTCTTGTAATCGCGCAGTACAAAACCGTCGCCTGCCCTGAACGAAATCTGGTGTCCGTTTTTTTCAAGAACGCCTGACTGCGCCAGCGGATCCCAGTAAAGGCACATTCCTGCTTTTTTTGCAGATTCTACCGCGTTAACCCATTTTGTCTGGGAAAAAACCGCATGGGAAGACAAGAGGACTGCCGCTATCAAAACAAAAATTCTACGATTCATAAGATACTCCATCGCTTACGTAAAGCATTCCCTGGATTCCACCTTTAAAAAGAGCACGGGAAAAACTTCTGCCTTCTATATCCTGATGGTTCGGACAAAGCTGGTCGTACTGTTCAAGTGTTACAGTAAAACTTTTTTTATTCCAGTCGTACTGCCCTTCCATAAGCGGAATAATCTGTGAAAAATATACCGATGCTTTTGTTCCTGTTTTGAATACAGGACTTTCACCAAGCAGTCTGTCAAGGGCCGCTTCTGTTTTTTCTGTGCACGCAAAGGCTGGCGGCGGAAAATTCTTTTCAAAAGGAAGATCCTGTCCAAAAAGAAAACTGTCTGTTTTTTCTGAATGTGGCTTTAACCGGAGTGTCAGTTGCGAAACAGCATATTCTGCTGCAGAACGAGCGAGGGCTGCACTTTTTGAGCAGGATATTGCATTGCCGCACTTTTCTACATTGTTGCGGGGGAATTCTGCATCTGAGCCTTCACCGCACCTGAACAGAAGGTTTTTTACAAAAGGAGAAGACGATGCCGTATCTGTTCCGTATACAGAAGAAACTGTTCCCGGTATGGAAATAAATGCGCGTTCTGCACTGGTTTTGTCGCATTCAGCTTCATAAAGCACAAAATTGCCTGAAGTTATACCAAGCGGCTTTCTCTTTTTTACAAGTTCTACAGGTTCTTTTCCTGCAGCTATAAGGAGAGCCTGTTCCGTAAGGTTAAGTGAAGATGCGTAAGGGTATGTCCAGCCAGACATATAGCCACCTGAAAGACGACCTGCAATTTCTCCTATCATAGGGCCGTTTTTTGTGTACTTGATGTCTGCTTTTGCCGCCCCTTCTGTAAGTCCAAGAGATGCCGCACCCTTTGCAAACGCTTCAATGAGTTCAAGTTTTATTTGCGGCGGAACACAAGACGGCATTGTGTGTCCCATTTCTATAAAATACGGTTTGTAAAAAATATGGCGGTCTGCAAATCCTGTAACGGTAAATGTTCCGTCATGTACAAGCGCATCAATGGAAAATTCGGGGCCTTCCATATAGTCTTCAACAATTACCCTGCCCGAACGCGAATTTTTTGCCGCTTCACAAAGTGAGTGTTCAAGTTCGCTTCTGTCACGAGCAAGACGGCAGCCGCGTGCCCCCATGTTGTCTACAGGTTTTACAACTTTGGGAAACTCAAGTTCAGCGCACTCTTTGGAAGACAAAAAGTCCTGTATTGCGCTTTGTTCTATCTGCATAAAATCGGGGGAAGGAACGTCTGCCTCAAGAAAACATTTTCTCATGCGCACTTTGTCACTTGCGTTTTCTGCCGCTTCAAGAGTATGTGAAACAAGGCCGCACTTTTGTGCAACAAATGAAACTGATGAAGAAAAATCTGTTCCAGCTGTAAAAACGGCTTTAAGATTTAATCCGAAAGACTGTGCAAGTTTCAAAAGCCCTTCGCGGTCCTTTAAGTCTACCGGAGCAAAGATGTCGGCAAACGGAACACACACAGCTTTTGGATTGGCATCTGCAACGACGGCCGCAAAACCAAGTTCCCTGGCAGCTTCAATGGCCGGCCTCTGCATAAGACCTGCTCCAAGTATGAGAACATATTCTTTATTCTGCGCATCGGCTACGGTTTTATTTGTATTCTGTAAAGGCATTTTATATTTTCCTGCAGTAAACTTCGAATGTATCGCCAAGCCGCATCATTTTTGCAGCCATTCCCAGCAGTTTGAATTTGAGCGATTTGTCACTTAAGTTTTTGTTTTTGACGCACGGGAACCGTTCCGGGTGGATTCCAGTCGGAACAATTTTTACTACTTTGAATCCGTACCTGTGAAGAATCTGCTCTACCCTTCCTGTTTCCCACAGTGTGTAGTGGTCGGCCGGGCTTGATGCATAAAATTCTTCTGTATTGAATTTTGCACTTATTCCCGAAGCAGAAGGAGTGCTGAATGCAAAGATTCCGCCTTTTTTCAAAAGGGATGACACGGCTTTTAAAACTGCATCTGCATTTTCAAAATGTTCAAGAACATACCACATTGTTACGGCATCGAATTTTTCTATTCCGAATTCGGCACTCAAATCTACATCGGGGAATGAACCGCACACAGCAGGATAATTGAGTGTCTTCTGCACATAGTCAACGGCCTGAGCAGAAATGTCTGTTCCGAATACCTGCCAGCCCGAATCGTTTGCTGCGTCCAGAAACGGCCCCATTGCGCATCCTACATCAAGAACAACAGGTGTTACAGACGAATGCTGTCTTCTGTAAATAAAGTCAATGATGCTGACTCTTCTTACACACTGTGCTTTTATTGAAGCAAAGTCATCGAGATAGGTTTTTCCGTATTGTTTTTTGTATTCTTCGGTAAAATAAGATCTTCCGTAAATGTCCGGGTGGGAATAAGGCTTCCATGACATGTAAATTATTCCGCATGAAGAACAGCGTCTGAATGTTCTTTCGGGAACGCGTGCTACAACAGCATCATCATGTTCAGGACGGCTGCGGCATACAGGGCACATAAGTCTTGTTCCTTTTGAAAGGGAAATGATGCACTCAGAAAGAGACTTGCCTCCTTCTGAAAATGCGCTGTTTACGAGGGTTGCCGGGTTTTCCAGAAGGGATGCAAATTTTTCTTTTGTAACCGAAGACGGTGCAAGACATGCAAAAGAATATTTTTTAGCAAGTTTTTCGTGAAGCGGTGAAGTTCCAAGCAATATGACAGGACATCCTGCAGCCGAAGCTTCAAAAGCAGTAAAGCCGTAATGCGTTACTACAAGATCATAGCCGAAAAGTTTTTCGCGCAGATTTTCTACCGGCGGAACAAAGGCAATAAACCCAGCCTGTTCTGAAGAAATTCCGTCGGGAATATCAGAAGTCTTTTGTGAAGGCATTACCGCAGTAACATAAATTCCAAGTTCTGCAAGAGCCTTTGCTGCAGGAACAGTAAGGTTTGACGGGTCTTCACCGCCAAGAACCACAATTGCTTTTTTTACACATGATGGTACACTGTTGCGTCTGTTAAGTGGAAGTTCCATATAAGAAGGATCCGAAATATTTACAACGCGCTCGCTGTCTGCAGAAGGAATTACATCTATAACAAAATCTGCGTACGAAGTGTCTGTGCGGCCCTCATCCAAAGCAACAATTTTTATTCCGCGCGGGATTTTTTTAAGAAGTGAATCAGGTGTTTTGAACATATCCGTCACAACCATGGAATAATCCTGGACAGAATCAAAATTACGCACAATCTGCCATTCAAAGAGTCCGTTTTTTCTGGCCTCGTCCAAAAGTTCTTCTGTTTCGGCAAGAGTGCAGTTTTCGGGAATATAAACATCAGAGATTGTTTTTTCTGCAAGTTCCAGACAGCGGCGCAGATGACCTGTTCCCCTTCCGCATTCAACTGACGGAATAAAAAGAACAGGCGAAGAAATACAGTAAGAATCAAGCCCCTGCAGAATCTGTTCGCATGTATAAGGCTGGTCACACTTACCACCTTTTGAAACTGACTGAACCACGGCAAGCGCACGTCTGTAGTCGGCGGCAGTATCTATTGTAGACCTGAGTTCGGGACGGCAGAATCTCGCGGGTGCACGTACAAAAAGACTGTTGAAACTGTCGGGATGGTTGTACAAAGCAGGCCCCACGTGTTCATGATCATAGTCCAAACTGGTCATGGATGCGGCTTTCAAAAGAGAATGTGCATTGAACATTTCCACGCCGCTTCCGTGTGGAAGTCCTGTATATGTTATGTAGTCAACATTGGCAGTTGAATTGCGCAAATCGTATTCTTCTGCAAGAGACTGCGCCGCTTCATAAAACAAAAACGGATTGTCTGCAGTGGCACGTATTACAGTGTCTGCCTTTGACATTTTTATTACATTGCAGAATCTGTCCAGAACATCTGTTTCGGAGCCGGCAAAAAAGTCCCAGCCGCATTTAAAAGCAATAGGAGCCAGCTGTTCACAGCTTTTTTCGTCAACTGCGAGATAATAGCGGTCAGCCTTGACTTTTTTCATGGAAGCAAGAACCCATTCCAAAACAGTTTTTCCGCCAAGGGGAAGAAGTGCTTTTCCGGGAAGCCTTGTTGAAGAAAGTCTGCACTGAACTATAAGAACGGTTTTATTTCTTTTTCTGTTGAATAAATCTCTAAGTTTCATTTTTCTACACCCCAGTTTTCAATAAGGGAAACTGCATCCATAGCAAAACGGTATTTATTGCGCGAAACCCAGCGTCTTGCATTGTTAAACTGCTTTACCGACTCAGAGATTCCGCATGAACTTCTTGAATTGAATGCAGCAAACGACGAAAGCGGAATAACTGCAGCCCCGTTTTTTACTACAGGAAGAAGGTTTTTAAGATAAAACCTCAGGTAAGAAAGGTCAACAGTCTGATCCTGTTCCGGAGTGTCAAAACAGTATGTAAGTTCAAAAGGGAAACTGATCAGAGTCCGTTCACCCCAAAGCCATGAACGAAGAAAAAGATCTGCCTTCTGCCAGTATTCTGACGTTATCGTGTAGTCCGCTCCTCCAAGCTGAATATATTTGTCCCTGTCATAAAAACCTGCCAGATCTGTAGCAAAAAGTGTTTCTGTTCCGTCGTCGAGTCTGGTTCCGTTTTCTACGGTAAAAACAGAATTCCTTACCGAAGGACAGAATACAGTAGGAAGAAGCCTGTATTCCCCCGAATAAAGTCTGGGCGCACAGCAGAATACATTTTTTGAAGAAAGAACTTCTGCAAGTCTTGGCGTAAAAGAAAATTTTTCTACGCACATGTCATCCTGCACAACAAGAACACAGCGGTTTCTTGATTCGGCCATGGCAATATTCAGAAGGTCACCCTGTGTAACATCTTCGAGTGCCGTCATAAACTTGATTGAGGGGTACATGCGCGCAAGATCTCCCGCAGCATTTCTTTCGCCTTTGTGTTCAACGCTTATAACCTGGTCAAACCCTTTTGAAAGAATGTTGTCAAACACACGCGGCCGGTACTGTCCTTCTATTCTGTTAAGAACTACGCAGGTTACCGGAACAAGTACTTTGCGCGCACTTTCTGTTCCGCCGACTGAAGTGTAATTTATATGACGCTCGTTAAAAATTAAAGGTATAGTATTCATCGCATTTACCACATTTATCTTTTTTTGAAACAGATGTTCCGTCAGAAGAAAGTTCTATTTTATTCCAGACGGACTGCACGCCTTCTTCAAAAACATTTCCTGCAGGTTCTTCACCGATACATTCCTGGCACAAAGGAACGCTTCCGTCACATAGTACAATCATGTCGCGCCTCAAATGCCAGCAGGGACATCTTTCCAAAGGAGAAAGGTCTGCAGGTTTTCTGTCAGGAAGTACTGCACAGCACGAGTCATATTTTTTTACAATAAGTTTTCCGCCTGAAGGAGAATCCTTTTCATGCCAGAATCTGTAGAATTTTTCAAGTTCGTCTTCATTTTCATTAACGCGCGTAAACTGCGGGTAAACGCATGAAGGAAATCTTCTTCCAAGAATCTGAACAGCATTTACAGCCGCAGCAAAGTTTCCGCCGTGCCTCATAGAAGAATACTTTTCTTCTGAAAAAGCATCCAGCATAACAATCCACGTAACAGCAGATTTTTTTACGGCACGTGCAGGTGCATTTTTTAACGCAACAAGAATTTTATCTGCAAGGGTTTCGGTAACAAGTGTTCCGTCAGTTTCTACAAGCACTGAAAGTCCTGGAAAACTTAAAACAGATTCTATATAATCGCACAAAGAATTTACTTTGAGCGGTTCACCGCGTGCAGAAAGTCCTACAACAGCCGTTTCTGAAAATTCTGCAATCTGCGAAAGAAGAGCCCTGAATTTTTCGAGCCCCATATTTTCCATTCCGCCGGTGCATTTCAAAAAAGCAGGGGCATAATCTGCAACTGAAGCATCTTCTGCCGAAATCTGAATATTGTAAAAAGCAGGCACTGTCTTTAAAATGTCAGGACGTTTTTCTGCAAAGTCAGAAAGAGATTCTGCCTTAAACGGAATTCTTTCGTCCAAAGCCGCCTTGTAAAGATTTTTGCATGCCTCAAGATTTATTCTGCTGCAGCATGAAAAATCAAGCCGCAAAAGGCGCCAGTCTTTCGGGGCTACGACACATTCTATTTCAAAAGAATTTATATCGCCTTTAATAAGATTCCACAGGCATTCAGAAGAAACAGGTGCGTCTCCGGCCTCTTTGAAACGGTCCTGGGCAAGTGATGACAGAATTGCCAGAGTTCCGGCGTCAATTACTTCGGGGGCAAAACCTTTCGGGTAACCGTCGGCAAAGGTGTATTCCGCAAGATATTTTGAATGGCAGTCCATAACTTCCTGCGTAAGGGCGCTGTCAAGAAACGGTCTGTCTGCCGCTGAATAAACTGCACATCCGGCATTTTTTGCGGCACAGGAAGAAGCCATTGCCTGAACAAGGGAAAGGGTTGTCCATGACGGCTTTGAAACAACAGAAACATTTTTTAAGCCGCAGGCCTTTACCGCATCCTTTACAAAACCTTCTGTTTCGGGAACAGCCGCAATAAAAATATCAGGGCTGTCTTTTATTCCGCAAGCCCAGACAAGACATCTTGCGAATGCCGAAGAAGAAGAAAAAACTTTATCAAAAGCGTGGCTCTGCCTGAACCCCGCAAAAAGGAATACTATATTTTTCATCCCTTCAATTATCGGAATTCTCTTGTATAAATTAAAGCGAATGTTTACAATCAACGAATGACTTCTGCAGAACAAAATAACGACGCGCTAAGTGTCTCCCAGCTTACAGGTCTTATAAAAACCATGCTGGAAGGTTCCTTTTCAAATATTTCTCTCAAAGGCGAAATTTCAAACTTCAGGCCCAATGCATCAGGCCACCTTTACTTTAGCCTTAAAGACAGCGACGCCCAGATTTCTGCAGTTATGTTCCGCGGAAGAGCCGCATCCCTTGATTTTACCCCGAAAGACGGAACTCTTGTTGTCGTAAAAGGTTCCGTAAGCGTATATGCACCGCGGGGTAATTACCAGATAATAATTACTTCAATGACAAAAGCCGGAGCCGGTGATATTCTTGAAATGATTGAACAGAGAAAGCGTCAGTTTGCACAGGAAGGCCTGTTTGACAGTTCAAGAAAAAAGAATATTCCGTTTTTTCCCGGTACGGTAGGTATTGTCACAAGCCCCACAGGAGCTGCCCTACGCGATATTCTCCAGATAGTAAGGCGCCGCAATGACAAAGTAAGCATAGTAATTCTACCGGCTCTTGTTCAGGGAGAAGAAGCTGCACCTTCCATAACAAGAATGATTAAAATTGCAAACACTTATTCACTCTGCGACGTACTGATTGTAGGACGCGGCGGCGGTTCTCTCGAAGATCTGCTTCCGTTTAGCGAAGAATGTGTTGTAAGGGCAATTGCAAACTCAGACATACCCGTCGTCTCGGCTGTAGGTCATGAAATTGACTGGGCATTAAGCGACTTTGCCGCAGACTTAAGGGCCTCGACTCCAAGCGCAGCTGCCGAACTTACAGTTCCCGAAAAACGTTCGGTAACAGAAAGCATACAGAATGCCGTCACCGACTTAAAGACAGAAATAGACAAGCGCATTAAAAACATGAAACTTCTGTTAAAAACCTTCACGCCAGAAAGCATGGAACTCCAGTTCAGAAACATAGAACTTCCTGTTCTTAACCGTTTTGACACTGTACAAAAACAGCTTGAACAGAACATGCAGAATTATATAGAAGAAAAACGCCGTAAAATTGCACAGTGCACACAGATTCTTGAAAACTGCAATCCGCAGACAATCTTTGACAGAGGATATTCAATGGTTTGCGACGCAGAAACAGGCCGCGTAATAAGAAACGCAAGTGACACGGCTTTTGGAAAAAAACTTTTGATACGCCCCTCAAAGGGATCCATATACGCAGAAGTAACAAAAACAAGCGAGGTAAGCGAACAATGAAAAACTTTGAATCAAATCTGGAAAGACTTGAACAGCTATCTGAAAATATAAAAAGAAGCAATATTACCCTTGAAGAAGCACTCAAAAGCTTTGAAGAAGGAATAAAGCTTGCAAAGGGAATGGAAAAAGAACTTGATTCAATAGAAGGACGCATTCAGATTCTTATGAACGGCGACTCGCTTCCCGAAGAAAAAAAATCTTCAAAGAAAACTGCAGGTACAGAAGAAGAGCCTGTTCTTGACCTCTTCAGCGGAACAACAGAGCTTAACGGAACCCGCGCCTGACTCATATTATGGAAGAAAAAACGATTTCACAAAAACGCCGTGTAAAAGTGCTGTCTCCTGAAGTAGCAAGAAAAATTGCGGCAGGAGAAGTAATTGACCGCCCCAACGCCATTGTTCGCGAACTTATGGACAATGCAGTAGACAGCGGCGCAGACAGAATACGCGTAGAAATAACCAGTGGCGGAATAGAAAAAATCAGAGTAATAGACAACGGCCGCGGCATGGACAAAGAAGATTTGCAAAACTGCGCCCGTCCCCACGCAACAAGCAAAATTGCCTCAGAAACAGATCTTCTTAACCTGCATACTCTCGGATTCAGAGGAGAAGCCCTTTCGTCAATGGCGGCCGTATCACGCCTTACGGTAACAAGCGGCGGCTGGAAAATGCGTGCTTCGGTAACAGAAGACCACATTATGGAACCAACTGCAGAATACCGCGGAACAATCGTTCAGACAGAAGGACTTTTTGAAAATTTTCCGGCAAGAAGGCGCTTTTTGAAAAGACCTGCAAGTGAAGGAACACTCTGCCGTTCAACCTTTGAAGAAAAAACCCTTCCCCGCCCCGACATTGCCTTTTCAATAAGCATGGACGGCGAAGAAAAACTTTCACTTCCTGCAGGCCAGACACTAAAGCAGCGTTTTGTCCAGGCAATGGATTTTTTTGAATCAGAAGACCTCTTTTATGATGTTAAAGGTTCTGACACAAATTCTGAATGGAATTTTGACCTTATAATAGGGGAACCGTCAGTAACCCGCAGCAACAGAAAAAATATTTACATTTATATAAACGGGCGCCGGGTAACGGAATATTCGCTTGTCCAGGCTATAGAATACGGAACCCAGGGCTGCTTCCCCAACGGTACACATCCTGTAGCATGTCTTTTTGTAAACATAGACCCGTCACTTGTTGACTTTAACATTCATCCGGCAAAGCGCGAAGTGCGGTTCAAGGACATTTCGTCACTTCATCACGGCGTAAGTTCAATTACAAAGGATTTCTTCAAAAAATATACGCTTTCCTTAATGGACGAAAAATCGCAGAACGACACGGCCCTTGAATTTATGGACACCTCTTTTGCAATGACACAGACAGAAGAGCCGGCTTACGAAGAGCACAGGGATACTTCATTTATAAAACAGTATATGCCCCCGCGCCGCTCGGACACAAGAAGCAGATTCTTTTCGAAAGCCTCTGTAGAAGGAAGAATCACAAAGCCAAACTACATCCAGTCTCTTGCAAAAACCGCCGCAGACCTTCCGCAAAATGCAGGAACAGATTCAGAAACATTTGCACAAACTCAACCGGAACAAAATGCACAGAATAAAAATGATGGCTTTCACTTTGTTGGAATTACCCTCGGAACATTTATCATTGCCGAAAAAGATGACATTCTTTACATAATAGACCAGCACGCGGCACACGAAAGAATAATCTACAATCAGATTATGGCCGACGCAGGACAAAAACAGGAACTTATTGTTCCCTACACTGTCTATACAGACGGAAAAGCCGACGACAACTACCTTGAAGCGCTTCTTCCCAAACTGAATGAAGCAGGCTTTACAGGAAAAAACTGCGGGGATGGAAAATGGGAATTCAGTTCGGTACCGCTCAGATGGAAAGGAAAAGAAGCAGACCTTGCAAGGGATCTTTTGGACAGAAGAATCAATCCCGGTGACATGATAAACGCTGCTGCTGCCTCAACAGCCTGCCGTGCCGCAGTTATGGACGGAACAGTTCTGGATGAAAAAACAGCAGAAGAAATTGCAAGAAAAGCGCTGGAACTCCCTGACCCGCACTGCCCGCACGGAAGGCCTGTATATACGGCAATCACGCGCAGGCAGCTCTTTTCGCTGGTCAAAAGAATTTAGCACTTCTGTTTACTGCTTGATTGAAGACAAAAGCGAAGCAACGGTTGTAGCCTCAAATGAAGGATTTTTTTCCTGAAGATATACCAGATATTTTTCAGCAGAAACATCGTCCTTAAGTGAGATGCATATTTTTGCAAGTTCAAGCCATGCATTCCAGTTGGATGAATCTGCCTTTACGACATCTTCATAAGTTGCTCTGGCGCTGTCATATTTTTCGGCAGAAGCAAATGCTTTGGCAAGATTTTCGCGCACGGTAGAATCTTTTGGCTGAATCTTAAGCGCATTCTGGTAATACTTTATTGAACTGTCGTAATCTTCCTTTATTCTGTATGCATTTCCAAGATTATTGTTTACTTCAAAGTTTGAACTGTCCTGGGAATAAGCGGCAAGCAGAAATTTTATTGCATTGTCTGCATCATTCTGTTCAAGGCAGAGTACACCAAGATTTGTGTTTGCCTTTACATTTTTTGGATCTTCCGTAATAACTTCGCGGTAAAGGTCAATTGCCTTTGTAAAGTTGCATGCTTCTTCATTCATAAGGGCATAATTGTAAACTATGCTTGAACGTGCTGCCTTTCTTCCTGCATCTTTGTTTGCATAGGCAAGAGCGGCATATTCCAGCGCAGACTCCCTGTTTCCCTGCGCATACATTACGGTAGACAAATTATAGTACGTAAGCGGGTCTTTGTTTGACGGATCCATGTAGGCAAGAGCTTTTTTAAAGCAGTCTTCGGCCTGTTTGTATTTTTCCAGTGACGAATATGCAGAACCCATTTCCTGGTAAGTCCTTGCATTTGAGGGATTAACCCTTACAGCAGATTCGTATGCAGAAACCGCACCATTAAAATCATTCTGCCTTGAAAGGATTCTTGCCGCGGCGATATATGCATTTTCATAGTCAGGATTAACGGAACTTGCCCTTCTGTATGCACCAAGAGCCTGTGAGTTGCGGCCAAGTCGTTCTGAAACAAATCCAAGATTGTAGTAGGCAGGAGCAAAATTTGAGTCATATTTTACAGACGACTGGAACGAAACAGATGCGGCATCATACTTTTTCTGCTGTGCCTGTGAACGTCCAAGTTGGTAATAGTACATGGCATTGTCAGAATCTTTTGAAATTGCACTCTTGAGCTGCTTTTCTGCTTCGGCATAATTTTTTGACTCAAGTGCCTGCATTCCAAAGATGTAATGTGAAGCCGCGTCTGACGGGTCTTTTGCCAGAGTCTCTCGTGCATAGGAAAGAGCTGCGGCTTTGGCTTCATCGCTCTGCGGATTGCCTGAATTTTCAGAAGCAGCATAAAGTGATTTGGCCATGTCGCTCATGCGTGACGAAACAAATTCCTTGTTCTGCGGATCATCATCTTTTGGCATCAATGACGAAGCCCTGTCAAAATGCTTCATGGCTCCGGCTATATCACCTGCGTTAAGAAGGGCTTTTCCCTTTGCAATTTCATCATCTATAGAATTGCGCAGTTTCTGTGCTGCAGCGGCGGCCAGTGCCTGTTTTTTGGTTTCTTCGGCTTTTTTCTTTGCTTCGTCTGCCTTTTTCTTTTCTTCGTCGGCTTTTTTCTGCTCTTCAATTTTCTTTATTCTTTCATTTTCTTTTCTCTGAAGTTCCTGTTTTTGTTCTTCCTGTTTTTTCTGTTCAAGAAGGTCATTGATAACTTTGGCATTTGCTTCTGCCTGTCTGCGGCTTTCTTCCTGCTGTTTTGCAAGTTCGCTTTTAAGTGAATCTATGCTGGACTGCATTGCATCTTCTATTCCGCTGGCATCTACACTTACAGACACGCTGTCCCGGGACTGTTCGTTTTTTGTCTGTTCGGCACGGTTTTTGAGTTCCAGAGCACGGTCAAGAAGGCCCTCTATTTCATCATCCAGGGACTCTTTTATTACAAGTCCGTTCAGCAAAGAAAGAGCCTGGTCGTAATTTCCCCTTTCTATATAACTTTTGGCAAGTTTAATTGTATTCTGCCTTTCGCTTGAAACAGATTTTTCTGCCGCCCCGGAAGAATTTTTTACAGCCATAAAAACACCTGCACCTCCAAGAGCAAGAAGCACAAGAATAGCCGCAATGAGTATAATGAACTTTTTTCTGTCCTTTTTTTCGGAATCATCACGAACTTCGTGGTCTCGTGCCTGAGTCCAGAAAGTAAGATCTTCTTCTCTTTTCACAACTTCAGGTTGAACACTCTTTGTTTCCTGTTTTGCCCCGTCTGCTGCAGAAGGCTGTTCAACTGATGCACTTTTTTCTTCGGCTGGGATCGCTTCCGGTACAACAGTTTCAGAAGCAAATACCTCTGTTTCGTCGGACATAGTTTCTTTTACCTGCATTGCGGTTTCAGGAACAAATATTTTTGTTTCTGCGGCTACAGAATCTGCGGGCGCACTTTTCTTCACCGCGGTCTTTGTTGCGGTAACGCCGGCTGTTTTCTTAGCTGCGGTCTTTGTTGTGGAAGCAGCAGCTGTTTTCTTAGCCGCGGTCTTTGTTGCACCAGAAGCGACTGTCTTTTTAACCGCAGTTTTTGTTGTGGAAGCAGCAGCGGTTTTCTTAACCGCAGTCTTTGTTGCACCAGAAGCGGCTGTTTTTTTAACCGCAGTTTTTGTTGCACCAGAAGCCGTTGTTTTCTTAGCCGCGGTCTTTGTTGCACCAGAAGCGGCTGTCTTTTTAACCGCAGTTTTTGTTGTGGAAGCAGCCGTTGTTTTCCTGGCTGCGGTCTTTTTTTCTTTTATTTCACTATTCGAGTTCTGTTTCGTAGTCATATTCAACTGTTCCTTCAGCACCTGCTGACATATTTTCTGTTTCTGTATTCTGCAAAGATGCGGCTACATCTTCCAAAAGTTTTCTGCGGCGCGCAGCTTCTTCTGCAGCAATACGTTCGGCTTCTGCCCTTGCAGCCTCTTCCTCAGCGGCTTTCAATGCAGCCTGTTTTTCTGCCTCAAGCCTTGCAGCTTCTTCTTCGGCAGCCTTCTGTTCGGCAATTCTTGCTTCTTCTTCTTTTATGCGCGCCTCTTCCGCAAGACGGGCCTCTTTTTCACGCTCCGCACGTGCCTTTTCTTCGTCCAAAAGCAAAAGAAGTGCTTCTATCTTGTCTTTCTGCGGATCATCCGGGCAAAGTTCAAGATAGCGTCTGTAATCTGCAGCACACTCATCATAACGCCCAAGGCTGAGTCTGGCATTTGCCCTGTTAAGGACAGGAACAGCATAAAGCGGGTCTGCAGCACACGAAAGCGAATACCAGCGGTCTGCTTCCCCAAAGTCTCCGGCGGCAAAGGCAGAGTTCCCTGCATTAAAGGCAAGAACCTTTTTGTCAGTACCCGGAACAGACATTCCCCTTTCACAGGCATCAATACTTTCTGCATACATTCCAAGCTGGTAATACGCAACCGAAAGATAAACAAAAGCCTTCGGGTAAGAAAGAGAAGCAGCAGCCTTTTCAAGATACACGGTAGCCCCGCGCGGGTCATTCTGCCTGAAAAGCCTTTCACCTTCAGCAAAATCACCGGACTGGCAGAAAGCACCTGTACAAAACAGAGCTGCACAGAAAAATACCGTCATTTTACGTAAAAAAATACTTTTCCCCATATCTATATATATCTGTAAATTTTCAGGTCAAATTAAGCAAAATTATTCAGACAGCACTAAAACCCAGAAACTACTTTCCTTCAATTAATAAAAATAACCGCAAATTGACATATTTTAATAAAAAGGCTAATCTTAATTTAGGGAGTGTTTAAAAATTACAGTTTTTAGAGACAACTTGGAACTCGACGGCTATCTCTAAAAAAACAGTTTATCGATTTTTAGAGATGCCCTATAAAAAACTGAATTAAGGTGGAATAAATGAACAGCCTGGTTACAGTTATAATAACCGGAATACTTGTAGCTTTTATAGTATTCATGCTCGTCTTTGTACTCAGAAAAGTGAACGCTCCGTCAAAGGTTGACTCCATACAAAAACTCCTTAAAGAAGGAAAAATCCAGGCAGCGCAGCGTGTAGCAAAATCAATCATCTCACGTGACCCGCGCAATTATCTGGCCCACTACTGGCTCGGACGCTCATACCTTGCAGACAGAAAGCAGGAACTTGCTTTTATGGAATACAAAACCGTAAACCAGAATGCACTCTTCAACGGTGAAATTCCCGAACTTGAATTCAGAAAGCAGATGGCCGAACTCTATTCCAAATTCAACCAGCCGCAGGAAGCCCTTAAGGAATATCTTCTTCTTACAAAACTTGAACCACAGAATGCCGAAAACGACTACAACGTCGGAAAAATATACGAATCCCAGGGAAACACGGGTCTTGCAATGGGCTTTTACCAGAAAGCTATTGCCGTAGACAAAAAAAATGCAAAAGCCTACAGCGCGGTAGGTTACCTGCTTTACAGAAGCAAACAGTATACAGAAGCAAAAAAAAGCATAGAATACGCAATAAAACTCAGCCCCGAAACTTACTCAAACTACTACTATCTGGGCAAAATACTCAAGGAAATGCAGGAACTTCCGGCTGCAATAAAAGCTTTTGAAAGATCTCTCAGATCGCCGGAATTCAAACAGAAGTCCATGATAGAAAGGGGCGCCTGCTATATGATGGCCGGTCAGAACGATCAGGCAACAATAGAATTCGAAAACGCCGTCAAAAACTCAAAAAACCCGTCGTCACAGGAAACACTTTACGCCCGTTACTTTCTTGCAGCCTGTCATGAAAAGAGCCGTCGCATAGAAAAAGCCATCGAACAGTGGGAACAGGTATACCAGGTAAACCCCAAGTTCAAAGACGTAGCCTCCAAGCTCAGTATGTACAAAGACCTTGAATCCAATGACGGAATGAAAGAATATCTCACTGCCTCGAACCAGAAATTTGCCGAAATCTGCAAAACCGCAGCCGCAGTAGGATTCAACCTTCAGTGCCAGAAACTTGACATTACGCCGTTCGGATGTTCAATACTGGCAACAGAAAACAAAAAAGACAACTGGATGAACGTAAGGCAGAAAATATTCCTCCTTCAGTTTTACAGGGATACAGAACCCCTGGAAGATACAGTCGTAAGAAAAGTAGTAGACACTGTAAAAACACAGAACTACGTTAAGGGAATAATCTGCACAAGTTCAGAATTCACAAGAACAGCCGTAAGTTATGCCGAAAACCGCTCTGTTGTACTCGTTACAAAAAAGCAGCTGGAAGCCATCTTCAAGAAAGCAGGCATGTAGAATGAGAATTCTTTGCGTTTCCGACCAGATAGACCCGTTGGTTTACTCCTCGCAGGTAAAAGAACGCTACAAAGACGTAGATGCAGTTTTTGCCGCAGGAGACCTTTCCCTGGAATACGTGGACTATATAGTTACCACAATGGGAAAACCAACCTATTTTGTATTCGGAAACCATAACTTAAAGGAATTCAAATTCTACAAAAAGGGCACACACACCGAAAACTTCTACGAAAACCCCATCACACAGATACAGAACCACGGTCACGGTGCTGACTATGCAGGAAACAAGGTTATACGCTGTCGCCATCTGGGTTTCAAAACACCGGCAGGAAAAACAACACCTCTTCTTATAGCAGGGGTTTCAGGAAGCCTCAAATACAACAACGGTCTTGCCCAGTACACGGAATTCCAGATGTTCCGCCAGTTGCTCGAAATGGTACCGGCCCTTCTCTGGAACAAAATACGCTACGGAAGATACTGCGATATATTCCTTACACATGCATCCCCAAGGCATATTCATGACAGAGAAGACCAGTGCCACAAAGGTTTCGAATGCTACAACTGGTTTATAAAAAAATTCAAACCCGCGCTTATGATTCACGGACACATACACCTTTATGATTTGCAGGCAAAAAGAGTTACAAAAACCGGCGAAACTACGGTTGTAAATGCCTACAGTCACCTGGTTTTAGATTTATCAATGGACTTTGATTCCAAAGGAGAAAAAATTGGCTCGGACGTATCTATCCACCCAGACAGATGATGACTTCAACAAGGCCAGAAACAAGGCACTTTTCAACGAAATACAGCATTTTCTCAATCCCGAAGAAGCTACGCTCATTTCATTTTCAGACATGAAAAAACTTCTCAAACCGCGTAATGAAGTATACAAAGGAATGCAGGTTGTTCCGGTTTCCCTTATAGTCGGAAGCGAAGGACGGTTCAAGGACTTTGACAATCATTTCTTCCCAAAGAGCAATTTCCTCAAAAGCCGCTGGGAACACGTAGACATGGCACATCTCCAGGATATATCGCTCCCTCCGATAACACTTTATGAACTTGGCGGACTCTATTTCGTAAGGGACGGAAACCACAGGGTCTCTGTCGCAAAGCTTCAGGGTGTAGAAAACATAGATGCAGAAGTCGTAAGCCTTCAGAGTGAAATCAAACTCAAACCCGGAAGTACAAAAGAACAGATGATAAAACAGGTAATAGACTACGAAAAAAGGGTATTCTATAACGAAACAAACTTCGGTGACATAACGGACTACTGGTGTCTGGATTTTTCTACACCGGGCCAGTACGACATAATCTACAACCACATACTTATCCATAAATATTATATAAACCAGGACAAAAAAGAAGAAATTCCAATGGATCAGGCCATTTTATCATGGTTTTCAAACGTATATCTTCCTGTAATAAAAGCCATAGAAAAATACAGAATAATAAGAAAACTCAAGGGACACACTATTTCTGACCTTTATCTCTTCCTTATAAAATACTGGGATGAACTCAAACAAAAGTTCGGTAACGACTTCAGTCTGGACAAAGCAGCAGAAAATTTCAAAAATGAATACACAAAAGAGCACCATTTTCAGACTATAAAGAATTTTCTCGCAAAGCTCAGAATGAAAAAAAATCTCCAAAATTGCTGATTTTTGACCTCTTTTGAACTTTTTTGTGCCTGCCAAACCTTGACGGTAGTATATTTCGATGTTAAAATAATAAAAGGTGTTAAAAGACAAACGCCATAAAAACACGCAAAACAAAAAAGAGCCTTAAACAGGGAGCAGTTATCTTGATTTTTAACGATATTTATGCATACATTCCTCTTTTCTCAATTACGGCAACCGCTGCAGTTGTATTTATTCTTCTGCTTGCAATAAGAAAAAAAAGTACTGCCCGCGTAAGTTTTATAGCACTTTTGTCTACAATTCTTGTTGCTGCAGGAAGTTTTATTGCGGCAGTCCACAGTCTTGGCAACGAGTCCGCAGATGATTCACTTATGGTTTTCGCCACATTCTGTCTTGCGGCATTTATAATAGTAATTCCATACTGTATAATACTCTGCACCTTTGAACCAAAAAAAATCGACAAGCTTGTTCCGCACTCTCTCAATGTCGCAGCAAAAAAAGCAGAAGTAGCACAGGCAGAAGAGCCCCAGAAACATACCGAAGCAACACAGGAAGATGTAAAAATTCTTGACATAAGCAAAATTTTTATGGCAAAGGCAACAGAAGCCGTTTCTTCAGAAAACGGAATGAATTCACTTCTTGACTATGTAAACGAAACAATCCGCAAGGATATCAAGGCAGACGGAGGCGCAATTCTTCTTGTAGATGACTTTGATGATATTATTACCGTAAAATCCTTTGACGGAGACTTCCCTCCCCCGTACAAGTTGCCGAACGACATGCCGCACAAACCTATAAGAGTTGCAACAAACTTCAAATTTGCTTCTTTCCCCCTGCGCGACAATATTTTTGGCGAAATTGCCATTTCTGGCAAGCCTGAACTTATTACAAAGCCCGAACTTGACGACAGAATTTACCAGAACGGACCTGAAGAATTCCTTGAAATCGGAAGTTATATCATTGTACCCATGAAAATTCAGGATACAGTTATAGGTGTAGCTGCTTTCTCCCGAAATCATGGAAACACTCTCTTTACGGAAGATGACCTTAAAGCCGCAACAACAATTGCAGACTTTGCAGCAGCAGCAATAAAGAGCGTTGTTTCGGTAAAGGATGTTATCGAGCACAATTCACTTATAAACGAAGCAAATACAGCCTCCAGCATTCAGAATCTGCTCCATCCTGCAAAACTCCCTGTAATAAGCGGAATGCAGATCGGAACAATCTGGAACCCGTCAGAAGGCGTTTGCGGTGACTATTATGACATTATTCCTTCAAGAAAAGACCGTGTATCCTTTGTAATAAGCGACATTGCAGGAAAAGGAATAAACAGCGTTATAGTTATGTCAATGCTTCGTGCAATGATAAGACTTGTTGTAAACACCAAACAGTCTGCAGGTACAATTCTTGAATGGGTAAACCACGGCATTGCAGGTGAAAGTTTCAGTACAGACCACTTTGCGTCATGTGCACTTATAAATTACAATCCGGTTTCACATTCATTCGAATTTGCAACCGGCGGAACAACACCGATATTCTACTATGACAGCGCAAGTGCCAAATTTACAAAACTGTCACACTCAAGCGAGCCAATAGGAGTTGATAAAACTTCTCAATATAAAAATACAATCCAGAATGTAAAGTCTGGAGACATTTTGGTGACTTACACCGACGGTTTGGTCGAAGCTTTGAATGAACAGGGCCAGCAGTATACAAAAGAATCATTGCTCAGAGTAATAACAGAGCATCATGCTTCTTCTGCCAAAGATATTGCAAACCTTGTCAAAGCAGATATCAAAAAATTCAGCGGAACAGTAAGTCAGCACGATGACCAGAGTTTGCTGGTAATTAAATTTTAAGTAATTTTGGGCATTAAGGAGACAAACCTATGGAACTTAAAATAAGGAAAAACGGAGATGTCTACATCATTGATGTAAATGGTGAGATGGATTTGTACAATTCCTACAAACTCAAGGAACTTGTCATGAAGATGCTTGAGAAAAATGTAAAGTCATTCATTATAAACCTTGAGCAGGTTGACTACATTGACTCTTCTGGAATCGGAGCGCTCATTTACATCTGCTCAACCATCAAAAAGATGAATCTTAAGCTTTATATTTCCAACATTCATGGCTCAGTAAAAAAGGTTATTGAACTTACAAAGCTTATGGGCTACTTCCCTATTGCAAACAGCGTAGAAGAAGCGTTGCTTATGATTAATGAGTAGAGGTTAAGAAGATGGAAGAAATTAAAGAGTTGCGTTCAGACGGAAACGATCCGTTGTTTGACAAAACCAATATGCTTTACAAAGCGTTTCCGTCAAACTTCAGACAGATCCGCTATTTTACACTTCTTATCGTTCAGTCTGCTCCTCTTGAAATAAAGGAAATCAACCTTTTGGAACAGCAGATAAGCGAAGTTATCAAGAATGCTGTAAAACATGGAAATCATTGTGATATAAACAAAAAGGTTCACATATGGTATTCTTTCTCTGCAACTCATGCTCATCTTATTGTTGAAGATGAAGGAGAAGGATTCAAAGACCTCGAAAAATGGAACGAATTCAACAAAAAGCGTCTTGAGTGTCTGCACAATTCAAATTTTGAAGAACTTTCAAACTATGTTTCATTCAGAACAAAAAAATCTGATGATCAGGACGGCGGTAACGCATTGTTTGCAGCACTTGAATACTGGAACGGCGGATTTGTTTACAACGACAAAAAGAACGGAGTAGCAATGCTCAAGCGTTTCCAGCAGAAACGTCACGGCGTTACAGTTGACGCTGAATAGTTTTTTTATTAAATTAGTATTAATATTTATTGATATTAATCCGGGGGTGCACCGGTTTCGACAGGAAGGAGAAATCTTGTGCTGCAGGTGGGCGTGAAGGTGCCCTGAACTGACAAAATAATAACTGCAAAACGTAGAGAAGACGAAGAGTCTTACAACGAACAGTTAGCACTCGCTGCTTAAGCAGTGCCGGAACTTCAGTTGTGCTGTTCCTAACAGCTGGATGTTCTGTCACAAACAGGGACTTGCTCTGCATTATGTTCGGGTTCTGCAGGGGACTTTATCCGGAATAAGGAGACGACGCCTTTGAAGCCGCTACCGTTTCCCGACAACTACCTCGCTTCAATAAACCTGTAGAGGCGCCTGGTTTGCCTACTTGGACGCGAGTTCAACTCTCGCCATCTCCAATGTCAAAAAGTATACGTTATGCTTGTCTTTCTGACATCTGGGACCCGGAATATTCCGGGTCCCTTTTTTTACTCCTTTTCCACTCCCCTGTTGCATGTAAAATTATTTGTCAAAGGAAATGTAAATATTTTTTACTATTTTACCGGCCGTTGTCAGTTTGGGAAGGTCAGATTTGTTTATATCCCCATCTGTTCCGTCAAGGGAACCGGTTCCGCAGAGTTGCAGTTTTATTTCGCTGACTTTGTCTTTTTCCTGGGGAACTGTAAGGGTTCCTGAATAAACGCAGGACGGCTGTCCGTTAACGCCGGAGTTTTTCTTTGTAAAAGACTCGTTGTAATCAAAGCTCTGGTTTACTTCGGCATAGAAAATATAAGTACGGCCGGCTTTAAGTTCAAAGTCACATTCAGCAGTAAGACCTTTTTTTGGTGTAGCACCGCTTACCGCATCAAACCTTGTTCTGTCTGTTTTTGAAGGATCTGTTCTGCTCGCTGCATACCATACAGGAAGTGAGTCCGGGCGGCCGTTTTTTGGAGAAAATTTCCAGCCTTTTTCTGAGGCTGACTTTGTAACGTACAGCGTCTTTTCGTATCCGGACTGTTCATTATGTACCCAGACAGCAATTTGGGGTGCTCTTTTATTCCAGACTTCGCCCGGTTCTATATAAACCTTTACTTTTTCACAGAAAGTCGGTGAACACGCTGCCAGCAGCAAAAACAAAACGGTAAATTTAATTGTAAACTTCTTCATAAAAAAACTATAACCCGTATTGCCCCGCTTTTCAATTCGAAACTATCTTTTCTGCGGCGGACTGAGCTTTCAGTTTTGTGTCGTATATTGTTACGGAATTCTGGTCCAGCCAGCCTTTGTCAAATTCGTACCAGAGTATTTTTTCTGAAGACGCGACCGTTTTTTTCTTTGAAGTGTTTTCATCGGCTTCTACCGGAATTTCTGCAAAACGGCTTCCCTTAACAAGAAAAATATCACCATTGCGTGCGTGACCGGTAATTGTGTCAGAGTATCCGCAACCGCTTCTGAAGGCAACATACGGAACCTTTACTACAGCCCATTCGTAGCCCGGAGCAAGATCAGAATAGCTTTCGTGGGAAAGATCTATTGTCTTTGATTTTGAACATCCGGCAAAAAAAACAGCGGCCGCAAAAAAGAACAGAACAGTAACCGAGCGCCTCATTTTTTCACTGACTCCGCGTATTCCCTTACTTTCGGATACAAAAGCATGTCGCTGTCAACAAAATTCAATTCTTTTATTTTGTCAAAAGTTACCCACTTATATTCCGAATGTTCGGTAAGCTTATACTTTCTGAAAATACCGCGGTGCGGCACAAAAATTCTGTAAGCATGAAGATTTACATCGGTTCCGTTATGCGCAAAAACAGCAGAAGCAACAGCATCCCCAACTTTTACACAGACCCCGAATTCTTCCTGAAATTCACGTACTATAGCCTGTTCATCAGTTTCCCCTGCCTCTACTTTTCCGCCAGGAAATTCCCACCTGCCGCCCATCTGTCCAACCAGATTTCTGTGGGCAACAAGAACTTTGTCCTTAAAAAGAGCAATACATGCAATTGACGTTTTTGACATAACAACCTCTACTTTTTCTGACCGGTGTTTTTCTACAGAAGCATAACCTGGGGAAAGACAAAGTGCAGAAGTCCGGCCAAAAGACAGAAAACTCCTATATATTTTCTTGAATCGATAAATACAGTCTGAATATTATCCGGAATCGTTGAATCTGCAGCAGAAGAAGATACATAGTATTCAACAAGCAGAGCGGCACCTCCAGCAAGTCCGGCCAAAGCGGGAACAAGGTCTCCTATTACCGGAATGTCGTTTCTGAATACAGAAAGAATTTTCATAATTCCTACAAAGACGGCAAGTATTCCGACAACAAGACGGAATGTTCTGTTTTCAAAAGTTCCGTGAATTGCGTCATAAGCCACAGAGTCTTTTGTCGTGGCATTTTCAGCCCCGTCAGATTCAGCGGTGTCAAACAAATCATCACCAGAAACAGAAATCTCATTTTTTTTCTGAACAAGGCTCTTTCCATATACCAGAACAAGTCCTGCAAGAATATTCAGCAGAACCGACAAAAAATAAAACTGTGCCATAGAATTTCTCCCATAAAAAGTCCACGCAATCCCGATGGATTTTTTATACTTCTATAATATATCTTATATTTTATCGGAAACAGGCAGAATTGTCTTTAGAAAAGTTCACCTTGCTTCAACAGAAACGCTCAGTTCCGCACTTTCGCCTGAAGAAGAAACCGTGCACTTTACGACAGCAACATCATAGTCGTTGAACGAAGCCCGCAAAAATCCGTCCTGGCCAGAAGAAAATTCCCCTTGAGACAAAAACTTGTCGCAAACCGCACCGTCTGTATTTACAGCTTCAAAACTTGCCGAAACCAAAACTTTTTCTTCACTTTTGACAGAAAGACTTGCATATACTTTCCCTTCGAACGAAAACGCACTTAAATCACACAAAGCTGTTCCGATTTTGTCAGATCCGGATCGTGAACTCAGAATAAATATTATAAAACAAAGGGCCGTACACATAAGAAGCGCAAAAAACATCATGCGGTTTCCTTTTGTGGCTACAAGTGTCCTGAAAAGTCCTTTGCTTGTCTTTGTCTTTCCCGTGGCAAGATTTCTGTAAATTTCGTTTTCCCGGTTTCTGAAAGAGCCGCGCTTGTAGTGAAAGACTATATTTTCTTCATCTGCGGGATAACCGTCAGTTTCGTTTTCCAGAATATCCATTAATTGTTTATCACCGACTGAATCAAAGAATCTGTTCGCCACCAGCCCACTTTTGCACTGTCTTTCTGAACAAGAAGTGCAGAAATTATTCCTGTATTGCTTAAACTGAATGTATAATAAAGATTGTCTGTTCGGCTTACGGGAATCTGCCTTTTTAAAATACGCTGACCGTCAACCTGAACCATCTGCACATTCATTCCGTCTTCTGCATTTACAATAAAAAACATCCAGTTGTTTTCGGTAACTCCAAGAAAATCATAGGGAATTTCGTATTCAACCTTGGAAAAACCCTGTGCAATTTCTTCTGAATAAGCCGGAATAGCAACTGATTTTTCGTATTCCCCTGTTTCTACAGAAAGCGGATGCACAAGAGTACACTTGTAGTCAATGCCTGACTGAACCCTGCTGGCCTCATCGGTATAACTTTCAAAATAGTCGGCCTTAAGATACAGTTTTCGTTCGTTGTAGTCGGGAACAATATTTTCTACAGAAAAGAAAGTGTCATTTTTTTCATCCTTAAACGGATTGGGAACATTTTCTTTTTTTACCGGCACCGCATACATAAGATAGCCGTCGGTAGAAAACCAGTATACCTGGAATCCGTCGCCTGTCGTGCAGACTACAACAAGTTCAGATGCATTTGTCGTGTAAATGTTCTTAATGAAAGGAAACGGTGTTCCTCCCGGCCCCTGCTGTCCTATGTAGTCAAGAAATTTTCCCGAAGCATCAAAACGCAACACTACCTGAGCAAGGGACATTTTCTTTTCTTCATCATATTCACGCCGTTCCTGCGGAAGAACATCCACCGCATAAAGGTATTTGCGTGAATCAACAGAAACGGCCTTTATGTTATTGAACGGATAGGATACGGCTTTTCTTGTTGCGCTGGTACCGTCTGTTCCTTTGGAAAAGGATGGAACAGGATTGAAATCTTCGTTGTAGTAAATTGTAAGAAGATCTCCGTAGCTGTTAAGTTCCATTATCTTTTTTGACTCACTGTTTGCTATGTAAAAAAATCCGTCACGCATTGCAATTGAAGTGTCTATGCTTCCAACGCGTGAAACATCAAACATATTTATCTGATTGTCAAAATTACCGTATTCAAGTTCAAAAAGAACGTCACTTTGAACCGATGAAATTCTTTTTGAGCCGCCGCACGAAACAAAGGCCGTACAAATACCGCAAAGAAGCGATGTATATACGGCAGTATATTTTGTAAAAGAAAACACTTATTCATCCTTAAATATAGCAAGGCAATCGCCAGAAAAAAACAGCAGTGCCTTTATATAATATATATAATATAATAGAATAAAGTTTATATTGTCAATGTAACAAAAATAAAGTATATTTATGTATTATGTTTGATAAGATATTAACGTTTTTTCTTGGATCCAAAAATGATAGAGATGTAAAGGCACTTAAGCCTATAGTCGCCGCTGTAGAAGCAAAAGAAAGCTGGGCTCAGTCTTTTTCTGACGAACAGTTTCCCCAGCAGACACAGATTCTGAAAGACCGCCTCAATAAGGGCGAAACTCTGGATGATATTCTGCCCGAAGCATTTGCACTCGCAAGGGAAGCAGCAAGACGTGTTCTGGGAGAAAGAGCCTACCCTGTTCAGATTATGGGTTCTCTTGTTCTTAATTCAGGCCGCATTACAGAAATGAAGACCGGAGAAGGAAAGACACTCATGTGCGTTTGTGCTGCGTATCTTAACTCTCTTACAGGAAAAGGCGTTCATATAGTTACCGTCAACGATTATCTTGCAGAACGTGACTCTGCCTGGATGGGACGCGTCTACAAATTCCTTGGCCAGAGCGTTGGCTGCATTCTAAGCAACATGGACAACGAAGCAAGACGCGCGGCCTATGCATGCGACCTTACTTACGGAACAAACAACGAATTCGGCTTTGACTACCTGCGCGACAACATGCAGATAGATCTTTCAAGAAAGGTTCAGAGAGGATTCAACTTCTGTATCGTTGACGAAATTGACTCTATTCTTATTGATGAAGCAAGAACCCCGCTTATTATAAGCGGCCAGGGCGAAGACGACACTTACAAATACCACGAAGTAGACAAATATGTAAACCAGTTTACCGAAGTTGCAAAAGACCCCAAGACAAACGACTATCCTGATGAAGTGGACATGACTCCCGAACAGAGAGCAGCTTTGGAAGGCGACTACAAACTGGACGAAAAGAGCCGCAGAGTTTCATTTACCGACAAGGGTATGAACAAAATAAATGACATTCTGCACCAGCACAACCTTATTTCAGAAGATTCTACTGTTTTTGACGAGCAGAATTTTGAGTACGTTCACTATTTTACACAGGCTGTCCGTGCACATACACTTTATCACAATGATGTTGACTATGTTGTAAAAGACGGTCAGGTTCAAATTGTAGATGAATTTACAGGACGCATTCTTGAAGGAAGACGCTACGGTGACGGACTTCATCAGGCAATAGAAGCAAAGGAACACCTGCGTATTGCACAGCGCAACAGAACACTTGCCACAATTACATTCCAGAACTACTTCAGAATGTATGACAAACTTTCCGGAATGACAGGAACAGCTGCTACAGAAGCTGTTGAATTCAGCAAAATATACAACCTTGATGTAGTTGTAATTCCTACAAACCGCCCTGTTGCAAGAAAAGACGAAGATGATGAAGTATACCTTAACGAAAGCGACAAGTGGAACGCAATTGTAAAGGAAGTTGACGAATGCCACAAAAAAGGACAGCCTGTTCTTATCGGTACAGTTTCTGTAGAAAAGTCAGAGCATCTGTCTGCCCTTCTTACACGCAGGGGAATAAAGCATGAAGTTCTTAACGCAAAGAACCATGCACGTGAAGCAATGATTATTGCAGAAGCCGGTGCAAAGGGAGCTGTAACAGTAGCCACAAACATGGCCGGACGCGGTACAGACATTAAGCTTGGCGGAAACCCCGAAATGAGGGCAAGAAAGCGTGTCGGAACAGAAGCTTCCCAGGAACAGTTCGAGGCAGCACTCGCCATAGAAAAGGAACAGTACAAAAAGGACTATGAAGAAGTAAAAGCCCTCGGCGGTCTATATGTAATAGGTTCAGAACGCCATGAATCCAGGCGCATAGACAACCAGTTACGCGGACGTTCGGGACGTCAGGGTGACCCAGGAAGAAGCAAATTCTATATTTCAATGGATGATGATCTTATGAGACTCTTCGGCGGGGAACGCATGAAGAAAATCATGACCAGCGTCGGTATGGAACCCGGTGAACCAATAAACCATCCATGGCTTAACAAAAGCATCGAAAAGGCACAAAAGAAAGTCGAAGAGCGCAACTTTGAAATAAGAAAGAACCTTCTTGACTATGATGATGTTCTTAACCAGCAGAGAAAGTTCATCTATGAGCAGCGTGACGAAATTCTTGCAGACAACAATCTTTCCGGACGCGTTATGGACAATGCAAAAGAAAGTGTTGCAGCTATTTTTGAAGAATACGAGGCAGAAAAACGCCACTCAAAGGCAAATTCCCAGTCGGCACTTGCAGACAAAATCAAGAATACATTCGGACAGATTGTTCAATATGACAGTCTTACAAAAGAAGGTGTCACGGCAATCCTTCAGAACGATATTACCCAGAAGGAAATGCTTGTAGGCAAGCCCAATCTTAATATGTTTATACGCTATCAGTATATCCAGATGATAGACAAAAAGTGGCTTGACCAGCTTGAATACCTCGACGGTCTCAGGGAAGCCGTACACCTGCGCTCTTACGGAAGTAAAAATCCTCTTACCGAATACAAAATTGACGGTTTCAATACATTTGATGCCATGCTTGATGACATAAGGGATTCTGTTACCAGCCGTGTCTTTAAGGTAAAGATTCAGATTCAGCCGGCAGAACGCGAAATAAGGCAGCAGAATGTTCATATGAATGCACAGCACCAGGAGGCGCAGTCTGCTATCGATTCACAGACAAGATCAGCCCAGCAGGCAGCACAGAATTCTGCAATGAGAAGCGGCAGACAAGGTCAGAGTATAACAGTAACAAGGGCAACCCCAAAGATAGGAAGAAATGATCCCTGCCCGTGCGGTTCCGGAAAGAAATACAAGAACTGTTGCGGTAAAAACTAAGCTTAGAACAGGACATTCTCCAGTACAAAGAATGTCCTGTTTAATTAGTTGAATAAAAAAAAGAACCACCCGTTTGTAACAGGTGGTTCTTTTTTTTATTCTCATTTCCGGGAATCAGGTATTCCTATTCTGTTAAGCGGCCAGAATCTGAAACTGGCTTTACCCAGTATTCTGTCACGTTCAACATACTGCGGTGCCATATTGGAATAATATCTTATCGAAAGCGGATCGTATGCAGTTACATTCACAAGTGCCTGTTTATAGCTGTGGCGCATATCAAGTGAATTATAGCGGTTGTCTCCCATCATCATATATGACTTTGCAGGAATAACAGCCATGGTTCCGTCAGAATTATTTGGAGGGAAAACCGGCATATTTCTCTGGTCCATACGCAGAATATAGTCATTCAAAGCTTGGGCAAATACAAGCTGTTCCATTCTCACAGGACTTGCGGCCACTTCAGAAGAAGAAGCACCGGACTCAACAAGACGTGCCGTTTCGACAACAATGCGTCCGAACGCAAGTTTTGCCATAACATTCAGCCTAAAGCACGCGTCAGAATACATATCTCCTCCAACAAGGAAAGCATCCAGAACTGAAGAATTTTTGTGCCAGCCGTTCATGAACATGTCAAACCACTGCGCTCCTCCGTCAACAGTCAAAAGGTTAAGCGCATGCGTGTTTACAGAACTGAACAGGTTGTAAATAAAAAGATCTGCGGAATTAAGAAGACCGGCGGCAATTTCTGCACTGACTGTTCCGCCTTTGGCAAAAGATGCAAATTGTGCAGAAAGACGCTCACACTCAGCAGCAGCAGATTTAAGGTCAAGCGCGCGTCTTTCACTTTCTATATAAAGAGTGCTATCATAATCACTTTCGCTCATAGGAATCCATTCTATTTTGTTTTTGGTTTCTGAAGAAAGGCCGTTAAGGTTCCATGCGGCCCACTTTTTGTCATCTTCCACGACTTTGAATTCAGGATTTGCCCTGGTTCTTGAATAAAGGTTTCCGTCAAGCATTACAAGCTGCTCGCCTTCTGTTCCGACAATTCTTTTGACAAGAGGATCTGCCTTTATTTCACCGTTTTCGTCGGTATTTGTTTTAAGAAGTGTAAGCGAACACATGTAAATAAACTGGCTGAAAAAAGTCTTTACTTCGCTTTTTCTGTCATTTCCATAATGTGGATTCCTGAATACTACAATATCGCCCCTTTTGTAATCCTGAATGTAGGGAATTCCGGCCTGACTAAGCGGAAACTTTGGTCCTGCAAGAGTCTTAAACACAACAACCCTGTCTTTAACAAGAAAAGTCGGCACCATGCTTTCAGAAGGAATTTCATAAAGTTGGAATAAAAAAATATTCAGAAGAATAATGGTAAACACAGCCTGAATAAGCGCGTCAACCCACTCAAGGATTTCCCTTAAAACAGCAGCGGCTCCGTGCAGGGAAGACTTGGGAAAGTTCTGGACAAGCGCCCCCCACTCTTCGTTAAGGGAAACAATGCGCTTTTCGGACAGAATGTGCTGGATATAAAACGAAATGAGCATGGTTACAGTCCACACAAGTGCACACATAATGTCCAGTGCGAACGGCATTCCTCTGTTACCCGAACGCTGTATTACAAAAGCGCTTATAAAAACAAAGGGCTCATACTGAAAGACGCGCCTTATAGCCGTAAGATGACGCAGATTTGATTTTTTAAGAAGCTGAATGTTTCCTGAATAAAATAAAATTGCCGTAAAAACTGCAGCAAGAGGGAAAGCCAGAAGCGAAATATCGGCATGGAAAGAAAGGCTTAAAATACTGAAAAGTACAGAAAGCACAATGTTTATGTAAATGCAAACAGTTAGTTTTTTCATGCCTTGATTATATCAAAAATACTGATATAATACTACTGTATGGCTCTTGCATTTAATATAGACAAAGCACTTTCTCTTCTCGGAGGCGAACAGGATCTTCTAAAGGAACTTCTTGAGTCGTTTGTAAGGGATAAAATTTTTGAACCAAAGAAACTGGAACAGCTCGAAACCCTGGATGACAAGTCCGAAGCCGTAGCCTATGTCCATTACTTTAAGGGTGCCGCAAGACAGCTTTCTGCAGAAACCCTTGCCCAAACAGGACAGGAACTTGAAGACATTCTGCGCAACAAAAAAACAGGCAGTCTTGAAGAGCTCAACAAAAAATTCTATCTTGACTACCAGAATGCATACAAAGCCTTTACTCATGCCCTGGAAATATTATAGGCACTGCAAAAGTTTTTTTCTGTCACATACTGAATTTCCTGCAGACTGCATTTTCTGATTGATGCGGCAGTTTCATAAACATTTTTAATGGCACAGGCCTTTGAATATTTTTCTCCCCTCTGTGTCTGAAAAGGTGCATCTGTTTCAAAAAGAATTCTGTCTGCAGGAAGTTCTGCTACGCATGAAATATTTTTTTTGTTTCCCCTGAAAATTCCGCTTCCGAAAGAAAAGTATGAGTTTATTCCGCGAGAAAGAAGGGAAGAAGCCTCGCGCACACCGAATGCAAATGAATGAAAGACCACTGACCTTAATGAAGAAAGTTCGCGGGTGTACGAAAACAGAATATCCAGCGCCTTTCTGTCATGAATTATAAGCGGAACACCATATTCCAAAGCCTTTTTGACCGAAAACTCCCAGGCCAGAATCTGCTGTTGTTTTTGCGACTTGAATTCAGGGGTAAAAAAGTCAAAGCCACTCTCGCCTATTGCAGAAATCTGACCTGTTTCCAGAAGTTCACACATAAACTCTGAATCACAAAGATCTGGATTCTGCGGATGAAAGCCGTAAGACTCAACCACAAAGGCATTTCTTTGTTCAGAAAGAATTTTTGCAGCAGCTTTCTGTTTTGCAAAGTCATCACTGGAATGCGCACAGGAACAAAGCATAAGTTCTTCTTCTTTTTCAAGTCCGGCATAAATTTCCTGCGCACCAAAAATTTCTGCACACTGACCAAGATGAATATGGGCGTCACAGTACATAATACCTCCGCAAAATAAGTTCCTGCACTTTAGTGCCAACAATAAAAAAGTCTAAACACTTTCCGTGTAATTCCGAAAATATAATTACAGGGTGAATAACAAAACAGTCCCCTGTTACAGGAGCAGAACATGGGAAGTTACACATTAAAAAGCATCGGAAAGGCAAGTGACTACATGACAATCCTTCGTGACACGGAGGACGGATTTGTCGTAAGAATTGTCCGCGACAAGGACGGCTACGATGAAATAACAACTGACTTTATCTCAAAGGCTCTTTTTGACAGCTGCATAAGAACAGGCTACCTTACAAAGATTGCAGACTCCGAGCAGAAACTCGCAGTTAACGCTTAGGTTTTTACCTGAACTATTCAGTTTACAATACATTGTCTTCTATAAGCTGTCTGGCAGCATCAAATCTGGCTTTCCTGTCACTTGTCCGGGGAAGCCAGTTTATTTTTACACCTTTTCGTTCCATTCCGCGGAACCAGGTTTCCTGGCGTTTTGCAAACTGACAGATAGCATGATAAAGTTCATCTGTCATTGTCTGAACAGAATCTATCTTACCTTCCAGAAACAAACTCACATATCTGTATTCAAGCCCCAGTTTTTCAAGACGTTCCCAGGAAAATCCCTGCTCATGGAGTGAAGAAACTTCTTCTATCATTCCGGCTTCAATACGTTCAATAAGCCGTAGCTTTATATTCTGCCTGAGTACATCCCTTTCAAGGGTTGTTCCTATTACAAAAGAATCAATCTGCGGACGCGGCCCGGTTCTTTTTTTTAATTCTGCACATTCGGGACTTTGTCGGAAGGTTTCTATTTCTATAGCCCTTACAACGCGTTCCCTTATCAGAAGATCACTTTTGTTATGAAGATTTGGTCTGAGCTCAAGAAGTTTTTTTCCAAGTTCTTCAAGGGAAAGTTTGTCAAGTTCTGCACGCAGGTCTTTGTTTTCTTCTACCGGAACAAAATCATAACCTCTTACAACAGAGTCAACATACATTCCTGTTCCGCCAACAATAAAAGGCATTTTTCCTTCTGAACGCATAGTTTTGAACAGAGAATAAAAATCCTGCTGGTAAGAAAAAACATTGTATTCACTGGCCAGCGTTGTAATGTCAATCAGATGATACGGTATTTTTTTTGAACCGGCGGAATATTCGCTTAGGTCTTTTCCGCTTCCCAAATCAAGTCCTTTATAAACCTGCCTTGAGTCTGCAGAAATAATTTCCCAGCCGTACTCTGCCGCAAGCTGTACTCCAAGAGAAGTTTTTCCTACGGCAGTCGGTCCCAGAAGAACCACACAGTTGGGCTTTAAGGAATTTACAGGACTCTGCATATTGCGCACTTGAGGTATTCGCTCTTCGGATAGCCGAGAAGAACAGGATGATCGGGGCCTGCTCCTCTTTTTTCAAGAACCTGCACTCTTTTGTGACTGTCCATTGCAGCATGCATTATCATAGAATAGAATGTATTTTCATCGAAGTAATATGAACAGGAACAGGTTACAAGAATTCCGCCTTCATTAAGAAGTCTCATTGCCCTAAGGTTTATTTCCTTGTATCCGCCGTAAGCTTTTTGGATAAGTTTTGCACTTTTTGTAAAAGCAGGAGGATCCAGAATTATTACGTCGAATTTTTCCCCGTCGGCTTCATACTTTTTAAGAAGATCAAAAACATCGCCACAAACAGCTTCCATTGTTTTGGATGCGTTGTTCAGCTTAATATTGCGGTTTATCATGTCTACCGCTTCTTGGGAAATGTCGGCACTTACAACTTTACGGGCGCCGGCCTTTACTGCATTGAGTCCAAAGGCTCCTGTATGTGAAAAAGTATCAAGGACTTTTTTTCCTTTGCAGAATTCAGCAGCACGGGCACGGTTGAATTTCTGATCCAAAAAATAGCCTGTTTTCTGACCATGGGCAATGTCTACATGAATTTTTACGCCGTTTTCGGTAATTGTAATTGTTTCGTTTCTTTCGGCTCCAATCCAGCCTGACTTTTCGGCAAGTCCCTCTTTTTCACGAACAGAAGCGTCACTTCTTTCATAAATTCCGTAAGGAGAACAGACGTTCTTCAAGGCTTCAATTATTTCATCACGGAACACTTCGCATGCAAGGGCAAGGAACTGGACAACAAGATAAACCCTGTCATCCTCGCAGTAACGCTCAACGATAAGACCCGGAATAAAGTCTGCCTCGCCGAAAATAAGCCTGTAGCTGTCAGAGTCAGAATAATTGAGTCTGCGTATATTTGCTGCATCGCGTACAATTTTTTCCCAGTAAGATCTGGTATCGGCAGCAATAATATCTGCATGGGCGCATCCTATCATGCGTACTGTAATGCGTGACTTGCGGTTTATAATGCCTGTTCCAAGAAAGCCACCTGCATTGGTACATACTTCAACAAGAGAACCGTCAGAAACTTTGCAGTCAGCAAGAGAAGTAGTTTTTATTCCGCTTCCGTCGGCCGCTGCAAATTTAACAGAGTGAATCTCATTGTCAAAAACCCAGGGAAATCCCTGAGCAATTTCTTTATCTTCCTTTGGCTTCAATAATATTCTTGCAGTGTCAGTCATTTTTTACCTCACAGTGTGAAACAGAACCTTGTCCGGCAGATTTTCCGTTTCCGAGCATTTCCTGCATGGTGTGCCAGCCCAAAACCGCGCATTTTACACGTGCAGGCATAAAACTTATGTTTTTGAGTGAAGCAGCCTCATCCAGTTCTTCCAAAGCTTCTCCGTCTGCCTTACCCTGAATCATATCCATAAAAAGGGATGCAAGCCTTAAAGCTTCTTCGCGAGACTTTCCTATTACATCATCCAGCATCATGTCAACAGAAGCCTGGCTTACGGCACAACCCGACCCGTTAAAGGAACCGTCAGTTATTATTCCGTTTTCGTCAATTTTAAGCTGAAGGTAAATGTTGTCTCCACAACTTGGATTAACCCCCTGAAGTGTAAGCGAAGCGCCTTCTGTAACCCCCTTGTGACTGGGGTTCAAATTATGTTCGTTAAGAATTTCCTGATAAAGCGATTTTAAATCCATTTTATAACTCCGTGTTTTAGTCTTTAAAACCCATCCATCCGCGGATTTTTGAAACTTTTTCTACAAAGCGAACTGCTTCGTCCTGCGTATTGTAAAAATAAGCACTTGCTCTGGCTGTACTTCCGACCCCAAGCTTCTGCATCAAAGGCTGAGCGCAGTGGTGACCGGCTCGTATTGCAACATGTTCTGTATCAAGAATAGATGCAATGTCATGCGGATGAACACCATCTATTGTGAAAGTAACAATTCCGCAGTGTTTTGCGCTGTCAGAATTTCCTATCACATGAACGTGCGGAATGTTTGAAAAGCCGTCCATGATTATTTTGGCAAGATTATTGTCGTTGCGCTCAATATTTTCGAGACCGACTTCATCAAGGTATTTTACAGCGCGCGCAAATCCCACTGCATCACCGGCATTGACTGTTCCCGCTTCAAACTTGTGCGGAAGTTCGGCATATGTGGCACTTTCGCGGGTTACATATTCTATCATTTCACCGCCCGAAAGGAACGGAGGCATTGCGTCAAGCAAATCTTTTCTTCCGTAAAGCGCGCCAATTCCCATAGGAGCACAAAGTTTGTGGCCGCTCATCGCAAAAAAATCTGCTCCAAGCTGCTGTACATCTATCTTCATATGCGGGGAACTCTGCGCTCCGTCTACAACAACAACAGCACCCTTTCCATTGTCACCGACGCGGTGTGCAAAAGCAGCTATATCAGAAACGGGATTGGTAATTCCAAAAACATTGCTTACCTGCGCAATCGCAACGATTTTTGTCCTGGAATTTATTTTGCCTTCATATTCTTCTTTTGAAATAACACCGTCATCAGAACTTTCCAGCCACACAAGCTTTGCTTTTTTTGCACGGCATACCATCTGCCAGGGAAGAATATTGGAATGATGTTCCATGCAGGAAACAACAATTTCATCCCCTTCATTTACAGAATTCATACCGTAGCTGTATGCAACAAGGTTAAGGCTTTCTGTAGTATTCCGTGTAAATATAAGACATGAAGAGTCCGGCGCATTTATAAAGTCCGCAACAGTTTTTCTGGAATTCTCATAAAGATCCGTAGCTTTAATACTTAACGAATAAAGACCGCGCAGAGGATTCGCATTTGACGTTCTGTAAAAATCAGAAACGGCTTCTATTACACAGTCAGGACGCTGGGTTGTTGCAGCACTGTCAAGATAAACCAAATCTTTATTTTCAGGAGCAGAAAAAATTTTAAAATCTTTTCTAAACTCATTTGCAGCGCTATTCATCAAAGACTCCTTCGACAAAATTATTTATATCGTTTACAAGAGCCGAATCGCAAATAAATCTGCATACGGCCGAAATTTTTGCCCTTACCATAAGACGGCGTGCAGTTTTTTCATCGATTCCCCTGCTCTGCATATAGAACAGAATTTCGGGAGCGAGTTTTCCTATTGATGCACCGTGTCTGCCTTCAACGGCTTCTTCATCGCACAGAATAACCGGCAGAGTTTTGTTGACTGCTTCAGGGCTCAGCAAAAGAACATTTTCCTGTTCATCACCACGGCTTTCGATACATCCGCGAACAAAATCAATTGTTCCCCTCCAGACTTTGCGTCCGTCTCCTGTAACAACACCGTCTGCAAACATTCTGCTCGAAGTAGAACGTCCCGTCTGTCGACTAATATAATTCATGTCAAGTGACGACTGCGGCCGTGTAATATAACCGCATCTTCCCTCAAAGGATGACTGGTACCCCAAAAGATTCTGAAGGTTTCCAGAATAGACACGCTTTCCGCCAAGCTCAAGTTCGGTAAATTCAACTTTGGAAGAATCAGCGACCACAGAGCCCAGACTAAAGAAACATGTATCTTTTTTTGAAACCATATTTACAAAAACGATATTAATAAGGGAATTCTGCGCGGCACACACCCGTACCCTTAATCCGAAAGTTCCGGTTGTTTCACATTCATCTGCAGAATTGCGGCAGTCAAAAATAAAAGTACAGTCACTTTGTTCAGCGGCATCTATAACAACATCACAGGCAGCGTTATTCAAAGAAGCAAGATCAAATGACAATCTTACAGAAGACGGCACTTTTCCCGAAACAGAAAAAACTTTCACCAAAGAACCAGCTGCATTCATTCCGCTGTCAAAAGCAGAATCAAATTCAGTTCCCATACCGGTCTGAATATTTTTATAAGTTCCGTCCAGTTCACCAAAGGGAATATCTTTTGTACAAACACCATCTGGTATTGTGGCAGTACCAGGCACATTGCAGAACGAAACTTCAGCGTCCATTCTGGCTCTGTTGATATCAAGAAAATTCCACGTTAAACTTGGAAAAGGGTTTACATAAGCATTTATTTTTGATTGCGCCATCACATTGTTCCTTTCATCTCAAGCTGAATAAGATTATTCATTTCTACGGCATACTCAAGCGGCAGTTCCTTGCTAACAGGATTTGCAAAACCGCTAACTATCATTGCACGCGCATCCTCTTCTGAAATACCGCGACTCATAAGATAAAATACAGCCTTGTTGGAAATGCGCCCGATCTTTGCTTCGTGCCCGACATCACAGTCGTCAGTCATAATGTTCATTGCGGGAACAGTATCAGAGCGGCTTTCGGCATCAAGCATAAGACTTGAACAGTCAACGCTTGCCTTTGAATGAAGTGCGCTTTTGTTTACAACAATGGAACTGCGGTAAGTGCATGTTCCGCCCGACTTGCTTATAGACTTTGTATTGATTACCGTAGATGTATTTTTTCCTATGTGAACCATTTTTGCGCCGGTATCAAGATTCTGTCCCTTTCCGGCAAAAGTGATTCCGGTAAATTCACATGAAGAACTGTCGCCCTTAAGAATAGTAGAAGGATAAAGGTAAGAAATATGGCTTCCGAAAGAACCGCTTACCCATTCCATGCGGCCACCTTCCTCTACAATAGCTCTCTTTGTGTTAAGATTGTACATGTTTTTGGACCAGTTTTCGATTGTACTGTATCTTAAGCGTGCATTCTTTTTGACATAAAGTTCAACACAACCGGCGTGAAGATTGGCAACATTATACTTTGGAGCCGAACAGCCTTCAATAAAATGCAAATCAGCACCTTCATCCACAATAATAAGCGTATGTTCAAACTGACCGGCACCGGCAGCATTCAGGCGAAAGTAAGACTGAAGAGGAATCTTTACCTTAACGCCTTTAGGAACATAAACAAAACTTCCGCCGCTCCAGACTGCACCGTGAAGAGCTGCAAATTTATGATCCGTCGGCGGAACAAGATGCATGAAATACTCGCGCACCATATCTGCATATTCACCCTTCAACGCGCTTTCCATGTCTGTATAAACAACACCCTGTTCAGAAACTTCATCTTTTACGTTATGGTAAACAAGTTCACTGTCATACTGCGCACCTACTCCGGCAAGGCTCTGTCGTTCAGCTTCGGGAATACCAAGTTTTTCAAAAGTGTCCTTAATATCCTGCGGAACATCTGCCCACTTTGCAGCCATTTCTGTCTTTGGCTTAACATAAGTAACAATCTTCTGAATATCCAGATCCTTGATATCGGGCCCCCAGTCAGGTTCCTGTGTTTTATTGAATATTTCCAGCGACTTCAGACGGAATTCCTTCATCCACTCGGGATCCTTTTTTTCTTCGCTGATTTTATTTACAATAGAAGAATCAAGTCCCGCGCGGATTTTATAGAAGTCACGGTCGTTTTCCTCGTAGCGAAAATCGTATAAAGAACGGTTAATGTCTGCTACCTGAGTTTTCGCTTCTTCCATATCAGAGACCTCCGTTGGCGGCATTTGCTTTGACAGACTCCATCGCGGCTTTTGCTGCAGCAGCAAGTCTTTCACGACGCTCTGCATCCTTGATTTCTGCAGGAATAAACTTGTCAAATCCGTTTTCGTTTATTTCGTTAACCAGTGTTCCGTCACCAGAATGAACAAGATGTCCCTTAACCATAACATGTGTTCTGTCTACATGAAGGCTTTCAAGAATTCTGGTTGAATGTGTAATAATAAGAAGAGAACCGCCCACACTTTTCTGGTATTCTTCTATTCCTTTGCTTACAGTGCGAACAGCGTCTACATCAAGACCGGAATCAGTTTCGTCAAGAATTGCAAGTTTTGGTTTAAGCATCAAAAGCTGAAGGATTTCTGACTTTTTCTTTTCACCGCCCGAAAATCCTACGTTAAGGTCACGGCCGGCGTAGGAATGGTTCATGTTAAGAATATCCATTGCTTTTTCAAGTTCCTTCTGGAAAGAAAACAGTTTTATCTTCTGGCCTGAAACCTGCTGCATTGAAGAACGTATAAAAGACTCAAGCGAAATACCCGGAACTTCAAGCGGTTCCTGAAAACTAAGAAAAATTCCGGCCTTTGCGCGTTTGTCTGCTGAATAAGAAGTAATGTCTTCACCGTCAAAGAAAATATGACCACCGCTGACAGAATACTCAGGGCTTCCCATAAGCGTGTAACCGAGGGTTGACTTTCCGGCTCCATTCGGCCCCATAAGTACGTGAATTTCACCGGGGTTAATCTCAAGCGAAACGTCATGCAAAATAGTCTTATCGCCAATACCAGCGCTCAATTTCTGTATCTGTAGCAATTTGTCTGCCATAAAAAGCCTCTTTATATACAATTTCTATTAAAATAGTAGGAATTTACAATTCCAATATAACATTTTAAGCTAAAGTCGGCAAGAAATCTTTTGAATTTCCATTAAACCGCACGCAAGTCTAGCATATATTGTAAATAAAATAAAGTAGAGGCAAAAAATGAAAAAGCAAAAAAAAAGACTGCCCTTTTTTGGACAGTCCTCATGACGCATGGCAGACTCGAACTGCCGACCCTCTGCTTAGAAGGCAGATGCTCTAATCCAGCTGAGCTAAAGCGCCAAGTGATATTTATCATACACCAAGTTACTATTTATTTCAATAGCAAATACCTATCTTTTAAAAATATTATGTAAAAAAAATGTCGGTCCGAAAAACCAAACCGACATTTTTTAAAATGCACTCTATTCAGAAACTTTTCTGTCAGGAGGAATAACAAGGTTAAGAATTATTCCGACAACAGTAGCAAGGGCAACAGAGCCTAACTGGAATGTAAACGGGTTACCGCCGACATTGATATTGAACTTAAGAAGTCCGCCGCCAATTCCAATAACCATTATTACAGATGAAATTGTAAGGTTTCTCTTGTTCTGATAATCTACACCGCTTTCTACAATTGTTCTGAGTCCCGAAGAAGCAATAAGTCCGTAAAGAAGAATACATATTCCACCCAGTACTGGCGTCGGAATTGTCTGTATAAGAGCTCCGAATTTCTGGCAGAAAGAAAGAATTATAGCTATAACTGCAGCACCGCCTATAACCCAGACTGAATAAACCTTGGTAATAGCCATAACTCCGATATTTTCACCGTAAGTTGTATTTGGCGGACCACCCCAGAGAGCTGCCCACGCTGTAGCAAGACCGTCGCCGAGCAAAGTTCTGTGAAGTCCCGGATCTTCGTAGAAATTCTTTCCTACAACTTTGGAAGTTGTAAGAACATCGCCCAGATGCTCACACATAGTTGCAATGGAAACGATTACAAAAGTAAGAATTGCAACAAGATTAAACTTCGGGGCCATATAAAAATACTTTCCGTTTTCGTCAGTATGAAGGAAAGGAAGACCAAACCAGTTTGCGTCACGTACAATATCAAAATCGATGAGCTTGTACTGGGGGAAAATTAAACCCATAATAAGAGTAAAAATATAACCGCCAACAAGTCCGATCAGAATGGAAAGCGTGTTAAAGAAACCCCTGAAGAAAATCGTGGCAATAATTGCAACCGAAAGAGTTACAAGTGCAATGCTTCCGTAAACGAGGCTGTAATTACCGTTATTATAGAGAGCTTCACCAATTGCAGTCGGTGCAAGGCTCATTCCTATTACAATAATAACAGAACCAATAACTACAGGAGGAAGAACTTTGTCAATCCATTTGCGTCCTGCAAGCTTAATAATCAAAGCAACAAGAGCGTAAAAAAGACCGGCAAAAATTGAACCTCCCATCGCATATTCAGGACCGTAATTCTGTCCAATGGCAATCAAAGCCGGAATAAAGGCAAATGATGATCCAAGATAAGAAGGCACTTTTGCGCCGGTCACAAGAATGTAAAGCAGTGTTCCCGTACCCGCAGTAAAGAGAGCCGTAGATGTACTAAGACCCGTCAGAAGCGGAACAAGAATAGTAGCTCCAAACATTGCAAAAACATGCTGAAAACTCAGCGGAATCCAGCGGCCGATCGATGGTCTGTCGTGCGGTCCAAGAATTTCATTAGTGGAACTCACATTATCCTCCAGTCAATTCAGTTTAACAGCGGAACTTCCGCAGTCGCAAAAGTATATCACAAAATTATTTTTAGTAAAAGGCGGTGAATAAGCAAAAATTTACAATTTGACGCATAAAATTGTAAAAAAAAGGCACAGTTCATTATTAAATTTTAATTGTATTCGTCGTATTCTGATTCCCTGACAGTAATTGAACCAAGATGCAGAACTTCGCTGTAAGAAGTCGTAAAGCTTGTATCACGGCCTACAGAAACAGCATACATGTCAATGTACCAGCAGCCTTCTTCTGTAGCAGTGTCTGACCATGTAACGTCTTCATCACCGTTTTTTGGAACAGGGCTATTTTCATCTTTTGAATTGAAATTAAATCCGTATGAAGAATTTATATTGCGCCGGGGAAAATACACATCCACTCCTGAACCTTCTGTATTCCATGAAGAGTCATATTCTTTCATCTGGGTGCGTCCTGTGCAGACTACGTTTGTATAGGGATTATCTTCTGACTCACCCTGAAAATGATTGAGCCTTATATAAACATACCTTGGAGTTTGAGCATCTTTAACAATAGAAACCTGTGACCCAGGAGAAATGAATCTTAAGGTTTTGTAACCGTAACTGTCAATAAGCTTTTCAGCAGCCGCAGAAGCATCTGTTCCGTTGGTAATACTTGAAATAGAACTCTGGCAGCTTGTCATGGCAGATGAACTTCTGTAAATCTTGTAATAGACTTCAGTTCCCAAAAACTCAAATTCGCCCAAAGAAATATTCGGTTCGGAACCTTCATTTGTTCTAAAAGAAAAATAATCAAGAGTTCGGTCAGAGTTGGTATAAAGAACAAGCCTGTCTTCCTGCGGCGGGTCCAGATAGTAAAAAGCTTCAAGTCCGCATGAAGCAAACAAAAAAAGGCAGAAAGTAAAAAGCATAAAAGACAATCCTCTTACAACTTTCATTTTTCCGCCTTTCATAAAGTTACAAATTTTTATTTCTTAAAACTATTCGATTTTCCCGGCAATCTTAAGTGAAATAAGCCTAGTCTTTGCAATATCAGTCCAAGAGTCAGAAGGATATTTTTCTTCAAGTGTTGAATAGAATTTCTTTGCACCTTCAAAATCCTGAAGGGACTCGCTTACACGGCCTGCGCTGAAAATTGCATGTGTTCTGCGAAGAAAATCCTTGTATTCAGAAGCTTTTTCGTAGTACTTAACAGCATCTTTGTTGTTACCTGCCTGCTCGTATGAAACGGCTGCATTAAAGAAACAAAGCGGTGCTGTATAAGAATCTTCGCCACAGTCAGCAGCAGCAAGATAAAATGCAGCGGCTGCAGAATAATCCTCTTTCTGGAAAGAAATATCAGCAGAAAGCATATTGGCACGGACACCGACAACGTTTTCTTTTGTTGTATAGGCAGCCAGTTCTTTAAGTGCAGTTTCACGGCGTTCCGTAGCAGCAGCTTCATCAAGACCGTCAGAATCTTTTACAAAAGAAAACTCTATGGCATCAACAGCAGCAAGTCCCTTTTTAATTCCTGATTCAGAAACAGCAAATGCAACACAAAGGGCAACAGCAACAAGAACAATTATAGCAATGATTGCGATTAAAATCTTGCGGTTATTACCAATAAAATATTCCAACTTTTTTCCAGTATTTTCTTTTTTCTCATTTCCAAATGAATTAACAGTAGCCATTTTTTACTCCAAAACGATGTTTTTCTATTATATAGATAAAGGATTTTTTTGTCAAAACAAATCAGACTATTATGCCTAAAAAAAAATCAATTTCGTATTCCAAGTTCAGAAATAAGCTTTGAAACATACGTTCTCTGTATTCCGAGAGCCTTTGCCGCTGCAGTCTGATTCCAGCCGTTTTCTTCAAGAATCTTAAGAACATACTTTTTCTTGAACGCATTGAGTGCATTTTTTAGCGAAACATCTTCTGAAGAAGCAATTTCAGATACACAATTCTGAATCTCACCCTGAATTCCAGACTCAGTTTTTTTAACAGGAAGTCTCAAGTCTCCAACCTGAATAAACGGCGGACGGCCTATTATGCACGCACGTTCCACGGTATTTTCAAGTTCGCGGATATTTCCGGGCCAGGAATATGAATAAATTTCAGAAAGCGAACTTTCAGAAAATCCTTCAAAATTTTTGTGCGTTTCTTTTTTGAACTTATCAAGGAAAAGTGCGCACAAAGGTTCTATTTCTTCTTTTCTTTCCCTTAGCGGAGGAACATTAAGAGTAAGAACATTTAATCTGAAATACAAATCGTTTCTGAATGTCCCTGAATGAACCATATCCTCAAGATTTCTGTTTGTAGCAGCAATTATACGCACATCAACAGAAACTGTTCTGGAAGACCCCACACGTTCAAATTTTCTCTCCTGGATTACACGCAAAAGTTTTGACTGGAGCGCAAGCGGAAGTTCTCCTATCTCGTCAAGAAAAATTGTTCCGCCGTCGGCAGTTTCAAAACGGCCTTTTACATCACTGACGGCATCGGTATAAGCACCTTTTACATGACCAAAAAGCTCACTTTCCAAAAGTGCCGGGCTTAAAGCAGCGCAACTTACCCTTACAAAAGGCTTGTCCCGGCGCAAACTTCTTAAATGCACCTGCTCTGCAAACAGTTCTTTTCCTACACCGCTTTCACCGATAATAAGTACCGAAGAATTTGTAGAAGAAGCTTCGTCTATGTTGTCAAGAATGCTTAAAACAGCAGGGCTTTTTGCAATAAAGGTATGATAATCGCGCCCGGCATTCATTGCGTTATGAAGCGCGTCAATTTCAAACATATTGCTTCTGTACTTACGGGCATTTTCGTATGCAATTGCAGCCTGCTTTCCCAAAAGCTCAAGTATCATCAGATCGTCATCATTAAAAGGAATGTCGCTGGCTTTGTTAATAAGTTCAATTACCCCTACACACTCGTCACCGACGCACATAGGAAAAGCAATCATGTTTTTTGAAATATAATCAGTTTTGTCCTGAACAGAAGAATTGAAACGCGGGTCAGATCCTACATCATTTATAACTACAGACTGCTTGTTCTGGGCAACCCATCCGGCAATACTGTTTTTGTCTACTTCTATTTTTTTTACTTCTGCACCTTTAGGACCAAGTGCTATAGAAAAATGAAGGCGACCGTCTTCTCTGTTAACAAGAAGAAGAGAGGCCGCCTCGCATTGAACCATACACATTACTGACTCAAGAATAGAAGCCAATAATGCGCGTGAATCACCGTAACTTAAATTTATACGGGTATTGATTTCGATGAGTGACTTAAATTTATCAAGACTAATAGACTTTATATCACTCATCGAAGGTAAAATTATCTGTCTTCGCTCTGATTCTTGAGACTGTCACCGATTGTGTAGGCACCGTCATCATCATTGCTTGAAGACATGTACTGTGAAAGTTCAGCACGAGCCTGAGCCTTCTTGTATTCCTTTACAGAGAAAGCAACTCTTTCTTTGTCTACGTCGATAGATACAACATAAACATTTACTTTGTCGCCAACGTTGTATTTCTTTACAGCTTCTTCGAATGGAACATCGCGGTCATCGCTAAGGTTTGCCTTGTTTACAAGACCTTCGATTCCGTTCGGAGCCTTTACAAAGATTCCAAAGTCATTGATTGAAGTAACTTCACCTTCAAAAGTGTCTCCAACCTTGTACTCAGCTGCAAATGCCTTCCAAGGATTGTCTGTAAGTTGCTTTACACCAACGCGGATTCTGTGGTTTTCAAGATCACACTCTGTTACTACAACATCGAGTTCCTGGTCAACCTTAATCTCGCTTCCCGGATGCTTGATTCTCTTTGTCCATGAAAGATCTTCGCCAGAAAGGAATGCATCAATACCTTCTTCAAGCTGAACAAAAGCACCGCTGTTTGTAATCTTTACAACTTTTCCCTTAAGTTTGGTTCCAACCGGATACTTGTCAGCAATTGTGTCCCACGGATTGTCTGTAACCTGCTTGAGTCCGAGAGAAACGCGGCCGGCCTGAATATCATATCCGAGGATCATGCATTCTACTTCATCACCCTCTTTTACCATATCAGACGGCTTGTTGATCTTCTTTGTCCAGCTGAATTCAGAAATATGGGCAAGACCTTCAATTCCTTCTTCAAGTTCAATAAATGCACCGAAGTCAGTAAGTTTTGTTACCTTACCCTTTACGATGTCATTTACATGATACTTTTCTTCGAAGTGTACCCAAGGATCTTCTGCAAAATGCTTGAGAGAAAGATTGATTCTCTTTCCTTCCGGATCAAGTTTTACTACCTTGAGTTCAATTTCCTGTCCCTTCTTAACGAAATCCTTAGGGCGTGTAACATGTCCCCAGCTCATGTCGTTAATATGAAGAAGACCGTCAAATCCGCCAAGATCAATAAAAGCACCGAAACTTGTAAATGACTTTACAGTTCCCTTTACAGTATCACCAATCTTTACTTCGTTAAAGAATTTATCACGATTTACGTCAATCTGCTCTTCAAGATACTTGCGGCGATTAACAACTACATTTCTTTTTCCGTTGCTGTAGAGGCGCTCTACATAGAACTTAGACTTAACGCCGATAAGTTTTTCTTCCTTCTCGACTTTCTGGCTGTCTGACTGGCTGATTGGGAGGAATGCACTGATTCCGCCACCAAGATTAACCATGTATCCGCCCTTTGTAACAGAAGAGATTGTTCCGTCTACAGGACGCTTTTCGTCAAACGCAACTTTAAATTCTTCCCAAAGGCGCTTTTCGTCGGCCTTTACCTTAGATACCTCAGGTCCGTTCTTTCCGAACTGATTAACGAGGTAAACTGTAATTACATCGCCAACCTTAGGCAGTTCACCGGCAAATTCAGATACAGGAATTTTTCCTTCTGACTTGCAGTTAACGTCTACGAAAACCGTATCATCTGTAACCTGAACAACTGTTCCCTGTACGTTAGATCCGTTTTCAACCGGCTCCATTTTGTTGATAGATGCTTCTAATTGTGTGTAGATGCTGTCGGAGCCATGGGCACCATTCTGTTCCACTTCCTTCTGTTCCATAGTAAACCCTTTTGATTTGATTTTGTTTTCGATTATCTCACAAACATCATTTATGGTCAAGTCTGAAGTATCAATATATACGGCATCGGGACTTTTTTTTAGAGAACCTTCGGCTTTGTTTCTGTCCATTTCATCGCGTTTGAGTATAGAAGCCTTTATTTCTTCCAGTGACAGGTTGCTGACTCCCTGGTCAAAGCGTCTTTTTGCCTGAACATCAATACTTGCATCAAGATAAAATTTGAATTCAGCATCGGGAAAAACGACCGTAGTCATATCCCTGCCCTCGCAGATTACGCTAAGGCTTTTTACAATCGTGCGCATTCTGTCATTGACCAGATGCCTTAACGGAACAACAGATGAAACTTTTGAAACGGATGAATCTATTCTGTCCTGGTGAAGAACATCGTCCACATCCTTTCCGTTAAGAATCATCCTGGCGTTTACATAATCAAGTTTCTGACGGCCGGCAAAATCTGTTACAGCCTTTGTATCATCAAGATCAATGCCTGCATCCAGAAGAGCCAGCGTAAGAGCGCGGTAAAAACTTCCGCTGTTAAGGTAAACTATACCAAGATCCGCTGCTACTGCATGTGCTACCGTACTTTTTCCTGTTCCTGCAGGACCGTCTATTGCAATTACCATAAAAACCTCACAATTATCTTTGGCGGCAGAGTTTCAGAAGTGCCGCAACTTCTTCGGAAGAAAGATCCCTGAACTGACCGAACTGAAGATCCCCTACCCCGACACAGCCTATTCTTATGCGCATAAGCCGTTTAATGCCTATTTCACAGGATTCAAACACACGCCTGATTTCACGGTTTTTTCCTTCGACAAGAATTACCCTCATGCGGCGCGCGTTAAGTTCTTCTGCATATTTGCATTTGTAAAATACGTTGTCTATGCGGATTCCGTCCATAAAACGCTCTGCCAGGTCTCTTGGAAGAGGTGAACTTGAATCTACAATATATTCTTTTTCGAGTTCTGCGGAAGGATGTGAAAGGCGTGCGGCAAATTCACCGTCGTTTGTAAAAATAATGAGTCCGCTCGAAAACATATCAAGGCGACCGACATTGTACAGACGCTCTGTATAAGCTTCTTTAAGAAGATCAGAAGCAACGGCACGGCCTTTTTCATCAGAAAGCGAGCAGACATAACCTGAAGGCTTGTTCAAAAGAACGTATCTCTTTTTTTCTTCGATAAAAATCTGTTTGCCGTCGACACAGACACAGTCTTTTTCAGAAACTTTTGTTCCGAGTTCCGTAACAGAAGCGCCGTTAACCGTTACCCGACCGGAAGTAATTATTTCTTCGCTTGCACGGCGGCTGGCAACACCACAGCGCGCCATAAAAAGTTGAAGTCTTATTTCGTCATTATCAGCGGGCAAGTTCAAACCTCTCGCTTTCTTTCTCGTCAAGCTGCGGCAGATCCGCAATACTCTGGAGGTGGAAGAATTCCAGGAATTCCTTTGTTGTTCCGTACATAACCGGTTTTCCGGGTACATCCTTTTTTCCGACTTCTTTGATAAATTTGCGCTCAAGAAGAACACGCATCATATTGTCTGCATTTACGTGGCGTATACTTTCAATTTCTGCACGTGTTACAGGCTGGCTGTATGCAATAATTGAAAGTGTTTCGATAGCAGCCTTACTGAGACGGCCTTCGTTCTTTTTGCCATAGCGCTCTTTTACGAGATCAAAGCTTTCTTTTTTTGGGGTGAGCATCCAGCCGCCGATTATCTGTGAAAGTTCAATTCCGCTGTCAAGACAGGCATATTTGTCCCTAAGCCTTGAAAGACATTCTTCCACAACATCAGGAGCAAGCCTGGTAATTTTTGACAGAACTTCGGTAGTCTGCGGCTCACTTTCCAAAAAGAGCACTGCTTCTACCAGGGCAACTTCGCTGTCAAGATTCAAGTCGGTACGGCGCGTATCTTCCTGAGCCGCATCTTCTGAATAACCGGATGTTCCTGCTGTTTCAGGGGATGTATCTGTCATTCCTTCGAATTCATTTTCGCCGGCATTTTCGTTTTCTATGCCGCCTGCTGCTTCCTGCATATCTTTATGTCTCCAAACATTCTGTTTTGATATATATCTGCCATTTTAAGTTTTACTGCCTCAAGTATAGCCATAAAGGCGCATACAACATCGAGTTCGTTTCCACGGCGCGTAATAAGTTCCGTAAACATACATTCGCCTTTTTTTTCAAGAAGCTCATTCATAAGTGCTATCTTTTCATTGGGCGTAATATCTTCGGGAGGCGTAAGTATACGCTCATCAGGATTCAGATTTGTAAGATTCCTGAAAATCTTCTGCATATCCTGAAGAAGTCCCCATGTATCCATTTTTTCCCACTGGGATGCATCTTCTTCGAACGGAAGAATTCTTTCTATTTTCTTGCGTTCAAAACTCCACTCGCTCTGTTCTTCCTGTTCTTCCATAAGGGCAGAAAGTTTTTTAAAGCGCTGGTATTCAATAAGCTGTTCCACAAGTTCCTGGCGCGGATCTTCCATACTTTCGTCGTCATCATAGGACACTTCAACCGGAAGAAGCATTCTGCTTTTTATGCATACAAGTTTTGCAGCCCAAAGATAAAATTCCGTAAGATCCTGAAGATCTACTTCAACGGCATAATCCAGATAATTCTGGAACTGCTCCGTAATCTCGGCAATGGGAATATCATAGATATTGATCTTATTCTCGCGGATAAGACTCCAAAGGAGATCGAGGGGACCTTCAAAAGGACCTGCCACAAATTTTTTCTGCTCTGAAACCTGTTCCTGAACCTGCTCCATATTCTGCCTCTTTTAAAAACGGAAATCCGCACTGTCCAAAATCTTTTCAATCCCCTGGCCGGCCAGAAGGGAAAGACTTTTTTCTACATATGCGGCATCATAAGGAAGCCCGCACAAATACGAACTTCCGCCTTCTTTTACATCGGCACATTCCATAAAAATATCAAGCAAAGGCTTAAGAACAAATGCCCTTTCGCCGAATTTTTCGTGCGGAACAACAAGATCAGCCTCATTTATTCTGCAAAAGCCAAAAAGTTCTATATCTATATCAAGTGTCCGCGGTCCGTTTCTGATTTCAAGCGTCCTGTCTCTGCCAAACCGGGCCTCGACAATATGAATTTTGTCCAAAAGCCGGTGCGGGGAAAGGTCAGTTTCAGCACAGACAACCATGTTCAGAAAGTCATTCTGGTTTTCATAATACATGGCTTTTGTCCTGTAGACACCGGACCAGGAGCGTATGTTTACAAAGCCAGACAGAGCCCTGCAGGCACCCGAAAGAATCTGCATTGATGTCAGATCTTCAGAATCCCTGTTGGAACCCAGTCCGAGTACAACAGTTTCCATTTCTGTCAAAACAGCTCTTCAGGAACAGGCTTGTCAGAAGCAGCTGCTTTTGCAAGTGAAGCCGTCTTTGACGAAGTTTTTGAAGCCTTTGCCTCTTCTTTTTCTGATTCAACTGCTACTGTCGGTGCGGCCGGAGTTTCAGATTCTTTCTGTTCAGGAGAAGAGAATCCTGTTCCGACTCCAAGAGAACGCATTTTCATTTCATAGTCACGTATTTGCTGTTCGGTAACAACTTCGCCTTCTTTTGTTCTGAGCACCTGTCCGGGGAAAATCTTTTCTCTTATAGTATGCTCAAGTTCAAGCCTGTAGTCGGGATTGTTCTCTATATAGGCAACAGCGTTTTCCTTTCCCTGTCCTACTTTTTCGGAACCACGTGTATACCATGCACCGCGCTTGTCAATAAGACCGTGCTTTACAGCTGAATCAAGAATGGACGCACTTGAAGAAACGCCCTTTCCGAAATAAATGTCGAGTTCAACCTTTCTGAAAGGCGGCGCAACCTTATTCTTTACGACCTTTACCTTTACACGGTTTCCTACGGCATCATCATCGCCCTTGCCGCCTATAGACTCTACTCTGCGTATTTCGAGACGTACAGATGAATAGAACTTAAGGGCATTACCGCCGGTTGTTGTCTCGGGGTTTCCGAACATAACACCGATCTTCATACGGATCTGGTTTATAAAGACAACAATACATTTGCTTTTTCCTACAATAGCCGTAAGTTTGCGAAGAGCCTGGCTCATAAGACGTGCCTGCAGTCCCATGACAGAATCACCCATTTCACCTTCGATTTCTTTCTGCGGGGTAAGGGCTGCAACACTGTCCACGACAATAATATCGACGGCACCGGAACGTACAAGATTCTCACAGATTTCAAGAGCCTGTTCTCCTGTGTCTGGCTGGGAAACCCAGAGTTCATCTATGTTAACACCCAGATTTTTTGCATATACAGGATCCAGTGCATGCTCGGCATCAATAAAAGCCGCTATTCCACCGAGTTTCTGCGCTTCTGCAACTGCATGGAGGGCAAGAGTCGTCTTTCCTGAAGATTCAGGGCCGTACATCTCGATGATTCTTCCGCGGGGATATCCTCCGATTCCCAGAGCCTCGTCCAAAAGAATGGAACCCGAAGGTACAACATCAATTGAAGCCGTGTCAGTCTTTGTACCCAGTTTCATAAGGGAACCTGTACCGAACTGCTTTTCTATCTGAAGACGAGCAGCCTCCAGAGCCTTCATTTTTTCCGACATTTCAGCCGAATTTTTTTCTTCTACTGCCTTTGCCATACAGCGGGGCCTCCAACAAATAAAGTGCTTGGCGTCAATATACACCTACACTTTAAATAGACTCTGTTTTTATCTTTAAGCAAAAATTCTGATAAAAAATGCATTATATAAAAAATACAATTAATTTGTATTGTATCAAAAAATAAAAGTTTAATAAAGTAGGCTGTTTGCAAAAAATTCAATGCAATTATTTGAGCGCAGAACCTTTAAGCGGCTGGTAAATTGCACGGCCCGAAAGAACTGCCTCATCTTCTGAAACATCTATTTTTCCAAGAAATCTTACAGGCCTGGAGCCGTCAACGGAAGGAGCAGGAACAGAAGGGAACATAACTTTGACGCGTCCTGTTACAGTCTTTTTGTCTTCATATCCTACAAGAAGATCACATGCCCAGCTTCCGTCAGAAAGTTCCGTGGCATTTGCTATGCGTCCTGACCAGGCAACATAAACATCTTTATAAAGAGCCGGGTCTGATGAAACCGTCAAAAAATCATAATTATCGTCAAGAGTGTCAAAAGTAGGCTCTTCAAGGTATGAAGCAAGAAGGGAAGCCTTGTGTTTTACCAAAGAAGAGGCATTGCTGCCCAAAAGACGGTTTATTTCTACCCTCGCAGCATTGTCCCTGTGTTCTGAAAAGAGTCTTACGGCAAGGTCATAGCATTCAACTATCTGCCGGGAATTCATCAGGTAATTTACGACTGTTCCCGACATATCAGAAAGAACGGGGTCTTTTTTTTCTGCGGAAGTAAGCTGCAGCATGGAAATGTCCATTCTGTCCGAACCTGTATGTCTGCTTCGGGGATAGAATGCAAGTACAAAAACCGACACAACTATTCCGAGGAAAATTCCGCCAAGAATACAGTTTCTTACGACATCGGGGTTTATTCCAAGAGGAGGATAAAATTTTTCTATTGAACCTGTATCTATCATTCCCCTTACGGCCGAAGAAACGTCTGTATTTTTGCGGATAAAATCTTTTGCCTCACGCACAATTCTGTTCTGCGGGTCAAGTTCCTGAACATCCAGATAATATTCCATGGCGGTTCTTGTATCCCCGCGCCTTAAAAAAACGGCGGCTTGTCCCAAAAGAAGGTTTACGTCATTTATCCTGATGCGGCGTGCACGGCCAAAATACCCCATTGCGTTCCCCACGTCCCCTACATAAAGGCAGGCGGTTCCGAGCGTAACAAGGTATTCAAAGTCGTTTTCGTAAATATCAGAACGCGACTCCAGATACGTTATGGCAAGAGAAAATTTTCTGCGGCGCAAAAGGCTCTTGGCCAGTTCAAGGGAAGACCGGGCCATTTTCAGCTTCCAAGCCTGAGCATTATGGAATCAAGCTCTTCATTGAGGCGTTTTATTTCTTCTGAATCAACATCGGAACCGCTTTCTTCGAGCATCTGTATGCGGTCAATGAGATTCTGGATATATTCAGGGTCAATACTGCTGCCCGGTGTTTCAGGAACAGCGTCTTTCTGATCTTCCACTGATAAAACGGGAGCACTCTGTTGTGAATCTGCAGATTCTTCTGACGGTCTGGGTTCTTCTGTTGCTGCAGGTGTCTTCGGAACTTTTTCTTCTGCGGCCGGAACTTTTGACCCCGGAGTCTGTGAGGGCAGCTGCTGTTCTGAAGAGGCGGATGTAGCTTCTTCCCTTCCAAAAAGCGTTTCTGCATAAGTCGGGGCAATTTCTTCTTTTTTAACAGGAATCGGTTCCGGAGTTACTGAAGGAACTGAGGGTTCTTTGACAGACGGTGATTTTCGGGACAGAACGTCCTTGCCCTGTTCAAGGGATTTAAGGAAATTTTTTCCGGCAGGTTCGTTTCCGTCTGCTGCAACAGAAATATAGAATGTTACGGCCTGTGTTCTGAGCGGGTCAAGATAAAATTTTTCCCAGCAGATACAGACGCAGGAATTATTGTACGAAATAACTGAACTGAAGCTTTTGTCTTCGGTAACACTCGGATACCATGACGGTGACTCAAAGGTCTGGTTATTACCGAGTGCAACTGTTTTTACCGGAGTTATGCCTTTTCCTGACAGCAGAAACTGAATGGCTGCAGAACTGTTTGAAGAACGCACCCAGAGATGTTCTGCCATATTCTGCAGTTCTGTTTCTGAATTGATGCGACTTCTTGCTGCAGTAGAAAAATGAGCAACTGTATTTTCGCCCAGGCTTGTGTCAAACACGGACTTTAGCTCAAAAGGCATATTTTTGCGGCTTAAATTGATTGTATAGACAGTTACGCGGACCATATCAACACGGGTAGATTCAGGCACTGAAGGCAGAAAACTGAAGTCAAGGACGATCTGCGCCTTATTGTCTATTGTGTATGCCATCTGCGCGCCATAAGGGGTTCTGCGGGCTTCGCTTTTAACGCCGTTTTCTCTGTTGAGCCTGTATTCTTTTGAATCTATGCGCACAGAAAAATAAGTTGAATTAAAATAATCGTAGGAAGACAAAAGCGGAACAGGGCTTCCTTTTTCGGGAATTGCGTAAATTCCAAAACTTCCGGTACTGCCAAAAAGTGAAATCTTTACGCCGTCGCGCTCTATGGAAAAATTTTTCTCGGGAATATAAGACCAGCCGGTATATTCGTCAACCTCTGTTTTGGAACCTTTTTTTGAAACACGTGCAGGAAGTTCACCCGAAACAGACGGTGCTTCACTTGCAGGCCGTACTACATTGCCGTTGGAATCGAGAACTACAGAAACTTCACTTTCCTTTGGCTTTTGGGAGGCATTTTTTTCTTTGTCAGGAGCAGCGCTTTTTTTTGTAGATGCACAGGAACAGACAGTAGCCGTCATCAAAGCGGCGACAATCAAATTAACGTACTTTTTCATATGCTACTTTCCTCCGTATTTTGCATCGACCATTTTCTGAAGAAGCGCGGCTTTCTGTTTAAGAAGCTCAATATCAGAAGATTTTTTATCACTAACAGCCTCTGCCTCGCGTTTTTTTTGCAAGATTCAGCGATTCTTCGGCAGATTTTTCAAGTTCTGCTATTCTGGAATTTGCTGCATTAAGCTGGCGTCTCAAGACAACCATATCTTCGGTTCTATAATCACGCAACTGCTTTTCGTAACTTTCTTTTGAACTCAGATATTCTTCGCCGGTCATTTTAAGAAGATACAAAAGCTTGTTTTCCCTTTCGCGCTGGGCAATAAGTTCCAGTTTTATCTTTGAATCAGAAACCTTGTCGCTTGCTGGAAAGTCTGAAACAACCGTTTCATAAAGTCCTCGCGCTGTTTCAAAACTGTAGTCGTCGTAAAAACTTTCAGCCATCCAGAAAAGTGCAGAAGGATAAAGTTCATTTCCGGGATTCTGATGGCAGAAATCACTCAGTACCATAACTGCAGCGTCCCTGCGGCCGGTATAATAGAGTGCACGCCCCTTCTGGTAGTCTACATAAGGACGCAGTAAGCTTTCGGGATAGTCTGCAGAAAAAGTCTCGCAATCAGAAACAGCCGCGTCATAATTTTCTGAATTCATGAGGCTCATTATAAGCATGTAGCGCATTCCATCTGAAGAACTGCCTGAAGCTACGGCTTTTCTCAAAAGAATAGAAGCGCCACTCCAGTCACCGGCAGCATAAGCTTCAAGACCTGCAGTTTCGGCACTTTTTGACAAAGATATGACGCTGTTTTCCTGAGAAAATGCAGGTGAGGCAAAATTAACAGCAGTTGAGGCAAGAATAAGAAAAAATATTCTGTCTTTTATTCCCATTTAAGTTCCCCTTTGAAAAATGAGGACCCCGAAACCACAATATCTGTTCCGGCATCAATAACAGAAGGCAGAGTTGACGAGTTTATTCCGCCGTCGACAGAAATTTTATAGTCAAAGCCTTCCTTTCTTTTAATATCGGCAAGCTTTCTGACTTTTTCTACTGTATACGGAATAAGTTTCTGACCGCCCCAACCGGGATTTACTGTCATTACAAGGACAAGATCCACAAAAGGAAGAAGTGTTTCTATTGCAGAAACAGGGGTTGCAGGGCAAAGTGCTATTCCGGCTTTTTTACCGCGCTCATGGATAATCTGCACACAACGGTCGGCATGACAGGTGGCTTCTATATGAAAAGTAACCCAGTCAGCACCGGCATCTATATAGGAAGAAATTGAAGATTCAGGGTGTTCAACCATAAGATGCACATCAAACGGAAGGTCCGTGCACTTTCTTACAGAAGCAATAACAGGCTGGCCGTAAGTAACCTGCGGAACGAAATGTCCGTCCATTACATCTATGTGAACAAGGGAACCGGAATTTTCTTTTATTGTGCCGACTGCTCCTGCAAGGTTTGAAAAGTCTGCAGAAAGAAGTGACGGTGAGAGCATTACGTTTGATTTCATATCCTTCAATATTACTTCAATTTTTTATCTCTGTAAATACAGGATTTATGAACTGTCCGCAATCTTTCCCACCGCAATGAATTGCATTATTAAACTGCGTTATTCTGTCGCTGATGGAACGCGTTTTCCCCAGAATGTTGTCGGGGAACTATTTACTTTTGCAGAAGAAATTCCTGCATAGACTACAGTCGCCACACGTTTATTATTATCAACAGCAGATTCCCAGTCGAGTTCCCTGTCAAGGACAAGAATAATCTGCGAGTCACTGATTCCATTGGGTTTGGTACTGCCGAGTGTTACCGTAAGATATTTGTTTACTGAATCCAATTTCCATGTTCCGTCAAAGGCACCTGAAACGGTTTTGTCTTCATTGAAATAAACGTATTCCGACACGTCCATAACGTCGTTTCCCGGTTTATTCCGCTGGACAAGATTAATGTGTTCCCATGTTCCCGCAATGTCTGATTCCGTTATGTCTGCATCTTTGTTTTCTATATTTGCATAGCGTTCGGGAGATGCAATTGGCCACAGGTCAGCAGTGTCTGTTCCGTTGGGGCACCAGAGAATTTTTCTTACATGACCCATCATAATTGCATTGGAATGAGCATTGCCACCTGCATTTTCAGGAAGTCTTCCCTGGCTTGCATAAAACCAGTCCCCGTCCTTTTCAAAAACAGTACAGTGTGAAAGCCCTACCCAGCCGTCACCGCCATTTTTGAACTTATAGGGATGGGTTACTATAGGAAAGCAGCTTCCTGTTCCACTGCCGATGTTGATTGCGTCACGGCCGTAAATATCTTTATAACCTGAGATTGGATTTTTGGAACGTACGACACGCGTATGGTATTTGTATGAAAGCTCTTCGTTTGCAAAGAACATGTAGTAGTAATTATCTTTTTTGTTGTAAAGAACTTCGGGTCCTTCTGATGGCTGCCAGGCATTTGTGCTTTTTCCGCGGCAGTAAACGCGTGTTCCGTAACCGTTTGAAGCAAGTCCTTCGGGACTGTCTGCCCAAGGAAGACCTATTCCGTTTGTTTTGTCTGCCTTAAGGGTAGCCTTTGGAAAACCTGTATCCCTGTCTATTTCAAGGCCGGCAAATCCGTGGTGCCAGGAACCGTAAATGAGATAATCAGTGTCTGTGTAGCTTTCATCGTGGTTACCCGGAATATATGTCGGATCAATTGCGTTAAAGTAAAAGTATGCATCCCAGTCACCAGTGGAAGACCTGTAGTAGGCAGCCTCAGAAGAAGCCGTATCTCCTGACATAGTCGGGAAATTACTGCCGCGTGCACTTGACGAACACAGAACATAGCCTTTGTCTTCCCATTTATTTGCAGCAGGGTCAGTTGATTCCATCATTCCTATAAAGGCTCTTTCTGTCCACGAATTGTCAAAATTGCCTTTTGTATTCTGTTTGCCGCTGTAAATGTAATTGTCAATTACAACATCATAATACATGCGCATGACAACTGTTCCGTCTGACTTTGTGACTTTTTTGACAGTCGGTGCCCAATAACCCCACGAGATGTCATTTATAGAAGAAAATGGTTCAAGATTCATTTCTCTGCGGAATTCATTGACCTTTTCCAGAATCCACGCTTTGGCTCCGTTTTCTGGCATTGCCATTCCTACATAAGACCAGTTTACAAGATCCTTTGAGCGACGGCCGTAATAGTGGCCCTTTCCTGAATGTGCGTTTCCGTAACTGGCGTCTGTCTGGTACATGTAGTAGTAACCGTCAGTCCACCTTTCTACAGAAGGATCATGGACGTTGGCAAGATTCCACATATTGCGCTTTTCCCATGAAGACATTGCTGAATAATCATCTTTTCCATTGGGGCCGTAAGTATATTCCCTTATAGAAGCAGGTGTGTCCTGGTATCCCAAAGAGTCCTGAGAGCCCGATGAAGACTGGTTTTCAGCAGGACATCCGGTAAAGAAAACTGTAGCCGTCATGAAAAAGCAGCACAGAGTGCATAAGCAAAAAACAGATCTTTTCATATATCACCTCGAAGGAAGTGTAAAATGAAACTGCGGAATCTCAAAAAAAAAGTTTTCTGTAGCGAATTTATACTTAAAAAAGATGATTTTTATCTATTTTTATTGATATTAAACCTGTTCGAAAAATATACTTCCGCAATTCCGGATAAAAAAAAGCAAAAAATAAATATATTTTTACATATCTGTCCCGTTGCGGTGTTGACAAAGAAATTAAAAAACATTATAAACTATTGCCCATTTTCACTAAAAGCCACATTGACATATTTCTTCAATTCGTATAATCTAAAAGAACGCCACAAAAAAATTCCGGGGGATAAGATTTTTTAATGGGTATTCAGTCAGAGAACGCCTTGAGCGAAGCCTACATCATGATAGAATCCTGCGAAATGGAAAAAGCAGCTGCTCTTCTTGACGATACTCTTGCAGGAGATCTGGACAACGACAGTCTTGTATTTGCAATCCAGTGCTGCAATTTCTGGAAAAACACACTTCCGCAACTGGAACAGTCCGGTTATTTTGAACGAGGCGAAACACTTGTAAACCAATGGAAGCAGTTCATGCAGCTGGCTTCACGCGAAGACGGCAAACAGGAAAGAACGCTATATGCTTTCAGAAAAGGCATTTTTTCACTAGCGCTGGAATTTTACGGAAAAGCATCTGACGAAAAGGATGACAAGCTTCATTCAGAAATCTGCCGCAAAAAGGGACTCTGCTACAAAAAGCTTGGTTCTTACGAAGTTGCGCTCAAGTGCCTTACAGAAGCAAACACTTCTGTTCCGGGGCAGTCGTCTGTAATGGCAGAAATGGCTGACTGCTATGCACTTTGCGGCGAAACAAAATATGCCAAGCTTCTTTTTAAGGAAGCATTTTTTATTGATGCACAGAAAATTGACCTTGACTTTCTTGACTCGCAGCTCATTACACTGCTTGTAAAAAAAGTCAGCGAAAAGGGATATTCAGGTGCCGTACTGCAGGAGTGGATTCCTGTTTACGGTGTTCTGTTCGGTGTTTTTACGGTAAAACGAAAATTGCGCTCGCAGGAAGTTCTGGGACTCAAACAGGAAATCTTTGCAAAAAAGAGCGAACTTAAGGATCCGAACAACAACAGTTCTGTAATTATCCCCAGGCTTATGAACCTGTATTTCTGGCTCATAGACCATTACCAGCTGTCAAAGGACAGCGTTTCGAAAATCAACGATGTAATGCTGGAAATAAGAACACTTGATCCGGCTGTGTACAAGATTTTCGTTCAATAAGTAAACTTAGCGACCTCCGGACTGCCATGCGGTTTTCAGAGATTGCCTTGATGTTTTTGGAGAACTTACATTAATCACGCGTTAAACAACGCAACAGGAGCAAAACATGTCTGAAGAACTTGAGAATTCCGTACGCGAGATGCTTAAGGAAGAAACATGGACTCGTGCAGGTATCAGCAACTTCACTAAGAACAATCTTATGGAACTTGCCGAACTTTTGGAAAAGGCACACAACCAGAACTGCGAGTATGAAATCAAGGATATCTGCGACCAGCAGCTTGCACATACAAAGGACAGTATTGTGGCTCTTTATATTTCTGGAATGGTTTCACTTCACTCCGGTTCAATTGACACTTCTGCCCTTGTAACACTTACAGAGATTTTTGAAAAGAACCACAAGGAAGCTCTTGTTGAATATCTTTGCCAGACAATTCTTGATGAAGATTCGCAGAACAAATTTGCACTCAGAAAGCTGGCAGAATATTATAAAGAAACCAACGACGACAAAGTATGGGAACTTTATGAAAAGATTGTAAAGCTTGACTTTGAAGAAGCAGACATTGCAAAAATTCTTGCAGAACGCTACGAAAGCCAGGGAAACATGGAAGCAGCCGTAAGCTACTACAAGAAGGCCCTGCTCCGCTACGTTGCCGCAAAAAATCTTGGTGCGATGAAAGAAATGTGGAGCAAGCTGGTCAATCTTATTCCCGAAGAAATTGACTTCTTTATGCTTGTTCAGCGCAAGATTGCAAAGACAATCAGTGAAGACAAGTCTGCGCTTCTTATGCAGGAACTTTATTCTTATTACAAGAATACCGCAAAGTGGGACACCGCAATCGGAATCCTCAAGCTCATTCTTGAAATAGACAACAAGGATGCATGGGCACGCAAGGAAATCATTGAGTGCTTCCGCGGAAAATATTCAGACAGAGTTCACCTTGACGAATATATTGTTTCTTCAAACCTCAACCAGTCTTACCGCAACGTTTTTGAAGCCATCAGCGACTTTGAAAAGCACATTGCCTTTGATGCAAAGAACTACGTATTCCACAGAACATGGGGCGTAGGTATTATTACAAAGGTTGAAGGTGACATGCTCACTATCAACTTCGGCAAAAAGAACGGCGTTCACCCTATGTCACTCAAGATGGCAGTAAACGCACTCCAGCCTTTGAGTCGTGACCATATCTGGGTTCTCAAGGCTACAAAAAAGCGCGAAGACCTTGCAAAGAAAGTAAAGCAGGAAATTGCATGGACACTCAAGACAATCATCAAGAGCTTTGACAACAACTGCGACGAAAAGAGAATCAAGGCAGAACTTGTTCCAGCTATTCTTACTCCGGGCGAATGGACAAGCTGGCACTCAAAGGCACAGAAGATTCTTTCTTCTGACCCGCTGTTCGGTGTAAACCCAAACGACATCAACCTATATACAGTACGCGATCATGAAATCAGCAGGGAAGAAAGACTTGCCAACGAATTCAAGGCAGAAAAGCAGTTCTTCTCAAGAATTGACATTATGATGCGCTATCTTAACGAAATTGAAGATCCTTCAGACGAGCAGTTCACTGATATGTTCTCTTACTTTACGGGATACCTCAAGGCATTCTCGAATGTCAACGAACAGATTGTGGCTTCTTTCCTTGTTGTACAGGAAATCATCAAGAGGGTTCCGAGTCTTGAATCACCTGCAAAGTTTACATTCGCCGAACTTTATTCAGACATTGACAATCCGCGCGAAATGTACACACTTCTCAAGGACAGCAAAAATACTTCACTCAAGGCAGCGTTTATTGCAAACGTAAGACTTCTTTCTGACTGGGACGACCAGTACATTAACCTGTTCCCGACTGTACTCGACAAAAAGCTTTTGTCAGAACTTATCGCTGCAGGCAAAAATGAAAAGGTTATACGCCTTGTACAGACAAGTTTTGCAGACTACCGCAACTACAGAAATGCCGCAGTTTATTTCTTTGCTGAATGCAGAAACGAACCGTGGTTCAAGGAAGCGGGAATTGCAGACGACAAGCAGCTTGTTACCCTTGTAAACATTATTTCACTGTGCTTCAGGGAAGTAAACAACCACGTTAACACTGTTGAAAACAAAAAGACAATCAAGGCTGCAGTTTCTCTTCTGTTTGCAAACAAGACAGAAAACGGTGTCAAAAACACAATGCTTGACTTTATGCTTTCGAGCGACAAGACGACAATTACCCACATGTACACAATGGTAAATGACGTTAGGGAACTCGATTCTGTATACAAGGCCCAGCTCAGAAACGGAATTCTCGGACAGTATCCTGACTTTAAATTCCAGGAAGCAGAGATTAAACAGGACGCTCCAAAGGGACTTCTTGTTACCGCAAAGATGCTTGAAATCAAGCGCGCACTTGCCGAAGACCTCGAAAAAGTACAGCTACCCAAGGTTGCAGAAGAAGTCAGCGATGCAAGAGCCAAGGGAGACCTTAAGGAAAATGCTGAATATACTTCTGCCAAGGAAGCACAGCACCGCCTTACCGTACAGCTTACAAAACTCAAGGAAGAACTTTCACGCGCAGTTGTATTTGACCCGACAACAGTCACAACTTCGACAGTTTCTTTCGGAACAGCAGTTACACTCGACAATCATATTTCTGGAAAAGAAGAGATTCTTACAATTCTTGGACCGTGGGAATCAAATGCCGACCAGGGAATTATTTCGTATCTTTCCCCGCTCGGAAACAATCTTCTTAACCTTAAGGCCGGTGAACATGCAGAGTTCACTATCAACGACCACAAATACGATTACACTGTAAAGGCAATCACAGCCGCAAGAATGTAATCAGAAAACAACCGTTTACCCCCGGAAGTCATTGTGGCTCCGGGGTGTTTTTTTTGGAAAGGGAAAATGGCCATAGACAAGTCAACATACGAAAGGATTTCTGCACATGCGGGAATGTTCCATAACTCAACCAACATAGGCGTCATAGAAGGAAGCGACGCTCTCTATGTAATAGACACTGCCTGCAGCGACGACGACGGTAAATGTATTGTTGAATCGCTTGAAGATATTTTTCCGCATAAAAAAATAAAAGCTGTAATAAACACACATTCACACGCCGACCATTGCGGTGGAAATGCCTATATTGTAAAAACACAGAATGCACAAATCTGGGCACCGCATGATGAATCAAAAATAATGGAGTTTCCGCGCTCACTCGGAGTAATGTACTGGGGCGGCATTCCGTTCAGCGACATTAACAATCCTGTCTTTGTAGTTCCCGAAGCGCTCGAAGTAACAAAAACTTTTTCTGACACCAGCGTTGATGTCGGAACTGCAACAATAAGTTTTGTTCCGCTGCCTGGTCATTTTTTTGACCAGTCCGGAATTTTTGTTTATGACAAAGAAGACGGTTTGACTACAGCTTATCTTGGGGACGGATTTTTCGGAATGTCGCTTCTGAAAAAATTCTGGATTCCGTTTATGTATGAACCTGAAAAATTCCGTTCTTCTGTTTTGAAAATTGAATCTTCGGGTGCAGACTATTTTGTTCCGGGTCACGGAGAACTTTACACAAAAGACAATATTACTGCCGCTGCCGAAATGAATACAATGGTGACCCTCGAAACTGAATTTCTTATACTGCGGCTTCTGGAAGAAAAACCGATGACACAGGAAGAACTTCTTAAAGCCGTTACCGATTATGCAGGAATAACAATGCGCCCGGTTCAGTTTGTGCTTATAGGAACAACACTACGCTCCTATCTTTCGAGCCTTTTGAACCGCGGCAAAGTAAGTTTTGAAATGTGCGAAAACAGAATGCTCTGGCGTACAGTCAGATAACCGGCACCGCAATTATTCGGAAAGTCCGTCTACAATTGCTGTTCCGGCACTTGCACCTATTCTTGTTGCACCGGCTTCAATCAGTTCCAGAGCTTCCTGCGTGGTATGAATTCCGCCGCTCGCCTTAACGCCCATATCCGGTCCGACAACAGAACGCATGAGTTTTACTGCATGAACTGTTGCACCGTTCGGAAGAAGACGGCCTTCAATATCTTTTACAATTGCAAAACCGGTCGAAGTTTTTACAAAGTCAAATCCGCTGTCACGGGCACATTCGCATGTCTTTTTTATTTCTTCGTCATCGAGCAGACAGGTTTCAAGAATAAGTTTTGTCACAACAGGGCGTCTTTTTTCTTCTATGTCTGCCGTAATCCACATTGAAGCTTCAGAAACGCTTTTTGTAACTGCAAGAAGTTCAGCCTTGAGAAGTTCCCACTCATGGGCCTTTACAAGAGACAGGTTCACTACAAAATCAAGTTCGTCAGCTCCCTGTGTAATGGCAATGTCGGACTGTGCAAGTTTTGTTTCAAGACCGCCCGCTCCCAAAGGAAAATCTATTACGGTACAGACTTTTGTTTGCGAATCTTTGAGAATTCCGTGTGCAAGGGAAACAAATGTCGGATTAACGCAGACAGAAGCAAATGAATATTTTGCAGCCTCGGTGCAGAATTCCCTTACGCGCTTTTCTGTTGCGCAGGGGGAAAGAAGTGTCTGGTCAATAAAAGATGCCAGTTGTTTTTTATTCAGTTTGTTGTTCATACATTCAATTTTATTGCCAACACACAATGCCGTCAAGGTCACACCGTTACGTGTCTCCGTTACGCAAACGCAGAGCAGCCACGCTGTAAACGCACGAATGCCCGGCTCAAAGGTCTTTTAACAGACTATAATTTTCGGTATAATAAAATTATGAAATTCGGATTTTTAAGAACCGCATGTGCAAGTCCAAAACTTTGTGTAGCAGACTGCACTTCAAATGCGCATGAAATTATAAATTGTGTAAAAAAAGCTTCTGGCGAAGGAATCTCTGTTCTTGTTTTCCCTGAACTGTGCATCACGGGATACACCTGCGCAGATTTATTCATGCAGGCCACGCTCGAAGAAGCTGCCGTCTGTGCCCTTAAAGAAATATGCGAACACACCCGCGATATTCCAGTACTGTTTGCCGTGGGGCTTCCGCTTACTGCAGGCTGTGTCAGGTACAACACGGCCGCAGTCTGTTTTAAAGGAAAAGTTCTTGCTGTTATTCCAAAGACATACATACCCAACTACTCTGAATTCTACGAGCGCAGATGGTTTACACCTTATGACGGTTACGCCCCTGACAGTATTGAACTTGGCGGCACTCTCGGAACAGTCCCCTTCGGTACAGACATAATTATACGCGACAAAAGCGATCCTTTGATTTCAATTGCAGCAGAAATATGTGAAGATGCGTGGGTTCCGCTTTCACCTTCAACAAGACACGCTCTTGCAGGTGCAACAATTATTCTGAACCTTAGCGCAAGCAATGAAGTTGTCGGAAAAGCCGCATACAGAAAATCACTTGTGCAGTCCCTTTCGGCAAAAAATATGTGCGCCTACGTTTATGCAGATGCCGGTCATGATGAAAGTACAACAGACATGGTTTTTTCGGGCCACAATCTTATTGCACTGAACGGCACTGTCAAAGCAGAATCGCTGCCTTTTTCTGAATGCACGTTTACCGCAGCAGACCTTGACATGGAACGCATACAAAGGGACAGGCTCAGAACAACAACCTTTGCACAGAATGCATCGGCAGAGCGCGGCACAAAAGCAGAATACAGATTCATTGATATCTGTCTTGAAGACAATATTTTCTCAAAGGACACCGGCGCCAGAATTTCCGGCGGAACAGATCCGCATCCGTTTGTTCCTGATTCTGCAGAAAAAAGACAGGAGCGTTGTCTTGAAGTCGTTGAAATGCAGGCAGAAGGACTTGCAAAAAGACTGCGCCATATTCACGCAAAAAGTGCTGTTGTAGGACTGAGCGGCGGACTCGATTCCACACTTGCCCTTCTTATAACCGCGCGGGCCTTTGACAAATGCGGCATAGACAGAAGCGGAATTCTCGCGGTAACAATGCCTGCGTTCGGAACAACCGGCAGAACCTACAGAAATGCCTGCTCACTTGCCGTAAAAACCGGCGCGACGCTTAAGGAAATAGACATAAAGGAGTCGGTAAAAAAACACTTTGATGATATAGGCCAGGATGAAAGTGTTCACGACATAACATATGAAAACTCACAGGCTCGCGAAAGAACGCAGATTCTGATGGATCTTGCAAACATGACCGGCGCAATTGTAATAGGAACAGGAGACTTGAGCGAACTGGCACTGGGCTGGTGTACTTACAACGGAGACCAGATGTCAATGTACGGAGTAAATTCAAGCATTCCGAAAACCCTTGTAAGACACCTGGTTACATGGTTTGCCGAATGTGCACAAAATAAAGGCGACATACAGCTTTCAGAAATTTTAAAAGACATTCTTGACACACCCGTAAGCCCCGAACTTCTGCCGCCCGACGGAAGTGACATAAGCCAGAGGACAGAAGAAATTGTGGGTCCTTACGAACTTCATGACTTTTTCCTTTACTATGTACTCAGATGGGGCTTTTCCCCAGAAAAAATATATTTTCTTGCTTGCGATGCACTTCTTGGAAAAAAAGCAGACGGAACAGGAACAGCATACACAAAAGAAATTATCCTTAAATGGATGCGCTCGTTTTACAAAAGATTTTTCTCGCAACAATTCAAAAGAAGTTGTATGCCTGACGGAGCCAAAGTCGGAACAGTAAACCTTTCACCGCGCGGTGACTGGAGAATGCCGAGTGATGCAGTCTGTTCAGAATGGCTTTTGCGACTCGATTCAATAGGAACAACAAAATGCTAAGTTACCAGCACGAATATCACGCCGGGAATCACGCAGATATACTCAAGCATATCTGCCTCTGCCTGATTCTTGAAAATCTTACAAAAAAAGAAAAGCCTTTCACGGTAATAGACACCCACGCAGGAGCTGGAAGATTTGATCTGAATGACGAACGTCTTCTAAAAACGGGAGAAGCACACGAAGGAATAGAAAAATTATTTACTGCGTGCAACAGCAAAACAGATGCTCTTCCACACGGACTTTCGCTCTATTTGAAAACAGAAGGCGAATATCTCAAAAACAATATTTATGCCGGCAGTCCTGAACTTGAAAGATATTTTATGCGCAGGGGAGATACCCTTCATCTTATAGAAAAACATCCTGCTTCTCTGGCTTCACTCTCTGACAGTATAAAGCTCTCTGTTCCGGCAGAAAAAAAGTCAGGTTTCTGTACAGTAAAAGTACATGACGCAGACAGTTACACTACCCTAAACGCTCTTGTTCCGCCACTGGTAAAAAGAGGGCTCATAATCTGTGACCCCAGTTACGAAGACGCATCTGACTACAAAAGTGTAACGGCTGCTTTGGAAAATGCAAGAAAAAAATGGAACACGGCAATCATAGTTTTATGGTACCCGCTTTTGGAAAGAAGAAAAAATGAAACTGCACAGATGCTGTCTGCCCTCGAAATTTTCGGCAAAACCGGAACAAACCCATGCGAAAGCTTCAGGTGCGAACTCGAAGTAAAAGATCCTGCTGCGATGAGGGAAGAAAACGGGGCACATCTTTACGGAAGCGGAATATTTGTAATGAACCCGCCGTGGCATCTAGAAGAAGATATGCGCGAAGTTTCTGATTATCTTAAAAAAAAGCTGATCGACTTCTGATTTCTAGTGGCCCAGAATTTTCCAGTCAGGACCGTTTTTACTTACAAAAACTTTGGTTCTGTTTGCAAACTTTCCGGCATTTTTCGCAAAAAAATCCAAATCTGCAGCATAACCGCTCATAAGATCATCAGGATGATAATGAAGCTGAACAACAGATTCTGTACCTGTCGCTGTTGCTTCACCGAGGGCACCGTTAAGTACAATCAAATCTTCTGCAACCGAAACAAGTCTGTTCAAATTGCGCGAAGCATATTTGTTTCTTACAAAACAAAGCTGAAGTTCCCGCGCTTTTTGAGAAGAACAACATGTCTGTACAGAATGTGTTTCCAAATACTGCGCAAATTCCCTTAAAAAAGTAGAAGGCTTTTGCCTTAACGGTTTTAGCACAGAAAGAAACCATGGAACCGCACGGCCAGAGTTATAGAAAATATCTTCAGCTTCAGAAAGTTTTTTTGCAGCCGCAAGATCTTTTGCAGAAAAAGAAGTACTTTCCACAACATGGTAAGGAGGACAAGCCATCCATGTAAGTCCTAGACTTTGTGCCGTTTCGTACAAATCTGTTCCAGGAAGAACACTCAGGCAGAATAGTTCAAGATTGTTGGGGTACAATGAAAGTGCAAAATCCAGGCTCGCACAGAATCCCTGAAGAGTGTCCCCCGGAAGTCCATAAATAAGATCAAAGCCGAATACAGCACCGCTTTTGTTAAGGAAGCCGATATTTTTTTCAAAGACCTTTTTGTCAAAAGACCTGTTTACATTTTTCAAAACAGATGCATCTGCGCTCTGCAACCCGAACTGAAGACTGCAGTTTACTGACGCAAAAGCCGCTGCCAGTTCCCTATCTATAAATTCTGCGCGTGCCTCAAAATAGAAAAATGTATCAGGCGCAATTGTTTTTATAAGAGACAGCATTTCAAGCGCACGTTTTTTTGAAGCATTGTATGTCGGATCAAGGACAAAAACCTGCGGAACCTTATAACTGCTGAAAAGCCTCAGTTCTTTTTCAAGCCGTTCTAAAGGAAAATACTGTATTTTCTGTTCGCCCTTACTTTCATAGCAGTAGGAGCATTTGAAAGGACAGCCGCGTGCAAGTTCCCAAAGCACACCGCCGTATTTCTGCGGATTCAGTGTTCCGTCGAGCCAGGGAGAAGAAATTTCCTGAAGATCCAGAACAGCGGAACGCGGCAAAGGTAGCAGAGTGGCAGGATGTCCGTTCAGACCAAGCAGACGTGCATCTTCATTCCTGTTGCCATCATTTTTTAAAGGAGCATATACACCGGGAATTTTTGTAAACAAAGAGTCGGTTATCAAAATATTTTCTTTTTCATAAAGAGAGCGCAAAAGAAGTGGAACCGTTTTTTCGCCCCACCCCGAAACAGCATAATCAAATTCTGTAAAAGAGGCGGGATTTGCAGTAACTTCGGGTCCGCCTGCTATACATATTAAGCCGGGAAAATTCTTTTTTAACAGAGCGCAAACCGTCTCCAGCAAAGTTCTGTTCCAGACATAAATGCTGAAGCAGACGGCAAACAAATCTTTGTTTTCTGAAATAATTTTTTCTGAAACACTTCGGGCTGACTCAGATAAAGTTTTTCCTTTTTTCTGGAAATCTTCAATGGAAAAATCAAGAAGAGAAAAATTCAAAGTGTCATTAAAAAATGAAGTGCTTTTTAAAGCAGAAACTATGCATGCGGCTCCCAAAGGAACTGCCTGTGGGGACGTTTCCACAAGAGCCGCAACACAAAGAACTGTCTTCATACCGATATATCAGCTTTTTTTCTGGAAGTGGCTGAATGTCATTCCAAAACTTGCGCGTCCCTGGGTTACAGAACGAAGGTTTGTAGAAAAACCAAACATCTTTGCCATCGGGGCCTGTGCATGAATTATATTTCCGCCGGATTTTTCTTCCATGCTGCTGATTATTCCGCCGCGCTGTGTAATCTGGCTCATTGCATCACCGACAAATTCTGTAGGACTTTCAATGTCAACTTCCATAACAGGTTCCAGCATTTCTGGAGAAGCCAGGTTGCACACTTTGTCAAAAGCTTCGGCGGCGGCGGCTTCAAAAGCGAAGGTTGTAGAAGTAAGTTCGTCATAATTAATAGCGGTAAGCGTAATGCCGATGTCTGTACAAGGATAGCCATATTTGATTCCTGAAGCAAAACAGTTGTTGATGCACTGCTCTATTGAATCAAAAATCTCATGCGGAACATTATTGTCGCGCACACTGCAGGAATACAGGTTACCTTCGCCTGTTCCGCGAGGTTCAACATGAAGAGTAAGACCTGCGGTATTTTCCTTTCCTGCAATAACGCGGCTGTAGCTTTCAGAATAGTCTGCAGAAGAAGTAACAGATTCCCTGTAAGTAACCTGAGGAGCACCTACACGGCACTGAACCTTATAGTCATCGCGGATTCTTGTTACAAGAACGTCAAGGTGAAGTTCGCCCATTCCGCTTATAACAAGCTGTCCTGTTTCTTCATCGTCGCGGTGTGTAAAGGTCGGGTCTTCCCTGCTCAGAATATCAAGTGTTTCCTGAAGCTTATCGCGGTCACTCATAGTTTCGGGCTCGATTGCAACAGAAATAACAGGTTCCGGGAATTTTACTGTTTCAAGAAGAACAGGTTTTCCTTCGCTTCCCAAAGTGTCACCGGTCTGGGCCAGCTTTAGTCCTACAAAAACCGCTATATCACCGGCACTGATGCTGTCTATCTGATCCATTCTGTTGGCATTGACGCGAAGAATTCTGTTTACCCGCTCGCGCTTCTTTTTTGTTGCATTGTATATCTGTGTTCCTGTAGAAATTTTACCGGAATACATTCTTACATAACAGAGAATTCCTGCTTCACGGTCATACTGAATCTTGAATACAAGCCCCAGCGGCATTGGAGAATTGGGATCGCATTTAACAAGAACTTTTTCTTCTGTATCTTTCTTAAAATGAATTCCTTCTGCAGGAGGAACTTCGTCAGGAGCCGGAAGATAGTCGATTACTGCATCGATTAGCGGCTGGACACCCTGGTTGTGGCGGCTTGAACCGCAAAGGAATGGAACAAGTGTTCGTGCTATAGTTGCCTTTCTTATGGCTGCAACCAGCTGTTCAACGGTAATTTCCTTTCCTTCAAGGTACAGTTCACCAAGCTCATCATCATTTGAAGCAACTGTATCTATAAGTTTTTCATGCCATTCCTGAGCTGCTGCCAGATTTTCTTCTTTTATGTCAGTTACTGTAAATTTTTCGCCTTCTGACTCTGCGTCCCAGTGAATTTCTTTCATTCTCAGAAGATCCACTACGCCGTCAAAATCCTGTCCCTGACCAAGAGGAATTTCGAGGGCCACAGTCTCACAGCCGAACTTTTCGTGAACATCATTCATTGCGCCAAAAAAGTCAGCACCAACTCTGTCCATTTTGTTGACAAAGCAGATTCTTGGAACATTGAATTCGTCGGCCTGCTTCCATACAGTTTCTGTCTGGGGTTGAACCCAGCCGACAGCACAAATTACGGCCACGGCTCCGTCAAGAACACGAAGGGAGCGTTCTACTTCGGCTGTAAAATCGACATGCCCCGGAGTATCAATTATGTTAATCTGATATCCTTTCCACTGGGTTGTGATGGCTGCAGAACCGATTGTGATTCCGCGTTCCTGCTCCTGCTTCATAAAATCCATTGTTGCAGCGCCGTCATCTATCTCACCTATCTTGTGAATTTTTCCGCTGTAGAAAAGGATTCTTTCTGTAGTAGTTGTTTTTCCGGCATCGATATGCGCCATAATGCCGATGTTTCGCATTTTATCTAACATAATTTTGTCCTAAATTGAATCTAAAAGGAGGGAAAATCTACGCGATATTGGGTTTGAACCAATGACTTCCACCGTGTGAAGGTGGCACTCTACCACTGAGTTAACCGCGCACAAATGTGCATATATTTTATTGTAAATATATACCCCCTGTCAATAGGCGCGCCGGCCGCAAACATGTCGGCGCTGACTGGCGCTTATTTGAAGAATTCTGTGGAAATGCCTTTTTTCAAATCTGAACGCGGTTTTGGCTGTTTAATTTTTCTTGGCTCAGGAATATACTGCTTTTCACACCAGCCTTCTTTTCCGTCTATTGTGCGTATTCTGCAGAGTTTATCTTTTGCATTTGTTTCAAGGACTTCAACAAAGTCGTTTTCATAAAGCCAGGCAATCGGCTGGCTGGATTTGTCCATTTCTTTTCTTACGGGAATATGCATGTCTTCTATGACTACAATTTTTCTGTCTGTCATTCCCAGTTCATCCCACCAGACATTTTTTACTTTCTTTATATAATAGTTATCCAGGTCATAGTCCGTAACATAAATGTCACCGTTTTCTGCCACAGCAAACGGGAAATTTGCATGCACTGCATTCATGTCATCACGATAATGATATTCATGGGCGAAAGAATATCTCCAAAGATCAGTAAATTCTTTTGATATTATGGTTTTATCCCACGGGTTTACGATGATAATCAGTCCATACCCTTTTTCTAATTCCAAAAGCTTTTTTTCTAGTTCAGGGAATTCAGGATCTCTTGGACCAATGCGTTTTTCACCAGTATAAATTCTTTGGATTTCATTAATCTTTTCCCAGTCGCGATAGGTCCATTTATCTTTTACAAAATAAAAAAGACCCTTTGAGTCCATTTTATCATAATTCACCGGATAAGTAGCATATACTTTATATCTATTTTCAAAAACTTTCTGTGCCGCGGAGTCAGTAAAACCAAACGAGTTATAATTAATATTGGTCAATCTAATCTCATTTTCATGTAATTCTACATTTCCAATTACAGGGTAATTCCTTAAATACCCTTTTTCATTAAGTTCACCTCTTTTAAACCCAAACCGTTCGGCGTTTTTATCAAGGAATTCCAGTGTTTCTTCATGCGAATATTTTCCTTTTTGCAGATCATCAAGATCCGTATATGAAAGCTCAATTCCAAAACGCCCCCGTCTGGCTGTAAAAAGTTTATTGTCACAGGAATAGATATACTTAGCAAGGATGTCTGGAATTTTATCATTATTATGATAAAGTTCATTCAGATATGCTTCTTTCTGATCATCAGGAACTTTATTATAAATCTCGTAAGCAGCATCTAGTTCCTCTCTTGAAGCAGCATAAAAACATAAACCGTCGTGAATAATCTCTGTCAAAGAATCAGGATCAATATCTGTAAATGTATAAATAGCTGGGGTAGGACCGTCAGCAATAAATCTGAACGGACTTATTTTCCTTATTGAAAAAGTATTATAATTCCAGGCTCCTTCTTCGGGAGGTTCGTATTCGATTGGAAAAGTCTGCAAATTCTTGTCTATTACAAGTTCATCCGTACTTTTTGCATGCCCCATCCAAAAGTTTCCGTTCGTACTGTAAACTATAGAAGAATTTGAAGACACAAACAAATCATAAATACCGCCACCACGATTACCATCATAAGAACCTATCATGACTCCAAAACCATATTTATCAGTTCCTACAACAGTTTGTGGAATGAGCATGGATTCTGAATGTACGTAAAAACCTGCAAATAATGCAGCCAGTAAAACAAGAATAGTTTTTTTCATTTTTTTCCCCCGTAAAAAGTGAGAATGTACAATTATATAAAAAAGTTGCACTATTTGTGCAGATTTTATCATTCACTAACTCCCAACCGCTGTATTGAAAAGGACCTGTAAGTACAGGAACCTCTTGCATACCATTGTTTCATATTCTGTACCAGAACCTCGCATATCTTCCCGTTATATGTACTCTCTATTACTCTGACACAGGAAAGAATCTCTTCAAGGGTTTTTGCAGAACGCATACGCTCCGTGTCAACCGAATTTATTATACCAATATGATTGCCTGTTCTTTTCGTATCCTTAGCATTACTGAAAAACAGAATGTCACTTTTAACAGGATTTGTATCGTTTTCTTTTTCAGCTTTAGTTTTTTTCCTTGAAAGATTTTCACCATAAGTAATAACATCTCCTGGAATTACCAGCATCATTTTTTTTCTGAAGGCTTCAAGTTTTTTAGGAGAACAGTATTTGCCTACGTCATCAATTACTAACGGCCCTGCTTTTGGCTGTTCCGTAAAATAAGTGGAATCCTTGAAATCGCCGGGATAGAAAAGGTCCATCCAGTTTACTATCTCGCAGGAATTCGGTTTTACATTTTTATCTGGTTCAAAAATAAAAACTGGGAATGAGAGCTTTCTCTCTACTGAATCGGGGTCCACACTGCTGTTTTCCGAGCGGTCTGTTATTATATTCTGATTAGCAAGGAAAGAATAGCGGCTTCCGTTATAGGCTGCAGCCCTTACGGCAAAACCCAGGCAGTCCGTACCCGCACTTTTGTATGCAGGAAACTTATATGCTTTTATATAACTGTTTTTCAAATTATCGGAATAATACCGCACTTCCTTGTCTAAACTGTTTTCAGGTTCCGGATTCTCAGGTGTTGGAATTCTTATAAAATTTTCGTGTTCCCAAAATCCTAATCCTGGAATAAAGGGTTCAATGGACTTTCCGTTTACAGTTTCCTTATTGTCCCGCCAGTACAGTTTCCATTTATCAAGGGGAGCTGTTGTCGATTCGTAAACCGAGAGAGCTTTATTTGTAGGAGTATTAACTGAATAATTATTTCCTTCACTAATTGGAAAAACTGCAGGAGATTCAGGCAGGTTGCAAATTGATGTATTATAAACATCTTTACCTTTACCCGGATTTTTTACCTGGTCGAGCGCATCTTCTTTTGAAACTATTATCTGTGAAAAATGGGTTCTCATTGCAATCCGCTGAGCCTTAATTTTGTACGCAAAGTCAAAGGGACTGTCCCAGGCATTAATGGGAATATTTTTCTGGTCTGTATTTTTTTTTCTGCCTGTTTCATCTCTGTTTATCGGATAATCATAGCTTACTGTATTTAGTTTTTTTGATGGTTTTTTATCGTCTCTTTCCGAAGTGAATTCATCAAAATACACAACCTGGCCACCGTTGCCTCTGTTACCTTTGGAAACAGCTATATCATATTTATCACAGGAACCGTACTCCCTGTTCCACTCATTAAAGCCCCATTCCTTATTCCACCAGGACTTTTCACTTTCTTTAATAAAACTATTTCCGAGAGGTGCGTCCCATGGGTGTTCCGCGTTCCAATCTTCGTTATTATCATATTTTTGATTCAGATAAAGATTTGCACGCCACAGCATTTTTTTGTCATAGGCACAAAGATAATCAGCTTCGGAACACTGTGCTTCGACAACAATTTCTTTATCAGAAAAATTATCACTTTTGCGTACAAACTTAAACGAAAGATATATATCGTCTCCAGGAGCAGCAGATTTTGAACTTAAGGGCCGAATACCAAGCCCTGTTACAGAAAGCGAAGAACCGTCCTGTTTTTTTAACAAAAGCGTTCCTGCAGATGACAAAAACAAACGTTCACGGCCTGAATAAGTTTTTTGTAAAACATAGGATCCCTTTCCGTCAGCAACAAGGTTTCCGTACTCGATGATTTCTCTTCCGGCTAAAAGTGCAAGTAAAAATGAAGAGCCGGTACTGTTGTTTTCTACATTATAACCGCGGTTATAATTACTATTGAAAAAAAAGTTCCTGTCCTTTGCGCTTAAGGAAACTTCATATTCATAGTCTGAATAAATGATTTTTGCTCCCGCACGGTTTCGCAGTTCAAAAGAAATTCCGTCGGCAAAAAGATATTCGCCTGTATTGGGAATCCACTTCCATCTTGCATCAGAAGACTGTGACTGTTCTTTTAATTTTTTAATAGAAACTTCGGCTTTAACAGGAAAAGAGTCAATAAAATCAAGCGGTGTGTATTCAGGATTTTGTTCAGAATTATTACGTTTTCTTATAAATCGGCGCGCAATATATGAACCGCTGTCAGGAAGTTCACTCCAAAGACTTTTCCGGGCAGTGCCGTTTCTTGTTTCGCTCATATATACAACTGTAACTCCGCTCCTAGTCTTACCATTGACATCAACAACAATAGCATAAAGCGGATGAGTTTCTGCCCGATATAAAACAAGTATATCACCTTTTCTTAATTCATTGCAAGACGGAACCACGCAGGTCGCGCGCTCAAGGTCTTTTGCAGTAAATATGTTTTTTTCGCGCGAAGAACCGATTGGTGTGTTAATGTCTTCCTGGAAAAGAGAAAACAGATCCCGTGAATATTCCATCATCCATTTGGCAGGCCGCTTTCTTTCAAACCCGTAAATTTGTTCTGCAGCACCGCTCATACTGAGTGCGCCCGAAACAAGACCTGCACTGTCTGTCCCCGCACCCCGCATTGTTTTGGACAAATCCATGGGAAGATAACTGGTTTTTCCGTAATAGAATTTCTTATTTGTTTTTACAGATGATGAGAGTTCTTTATTTCTGCGCATCTTGCACCAGAATGTCCGCGGAGTATCAATTCCAAGCGCTGCATACGGCATGGGGTTACCGCCGCCGGGAAATTCCCCGTCAGTCCAGAAATTATTTTTGGCAGAACCGCTGTAATTTGACCAGCTTTTGTCCACTTTGTCAAAAAGAGGCTTGTCATACACATCTGTTCTATCCCTGGGGTTTGTGTATTCCACGCACCAGTCCAGATATCTCAAAGCTGCCTCTGCAAAAGAATTGCTTTCTGTTTCACTCAGGCATATATATTCCTGTGCAGAAAAAGTATTTTCGTCATACAACGAAATAAGACCCGAAAAAACCGGATAATTGTTTTCCAAAAGATAAGACAGGTATGCACGCAGATATCCTCCGGCAGATTCTTCTGAGTATGATGAAAGAATATATATTCCGTCGGAAGAAACCGAAGAATGCATTACGCTTCTGTAAACCAGAACTTTCAGAATGTCAATAAATTCAATTTGTTCCTTCGTATTTTCTTTGCTGGAAACCTTTTCTTTACCGGAAGACTGTTCTTCTGCGCCGAAAGACAGATCATCCTTTGCATTTTCTTTTGCTTCTTTTCCCCAGTCAGTAATCGTTTTGTCAAAAATTTTTTTGTGCCGCTCATTCTGGTCGTTATACAGGCTGAACAGTCCGTTTTCTGCATCAAGTATTTTTCCGTCCATTTTGAAAACTACAGAAAAATATGTGCCAGCAGAAGGCGAACAGATTGCAACAAGCCGCGCGCCCTTTACACAAAAGCCCAAATCACACGAAAGGGGAACAAAAACTTTTTCTTCATTTACAAAAGGATAGTTTTTAAGTCTTGAAAGATCTCCGCGTGCTGCTTCAGAAAAAAGCCCGCAGTCCTTTTCAATTTTTTCAAAGCTGCCCGGACTCCCCAAAGGTATCAGTGAAGAATCTGACGGGTTAAGACAGTTCCATATTCCGTCTTTAAAATAATAGGCTTTCTCACCAGCCAGAATATAACTCTGCACAACAGTCAGTTTTTTTGCGGCCTGCCTGAAGTTTTTCAGAACAAAATAACCCTGTTCAGAATCAATATCAACAGAAATTTCAGCCAGTTTGTTGCCGAAAGAAAAACTTTTCCAGGCATTACTGTCTGCAAAAATCTGTTGTGTACCAAGAATAAGTCCTGCTGCAAGAAACGCAATATAAAAACAAAATCTCTTCATACCTTATATATATGCTTTGATTTGTTCTTTATGACAAAAAAATGAAAAAAAATCGAATTAAATTCCGTGTCCCGCGGCAAGGGCAAAATATCTTGTAAGAAAATGGTAAAAAGCTTCGGTACGCGCATTTTCGAGTTTATTCTTTTTGTATGTAATAAGAATGTCTCTGCTGCATACAGGATCGTCAATTTCAAGAAGAAGAACTTTGTCTGACTCAAGCGTTCCCCACGAAAAGTCAGGCCAGAAACCGATGCCCATATTTGCTGCAATCATATTTCTTACGGCCGCCGGGCTGTCACTTTCAAAAACTATATTCGGCTTTATTCCGGCACTGTTGCAGTATTTGTCGCAGATCTGCCTTAACTGGCGCGACCCTAAAAGTGAAATAAAGTCCTCGTCGCTTACATCACGGAGCGAAATTGACTTTCTTCCGCGGAACCGGGGAATATTCGGTACAGCAAGATAAATTTTTTCGGTACACACATACATTCTGTCATTCTGAACCTCGGGCTGTTGGTAAAAAAGACTGGTCGTAACACAAATATCATACAAATCGGTCTGGTCATTCTGCTTGAACTGTACATGCACCGAATCATCAATACGCTGGTATTCAATAACTGCATCGGCAACAAGGGTAGAGGCGGCAAGTACATTGAGGTGAATCGTGGAATCTTCCAGTTTTGCCATACTTCTCATCTCTTCAGAAAGGCTTTCCATTTCTTTCATTATAGGATCAAGCTTTTTGTAAAGATAGCTCCCGTAGCGAGAAAGCATTATTCCCCTTCCCTTCGGAATAAAAAGCGGAACTTTGAGTTCTTCTTCAAGACGGTGAATTGACTGGCTTAAGGCCGGCTGTGCGATATGAAGCTTTTCGGCACTTCTCGTAACATGTTCTGACTGTGCTACTTCAAGAAAATATTTGATTTGTGTAAGTTCCATAGTTTAATCATAATATTAAAGTTATAGTTTTGCAATATTAATATATTGAATATTCTCTTTATATAACTTTAATATTATAGTTTTGATATAAATAATATATTAGACATTATTATATACCGGTGATATATTTTTAACGTATTCAAGGAATGGTAGAAATACCATCAAACTTGAAAACTTAAACAAAGTATTTTCCCGGAGGAAAAAAATGGCTGAATTTCTGGAAGCAATGATGCTCGTATGTTTTGGTCTTTCATGGCCGATTTCTGTAATCAAAAACTACAAGTCTCACACCGCAAAAAACATGAGCTTAAGGTTTACTCTTTTGATTATTGCAGGCTACGTAGCAGGAATCATTTCAAAGATATACACCCACAAGTTCAATTATGTTCTTGTGGTATATATACTTAACCTTGCGATTGTTTCATGCAACATCGCCGTTTATATAATAAACAAAAGACAGGACAGACAGGCAGCGTCCCTTAAAATGCCACTGTCAAAAGCAGATGTACACCAGGAGGCAGTGTGATGTCAAAAATCGATGATAAAATTGAAGAATTCAAGGTTGTTAACGGAATGGCCAGAAAAAATGAAGTTGTTTGCTTTGGCTCAAGTTTTTTCTCAAAAATGGATTTTCTTGAAATGGCCTGTGACAGCGGAATGACAAAGCCCGTATACAACAGAAGCATCGAAGGACTTTCAATAAGCGATGCCGAAAAAGTTCTGTCAGAAACAGTATACCCTCTTGAACCGTCAAAAATTTTCGTAAACATTGGCGACGCAGATGTTAACGGATCCAAATTCAACGAAGATGACTTCATTGCAAAATATGAATGGATGCTTTTGAGCATTCACAGAAACTGCAGAAACTGTCGCATATTCGTAGTATCTGCAATTTCAGACAAAGAATGCGCAAAATCCCTCAACAAAAGGCTTGAACAGCTTGCAAAGTCAACAGGCTGCACTTATATAGACATATGTTCCGAAGGAGTAAAGCACGCTTACACAAAAGTATTCAACCAGCTTAAACCGTTTATAAGGAATTTTCCCATAAACTTTGCTGATGCCATGCAGTATCAGGCCGGCTGATAAAAATATATCTTATACTCATACTCATTTTTAAGGTAACCGATTGAAAACAACAGTTTTTGATTGGTTACCTTTTTTTACAAAAGATTCCGTAACGCCAGTTTTTAAAGTGGACTTTTGAACATTGCAGACTTATAATATAACAATGAACAAAATAAAAATTACATTTACAGACAAAACATCAATAGAAGCAGACAATTCAATAAAGCCCGTCACAATTCTTTCAAGGATAGCACCGCAGGTCTCTGACGCGGAACAAAAAATTCTTGCGGTAAAAGTAAACAATGAACTGTACTCACTTGAAAGCGAAATCAATATTTCTGCCGACATTGAACCGGTATTTGAAAATTCAAAGGAAGGAGCTGCAATATACAGAAGATCACTCTGCTTTGTACTGGCCGCGGCAGCCTACAATCTCTTTCCCGGAACAAGACTTCTGGTAGGACACAGCCTTGGCTACGGTTATTACTACACCATCGACACGCAGCAGCAGATTTCTCCTTCAGAAATAAAAGCCATTCAGGCAGAAATGAAAAGAATAATTTCTGCAGATGAAATAATTGAAACAAGAACAATTTCATACAAAGAAGCGTGTGAACTTTTTGAATCCCTCAATCTTATAGAAACACGCAAACAGCTCAACTACAGGACGCCCCCGAGAATCAAAATAAACACCCTTGAAAAATTCTCTGACATGTATTTTGAACCTCTTGTCGGAAACACGGGAATGCTTGATGTATTCGACCTTGTTCCTTACAACGAAGGCTTTTTGCTCAGATTCCCCACGCAGAATAATCCCTCTTCTCTTCCTGAATTCCACGACCAGCCCAAACTGTTCCAAATTTACAGTGACTACAAAAAATGGGGACGCAGACTTGGTGTTACTTCGGCAGCATCACTCAATCAGATTATCCACGACAGAAAAACCGCCGATTTTATAAACATAACAGAAACCCTTCAGACAAAAAAGATTTCTGACATTGCCGAAAAAATCATGGACAAAAAAACGGCAAGGGTTGTACTTATTGCAGGTCCTTCTTCTTCGGGAAAAACAACTACAAGCAAAAAACTTGCACTTCAACTGCAGGCTCTTGGATACACTCCAAAAGTTATAAGTCTGGACAACTATTATGTGGGGCGTACACAGACACCTAAAGACGAAAACGGTCAGTACGACTATGAATGTCTCGAAGCACTCAACATAAAACTTCTGAACGAAAATCTCATGGATCTGTTTGAAGGAAAAACAATAAAGCTTCCGTCCTACGACTTTCAGGCAGGAGAAAACTACTTCAGCGGACAAACAATGGATCTAGGACCGAACGACATTCTTATAATGGAAGGAATACACGGTCTTAACGACAAGCTCACTCCCCTTGTTCCGGAAAGCATGAAGTTCAAAATCTATTTGTCGGCCCTTACACAGCTTAATCTTGATGACCACAACAGAATTCCGACCAGCGACAACCGCCTTATACGAAGAATTGTCCGTGATGCAAGATTTCGCGGAAAGAGTGCCGCAGATACAATAAGAATGTGGGAAAATGTACAGAAAGGTGAAAAACTCCATATATTCCCGTTCCAGAACAATGCCGACGCTATGCTCAATACTGCCCTGGACTATGAAATTCCTGTCCTTAAGGTATATGCAGAGCCGCTCTTAAAATGCGTTTCACCACTTCAGAAAGAATTCAGCGAGTCAAACAGGCTTCTGCAGTTTCTGAATTTCTTCTCTACAATACCGGCAACAGATGTACCAAACCAGTCTATTATCAGGGAATTTATCGGAGGCTCTGCTTTCCACTACTGATTCTGACCGAATCTTGAAGTAACCACGTCATCGGTATTTTTTTCTTCTTCGGCGGCAAGTTCTTTTTTCCACTCACGGAATTTGCTGTCGCGGAGTTTTTCCAAAACCTTTACTTTCTGCATTGCTTGTCTTACAGCATCTCTTTTCTGCTCTGCAACAAGCTGTGCCTCAGCCAGTTCTTCAAGACATTTTTCCTGTTTCTGGGACAACATAATAAAAAAAGACTGGGACTGCGCCCTGAAAGAAAAATCTGCAGATGCGTCATTCATTTTTGAGACAGCTACACGCCGTTTTGCAATGTTTTCAAGTTCAGACTGAATTTTTGTAACTTCAGACAAAGCTTTTGCCAGTTCCCCTTCGGCCTGTTTTTTTTCAAATTCCCTTAAATCAAGAATCTTCTGCATTGAAAAAGAAAATTTCTTCATATATCAGCTGCAGGCGTTCAGTTCTGCGGTAAAGGAGACTCTGCGTATTCTTCAGGAGGAATTTCAATTCCGCTTAAGTCCGAAAGTTTTTTGAGGGTTTCTTCCATTGAACTTGGGGAATATTCTTCCTGACACAAAAAATCTTCTATAGCCTGGTGATGGTCTATTGCTTCATCTATTTCCAGAGAATTTCCCTTCTGGTATATTCCGTCAATGATAACTTCTTCCTGCTGTGCATAGGTTGCCATCCAACGGCGCACTCTCTGGCACGCTTTCTGTGAATTAACGCCGGTAACACGTTTTGCAAGGCGGCTTATGCTTGCCATAATGTCAATTGCAGGATAGTGCTGTTTTGCGGCAAGGCTTCTGTTAAGCACAATGTGGCCGTCAAGAGTTCCCCTTACCTTGTCTGTTATAGGTTCATCAAGATCATCGCCGTCTACAAGAACAGTATAGAAGGCCGTAATTGAACCTTTAGAATTTGTTCCCGTACGTTCAAGAAGTTTTGGAATCATATCAAAAACACTCGGAGGATAACCCCGCTGTGCAGGAGGTTCACCGGTGGCAAGACCTATTTCACGCTGGGCATGAGCAAAGCGCGTTACACTGTCAAACATAAGCATAACATCTTTTCCCTGGTCCCTGAAGTATTCGGCTATTGCTGTTGTAACATATGCGGCTCTGAGACGTGCAATTGAAGGCTGGTCACTTGTAGCAACAACGACAACTGAACGTTCCAGTCCCTTTTCACCAAGATCCCGGTTAATAAAGTCCATAACTTCTCGGCCACGTTCACCGACAAGTCCTATGATATTGACATCTGCATTGGTATTGCGTGCAATCATGGAAATCAATGTACTTTTTCCAACACCGCTTCCTGCAAAAATTCCCATACGCTGGCCTTTTCCTACCGCAAGAAGGGAATCAATTGCCCTTACACCTGTTACAATCCTTCTGTCCACAGGCTTTCTTTCCATAGGATTCGGAGGACTGGCTATGGCAGGATAATATTCTTCGGCTGCTATTTCACCTTTACCGTCATAAGGATGGCCTGTTGCATCTACTACGCGTCCAAGAAGGGCGTTGCCGACCGGAACTTCAAGTACATGGCCAGAAGCAACAACTTCGGCTCCTACTTCTATTCCCCTTGTATCACCGTAAGTCATAAGGCGCACTGCATTGCCTTCAAGACCCACAACTTCTGCAAGAAGCGGCTCTTCCCTCGTACCAACATGTATAGTACACATTTCGCCTATTACAGACCTTGGGCCGCGGCTTTCTACCATAAGCCACTTTACGCCTGTAACATAACCTGTATATTTAATTGGTTCAGTTCTTTCTACAGTCTGAATATATTTGTCAAAAAAATTTTCCATGCCTTCATCCTAGAGGTCCGGATTAATGACTTCTGATTTTCCGACAGTCTTGATTGGAGAAATGCTCAGAATCTGATTTTCGAGTTCAGAAAGCTGGCTTGAAATGCGTGCGTCTATTGCTCCGAAATCTGTTTCTACAATACAGCCACCCTTTTCTACAGAGCTGTCTTCGACAACATGGATATTCGTTACGTTTTCTACCTGCTTGATAAAGTCAGAAATATGCTCTGAAGTAAGCTTAACATCAGAAAGATTTACACGAAGCGTAACCTCGCCCCTGCCCTTTACTTTTTTCAGAGCCTGAATGACATTTGCCATAACGACGCTTTTCTGGTTTTCGCTCATTATCTTAACAACTTTGCGTGCTGTAAGAATTACAAGGCTTACTATCTGCTGCTCTGTTCCGTCAAGAATTTCCTGGCGTTTTGCCTGTACAGATTCGAGCATTTTGTGAATGCGTTCCACAAGGCGTTCTGCTTCTGCATTGCCTTCTTTATAGCCTTCTTCACGGCCCTTTTCCATTCCGTCTTGCCTGGAACGCTCGTAAACGGACTTTTCATCTTCGTGCGCTTTGTCCAGAATCTCACGGGCTTCGGCTTTTGCTTTTTCTACAATAGTATCTGCTTCTTTTTGGGCAGCAGTTTTAATTACAGCAGCCTGGTCTGTCTGTCTTTTTACTTCTGCAAAAGCTGCTTCCTGGGCATTTTTTACAATTCGGTCTGCTTCGGACTGGGCTTTTTCGAGCATTGCCGACTTTTCTTTTTCCCACTCGATTTTAAAAGCATCTGCTTCTTTTCTAAGGTCATCGGCGGTCGGCCCCGTATATTCAGGAACAGCCTCGACAACTTCCTCTACAGGAGGATTAAATTCCTTCGTAAGCTTAAGAATAACCTTGCCGTTCTTGTTATTTATCTCGCTTGGTCTGAAAACACTATGGGCCATGACTTGACTCCCTTAACTCAAACTACCATCTCATCGTCTGCAGAACGTGCGATAACAATTTCACCGCTGTCTTCAAGACGTCTGATTACAGAAACAATCTTCTGCTGGGACTCTTCAACATCCTTAAGACGTACAGGTCCCATGTATTCCATATCTTCCTTAAGCATACTTGCGGCACGCTTGGACATATTTCTGAAAATCTTGTCCTGAACTTCGGTATCAACAGATTTAAGGGCCTTTGCAAGTTCCTGAGTATCAACTTCGCGTAGAACCTTCTGAATAGCGCGGTCATCAAGCATAACAATATCTTCGAAAACGAACATGCGTTTCTTGATTTCTTCTGCAAGTTCAGGATCATCTTCTTCAAGGGTTTCAATAATAGCCTTTTCAGAAGAACGGTCAACAAGGTTAAGAATCTCAACAATGCTGTCAACACCACCGGCTGCCGTGTAGTCTTCGCTCGAAAGTGTTGAAAGTTTCTTTTCAAGAACGCGTTCAACTTCACGCAAAACCTCAGGTGAAGTTCTGTCCATTGTAGCAAGTCTTTTTGAAACTTCAGGCTGAATTTCCTGCGGCAGGTTCTGAAGAATCTGTGCTGCTTTCTGCGGATCAAGATAAGCCAGAATAAGCGAAATTGTCTGCGGATATTCCTGCTGTACAAAGTTCAGAAGGTGGGCCGGGTCAGTGCGCCTGATAAAGTCAAAAGGCCTGACCTGAAGTGAACTTGTAAGTCTGTTGATAATATCTATTGCCTTCTGGCTTCCCAATGACTTTTCCAGAAGTTCGCGGGCAAAATCAATACCACCGGTGGTAATAAAGTTCTGGGCCTGCATGAGTTCCTGAAATTCTTCAAGAACCTGATCCTTAAAGTCTGCATCAATTGTATCAAGACGGGCAATTTCAAAGGTAAGAGTTTCAACTTCATCTTCACGAAGGTGCTTCATAACTTCTGCAGAAACTTCGCTTCCCAGAGAAACCAGAAAAATAGCGGCCTTTTGTCTTCCGGTAAGGTTTTTGTAATCCTTTGCCGCGTTTTTCTTTTTTCCGCCTATTGTAGTTTTTGAGCCGGACTTTACACCTGACTCTGAAACTTCTTCTGCCATTTTCTATTCCTCCATAAGCCAGGTACGGATAAGCATGGCAACATCTTCGGGATGTTCCTTTGCCATAGCGACCGCATTTTCCTGAAGTTCGGCGCGCTTTCTTTCTTCGACAGACATTGTAACTTCCATACCCTGTTCCTTTGCGGCCCAAAGTGCGGCTTCACGGTCTGCCTGCTGTTTTCTAAGAAGTTCTTCTTCCCTAAGTCTGCGGCGGCGTTCAATTTCACGGCTGATAACCCTGAACAGAATAAATGCCACAAGCACAACCGCGACTCCGATAAGCGAGAACATTATGGTGCGTTTTGTCTGCTGGGCTTTACGGTAAGCATCGTCTTCCCGCTGGAATTCCTCTGTGCGGTCAAACATTACGTTGGTAACCGTAACATTGTCCCCGCGGGCCTTGTCACAGCCAATGGCATCTTCAACAAGTTTCTGTATTTTCCTGATTTCCTCTTCGGGAATAGGAGTATATACACGCATTATGCCACCGCTTTCGGTAAGCCTTAATTGTCCTGTTTCATCGTAAACTCGGTTCCATGTACCGTCAATATTCACAGAAACAGTGCGACGTCCCATGGAAGGGCTTGTTTTTTGAACAATATTCTTTTCGTTAAGGGCATTGTTTACCTTGCGGCCGGTTTCTTTTGAAGTTCCTATGACATTTGACATATCGCTGTAAACCGGCGGATTCTGTCCTTCCACTCCGGCAGGTCCTTCGGGATTGTATCCTGTTCCGGTAAACGTTTTTTCTACACTTTCTTCTGAAAGAACAAGATTGTCGCGTATATCACTGTCATCATAAGGCGTATTGGGGTTGTCGGGCTTGATTGTAACACCGTAATATTCTTTTGCAGTAGTGGTGCTCTCTGACATGTCCATTTCTATCTTCATGTTTACGACACCCACGCGCTTTTGAGAATATGTTTTTGTAAGAGACTTAAGAATCTCTCTTGTATAGTAAACTTCCTGCTCCTGGATAAGTTTCTGCTGCTTTTTTATATTATTGATGCGGTCGGTTTCGGCCATTCCTTCAAAATTGTTTATTTCAGAACCGGTCGCTCCGTCAAAAATACTGATATTTTCTTCTTTAAGTCCTTCTACGCTTCTCTGTATAAGGTGAACCAGTCCCTTGATTTTGCGCTTGTCTTCAAGAATACCGCTGGAACCGTTGGCATAAAGAACAACAGAAGCACTTGCCGGCTGCTGTTCTGAAGCAAAAAGCGTTTCGTCAGGAAGAGTAAGATTTACATTTGCCTGCTGGATATAGTCAAGGGATTCAAGATGTGACTTTAGAGCCAGTTCCTGCGAGCGCAGCCAGTTTACCTTGTCATCAAAATCATTGCGTGACCAGCGCGTAACATCAAAAAGACTGTACGCATCCATTGATTTTGGTTCAAGCCCTTCTGAAATAAGGACGGAACGGTAGCGTTTTGCAACAGACTCATCGTCAACAGAAATGTATCCGTCGGCAGAAACATAAGCTTTTACGTTGTCTTTGTCCAGCCTGAACATAATTCTGTCACGTTCAGCTTCATCCCTTACAGGAGCATTGAACAGCCGCACCGTAGCAGGACGTGATGAAAATGAAGCCGTAAGAACAACAGCCGCTACAGCCACGACTGCAATTCCTATTCCTATCCCTTTCTGAAGGGGAGTCCACTTCCCCCATTTTTCTTTTATGGTTCCAAATATTTTTTTAAACCATTCGTTCATCTGCCCCTCCCGTGAACGAATTTTTATGACACTCAGCAATAATGCATAAAACTATTTTATTTACATTAGGCAAAAACCTAAAGACACTTGCTCTATAGTATATCATGCAGAGGAGAATTTGAAAAGAGTTTTAGGCTATACACGCCGTTTTATTCAGAATAAATGCTATCTGTTCTGTGAAAGTTCCGTCCAGCCGCTTACAAGCCTGTCAATAACGGTCTGAGCCAGGTTAAGTGACATCTGTGCTTTTGCCATTGCGGTTGCAACATCATGAATATCTACGCTGTCGGGGTCTGTGATTACCTGTTCCTGGATTTTTGCTACATCAACCTGATTGGAATTCATGCGGTTAACAGCATCCATAAGAAATGTCTCAAAAGAACCCTTTTTGTTTTCAGAACCGTCAACATAAGACGAAACTGCCTGTGACAAAGGTTTTGTTCCAATATGAGCCGGATTTGATCTGTTAAGTTCAAGACTTCCTATGCTGAATTCCATTGTTTCCCCCGGAAAAAGTAATCAAGGTAGCATTCATAAACTGAAGTTTTCAGATGCTACCTCTTATATTACAACTATCTTGCGGCAATTTCCAGTGCAGCAGAGAACATTTCCTTGCTTCCCTGAATAACAGAGCTATTGGCTTCGTAAGCCCTGTTTGCACTTATCATGTCTACCATTTCGTTAACAATATTGACATTCGGATATTCGACATAACCCTTGTCGGGGCCTGACTGGATTGCATCGGGATGGGTCGGGTCGTAAACCATGCGTCCCCTTTCGGTATCCTTTACAATTTCACTTACACGCACACCTTTTCCAGGACCGTTATCCATGGAAGCGTCAACAAAAGGAGAACGCCAGACAGGATTTTCAGAAGCTACAGGCTGGACAATAACGCTCTGCCTTCTGTAAGCGCCACCTTCCTGTGTTCTTGTAGTAGTTGCATTTGCTATGTTATTGCTTATTACGTCGGTGCGCAGACGCTCTACGCTCATTCCTGTTGCTGCAATATTAATACTTGTAAAAAGTCCCATTTTTTATTCCTCCTGTAAAAGACGCTGCCCTTCCTGCTGATTTTTATACGCCCTCAACGGCTATCATATCTTTTTCATTGCAGTATTAACCTGAGAAAATTCAAAACTTTCAAGTTGGGTAAGAAGCCTGTACTGCATCTGAATCTGAACAATATTCATAGCTTCCTGTTCGGCATCAACATTGTTTCCGTTTGCCTTTGAAACTGTTGTCCAGTCAGTAACCCTGCGCGGCTCTACAGACCTCCAGTCACGCGGCATTTCGCTGCTTATATGGCGGGGATCTGTGGTTATCATGCGGAATCCTTCACCGGAATTGTCCCTTGACTCGAACGCCCGCTTGAGTTCGCTTTCAAAGTTTACGGACTGCCTTTTGTAATTGGGAACTTCGCTGTTGGCAATGTTGTTTGCCGTTACCTGATAGCGCAGGCTTGAAACATCAAGAGCCCTGTGGAGTAAATCTACTGAATTTGAAAAACTGTTCATACCCATACTAAAAGAATCGGCACGGCAAAGAAAAAAATTAGAAAAAAAAGAGCCGCCCGGTTAGGTGGACTCACTAAGGGATTTTTAACCCTTTAAAAATTCGGCATAACTTACAGCATTGTAGGTTATGCCGTTTTTGTTTATTCTGTAGGAATATAAACTGCCCCAATGAAGTTCCAATGGATGCAGATTGTCTGTTTCTTGATTCTTGTTCCCAGTACCTCTTTTCTTTCTGAGATTTATTATATCTTATTAGCCACTCCTGTTACAACATTAGTATAGCACTTCACTTTTTTGAAAAAAGATAAAAAAATATCCCAAAACCAGATGAGGTAGTCTTGGGAGGTAGAAAAATTCATAAATATATGATATAATAACGCTATATTACTGAAATATTTGAGTAAAGGAGATGCAACATGGGATTTCCAGAAGAAATTAAAAGAATCAGACAACGATGTTTTCTGACACAGCAAGATTTTGCCAAAGAAATACAGGTGGCATTTTCTACTGTGAATAGATGGGAAGGCGGTAAAGCGAAGCCTAACCTAAATGCAATGAAAAATATAAAGGAGTTCTGCCTTAAGAAGGATGTTGATTATACAGGTGTTGAAGAGGCATGGCTTGATTTTAAAGTGGAGGGAAAAAGATAATGGCTATCGATAATAAGAAGGAACAGGAACGCGATGAACTTCACAGAGCTATATGGGCAATCGCAGATGAACTTCGTGGTGCTGTAGATGGTTGGGACTTCAAAAACTATGTACTTGGCACTATGTTCTATAGATATATTTCTGAAAATATTGCGAACTATATCAACGAAGGTGAAATTGAAGCAGGTAATACTGATTTTGAATATTCAAAAATGAGTGATGACGATGCAGAGGAAGCAAGAGAAGGTCTTGTTCAGGCAAAAGGTTTCTTTATCCTTCCTTCTGAACTTTTCTGCAATGTAAGATCAAAAGCTAAGGATGATGAAAACCTTAATGAAACACTTGAAAAGGTATTCCGTCACATAGAAGAGTCTGCTAAAGGCAGTGAATCCGAATCTGATTTTGCAGGACTTTTCGATGACTTCGATGTAAACAGCAACAAACTTGGTTCAACTGTTGCAAAGAGAAATGAAAAGCTTTGTAAACTTCTTGATGGTGTAGCTGATATGAATCTTGGTGATGTTAAGAATCATGATATTGATGCATTCGGTGATGCCTATGAATACCTTATGACTATGTACGCATCCAATGCAGGTAAATCCGGTGGTGAGTTCTTCACTCCTGCTGATGTATCAGAACTTCTTACAAGACTTGGTACAGTTGGCAAGACTGAAATCAACAAAGTTTATGACCCGGCCTGTGGCTCTGGCTCACTGCTGTTAAAGGCAGAAAAAGTTCTTGGCAGAGATAAGGTGCGTAATGGTTTCTACGGACAGGAAATCAATATCACAACCTACAACCTTTGCCGTATCAATATGTTCTTACACGATATCGGTTTTGATAAATTCAATATTGCTTGTGAAGATACACTTATAGCACCTGCACATTGGGATGATGAACCTTTTGAACTAATCGTTTCAAATCCACCATACTCAATCAAGTGGGCTGGTGATGATAATCCATTACTTATCAGTGATCCTCGTTTTGCACCTGCAGGTGTTCTTGCACCTAAGAGTAAGGCTGACCTTGCATTCATTATGCACAGTCTTTCTTGGCTTGCATCGAACGGAACTGCTGCGATTGTATGTTTCCCCGGTATTATGTACCGTGGCGGTGCAGAACAGAAAATAAGAAAGTATCTTGTTGATAACAACTTTATTGATTGCGTTATTCAGTTACCTTCTAACCTTTTCTTTGGAACATCTATAGCAACTTGTATTATGGTTCTTAAGAAGAATAAGGTAGACAACAGAACTCTGTTTATCGATGCAACTAACGAATGTATTAAGGTAACAAACAACAATAAGCTTACAGCTGAAAACATGGATAAGATTGTAGACTGCTTTGCAAATAGAACAGAAACAAAGCATTTTTCACACCTTGCAACCTATGATGAAATTGAAGAAAACGACTATAATCTTTCTGTCTCAACTTACGTTGAAGCCGAGGATACAAGAGAAAAAATCGATATTGTTAAACTTAATGCAGAAATAAAAGAAATTGTCGCTCGTGAAGAGACCTTAAGAAAAGCAATTGATGAGATAATTGCGGAAATCGAGGTGGGATGATGAAGAAGGACAAGCGTGAAATCAGCATTGTTCGTTCCTCCGCTGCGGAATATCTGACATTCATAACCGCCACCGGGGAAAGCGATGTAAATGCAGTATATTGTGATGAAAATGTATGGCTGACCCAAAAAATGATGGGACTTCTGTATAATGTGGAAACGCACACCATCAATTATCACTTGAAAAAAATCTTTGCCGACGGAGAGATCGACGAGAATTCAGTTATTCGAAAATTTCGAATAACTGCTGCGGACGGCAAAACCTACAATACCAATCACTATAATCTGAGCGCCATCATTGCCGTGGGCAATAAGGTGGATTCTCCCCGTGCAGTACAGTTTAGAAAGTGGGCAAACCGTATCATTGAAGAATTTACCGTGAAGGGCTTTGCTATGGATGACGAGCGCCTGAAAAACGGCGGAACTATTCTGACAAAAGATTATTTTGAAGAACAGCTGGAACGCATCCGTGAAATTCGCCTTTCGGAACGGCGGTTTTACCAGAAGATCACCGACATCTATGCCACCAGCATTGACTACGATGCCAAGGCAGAAACGACAAGGCTGTTTTTCGCACGGGTGCAGAATCAGCTTCATTGGGCGATCCATGGCGAAACGGCGGCAGAGACCATCTATCGCCGTGCTGACAGCAGCAAAGAGAACATGGGGCTGACCACTTGGAAGGATGCTCCCAACGGCAAAATTCAGAAATTCGATGTGGTGATTGCCAAGAATTATCTGACACAGGAAGAACTTTCTGCGATAGCGAGAATCGTCAACGCCTATCTTGATTTGGCGGAGCTGCGAGCTGAGGAACAGGTTCCTATGACGATGGAGGATTGGGCAGAACAGTTCGAGGGCGTTCTTCGGCTGAGCCGAAAGGAAATTCTGACCAATGCGGGCAGCATTTCTGCCAAAATTGCAGAACAACACGCCTTGAGCGAGTTTGAAAAATATCGCATCGTGCAGGATCAGCTGTATCAAAGCGACTTCGACAGGATATTGCTGGAAGCAGATTCACATACAAAAGAGCTGCCGGAAGCGAAGGATGGCGGTGAATAAACTTTATGAGATTATCTGATGTTTTATCAAAGCCGCCCGATAAGGAATATGTTCAAATTGATGCATTTTTGCAAAACAAAGCCGGTAAAGTAGGTCAAAAGGTCGATATTTCAACTGGAACGGTCGCCCTGAACTATTTTTGCGTTTCATGCGGGGATATAAGGACTTTTTGGTCAAGTCCCAAACTCACATGTATTTTTGTGAGCAAGAATCTAATCAGTGTTGATTGTGTTTTGACCTGCGGATGCGGCGCTTCCGTACCGGTATGGTTTTTGATAGAAAGCAAAAAGGATATAACAGGTCAAGCACCTGCTATACGCATATTGAAGAAAAGCGTAAAACTATCCGATATGGTTCGTATCAACGACAAACGCTACGGGGAGTTTACTCCGTTATTAGACAAAGCTATGCAGGCATATACCGATGGATTAGGAGCAGGCGCAGTTGTATATCTGAGAAAAATTTTCGAAAAAATCACGGTGAAAACAGCGAAAGCGGTCAATATTGAGTATGCTCAATATGAAGGCGGAAACCCAAAGAATTTTTCTGATCTGTTAAAAAAGGTGGATGAAAAATGCTCGATAATCCCCAAAGAATTTTCCGCAAACGGGTATAAACTGTTTCGAGAATTGAGCGGTGTCGTTCATGGGGAGTATGATGAAGAAGCAGGATTGAAGAATTTTGAAGCCCTGCACAGGCTCGTAATAGGAATCCTTGAAAATGTAATCAATCATAAAGAGTTACTGGATGCTATTACTGTACTCGGTTGGAATGAAGAAAGAGGTGAAGATAAATGAGTAGATTAGATGAGCTGATTCAAGAACTTTGCCCAAATGGGGTTGAGTTCATCACCCTTAATAAGATATGTGGTGTATATGATGGAACTCATCAAACACCGAAATATACTGATTCTGGAATAAAATTTGCGAGTGTAGAAAACATTGAGGAACCGTATGCAACTGAAAAATACATTTCTATTGCTGATTATGAAAAGTATAAAATCAAACCACAACGTAACGATTTGCTTATGACACGAATTGGTTCAATAGGCGTATGTACAGTAATTGAAAGTGATGAGCCGTTGGCTTATTATGTTTCGTTGGCTTTACTACGTCCCGACAACAAGGTATTGAATAGCAGATATTTGAAATATGCCATTGAAAGTCTGCACTGTCGCAAAGAACTTCGCAAAAGGACACTTGTCAACGCCGTACCAATAAAAATAAATATGGGCGATATTGGGAAAATAACAGTTCCTCTACCTCCTCTTGAGGTGCAGAGTGAAATTGTCCGTATTCTGGACAATTTCACGGAGCTTACAGCGGAGCTTACAGCGGAGCTTACAGCAAGAAAGAAACAGTATGAGTTTTATAGGGATGAATTGTTGAAACCGGCAAGTGAAATCAAAACTGTACCACTGGCTGATATAGCAGATATAAGCACAGGCAGTAGCAATACAAACGAAGGTTTAGACGAGGGTAAATATCCTTTCTTTGTTCGTTCACAAGAGGTTCGAAGGAAGAATGAGTATGAGTTTGATGAAACAGCTATCATCACAGCCGGAGATGGCGTCGGTGTTGGTAAGGTGTTTCATTATGTAAAAGGTAAATATGCCCTACATCAGAGAGCCTATCGAATTCATATAAACAATGATGATGTGTTGCCAAAATATTTCTTCTACTATATGAAATCAGCATTTATGCCCTATATTGAAAAGACAATGTTTCAAGGTTCTGTTCCGTCAATAAGGAGACCTATGCTGAACGCATTTCCTGTTCCTGTTCCTGCATTGGACGCACAAAAGCGTATTGTTGAGTTTCTTGATAACTTCGAAAAGATATGTAACGACTTAAATATCGGTCTCCCTGCTGAGATTGAAGCAAGACAAAAGCAGTACGAATTTTATCGTGATGCCCTCTTGACATACGCCGCAACCGGCAAGATAATCTTGACAGACAGACAGACAGACAGACAGACAGACAGACAGACAGACAGACAGACAGACAGACAGACAGACAGACAGACAGACAGACGAGCTTAATGCGCTGATTCGGCTGTGTCAATATGTTTTTGGTACTGTTGTCATTGAACTTGGCACTATTGGAAAAGTATCTATGTGCAAACGAATTATGAAGGCGGAAACAAGTGCCGACGGCGATGTTCCGTTCTTCAAGATTGGAACATTCGGCAAAGAACCGGATGCCTATATTTCCAGGGATAAATTTGAGAAATACAAGGCAGCTTACTCTTATCCGAACAAGGGCGATATTCTGATTTCTGCGGCTGGCACAATCGGCAGAACCGTTATATTTGATGGCGAGGACGCTTACTATCAAGATTCCAATATCGTTTGGATTGCAAATGATGAAAGCATTGTTTTGAACCGTTATCTGTACTATTGCTATCAGCTTCAACCGTGGAATGTTTCTACTGGCGGAACAATTTCAAGGCTTTACAATGATAACATAGCTAAGGCAAAAATTTCTGTTCCCTCTATTGAGGAGCAAAAACGCATTATATCTATTCTTGACCGCTTTGATTCTCTTTGCAACGATATTTCAAACGGTCTGCCTGCAGAAATAGATGCAAGGCAAAAACAATATGAATTTTACAGAGATAAACTGCTTTCTTTCAAACAGTTATAATCTCAAAAGGAGGTGTTTTGTATGCCATATTTCAATATCGTGGCAGCTACAAGTGAAAATACAGTTGTTACCGAATATGAGCCTGTGAAGGCACGTTCTAGCAACTATCAGTCAGAATCTGAACTTGAAAAAGAATTTATTCGTATGCTTACTGAACAGGGGTATGAATATCTTCAGATACACACAGAAAAAGATCTGATTGAAAATCTTCGTAATCAGCTTGAACGATTGAATGCTTATCAATTTTCTGCATCGGAATGGGATAGATTCTTTAAGGATTCTATTGCCAACCAGAATGAGGGAATCGTTGAAAAGACACGCAAAATCCAGGAGGATAATGTTCAGGTCTTAAAGCGAGATGACGGAAGTACAAAGAATATTACGCTTATAGATAAGAAGAATATCCACAATAACTATTTGCAGGTTATCAATCAGTATGTCATCGGTACTGCACAGGGGGCAAAGCATGACAATAGATACGATGTAACAATCCTTGTAAATGGTTTCCCTCTTGTTCATGTTGAATTAAAACGCAGAGGTGTGGCTATCCGTGAGGCTTTCAATCAGATTAACCGATATCAGAGAGATTCGTTCTGGGCAGGAAGTGGTCTGTTTGAATATACACAGATTTTTGTTATCTCAAACGGAACTAATACCAAGTATTATTCAAATTCCACTCGCTTCAATGCCATTAAGGATGTAAATGCTGCACAGGGTACAAAGAAAGGTAAAACAAGCAACAGCTTTGAATTCACATCATTCTGGGCAGATGCAAACAATCGTGTTATCCCTGATTTGATTGACTTTACAAGAACATTCTTTGCAAAGCATACGATTCTTAATATCATTACCAAGTATTGCATATTCACTTCTGAAAATATGCTTATGGTAATGCGACCATATCAGATTACTGCAACCGAACGTATTCTGAATCGTATTGAGATTGCTAATAACTATAAAAAATATGGTGATGTTGCCGGAGGTGGATACATCTGGCATACAACAGGCTCAGGTAAGACTCTTACATCATTCAAAACTGCAAGACTAGCTTCATTGCTCCCTTACATTGATAAGGTGCTCTTCGTAGTTGACCGTAAGGATTTGGACTACCAGACAATGAAAGAATATGACCGTTTTGAAAAAGGTGCAGCTAACAGCAATACTTCTACTGCTATTCTTAAAAAGCAGTTGGAGGACAGCAACGCTCACATCATCATTACAACTATTCAGAAGCTTGCGACATTCATCAAGAAAAATAAAGATCACGAAGTTTACAACAAGCACGTAGTAATCATTTTTGACGAATGCCATAGAAGTCAGTTTGGTGATATGCACGCAGCTATTGTAAAAAGCTTTAAAAAATATCACTTATTCGGTTTCACAGGAACACCAATCTTTCCTGCAAATACCGGAAGTATCCGTAAGCCACAGTTCTTCACAACAGAGCAGACTTTCGGTGACCAGTTACACACTTATACTATTGTTGATGCCATCAATGATAAGAACGTTCTCCCGTTCAGAGTTGACTATGTTAAGACAATGGATATGGGTGAGGATATCGATGATGAACAGGTATGGGATATTGCTCGTGAAAAGGCTATGATGGCACCTGAACGTATCAAGCTTGTGACTGAATACATACTTAACAACTTTGACAGAAAAACATATCGTGGTGATAAAACATATATATACAACACCCTTACCAATATTTCAGAAGTTGCATCCGGCAAGAATGGTGCTGTAGAAGAAATCAAACAGAAACAACGAGTAAGTGGATTTAACTCTATCTTCGCCGTTGCATCTGTTCCAATGGCAAAATTATATTATCAGGAATTCAAGAAACAGATGGAGGCAGACCCTACGAAGAAACTTCGTATTGCAACCATCTACAGTTATGGTGCAAATGAAGCCGAATATGATGAAGGCACAAGCGGTATCCTTGATGAGGAAAACTCAGAAGATACATCAGCACTTGACCAGTCATCAAGAGATTTCCTTGATATGGCCATCAAAGATTATAACGAGATGTTCCATACGAACTACTCGACAGACAGCGACAAGTTCCAAAATTACTATAAAGATGTTTCTCTTCGTATGAAGAACAAGGAACTTGATTTGCTCATCGTTGTAAATATGTTCTTAACAGGCTTTGATGCAACTACATTAAATACACTATGGGTAGATAAGAACCTGAAAATGCATGGACTTATTCAGGCATTTTCAAGAACAAACAGAATCCTTAATTCAATCAAGACATTCGGTAATATCGTTTGCTTTAGAAACCTTCAGAAACGAGTTGATACTGCTATTTCTCTTTTCGGTGATAAGAACGCAGGCGGTATCGTTCTGATGAAAGGTTTCAAAGATTACTACTATGGTTATGAAGGAATTGATGGAAAGCAGTATCCGGGTTATATGGATATGATGGATGACTTAACATCTAAATTTCCACTTTCAGAGCCACAGATTATCGGTGAGCAGAATCAGAAGGATTTTATATCATTATTTGGTGCAATTCTTCGTATGAGAAACCTTTTATCTGCATTTGACGAATTTGCAGGTAAAGAGATGATTTCTGAACGTGATTTACAGGATTATCTTGGCAGGTATCAAGACTTGCGAGATGAATGGAACGAAAGACGCAAGCGTGGTGAAATCACAGATATTATCGATGATATTGTCTTTGAAGTTGAACTTATCAAGCAGATAGAAATCAATATCGATTATATCCTTATGCTTGTAAAGAAATACCACGATAGCCACTGTGAAGATAAGGAAGTGCTTGTCACAATCAAAAAGGCTATTGATGCCAGCCCTGAACTTCGTAGCAAAAAGGCACTTATCGAAACATTCATTGCCGGAATCAATGATGTTGAAGATGTAATGACAGAATGGCATGACTATGTAGCCGAAAAACGTGAAGAAGAACTTGTTCAGATTATTAAAGATGAAAAGCTAAAAGAACCTGAAACAAGAAAGTTTATTGAAAATGCATTCCGTGATGGTGAAATCAAAACCACAGGTACAGACATAGACAAACTTATGCCACCTGTATCTCGTTTTGGTGGTGGCAACAGAGATGCCAAGAAGCAAGGTGTCATTGACAAGCTTAAATCATTCTTCGAGAAGTTCTTCGGTGTTGGCGGCTCATTCACTGCTGATACACATAAAACTGTGAGCTATGCTGATGTTGTATCAAATCAACCATTGATGATGGTAGCTGAAGATACTGCAACTTATGGAACGAAGAAGGATGGTGAATAAATAGTGAGTGATGCATTTACTTTGTTAAGAAACAAAAAATAAGGACAGTGATGCACATGGGGTTGGAGCAGCTAGAATTCCAATTGAGGAACATCATGCTGGATTGTTTGTAAATTCTTCAATAGCTATGGCTGATTTCATTCTCTCTGTTCAGCAAAATAATTCGTAATGCTCACATACCATTTTGGTACTTGAGCATAAGAAAACGACCACACAGGAGTATTCCTACTCTTGTATGGTCGTTATTTCTTTTGTCACCGATTGAAGACGTCACTCAAAATCTTCTTTTCTACAAATCCCTAAGTGAAGTCCTCTTTAAGGCAGCCCCGCTTTATTTTACAGTATATAGCGTTCCAAGTTCTGATCCTGAACAACATTCTTCATGCGTTCGTCAACATAATCTTTGTCTATGGTAATTGTTTCACCGCAGTGAAGGTCTGCAGAAAAACTCAGATCCTCAAGCACTGTCTCCATAATGGTATGAAGGCGGCGGGCACCTATGTTTTCTGCACGTGAATTGACGTCTTCGGCAATAAAGGCCATTCTATCAATCGCGTCTTCGGTAATGTCAAGAACAACACCCTCTGTTCCCAAAAGAGCCTCATACTGTTTTACAAGGGCATTTTTCGGTTCAGTAAGAATGCGCTTGAAGTCTTCTTTTTTCAAAGCTTCAAGTTCAACTCTGAGAGGGAAACGGCCCTGAAGTTCAGGAATAAGGTCTCCTGGAGCCGAAACACTGAATGCACCTGCACCAATAAACAGAATGTGCGTTGTATTTACGACACCCCACTTTGTGTTTACATCGCTTCCTTCAACAATCGGAAGAATATCGCGCTGAACACCTTCGCGGCTTACGTCCTGTCTTGAAGATTCACCGCCCTTTGTGGCAATCTTGTCTATTTCATCAATAAAAATGATTCCGCTCTGCTCTACACGTTTTTTTGCTTCGTCTGCAACTTTGTCAGAATCTGTCATGCGGTCAAGATTTTCGGCCATGAGAATACCGCGGGCTTCTGCTACAGTTACCGTCTTGCGCCTGATTCTTCCGCCCGAAAGCATTTCCTGAAGGCTGTTTATTCCCTGCTCAAAATCTTCGGGATTTCCGCGTCCAAGCACGTCCATTCCCATAAATCTTGGCTGCTGGTGAACGTTTACTTCGACCATTCTGTCTTCAAGCTTTCCTTCGCGCAACAGTTTGCGGAATTTTTCTCTTGTCTCTGACATCCTTTCGGCAGCATCTGCATCCTCAAAAGAAGGGTTTGCGCTTTCTTTTGGTTCTACGTCAGAATTTTCTTCTTCGACGGCTGTATTTTTGGGAACATCTATTTTAATTATTCCGCCCTGAACAGGACTGTCTTCACCAAAAAGTCCCCCCAGAACACGTACTTCATTTTTCTTTGAAGCATCTTTATTTTTGGAAGTTTTGTCTGCACTGCCGGGAAGAATAAGATCCAGAAGCTGCTCTTCTACCTTCGGGGCACATTTTTCTTTAAGTGTCTCCTGCATTTCGGCCTTTACCATATTGTATCCTACAGCCATAAGATCCCTTACCATGCTTTCTACATCGCGGCCAACATATCCTACTTCTGTATATTTTGTGGCTTCAACCTTAAGAAAAGGCGCACCGCAGAGTTTTGCAAGACGGCGGGCAATTTCTGTTTTGCCTACACCGGTCGGCCCGATCATCAGAATATTTTTCGGAGCAACTTCATCCCTTATATCTGCAGGAAGCTTTATTCTGCGCTGGCGGTTTCTTAACGCAACAGCAACAAAACGCTTTGCTTTCTGCTGGCCTATTATGTATCCGTCAAGTCTTTCTACAATCTGTGCCGGAGTAAGCCCGTCGGGAATTCCTGCTGAAGTATTTTTTATTTCGTTTTCCAACTTAAAGCTCCTCTACGGTTATGTGGCTGTTTGTGTAAATGCAGATCTGTCCTGCAATTTTAAGTGACTTTTCTACAATTTCCTTTGCACTGTAATCGCTGGCTTCCATGTAGGCAAGGGCTGCAGAATAGGCATAGTTTCCGCCGGAACCGATGGCAAGAATATCGTTTTCGGGCTCAATGACATCGCCACTTCCTGAAATAAGAAGAATCTTGTCTTTGTCTGCCACGAGAAGCAGTGCATCCAGTTTGCTCATGGAACGCTCGGTTCTCCAGAGTTTTGCAAGTTCAACTGCGGAACGTGTCAAATCGCCGTTAAAAGACTTGAGTTTTTCTTCAAATTTGTCAAACAGAGTAAAGGCATCTGCTGTAGCCCCGGCAAATCCTGTAAGAACCTTTCCGTCAAAAATGCGGCGTACTTTTCTTGCATTGCCTTTCATAACGGTATTGCCCATTGTAACCTGTCCGTCACCGGCCATTGCAACCTTACCATTTCTTTTTACGGCAATTACGGTTGTACTTCTTATTTTGCGCTCTTCATCTTCGGTCATAATTACTCCTTTGCCATTTTGGCCTTGTCTGCTTCATTTGCACGGGCAAAATCTCCCGCAACATCAGGAGTTACATCCTCCTCGTCTGAATGCAGATAATCACAGTCAGGGTTTATACAGCTCTTGTAAGAACCATTTTTCTTGTCATACTTTTCTACGAGGAACCAGCCGCACTTGGGGCAGACTGAATCTACCGGCTTAAAGTGGGTTATAAAGTCACACGCCGGATAATTCGTACATCCATAGAATTCTTTTCCGCGCCCCTTTGTTTTTCTTGCAACAATGTTTCCGTCACAACCGGGTCTCGGGCACTTTGCCAGAGGAATGCTTTTTGTGTTATGGCACTCGGGGAATCCGGAACAAGCCAAAAAGTATCCGAAGCGTCCCAGTTTTTTTACCATGGGGCGGCCGCACTTTTCGCACTTTTCATCAGTTGCTTCATCCAGGGAACCCTTAAGACTTTCCTGGGTGTCCATAACTTCATCAACACGTTTTTTGAACGGCCCAAAGAAATCTGCAATCATTCCGTTCCAGACAAGAACATTCTGTTCAACCTTATCCAGATCGTTTTCAACATCAGAAGTAAATTTTTCGTTGATTACATCGGGGAATGACTCTACAAGAATTCTGCATATAATCTTTCCGAGCTGTGTCGGAACAAGCTGCTTGTTGCTTCTGGTAACATAATATCTATCCAGAAGAACGCTGATTATAGGCGCATATGTAGAAGGACGGCCGATTCCCTTTTCTTCCAAAGTCTTGACAATAGAAGCATCGGTATAGCGTGCCGGTCCCTGTGTAAAATGCTGATCGGGATAGAATGTTCCGCTCGAAAGTTCTTCACCCTTTTTGAGCGACGGAAGGTTTCCCGTAACGTCTTCTTTTGAAGAAAGAGTCTTTATTACATTATAGAAACCCTTGTACGAAAGTTTGCTTGCACTTACACGGAACAGCGCATCTCCGGCCTGGATATCCACACTTGTTGTCTTTGAGAGTGCATTCTTCATCTGGCTTGAAACAAACCGTTCCCAGATAATTGAATAAAGTCTCAACTGGTCTCTGGTAAGATATTCCTTAACGCTTTCAGGCGTGTATTTTACATAAGTCGGGCGAATACCTTCGTGGGCATCCTGTGCACCTTTTCCGACGGAATATTCAATTTTTTCTGCAGGAAGATCATCAGGATAATTTTCAGAAATCCATCCGCGTACATCATCAATTGCAGTCTGCGAAATTCTTACGGAGTCCGTTCGCATGTAAGTGATAAGACCAACGCGCGTACTTCCAATCTGAATACCTTCGTAAAGCTGCTGTGCAATCTGCATTGTCTTTCTTGAAGTAAAATTCAGACGGTTTGCCGCGGCCTGCTGAAGCTTTGATGTCGTAAACGGAGCCTTCGGCCTTACGTTTTTTTCGACTTCCTTTATATCCGAAACAACACATGCGCTGTTTTTGATTTCGCTGATAATTTCGTTGACGGCAGCTTCATTCTTGAGTTCCGGCTTGGAATTCTTGTACTGAACAAGCTGTGCAGTAAATTTTGTCTTTCCCTTGACAAAATCTGCATCCAGAGTCCAGTATTCTTCAGGAATAAAATCTTCAACTTCCTTTTCGCGCTCGCATATAAGCCTCAGCGCAACCGACTGAACACGGCCGGCAGAAAGTCCATTCTTTACTTTTTTCCAGAGAAGCGGACTCAGGTTATAACCTACCAGACGGTCCAGAACACGCCTTGCCTTCTGTGCATTAACCTTTGCTTCATCAATCTGACGGGGATTCTTTACGGCTTCCTTGATAGCAACAGGTGTAATTTCATTAAAAACAATTCTTTCTATGGGAGCCTTCGTTTTTTCGCTCAGGGCATTGTTCAGATGCCAGGCTATGGCTTCTCCTTCGCGGTCGTTATCAGATGCCAGAAGAACTGCATTGGAGTTTTTTGCATCTTTCTGAAGTTCCTTAAGAAGTTTGGCTCTTCCGCGGACAGTAATATATTCAGGCTGAAAATTATTGTTTACATCTATGGCAATACGGCTTTTGGGAAGATCAATAAGATGGCCCATCGAAGCCTTTACTACATAACCCGGACCAAGATAATGCTCTATGGTTTTTGCCTTTGCAGGAGACTCAACAATAACAAGAGTACGCTTTTTTTTGGCGGTTTTTGACACCTTAGCGGATTTTTTCTTAGCAACAGTCTTTAACTCAGTCTTTTCAGACATAATCACCTCATAAAAAACTAGCTGAATAATTCAAGCTGCTTTATATTTCTGCATATATGCATACCGGGAGCGTCTTTTCTTACGGCAACATAATCGGCATAACTGCCAATAACAGGTGCGCCGTCAGAAAGATATTTTTCCGGAGCGTTTACATTTTTTTCCGCATCAGAGTCAATTGTGCGGAACGGTATTTTTTTTCTACTCTCCCCCAACCCTGCAGAATGGAACATAAGCTCGCGGTTATAATCCAGGGCAAAATCTGCAGTTATAAGGGCACCGCTTCCTGCAGGCGCATGTACAACAACAGTTGCCGGACTCAGACCTGCAATAATACGGTTTCTCTGAACAAAACGCCACGGTTCTGCAGGAGTTCCCGGAATATATTCCGAAACAAGGCATCCGTCAGAAAGAAGAATGTTCCCCGCAAGCCTTCTGTGCCCCGAAGGAACGATTGTATCTATTCCGCAGGGCAGCACGGCTATCGTAGAACCGTGTCTTTCCGAAGCAAGGGCGCCTCTGTGTGCAAAAGAATCAATTCCGTATGCAAGACCGCTTATTACGGTATTGCCGTCAAGGGCTGCATCCTTTGCAAAATCCATTGCGGCAGCTGCACTTTTTTCTGACACGCGCCTGGTTCCTACGACAGAAACACTGCGGTTTGAAAGAGCATCTGCGTTTCCGCGGTAAAAAAGAGCATAGGGCGCATCCTTTATTTCTGAAAGAAGTGCCGGATACCCGTTTTCTGAATAAACAAGGGCCGATATTTCACGTGCCTTCATTATCTTTTCTGCTTTTTCGGCGGAACGGGCACATTCACTGCCATTCCAGATAGTTGCACGCACGGACCTTCCTACTATTTCAGAAATACCTTTTATAGACAGTACAGCAAGTTTATCCAAACTGTCAAGATTCTTCTTTAAAAAGAGTTTTTCGCGGAGAGTGAGAAATGTAATTGAGGACAGTGCAATGTCTAAAATACTCACGTATTAAAACTAACTAATTGGAATACTGTGCGTCAAGAACTATTTTTTTATTGGCCTGTGCTTCTGCTGTTTTTTCAGGATTGGGATTGATTTCTATAATCCTGTCATAAAGAGCACATGCCTTGTCAAACTCGTACATGGTGTAATAAGCCCTTGCAAGAACAAACATTGCATTCGTATCTTTTGTCTGAACTTCAAGAAATCGTTCAAGATAAGGAACAGCCTTCTGCGGTTCGCCAAGTTCAAACACGTAAAGAATGCCTATTCCATACATTGCCCTGTAATATTTTGGATTGATTTCCAGAGCCTGAATATATGCTTCTTCCGAAAGCTTTAGATAATTCATCTTTTTTGCGGCATAATCCGAAACCTGGCCTTGAGCATCGTAATCCAGTGAAGAATTTGCAAGATAACCCGCACAAATTCCTATGTAATAATAGAGGTTTGCATTATTCGGGTAATAGACTATTGCCTTGCGGAATGCGTCAAAGGCTTTTCCGTACATCTGCTGGTCAAGGTAACGGGTACCCAGTATTTTGTACCAGATACCCACCTGTGCTTCAGAAGAGACCAGATCCATTGCCCTCTGATCATATTTTGCAATTGCTTCCTGCAGTTCTTCTTTTGTAGTCGGACTTGAAACGCCTTCTTCCATCTTCTGCATTCTTTTTACAGAATTATAGGAAGGGCCGCACGAAATAACGGCAGATGCAAATATTACTGCCACAATGCAAAATATTGATTTTTTCATTCAGTTAATCCTCGCTAAGGTTGATTCCGCGTGAAAGACCGTCAAGTTTTCTGCGGTAAATGGCAGGCTGTGAAAGATCTTCGGGATCTACCTTGTATCCCGGCGGAACTTCGTGTGTTGCCTTATGCTTCAGTGATTCGTGATGCGACTGGCCTGAAACAAAACCGTCCCTGTCAAAAACATCGTCGTCACTGACTGTATCTTCATAACCACCGTCTTCAGAAACGCTCACTGTACTGAACCTCTGGTCTTCTTCTGAATCAGCATCAGACTCTGCTGCAGAAGATGATGTTCCGCCTATGATTTTCTGGAATACACCGTAATCTACAAGATTATCATCATCATCTTTTTTTGCTGTATCTTCTGCATCTTCAAAAACTTCTGTCTTGTTAAAGCCGGTTGCAATGACAGTAACAGAAACACGGCCGGCCATGTCAGGATTGTCAACAAGTCCAAGGAAAAGTTCAACATTCTGACTTGCAGAAGCCTTGATGTTATTTGAAATCTCGTCAATTTCGGGCATGGTAAGGGAATCATCGCTGGTAATGTTAATAAGAATCTTTGTAGCACCATCAATATGGCTGTTTTCAAGCATAGGATTGGAAATTGCATTCTGGGCGGCATCGATTGCACGGTTTTCACCTTCACCTGCACCGACTCCAAGAATTGCATCTCCTGCACCCTTCATAACCGAGCGTACATCATTGAAATCAAGGTTGATTTCACCCGGAATAGTGATAATTTCAGAAATTCCCCTTACACCTTCGCACAGAACGTTATCTGCAAGAAGGAATGCCTTTTTGTAAGGAAGACTTGCGGCTTTATCCTTTGATGAAACCTTAAGGCACTGCTGGTTTGGAATTACAATAAGACTGTCTACATATTTGCGCAGTTTCTTAAGACCTTCCTTTGCATTTGCCATTCTGACGGCCGCTTCGAATTCAAACGGTGTCGTTACAACGGCAATTGTAAGAATGCCAAGTTCCTGTGCAAGCTGGGCAACAATAGGTGCAGAACCTGTTCCTGTTCCGCCGCCCATTCCGGCTGTAATAATAACCATATCGGCTCCTTCAAGAAGCCCTTTTATTACTTCTGAATCTTCTTTTGCAGCCTGTTCGCCTACTACGGGGTTTCCGCCTGCACCAAGACCGCCGGTTATTGCCTGTCCTATAGGAATACGTTTTGGAGCCGGAGACATTTTCAACGCCTGCAGATCTGTATTCAAAACTATAAATTCAACATCTTTTACGCCGACTTCTATCATGCGTTTTACAGCACTTGAACCGCCACCACCGCAGCCGATAATTTTTATTACCGTCGGATTCGCCGTGAGCTGTGAATCATCTGCAGCGGCAGGTGTTTTTTCTTCCTCGATATTGTCAAAATCTATCATAAATCCTCCAAACCCAATTCTCTTTTATTAAGGCATATTACGTAAACTGTCCGTAACTGCCCTGAAAAGTTCCAAAAGTTTCTGTTCCTAAAAGAAATGCTTTATAAAATCTTTTATAAAATGATGCCCGCCGTTGTCAGAAGCGGATTTCCCGGCCTTTTTATAATAAGACTTCTTTTTGTCCTGCGAATTGTTATTGAACTGAACAAGCCCCATAACAGTTGCAAAGTCCGGTTCACGGTAACTTTTGTCTACACCGCCCATGTCAGAACAGCAGCCGATTCTTACAGAAGACGTCTTCCATACACTCTGCGCAAGTTCAACGACACCCGGCATCAAAGCACCGCCGCCTGTAAGAACGATACTTCCGCTCAGCTTGGTAAGATTAGAACGGCGCACAACCTCTTTTTTTACAAGAGTAAGTATTTCTTCCATACGAGGCGCAATTATCTGGCACAGTTCGAGCCTGTTAGTCTGCTCTGGCGGTCTTCCACCTACTCCAGGAATAATTACTTCTTCATTTTCTTCACCGCCGAATACCCAGCAGCTTCCACTTTCTACCTTTATCTTTTCTGCAACAGCATTCGGGATTCCCTTTACTATTGCAATGTCATTCGTAACAAGGTTTCCGCCTACAGGAATTGAGGCTGTAAAAACAGGCGCACCGTTGTTTATTACAATCACGTCTGTAGTTCCACCGCCAAGGTCAATCAGAATAGAACCCAGATCCATTTCGTCTGAATGAAGCGTTGACTTTGCAGCCGCAAGCGTTTTGAGCATAACATTATCCAGATTGTATCCTGCTCGGGTTATGCACTGCTGGATATTTGCAAAGGCTGTTTCCGAAGCCATAACCAGGTGAACTGACACTTCCAGTCTTACGCCCATTATTCCAATAGGGTTTTTGTAACCTGCCTGACCGTCAATTATATAATCCTGAGGAATTACGTGGATAAGTTTTTTGTCAAGCGGAATCATTATTGACTTTGCAACATCAATAACCCTTTTTTTTGCACTTTCGCCTATTTCCATGGGTCTTAAGTTTCTGCCCGAAGCGTCCACCCCTGTCTGGCCTGTGGAATTCGTGCTTTCTACCTGGGAACCGCCGATTGCCGTACAGACAGAAGTAACTTCCACACCTGCGGCACGGTCAGCTTCTTCTACAGTTTCCCTTATTGCGTTCATGGCAGCATCAATATTTACTATTACGCCGTTACGGAGTCCCTGAGAAGGCCTTTTTGCCAGACCGATAATTTCTATATTGTTGTCGGCATCAAGCTCACCTATGGCAACTCTTATGAAACATGTTCCAATGTCAAGACCAACAACTTTGTCGCCCAAAATAATCCCCCAAAACATTACTTGACTTAAGGAACAAAATTCTTAAATCAAGTTCCTGTCACACAAATTTCAATTAACGGCTGCGGAAGAACGAGTCCTGTAGGACACTGAACCGTAGCGTAAATCTATCTCGGAAACATCCGGCTCGATTGAATCGACTACATCAAGCACAACCATCATGTACTTCAAGGCCTCTTCGTTAAGAGAACGGTCTGTAAGAACCCTGACATGTTTGTGCACAGGATACAGAACAAGTTCGTAATTGCCGTATTCCTTCTGCACAACCTGAATTTCAGAAATAGCGGCAAAATACTTCTGCGACCGGCTTCTGACAGTTTCTATCTGGTCCAAAAGAACGCGGTAATTTGCAGGTATGCTCATACCTTCCCTGAATTTTTCTACAGGAAGACCCGAAACAAGCGGTATCTCATAATCGGTGTCAGATTTCTGACGGTTGCCAGTGAATAATACACCATTTTTATCAATTTGAACAGATATATAGCGGCCGCCGTTATTAATAACAGTTTTTGCTACAGGAACACGTTCTTTGACAGACACAATCACTCTGTCAGGAAAAACCTTTGAAACATCAACGCTGTCTATATAAGGAACAGAACTCAAAAGAGATGCTGCCCTTTGGGTATCAAAGCGTAGCCAGGACGATGTTTTCATACTGCCCAGAAGTTCCGTAAATTCCTGCTGGTAAGCAGACTTCAGTCCGGAAACAGTTATTGACGGTTTTGAAAAACACGGAACGAGAACCATCGATATAATAAGTTCAGCAAAAAGAAGAACGGCAAGAACAAAAACCAGAATCTTTACGAGAAAAACCTTTTTGTCTTTTTTTTCACTTTTGTCAGATCCTGAAACAGTCACAAAATCCTCAAAATCGGTAAATACTACATCACTCATTTTCTATTATTATTCCCTCCAGACTTTCTGTCATATTCTTTTTGGCAAAACTGTATTCTTCAAGTTCCTCATCCGAAGCGCAGTGCGAAGCGTTCAGTATAAAACCGCTCATCGCAAATGTCGTCAAAAGCGACGTTCCTCCGGCAGTAAAAAACGGAAGCGATATTCCTGTAGTAGGAACAGCACCGCAGACAACAGCGCAATTCAAAAGAGACTGTGCTGCAATCATTATTGTAAACGCAAATGCCGAGTACGCTGCAAATTTATTCTGGCAGGACAAAGAAATAACTGTTCCGCGCCATACAAAAAAAGCAAGAAGAACAAAATATACAGTTACTCCGGCAAGTCCCATTGCATTTGCCCACCCTGCAAAAATATAGTCACTCTGAACTTCAGGAATTGAAGCTACACGCCACATTCCGCCGCCCATTCCTGCTCCCCAGATTCCACCGGCAGTAATAGCCAGCTGTGACTTTATAAGCTGGTAATTGAGTTCACCGTTCAGAAAGTCAATGACACGGTCCAGACGGTAAACTTTTATTGTAGTAAAAAAAACTGCAAACAGAACAAGAATTATTCCCATAGGCAAAAGCCACAAAATTGAATTCCCTGTAATGATGAACATTAAAATTCCAATGCAGAAAATAAAAATGGCAGTAGACAAATCGTTCTGACCAAAAGCAATAAATGCACAGAGAGGAACAACAACAAAAAGAGGATAATTGCGGTGTTTCTTTCCGCTTTCCCTTTCATAGTCAGAAGCATGGTCAACAAAAAGATATGCCAGATAAAACACAAGTGCCGGCTTTATAAATTCAGAAGGCTGAAAAGAAATAAAACCCAGATCAACACATCTGTACGCACCGTTTCTCTCGTCCTTGAATCCCGGAATTACGGCCATAACGCAAAGAATAAAGCATGCATAAAAAACAACAACCGAAATTTTCTTTATAAAATTAACCGGAAGAAATGCCATTGCACAAAAAGCAACAAATGCCACACACGAATACTTAAGCTGATCGTAAAAAAAGCCCAGGCTGTTTGCGTCACTTCTGATTCTGAGCGCGGCTTCCTGCGTACTTACATAAAGCGTAACCATTCCCAGAGACCACAAAAGCAGAACAGCAACAAAGAAAAGAGGATCACTTTTTCTGAATCTTACGGCAGGTTTGTCTGCAAAAAGCGTATAGTTAGTCATGGGAATTTTCTCCCAGAATATGCGCAACTGCACGTTCAAGCCCCATTCCGCGAGAACCCTTTACAAGAACAACAGCACCTTCACCCATAGAAGAGCAGACTTTTTCTGCAGCCTGTTCCATAACAGAATCACTCTTTCCTGCAAAGTATGCAAGTTCGCATTTACAGTGCGATTCAAGTGCAGCATTGTAAGCATTCTGCATCTCATCGCCAGTAAACACTACAAGGGAACATCCGGCCCCGGCGGCAAGAAGACCTGTTTTTCTGTGTTCAGAAGCAGAAGCCTCTCCAAGTTCAAGCATATCTCCCAGAACCAAGCATTTTCCCTGCGGGCATGGAACAGAAGAAATAAATTCAATTGCCCTTTCCATGGAGTCGGGATTTGCATTGTAACAATCCTGGACAACAGTATACCGTCCGTGGAGCACCTGGCTTCTTCCGAACATAGGCTTTAAATTATTTAGGCCGGAACAAATTTCTTCTGCAGAAAGTCCCAGGAATTTTGCAAGTTCAACGGCAGCAAGCGCGTCCAGAAAATTGTACTTTCCAGGAAGCGGAATAAGTGCTTTTTTGCCGCATACAGAAATTTCGGTTCCTTCAAGACCTTTGTCTTTTACAAGCTGCACATCTGCATCTACGCCTTCCCCGTACAGAACAACGTTTCCGTCAACGCGCTCCTTTAAAAATGAAGCAAAATCATCTCCTGCCGGAATAAAAGCTGTTCCGATTCCTTGAAAATAATCAAAAATCTTTGACTTTTCTGCAGCAATATTTTCCCGTGAACCAAGAATTCCTATGTGTGCCGTACCGATATTTGTAATAACAGCAAAACGCGGTTTAAGAACAGAGGCAATTTCACCGATTTCGTTAACGCGGTTCATTCCCATCTCAAAAATACCAACCTGATGTTCCTTTCTGATTGCAAATACAGAAAGAGGAAGGCCTGTTTCGCTGTTAAAGTTACCCCTGTTTGTAACAACACTGTACTTCTGTGACAGAATTGCGGCAGCTATCTCTTTTGTAGTAGTTTTACCGCTAGAACCCGTTACTCCGATCTTGATCAAAGAAGGAAACTTGTCTACATAAGCCGCAGCAGTTTTCTGCAAAGCCGTCAAAGTATTCTGTACAGCAATAAAAATAACCGCCGGATTTTTTGAATGAATGTCTACAAAATAATCACTGTCTTTTTCAAAATTGTCAAAGGCAATAAAAACAACAGAAACACCTGCGGCCACTGCCTGGGGAATAAATTTATGTCCGTCCTGATTTTCACCAATAAGAGGAACAAAAAGAGAATTTTTTGTTACAAGCCTGCTGTCTGTCTGCACAGAATCAAAAAAGAATTCCCCGTCCCCAAGAACATGCACACCGCCTGTTGCAGAAAGAACATTTTCAAGAGAAAGAAGGCTTTGTTTGTTTTCAGTTTTACCGCTTGTACCGCTCATTTTTTATTCCTCATTTCTACCCTGACAATTTCATTTGATTCGGCTTTTCTCATGCCGAGTTCATTTTCTGCAACCTTTTCAATTCTGTCAGAGCTTGAGAGAACTCCAATCTCGGTAATAAGCTTTTTATTCTGCTCCACAAATTCAGACTGCTTTTCTTCGAGTTCAAGAACAGAATCTTCCTGTTCCTTGAATTTTTTGGACTGAACTGCATTCAATATCAAAAGACCCGGAATACTGAGCGCAAGCAAAAAAAGTCCCATGGTCTTGAAAATAGAACTTATGCCCTGTTTCATAATGCTTCAACTCCTCTAAGCCTGTCCTGTCCGGCATCACATATTTTTCTTACAACCCTGAGTTTTGCACTTCTGGAAGGGGAATTTTCCTGAACTTCCGTTTCTGTAGGTGCAAGCGGTTTTTTTTGTCAAAAGTTCCGCACAGGGATGGCCGCCGCAAGTACAGACAGGTCTTTCCGGCGGGCAGACACAAACTTTCGCCAGATTTCTGAAGTAATTCTTTACAATTCTGTCTTCTATCGAATGAAAAGTAATTACGCCAAGTTTTCCGCCCGGAGCAAGAACATTGAATGCATCGTGAACAGCTTCGACAAGCCTTCGAAGTTCGCCGTTAACATAAATTCTTATTGCCTGGAACGTTCTTGTCGCAGGATGAATATTTCCGTGCCTGTAATTCTGCGGAACAGCATTATATATAATATCGGCAAGAGTCTTTGTCGACGTAATACGGAACTGAGTTCTTGCAGCAACAATAGCCGAAGCAATCCTGCGTGAATATTTTTCGTCGGAATAGAGATAAATCATATCTGCAAGTTTTTTTTCATCCATTCCGTTTACAACATCCTCTGCACTTTCCCCTGCAGAAGGATTAAGCCTCATGTCAAGTTCTTCGTCATGCCGGAATGAAAAACCGCGCCCGCTGCGTTCGTAATGAAAAACGCTTATTCCAAGATCAAAAAGAATAAGATTGGGTTTTCTCATGTCAGCAGGATAATTTCTGTAAAAATCATTGAACCATCCGTTAAAGAACTGCATTCTTTCACCGAAAGGTTCAAGGCGTTCGCGGGCCCTGGACTGAATCACAGGATCCGCGTCAACACCAAGAATATGTAATGCCGGAAACTTTGTCAGAAAATTAAAGGAATGTCCCCCTTCGCCAAGCGTTGAATCGATCATGAACGCATCTTTCTCAAACGGCTCGCCCGCAGGAGAAAGCATTTCGAGACATTCATTCAATAAAACAGGCGTATGGACAATCTCCATTTTCTGAAACCCCGCAAAACTTCATTAAAATCACAGTAGAATTCCGCTCATACTTTCTGCGGCCTGCTGGAACGAACTTTCAGTCTTTTCGAGATAATCGCGGTAACTGGCAGAATCCCACAATTCCATGTATTTGTTTATACCAAGAATTGTGCATTCTCCGGAAAGACCTGCGTATTCCCTAAGACTTTGGGGTATAGAAAGGCGACCCGAACGGTCAAATTCCAATTTTTGCGCTGGAGCAATAAACCTGCGCAGAACAAGACGTTTTTGATCATTAAACAAAGAAGCGGAACCAAGTATCTTTTCGTTCAAAGAAGCCCACTCCTCCATCGTAAAAAGCATGAGACAGTGATCAAGACCCTGCGTTACCATGAGAACTTCCTGCTGCAAAACAGAACGCAACTTGGCCGGAAAAAGAATTCTTCCCTTTTCATCAAGCGTATTGCAATATTCACCGATAAGCATTTCCATGCCACTACTCACCACTTTTACCCACTATTTCCCACTTACCAACCATTTTATCAACTTTTTTTATAATGTCAATGCGGAAAAATGCCGATACTTATAATTTTGTTAATCTGATATTGATTTTTTCAAATAAAAACTTTAAAAATGTATAGGAAAGTTCCGGCAGAACAGTCCCGCCTTGATTTTCAAAAAATATTCTGCAGTAAAATAATGATAAACACACTAAACGAAACACACCTTCACAAAACATTAAAAAGAATCTATGCAAACAAAACAGAAGGAAGTGTTATGGAACAGCCGGCAGAAGGATACATTGCAGACATAATAAGACCAGACGGCGAAATAATTGAAATCCAGACCGGAAGCCTTTCATCCCTTTTGCCCAAGATAACAAAATATCTGGCCGCAAAAAGAAATGTAACCGTTGTATATCCTCTTGCCGCAAAAAAATATATAGAAACAAAAAAAGACGGCTGTCTTGTTTCCAGAAGAAAAAGCCCTGTTTCAAAAAATATTTACAGTATATTCAAAGAGCTGACCGGCCTCACCTCAGTTCTGCTCGATCCAAAGTTTACACTCATTGTACATGAGTCAACAATTACAGAAGAAAGGGAACAGACTGAATTATGCGTCCAGTCAAAAAACAACAGGCGCCGATTCAGAAAAAACTGGTTAAAAACCGGAAAACGACTCGAAGACACAGGAACAGAACATATTTTTAACGGCACCCGAAGTTACCTGAATCTCATTCCAAAAGATCTGCCGCAAATGTTTTGTGTCAAAGACCTTCTTTTGTGCGCAAAGAAAAATATTCCGGGAATAAAAGAAAATGAAATAAGACTTTTTGTCTGGGTCTGTATAAAAACCGGCTTAATTGAATTTATAGAAAAAAACGGCCGCCATAAAATATACAGAATAAAAAGCGGCCTTCAGAAATAAAATTACTTCGGAACAGAATAAATTCAAAAACAAAAAACCCGGCTCAAAAAGTGAAACCACCTTAAGAACCGGGTTGTAAGACAAAAAGGTCTTGTTACCAGTTGTCCATCATATCGTCTTCATCACGATTCTGAATATCATACAAGTCAGTAACCGCGCGTATGTCATCCAGGTACATATAGAAAGAACCCTTTGCTTCCATAGGATTGCAGTCTACTCTGAATCCTACAATGCGAAGACCGGGTTTGTCTCCATGGTAAACACTCTGCTGGATAATTCCGTGCTCTCCGTCCGGTGAAGGTGGAATTGCTGTAGTAAGTTTCTTCCATCCGCTGAACTCAAGTGAACCCATCCAGATTTCAAAATTGTTTCCGTTGTAATCCTGAACCAAAAGCCACATCTGGTGACCCATATTGCGTCCGCAAACCCAGACAGAAACAGTCTTTGTTACTCCTTCAATAGGAATAGGACGTGCTGCAGTAATATAGAAAGAATTAACACCACGGCGGAAGAATTCTGTCTTTACACCAAAAACTTTTGTATCTTCCATTTCCTGATTGTCTGCATCTTCAAGAGGTTCCTTTGCAAGCGGACTTCCGTCAAAAAGGCGGCCGGAAATAACACCGTAATCGGGTGAAATATGAACATTCCACGAACCTTCCCTTTCAAAACGGTCAACACTTACTTCTCTAAGAGCCTGCTTGGCACTGTCGTTACCGATATTTGAAGCATCAGGCTCAGAAAGAGAATCTGTCTGTGCAAAAACTGAAGCTCCGGACAAAATCAAAGCGGCCATAACCGCAAAATGCAATTTTTTCATAATTATTTACCGTCCTTATTTTGCAGCGTCAGTGCTGACTGTCTCTGTACTGTCGGAATCACCAAAGTCGGCATCCTTAAGCTCATATCCATCGTAAATGTTTGACAGGGTATTTGTAGTATACTTCAACTGATCAAAGTAAATTACATAATCATCTACAGCTTCATCTGCATCTGTGCGTACTCTGAATCCTACAAAAGTAAGGTTTCTGCGGCCTGAGCGGATTCTTGAATGCTGGCGGATATATCCCGGAACATTTACAACAACATTGCGCCATCCCTGGAATGCAAGGTTTCCTGCCTTGATTGTATGAACGCGACCATCTGCATCGCGAAGAAGAATTTCAAGATTATAGTTATAGTTGGCACCCCATACCCAGAAATCAATCTGCGTAACTGTACCAATAAAAGGAATCTCGGTTATTTCATCATTTGACTTGGGAAATACTTCAAACCAGTTGTCTCCCTTTCTGTCAAACTTTATCTTTAAACCAAGAACCTGCGGTGTAACACCTTCCTTCTGGTACGGACGGAGGGAATTGGGAATTCCATCGAACATCTTTACAAGAGGATATCCTTCCGTTACAAAGCGGCTTGTCTGAACTCCCCATGTCCAGTTATAGGTCTGACCGCCACAAAGATATTCCTGAGCACCTTCGGTGTCAAAATTATCAATTACAATTGTCTCCACAGCCTTGGCACTTGGCTGGGCAACAACCGGCACGCATAACGCAAGCGCAAAAATCAGGCTACCGAAAATAACTACGCCCTTTTTCATTCAAATCTCCTTGAATCATGCCTTCCATATCTTAGTTGCGGAAAACACCTTATTTACATATCGTCAGATAATATTAATCTCTTTAGCGGAAAATTCCGTCAAAAAGTATTATCAGTATTTCCCTTCATTATATTTGCACACGACTTCTTTGTCAAACGATTTGAAGGCCGGCAGGATTTTTTTTTGTCTTGAATTTTAACTTTAAATAGACTATTCTTAACACAACGCATATTAAGGGACGTTCCGTAAATTTCGGAATACCCTATTCTAATTCAACAGGAGAAATATATGTTCAGTTACAAAGACATCGGACTTGTAAACACAAAACATTTGTTCGAAATGGCAATGAAGGGACACTATGCTGTTCCGGCTTACAACTTCAACAACATGGAGCAGATGCAGGCTATCATCCAGGCTTGCGTAGAGACAAAGTCACCTGTAATTCTTCAGGTTTCAAAGGGTGCACGCGCCTATGCAGACAAGTACATCCTTCGCAACATGGCACGCGGAGCTGTAGAGTATGCCCATGAACTCGGTGCAGATATTCCTATTGTACTTCACCTTGACCACGGTCCAAACTTTGAAGTTGCAAAAGACTGTATCGACAACGGATTCTCATCAGTAATGATTGACGGTTCTGCACTTCCATACGATGAAAACGTTGCTGTTACAAAGAAGGTTGTTGACTATGCACACCAGTTCGACGTAACAGTAGAAGGTGAACTCGGAGTTCTCGCAGGTGTTGAGGATGACGTTGCTGCAGCAGAAAGCCACTACACAAAGCCCGAAGAAGTTCAGGACTTCGTATCAAAGACAGGAGTAGATTCACTCGCAATTTCTATCGGAACATCACACGGAAGATGCAAGTTCACACCGGAACAGTGCACACGCAATGCCGATGGAGTTCTTGTTCCACCGCCACTTGCATTTGACGTTCTTGAAGGCGTAGAGAAGAAGCTCCCAGGATTCCCGATTGTTCTTCACGGATCTTCATCTGTTCCGATTGAATACGTAAGAATCATCGAGCAGTTCGGTGGAAAAATTCCTGATTCTGTAGGAATTCCTGAAGAACAGCTCCGCAAGGCTGCACAGTCTGCAGTATGCAAGATCAACATCGACTCTGACGGACGCCTTGCAATGACAGCAGCTATCCGCAAGTTCTTTGCAGAAAACCCAAGTAAATTCGACCCTCGCGAATACCTTGGACCTGCACGTGAGGAACTCAAGAAGATGTACATGCACAAGAATATTGAAGTTCTTGGTTCTGCAGGACATGCTTTTGACAAATAGTCTTCTATAGTAAATAAACAAGACTGACAAAGAAGCTGGATATCCGCCGGAATTACACCGGGTATTCAGCTTCTTTTACTTTATACATATCTGCAAAGTTATATTCCTTCAGTTATTGAATCACGGCGTAGATATATGCTAGACTTACCGTATGTATGCATTTCTTTTTCTTGCCGTGCCTGCTTTTCTGGCATGGTTCTGTTTAACAGACAAAAAATATCAGTTCAAATCCTATATTCCGGCTCTTATCACAGGTTTTCTGCTTGGTGCGGTAATATGCTGCGTAAAGGAATTCCTTATTTTTTCTCCTGATGCGGCAAATTCAGGACCGGCATCAGAATTCCTTTGTATTTTTATTGAAGAAAACCTTATACCGCTTCTGCTACTGAGTGCTGTGGGCCTTCTTTTTTCAAAAGATACTGCAGAATACAAAATTCATGCTGCACTTCCATATTTTGCCAGCGCATATTCAACAATGGTGCCCTATTTTTCTGTATCCTGCAGCGAAACAGAGTCTTTGTTCATGCTCATTATGTCACCGCTGTTAACACTCTTTTCGGTGATTCTGATTTGCGTACTGATAAAAAAAGCTTATCTTTCATTCACAAAAAAACAGACGGTTAAATTCATTCTGTTCTGTGCTGCAGTTCTTGCGGCAATGGCAGTTCCGGGAGCAATAAGAACAATGTGGATGTTCAGGGTAAGCGCATTAATTTACATTCCGCTGGCCTGTATTTTTATTGTTTTGTCATTTATCTTCTATATATTGAACCTGAATGATGAAAAAAAGAGTGAACGGCAGCCTATTTTTATGAGTATGTAGAAGAATTCAATTATCTTCACTTAATCGAACGTATTTTAAGGAAGAATTTTCTGCAGCTAATTGAATTCACTCTAGACAAAGAACAGTAAATTCTGTTATTATTAATTCTATGCTATACAAATATTTTGCATACAAGAGCTATATCAGCTCAGGGAGGATCGTTGGCAGACAATAAAGGTATGCGCGTAAACGAACAGATACGCGTACGTGAGATCAGACTCATTGATGATGAAGGTGAACAGAAGGGAATTGTCCCTACAATAGAAGCCCTCAGAATGGCAAAGGAGCGCGAGCTCGACCTTGTAGAAGTTTCGCCTAACGCAAATCCGCCGGTTTGCAAGATAATGGATTTCGGAAAGTATCGGTTCGAACAGGAGAAAAAACTCCGTGACTCCAAGAAGAATCAAAAAGTACTTAAGATTAAGGAAATTCGTATGCAGCCAAAAATCGGCTCAGGCGACCTTGATACGAAAGCCAAGCATGCCCAGGAATTTCTTGACGAGGGCGCAAAGGTAAAAGTAACAATCCGTTTCCGCGGACGTGAACTTGCCCACACAGAACTCGGCTTTGATGTCCTGAAAGAGGTTGAAAAACGGCTTACCGAAGGCTCGTATGTTATTGAAAAGCCTGCCGCAATGGACGGAAGATTTATGTCAATGACACTAAGCTCAAAAGCCAAAAAGTAGAGGTAATTGTTATGCCTAAGATGAAAACAAAGAAAGCGTCAGCAAAGCGCTTCTCCTTAACTGGTACGGGAAAAGTAAAGTACAAGAAAATGAATCTTCGTCATATTTTGACAAAGAGATCGCCAAAAAGAAAGATGCATCTTCGCCATGCAGGAATTCTCTCTGAGGATTCAGCAGCAAGAATCCGCAAACAGCAGCTTCCATACGGCTGATTTATCTTTGGAATTGACAGGAGTAAAAGATGTCTAGAGCAATAGATGGAACAAAACGCAAGAACCGCCGTGTAAAGCTTCTTAAGCTTGCAAAGGGTTTTAAGGGTGACAGAAAGTCCAACTACAAGGCAGCAAAAGACGCAGTTGTAAAGGCACTTGACCATTCATATTCAGGACGCCGCAACAAGAAGCGTGATTACCGCAGACTTTGGATTGCACGTATTAACGCTGCTGTCCGCGCAGAAGGAATCACTTACAGCCGCTTTATTGACGGTCTTTCAAAAGCCGGTGTAACTCTTAACCGCAAGGCATTGAGCAACATGGCTATTGAAGATACAACTGCTTTCAAGGCTGTTGTCGAAGTAGCCAAAAACGCACTTAAGGCATAATTATGATTTCACTCGATCAGGTTTTATTGCTTCAGGAAAAAGTTGAGACCGCTGTAGAAAAGATTGATGCCCTCAAGGTTCAGGTTTCACAGCTGACGGAAGAAAACGATGCTCTGCGCACAAAGTGTACTGAGCTCACAAAAGCGCTTTCTGACAAATCGGAGTTGGTCACAAGTTTGGAATCTGCACAGAGCCAGATCGAGGAAGGAATTCTTAAAGCACTGAACCGCCTTTCTGCGGTAGAGAATTCTGTTCTCTCACAGGAGGACGGTTCAATGCAAAACAATACAGCAGAAGAAAATACTGCTGTTCCCCCTGCACAGCCTTCTTCTGAAGAAAATCAGGCAGAAGAGCAGAATACAAATATTCAGGAAAATAATCAGGAAGAAAATGTTGCAGACACAACAACAGCAGAAGTTGCTGTAACAGAAGAAGAACCTGCACAGGAAACTTCAGAACAGTCTGAACTGGCTTCCAAAGAACAGAATCAAAAATCCCAGCAGACAGCTGAGGAACTCAACGGACAGTTCGATATTTTTTAACAGCCGGAGGTTTTGATGGGAAAACTCCAGATCAAAATTTTAGGTACGGCTTTTTCGGCTCAGGCAAATGAAGATGATGAATATCTTCAGAAACTTTTGAACTATTACAGGGAAATAACTGACACAATCAAAAAATCAGGCAAACTTTCTGATCCTCTCAAGATAAGCATTCTTGCAGGAATATCACTTGTTGACGAGCTTTACAAAGAAAAGCAGCTTAATGCCAGACTCAATTCAGAAAATCCACAAAAAGAAAAAAACGACAGTGAAGTTATGCGGCTTACAGAAGAAATGATCAATAAAATAACGGAAGCTGTTGAATGAAAGGAAGAATTTTTGTAGATGCAGATTCCTGTCCAAAAAAAATAAAATCTATTATTCAAAAGGCGGCCGTAAAAAACAGCATGGAACTGTTTTTTGTTGCCAACAGAAACATCCCCTTCACCACCCAGAATCCCCTTTTTTTTATGCAGATTTGCGACGGACACAAAGATGCTGCTGACGACTGGATTTTTGAACAGTCAACAAAAGACGACCTGATTATTACAAGGGACATTCTTTTTGCAAAAAGACTTGTTCAGAGCGGCAAACGTGCAATAAATGACAGGGGAACAAGGTTTGATTCAAAAAATATTGAAGAAATGCTTGAACAAAGGGAATTAAGCATGCAGATGCAGTCTTTGGGATTGCACGGCGGCGGTTCTTTTTCTACATTCGGCGAAAAGGAAACAAATGCTTTTTGCAAATGCTTTGAAAGTTCTCTTAAAGAAATTGCAGACCTTTCTGTAAACTGAACTGCTGTTTTCTGAAAGGAAACACCGGAACGATTCCTGTTTTTTTTAATTGATTGAACGGTTTATATCTTCAAGGCGGTCTTTTATCTGCATAAAAGCATCGACCAGTTCGGGATCAAACTGCCGCTCCCTTTGAGACTCAATTTCTTCAAATGTTTCTGTCATTCCCCACGCATCTTTATAGCATCTTTTATTGCGAAGAGCATCGTAAACGTCAGCGAGGGCAACAATTCTTGCAGAAAGAGGTATTTCTTTTCCTTTCAGAGCCTGCTCTATTTCGTGCGGCATTTCTGTTTCAGGAATATATTCACGGTAGTCATAGTTTCCAGGATACCCCCTGTTACCACCGTCCCATCTGTCGTGGTGATGAAGACAAACGTCGCAGGCCATCTGGTCAACATCATTTTCTACCGGAGTAAAAATCTGCGCGCCTACACATGTGTGGCCTTTCATTATATCGCGTTCTCTTTCGTCAAGAAGCCCCTGTTTTTTGAGAATTCCGTCGGGTACTGCAACTTTTCCTATATCATGGCAGCGTGCAGCCAGCTTAAGGTTGTCGCGGAATTTATTGCGCTCTTTTTCAGGAATATTTTTGTTTGCGGCATAACGGTCATAAATTTCAAGCGCAAAACACGAAACCCTTTCTACATGGGCACCAGTTTCTTTTGGATCACGGAATCCTGCCATTTTTACAAGACGGTCAATTCCCTGACGTGTAAGATATGCGTATTCATAAATTGTACCGATTTTTCCGGCAAACTGTGAAAGATAGAATTCAGCATCGGAGTCAAAGGGTATTACTTCGCCTTTTTCATTCTGTGCATTTATTATCTGAAGTACACCAAGAACTGTTCCGTTTGTCATTAAAAGCGGAACAGCAAGCATGGACTTTGTTCTGTAACCGTTTTTAAGATCAAGGGCATTGTTAAAACTGAACGACCGTTTTTCCAGATGATCGCTGTCCATGTATTCGGACATATTGTAGACATCGGCAACATTAACGGTGCGTCGGGATTTCAAACAGTAACCTGCTATTGTAGAAAAGTCGGGTTTAACGGACTTCATTTCATAGGGAAGTTTTTCACCTTTCGGGAGTCTTTTTTGAATGGTATCATTCTGGCTGTAACGTATACGCAGGATTTCTTCGTTTTTATCATACTCATAAATTGAACCCGCATCAGCATTTACAATCTCGCGGGCACCGGAAAGAATATTTTCAAGAAGAACATCTATGTCCTTTATTTCTTTGAGACGGTTTTCTATTTGAGTAATAAGTTGCTGCGTATTAGTATCGTCCATTTTACTTCCCGACAAAATACAAATCCTAAACATTCAATTCAGGCTGAATTAAATTTATTATAATCAAAATAATATAAATTTACAAGCAACAATTATTGCACTTTCAGCACTGGCCGCCGTTTTCTGTTTGCGCGAAAGGTTTGTGTATAAGCGAAAAATACAAGGGCCCATACCCGCCCGAAGTATCGGGAAGAACATGCAGTCCGTTTTCTGTACTTTCTGCACTGTCAAATACAGATTCTACAGAACAGGAAGCTGGAAGTTTAATGCTGAATTTTGCGCGGGAAAGATTTTCTGTCATGATACTCCGGATTGTTTCCCGTGTACAAATCCGGGCTTCGGGATTCTTTTTCAAAAGACGCTGGATTGTTCCGTCATTTTCTTTTGGAGCAAGCGCGCAGGTTGCATAAAGGATAAACCCTCCCGGCGCAAGCATTTTCCATGCAGATGAAAGAAGAGCCCACTGTTCCATGGAAAGAGTTTTTATTCTTGCAGGAGACCATTCGCAAAGGTAGCGCGGGTCTGCAAGAACATGTCTTTCGCTTGAACACGGTGCATCAAGAAGAATGCTGTCATAGCATTCAGTTTCGCGGCGGCATCTTACGGCTGCATCACCGCAAAAAGTACGGACTCTTTGCAGAACAGAATCTTCGAGGGATTCTGCAAGAACCGAATCAAGACGTTTCTTTCTTGGTGCCGAGCGTTCGTTTGAAAAAAGAGAGGCTTCTTCATTCATGCAGCCGGCCAGGACAAGAGATTTTCCGCCGGGAGCTGCACACATGTCAAAATTCCTGGACGAAGACGAACACGGAAGACAAAGAGCGGCGCATAAACTTGCAGGATCAAGAAAATATTCTTTTTTTGAAGGATAACATATTCCTGCGCGAAGGGATTCTGCGGAAAGCGCATTTTTAAGAGTATTCCACCGCGGACCATACACTTCTGTATAATATGCGTCGAATCCGGCGGCACCCCTGTTTTCTGAATTTTTATTTTTTTTCATTCAAATCTCCGTTAAGGAATAACTGTCTGTAAAGTTCATCGCCTTCTTTTTTGGCAGAATAAAAGTCCCGGACTGACTGTTCAGAATCAACTGCCTGTGCAGAAACAATTTTACCATTCTGCCTTTTGAGTATTCCCTTTGACAGTTTGAATTCAATAATTTTGCGCTGTGATTTTTTAAGACTTTCGGAAAAAGACTTGTCTGCGTGCGCATAGGAAAGAAGAATTGAAACTACATCCGCAAACTTTTTTTCACTCAGCATAATTACGTCTACTCCGGCGCGAACGGCCATCAGCACAGCTTTTTCAGGAGGGAAACCATTGTCGGCTAGGGCTTTCATAAAAATATCATCACTTATTATAAGGCCGCCGTAACCAAGCTGTTTCTGAAGGACTTCACGTGTCCAGTATTCACTCAGACAAGCAGGCGTTTTGGAATCTGCAACTTTTGTTACCGCATGTGACATAAGAACAGCAGACGGGCTGCTTTCCAGAGCAAAAGCAAACGGAACAATAAAATTTTCTTTCAGTTCTTTTAAGGACAGTTCAATAAAAGGAAGTCCTGTATGGGGATCTGTATTTGTATTTCCCGGAAAATGTTTCAATACGGAACCGACTCCGTTTTTTTCATAAGCACTTATTGCAACAAAGGAATAAACGCACGCATTTGCAACGGAACCAAAACTTCTTGTACCAAGAAAATCTTTATTGGACTCAACAGAAGGCTCGGCAACAGGAGCAAGATTCATCGTAATACCAAGCGCACGAAGCTGGCGTGCCTGGGCTGAATAAATTTCTGCGGCAGATGACGGACTTACCCTTGCAGCAAGGCGGCTTTCTGACGGTAGCGGACTTGTAATATCACGCAGTCTGTTTACAAGGCCGCCTTCCTGGTCTATGGCAATATAAGGCACGGGCTTGTTGTTTTTTTTGCAGTAAGATGCAACCGATGAAGTATAGGAAATAATTTGTTCTGCAGAAGGAGCGATATTAAATGAAAACAAAATGCATCCGCCCGGAACAAGCGGGCTTTCGTCTATTTCTTCTACCGCAGAGTAGCTGGAATTGCCTTCTATATTGACAAGAAACATCTGGGCTGCGGCATCGGCTTCGGAAAGAGACGCAAGATAATTGTCTATGTCGTCGGCAGCAGCATTTGAAAGAAAAAGAACGGCAACTGCAAAGAAACATTTTAAAATTCCGGATTTATTTACCATTACTGAATTATAAAAAAAATAGCATAATTTTACAACAACTGCACTTGTATGCGTTAACAGGCGTTAATGTACACAAGTGACCGTAAATGTAATTAGCCCTCATTGAAAACAAAGCTCATTTGATATAGAATTCAATTATGAAAAGAATATCAATAGTTACCGGTGCTTCAAGCGGAATGGGAACATGTTTTGCAAAGCAGCTCGCCATGGAAAGTGCATGCTTTACAGAAAAATCACTTTTACTTTTGTCAGGAGCAACAAAAAGCGGAATCAGAGAGGCAGAAAAACTCAGGCAGCAGGCATCTGACGAAATATGGATTATTGCCAGACGCCAAGAAAGGCTTCTTGAAGTTGCAAAGGAAATTGACATACAGGCAGAAAAATTCAATTCGGAAAGCAGAGCCGTACGGTCGGGACTCTGCAATAACCTTTACCCCGAAATCAAAGTATTTGCAGTTGATCTTTGCGGAAGGGACGGCGCCATTAAAGTAAACGAACTTCTGAAAAACGAAGAACTTAACGACAAAGATCTGCGCATAAATGTTCTTGTAAACAACGCAGGATTCGGAACATACGGAGAGTTTGCAAAAACAGACACAGTTCGCGAAATGGACATGGTAGACACAGACTGCACTTCCCTTACCGGCCTTACAGGATTTGCACTCCCGTACATGGAAAGGGGATCAAGAATAATAAATACAGCAAGCCTGGCTTCTTTTCTTCCGCTGGGAAATTTTGCAGTTTACGGAGCATGCAAGGCATTTGTACTAAGCCTTACTGTTGCACTTGCAGCAGAACTTAAGGACAAGGGAATAAAAGTGACGGCACTCTGCCCCGGTCCCGTAAGTACGGAATTTGCTGACATTGCTTCAAAAGGTGCAAGAAAAGAAGTGCGCCACGGTGTTTCCCCCGAAAAAACAGTCGAACACGCAATACGCTGTTCCAGAAAAGGAAAGCTTTATTCAATGTGGACATTCAAGTGGAAATTCAAGGCAGCAGCCAGCCGTTTTGTGGGCAGGTATTTTGGCGCGCGCATGACCTACTTATTCTGCAAAAGGCCTTCAAATTGACTTTTGTAAAGCATAAGTATATACTGTAGAACAAAATAAGGACGCCGGCTGTACGCAGCAGATACTGTCTGTGCACTCTAAAGAAAATCGTCCTGTCAGATTTTTGGAGAACGATAATGAAACCGACACACACAGAAGAAAGAGCACCAAGCAAAAGTGCCCTTTTTACAGATTTTTACGAACTTACAATGGCCCAGGGCTACTGGCTTCAGAATATGAACCAGCAGGTTGTCTTTGACATGTTTTTCAGAAGGCAGCCCTTTAACGGTGGATTCAGTATTTTTGCAGGAATAGAAACACTTATAGATTCGCTTACGGAATTTTCTTTCAGCGACGACGACATAGAGTATCTTTCGCAGCAGGGAATTTTTGAAAAAGGATTTCTGGATTATCTGAGGGACTTTCACTTCAGCGGCGACTTGTATTCCTTTGAAGAAGGTTCGGTTATTTTCCCTCAGGAACCGCTTGTAAGAATACATGCAAATCTTATTGAAGCGCAGATTATTGAAGGACTTGTGCTTAACCACTGCAACTTCCAGAGTCTTATTGCAACAAAAACTGCAAGAGTATGGCTGGCAAGCAAACAAGGAAACATAATGGAATTCGGTCTCAGAAGAGCACAGGGACCTGACGGTGCAATGAGCGCAACAAGGGCTTCTTATATTGGTGGCGCTGCAGGAACAAGCAATACCCTTGCAGGAAAACTTTACGGAATTCCTGTTATGGGAACAATGGCCCATTCGTGGATTATGTCTTTCCCGTCAGAACTTGAAGCTTTTGAAGCATACGCAAAAATTTATCCTGACAAAACAGTCTTTCTGATTGACACTTATGATACCCTTAAAAGCGGAATCAAAAATGCAATAAAAGCCGGGGCAAAACTTGTTGAACAGGGCTACAACTTTGGTGTACGCCTTGACTCAGGAGACATATCTTATCTTACCCAGGAAGTAAGAAAGGAACTGGACAACGCCGGTTTCCCACAGGCATTTATTTCTGTTTCAAATGAACTTACCGAAGAAATCATAGAAACACTTGTCCAGCAGAATGCACCTATAGCAAGCTGGGGTGTCGGAACGCACATGGTAACCGGCGGCGATGAGTCCAGTTTTACAGGCGTATACAAACTTGCGGCAAGACATGACCAGAAAACCGACGAAATGATTCCTGCAATGAAATTCAGTGACAATCCGGCAAAGAACACAAACCCGGGAATAAAAAATGTATGGCGCCTTTACGACGAAAACGGAATGGCACGCGCAGACATTCTTGCACTTGAAGGCGAAACCGTTGAAAGCGGCAAAGAATACCGTTACTATCACCCAATGGTAGACTACAGACAGTTTTCTTTCACGGCTGCTTCTGTAAAACCCATGCTTACAAAAAAGATTGCCGATGGTAAAAGAATCAAAGAAAGGCTTCCCGATGCGGAACAGCTTCAGCTTGCAAGAAAAAGAATGCGCCAGGAAACAGCGACACTCGATCCTTCCTACAAGAGAATTCTTAATCCCCATATATACAAGGTCTCAATGACAGAAAAGCTCAAGGATCTGAAGCTTTCCTTCATTAAGGCAAATATAAAATAATTTTTAGTAAAAAAGGGCTGTCATAAGTGGCAACCCTTTTTTTATGGAAGCGGAAAATTACTTAATGCATTGAATAGTCAGAAAAAAGATCCGGAGGTATTTCATAGCGGTTTGTTTCCCCGAGTGTAACATTAAGTCTGTAATGCTTCATTTTATACCTGTCGATTCTGAAAATGAGATCTGTTTCTTTAAGAAAAATCTGTCTTAAATCATGGATATACGTATACAGATTTTTTCGAACGTTATCATTGTATGTGTTCCAGAGATGCATGCATATGTCTTCTTCAGAAACAACCTGTTCAATGTTCGCATATAAATATTCAAACAGCTTAAAGCGTGAAGGCATGATAAAATGCTTTTTCCTGAATTTTTCCGGGTCAAAGGCAACATAAGTTCCTTCAGCCGTCAGATATTTTTTTGCAGGACAAACAACAGAAACATAAGGCCCGATTTCTTCTGTCATAAGGGCACCCTGTATAATATCAAGGATATTTTTGATGTTGTCCAAAGCATCTTCCTTTAAAAGTGCAGAAAGATAGTGTCTGTTTTTTACAATCCAGTATGCTACGCGGTTTTCTGGCTGAGGATACGGATCGTTATAAATTACAAGCGGAACAGGCCTTGCCCTTTTTGCCATATACATATACGGATTGTATAAGTCCATCTGAAAAAAACGGCAGTCCATAAGCACAAGTTCAACTTCATCGGGAGGAGCAAGATTAAGTGCGATGTCAAGTTCTGTCGGTTCCGTAAACAAAACAACTTTACTTGAAGGCGTTTCTATGCAGGCGGCAATTTTTTTAAAAACACCGATCTGATCATGTTTCGTAAGCAGGTAAACTGACATTTTATTTTTTCCGAAGGCTGCTGTTTATAAACAATTCATCCTGATACCAGTCCACAAGCAGACTGAAATATTCATCTTCGTAACCTTCACTTACCGCAAGTATTTTGTAAACGGTTCCGGTTCGTAAAGAAGAAGTGTCCAGTTTTTCAAGCGGAATCCATTTTGCCCCGGACTGAACCATAAACTTTGTCTTTGAAGTAATATTTTCTGAAGTTTCAGAATCAAAGGCAACAGTATGTATCTTGAGTTTGCGGCTGGCGTTTTTAAGAAAGTCCAGCTTTATGTCACAGTTTTCGCTGGCAACAGTAAGCGCCCCCCACCAGACATAAGGTCCTTCAGCAATTTTTATTCTGTATTCACCGGGTCTAAGGAAAACAGCGCGCGTTTTGTATTCAATATTTTTTTTAGATGCGGAACTGTCTTTTGACGCAGTAAAAATTCTTCTTGTGCCTGAAACTTCAGGAATGTCCTTGTTGTCATTTACAAAAAAGAATGCCCTTGCAGGAAGGTCGGCATCAACACTAGCGGTCGACGGCATTTCCATAGTAAGAGTAATACTTCTGAACCACGGGCTTAAAATTGTTCTGTGGAATATTCCGTTGTTCCACGCAAGAACCGAACCGCTTATAAAAAGAGCTGCTGCCGAAAGAATAAGAAATGCCCTGAGTGCAGGACGCTTTTTCTTCTGATACTGCGGAAGTTCAAACGGATGGGACGCAATTACAGCCTGTGCAAGTGAAATACGGACTGAATGCGTATCGTAATGCTTTAAGTACCGTCTTATGCGCACAATTACCGGATCTATTGTCTGAAATCGTCTCGCGGGATTGGGCTTCATCATTTTTTTAATCAGGAAACGCACTATATGCGGAAGAGTTTTATCGAGTTTTGCAGGCGGAATATAGTCTCCTTTTTTGATTTTTGCAATACTCTGCGCACTCATATCTCCTGAAAAAGGCTTTGTTCCGGTTACCATTTCATAAAGCATAACGCCCATAGAATAAATATCTGCACGCTGGTCTACCGAACTTGAATCATCGAGCTGTTCCGGCGACATATACGCAGGTGTTCCCAAAGTTGTTCCGGCCATAGTAATTGCTGTTCCTGATTCTGCTGCTGTAGTTGCAGAAGAGGCTGATGGTCCGGTTTCGTCAGCAACAGTTACAGATTCTTTTTCACCGCCTGCTATGCCAAAATCTGCAAGTTTGACTTCTGCACGCCTTGAAATAAGAATATTGCCAGGCTTAATGTCACGGTGTACAATTCCTTTTGCATGTGCATGCTTTAGTCCGTAACAGGCATCCAGGAAAATAAGAAGTGCAAGTTGCGGCGGAAGGGACACCTGCTTTGCAATAAGCTTGTCCAGAGACATTCCGTCTACAAATTCAAGGACGATGTAGTCAGAGCGGCCTTCTGTAAAATAATCAAACATGCGCACAACATAAGGGCTTGACAAGTCCAGAAGAATCTGTGCCTCACGCTTGAATCTTTCGCGTATTGTTCCGCCTTTGTTTTTAAGGGTGAGTTTTTTAATGATAACCTGCCGTTTTAATGAAGGATGAACAGCTTTGTAAACAGTTCCCATTCCACCTACGGCAACGACCGACAAAATTTTATACTTTCCGATAGACTCAGGCTGAACAGCCATAACTCCTCCTATAAATGTTCATTCGCAACGAAGTGAGAATGTACAGTTAATAAAAAAGTTTGCAACGCAAACTTTAAGGTAAAAAAGCCGACGACATTCCGGCGGATTTTTTATACTCCTCCTATAAATGTTCATGAGTAAATCTTCAGATTTAGGAATGAACATTTACGTACATTCGCAACGAAGTAAGAATGTACAGTTAATAAAAAAGTTTGCAACGCAAACTTTAAGTTAAAAAAGCCGACGCCATTTTGGCGGATTTTTTATACTCACTCCTATAAATGTCCTTATTTAGACGCTAACTATATCTTCCTGCGGATTGAATTTATTCTGCGGACTGCAAAGTGCCACATTCATTTCATACGGATTGTGAATCTGAACATAGGAACCGTTTTGCCTCAGGGAAAATTTTCCGCGGACGGGACGGTGCCCTCCTATCCAGACTGAACCCGAAGTTTCTGCACCAGGATTAACGGATTCAAAAGTAGAAACTACACTTCCCTCAAGGGCCGAACCGTTTGGTGTCCAGGTAAGCCCTTCTATGACTGAGGAATTTTTTCTGCAGTTGATTATTTCGCTGCGGGTAAACGCACTGACAGGCTCGGCATGGCTTAATGCAAAGTTTTTGAATACAGCACAAAGCGGCAGTGTCTTTTCAAAACAGTCTATCAGATGAAGTACCGCGTCCCCGAACATATACTGCATAAAACTGCGGGTAATCTCGCCTTCCAAAGAGAATTTTCTGAACGGATAGTTCCCGTTGCCAAATTCATTCATGATGTTTTCATGATTGCCCTTAAGAAAATGGAAGTTTTCAGGAAATGCTTTTTTAAGTTCAACTACAATGCCCATAGTAGAAACATTTCTGTGCATTTCGTCGCACATGGCAGAACCGCAGAAGTTTCCGTGTTCCCACTCTTCATAGCATTTTTTCCATCTTTCTGAAGCATCATCTGTTTCTGAATGAATGCCGTCACCAAGACAGACTATTTTCAAAAGCCCTTCCCCCAAGGCTTCAAGCACATTCATTCCTGAAGGAACAAAGCGAATTACCGATGAATCTGATGAAAGAAGATCCAGTAAAAATTTATACCTTCCGTGCAGATCGGGAACTACAATAACAGGAACATCACTGCCCGTAAAGTCCAGAAGCCCGCCCGGGGTACCGTCATCTGCAGCTGGTCTGTAAAGGGAACTTTCGGATTCAAGAACAGAAACTGCTGTATCCATTGACTCAATGAGTTCAGTCTCTGACGGAAAGTTGCCGGTGCACAGTGAGGAAAAAAAATCGTATGTTAAACCTGATGATACGGGCATGTTACCCCATTATTAAATTGGAAGAACCTATTGTAAGCTTGTCACCGGGATTGAGCCTTACGTACTTGTCGGAAGGAATCCTGCGACCGTTAAGGAAGGTACCGTTTGTACTGTTTTCATCTTTAAGGAAATATGCATCCCTTATTTTCTGAATAACGCAGTGATGGCGGCTTGCAAGCTTACTGTCAATCACAATATTGTTGTCGGTTTCACGGCCGATAGTAATTTTTGCCACCAGCTGGATTCTTTTTTTATTGAACACAAGGTAGGAAACCTGCTGTGATTCCGCGATTCTGTCCAAATGCTGTCCCAAAGGACTTGTATTTACTATTGTTGTATCAGACATAATAAAAGTATATCCCAGTATTTTTCAAAAGTCCATTAAAATAGTGAAGGCTCCAAAAACTTAAGTTATCAAAGCCCGCACTATTTTGCAAATGCTGTCAGACAAGGGCAATTCCGCGCATTTCTTCTATATTATGGTAACCGTGGGATTGCATAAACGCTTCAAGTCCCGCAATTATTTCAAGCATGGCGCGCGGGTTGGAGAATGTTGCCGTTCCAACCTGAACAGCTGTTGCCCCTGCCATGATAAATTCCACTGCGTCTTTCCAGTTTGAAATTCCGCCTATACCCACAATCGGTACCTGTTTTTCACGCGGTAGTTTTTTTACTGCAAGAGCCACATCGTATACCATGCGCAGAGCAATGGGCTTTATTGCAGGACCGCACATACCGGCTCTGATGTTGTCAAACACGGGGCGGCCAGTTTCTATATCTATTGCAGTCGCCTGAATTGTATTTATAAGGCTCAGTGCATCGGCTCCGGCTTCTATACACGAAAGGGCAACCCCTGTAAGGTCGGGTGCATTGGGCGACAGTTTTACCATAAGCGGCTTTTTTGTAACCGCACGCACGGCAGACACGCATGAAGCAGCCGCAGTACAGTCCATTCCCCATGCCATTCCGCCGGCCTTTACATTTGGGCAGCTTATGTTGAGTTCAATCATGGGAACATCTGTTGCGTCCAGAAGTGCCGCGCCCTTTACGTAAGAGTCCAAATCCGAGCCCGCCATATTGGCAATTGAAACACAGTCCAGTTTCATCATTTCGGGAAGTTCATGTTCAATAAAATGCGGGATTCCTGGGTTTTCAAGACCTATGGAATTTATGTCTCCGGACGCAACTTCTATTATGCGCTCACCGGAATTTCCTTTACGCGGTTCAAGTGTACAGCCTTTTGAAGAGATTCCGCCAAGAAGATTTACGTCAAAAAAACCGCGGTAATTCTGACCAAAGCCGAATGTTCCAGAAGCGGCAATTACAGGATTCTTGAACTTAACGCCAGCGACACAAACCGAAAGATCGGGCTTTAATCCTTCTGCAAGCGGTTTTCTTCTTTCTGATGAAGGCTTTTTGAAAATAACAATTGAAGAGTCAAAGACAGGGCCGTCCTTGCAAACGCGCCTGTTCCCGTCCTTTGTTTCTATTGTACAGCCAAGACAGGCACCTGCACCGCACAGCATTTTGCGCTCAAGGCTCAGATAACAGCGTACGCCTGCTTCTTCTGCAACTTTCTGTACATAGGCAAGCATAGGGGTCGGGCCACATGCAAAAAGACATTTGTACCCTGCTGCCCTTATTTTATCTGCATCCAGTGCCGAAGGAAGCATTCCTTTTATTCCGGCCGAACCGTCATCGGTTGTAATATAAGTATTTGCAGCCCTTACATTTTCAAGACCGTAGACTCCGCTTTTGAAGCTTGCATAAAAATCATACGAACCTTCAGCAAGAGATGATGCAAAGTTGGCAACAGGAGCAACGCCTATTCCGCCTCCAATAACGGCAATCTGCGGTTTTTGTGAAGGGGCTGCTTCAATTTCTTTTGGAAGTTCAAATTTATTTCCGAGCGGACCAATAAGACCTGCTTTTTCTCCCGGCAGAAGATGGCAAAGTTCACGTGTTCCTTCACCTTTCTGAAGAATAAGGAATTTTACAAGCACTGTGCGGCTGCCGTCACTTTTTGTTTCTTTTACTTCGCTTTTGTAAACGCTTATGGGGCGGTAAAACTGCACCGAACTTACGGCAGAACGCAAAAGATAAAACTGCCCCGGAACCGCCGTAAGCTGCTGCGCGCGTTCAAGAACAATTTCTGTTTCAAGAAGAAATACATTGTCCTGTCCTGCTACAGCACTGCATTCCGTGACTGTTCCGTTTCCAAAAAAAAGGAGCCCCCTGCCCTTTTCATCAATTTCTGCTATATCCATATTATTCTCCTTTCAAAAGCCGGAAGAAACCGGTGTTTTCTTAAGCTGACCGACATTTTTGAATGCGTATTTTACAAGAAGCTTTACGGTTTTCATAACCGCTTCCCTTGTTTCTGAATCTACCTTTGTTGCGGCCTTAAGCAGTTTGAACAGATTTTCACCGAAGTTTTCGGTAAACTCAGAATTTGTCCTGACATCAACATTTTTAAGAAGCCCGAACAGAGTCTGGACGAAAAGTTCGCGCTGTGTCTGCGTAAGTGCATTGAACCAGCCGTTGACTGTCTGCGAAATATAGACGCTTTCTTCGTCAAGGCCGACCAATTCTACAAAATGTGCGCCAAGAATGTGCCATGTAAAGGGATCGTGCTGTCTTATTCCCCGGCCGTCAGAATCTACTGTAATATAGCCGTCTGCATGTGAAAAAAGCATTCCTACAATAGAAAGCTGCGGAACATAGGCATGAAGTCTGTCTTTTATTGCAGCAAATTCAGCGCGTTCAAAAAATTCTTTCTTAAAGCCTGGGCCGTCATTTGCATAGACTGCACTTATGCGCGACTGTATCTTTTTTGGAATATTCACCGCAGAATAAAGAGCCAGATTTGCCCCCTTGCTGTGACCGCCAACCATAATTGTTCCGCGCAGATACTGTGCAGCTTCGCCAAGATAAGCCAGTGCATCAGATTGTGACGGAACCGTGTCCATGAACGCAAGGTTAAAATCTTCCTTCCAGCCCACGATATTGTCGTCAGTTCCCCTGAACGCAACAAAATTGAGATTTTTTCCGCGCGTAAAGGTAACCGCCGAAAACTGTTCTTCGCGTTCAAGTTCGACTTTGTTTATAAAACCGCACAAACCTATTTCCCCAAAGCGCTCCGACTCTCCTGCAAGCTGAAGAAGCTGTACGGTGTCTGGATTAATAAGTGCACCAACGTCGCTTCTTGTTTCGTAATCATCTGCCCTTGCAAAGTCATACGCAGCCTGCCTGAGTGTAATCTTCCGGGAAAAGTCTGATGGAACAATTCCGTCAAAGTTCAGATAGCTAAGCTGGCACAGAATAAGGGCATCAACTTCACCGAACGGAATTTTGTCCATTCCCACATCGCCGCGCCATTTAATATAGTCAGTCATATTTGCCATAACTAAAATATAGCACAAAACCGGCATATTGTGGTAGAATACGCAGGCAAATAAGCATACTAAAAAACTTTTTTGGGGGAAATAATGAAAATTCAACCTTTGGCACAGACACTTTCCATGAACGAGTATCCGGGACGCGGAATCATCGCTGGAAAATCTGCAGACTCAAAAAAAGCCGTTGCAGCTTACTGGATTATGGGACGCAGCGAAAACAGCCGCAACAGGGTTTTTATTGAAGAAAACGACGGAATACGCACACAGGCCTTTGACCCGTCAAAACTTGTTGACCCCAGCCTGATTATTTACGCACCGGTAAGGGTTCTGGGAAACAATACAATTGTAACAAACGGCGACCAGACAGATACAGTATACGACGGAATGAAAAGCGGACTAACCTTCGAGCAGTCACTGCGTTCAAGAAAGTTCGAGCCCGATGCACCAAACTTTACACCAAGAATTTCGGCCTGCCTTAACGTAAGCGGCGGAAACTTTGCACTGGACATGTCTATACTCAAAAGCGACTGCGGAATCGAATCTTCCTGCCAGAGATACACATTCAGCTATGAAAACCCCAGGGCCGGAGTGGGACGCTATATCCACACATACATGGGAAACGCAAACCCGCTGCCAAGTTTTGAAGGCGAGCCCGAACTTGTTGAACTCAATGGTGATATAGAAGAAATTACCTCAACAATCTGGAACTCACTCAACGAAGAAAACAAAGTTTCCCTTTTTGTAAGAACAATCGACATAGAAACCGGTAAAACCGAAACAAGAATTGTAAATAAAAACAAATAAATACTTGACATCTAATTAAAACTGCAATAATATCATTATTGTAATGATTACAAATTAAGGAGTTTAATTATGAAGAAATGGGTTTGCAAAGTTTGCGGTTATGTACATACAGGAGACAACGCTCCGGAAGTATGTCCCCAGTGTCATGCAAAAAATGCTTTTGTAGAGCAGAAAGAATCAAAGGGATTTGCCTGTGAGCACCAGGTCGGATCAGCAAAGGGACTCGATGCAGAAGTAGTACAGGGTCTTGTAGACAATTTTAACGGTGAATGTTCAGAAGTCGGAATGTATCTAGCAATGTCACGCCAGGCAGACCGCGAAGGTTACCCCGAAATTGCAGAAGCATACAAGCGCTATGCCTTTGAAGAAGCAGAACATGCATCAAAGTTTGCAGAACTTCTTGGAGACGTTCTTACAGATTCAACAAAGAAGAACCTTCAGATGAGAGCAGATGCAGAAGCCGGTGCATGTGAAGGAAAACTCATGCTTGCAAAACGCGCAAAGGAACTCGGATACGATGCTATTCACGACACTGTTCATGAAATGGCAAAGGATGAAGCCCGCCACGGAGCAGGATTCAAGGGACTTCTCGCACGTTACTTCAACTAAAAAAAGGCGGTATAAATTGTCGGACGACTTAATCTATGCAAAAAAACTCGAAGAACACGGAATAAGACCGTCCGTACAGAGAACTGCCATATACAGGTATATTTCGGAGAACAAAGTACATCCTACTGCAGATACAGTATACATGGCTTTGTCCCCGGAATATCCTACCCTTTCAAAAACTACGGTCTACAATACGTTGCATCTGTTCAGCCAGAAAAATCTTGTGCGCAATGTCATGATAGAAAGTGACGAAATACGCTATGATGCAGACACTTCGGACCATATTCACTTCAAATGCACAAAATGTCAGAAAGTTTTTGATATATTCAACAAAGATTTTTTTACACAGATTGAAGAAAACAAAATCCAGACTGTTCCCGCAGGATTTACGGTAAAAAAAATTGAATTCAACGTCTGGGGAATATGCACAGAATGCGGTTCGGACTGTAAAAACTGATTTTCAGCCAGCTTCAGTGTGTTTCCTTAAGCTTTTCAAGCATACGCACAAAGGCTGAATCTGCTTTTTTCATTTCCTTTGAGCCGCGGGTTATGTTGCACAGTGACATTCCGTATTTGCGTGCAATTTCACGTTGCGTTGTTCCGGCATCAAGTTCCTTTACAAGATTCCACCTGTTTGAAAAATCCCTGAGTTCAGCCCTGGTAAAAAGACATTCAAAAAAATCAAAAATAAGCTGACTGTCGTCTGTCTTTGCAAGAAGCTGACAAATCTCCATGATTGAATCAGGATAACGGTTTTCTTCGTCCATTGGAACCTCGTTTTTATTTGCAGATACTATATAATAATACAAATATTACAAAATGTACACTATTCTTTCGTGCGGCCTTGTTGTATCGACAAAACGCATTAAAATATGGTAGAATACAAAATAACAATCTTAATAACAGAAAACAGTTTCTAAAAAAACGAAAAAGAGGGCGTAATGAAGCTTAAAAAACTTATTTCATATACATTTGTAATGCTCGCTTCTTTTTGTGCATTTACGGCAGAAGGCTATTTTATAGGAGACGGTGGTGCCGGAAAACGTGTCCTTGTTTACACTTCAGAGCTTGAAAACGGACTTTCTGACTCAAGCGATGCCTGGATTGCGGCAAAAGTTAAGCGCGACATTATAAACGATCTTGTAACATATTCAAATCTTACCGTAATCAATTCCGACGAGCGCAGTACAATCAGAAAAATCCAGAAAGAATACGAAAGTTCTGAATACTCAACGGACAATCCTGTTCAGCTGGGAAAATCTGTTCAGGCAAAATCGTACATTACGCTTACAACTACAAGACTTGAACAAAAGGGACAGGATTACTACGGAATTTCTGCCACAATCTATAATATAGAAACAAGACAGGCAGAAGGCGGCTTTACACTCAAGCCAAGTTTTTCCCAGGCAGATTTTGTTACAAAAGCCCACGGAACAGTGTCAGCAGAACTTCTTGAACAGATGGGCGTAAAACTTACATCTGCAGGAAAGCGCCTTATATGTACAGGAAGTTTTGATGAAGCCGTATCAGGTGACATCTCGGACGCAGAAGAAAATCTTTCTGCAATAAATGCTGAACTCGAAAAACTTTCAAAAAAACAGTCAGAACTGTCGGTACAGTCGCTTACAAGCCTTGAAGAACAGGCACACAAGACAAGAATAGAAACACAGAAAGCCCTTCTTCTGCAGCAGAAAAAGAATGAAGAAGACAAAATCCAGAGAATGAAGGCCGATGAAGCAAAAAAACAGGAAGAAGATGCCATAAACAAGAAGCGAAATGCAGAAAAACGCGACTCAATTCTTTCTCTTTCCTCGCAGATAGAAAAAAAGGCTCAGGCCATACGCGACAAAAAGACAGAAGCCTTGAATGCCGCCCAGAGAATAGTAATTATTGAAGGTGAAAAGCTTGCACTTCTTGAAAACGAAAACACAATTGCAGCAAGCATAGAAGACTACAATTCAAAACTTAAAGCAGAATGTGAAGCACAGATGAAAGCCAGGCGCGAAAGAAAAACGCCGACAGCAGAAAAAAATCCTGACGGAACACTCAACGAAAGAGGCCTCATGTCCCTTGAAAATGACATTCTTGAAATAAAGGCAAAATACGAAGACCTTGAAGCAAAAAACGAAAGTGACATCAGGGAAAAAACAAACGAAGCCCAGAAACAGCTCAGAAAAAAAATAACGGCAGATATAGATGATCTCGAGTCCAAAAAATATACGATTACTTCAATCGCAGAACAGGGACTGTACTTGCGAATAGGAAATTACGACGGAAACATAGGAAAAGAAGGCTGGAAATACGGTCTTGCATTCAGCTTTGACGGGCAGACTGTCTATGAAACAGAAGATTTGCTTTCATATCAGGATCTTACCGGCAAAACTGTTCCCGGATACCCCAAACTTGGTTCCAAAAACCGTGAACAGAATCTAAAACTTTACAACCAGTATCTGGACACCGTAGAAAACTATGACAGTTTCTTCAGAATGAACGTTCCTTTTGTAGAAGCGGTGCTTACCTATTCTGTACGTACACAAAGTTACAAAAACCCCTCTTCCTATGTTCTTGTTATTGAAAAAATTGAATTCCGCAACGTCAGTACAGGAAAAAAAATAAAGACAGTAATGCCTTTAATACACTGCCCTTACCAGTATACACCTTCTGTAGATATAGACTGGCGAACAGAATCAGTGCAGAAGTCTGACTACGAAGAAATGCTCAAACAGAACCGCCTTAAAAAACAGGCCGAACTTGATGCTCAGAAAAAAGAAGAGCAGAAGCAGAAAAAAGAGCAGAAAAAAGAAGAGCAGGAGCAGAAAAAAGAACAGAAAAAAGAAGAGCAGGAGCAGAAAAAAGAACAGAAAAAAAAGGCAAAATCTGCATCTTCCAAAAGCAGTAAACAGGATCCCCGTGACACAATATGTTCTTTGCTATATGAATTTATTCCGGGTGCAGTAAACTTTTACGCAAATGACAAATCTGCCTATATTACAGTCGGTTACACGGCAACACTCGGTCTTTCTGACAATATGTTTATAGGCGGAAACCTTGAAGCCGGATGTGGTGGAACAGCTTTTTTCTCGGTTCCACAAAGCGATGATTATTACTATGACAGTTCGTATTATGAAACAGATGATACCGCAGAACCTGTTTTAACATGCAGCGGAATTCTGGGAGCATCTTATAACATTGCAAAGTATTTAAGGGCAAGCGTCTACGGTGAAGGCGGATACATATTAAACGAACTCGGCGGCGGAGTCGGGGCAAGCCTTGAGCTTTACATTCCAAAGAAATTCGGTATAATGGTTTCTTCGTCTGTTCTGTATAACGATACAAACAAATTTATGCTCAAGTATTCAGCAGGAATAGAACTCTGTTTCTAAAGAGAGTCTTCAAGAAGCCCGTTTACCGGATTTTTAGAGATATTCTAAAGCACAAGTGTTCCTGAACATTCCACTTCTCTTCCGGAACGTATGCTGTCTTCAAGAACCGAGTCTATTCTGACATTTACTTCGGTTCCGGGAGCAGGAATAAAACCTTTTGAAGGCACCAGACACTCTACATGAAGAAAATTTTCTGTAACAGCATTTACGCGCACAAAGTTTGCGGCAGAAGGAGAAGACAGTCTTAAAGAGCGGCTGTTTTCTACAATTGCAGGAAGAATTTTTCCCTTGAATGAAGAAATATATGCGGTTTTGCCTTCCACAGCCTTTTCAAACAGCCATTTTACTCTTTCGCCTTTAATGCGCTCGGGAATCTGCGGTTTCATTGAATAAGCCTTTGTTCCGGGTCTTGCAGAAAAAGGAAATGCATGTATCCACGAAAACTGTGCCGCGCTGCAGAGAGACTGTGTAAGCGCAAAGTCTTCTCCTGTTTCTGAAGGAAAGCCCGCAATAATGTCGCAGGAAATAAACGGATTGTTCTTTGCCTTTCTTAATAGTTCTACCGCTTTCAATACTGAATCTCTGTCGTAGGGACGGCTCATAAGATTGAGTATTCTGTCGCTTCCTGACTGTATGCTAAGATGAAATGAGGGCTGTACCCTGTCAGAAGAAAGAATACTGCAAAGCGCGGGTGTAATATGCTGCGGATAAAAGCTTGAAACACGGAATTTTATGGAAGATGTTTCTTTAAGCAAAAGTTCCAGAAGTGAGCCAAAAGAAAGTTTTGTTCCGTTAAAGTCGCCAGCATACTGGCTTAAGTTTACTCCTGTAAAAACAGCTTCCCTAACACCGGTGTCTTCCATTGTTTTAATGCGTTCAAGAACAGTCTGTGCGTCAAGGGAAACGGATGTTCCGCGTGCAAGATGTATTCTGCAGAATGTGCACGAATTGTTGCAGCCGTCCTGTATTTTTATTGAAGCACGGCTGTGTTTTTCAAAAACCGGTGTGTAAAGTACAAAAGCATCTTTTTTTTCTGAAGAAGATGCTTTTATTATGGAATCAATCTTTGCCAGAGAAAGCCGGCCGTCAGTACCGGACGCAGACCCGGCAGCCATTGCAAGTGCAATATCTTTAAGTACAGACTTTTTTTGTCCGGGAAGAATGCATATTCGTTCAGGGCATATCTGCGTTATGGCGTTTCCTTCAAGTTCTGCATAGCAGCCGGTAACAATAACCACGGCCGCCGGGCATTTGTCAAGAACAAGACGGATTATTCTGCGGGCTTTCTGTTCTGCTTTGCCTGTTACTGTACAGGTATTTATTACGGCAAGCGCAACACTGCTGTCGGGAAGGGAACGGGCTGTACAGGATTCCATGTCGGTAACAAATCCGGCATTGCAGAAAGCACGAGCCGCCCCCTCTGACTCATCCTGATTGAGCCTGCATCCAAGAGTTTCAAAATGTACTTTAAGGGTTGCTTTCATTACTGAATTTTTGACTGGCACCTGGCTTTTCCGCGGGTAGCATCATACTGAGTCGGATTAAGGGACAAAGCCTGGTTGTAGGCAGAAAGTGCACTTTTCCAGTTTCCTGTCATTTCACGGGAATATCCGAGTCTGGCCCACCAGTAATCCCTTAACGGTTCTGTGCGGACTGCAGTCGTAAAGGCAATATCTGCATGTTCGTAACGGGCCTGTCTTATATAGATTTCGCCCATATAAAAGTAAACTCTTCCCACGCGGCTTCCGTTTTCTGGAACATTGGCTATGTAGCGCTGGAACATATTAAGGGCTTCGTTGTTTTTGCCAAGATAATATTTTGCTTCACCCAAAACTTCAATAAGCCTTACATCGTAGGAATTTATCTTGCGTGCTTCAATGGCCCTCTGTTCTGCTTCGTTGTACTGCCTGTTTGCAACAAGAGCCCAGCAGAGTACGCTGTAAGAATCCATATTGCTGGGGTTTGCATTTATTTCATCTTCGCAGACTTTGATTGATTCCTTATAGTTGCCTTCATTATAGAGCTTGAGCGCGTCAGGCTTGGAATTCTGTGAAAATGCAGAAACGGATGCAAATGCAATAAAAACGAGCGGAATACATCTTTTTAAAACAGAATTCATTTTAAAACCCCGCCGTCATGGAGCATTTTCCGGTAAATCTAGAACCCGGTTCAAGTACAACCTGACTTGAAGATATATCGCCAAAAACAGAACCTGTTGAAGAAACATAGACAACTTTTTTGCCTGAAATATTTCCTTTGACCCTGCCTCTGACCAAAACCCTTTCTGCACTAATATCTGCGTTGACTTCTGCAGCGGTGTCTATAAGCAGATCACTTGTAGCTTCGATATTGCCGTTCACTTTTCCTTTAATCATAAAAGGCTTGGCAAAGCGGATTGTTCCGGTAAATGAAATATCGGAAGCCATTACTGTATCAAAATCTTCCTCATCTGTCTCAAAAGGAGTCGAATCTTTTATTTCAAACATGGTTCTATTTTAATTGGAATTATAAATGTAGTCAATAAAGGCAACCTCTAAAGGCTGTCTCAAAAAAAACTGCAATTTTCAGAGACTCCCTTAAATGTTAATAACGTTTGCCTTGTAGGAACAGCGTTCTACTTCTGCGGAATATTCTGAAGGTGTTTTTCCCGTATACTGCTTGAACTCATGTATAAAATGCGCCTGGTCGTAATACCTGTAGTCTGATGCAAGTTTTGAAAAGGACGAAACATTACCTTTGTTCATTTCACTTACCACAAACTGAATTCTGACTATTCCGCAGAACTGCTTGGCACTCATTCCGGAGTGGTTTTCAAAAATGTGGTTTATATAACGCGCAGAATATCCTGTAAGAACTTCAAGTTCGCTTATTTTGAGCATTCCTTTTTTTGCAACAATAAGACGGATTATCTGTCTGTAAAGCTGGTGCTGCGAACTGACTTTTTTGTTTCTGTAGTGCCTGTATGCTTCCATAAAAGTACACATTCTTGTAGTGAATGTAGTCTGTTCAGTCATTTTCTCTATAAGAAGGCGCATATCCGAAAAGTCAGAAAGAAGCAGCTCTTTGCCGGCCATGTCCTTTACATCAAGATCTTCAAAACACGGGTTTTCGCCGGGCTGGAACCTTATGCCAAAATAGTCGGCACCGCTTTTTATTGTAAAGACACCCTGCTCCACGGTCTGTCCAAGAACATACGCATTTATATTCCCGCGGTCGTAGCAGAAAATTATATTGCTGCAGCCGTCTGCCAAAAACGGAACAGAAACTGTTTTGTCACTGCCACTGAAACTGTAGAAATGTGAAATTCCGCAGGAAGCTATAACGCGCTGATAAAATTTTTTTGTTTCAAAAACGAGAAAAGGCTGAATTGTTTTGATGTGAAAAATGTCGTCTTCCATGAGCGTAACCCCTTGATATGAAATTTGGCAAAAAAAAAGACGCGAACGGTTTAAACCATTCACGTCTTCGTATTGAGATTATTCTGCCTTAAAAACGACTTTTTGTCAATCAGTTCCGGTAGAATTATGTCCCGGCAGAATTTGGTTTTGAATTACAGACGCATTAAATGACGCTCTTGAACCTGTCGTATCTGAGCGGTGAAATATCTGCAGGACAACTGCCAGTTGCAATAAGTTCTGCAATATTGTAGGCAGCCGCAGGACCTATTCCAAAGCCGTGACCGCTGAAACCGCACTCGATGTAAAGTCCCGGAACTTCGTCACATTTGCTTACAGTCGCAACAACGTCCGAACTGTGGTCTTCGTAGCCGCTCCAGGTTCTTACGATTTTTGCATTTGACAGAAGCGGGAAGTATCCCATTATTCCGCGGCTGCAGCATGAAGCAAAGTCTCCCGTAGAAAAAGGATAGTCATTGTTGATTACGACAGGATCATCTTCAAAGCCGTCGTGCCCTCCGAACACAAACGAACCGTGTTTGGTCTGGTGTCCGTAAAAGTCTGCAGCGGCTGTTCCGAGCATCTGTTCAAACATCTGTGGTTCTGCTTCGGTAACAAGACACTGCAGAACTCTTTTTCTCATAGGAATATTTATTCCGACGGTTCCAAGTATTTCATTGCTTTCAAATCCAGCGGCGACGACAACTGAAGGTGCATAGAATTTCTGTTCGGGAGTTTCGACACCGCACACTTTGCCCTTTTCTGTAATTATTTTTTTTACAGGACAGCCGGTTACAAAATCTGCACCAAGAGCGCGGGCAGCCTTGTAGTAACCGAGCGTTGTTGTAAGCGGGTTTGCATGGCCGTCTGTTGGACACCAGCTTGCTCCTATTACTGCATCTGAAAGATATGGATTTATTTTTTTGACTTCTTCTGCAGTAAGCATCTGAACGTCTACACCGCATTTTATTGCATTGTCTGCAAGTGTCTTTAATTTTTCCATATGGGCAGGCGTTTTTCCAAGACGAAGATTTCCCTTCTGCTTGTATTCTGTGTCTACTCCCAGTTCTTCGGAAAGATGCGGCCAGATGTTTTTTACACCCCAGACCATAAGCGGAAGTTCCTTTGGATCTCGCCCGCTTTGTCTTACTCCGCCGCCGTTCCGTGACGAGCCGCCGTTTCCAATATATTCAGATGCTTCCAGAACAATTACTGAAAGTCCTTTTTTTGCAAGATAATATGCGGTTGCATTTCCAACAATTCCCGCACCAATAACAATAGCATCAGCAGTTGTAAGCATATATTCTCCTATAAATGTTCATGAGTAAATCTTCAGATTTAGGAATGTACAGTTGATAAGAAAGTTCGCAATGCGAACTTTGAGTTAAAAAAGCCGACGGCATTTCGGCGGATTTTTTATACTCCTCCTATAAAAAAGTTACCTGCACTCGTTGCCAAGAACAGACATTTCTGTGGGTCTTACAGGTCCGCGGCTGGTCGCAGGAACAATAACTGCGGGACTCACTTTCTGTTCGGCTGCAACAATTCCCTTTACAAGACGGGAACATGTCTGTCCCTGACAGAGTCCCATTCCGCATCTGAGATAACGGCGGATTTCGGGCATGGTAAACATTCCGTCATGAACAGCACGCCTTATTTCACCTTTTGTAATTTCTTCGCAGCGGCATATTATCATATCGTCATCAGGGCCCGAAACAAACGGTCCTATATCTCGATTTCTGTCATTCATAGTTTCACCTCAATTTTTTTTACAGCTGTATCTGATTTTCAATTCTTCTTGAAAAAGCGTGCACTCATAGCATAGTCCACAGGAACCTTCATTGTAAGAAGATTTGTGTGGTCAAATGCAGGGCTTGTCCTGACGCTTACAACTTCTGCATCACATACGGGTTTTCCGCTTCTGTCCAAAGCCGTTCCTTTGTCTCCGGCGACAGGAAGAGGCAGGAACTCGTACGGAAGTGTTACACTTGCGAATCCGCTTTCAAAACTTTCGTTTACCAAAAATATTGCCTGACCCGAACATGAAGCTACGCACAAACCGCAGCCTGTACACGGGGAAGGATTTTCTACCTGCGGAAGAGCCGTAATGCACGAACCTATTTTTATGCAGTGTTTGGCACAGGCGTCCTGACACGGATTGCACGGAATATTCTGCGTACATTCTATTACAGGATGAATTCCTTTCTGAACAGTAACTCCGGGGAAGCGCCCGATTTCATCTGCAGCAACAAATCCTTTTGTAAGAAGATTCATTGAAACAGGAATTCCTTCATCAGTTTTTTCTATAAGTTTTCCCTTGTTTCCGGGAGCAAACATTCCCTGTCTCAAAGAATCAAGATCTGCAGCAAAGTCAGATTCTGATTTTTTCATTGAATCTTCATCTGTGTATCCAAGACGGAATGCAGCACGGAGTCCTGCCATGCGTCCCTTGATCATAGCAGAACTTGCTTCTTCAATTCCTGAAACATCACCTGCAGCAAAAATACACGGAACAGAAGTTTCACCGTATTCATCCACAATCGGAACCTGACCGCCGCGGCGCGGATTGTCTTCCATCTTTACTCCTGCCATTTTCAAAAGCTGACTCATCGGAGAAAGACCGACTGCAACACAAATTGTATCTACATCAAAATGCTTTTCTGTTCCGGGAATAATTTTAAAATGTTCGTCGACCTGTCCAATAACAACACCAGTTACACAGTCTGTTCCTTCTGCCTTTTTGATTGTGTGCGAAAGATAAAACGGAACTCCTGTACGCGCAACCTTTGCTGCATGGACTCCATAACCGCCGATTCTTGGAGCCGCATCTACAAGGGCAACAACTTCACATCCGGCCTGAAGAAGCTGGAAGCTTACAACAAGACCTACGTTTCCGCTTCCGAGCATAAGTACTTTTGATCCGGGCTTAACGCCGTGAAGGTTCATCATAGTCTGGGCAGCACCGGCTCCAATTACTCCAGGAAGTGTCCATCCGTCAAACGGAACCATATTCTCTGAAGCTCCGGTTGCGATTATTATGCTGTCACCCCTGTAATGGCAGATTTGTCCGTCGTGGTTTACCGTAACTTCATTATTAAGATACATTCCGGTTACGGTAGAATCGAGCTGAACTTTTACTCCTGCATCAGATGCTTCCTTAAGAAGCTGTTCACCGATTTTGAATCCGCGTATTTTTGCCTTGTGTTCCTTGCTTCCGAAGAATTTATGTATCTGCTTGAAAAGCTGTCCACCGGGTCTGTGGTTTTCATCAAATACAATTACAGACATTCCGCGGCCGGCTGCTTCTATTGCGGCAGAAAGACCTGCTGGTCCTGCACCGACTACAATAAGATTATATCTTTCCATATCAATTCACCTACCAGTTTTTTTTATCAGAAGCTCCGTACTGGGTCTGAACTTTCATTCCGGCCTTAAGCGGAGTCACGCAGGTTCTTGTATTGGGTTTACCGTCTACAATCATAACGCAGTCTGTACATCTTCCAATGGCACAGAAAATTCCGCGCGGAAGATGGAACCTTGATGTATAGCGGTGTACCAAAACACCGTCTGCCCTTAACGCAGCTGCAATAGGTTCGCCTTCATAGCCCTGCATTTCTTTTCCGTCAAGCGTAAAAGTAACGAGAGCGCCCTTCTCTGGTTTTCCTAAAATTGGATGCTCTGTAATTCTTTCCATATGTAACCTCTGTTCAAAACCGGTAACTGCCGGATGTTGAAAATAATTTACAGCAAGCAGATATTTTTATATTGTAAAAAAAAGAACTTTGAAATAATTTTCACAGCATTGTTTTTTTTGTAAAAATCGGAATTGACTTTTTTTTATACCGGAATATGATTTTATAAAAAGGTAAAGGTGCCAAAAGTGTATGCAAAACATGCGCTTAGGGCACCTTTATTTTTTATTTTTTTTGGAGGAATAAAATGGGATTCGAATCAGAATATCCGAAAGTAGATTTTCTTTATTTAAGTGAAAAGGATATGATTGCAGCCGGTGTCGAAAATATGGGTGCATGCATTGACACCATGGAAGAACTTTTTTCTTTAATAGGAAAAGGTGATTACAGAATGGGAGGAGCCAACGGAAACGAGCACGGACTAAAAATGAGTTTTCCAGAAAAAAGCGACATTCCCGGTTTTCCTGTAAACGGACCCGACTACCGCTTTATGGCAATGCCCGCTTATGTAGGCGGATCCTTCAAAATGTGCGGCGTAAAATGTTACGGTTCAAACCAGACAAACCGCGGCAAAGGACTGCCCCGCTCGGTTCTTATGCTTACACTCATGGACTATGAAACAGGAGCACCGCGCGCCTACATGTCTGCAAACCTTTTGAGTTCAATGAGAACAGGTGCTGTTCCTGGACTCGGTGTAAGATATCTTTCTGTAAAGGAACCCGAAGTTGCTTCAATAATAGGCCCCGGTGTTATGGGAAGAACTGCGATCATGGCAATTACCGCAGAAAAGCCTTCTGTAAAAACAGTTAAAATCAAAGGACGCGGAAAAAAGGGAATTGAAGATTTTATTTCTTTCTGCAAGGAAAGATGTCCTTCAATAACATCCTTTGAAGTCTGTGACACAATTGAAGACGCTGCAAAAGATTCTGACATAATTTATTTTGGAACAACCAATGCGGCAAAGTTTGAAGACAATCCTTACCTTAACGCTTCATGGATAAAACCCGGTGCACTTGTAATAAGCACAAGCGCACTTCTTATGGATGAAGAATTTCTTTCTGATACATCAAAATGCAAACTCGTAAGTGATGACTACAAAATGTATGAAGGCTGGGGAAAAGGAAAGGAAGCACCGACACAAAAAACTGTTTCTACACTTATAGGAATGGCCTTTTATGATGCAGTCGCTGCAGGAAAAATAAAGGAAAGTGATGTAACTGATATAGGCGATATTGTAAACAAAGTAAAGGCAGGACGAGACAATGAAAACCAGATTATAGTTTATGCTGTCGGCGGAATGCCAACAGAAGATGTAGCCTGGGGATGCAGAATGCTTGAAAATGCAAAAAAGAACGATATAGGAACAAAGCTCACCCTCTGGGACAAACCTGAATGGGTATGATAATAAAGTAGAGGCTGTCTTAGAAGTTATCCAACACTTCATAAGAACAGCCCCTTTTTAAGGAAATTGTTTTATTCAAATTTAATCATTTTAATTCCAGGCCAATCGTTATTATTCCAAAATTCAGGTTCATAAGTTGTTGTACCATCTTCGTTTGTTACTTCAACTAGATTAGTACCAGAAGTCCATAAATATGCATACGGTGTTTCTGGAAGTTCTGAACAGAAGTAAAGTCTTATAAAACCTTCAGCAGGTTTTTCAGTTGGATTGTCTGTTCTTTCAGAAACAACAGATTGATATTTAAGATTTCCGTATTCATCATATCCATACGAATCCCCGAATTTAAAGCAATAAACTGATTTATCTGTTAATTCAAAATAGGCGTCATTAGATTGTATTCCATTATTATTATTGAATATATATTTTAATCCTGTAGCACCTTCTGGTAAAAGTGATCTATCTACATCAATGTAATACCAAGGGTTAGTATAAGTTACATCAACTTTGCAATCATCTGTTAGAGAAAACTTTGCGACAACAGATTCAGATTTTGGATTTTTGAAATACAGTTTATCTTCTCCATCTTCATTTTGACTTTGAATAAGCAAACTACCATCATTTGGCATTTTAAATTCTATTGGGTAAAGGTTTAAACTGCTCCAAGGATCGTAGACTTTAGGAAGATTTGTATCTGCATACAGTAAAACAAAATATACTTCACCATTACCAGGAATAGTTATTGAATCTAATTTTTCTGTTACAGTCCATTTATCATTTATATGACCTGCAAAATACAAAGAAGTAGAAGGATACTTACTTAAATATTCTTCTTTTGTAGTTTTAGTAGTTTGTATGTTTTCAATTGTAAGATTACATTTTTTATTTGGTAAAAATGAAATATATGGAATTCTAAAAGTTTCTTCCTTGATCTGAAATGAATGAACAAAGAAATCAATTTTTGTTTTTTCTCCAGCTTTAAGAGTTATTTTATCTGAACCAGTACTATCTGTTATATTATTACCAACATGTGTCCATATACCTAATTCACCTTCTGCAAGATCTACATCACTTGTTATTTCAAAGTTTATTTCATAACTTTCTCCGCAGTCTAATTCATTTTTGCTTAAAATAATATCTGAACCACGTTGAAATTTGTCTTTAACGTCTTTGGTAAATTCAAATTTTGCTCCATTTGAAGTACCGGTAGCTGACATATTTTCCAAATCATCTTCATTATTAGCCCAACAGGCTACAGGTAAAGCATCTTCATCTATAGGGTTAATTTTGAAGTTTTTTGCATAAACAACTTCAGCACATCCTATTGCCACTAAAAATTCGCCTTTTATCCAGCCTTTATTTCCAATTGTTCCAGTTTCTACTGTATATGTTTTATATTCTGTTCCGAGTTTAAAATATTTACCACTAGCAGGAGATGTTGACTTAGAATCTTTTGCACTTAAAAAAACAAGACTTTCTTTGTTTGATTTAAGATCCACACTTATCTGATAATTTTTGTTACTTTCTACCGGAAGTTTTTCTTTTGTATATATACATTTATTCCATACATTATTATTAAAAGCTTCTGCGTTTGTATTTTTAATTACAAATTCATTATCACTTTTTTCAACAGTAACTTTTTCTTTATCTGAAGATTCAAAATCTAATTTTGAATAGAAAATATTTTTTTCAAGTTCTTCTTTTTCTGCGTCTGTAAGTGTTGCATCTTTTATTTCACTTGTATCGGCTGCGCTGCCGTCTTCGTTTTTAAGGTTTGCTTTAATTATGCTGTCTGCTGAATTGATTTTAACAGTTGCAGTAATTGAAATTGTTGCGCTTGAAGATTCTTGTGCAGCAATTTTTTCTATTACGACATTTCCGGCAAGTTCAAGTTTTGTTACACCTGGATTAATAATCACATTTTCAAATGAACTGCCTGTTTCTGCGTCAAGTTTACAATCGGCAAAAATCAAAGTGTTTTTTACAGAAGTTGTGTCATTGTTTTTAAGAACAATTCTTACATCTTTTTTTTGAACTATAAGTTTTAAAACTGTAGTATTTTCTATATGGATTGAATTTGCTCCACCGCCATTTACATTGATTATATCAATTTCATTACAATTAACTACTGAAAAATCTCCGTCGCCAACTTCTGCTGCAACATTAATGTTTGAAATATTCTTCATTTTTTCAAACTTAACACCTGTTGCTTTTACAGTAAAAGTTGCGTTCTTTAAATCTCCATTTTTAATCGTAAGAGCTTTGTCAATTGTGTAAGAACCATTGTCCGTTACAGAAAGTTTTTCGCTTTCCAAATCGATTGTAGTTCCTGGTTCTGCAGATTGAAGTCTGCTTTGTAAGGTTACGGTTTGATTCTGAGGGGGTGTGTTTTGATTGTTATCAGAATCGGAAGGGTTGTTTTGGCAGGAAGCTAAAAGAGCTGCTGTCAACGCAATAAATAAAAATTTTTTCATTTTTTTATATCTCCGTTAATAAAGTTAATTAATCTTACCCCCCCCCACTTCACTTTGTCAATATTTTTATTTACATTTACAAAAGTTATTTTTTCAGAAATATTTTTTTCAATAAAAAAGGGGCTGTCTCAAAAGTACGAGAATGTAATGGGGATTATTGATGCTTGGTTATGATTTTAAGCAAATTGCAAGACTGAGCTAAGAAACCAACGAACAGGGAAAAGTCGATTTCTGAAAAAAAGGATTTTGAAATGAAAAAAAAGGCTGTCCTTTTGAAGTGTTGGATAACTTCTAAGACAGCCCCACTTTATTTGCAAGTTTCAGTTTGCTAAAACTTGTACAAATTAAGAACTTGTGCAGGTAAATTAAAAAATAATTCATCTTCGATAACATCGATTCCGGCTCCCTTGATCCATTTTTCATCAAGGGCACGAACCAGTGCTTTTTCGTCAACGACAGAACCTCGTGCAGTATTAATCAGAAACACATTTAAGGCTGCCTGAAGATTGCATTACTTCTTCGGTAACCTGATCATATTCAACCACGAGTCCGTCATAATTTTTTACACATTCATACAGGGGTTTGTCGCGGCCTTTTATTTCTTTAAGTTCAAGTCCGCTTACACCCCATTTCAAAAATAGCGAATTCTCATAGTCAAGATTGTATCAATATTGTAGTAGAGAACTTTCTCCATACTTAGTCCACATTGGCTTCGATGCTTTCACCGGTAACAGTACGCTCCGGAATATCTATATCGGGGAACTTTTCGTGGAGAGCCTGCTCAATGATTTTTACGCAACCGTCTATTCCAAGGCGTGCACTGTTGAGTGTAAGATCGTAGTTTACAGGATTTGTCCAGTAGTTTCCGCCGGTATAATAGCTGTAGTATTCTGCGCGGTATTTGTCTGTTTCTGTAATTGAAATATCTGCTGTTTCGGCAGTAACGCCCATCTTTGCCATAATTCTGGGACGGCAGAAACTTCTTGGTGCTTCAATATAAATGCTGAATGTGCGTTCTGAATCTTTAAGAATCCAGTCGGCGGCTTTTCCTACAATTACGCAGCTTTCTGTTTTTGAAAGTTCCATGATAATCTGTTTTTCATATTCAAAAAGCTGGTCATCAGAAACAAACTTTCTGTGTTCGGGTTCGGGGTTTTTACGGCGCGGAAGACCTGAAAGAAGTGCAGAAAGTCCTTTTTTCTTGCTGTGAAGCCTTTCGTTGACTTCTTCAAAAAGCTGTCTGTCTATTCCGCTCATCTGTGAAGCAAGTGTGAGAATTCTGTTTTCGTAACAATGAATACCCAAATCTTTGGCAACACGGCTTGCAATTTCTTTTCCGCCGGAACCGAATCCGCGGGCAACTGTAATTGTATAATTTTCCATTTTATTCCTCCATTAGTAAATTAATTTTTGCGGTCCAAATCATTAATGTATCTTCCCAAAAATTCACGCATTCTGGCGGTTTTTGGATTTTTGAATATAACATCAGGAGTGTCGTTTTCTACAATGAATCCGTTGTCCATAAAAATTGTACGCGTAGAAACGTCACGGGCAAAAGCCATTTCGTGGGTAACAATCATCATTGTAAGACCTTCCTTTGCAAGTTCCTTCATTACGTTAAGAACTTCGCCGACCATCTCGGGGTCAAGTGCAGATGTAGGTTCATCGAACAAAAGCATTTCGGGCTGCATCGTAAGTGCACGCGCAATTGCAACACGCTGTTTTTGTCCGCCGGAAAGCTGTGCCGGATGTGCATTGATATAAGGTGCCATTCCTACATGACGCAGATATTTTATTGCAAGAAATTCTGCTTCATCTTTTTTCATCTTAAGAACTTTTGTTGTTCCTGCCATGCAGTTCTGCAGAACAGTCATGTTGTTGAACAGGTTGAATGACTGGAAAACCATTCCAACCTTCGTGCGGAATTTATTGAGTTCCTTTGAATTGGAACCGACTTCTTTACCGTCAAAAATTATTTTTCCTGCAGTCTTTGTTTCAAGACCGTTTATGCATCTGAGCATTGTAGACTTTCCCGAACCGGACGAGCCTATTACGCAGACAACTTCGCCTCTGTTGACGCAAAAATCAAGATCCTTAAGTACCTCATGAGAACCAAAGTTCTTTACAAGATGCTCTACCTTTAACAGCGGCTCCTTTTCCATATATTCCTCCAAAATACAATCGTAAAACTTGTGCCGCCTATTCAGCGCTGTCGCCCATGTACTGGACTGCAAGCTCATAGTCTTTCTGCTCAAACGCTTTCTTTTCTACAGACTTTAGTATCTTTGTGAACACCGAGCAGATAATGAAATAGAAAATTGCACAGATTATATAAGACTCAAAGTATCTGTAATAAATTCCCGCGGCACTCTTTGTTGCAAAGTACAGTTCGTAAACACCAATGACGTTCAATACTGATGTCATCTTTAAGTTGGTCAAAAACTGGTTTACCATTTCGGGAACTATATTTCTGAAAGCCTGGGGTAGAATTACGCAGAACATTGTCTTTGTGTGACTCATGCCCAGTGCAAAACCGCCTTCAAGCTGGCCCTTGTCTATTGAAATGATTCCGCCGCGGACAGTTTCTGCCATGTATGCGCCGGTATTCATCATGAGTACGATAAGCGATGCCAGAAACGGAGAAATATCTATTCCGGAATTTTTAAGGCCGTAATAAAAAACCATAGCCTGAACCATCATAGGAGTTCCGCGGAATACAGCAACAAAAGCCGAGCACAGGGGCTTAAGAACCCTGAACACAATTTTTCTTCCTATTCCGTCTCCTTTGGCAATAGGGGTTGCCTGAACAAGACCAATGGCAAATCCTAAAATGTATCCCAATATAGTTCCTAAAATGGCAATCTCAAGGGTAAGAACTGTTCCTTTCAAAAAATAGTTCCAGTAGTTCTTGAATATGTACCATAGCCAGTAAAGCAAACCTTGATTGTTCATAGTAAAATCCTAAGCTGTTAAATAATTTGCACTCCAGGGTCTTAGGGCGGTAAGCCCTAGGAGATGGGGGTGTGGAGGCAACGAAGTGCCGACCAGGGGGAAGGCTTTCCCCATCCCCCTTATTCTGAACATCAGTTACTGAGAGGCTGTGTCTCAATAGCGATTTTCATGTATTTGTCCATTGATTCCTGGTTCCAGCCGATTGCCTTCATTGCTGCCTTGAGTGCATCTACGGCTACTTTGTTTCCGTCAAGTACAGAAGGTGTACAGGTGTCTGAAGCATCGGGCGGTGTTACAAAGTCGTGGCCTTCTTCGAGGTTTACAATCACAACGTTGGGGTTTGAAAGGCATCCTGAATAAGCTGTAGGCCAGTCCATAACACCGCAGTCAACATCACCCATTGCAACTTTCATTATTACTTCGGTACATGTGTCGGGGTAAGGAAGAATTACAGGTTCCGGTACCTGGTTGATGTAAGCCGGCCAGTTTGTGTTAATCTGAGTTGTAAACTTGAGTCCCTTGAACTGCTCGAGTTTTGTGTATGAAGCATAGGGGCTGTCCTTTTTTACGACGATTACGTTAAAGCGGTTGTAGTAAGGATCAATGTAATCAAGGAACTTGTCGCGCTCTTCTGAATAAATGCTTCCTGATTCTACAAGATCATAGTCACCGGCCTTGAGTCCCATCCAGATTGATGCCCAGTCGTTTTTGTGTACTTCGAGTTCGAGTCCCATTTCATCTGCAAGCAGCTGTGAGAAGATTATGTCAAATCCGAATGTATAGTCAGGTGAACCGTAAATTTGTGCAGCGGTATATTCAGGATGACCCGGAACAGTTTTTGAAGGCTGTGTCCAGTTGAACGGAGCATAGGCACATTCGATTCCTACACGAAGCTTTCCTTTTACTGCCTTTGCAAATTCTGCATATTCGGGTTTTCCGGTATAGACGAATTCAGGTTCGGCTTTTTTCTTGCTGCATCCGGTAAACATTCCGCCCAATGCTGCAACTGCTGCAAAAACTGCGGCTGCCCTTAAAATAGATTTTTTCATAGGTTCCTCCAGGTTGAATTAAAAAAAAAAGACGCAGAACCTTTCCTGAACCGAAAAGATTCTGCGTCTTCGCAATGAGAAACTTATACCCTTTTTATGCCTTAATGTCAATAAAATAGAACATATATCTTTTTCTGACTTCCGTTTTTTACAAATCGGCGGAACAGCGGCAGATGCGGAACTGAAGACGAGAAACAGCGCGCACGGAACAGACACAAAAAGCAGGGTTCTGTTCTATTGTAAAAAATGCAATATATATGTAGAATATAATGCAGTGAACGTATTTTACCAATTTTTAACATTCAGAAAAAATGCAACATTTGCCACCTTTGCCGCTGTCTGTGCCCTTCTGTTTTCATGCGCCTCTTCCCCAGACAAACAGAAAACGGCAGATTCTGTTCCCGAAGGACTTACGGTTCTGCAGGCGGCAGGTGAACAGGAAGTGCAAACTCTTACACTTGCCTTTGCCGGTGACATAATGGCACACAAGCATAATGTTCGCGGAAACTTCAGTGAAATTTACAAAGACATTGAGCCTCTGCTAAAAAAAAGCGATCTTGCATTTGTAAATCTTGAAACTACTGTTGACGATTCAAAGGAATATTCGAGCTACCCGAATTTTAATGTAAAGCACGCCTACCCCGACGCGGCAATTTCTGCGGGGTTCAATGTATTCAGCCTTGCAAACAACCACACGAATGATTACGGGCTTGACGGAATGCGTGCCACAAAAAAATACTTTGAAAAACAAAGCGCCCTGTACGCAGACTCTGAACGCAAAGTTTATTCGGCCGGAATAAAAGATTCAAAGAACGCACCTCTTACATTCGCGCTCATTGACGCGGCAGGCTGGAAAGTCCTTTACTGTGCTGTGACGGAAGTTCTAAACAGAAACGATTTTTCTTCTTACATAGATTATGTAAGGCCTTCTGAAAAACAGCGCAGATTGTTTCTTGAAGAACTCAAAATGCTGCGGCAGAAAAATGAATGCGACCTTTTTGTTTTAAGCCTTCACACTGCCGAAGAAGAATATGTTCCTGGAGTTTCGGACATGCAGAAAAAATTCTATACAGACATACTTAACGCCGGTGTAGATATAATAAATGCAAACCATCCGCATATTGCAAAAGAATGGAATGTATATGCAGATGAAAACGGAACGGCAAGAAAAATTGTTTTCTTTTCGCAGGGAAACACAATCAGCGGCCAGAGACGGGAGCCTGACTTCAGCAACCCTTCCTGCAGCAGGGATTATACAGGCGATGCATTTATAACAAATGTTGTGGTTTCAAAAGATTCGCGCGGAATTGTAATTGAACAGGTGGATCCGGTTCTTATTACGACATACATTACACCTTCATGGCACTTTGTAATAAAAGTTCTTGACGATGAATTTATTGAAGAGCTTAAACTTAAAAAACAAAAAACATGGGCGAACTATCTTGGAGAAAGAAAAAAACTAATGGAAAAAATTAAAGGAAATATTATATGGCAATAAACTACAAAAATCTGCCGGTGTACGCGCAGAAACAGAAAATTCTTGACACACTCAAAACAAATCAGGTTATAGTTGTTCAAAGCCCTACAGGAAGCGGAAAAACCACACAGCTTCCGGTTATTCTTCATGAAGCGGGTTACTCACAAAACGGAATGATTGCCGTAACCCAGCCAAGAAGAATTGCGGCCCTGAGCGTAAGCGAATTCATTGCAAAGCAGCTCAAGACAAAATTCCCGGGCCTTGTCGGATACAAAATGCGTTTCGAAGACAAGACAGATGCAACGACAAAAATCAAAATCATGACAGACGGAATTCTTCTTCAGGAAATGAAACTGGACCCGTGGATGAGTAAGTATTCTGTCATTATGGTTGACGAAGCACACGAACGCAGCCTTAACATTGATTTTGTTTTGGGACTTCTAAAAAGAATTCTTGCAGTCAGAAAAGATTTCAAGGTAATTGTCAGTTCGGCAACGATGAACGCAGAATCTTTCAGCGAATATTTTGGCGGCTGTCCGATTGTTACAATAGAGACGCAGGTCTTTCCGGTCACGATGGTTTATGACCCGCCGGCTGTACACGCGTCTACTGCAAGTGATGTTGCATGTGAAGCCCTTCTTGCAAAAATTGAGCAGACGATTGACCGCGTTCTTGACAACAAGGACAACGGTGACATACTCGTATTCCTTCCGGGAGAAAAAATTATCAAGGACTGTATGCAGCGGCTTTCAAACGCACAGTTCAGAAACAGAATTCATATTGTTCCGCTTTACGGAAGGCTTCCCAAAGAAGAACAGGAAAAAGTTTTTGACAGCGCACCTTTTGGAAAAAAGAAAGTTGTTCTGAGCACAAACATTGCAGAAACTTCGGTCACAATAAACGGCATCACGACAGTAATTGACTCGGGTCTTGCAAAACTCAATTTCTACAGTCCCAAAACATTTACGTCAAGCCTTATAGAAACACCGGTAAGCAAAGCCAGCTGCAACCAGCGTCGCGGAAGAGCCGGAAGGACGTGCGAAGGAACATGTTACAGGCTTTACCCCAGAAAAGATTTTGACACAAGACAAAACTACACGACAGAAGAAATATACCGCACAGACTTAAGCGAAGTTGTTTTGAGAATGTCAGAACTCGGAATAACTGACTTTGAAAAATTTGACTTTATTTCACCTCCGGCACACGAAGGACTTGTAGGAGCAGTAAACACGCTTACAATGCTTAAAGCAATAGAAAGCGACGGTTCACTAAGCAAAATAGGAAAGCTCATGGTAGAGTTCCCGCTCGAACCAAGAGTCAGCAGAATTATTGTAGAAAGCATTATGCGCTACCCCGACATTCTGGAAGAGTCACTTATCGCTGCTTCATTTTTAAGCGCGCAGTCACCGTTTGCACTTCCTGTAGGAGAAGAAATGGATGCACGCAGGGCACACCACGAGTTCAGGGACATACAGGGCGACTTTGTAACATACGTGAAACTGTTCCGCACATACATGTCAATGAACAACAAAGAACGATTCTGCAAAAACAATTACCTTGACGAACGCGTAATGGCCGAGATTCTAAACATAAAAACCCAGCTTGAACAGATTGTTTCAGAACGCCTGCAGCTGCCGATAACAGGAGGCGGCAGCATGGACAATTACCTGTGCTGCATTGCGTCAGGAATGATTCAGTTTGTGTGCGTAAGGGAAGGACGCGAAAATTACAGAAGTCTTACAGCAGACCATATTTCAATCCACCCCGGTTCTTCTATGTTCAGAACGAATCCTCTTTACATTGTAGCAGGTGAAATTGTCAAAACAAGCAGAATGTTTGCAATGAGTGTTTCACCGCTTACAAAAAATCTTCTTGCTCAGATTGATCCGAATCTTGAACAGAGCCTCCTTAAAGTGCGCGGAAAGTCAGGAAGAAGCCTTACCGGAAACCTTGAATATTCAGGAAAGAATTTCAGGGATGCAAAAGAAAAGGTCGGCCGCAGTGACTCGCGTCTTGCAAAGAAAGAAAAATCAAAGTCAAAATCAGAAGATGAAGTTTCATTCGGCGGAATGGATTTCAGAATCCAGAAACAGAAGGGCAAAAAAACTGTACAGCTTCCGTTCACCCAGCTTAAAGCTGCAGTTGCGGCAGAACACAATGAAAGTATTCTTGCGAACATCGGCGCAATGAAAGGTTCAATTGTCATGGAAAAAGGCTACAGGCTTTTGTCCGGCGAAAAACTGGAACTCATTATAAAAGCCGTCAAAACGCTCAACCTTATGCCTCTTGCAGAAGACAAGTGGCAGCGCAAAATGAATATAAACATAAACGAGCCTGACGGACTTGAAACTCTGGTCGGAATGTCGTCATGTATAATGCGCGTAACGGTTGCAAAAAATTCCACAAAAGAATACGGCTTTATCTGTCTATTTACAGACGGCAACGGAACATACTGGTTCAAGGTTTCACGCGGTTTTACAACTGCGCTTAACGAAAATCTTTCATCACTTGAAAAACTCATTGATGACTGCAAAGACTCAAATCTCAGTTCAGCGCAGAAAGAAAAGATAAATATAATTTACCGCGTGCTTAACGGCATGTACGAATAGACATTTACTTTGCTGCTTCAGAAACAGAAGCAGAAACTGTTTCTGTTTCTGAAGCCTGTTCAACTACACTCCCAGATTCAACTGCAGCAGAAGTTTCAGATTCAGAGGCAACATTGTCTACAGAAACAGAATTGTCTGCGGACACATCATTATCTGCGGGCGCTGTTTCTTTTTCTGTAGCGGGAGCGGCATTCACATCAGATGATGTTTTGCTTCTGGCAGAAATATTTTCATCAGCATGGGACACTGCGTCTACAGGTTTGGAAGCAGACTGTTCCAGAATGCGTTTTGCTTTTTTTGCATTTGCATTTTTCTTTTTTACACCAAACTGGTAAGTCTTTTTATTTTCTGCAGAAGGCTCTTCCTTTTCTTCTGCATCGGCTGCAATAAGTTCTACAGAAGCACGGTTGCCTTCATACCTTCCCTTTGCCCAGATATCAAGCCCAGTTCCCTGTGTTGCAACATCTTCGCTTGCAATGTATTCGGAACAAATTTCTTCGAATTCAGGACGACCGTATTTTGCAAATTCTTTTCCCAAAGCATAGCGCAGTTTTTTTGTAACATCGCTTTTGAGGCTTTCGCGCGCAAGTTCAATTACAGCATCTGTTCCAGCATGATTGAATTCCAATAGATTTGCAGCAACGGTTACCTTTGTTGTGTCACCGATTTTTTTATCCTTAAGAACTTCAACAAGATATTCATTTCCCTCTTTTGTGTTCAACCGTGCAATTTCTTTGTAGCATTTGTCCTTGACTGCCTTCTGTTCATTTTTGTCGCGGCAGCGGTAAATAAGATAAGGAACAGCTTCTTTCATATCTCTTTTTCCGGCAGACTCAACGGCTTCGAGGCGTACTTTGTACTGTGAGTCGCGCAGAGCCTGCATGACAAGTGCGTCGGCTTTTGAATCATGAAAATAAGACATTCCCTTAAGAACATAAACCCTGAAGTTGGGGTCATCAGATTCGAATAGATCAAGAAGAATATCTTCGGACTCACTCTTTTCCATTGCACCGATTGCTTCGGCCGCATACATTCTCACAAAAGAGTTTTCATCTTCGTCCTGCGCAATTTCTGAAAGTTTATCCCAGGTTTCTACAGCCTTGATTTTTCCAAGAACACGCATGAGGGACTGCCTTTGTGCTACAGTCAGATCATCGCGGTCAATGTATGAAGAAAGAAACAAAGCCTCTTCCCTTCCGCCAAGATCTCCGAGTGCAGAAAGTGCTCCGTTAAAATACCTTTCCTCTTCTTTGTCCACAAGGTCAACCAAACCCGGAACAGCTTCTATACAACCGGCAGCGGCAACATATTTAAAGCATGCATCCACAGTATCTTTTTTTTCATCATAGGGGTCGTTGATTACTGCAACAGCATAGTCAGCAAGACACGGATCCTTTAGCTTTGTAAAATAAGCAAGAATCTTGTTTCTTATTGAAGGACTTTTTGTAGACTGAAACAAATCATAAATCGGATCAACAAACCTTAAGTCATCATTTTTTGTAAGTTCGTCCAAAAGTGTTGCAATATCTTCTTCAAGACCGTACCTGAATGTATCGCTGCATTCCTTTACATAAGAGTCACTCTCATCTGCCTGGGCCAAAAATGATTCTGACTTTACAGAAGGACGCTTTGGTTCAGGGTATATTTTTTCTATCTTGTACTTGAATTCCGCATCTTCTTTCTTCGGCTGAACAGTCTGTTCTGTCACATCAGAAGCTGTTCTTTCAATCTGTTCAAAAGAAGAATCTACTGTCTGTTCTGAAGGTGTCGCAGGAAGTTCCTGCGCATACACGTGCACTGCGGAAACAACAAAAATCAAAATAAAAAAAATATTTTTCATAGGCGTTAAATATTTCCTGAATGGAATTTTTCAAGGAAAGACTTTCTGTATTCCTCAAACCTGTCATTGTTTATTGCATCCCTTATTTCAAGCATCATATTGCGAAGGAAATAAAGGTTGTGATAGCTTGCCAGCATAGAAGAAAGAATTTCCTGCTCGCGGAAAATATGTCTCAGGTAAGCGCGCGAATATGTTCTGCAGACCTTGCAGTTGCATTCAGGATCGAGCGGACCAAAATCCCTTTCAAAGCGTTTCTGTTTTATAGAAACCATTCCGTGCCTTGAAAAATAAAGTCCGTGCCGCGCAATTCTTGTAGGCTGAACACAGTCAAACATATCAATTCCGTCGGCAACAGCTTCAAGAATATATTCAGGCGTTCCTATTCCCATGACATATCTTGGCTTTGAACGCGTTACAAACTGAACAGTGTGACGCAGTTTTTCTGCAAAAACATCTGCCGGTTCCCCTACACTCAGGCCTCCGATAGCAAGACCGGGAGTATCCAGTGCGCTCACAAATTCTGCACTTTCTTTGCGAAGGTCATCAAAAAAATTTCCCTGAACAATAGGAAAAAGAATTCCTTTATATCCTTTTTCACGCTGAATCTTCCATTCATTTATTGCACGCAGGGCCCAGTCAGATGTAATTTTAAGCGCACGTTCTGCTTCTGCACGGTCCACGCCGAATCCTGTACAGACATCGAGCTGCATCTGGATATCGCTGTTCAAAAGCGCCTGTGTCTGAACAACATTTTCGGGAGTAAAAAAATGCTTGCTGCCGTCAATGTCGCTTCTGAATTCAATTCCGCCAGAACGTATTTTTCTTAGATTGGAAAGAGAAAAAACCTGGAAGCCGCCCGAGTCTGTCAAAAAATTTTTATTCCATTTTGTAAACCCGTGAAGTCCGCCTGCCTCATTTACAATATCTGCACCGGGTCTCAGGTACATATGGTAAGTGTTTGCAAGAATAATTTCAAAACCAATTTCGTCAAGGTCATCCTTTGAAACTGCCTTGACAGTTCCCTTTGTTCCGACAGGCATAAAGACAGGAGTCTGAACATCACCGTGAGCAAGATGAATAACACCTGTTCTTGCAAGTGAACCGGAACATTCGTGATGAACTTCAAAAAAATTTTCTATCATAAAAACATCCACAAAAAAAATTATAAATCAAATCAACAAAAAAAACAAATTAAGTTTTTGCATACTTAAGAAGAACGCAGCTTATAAAAATAAACATAATGACAGGAAACCATGAACCAAAAATTGGCGGAACAGCCTGAAACTTTGCCATAAGCATGGTAACCATTTGCGTTACATAAAAAAGAACAACAGCAGTAATACTAAGGGCAAGACTAATCAGAAGAACATTTTTTCTGGTTTTTCCGCTGAGCCCGACTGCAAGGAAAACAACAATAAAAACAACAAACGGAAAAGAATATTTTTTGTAATATTCTGACTTTGCCTCTGCACTCGGAAGGCCTGCACGTTCCAAGTGTTCAATATAGGCACGTGCCTCGCGGGTATTTACTTCTTCTACAGAAACCGTATTGTTTCTGAAAGTTTCGGGCGGTTCCGTGAGCAAAAGAAGATGTTCGGCCCTGAGCGGAACAACAGACACTTCTTCGCCCGAAAGTGCATATTCAACAGCACCGTTCAGCTTCCATTTATTATTCAACCATTCTGCATTGTCTGCATAAATTACAGACTCAAAAGTTTTGTCTTCTGTCCTGAACAAAATGTAAACCGAATACAGTTTCTGCAGTTTGTTGTCAAAATAATCAGCCTTATAAACAACACGCCCTTCACAGGCCATTATTACAATCTTGTCATTGTTCAAAGATTTTTCCTTGTGAAGAACCTGCTGCTGAATCTGCTGTTTTTTTGCATAAGTCGGAACAACAATATTGTCTTCAAAGAAAAAAAGTCCGAAGCTCATAAAAACTGCAACCAGAAGAAGAGGTGCAGTAAATTTAAACAAAGAAATTCCTGAAGCAAAAATTGCAAGTAGTTCATTCTTTGCATAAAAATCACTCAGCATATAAGCCGTGGCAAAAAGCATTGCAATAGGAACAGAAAACCATATTGTTTTTGGAATATACAAAAGCATTATTTCTGCAACCTGCTGCGACGTAACATTTTTGGAAATATAATTCCAAAGATTCATAAACAAATCTGTAAGAGAAAGAATAAGAATAAAAAATAAAAGAGCACCAAGAAAAATTCCGAAAAATCTCTTGAGCATGTATCCGACAATTTTCATTTTTTCCGGAGCCTCAGGTAAAGAAGAATTCCAATCAATCCGATAAAAAAGTTTGGTCCCCACATCATCCAGAATCCGTTCCATCCGCTTCTAAGCCCGAACATCTGTCCAAGAATAGTTGCAGCCCAGTACAAAACAGAAATTATAATTCCAAAAATAAGTCCGAGTGTCTGCCCGTCTTTTCTTCCAAAAACAAGGGCCAGTGGAAAAGCCAGCAGTGCAAAGAAAATTGATCCAAACGGAATTGAAAATTTTTTATTGTATTCAAGATTATATGAGTTAAGCTGTTTCTTTGTTGAATTGTTGAGCTTCTTCATATTTTTAATTTTTTTGTAAAGGTCCCATGATGTCATCTCGCGCGGGGAAGTTCCACCACTGGAAGAAATAATTGAATCTTCAAAAACATTCAGTGTCATTCCGTCAGAAGTAAGAATGTCAAAATTTTTTCTGTTTTTTTTGTCCAGCATAAGAACAAAAGCATCGTCCATATTCAACTGCATAAGGACACCTGGACTAACTGCTTTTTTTACATCAGTGTTTTTAGAAACAATTAATCTCTGTTTACCTCCGTCAGCCGCATCAAACAAAACAAGATCACTCACATTGTATTTGGAAACATCACCAATAACCAGAGTAGCATCATTCATGCGCTTAACAGACTGCGACTCAAGTTCCACGGCAGGATTGGAAACAATAATCTGCTTGAACATACGGTTGTAGTTAAGCGTTCCCAGCGGAAGAAAATAGTCATTCATTACAAAGCTGAAAACAGAAATAAGCATTCCCATTATTATTACAGGCTTTAGGATAACAGAATATCTCTGCCCGCTTGCCCTAAGGATAATAACTTCATTGTCAGAAACAAGCCGTCCAAGACACATAAGAAATCCCACAAGCGTTGCAAAAGGAGCAGACTGAGCAATTATAGCCGGAAGACAATATCCTATCAGTTTGATTACAGAAAGAACAGGAACCCTTTTTTTAAGAATTGTTTCTGCCAGCAAAAGAATCTGGTTGACAAAAAACACAACAAAGAAAAAAGCAAAGCATACAAGAAAATACAAAAACAATTCTTTTGCAATATATTTTACAAGAACATTGCTTTTGATATCCTTAAGTCGTGCCAGCCTCAATCCGAAAAATTTTCTGAGTTTAAGATTATGAAAACGTCCCGAAAGAACAAATCCCAAAAGATAAAATACCCTTACCGGACCGAATTTTTTCAGAACAGAAAAAATCTTTGAGAAATAAAATGAAATCTTTTTGTGCGAATCAAAAAAAACCAATCAAAAACCCCGCACTTTAGGACTCTGCAACACCCGTGCTTCCGAAGCCGCCTGCTCCCCGCTCTGTTTCAGAAAGTTCAGATGCTTCAGTAAAAATTCCGAGTGTAACGGGAGCCACAACAATCTGTGCAATTCTGTCACCGCTATTTATTACAAAATCAGCATCGCCGTGATTCACCAGAAGAATTTTAAGTTCACCGCGGTAGTCACTGTCAATTGTTCCGGGTGTATTCAAAACCGTAACCCCGTTTTTAAACGCAAGCCCGCTCCTTGGCCTTACCTGAATTTCATAACCTTCAGGAATTTCAAAACTGAGTCCTGTAGGAACAAGAACTCTTTTTCCGGCCGCAAGTGTAACTGATTCTTCCAGAAAAGCACACACATCGGCACCGGCCGCACCGGCAGTCTTATACTCCGGAACAATTGCACCTTTTCTTACAGTGCATGAAATATTTATTTTTTCCTGCATAGAATATTCCTCTTTGATTTCATAGATAAACTTTTTCCGTAAACAACAAAAGCCATTTTATTAAAATCAAACAGCTTTTCTATAAATTCAATTATATCATTCTTTGTAACAGAACGTATACACTCTAGAATCCGAGACGTGTCATTAAGATTAAATCCCATGGAATAATTGCGCTGCATACGCTTCATCCTGAATTCCATATCCTCTGAACCCAGTATCTCTTCCCCGCACAAATGCATTTTTGCAGCCTCAAGTTCTGCGTCCGAAACACCGGAGCGGGAAATCTTTTCTATCTCATCAATAAAAAGTGAAGCAACAGAAACTGCCTTGTCATTATCGCAGCTTGCATAAGCACACCAGGCAGCAACATCTGCATAAAATGTAAAAAAACTGTACACCGTGTAACACAGCCCGCTCCTCTCGCGCATTGAATCAAACAGCCGGCTGCTCATACTGTCACCGGCAATCGCATTAAAAACAGCGGCCGTATAATAGTCTTTTTCGCTGACAGGCATCGCAAGCGGGAAAAGTTCAAACACCTGTGTCTGGTTAAAACCGGCCTTTATAAAATTAAAACCGTTTTTCCAGACAGGAAGTTTTCCAAAGCCTTGTTCAGTAAACTCAATGGGCACGTCACTTTTTAAAGAAAGGGTTTCCAATTTTTCTGCAATAAAATCTGAATCAACCATTCCGGCGGCAAAAACACAAAGATTACCGTTAACAAAATATTTGTCATACCAGTCCAATAGCTGTTCACGTGTAATTGAATCCACATCTTCACTGCTTCCCGTAATACTGGTACTCAAAGACTGACCGGGCCAAACACATTCAGAAACCCTGTCCATTGCCGACTCTTCGGGATCATCTTCAACAGAAGCAATTTCACTTTTGACAACCGCGCGTTCCCGTTCTATCTCATCTTCAGGAAAAACTGAATTATTGCACATATCGCACAGAACATTCAGGGCTGTTCCGACAGATTCTGTTCCTCCGGGAATTGTACAGTAAACGCAGACATTCTCGCGCTCCGTAAAGGCATTTACGTAACCGCCAATTCTGTCAAAAGCACAAGCTATGTCCCTGGCAGACCTTGTTCGCGTTCCTTTGAATAAAAGATGTTCGGTAAAATGAGTTATGCCGTGTTCACCATCGCGTTCAAGACGGCTTCCTACAGAAAACCAAAAACCGATTGCAACTGTTTTAGAAGTCACAACCGGTTCCGTAAAGAGCATAACCCTGTTCCGCAGTTTTATTGCGTTGACAGGCATTTATTGTCCTTAAAATCAGCCGTTTTTCCTGGCCTGATCTTCAATGGCATCAATATAAGAAAGATTAAGTCTTCCCATCTTGTCTACTTCAAGAAGTTTTACAGGAATTACCTGTCCTTCCTTAAGAACATCGGTAACCTTTTCTACGCGGCTTCTTGAAAGCTTTGAAATATGGCAAAGACCTTCTTTTCCAGGAAGAATTTCAACGAAAGCACCAAAGTCCATAATGCGCTTTACTGTTCCGTTGTAAATTGTACCCGGCTCCGGATCTTCGCAGATTCCCTTAACGGCTGCCTTTGCTGCATCCGTAGAAATAGCTGTCTTTCCGTAGATTGTAACTGTTCCGTCATCGTCAGTGTTGATTGTAACACCATACTGCTGGCACAAAGACTTTACGTTCTTTCCGCCCGGTCCGATAAGGGCACCAATCTTGTCTACAGGGATCTTAAGACTGTCAATTTTCGGGGCATACTGGCTTATTGGCTGCGGTTTGTTAATGCACTTTTCCATTATGTCAAGAATATGATTGCGTCCGCGTTTGGCCTGATCAAGAGCCTTGCGCATAATGTCCATAGAAACACCGGCAATCTTGATATCCATCTGGAAGCCTGTAATACCGTCTCTTGTACCGGCTACCTTAAAGTCCATGTCTCCAAGATGATCTTCTTCACCAAGAATATCAGAAAGAATTGCATACTTTTTGTACTGCGGTCCGTCTGTAATAAGACCCATAGCAATACCTGCAACCATCTTTTTCATAGGAACACCGGCAGCAAGAAGTGAAAGACATCCGCCACAGGTAGAAGCCTGTGATGAAGAACCGTTTGATTCCATAATTTCAGAAACAACACGGATTGTATACGGGAATTCGTCCCTTGAAGGAATCATCGGTGCAAGTGAACGGCGTGCAAGGTTTCCGTGTCCAATTTCGCGGCGTCCTGTAGAAAGTTTACCTACTTCACCTACAGAATACGGCGGGAAGTTATAGTGAAGAATAAAATTCTCGCTGCGATCACCTTCAATATCGTCATAAACCTGCTCGTCCATTGCAGTTCCAAGAGTAGTAACAGCAAGAGACTGTGTTTCGCCGCGTGTAAAGAGTGCACTTCCGTGTGGACGTGGAAGAACATTTACTTCGCATGTAATCGGGCGGATATCTTCTGTTCCGCGACCGTCAATTCTGAGTCCCTTGTCAAGAATGCTTGAACGCAGAATTTTGTACTGGATGTCATCAAAAAGAGCATCATAAAGGCGTGCCTGAACATCATCTTCAAGCTGCTCCTTATAGTGCTCGGCAACCTGCTTCTTTACAGCCTTGACTGCATTTCCGCGGGCCATTTTTCCCTTCTGGAAGCAGGCTTCCTTCATAAGAGGAACAGCTTCTGCTTCAATAGCTTCTGCATTTTCAAGTTTAACATCAAGAGGAGCAAGAGGAAGCTTGTCTTTTCCTGCAAGCTTCTGGAGTTCTTCCTGAAGAATACACATCTCCCTGATAAAGTCCTGTGCTTTTTCAAGAGCGCCAAGCATAACATCTTCACCGGCTTCATTTGCACCGCCTTCAACCATTGTAAATCCGTCTTTTGTTCCGGCAACAACAATTTCGAGCTGGGACTTTTCAATCTGCTCATATGTAGGGTTAAGAACATATTCACCGTTAAGGTAGCAGACGCGAACACCTGCAACAGGACCATGGAACGGAATATCACTGATTGTAACAGCAGCAGAAGCAGCAATTACTGCAAGAATATCAGGAGGGTTTTTTCCGTCAACAGAAACACATGTCGGAACAATCTGAATTTCGCGTCCGAATGTAGGTTCAAAAAGAGGTCTCATAGGTCTGTCAATAAGGCGGCTTACAAGAATTTCCTTATCCTTTGGACGACCTTCACGCTTTACAAATCCGCCGGGAATTTTTCCTGCGGCATAAAATTTCTCATTATAATCGACAGTAACGGGAACAAAATCCATACCTTCCGTTACGTTGCTTGAAGCGCAAACCGTAGCTATGACGGCAGTGCCTCCGAACTGTGCATAAACGCAGCCGTTAGCCTGCTTTCCAATTTTACCTGTCTCAAGGATCAGGTCTGTGTCACCGATTTTTTTCGTTACTCTTTGAATCATCTTTTCCTTCTATAATATATAAATTCTTTTACTTCCAACGGGAAAAAAGTATCCCTGGGCGAACCGTTTGAACAGCCGGAACACCTCATACAACACAAACGGCAGTCTGACTCAAAAAATATGACCCAGGCTGCCGTCTGACACAACTCTTACTTGCGAATACCAAGTTCCTTAATAAGAGAGCGGTATGTCTCAAGATCCTTGCGCTGAAGATACTTAAGCATCTTGCGGCGTGATCCTACTACCTTAAGAAGACCGCGTGAAGCACAAGCGTCCTTGGGAAACTGCTTGCAGTGTGCGGTAAGTTCCTTAATGCGCTCTGTAAGAAGTGCAATCTGAACTTTTGCATTGCCGGTGTCTGTTGCTCCGGCTCCAAACTTCGTTACGATAGATGAAGTTGTTTCTTTTGTAAGTGCCATTACTTACTCCTTGTGTTTTCCAGCCTTCAATATTTACCTGGGACCAACTGACATTTTAGATTCCAAGCAAAATTAATTATACGGCGGGAATAAAATTTACAGTCCGTACACGCTCCGATGTACCAGCCGCAGGAAGAAGCAAAGAAATGCGTCCCCCGCTTACTGAACAAACGGTATGCAGTGTATTCAGCCCGGAAGGATCTTTTTCAGAACTTCCGTCGGACAAAACTGCAACAACATTATAGTCTCCGTCAGAAGGCAGAACCTGTTCCGAAGAAGACTCCGTTTCAAACCACGAAAAATCACTCGAAGACTTTTTTTTGGAAATCTTCCAGTCAAATCCCGAACAATCGTATGAAAACGGTCTTAAAAGCATTTTCTGAACATCTGCAAAACAGGCCTTTTTAACAGAATCACGTATTCTTGAAGAACTTACACGTTCACCGTTAAAATCCACATTGTCAACACAAACCAGCTCAAAACCTGACTCAACAGACATTTTGCGAAGGCTTTCCATATCAAGTGAACCTTTGTAACCGCACCTGAAGTCCTTTCCTTCTACCAGTCTTTTCATGTTAAGCAACGACAGAAGTTTTCTGACAAAAACGCTCCCTTCCATTCTACTGAATTCATCAGAAAAGTCAATTACCACAACAAAGTCAACGCCTTTCTGAGCGCAGTAATCTATTCTCTGCCTTAAAGTAGAAACATCACCCTGGTAGTCTGAATCAAAACTACGGAATGACTTTCTGAACATCAGAATACCCGAAACAAGACCGCTGCCTGCCAGTACACCGTCTACAAGTTTTGCATGACCGCTGTGAAAACCGTCAAAACTTCCTACAGAAACAGAAGTTCCCTTTGCAAGCCATTCAACAGGAAAAGCCCTGCCTGAAACTTCGTCCCATGAAAAAACAGAAATTTTCTTTTCTTTTTCAGGCGGAACAACGAATCCGTACGAAAGTCTGTAATCTTCATTTATTTTTATAATTCCTGCAAAAGAACGGTCAGGATAAAATACAGAAATCTCGTCGGGATTATAGAAGATATAGTCTTTTTCGGGTCCCTGGTCTTTTGTAAACATGCGTGACGAAAGAGGACGCCCGTTAAGATAGGAACGCAAAAATTCTTCTTTAAGCGTATCGCATCTGAATCCGCAGAGAGAAGCAAGTTCCGGGGTAAACATTCTAAAATGACTGCGTATGTCGTCTACAACTTCCTGCGGATCGGTAACACGGTTCTTTTTTTTGTCTGCCGCAATTTTTTCCGAAAGCCTGTCACGCTCTTTTTGAAAGCGCATATCGTTTTTTATTCCAGAGTCTATTGTAAATTCCCCGAGCATAGAAACACATGCAGCATCTTCAAGTTTGAACGGACCAACAGAAGTTCTTCTTAAAGCACTCAAATGCGCGCAGGTTCCGCACGCCTGTGCAATATCCCTTGCCAAAGCCCTGATATACGTTCCCTTTGAACAGACAATTTCAAGAAGAGCATAGGAACACGGGTCACTGTCACTTGCAGCACGGTAATCGAGCATTGTGTTTGAATAGACAAAAACCTGACGGCTTTCCATAGTGACGGCTTTTCCGGTTCTGGCCATATCGCTGGCACGTTTTCCGCCAACATGAACTGCAGAATAAACAGGCGGTGTCTGAAGAAGGGCTCCTGTAAACGACGGAAGCACAGTCTCAATTTCTTCTTTTGAAGGAGCACGGCCTGTTGCAGTAACAGCTCCGCCCGGGTCAAGTGTATCGGTACCGCGTCCAAAACAGACAACAGCCCTGTAAGTTTTAGTAAACCCGGTTATATGCGGAACAAGATGCGTAAGACTTCCACTCAGTACAACCAGAAGACCTTCGGCAAACGAATCGAGTGTACCTGTATGCCCTACCTTATCTGTACCGAGTGCATGTTTGATACTCCAGAGAGAAGAAAAACTTGTAATTCCCGGAGTCTTTGCATAAAGCATAACCCCGGAAGGAGAATATTTTTTATTCATCAGATTTTCTTTCTGACTCAAGCGCATTCAGTTTCTGTACCATCTTATAACCTTCCTTCATACTGAAGTCGGCAATAAACGTAAACTTCGGAAACTTATATATAGAAAGTTTTTTTGCAATGCAAGACTGAATAAAACCAGCCGCACTCTGAAGACCTTCTACACCGCGCTCTACGGCTTTGTCATCCATAAATGATGAAACATAAACTTTTGCATAGGCAAGATCGCCTGCTACTTCAACACGGTTGATTGTAAGAAACTCGTTTACACGCGGATCTTTAACTTCGTGCCGCAAAAGCATTGTGGCAATTTCCTGCTTTATCTGTTCACCAAGGCGTATAAGCCTGTATTGTCCCATAAACTATTGTTTTCCTTTAAAATGGCTGCGGTGCCGCCTGTCTTTACAAACAGCACCGTAACCTGTAATTAAAAACCAGTTGCGCGGAATGAACAACCGCTATTCTGCGTCGGTCGAAACAGCTTCTTCGGAACCAGAAGCACGAAGGGCCTCTTTTCTTTCCATTTCGGCTTTTTCGTCAACAAGCGTCTGTCCAAGTTTTCTGGCAACCTCAACAAATTCGAATGCTTCAATCTGGTCTCCAACCTGGATATCCTGCCAGTTTTCAATTCCAAGACCACATTCAAATCCTTCACGAACTTCTTTTGCGTCTTCCTTGAACCTCTTGAGAGAAGCAACCTTTCCAGTATATTTAACAACACCGTCGCGAATGATATTGACATTGCTTGAGCGCTTGATAATACCATCGGTAACATAACATCCGGCAATTGTTCCGACTTTAGGAACCTTGAATGTATTGCGGACTTCGGCTGTACCGGTAACTTCTTCCTTTGTATCGGGCTTAAGCATACCTTCCATAGCCTGGGTAATTTCTTCAACACACTTGTAGATAATATTGTACTTGCGTATCTCGATTTTTTCCTGGTCTGCAAGAAGCTTTGCCTTCGGAGTCGGGCGTACGTTGAATCCGATAATAATTGCATTGTCATCAGCAGCAGCAAGCATAACGTCGCTTTCGTTGATTGCACCTGCACTTGAATGAATTACAACAAGTCTTATATCGCGGGTAGAAAGCTTTTCAAGTGAAGTCTTGAGAGCTTCGGCACTACCCTGAAGATCGGCCTTGATAACAACCTTGAATTCCTTGATTTCTTTCTGTTCAATTGTGGAATAAAGATTGTCGAGAGTAACCTTCTTGACGGCTTTTGCTTCTTCAAGTCTTCTGAGTTCTTGTCTTTTTGCAGCAAATGCGCGGGCATTCTTTTCTGTTTCAGTAACCTGGAACGGATCACCGGCATTCGGCATGCTTTCAATACCAAGAATTTCAACAGGCATTGAAGGAGTTGCTTCATGGATTTTCTGACCGCGATCGTTGAAAATAGCCCTTACGCGGCCTGAATAAATTCCTGCAACAAAAGGATCACCGGTATGGAGAGTTCCCCTCTGAATAATAACAGAAGTAACAACACCGCGTCCCTGATCTATGCGGCTTTCAATAACCTTACCTTCTGCACGGCAGTCATACTGTGCCTTGAGTTCCAGCATTTCTGCCTGAACAAGAATTGCATCAAGAAGATCATCAATTCCTTCTCTCTTGAGGGCCGAAATATTTACGTACTGTGTATCGCCGCCCCATGCTTCTGGAGTAAGTCCACGCTCAGAAAGCTGTGTCATAACGCGGTCAGGATTTGCTTCAGGCTTGTCGATTTTGTTTACTGCAACAATGATCGGAACTTTTGCGTCCTTTGCGTGGTTTATGGCTTCGAGAGTCTGGGGCATAACACCGTCATCTGCAGCAACAACAAGAACTACAATATCAGTAATCTGTGCACCGCGGGCGCGCATCATTGTAAACGCTTCGTGACCCGGTGTATCAAGGAATGTAATGACACCCTTTGGTGTTGCAACCTGATAAGCACCGATTTTCTGTGTAATACCTCCAGCCTCACCGTCAACGACATTTGTATTGCGTATGGCATCAAGTGTCTTTGTCTTACCGTGGTCTACATGACCCATTACAGTAACAATCGGAGGACGAAGGCGGATGCTTTCTTCACTGCCCTGATCGCTTTCAATAACCGTTTCGTCATAAAGGCTTACAAGATGAACCTGACAGTTATATTCAGAAGCAAGAATTGTCGCAGTATCGCTGTCAATATACTGGTTAATTGTAACCATCATTCCCATTGACATAAGTTTTGCGATAATTTCACTTGCCTTGAGATTCATCTTCTTTGCAAGATCAGAAACAGAAATTGTTTCCATTATATCTATCTTTGAAGGAACTACGCTGGCAGGAGTTGCCTCACGCTTTTTGTTCTGGTAAAGCTCATTCTCATCAAAGACATCTTCTTTGTTCTTTCTGTTATAAACCTGCTTTTTGCCCTTGAACTGCTTCTTTGCAGGAACCTTGTTTCCGGCAATTGCAGAAGGGTCGCTGAACGGTCTTCCGGCACCGCCACCAAAACCCGGTCTGGGAGCGCCCTGTCCCGGTCTTCCAGCACCACCGCCGAAACCAGGCCTTCCGCCGCCAAAACCACCCTGGCGCGGTCCGTTATTAAAGCCACCTGTTCTCTGGCCGCCGTTATTGTAGCCGCCCTGGCGCGATCCGTTATTAAAGCCGCCTGTTCTCTGGCCGCCGTTATTGTAGCCGCCCTGGCGCGATCCGTTATTAAAGCCGCCTGTTCTCTGGCCGCCGTTATTGTAACCGCCGGTACGCTCACGGCTCTGGTATCCTTCACGGGCCTGTGTGCCTGTAAATCCACCACCATCGCGACGGTTGTAGCCGCCGTTGCCGTAACGTCCCCTTGGTCCGCCACTGAGGTTTCCTGCCTTGACATTAGGTCTGGCACTGTGAAGCTCAAACGTCTGTACCTGGGACTTCTGTGCAGGCTTTGATTCTGCAGAAGTGGTCTGGGGCTGTGCGGGTTTTTCACTTTCTGCACTTGCAGGACGTGAAGCAGGCTTTGATTCCGGAACTACAGCACTCTTAGTATCTTCCGGTTTAGCGGATGATTCAGGAGCCTTCTTTGCTACTACAACCCTGTGAGGTTCCTTTTTAGGTTCCTTGGGTGAAGTTGAAGCTGTGCCGGCAGCACCTGTGGTTTTGCGCTTGATGACAACCACTTTCTTTTTTGGCTGAGACTCTGTTGTCTTCTCTTTTTTGTTCAAAACAAATTCGGGCTTTTTTTCTGATTCATCCGCCATATATTCTATTTCCTTACTCCTCTTCAAATACTAACTCAACACCGCATTTTGGACAATGAGACATATCAAGAGATATTTTTGCACCGCATTCAGGGCAGAAGTACTCTTCTTCTTCGTCATCAGAAACTTCCTGCGGCTGTGCATCTTCAGCGGCAGCATCTGCGGCATCTTCTTCCTCAAATTCTACAGTATCGTTTATAACCTTACTTACAGCATCAATATCTTCCTGTGTAAGTCCTTCTACCTTAAGTGCACTTCCGTCCTTTGCTGCAGCAACAAAACGCTCAATGTCATCAAGTTCTGCATTCTTGAGAAGTTCAACAACTCTCGGTTCAATGCCAGAAAGCTGTGCGACAGAAGTTATTTCTTCGTAATTTTCAGAATCCCCGTTGAACAGATTTTCTGCGGCCTTGCGTGCATCTGTTTCGGAAACATCCATTTCGGCAGCCTGTTCTTCTGTCTTGACATCAATATTCCAGTCGCAGAGTCTGTTTGCAAGACGAACGTTCTGTCCCTGCTTACCGATTGCAATTGAAAATTCAGATTCAGAAACAACGGCAAGAGCAAGCTTTTTGTCTTCATCAAGAACAATAACTTTCTTGACTTCGGCAGGTGAAAGTGCATTTTTGATGAACACATGCGGATCTTCGTCATATCTGAGAACATCAATTTTTTCACCTGAAAGTTCACGAATAACATTCTGTATACGTGTTCCCTTAAGACCAACACATGCGCCAACCGGATCAACATCACTCTTGTCACTTACAACAGCAATCTTTGTTCTGTAACCGGCTTCGCGTACAACTTTCTTTATGGTAACAATCTTATCTGCAATTTCTGGAACATCAACGGAAAGAATGTTTTCTACAAGTTTAGGATCGCTGCGACTCAAAACAAGCTGAATACCAGAAGAAGTTTTCTTTATATCTACAATAAGTGCCTTTATTCTGTCATTCTTTTCGTAAGTTTCGCGCGGACTCTGGTATTTTACAGGAAGCACGCCTTCGACCTTTCCGAGATCTACATAAATGCTTCCCTTATGCTCACGCTGGTAGTATCCAATTATAACCTCACCGATCTTTGACTTGTATTCGTTGTAAAGATTATCCTTGAAACTTTCGCCCAGAGCCTGGTGTGCAGCCTGTTTTCCTGTAGTAACTGCAGAACGCTCAAAGTCATGCGGATCAATGCGGATGTCTATTTCGTCACCGAGTTCGCTGTCAGAAGAAAGTTTAAGCGCATCCTCAAGTTCTATTTCCATAACAGGATCATAAACTCCGTCAACAATAGTCTTACGGGAATAAACGTCAACATCAGAATTGTCATCGGCAAATTTAACTATACAGTTGTCCGATGTTCCGAAAGTTCTCTTGTAAGCCGCCTTAATTGTGTTTTCAATTGTCTGCCTGATTGAATCCTCGCTGATACCCTTTTCTGCGGAAAGCGCACGGATTGCATCTGCCATTTCTGACATATCAAGCCCCCTTATAAATGTATAAATTTTGCCTTGGCAATATCATTATAGGCTACGGATTTTTCACCGCCAGCCTCTAGTTCCAGTGTAACCTGTTCTGTATCAGAAGATTTTATTATGCCGCGAACCCAGTCACCGACAGTTTTGTCCCATACACGTACTTCACGGCCGGTAAAGACAGAAAATTCTGCGGCATTTTTGAAATTGCGTTCCATTCCGGGAGAACACACTTCCATGGAAACATCGTCCTCGGACTTGTGAAGCAATGCAATTAACTTTGGCTGAAGAGCGCGGTGTGCCTTTGCACAGTCAGAAACACCAATGTCCTTTGAGGGATCCTTTGACGCGATAACTGCAGATACACGAACAGCTCCGTGCTGTGGAACAACCTGCAGTTCCACAAGTTTAAAACCCTCCGCCTCTACTACAGCGGAACAGTCCTTGAAATAGGGATTTTTTTCCGGAGAAATATATTCCAAATCAAACCTCTTAAAAAGACTAAAAAAAAGGAGCCCTTTTTTCGGCTCCATCTTAAAGAATATTAAAATGTACAATTACATTACCATATAAGAAAAAATATGTCAATAACCAAAGTACTTTTCCAGAGTTTCCTGCATATGGAAAGGAAGCGGAATTTCTATTTTTTCAGGAACTCCCGGTACTTTTAGATTAAGGCAGACAGCCGCAAGCTGAAGTTTTTTTATTCCGGCTTTGCGAAGAAGTTTGTTTGTTTTAAAGTCACCGTGCTGGTCATCTGCCGCAATGGGGGAACGGGCTCCCGCAAGTTGTATTCTGAGCTGGTGCATACGGCCTGTCCCAAGTTCAAGTTTCAAAAGAAAAAGCGGAATCTCCTTAAGGCCGCCTTCTGTTTCTACGGCAACAGATGTGCGCTTTTCTACGGTAAAATATGTCAGGGCAGACTGAACTTTTCCGTGTGCGGTAACTGAAGTTTCTATTTTGCCCTTCCCTGTTCCTCCGGAATCAGGTTCTCCTGTGCAAACGGCCATGTACTGTTTTTTTACAAGGCCGCCGCCGATAAGAGACGTCCATTTTGCGGCTGACTGCGTGTTTTTTGCAACTACAAGAATCCCCGACGTATCTTTGTCCAGCCTGTGAACAAGATGAACTCTGTAACCTACCTGTGCCGACAGTTCATCATCAAGGGAGCGGCCCACGCCCTTACCGCCCTGGACAGCAAGTCCGAACGGCTTGTTTACGACAAGAATCTCTTCGTTTTCAAATAATACTGAAATGCGTTCCATCTGCCGAATATATTAAATGAGGTTCAATAAAATGACAATACAAACGGGCAAACTTTACAGATTTATTCTCTGTGCATTATGCGCATTTTTTGCTATAGCACATTCATCCTTTGCAGAACGAACCGGATTCAGCATTTACGGCGATGAAGTTACAATGGATCTTCCAGAAGGAACAAATGTTACCGAAAGCAACGCAGAAGGCACATACTTTTTGCTTGCATCGGATGCCGCCCCTGTTAAAGCCCTTGTCCGCATTTACGGTGCAAAAAGATATGACAGTGCCCTTGAAGCCCTGAACGGTTCGCTCGAAAAAATAGCAGAAGGCTTTTCATGCGGTGCAATTCCGTGGAACAAAAGAGACAGAGCCTGCGGTATAATAGAAGAAAAAGTACTTGGAACACCGGCTGCAGGTTATGCCGTATGTGTGCGCATTCCAAAAGATGACACTCTTTTTTTGTGCGCGGCGTGGACTACTCAAAAAGACAACGTTCAGGCACTGAGCCTTGCCGCAAGCATCGCAGATTCCCTTTACCCCGACAGAAGCAGTTTCTTTGAATGTGGCCCGCTTACTTCATTTATTTTCCCGGGAGAAGAAAAACTTCCTGTAGAACTTCAGATTGACGGCAAAACAATAAAAACTTCACTGGACAAATCGGACGAAGAAGCAGCGCAGTATCTTGTTGACAGGGAATATTCCGTGTCGCTCCTGTACCAGAAAAGCCCTCTCTGGAAAGAAGTATGGCAGCGCTATTACAGAATGATTTTCCGCGACTCTGCAGGAAGACTTTCGCAAACAGCCGAAAATGTTTATGAAAAAATTGCCCCGGAATGCAGCGACATGACTTCTTATGCACAAAAACTTCTGTTCTGGACACAAAACCTGGACTACGGCAGAAACTTAAAATCCAGTGACTTTACACCACTGCCGTCTGTTCTTTTGGGAAGGGGAAGTGACTGCGACAGCCGTTCTATGCTTATTGATGTAATGCTCCAGTGCGCGGGGGAAGATGCCGTAATGTTTGTAAGTGCAGAATATGCCCACGCCGTTGCAGGTTTTGTCTCTAACCATCCGGGATTTTCGTTTGAAGCCGGCGGAAAAGCTTATCTTACCGGTGAAACTACTAAAAAAGGTGCCACCTGGGGTACAATAGCAAAGGAGCAGGCGGACTCATCCAAATGGATTCCGGTTCTGCTCCCTTAAGAATTGCTTTGTTTATATGAATTTTTATTTTATAAGAAGATTGTACGCGTCCATGGAATTTTCTGCATTCAGAAGGGAATTTCTTAAGTCAGCATCCTTAAGCTTTGAGCTGAAAAACGAAAGCGTCTGAAGATAATAGCTGTGCTGGTTGTATGCAGCGGCAATCATAAACAGAAGCCTTACCGGAATATCGTCAATCGGCTGGAAATCAATTATATCGCATTTTGAGATTCCCACAGAAACAACAAGGTCAGTAACACTCGAAAGTCTTACATGAGGAATTGCAAGTCCCCTTCCTATAGAAGTAGACATAAGTTCTTCGCGCTTTATAATCTCTGTTTCAAGCTCGCGTGCATCTTTAATCTGCGGAGCTGTAGCCAGATTTGCGGCAAGTCTTACAAGTGCATCTCTTTTTGTCTGGTGATTCATAAAAACAATACGCTCGGGAGACAGAATGCTTTTTACCTGCACCGAAATATCGGTTGCAGCAGGGCGCGAAGATGAAGAAAGACGCTCGTTCACCCATTTTTCTATTTCTGCTTTTTTGAAACGCCATACAGTTCCGATTTTTCCGCTTGGAATTTCACCTTTCTGTGCCCAGTCATAAACAGTGCGTTCACTGACGCGAAGATATTTTGCAACTTCCTCTATAGTAAGAATATCGTCTTCCACAATAACCCCTTATTTCTTTGCAGTATTTTGCATTCTTTACGGTTTTTTGTCAAGTCTTGCATCAGGGCTTACATCAGGTCTGCCGCTAAAACCACTATTGTCTTCCTATATCTTGCCTATTTTATTGCGTTTATATAAGATAGAAACATGAAAATCAATGAGAAAAAAAGTTCACCGGTTCCATTCATAGCGGCATTCTGCTTTATTTATATAATTTTATCTGCACGCCCTTTAAGCACGGAACTTCACTTAAAGCCGGAATGGACAGAATCCATCCAGAACGTAAAGCCTGTAATTGCAAAAGAAGAGCTTATTCCGTTCAGGCTTTCACAGAATATAGGCTATTTTACAAAAGATGGCCGCATTGTTTCATGCATTTCTTTTCCGTTCAAGGCAACCATTTCTGACTCAAGGTTTGCATATTACGGCGCAGACAGCCAGTATACTGAATTCCGCACTCCCGACGCAAAAATTGCAGGACGCATGGACACTCCGGGGTTTCCGTTTTTTGAAGAAGATAGAATGTATATGTTTTTCCCTGGCGGAACATCATTCGGCATGTACGCAGAAGACGGTTCACAGCTTTGGAAATATGAAAGCTATGCCCCGGTAACCGCATTTTCTTCAAGCACAGGCGGAACAGTAGCCGGTTTTGCAGATGGAACGCTTGTTTCTTTTGACAACAGTGGCAACCAGACCCAACGCTTTTCTCCCGGCGGAAGCACTTACGAAGTCATTCTGGGAGCAGGTATCTCGCAGGACGGTAGCAGAATTGCATGTGTGAGCGGTCAGGACAAACAGAGATTCGTTGTTGCCGAAAAAAACAGCGGGCACTCAAGGGTTATATTCCACGAATATATTGAAAATTCACAGAATTTCCAGGTTCTTGTAAAATTCAGTTCGGACTCGAAGACTGTCTGGTACGACGCAAAAGGTTTTCTTGGTATAGCAAATCTCGACACACTCAAAAGTTCCAGAATTCCCATTGACGGAAGAATTATCCAGATAGAAGAATCTGCGGTAGAAAACATTGTTTTTGTTCTGAGCAGAAACGCAGATACCTACACCGTTACAGCCATAGAGCCTTCTGACCACAAACTTTCATCCTTTTCGTTCACAGGTTCAAGCGCCTTTATACAGGTCCGCGGCAACATGCTTTTTGTAGGACGCGATGACAGAATTTCAAAAATTTCAGTTTCGAGGGAATAGTTTATGAAAACAAGGAATTCATTTTTTGTTGCAGTCGCTTTATGCGCACTTTCTTCTTCTGCAGCTTTTGCATTCGACTGGCCGCAGGAACAGACAGCCTCAGATTCATTTTTTTCTTACTTCGGGCAGCTCAGGGGCGGAACAATAAGTTCATCTCTTATATTCAAGGACAATTCAGAAATAAAGGCAGCATATGAAGGACGCGTTACAGCCGTTATTACAGACCACGGTGATGACTTCGGCTGGTTTGAGTCCACGCTCGGCAACGCAGTTACTGTAGCACACAAAGACAATCTTGTTACGGTCTATGCAAATCTTGACGACGAATCAATTCCAGAAAAACTCTATGAAACAAAAAATGTTGAATCGGGCGAAAAACTCGGTGTAAGCGGAAACTCGGGCTGGCAGGAAGGACAGAGCTGTCTTGAATTCAAAGTAATTGACACAAAAAACGCCACGGTAATAAACCCAAGAATTCTTATGCCGCGCGTAGGAAAAGAACTGCCACTTGCCGTCGGTACACTTACAATGGACGGCAAGGACGGAAAATCACACAATCTTACATGGGAAAGATACATTCCGGCAGGAGTCTATTCACTTTACAGAAAAAGACAGAGTGTTGCGGTTCCTTACAGAACAAGTGTTGCAATAAACGGTGCTACAGTAGAGTCCATATCATACGACACTCTCAAAGAAAGTGCAGGTCTTCTTTGTGCAACAGGAAACTCAAATTATTCCGCGCAGGAACTGTACCCCGACGCAGAAAGACAACTTCTGGCCATAATACAGCTTACCCACGGTCGGAATACAGTTTCTGTTACCGTCACCAATATTCTTGGAGCGGCAACTTCAGTAACATATGCCCTGGACGTTTACTGATTCTGCGTGGCAACCGCGGAACCTTTCTTAATTGATTCCGAGATTATTCCGCCGCCGCAGATAACGCCGTCCCTGTAGAATACGACAGACTGTCCCGGGGCAACTGCACGCTGCGGTTCGCTGAACGTAATCTTTACGGCATCTCCCCCTGTTTCTGTACTGCCGCATGGTTCAATTCTTGCAGGAACAGGACGCGAGGCAAGCCTTATCTTTACAAGCGCATCAAATTCTTTTAAAGGATTAAAATCTGCAGGCCAGACAAGATCGTCTGCAATAAGCCCTTCGCAGAAAAGATCAGAATCTTTACCAAGAACAATGAGATTTTTTTCTTTGTCTATTGCTGCAACATAAAGCGGCTCTTTTGCACTTACGCCAAGTCCCCTTCTCTGCCCCACAGTGTAATGTTCTATTCCGCGGTGGTGTCCAAGAACGTGGCCGTCCATATCAATAAAATCCCCGGGAACAGAAGGCTTATCGCTGAACAGATAGTCAAACAGCTGTTCAGGAACAAAATCCTGGCTTTCTTCGCGGCCGGCAGCAACAAGTCCTTTCTGAACAGCCATTGCAATGACATCGCGCTTTTTGTATTCCCCAAGCGGAAACCTTACTTTTTCCAGAACTTCAGACGGAATTCTGTAAAGAAAATATGCCTGGTCTTTTGTTGCATCCATCGCGCATGCTATCTGAACAGGATATTTGTCTTTGCCTTCAGAGTCTCCCGTTATTCCGTAAGATTCTGAGAGTGAAACATCTGAACGCACAGCCGACGCATAGTGTCCTGTACAAAAATAATCGTAGTCTATGCCCAGTTTTTTGATTCCGGCCAGAAGAGCACCGAATTTTATAAACCGATTGCATCTTATACACGGATTGGGCGTGCGGCCGGCGCGGTATTCGGCAGTAAAATAGTCAAGAACCTGTTTTTTGTATTCTTCAGCAACATCTATCACATAATAGGGAATGTCATTTGCCTCACAAAAGGTTTTGCATTCTTCGATATTTTTTTCTTCTCCGGGACCATAGCAGCTTTCTCTCATATTCGGATCTTCGGGGAATCCTGGAATATCGTTTTTCCAGAGAGACATTGTAACTCCTACAACACGGCATCCGGCTTCCTTAAGAAGAAGTGCGGTCATAGTCGAATCGACTCCGCCTGAAAGTCCCACTACAACGAGATCGCCTTTTTTTGGCATCTCAAGCTTATTATAACTCATTCCTAAATCATACTATAAAACTAGGATTTAGACAACGGTCTGTAAAGTTGCTAATCAAAATAAATATTGTTATAATAGAAGATATGGAACACAATATGATTTTGTCGGCGTCGGGATGGCGCAAAATTTTTACTGAAAACAATGACGAAGAAAGCAAATCTAAACACATAGGGCTTGCAAACAGAAGACTCTGTGCCCTTATAGGAGAAACTTTTGCACAATATACAATTGCCGCAACCCAGAAAAAATCGCCTGTAATCGCGGTTGCAACAGACACAAGGCCTACAGGAAGCGAAATTGCAGATGCAGTTTTAAGGGCACTTTTATGCAGGGGAATAAAGGTTCATTTTCTTTCGGTTTCAGCCGCTCCGGAAATCATGGCCTATGCAAGAACACTCGACGGTTTTCTTTACATTTCTGCCAGCCACAATCCGGTCGGCCACAACGGAATAAAATTCGGTCTTAATGACGGCGGTGTTGTTCCGGGAAGCGAAGCAAAAAAACTTGCAGACAGTTTCAGGGCAAAATGCGGCGCCGTAAATGCAGAAGAACACGCAGACCGTCTTCTTGCGGAATGCAGCGAAAGTTCACTCAAAAAAGTGCTGGAGAGCAGTGCAAAATACAAAAAGCAGGCCCTTGCCGAATATGAAAACTTTTTGGGAAAAGTTATAACCGGCTTTGATCAGAAAAAAAAGCAGGACAAAATCTTTTCAGAAATAAAAAATGCACTTTCAAAATCGCCGGTTTCTGTTCTGTGTGACATGAACGGTTCGGCAAGAACGCTTTCTGTAGACAGAAAATACATGGAAGAGCGCGGAATCAAATTTCTGTCCTTCAATGACAATCCGGGGCAGATAGTCCACGCAATTATACCTGAACCCGAAAACCTTGTTCACTGCGCAAAGGCTATGACAGAACTTCAGAAATCAGGAAAAACAGATATAAAACTGGGCTACATGCCGGACTGCGACGGGGACAGGGGAAACATAGTCTACTGGGATGACAGTTCAAAAACCGCAAAACCAATTCCGGCGCAGGAAGTATTTGCGCTTTGTGTTGCAGCAGAAATCTCATGTTCAATCTGGAGCGGAACAGAATCAAAAATTGCAGTTGCTGTAAACGGACCTACTTCAATGAGAACAGACGAAATCTGCGCGGCATTCGGAGCTTGTGTATTCAGAGCCGAAGTAGGAGAAGCAAATGTCGTAAACCTTGCCAGAGAAAAGCGTGAAGAAGGTTACAGCGTAAGGATTCTTGGCGAAGGAAGCAACGGCGGCAACATAACATACCCTTCAAGCGTAAGGGATCCTCTTGCAACAATTTTTGCCATAATCAAACTTCTTGCAATAAGGGACAGCCTTGAACACGACGGAACAATAAGACCAGGTCTCTTCCATCTGTGGTGCATAAAGTCAGGTCAGGAAAACAAATACAAACCCGACTTTACACTTTCTGACATACTTGCTTCCCTTCCGGCATACACAACAACAGGAGTCAGCGAAAGCCGTGCAGTTCTTCACGTAAAGACCGAAGACAAGGGAAAGCTCAAGCTTAGGTTCCAAAAACTTTTTGAACAGGAATGGAAGGAACGTCGTGATGAACTTAAGGAAAAATACGGAATTGAATCATACGCCGCAGATACGACAAACGGTACAAAAGAAATCAAAAACGCAACCGACTGGAACAACGGCAACGGCGGCCTTAAAATAAGATTCATGGACTCTTCGGGAACAAACAAAGCCTTTATATGGATGAGACCAAGCGGAACAGAAAGCGTGTTCAGAGTAATGTGCGACACAAAGGGAATAAAACCGCAGGAAGAACATTCGCTTCTGGAATGGGAAACATCAATTCTTATGCGGGCAGATGCAATAGGAAAACAGTAGAAAAGAACTTAAAAAACTGATACACTTATAAAGCAGTATTCAAAAAAAAGTATTTTCAGACAGGAGATATTCATGAACGAACAGGAAATTCTTGACCGCGCAAAACAGTATATCGCGGAAGAAAAAGATGCATCATTCCGCAAGGAAGTCGAAGATCTCGTAGCCGCAAAGGATATGAAAGAACTCGAAGACAGATTCTACCAGAGCCTCGAGTTCGGAACAGGCGGACTCAGGGGAGTCATGGGCGGCGGAACAAACCGCATGAACACGCTCAATATAAGCAAAGCTACACAGGGGCTTGCAAACTACATTATAAAGGCTTTCCCGAAAGAAGCAGCAGCCGGAACTTTGAGCGCATGTATTGCTTATGACAGCCGCAACAACCACGACAAGTTCGCAGACATTACAGCAAGAGTTTTTGCCGCAAACGGAATCAAAGCCTATGCATTTACAGGAATGCGCCCTACCCCGGAACTGAGTTTTGCAATCAGGGTTCTCGGATGCAAAACCGGTGTTGTAGTTACAGCCAGCCACAATCCGCCGCAGTACAACGGATACAAGGCTTACTGGGACGACGGTGCACAGGTTGTTGAACCGCACGACAAGGGAATTATTGACGAAGTAAACGCCGTAAAGGAAGTAAAGCTCATCGACAAGGAACAGGCAATCAAAGAAGGTTCTATTGTTCTTATTGACAAAGAAATCGATGACAAGTTCCAGGCAATGATCAAGGCAAACCTTTACCGCCCTGAACTCATCAAGGAAAAGGCCGGCAGCGTAAAAGTAGTCTACACACCGCTTCACGGAACAGGTGCAATGCATGTAGAAAAAGTTCTTGGGGATCTTGGACTGAATGTAATAACCGTTCCTGAACAGCGCGAAGGTGACGGAAACTTCCCGACAGTAGAAAAGCCGAATCCTGAAGAAGCACCGGCACTCAAAATGGCTGTAGAGCTTGCAAAGAAGGAAAAGGCAGATGTTGTAATGGCAACTGATCCCGATGCAGACCGTTTCGGAACAGCATTCCCAGACAAAGACGGAAACTACGTTCTCGTTACAGGAAACCAGATGGGTACACTTCTTGCAGACTATGTTCTTCTCTCAAAGAAGGAATTCAACAAGATGCCTTCAAACCCGGTACTTATCCGCTCTATTGTAACAAGCCCGTTTGTAGACAAAATCGCTGCATCTTATGGTGTCAAAGTAAAGGAATGTCTTACAGGCTTCAAGTGGATTGCATACGATGAAGGCCAGATGGAAAAGACAGGAAACGAACACTACGCTTTTGGTCTTGAAGAAAGCTACGGTTACCTTGTAGAAACAGAAACAAGGGACAAAGACGGAATCTCGGCAGCTGCAATGTGTGCAGAAATGACACTTTACTGGGCAAGCAAGGGAAAGAGCCTTCTCGAACGCCTTAACGAACTCTACATGGAATACGGTCTTTTTGAAGACAGGGCAATCAGCAAGAACTTCCCGGGGGTTTCAGGCCCAGGAATAATGAAGGGAATTATGACAAAGCTCCGTGAAGACGGACTCAAGTCTCTTGCAGGAAAGCGTGTTGTAAAAATCCGCGACATCCAGCAGCAGATTGAATTTGACCCTGCAGAACCTTTAAAGAAAGCTTCACTTCCATGGCCAAAGAGCAACGTTCTTCAGTTTATTCTTGAAGGCGGAACAATCGTAAGCGCACGCCCGAGCGGAACAGAACCAAAGATTAAGTTCTATATAAACAGCACAGTTCCTGTTTCTGCAAAAACAGAAGCAGCACTCAGCGCAGCAAAGAAAGATGCCGACGACCTCTGCAATAAAATAACAGCAGAGATACAGGCTGTTCTTGATGCAGCAAACTAAGGGGCAGTTTCGTATTATCAGGGACTACAAACATCTTGCACGCGAATTCTACAGCGGAACAGTGTTTGTAGCCTTTGATACAGAAACCACGGGGCTTCATGCCGAATCTGACTTTATGCTTGAAATAGGAGCCGTAAAGTTTTCGAAAGACGGCATTATAGGAGCCCCGTTCGACAAGATAATAAAACCGCCGGTCCCGGTTCCGCAGTTTATTGAACAGCTGACAGGAATTACAGACGGCATGGCACAGGACGGTGTTTCTGAAAGTTCTGCGCTTCTTTCTTTTCTTTCATATCTGGATACACAAAACACAGTTCTTATTGCCCACAACGCCCCTTTTGATCTGGGATTTATGCACGCGGGTCTTGAAAGATGTGCGCTCGGCCCGCTCAAAAATAAATGTATAGATACACTGCCTTTGGCAAGATGGGCTTACCCCAAACTGGTACTTGAACCGCAGAAAGGACAGTATAAACTGCAGTCCCTTGCTTCAAGATTCTGTATAAATGTTATGGCAGCACACAGGGCAAGTGACGACGCCAGAGTCTGCATGGAAGTATTCAAAAGAATTTTAAGTGACACAATGAGTGTTCAGAAAGACGTTCAGTGCGAAACCGTACGCGAAGGGGAATTGTTTTAAAAAAAATCAAGGCTGCCTTATACAAAAGACAGCCCTGAAGACATTCTACAAAAACTGATTAAAGATTGTCAAAAAAGCCTTTGGCCTTAAGAAGTTCTGCATTGAGAATTCCGCCGAGGGCAGCACCTCTTTTTGTATTGTGGCTTAGTGCTACAAATTTTACGTCAAAGACATTGCACTTTCTGAGTCTTCCTATTACACAGGCCATTCCCTTTTCTGTCTCGCGGTCACGTCTTGGCTGCGGACGGTTTTCTTCGTGGCGTACAACAATGGCATGGTCCGGAGCTGACGGCAACTTTAATTCCTGCGGAACAGACGAAAATTCAGTCCAGACGCGCTCAATTTCTTCAAGGGACGGCTTTTTGTCTTCGGGAAGATCAAATTCAAGGCTTACTGTTGCAGTGTGTCCGTCAATTACCGGAACCCTAGTACATGTAGAACTTACTACAGGTGCAGTTGCATTCTGTATTTTTTCGCCGCTGACAGTTCCAAGAATCTTAAGACATTCGCGTTCGGTCTTTTCTTCTTCACCACCAATATAGGGAACAATGTTGTCAATCATGTCAAAGCTGGAAACTCCGGGATAACCGGCGCCGCTTACTGCCTGAAGTGTCGTAACAATCATTCTTTTTACAGGATAGCCGGCGCGTATAAGTGCATAAAGCGGCATCATATAAGTCTGGAGAGAACAGTTGGGCTTAACTGCAATGAAGCCTTTGTCCCAGCCGTGGTGTGCCTGCTGCTTTTTGATTATATCAAGATGGGCGCTGTTTATCTCGGGAATAAGCATAGGAACGTCATCTGTCCAGCGGTTTGCACTGGCATTTGAAACAACAGGAATTCCTTCTGCAGCATAAGCTTCTTCAAGAGCCTTTATTTCTTCTTTTCCCATCTCAAGTGCGCTGAATACAAACTTGCACTTTCCCAAAGCCAGCGAAGCATCATTTGCATCCTGTACTGTAAGATTTGCAACACCTTGCGGAATGTCAGAACCGATAAGCCACCTGCTTGCAACGGCATCCTTATAGAGTTTGCCTGCACTGCGGGGAGATGCAGCAACATAAGTTACTTCAAACCACGGATGATTATCCAGCAGCTTTATATAACGCTGGCCAACCATTCCGGTTGCACCCAAAATACCAACAGAAATCTTTTCCATAATATTCTCCCATAAAATACCGGCGGCAACTGCAACCGGCGTTTTTATATGACTAAAGATTGCATTCCTTTATTGCAGCCTTTATTGTTTCCTGTGCGGCAGGATTCGCTTCTACGAGAGGAAGTCTAAGAGCACCTGCAGCCATTCCCTTTACATTCATTGCATACTTTATGCTTATGGGGTTTCCGTCACAGAAAGCTGCCCTAAAGAAAGGCTGGAGTCTGTAATGAATCTTTTTTGCAGACTCAAAGTCACCCTTCATGCAGTCATGAACCATCTGTGTCATAAGTCCCGGAATCATGTTCGTAACTACAGAAATGACCCCGTCACCGCCGGCAGCCATAAGAGGAAGTGTAAGCCCGTCATCGCCACTCATTACAGAGAAGTCGGGGTTTGCAAGCTTTATTTTTTCTATGACTTCCATCATCTGTGAAATATTTCCGCTTGCTTCTTTGACGCCAATAATATTGGGAAGTGAAGCAATTCTCTTGAGGAGGGAAACAGAAATATTTTTTCCTGTACGACCCTGAATGTTGTATACAACAATGGGAACACCAACTTTTGAAACAGCTTCAAAATGGCGGTAAATACCTTCATCACTCGGCTTATTGTAATAGGGAGTAACAACAAGCGCAAAATCCGCTCCGTGACGTTTTGCACGTTCAACATAACGTACTGCGTCCCTTGTGTTATTGCTTCCGGCACCGACAAGAACTTTTACATCTTTACCGTTTTTGCTGTTAAACTCACGAACCAGCGGAATACAGACATCAAGAAGTTTTTCTTCTTCATCTTCATCAAGTGTCGGAGTTTCACCGCTTGTTCCGAGGGGAAGAAGTCCATCTATTCCCTGCTCCAGCTGAAAAACAATGTTTTTTCTAAACCCTTCATAATCTACGCTCCCGTCCTGAAGCATGGGTGTTATCAAAGCTGTGTAAGATCCCTGAAGTTTTGCCATAATTAGCCCCTACAATAAGTATAGAAAATCAGCAAAAAGCCTGCGTTATATAACCGTTCGGCTTACAAAAGGCCTTCTGACTGACTGCATATTATTACATTTTATGGTAAATTAATCAATATTCAGCATATTTAAGCAGAAAGGCATAAAAAAGGGCCGTCCGTATCAGAAGGACAGCCCAGTTTCTTTCATTTTTAAATATAAGTTTAGTAATATATATGTTAATCTCATCCCGCCATTGTTATCTTTGTAACACCTGACGCTGTGAATAATACCCCTGTAAATGGGTACACTCAATAATCAAAAATACCCTAAACATAGTATTTTTATACCCTAAATATGGTATAAAAACCTTTATTTTTGAAATAACTTGAGTTATACTGTTTATATGTTCCATTTTAGCAAAAAATCAATAAAGTTTTTCATATATACAGCACTTTTTCTGTTTGCAGCTCGGGCCCACGCATCTTCCCCTCACAACGAAAAAATAATCCCAGACCTTACAGAACAGTCCGTTCTTGTCCCAAAAAGCAAGTCAATTCCATACAAAGCAAAAAAATACCTGGACAAAGAAAACAAATACAAATGCTCTAATCTGCCCGTTCAGGAACTGAAAAAAGTAAAAATTCCGTTCAACCCGGGATTTTATACAGGAACACTGTGGCTGGACTTGACATTTTCCGACACAAAACAGACAGAAGGAAGCGATTACTATCTCTATTTTGGCCATGAACACATAGATTTTGCCGAAGTATTCCTTGATACAGGCGATGAATGGAAGTTTCTGGGACGCACCGGAAGAAGCATTTCGACAGATGAAATTACATATCCCAACTGGAGACTCTGCATTCCGTTCAGCGAAGTTACTTTTCCAGAAGAAAAAGAACACCATATCCGCATAAGGCTTGTTTCTTACATCGGTTCGCCGGTGATTGTATCTATTGTTCCCAAGCGCGTTTTTGACAGCAGCCAGAGTTTTCTGGAATTCTACACTTACTGCATTTTTGGAATTTTTATTCTTATTTCATTAATGCTTCTTGCAATAGGTATCGGACTGAAAGAAAAGCCATATCTGGCTCTTGCTGGGGCGGCCTTTACATTTACGATTCTTCAGATGCAGATGCGAGGCATAGGACCGGTTTATCTTTGGAACGGGCTTATGACAAAAATTCCGCACAGCGTAAGAATTATGTACATTCTTACCGTTCTGTATGTTATTTTCTTAATCACATTCTTTACAGTTCATTTAAAAAGAAAAAAACAGGATGGGACTGCATTCATAATTCTGCCGTTTCTTCTTACAATTTCAACCGGAATTCTCATTCTCTGTTTTATTGTACATTCACCTGCAATAATGTTCTGCATTTTTGTAATAGGCATGATTACCGTAAAGACAATTTTCTGCGCCTGCATTTTTTCGGATCTGAAATATTTTGACAAAAACACAAAACTTATTCTTACACTCTGGACTCCGGGACTTATCATTTCTGTAATTATGCAAAGTGCATCTATTCTAAGAACCATGCCGGAATTTTCATTCCTTACATTTTTCAGCAAAACAGAAGACAATCTTGTTTTCACAACCGACTTTCTTTTGCTTACACTTCCAGCAATATACACTGTCGGAATAACGTTCAGGCAAAAATATTCTTCGGTACGCACGATGCTTCAATATACAAAAGAAAACTACTCTGAACTCAGAAAAAAAACTTCACTCACCTTTATGGTAATAAAAACACTTGCAGAATCATCGTTTGTAATGAAAAATGCAGCCGCCCTTCTGGCAGGACGAATTTCAGAAAAAAACGAACAGGAATATGCTGATATAATAAAATATAATTCTGCAAGAATAAATGATTATCTTAAAGCAGTTTGTGTTTTTGAAAATAAAAATGAACTCAAGAATGTTCCCATACAGATTCTTCCGTTTTTTAACAGCTGCATAAAAGCTTCAGAAAAAACAGCCGCAGTAAAAGAAAACAAAATTACAGTAACAACAGAAGTTTCAGCTGACTGCGTAGTCTATGCGGACTGCAATATAATGGAAATAATTATGGTCAGTTTTATAGCATCGGTTTTGAAAATTTCCCCACGCGGAACAACAATTCCCGTTAACTTCAGAAACTCAGGAAAAAGTTTTATGCTCAGCGCAACAAGCAGAATAACTGTTTCCAATTTAAAGTCTGCACTCCCCAGTCTTTATCCGGTTCTTGTCAAAGGAAAAAAAGCAGATTTCAATACCTTCGAAAAAAGTGATGGTATAGAATTCAACCTTGTTTTGAGCACGATAGAAATCTACAACGGAAAGATGACCGCACTGGAAGTTGCAGGTGGCTGCCGTTTTGAAATTGAGTTTTCCCCAGAAATTATTGCAGACAAAGACAAGCCGTCTGTTATGGTCAGAGACTCAATGATTATGCAGGAATCAAAAAAAACAATCTCTGTGCAGGAAAATGATTCATTCGATTTTGGTCTTCTTCCGGAATACAAAACACCGCCGAATATTCTTTTTGTTGCAGGACACACCGGGGAACGCAATTTTATAAAAAATATTCTGTCCCATAGCTGCAGCGTAACAATTGCATCTAACGGAGCAGAAGCGCTTGAAATATTGAACTCACCTGACTATAAACGCATGGATTTGATAATCAGCGATTACAATCTTGCAATCATAGACGGAGCTGAACTTTTTGAAAAATGCAGTTATGACTCCCTTACGCAGGACATTCCTTTTATTATGATGACTCCGGTAAATGAAAAAGAAAACATGTCTCGGCTGTTTAAAAAAGGACTTGCAGACTGTCTTGTTACACCTTTTTCTATTGAAGATTTGACACAGAAAATTCAGGCAGTAATTTCGGTATCGCAAAAAATAAGACATTCAACAATGAGCAGAATAGGTGAAACTTCATTTATTGAAGAGCCGCAGAAAAAAACAGAAAAGCAGCATGCAGTTCAGGATAATCCCAAAGACAGCACCGGCAATCTTGACAGTTTTGATCTTTCGGCAAGAGAAAAACAGATTGCACTTCTTATAGCAGAAGGAAAAACAGACAAAGAGATTTCTGCGGAACTCAAAATTTCTCCGCTTACAGTTGCTACACACAACAAGAAAATCTTCAAAAAAATAAATGTACACAGCCGTGTTGAGTTAATGCAAAAACTTCGGTAAAATGCAGAATGCGAGGTAAACGTATATATGTCAGGAAATACATTTGGTGAAATATTCAGAGTAACAACTTTTGGTGAAAGCCATGGAGCCGCGCTTGGATGCATAATTGACGGCTGCCCTGCAGGAATTAAAGCAGATGAAGAATTTCTTCAGCACGAAATGGACAGAAGAAAACCAGGTACAAAGGGAGCCGCAGTTACAGCAAGAAACGAAAGCGACAAGGCAGAAATTCTTAGCGGCGTGTTCGAAGGAAAAACTACAGGAACACCGATTGCAGTTCTCATAAGAAATTCAAACCAGCATTCATCTGACTACAACAATATCTGCGACAAATTCAGGCCGGGTCATGCAGACTACACATACTTTATGAAATACGGCATACGCGATTACAGAGGCGGCGGACGTTCGAGCGGGAGAGAAACCTGTGCCAGGGTTGCTGCAGGTGCATTTGCAAAAATGCTGCTTAAAGAACAAGGCATTTCAATTTGTGCCTACACAAAAGAAGCAGCCGGAATAAAATGCAGTAAAACAGATGAATCCCAGATAGAAAAAAATTTGATGCGTGCTCCAGATTCAGACGCTGCAGCCATTATGCAAAAAAGAATCGAAGAATTAAAAAAAGAAGGAGATTCCGCCGGCGGAATAATTGAATGTGTAATCAGAGGAGTTCCGGCAGGACTTGGAGAACCTGTATTTGACAAAATAGATGCTGTTCTTGCACACGCAATGCTTTCTATAGGAGCTGTCAAAGGAATTGAATTCGGTGCTGGGTTCGATGCAGCGGAACTTACAGGAAGCGAAAACAATGATTCCATGAAAAAAGATGCAGTCTTTGCTTCAAACAACGCCGGCGGAATTCTAGGTGGAATTTCACGCGGTGACGAAATAATTTTCAGGGTAGCAGTAAAACCCGTTCCCAGCATTTACAGGGAACAAAAAACAGTCGATACTTCAATGTCTGAATGCAGCATAAAAATCGAAGGTCGCCACGATGTATGCCTTTGCCCAAGAATTATTCCCGTAGTAGAAGCAATGGCAGCAATTGCAGTTGCAGATTTAAGTCTCAGAAACAGAAGTTCAAAATCGGAGTAACCGGCAATGCACATTAAATCAAAAGAAACATTTGCTTCTTTTCTTGCGGGTTTGGCAATCTCTATTTTTATTGTCACACCCGTAATTTTGAATTTATTCAATATACTTTACCCAAAAGAATGTGAATCCCTTGCAGGACAAAGTCAGAATGAATTCCAGAAAAAACTCGACACACTTTTTCCCGAAAGACTGCAGATTGTAAAAGAACTTCCGTACAAAACTGTTCCGGCAGAAATTCCCGTACATGCACAGAGCGCAATTCTTATTGATGCACAGACAGGAAATATTCTCTATAAAAAAAATGCAGACGAACTTATTCCCCCGGCTTCAATGACAAAACTTGTAGAAATGTATGTTGTTCTTGATGCTACAGAAAAAGGTAAAATATCGCTCGACGATAAGGTTCCCCTTCCGCCTCAAAGCTGGGCAATCAATCTTCCGCGTGACGCTTCAATAATGTTTCTGGCACAGGGACAGCAGGTTACTCTCAGAGAACTTCTTCTTGGTCTTTCCATTGCAAGCGGAAACGATGCGTCAATAGCAGTTGCAAATTATGTTGCCGGCAATATGGAAGATTTTGTCATGCAGATGAACAGCACCGTAAATGAACTTGGTCTTAAAAACACAAAATTTGTAGAATCAAGCGGTTACAGTGAAAAGAACATTACTACAGCAAAAGAATTTGCTGCTTTCTGCAAAGTTTATATAGAAAGATTTCCGTTTGCAATAAATGACTTTCACTCACAAAAAGTGTTGCGCTATCCTCTGGAACACAATCTGCCTCAAAGCCAGCGCGCGCAGGGTGACGGTCAGGCTGTAGTCCAATACAACACAAACAAACTTCTTGGAAAACTGGAAGGCTGCGACGGGCTCAAGACAGGCTTTATCTACGAAAGCGGTTACAATATTGCGCTTACTGCAAAAAGAGGAAACCGCCGCTTTATTTCAGTAACAATGCGCGGTCCCGGAACAGGTTCTGCAGAAGGAAACAAATACAGAAACGAAGATGGAACAGCCCTCATGGAATTTGCATTCAGAAAATTTGCGCCGTACACAGACAGTGAAGAAAGAAAATATTCTGTTCCTGTTCTTGGCTCAAAGGTGAACTCTGTAAATCTTGTTCCGGCAGAAGATGCATCTTTTTCAGTTCCTTTCATAACAGGAACAGACGCAGAAGACTGTGCAAAAAAAGTTCGTACAGAAATAAATATTCCTTCATACATATACGGCCAGGTTCAGCAGGGAGCGCCTTACGGACAGATTGTTTACAAAATAGACGACACGCTTCTTAAATCAGTTCCGCTGGTTGCAGACCGGGACAGCAGCAGACGCTTTTCACTTTGGTCAGTTGCAGCAAAAATAATTGCGGAATTTATTTTATAATTTCGCGCACGTCAACTATCTCATAGCCGCTGTCAAGAATTGAGGCTATAAGATAATTGATTTTTTCAAATACATATTCACTTCTGGCTTTTCCGCTTTTTCCTACGTTAACAGAAAGAACTGTTCCGTCAGAAAGTGAACTGAGTATTTTTTCTATGGAACTTTCGCAGTCATTTTCTGCAGAAAGGGCATTCACGTATCTGTAGCCTGCATCACTTCCGGCTTTGCGCATAAGTTCACTTGAACGGTATTCAGGAGCGTGCCACAAAAGTGCAAGTTCTTTTCCTGTAGCAGAAAAAAATTCATCTTCGTTCCTGACAAGACCGCGCCTTATAAAATCTGCATCAATTGCAAAATCATCCGATACAAGATTTGCATTTGAATAAAATCCGGATGCACAGTCTGCACCATAAGCAAGCTGGACTGTTTCCAAAGGATAGCGCCGTATAAATTCACCGTTAATAAAAAATGTAGTTTTTATTCCGTAAAAATTTACAGAGTTCAGCACAAAGGCAACTCCGTCTGCGCTGTCAGTTGCATCAAAAACAAGGGCTATTTTTTTTGCATCAGGTTTTTCTTCATCTGTTTCAGGAAAAACAGAATATGTTGTAGTTCCTCCAGAAAGTGAACGTACATAAATTGCATTGTCAAAAAGTTTATTCAAAGAAGTTCCCGTAAACACTCTGAACTTTCCATTTTTTTCTGAAAAAATTTCTGTACCAGAATTCAGTTTTGCTTCTGACCAGACAGAAGATGCTTCTTTATAAAAATATTTTTTTCCGGAAGAGACAGCGTAAACAGAATCTCTTTCCCAACCGCAGTTTTGTGCCGAAGAAAGGAACAGAAAAGAAGATTCAGTCTTTGCAGACTCAGAAGACGGGACTCTAAAAACTCTTACAGAATTTTCACCGCCTGCAATAAGATTTCTTGAGTCGCGCCATGCAAGTGAATGTATTTCTTCACCTGCAACTTCTGTTCTGGGTTTCTGGCTGAGTGCATCAAAGATACACAGTTTTTTGGGGCCGGAATATGCAACAAATCTTCTGTCCGGAGACAAAACCGGCGCGACAGAATTTTCTGTTTCAAAAAGTCTTGCCATCCTGTCGAAAAGAGTAAAAAGTGAACTCACCTTTTTTCCGGAAGAATAACTTATCATGTCAATCCAAAGCAGAGGTTTTCTTTCTGAAGTCCAGAATACATCGTAAGAAAACGGATTTCCGCCAAGTGCAGACAAAGGATAAATTGCATTTATTTTTGCGTAATCGTATCCAACCGACCCGAGCGTACAATATGTTATGAGATTGTTTCCGGTTATTGTAATAATCTGAGTGCCGTTCGGGTCACAAAAGAATTTGTCATGCATGGAATCAAATGCAGAAGAAAGCCTTCCTACAATTGTTCCGTTTCCTACAAGCGATGCATAAAGTCCGCGCGTATAAAGTTCGTTGCCGTATATTCTGTAAATTATGTCGCCGTTGATATAAAGAATATCACCTTCTTCGGTCCATCTTACGCAGTCAATGTAACCCTGCCCGATTCTGCGGTAACTTTCAGAAAGACGCACATTTTTAAACAACGATTCAGGCGTTTCAAAATAAATGCTTCCGTTGTTTTCGTAAAGAAGAAAGCGACTGTCAGGTGACCAGCGTATATTGACATCACTTCCGCCAAGAGTCTGAGAGTCAACAAGAATTCTTTCTTCCATAGCAACGGCATTCATTATCACAAGACTTCCGCGGCAGATTCCGTCTGCCCTTACAAAACAAATCCACCTGCCGTCAGGACTTACGCTCTGTGAATTTACGGCAGAATATCCAACAGGAAGTTTTTCTGCACGGGAAATCCATGTTAACTTATCTTCACTAAACGAATACCATGCTGTTCCGTAACGGTTTCTTACCTGAAGATTTTTTCCTTCATCAAGAACTTCCATTTTTTCGGGAAAACATGTTAAAATTTTTGGTGAATCAAGAGTAGAGTTTTTTCCAAGTTTTGTAAGGAATACACTCTCATATTTTTTTGTTCCCGGAATATCATTTTTGACGGTAAACAAAAGTGCGTCTTTACTTCCAAGACTCAAATCAGAAAACAATACACCGGCATGAGCCTTAAAGCCCACCCCGGTACAGAGAACTACAGAAAGAAAAGCGCTGATTATTTTTATTCTTGCATTCATTGTTTTACCATCACTTGAGCACTGTCGCTGGATCCACCAGTCTTCCGTTTTTGTAAACAGAAAAATGCAGATGCGGTCCGGTAGAATATCCTGTACTTCCTACAAGACCGATTTTTGTTCCAACAGAAACTTCGTCGCCCTTTGAAACAAGAATTTTGCTCATATGCGCGTACAAAGTCTGATATCCGTCAAAGTGTCTTATTATAACATAATTTCCGTAAATTTTATGGAAGCCGGCAGCAGCAACTGTTCCGTTCATTGCAGGGCGGATTGAAGTTCCCGTAGGACAGGCCATATCAATTCCGGTATGATGCGAATCAACTCCGGAAAAAGGATCTTTTCTGTAACCGAACTTTGATGTAAGACGCCACCGTACAGTAAGAGGACAGATAAATGTTTCACCCATAGCGCGGCGCAGAGTATTTTTGTCAAGACGTGCACCGGGAATGTAAAGCTGTGAGCCGGTTTTAAGAACATCAGAAGCCATATCGTTAACATCAAGAATGTCTTCTATGCTTACACCGTATCTTGAGGAAATCGACCCCAGACTTTCTCCTGATGAAACTGTATGAACAAGACCGTCCACCGAAGGAATACGTATTTTTGTTCCAGATCGTACAGATCTTACATTGTCAATTTTATTTACAGCAATAAGGGTAGAAATATTTGAAAGACCAAACTTAAGGCTGATTCCACTGATTGTATCTCCGGGTCTTACAGTATATTCAGAAAAAACAACGGGTTCCTTAAACGAAGCTTTTGCAGAAACAGGAAGCCCGTTTTCTGAAAAAACATTTCCGTCTGTGTCAAAATAGCCGATTCTTTCAAATGCAAAATCGGTCATTGCAGAGTCAAGAAAGACATAATTGTCTGCGGCAGAAATCCCCAGATCTACGCGGCGTGCAAATCCTTCAGAAAAAGAAAGAAGTACAGAAACAATAAACGGAACAAAAGCCGCAAGCGCAATAAACGGAATTACAGAAGCGTGGCTTTTTATAAAAGAACGCAATTTTCTTGCGGCAAGAACACAGCGTCCTTCTGCTTCACTCAGAAAAGAATGAAAATTAAAATAACGCAGACTTCGGTTCAATGAAACAGAATGTGCAGCAACAGAACGTGAAGTGTGTCTTGCTCCTGAAGCCTTTCCAAAAGAAAAATTCAGAAAAGAACGGTTTTCAAATCTTTTTCCATAGCCCGAAAAATCAGAACAGTTTATTATTTCCATGCTTAGTGTATCGACATAAAACATTTTCCATATTAGAATAAATTCAAATTGATGGGAGAAGAATGTCAAAACTACTTAAAACCGCCGTAAAATGCGCATTTCTAGGATTTGCCGCGGGTCTTTTTCTAAAACTGTTTGCAGTTGATATTCTGACTGTCAGCGGAAAGTCCATGCTTCCGACTTTAAGGGACGGACAGACAATCGCAGTAAGCAAACTTGCCTACGGTCCTGTAAAACCGTTCGGTGACAGCGTTTTTTTTAACTGGAACAAACCAAAGGTCAATGACATAATAACTTACCTGCACGACGGAAATCTTGTTGTAAAACGGTGCGCTGCTGTTTCGGGCAATACACTGGAATTTTCATTGAATTCGGGCTATAATCTCATTGTGGGAAGTAAAAAATATCCTCTTTCTGAAAACCAGTACCATCTTCTCTGCCGCACGGATCGTGTTCCCGAAGGAACTGTTCTGGCTTTGGGCGACAATCCCGCACAGTCCGTAGACTCAAGGGCATACGGTTTTGTTCCTGAAAAAAATGTAATAGGCAGGGTTATCATAAAATGACAGGATTCTTCAGGAAAGGCAGGGTTATTTTCTGTCTTGTATTCTGCGCCGCCATAATGATTGTTGTTTATGCAAAATTTTTCTCACTTGCTCTCGGCAAGCAGCCGGCTCCCAGGGTCAGAGTTCCTGTTGTAGAAAGGGGTGCAATTGTTGACAGAAACGGCAAGCAGCTCGCTGTCCAGACAGACTTTTTCCACATTGGCGTTACACCAAGCAAAATACGCTCCCCGGAAACATTTTCCCTTCTTGTTGCAGGAACACTCGAAATGGATCCTGCAGAAATAGAATCAAAAATCAGAACAGCCACAAACCCGAATTTTACCTACATCAAAAAAAAGATTTCAAGAGCACAGCGTGATGAACTGCAGAAAATTCTGTCTGAATCAGAATTTGCCGATTTTGTTAAATTCGACAAAATTCCAGGTCGCATTTATCCCGAAAACAGTCTTGCCAGCCAGCTTATAGGATACATGGGAGATGCAGGACGGGGCTTAAGCGGAATAGAATACTCGCAGCAGTCGGTTCTTCAGCCTGAACCAAAACCCGGGGAAACAGGAACAATCCACGGTGACAACATTTATCTTACCATAGACGCAGATCTTCAGTACAAGCTCGAAAAAATTGCAAAAAACGCGATGGAAACAACAATGGCAGAAAACATAATGCTTATTGCCGCCAATGCCGTAAACGGTGAAATTCTTTCGTACGTGAGCCTGCCTTCTGCAAACCTTAATGCCTACTCTTTTGCAGACAAAGAAGAAACAATAGACAGACCTGCAGTTGCGGCCTATGAACCGGGAAGTGTATTCAAGATATTTTCAGTGGCGTCTTTTCTGGATGCAGGTTCAATTACACCTGACGACAGTTTTCTCTGCGATGGAATCTACCAGAGAAAGACAAACCTTGGCGAAACAATTACGATAAAATGTCTTGACCACCACGGCTGGATCAATGCAAGAACCGCGCTCAAATATTCCTGCAACGACGCACTTGCACAGATGAGTGAAAGAATGGAAACAAACACTTTTCTTTCGTATATAAGAAAATTCGGGTTCGGTGAACGTACAGGTGTAGAACTTCCTGCAGAAACACGCGGTTCTGTAAAAAATGTGAATGACCGGTACTGGTCTGCACGAAGCAAACCCACGATGTCTATAGGACAGGAAATAAGCGTAAGTGCACTGCAAATGGTTCAGGCTGCTACAGCTTTGGCAAATGGCGGTGTTCCGATTCAGCTGACTGTAATACAGAGAATAACCGATGTAGACGGCAACATAAAATACATTCACAAACCGCAGACAAAAGAACGTGTTCTGAACGCTGCATCTGCACAATATCTTTTAAGCTGCATGGAAACAACTGCAAAAAGCGGTACAGGAACACGGGCAGCACTCGGTGATATTTCAATAGGCGTAAAAACCGGAACAGCTCAGATGGCAGACACAGTACACGGTGGTTACAGCGACACGGACTTTCTTTCAAACTGTATGGCCATTTTTCCTATAGAAAAGCCCGAGATAATTCTTTATATAGTAATAGAAAAGGCAAAAGGAGAAACCTACGCCGGAAGAATTGTAGCCCCTGTAATTGCAGAGGCCGCCGACGAAATAATTGACCATCTTGGAATGACAAGAAACGGTGCGGCAAGCCTTGAACATTCAGGAAAAATCACAATAAAAGACAATGCTCCACTCGCCCTTGTTCCAGGAAGACCCATGCCAAACTTTCTGGGGCGGCCAAAATGCGACATAATTCCCCTTCTTGAAACAGCCAATATAAAAATTACCGGTGAAGGATGGGTCGTGGCACAAAACCCGCAGCCGGGAATGCCATACACGGAGAATACAGAGATTGAGCTCACTTTTGAATAAAAACCTCAAGCTTCTCAAAGAAAGATTCCCCGGTCTTTCAGAATTATGGCAGGACTGTACACCGGCACCGTTACAGATTGTAAGTGCAAAAAACGGTCAGCCGACGGTTATAGAAAACAATATTCCCCTTCACTCAAAATACAATCCGCAAAAAGAAGCCGAAGAGGCAGTAAAAGCCTTTGACGAAAACAAATATTCTGCTGCCGTATTTCTGGGATTCGGGCTGGGTTATGCACCGGTGGCCTTTGCAAAACGTTTTCCTCAAGCCGCAATCATTCTTGTAGAAAGCAATCCTTCAAGACTTTTGGCGGCCCTTAATGAAACTGACTGGGAAAACATATTCAGCCACAAAAACCTTATTCTTGCCGTTGGCGCTTCAAAGGAACAGACGCAATCTCTTTTGGATCGGTACAATGCCAAAGAAATTTTTGTATTCAAAAACAATGCGCAGATTCAGCATGACCGTGATTTTTTTTCTGCAGTAGAAGAAACTCTTGCTGAAGGAAAACAAAGAGACAGTGTAAACGAAAAAACGCTCGAGAAATTCAGCAGGCTTTGGCTCAAAAACAGCTGCATCAATGCAAAACAGATTATTCTCTGCGACACAATACAGAAATTCCGCAATAAATTCAGCGGCCTTCCATTTTTGATTCTTGCGGCAGGCCCTACACTTTCTGACACATTGCTTCTTTTAAGACAGATTTCACAAAAAACGGTAACTGTCTGTGTAGATACAGCCCTTCATTCATGCCTTCAGTACGGAATTGAACCAGACTTTATCCTGCTGTCTGACCCGCAGTATTACTGTTCGCTTCACCTTGAATTCTTGAAGTCTCCATCTTCTGTTCTTGTTACAGAAATTGCCGCCTGGCCTTCTGTGTTCAGATTCAATTGCCGCGAAAAAGTACTTTACGCCTCGCAGTTCCCGATCGGGCAATACTTTGAGTCACGGATGAGCAAAAGCGGGTCGCGGGGCTGGGGACTTGGAGCCGGGGGAAGTGTTTCTACAACTGCATGGGATTTTGCACGTTACTGCGGAGCAAATGTTATTTTTATGGCCGGCTTGGATCTGGGTTTTCCAAAGGGACAGACGCATATAAGAGGATCCCAGTTTGAACAGAAAGCCCATGAAGTTTCGTCAAGATTAAATACGGCAGAAACTGAAGGAACAGTGGCCTTGATAAACGGTGCGCTCATCAAAAAACAGGACTATTGCGGAAACGGAATATTTACCGACAAAAAAATGCTGCTTTTTGCACAATGGTTCAAAAAAAACTGTACAGAAGCGGCTCTAGGTGGGCTTGATACATATTCTCTTTCAGACAAAAGCCTCTTTATCGAAGGAATAAAAACAGAACTTCCAAAAGCCCTGCTGGATCTTCCCGACATCAGGCAAAAAAAGAATTCAATACTGTGCGAAAATTCACAGACGATCAATGCAGACAAAAGTGAATTCATGCATATTCTAAATGAATTTCTTTACGAATTAAACGAACTGTCAGATATTGCCCGCGAAGGAATAAATTTCTGCAACAGGGCACTGGCAGCACCTGAAAAAACAGACAGAATTCTCTACACTCTTTCAGATTTGGACAAAAAAATTCTGGCTTCCGGCGCAAAACAGGCTGCAGAACTCGTTTTTCCGACAAAGAGCCGGCTGGAATTTCTTACAAAAGATATAAATACCGGCGAAACATCCGGCCAGATTCAGTTTTCGAGAATACTCTATGAACAACTTTATACATCTGCAGAAGAATGCAAAAAGTTTTTAAATAAAAGCATCTTACTATAAAGTTTTTCTGGCGCTCACCGATAATATTATCGTGTTGTGATTTCCTTTACACAGGCGGTTCTTTTTAGACATCCAGACGCCTGTGTAAAGTACAACTCCAGAACCACATCCAGGTTCAGGAGAAATAAGATCTCCGTTGGAAAGGCCAAAGATTCTTAGCTTTGGTCTTTTCGTTTTTTAAATGGGCATTTGCATTTACAGGTTCAGTTTTGCATATAACATGCCGATATTATATAGAAGACACATGAGAACTTCGGGAGACGAAAATGAATACCTATGAAATTTCAGAATTAAAGCCGAACACTTATTTTAACAAACCTCTCATGCTGGACAAGTCTTTTTTACTCGTAATGCCGCCCAGTCCCCTTACGGGCGAACAGATTAGGGCTCTAAAAGAATGGAATTTCACACAGGTCTATACAGAAGGAAAAATCAGTATAGCCCAAACTGCAGAAGCAGAAGCCTTTCAAAATAAAAAGAGCGCAGTTTCAGATCCCGCAAAAAAAGCAGTTCTTGGAAAAACAGAATCAGTAGACCTTTCGGAATATCTTGACGAATCTGATGACAGACTCACTGTTCCGCCTCCTCAAAAACCTGAACCAAAACCAACTGTTACTGAAGAACCCGAAATTCCGGTAAAAAAAGAAAACGCATTTGCCCTTGCCCAGGAAAACATTAACCATAAAATTATGGCAGAAGCAGATGACAAAAAAAAGTTCGAAATTGTCCAGGCTGTCTACAAAGAATATATGGCTTATATAAATGCAATGTTTACCCGCTACGCAACACATAAAGAGCTTAACATAAAGGAAATAAGTGAAACCGTAGGCGAACTCTGCACTTTTGTACGTGAAAACACACGCTATATTCTGCGTATTTCTCCCAGTTACGAAGCGCGCAACAAAAACTTTCTGGTAACACACAGCATGCGTTCCACAGTTCTTGCAATTACAATCGGACTCCAGCTGAATATGAATGCAGACAAGCTTATTGAACTGGGTGTTGCCGGCATACTGCATGAACTCGGTCAGATAAGACTTCCACCGCAACTTTACATGAACGACAAGCCGCTTACTCCCATGGAAAAGTCACAGATGATGACCCACACAATTCTTGGATTCAACATTCTTAAAGAAGCAAATTTCCCGCTGAGCATTCAGCTTGGTGTACTTGACCACCACGAGCGTGAAACAGGAACAGGTTACCCGCGGCATCTTACAGGCGAAAATATATCCCTCTACGGAAAAATAATTGCAGTTGCCTGTTCATTCGAAGCAATAACGACGCCAAGACACTACAAGGAAGCAAAAACCACTTACGAAGCCATGATTGAACTTTTGCGCAACGAAAACCATCAATATGACGACACGGTTGTAAAAGCGCTTCTGTACAGCATGTCACTCTACCCCATCGGAGCCTATGTCTATCTTGCAAACGGAAAAGCCGCACAGGTAACAGATGTAACTCCAGGAAACCCGCGCAATCCGGTTGTTCAGATTATGGGTGAAGAAGACGCAGACGGAAACCCAATTACCGTACAGACAAATGAAACCAATCTGAAAATACTGCGTCAGATGAACGAAAAGGAATCTGCAGATTTGATTGCCGCACTGAAGACCATAAAAAAATAAAATACAGGGTGTAATTTCAGCAGGCTGTCATTTTTATCCGCTATGTTAATTAAAGAAGCAGCGTATTTTTTCGACTTCGGACTTGAATTCTTCGTCAATTACAGGGGGATGGTCGTTGAAATACAGAATCTGGTGAAGTTCTTCCTGCGTATGTACTCCCCAGACAGGAACAACGTTTTCATACTGGTGCAAAAACCCCAGAGCAAGAGGAACATTGCTTACAATACCGCCGTTAAGAGGTTGCATGGCAATACACCCTATATCATTTTCATCGCACATTTTTACAAGTGAAAGAGTATTCTCAGAAGAAATCATATTAAAAGGAAACTGAACGGTTTCATAAAGACCGCTTTTTATGGCTTCTTCGGCAAGATCAAGGTTTTCTGAAGCAATTCCAAAATGCCTTATAACTCCCCTGTCTCGCAGAGAACATAGTTCGTTGTAAATACCGTCGCGGCCGTCTTTTTGAGCAAGAACAGAAGGATTTTCAAGCTGGTAAAGGTCAATAAAATCTGTATTAAGTGCCTGCAGGCTTTCCTGAAGATCAGAGCGCAGTTCCTGTACACTCTGAGCGGCAGTTTTTGTAGCAAGGATTACATTATGCCTTATACCGTGAAGGGCCGCTCCAAGTCTCTGTTCACATTCCGGTTTGGAACGGGAAGTGTCAAAAAAATTCATTCCGCCGGAATAAGCCTGATGAACAATAGCACAGGCCTTTTCTTCTGCTTCGGCACCGCAGGAGTTTATTTCAGGACAGTCAAGGCTCATGGCACCGAATGCTGTTCTGCTTACAAGAAGATTTGATTTTCCAAGCGCAACGTATTCCATTTTTCCACCAGAAAGAGCGGGCTGTCCAAAAGAAACAAAGTGTTTCAAAACTTTTGGACAGCCGCAAGTGTTATTTTTCTTTAGCCTTTTTAGTCGCGAACCACACTCTTGTAGTTACGGATTGCATTATGAATAAAGCCTGTAAGTTCTGAAAGCTTTACACGTTCCTGCTTCATGCTGTCACGGAAACGTACGGTAACTGTTTCGTAATTGGGACTTGCTGAATCAAGTGTATCATAGTCAACAGTAACGCAGTAAGGTGTTCCGATTTCGTCCTGGCGGCGGTATCTCTTTCCTACAGTTCCGCTCTGGTCGTAGTCGGTCATGAAATCTTCTTTAAGCATATTGCGGATTTCCTGTGCCTTTTCTGCAAGTCCGTCCTTTTTCATAAGAGGAAGAACTGCTACAGTTACAGGAGCAAGACGCGGGTCAAAGTGAAGAACTGTTCTGTAGTCGTCCTTACCGTCTGTTCCAACATTTTCTTCTTCGTAAGCTTCACAGAGGAACATAAGAAGGTTGCGGTTAAGACCGGCAGAAGTCTCTATTACATAAGGAATAAAGCTCTTGTTTCCGTCTTCCTGGTCAATATAGGACATATCCTTTCCGCTGAATTTTGAATGCTGTGTAAGGTCAAAGTCAGTTCTATTGTGGATTCCTTCAATTTCTTCAAAACCAATCGGGAACTTGTACTGAACATCGTATGCGTCCTTTGCATAGTGGGCAAGCTTGTCATGGTGGTGCCACTGAAGGTGACTTTCGGCAATACCATACTTGAGGTAGAATGCCCAGCGCTCTTTTCTCCAGCGTTCGAATGTTTCTACATCAGTTCCTTCCTTGCAGAAATATTCCATTTCCATCTGCTCGAATTCGCAGGTACGGAAAATAAAGTTCTTGAAGATAATTTCGTTACGGAATGACTTACCGACCTGTGCTACACCAAACGGAATCTTCATGCGGTTTGACTGAACAATATTCTTGAAGTCAACAAAAATTCCCTGACAGGTTTCAGGACGCAGGTAAATAAGGGATGCATCGGTTGCAACAGGTCCAAGATGTGTCTTGAACATAAGGTTGAATTCACGTACATCAGTGTAATTGTGTTTTCCGCAGGTAGGACAGTGGATGCCTTTTTCGTCAATAAAAGCCTTCATTTCTTCGTGGCTCATTGTATCAACAGGCTTTGGCGGAACAATTGAATGTGCAGAACAGAAATCTTCAATAAGCTGGTCTGCGCGGAAACGAGCCTTGCATTCTGTACAGTCAATCATAGGGTCGGAAAAGTGGCCTACGTGTCCTGAAGCTTCCCATGTTTTGTGGTGCATAAAAATGGAAGCATCAAGACCAACTACATCATCATGAAGCTGTGTCATTTCCTTCCACCAGGCAGCCTGAATGTTCTTCTTTAAATTTACACCAAGCGGACCGTAATCCCATGCACCGGCCTGACCGCCGTAAATTTCACTGGACTGGTAAACAAATCCGCGGCGCTTGCAAAGGCTTATAATCTTATCAAGCGTGCATGAATGATCGACTTTCTTTTCCATAACTTTTAAACTCCTATAGGCCGGCACCGGATTGCACTGGCCAAAGCCACTTCTGGCAAGATATTTTGGAAAGTCTATCACAAAGCAGGGTTCTTGACTACTGTTTGCAGCTTACTGTTTCCACGGCATGAAAAGGGAACGCAACTTTCTGTCGCCTACAATGCGCCTGTCTTTGGCAAGAAGGTCTCCCCACGGAACATTCTTTCTTTCCTGAGGCGTAAGGTCCGGGTTAACTTCAAGCCAGTCATACTTGTAAAGGCGCAGCCTGAGTGCATTCGTATTTGTAATGATTATTCCGCTCATTCCGGGAACAAGTCCAAGTGTAACTACAGAAAGCACAATGTTAAGCACGTTTACCAGGGCTACACCAAGCGTAAAGGCGGGATTGTCAAAGAAAATTATATACGACTTTTTAAGGCGTTTTACAAAACTGTTTCCCATAAGCGATCTGACTGGAAGAAACCACTGCAGGGCAAGTATTGTAATTACAATAAACCAGAAAATAAGTGCCGCAAGCAGAAGGTAGACAAAACCCGCTGTTCCACCGGCCCTGTACATGTTAAAATAGTACGGAATGCTTACAAATGCGATTCCCGCAAGAAGAGCCGACAACAGTCCAAAAAGTACACCGTCTTTAATAGAAGGAACTACAGACTTAAAATAGTCCAAAAAGCGCGGTGTATCAAAAGACGCAACATCGGCCGCATTGCTTCCTTCTGCAAATGAAAAAATGCTTATAAGAATGCACGAAACCGCAACGGCTGCAAATGTACACACATTTCTTGCAAGTTCCCCTTCCGGAACAGAAACCGCAGCAAAGCACAAAAATGCAGAAAGTGCAAGTACAACCAGTGAAATAAGATTGCAGGCAATAACATGAAAGAGATTGTCCCAGACATCAAAAAAGTTCTTTTTAAAGAAGAATTTAAACATGTTAAAATACTAATATAATCACAGTTTACAGTCAACAAAAAAATATGCTAGACTTTACGAATGGAATATTCAGTTTCGTCAGTTTTATCGCTTATTTCCCACATACACGCGGCCAGTGCCGATTTTACCAACAAAATGCTTTCAGAAAAAGCACCTTTTGTTTCATCACACGGCTTTATACTCTTTCAGCTTGCAAACAGCGGCTCTCTCTCTATGGGAGAAATTGCCCGCCGCATAAACAGGGACAAGTCGACCACAACTGTTTTAATAAGAAAACTGTGCGACGAAGGGCTCGTAACTTCAGAATCAGGTACAAAAGACAGCCGTACAAAATACATTTCACTGACAGAAAAAGGCCGCGAATACAATTCATTTACTTCATCAATCTCCAGGGAACTGCTGTCTGTCTGCTACAAAAATTTTTCTGAAGAAGAAAAGCAGACTCTTCTTTCACTGCTGCTCAAAATGTCAGAAAACGTAGATTCAGCAAAGAAAGAACGGTTGACATTAGTTTGAGATAAAACTATATTTTTCTCTGGGGGAAATATGAAATTCGCAGTTCTTAAATACATTTTTTCAAAAAAAATTCCGGCAATACTGGTTTCTCTTGCAGTAATAAACCTTTTCGTACTGTCATCGTGTTCAGCAAAAAAAGACAAATCTGAATATTCAATTGCAGTATACATTCCCGGAATAATGGCCGACTCTGCAATCTACGCAAATCTTGCAGAAGGAGTAAAGGAAGCTGTTCAGGAATACAATGCAGTTTCAGAAAAAAAAGCTTCGGTTACCGTTTCAGAAGCTGGAACAAACCAGGCAGAATGGGGAACAAAACTTACAGCCCTTGCCGCAACAAAAAAAATTCGATGTAATAATTTCGTCAAACCCTTCCCTTCCCGAAATTGCAGAGCCGGTAAGCAGAATGTTCCCGGAACAGAAGTTCATCTTTCTGGATGCGGCTGTTTCAGGCAACAAAAATATGGCGGCAGTAAGCTACAACCAAAAGGAACAGGCATATCTTTCGGGGTACATTGCAGGCCTTTTTTCAAAGACAAAACGCGTAGGTCTCATTGCAGCCCAGGAATATCCTGTAATGAATGAAGTACTCATGCCTTGCTTTGCAAAGGGTGCTTCTGACGCCGTTCCTGAAACCGTCTGTGACTTCAGAATTGTAGGAAACTGGTACGATGCTTCAAAAGGTGCCGAAATTACAAAAGCCATGGCTTTTTCGGGAACAGACGTAATTCTTCCAATCTGCGGCGGTGCTTCAAGAGGGGTTATTTCTGCTGCAAAGGAACTGGGCATTCACCTTGTATGGTTTGACGAAAATGCATTTTCAAAAGCACCGGGAACAATCATTTCTTCATGCCTGGTTCTTCAGAAAAAAGCCGCAAAAGAAACTGCACTTGACTACCTTAACGGAAAGATTTTATGGGGACAGACGCGCACAGTAGGTTTTTCAGACGGATACATTGAATTTGTAAGGGATGACCCGCTTTATGAAAGTTCTGTAAGCCCCTCGATAAGGGAAAAAATGGACGTTCTCATAGAGTCACTTTCAGAAAGCAACTGATGGAACTTTGCATTCAGGATTTATCAAAAAAATACACGCTTAAAACTGCCCTCGACGGAATAACTATTACGTTCGGAGGGTCAAAAATCCATGCGATTCTTGGAGAAAACGGAGCGGGAAAATCAACCCTTGTTTCGATTCTTTCGGGAAGCCTTTCACCTTCAGGCGGAAAAATCTTTATTGACGGAATACAGACGCACTTTGTTTCTGCTGCAGACGCAATGTCAAAAGGAATATATATTGTACGCCAGCGTCCGGTTCTTGCAGAAAATCTTACTGTACTGCAAAATATTCTTCTGGGAACAGGAATCTTTACCGGTAAAAAAAAGACAGAAAAAATCAAAAAGCAGCTTGCAGAAATTGACCCGGGTATTGTTCCGGATGAAAAAATAAAAAATCTTGGCGGAAATAGACGCTTTTACACTTCACTTGCGGCAGCCCTTATTTACGAACCAAAATGCCTTATTCTTGATGAACCTTCTGCCTTTCTTGATAAAGAGGAAAGGGAAAAACTTTACAAACTTCTGAAAACCCTTGCGCAAAAAGGAATGTGCATAATTGTAATAACCCACAGCCGTGCCGAAGCCGCAGCCAACGCAGATACAGTAACGGTTCTTAATGAAGGAAAACTGTCGCACTTTTACGCCAGGGCTTCGGATTCTCTGGCAGACAGGAATTTTTTTACAGAAAAATCCGCGCAAATTGTTCAGCAGACAAACAGCGGAACGCAACACAAAATCTGTCTGGAAATAAGCGGCTTTTCATGCAGACCAAAAAACCGCCCTCCGGTAACAGACGCAGGGTTGCAGGCATACTACGGTGAAATATGTGCAGTTACATCGCCGGGTGACTCTTCTCTAAAAACATTTGAAGATGCTCTCTGCGGAATGGAAAAAGACGGCCTTTCAGGAACGGTTTCATTCTTTTCAGCTCAGCAGAAAAAAACTGCGATAAAAGCAGCAGACCTTACCCCCTGTTTCCTTAGAAAAAACGGAACTGCCGTTATTCCGTCCGACAAAACATACAGGGCTTCAAACCCGTCGCTTACAGTCGCAGAAATGCTTTCTGTGTACACAAAAAAAGATGCAGAAGAAAAAGCGCTTGACCTTATAAAAGACGCAGCCATAGAAATCACCCCGCAGCAGAGTGTTTCTGACCTTAGCGGTGGAATGCTCCAGAGACTCATTCTTGCACGCGAGCTTTCTACAAACCCAAGTCTTGTAATAATGTGCAACCCCATGCAGGGACTTGATGCTGCGTCACAGAAACGCCTGTGTGAAAGAATTCTTTCCCTCGTTTCAGATAAAAAAGCCGTAATTCTCATTGGAGCAGAAGATTTTCCGCTTACTTTGTGTTCCCGCGTATATACTCTTGAAAGCGGTATCCTTAAACTTTCTTTTTCAAAACAGGCAGGCTAAAAAATGTACTACCTTATGACAATGCTTACTTCAGCCGGAATTCTCATGATTGCAGGAACAGGCGCCCTTCTTTCAATAAGATGCGGTGCAATGAATCTTGGCGGCGAAGGACAAATATATGCAGGCGGTTTTGCAGGCTGCGCAGTTCTTGTCTATGTACAGGGCCCATCACCTCTGGTTTTTGCACTTGCACTGGCCGCTTCCCTTGCTTCGGGATCTCTTCTGGGACTTCTTTCTGCCCTTCTCTGGGAAAAACGCGGTGCACAGCCTCTTCTCACTTCATTTATAATTTCTGCGGCCGTTATTCCGCTTATAGACGGGTTCATAAGCGCCTCAAAAAACACGTCGGCCACAAACATGCTGGCACTTCCTTATATAAGTGAAGTTTACAGGATGCCAAAGATAAGCCTTGTTTTATGCCCGCTTTTCTGCATTGCAGCCCGGCTTTTTCTGTACAGGACATATTCTGGAAGAAAAATGTCACTCTGGGGAAAAGCCCCGGAATTTGCATCTTACTGCGGATTTGCCTCATCTCCGTACACATATTCGTCCCTGGCGGTATCAGGAGCACTTCACGCACTTGCAGGATTTACGGCAGTCTGCATGACATATTTTACATGCCACAAAGGCTTTTACCTGGGAACAGGCTGGAACGCACTCAGTGCCGCACTTTTATCTTCGGGAAACCCGCTTATGCTTATTCCGTCATCGCTTTTTCTTGCGTGGCTTTACACTTTTGCAGACAGAATTTCACTTATGAACGGCTTTGGTTTTGACATAGGCGGAATTATCCAGGGAATTGTTCTTTTTGCAATATCCGTATTCAGCGTAAGAAGCATCAGCCAAAACAGTTCCGGCAGGAGAATAAAATGAACGCATTTCTTTCCATACTGAACATCGCGGCGCCTCTTTTACCAATGACAATAGGGGGACTGGCCAGCGAATATGCAGGAAGAATGGCTCTCTTTCTTGACGGTGCCGCCAATCTGGGGGCTTTTCTCTGCTATACTTTCACTGTTTTTACGGGAAGCCCCGTAACAGGAACACTGCTGTCCGTACTGGGCGTAGCGGCTCTGGTCTTTATTTTGGAACGGCTGGCCACGCGCCTTAAAGCAAATATGTTTCTCGCCGCGCTTGCAATGAACATTCTGTTTTCTTCGCTGATGACACTTCTTTCTTCTATTATATTCGGCACAAGGGGTGTACTTTTTTCAGAAGCGTTTGGCTTTAACCCGGCTGCGGCAAGGGGCATTACTTCGGCAGTTTGTCTGTGCGTTTCGGCAGCAATTGTATTTTTTCTTGCCTTTACAATTCCGGGCCTTGAACTGAGAATTTCAGGCAGTGAAGCCGGTGTCCTTGAAGCCCGCGGAATAAGTGCAGACAAATACCGGTGTGCTTCGTGGGTTCTTGCAGGCGTTTGTGCTTCCCTCTGCGGTTCATGTCTTGCCATAAGAATTGATTCCTATGTTCCAGGAATTTCATCGGGACGCGGCTGGACTGCACTGGCTGCTGTTTTTCTGGGAAGAAAAAATGCTGTTTTTGCGGCTCTGTGCGTACTGCTCTTTGCTTTTGCAGAATATCTTTCGGCAAATATACAAAATATTCCGGCGTTTGCACAGTTTCCGTCATCAATACTGCTGGCGCTTCCGTATATTCTTGCAGTTATTCTTATTCTGGTTATTCCGGGAAAAAAGGACCGACAGTAGAAGGCAAAAAAAAAAGCCCGGAAGAATTTCCGGACCTTAAGTGCGCGGCTTTGGAATCGAACCAAAGACCCCAAGCGTGTCATGCTTGTACTCTAACCAACTGAGCTAGTCGCGCATAAAACTGATGTATATTATTTTATCAGAACACGTCTTTTTGGTCAAGATACACACCCTCTTTTACGCTGCTTTTGTCACATTTATTCCATGGTTTTCCACTATATATAAAGCCTTAAACAACTTAGTTTTGCAGCGCAATATTTCCATAAAAAACAAATGAATTATTTCAAATTACCATACTTTCCGGCACGCTTTTACGGGTGTATAATTTTGGTATGGAATACTTAATCGGCGTAGATTTGGGTACAAGCGGTACCAAGACAGTTCTTTTTGACACAAACGGAAATTCAATTGCTTCAAAAACAATAGAATACCCACTTTACCAGCCTCAAAACGGATGGGCAGAACAGGATCCCGAAGACTGGTGGAAGGCTGCGTGCGGCGGAATGTCGGCAGTAATTTCAAAATCAGGCATAAATCCATCTGACATCAAAGGAATAGGCATAAGCGGTCAGATGCACGGTCTTGTCGTGCTGGACAAGTCAGGCGCAGTTTTAAGAAAAAGCATAATCTGGTGCGACCAGAGAACAGAAAAAGAATGTGAACAGATAACATCCCTTGTAGGTGCTGAACGTCTTATTTCCATAACTGCAAATCCAGCTCTTACGGGCTTTACTGCATCAAAAATACTCTGGGTAAGAAACCACGAGCCGCACATTTACGAAAAATGCGCGCATATTCTTTTGCCCAAAGACTATGTAAGATACAGACTCACCGGTGAATTCGCAACAGAAGTAAGCGATGCAAGCGGAATGCAGCTTCTGGACGTTCCCGGAAGAAAATGGTCAGACGAGGTTCTGTCAAAGCTGCAGATAGACAAGTCTCTTCTGGGTACAGTGTACGAATCTCCTGAAATTACCGGCCGCATAACAAAAGAAGCCGCCGAACTTACAAAAGTCCCCGAAGGAACTCCTGTCGCAGGCGGTGCGGGAGACAATGCAGCGGCCGCAGTCGGTACAGGAACAGTAACTGACGGCACTGCATTTACTACAATCGGAACAAGCGGTGTTGTATTTGCACATACATCTTCACCTGTAATTGATCCAAAAGGAAGAGTCCACACTTTCTGCTGTGCCGTTCCCGGAGCATGGCACGTTATGGGCGTAACACAGGCTGCAGGTCTTTCACTAAGGTGGTTCAGGGACAATTTCTGTGCGGCAGAAAAAACCGTTGCAGAAAGTCTGGGCACAGATCCTTACGACACAATGAACAAAGAAGCGCAGACTGTTCCGCCGGGATGTGACAAACTGCTGTATCTTCCCTATCTCATGGGAGAACGCACTCCGCATCTTGACCCCAACTGCCGCGGTGTTTTCTTTGGCCTTTCTGCAATGCATACACGTGCACATATGTTAAGGGCTGTAATGGAAGGCGTTGCATTCAGCCAGAGGGATTCTGCAGATATTATCCACGGAATGGGAGTAGACACTTCCACAATGCAGGTATGCGGTGGCGGTGCCAGAAGCGATGTCTGGAGACAGATGCTTGCCGATGTAATGAAAACTCCTGTACTGAGAATTTCCAATACAGAAGGTCCGGCTCTTGGAGTTGCAATACTTGCAGGCACCGGAACCGGAATATACAAAAGCGTAAGTGAAGGCTGCTCTGCCGTAATAAAAATGCGCGACAAAACGGAACCGTGCGCAGAAAATTCCGCAGAGTATGAAAAGTATTATAAAATTTACAAAGAACTTTACCCTGCACTCAAAAGCGTATACAAAGATCTTTCGCAGCTTTAGGGGAGACAGAAAATGGTGGCTTAAGGAACTTTCTGGAGTTCGGAATATGTAAATTTCTAATACATTTACACTAAAATTCAAATGTACAAATGGTTTTTGAGGGTGTAATATAGATTATCTCTAACAATCTGGTAAACTGGCTTTTTAGAGACTCACTGTATTTTTTTGGAAAGAATCCATTTTAGGAGGAAAGATTAAATGGAAAAATTCACAAATATTCCCGATGTAAAACTCGGAATCATTGCAGTAAGCCGTGACTGCTTTGTCATCTCGCTGTCAGAAAAAAGGCGAGCTGCAGTTGCAAAAGCTTTCGCCGGTAAAGGAAGCATTTTTGAAGCAAAGACAACCGTAGAAAACGAAAAAGATATGCTCAAAGCCGTAGAAGAAGTAAAGGCTGCCGGATGCAATGCACTTGTCGTTTTTCTCGGAAACTTCGGCCCCGAAACACCAGAAACTCAGATTGCGCAAAAGTTTGACGGCCCGTGCATGTTTGTAGCGGCAGCCGAAGAATCAGACAAAGATCTTATCAACGGCCGCGGTGATGCCTACTGCGGAATGCTCAACTGCTCATACAACCTCAACCTGCGCCACATTCCGGCTGTAATTCCTGAATATCCTGTAGGAACAGCAGACGACATTGCACAGATGATAGAAGACTTCATTCCTGTTGCAAGAACAATAATAGGAATCAAAAACCTCAAAATCATCACATTCGGTTCAAGACCGCAGGACTTCTTTGCCTGCAATGCACCAATCAAGGCTCTTTATGACCTCGGTATAGAAATCCAGGAAAATTCAGAGCTTGACCTTCTTGTATCTTACAGAAACCACAAAGGGGACAGTCGCATTCCGTCAGTAATCGAAGACATGACAAAAGAACTTGGGGACGGAAACCAGTTCCCGGATCTTCTTGAAAGAATGGCTCAGTTCGAAGTAACCCTTCTTGACTGGGCTGAACAGAACAAGGGCAGCAGAAAGTATGTTGCCTTTGCTGACAAATGCTGGCCTGCATTCCCCAAAGAATTCGGATTTGAGCCCTGCTACGTAAACAGCCGCCTTGCTTCACGCGGAATTCCAGTAGCTTGCGAAGTAGACATTTACGGTGCCCTTTCAGAATACATCGGAACCTGCGTAAGCGGAGCCCCGGTAACACTGCTTGACATAAACAATTCAGTACCGCGTGACATGTACGAAAATTCCATAAAGGGAAAATCTGCATATCCGTACACACTTCAGGATACATTCATGGCATTCCACTGCGGAAACACACCGCTGTGCATGCTCAACAAGGCAAGCAATCCTGCAGTAAAGTACCAGCTTATCCAGAACCGTCTTCTCGAAAACGGCGGAACACCTGACTTTACACGCGGAACCCTTGAAGGAGACCTTCAGCCCGGAAAGATTACATTCTTCAGGCTCCAGTCTTCGGCAGACACGAAGCTCAAGGCATACATTGCCCAGGGTGAAATACTCAATGTTCCGTCAAAGTCTTTCGGCGGAATAGGAGTCTTTGCAATTCCAGAGATGGGAAGATTCTACAGGCACGTTCTTATCGGAAAACAGTATCCGCACCACGGAGCTGTAGCTTTCGGTAACTGCGGAAAAGCTCTGTACACAATTTTCCAGTATCTTAATATCGGTGACATTGCCTACAACCAGCCCAGGGAAGTACGCTACCCTGACGAAAATCCGTTCTGCTAAAAAACCACGGACTTATATAAAACCGGAATGCAGTATGTTTGTTTAATCAACCGTGGCACTCCGGTTTTTTTTGTAGCCAAAGTTCTGAATTAAGTTTATAATATAGGAATAGTATCTGCGTACAGCACGCGGAACCTATTCCAATATTATATTCAGGTTGTATTATGTCCATGGTAAAAAAAATAAAGCAGAAAATTCCGTTAATTGTACTGATTGCAGCATTGGGTGTAGCCGCCGTAATAATTGTCACCATGGAAAAAAACGGTAACAAAGACAAACAGGCCCGTCTTGTATATACAACGGAATCTGTAATGACAAAAATAAACGCAAACATAAACAACTATTTAAGAATACTTGACATATGGGAAACCCTGATTCTTCAGGATGACGGAAAAATAAGTGATTTTGAAAAGGCTTCCACTGTCCTTGCAGACAAATTAAAAGGCATACATTCCATTGCAATAGCTCCAGGCGATGTACCAAAATATTTTTTTCCTAAAGACCAGAACGACATAGTTTTGCAGAACCTGGACACAGACAAATCATTCCAAGAAGCTTTTAATACCAGACCCAACAAAACAAATCCTTCGCTGAACGGCCCTTTTACGGGAAAAGACAACAAGAAATATTTTCTTATGCGCAATCCTCTCAATGATCCGGCAAAAACAGGCAGGTACTGGGGTTATGCAGGAATAATCATCAGTTCAGACGCAATTTTTGACGGAATAAACCTTGAAGGAATGGAAAAACACGGTTATAAATTCGATTTGAGTGTAATAGATTCCACGTCAATAAATATAGTGCCTTTTATCAAGTCAAAGTCCCAGAAATTCTGCGATCCGCAGGAATTTACAATCCCTATTCTGAACCAGTACTGGGTATTAAAAATAGACCAGTTTATGACACATCAAAGAGCATATCTTGCAGTAAAAATCATTATCGCTATTCTCCTGAGCGTTTTCGCATCTCTTTTGTCTTCAATGCTTATGAACATCAGGGAAAGAAACAAGGAACTTGAAAAACTTACCTACATTGATGAACTTACAGGCCTTTCAAACAGCAGAAAATACCAGCAGACTTTGGATTGCCTGCAAAAAGAAGGTTCCCCCTACGGAATAATCTATCTTGACCTGAACAACTTCAAAACAGTAAACGACACTTACGGACACAAAATAGGAAACGAGCTTCTTAAAATAATTGCCAATTTATTGAAAAACTGCGTGCGCGACAAAGACAAACCTTACAGAATTGGCGGTGATGAATTTGCACTCATAATTAACGGTGCGCAGTCAGAAGAAACCTACAAAGCCATTATAAAAAGAATTGAAAATTCAATTGAACGTACAATTATTATAGGTTCACTCAAAATTACCCCCGGAATCAGTGCCGGTTATGCAAGAATTTTCGAAGACGGTGGAACCAGTGCAGAGATTGAACGCATTGCAGAAAAATCAATGTATGCAGAAAAAAAGCGCAAAAAAGCAGAAAGAAAATTTAATTAGGCTTGACTTTCGTCAATCCTAATTAAATTTTTAGAAATATATTGTCTCTCGGCAATTCATTTCTAAACTGCAAAAAAAGGTTGCCGGCAGGCAACCTTTTTTTAACCTATTTAAGGGCAGCACTGATTCTTTCGAGAACCTTTTTGCGGTCAAGAGGTTTTACAATATAGTTTTTTGCACCGCTAAGAAGGGACTTCTTTACAAGCTCTTCCTTACCAAGTGCACTTACCATAACTACACGGGCATTCTTGTCAAAAGCCATAATCTGTTCCAATGCAGTAATTCCGTCCATTCTTGGCATAGTAATGTCCATTGTAACAAGATCAACGTTGGGACAGAGTTCCTTGTATTTATCAACGCCTTCCTTACCGTCCTGAGCCGTAGCTACAATTTCGTATCCGTCGCTGGTAAGAATCTGTGTAAGCTGTTTTGCAACAAACATTGAATCATCAACTATCATGACTCTGAATTTGGAGCCGTCAACTTTAATACCTTCAGGCGGACGCTCATTTATTGCCGGAAAATCCTGTTTTGTCTTCATATATAAGCTCCTTATTTATGCACGCTCGCGGATTGCGACGTTTACTTCGATTTTTCCATATTCGGTAATCAGAGGAACAATAAGAGCTTCTACATTCTCATTGGTTCCGCCCAATGCCGCTATTTCCATTTTTTCTCCTGCAAACAGTGCAGGCGGAGTAAGATCAAACTTAAATCCAAGTTCATGAAGCTTTGTTACAGCCTGTGCCGTAATAAGATTGGCAAGTTCACTGATTGTAGCCTTTGCCAGATCATCAAAAACCTGAAGCTTTTCATCATTCATTTTAGAGGCAATATTAAGAGCCGTCTCAAATGTCATGTCAAAAAGAACACGGCCTTCTACATCTCCTGCAAGACCTACAAGAGCTGCAACACCCATTACAGGCATTGCCGTTGACTTCAGGTATAAATCACCGCGTTTAACCTCTGCACCGCCTAAAACTTCCTTCAAAACCCTGTAGGAAGTTTCAACAAACGGATTGATGTATTCTACTCTCATTCAAAATCCCCCTGTTTTTATTATACTTATTTTGAATAGAACGCCACATTTCCCGAAGTTTTTCTTGTAAATCCCGGAACAGAAAGAACTTCGTTGTCACCTGAAACAATAATTCCGTTGCCTTTCATTTTTTCCGCAAATTCAGAAAGAAGAACTTCCTGGGACTTTTCGGGAATAAATGATATCATATCCCTTACAAAAATAATATCAATAGGCGGAAGACTATTTGTGTTCACGCAGTCATGATATTCAAACATAACAGAATCCTTGATTTCCTTTGAGAAAGTATAATCACCGGAAGCCGTCTTTGTTGTATAGGGCTGGTACCAGTCCCTGCTTGCCTCATCTGTCAAATTCATTAACGGCGCATTTGAAACACTCAGAAGGTCAACATCATGCGCATAAATTTTTATTGAAGCATTCGGATAGCGCTTTTTTAAGATACAGGCCAGTGAATAGGACTCAAAACCTTTTCCACAGCCAGGATTCCAGACAACAATATTCCTTGCAGAATTGTCGGGAAGAATTTTATAAACAGACTGGGCATATTCTTCGGTCCACCATGTTCCGTTACATCTTGAATAGAAAGGTGCCAGGAAAGAATCTGCATCGGCCTCATTAAGAAGCTGAATATTTTCACCGCGCGCTTCACTCCATTCCTTAAAGCGGTTTTTAAACCAGTCTTCTGTTATGGAATTTACAGAAAATTTTCTGAGATTTTTAAGCGACTCCGAAACAAAGTGCATGTTTTCGGCAGCAATATCTTCTTTGCTTTTGGATTCAGATGCAACAACAGCGGCAACTTTTTCTTCTGCTGTCTTTTCCTCTAAACGAGCCGGAATTTCTTCTTCTTTTTCTTCGGCAGAAATATTTCTCTTTGCAGAAGCGGCCATTTCACGAGCTTCTTCAATGGAATGAACGCCAAATATTCTGTCTATGTCAAGAAGAATGTAAAGGCGTTTTTCTGCTTCCACGACACCGTAAATGTACTTGATGTTAATGTCACCAAACAGAGGGTGCGGCGGCTGGATTGAACTCTTCTGAATACCGACAACCTTGTCAATGTCATCAACTACAACACCGAAAGTCTGCTCACCGACAGTAACAATCAGCATGTTTTCGAGCGCTTCATCGTCGCTTTCGCTGACATCAATATTAAAAAAGAGCCTCAAATCAATTATTGGAATAATATCGCCGCGAAGATTGTAAACTCCCCTTACAAAAGGAAGCGTATTCGGAACATACGTAAAGTGGCCGGCCTTTGCAATTTCCTTGACCTTCATGATATCAATGGCATAATCTTTTCCTGAAAGTGAAAAAGTAACCATCTTGAAGTCAACAAGGGTTACCTTCTTTTTTTCGTCAGAAAGCCTTGAATCCGAACTGTCATCAAAAGCTTCTGTTGTTTTTGCCAGTATGCTTAATTTATCCTGAATAGTTGCCATTTATTAACTCCTTCCCGCGCTTTTAATGGCTTCTGCCTCACGAAGCTGCTGGGCATCGAGTTCCTGTTTTACACCAAGCTCAAGAAGCTGGCTTACATCTATAATCAAAGAAACAGATCCGTCTCCCAATACCGTTGCGCCGGCAATTCCCGGTGAAGAAGTAAACTGATCGTGCAGAGGCTTTATAACAACATCTTCTTCACCAATCAGAGCATCTACCATAACGCCGATCTTCTTTTCCTGGGAACCGACAATAACGATAAAGCAGTATTCACTTTCATCACTGCGGCGGATATTGAACAGTCTGTTCAGCCTGAGAATAGAAATAACTTCGTTTCTTACGTTCAAAACTTCATAATTGTCTATTGTACTGATAGTTTCGCGCTTTACACGCTGGCTTTCAATAACATTTGCAATAGGTATTGAGTAAATTTCTTTTCCGACACGAACCAGAAGACCCTGAATAATTGCAAGAGTAAGAGGAAGTCTTATAGAGAACTTTGAACCCTTGTCTTTTTCGCTGGTAACGCTTATGGTTCCCTTGAGTTTTTCTATCATAGTCTTGACAACATCAAGACCTACTCCGCGACCCGAAACGCTGCTTATTTTATCGCTTGTAGAAAATCCCGGAAGGAAAATAAGGTTGTATGCTTCCTGATTTGACAGAACCTTGTTGGGGCTTATAAGTCCCTTCTTTATTGCCTTTTCGCGTACTTTTTCTACATTGATACCCTCACCGTCATCGATTATGTCAATGACAATCATGTTTCCTTCATTGGAAGCCTTGAGAGTAAGTGTACCTGTCTCTTTTTTACCCAGTTCCAGACGACGCTCCGGGGGTTCAATACCGTGGTCAACAGAGTTTCTGACACAGTGCATGATAGGATCAAGAAGATCATCAACTACAGTCTTGTCAAGTTCTGTATCTTCACCTTCTATAACAAGGTCTACTTTACGGCCCAAATCCTTGCTCAAATCGCGTACAACCCTTGGAAAGCGGTTAAAAATAGTTCCAATCGGAACCATTCTTATTTTCATAACGCCTTCCTGAAGTTCACTGGTAATGCGTCCCAAATTCTGGGTAGTTGACCTGTATTTGCTTGAAGAAGCCTTGAAGTCATTTTCAAATACATCAAAAAGACCTATCATTCCGCCTACTTCTTCTACAAACTTCTGCCTTGCATCTTTTAAGGACATTCCTGCCTGAATGGATTCTACAAGTTTGGGGAATGAATCAATAAGATGATGCTGTTTTTCCTTGTATGCAGAATTCAAATTCTGAAGTCTTATCTGAAGGTCGGCCATATGAAGACCGTTCTGGTTGAATGCGGCTTTTGTAATTACAGTTTCGCTTACAAGATTCATAAGGTTATCTACACGCTTTGAATCTACGCGAAGAATTGAACCTGTCTGAGCCACGGCATGGGACGGCTGCTGTATGGATTTCTTTGCCTGCTGAAGGTTTTCTGTAGTAGCCGGAACCGATTCCTGCTTTTGTACGGTCTGCGGAGCCGCTTCTTTTTCAGCAGGAGCAGCGGTCTGTACGGGTTCCTCTTTGGGCTCTTCCTTTACTAGAGCAGGCTGTTCCTTAACAGGAGCTGCAGCAGAAGATTCGACCAGATGTGCATCAGTTGCTGTCGTAACATCGTCAAGGAAAGCAACATCTTCAAGGACAGACTGTTCTGCAGAAGATGCTATATAGTAAACTACCTGCGGATGGAATTCATCCTCGTAGAGTGCTTCAAAGTCAGGAACTGTTTTAAGTACGGTTCCGCAGTTTTTAAGAGCCGCAAATACCTGAATTCCGCCGACGCTGTTCATCGGGTTTGATTCATCGAATGTAACGTTTACTGTCCAAAGCTTCTGTCCGTCCTGTACTGCATCGTTAAGTTCCGAAAGTTCTTCTGCAGAAATAGGCGGAACAGGAGGCATTCCTGTATCTGCACCGGCAGCAGCAGGAACCATCTGGGGTTCACTCTTTGCAACAGAAGCCGAACCAAGCATTCCGGCGGGGAGTTTTACAGGGGCAGACTTCTTTTTTTCTCCCTTTTCAGGAATAAATGACATTATCTTTTTTACAATGGGATCTGTGTCTGCATCATAAACTGTCCCCGAACTTCTTGCTTCAAGCATAGCCTTTATTGTGTCTATTGCCGAAAGCAGAACATCAACTATTGGTTCGGATACAGAAACAGAACCGCTTCTGAGAGCGTCAAGAAGATCTTCTACTTCATGACAGAAAGTTGCAAGTTCTGTCATTTCTACAGTAGCGGAACCTCCCTTTAAAGTATGGGCAGCTCTGAAAATCTCATCTATTGCGTCATGATTTGACGGATCATTTTCTATAACAAGAATATTGCTTTCAAGAGTTTCTACCTGCTGTTCAGCTTCGGAAAAGAAATCTTTAAGAAGTTCCTCATTATTTGCATCAAGATAATCACTCATACCTATATTTTAATCGGATATCTATATAAGTCAAGCAATCAGGTTGCTTTTTTGAAAGGTTTTCAAATGTTTTTCGGCTGCTAAAGATATATAACTCCAATGCCGATAATAAAAAAAAGACCCGTACTGATTTTTATGCTGAACTAAACCGGTACTTTCAGGGAGGACACAGTGAAAAAATTTTTAGGAGCATCAGCGGCCCTTCTTGTCGCTTCTTCTGCGGCTTTCGGCCTTCAAATGCCGTACTTCAGCGGATACGCCGGATTTTTGTCTGACATTTACAATACAAAAAACTCAGATGCCATGGCTCCGAAAGTTTCTGCGGAAACATTTTTTTCAGGACAGCTTGACTTTGGCGGAAACCTGCTTTTGCGCGGGGAATTCTATATGCAGGCCAAGGATTTGTTCGGACAGAATATTTTTAAAGACCCTGATGAACCGAATTCTTTCTTCAGACTGGAAGAAATATCTGCTACATACAAAATAGGAACACTCAATTCAACCCATTATTTGAGCGCCTTTCTTGGAAACTTTGAGCCGGCGGGTTCTGACATTTTTATTCAGCGCCAGTTTGGGGTTGCACCTATTACATCAATGCTTACAGAAAGCTGGCACGGTCTGAGCGGTGCTTCTGTCTATCCTTTCTACGGTGGCGGTCTTGCATACGTTCTTCACCCGCAGAAACCTTTTGCACTTGAATTTTCACTTTACAACAACGAGCAGATAAAAAATGCAGGAACATCACAGGAAATCAACAGAAATGCAATAAATACAGACTTCAGGATTGCAACTGTTCTGCCAAAACTGACACTTGACTTTTCGGCAGGCCTTGCATTCCCCATTGACAAAACTGATGATGCAGGAAACAAAGTTATTCTTATTATCAGGGAAGTCCAGTTCCATACGGGAATAAACATGCTCATCGGAGACAGACATATGTCTTCTTTCTTTATGCAGGCAGGATTCAACAAACTGACGCTTAACCCTTCTGCCACTGACGAAAACACAAACAAACTGTCCTTTTCTGACCTGTATTTTCTTCTGGAACCGCGCCTTATGCTCAGAAACTGTACTATAAACATAACAGCATTCAATATTCCGACAGAAAGTGCAGACGATATGCTTTATCTTAAGGGAATCGTAACAAAGGATGAGACAATAAACAACCTTCTGGGAATGAATCTCTGTGTAGTTTCTGACAATCTTTATCTTGGAAACACGAATTTTACATTCGGTATACACGGAACATTCTTCTTTACAGACTCAGACCTTGAAGATGCAATAAATGACTTTCAAAGTGTTATAGGCTGGAACAAAGAATTTCTTGTTACTCCTTTCATAAAATTCCCTGTTTTCGGCGGAACTTTGAACGGAGCGGTGTCGGTAAGTTGCCTTGAACTGGCTTCTGACTGGAAGTCCGCAATCCAGGCAACTGTCGGTTTTAGAAGCCAGTTGTAAGATAAATGGGGTTGTTTGCGACAACACCTTTTATCTTTACGAGTTTCAGCAAGCAAAAACCCGTAAAGACTAATTAAGGCATCACTTTATATTTGCTAAAACCAGCAGAAAAACTACATATTGAAGGACTTGAGTCTTTCGCAGGCTTCCTGGATATTTTCGCGATGACCGAAGGAACTGAATCTTATGAAACTTTCACCGCTCGGTCCGAATCCTGCGCCCGGTGTAACTACAACATTGCACTGACGGAGTATTTCATCAAAAACATCCCAGCTTTTCTTTCCTGTAAATTTTGCCCAGACATAGGGTGCGTTTCCGCCTGAATAAACTTCTACACCCATTTTTTTGAAATTGTCACTTTCAAGGGCGCTTCTGATAAGGGCAGCATTTTCGAGATAATATCTGATTGTCGCATTCATCTCGGCAAGACCGGTTTCATCCAAAGCTGCGTATCCTCCTGCCTGGGCAATATTGCTTGCTCCGTTGAATGCAGTATTTGTAATTCTGGCCCAGGCATCACATACACGTGAACCGTCTTCAAACTTGAGATTTTCGGGAACAACGCACCATCCAAGACGTACACCGGTGAATCCGGCTGGTTTTGAGAAAGACTGCATTTCTATTGCACAGTCCTTTGCCCCTTCTATCTCGTAAATTGACTTCGGAAGATTTTTATCCTGAATAAAGAAAGAATATGCTGCATCAAAAAGAATTATACAGCCGTTAGCCTTTGCAAATTCAACCAGTTTTGAAAGGTTTTCGCGTGAAGCAACTGCACCGGTCGGATTGTTTGGTGAACAGATGTAAATAAGGCTGTCTTTCTGAACTACTGACAGGTCAGGAAAGAAATCATTTTCTGGAAGACAGGGCATGTATGTAATATCATCAAAACCATGGTCAGTCACGGGATGCTTTCCGCCGGCACCAGCCATTACAGAACCGTCTACATAAACAGGATAAGAAGGATCCTGAACTGCAACCTTCACTCCCCTTCCGAACATTGCCTGAAGCCTACCAAGGTCACACTTTGCACCGTCTGAAACAAAAACTTCTGAGGGAAGAATTTTACCCGAGTAGATTGCGCTTGAAATTCTTTCACGAAGTTTGGGCATTCCGGCACTGTCATCCTGATAACCTTCGTAGCCTTCTTTTGTTCCCATCGCTTCAACAAAGTTTTTCATTGCTTCAACGATATGGGGTGTAAGCGGCTCGGTTGTATTTCCTATTCCAAGGCTGATTATTTTTGCATCTGGGTTTGCAGCCTGAAACTCACGGCGGCGCTTTGCAATTTCGGGAAAAAGATATCCTTTGGCAAGATTTGTGTAGTTTTCGTTCTTCTTTATCATAAAAGTCCTCTTGAGCGATTTTCAGAATTTTTGAAAGTTTAACATTTTTTTTTGTACGGTTCAATACAGCCTTGAAATTCTGTGCCGCAGGTCTTGGTTAAGGTACAGCGTAAATTCTGCATTTTTTCCTTCGACCGAATTAACCGTAATTCTGGCATGGTGTGAGTCAGCGATGGTTTTTGCAATTGACAGTCCAAGACCGCATCCGCCTGTTGCACGTGCCCTAGAGGTATCTGCCCGATAAAAGCGGTTGAATATTTTTGTAAGGGCATCTTTTGGAATTCCGTGTCCGGTATTAAAGACTTTTATAAAACACTTTCCGTCACTCATTCCAGCACTTACCCTTACAAGATCGCCCTTTTCTGAATTTTTAAGCGCATTGTCCAGAAAAATTACAAGGCACTGCTTTATTCTGGACTCGTCGGCATATACGTAAACGGGGGTTTGGGGAATTTCTGTTTCGAGCTTTTTACCTTGTTCAAAAACAACACTTTCAAAAGGGAGAACGGCACATGCACAGCAGGAAGCAAGATCAAATCTGACCGGGTTCATCTCAAGACGGCCAGAATCGTTTCTTGCAAGAAAGAGCAGATCTTTTATGAGTGCCGACATGCGCATGTTTTCTTTCTTTATATACTCCAGCCATTTGTTGCCGGGAATTTCCTGTTCAAGAACATCAGCATTTGCACCGATTACGGCAACCGGAGTTTTGAGTTCGTGGCTTGCATCTGCAATAAACTGTTTCTGGCGTACAAAGGCTTCTTTTACAGGTTTTATTGCCCAGAATGAAAATCCCCAGCAGATAAAAAATGCAATTACAAGACTTACAAAAAAAACTGCAAGTGAAATGAGCGTAAAATTAAACTGAAGATGAATCTCGTTGCGCCTGTCAAGAATTACGATGAGGTATCCGTCTGCATGGGGTCTCATCCTGAATGCATAACCGTTATAAAGTTTATGCGAATAATCTGCTGTTCTGTCAGCAAACATGCGCGCAATTATTGTATTAAGTTCTTCATCTGTTTCTGAACTGGAAAAATCGCTTATTGTTCTGTACAGCCGGCCGCTACTGTTCAAAAGACCGGAATAAAAATTGCGGAACCCGGCAGGCATTGGTGAAAACGGAAAAAGAAATTTTATTATTGACAAATGTGAATCCTGCTTTTCAATTTTTGCGCCGTGGTTATAGGAAAAACGTTCGTATTCAAAGGCCGGCGGATGCCCGTCATGTTCAAGCAGATCCTGCATAAAACGTTCGGAACCGTCGTAATTTGTAAGGGCAAGATTATAATTGAGCATAAAAACAATAACGGCCATTATTACAGCTATTATTGTCAGAGAAATAAACGAAAACTTTAAGTGAAGACGCCTGAACACTTACTGCCAAAAAGAAAATTACTTTCCTTCCTCCAGGGAATAACCTATTCCGCGCGAAGTCCTTATCTGGGTTGTGACTTTGAGCTGTTCCATTTTTTTTCTGATAAAGGAAATATAGACTTCAACATTATTGTATTCAGCATCGCTGTCACCGCCCCAGATTTTTTCTATAATGCGCTCTTTTTTTATAATCTGGCGCGGGTTTTCGAACAAAAGTTCTATTATCTGAAATTCTTTGAGCGAAAGTTTTATTGCTTCTCCACCGACTTTCTGAAGTTCACAGTTGCTTTTGTTAAGGACAAGATCTCCGAAGGAAACAGTATTTTCGCGGACTTCACCCTTGCGCCGTGTAAGAGCCCTGAGACGTGCAAGCAGTTCTTCAGTGCTAAAAGGCTTTACCAGGTAATCATCGGCCCCCGTATCAAGACCTTTTACCAGATCAGACACATCATCTTTTGCGGTAAGCACAAGAACCGGAACAGAATTTTTTTCGGCACGAAGAGTTTTCAAAACTTCAAAGCCGTCCATTCCGGGAAGCATAATATCAAGAATTACGGCATCATATATTCCGCTGCGGGCATATTTTAAGCCGTCAGTACCGGTATAAACTGCATCTACACCGTAACGGCGTTTCTGGAATATTTCTACAAGAGCCTGTGAAAGGCGTATTTCATCTTCGACTAAAAGAATTCTCATTGGGACAGTATACTATATTTTCCTGCCGTTAACCAGCATAAATTACTAACATTATGACTAGCACATCTTAAAAAGCTGCTCAATAAACGGTTCTCTTACAACCATGACCGAACAGTGTGCGCTTCCTATAATCTCGGCATCCTGTTCGGTTACAACATCATGAACCAAAGAAGACGTAGTGCGGCTTCCGCCTGTTGTTCCGCCCAAAAGAACGAGATTTGCCTTATATTCATCGGCGGCAGTAATTATTTCTGACCAGACGGCACCTTTTCTGAGTTCAACGTCTATTTTTACGCCTTTGGTTTTTGCAAGGGAAGCAACATACGAAAGGTTTCTGTCCCCGTCCTGCTGAAGGTTTCCGGCAATGGTATCCCCTTCTTCCTTTACAATAAACTTGGAAAGTGCAAGCTGGCGGATTGTTGCAGTATCTACAACATACACAACCTTAAGGCTGCACTTGTACTGCCTTGCCATAATTATGCCGAACATTACTGCCCGCAACGAAGACTGAGAACCATTGTATGCCACAACAATACGCTGAAAAAGAGGTTTTATCATTTTACTCCCTGCCTGTTCTTTAAAGATTTCAAGACAAACACATTATCTCTTTCACGTTCTTCAAGGACACTTTCAATGTACTTTACGGTGTCTCTTGCCTGCGGAATTACCATCTTGTCAAGTGCGTTTACGCGACGCTGCGTTTTTTTGACTTCAAGTGCCAGTCTCCATGCTATAGTCCTTATGCTGGCCATCTGTGTAAGAAGTGAAAGAAGTTCAAAAAAATCTTTCATTACTTCGTCGCTGTCGGCAAAGGTTCCCAGCATTGAAGAAAAAAGCTCTCTTTTGGGAAGATTTACGTCTATTGTTGTAAACGTCATTCCGCCAACAACGACAGGCTTTTTTGTTATATCGAATTTGTATTTTACCGCATGTGCAATGCGTTCGACACGGTCACCACCCACCGCCATAAGCATGTTCTTGAGCGCAGGATATGCTTTGGCAATACACTTGTCAATTTCACGCTCAAGAAGTTTTATTTTTTCAACAATGCGCATAAGTTCCATTACAAGAATCTCACGCTTCTGTTCAAGAAGATCATAGCCTTCGGTACTGACCTGAAGCTGTTCTTTTATTGAGAGAAGATTTGACTTTGTAGGAGCTATATTCAGCCTTGCCATTATTCTGCTTCCTTTTCCTTTGGAAGATATTTTTCTATAAGATCCGTCTTTATTCTGTACAGTTCGTCCACCGGAAGGATTGACAGAAGTTTCCAGCCCAAATCAAGTGTTTCATCAATTGAGCGGTCTTCGTACTCACCCTGGGTAAAAAACTTTGACTCAAGCTCGTTTCCGAACTTAAGGTAAAGGCGGTCCAAAGAAGACAGCTCTTCTTCACCGATAATGGAAGCAAGGTTGCGTATGGACTTAACCTTACTGTACGAAGCAAAAAGCTGGCTCGAAACAGAAGCGTGGTCTTCTCTTGTCATACCTGCACCGATTCCGTCTTTCATAAGGCGGCTCAAGCTTGGCAGTCCGCTTACAGGAGGATACATTCCCTTCTGCGACATTTCGCGGTCAAGAACAATCTGGCCTTCTGTAATGTATCCCGTAAGGTCAGGAATAGGATGGCTTATGTCATCGTTGGGCATCGTAAGAATAGGAATTTGGGTAATCGAACCTGTACTTCCCTGAATTTTTCCGGCACGCTCGTAAAGTTCCGCAAGATTTGAATAAAGATATCCAGGATATCCTTTTCTTCCCGGAACTTCACCGCGGGTTGTAGAAATTTCACGAAGGGCCTCGCAGTAGTTGGTCATATCTGTCATTACAACAAGAACATGCATGTTGCATTCAAAAGCCAGATATTCAGCTGCAGTAAGGGCACATCTTGGTGTAATAATTCTTTCTATGGAAGGTGCATCTGCCAGACTCTGGAACATTACTACCTTTGAAAGAACACCGCTTTCCTCAAAAGTATTCTTAAAGAACTGGGCAACGTCGTACTTGATTCCCATTCCTGCAAAAACCATTACAAATTCTTCGTCACTGTTCAAAAGTTTTGCCTGTCTGATAATCTGGGCTGCAAGCTTATTGTGGGGAAGACCGTTACCGCTGAATATAGGAAGCTTCTGTCCGCGAATAAGAGTGTTCATTCCGTCTATGGAAGAAATTCCTGTCTGAATAAAGTCACGCGGGTAAACACGGGCATAAGGGTTAATGGGGTTTCCGTTTACATTTACCTTTCTGCTTGAAATAATTTCGGGGTAACCGTCAATGGGTTCTCCAAGACCGTTGAAAATTCTTCCCAAAAGGCCGCGTCCTACCCTCAGTTCCAGAGGTTCTTCAAGGAATTCAACGGTTGTCGAATCCAAATCCAAGCCTGTCGTGCTTCCGAAAATCTGAACAACAGCGGCAGTTTCGTTCAAGTCAATTATTCGTCCGGTCTTTTTTTCACCGTTTTTGTCGCGAACATAGACTACTTCGTCATAAAAAGAATTCTCGCTGCGGCGGACTACAACAATCGGTCCGTCAACTGCGGTCAGTCCGGAATATTCTACGCCTCTCATACAGCTGCATCCTTGCGGTACATCCGCTCCAGTTCGGCCATCTGGTTTTCGAGATGACCCTGAATTTCTGTAAGTTTATCCAAATTGTCATTTGCAACTTCGCTCTTTGCCCTGAGAATCTCGGCGCGAACAGGAAGTTCAACAACCTTAAGAAGAGGACAGCCGGCTTTGACAACCGCAAGAGCCTTTTCATAATAGTTCATTATAAGAATCAGAATCTGAATCTGTTTTTCAGGGACTGAATAGGCGTCTACCTTGTCAAACTGGTCCTGCTGCAAAAAGCCGTTTTTAATCAGTTCACATGCAGTAAGAACAAGACGGTCTGCATCGGGAAGAGCATCTGCACCAATAAGACGCACTATCTGCTGGAGGCGCTGCTCTCTTTTAAGAAGATCCAGTGCCTGAACACGGATTGAAGCCCAGCGCGGATCAAATTTATCCCACCAGGAACGAATCTCATCTGCATATTCTGAATAGGAATCTATCCATCCGATGGCAGGATAATGGCGTGCATTGGCAAGTTCGCGGTCCAAAGCCCAGAAACATCTGATAAACCGTTTTGTATGCTGGGTAACAGGTTCAGAAAAATCTCCTCCAGGAGGCGAAACTGCACCGATTACAGAAACAGAACCTTCTTTTCCGCACAGGCTGTCTACGCGACCGGCACGTTCGTAAAATTCTGCAAGTCTTGTAGGAAGATATGCAGGGAATCCTTCTTCGGCAGGCATTTCTTCCATACGTCCTGAAAGTTCGCGCAATGCTTCTGCCCAACGGCTGGTAGAGTCTGCCATGATTGCAACATGCATTCCCATATCGCGGTAATATTCGGCAAGTGTAATTCCAGAATAAAGCGAAACTTCACGGGCAGCAACAGGCATATTTGATGTGTTTGCGATAAGAATGGTTCTTTCCATAAGGGAACGGCCTGTTCTTGGGTCAATCAGTTTTGGAAAGTCCGTAAGAACATCGGTCATTTCGTTTCCGCGTTCACCGCATCCTATGTAAACGATAAGATCAGCGTCGCACCATTTTGCTATGGCATGCTGGGTCATAGTTTTTCCTGTACCGAATCCGCCCGGAATAGCAGCAGTGCCACCCTTGCTTAAAGGAAAGAAAACATCTATAACCCTAAGTCCTGTTACCAGAGGCTGTGAAACTTCGAGTTTGTGTGCAAAAGGTCTTGGTTTTCTGAGCGGCCAGTACTGTGACATTGTAATTTTTTCATCAAGTTCTGTCGTTGCAATAACTTCGTCTACAGTATAAGACCCCTTTCCTGCAAATGAAGAAAGAACGCGGCCTCTTATTGTGGGAGGAACCATAATCTTATGAAGAACAGAGCCTGTTTCCTGTACTGTACCCAAAACCATTCCCGGGGCAATGGAAGAGCCTTCTTTTATTTCTGAACCGTCAGAAGGATGCTGTGCCGGGGTAAAGTCCCACTTGCGTTTTGTGTCAATTGCATCTGTACGCTGGCCAGGAAGCAGAAAAGCACCACCGCTTTCGTACATTTCCTTAAGCGGGCGCTGGATTCCGTCGTAAATTGTTCCGACAAGTCCAGGTCCAAGTTTAAGGGACAAAGGCCTTTCGTTGCTTACTACGCGTTCACCTACATGCATTCCCGAAACGTCTTCGTAAACCTGGATTGTGGCATTTCCTTCACTCTGGCGGATTATTTCACCGATAAGTTTTTTTTCGCCTACATCAACAACGTCGTAGAGTCCGCAGCCGTCCAGTCCTTCGGCATAAACAATAGGTCCGCTTATTCTTGTTATTTTACCTTCAATCATTCCGGAAGCCTCCCGCAAAAGAGAGCCAAAGAAAGCTCCTCACTTTTTTCATCAAGCATTTCTTTTATTATCTCGTCAAGTGTAAGTCGGCATTTTATTTTTGAATCATCAGTAGAAAGAATAATTCCTTCCCTTCTTGAAAATCCCTTTACGGCTTCGTCGCGCAAAAGTATTTCTTTTCCTTCAGAACAGCCGGCAAGATTTTCACCGAATTTGTCTTTAAGCATTTTTTCTGCCGCAGTCTTATCGAAACCAACAACGACTGCATTGATTTTTTTACCTTCAAGTATTTTTTTTGTGCGTTCAATCATGGTTCCGATTATTTCCAGATGCTTTTCTGCGTCAAGTGAATCAAAATACAAATTCATAGACTCAATAACGCTGTTATAAACAAAACTTACAAGACACCTCTGTTTTTCAAGGGGAAGCGAAGCATTTAAGTTTTTTTCATAAGAGCGCATTTTTTCCTGAGACGCTTTTTTTGCAGCTTCTGCGGCCAGTTCAAGTCTGGCTTCAACACCGTCAATAAGAGACGCTGCCGTTTTCTGAGCCTCAGAAAGAACACGGGCCGCTTTTTTTGTACTGTCGGCCCTGATTTCTTTATCAAGAACTTCTGTTGAACGTAATTCTTCCATTTTATATTTTCCGACTGCTAAACCTGAATTCCTACAGCCTCACGAATGGCATCGGTAAGAGTCTTGCGACCCTCGATATGCCCTCCAAGACCTGGAATTTCCACAATAAGAGGAGACGAGCCCTTCATCTGCCAATCCCGGACTTCCGGAGACAGCATGTCAGACACATCCTCTGTAAGAATGAGAACTTTGGGTCTGTCCTGTTCCGCCGGAGAATCAACAGAAGCAGACTGCCCTGTAACGCGCATAAACGCATTCAAAGCTTCGCTCCGGTTGACTGCGGTTTGTCCTTTAACGCCTACAAGCATAAAGGCAAGGACAATTTCCCGTTCTCCTATGACAAAATACTCCAAAAGAAAATCCTTCCAGCGGACGGCTTACATTATTATAATGAAAAGCGCAACAAGGAATCCCCAAAGACAGATACCTTCTGCAAGACCTACAAACGGAAGAGCCTTTCCTGAAAGTTCCGCATTTTCGCTCATGGCACCCATAGCAGCAGCACCAATCTTTCCGACAGCTGCACCACCACCGATACATGCAATGCCTACAGCAACAGCAGCTGCAATGTATTTGATGGAAGAGCCGATGTCTGATTTTTCTGCCGGAGCCTGAGTCTCAACAGTCTGCTCTGCGGCAGCTTCTGTCTGGGCCGGTTCTGCAGTCTGTGCAAAAATTCCTGCAACGCATACAGCCATCATCATAGACAAAACAAGTAAAAACTTCCTGCTCATAAAAATACCTCTTATTTTATAAATCGGCCTGCTCAAAAGAACAAAACCGTTATTAACAAAATTACGCCTGAACCGCCGACTTGTATTCAAAGCGGAACGGCTTAAATTCCCTTCCTGTTTCTGAAAAGAATTTGCTGAAGAATTCATAATACTGAAGTCTTACAACCTGAATGGCAACAATCATTCCTTCAAGAACAATAACAATTCCATTACCGATTATTGAAACCAGAATACCACCTGCCGGCGGAACAATTTCTACCATCATTTCGATAATATAACCGAGAACCGCATGTGCAAGGGCAAAGGCACCTACACGCAGGAAACTTACGGTATTTGAAAGATATGAAGAAATTACTTCGATAATTTCAACAATGGCAGCAATTACCGCGCTGAACAGTCCGTTTTCAAGAACAGGGCGCTCACCGTCAACCAGACGTTCAAAAGGTTCACCGAAGGCAGTAAGGAAAAGTGAAACACCCATGACAATCCAGTCATAAAGCGCAGGAGAATGTCCAAACAGCGCAACTCTTACGGCAAATACAATGACATACCAGAAGAAAATTGCGCCCGTAAGTCCGGTTTTTCCAAATACAGCCTTACCCTTTTTGCCCAGCGCAAACTGGTTGATAATATTGATGATAATTCCGCAGGTATTGATAACAAAACCGACAGCAATCGTAAATCCAAAGAACATAAACATGCGCTTTATTGATTCGGGATTGCCTGAAGGCATAAGTTCAAGAATAGTATCGCGCGGTGTTCCAAAAAGACCTGTAACCCAGCGTGAGAAAGGAACAAGAACCGTTGCGTTTGCAAAGAATTCGCCGGTAAGAAGGCCCATTATTGTACTGCTTACACCAATGCTTATAAAAACAAGTGCAAACTTTTCCCAGCCGGCAAGTTTTACAACCTTACAGGCCATAAGAATTCCCAGAATAAGGAACACAAATCCCTGGCCTGCATCACCGAACATAATTCCAAAAAGAACTGTAAAGAAAATTGCAACAAAAGGAGTCGGGTCAACCGTTCCGTACAAAGGTGAACCGTAACTGAAAATAAGACGTTCAAAACTACTTATAAGTTTTCCGTGCTTAAGCTGAACAGGAACCTTTTCTTGGCCAGAAGCAACAGATTCAACTTCGTGCGGAAGAAATTCCCTTATTCCGGTGTGGCCTTTTGTAAGTTCATCCAGATCCTTCATAACCTGTCTGCTTTCATAAGCCGGAATCCAGCCTGTAATCCTGTAAACAAATTCAGTTGACTCAAGGTTTCCTTCAACTGCATGAATCTGGCTTCCAACAGAATAAACCTGAAGAAGATGAAGAAGTTCCTTTTTGTGTGTTTCGGCAAAATTCTTTCTTTCTTCCTGTATTTCAGAAAGCTTCTGTACAGCCTCTGTCTTTTTGTTTTTAAGCGAAATAAGTACATCTTCAGGAATTCCCTTGAAATCCTTAGGAACAGAAAGTTCAACAAAGCCGAATTCCTTTAAATCTGCATCAAGGGCAAAACGCGCTTTTTTTGATGAAGCCGCAAGAATTCTTGAACCGTCATCGCCGAGTTTGACGATTGTTGCACGCGCACCAACTTTTTCCTTAAGGGCATCAAATTTTGCCGGATCAATCTTTCCTATTCTGAGCGTCAGAAATGACAGGGATTCAAGTTCTGAATAAGACACTTTAAGGTTTGAAAAAGCCTGTGCTTCAGAATAGTCAGAAGTCACGCGCCTAAGCATTTCAGAAGCTTCCACTTCTTTTTTATGAAGTTCCTCTACAGAGTCAATAATTTTTACTGCTTCACTTTCATCTTCTGTACTCGGAACAGAAAGTTTTTCTTTATACTCCGTCAGGTCGGGAATATCCAGTGCTGTTCTGACCTGCTCAAGCCGGCTGAAAATTGCACCGTCAGGATTCAGATGTTCCCCCGAAGAAGCCGAAGCACCGGTCAAATCCTGCTGAAACTGGAATTCGCCGAGTTCGCCAAGATATTTGAGAACTGCATGAATATCTTCCCTAAGAACCATCAGTTCGACAAGTCTCATTGCAGTTGTTCTAGCCATTTTTCACCTCCGAAATTCCGGCCATCTGCATAGCCTGAATGGAACTTATATTCAGTCGAAGACTTTCCGACGCCATACGGATATTGTCAAGTTCATTTCTCTTTATGATAAACCAGCAGACAAGTGGACATTCTGTAAACGGATGCCTGTGAAAAAGACGCCTCGCCCGCTCCAGATAAACATGTTTGTATGCATTGGAAATCCATCTTGCATCCACAGTCCAAACAACACCTTCTTCATGCGGGTTCAAAAGTTCTGCATACTTCCAGTTTTTCCATGATTCCCAGTCGTCTGTATCCTTGTCTATAATTTCTAATGCAGAAAGAACAAGCGGGTCGTTTTCTGACTTTTCATCAGTTGAATAAATAAGATTGTCAAGAATTTCTTCCCTTGACATATCGTAATAAAGCTTAAGACGCAAAGCCCAGAGTGCATTGTTCATATTAAGCTTGTCACCGATAAGATTTTTCAAGTCACTTCTGCATTCAGAGTCAATATGCCTGAGGGAATTCCACAAAGACTGCGTATACTGGCAGTCAAGTTTGTAATCAAGATTTTTCTGCTCCGAAAGTTCGGGAACAGTATTATACCACTCAAGCGGCCCGCCGCAGGTAATTGCAGCAAGATCAGGCCATTTTGAATAGTCAATCAGGTTGAACGGAGCAATTGACTGGTAAGACGGAATTTTCTTTTCTTTAAGACAGAGCGCGGCAGCAAATTCCTTTAAATTGTCGTAGTCATAAAAACTGAGCAGGGAAAGAAGAACGGGGGACGGCTTTGAATAATTCTGAAGAAGACTTTTGAAGTCGCTTATAAACTTGTCTGCGGCTTGTTTTTCAAGAGCCTTGGCAAAAAGTGTTTCCGGAACAGCCGGAATTTCCTTTTTAAAAAGAAGAGTCCACAATTCCTGCAGGGACTTTGCCGAAAACAGGCGTTCAGAACGTGCACCTACAAAAGACCTGGCCAGCATTCCGCTCGCCTTTGCGTAAACATAAGAATCAGCGGCAGACTTATCCATTGCCATAAGCAGCCCTTAGGAAAACAGAATCGAATCCATAAAGGAATCGAATGCTTTTGTATCTTTTTTTGATGATAAAAGAGAATTTTTATAATCTTCCATAGATTTGGCATGTTCCGAATCTATGCGGGTCTTTTCAGAAGTCTCGGAAACTTCAATTCCAGAAACAACAGACTTGTATCTTTCTGCAAATTTGGACTCGGCAAGTGCGCGGGCCTCTGCAATTTTTCTGTCTGCTTCTTTCTGTGCATCGAGCAAAGTAATAGAGGCTTCATGCTCCACGTCCAGAAGATGCTGTATTACATCAACTTCTGCAGCCATCTTATACCTCCCTGATTCCGGTAAATGAACTACCGCAGCCAAACTAATGTTCAGCTTTTATCAAACCCACAAAGAAAATCATAAACATCCTGCGCGGATTTTTTCTCTTCGATATTTTTTGAAAATTCAGGATTCTGCAGGGCTGAAGCCAAATCCTTAAGGACTTTAAGATGAAGATCATCTTCGTTTTCGCCGCACAAAACCATAAAAACAAGATGCACGGGAGAACCGTCAAGCGATTCATAGTCAATTCCAGAACGGCTTATTCCCAAAGCACCTATACACCCTTTTACAGACGCACATGTACCGTGGGGAACCGCAATTCCGTGCATGATTCCCGTACTCATTTTTGACTCTCTTTCATGAAGAGCAGAAAGAACCTTATTTCTGTCCAGACCAGGATTTGCAGACACAAGAGCCTGAGTCATTTCCTCAAACAGTTCGTCCTTATCCTCACTTTCCAAATTGAGTAAAATGCACTCTTTAGAAAAAATCCGGGACAAAATCATTATGCTCTCCGATTATTCGGTCTTTTTGGCAGAAGGATCACTGATTGTCTGCTGTGGAACTTCATTTTCGAGTTCCTGATCAATCCAGTTTGAATCTGAAGAAGAAGCTGTTTCTTCTGCACCCTGAACCTGAACAGCGGCATCATCAAGACTTGCCCTTGCAGGAGCCTTATTCAGAAGAGAGAGAGAGAATGCAACAATAAAGAAAAGGGCAACAAAAACGCCCGTCGTCTTTGTAAGCACACTGGCTGAATGCGCACCGAACGCAGCACTCTGTCCGCCGCCGAACGCACTTCCCATACCGTTGTTATCTTCGTTCTGCACGAGTACAAGCAATACCAGTAATACACAAATAATAACAAATGCCACAAGCAGGATTGTTCTTACAACACCCATTTTTTTACTCCAGAGTCCGTACTATTACGGAAAAATCATTTTGTACATTCCATAATACCGTAATATCATGTTATAGTCAATTAATGCAACCTCTAAAAAACACACTAAGGCTGCCTCACTTTTTTGGACCCTGTATTTTTATTTTCCCTTGTATTTGAGGACAATGACGGTAAGGTCGTCTCTGAGCGGAACAGCCTCTGTAAAGCAACCGAAAATGTCCAGTACGTATTCCAGGACTTTTTTGGAAGAAGAAGCGGGTGCGTTTCCGAAGATATGCTGCAGTCTTTCTACACCAAGTTCATCACCGGCCAGATTGCGGCTTTCTACAAGACAGTCAGTATATAGAAGAAAATATGTATCTTTTTCTACATGATATTCTATTGTTTTACAGCCCGAAGGAAGAAGTCCGTCCATTCCCAAAAACATTCCCCTGAAGGCGCCGTCTGTTCCGCCAAGAACAGAAACTTCACTTTTTGAAGATTTGTCTGTTGTTTTTACAAGAACATCAGTATGTCCGCAGTTGACATATTCCACCTGGTTATCTTTTACCCTCAAAAAAAGTCCCGTCAGGTAGTTTTCGACCATTCCCTTCTCTTTTGTAAGCATTTCATTAAAGCGGCGGGCTACTGTTTCCAAAGGTTCTTTTCTTCCCTGCATAAAGGTTCTTTCGGCAATATATTTTGAAAGAATTCCAACCAGTCCTGATGCAACACCGTGGCCTGACACATCAAAAAGACCTGTTCCCACAAAGTCCCCGTTTTTGTTGTAATAAAAATCGTAGACATCGCCCGAAACAGAAGACATCGGGCGAAAGTAAAATGCACAGTCCCATTCGTCAGTTGAAGGTGCCTTTGACGGATAAAAACTTTTCTGAACAGTTTCGGCCATGCGCATGTCCCTTTCGTGAACAATCTGCTGTTCCTGCAGAAGGCGGTTTTTTCGGCTTATTTCGCGTGTACGCTCGGTTACTTCGACAGAAACAATGCTGTCCAGAAGTTCCTTGATGGTAACTATTCCAAGGTAAATTCCGTTTTCGCTTATTACAATCGGGTCATAAATGCTTTTTTCACTTCTTGACATAGCCTTGTTTGCGGCAATTTCTACGGCTTCAGAAGAATCAAGTGTAATAAAATCGCGGATCATTATATCTTTTACAAGTTTTCTTGAATTGAGCCCAAACCCGTACTGGCCTCCAAGAAGGTCCGAAAGAAACGCCCTGGGCATAATTCCAAGAATGCGACGGTCTACATCCACAACAGTTGCTATGGTGCAGTTGTCGTTTGTATGGAACAGGCTCATCAAATCCGTAACAGGCATGTCTGAAAAAACAGTAATTCCCGGTGCTGCAAGTTCGCCTATTTTGCGTCCACTTACCAAAGACGGGTCTGTTGCCCCCTGAAGTTCCTTTGCAACCTGAATATTTGAGGCTTTTTTCTTGCTTCCGACGGCTTTTTTTGCTTCGGCCGCTGATTTTCCGCGAAGGACTGCAAGATTTTTCTGGTATGCAATAATGCGTGAATATGCTGCAGGAGACACTTTCTGCGGTGCAAGCGACACTTCCGCAATAAAGTCACCCTGGGCAAAACGCACGCCCAAAGTAAGAAGAGTGTCCAGTTCCTGAGAAGTTTCTACACCTACAGCCGTAAGTCCTATTCCCGAGTCTGACGAAAATGAAACAAGGCTTTTTATCATGGACTGACGTATGGGATTTGTTTCTATTCCCCTGATTATATCCTTGTCGAGCTTAATGTAGTCGGGGTTAAGCGAACATATTGATTCCAGCCCGGAATATGCACGCCCTACATTGTCAAGTGCCACCTTGAATCCGTGCTGGCGGTAAAGCATCATTATATCGGAAAGAATTTTTTCTTTTTCTGACTGAAGGCCTTCTGTTAGTTCAAGGACAATATTTCTGGGATCAATTCTGTACCGTTCAAAAAGTCCCTTTGTGTAATCCTGATGCGAACCGGAACATTCTTCGGCACACGGATAAACGTTTATGAAAATGCGCCTGTGTATTCCCATCATGGCAGCTGTTTTGAGAATTGCCTTGCGGCAGAGTTTCTCGAGGTCCCAAATTTTGTTCCTGTCATCGAGTTCTTTGAAAATCCCGGAAACACATTCCCCGTCAATCCGCGTAAATGCTTCATAACCCAAAATATCTCCATTTTCCAGCGATACTATAGGCTGAAAAACCGCTTCCACTGAACGTCTGTTTATTTCATCAAAATCCATGCAAGCAGAATAAGACCGCAAAATTAAATGACTATTAATTCTTTATAAAACGAATATGAATAAAAAAAGGCCGGGTGACCGTTTTTTCAAACAAATCACCCAGCCCTTGTATTGCCAAAAATCTATGTATTCAGATTAGAACTCACAGATTGGAGCAAATGTATCTGCCTTAAGAGAAGCTCCTCCGATAAGACCGCCGTCAATGTCCGGCTGTGCAAGGAGATCCTTTGCATTTGAAGCCTTCATTGAACCGCCGTACTGGATGATTGTCTCGTCGGCAACTTTCTGGTTGTAAAGTTTTGCAATATACTCACGGCAGAACTTATGGATAGCTTCTGCATCTTCAGGAGTTGCAGTCTTTCCTGTTCCGATTGCCCAAACAGGTTCGTAAGCGATTGTAACATGAGCCATCTGTTCTGCAGAAACACCTGCAAGGTCGGCAGAAAGCTGGAATGCACATACAGTTTCTGCGTTTCCGGCTTCACGGTCAGCAAGAAGTTCACCAATGCAGAGAACTACATCAAGACCTTCTGAAAGACAGCGGCGGACTTTTTTGTTGATAAGTTCATCGCTTTCTCCAATCTCGTGGCGGCGCTCTGAGTGTCCTATAATTACAGTCTGAACTCCCACATCCTTGAGCATTTCTGTTGAAACTTCACCGGTGTGTGCTCCGTTTGCTGTAGCGGCTACGTCCTGTGCACCAAGAATAATATTGCTTCCCTTGATTACCTGTGAAACAGCGTCAAGATAAACAAACGGAACACCGATCATGTACTTGCCTTTCTTGTCCTTAAGAACTGCAACCAAATCCTGTGCAAGCTTTACGGCTTCTGCCCTGCTTGTATTCATCTTCCAGTTTCCGGCGATATAATGTGTGCGTGCCATTCAACTTACCTCTGTATAAATTATTTTGTCGCAAGAATAGCGATTCCCGGGAGAGTCTTTCCTTCAAGGAACTCAAGGGATGCTCCACCGCCTGTAGAAACATGGCTCATCTTGTCTGCAAGGTGGAACTTGTTTACAGCAGCAACAGAATCACCGCCGCCTACAACAGTCATTGCTCCGTTACCTGTAGCTTCTGCTACAAGGCGGGCTACAGTTTCTGTCCCCTTTGCAAAAGCGTCGAATTCAAATACTCCGACAGGTCCGTTCCATACGATGGACTTTGCTGTTGAAATTACTTTCTTGTACTCTTCGATTGTCTTTGGACCGACATCCATTGCCATAAGGTTGTCAGGAATGCATACTCCGTCAACGGCAACAGGTGTTGCATCAGGGCTGAATTCTGCAGCTGCAACATGGTCTACAGGAAGAAGTATCTTTACACCCTTTACCTGTGCATCTGCAAGAAGTTTCTTTGCTGTGTCGATAAAATCATCTTCAACAAGAGACTTTCCTACACTGTGTCCCTGTGCCTTAAGGAATGTATATGCCATTCCGCCGCCGATAACAAGAGCAGAAGCATTCTTAAGAAGGCTCTCAAGAACTGCAATCTTTGAAGAAACTTTTGCTCCACCGATAATTGCTACCTGTGGCTTTGGCGGGTTGTGAAGCATAGGCTCAAGGTACTTTACTTCTTTTTCCATAAGGAATCCGCCGACGGGCTCTGTCTTCATAAACTTTGCGATAGAAGCTGTTGAAGCATGGTCGCGGTGTGCTGTTCCGAATGCGTCATTAACAAAAATGTCACCGTATGTGGCAAGTTCCTGTGCCATCTTGTCGCGCTCAGCAGCATCCTTTGATGTTTCTTCCTTGTGGAAGCGTGTGTTTTCGAGCATCATTACTCCGCCTTCAGGAAGAGCGTCTACTGCTGCCTTCTGTCCGAGAGCGTCTGCTGCAAATACAACCTTCTGCCCGAGCTTTGATTCAAGGTAAGCTGCAACAGGAGCCATGCGGTTCTTTCCGTTGATAAACTTTTCCTTATCTGCTTCTGTAAAAGTCTTTCCTGCTTTTTCTGCCTTTTCTGCGGCTTTCTTAACGTCCTTTGCCGGGTCTCCGAGGTGGCTCATAAGAACCAGGCTTCTTGGTCCCTGCTCAAGAATATACTTGATTGTGGGCAGTGCGGCCATGATGCGGGTATCATCCTGAACAACCCCGTCTTTCATTGGAACGTTGAAATCAACACGCATAATAATGCGTTTACCCTTAAGATCCACGTCTTTTACAGTCTTAATCATAAAAAATTCCTCCAAATGGAAAATTTACCAAAGTTAACATTCCAATAATATACATTTTTTTCCATAAAATCAATCACACTTTTAATGTGATTGTACTTTTCAGAAAAAAGGTGTATATTCGACCCTGTTGTAAATGTTCCGTTGCTTTTTAAGCTGACCCATTGCACATAGTTTTGAAAAAACATTTATAGGAAGAAAAGATCATGAAACTCACTTGCGGAATTGTAGGACTTCCAAACGTTGGAAAGTCAACTATCTTCAGCGCACTTACAAAAGCTCCGGCTTCTGCAGAAAACTATCCGTTCTGTACCATTGACCCCAACATGGGTGTCGTAGACCTTCCCGATGAGCGTCTGGACTTCATGGCAAGCGTTTTTCAGCCAAAGAAGAAAATTCCTGCAAGCGTAGACTTTGTTGATATTGCCGGTCTTATTAAAGGTGCAAGCAAGGGTGAAGGTCTCGGAAACCAGTTTCTTGCAAACATCCGCGAAACTACTGTTATTGCCCATGTAGTAAGATGTTTTGACGACCCCGATATTCAGCACGTACGCGAAGATGCAAAAACAGACGCACCTATTGATCCCGAAAGTGATATTCTTACAATAGATTTTGAACTTGCCCAGGCAGATCTTGATACAATTACAAAGCGCCAGGAAAAAATTACAAAACAGATCCGCGCTCTTGGAAAAGAAGAAGAAAAAAGACTTGCACCTTATACAAGCGCAGTTGCAAAAATAAAGCCTCTTCTTATGGACGGAAAATGCGCAAGAATGGCCGACCTGAGCGACGAAGAAAAGGCAGCTGTTTACGATCTGCATCTTCTTACAATTAAACCGCAGCTTTTTGTCTGCAACATTGACGAAGACACAATTGCTTCGGGAACAAACAAATATGTAGAAACCGTAAAGAAAATTGCAGATGAGCAGAAGTCAGAAGTAATTGTTATCTGCGGAAAATTCGAAGCAGACCTTTCTGAAATCACCGATGAAAATGACCGCAAGGAATTTATGGATGCCGTAGGACTCAAAGAAAGCGGACTTACAGTTCTTGCACGCCACGTATACCACCTTATGGGACTCAGAACATTCTTTACAGGCGGAGCAGATGAATGCAGGGCATGGACAATCCACGCAGGAGACAAAGCACCTCAGGCAGCAGGTGTAATTCACACTGACTTTGAAAAAGGATTCATCAAGGCAGAAGCATACACTGTAGATGATCTTCGAAAATACGGTTCTGAAGCAAAAATAAAGGAAGCCGGAAAATACAGACAGGAAGGAAAAGAATACGTTGTTCAGGACGGCGACGTACTTTTCTTTAAGTTCAACGTATAATGCAGGACTGAACGGGCAAAGATGAACAGGGCTGAACTTCACGAATCTATAGAAAGAAACATTAAGTTCTCATTTGCCCGTAGCGGTGGAAAAGGCGGACAGAACGTAAACAAAGTAAATACAAAAGTTCACGCCGTAATGCCGTTCTGCAGGATAAAAGGTCTTTCACAAGAAGAACTTTCTGCCGCACGCCGCAAACTGGATGCCGTCATTAATTCAGAAGATGAAATATGCATAAATGTTGATGACGAGCGTTACCAGGATGTAAACAGAAAAATTGCAGCAGAGCGTATTGAAAGCAGGATTATTCAGGCTGCACACATTGCCGTTGCACGCAAAAAGACAAAGCCCACGAAGGCTTCAAAAGAAAAGCGCCTTAACCAGAAAAAACTGCGTTCCGAGCTTAAAAACTCCAGGCGCAGAATTATTTTCTGACAGGCGCCCTTTACCGGAGTTCAGGAAAGCACAGCCTTTGCAAGCTGATCTGCACATGAAGTATTTTTGAAACCGCATTTGTTTCCTGAAAGTTTTTCTGCAATTTCTGCGGCAGTCATTCCTTCACAAAGAATTCCGATTGCCTTGAGGTTGCCGTTGCATCCGCCGTCAAAGCGGATATTTCTGATTTTGTCCCCGTCTCGAGTAAAATGAATTGCTGAAGAGCAGACACCGTTTGTTTTGTAAGTAATTTCTTCCATAGTTCAATTAAAATAAGCATATTCCGCAAAACTGTCAATTGCCGGCTGTTCAGAACTGTCTGTTGCACTCCTGTGCTGTTTCCTTTCTTCTATCTTCTTTACTAATACTGAAGTTAATGTTATAGTAGTAAAGTATTTCGCACGGAACCGACACTGCGGTATTTTCCGGACTCAGGTTCATGCAGGAGGAACAAAAATGGCATTTGGTCTTAATTTGTACCCCATAACCTATATCGCCCGCTACAATCCGGACACAAAGGCTTGGGATGAAGAATGGTTGGAAGCAGATCACGTTACTTTCGACGAGCTTATGGCAATGAATGAAGACGAGCGCAAGAAAATTCTTGACAACCGCAATCAGATGGGAATTCCCACAGTCACATACACAAGCCAGTACGCATACGGATGTTTTGAAGGAATGAAAGGATTTCCTACAAAAGACGGCGGTGTTGCTATATTCCGCCCAGATCAGAATGCTGCAAGATTTGCAAACAGCATGCGCGGACTTTACTGCCCGGCTTTCCCGGAAGAGCAGTTTGTAAAAGCTTCTGTAGAATTTGTAAGACGCAATGCGGAACTTGGTTATGTTCCAAAGTACAATCCTGACTGGGAAAAAACAGACTATGCTGATGCAGAATCAATTTATATGCGCCCGTTCATGAACAGTGAAGGAGCCATCGGAGTCGGATGCTCAAAAGCACCTTACGTTGTAATCTGCGCAACTACAGTTTCTGCCTACTTCAAGAAAGGTCTTGACGGCGCTGTTATTACAGACAGAGTACGTGCTACACCGCGCGGAACAGGATACATCAAGTGTGCTTCAAACTACGTAATTTCTGCAATTGCAAAAAAGGAAGCAGAAGAAAGAGGATTCGTTGAATGCGTGTACCTCGATGCAGTTGAGCACAAATATTTCCAGGAAGGTTCAAGCTGCAACATCTTCTTTGTTCTTAAAGACGGAACACTGGTTACACCTGAACTGGGAGACACAATTCTCCCGGGAATTACACGCAAGTCAGTTATTGCACTCGCAAAGGAATGCGGCATAAAAGTCGAAGAGCGCAAGGTAAGCGTCAAAGAAGTCCAGAAGAAAGCTGTTGAATGCTTCGTAACAGGAACAGCTGCCGGAATAAGCCCGATGTCTTCACTTACCGATCTTAACGGAAAGAAAGTTGTATTCGGTGACGGAACGGAAGGACCTATAGCAAAAAAACTGCAGCACCTTCTTAAGGGCCGCCAGTACGGACTTCTTGAAGACCCGAACAAGTGGGATACAGTTGTTGTTCCCGGAAACAAATAATTTTTAATTGATTAAGTCCTGTTTGCCTTTGCAAGCGGGACTTTTTTTTAGGAAAAAATGCAGAAACCTGAATAAGGAAATCAATATGGAAAAAATATTTACAAAAGAGGCTCCACAGGCAATAGGCCCTTATTCACAGGGAATTGCAGCAGCCGGAACAGTTTACACTTCGGGTCAGATTGCAATTGATCCTTCTACAGGAAAAATGGTTGACGGCGGAATAGAAGAGCAGACAGAACGCGTTTGCAAAAATCTTATGGCAATTCTTGATGCAGCTGGAGTGTCCGCAGAAGACACTGTAAAGACGACCTGTTTTATTACCGACATGAGGGACTTTCCAAAGGTAAATGCAATTTACGAAAAATACTTTACAGGAAAACCTGCGCGCTCTTGTGTTCAGGTTGCAGCACTACCAAAGTCGGCTCTTGTAGAAATAGAGGCAATTGCCCAAAAGCGGCTCTAGTGATATTCTATAGAAGATTTTTTTACAGCGAGGAAAAATATGGACTTTGTAAAGGAACTTGAATCCAAGGCTGCGAAAGCAGGAAAAAAAATCGTTCTCTGTGAGGGCGAAGACAAACGTGTCGTAGAAGCGGCAGCAAAAATCGTTAAAGAAGGAATTGCAAAAATTGTTCTTGTCGGAAACGAAGCTGAGTGCAAAAAAGTTGCACCGGATGTTGACCTTTCAGAAATTGAACTTGTAGATCCCGAAACTTCGCCAAAAACCGCAGAATATGCAAAAATACTCTACGAATGCAGAAAAGCAAAGGGCATGACAGAAGAAGAAGCCGCAAAACAGGCAAAAGACCGCACAATGTTCGGTGCACTTATGCTTAAGGCTGGGGATGTAGACGGATACGTTTCAGGAGCATGTCATTCTACGGCAAATACACTCCGCCCGGGACTTCAGGTTATCAAAACTGCACCGGGAATTTCTACGGTTTCATCAAGTTTTATTATGGTTGCACCGGAAGGCGGAAACAAATATATTCCCGAAGGTGTTGCTCTCTTTGGAGACTGCGCAATCAATATTGAACCTTCTTCTGAACAGCTTGCAGACATTGCAGTTGCCACAGCAGAAACAGCAAAGAAAATTGCAGGTGTTGAACCGCGCGTAGCAATGCTTTCTTTCTCTACAAAAGGAAGCGGAAACGATGATAAGTTCCTTAAGTCAGTACCCAAAGTACAGGAAGCCGTAAAACTCGCAGCAGAAAAGGCACCTTCCCTCGCCCTGGACGGAGAATTCCAGTTTGACGCAGCAATCGCACCAGAAGTCGGCAAACTCAAGGCTCCCGGCTCTAAAGTTGCAGGACATGCAAATGTTTTTATTTTCCCGAACATAAATGCCGGAAACATAGGATACAAAATTGCACAGCGCATGGGCGGATGGATGGCAATTGGTCCTGTCTGCCAGGGATTTGCAAAGCCTCTTAACGATCTTTCACGCGGATGCAATGTTGATGACATTGTAGCAACCGTTGCCGTAACAGCACTTCAGGCTTAATAAAATGGGACGGTCTTCTTTTAGAAAACCGTCCCATTTTTTTTACAATAAGCAACGCCATGAATAAAAAACTCGAACTTCAGTTTGATGCAATTTCTGCAACAGCAAATACACTTTCGAATCTTCAGGCATAAGTTTTTGAATCTGCAAGTGTACGGAGAATTTTTTTCATAACTGCAAAACTTTCAGAAGTAAGCGACTCTTTGCAGTCATTTTGAGTATGAAAAAGCCGCCAAGTATAAGGAAGATAATCTTCAAGTCCTGCATTCCCCGGTGAATTCATTACAAGTCGTTCAAGTTCTGGCTTGGCAAATAATGTCTGGGCATAAACAGAAGCCTCCTGAGCCGGAAGCATTGTTACGGCAACAGCGGGAATTCCCTGAGCCAAAAAAGAAGCATTGTCACTGTAAGGAACGGGAAGACTCATCCACCGGCCGGGACAGGTTTTTCTAAGAATATCCTGTGTGCGCGAAAATAAATTGTAAAACTGTCTGTTGAGTTTTGGAGAAACAGAAGGAAATGCTGTTTTTGCCAGAACAGGAATATTGCCACGGCCGCAGGCGTCAAATACATAAACATCATCATTTGACAAGCCAATACGTCTGAATGCAGATGCTATTGAATAAGCACCCTGATCTACAACACCGGATTTTTCTCCGGACTCTTCTCCGTCTGTAAAAATGATTCTTACGTTATGGAATCCAATGTATTTTGAAAGACTGACAGCCCACTGCATTAACTGAAAGCAGGCTGCACTGTTGTCGTTTGCCCCGGGACCTTCCCCCGCCCTGTCATGATGCGCAATAACAGTTTTTATTCTGTACTGTGGATTATATGCAGCCGGAGCGAACTGCACAAGAACATGGCTTTTACCGCCTATCACAATCTTATCAGAAGAAACGCGCTGCTTTAAAAGCCATGACTGAATAAAATCAGCACGATTCCCCTTTAGTTCAAGATATTCGCTAAAATCTTTTGGAAGAAAGTCCATTTGAAAATGAACTAGTAGCGGTTTCCGTCAAAGTCACGGTCGCGGTCAAAATTTCTGCGTGGTCCGCGGTTAAAACTGCGGCGCGGACGGTCACCCTGAGGTCTTTCCTCTGCGAAGTTGACACGAACACGGCGTCCGTCAAGTTCCTTTCCGTTGAGTTCTTCAATGGCGCGGTCAGCGGCAGCGTCATCAGCAAGCTCTACAAAACCAAAACCCTTTGACTGAGCTGTATCACGGTCTTTGATGATTACGGCAGAAAGAACTTCTCCGTACTGTTCGAAAGTTGATTTGAGGGAATCATCCGTTGTAGCATAATTAAGATTGCCAATGTAAATCTTTTTTGCCATAAAAAATCCTTGCCTTACTGAGGGCGTTTCAAATTTGCTGATGCCAGCTGCAACTTTTTCTCAATAAGGGCAAAAATAGCACTTTTTGAAAATTCAAGCTTAATTTTAAAATACACCAATAATGTTCACGTGTCAAGTTAAAGACGGGTGTTCAGCAAACCACTTTTGCCAGGATATTTCAAAATCAGAAAGATATTTTTTTATTTCTTTTTGTTCTGCAAAGGAAGAAGTAAATGAATTTTCAATAAGAACTTTTATATCATCAAGCTTAAACCTGAGTTTGTAATAAATATTCCAGTATTCTTCAATAAGTGAAACCTTAAAAAAAGCAGGGTCATCTGTATTTATTGTAACAACAGCTCCTCTGTCATAAAGCTCCCTTACAGGATGTTTTCTTAGATCAGTAACCAATTGCCTTGTAAAAACGTTGCTGGTCGGGCATATCTCCATGGGAATACGGCGTTCAACTATTTTTTTCATAAGCGCATCATCTTTGCAGGAACTTATTCCGTGTCCGATACGTTCGGCACCAAGTTTTTCTATAGCATCATCCACAGAAGAACTTCCGCAGACTTCACCGGCGTGTGCAACTACATGAAGCCCGTTTTTGCGTGCTTTTTCAAACACAGAAATAAATTCCTGTGCAGGGCCCTTTGCCTCGTTACCACCAAGCCCTATTCCTATTATATAAGGTGACTTTTCCTTCAGAACAAGATCAAGATTGTGCATGGCATTTTCCAAACCAAAGGAACGGCTTACATCTATAATAAGCCTTACAGTTCTTTTTCGTTCCTTCTGAATTTTTTCTATGCTTTTTGAAACAAGACCAATCATTTGCGAAAAATCCCAGCCTTTTTTTAAATGCGATGTCGGGCTAAAAAACGTTTCGCAATAAACTATATTATTGTCTTCAAGATAGTCAGCAAAATCTTCAAACAAAAATTTCAAGTCATTTATGTCTGTAAAATAAGACTGGATTTTTATGAAAGAGTCCAGAAATCCCGAAAGATCCTTGTATTTGAATAAAGAAGAAAGTTCCCCTGAAGAAATGGATTTTCCAAAACTCCGTTCGTATACTTTTTTTATCGTATTAAGGCTCAGAACGGCCTCCTCATGCACATGAAGTTCAGCTTTTGGGATACTATGCATAAGGTTGAAAAATTCATCCTTCTTCATAACAGATAATATAACACACTTTCATAAAAAAATCACGCAGATTAAGCCTTATCGCTTTTTTATTTTTACAGAAACAGGAATTTTTATCACACGGTTCTGCCAGTCGGTAATTGTCACAAGCCCCCTGCCCGAAACACCGCAGGAACGTACGTAAATACCGGCGGTACCTCCTTTCAAAGATACGGCGCGCGGTCCTATAAGTTCAACTGCTCCCGAAGCTTCTGCAATAACGGCTTCCTGGCAGTAAGTCTGAAGGTTTGAGTTTTCGTCCAGGACACAAAGACGGATTTCTGTAACATCGTATGTTTCTTCTTCAGTCAGAACATTCCTGATGATTTTTGCGCTTACCGAAAATTCCGTTCCGGGAGCCTTTAATATAGAAGAAACAAGTTTGCCTTCCCTGTATGCTTCAAAGCGGAATACACTTCCGGCCTTTCCCCAGCCGCCTGCATACTTTGAAACAAGTTTTTTTATCTTTTCACGGTCCAAAACCCTGAGTAAAAAAAGTTTTACAAGCAGCAGCCTGTCTTTTACAGAAAGATTTTTTTCACCAAAGCGCATGACTGCATTCAGCACGGATTTGACGGAAGCAGCATATTTTTCGCTTATACCGTCTTCGTCAATAATGCGGCGGCCTATTCTGTCTTCAAAAAGAATGGGACCGTGGGGAAGATATTTGTAAGGGCTGTCTTCGCGCGTGTATTCGGCAACAAATGAAGTTCCAGAATAAACTTTTACCGAATCTGCGTTTGTAAAAATCCATATTCCGTTAAGTTCGCCTGCAGGAAAATCACCTATGCTCATTGAAGACGACACTTCGAGTACATCGCCCGTTACATCTGCATCTGCCTGGCTTTTATATACTGCCGCCGCGGTTTTGGGGTTGCGGAACATATCCATAACTCCGTGGTAGCAGATTCTGTCTCCGCTGCCGAATTCTTTGTGTGTATTGTAATCAAAGGCACACCATCCGCTTGAACCTGCTATAAGCGGATCTTTTGCGGCGCTGTCCAGTACATTTGCGTGGCGGACTGCATGTTCTGTTCTGTGAGGTTCATCATCAAACGCTTTTGTCGGGAACATATGGCCGTTGTATTCTGTAATCATGTAGCCTTTTTCGGTATCTGTAACATCCTGTTTGCGTGCAGTCCCGGCATTTTTTCCTGTATGTATAAAGTCATTGTAAGTGTACACATCTTCAAGAAGACGGCTGTTTCTTATACAGCGTACACCTCCTGTTGGCCGCGAAGGATCCAGTTTTTTTGCAAGGGCATTCGTGCGCTCATAAAATTCATCATCATCTGCACTTTCATTAATGCGTACACCCCAAATAAAAACGGACGGATGGTTTCTGTCACGGACAATCATGTCGCGTACATTGTCAAGCGCAGCAGACTTCCAGTTCCTGTCACCGATGTACTGCCAGCCCGGTATTTCTGTAAAAACAAGAAGCCCTATTTCATCGCAGCGGTCCAGAAAATGGCGGCTCTGCGGATAATGTGATGTGCGCACGTAATTGAGTCCCAGTTCAAACTTAAGGATATCTGCGTCATCATACTGCATGTTTTTTGGCATTGCATAACCGACGTACGGGTAAGACTGGTGCCTGTTCAGTCCGCGGAGCTTCACTTTTATTCCGTTAAGATAAAAACCGGTTGAATCAAAGCGGATGTCCCTGAAACCGAATCTAACGCAATGTGTATCAGAAACTTTTCCCTTTTCATCAAGAAGTTCTGTAACAAGATTGTAAAGGGCCGGATTTTTAAGACTCCAGGCAACGACAGGAGCGGCATCTGCGGCAGTAAGGGTCTTTTTTCCGCGGATTCCGGTAACAATCTGCGCACTGGGTTCAACGTCTGCACCGGTTGAATTTTCAACACGCTGTCTTAAAGAATATCCTTCAGGAATACAGTCAGTGTTCAGTTCAATTTCTGTTTCAAAATGATTTGAAGAAGTCCGCACAAAAACATCCTGAATGTAAACAGGATTGCGTACATCCACATAAACTTCACGGTAAATTCCGCCGTAAGTCATGTAATCAATCAGGTTTCCGAAGGGCGGAATATTCAGTGTTTCCCTGCTGTCGAGCTTAACGGCCAGAACATTTTTTTTGCCTGCCGCAAGCAGAAAATCGGTTATATCCAAAGAAAAGGGCGTGTATCCGCAGTCATGTCGTCCTGCAAACTTGCCGTTGACAAAAACTTCACTGGAATGTGCGGCACCTTCAAAAGTAAGAATTATTTTCTTTGACTTCCAGCTGGTTTCGGTGTTGAAAAATTTTCTGTAAACACAAAGTTTCTGGTAAACGCACTCATCAAAACTGTTAAAAGGAGTCTGTGCAACAGTATGGGGAATTCTTACTTCGCTGAATTTTCCCGTACACTTGGGCAAAAGCATACTTTCGTTGAAAGTATCCGAAAAAAGCCATCCGTCATTAAAAAAAATCCTGTTTTTCATTCACCAATTCTATGATAAAATTCACATAAACGCAATAGAACAGGGAGTTTCCAAAAATTTCAATTTGTAGAGATGCGCAATAGTAAATATCGGACATAAAAACGGAATTCAACTTGAAACTTTAATACAAATTAACTACTATTGATAAAATGTCCGTCGGGATTTCGCCGGTCGTTTATCTAAAGTTCGCAATGCGAATCATACTTATGGAGAATCTATGTCAACACCTTTGGAAAACTATGTTGCACTCTGCAACGGAAAACTCAATCCGGCAATGACAGCTTATGTTGCAAACCTTCAGCAGGTTGCACAGGTAGCACCGGAGATTGCCGCCGATGTAGTAAAGGAACTTGCAACCCAGCGCAGGCATCTTAAGCTTGTTGCAAGCGAAAACTACTGTTCACTCAACGTTCAGTCAGCAATGGGAAATCTTCTTACGGACAAGTATGCAGAAGGATTCCCCGAACACCGTTACTACGGCGGATGTGAAAACATTGACGCTGTTGAAATGACTGCAGCAGATGAAGCACAGAAGCTTTTCGGAGCAGACTATGCCTATGTTCAGCCCCACGCAGGTTGTGACGCAAACCTTGTTGCTTACTGGGCAATTCTTTCAAAAAAGGTAGAAACACCCACACTTGAAGAACTTGGTGTAAAATCACTCGCAGATCTCAGCGCAGAACAGTTTGACATGCTCAGAAAGCGCTTTGGCAACCAGAAGCTTATGGGTCTTGACTATTCATGTGGCGGTCACCTTACACACGGCTACAAAATGAATGTAAGCGCAAGAATGTTTGAAAGCCATCCTTACGGCGTTGACGAAAAAACGGGTCTTCTTGACTACGATGCAATAGAAAAGCAGGCAATGGAAGTGAAGCCGCTCATCCTTCTTACAGGATTTTCTGCCTACCCCAGAAGAATTGACTTCAAGAGATTCCGCGCAATAGCAGACAAATGCGGTGCTGTCCTCATGGTAGACATGGCACACTTTGCAGGTCTTGTAGCAGGAAAAGTTCTTACAGGAGATTTTGATCCGGTAAAATGGGCAGATGTTGTTACAACTACAACACACAAAACTTTGCGCGGACCGCGTGGAGCAATGATTCTGTGCAAGGAAGAATTCAAAGACTACGTAAACAAGGGCTGCCCTATGGTACTCGGAGGACCGCTCGGACACGTAATGGCAGCAAAGGCAGTTGCATTCAAGGAAGCACGTACTCCGGCATTCCAGCAGTATGCGCAGAACATCGTAAAGAATGCACAGGCTCTTGCGGCATCATGCATTGAAAAGGGAATGAGACTTCAGACAGGCGGAACAGACAACCACCTTATGCTCATTGATGTTACAACTTACGGACTTACAGGAAAACAGGCCGAAGCAGCCCTCTTCAAGTGCGGTGTAACAGCCAATGCAAACGCCCTTCCCTACGACAAAAACGGTGCATGGTGGACCAGCGGAATAAGAATCGGAACACCGGGGCTTACAACTCTTGGCATGGATGAAAATGACATGAAAGAAGTTGCAGGAATCATCGACACTGTTCTTAAGGGAACAAAGCCAGGCCTTACAAAAGAAGGCAAACCTGCAAAGGGAAAAATCGTTCTTGACCCGGCAGTAGAAGAAGAAGCAACAGGCAGAGTACAAAAACTTCTGTCAAAGCATGTTCTCTACCCCGAACTTGACCTCGACTTCCTTAAAAAAGAATTTGTAAAATAAAATTGCATCTCTAGAAATCCAGTAAACTGGATTTCTAGAGATTGCCGTCGAGTTCTAAGTCGCTATAATATAGCCCCTTAGAACATCGCATTTTCAAAGCGTAAGACAGTTTCCGAAAAAGCCAGAAGCAGAAACGCTCTCCCCGTTTTCTGCAAGATGCCTTACATCCCCCAGTTGCTGTACGCGGAACACTACTTCACCAGGAACACGCTCTTCGGCTCCCAGAACAGTAACAGAAGACGGTGCTACAAAAAATCCCTGCCACAACTGCACGGGACTTATTCCGGTAAGATGTGAAATAATTGCAAACATAACGCCAAGATGGCACACAAACAGAAGGTTTGTTCCGTCAAGTTCCTGCTGGCTTGCAAGAAGATGCGTGTCATTTTTTGCCTGTTCATCAGTAAGATGCGGAAAGCAGTTGTAAACGGGCATATTGTCTGCAAAGCGGCTGTAATCGTATGACTCAAGAATTGAATCTATTCCGTCACAGACAGTTTTGTAATGGGAGCGTATGTTTCCGGTGCGCATTGTTTTTGTACTCCACCACGAAGAAACATCGGCATATTTTTTTTCTGCAAAATATTCACGCGGCATCCAGTCCCAGGCAATGCGTCTCTTTCCTGTCTTAAGATCCTTCAGGTCATAATTGAATTCCCTGAGCCAAGGAAGAGTCTCTGAAGGAACATGCAGTTTTTCAAGAACTGCAGCGGCTGTTTTCTGCGCGCGGCCCATCGGCGAAACAAAACATTCATTCACTTTCCATGAAGCGGCGCGTTCTGCAAGAAGGGAAATTTCGCGGCTGCCCTTTTCACTTACCGAATCATTTGCATAATCGGGATCCCCGTGTCTGATAAAAATAAGATGCATGGTACCTCCTGTATAAGAATTCGATTTTATACAACTTACTCACGGCTGATAAATTACATTTGACCTGCCGCGAGTAAGGTTTTTTATTCTGAGCGCAAAATCATCAGACTCTGCCAACCATATTTCGCCGGTTACATCAACCATTGCTCCGTAATTTTCAGAAATGCTTCCAAGATGGAACAGTGAAAACATGCGCTTTATTTCATCAAACGAAGAATAGTCAGCGCGGAATGCAAACTTTCTCTTTTCTACAAACGGTTCGCTTTTGCATAAAGAAAGCACCTGCTTTGCGCAGTCCCCGTAAGCATGAACAAGACCGCCGGTTCCCAAAAGTGTCCCGCCAAAATAACGCGTTACGGTAAGAAGAATATTTGTAATTCCGCTGCCCTTAAGAACATCAAGCACAGGACGCCCTGCAGTTCCAGAAGGCTCGCCGTCATCACTCATTCCGCTTACTTCTGCGTTATGCCCTGTAATAAAAGCATGCACAACATGTGTCGCGTCAAAATACTTTTGCTTTGCATCATGAAGAAGACTGCGCGCCTGAGCCTGGGTTTCTACAGGAAAACATTCCGCAATGAAACGTGAATTTTTTATTGTAAGTTCAGTGCGACAGTATTCAAGCAGAACATTCATTGTGCAGTGTCACCAGGAAGAAGATTCTGTTGTTTAAGGTTCTGTTTCTGCGGAATAAACCCGTTAATGCTCAGAAGTGAATAATAATAAACAGGAAGAGCAAAATAAATTTTCATCAGAACAGTATACTGCTGAACGAACAGATAAAAATTCATCAATGCCATAATTACAGGAACAGCTTTAAAAACTTTCTGCAGAACAAAAAATGTAAGTGCATAAATTACAGCAATAATTGCAAGATTCTTTAAATTTACAAAAATTATGTATCCTGCAAAATGAAAATAGTTTCGTATCATAAGAGAAAAACTTTTTTTGAATGCTGCAGAAACTGTAACAGAAGAATCTTCGCGTATAATATTCCATGCAAACAGAAAAGGAATTTCAAGGACAATCAGAATAAAAATAAAAATAACACTTCCTATACCGGCAAGCTTAAAAAGAGAGTCCGTCTTTCCTGCAGAAATATCTTCCATAACTGATGCAATCAAACTTGAATTAAGGAATGCAATAAGTGCAAGAATTCCCGCAGCAACAAGATAAATGAGTGCATGCAAAGCAGCGCCCTGCCAAACACGGCCCGTCTTTTCAAAAAAACCGCAGAACAAATCGGCCAGCCCTGCTTTTTTATTCAGAACAAGTTCGGTAACATAAGAAATAAGTCCGAATGTAAGTACGCCTACAAAACACTGCGCCACAAAAAGAAGCGCCGCCAGAAGTACTGTTCCGCCAATACCCGGCGCCCCGGAATTGTCAGGAAAAAAAACAGACGAGGCAGGTCCGGACAAAAGCACAACTTCAAGACTCAAAAAAACAATCTGAAGAATTTCAAAAAGAAAAACTGCAAAAAAACCTTTGCCGAAATTCCTTGCAAGATTTTCTTTCAAAACACCATACATGCGCCTGTATTCAGGCTTTTTTAATTTTTCTGCCATAGACTAAAAAAGTGTTCCCTGTCCATTATTGTCAGACGGCTCTACAGAAACAGATTCAACCTCGCGGGATTCCAATCTGACACCGTTTGCCTTAAGTCCTTTTTCTTCATAAGACGACGCTTTGTATTCCTGCTCTGAAATTTTAATGCGCGGCTTTTTGACAAAACGCATTGTAAACTTGAATTTATCGCGCGAGTCAACATGAAGTACTTCCATTCCGTCGGGTACAAAACTGTAATCCCTGTTCATAATCCAGCCGGCGATTCTGCATCTTTTTATAAAACAGAATTTTGTTTTGGGGTCGCGGTAAATTATTGTAAACAGAATTTTTCCTATAACATCCTTGTCTGCATAATTACAGAACCACATACCTGTGTCTACAAAAAGCTTGTCAGGAACATCACAGACACTCCAGATTCCTGATTTGCGTACAATAAGAATTCTGTCATAGGGTGTAACTTTAATAAGTTCTTTTCCTGCAGAAACAGAAGTTCCCAGATAGCCCTTGTCATCGTATCTTAACGGAATGTCGCGTTTTACAATTTCCTTTGCATTTACGGCGCTGAACGAAGTGATTGTCGTCTGGCGCTCCATAAGCTTCGGGTCAACGGCACGCGGATCTTTTTTTGGATCAAGAGCAGTATAATTTTTCATTTCTTCAAGAACCGAGTCAAGATATTCAACAGCACAGTCAGTAAGATGCTTGAGTCTTCTTGCAATTTCCTTAAGTCGTGCATTTATAGCCGCAACCTGATCCTTGTTTTTGTTAATATCAAAAAGTGAAATGCGGCGGATTGGAATTTTCAGAAGGCGGTCAACATCGTCATCGCTTACATCGTGCACCAGCTCGTTCTTGAACGGAACAAATCCTTCCTTGACAGCGCGGTTAACCGATTCCGCAGTTTTCATCATTTCTATTTTTTTATAGATGCGCTCTTCAATAAAAATGCGCTCCAGAGTTCTTGCATGAAGTTCCTCTGTTAATGATGCACGCTCAAATTCAAGTTCGTCTTTTATGATTGCCGTAAGTTTTTTTGCGTAATATTTAATTACTTCGGTGGCCGTCATTGCAACAGGCATGTTGTCTTTGATTACAAGCATCTGGCACGAAATGGACTTTTCGCAGGCAGTGTAAGCATAAAGGGCTTTTTCTACATCCTTTGCATAAACACCGCGCGGAAGTTTTATTTCGATATTACAGTGATCGGTTGTAAAATCTTCTACGGAACTGATTTTTATTTTTCCTGCCTTGTATGCAGAATCAATTGAGTCAAGAAGATCTTTTGAAGTTGTATCTACAGGAAGTTCGGTAATGACAATGCGCTTTTCATCACTCATGTCAAACTTTGCACGCGTGATAATTTTTCCGTTGCCGTCATTGTAGTTTGAAACATCAATAAGACCGCCCGTCGGAACATCAGGGAATATTTCAAAATCTTCGCCCCGGAGAGCTTTTATTTCTGCATCTATAACTTCCTTAAAATTATACGGAAGAATTTTTGTAGACATTCCGACTGCAATTCCTTCAGCACCGCCTACAAGCACGACAGGAATTTTTGCCCTAAAAACGACGGGCTCTTTATTGCGGCCGTCATAGCTTGGAATATATTCCGTTATGTCTGGATTGTACAGAAATTTCTTTGCAATCGGGTGAACACAACATTCAATATAACGTGTTGCAGAAGCTTCATCTCCGGTGTACATATTTCCGAAGTTTCCCTGGCGCGCAATAAAAATTCCCTTGTTTGCAAGAACTACAAGTGCGCCTCCGATAGAAGCATCGCCGTGCGGGTGGAATTTCATGCAGTCACCGACAACGCTTGCAACTTTGTGCATTCTTCCGTCGTCGATGGTAAAAAGAGTGTGCATTATTCTACGCTGAACAGGCTTGAGTCCGTCTTCAAGATCAGGAATAGCCCTGTCCCTGATTACGTAGCTTGCATATTCAATAAAATTCTTGTCAAAAAGATTCTTTACAAAAGCCATTTATCTTCCTATTAAATTACAGCTTAAAAACTAAGCGTCAATGTCGGCATTACCAAGCAGATGCTTTTCTATAAAAGAGCGGCGCTCGGGAGTATTCTTTCCCATATAAAAACCTAGAAGTTTGGGAACCATCTTAAGCTGGCTTATTTCTACCGGAGTAAGATGGATTGTTTCGGGTGCAATAAAATCCTTGAATTCACCGGGGCTTATTTCTCCCAGTCCCTTGAATCGTGTAGTTTCGCAGGAAGCACCGAGTCTTGACTGGGCCTTATCGCGTTCTTCTTCGGAATAGCAGTAGACATTTTCTTTTTTATTGCGCACGCGGAACAGCGGGGTTTCAAGAATATAAACGCGGCCCGACGTTACAAGTTCTTCAAAGTATCCGAGGAAAAATGTCATAACAAGATTGCGTATATGAAAACCGTCGTTATCGGCATCGGTTGCAATTACAATCTTTGAATACTTGAGGTTTCCTACATCCTGCTCAATTCCCAAAGCCATCATAAGCTGGTAAAGTTCGTCATTTTTGTAGATTTCGCTCTGTTTTTTGCCGTACATGTTTTCGGGCTTTCCGCGCAGACTGAATATTGCCTGGTAATCTGCATTGCGCGAGTGCGTCATTGTTCCGGAAGCAGAGTTTCCTTCCGTAATAAAAATCATGCTTTCTTCGCCTTTGGGACCGTCCTGTACATGATAGCGGCAGTCCTTGAGTTTTGGAATGCGGATGCTTATTTTGCGTGCAGCTTCTTTTGCTTCTTTTTTAACGGCACTAAGTTCGGTGCGCAGTTTTTCATTTGCCTGAATCTTTTCCTGGATTTTTTTTGCAGCTTCAGGATTGTGGTGAAGCCAGTCGTCAAGCCCGCTCTGGGTTTCTCCCATAATCCACTGGCGTATGTCTGTATTGCCCAGCTTGTTTTTTGTCTGGCTTTCAAAAACAGGATCCTTTACCTTTACAAGAACTGCAGCGGTAATTCCCTCACGTATATCTTCGCTCTTGTAGCTTGTTCCGTAAAAGTCGTTTATTCCCTTTACAAAGCCTTCCTTAAATGCGCTTAAGTGGGTTCCGCCGTCTGCAGTATACTGGCCGTTAACAAAAGAAAAATAATTTTCACCATAAGCGTTTGAATGTGTAAATGCAAACTTAAGATGGTCGCTGGAATAACTTCCTATCGGGTAAAGGCATTCAGTGTCAATTTCTTTTGCAAGAAGATCCAAAAGTCCGTTGTCACTTTTGTACGCTGTTCCGTTCAGATAAAGTGTAAGACCAGAATTCAGATAGGCGTAGTTCCAGATACGGCGCTCAACGAATTCCATATTATAATCGTATTTTCCGAAAACATCTGTATCGGGAACAAATTCAAAATAAGTTCCGTTGTGGGTCTTCTGCTTGAGTGTTCCCTGTTTCTGGGATACAAGTTTTCCTTTTTCAAAAACCGCTTCGGCACACTGACCGTCACGTACCGAAACAACCCTGAAATAAGAGGACAAAGCGTTAACGGCTTTTGTTCCGACTCCGTTCATTCCGACAGAAAACTGAAAGACATCGTCGTTGTATTTTGCACCTGTATTGATCTGGCTTACACAGTCAACTACTTTACCCAAAGGAATTCCGCGTCCAAAGTCCCTTACCTTAACGCGGTTGTCCTTTACTTCGATATCTATTCTTGAACCGAAGCCCATAATGTATTCGTCAATTGAATTATCTATAACTTCCTTAAGAAGAACATAAATTCCATCATTCTGGTTTGTTCCGTCACCAAGGCGGCCTATGTACATTCCGCTTCTTAAACGGATGTGTTCAAGTGCATCAAGATGAATTACCTGGCTTTCATCGTAAGTTTTTACAGTTTTTGCAACAGAAACTTTTTTCTGTTCTGGAACTTTTTTTGCAGAAACAGGAGCTGCCGCTGTTTTTGGCTCTGTCTTTGTCTTAACGGCAGCCGCTTTTGATTCGGCTTTAGGTACAACTTTTGATACTGTTTTTGTCTTTGCAGCCGTTTTGGCAGTTACCTTTGCCACACTCTTTTTTGCTGTTGTTTTTGTTGAAGTCCCGGCTTTTTTTGCAGCAACTGTCTTTGTTGTTTTTGAAGATGCTGTTTTTGCGGAATCTTTTTTTGAACCTGACTTGGAAGCAGTCTTTTTTACGACCGCAGATGTTTTCTTTTCAGTTTTTACACCCATAGCCTTATATTATACCCCCGTCATGAAGTTTAGTCTACCATAGACGGCGTAACGGTGTAAAAGAGGTAACACAAAGAGCATTGTTTTACACAACAGGCTGTTTAAAATAAAAAAAACCGGCATCTACCTACTTTCCCGCTTTCGCAGTATCATCGGCGTAAAAGAGCTTGACTTCCGTGTTCGGTATGGGAACGGGTATTGCCTCTTTACTATGGACACCAGTAATGGAAAAAATATTACTACAGTGTTAAAAAAAAGTAAAGAGGGGGGCTTTCTATGTGTCTAAAAATGCGATGTTCCACATTTCTATAATATAACGACGTGGAACATCGCATTTTCAAAGTTGCATCTATAGTTGTACCCTAAATATAATTCTCCAGTAATTTAAGTTTTCCTTAAAAATTTTCTTCCTGCGCGGAATCATCCTACATTGCCGTTTTTATAGACGCTTGCAGTAAGATACTGTCCGCCGGCGCCGATCTTCTTTCCGTCAATTTCAACGAATCCGTCTTTTGTATAAAGCGGCATGTCAAAGAATTTGTCTGCCTTAACGTAGCAGAGTTTTTCTTCGGGAACAGAATATCCTTCGGGTTCAAGGATTGTTCCGGCTTCAAACTGCGGCGCAAACAGAACCTCGCATGTCTCGTGCTCATCGTCAGAAGAAGGATCCGATGCCGCAAGAAGCATTCCGTTGCTGCGTACCCCGCGGAAGTTGGCCGGCTTGAGATTGTAAACAATAACAATATTTTTGTCCAAAAGTTCTTCTGCCTTATAGAACGGAACAATTGAACTTACAATCTGCCTTTCTTCTTCATCACCCGTGTTGAGGGTAAGAATATATAGAAGACTTCCGCCGGGATGCTGTTCAACCTTAACAATTTTTGCAACCTTGAGTATAACTTTTTTACTGAAACGCTCGGCAAGGGGCATTTCCTGTTCCAAAACCTTATTTTCTTCCATTTTATCCTCCATTTTATTATACGACGGCATTATACAGGCAAACTTGTTTGTAATCAACAACTGTAAGTTTTCAAGACTGGCGGAATATTCACTGTTCTTAAAATATTTTTATGTTAAAAATTAACCCGAAACTAACACAATATTAACAGAATAATAAAAAAGCGGTTCTAGCATAACGCCATGGAAAATATCAAATGTTATACAAACAGGGAACTTTCCTGGCTGCAGTTCAACGAGCGCGTACTTGATGAAGCCGGAAACCCACGTGTTCCCCTTGCAGAAAGACTCACTTTTGCTTCTATTTACCAGACAAACCTGGACGAATTTTTTATGGTTCGAGTCGGAACCCTTATGGTTCAAATGAATTCCGGGGAAGAAATCCGCGAAAACAAAACAAATATGACCAGCGCCGAACAGGTTAGCGCTATTTTGGAAAGGGTAAAGGAACTTGAACTTAAAAAAGCCCGCATTTACGAACAGCTCATGGGCGAAATTGACCCTTACGGAATTCACATAATAAACTTCAATAAACTTTCAGAAAGTGAAGGCGAAGTTCTGGAAAATTATTTTGACAACAACATTGCGCCTTTCCTGTCACCAATGATAATAGGCAAGCAGCAGCCGTTCCCCTTCCTTAACAACAAACAACTTTACGCTTACGTGATTCTTTCAAGCAAAAACGGCAAGACCAAAGTCGGAATCGTTCCCTGCACAAACAGTGTATTTTCCCGCCTTATAGAAATTCCGTCACGCCCCGGAACCTTTATGCTGTGCGAAGAACTCATACTTCACTTTGTTTCAAAACTTTACGAAAACTATACGGTAAAGGAAAAGTCCGTAATAAGAATCACCCGTAACGCAGACATTGATGCCGCTGATGTTTATGACGAAGATCTTGACTACAGGAACTTTATGGAACACCTCATCAAGCAGAGAACGCGGTTAAGCCCCGTAAGGCTTGAAATGAGCAGGATTATAAATGAAAAGTCAAAAATTGAACTTGCCTCAAGTGTAGGAATTTCACCGCTTCATATAATCAACGAACAGACACCGCTGGACATGAGTTTTGTGTTCCAGATTCAGGACCGGCTGCATACAAAACCCGGCCTTTTCTACAAAAAGCGTTCTCCGCGCCCGTCACTCTCACTCGACCTGCGCAAAAGCATAATCGCGCAGATAGAAAAAAAAGATGTGCTTCTTTCCTACCCGTTTGAAAGCATGAAGCCTTTTATAAACATGCTGCACGAAGCCGCCGATGACACAAGCGTTGTTTCAATAAAGATGACACTGTACAGGGTTGCAGACAAAAGCAAAATTATTGACGCACTTATCGAAGCGGCCGAAAACGGCAAAGAAGTTGTTGTTCTCATTGAACTAAGGGCAAGATTTGACGAAGCAAACAACATAGAAATGTCGCGCAGACTCGAAGAAGCCGGATGCAGAATAATTTACGGGCTGGGAGACTACAAAGTTCACTCAAAACTCTGTCTCATAACGCGCCACACAAAAGACGGTCTTTCCTATATTACACAGATTGGAACAGGAAACTACAACGAAAAAACTTCAAGACTTTATACCGACCTTTCGCTCATAACAGCAGACCAGAAAATAGGAAGCGATGCGGCAAACGTATTCAGGGCACTTCTTCTTGGTGAAACTGTTGAATCGACCGACTGCCTCCTTGTAGCGCCAAACTGCCTTCAGAACAAAATACTTGAGCTCATGGACAGCGAAATAAAAAAAGCAGCCGAAGGAAAAAAGGCCTACATCGGAATAAAAATCAATTCCCTTACAGACAAAGTTATAATCGACAAGCTTATAAAATCTTCTGAAGCCGGTGTAAGAATAGAACTCATTATAAGAGGAATATGCTGCCTTGTTCCGCAGATTCACGGCAAAACAGACAACATAAAAATCATAAGCATAGTAGGCCGCTATCTTGAACACTCAAGAATATACATTTTCGGCGACGGGGAAAATCCTTCGGAACAGAAAATCTATATAGGTTCTGCCGACTTTATGACAAGAAACACGGAACGCCGCGTAGAAGTTGCAGTACCTGTTTACGACCAGGACATAAAAAACAGACTGCTGCATATCTTCAACACGGCAATGTCCGACACAGAAAAGGGAAAAGAACTTGGAAACGACAGAATATACCGTTCAAGATATACTGAATCAGAAAAATCTGTAAACTCGCAGGAAATTTTCTACGATGAAACATACAGACCTTCAGCCATAAAAAACGCATAAAGACAAACGGAACAGGAGCCAATATGAGAATAGGAATACTTACAAGCGGCGGTGACTGCCAGGCACTCAATGCAGCAATGAGAGGCTGTGCAAAAGCAATTTACGAAAAGGATGACAAAGCTGAAATTATCGGAATAGAAGACGGCTACACGGGTCTTATCTACGGAAAATGCCGGCAGATGAAGAAAGAAGATTTTTCGGGCATTCTCAACAACGGCGGAACAATACTCGGTTCATCACGCCAGCCGTTCAAGATGATAGACACGCCTGATGAAAACGGACTGCAGAAAGTTCCGGCAATGATTGCAAATTACAAAAAATGGAAGCTAGACTGCCTGGTAATTCTTGGCGGAAACGGAACACACAAAACGGCAAAGCGGCTTTCTGACGAAGGGCTCAACGTTGTTACACTTCCCAAAACAATTGACAACGACATCTACGGAACAGACATGACATTCGGCTTCCAGAGTGCAGTAGAAATTGCGACACATGCCATTGACTGCATTCACACAACAGCCGCGTCACACAGCAGAATTTTCATTGTAGAAATAATGGGTCACAAAACAGGATGGCTTACACTCACCTCCGGAATAGCAGGCGGAGCAGACATAATACTCATTCCCGAAATTCCCTACGACATGGACAAAATACTCAAGTGCATAGAAAAACGTGATTCAGCCGGAAAACGCTTTACAATCATCGCAGTAGCCGAAGGAGCAATTTCAAAACAGGACGCCCTTCTTCCCAAAAAGGAATACAAGAAAAAGCTGCGTGAAAACCCGTCAGTTTCGTTCAGCATCGCCGCCGAAATTCAGGCAAAGACAGGAAAAGACGTAAGGGTAACAATCCCCGGTCACACACAGCGCGGCGGCTCACCCTGCCCTTATGACAGAGTACTTGCTTCAAGAATGGGAGCAGCGGCAGCACAGTTTATTTCAGAAAAGAAATTCGGTGTAATGGCAGGAATTATAGACGACAAAATAATTCCTGTTCCGCTTTCCGAAGTTGCAGGAAAACTCAAGACCGTAGAACCAGACAACCAGACAATCACCAACGCGCGTGAACTGGGAATCTGTATGGGAAACTGAGTCAATTGCAAAAAGCCGCCTCTGCAAGTCCCGGTGACATCTGTACAAGAGCATTTTAGTTGGGATATAATGGAAGTATAGATAAAGCCCCCATGGAACTTCATCTATACTAATTTTCTTCCCTGAGAGGTGGTGTATGCCTGTTAAAATGATTGGAATCCTGCTGCTGGTTGTGCTTGTTGCAGTTCTTACAGGATTCAATATAGAAAATACCTGTACAATATGGTTCTTCCATAACTTTTCAAATATTCCGGTATTTGCGGCTCTTCTGGGTGCTTTTCTTGCCGGAGTTATCGTCACAATTCCTTTTACATTCATGAAGTCTTCGTGCAAATCAAAAAAAGATTCATGTGACAAAAAGAAGGAAGAAATTCCGGAAACAAAAATCCCTGCAGTAAAAGAAGAAGAGCCTCTTTCGGAGACAAAATCAGAATGAAAAAAACATGCGCTGCCTTAATTGCCGCAATCCTTGTTCCGGCATGCCTTTACGCACAGAATACAAAAAAGACAGCCGCTTCAATCAAAGAAGAAAGTCTTTCGCAGGAATCAGTACAGGACGCTGTAATCTTTTTGAAAAACAGTCTGGACAGTGCGGCAACACCTGCAGACAAGCGCTCAATCCTTTACTTTACAGGCACAATGCAGGAACAACTCGGTCTCTATTCTGACGCCTGCAAATCCTATACAAAAGCCGCGGGAATTGCTGCAGCAGACGCAGCCGGAATGCCCAAAGTCTCTTCTGAACAGCTTGTCATAAATGCAGTAAGGACAAGCCTTTGTTCCGGCGACTGGGAAACAGCAGACTCTTACCTTAACAGTGCGGTTCGTTCTTCAAAAAACAAAACAATTCTTGCTTACGTAAATCTTTATTCTGTATGGAGTTCGCTTTGTAAAGCCACTTCTGTGCAGGAAACACGGGATTCTGTTTCGCTTCTGAAAGCTTATTCCGCGATGGATTCAATGAAAGATGTAAGGCCGGCAGTTCTTCTGACGCTCTGGTACATTACGTCTGACGCTGAATATTCGGCAGAACTCAGGGCAGAATATCCTTCAAGCCCGGAAGCCGCAATTACAGAAGGCAACGCGCAGATAATGAGTGTTCCGTTCTGGTATTTTGTTCCGCGCAATACAGCAGCACAGACTGTTCCGGCTACAGACAAAAAGTCAGAAATAAAAACGCAATCTTCTTCTGCAGATGCTTCTGCCACAACTGCGGAATCACCCAAGGCAAAAAAACAGCAGCTTGGTTTTTACAAAGAAGAAGAAAATGCAAATGCCAGCATACAAAGACTCAAGGAAAAGGGCTTTGACGCATATTCTGTTCCCGAAAAAAGAAAATCGGGAACAACCTATTACGCTGTCGTAGTAGATGAAAATGCAGAAGGAACAATGGGACAAAAACTCAAAAACGCTGGCTTTGAATGCTACCCGGTTTTTGAATAATCGCGCACTCCCCGCCGCAACCAGGTTCAAGACAACAGTCAGCTCTTATAGCGCTCTTGCATCAGGCGATTGAAAGAAACAAAATTAATCACTATAATATATCAATTATGAGCAATGAGAATTCAAGCGGAACAAACCGCAGCACAAACGAACTTTGCCACTGGGCTGACCAGCAGGCGGCAAAAATAATAAAAGAAAAAGGTGACCTTCCGCTTTATACATGCGCCAGCGGAATCACTCCGAGCGGAACAGTACACATTGGAAACTTCCGCGAAATAATCACTGTAGATCTTATAGTACGCGCTCTTAAAGACAGGGGCAAGAATGTAAGATTCATTTACTCCTGGGACGACTATGATGTATTCAGAAAAGTTCCGGCAAACATGCCTCATCCCGAAGAACTCGAAAAATACCTGCGCTACCCTATCACAATGGTTCCCGACACATTCGGCCGTGATGAAAACTATGCACGCCACCACGAAGTAGACATAGAAAAAGAACTGCCGCGCGTAGGAATTTATCCTGAATTCCTTTACCAGGCAAGCAGATACAGAGCAAACCGCTACACAGAGGGCATGAAAAAAGCCCTTCAGAACCGCCAGCTCATAAAAGAATGCCTTAATGAATACCGCGACGAGCAGCACAAAATGAAGGCAGAAGACGTTTACTGGCCTATTTCGGCATTCTGCTGCAAATGCAACAAGGACACAACAGAAATTCTTGACTACGACGGTGAATACGGTGTTACTTACAAGTGCACCAGTTGCGGCCACGAAGAACACGGAGACCTGCGCACATCAAAGGAATTCAAGCTTGGCTGGCGTGTAGACTGGCCAATGAGATGGAATGAAGAAAAAGTCGTATTTGAGCCGGGCGGAAAAGACCATATAAGTCCGGGCGGAAGTTACGACACTGCAAAACTTGTAAGCAAAAAAATCTACGGCTGGGACGCACCTGTTACATTCAGATACGACTTTGTAAACCTCAAGGGAATTCCCGGAAAAATGTCATCTTCAAAGGGAAAAGTTATTTCTCTCGTAGATGCACTTTTGGTTTACCAGCCCGAAGTTCTGCGCTACATATTTGCAGGAACAAGACCGAATACAGAATTTGCAATCAGCTTTGATCTTGACGTTCTTAAAATCTACGAAGACTACGACAAGACAGAAAGAATTGCATGGGGAATAGACAAACCAAAGAGCGAAGAATTCTTCCTTAAAGAAAAGAGAATTTACGAGCTTTCACAGATTGAATGCGGAATGCCAAAGGTTATGCCGTACCAGATTGGTCTGCGTCAGCTTACGACACTTCTGTGCATTTACGAAGGCAATGTAGACGCGGTAATTGATTCGCTCAAGGATGTAAAACCCGAACAGAGGGAAACTCTTCGCCGCAGATGTGAATGCGCATGGTTCTGGGTAACAGAATGTGCTCCCGAAAACTTCAGGTTTGCGCTCACTCAGGGCGGAACAAAAGCGACGGACTTGACAGCACCTGAATACGGAATGCTCAAGACCGTTTACACAGATGTTCTTCCTGTAATGGACTCAATTACAGAAGACAAAGAACTTGCACAGAAAATCTATGACGTAGCAACAAACGCAGGACAGGACTCAAAACTTCTGTTCCACGCGCTTTACCACGCTCTTATAGGAAAAGACCAGGGTCCAAGACTCGCCAGTTTCTTCAGAATCATAGGCCGTCAGAAACTCGAAAACATTCTTAAAGTCTACGCGGAATAAACAAAGGGGGCTGTCTCGTACTTTTGAGACAGCCCCCTTTGTTTTCTAATCTAATCTATTCTATTCCACAAGTATCCCGCGGAAGGTGTTGCCGTTAAGACTTTCTATTTTTACCGTGACAAATTTTCCTATAAGTGATGCAGGTGCTTCAAAGGCGACTCTTTCATTGCGTTCTGTTTTTGCAAGAAGTTCTTTTGGGTTGTCGCGGCTAATTATATCTGCAAGAACTTTTTCTGTTCGGCCTACATAGCGGCTCATAACAGACGAAGTAATTTTAAGCTGGGTATCTATAACTTTCTGAAGGCGCGCTTTTTTTACTTCCACCGGAATCTGGTCTTCCATAACCGCGGCCGGTGTTCCTTCTCGCGGATTGTAATAGTACATGAATGCAGACTCATACTGAACTTCTTTCATAAGTGAAAGCACTTCTTCAAAATCTTCATCGCTCTCTCCGGGAAATCCCAGCATAATATCTGTAGTAAGGGCAGCATCGGGAACAGCCGCTTTTATTTTATTTACAAGAACAAGATAATCTTCTCTGGTGTAGCGGCGATTCATTGCCTTAAGAATTTTTGTTGAACCATGCTGAACAGCAACGTGAAGGCCCGTACAGACATGTCTGTTTGAAGCAATTTCCTGAATAAGTTCATCAGAAAAATCTTTTGGATTGCTTGACTCAAACCTTATCCATTCTATGCTCGATTTTTTTTCATCAATGTACGCGCCGATTTTTTTAAGAAGTCCCGGAAAATTGAGTCCGTCTTCGCCACGGTAAGAATTTACATTTTGTCCAAGAAGTGTAATTTCTTTTACTCCCCTCGCAGAAAGAATATCAAGTTCGTGCAGAATCTGATCCAGCGGTCTTGAAACTTCGCGACCCCTTACATAGGGAACAATGCAGTACGAACAGAAATTATTGCATCCGTGCATAATCGGAACAAAAGCAGAAAACGCACCTTCTTCATAAGAAGTTTCTGCAAAAGTATAAACAGGGGAATCGTCAATTTCAAAAGGTTTTCTTCCTTCTTCTACTGCAGTAATTATGTCACCGAATTTATTTTTTGCATAAGTTCCCACAACGTAGTCAACGACAGGCCATTCTTTCTGCAAAGATTTCAATAGACGTTCGGCCATGCATCCCATGACAATTACAGTAAGGGTAACCGGACCATTTTTTTTGACATACTCTGCTGCTGTTTCCATGCTGCGTGTCTTTGCATTCGGTTCCATATGTCGCACGGCTTTTAGTCCGCTGTAAAAACCAAGTCTTCCAAAAATGCGCGTTTCTGCTGTGGCGCGAACAGAACATGTGTTTATTACAACGACATCCGCAAGCTGAACATCATCTGCCTTTTTCCATCCGCGTGAAATAAAAATCTGCTCAACAGCGGCAGACTCAGAAAGATTCATCTCGCATCCGTATGTTTCAAAAAAATAAGTCATTTTTCTTCCCTTAAAAAAACAGTATTAAATTCAGCCGTTATATTCAGCGCAGGCGTAGGCATTGTGATTGTGAATGCTTTCAAAATTTTCACATTCAACCTTGAACCAGGAAAATGGTTTTTCACTTCCCTTAAAATTTTTGAGAGCAATGTAAACTTCGCGTACAACATCTTCTACAAAACGAGGATTGTCATAGGCATGTTCGGTAACATATTTTTCATCATTGCGCTTAAGAAGACTGTAAAGCCCGCTCGAAGCAGAAGATTCTATGGCTTCAATTACATCTTCAATCCAAAAAAGACTCTTGTTTGAAAGAGTAACCGTAACAATTCCGCGCTGGTTGTGTGCACCATATTCACTTATTGCCTTTGAACACGGACAGACAGTCGTAACCGGAACTTCTATCTTAAGGCGGAAATCTTCTGTATTTTTTTTCGTAACAGAATCAAAGGCAACATCTCCCTCGTAAGTGCAAGTATAACACATGATGCTCTTTTCGCGGGAAACCGGCGCACTCTTTTCCATAAAAAACGGAAACTTCATTGAACCGAATGCACGTTCCGCAGAAAGCGATTCACGGATTTCTGACAGCATGACAAGAAACTGCCTCATTCCAAGATTTCTGTAGTGCCTGTGGAATATGTCAATAAATCTGGACATGTGTGTTCCCTTGTAATCATGCGGAAGATTAACATAAAGGTCCACGCTTGCCGTAGTCATCTGCGTTCCGTTTTTTTTGTCCAAAACACTAACAGGATATTTTAGTTTTCGTACACCGACTTTTTCAAGCGGAATTTCCCTTGTGTCAGGTGTACTCTGTAAATCTATCAAATTATTTTCCTTCAGCCAAAGAAATATTTTCTGCTGCTTCAAGCGTATTGTAAATAAGCATTGCAATTGTCATGGGTCCTACTCCTCCCGGAACAGGTGTAATATAACCGGCAACTTCCTTTACACTGTCATAGTCAACGTCGCCAATCAGCCTGAACCCGGATTTTTTAGAAGAATCGGGAATGCGGTTAACACCGACGTCAATTACTGCAGCACCGCTTTTTACCATATCTGCAGTTACCGTATGCGGATGGCCTGAAGCGACAATAAGAATATCAGCTTTTTTTGTATACTCTGCAAGATTTTTTGTACCGGTATGGCAGACTGTAACAGTCGCGTTGTATTCACGGCGCAAAAGAAGAAGAGCCATAGGTTTTCCTACAATATTACTGCGGCCAATAACAACCGTATTTGCACCGTCTGTCGCAACACCCGCTTTTTTAAGAAGAACTGCAATTCCGTGCGGTGTACAGGGAAGAAATCCTTTTTCACCTGAAAGAAGTTTTCCTACGTTAACCGGGTGGAATCCGTCAACATCTTTTTCGGGAGAAATTGCGTTTGTTACCTTTTTTTCATCAATATGCTTCGGAAGGGGAAGCTGAACAAGTATTCCGTGTACAGAAGAATCTTCGTTAAGCTCATGAATCAAATCCAGAACCTGCTGTTCCGTAGCTGTTTCGGGAAGAAGAACACTTTTGTCGGCCATTCCGGCTGCAGCCAGAGCCTTGCGCTTACCTGTAACATAACTTACACTTGCAGGATTTTCCCCAACAAGAATAACGGCCAGACACGGAACAATTCCGCGCGACTTAAGTCCTTCCACTTTTTTTGCAACATCTGCCTTCACTTCTTCGGCAACAGCTTTTCCGTCAATCACAATAGCGCTCATAATGTAACCTTCCGTTGAATAAGTTTTTTATAGGTTGAAAAAACACAGCAATTTAACTATAATTGGGAATTGTACAAAATTTTCAAATAAATTGCCATAGCGCGTGTTTTAATAAAGTGAGGACTTATGAAAAGACTTCCGGCTCTTGCCTGCATGATGATTCTTTGCCTGGCACCAATTGCAGCCCAGAACGATACCACAGAAGAAGAACAGGATATTCAGGTTTTTAACACAGATATGATTCAGGAAGGTGACCAGAACATACGCATTTCTCTTGCACCGTCATTCCCGCTTAACTTTCCAGACTTTCCCAGCCTGTTTATGAAAGACAGGCACCAGCTTAGCATAGGCGGAATAGGCTCGCTCGGATACCACTATTTTCTGAACAGCCTTTTTGCAGTTGGTGTAGACATAGGATTCGGCTTTAACGTAACAATAGGAAGCCGTGTACTCAATTATGTACCTTTCCTGGCATCGTTTACTTTCCAGCCCACAGCCGGAAAATTCGAATTTCCCATAAGCATGAACGTCGGTTTTGCGTGGGAATCGTACAGCAACTACAATTACTTTCCTGGACTTATCCTTAAACCCGAAGCAGGTGTTCACTACAGGCTTACCAGCGGCTGGTCACTGGGACTTGAAGTTGCGTACATGTTTATGCCGCAGTTTAACAAACTTTACGACAGCAGCAGGGAAAACTTCTACGGACAGTTTCTTACCTCTTCCATCGTGGCACGCTATTACTTCTAATTTTGCATAACGGAACAATTTATATGAAAAAGACATTCGGAAAAACGCTTGTAAAAATACTTTCAGTAGCAGTCTGTTCGTGTGCAGTTCTTTCGATGAACTCCTGTCACGACCCTATTTTTGAAAAAATCAATGAAGAAGTTGCCCTTGAAAAACTGGGAATCAACGGTGACGTTATGTCATTTACCAGATTCGGCGACTACATTTACCTGTCAAACGGTCGCGTTTACTACAAAACCGGCAAGTCATCCGCAAAAACAGGAGAACTGAACGGACAGTGGGACCGCGCAACCCTTCCCCTTACAGAAAGCAATGACGGCTATGAAGTCCCGGCTCTTACCATGTACCTGGCTTCTGACAGCACCACACTTTATGCACTTACATACATGTGGAAAGAAGACACCAGCGACGGCGACCAGCTTGTTGACGAAATACATCTTTTTGCAACCACAGACAAAGATCCTTCTGACGGAACAGACTGGAGAGAAGTGTATTTGTCCTCTATTATAACAGGCACAACCAGCAAAGACCCGTACAGCGCCATACGCGTTATCTTTGATAATCAGGCTTATGCAGAATCAGAAAGAAAAGCCTATGTAAATGTATACAGCAAAGAAAAAAGCGCATACACAATTTACAGACTCAACGGAACAGAAACTCCGACAATGGTTACCGAAGGCTACAAACTCAACGGAACAGCCACTCCGGACGCAATTACCGCAGAAACAGACATGAGCACAGTATGTTCTACTACAACCTACAGCGGAACAGACTTTTTTGCAAACTACCATGCACTTGCTTCTACAGCCAACGGAATCTACTATTCCACAAGCGCAACATCATCTGCATACACAAGTTCGGCAAACCTTTCGGGAAGCGCAACGCTCCACTTTGGCAAGTCTTTTAACAACGGAACATTCACCACTCATACATCAAATGACCTTGGAGCTGGAAGCATACTTTCAATTGCGCCTGCAGCCAATGCACTTCTTTTGGGAACATCATCAGGACTTGGCCGCGTAAATATCTCTACCGACGGAACACCTGAGTCATCTTCTTCTGACTTCAGCAGCAACGGTGACTCGATAATTTCTGAATACGTATTCAAAGTATTTGTCCTTGACCCTTCAAAACAGGAAGACACCGCTTCTAACGAAAACGGAACAGACGAATATGCTGCTTCTACAATTTACGGTTCAATCAGGGGAAGTTCAGACACATTCTCTGAAACAGGACTTTACGCCTACTACCCGTCACGCCATAAATGGAACAGGGACGGAACATCAGACACTTCATCAGGCGGAAACTGATTTTAAATGCCGGATCTCTTTGACGAAAGCCAATTTTCGCATGAACCTCTTGCCGCAAGGATGAGACCAAGAACACTGGACGAATACATCGGACAGGATCATATAGTAGGCAAAGGCAGACTTCTCAGAAGGGCAATTGCGGCAGACCAGCTTACTTCCGTTATTTTTTACGGACCGCCGGGAACAGGAAAGACAACTCTTGCCCGTGTAATAGCAAACCACACGCAGTCCAATTTCATAACACTCAATGCTGTTCTTACCGGTGTTGCAGACATCAGAAAATCAATATCTGAAGCAGAAACCCAGAAGAACATGTATTCCAGAAAGACAATTCTCTTTGTAGATGAAGTTCACCGCTGGAACAAAAGCCAGCAGGACGCCCTTCTTCCGTGGGTAGAAAATGGAACAATAATTCTCATAGGCGCCACTACCGAAAACCCGTTTTTTGAAGTAAACAAAGCCCTTGTAAGCAGAAGCCGCGTTTTTCAGCTTAAGCCGCTCACAAAAGACGACCTTATGCACGCCGCGCACCAGGCTCTTGACGACACAGAACGCGGTTACGGACACTGGAAAGTACAGTTCGAAGAAGGTGCGCTGGAACATCTTGTAGAAACCGCCAACGGAGATGCCCGTTCGCTCCTTAACGCGCTGGAACTCGCCGTCGAAACTACCCCTGAAAAATGGAATCCTTCGGCAACACCGCCTGTTCCGTCCTACGGAAGTACAATTTACATAAGCCGCGAAACTGCAGAAGAATCCATTCAAAAGAAAGTAGTTCTTTACGACCGCGACGGCGACTACCACTACGACATAATTTCTGCATTTATAAAAAGCCTGCGCGGAAGAGACCCCGATGCTGCCTGTTACTGGCTTGCAAGAATGGTAAAAGCAGGCGAAGACCCGGACTTTATTTTCAGAAGAATGCTTATAAGTGCCTGTGAAGATACAGGACTTGCAGACCCGCATGCAATAGAAGTTGTAGAAAGTTGTGCGGCAGCCTTTGACCGTGTAGGAATGCCTGAAGGACGGTATTTTCTGGCACACGCAGCCCTTTACCTGGCAACGGCACCAAAATCAAACAGTTCCATGGCTTTTTTTGACGCGCTTCATTCCGTAGAACAGGAAGACGCAGATGTTCCCAACCACCTCAAGGATTCCAGCCGCGATGCAGAAGGTTTTGGACACGGAGCCGGCTATATGTACCCGCATGCTTACAGGGACCACTGGGTTGCCCAGCAGTATCTTCCCGATGCCCTTGTAGGAAAAGTCTTTTACAATCCTTCTGACCAAGGTTACGAAAACAAAATAAAATCAGAAGTACTTTCCAGACGCGAACTTCAGATTTCGGCAATTCTTGAAAACCAGGGAATAAGCGGTGCAAAAGTAAACCCCGTTTCGCAATGGTGGATGGACGAACATTTTAACTTACCTGCACAAAAAGAAGAAAATCTTACATTCAGCCCGGCTGACGGAACAAAAAATGCAGTTCTGGACAGAGCCGACCGTTCATGGAAGGCAAGGCTTGACTCCAACAGGGCGCAGACACTTCTTCAAATAAGAAACGATATGGAAGAAACTGCCGGTATTTTAAGGCACCACCGCTCACTTATCTGGAATGCAGATGATGCACTTTTACTTTTTGACATAACAAGAAAAGCCCCCGAAGGACTTACATGCGGACTCTGCCGTACAAAAAACGGTTTTGACACGCTCATTCAGTATTCAAAAACGCTTGCAGAACTCGATAAACCGCAGCTTGCACTTATTGAGCCTGATAATTCCACTCTGTTTTTCTCAAAGAACAGTTTTTTGAAGTCTTCACGCAGTTTTGGTGACATTGTATTTGACAGAATTTTCTTCAGAGACATTATTTCCTCTGTGGAAGACATACAGAATTTTGCAGAGGCAATAGACAAAACCTTTTCGGAAACAGAAAATCCAAACCGCGACATAGCTTTTGGCCAAGATGACACACTTAACAAAGATACGCCCGCACTTCTTTCAAAAAATGCACAAATCATTCTCTCACAGCGAATTCCGTGCGCAGGTCAGCACATAAGCGAACTTTTGCTTGAACAAAAAAAGTATGACGAGCAGACAGTGCAGATTCTGAATAAAATGGAAAAGGCTGAATCTGATTTCTTTTCAAACCCGGCAAATCCTCTTTTTAACTGGAACGAAGAAACGGCAGCCAAAGTTTTTGCAAAACACAGTCTTGCGTGCTCATACAAAAGCACTGTAATTACAGAAAAACGCAGAATCTCTGAAAACGAAATAAACCGCTGGTTCAACACAACAGAATCTTCTTACGGAGCAGCAGTTGCACATGAAATCGGTGCCCAAAATGCAGCAAAAGTAGCAGAACTTCTGAAAGCTGCCGCAAAAGACACACTTTTTTCATGGAAAACACGGAATGTTATCTTTAAAATTACAAAGGCATAAACTTTCTCTTGAGGATTCGCTGAATTCGTTGTAAAATAGAATACGGGTGCTTTCTTAAATAAAAGTTTTTGAAGTTTCCCTATATTTTCTGGAGGATTAAAAAAATGAATTTTATTTTTCTCGGACCACCGGGAGCCGGTAAAGGAACACTTGCTGCACAGGTTGCAGAAGAATACGGAATTCCGCACATTTCTACAGGTGATATTTTCAGAGCTGCCATCAAAAACCAGACACCGCTCGGAGTAAAAGTAAAGGCTATCATTGATGCCGGCGGACTTGTAAGCGATGAGATTACATGCGAACTTGTAGATGAAAGACTCAAGAAAGATGACTGCAAAAAAGGATTTATTCTTGACGGATTCCCCCGCACTATTCCGCAGGCAGAAGCTTTGGAAAAGATTTGCCCGGATGTTCAGGTTGTAAATTTCGAAGTAAACAATGACCTTATCATTGCACGCCTAAGCAACCGCCGTGTATGCAAAAGTTGCGGTCAGAACTACAACGTAAAGTTCCTTCCGCCAAAGACAGAAGGAATCTGCGACAAATGCGGTGGCGAACTCTACACCCGTGATGATGACAAGCTTGAGTCAATCACTCACAGACTTGAAGTTTACAGAGAGCAGACAGAGCCTCTTATTAACTTCTACAGAAACATCAACAAGCTTACTGACATAGACAGCGCAAGAGATTCTTCACTTGTACTCGTTGACTTCAAAAAGCTTTTCCCCGCAAAATAGTTTTACGCGGGAACAATAATTTTCTGTTCCCGCGCACAAACAAAAATCCTGCTGACCATTTCAATTGAAACAAATGGTTTTTTATGCTATAATATCCTTATGTCAAAACCAAAGACCGATTTTACAGTGAACCAAAAAATAGTTTACCCTAGCCAGGGTGTCGGTAAAATCACTGAAATTTTCAAGAAAGAATTCAACGGCGAGATGACTTATTACTATAAGATTTATCTCGATATCTCGGACATGTATGTCATGGTTCCGGTAGACAAAGCAGCCAATCTGGGTATCAGACCTATTGTTTCTGCAGAAGAAGCACAGAAGTCACTGGACCTTATAGGAGAAGACTTTGAGCCTCCTACTTCTGACTGGAAGTTGCGTTACCAGATGAACCTTGAACTTCTTAAAAAAGGTACAATCGAAGATATTGCAGCAATTGTACGCTGTCTGTACCACCGTTCAAAAGTCAAGGAACTTCCTATTCTTGAACGCAAGCTTTATGACAATGCAAAAAAACTTCTTGAAGATGAAATTGCCGAAGCACTCGGAATAACTTCAAAAGAAGTCGAAGTAATGCTTCATGCAAAACTTGAACCGCTTGGTCTTAAGAGTGAAAAAAAGCCTGTCTTTACAGAAGATGAAGACGAAGATGATGACGAATTCGGAAGCGACCTCGACAGCAAAGACAATGGCGATGACGAAGAAGACGATTCAGACGGCGACGACATGGACGATGACGAAGACTGACGCTTTGACAGATAAAATTGTTATACTTACTGCCGCCGGCTCTTCCACAAGGATGGGTACAGGTAAAAAGAAAGAATACCTTAAGTTGAACGGCGGCACAGTTCTTTCAAAGGCCGCCGCCTCTTTTCTAACGGCGGCTTTTTTTTCTATGCTTATTGTTACTGTTCCTGAGGGCGGCGAAAAGGATGCACGGGAAGCACTGTTTGCTGATGAAAGAATGCCGACACTACTTAAAAATACAAAACTTCTTTTTGTTGAAGGCGGCAAAACCCGTCAGGAATCTGTTTTCAATGCACTGACTGCCGCCGCCCGGTGTGTGCCCTTAAAGGAAGAAAAGCCGGTTGTTCTCATACACGATGCAGCACGGCCTTTTGTTACTGAAAAAATCATTCAGGATACAATCAGTGCTGCACTTCTGTACGGGGCTGCAGTTCCCGCAATTGCAGCAGTTGATACGCAGAAAGAAATCTCCGAAAACGGCACAATCGCCCGTCACCTGCAGAGAAAAATGATTGTTGCAGTACAGACACCGCAGGCCTTTGAGCTTTACCCTCTTCTGGAATGCCACAAAGCTGCATCCCTTACACAAAAAGAATATACCGATGACACAGAAATATGGGATGCATACCCGGAACTTAACGGAAAAAGAAGTGTGCGCGTAGTCGAAGGCGACCGTTGCAATTATAAAATAACATACGCAGAAGATTTGGAAAAAAACAGAAAAATGGTAAACACCACAATAAGAATCGGACTGGGAACCGACCTTCACGCCCTGTCAGAAAACAGAAAACTTTTTCTTGGTGGAATAGAAATTCCTGCAGCAAAAGGAGAACTGGGCCATTCAGACGGAGACGCACTTCTTCATGCAATTGCCGACGCACTTCTTGGAGCTTCAGGGCTCGGTGACATAGGCTCATATTTTCCGCCGGAAGAAAAAAAATGGAAAGATGCAGATTCACGCTTTCTTCTCAAGCAAATCTGGACTGATGTAAAAAAAGCCGGATGGTCACTCAATAACCTGGACTGTGTAATAGAAATTGAAAAGCCAAAAATTCTTCCATGGAGACAAAAAATAATCGCATCAATTGCAGAAATTCTTGAAACCGAAACTTCCAGGGTTTTCGTAAAAGCAAAGACGAATGAAAAACTCGATGCAGTAGGCTCGGAAAACGCCGTAAAAACCTACTGCACCTGTCTACTTATGCGCCAAGTTCAAGAATAAGGGACACTTCACTTTCGGTAAGATTAAGCGATCTTGCTATCTCGGCAAGTGTCCAGTTTTCCCTCTTTAACTTTATAATATTTTCACGCACCTGCTGTGTAATTCCGCCGGATGTCCCCGAAGTAAGCGGTGTCTTTGAAACATCAGCCTTGACTATATCATGCAAAAGTTTCATCTGTGCATCGGCACCTGAGGCAAGTTTCTGAAGACGCTCTTCTGTTCCTGCAATTCCGTTTCGGGCAGTATTGATTTTGTCAATGCGCTTGTCGGTATCATCAATTATTTTCTGAAGTGACGAAAGCTTGTCTACGGCATCATTGATTTTTCCGGTAGAACTCATAAGCTTGTCTATACTTGAACGCACGTCAGAAATTTCATCTGGAAGAGCCTGAACCCTTTTAGAACAGACTTCAAGACGGCTTTCGAGTTCCTTGATATTTTCAAAGGACTGGTCTACTTCATCTGCAACACGGTCTATAGTTGTTCCCTTGTTTTCTATGCGGTCAAATTTTGTCTGGACATCAGCAAGGCTTTCCTGATACTTTCTGACGCTGGCATGCATGTTAAGAAGATTGTCGCTTGTCGTGGTAAGATCCTGGATTTTCTTGTCTACACTTGAAGAAAGAGCGCTAAGTGTCTGGAACTTTGCGTCAATTTCATCAAGGCGGCTTCTTTCAGAACCGTACGCATCAAGTCTTTTGTTAACATCTGACCCCAGTTTGTCGAGCTGTGAAATTCTTGTGTTAAGGTCTTCAATTCTGGAACCAAAGGACCTTACATCATCCATCTCTTTTTTAAGCACAACAATTGAATCTTCTAGCTGCTTTTTCATCATGCCGGCTTTGTCAAAAATTCCAGACTCGGCTGTAAACTTTGCAATTCCCTTTCTTATTTCGTCCATCTTAAGCTGAATTGTATTTGTGTCTTCGTTAAGGCGCTCGACGATATTTCTGTGGGACTTTTTGTAGTCTTCTGAAGTATCCTTTACTTCTTTTTTGAGATCTTTTATTAGTTTTTCTGTCTCTGCGGTCTGACCCGAAACATATTTTTCTGTAGAAGAAAGAAGCTCATCGTACTTTGCCTGAAGTTCGGACAAAACTTCCTGACTGCGTTTTTCGTATCCGTCAAGAACTTCAGATGCTTTGCCTGCTACATCAGACATTTCTTTCTTAAGCTCTGCTACACGCACATCGTTTTCGGAAGCGGCCGCCCTGAGCTGCTCATCGTACTGTCTTGCAGAATCATCAAACTGGGCCTGTATACGTTTTTTCCATGTGTTGAATTCCTGCATGGCGGCATCAATTGTCGCAGTCTGGGTATCCTGTTTTCCGGAAAGCGAATTCTTGAACGATTCAATCTTTGCATCAAGGTCTGCCATGTTCTTTTCGAGCTGCTCGTTTACACGCGCGTTATAAGCATCTGTTTCCTGTTTAAGGTATTCATCTGCCTTTTCTGAAGTGGTTTTGAGTTCCTGCCGGTACTGTTCAATAAAATCATGGAGTTTCTGGTTAACGCCGTTAATCTGATCCTGGATTGTAGCCTGTCCCGACTGAAGTGCAGTCTGGAATTTCTTTTCCTGCTCCACAGTTTTTGCCTGAATGTCGGCAATGCGCTTTTTCAATGACTCTTCATAACCAAGTTCCATCTTACGGCGTTTGTCTTCATATTCATCGGTAAAGACCACAAGCTGGCTGTCAAATTTATTTTTCCACTCGGAAAGCTGCTCCTGGACTGCATTCTGTCTTTTTGTAAGATCAGACGAGAATGTGTCTTCGAATATTTTTGCCTTGGAACTCATGTTGGCAACCGCTTTTTTCTTTATATCATCAAGTGCAGTCTGAAGGCCGTCGAGTTCGGTTTTGAGTTTTTCATATTTTGCAAACAGCGTTGTCTCAAAATCACTCTGATGCCTGACGGTTGACTGTGAGAATTTTTCAAAGTCGCCAAGAACTTTTTTCTGGCTCTGTTCCATAAGTTTTCTGAGCGAAGATTCAAGCTTGTCTACATCTGTTCCAGCAGTATTGAGTTTCTTGAAACGGTATTCCATTTCTTTTTTGTAAGACTCAAGCTGCTTGTCTATCTGCGCAAGATACTTTGTCTGGCGTACATCATATTCTGCAGACATTGCCGACATTGCACCGGAAATTGACTTGTCAAACTCAGAAAGTTTCTGTGCGCTTGCGTTTGCCTGTGCTTCTATTTTTTCTGCAGTTTTGGAAGAAAGTTCCTGTGCAGAAGAAAGCTTCTGTTCAATTTCAGAAATATCAGATTCCACACCAGCCCTGATTGACTCGGATTTCTGTTCTAGTTCCTGAAGAGCCTTTGTAACGCCGTCCTGCATTCCATCTACATGAAGCTGGACTTCGGATTTGTACTTTGCAAGATTTGCTTCACTTATTGCAGAAAATTTTTCATAGGCTGCAGTTTCATCATCTGAAGCTTTCTGAAGGGCATCTGCATACAAAGATTCAAAGCGGCTTTTGATTTCGTCTGACTGGCTGTCAATGGCCGACTGAACTTTTTTGAGCTGTTCTGAATTGCCCGAACTCTGTTCTGAAAGGGACTCTGATACAGCCTTTATTTCTTCAAGTGAAGAGTCCAGCTGTGCCTTTATTTCTTCGAGGCGCTGCTGTGTTTGGGAAGTAAGGCTTTCGGAGCGGGCATCTACATCAGAAGTAATTGCGGCTGCCTTTGCATTGAGTTCCGAAAGTTTCTGCTTCATTACAGACTCAAGTGCAGCTGTCTTTTCCTTAATCTCTGAGTCAAGTTTTGCAATTTTTGTTTTCATTGCCGCACCTAGACTGTCAGAAGACTTGTTCAGTTCAGCATCAAGGCCGCTGACTGTCTGCTTGAGTTTTGCATCAAGGGCAGTTGTTTTTTCATTGAAAAGCTGGACGAGTGAATTAACCTTTGCTTTCATTTCTGATTCGGCACGGCCTGTTTCACCTTCCATGTCAGAAGAAATTTTTGTACTAAAGTCGTCAAAGCGTGAATTGAATACAGAAATTCTTGAGTCAACATCCTTCTCTATAGAAGAAATCTGCTCTTCCACGGACTGTTCAAGGGACTCAATTTTTGAAGTAATGCGGCCGTCAAGGGCTTCCGAGTTTTCTGAAAGTTTTGTATCAAGTGAAAGAAGACGGTTTTCAAAATCATCTGACATTTCGGAAAGTTTGCGTGAAAGTTCGTCTGCCTTAAGCTGGAACTCATCATCGAGCGAAGATGTTTTTTCCATAATGGTATTTCTAAAATCTTCACTTTTGGAATCAACCAGAGCGGCAAGCTGTTTTGTCTGCGAATTCAGTTCTTCCATGCATAACGAAACCCTTGCTTCTGAACGTTCATTGAGTTTTGCAAAGGCTTCGTCTTCTATTTTCTGCGCTTTTTCTGCAGCCTTGTCGTAGGCATCATTTATATCAGAATCAATTTTTTTCATAATTGAAGCGGCACGATTCAGGGACTCTTTTGTAGAAGAATCAAGTTCGCCTGCCCTCTTCTCATAGCGTTCCAGAAGATCGGATCCGATGGCCTTAAGCTGTTCGGCATTTTTTGAAGAAAACTGGCGCACTACTTCGGGAATGCGTTTTTCTGTTTCGTCAACAGATTTTTTTACGGTGTCAAGTTTCTGACCAAGTTTTTCTACTATACCGGCCTCTGCCTTGATTTTTCTGAGATTTTCTTCGACCGCAGACGTCATCTGCATAAGGTTAGAAACAAGAGTGTCGTAAGAATGAATTTTTTCACCGATATCGCGAACTGCTGCAACAGGTTTTTCAAGATCGGCAGAGTTTTTTTCAAAGTCTTCATACTGCATCTGAAGACGCTTTACAGCTGCCTTTGCCTGAATATTTTTGGCATCAAGATCTGAAGCAAGAAGCTTGAGTTTGTCTTTTTCGTCTTTAAAATACGCTTCAAAATCATTTTTGCGAAGATTTGCATAGCGTTTTATGTTTTCCATGGAATTCTCATTCCGGTCAATTTTTCTGATAACAAGAGACACTACTGCCGACACGAATGCGGCTGCTATTATTCCGAATACTACTTCTATCACTTTATTTCCTACCCACTTTTATTTTAGCACAATATCCTGCAACTGGCGATAATTTTTGAACGAAATATCGGCATCAGGAATTTTTATTCCGAACAATTTTCTAAAACCGGTCTGAATACATGCACTTTTCATTCCGGCTTTATTTGCACCAAGAACATCATATTTGTGACTGTTGCCCACGTACAGAATTTCGGACGGAGCAACCCCCAGTTTTTTTGAAAGAATTCCAAACGGATAAATTGAAGGCTTGAGCGCTCCGGACTCTTCCGAACCTATGCATACGTCGCACAAACTGCGTATTCCCCAGATGTCGCCCTTCTGTTCCGGCGGAAAATCAGAAAGAATTCCTATTTTAAGACCTGCGTTTTTCATTGCAAGCACGCAGTCATATACATGTGCAAAAGGCTTTATCTTTGTAAAAAAAGGCTTGAGTCCGTCATAGCATATCTGCCTGATGATCTGTTTTGATTCATCAGCCGGCTTTGAACTGACGAAACCGAAAAGCCGTGCCTGGTACTCGTAAAAGTCAGCGAGCGGCGCGGTTTTGTGAAGCTGTTTTCTTACCCTGTTGTATTTTAAATAAAACGAAATGTGACGCAGGAAGTATCCAGGCATGCGCACGTAAAGAGCCCATGAAGGATACAGAGTTCCATCAATATCGAATGCTACGGCTTTTATCCCCTCAAACATTCCTCTATTATACAGGAAAATTCATCTAATCTCAAGCGTATAATCAAAGGATGCACGGCCGGAAGTTCCAGAAGGATCACTTGAGAAAATCCAGAAACGAAGCTGGTTTTTAATTTCATCCTGTATTTTGGGCGGGAGAAGTGATGAAGGTCTTATTTCAATTTCACCGAGCGGAACACTTCCGTCTGCAAGAACAGTAAATGTAATTCTTACAGTTCGTGATGAGTCGACAAGCATTGCGTTTTCAGGAGAAATATCCAGAACAGGATTTTTTGGTGAAATAAGTTCACGCATTTTTCCGTTTGCAAGCATTATTGAAACCCTGCCGTCTGTTTTTGAAGACTGCATTGAAGTTGTACTTTTTGCACTGTCAGAAACAGACATTGAGTATTCTGTATCTGCAATGTCAGACAAAGCAGAAGCTGTGGAATCAGAAGCAGAAGAAGATCTGTCTTTTCTTGAAGTTGCACTTACCGAATCAGATGCGCCGGATGAAGCAGAAGCAGCTGTTCCTTCCAGTGAAGAGGAGAGAGTGTCTGCAGAAGAAGACTGCGAAGATGATGAAGACGAACTTTCCCATTCCGCAGAATCGTCAAACATACTTTCGTCCCACTGTGCCTTTTTTGTCTGGCCGGCATTCTGTTCTGCCATAAGTTCTTCCACACTTTTTCTGATCTTTGGTTCGGAAACTTCCTGTTTTTTTACAGGAGCAGGAGCCACTTTTTTTGTCGAAACTTCAGCACTCTTTTTTTGCACGGCGGAAGGTTTGGGTGTATTTTCTTTTTTTACTGCATTTCCCTTTTTTGGAGCAGCATCTTTTTGAGGCGCAGTTTCTTTTTTTGGAGCAGTATTTTCTTTTACAGCGGGAACCGTTTTTTTCTGGGGTTCAGTTTTTTTAACAACAGCTGACGGAGACGCAAGCTGAATCTGTATTGTTTTGTATTTTACCGGCGGCTCGAATTTTACAAAGGCAAAAATCACAAGCATGAGTATAAAACAGACTGCACTTGCGGCTGCCGAAAAAATACAGCTTTTTCTTTCCAAATTATTTGTCATTTTTTCCTGTCATTTTTTACAGATGTTCTGAGACTCACGGCACTGAATCCGCACTGTCTTAAGGCATCAAACACTTTTACAATTGTACCGTTAGTAACCTTGTCATCGGCAGAAACCATAACGGGAAACTCTTCACGCTTTTTTTCACCGGTGTCAAAGGCATTCAGTCCGGAAACAAGTCCCTTGAAGTCAACCTGTGCGTCGTTAAGCCACATTGAACCGCTTTCTTCTACAGTAATCGTAATTCCACCGGCATCAGAACTTTGCGCAGTTGAACTCTGCGGAAGATTAAGACTTATTCCTGGAAGCATCGCAAAAGTTGTGGACACAAGAAAAAATAAAATAAGCTGAAAAATTACATCCAGCATCGGGGACAAATCTATTCCCGAAGACACGGTATTTCTTTTTGATACACGCATGCACTTTTCCTTAAACCGGAGCTTTTCCGGTAAGCTTGAATATAACTTTTGTTACAAGAGATTCCATGTCCCTGATTTTATGATTCACCTGCGAATTGAAATAATTGTGAAAAATAATGGACGGAATTGAAACGGTAAGACCGCCGACAGTTGTAACAAGAGCTTCTGCAATTGCGTTTGCCAGAAGTGCAGGATCGCCCATGGAGCCTCCGTTTCCAAGAACACCGAACGCTTTTATGTTGCCGGTAACTGTTCCCAAAAGACCGAGCAGAGTCGAAATATTTCCTATTGTTCCGAGGGCAGTAAGAAGATGCTCAAACTTCGGAACAACAGAGTCCATCTTTGTCTGAACAGCTTCTTTTAAGTCAGCCTCATTAAGGTTGCGGTAAGAAAGAGCTGTTCTTACAACATCGGCGCAGGGTGTGTCTGCAAGAATACAGGCACTTTCTGCAGCAGAATAATCACGCTTATCTAGTGCACCGCAAATATCTTCTTCGAATTTCTGGTCGCGCTTTTTTACATTTATAAAATAGTAAAGTCTTTCTATAATAATAAAAAGAGAAGCAAGACCACACATAATAATCGGAACCATAAGGATTCCGCCGTTTTTTATTGTCTGAAACATATTTACCCCCATTCTAATTTTTTAATTTCAGATTTTATGACATCTCTAAAAATTACAATTTTCAGATTCTATCTTTATTAAAAGAAGAAGCGTACAGAAATATTTGCGCTTCCAGAATTTTTAATATATTTATTTCCAAAGTATGTTCTGTCATCCCCGGCAAAAAGTTTTACAAGATCATCCAGTTCTGCAGTAAGTCTGATTGAATCATGAATCTTGTAGAAAACTGTTCCGCCAATAACCGGAACAACGTCGCTTCCTTCACCCAAAAATTCTTCGAGTGCAGCAGAAAATCCCCATATTCCATTCTGGGACTGGAACGAAATGTCTGCTTTTACAGAATTGGCATATTCATTTGACGGAACATGCATCCAGTGCGAATTCCATCCTGCGCTGAAGTTAAAGGTTTTCCAGACATAGGAAAGAGATACTTCTGTCGTAAAAAGAGTGCGCTCATTTTTTTCAAAGGAATAAAGTCCCCATTCAGACTCAGAAGAATAATCTGCTTCACGCGCACCGTTTCCGAAAGCAGTCTTTTTGAATTGTGCAAGAAGATCAAGATTCAAAACTGAACTTACGGGAACTGCCGCCTTGAAGTCTGCAAACCAGTCCGTAGTTTCAGAATCCAAAGAGTCTGCTGCAGAATATGCATATTCACGCTCGGACTGTGCGTAAGTTGAATGTGAAGATTTTATTCCGCCTGCCAAAGACAGTTCAAGCGGCCTTTTTGAAAGAGCTGTCATCCATTTTGCGCCAAATGAAATGTCAAAAACCGGAACAACAGAATTTTCACCGATGGAAGTTCCTACTACTACACCACCGCCCGCACCTGCTGAAAGAAAAGAATTTTTCCAGTCAGCATCAAGAATAAAAACTCCGCGGTTAACTGACTGCGAAGAATAATTACTTTCACCGAATGCCGACTCAAAGTCATACGCAGCGCTTAAACCTGCCGAAAAATATTTTCCCTGCCAGAAAAAGCGTGCACCGGGATTCAGGTAAAATACATCGGCAGATTCCGAACGTACAGGAAGTTTTTCTGTTGCAATTTCTATATCAGGAACACCTGCATAGCGGCTGTAAAATGAACCGGACAGTTTAAAATCAAGTCCGAAACCGTGTCCGATTTTCCATGCAAACTTATTATCAGTAGAAAAAAAACGCTGGTTTAAATCATAAAAGAACGGACTTTTTCCCTGAAGGCCGTATGTGAGTGTTTCATAACCTGCATTCAGATCCAGAGTAATTTTGTCAAAAGAAAGTGTCTTTTCACCGAAAAGCGCGGTGTTCGCATCAAAATAACCGTCGCCTGCAGAATTAAGTCCGTAACCGTTTTCGCTTTCGTGCAGGAATTTAAGCATAAAAGGTTCATCGCCTGAACTTTTGTAAATTGAAAAATCCCCTTTGAAGTATCCAGGAAATCCGCAGCCTATAAGTCCCTGCGCATATACAGAACGGACAGAATCTTCTCCAAGATCTGCAACCGGTTCTTCTTCGGCAGTCACTGCTACAAGGCCCGGTAGTTTTGGAAGGACATCTTTTCCTGAAGGGGCAGCTGGAATTATTTTTGAAAAATCGGGAAGCGCATCTTTTCCTGCAGAAAGTGAATCTCCTGAAACTGTCGTTGTAACTTCTGGAAGAATAATCTGCTCGTCTTCTGAAACAGCACTGTTGTTCTGGCAGAAAGCAGAAAAGCAGAATGCAGCAAAAATACAGGCCGCCGTTTTTTTTCTTATTTCACAGTTCATATAAACCTCACAATTATTTCTATTTCAAAAACACGCGGACACTCTGTGCATAAGGTCCGTCGGGATAAAGTTTCAAAAGATTTTCTGCAGTAAGTGAAGCATCGGCTTCTTTTCCTGCAGCACTGAAAGCTTCTGCAGCACCGTACAAAGCTCGGCCGGCATCATCGTCATTACCGCTCATTCTTGCATACCGTGAAACAGAAAGATATACATTTGCCGCAGACTCACTGTCATTCTGAGAACGCCTGTGTGCGGCAACAATCATTCCTGTTTTTGCGGCCCATTCAAATTCAGAAGCCTCATTTTTTTTCGAAGACTGAATTGAATAAAGTTCTTCTGCAAGAACAGCCGCGTCATCTTTTTTATTGTCCTGACTCCAAAGATATTCAGCAAGTGCAGTTCCATTAATGCGTCCTTCGCGCGTTGAACTTCCTCCTGCAGACTTGTATTCATTTTCAAGTCTTAAAGCATCTTCTTTTATTCCGGATGCAAGAAGCGAAAGTTCTTTTCTTTCATTATAAATTCCGTCTTTTGCAGATTCTTCAGGAAAGTTTCCAAGAAGGATATTTGACTGTTCAAGTGCGGCTTTGTAATTCTGCGTAGTACGGTAAATGTTCATGAGATTTTTGCGCGAACTGTAAATGAAAGAACTTTCAGGCATTTCAGAAATAAGTGTCCTGTACTGAAGTTCGGCCATTTCATAGCGTCCCTGCTGTGCGTAACTGTCTGCGATATAGTAAACTGCCGCATCAAGAAATTTTCCGCGCGGAAACTTTTTTTGATATTCTGAAAAACGGCTTATTGCAGACGCATATTCTTTTGCTGAATAATAAAGTTCCCCACGCCTGTACGAAGCTTCGTCTGCAAAGTTTCCGGCAGAAGAATCATTCTGGATTTTTGCAAACAGAGCGTCGCTTTCAGAAAGATTTCCAGAGGTTGCATAAAGCTGGGCAATCTGGTAGCGTGAACGTATTCCAAAGTCATCATTCTTTTTTGCAGGTTCCGAAAGAACACGGATTGCGTCATCATAACGGCGCGCATCTGAATAAACCGAAGCGCATAAAACATACGCATTCTGTTTTTCTTCATCGCTGTTAGAAAGATTGAGTGCATTTTCTGCATGGCGTGCCGCTTCATCATAATTTGAATTGGCAGCCGCAACATTTGCTGCAACCATATTTGCATTCCACGCAAGAGGGTGATCAGAATAGCGGCCTGTAAATTCAGAAAGCATTTTGTATGCAGAAAGATTTTCGCCCAGTTTGTAGCGGCTATATCCGCAGTAAAAAAGTGCATAGGGAACATTTTCTTTTGCACCGCTTTCAATATATTTTGAAAAATATTTTTCAGAAGTACGCCAGTCTGCCAAATTGAATGAAGAAAGAGCCGTCATGTACCAACCGTCGGGTGTGTTTGAAAACAAAGACTGTCTGAGTGCCGCTTTCATGTAACCGCATGAAAACAAAACCTTTGCATAGTCGGCAGATGAATCCTTGTCAAGAAAATTCATTGCATCAAGTTTTTTAAACTGTTCAAGGCTTTCATTTTTTTTGCCTGCGGAATAAAGAAGTCTTGCATACAAAAGAACAGATTCCGGGCTTTTGCGTGACTCTTCCCTTTCCAAAGCTGCAAGAGCTCCCTTTGAGTCGCCCAGCATTAAAGAAGAAAATGCAAACCAGTAAGAAGCACTTTCATAAAGATTATTTTTGTAAGCCGGAGCCGCCATTGAAGAAAGTGCATTCTTTGCATGAAGCAGCGACTGTGTCCATTCTTTTTCATAAGCGGTACATTCTGCAAGGGAAGTTTCGTAATCTGCATAATAGACGCTTTCTTTTCCGATCTGCGATTTTGAAAAATAAGATTCCAGTACTGCCCGTTTGTCTGCACCCTTCATGCGGCTTCTGTAAAGACCGACAACAGCAAGCACATCACCCGCTGCACCGTCAGATTCAGCATTATCAAAATAAGATGCCGCTTTTTTAAAGTCCCCGTCAGCAAAAGCATCTGTTCCTAGTCTGGTCCAGAATTCTGCAAGAAGTGAATCGTATTCAAAAAGCGTATCGCGTGCACTTTCAAGAACTGCACCGGGGTCGCGGCCTACTTCTTTTTTATGGGAACTTGCAATTCCGTAAGCCTTCTGCAGCGCTTCGGCCGCAAGCGCAGAATCTTCACCAAGAAGAACAGCGGCATAACAGTCATAGGCTTTTTTATACATACCGAGCATTGCATAGGAATCTCCCGCACAAAGTGAAATCTTTGATTCAATTTCTGAACGGTTTTCTGTTTTGGAAAAATTCTCATACACTTCTATTGCGCGTGTGTAATTTTCTGTTTTTGAATAGCAGTCAAAAAGCATAACGCAGGTATCGCCATACTCAGAAAATCCGTATTCATTCCCGCCGGAAATAACTTTTTCAAAAAGCGGAACAGCCTTTGCAAATTCATTCAGGCGGTAAAAAGATTTTCCTGCATACAAAACAGACATATTGTAAAATGTGCGCACACTGTCCGGAAGATTTTTTTCTGAATACCGGAAACAGACTTCATAAAAAGAAGATGCAGCTTTGGAATAGTCGGCAAGTGCAAACTCAGATCTTCCTTTCCAATAAAGTGACTCTGCTGCGGTTTCTGAATCGTCGCCGGCAAGTTCACCTGCTTTTTCCAGAGTTTCTGCCGCTTCGGAATATCTTACCAGATGATAAAAACTTTTTCCCTTAAGCAAAAGCGTTCTTGGAATGAGCAGGGAAAGCGGAAAGTTTTTTTCCATTTGAACAGAGAATTCCACTGTTCCCGGATATGCACCGCTTGAATATGCAGACTGAATCTCACCGAACAAAGAAGAGTCGGTAAGTGTTTCTGCAGAAAACAAAAATGAACATGAAGCACAAAAAATTATTAAAGAAAATATTTTTTTCAATTTAAAAATCTCCCCGCATTAATTCACAGGAAAAAAATAGTCCGTAGCGCGGACCCTTTCCAGATGGATAAAGGAACTGCTGTTGTCAGAAATAAATTTTTCAAGTGGAACTTCGCCGCCGTTCATAAAGACAGCGCACTTGAATTTTCCGGCATCATCAAAATATGGGAACAGCGCGGCACATCCGTTAAAGACAAGTTCATCGGGTTTAATGGAAGACTGCTGCCTTATTGCGGCAAGATAAAACCACCCTGGATCCCGTACAGAAAGCACGTATAAAAGCGCCTTAAGTGACTGCGGGGGATAACCAGAATCAGGAACATAATGATACCGTTTTGCAGAAGCAGAATCATCTACCGCTCCCGAAAAAAAGTTTTCTTCTACATCAACACCGCATTCAGAAAAAACATAATCTTTTCCCGCACGCACTGAATAAATTTGTGAAGCAAGATTTCGCGTCCAGTCCAGTGCAAGAGTAAGATTCCATTCCTGCGAGATAACACCGTTTTTTCCAAGTTCGCTGAACAAAACCGTAGGAGCTGCAAGTCCTTCAAGTTTAAGTGCAGAACCCGAAAGAGGCTTTACAATTCCGTCTGCAATCCATTTAAGGAATCCCGCGCCGCCAACAGTAATGCGTCCGTTTTCAGGAGGTTCAACGGGGTTTCCGTCCTTGTCGGGAACAGTATATTTTTTTCCGGTAGTAATAAATTTGCGCGTACCGTCGCTATCGTAACAGACATCTTCTGTATAATCAAACAGCGGAATATTTTCGCGGATTACCTGCGCCATCTGTATAATTTCATGGTACTGCCCCGTAACTACAGAAACTTTTTCCCAGGGCAGGGAAGTTTTTGTCCACCTCAGAACATCGGCAAACGAAGCTGAATAGAGTCTTGTGAATGCAATACCGACGGGAACAGAATGTGCAGCATAAAGTCCGCAGACAACCAACTGCGCAACAGTACGGTTCTGTGATTCTTCAAACTGAACGTAAACGTCACTGTCTGTATTGAAGTACCAGCGTATTTTCTGCGGCTCACCGTTTTTTTTGTTTCTGTAGAGAACCCAGCTACCAGGAGAACATTCAGGATAAACAGCGGCCCTTACAGAATCAGAAACTTTTCCATCTTCAACAATGTCAACGTCAATAAAAGAACGCGGTGCCACAATAACGGCAATTGAGTCCATGCGTTCTTCCATTCTTATCTGGAACACGGTACCGGCAGAATTTTCCTTGAGTTCGGACGGCTTTGACTTAAGGGACGAAACGGGTGCCTCAAGCCAGGCATCTGTTATTCCCGATCTTATTTCTGCAGAATCAGGAATTCCGGCTCTGTTGTATTCCGCAAAAAACGGCAAAACAGCAAATACAGAAATAAATGCATACGCAGCAAGCTTTTTCAGCAACGCCAGCCTCCTCTGCCTAGTTTATGTCCGAAGCAACAGGAATATCGCTTTCTTTAACCGGCTCGGGGTCTGTGAAACCTGCACCGCCTTCTGCATAGGCAATTTCGGGTTTTACAACCTTTCCGTCTGGAGAATGAATCATTCCGTCGCTTTCTTCGTCAGGATGATTTCCTATGGGAGCATTGCTGAGCAAAAGTTTTAGACGGTTAATCTGGTTTACTTCGCTTGAACCCGGATCATAGTCAATAGCAGAAATATTTGCCTGCGGGTAACGGCGGCGCAGTTCCTTGATCATGCCTTTTCCGGTTACGTGGTTTGGAAGACAGGCAAACGGCTGTACACAGGCAATGCTCGGGCAGCCCGAATGTATGAGTTCAACCATTTCTGCAGTAAGGAACCATCCTTCACCGGTAATGTTTCCTATCTGAACTATATCGTCAACGCCCTTCATGAGATCGTAAATAATTGTAGGCGCGTCAAAGCGATGGCTCTTTTTGAGTGTCTTTTTCATATACTTCCTGTACAATTCCAAAAACCACACAAAGAGCTTTGCGTTACGCTCTGTTTTCTTTGGGAATGCAAGTTCGCGGTGTCTGAAAATTCCCGTACTGAATGTATAGAACAGAAAGTCTGCCAGATCCGGCATTACACACTCTGCACCTTCGCGCTCAATAGTTTCGACAATCTGGTTGTTTGCAGTCGGGTGGAATTTTACAAGAATTTCACCTACAACACCTACACGAGGTTTTTTGACTGGAACAAGCGGCAGGTTGTCAAAGTCATGCACAATTCCCTTTATGAGCTTGTGGTAAGTGCGGTTTGAAAGGGACTTGAGCGCAATTTCGCAGCGGCCGTTCCACTTTTCGTAAAGGGCATTTGCACTTCCCGGAACAGCTTCGTAAGGTCTTGTCCTGTAAAGAACACGCATAAGAAGGTCGCCGAGCATAACTGCATGAAGCATTCTGTGAAGCATTGGGAATGAATACGTAAAGCCGGGGTTCTTTTCAAAACCCTGCGCACTCATTGAAATAACCGGTACCTGTGAAAGTCCCGCGTCATTAAGCGCACGCCGTATAAAACCAATGTAGTTTGTGGCCCTGCAGCCGCCGCCGGTCTGTGTAATAAGAAGACTTGTTTTGTTCAAATCGTATTTTCCGCTCTGAAGGGCCGAAATCATCTGGCCTGCAACAAGTATTGACGGGTAACATGCATCGTTGTTTACATACTTGAGTCCTGTTTCAACTGCGGCGGGATCTACTGCGTCAAGAATAACAAAATTGTACCCTGAATAGGCAAATCCTTTCTGCAACAGCCTGAAGTGAATGGGACTCATCTGAGGTGCAAGAATCGTGTACGAAGTTCTCATTTCTTTTGTAAACACCTGACGCTTGTAGGCCGCACTCTTTACGGCGAACTTGCGGTGGTTGCGTTCACGGGCCTTAACAGCGGCAATAAGGGAACGGATTCTGATTCTTACGGCACCAAGATTGCTTCCTTCATCTATCTTTATGAGCGTGTACATGCGGCTCTTTGACTTGAGAATTTCGTCCACCTGGTCTGCAGTAACGGCATCAAGTCCGCAGCCGAAAGAAGTAAGCTGAACAAGTTCAAGATTCGGCATTCCGCTGGTAAAGGAAGCTGCACGGTAAAGCCTGTTGTGGTAAGTCCACTGGTCTATTATGCGCAGCGGGCGTTCAATGCTTCCAAGATGGGCAACTGAATCTTCTGTAAAGACAGCCATTCCCAGTCCGTTGATCATTTCGGGAATTCCGTGGTTAATTTCGGGGTCAAGGTGATACGGGCGTCCTGCAAGAACAATTCCGTTTGCACCGCGGCGTATAACTTCTTCAAGGGCTTCCTCACCCTTTTCCTTTACGTCACGGCGGAATTTTTCCTGTTCTGCCCAGGCTGCATCTACGGCTTCTTCTATTTTCTGCTTTGAAATGTGGAATTTTTCACCCATTTCTTCGTACAGACGCTCGCCAAGACGCTTTTTGTCGTAAATTGGAAGAAACGGGTTCATAAACAAAACAGAATCAGACTGTCTGAGTTCGTCGATATTATTGCGCAGAACTTCGGGGTAACTCGTTACGATAGGACAGTTGTAATGGTTTCCTGCCCCGGAATCTTCGGTTATTTCATAAGGTGCGCACGGATAGAAAATAAATTTTACACCCTGTTTCAGAAGGCTTTCGACATGTCCGTGCGAAATTTTTCCAGGATAGCATACCGACTCTGACGGAATTGTTTCGAGCCCCTTTTCGTAAACTGCACGACTCGAACGCGGTGAAAGCCTTACCCTGAAGCCCAGTTTTGTAAAGAAAGTAAACCAAAGCGGGTAGTTTTCGTACATGTTGAGTACACGCGGAATTCCTACATCACCCATCGGAGCATCTTCGCTCTTGAGGGGAACGTAGTGGAAAAGCCTCTTGTACTTCCACTCAAAAAGGTTGGGAAGATTTTTTCCGTCGTCATAGTCACCGGATTTGTCTGCCTTGTTGCTGGCGTCAACAACATTTGAACCTTTTTCTGATTCAAGTTCGGCACCGCGTTCACATCTGTTTCCCGTAATGAATTTTCTTACGGTTCTGCCGTCCCCGTCTTTTGAGCCTTCTACAGAAGAGCCGCCGGTAATAAAGGTATTTATTGTAAGAAGACAGTTGTTTGAACATTTTCCGCAGCGTCTCAGATCAAGTTCTACGCGAAATGAGTCCAGCTGTTCAAGAGTTGCAATGGAACTCTTTACAAACTTTGGCGTCTGGTCGGGGTCATCGGGCTTGGGGCGTCTCAAATCTTCCCACTGATCCTGTGCAATAAGTGCCGAACCGTACGCGCCCATAAGGCCTGCTACATCTGGACGGTAAACGTTAACACCGGCAATTTTTTCAAAAGCACGCAGAACGGCATCATTGTTGAATGTTCCGCCCTGAACAACGACTTTTTTGCCTATATCGCTTGCCTTGCGCAGTTTTATTACCTTGAAAAGTGCATTTTTAATTACTGAATAGGAAAGTCCGGCAGAAATATCTGCAACTTCGGCACCTTCCTTCTGGGCCTGTTTTACTCGGCTGTTCATAAAGACAGTACAGCGCGTTCCAAGGTCAACAGGTTTTTTGGCAAGAAGCGCAATCTTTGAGAATTCCCTTACGTCCATTCCCATTGTTCTTGCAAAGTTGTCCAAAAAGCTTCCGCAGCCGGCAGAACATGCTTCGTTAAGCTGAATTGAAATAATTGCGCCGTCCTTCATTCTGAGGCACTTCATGTCCTGTCCGCCGATGTCCAGAAGGAATTCAACCCCAGGAACAAAGAAATCTGCGGCACGGTAATGGGTAATTGTTTCGACTTCACCGGCATCTACTCCGAGGGCCGCCTGGAAAAGAGCTTCGCCGTAACCTGTAGAAACAGAACGTGCAATGTAGCAGTCCTTGGGCAGGATTTTATAAAGGCTTTTGAGTACCTTTACGGCAAGTTCCACCGGGTTTCCTGCATTTACATCGTAAAAACGCCACAGAATGCGTCCCTCGGTGTCTGTAAGAACAGCCTTTGTTGTTGTAGAACCGGCGTCCAGTCCCAGAAATACAGGACCTTTTGCAGTAGCAAGATCCCCGGTAAGTGCCTTTTCTTTTGAATGGCGCTCATTGAACTCGTCAAGTTCTTCCTGTGAAGTAAAGAGCGGCTCCAACCTCTGGACTTCCTGCATTTCGGCACCAACAAGATTCTTTAAACTCTCGCGGAATTCCTTTATTGTAGGGAATTTTGCTCCCTGTGAAGAAGGATCAGAGCATTTTACTGAACGTTCTGCGGAATATGCGGCACCGCTTGCGACAAAAAGCTGGCTGTTGTCAGGAACAATTGTCTGTTCCGGGGTAAGTTTGAGTGTTATTGCAAAGCGTTCTCTAAGCTGATCAAGAAAGTGCAGCGGTCCTCCAAGAAAAGCCACGTTTCCGCGGATTGGCTTACCGCAAGCAAGACCTGAAATTGTCTGCGAAACAACGGCCTGGAAAATAGATGCCGCTATATCTTCACGGCGGGCTCCTTCATTTATAAGCGGCTGTACGTCTGTCTTTGCAAAAACACCGCAGCGCGCGGCAATAGGATAAATTGTTCCCGCTCCCCAGGCCAGTTCGTTAAGGCCGGATGCATCTGTTTCAAGAAGAGCCGCCATCTGGTCAATAAAAGCGCCCGTTCCGCCTGCACATGTACCGTTCATGCGCTGCTCTACACCGCCTTTGAAGTATGTGATTTTGGCGTCTTCACCGCCAAGTTCAATAACAACGTCTGTCTGCGGAATAATTTTTCTTACGGCTGTCGTTGCGGCTACAACTTCCTGGATAAAAGGAATGTTCAGCCACTGCGAAACAGAAAGTCCGCCCGAACCGGTTACTTTTACGGTAACAGTCTGTTCTTCGCCAAGAGGAAGCTCTTTTTCTATCGTATCAAAAGCTTTGTTTACAACCTGAATAATCGTATTGCGTATATCTGCACGATGTCTTTCGTATGCCCCGTACAAAAGTTCGTCGTTATCGCCAAGAATAACAACCTTTACTGTCGTAGAACCTACGTCTATTCCCATGCGCAGTGGCTTTGCAAGAGGCTTGAAAACTGCTCCTTCCAAAGTACTTTCTGCTCCACTATTTGTAATATCTTCCATATAAAACCTTCTGAATTCCTTAATATAAAACGCTCTAAGCAATAAAAAAAGTATCTCAACGATATATTTTATACGGAAAATAGTATTTAGGCAAGAACGGACTCTTTACAGCTCATTCAAGGTCTTTTCCGGGGTAATTTTGGCCTGTTTTTCCTGAATTATTTGAATTATTCAATTTATTTGAATAATTCAATTTATTTTACACTTCTTGTCTAATAAGGCAAACAGTATTATTCTATCTGAATGAAAAACGGTAAAAGTTCATCCCTTCTTGCAAAGGGTCTGTCGCTGTCGGTACTGACACTATTTTCAAGAATACTGGGTCTTGTGCGTGAAATGACAAAGGCACGCTTTCTTGGAACTTCAGCATATTCGGATGCATTCGGAATAGCATTCATGATTCCAAACCTGTTCAGAAGGCTTTTTGCAGAAAATTCAATTTCGGTTGCATTTATTCCGACTTTCAGAGGCTATATAGAAGACTGTTCCACAGAAGATGCAAAAAAAACGGCACAGGACTTTGTAAGCGCAACATTTACACTGGTAACATTTTTAACGGTTGCCTTTGTTTCTGTGGGAATGATTTTTGCTCCGGCAATACTGCGTATTTTTTACGGAACAGAAGATGCCTCTTCAATGTCAGAAGCAATTGTTCTTACAAGAATAATGTTCCCTTACCTGGTTGTAATTTCAATAGCGGCATTTTTCCAGGGAATTCTCAACGGAATGAAAATATTTTCGCCTTCAGGATTTACGCCAATTCTTTTCAATTCAATAGTAATTGCAGCGACATACATTCTTGCCCCGCACACGGCAAACCCTGCACGCGCAATGGCAATCGGTGTAATAACAGGAGGTGCTGTTCAGGCTTTGTTCCAGCTTCCGTTTGTTTTGAAGAATAACTGGAAGGTAACATTTGCTTCACTTCCAAAAGCATTTTCTAACCCCGGAACAAGAAAAGTAATTGCCCTTGTAGGACCTACAATTATAGGAATGGCCGGCTACCAGATAAACGACATTGTATCTTCTGCACTGGCAACGCGCGCAGGAGAAGGTGTTGTTTCAAGCCTTCAGTATTCGCTTCGTCTTCAGGAACTAATACTCGGAATATGCGCAGTAACTATAGGAACAGTTATTCTTCCAGACCTTACAGGATTTGCAAAACGCGCTGAATGGAACAAATTCAATTCCATGCTTACACAGGCTGTTAAAATTATGGCACTTATTGCAATTCCGATTACATTCTATTCGCTCATAATGGGACGCGACATAATTACACTTGTTTTTGCAGGTGGAAAATTCGATGAAAATTCAATTACGATGACAATGGGTGTATTTTCGTTCCACATTGCGGGACTTTTCTTTATTGCAGTAAACAGAATTGTATCGCCGGCATTCTACGCACAGCAGGATACAAAGAGCCCGACCATTGCAGGACTCATAAATTTTGCCGTTAACGTAATACTTGCGGCAGTTCTTACAGGTCCCATGGGCGGAAGGGGAATTGCGCTTGCACTTACAGTGGCAAGTCTTGTAAACACCGTCATGCTGTTTGTTTTCCTTAAGCGCAGTCCTTCTGTAGATGTAGCGGGAGTCGTAAAGTCAACACTTTTGTACAGCATAAAAATTGCAGTTCTTTCGGCTGTGTCGTCTGTTCCGATACTTTTACTGCGTTCGCCCTTACAGACACTGTGTGCCGGAAAGGGAAGAATTATTTCAAACGGAATTCCTGTTGTGGTTACGGCAATTGTTTTTGCTGCTGTCGGAATTGCACTCATGGCTTTGACAAAAGATTCCATTCTTGGTTTGCTTGTTGCAAAGATAAGAAATAAGACAAAAGCAGCAAATGTTAATGGAAGTAAAAATGAAAACTAAATTTGATTCGATAATTGAAGGCGCAGATTTTGAAAAAATATACAGCGAAAGAAGAAACAAAGTTTTCTCTTTTATGGCTGAACACAATATCGGCGCGGCAGTATTCAGCGACTTTGAAGAAAAACGAGACCCGGCGGTAAGATATCTTTGCGGACATCCGGGAGACGCACTTCTTGTTCTGGCAGAAGACAAAACCGCAACACTTGTTCCGTGGGACATAAACCTTGCAGAACAAAAGGCCCATGCAGATGAAATATGCGCTTATTCAGACTACGGGCGCAATTATGCAAATGCTATAAAAGCGGTTCTTGCAAAACACTGCGGCGACAGAAAAACAAAAGTCTGCATTCCGCCGGAAACAAGCCACATAAGTTTTCTTAAACTTTCTGCAGAACTTCCTGATACCCAGTTTGTATGTTCTGAAAATTCTGTCCACGACTTTGTAATAAAAATGCGCGCAGTAAAAGATGCATACGAAATTGCATGTACAAAAAAAGCATGCGCAATTACCGATGTAATGACAGATATAATAGAAGAAAATGTGCGGTCAGGAAAATTTTCTAAAGAAACAGATGTTGCACTTTACATTGAGCGCGCGCTGAGGGAAATGGGTTGTGAAAAAACCAGCTTTGACACGCTTGCAGCCGGTCCTGAAAGAAGTTTTGCAATACATGCTTTTCCGGGATACACTGCCGGCAGATGGGGAACTGAAGGTCTTTCTATACTTGACTATGGCGTTTGTTTTGAAGGCTACGCAAGTGACTGCACTATCACTGTGGCAAGGGGAAAACTTTCTGAAGGCCAGAATGAACTTCTTTCCCTTGTAGAAAAAGCCGCAGCTGAATGCTTAAAACTGTACAGCCCCGGAAAGCCGATTCTAGATGCCGCACTTAAGGCAAAAGAAATTTTTGCAGAAAAAGGAAGGGAAATGCCGCACAGTCTTGGCCACGGAACAGGACTTGAAATTCACGAACATCCTTACGTAAGTCTCAGGGCAGATTCTAAAGAAACATTTGTTTCAGGAAACATTGTCACCCTTGAACCGGGACTTTACGATCCTTCACTTGGCGGAACAAGACTTGAAAATGATATTCTGATTTGCGACGATGGAAACGAATGTCTCACATCGTCGCGTATTATCAGAATTTAACGGAGCCTTTCAAGAATATCTTCTATCTTTTCTGAAAGCGCTCCGGCCATGTTGCGGTCGGGAAGGTTTCTTACGAGTTTAAGTGAATTGCCAAGAACAGAAACAAGGAGCGCACGGCCGCTGTCTGTTACGCTGCCTTCTGTTTCTGAAATTTTATTTTTCTTTCTGAGAATATCTGCGGCCGCAAGAAGGCCGCGCCGCCCTGACAGACGGGATATAATGTAGTCGAGCTGAAGTCTTGTATTGCTCTGCAAAAACTCATCTTTCTGTTCTGCCGGCAGATACTCGATAAGAGCGCGCAATTTTTTAAAGAGGCTTGCGGCAAGTCCAAATTTCTGCGCTATGAGTTCGTCGGTCATCGCTTCTGCAAGACTTTCAAATGTGCGCGCGGTCTCATCTATAAGATCCTGCGGAATAAGATTTGGCGCGGCCGGCTGCACTTCTGCGGCACAAGTCTGCGGTTTTTCTGCCAGAGTGTCTTCTGACACTTCTTCTTCTGTAAAGTCATCGTCTTCGTATTCGGGAAGTTCTGCAGGTTCGGGAAGAATTTCTTCTTCACACTGCGGCACACTTTCAGACGTCTCTTCTTCGACGGGGGCTTCTTCTTCAATGAATTGGGCTTCGGGAACTTCTTCGCTTTCTTCTTCATCTTCAAAGTTGGCCGCAGGAATATCTTCGTCTTTCAGTTGCAGTGCAGAAGGTTTTGGTTCGGGTTTGGGTTCAGCCACTGGTTGCGGTGCGCATTCAGGAACTGCACTTTTCTTTTCGTCTTCGGTTTCGATTTCTTCGGGCAAAAACTGAGTTTCCATTTCTTCTTCTTTGGGGCTTGAAGCATTATCAGCTGAATATGCAAACGGATTGTCGCTGAAAAAATCATCCGGGTCTGAATCATCGCGGGCAAGATCTTCCATTGAATCATTTTCCTGCGGTTCAAATGCTTCGTCTTCTTCATCCAAATCTTTTTCAAATACATCTGCATTTTCTTCTTCTTTTGAAAGAGGCTCAAGAGTATCTTCTTCAATGTCAGGAAATTCTGCTTCGGGAATTGTGTCATCACCGACGGCTTCTGTTTCTACGGGAGAGTCAAAGTCTGGGTTTATGTCTTCATCTGCAGAAGAGAATTCGTCAAACTCAAAGTCGTCTGCAGGTTTTGCTGCAACAGGTGCGGCCGTTCCCAGAATCTTTGCACTTACGCGGTCTGTTCCCTGCTTTGCTGCAAGATTGTCACCGTCAAGCACATCGAGTTTTCTGTAAATTGCGAGCGCATCACTTAACCGGCCGGACTTTTCGTATGTCTCGGCGAGCATTCTGTTTCCTTCAAAGTCTTCGGGATTCTGGTTCAAAAATTTCTGAAGGAATTCTTCTGCCTTTGAATAGTTGCCTGTCTGACTGTAACGCTTTCCACCGTCGCGGTAAAATTCAGTGGCGGCAGGATTTATTGCATGGATTTTTTTAAAGCAGCCGAGTGCCTTTGAGTCTTCACCCTTACATATATAGTACTGGCCAAGAAGATTGAGAGCATGCAGATCTTTTGGATTTTCATCCCACAGTTTTTTTATTTTCTGGCTGGCTGCATTCAGTCTGTTTGCCGTAAGAAGTATGCGTGAAAAACGGCGCAGCATATTTTTGTCTTCGGGACGCAGCGTCTCTACTTTTTCCATTTCGGCGACGGCTTCATCTGCGCGCTCCGTACTTTCAAAAGTATCTGCAAGTCCTGACATTGCCTTTGTGTTATCGGGATCAATTCTGAGCGCTTCGTTGTATTCTGATTCGGCACCGTCATATTCACTCTGCTTTCTGAGTACATCGCCGAGTTTTGTGTGCATGGAAGAATTCTGCGGGTCTATGATTATTGCATGCCTTACAATGTCGCCTGCAGCCTTTGTTTTGTTGCGCTTGAGAAGAAGATCGGCGTATCCGTCTATTGCATCAAGCCAGCCCGGTTTTGCCCTGAGCGCCGATTCATATTCAACTGAAGCCCTTTCATATTCCCCAAGTTTTTGATAGCTTTCTGCAAGATTCAGGTGAAGTACAGGATGGTTGGGGTCTATCTTCAAACCGCGCTGATAGGAAAGAACTGCCTCTTTATTCTGGTTTTTGAGCGCATAAATTGAACCGATGTGATTGTATGCAAGTACATCATCAGGATTGGCCTCAACTACAGTATTGAAACACTGGAGCGCATCATCGTAACGACCCATGAGTTTGTACGTAAAGCCCAGATTGTAGAAAACCTGCATATTTGACTCGTCTGCAATAACGGCCTGTTCCAAAACCGCAATTGACTCATCGTACATTCCGAGCCTTCTGTAAATTGCACCGAGGTTATTGAGAGCTGAAATATTTTCGGGATCGGTCCGCACAATTTCCTTGAAATAAGGAAGGGCACTTTTGTCGTCACCGCTTTTTACGTATATGTTTCCCAGTTTTACAAGAAGGTCCTTGTTCTGCGGGTCAGTTCTTAAAAGCCCCTTGTACAGTCTTGCAGCAAGGTCATAGTCCCTGGAAAGAACAGCTGATTCAGCCCGCTCCAAAATGATTCCGTTCTGTGATTTTAGTACATCCATAATTACCTCTGTCTGACTGATTTTTCTGTTTTTTTCTGCGGCCGGGCAAACACTTCTTTTGAAAGTTCCCCTGTTATTCTGTCGTCAATTTTTGAATAAGATGCAACCGCAAAATAATATATCTTTCCGTTCCTAAGACCGCTTACGGTAAAGGACGAACTGTTTCCTGCCCTGATTGGTGAGCGGCCTTCTGCTGCAGTTCTGCCAAGGTATTCCCCCGGACGCTCCCCGTAATATACGTAATATCCGCCCGCAGTGTTGTCTACGGAATACGACCAGCTGAGTGTTACTTCACCGTCACCCGGAGTTGCAATTACCGTAAACGGCGCAAGCGGAGAAGGCACCTCGTCAAATGTGAGTTCAAGCTGGGTAAGTGACGGCGTTTTTGTTCCGGCTCCGTCTGGAAGAAGTTCTGCAGCCACCTGAAAATACAATCCCTTTACATCAGCAATTTCTTCGCCCGGATTTACTGCAATCCATTCAGGCTCGCTCCGTGTCCAGTTAAAAAAATTGTCCCCGCTTCTTACATAAAAAAGAATGTCTGTCTGTTCTGGAACGGTTGTTACCGCGTCTACTCTTTTTAATGCTGCACCCTTTGAAACCATTATAGGCATTGTTTCAAGACGGCCGCCTTCGGTTCCGTAGATGTCGCAGAGAAGACTTCCGTCGTCTTCAGAAACGGCAGAGCGCACAAGGTTAAAGTCATCTGCGAGGCCTGTAAATTCGGGGCATATTTCAATGTCTGCCACAACACCGAGTATCATTGAATGAACGGAACCGCCTGCTTCACGCCCGTTTGATGTTACATAAACAAGGGATTCAAGAGAACCGTCCACCCAGTATTCGAGGCAGCCGTTTTCGTCATTGTAGCTTATTGAATGATGTGACCATTTTTCGGGAACTACAGCTTTATATCCAGAAAGTGTTACGGCACCGTCATTTTTTGTATAACCGTCAAAAACATTTGAAAAAGTCCATACAAGAGTGTTGTTAAAAAACGAAGCAGAAATAAACTGGTAAAGAGGATAACCTGCAACTGTTCTTGAAGAACGCCACGAAAAAACAATTTCACCGTTTTCTGCAATAAAAGGATTGAGCCAGAATTCAATCGTGAAAGGACCTGTTGTTCCGCTTTTTCCGAAGACTGAACTGCTGTTGCCGCGAAGACGGATTCCGCCTGTACCTCGGAATAGACGGCCGCTCTTTCCCATAGCCGCATTCTGTGAAATGACAGAAGAGTCCGAGTCCACGCTGTAGTTTTCTGCACGGTCAGTTACACTGCTGCCCTCGAAGTCCAGAAGCATGTCTGTGTCCAGACCAAGCCGCCGGCCGTTTGTGTCAAGCTGCCTGCTTTCGTAACCAAAGCGCCCTGTTCCCGAAACAATTCCATCCTGCACGGAAAGTTCGGGCCAGCCGGCTTTACCGCCAAGAATAATTTTACGTTCCTGTGTTCCGGCGGGATTTAAAAACAGCGCAAAAAATGCTATAATTACTGAAACATATTTTATACTATTGTTGACACGCATATGAGTAACTCCGGTAATTCCGATTCAAAAAACAAACTCCCCTTTTACGAGACGCTGCACAATACTGCACTCAGAGCTCCTTCACAAAGCGGTGTCTATATGTGGCGCAATCCGTCGGGAACAGTCATCTATGTAGGCAAGGCAAAAAACCTCAGAAACCGGCTTTCATCCTACTTTAGCGGAAATAAGGACATAAAGACTCGTCTTCTTATAGCAAACGCCGCCAGCATAGAATACACAACGACAGGCAATGAATACGAAGCTTTTCTTCTTGAAAACAACCTCATAAAAAAGTACAGCCCGCGTTACAACATTTGTCTTAAGGACGGAAAATCCTACCCGTCGCTCAAGCTTACCAGAGAAAAATTCCCGCGGCTCATAAAGACACGGAACATTGTAAAGGACGGTTCGGTTTACTTTGGACCCTACCCCGATTCCAATGCTCTTGAAACTTTTCTGGAAACGCTGTACGAGATATACCCGCTCAGGCACTGCCGAAAAATGAGCGCCGCCTCGCCGTGCATGTACTATCACATCGGAAGATGTCTGGCACCGTGCAAAGATAAAGGCTGCGAACCCACCTATATAGAATATATCGAAGAAATACAGTCCCTACTTGAGGGCAAAGGCGAAGAAACATCAAAAAAAATTGAAGCCGAAATGAAAAAAGCCGCGCAGGACATGAACTTTGAAAAGGCAGCACGGCTCAGGGACGGACTCAAAGCGCTTAGCATAATGCAGAACCAGAATATTGTAGAAGGCTTTGACTCTGATGACCGCGACTACATAGCATACTGGCGCGAAGGGGAACTCATTTCGTTTACAGTCATGCAGATGCGCGGCGGAAAACTTCTGGGGCGCGACAACTACAGAACGTCCAGTCTTAATGAAGATTCAGAACTCTGTGCTGAATTCATGGGCGCATACTATACTGACAAAAATGAAATTCCGCCAAAGATTTATGTTACCGAAAATGACATTACAGAAAACATCTGCCGCTGGATGGAAGAAAAATACGGAACGCTCATACAGATAATTTCTGTTCCCGAAGCAGCAGAAAACACTGCGGAAGATATGGAAAATACTACAAAGGAACGCGGCCAAAGCGGAACAGGACTTGCACTTCACCGGGCTGCACTGAATATGGCAAAAGAAAATGCACACGAAGATATAATCCGCCTTATGAGGGAACGCGGTGACTTTCCTGCAATGCGGGAACTTCAGGAAATACTTGAACTGCCAAAACTTCCGGTGCGCATAGAAGGTTTTGATATAGCACACATAGGCGGAAAATTTCCTGTCGCAAGTTTAATCAGTTTTCTGAACGGAAACCCGGACAAAAAAAATTACAGATATTTCAGACTCAAAACTACAGACGGAATAATTGACGACTTTGCTTCAATGCGCGAGGCTGCGTCCAGAAGATACACGCGCCTTGTAAACGAAGGGAAGGAACTGCCAGACCTTATTTTAATAGACGGCGGTATAGGCCAGGTAAATGCCGTACACGGAATAATTTCTGCGCTCGGACTTGAAATACCGATAGCGGGTCTTGCAAAACGTGATGAAGAAATTTACCGTCCCGGAAAAAGCGAACCGGTCTGTCTTCCCAAAAGAAGTGATGCTCTCAGGCTTCTGCAGCGTGTGCGCGACGAAACACACCGCTTTGCAACAAGCCGCAACCAGCAGCTCAGAACAAAAGAAAATACAGTAACGCCGTTCCTTAAACTTCCGCACATCGGAAAAGAACGCGATAAAATTCTTATGAAAACTTTCGGTACGCTCAAAAAACTTGCACTTTCTGATGAAGCACAGGTTGCACAGTCCCTTCACGTAAGGGCAGACATTGCAAGCGATATTCTGATGCATGCAAAAATTCTTTTTGAAGAACAGGAAAAAAAGAAACAAGAAGAACGCATGTCGCTGGGGCTTCCCGGAACAACAAAGGAAAAAGCTGCACGCTACAAACTGAATTCAGATCTGGCTTCGGCAGCACTCGAAGTTGCTTCATCCGAAAAGGAGACTTTTTCTACAGAGAATTGATTCCCATAAAGGCACATTCATCGCGGTAAAGGCGCGGTGTCTTTCCTGTAATGCGCGTAAATTCTTCATAGAACTGGCGGCGTGAACCAAAACCGCACTGGACAAAAATATCATCAATTCTGTCGGAACTTTCGCGCAGTCTTATACAGGCAAGTTCAACCCTTCTTCTTGCAATATACTGCCCGACCGGAATATGCATCGCGTTCTTGAAGATGCGCCCAAGATAGTCTGCATTGACATTCATTCTGTCTGCAAAAAATTTAACTGATGCATCTGCATTTGAAAGTTCATCTTCCATCATTACAATAAGCTGTCTTACAATAGACGGGGTTCCGCCGGATTTCTGGAAGGGCTGTTCCTCATTGAAACACTCGCCACTCAGTTCAAGAAGAAGATTAATCAGTTTAATGCGGTACACAAGTGAAGAAAAAGAAGGCTTCTGATATTCGCAAAGAATGTCCGAACACATGCGCGTTACAGAAGAAGTATTTTTAAGGTCCAGGCTCTGCGGAAGAATTATTGAATCACAAAGTCTTTCATAGGCAATGGCAGGACTGCTCAGAATTGTAAGTGCTTCTTTTTCTTCCATAAGGTGGGGCGCATAAAAACGCTTTTGTCCGCTTACATTTTCACACTGGCAGAAATGAAACCAGTAATAAGATGCAGGAGACTGAATCTTACGCGTTCCAAAATGAAACTCTCCGGCAGGAAGAAGAATCATGCGACCGGGTTTTACTTCGAGTTCAAGTCCGCAGCAGGTAATTGAAGCACGGTTTTTCTTTCCGATAATGAGTACGGTATCGTTTTCAAGAGTGCGGCTCATGTGGGACCAGCCGGGGTTAAGCATTGCACAGCCGCACACAGACGGAACAGTTTTGTCCACATGCGAAAAATGAAAGTAATTCATAAAACCTCTTTACGCGAATAGAAACAGAGTAAAAAAGTCGGAATTCCGCACACATTCTCTGTATTTTGTATCTACAAAAATTACACATTCCAAAATAAAATATGTGTATGAGAAAGTCAATTATTTTAACAGCAGTATTTTTATTTTTAGGAGAAGCCTGTATGAGCGCACAGAAAACGGTTCTTGAAGAAAATTCATTATTCCAGAAATCGCAGAAGACAGGTCTTGAATATGTTTTAAGGCTCGATCCAGACAGACTTCTTGCCCCGTGCAGAATCGCCGCAGGAAAAAGACCTAAGGCAGCAACTTACGGTGGTTGGGAAAGCATGCAGATTCAGGGACACAGTCTTGGACACTACATGTCTGCACTTTCTGCTTTTGTTAATTCTACAGGAAATGCGCAGGCAAAAGAAAAACTGGACTACGTTGTTTCCGAACTTAAGGAAATACAGTGCGCAGACGGCTACATCGGCGGAGTTCCTTCTGTTCCCTTTGACACAGCGTTTACAGGAAATTTTGAAGTTGATAGGTTCAGCCTGGCAAAATACTGGGTACCGTGGTATTCTGTCCATAAAATTTACGCAGGACTCATTGACGCATACACTCTTACACAAAACAAAGACGCTCTTGAAATCGTAAAAAAAATGGCAGACTGGGCAGTAAACGGAACAGCCAATATGACAGAAGAACAGTTTCAGAAAATGCTCACCTGCGAACACGGCGGAATGTGCAAAGTCTTTGCTGACTTATATGGTATTACAAAAGATGAAAAATATCTCAAAATGGCAGAACGTTTCATTCACCAGGAAATTGTAAAACCGGCAATGAAACAGTCAGACAGACTGCAGGGCTTTCATGCAAACACTCAGATACCAAAATTCATAGGTCTTGCAAAACTATACGAACTCACAGGCAAAACGGAATACCGCACAGCCGTAGAATTCTTTTTTGACACTGTAACAAAAAAAAGAAGTTATGCTATCGGGGGAAATTCAATAGGCGAACACTTTGGCCCTGAATACCAGGAAATACTCGGACGCGACACCTGCGAAACATGCAACACTTACAACATGCTTGAACTTTCTGAATATATTTTCAGGTGGAACAAAAACGCAGACGCAGCCGATTATTACGAAACTGCACTTTACAATCACATACTTGCCTCACAGGAACCGGTCACCGGAGCAAAAACATATTTTGTTTCTACTCTGCCCGGCTTCTATAAAGTATACGGAAGTTTTGAAAATGCATTCTGGTGCTGCACCGGAACCGGAATGGAAAATCCTGCACGATACAACCGCTTTATTGCAAAAGACTACGACGGAACAATTTACATAAATCTGTTTATTCCGTCTGCAATTACTACAGAAGACGGATGGAAAATTGCCATCGAAACAAAATTTCCGTATGAACAAAGTGCGCAGATAAAAATTCTTTATGAAGGAAAAAATCCGCGTTCATTAAAAATACGCACACCGTTATGGACAGAAGATGCAAGAACCGCTGACGGCTACGAACTCAAGTCTGAAAAAATAAGCGCAGGCGAAACTTATTCCGTAAATCTTCCAATGAACCTTCACACAAGAAGAACAAGGGACAGAAGCGGAAACTTCAGCATACTTTACGGACCACTCGTTCTTGCCGCAGACATGGGAAAACGTGCAATGCCCAACGACACCGTAGACAACCAGCTTGTGTACATGAACTCTCCGGCACAGAAAATTTCTGCCATCACCGCCGACCCACTTACACCGCAGGGCTGGATAGAAGTTTTGGACAAAGAAAACCTGACTTTTGCAACAAAAGAATCTGCCGCAGAAAACGGAACTTCATACACATTAAAGCCTTTCTACGACATTCACCACACACGCTATTCCGTTTACTTCAATGCATTAAACCCCGCAGAAGACGAGCGTGAAGCGAAATACGAAAGCATAACCGTTGACTTCGTTGAACCCGGCCGCCAGCAAAGTGAAGTTGAACACCGTTTCAAAAACGAAGCAACAGAAATGGGATATATCCCAGAAGTTGACCGCAGTTACAGAAAGATTATGTCAGGTGAAGGATTTATTTCTTACAGAATGAAATTCGACAATACAAACAAAAATAAAATTGTTCTTACAACATACGGTAAAGATGCAGGAACAATAAAAGTATATATTGACGACACAGAACTTTCTTCAGTAACTCTGGCCGGAACAGACGGTGAAAAACTAACCGACACACAGATTGAAGTTCCCGCAAAAATCATCAAAGAAAAGGCAAAGTCACGAAGAACAGCCATAATGAATGTAAAGCTCATCTGCGAACAATCACAAAGCCCGCGCATACTTGAACTAAGAGTTACAAAATAAAGTTGTCTCTAAAAACCCAGTTTACCGAGTTTTTAGAGATGCCATAAGCGATTATACAGTTGGGAAATTCTTTCCCAACTGTATAATCGTTTTCCTTCGTACTGCATATCGTGCACAACTGTAAAGCCCAAACAAATTCATCCATTCCATAGAAATCATTGAATTTACTCCAATTTATTTACATATTCTGATATATAATTAACAAGACACTGATAAAAAACGGAATTTCTATAAATATTATACGAATGATGATTCAAATGATTTTTGTCATAAAAGTTTTTAATTTCACTTAAAGCAAATAATATATCTTCAATATACTTGCTTTTGAAATTATGAGTAGCAGAAGAAGTATTCAATAAATAAACATAGAGTTCATCATACAAAAATACTGCACTTTTAATTTGATAAAAATAATGAAGATTAAATACATAATCCTCACAGACAAGCAAATCTTCTCTAAATCTAATTCCGTTCAATAAACTAGCACAGAAAAGTTTATTGACTGGAGAATGCAGTACTACAGCATTCTCCAGTCTTGAGCGTAAGCGAATAATTTTTTGAAGAAATTCACGTCGATTTTTACAAACTGTATTTTTTTTTATTTTCTTTTTATAATTATTTTTAAGAGTTTCATATCCAGCAATTTGCTGTATTCCGCACATAATAAAATCAGAATTATTATTAATCGCAGCTTCATACATTTTTTGCATATAATCCGCTTCAATCAAGTCATCACTATCTACAAAACAAATCCACTCACCTTTAGCCACATCCAGCCCGACGTTACGCGCAGAACTAACACCGCCGTTTACTTTATGAATCACTTTTATTCGACTGTCTTTTACAGCATACTCATAACAAATAGCAGGAGAATTATCAGGGCTTCCGTCGTCAACTAAAATCAATTCAAAGTCAGTAAATGTTTGATTAAGTATAGAATCAACGCAACGGCGCAGATATTTTTCAACATTGTAAACAGGAACAATGCATGAGATTTTTGGAGTTATTTGATATTGTTCTGAAATTTGATTTTCCATAGTGTTTTTGCACTACGAAAAAGTTTGTTGTGTTTAATAAACAGGTAAGAAATTATAACTGGTCTATTGTAATTACTGGAATCTTACTGAACTGGAGTAACTGTTTATCATTGCCAAAATACAAGTCGCAACTGCTGCAAACTGCACAAGACAATTGAAAAGAATCCATTGCTTTGAAATCCTTGAAATCAGCTCTGATTTTTGCAGCTTGATGCGCAATTTCATTCGTAATGTCAAGAACTGTAAAATTCAGATCATTCAAAAATTTCTCAAAGCGATAAACTTGTTCAAGATCCATATTTCTGTAGGGATATACACAATATTCCTCAACAGTAATAGTTGATGTAACAAATTCAATTTGCTTCCGATAACATTCTTGAAAAAATGATTTTACTTTGTCAAAAAAGAATTCATTCCTTTCCAAATAGTATATAAAAGGTGCGGTGTCAAAAAAAACTTTGTTAAACTCTGTCATCAGCACGCATTTCTTTCATATATTTTTCAACATTCTGTCCGCGGTCTGATTTTACCACGTAAGAATCCCAGTCAACAGCCCTACGAGTTTTTTGTTCCGGAGAAAGAATCGTAACCATAACTTTTTGCCCCTGACGTAATGAAACATCTTCATCAAGAACAATATTTGTTCCATTGTAATAGGCGTTTACAGTCTGATACATATTTACCTCCAAAAAAAAACTCTATACTTAATATAACATCCCAGTTTTCTGTTGTCAACAAACTTTTCTAATGCATTTCCTCCTTTTGTTTATGATTATTCTCTTCCAACGCAATTTTCAAAAATTCTTCTGATTCTTTTTTCAAAGTAAAATCTTTATCAACTGAATAAGATTTATCAAGAATTTTAAAATCAGTATCTGTAATATATCTTTCACCGCATCCTGTCATTTCAAATAAACTTTCAAGTCTGGAATTCATTCCGCTGTTTAAACCATTTAATTTAATTGCTGCAAATTTCTTTTCAAACAAAACACTGAATACACAGCAATGAAAACTGTTTGTAATAACATATTCCGCGTTATCCACAAGGCGAAGCCATTCAGATACTGTTGCAAAGTTTTTTTTGAAATTATCAATACAGGCATTTCCAGTAACATATTGAACATCCAGATTATTCTTCTGGGCAAAATTCCAAACTGTCTTTTTGTCAAACCTTCCACCATTTTCTAAATAATAAAAAAGAATATAAGGTTTTGAAGGAGTTTGAATCTTCTCTTCTTTATAAATAGTTCTGTAAATTTCAGCATTTAAAAGCAGTGCCGGATCGCACACCCATTTTGCGTCATTTCTACCAATTTGTTTACAAAGATTGATTCCATTTTTTCACGTACACTAATAAAATCAAAATTTTTAAGAAGTTTTTGTATTTCACTCTTTTCATTCCCTAAGAAATTATTTCGCCCCCCCAACTGGCAGCATATGAAATTCGTTTTGTTTCAGACTTTCCAAAATCAAGGAAATATGAATGAATGACATTTTTAAAAATACGTAAATTACCTTTTCCAAAATTCCAGACTTGATCACTTCCAACAATATAAGCATCTGCTTCAGGCGGATTTGATTTCAATTCTTCGAAATTAGAATATGCTTTATCTGAGAATTTAAAATAATTTTTTCTGAATTCACAAAAATGTCTTGAATGTAATTCATTTTCTTTTTTTGAATCTGCAATTCTTTTCTTTTGAACAAAAAATTTAAATAAAATAATCGGATTCAAAGCTTTCAGAATTCTAACAAAGAAATTTGTTCTGCCCAAATCATTTTCATAATTATATCTAATCAAAAAAGCGTCATGCCCAGCATTCCTTAAATATTTTTGCAAAGCATAAGCCTGAAGCTGCTGCCCGTAATTGTCTTCACTCCACCAAAAAGTAAGGATTCCTATCTTCATTTTACTCTCCCCAACATCTTCTTAACCGCTTTAATTCCTTTATCGCCAAGTATTTTTCTTCCACAACGACACGCTGCTCTGCCCTTGTTTCAATTGCAATATTTCCTGCAGCAAGTTTTGCAGCTCGCTTTAACATAAACGGGTCAGTTCCGCTAAGTTTGTCCTGCGAATAAAAATTCTCTGCAGCCTCAATCAAATGTTTTGTAAGGCTTCGTCAGTGTAAAGGTTTGCCGCATGTACATTTTTTATCTTCACATGCAAAAACACTTACCTGTCGTCCAGGTTCAAAAGCAAGATTGTGTTCAAACATATGCGCCACATAATCGCAATCTTTGGCGTTCAGAACTTTGCCACTTTCTTCATACAGTAAACCGGCTTCATCATCGGTCATTTTTTTTGAACAAAAGTCAAATATATTTATCTGTCGCTCACACCAGTTTTCAAACTTAATTTCAGGAACAAGATCCCCGCCGGGGCCAAGACAAACGCCACAGCTGTTGCGTACATCACCGCCCTTTAGTGAGCAATATAATAGAAGAAAGTCGCTATTTTCAGAAATCCGTCGCAAAATTCCAGCAAGGTCGCTCCATTTTGGGCAGGAAGTTACAATAATATCGCTTTCGCACCATGCTCCTCCGGCCGGTGTCCTAAGAAAATTGAACATCTGCTCCACGTCGCTGTTATTGACCAGAGAAATATCTTCATAACTTAATAAAAGCGAGGTTCGCTGCACAGCTTCTCTCCAAAACATAAATGGTTGCGTATTGTCAATAATAAAAAACCTCAATTGACGTATTATAGACTTATGTCCAACAACTTTAGAGAAAATTTAAAAGACGAACTTGAATATCAGGATATAACTATTAAAGAACTATCTCTAAAAACAGAAATCTCAAACCGATCAATAGAAAATTATCTGAGCAAGCGCGAATCTATTCCGCCGGCAGACTATGCTGTAAAAATTGCAAAAGCACTCGGCGTCACAGTTGAATACCTTGTCACCGGCCGGAATCCCGACTGCACAACACCCGACAAAACCCAGCAGATTTCACGAATGCTCCATAAATGTACCGAAGACCAAAAATCAGCCGTACTCTCACTTTTACAGGCATTTGCCGCAAAATAAAAAATGTACATACCAACAAAATGCGAAAAATCAGTTCTGGAATTTTTTAAGAAAAAACAGATAAAAACACTCACAAAAGAACAGATTGCAGATTCTTCATCCGGAATAAAAAACGCACTTCCCGCACTGGAAGGTTGTGTCGCAAAGGGTTATCTGACTTATTCAACCGCAGGCTACACCCTCACCCCCGCCGCAGATGACATACTTTAGAACGATTGAGCAAGTATCAACTTGCGATTGAGTTCAATTAGTGCGCGTAAGCGCACATATAAATAAGGCAGTTGTGCAACAACTGAAGTTTTTAAGAACGGCGCTATCTCCGCCGTTCTTAAAATACATACTTTGAAAATAAACTTGACCCGATGTAACAATTATGTTACATTAGAAGCATGAGAGTTAAATTCCGCGTATTAATCAATAAGCAGGGGACCAAACAGATAAAAAAAGCTCCGCCTACTGTCAGGTTGCTGCTTAGTGATTTAATTTCAGATATAGAAGAAAAAGGTCCTATTCGAACAGAATGGAAAAACTTCAGTGACTTGGGAAAAAACAAATATCACTGTCATTTAAATTACAGTTATGTTGCTTGCTGGTATTATGATAAAAAGGCAGATGCCTATTTAGTGGAGGTAACTTATGCAGGTAGTAGAGAAAACGCGCCATATTAATGCAACTCTCAGCGGAAGGGGAATTCCTCTTATAAAAGAAGCCATATTAAAAGCATATCCAAAAGCAATAATTCGTGAAGATGATACAGATGAAGAATATATTGACTGGGATGAATCTGATCTGGCAAAAGAAATAAGGGCAGAAAGAACCCCTGGACTTGTTTTGGCAGCCTATCGTGAAAGAGAAGGACTTACTCTTGTTCAGCTTGCAGAAAAAGTAGGAACAAAATATACTGCAATCAGTGCAATGGAAAACAACAGAAGACCCATTGGTTTAATTATGGCAAAAAAACTGGGAAAAGCACTTAATGTTGACTATAAAAAATTTCTTGAATAACTGTCTAGATCTTTTGTATATTGAATTCAATTAATACGCGTAAGCGCACACGTCTATAAAACAAACAGGCTGTTCCAAAAGGACATACCTTAAGGAACAGCCTGTTTGTTACAAATCAATCAACTTTCTTCTATATATATGCGTTTATTTTGCAAATCTTACTCTGCAAAGAGTGCTGTAGAAAGATAGCGGTCGCCGGAATCAGGAAGAAGAGCAACAATTGTCTTTCCCTTGTTTTCCGGACGTGCAGCAAGAATTTTTGCAGCCTTGAGTGCAGCACCCGAAGATATTCCTACAAGAATTCCTTCAGAACGTGCAAATATTTTTCCTTCTGCAAATGCATCTTCATTTTCTATAGGAATTATCTCATCATAAATCTTTGTATCCAGTGTATCAGGAACAAATCCCGCTCCGATTCCCTGAATTTTATGAGGACCGGCAACTCCCTTTGAAAGAACAGGGCTTGTAGCAGGTTCAACAGCAACAATCTTTACAGCAGGGTTCTTTTCCTTAAGGTATCCGCCTATTCCGCTGATTGTTCCGCCTGTACCGACTCCGGCTACAAAAATATCTACTTTGCCGTCTGTCTGCTTCCAGATTTCGGGACCTGTTGTCTCGCGGTGTGCCTTGGGGTTTGAAGGATTAACAAACTGTCCAAGAATAACAGAACCCGGAATTGAATTGTGAAGTTCTTCGGCCTTTGCAATTGCTCCCTTCATTCCCTTTGTTCCGTCAGTAAGAACAAGTTCGGCACCGTAGGCCTTAAGAAGATTGCGTCTTTCTACACTCATTGTTTCGGGCAAAGTAAGGATTGCCTTGTATCCCTTTGCAGCAGCAACACTCGCAATGCCTATTCCGGTATTTCCCGAAGTCGGTTCAATAATTGTAGCGCCAGGTTTAAGTACTCCGCTCTTTTCTGCATCTTCAATCATTCTGAGCGCAATTCTGTCTTTTACGCTTCCCGCCGGATTCAGATATTCAAGTTTGGCAAGAATAACAGCACCTTCAATTCCTGACTTCTTTACGTAATTATTCAGCTTTAATATAGGTGTGTTTCCGATAAGTTCCAATGCGCTTTCTTTAATGTCTGCCATAAATCCTCCTGGCGTTTTTATTTTCCTACTTAATCTATAGGTTATAAGTATATATTAAAATATTAAACCTACTATGTCAATAGGTTTTTGTAGTTTTTATTCATAAAATTTCCAATTCTTTTGTTTGATTTCTTTCTTCCATAATTAGCGTAAAATAAATAAAAATTTATAAAAAAACGCTAATTATAGTATTTTTTATAAAAACAGGTTGAAAGTTTTATTTGAATGGTTTATAGTTAAAGAGGTCATTTAATATCGTTACTTAAACTAATTTATATCAAAGAGGTTGCAAAATGGTCCAGAAAGAAGAATGGAACGGATTTGAAGGAAGACTGTGGCGCGAAGAAGTAAATGTTCGCGACTTCATTCAGAACAACTACACACCTTATGACGGAGACAAGAGTTTCCTGGCAGGTCCAACCGAAGCTACAAACAAGCTTTGGGGCAAGCTTCAGGAACTTCAGGCCGAGGAACGCAAGAAGGGCGGAGTTCTCGACATGGATACAGACATTGTATCTGGCATCACGTCACATAAGCCCGGATACATCTCAGAGGACCTCAAGGGACTCGAAGCTGTTGTCGGACTTCAGACAGACAAGCCTCTCAAGAGAGCTTTCATGCCTTACGGCGGAATCAAGATGGCAGAAGAAGCCTGCGAACAGTACGGCTACAAGCCCAATCCTGAACTCCACAAGATTTTTACAGAGTATCACAAGACACACAACCAGGGTGTTTTTGATGCTTACACACCAGAGATTCGTGCAGCACGCAAGGCTCACATTCTTACAGGTTTGCCAGATACATACGGACGCGGACGCATCGTAGGAGACTACCGCCGTATCGCTCTTTATGGTATTGACTACCTTATCTCACAGAAGAAGTACGACCTTGCCAACATCGGCGACGGAACTATGACAGATGACGTTATTCGTCTTCGTGAAGAAGTTGCTGACCAGATTAAGGCTCTTGTACAGATGAAAGAAATGGCCGCTTCTTACGGATTCGACATTTCAAAGCCTGCAAAGAACGCACGCGAAGCATTCCAGTGGCTTTACTTCGGCTACCTGGCAGCTATCAAGACACAGAACGGTGCAGCTATGTCTGTAGGACGTATTTCTACATTCCTCGACATCTACATCGAGCGTGACCTTAAGGCCGGAATTCTTAACGAATCACAGGCTCAGGAACTCGTAGACCACATTGTTATGAAGTTCCGCATGGTAAAATTTGCACGCATCACTTCATACAACCAGCTCTTCTCAGGAGACCCGGTTTGGGCAACTCTCGAAGTAGCAGGTCTTGGACAGGACGGACGCTCAATGGTAACAAAGAACGACTTCCGTTTCCTGCACACTCTTGAGAACATGGGTCCTTCACCGGAGCCAAACCTTACAGTTCTCTATTCAAAGAGACTTCCAATCAACTTCCGCAAGTACGCTGCATACATTTCTGTAGCAACAAGTTCAATCCAGTACGAAAACGACGATGTTATGCGTCCAATCTGGGGCGATGACTACTCTATCTGCTGCTGCGTTTCTGCAACACAGACTGGAAAGGAAATGCAGTTCTTCGGAGCACGCGCAAACCTTGCAAAGGCTCTTCTTTACGCGCTCAACGGCGGTAAGGACGAAGGTCTTGTTCCGGGTATGCAGGTTGGACCGGCTTATGCACCTATCACAGCCGATGTTCTTAACTATGACGAAGTTATGGCAAAGTATGATCTCTACCTTGAATGGCTTGCAGACATCTACGTGAATACACTTAACCTTATTCACTACATGCACGACAAGTACTTCTACGAGGCAGCAGAGCTTTCTCTTATTGACACAGACGTTCGCCGCACATTTGCTACAGGTATTGCAGGATTCAGCCACGTTGTTGACTCACTCTCTGCCATTAAGTATGCAAAGGTTACAGCAATCCGCGAAACTGCAGAAGGCCCCACAAAGGGTCTCGTAAAGGACTTCAAGATTGAAGGTGACTTCCCGCGCTATGGTAACGACGATGACCGTGCAGACGACATCGCAATCTGGCTGCTCAAGACCTTTATGGCAAAGATCAAGAAGCACCACACATACCGCAATTCTGAACCTACAACATCTATCCTTACAATTACATCAAACGTTGTATACGGTAAGGCAACAGGTGCTCTTCCTGACGGACGTGCAGCCGGCGAGCCATTCTCACCGGGAGCAAACCCATCTTACGGCGCAGAAAAGAACGGACTTCTTGCTTCACTCAACTCTGTTGCAAAGGTTCCGTACGAGTATGCTCTTGACGGTATCTCTAACACCCAGACAATCAACCCGGGTGCACTGGGACACACAGATGAAGAGCGCGCAGACAAGCTCGTAACTGTTCTTGACGGATACTTCGAACAGGGTGCACACCACCTTAACGTAAACGTATTCGGAGTAGAAAAACTTCTTGATGCACAGGCTCACCCTGAAAAGCCTGAGTATGCTAACTTCACAATCCGTGTTTCAGGTTATGCAGTTAAGTTCATTAACCTTACCAAGGAACAGCAGGACGACGTTATTTCAAGAACTTGCCACGCCAGCCTGTAAGGAGACATATGACAGACAGTTCTGAAACATCAGGACAGTCTGTGTATGGTTACATTCACTCTACGGAATCATTCGGTTCCGTAGACGGGCCCGGAGTCAGATTCATTATATTTGTTTCCGGCTGCCCGCTCCGATGCAAGTACTGCCACAATCCCGACACCTGGAAAATGGAAGACGGAGAGCGCTTTACTTCTGACGAGATGCTTGCAAAAGCCCTCAGATACCGCCCGTATTGGAAAAATATTGGCGGTATTACTGTTTCTGGGGGTGAGCCTCTTTCCCAGATTGATTTTGTTTTGGATCTGTTTAAAAAGGCAAAGCAGAATAATGTAAACACATGCATAGACACGTCCGGCGGACCGTTTACAGCAGAAGGCCCCTGGTTTGAAAAGTTCCAGGAACTTATGAAATACACAGATCTTCTTCTTGTTGACATAAAGCATATCGACGAAGAATCCCATGTTGAACTTACCGGGCATACAGGAAAGAACATAAAGGAAATGTTCCGCTATCTTTCCGACACAAACAAGCCTATATGGATAAGGCACGTACTTGTTCCAGGAATTACCGACGATGACGGTGCGCTTGAGAGAACAAGGGACTTTATACGCACACTCAATAACGTAAAGCGCGTGGAAGTTCTTCCCTACCACACTCTGGGCAGAATGAAATACCAGAAAATGGGTATTCCGTACAGACTTGAAGGTGTAGATTCCCCAACCGCTGACCGACAGGCAAACGCAAGGGCAATTCTTGAGTGTGACAAATACACAGCCTGGGAAACCGAGTTTTTGAATTAAGAATAAAAATGTCTGTCTCATTCTTTTGGGACAGACATTTTTTTGTGAAAACCTTCACACTGATTTTAATTTATTTCCGTTTTTTACAAGTTTTTTTATTGAAATAATCTTAAATATTAACAGACACATCTCTTTATTTTCATATATAAAAACAAATTAGCATAACAAAAGCAGCATTAACCCACCATTTGCATAAAAAAAACAATATTACTAGTATTAGAACCGCAGTGCAAACAGGCACAGGCAAGGAGTAAACTTATGAAAATGAATTTAAAGGGAACAATTGCAGCTGTCGCATTGGTTTTTGGAATGTCAGCCGTTTCTGCAGAAGGTCTTTCTTTTGGCGGATACTTCCGCACGGGAGCTGCATTCAATCTTGACTCAGATGCATCTAAGGCAGAAGCTAAATATGCAGAAGGAAACTACTACGGCGGTGGAGACAGACTTCGCCTTAACATCGCTTATGATTCAGGCAGTGCAGGAGTAACATTCCGCTTCCAAAATGCCGCAACAGGTGCTTACTTCAGCGAAGATAACGTAAAGTGGGCAATGGGTTATGCAAAACTTTTTGACGGACTTGTAGTTGCAGAAGCAGGTATTCTTACAGACTCATACACAGGTTCTGACGGTTGGGAAGGATATGATTTCTCTGGCAGCAAGGGAATTGGTCTTGTTGTTCTTCCTGTAGAAGGACTTGCAATCCAGTCAACATTCCTTTTGGACGGAACTTATGCAGACGTTGGGGATCTTACACTCAACGCAAAATATACTGCAGACGGTTTTGCTGTAGCAGGCGGATACAAGTTCAGCGGTGAAGCTTTTGGTTATGTAGGAATTTCTGCTGTAGAAGATCTTTCTGCAGCATTCGAAGTAAAGTGGGTAAAAGACTCTACTCTTGACTTTGTAGAAGACATCGGATATTCATTCACAGATTCTTTCAGCGCAGGACTTCTTGCATACGAAAGACTCGGCGGTGATGACCCGGTATTTGAATTCAACCCGCACGCAATGTTTGGAATTGACGACACATTTGCAGTTTCTGCAGAAAGCTACATTACAGTTCCAACAGCAGAAGGAGAAGATGTAAGCTTTACTGTAACACCAGCCCTCTGGATAAGCGTACCAAAGGCAACAGTAAGCGTATTCTACACATTCAAAAAAGCCGGCGACACTACAACAAACGTTGCCGGTGCAGGTGTAAAAGTTGCTCTCTAATTCAAAAAATTAGATTACAAAATCGAGGCTGTCTGTAAGGGCAGTCTCTTTTTTTTTAAGCAGATTTATTCTATACTGTCTGAATGGAAAATATCACAAATAATGAAATTGTAATTTATACAGACGGTGGTTGCAGCGGAAACCCGGGGCCGGGCGGCTGGGGATGCGTAATTCTTGACGGTACAAAAGAAACAACTCTTTCGGGAGGGGAATCGCCCACTACAAACAACAGAATGGAACTTACAGCGGCAATAAGTGCTTTAAGGGCAGTATGCGACAGTCCCGAATTAAAATGCCGCCCGGTTTGCGTCTACTCTGACAGTCAGTATGTTAAAAACGGAATTACTTCGTGGATAAAAAACTGGAAAAAAAACGGCTGGAAAACTGCCGCCAAAAAGAGTGTTCTTAACAAAGATCTTTGGGAAGAACTGGACATTTTATTCAACTCGCTTTCTGTAGAATGGAAATGGGTCAAAGGCCACGCCGGAATAAAATACAACGAAATATGCGACAGTCTTTGTCAGGAAGAGATTCACAAAAGAATGTAAATAAGAATAATCTGTCTTCGGGCAGATTATTCTTATTATAAAAAATGGCGCCTATCTTAAAGACGCCACCCTTTTGCAGACTAAAAGAATGCTCTAAAGTTCTTCGGCCCTAACCGCGAACATTTTTATTCCCTCGCTCTTGAACTTTTTTTTGACACTGGCAATTACAGCCTTTGCAACAGGAAGTTCGCTGTCCTCTATGTAGCTTATAAGAACAAAATTTGTTTCGGGCCATGTAGTGGTTCCAAGCTTTCTGTCAGCACCGCCGCGCCCGTAAACAAGCGGAACAGTTGTATAAAGAATGTGCGGCAGATTTTCTTCAAGTGCACCCGTTATTTCTTCTTCTACCGATTTATTCGAAATTATTTCAATCCTGTACATTTTTTCTCCCTAAAATATCAGCCGGAATTTCAACTACAACACCGCTTTTTTCTGTCTTTTTTTCCTTCATGATAAGTGAATACAAAACAGGAATAAAGAACAGAGTAACAAATGTAGAACTCGTAAGTCCTCCTACTACGGCAACACCAATCGGCTGAACCATTCCGGCACTTCCGCTTGTGGCAAAGCACATAGGAATCATTCCAAGAATTGTCGTAAGAGTTGTCATGAGAACCGGGCGCAAACGGCTGCATCCTGCTTCAAGACATGCTTCCTTTTTCTTCATTCCGCGGTCAACCAGAAGGTTTGTGTAGTCAACAAGAATAATTCCGTTGTTAACGACTATTCCGACAAGCATAATAAGACCGATTGCACTCATCATCGAGATAGGCTGGTTTGTAAGCTTGTAAATTGCAACGACACCTATAATCAGGAACGGAATGGTTGTAAGGTTGATTATCGGAGCCTTAAAGCTTTCGTAAGTTGCAGCCATTACTCCGAATACCAGAATAATTGCCATAACGATAATCAGAAGATATGTCTTTGCCTGACTTTGCATGTCCTGCCATGAGCCTTCATAACTTACCGTTACGCCTTCGGGAATTACAAACGATTCTGCAATTCCGTCTTTAATCATATCTTCCACAACATTTGCATTCTTTTCAGAAATAATGTTTGCAGTTACGTGAACAATTCTTGTGCGGTTTTCATGAGAGATTGTTACAGGTCCAAGCCCCTTGACTACTTTTGCAAAGTTCGCAACGCTTACAAGACCGTTTGTTCCGGATACATAAATCTGTTCAAGGTCAATTACGTTACTTCTGTCTTCGGGACGCAACATTACGTATACAGTATAATCTTCGCCGTCCTGTCTGTAAACTGTGCTGGCAGTTCCTTCTATGCTGGCGTTTATTTCATTTGCAACAGTGTAAACGTTAACGCCAAAGTTGTAGGCACGCTGGCGGTCTATTTCTATTTCTACCTGCGGAAGTCCTTCGTTTGTGTCTATGGAAGGTTCGCCTATGTCAGGAATGCTGCTCATTACGTCAGACACTTTTTTTGCAACCTCAAGTGCATTGTCCAGACTGGAAGAACGGATTGCAATGTCAAGATCGTCTCCTGTCATCTGTCTGCCCATTCCCTGTCCAAACGAGAATGTTACATCGGTAAAGTCGGCAAAATGTTTTCTGAGCTTATTCTGAATTGTAACATCATTGTCTATCTGTTTGTCACTTTCGGGAAGCTGAATCTGAATGGAGCCGCTGTAAGACGAACCGCTTCTTCCGCCCGAACCGACTGTTGTAATAAGAGTTTTGTAACCTTCAATTTCGGACTCGATAATATGCTGGAACTGTTTTACAACTGCTGTAGTTTCGTCAAGCGTTGTTCCGACAGGAAGAGTCATTTTTACGGTAACGCTGTCATCGTGTCCTCCGGGCATCATGTTAATGCGCATAGTCGGAATAAGCATAAAGCTTGCAACAAGTGCCGTTGCACATACAATTACAGTTACTGCCCTGTGGTTAAGAGCGGCTTTTAGAATTTTTCTGTAAACGCGGTCAATTGCACTCTGGCATGAATTAAAGAATCCGTAGAGCTTGATAAGAAATTTGTTTTTAACCGGCTTTTCGCTTCTATTCGTAAGTGGAAGGAAATGGCCTGCAAGAACAGGAACCAGAAAAATTGCAACAAAAAGACTGCTTACGAGAGCAATAACAATTGTAAAAATAATGCCCTTGAACATCTGTCCCATAAAGCCAAGATCTTTCATAAAAAGAAGGAAAGGAACAAATACGCAGATTGTCGTAAGGTTTCCCGAGATTACGGAACTTATCATTTCCTGGCTTCCAAGAATAGCTGCAATTCTTGGCTTGGCTCCCCTTGAGCGGTAGGAATAAATGTTGTCTATCATAACAATTGACGCATCAACAATCATTCCTACACCAAGAATAAGTCCGGTAAGGGTCATCATATTCAGTGTAATTCCAGCAAGGTTCATACACAGAAGTGTTATGATAATTGAAAGCGGAATTGAAATTGCAATAATAATTGTTGTCTTGAAAGAACACAGGAATATGTAAAGTATAATTACAGCAAGTACAAGTCCCTGCCAGGCGCTGTCCAAAAGCGTTGCAATTGTATCACGTATTCCTTCAGTATCGTCACGGATTATTTCAAGAGAAATGTCTTCGGGAAGAGTGCGTTCAAGTTCGTCAATTTTTTGGTAAACTGCATCGGCTACAGTAACACTGTTTTCTCCGGACTGCTTTGTTATTGAAACATACACACCGGGAAGACCGTTTATGTAAACTATGCTGGATGCATCTTTGTACCCCATGTAGGCGCGTCCAATGTCAGAAAGTTTTACATCATAGCCGTTTACTGTTTTTACAACAGTATTGCTTATTTCATCAATGTCAGAATATTCGCCGGTTGTTCTAATTGAATAGTCCGTTTTTCCTTCAGTAATTGTTCCGCCGCCGAGTTCTATATTCTGCTTGGCAAGGGTAGAAGAAACGCCGCTTAAAGTAAGGCCGTAAGCCTGAAGTCTGTTCTGGTCAAGTTCAACGCGCACAATCTGTTCGCGGCCACCCATTGTATTTGCTTCCCCTACACCGTTTGCCTGCTCAAGAACATCTACAATGTTGTCGTCCGCAATTTTTTTAAGTTCATCTACAGAACGGTTTCCGCGGACGGCAATGCGCATGATAGGCATACTGTTACTGTCCATTTTCATGATTGTAGGTGTAACATCGTCGGGAAGACTTCTTGTAACGCGGTCAAGTTTGTCACGCACGTCATTTGTAGCAATGTCCAAATCTGTTCCGTAGTTGAATTCAAGCGAAACAACACAACGTCCTTCAGAAGAACTCGAAGTAATATTCTTTAAATTGCTCAGACTTACAAGCGCATTTTCTATAGGTGTCGTAACTGATTTTTCTACTGACTCAGGGCCGGCGTTTGTATATGAAGCCATAACCATAAGATAAGGCATGTCAACATCAGGCATAAGGCTGATCGAAGTTCTGCTTAAGGTAAATATTCCGGTAAGGCCCAGAAGAATAAAAACCATCAGCGTAAGAATCGGGTGCCGGAGAGTCTTTTCACTAACCATTATTCTGCCTCCGTCTTTTGAATATCTTTAATCAAAGCGCCGTCGTAAAGAAGTCTTATTCCTTCTACAACAACACGCTCGCCTTCTTCTATTCCGGAAAGAACCTGAACCGTATTGTCTACGGAATGTCCCAGTGTTACTTCGCGCTTTGAAACTGTTGTTCCGTCTGATGATGCAACATACAGAATATTTGTTCCGTCAAGTTCAATAACTGCACTTTCGGGAACAGTAATATAACCTTCGTAAAGAATTGTGTTCAGCTTTACTTTTGCAAACATTCCTGCGTTTATTCTTTCATCTTTTTCATCAAAGACCATTATGATTTCTTTTGTGCGGCTTTTGGGGTCAACAACAGGTGAAATGTTAACCACGCTCGCGCTGAACACTGTGTCGGAGTAAGCTTCTACTGTTACATCTGCGTGAAGGCCTTTTTTAAGTGCAGCAACATAGCGTTCAGGAATCTTTGATGTAATCTGAAGGTTTTTTACATCGCCTATTACAGTCAGCGCAGTCGAAGTAGAAACCTTTGCTCCAACTTCAAGCGGAGTGGAAGAAATTGTTCCCGAGATAGGTGCATAAACCGGACTGTTTGTAAACTGGGAACCAGGAACAGAAGGATCTACTTCTGCAATTACGTCGCCCTTCTTTACATGGGAGCCGAGCGAAACATAAACTTTTGCAATCTTTCCGCCAATGTCGGGGTAAACTTCTACAGAATTGCGGCTTTCGATTTCACCGTTTGTAAGGACATAATCCTGCAGTGCGTTAAGATGAGCTGTCTGGGTTCTGACCGTAACAGCAGTCCTTTCTGACTGACCGCCGTTCATTCCTTTAAAATCGGAACCGGATTTTCCGACAACCTTAACATAGATAAATGTTCCCGCAAGAACAACAGCACAGACTGCAACAACAAATACGCTTTTTCTGATTTTCATTTTTCACATCCTATAAAAAAATCTATACAATTATTCAGCAAGTAATGTACCGAACGGAACTCCAAGCAGGTTTTCAAGATCAAGAACGGCGCACACAAGATTGTATGCTTCCGAAAGAAGATTGAGTTTTGACTCCAGCAGGTTGTCATGTGACGTCTGGAGTGTAAGCAGATCTTTTGTTCCATGATTATATGCATCTCTCGTCATATCGTAAGTAGACTGGGAAAGCTCAATTGAACTTCTTCGCATTTCCATGTTTGCAAGCGACTGGTTGATTTTGTTCATATAAGTTTGTGCGTCCACCCTGAATTCAGAACGTGCATTTTCAAGCTGGATTTCCAGATCGGCAACAGTATCTTTTTTTGACGCAATTGACTGCGCGCCCGAAGACCACGGCAAAAATCCGTCAAGCGGAATTGAAGCGCCCAGAGAAATACTTCCTGGTGAGTCAAAGGAAATTTCATCTTTTGCGCCGTTTGCATTTGTTGCGCTGTATGTGTAGGAAGCACTCAGCGACGGTCCCCACGCGGCAAGTCTTGAAGCGTTGACTGCATTCTGCGCAATTTCGAGCTGCTTTTCCAAAGATGCAATTGTGTAAGACTCAGGGGTAACGCCGGAAGCATCCACTTCTGTAACAGCCATTATTCTGTCAAAGCTGCCCGAAAGTTCAATCTGCGTGTCCTGCGGAATACCAATCACCTGTTTGAATTCTGCAAGTGCGTTATCAAGAGAAGTTTTGAGCGTGTCCAGTTCAAGCTGTTCATTCTGGTAGGTAACCTGCGCACTCAGAACATCAAGTTTTGACAAAGTGCCGCGGTTAAACTTTGAAAGGTTTGACTCGTACTGGCTCTTTGCAGTCTCAAGACTTTTTTGCTTGAGCTTTACATTTTCTTCCTGGTACAAAATTGAATAGAAAGATTTTCTAACAGCAAGTTCAACACTTCTTAAAGTTTCGTCATAAGTCATCTGCTGCTTTTCGTAATTAAGGCAGGCGTTTTTTACAGTAGTATAAATTGAAGGAGCAAGATTTACCTTTACCGACCCCGAAAGTGAAAGTGCATTTTTGTCGGAATCCAAAGGCATTGTAACACTTGCACTTCCGTTGATTGTAGGGCTCACTGAATTCCACGAAGTTCCTGCCGCGCGTTCTGCCGAATCCAAAGAAATTCTTCCGCGTTTTACGGAAACATTTTCTTCAAGTGCTTTACTGACAGCTTCTTCTATTCCAAGTGCAACAGGTTGTGCAAAAACATTTGCTGCTGACAAAAACACAGCCAAAAACAAAACCGCTGATTTTTTCATAAATAATTCCTCTTTCTAGAAAACCGACATTCTCTTCTATAATACAATAGTATAATAAACCCGTCACAGGAAAATTACTGTTATTATGGTAAAATTTTCTGTTAACCGGGTAAATTTTACGTTAGATTTATTTCTTTTCAAAAGATACTTAAGTTTCGCATAAGATTCAGAATACGCAAATATACGTGCACGAATGCCGTGTAATGCCGCAGTACGTTGAATTTTATGTAAAAAAAATGTAAACTAAAAGAACTATGGATTTAATCAAGAAACTCGAAGACCTTTCAAAGCGCTATTCAGAAGTAACCGAAATGGTTGCAGATCCTGACCTTATAAAAGACCAGACCAGATACAAAGACACAATGCGCGAACACCAGCACTTGAGCGAACTTATGTCTCTCTATGACGAATACAAAAAAACACTTTCGGGAATAGAAGAAAGCACCCGTCTCATAACAGAAGAAGACGACCATGACATGAAAGAGCTGGCCCGTGAGGAACTCAAGGAACTTGAAGAAAAAAAGCCAAAGCTCGAAGAACAGATAAAACTCAAGCTCATTCCGCCTGACCCTCTTGATGAAAAAAATATTATTCTTGAAATACGCGGCGGAGTCGGCGGTGACGAAGCAAGTCTTTTTGTAAGGGACGTCTGGGAAATGTACTGCCACCTTGCAGAAATGAAAGGATGGAAGTACGAAGTAATGAACAGCCAGCCCACAGAAGTCGGCGGATTCAAAGAAATTGTAACTTCAATAAGCGGCAAATTTGTTTACGGAACACTCCGCTGGGAAGGCGGCGTTCACAGAGTACAGCGCGTTCCCTCTACAGAAGCACAGGGAAGAATCCACACAAGTACAATAACAGTAGCCGTTCTTCCCGAAGCAGAAGACACAGAAATCGTAATAAAACCCGAAGACGTGCGTGTAGACGTAATGCGCGCGGGCGGACCGGGAGGACAGTGCGTTAACACAACAGACTCTGCCGTTCGCCTTACGCATATTCCCACCGGACTTGTTGTTATTCAGCAGGATGAAAAAAGCCAGATAAAAAACAAGGCAAAGGCATTCCGCGTTCTTAGGGCAAGACTTTTTGACCTCGAAGAAAGCAAGAAAAATGCAGAACGTTCGGCCGCAAGAAAAAACATGGTCGGTTCCGGTGACAGAAGCGAAAGAATCCGCACGTACAATTTTCCGCAGAACAGAGTTACAGACCACCGCATAAACTTTACGATATACAAACTTGACCAGTTTATGATGGGCTACATGGACGAAATGCTTGACGCGCTCAACGTATATGCAAAAGAAGAGCAGTTCAAAGACGTAAGCGAACTTTCAGAAAACTGATGAATATAAACCAGGCAAGGCAGGAAGGACAAAAACTTCTTGCGCAAAGCCCTACCCCTGTTTTGGACACCGACTGCATTCTTGAAAGTGTGCTTGAAAAAGACAAAACCTACATTCTCTTTAACCGTGACGATGAACTTACACAAGAGCAGCAGGATTCTTTTTTTGACGGAATAAAAAAACGCGCACAGGGACTGCCGGTTGCCTACATTACAGGACACAAGGAATTCTACGGAATTGATTTCTTTGTAACACCCGACGTTCTTATTCCAAAACCTGACACCGAAGTTCTTGTAGAAGAAGCAGCCGGAATAATACGCGCACAGTTAAAAAACATCGGTACGGTAAGAGTCTGCGATATGTGTACCGGAAGCGGGTGCATAGGCATCTCTGTCCTTAAGGAATGTCTTGTTCCGGGACTGCCGGCCGGAACACGTCTTGAGTTTACAATGGCCGACATAAGCACAGCCGCGCTTGATATTGCAAAAAAAAATGCGCTCAATATTCTGGGAAAAGAAACGTTCAGTAAAATAACATTTGTGCGCGGCGATCTTTTTGAAAATATTTCCGGCCGGTTCAATGTAATTCTGTCCAATCCGCCTTACATACCAAAAGCACTTGTTCCAGTCCTTCTTGCCGACGGACGCAGCGAACCTTCACTTGCACTTGACGGAGACGCCGCAGAAAAAAGCAGTGACGGCCTTGGAATAGTCAGAAGACTTGTACCGCAGGCAGCATCCCATCTTGCCCCAGGCGGAATTCTTCTTATAGAAACCGGCGAGTACAACGCACAGGACGCAGAACTTGTCTTTAAAAAAGAAGGCTTTAAGGACACGCGCATAATTTACGATCTTTCTGGAATGATGCGCGATGTCTTTGGCAGAATCTAGCGCTGCTTTTTGAACCTGTTCATTTCTATCTGACGCTGCTTGGACTTTTCTTTGTTCTGTTCGCGCAGTTCGGTTTCTTTCTTTGACTTTTTGCGTTCAGTTGTGTCCCATTCAACAGGAACAGAGCGTTTTTCAATGTCCGGAATCCTTAAAAATGTAAGACAGTTTGCCGCATGAACGGTAATTCCCCTGTTGCGCGAAATGTACCCCACAATCGGATCCCCCGGCTTTGGTTTGCAACACTGTGCCATTGTTACAAGAAAGTTTGTCGTGTTTTCTATTACAACGCGGCCTGTATAATCGGTCTTTTGAGAAACATTTTTCTTCTTTTTTTCTTCGCGCAGTTTTTCTGCAACCTGCTTTGAATGAAGTGTATTTGCAGCAATTTCTGCCTCGCGCCTTTCCAATGCATCTTTGTCAATAAAAGTCGGGTCGTTTTCTGCAAGCCATGAATGTATCTTCTGTCTTGCTTTGGAAGTTTTTACGGCCTTGTACTGTGCCTGCGTCGGATGTGCCTGCGGGTTGGTGAGTACTTCAATTATCTGCGTGTTTTTGAGCGGTGCCGTAAGCGGAATTATTTTTCCGTCTGCCTTTGCCCCTACAACTTTTTCGCCTATTCCGGAATGAATCGCGTATGCAAAGTCAATTGCGTTTGCTCCGGCCGGAAGTTCCTTGACGTCGCCCTTCGGAGTAAATACATAAATCGAGTCTCCCAGAAGCTCATTTTTGAGTTCACTGAAGAAACTTTCATTGCTTAAGTCTTCGTCCCTCAAAGCCCTGAGCTGGTTTATGATACTCAAGTCTTCGGCCTTTACAAGATCACGGTTTGTTCCCTTTTTGTACAGCCAGTGGGACGCAACACCGTGTTCGGCAACATTGTGCATTTCCTGCGTGCGTATCTGGATTTCAAGCGGCTTTCCGTCACACATTACGGTTGTATGAAGTGACTGGTAACCGTTCGCCTTTGGCATGGCAATGTAGTCCTTGAACCTGCCTTCCATCGGTTTCCAGAGACCATGCACAATTCCTATAAGCGTGTAGCATTCAGCGTTTGTCTGACAGATAATTCTTAACGCAAAAAGGTCAAAAAGTTCACCGGGCTCTTTGTTGCGCTTTCTCATTTTCTGATATATTGAATAAAAGTGCTTGGCGCGGCTGGTTATTGAAACAGATATTCCTGCCTTTTCTGTTGCCGTATAAATCTTTTTTACAGCCTTGTCCAGGTATTCTGCGCGCTCGGCTTTTTTTTGCGCAACAATTGTTTTAATCTGCTGGAATGCCGCCGGATTTGAATACTTGAGGCTCAAATCTTCCATCTCGCTCTTTACGTCTGACATACCAAGACGGCTTGCAAGCGGACACCAAATGTCTATAACTTCTTTTGCAACTGCACGCTGTGCTTCGGGACTTACCGACTTTAAATTTCTCATGCGGTCAAGGCGGTCGGCCAGTTTTACGAGAATAACCCTTATGTCATCGACCATGGCAAAGAGCATTTTGCGAATATTGTCTGCTTCCTGGATTGAAGAACTCTTTATTTTAAGACCGGTGATTTTTGCCGTACCGCTGCAGATTACAGACACATCCTTACCGAACTTTTCTTCTATTTCTGAAAGGCACTCCGAATCTACTTCCAGAATATTGTGGAATAAACCCGCGATGATGCAGTCAGCGCCAAGATTTTTTTCGGCAAGAACGCGGGCAACTCTCATCGGATGCAGGCAATAGGGCTTACCGCATTTGCGTTTGAGACTGCCGGTTTTTTCTATAAGAAAACTCCATGCAGCGCGTATTTTCTGTTCTTCCTGCTGTGTATAGCTTTCAGGAAAGTCCCTGAAAAAATTATTAATTAATTCGTCAGGATCAGTAACAAGATTAATCGGATCCAATTCAGCCATTTTTCCCTCTCAAAAAATTCAAAGACTGTTCCACCAGCCAAAGTCAATCAGCGGCCGTTATCCCTGAAGCGGCCTTCAACATAACCTTCATCCTTTATTCTTACAAGAGATGCACTTGCAATTTCTTCTGCAGTATAAATTACGCACGGGTGACCGTCGCAAACCCAGTTGTATGTTTCACCGTTTTCGGGATTGACCAGCAGAAAGTCCTTTGAACAGAGCTTTTTTGCCACGCAGTCAGGGGAAACAACTTCAAGTTCTGAATCTTTTTGAATCATATTGAGTGCCTTGAGCGGGTACATTTTCCACCCTTCGCGCTCTTCAATTCCTTCAAGGTATTTGTCGGGATTCGCGGCCGTGCGTTTGTCAAAGGCAGCCCGCGCTTCCTGACACATAGCATCGTATGCGGTTTTTCTTGAGTCCCTCAGGAATTTTCCTTTTTTAAGGACAGCATTTTCTTCTTCCTTACAAAGAGGCTTTCCAAGTTCAGCACAAAGCTGGTAGGGACTGTCTGTTGCACCGCTTACCGTAACATCTGCATCTGACCTTCCGTAGTAAAAGCCTGTTCCGAAAGGTCTGTGGCTTACCTTGTACAGTTCAGAAACAAAAGGTTCTGCTTCTTTCTGCGTAATTTTTCCTTCAAGGGCATCCAGTGCCTTTCTGTATGCGCGCGTAATAAGGGCAACGTAATAAACGCTTTTCATGCGGCCTTCAATCTTAAGACTGTCAACACCGGCTTTTTTAAGGTCTGACAGATGGTCAATCATGCACAAATCTTTTGAAGACAGAACTGCAGTAAAATTTTCGCCTTCGTAAACAGGAAAATATTCGTCAGGCCTCTTGTGTTCGCGAAGATAAAGTGCACCGCTCTGTGCAAGTTCGGAAGGTTTTACCATTACATCATAGTCCCAGCGGCATGTATGCGAACAAAAACCTTCCTGGGCACTGCGTCCGTTAAGATAGGCACTCATAAGACAGCGGCCGGCATAGGCAATACACATTGCACCGTGAACAAAACATTCAATTTCCATATCCGGAACAGCATCTTTTATCTCTGCAATTTCAGAAAGAGAAGCTTCACGTCCCATGACTACGCGCGAAAATCCCAGCGATTTGTACATCTTTACGGCTTCGCGGTTCATGCAGCTGGCCTGTGTAGAAAGATGCAGCTGTGCGTTGGGGAAATGCTTTTGCAGAATGGGAACGATTCCAAGATCCTGAACAATAAACGCGTCTATTGGATACTGTTTAAAATAAGGAATATCTTTTATAAAGCGGTCTATTTCGTTGTTATGGAAAGAAATATTCAGAGCACAGTGAAGTCTGCGTCCGGGAAATTCATTTTTAAGCTGAATAACCTTACTGTATTCGTCCTCGTAAAAATTGTCGGCCTTTACACGAAGCGAAAAGTTTTTTAAGCCGATGTAGGCCGCGTCTGCACCGTAAGCATAGCAGTATCTGAGTTTATCGATATTTCCGGCAGGAGAAAGCAGCTCCATATATTCCTCACTCTGTTACATCAATATTGTTTTTTTTAAGAACAACAGCTCTTTCACCACCGTCGTCATCCTCGGGGCGTCTGTTTACATAGCGGCCTATTCTTTCTACGGCAAGATGCGATTCCATAAGATATTCGTCTGCCATCTGAAAAAGATGCATCATACCGGGCCATACGTCAAGCACGCAGTTTATTCCGTTGTCCATAAGAAGGCTGCAGAAGTCACGCGACTGTGAAAGAAGAATTTCCTTTTCACCGCACTGAATGTACACTTCGGGAAAACCTTCGAGCATGGCTTTGTCTGCCTTGAGTGGGGAAACACGCGGGTTCATTACATTCGATGCGTATGTGTACAAATCTGCAGCATGAAGAATATCCTCTCTTGCGATAACTTCATCGCGCGCCTTTTTTGAACCGAAGTCATAGCTGTCAGAAATATCCAGCCACGGTGAAAAAAGAATTATTCCTTTTATCCGCGAACGTGCGGCGCTGTCCAGACCAAGCACGGATGCAAGCGCAACAGAAGCCCCGCTGCCGTCTGCCGCAATTAAAATTTCTGTACCGGAGTTTTCATCTGCAAGTGCATTGAAAACAGCGCTTACATCCTCTGTTCCCGCAGGAAACGGATGTGTCGGTGGCAGCCTGAACTCGGGTACAACAGCCCTGGCAGAAACACTGTCTGCAAGTCCTGCGCAGAAACTCCTGCAGCTTTCACGCGAACCGCCGGAAAATGAACCGCCGTGAACATAAAGCAACACTCTGTTTGCAGAAAATGCACGGGGAACAAGAATATCGCACTTAACACCGCCTATCATACTTTCGGAAAGTTCTGCTCCGTTTGGAACAAAGTCGCAGGTAAATTTCTTTTCTAATTTTGAGCGAAACTGGCCCACTTCATGCTTTGGAGTAAGAACCAGAGTACGAAGTTTTTTTACCGCGGCCCGGCGGTCTATTCTTATTTCCATATTCTGCAAGTATAGCAAATATCCGTTTTTTTTTGCTATATTTGCTATAATATCGCGACTTAGAACATCGCATTTAAAAAATGTCTCTGAAAATTTCAATTTTTAGAGCCTTCCTATACAAAACTTTTAAGGGGAACACTGTGCCTATAAAAATAGACTCCGACCTTCCAGCAAGATCCACTCTGGAAAACGAAAACATCTTCGTAATGACGCAGGAACGCGCTGCCTCACAGGACATACGCCCCCTTAAAATAGCAATTGTAAACTTAATGCCAACAAAAGAAGTTACCGAAACCCAGCTTCTGAGGCTTCTGTCAAACACGCCGCTGCAGATAGACATTTCGCTTGTTCAGATGAAAGGACATGTTTCAAAAAATACAAGCAGCGCCCATCTTGAAAAATTCTATATAAATTCAGAAGACATTCTCTCGCAGAAATTCGACGGAATGATAATAACAGGAGCACCTGTTGAGCAGATTCCTTTTGAGCAGGTTGACTACTGGAACGAACTGTGCAAAATCATGGACTATGCAAAAAAGAACGTATTCTGCACGCTTTACATCTGCTGGGGAGCAATGGCAGGTCTTTACCACCTGTACGGAATAAACAAGCACGTGGTAAGGGACAAGTTTTCGGGCATTTACTACTCAAAGCTTCTTGATTCAACAGAGCCTCTTCTACGCGGATTCGATGACTTTTTCCCTGTTCCGACTTCGAGATACACAAGAATTCTTCCCGAAGACGTACTTAACAACAAAAAATTAAAGCTTCTGGCAAATTCTTCTGTTACCGGAGTCACAATCGCAAAATCAGCAGACAACCGTTCAATTTTTATGACCGGCCACCTTGAATACGACACAGACACCCTTGCGCAGGAATACAAACGCGACATAGAAAAAGGACTTGCAGCAGCCCTTCCTTACAATTATTTTACCGACAACAATCCGCAGAAAGCCGTTTTCTCACGCTGGAGAAGTACAGCCCACCTTTTCTATTCAAACTGGCTCAACTATTACGTTTACCAGGCAACACCTTACAGACTGGGCGACATAGAAGACAAATAGCCGTCAGTTTTCAAAAAATCTGCGCATTATTTCACCATGCTGAATTCAATTTTTGGTTCAACATGAATAAACGTAAGTTCGTGTTTGTTGTAATTAAGGTGAACGATTTTGCTGAACGGAATTTTTTCGAATTCAGCCACAAGGTTCCAGTCAATTTCGCCCTGCATCTTTATCGTACAGATCATCTGCTTTGTTTTGCCGCTGTCCAGCCACACGTGAATCCATTCCAAAAGACGTTCCGGGTAGCAGATAACGTCGCTTAAAACCCAGTCAAATTCACCAAGTTCTTTAGGGGTATATGTAAAGGCATCGTGCGCCCTGAACGTAACCAACGGATTTTTCATAAGTGACGGAGCAAGTTCGCTTCTGTCAACTGCAAAAACCGAAGAGCCGGCATTGACAAGAACCCACGTCCAGCCACCGGGACAGGCACCGGCTTCAAAACACTTCTGTCCGGGACCGGGAAGCTCGGCACCAAAGAAGTGGTTTGCCATACAAAGCGCTTCCTGAATTTTAAGGTAAGCTCTGCTCGGCGGATTTTCATGGTCTTCGTTAAACAGAAGAGAACCTGCAGGAAGACAGCTTGAAGTTTTTGCAGAAACAATCATCGTTTTGTCGTCAATAAGCGTGTAAAGGCCTATTGGAGCGCGAGGTATTTCAAAAGGAAAATTTCTGGCCTTAAGGTTCACGCGGGGAAGCTTATCCTGAATAAGAGCCGCACGCCTGAAACACGTAAATGTATAAGGAGCCCACGAACGCTGCATTCCGCGCAGAACATTTGCTGCTTCACCAATTGAGTCAAAATGTACAAGTGACGGTTCAAGCATAGCAGTGCGGCACCAGTACGGAATTTTGTCTGAATCATAATTCTTTAAATAAACAAGATCCCCGTAGTCATTGCGCCCGTCCAAAGTTACACCAAGACGCCGCGTAAGTTCCGAAAGCATCATTTCCTTCATATCTGTGTAAGGAAGAAGAGCCGCGCCGGGAATTTTTTCTATAGTAACACCCATTGTTTTTCCTTAAGGTCAGAGAGCATAAACAAAACCTGAACCTGACGATTCAAACATCCCGGCTATTGTTTCATCAGAGCCAGAGTCAGACTTGAAACAGTTTATGCAGTTTATAAGTTCCGGGGTATCGGGCGAGCGCAGAAAACTAAAGCCTATGTCTGTTTTGCTGCCGTCAGATTTGACCCAGCACGGGTGTCCCAGAAGATTGAGTCCCCTTCCGCAGTTGCCACGTGCAAGCCTTATAAGAAGCGTATAGTCATTTTCCATGTCAACGTCAACCGGATTGGTAAAATGAACCTTGCAGCCGGTTTCGCTTATATCATCAAGCACACCTGGAAGAACAGAAATCTGCCCGGCCTCTACACGGCCAAATTCATAAAAACGCTCTTCCTTTCTGTGTTCCTTTTTCATAACAATAAATTATGTACTTTAAAATGAATTAGGTCAAGGTACACAAAAAAAAGCATCGGCTGTATTTTTAAGAATACAACCAATGCTTTTCTAAAACCCGCGAATAAACAAAGAGTCTTCAAGAAAGACCAATTCTTTTTTACTCACGATGTTTAAGTTCTCTGATTATTTGGCTGAATCAGCGCTTCCTACAAGGCACATCCATTCGGCTTCTGCGCAGAGAGTCTCTCCTACATAAGCTTTTCCGGCCTGCTTTACCATGTGCGGTGTTGCCCTGAGATTGGTAACTTCCATGCGTACAGTATCACCGGGACGAACCTGGTGGCGAAACTTAACCTTGTCTACAGTTGCAAGAAAGAAAAGGCTTCCTTCTTCGAACTTTTTCTGAAGGCTTAATGCTGCTCCGCCGCCCTGGGCCATTGTTTCTATAAGAATAACGCCGGGAACAACAGGATATTCCGGAAAATGTCCCTTAAAGAAAAAGTCTTCGTCAGTAAATTTTCTTGTACAGACACATCCATTGTCGTCGTAGCTTTCAATTGTGTCAACAAAAAGGAACGGCTTTCTGTGCGGCAAAAGTGTTTCAATATCAGTAAATGCTGCCATTTTTATTCAGACTCCCCGCCAGACTCAGATCTTCTTGAAAACAAGAATTCCGTTGTGGCCGCCGAAGCCAAAGTTACCGCTCATTGCAACGTTAACGTCCATATCAATTCCCTTGTTGGGTGTGTAGTCAAGGTCACATCCGCCTTCTACATCAGGCTCGTCAAGGTTGATTGTAGGCGGAATGAATCCTTCCTGAATAGACTTTACGCAAACGAATGCTTCAAGTGAACCTGCGTTTCCGAGACAGTGTCCTGTCATGCTCTTTGTAGAAGAAATGTGCAGTTTCTTTGCAGCATCGCCGAATGCAATGTGAAGCATCTTTGTTTCGCCCGAGTCGTTAAGATGTGTACTTGTTCCGTGTGCGTTGTAATATGTTACATCTTCGGGCTTGACTCCTGCATCTTTCATTGCGGCTGTCATTGCCTTTGCACCGATAAGTCCGTCGGGGTTGGGTGCTGTAAGATGGTAACCGTCGCTTGAAGCACCGTAACCTGCAACTTCTGCATAAATCTTTGCACCGCGGGCCTTTGCATGCTCATACTCTTCAAGAACAAGAATTGTAGAGCCTTCACCCATAACAAAACCGTCGCGCTGCTTGTCGAACGGGCGGCTTGATTTTGTAGGATCGTCTGCCCATTTTGAACTCAGTGCCTGAAGAACAGCGAATCCAAGGTTTGAGAAACCGTTCTGTGTACTTTCTGCACCGCCTGCAAGAACAACATCGTTTCTTCCGCAGCGGATAGAATCAAGTGCATCACCGATAGCGTCTGTTCCCGAAGCACATGCTGTAGCAATTGTATGTGTAGCACCGTGAATTCCGAAAGTCATACTTATGTTTGCAGCAGCTTCGTTCGGAATAAGTTCAGGAATTGTCATTGGGGGAATGCGTGTAAAGTTTGACTCAAAGTAACTCTTGAGGCTGCTTTCTGTTACTTCAAAACCGCCGATTCCTACTCCAAGGAAAATGCTTGTATCGTTAAGAACTTCTTTGTTGTCTGTAAGATTTGAATCGTCAAGGGCCATTTTTGCTGCGGCAACTGCAAGCTTTGAGAACATAGCCATCTTTCTTGCGGCCTTCGGATCCATATACTTTGAAGCATCAAAATCCTTTACTTCTGCAGCATATTTTACCTTGAACGGTGTTGCGTCATAGCGTGTAATAAGTCCTATTCCGCTCTTTCCGGCCTTGATTGCTTCCCATGTTTCGTCTGCGCTGTTTCCTACCGGAGAAACGCATCCCATTCCTGTAACTACTACTCTACGCATAAATATCTCCAAAAAATTATTATAAAAATCTATAACTCAGCAGCCCATGCCGCCGTCAACTCCGATTACCTGTCCTGTAATGTAAGTGCTCATTCCGCTTGCAAGGAAAAGTGCTGCGTTTGCAACATCTTCTGCAGTTCCCGCACGCTTGAGAGGAATTCCTTCTACCCAGCTCTTGCGGATATCTTCTTTTACGGCCTTTGTCATGTCTGTGTCAATAAAGCCCGGTGCAATACAGTTTACGCGCACTCCTCTTGAACCGACTTCTTTTGCCAGAGACTTTGAATATGCAATAAGACCGCCCTTGCTTGCAGAATAGTTTACCTGTCCTGCACCGCCGTGGATTCCGACAATGGAAGCCATGTTGATGATAGAGCCTGTCTTTTTGTGAATCATGTCGTTGCTTACAATCTGGCATACAAGGAAAGCCGAGGTAAGGTTAACGGCAAGAACAGAATCCCAGTCTTCTTTCTTCATGCGGAAGCTAAGTGTATCGCGTGTAATTCCTGCGTTATTTACAAGAACATCAAATCCGCCGGCTTCAGAAAGTGCGCCCTTTACTGCGGCAGTAAGCTGTTCTGCGTTTCCTGCATCTGCATAGAACTCATGGAATTTTGTTCCGTGGTCTGCAGCAAGTTTTTCAAGTTCGGCTTTACCGGCAGACTCATGTGTACACATTCCCCAGACTTCGGCACCTTCTGAAAGAAAAGCCTCAGCTATTTTTCTTCCGATTCCGCGTGAAGAACCGGTAACCAACGCTTTTTTATTCTCAAGCAACATATTTCCCCCAATAGAAAAAAAAGAATAAAATCAAAGTGCAGCGGCATTAACGGAGTCGACCGTATTTACCGGGGCACAGACATATTTTTCACCGAATTCAGTATCGCGCCAGAGACCTGACAGAACCTTTCCCGGTCCCGGCTCAAGAACTGTCCACTCATTTGCAGAGTCAGCGGTAATAAGGCTGCCCAAAACCTTTTCTTCGTCGGTCCAGAGAACCGGGTGTGTAAGGTGAAGAACAGCAGAAGACTTTGCCTCGTCTCCCTTAAGAACTTCTTTTCCTGTAACGTTTGAGAAAAGCTTTATTTTCGGGTCTGCAAACTTAACATCTGCAATGGCCTTTTCAAACTCAACTGCTGCCTTCTGCATAAGCGGGCTGTGGAAAGGACCTGCAACCTTAAGGCGGATTGCGCGGCGTGCACCGGCTTCTGTAGCGGCTTTTTCGGCTGCGGCAAGTGCATCAAATGTTCCGCTTATAACTGTCTGCTTTACAGAATTCATGTTTGCAGCATAGGCATCCTTTATTCCAGCTGCAATTTCCTTTACTTTGTCAGGGGAAAGGCCGATTATTGCGCTCATTCCGGGAACATGGCCTTCATTTTCTGCGGCAATTTCTTCACAGACTGCCTGCATAATAAGACCGCGGCGGCGTACTACACTGATTACATCTTCAAAAGAAAGAACTCCTGCAGCATAAAGGGCAGGAAATTCACCAAGGCTGAATCCCATGGCAGCAGAAGGTTCGATTCCCTTTTCCTTAAGGACTGCCATCAAAGCTATGGATGCCGTTGTAATTGCAATCTGGCTGTTGTCAGAACGGCTCAATTCTGCGGCATCTGATTCCCACAAAAGCTTTGCCATATCAAGATTGATAATTGCAGAAACATCGTCTACAACTTTTTTTGCTGCAGGAAAAGCGTCTGCAACATCCTTTATCATGCCGGGAGCCTGTGCACCCTGTCCCGGAAATAAGAAAGCATACTTCTTGGCCATAACATTCACCTCAAAATAAAATATGGGAATAAACGCGGGTTTCAGACTGCACTGTTCAGGCAAAGTGAAACTCACATGACAACCCGCAGGCTGCCGTATTCACATTTTCTTTATGACAAATTATGTCAAAATGTCATACACTTGTCAAGATAATTTAAAGAAATGTTCAGTTAACGAATTACCGGCAGAGGGATTTTTTGTGTTTTTTTTCTTCGTACAGCGCTTCGTCTGCAAGTTCCAGAAGAATTTTTATATCATATTCGCGCATCATCGGGTGGAATACAGAATAACCCATGCTCAATGAAAGAACGTATGGCTCTCCCGAAGTGCAGTTGTATTCTTCACATTTGCTGTCAAGAGTTGTCTTTATTTCCTGAAAGCGCTCTTCACCCAGTCCCGAAGCAATAATGGCAAATTCGTCACCGCCAAGACGGCCCAAAATATCTGACGAACGGAATGCTTCCTTAAGAATGCGCGCTTCTGCCTTTATTGCACGGTCTCCGGCCGAATGTCCGTAAGTGTCATTTATCTTTTTAAGACCGTCCATGTCTCCAAAAAGCACCAGACCGCTCGTTCCCGAAAGAAATGCATTTTCCAGAGCCTTTGTTCCCAGAGACATAAAGCCACGCCTGTTCAAAAGACCAGTCATGTCGTCAGTAACAGAAACAGCACAGGCCGCATCGTATTCCTTCTGGAGTTTTGACTGCCGCTGCCTTGCAGCACTTACAGAAACCGCACTTGCAATGCTGGAAGAAAGCAGTTTGCAAACCATGCTGTAAACCGTAATATCGTAAGAACCGGGTCTGTAAATTATGTAGCCGTACAAAACCCTTGCCCTGTAAAGCGAACAGACATACATTCCGTCGAGAGAAGCAAAAATTCCTTCTGGAACCATAGTTTTGCGCGGGTCAAATGTAATGGAATCACCGGTAAGCGAAAAACAGTTGTCTTTGTCAAAGGCGCAGAATACATTTGCACCCGGCGGGAGAGGAAAATACTCAAAGCGGTCAGTTTCTACCGGCCTCGAAAAAAGACACACGGCTGCAGACTTTATTCCAAACCCCGAAAGATCAGATTTAATGCGCGAACGGAGTACATCAATAGAAATATCTACCTGAATGTCAGAAAAAAGCTGGATAACCTGAACAAACTGGTTTCTGTTGTCATACCACTGCGAAATGTCAAAAACCTTAAGCTCAGAATTGGCCACAACAGTTTTTCCGCGTACATCAATTCCTTCACAGTCATGTGCTCCCGGAGGAACACAGCCGCAGGACTGTCTGAAAACCGCTTCTGACGGAACCCTTACAGAAAGAACCGTATCTTTTCCTTCAATAATATTAAGAAGAATTTCCGCGGCGGAATAGGCCTGCTGTTCAACATTCTGGTTTACCGTAGAAAGTGTCGGCGTCACGTAAGAAGAGCGGATTTCATCATCAAAGCCGGTAACCACAATGTCTTCGGGAACAGAAATTCCGTTTTCCTTAAAAATGTCCAGGCACGCAAAGGCCATCTCGTCATTAAGAGCCACAATTGCGTCAAAATCGAACTGCCCTTTTTTACTAAGATAGGAGCGCAGTGCGGAACGGGCCGTGTCGTAAGTAAAACCACCGTAAATTTCACGGGAAGGATCAAATTCTACCCTGAACTGTTTTAAAGTGTTAAGAAAAGCAGATTTTCTGTCGCTTACTTCCTGAGAGTTGCCTTCTACTCCCATAAGTGCAATTTTTCTGCGACCGTGTGTGGTGATTATATGCGAAACAAGATCATACATGCTTCCGGCACAGGAAGAAACTACAGAAGGAATATCGTCAAATTTATATCCTATACTCACAACAGGAACAGGCGCAAAAGACTTCAAATAAGAATGCATGTATTCGGGGGTAACATTGTTAAGATGGGAACCCGTCATGAAAATAATTCCGTCTACATTCTGCGGGGTAACATGCGACGCAACGGCAAGATACTGGTAATTGTATGAAAAGTTTACAGCGTTAATGGTGCCTGCCGGAAAAACAACAAGTTCGGCATTATGTTTGCTGAGATAATCTGAAGCTCCTCTCACCAGCCGCTGCGAATATTCAGTTTCTACATAGTCTATAAGCAGCGCAACTCTCTTTTTTAAGCGCATAATTTGATTGTAAACCCTCATTTCCCATAATGCAAATAACAATTTATTATAGCATACAGTATTTTGCAATGCAAGCGTTAATATCAAAAAATTGCAAATAAAAAGAGTATAATCCCCGCGCGTGCAGAAGCAATTTTCTTTTTAATCAAGGGAAATTTTCCTCTAATTTCCGCTATTTTCCCTTAATTCATCATTATTCCTTAAAATTGAACGATTGAGCAAGTTTCAACTTGCGATTAAGTTCAATTGGTGCGCGAAAGCGTCATGTTAATAAGAAAGTTTTGCAAAAAGCAAAGAATACAATGTAAAATCTGTCGGACTGGCTGATCTGTTTTATTGAAAATTCAGGGCTTTTTTAATAGAATGTATTTCAAGGACGCTGGAGATACCACCGTTCTTGAAATACGTTCAATTTTAAGGATGTACATCATGGAACCTTCTAAAGTTTTTTTTACTGACTTCAGAACTACAAAAGACGGCGGACTTACAGAAAAACTCAAGAAACTATGCCGCAAAGCCGGAATTGCAAACATTGATTTTGAAAACAAACTTACTGCAATAAAAATGCACTTTGGAGAAGACGGAAACCTTTCTTTTTTAAGGCCGGAATATGCACGCGCCGTAGCAGATCTTGTAAAAGAACTTGGCGGAAAACCTTTTTTAACCGACTGCAATACACTCTACCCTGGCTGCCGCAAAAACGCGGTTGACCATCTGGACATTGCCGCACGCCACGGATTTCTTCAGATAACAACAGGCTGTCCCGTAATCATAGGTGACGGTCTTAAGGGAACAGATGAAGTCGATGTTCCTGTACGCAACGGTGAATACTGCAAAACAGCCCACATAGGCCGCGCAATAATGGACGCCGATGTTTTCATAAGCCTTTCACACTTTAAGGGACACGAAGCAACCGGGTTCGGAGGTACATGCAAAAACATAGGAATGGGATGCGGAAGCCGTGCCGGAAAAATGGACCAGCACAATTCGGGCAAACCTGTAGTAAACCAGGATGCATGCCGCGGTTGCAAAATGTGTGCAAAAGAATGCGGTTCAGACGCAATTTCGTTTGACTCAAAAAAAGCATTCATCAACCAGGATTTGTGCAAAGGCTGCGGAAGATGTATAGGTGCATGCAACTTTGACGCGATATACAATCCCAATTCCAGTGCAAATGAAGACCTTGACCGCAAGATGGCCGAATACACAATGGCTGTTTGTGACGGCCGCCCCTGTTTTCATATAAACATGATTCTTGACGTAAGCCCGTGGTGCGACTGCCACGCCTTTAACGATGCGCCCCTTATTCCAAACATCGGAATGGCGGCAAGTTTTGACCCGGTTGCACTTGACCAGGCCTGCAGCGACATGTGCCAGAAAGCCGCACGCTTCCAGAACACGCGCATAACAGACCACAGCGCAAAGGGAATAAAAATGACCGGAGACCTCTGGAAAGATTCAACAAGAGATTCTGTCTGGGACGAAACCCTCATCCACGCCCAGAAAATTGGACTCGGAACAAGGGAATACGTTCTGGAAACAGTAAATTAATACAGAAAAAAACTAAAAAAATGGCTGCCCTTCATGAAGTTTCAGGAACTTCGAGGACAGTCATTTTTTTTACACAGCCCTATCTGCGGCCGAAAGCTTCAAGATTTGCAAGACCGCGCTTAAACTGCGGAATGCGCGCACATGCAGTTGTGTTCCAGCCGCTGCGGTCGCCTCTCTTAAGGAAGTGGTACGCAACACCCGCAATCATAGCGCCGTTGTCACCGCAAAGTTTGAGTGGCGGGAAAATACAGTTAAGATCTGTATGTTCTGCAAGCATTGCCCTTAAGCGTGAATTCGCCGCGACACCACCGCCGGCAACAACTGTTTTAAGACCGGTATCTTCAACGGCGCGCATAAGTCTTCCTACAAGAGTGCGGCATGCTGTTTCCTGGAACGAGGCGGCCAGGTTTTCTACACTTGGTTCAAAGCCTTTGTTCAAAAACATCTGCGACTGATGGATTACCGCCGTCTTGAGTCCGCTGAACGAAACATCGTAACGGTGGTCGCCTTTGTCGAGTTTTGGAACAGGGAATGAATATGCGTGGCTGTCGCCTTTCTTTGCAAGACCGTCAATTATTACTCCTCCGGGATACCCCAGATCATAATACTTTGCGACTTTGTCAAACGCTTCGCCTACACTGTCGTCAATTGTAGTTCCGAGTATTTCAAGATCATCAAAACCGTTAACCTTTGCAATAATACTGTGACCTCCGCTTACAAGAAGTCCCAGATAAGGATAGGAAATGTCGTTTTCGAGATGGGCAGCATACATGTGACCAAGCATATGGTTAACAGCAAGAAACGGCTTGTTGCATGACCAGGCGAGGGTTTTTCCGAATGTAAGGCCTACAAGAAGAGAACCCATAAGTCCCGGCCTGTTTGTCGCTGCAATGGCATCTACTTCAGAAAGTGTCATTTTGGCTTCGCTAAGAGCCTGTCTTACTACAGGAAGAATCCATTCAGCATGTTTTCTGCTGGCAATTTCGGGAACAACGCCCTTATAAATCTGATGAAACGGAATCTGTGTGGCAACAACATTGCTTATAATTCGCTTTCCGTCTTCTACAATTGCACACGCCGTTTCGTCACACGAACTTTCAATTCCCAATACTTTCATTATATTACCTCACAACCTGGACGGAACCGTCACCGTGTAGCCGTTCTTCTTTAAATATGGATATAGCTCTGACAAAAGCTGCGGAAGAATTCCCGCTGACTTGTCTACATGACCTATCATTATAACCTTGCCCTTTTTATTTGCAATACCAATTCCGCGGTAAATCTGCTCAAGCATTTTGTCGCGGTTTACAATGTCATCTATAAAAACATCGCGCTCTTTTATATTCATGTCGCGTTCGAGTGCTGCCTGCCGTGCCATACTTGCAGCCGTAGTGCGTGAGTCAAGAAAATAAATTCCGCGCTCGGCTGCCACATCCAGAACAGCGCCAATCTTTATTACATTGCCCGTGATAAGCGAACCTTCGTGGTTGTTCATTCCCTTAACGCCGGGCCCCAGTTCATCAAGGTTTGTCTTTACAATCTGCGCAATTTCAAAAGTACTCATGCCGGGCTTAATGGCACACGGTCCCGGGTCAAGATTAAGGTTTTCTGCCTGCATGGGCTGGTGAAGAAGCAGTTCTTTTTTTGCCGCGCGCACTACATAAGCGCAGTCTTTTGTATGTGAAAGCCCCGGAAGAACCGCAACAGAAATATCAAAAGGAAGCGATGTATATTTTTTAAGATTCGAAACACTCTGGCCGGCATCGTCAATTACAAAAGCAATTTTTGCGCCCGGTGCCGCCTTTGGAATATTAAATTTTCTGTCGGGAAGCTCTTCTACAGGCTTTTGCGGAACAACAGCAGAAGCCAGATGAGGCTGTTCTTTTACAGAAGGCTTTGCAGCAGTTTTTTCACTGACAGAAGTTTTTGCTACGGCATTCTGCGCTGCTGAAGACGCCGTATTTTCTGCAGCCGGCTTTTTTTGTGCAGAATCAGTTTTTTTGGCAGAATCCGTTGATTTTTTGGCAGAAACAGTTTTATCCGAAGATTCCGCCTTTTTTGAAGAAGAGGTACTTTTTTTTGCAGAAGGCTCTGTCTTTTTCTTTGCAGGCGGAAGTTTTTTTGCCGGCTCTACAGCAACAGAGGCCGGCTCTTTCTGAGAAATATTTTTTGCAGCCGAAGAAGATGATGCTGCACGGCTGAATACAAAGCTTAATGAAAGGAAGAGAACACAAAGAGCCACAATAACAGCCGCAAGAACAGTAACGCGTTTACTGTCAAGCGAAACCTTGGGCTTTCTTTTCCTGGCCGGCCGTCTTTTTTGTGCCGGACGCCTACTTTTTTTAACAGACATGCAGCTATTATAGAAAAAAAAAGCCTTTCGTTCAATCAGACGGCGCTTTTGACCGTCCGCAAACCGGTGTAAAGTTCATGGTAAAATATCAGAATAAAAAGTTCCATTTCTCAAAAAATTGAATAAAAAGTAAAGAGTAAAAAAATAGCCGCCTAAATGTTAGCGACACTGTAGGCGGCTTTTCGCAACTGTGGAGATAACCCAATGTTCGGGCATTTCCTTTTATTTAATATACCACGCTTAACCAAAACTGTCAATTTTCGTATTCGAAATCACACGGCGTTTTCGAAGTATTCGCGTATGTGTCTTACAGCTCTTATTTCGGTCTGGCGCACGGCTTCGGGGCTTACTCCTATTATTGAACCTATTTCGCGCAAAGTTTTTGCCTTTGTGCTGCCGTCAAAATTGAATCTGTACCACAAAACACGGCCTTCGTTACGTCCAAGATTGCCCATAAGATTGCGGAGTTCTGCACATGTTTCTTCACGCAGATACTCTTCTTCGGGAGAACGCACGTCAGAAGGCAGCGAGTCGCCAAAATAAGTGCCGTTGTTTTCGGGGCAGGACTCGAGCGAAGAACAGCTGTAGGCAAAACTCATGCATTCGTTAACGCGCTTAGCCGGAATACCAAGATAAAGTGCAATGTCTGCGGCAGAAGGGGCTGTTCCGTTCAGCTGTGAAAGATAAGAAGAAGCCTTTTGTATTGAGCGGATCAAAGCTTCTTTTCTGTGCGGAATGCTTATAAATGCAGTTTTTGTGTTGATGTACCTGAGCATATACTGTGCAATCCAGGGATAAGCGTATGTAGAAAAACGTGTTCCGAAGGCAGGGCTGAACTTGCGTGCGGCTACCATAAGCCCCATGCTTCCTTCCTGAATAAGGTCCATTTCTGAAACTGAATTTGCGGCATTGTGTGCAATACGGCGTGCAACACTTACAACAAGCCTTAAGTTACAGTTGACAAGCTTTTTGTATGCAGACTCGTCACTGGCGTTTATTTTTTCTGACAAATCACATTCTTCTGCGGCCGAAAGAAGCGGGAACCTCTGAATGTCTGCAAGATACGATTTGATTACTGAATTTTCCATTTTTTTTACCCTCACGTTACATTTTTTTTCTTCATAAATTGAATAGCAAGTTCCGTGCCAAGTTTATAAAAAAAAAGAAAAAAAATGGAAAATTTGTCAGTTATCTGCACAAATATTTGTATTGTAAAGATTTAGAAAGTCAGCAAATAAATGCGCATATATAATTGTAACACACTTTTTGAAAAAAACACGCAATACAATGAATAAATTTTTATACACCTGTATGTTTTTGTAGACAGGTGTATACTTTTTTATTCACCTACCCGGAATTTGCGCAGCTGCCAGAACGCAACCGCCGCCGCTGCCGAAACATTAAGCGAGTCTACGCTGTGCGCCATGGGAATTTTTACCGTATAGTCACAGCCGGCAATCGTCTGTGGCAAAAGCCCGTCGCCTTCCGTCCCCAGAATTACCGCAAGTTTTTCTTCTGACAAAAGCGCTGTGTTGTCCATGCCAATGGAATTGTCTGTAAGTGCAAGGGCGGCTGTCTTAAAGCCAAGCGATTTAAGCTGGCAAAGACCGTCGCGCGGCCATTGTTGCGGGAAACATGCTATTCTTGTCCACGGCACCTGGAATACAGTCCCCATACTTACACGGACTGCACGCCTGTTGAGCGGGTCACAGCATGACGGCGTTACAAAAACCGCATCAAAACCAAGTGCTGCCGCCGACCGGAATATTGAACCTACGTTTGTGGCTTCTGCTATGTTTTCAAGGACTGCAACGCGTGACGCATTTTTACACAATTCCCGAACAGCCTTGAGTACCGGCCGCTTCATTGCGCAGAATACACCGCGCGTTACTGCAAAGCCCGCAATTTCTTTCAGAACTTCGTCATTTGCAGTGTACACGGGTATGCTGCCACAGCGTTCAATAACCTGGCGGGCATCTCCTTCTATATGCTTTTTTGCGGTAAGAAGCGAAACCGGAACGCACCCTGCGTCAAGTGCGCGCTCAATGACTTTGGGACTTTCTGCAATAAAAATCCCGCCGTCACTGCCCGTCTTTCTGAGAGCGCCGTCCCTCATGCCGCAGAAGACACTTGTACCCGGCGCATGTATATCGTCTACTTCTATTATGTTTGCCATAAGCCTTATATTAGCGCATCTGTGCGGTTTCTATAAAGCCTCTGATTCCTATAACTGTAGCATATCCTACAACAGGATTGTTTGTGCCGTTACCCGAAGTCTTGCCGTCATTATCTCCTATCTGTCCATAGTCATTAACAGTACCGACAACAGAACTTCTTCTTACTCCAGAAGAATCCTTCCACAAGCCTATGTTTGTGTGGTCTTCCTGAATATCGCTCGAAGTAGGAATAACGCTTACTTCCCAGTTGCCTGTAAACGTGTCGTCTGAGTTTACACCCGGTGCGCTGTAACTCTTTCCTGCAATAAGATATGCAAGCTTTGTCTTTTGTGTTGCCGGGTTGTAGTAGCTTATGTACGGAACATAATAGTCACCTTCTTTCTGTACATCTATCTGTGTGCGGCTTCCTACAATCTGGTAAGAGTCTACTGTTACAACGTCTCCCATTGTAGTACGGTCTTTGTTAATGTAGCGGTAGACAAGACTCTGATCTGCCTTGTTGTAGGCGCTTATATGTATACCGCCGTCTGCGTCTGCCTTAATGGAAACGTCTTCGCACGCACCGCTGAATACTTCTGCAGCCGTTGACCAGTAACCGTCCGTATTTGTATGGGACTGGTCTGCGTCATTGTCTGTATACGGGTTTTTCTTGTATGCAAACGCTACGCCGCTGCCCGTGCACCATGCAGCAACTACAACATCTTCTGCAGTAGACGAGCCTTCGATTGCGTCTATAGCAACACAGGTGCTTGCCATGCTGTTGCTTGGCGTACATACGTTTCCGGTGTCTAACTTAGTATTATCTGCATCTTTACCGGCAATTAGGCTGTACGTATTTTTTCCTGCATCAAATGCAGTTTTACCTCCGCTATTATTTGCACGTACCTGGTCTGTAAATTGGTCGAATCCGTTATTATTATTATTTGCATCTTTACTCTGCCCAACAGCATTTTTATTAAATGTTCCGTAGCGGAATCGTATCTGCCTCTGGAACGTGTCATAGTATGCAAGATACACAGACGTTGAATTACCATGCATTGTAGTTGCAAGAGTCGGCGAGCGGAATCTGTATGTATCCATTATACAAGTATTTTGATCACTTCCCTGTACTTTTGATTCTTTTATACCAATGGATTCCATTCGGAGTTTATTGGTTCCATAATAATTGTCATCCATATCAGTTGCACTGCAAATACCCCACTGGCTGCTCATAAAGGTAAAGCGTCCTGCAAAATCACCGCTTCCATCGGGGTAAGTATCAAGACCGGTGGCTGTTCCGTAACTGTTGCCGTTCTTGTCGTAGACAAAGCTTACGTTGTTAAAGTCGGCGTAGTTGCTCTGCCAGATCTGGTATGAGTTGCCGTCCTTTTTGCCTCCCATACTGAACTTTGACGCACCGTTTGTAAACGCAAAGCCTATATTGTCAGAGCCCGGTGCTATACGCATTACTGCTTCTTTGAGTGTACCACCCTGTGATGTAGCCGCATCGTAGCGTATGTCCCAGATGTTCATCTTAAAGTCGTCGGTAAGGTTGTTGTTTGTTGTACCGTTGGGCATGCGGTTGTACATCTGTGCAGCATCGCTTCCCGAGTATGATCCCTTTGAGTCGTTGCTGTTTATGTTGTTTATGGAAGGAATATCGATCACAGTAACTTTATAGTCGCCACTCTTGAAGCCTTCTACGCTAAAGCTAAAGCTGTCACCGGCGGTACTGAGTTTCGCTGAGCCTCCATTAGAAGAAGCAACTTTTCCGCCGGCAAGGTTAAAGCCGTAAAGTACTACTGTCTCTGCACTGCCTGACTTTCCTGTAATACCGGAATCCTTTGCCCACGAGTGTCCTGCAACATAGGCTCCTGTAGAAGTGCGGCCGTATGTTGACCATGCTGCTTCTTCTTTTCCACCTACGGTACTGAGCATTGTCTTTACGTTTGTTACATAAGGTACAACGTCAACAGTATAAAGCGCAGTACCAAGAGCAGGAGCCGTGCTTTCTGTTGCCTCAGGAGAACTGTTTGTTCCGCCGTCAGTGGCTGTTACGGTAAGGTCAAGTTCTTTCTGTGCAGACGGTGTTTCGTATTCAAGTTCCCATGTAACTTCGTGGCCGTTCTGGTCTACTTCACGCACGTTTGTTACCGTAAGACCGTTTTTAGTAGAAGTCCACACTCCGTTTGTGTAAGTAGCAGAGCCTATTACTTCTGTGCCTGCCTTTACAGAAAGTCCTGTAAGGAGAGTTTCGTCACTTGCCGTTCCGCGAAGAACAATCGTACCGCTTACCTTTGGTCCTGTTCCGTAAGGAGAAACCTTGAGTGCAGCTGTAAGATCAGACTCAAGTTCTATGTGACCAAGGGCTTTTCCGGTTGTTGAGTCGTATGCAAGAGAGTTGTTGCCGCGGCCTTTTCCGTTCCAGAAGAACGGTTTGAATGAAGCATTCGGTGGTGTGTCATCCTTTACGTCTACAATAACAGGAATGTTAAGAAGTGCCCACTGGCTGTCTGTTCCCTGCACGGTTTCTTCTGTTTCGTCCCAGAATGTAAACGCAAAATACTTTGTCTTGCTTTCGTGGGCTTCAAGTTCATCATTCGTAAGAATGATTCCGCCCTGTGAAGAAACGTGCTTTTCAATATTTGCCTTTGTTCCTGCGCGGTCTGCCACCTTAAGGGAAGTTTTGTCGGTTGTAAGTGCAGTAAGTGAAGTTCCCTTCTGGGCTTCCTTTGCCTCACGCTCGCCTACACTCATATTGTACCTGAGTGTGCCGTTACCGCCTGTAAATTCTGGCAGGATGCACATTCCGTTCTTTACCTTGAAGGTTTCTGAACTTAACGTAACAGAAGACTGTGCCTTGTTGTATGCGTCTACCGCAGAGTAATAGTTGAACTCGCCAAAATTGCGGTTGTTGTATGTTGCCTGTGTTACATTGCCTTCATATTTAATCTCGCTGTCTGAATAGAAGTCGTATGTTCCGTTGTGGTCAAGGTCTGTTCCAAGCAGAACCTTTGCAATGCGCGGGCGTTTGTTCTGGATAGAAGTTGCAATGCTTCCCCTGTTTATGTTGCCTGCCTTGTCTATTGTAACTACGTGAATCTCTACAGGACCGTCGGGTATTCTGTCGCTGAAGATGCACGCAGTCCAGGTGTACTTTGAACCTTCTGCCTTGAGCGTTTCTATCATTCCGTCGCCGTCATCGTTTGAGACATTTTCGTAGTCGTTGCCGGTAGGTCCTTCTGTAATCTCGTGGTCTACAATCTGCGCGTAAACAAATTCTGCTTCTGTAAATGATTCTGCTTTTGCTGGTGCAAATGTTACTTCATCTTTATCTTTGTCTACAGAAGAAATTCTTACGTAAGAGCCGCCGATCTTTATAAGGCCTCCTACGCGTATATTTTTATTGCCGCTTATTGAACTGTGGCTGAACGATGTTTCTGTACTGCGCTCTGCGTCTTTCATGTACATTACAGGAAGTCCGTCGCTGTTAATGTAAACGTCGCCGCTTGAAGTTCCCTCTGTCTTTTCTGTGTCGATGTCTGTTCTGTTGTCGCCGTCTGTGTTGAACATTGGATTGTAAACACGGATTCTGCCGTTAACAGTATCGTCCGGTATGCGCTTAAAGTAGAAGGCAATGTAGTTAAGACCGCTGCCTCTTTCTTCTACAACATCGCCGAATGTATAAACTACGTTGCTGTTTACGACAGCGTTGCTTTCGTCTACGTTCTTTCCGACTGATGTAAGTCTGAGTGACGTTGTTTTGTCTGCTGCAAGAGAACCGTCTGTGCTGTACATCTGAGGAGCCTGACTGTCTACAGAGAACAATACCGGGTACGTAGTTGTATAGCCGCTTTCACCGCTTACATTTATTGTAGCAGAAGTTTTACCGTCACCAATAATTGTCACAGGCGCACTGAACGTATATTTTCCGTCTGCTGTTACTGAAGGATCCTTGGCTTCATAAGAAATTTTATTTACAGATTCGGCATCAGAAGTTATGGTTACGCTGCTCAATGATGTTGAACTTATTGTTCCGGTAAGGTACCAGTCTTTGCCGGTCTCGGGCTTTGTTATGTACATACCCGAAGAATATGTGCGCGAAACAGAAGTCTCGCCCGAAGAGCCGCTCTTGTACTGAACAAGCGCAACGTTTTCTACCTGTGGAGCCTTTACGTCAATTTTTACTTTTACAGTTTTACCCCAGCCGCGTGTCTGAGGGGTTTCATCGTTGTCCCAGGCACGTACACGCAGAGACATTCCCTTATCTGCAAGAGCTGTATTTTCTGCAATCTCCATTGTAGGAACAAGAAGCTTCCAACTGATGGTTCCTGTGGCAGTAATGTACCAGTCAGCAGAATATGTTTCACAAAGTCCCGGCATAGAAGGTGTTGTTCCGTCAGAGGCTGTCCAGCTTTTTATAATATTGTAGTCAGTCTCATCAAAATTGCCGTCGTTGTTAACGTCAAGCTGAACCTGTACTTCGGAGACACCGCTGTCATCTGTTGCGGTACCGATTATAGTAAGCGAACCACCGACTGTTGCTCCTGTTTCGGGGTAGATTACATCAGCAATCGGTTTACCGCCCTCAGCATCTACAAGAATATAGTTTCCGCTTTCTTTACCATCTATTTCATTAACGTTACCCAGATTATCTGTAACGCGGAATGAGACATAAACTTTGTAAAGAGCAGAGCCTGGTGTTTCCTCTTCAGAAATATTGGAATCTGTAATATAAGTCAGTATATTTTCGAGGTTATCTTTGGTTGTTGACTCAAACGGAATTTCCCAGTTTATCTGATTTTTTACAACTCTCCACTCAGTCCAGTCAGTTCTGTCAGACTTTGTATAAGAGATTGGTCCCATCTTGTATTTAATGGATTCTATTCCGGCATTATTGTCAGAAGCAATTCCCTTCATTGTAACAGTGCGTGTTACCTTTGAAGCAGTATCTGTTCCCGGGTAGGTTACCTTGAGTTCGGGAGAGGTGTTGTCTACATTTATCTTGAGTGTAGTAGAAGAGGTTGTTCCGGCATTGTCTGTTGCGGTAACAACTGCATCTATATAACCGCTGTGTAATCCCGAAAGATCAATATCTGCAAGTTCGTAATACTCGCCATCTTTATCGGTGACTTTGGTTGCGGCTACAGGTTTCCCTTCGTTTATGCCGTCTATGCTTACAGTAACAGATTTAATTCCGTTGTCATCAGTTGCATGTGCGCGTATCTTGAGCCACTTCTTTGTTTTACCACCAACAATTGTATTTAAAAGTGATGATACATCCTGCAATCCGGTATAAGTTGCGGTAGTGGCAGTAGTGCCTTTTGTGTCAAACTTAAGTTCACTTATTACAGGCGGTATTGTGTCTACAGTAACGTAAAGTACGCTGTCAGCGGCAGCAGCTGTTCCGAATTTGTTTGTTCCGTCGGTAATGTACGGTGCTGTAAGACCTGAAGTTTTACTTGAAGTAAATGTAGTTCCGGCGGTATCTGTTACGCGGAAGTATATTTCGTTTGCACCTTCTTTGACATCTGTTATTTCCCATGAGTCGCCGTTCGGCTCTACTTTTTCCCACGTTGAATTATCAAAACTGTATTCCAGAGATTTAATTCCGTCGTCGTCAGAAATGCGGCCTTCAATTACCTTTGTGTTTTTCTGCCAGATTGTTGTTCCGTTTTTGCCCATATCTTTGAGTGACTTTGGCGAAGTGATTTTTATCTGCGGGCGGTCTGTGTTCTGGTCTACAACAAGATCAAGTACAGGAGAGTATCCTGTGTTCTGTGCAGCGTCGGTAACTGCGGCCACTACGTAAACGTGTGTTCCATCTGTAAGTGTACCGAAATCGCTTTTTGTGTCTATATCACTGCTCTTCCATGCAGTTGGAGTAGAAGAGTCTGTTACGTTGCTTGTGTTTGTGTCACCAAAAATTCTTTTCCAGCCTGCGCCTTCTTCGATAGAAGTTACGGAATCCGTTGTTGGTTTTGTAAGCGTGAACCAGAAGACAGGGTTTGCTTCTTCTGGCAGCGCGTAGCTTCCGTCGCTGGAGTTTCCTTCAAGGGCAATTGTTCCGTTGACTTCGACAGCAGGTGTTGACGTGTCTTTGTCGAGGGAGCTTGTTATGTTTACAACCGGTGCGTCTTTATCGAGTATAATGTTAAAGAGCTTTGTAGTTGTAGTATTGCCGGCGTTGTCTGTTGCAGTTGCGTTTACATCCATCGTAGCAAGACTGGCTGCCTTTATTGTAAACGAATACTGGCCGCTCTGTCCTTCAACTGAGGTTCCAGTCACATTGCCGTACTTAACAGACGCAAGACCTGAAGCAGCATCGGCTGCCTCTACAATGAATGTAACGTCTTTTGTTCCGTTAACAAGTTTTCCTCTTCCATCGTAAGCTGTTTCGTCGTCTATAGAAACAAGTTCAAGGCTGGGAGCTACATTGTCACATCTTACGTTAAGTGTTGTTGATGTACTTTTGTTTCCTGCAGCATCTACGGCTGTAAATACAAGAGTATTTGTTCCGACTGCAAAGCCCGAGATTGCGGCCGTGTACTGGTAATATTTTTTTCCGTCAACAGTTACGCTCTTTGGAATACCAGATCCGGTAACTGCTGTTCCGCCTTGAGGAGTAAATGTATATTCCACGCGCTCAACACCGCAGCCGCCGTCATAGTATTTTATGTCAAAAGGCAACGATTCGTCCTTGTACCATGAATCGGCAGGATCTTTTTTGTTTACAGTTGGCTTGAGGTCGTTAGAAGAGTAAAACGCAGAAGCAAGAACAGGAGGTGTATTGTCTATTGTATATTTGTGTTCAGCAGCCGCACTCTGTCCGAAAATGTCTGTTGCCGTATATGTTATCTTAAGAACATCTCCATCTTTTACAGTGGCCGGTACAGTAAGAGAAACATGATAAACATTGTCTTTGTCATTCAGAGGAGTAATTGACACAGCCGAAGAAGTGGTTTCCCCGCTATTGATTGTATAGCCTGCAGTAAGAGTTGTTGCAACATTTGAAGTAACAGTTGACTCTACAGAAAGCTCTGCACCCTTTGCAGTATAATTAGAACTCTGTGCATCTACCTTAAGAGCCGGTGCTCCCGAAGAAACACCAATGTAGAAAGGAGAGCCAGCGTATGTTCCGTTTGCGTTTCCTTCTGTGTCGGTAACAGTTATCTTTATTTCATACTTTGCTTCTTTTGAAGGAAGAGCAAATGTAAACGGAGCCGTTGTTGAAGTTCCGTTTTCTATAACATTCTTTGAAATATAAGCGTCTGTACTTCCCGCTTCCCTGTATTCTACAGTTACAGTTTTTACGCCGTCATCATCAGAAGCGTTTCCAGAAAGTTTATTGTTGCTTACAGTTCCGAACAGGTTCTTTATTCCGCCTGCTTTTACTCCTACACCGTCTGCGCTGTTTATACCCGCGTCGTAGTTTGAAGGAGTAATGGAAGGAATATCTGTACTCTGGTCTACGTTTATGGTTGTACTGTCTGTCCCGGTGTTTCCTACAGCGTCAACGGCAGTTACTTCAAGAGTATATGTGCTGTTGTCGGCAAGTGCTGTAGTGTCAATTACAAAAGACCACTCACCGTAGGTTCCGCCTGAAAGATCTGCAGTCTGTAAAGTACCCGTGCTTGTATCGCCTGTTTTCTTTATGTTGAGTGTAACGGCGCCGGTTGTCCCCAGTTTTGTTTCGTCAGTTACAGTGCCGGTTACTTTAATTTTGCCGTTAACCTTATTTACTTCACTGCCGTTTTCGGTAACCACTACAATCGGTGAAACGCCCTTTACGGTAATTGCAGGCGCATCTTTGTCTACACTTACATTTGCAGAAGCTTCACTTGTGTTTCCAGCATTGTCTTCTGCGGTAAATGTAAATGCGTATGTTCCGGTTGTAAGAACGTCTTTTTTGAATTCAAATGTGTATTCATCACCGGTCGAAGTCTTTTTATAATGAGTGTTCTCTGCAAGAACTTCATTGCCCTTCTTTACGATTATATCTTTTATTCTGCTGGTAGCATCGCTTATCGTAACGGGAATTGTAAACTTAAAGTCTGCAACATTCATTTCTTTTCCGGTAAGATCTGCGTCATAAGCTCCGACGGTTACAGTTGGTGCAGTTTTGTCTATTTTGAATGTATAAGGACCGAATACACCTTCGTTTCCTGCATTGTCCGTTGCGGTTACAGAAACATTGTACGCAGCGTCTGCGTCAAAATTGAGTGTTGTGCTGTAATTGTAGTACTGTTTTTCATACTTATCTGCACTGTACGCGCCGCCGAGTGTAAGCGGTGTTGCTTTTACTGTTCCGTCTGCAGCAGTAAATGTTGCAATTACAGAAGAAATATTACTCGGATCATCAATTACTTTTTTACTAACTTCATCCCAACCATCTGCAAGTGGCAAGGATATACCGGCGGCTCTGGACTTGTACCAGCTGTCAGGCTTGAAAGTAAAGCCGGGTGCCATTGTAGGAGCTTTTCCGTCTACTTTCCATTTGAATTCTGCAGAAGATCGCTGGCCGTATGCGTCAAAGGCAACAAAGTATATTGTACCAGCTGCTTCTCCGGCATTAACCGCTGTTGTAAATGAAGTATCTGCTTCTACTAGTTGAATTTCATGTGCGTTTTTATCTAAAGCGTCCTGTATTGAAAGTATATTTTCTGAAGATACAAAAAGCCTTACTCCGCTGGTGTCGCTTACTTTTCCTTTTACAGAAAATTCTTTGTTCTGAACCTGGTAAGCCCCGGACTTTGACTCTATGCTTAAAGAAGGGGCACCGTTGTCTACAGCAACATAATATGTAATGCCGCTTGTGTTTTCATGATTAACTTTGTTTTCTTTCGTTGCCGTTTCATAAAGGGTGTCGCGAGCAGTAACCTCTACAGCATATTTTCCTTCGATATTTGGAAGGTTGAATGTTAAGTTGGCACTGGTTGTTCCGACTGTAAAATCTTTGAATTCCTCAGTACGAACTGCATTTGTTTTGTCTGCAGTTCCACCCGATGTCAAAGCATATGCGCGTACAATAACAGGTGCGCTTATTCCGTCGTCATCGGTAACGGTAATATTAAGCGTGCTGTTTGTTGTGCTGTTAAAGAGGTTTTTTCCAGCAGCAATTTTGTCAGCCTTGACATCTATACTTGCATTTGTAATTGCTACAACAGGGCGGTCCGTGCTCTGGTCTATTTTAATTGTTTTTACAGAAGGCTCGCTTTTGTTGCCGGCTTTGTCTTCTGCCGCGAGCGTAATTATGAGATTTGCGCCGTCTTTAAATTCTGTTGTGTCTATAGGTTCACTGTTAAACTGGCCTGCGTTGTAAGAGAATTCTTTTTTAACACCAGAATCTGAACTGTCTGTTACGGTAAGTGTAAATGTTTTTCTGTAATTTTCGTCTACACCGCCGCTTATGTAAATTGTACCGTTAACGCAATCTGAACCCGCAGCATTTTTTACAGTCTTTGTAACTTCAGGTCCCGAAAGTACAGGAGGCTGTGAGTCTACATGGAACGAGCGTTCTGCCACCGCCTTAAGTTCGTTGCTTCCCGTTGCGGTTACTTTTACAGAATATGTGTAAACCTTTCCGTTTTTTTTGTCGGCGTCGTATGCCGGAACATCGTCGGCAGGAATTGAAAGAGACCAGCTTCCGTCTTTGTTGACTGTGCAACCGCTTCTTGTTCCGCTGTATGTTTTTACAACTTTGTTTGAATCGTTTTCATCAGTAATGGTTACTTCCCAGTCCAAAGAAAGATTATTTTCGTCAATGCCGCCTTCGTAACTTACGGTTCCTGCAACCAAAAGATCTTTAGACGAATTGAACATAGCTGAATTTGCCGGCGTATTTATGGCAAGAGCCGGTGCCGCACCTGTCTGTGCTCCACGGAATGCAAAAACTGTTCCGTCATTGTCAAAATCGTTACCGTCGGCATCTGTTCCCGAAGCTGCAACAATGTATGTCTTGAACGGACTTATTGCCTTCGGGAGTTTTATATTGAATGTGTATGTTGCAAGTGAGGAGCCTGCGTAAGAAGAATTTTCTTCCTTAACTGCAACTGATGCGGCATTGTTTTTGGCATAATCTGCGGGATCTTTATATATAGAAGAAACTATGTCTTCTGTTACAGAATCGAACGGCCCAAAGACATAAACGCACATTGTTCCGGGAAGAACATTTGTTCCGTCAAGACCTGCGTTAACCTGAACAGAAATACTCTGGCTTGAAGCGCCCGTTTTGTCTATATCAGAAACAGAATCTACATCAAAACCCTGCACAACATATTTCGGATTGGCGTTAGGGTTCAGCCCGAAGGCAAGAGAAGACTGTGCGTCACTTGCAAGGAATTCGGTTCTGATCTGGGCAGCCGCTGTTCCGTTTACATCGCCGGTTAACGTTTCGTTTACAATAGATTTTATCTTTGCAGCTTCAAGACCGTAGCCCGAAGAACTCTGGAATTTCTGGTAGACTGAATCATACAGATATACTTTTTTTGAAATGTTTCCTGTTTTTCCAGAAGCGTTGTTTTTAAAATCATTGTATTCGTATGCTGAATCTTCAAGTTCAATTTCGCAGAAGAAAGTTTTTGTTCCTATAGATGAGGCGTCTTTTATGTCACCACCGTAAAGTTCAGTGTAAACAGGATCTGTTTTTTTAAAGAGGGCAACCGAGGTTCCGCCTGAAGTTTCTATATTCTCTTCTATAAAGGATTTGCGAAGTTTGCCTTTACGCCCTCCCTCATTTTCGTAGACGTTTACACGCATGTATTTTATGGAATGATCGTCGGCAATTGTTCCAGTTATCTTAAAACTTGAACCGCTGACGGTGGGGTTTTTTATGTCAGTTGTTCCGGGTGAGTTAAGAATAAAAATGGGCTCTGTGTTGTCTATGTCAATTGTTATGGCACCTGTACCGGAGCTTTTGCCTGAGGCATCGCGCGCTACGGCTTCAAGGGTGTATTTTCCGTCGGGCATTTCCCAGCCGTTGTAGGAGTCTTTGCCTTCTGCTTTTTTGTTAAAAGAGAATGTCCATGATTTTGCGTCATCTGCAACGGTTGCGGCATAGGGGCCGTAAGATTTTCCCAGTTCCGAATTGAGCGCTCTTACCGTAACAGACGTAACTTTCTGGTCGTCAGCACAGGTTCCGCCAAAAACAAACTGCCCTCTTACCGTAGAGAGCGTTGCAGGATAAGTTACGTTGAGTGTAGGTGCCTGTGTGTCTACTGCTGCTCCAAGTCCAACGTCGCAGGACAAAAGAGCGTATGCAAAAACTACAGAAACAACCGCAAGAATAAACTTTTTTACTTTCATGACAACCCCCGAAAATACAGTTTATTTTTATTCCAAAAGATAAAAAATCTCTAAAATATCTATTCCAAATTATAATATGACACACCTTTGCAAATTTGTCAAATTTTCTAGTGTGGTATTACTATTTCGCTATATTTTCGGCCCAAAAGTATGATTTCTTTAACCAGCAGCCGGAGTGCGGGGGATTGTGAGGCACTGTTTATCATCATTTACGGGCTATTATAGGACACTTACAACATCAAAAAATGTCGCAATTATATTTTTCTTGACAATACGAATCAATTTTGATACATTATAATTATGCCAACTGAAAAAATTGTAACAGCAAGATTCTTCAAAACCGACAGCGAAAATGAACCAGTCCGCGACTGGCTCAAAGAACAAAAGTCAGAAAACACCGCAGGAAGATTTGGAACTGTCAAAAAAACGCCGGAATCTGGTATTGAATGGAGGTATTAACGATGAACAGTAACATTGGAAGCTCATTTGACGATTTTTTGGAAGAAGAAGGAATCTCCGCAGAAGTAGAAGCTGGAGCCGTTAAAAAGATTATCTCCTACCAGCTGCAGGATGCTCTCGACAAAGAAAAACTTACCAAAACAGAACTTGCCCAAAAACTAGACACTTCACGAGCTGCTGTAAACCGTCTTCTTGATCCGGATAATTATTCTGTAACTCTTAATACACTGGTTAAAGCAGCAAGTGTTTTGGGTAGGCATGTAAGCGTAGCGATTAGGTAAATAGTTTTCTCCAGAATAACTAATTAAAGATTGTTTTTTTTGTTGGACTTTTATTATCAATGTTCATCTCTACTGAATAAATATAAAAATAATCTACAACACCTTTTTTGAATTTCTGCAATGCGTTTGCCTGAGGCACTGTACCCCAAAATATTGACGGCTCATTGATAAAAATGTACAATAATATAATCATGAAACCCATACTTATCAAAGATTTATTAACATCCGAGCCTGACGCAAGAGCCGTTACAGTCTGCGGATGGGTCAGGACAAAGCGTGACTCAAAGAACCTTGTCTTCATACAGGTAAATGACGGCAGTTGTTTTGCTTCCATTCAGCTTACATTTGACAGAACAAACCCTGCACAGGGCGCAGATGCCAATTCTATAGAAGAATCACTTAAAAACATAAATACAGGAACATCGGTCCGTGCAGAAGGAGCACTTGTTCAGTCTCCGGCAAGCGGTCAGGCAGTAGAAGTTATTATTACAAAACTTACTGTACTTGGACTTTGCCCGCCCGAAACCTACCCTCTTCAGAAAAAGAACATGAGTATGGAATACCTGCGCGACAATGCCCACCTGCGTGCAAGAACAAACACTTTTGGTGCAGTATTCCGCATGAGAAGCCAGATGGCCATGGCACTGCACACTTTCTTCCAGGAACGCGGCTTTGTTTATATAAGCGCACCAGAAATCACATGTTCCGATGCAGAAGGTGCAGGCGAAATGTTTCAGGTAACAACCCTTTCGCTCGAAAAAATTGCAGAACTGGGAATAAAAGCCGGCGCAAAGGGAATGGATCCCGCAAAAGCTGCAGATCTTGTTGACTACAGCAAAGACTTCTTCGGAAAGAAGGCAAACCTTACCGTAAGCGGCCAGCTCGAAGCCGAAACACTTGCCACAGCACTCAGCCGCGTATACACTTTCGGACCCACATTCCGCGCAGAAAATTCAAATACACCGCGCCACCTGTCAGAATTCTGGATGTGCGAACCCGAAATGGCATTTTTTGATCTTTTTGACAACATGGATCTCGAAGAAGAATTTATAAAATATCTTCTTAACTGGGCACTCACAAAATGTGCAGACGACATGCAGTTCTTTGAAAAACGCATCCAGCCGGGAGTTATTGCACAGCTTCAGCACGTTGTAGACACTCCGTTCAAGAGAATTTCTTACACAGACGCAGTAAAAGAACTCGAAAAATACAATGACAAGTTTGAATTCCCGATCAGCTGGGGAAAAGAACTCCAGACAGAACACGAGCGCTACCTTACCGAACAGATTTTCAAGAGTCCGGTTATGGTTTACAACTACCCAAAAGACGTAAAGGCCTTCTATATGAAGCAGAACGACGACGGAAAAACCGTACGCGCAGTAGATGTTCTTGTTCCTGGACTGGGCGAAATTACAGGCGGAAGTGAACGCGAAGAAGACTACGACAAACTTCTTAAAGTCTGTGAAGAACGCGGAATGGATATGAAAAATTACCAGTGGTATCTTGACCTCAGAAGATTCGGAACAGTTCCGCATTCGGGATTCGGCCTTGGATTTGCACGCCTTTTGCGCTACATAACCGGAATGGCAAATATACGCGATGTAATTCCGTACCCAAGAGCACCAAAACTGGCAGATTTCTAATATTTGAAACAAAGAAAAACCATGGCAGAAGCAGAGGCAAGCAAAGTTGACCTTTTCGGAAGAAAAATATTTTTTCTCAATCCAGCGTATTCAGTGCGCAATGAAGTTATTACTGAACTTCAGAATGAGGAATACGAGGTATACATAATTGAAAGTTACCGTGATGCAAAAAATCTTCTGAGACTGAATGAAAACGCAATTCTGTTTATCAACGTAGATGCCCAGCTTGCCATGAATTCCTGGTACAACTTTATCAGAACCTTTGAAAAAGAAGATGTACTTTCTTCTATATACATAGGAATAATTTCTGAACGCATAAGGCCTGCAGACCGTGAACTCTTTCTTACAACAGCCCAGATTCCTGCTGGAATTACAATGCTTGACACCGACATGAAATTCATTACTGAATCAATTCTGGGCGTTCTTAAGGAAGCAAATGCAAAGGGACGGCGGCAGTATGTGCGCGCAAATCTTTCCCGCGACAAGGAAGCGTCCCTTTTCTGGAACCACGGAACAAAAATGTACCAGCTTAAGCTTCTGGACATAAGTTCTGTGGGAATGTCGGTAAAAGTTCCGCCGGCACTGTCCCAGATTGTAGGAAAGAATTTCATTCTGCGCGATGTTACGCTCAGGCTGGGTTCAAAGCAGATTGTTATAGAAGCAGTCGTCTTTGCCGTAAAGGAAATTCCCGACGGCATAATGTGGGTTCTTCTACTGCTGCCAAATACAAGCACAAAAACACGCAGCATAATAAGGCAGTATGTTTCTGAAACAACACAGAAGATTATGATGACTGTAATCAACAATGCACGCCCCGATGACACTGCATACGACATACTCAATTACTACAACATGGCGGCAAAACGCAAGAACGCGAGCTAAAACCTAAGCAATGTCTAAAAAAAAGCCGTCATTTATTACAGTAATACAGTCGCTTTACCTTACAATAAACTTTTTCTTTACAAACGATTTGCTTTCATACGCTTCGGCCTGTGCCTTCGGTTTTTTGTTTTCTGTAATTCCCGTTGCCATGATGATTATCGTAATTCTCATACGCTTTCTGCACGCCTCGCCCGAAACTGTAACGGCACTTCTGGAAACTGTACGCGGACTGGGTGACTTTCTGAGTAAAAACAATTTTGTCCGCTCCCTTTCAGAAATAAAACCTGTAACGAACTTCGAAATTGTAATAGGTGTTGCAATCGTAATGATGGCCAGACGCTTTTTTATGTCTGTAATGGGTGGCCTCAATAAAATCTTTGGTGCCGAACGCAAGTCGCGCCCCCTTATGACACAGCTCATCAGTCTTGCTGGTGAAGCCGTAATTGTAGTAGGAATTGCGACAATCGTTTTTCTTTCAATAACGTTCAAAACAATAGAAAAAATCCCGGTTCTTACAGAGCTGGCAAACCTTCTTCCGGGACCAGCGCGGCTTGTTTCGGCCCTGTTTACGTCGCTTTTCCCGTATATTTTTCTTTTTATAGCAACATCTCTCGCTTACAAGTCCGGCAGCAGAACACGCCCCAGTTTTTTTACATGCATGCTTTTTGCCGCGGGAAGTACGCTTTCGTTCATTGTATTCCTTAAGATTATGAATCTTTTTATCAACGTAAACAAATACAATGTAATTTATGGCGTTCTGAGCAACACGATTGTTCTTTTAATGGAAGTTTTTTTCTTCTTTATTATATTCCTGTTTTTTGCACAGTGGCTTTTTGTGTTCCAGTTTTTTGACACGCTGCTTCTTTGCGAACTTTATCTTCTTCCGGCACGCGATGAAACAAGCCTTGCAGACCTTTCAAAACGCCTTTTGTTTATAAGACCCGACTATCTTCTTAAAAACAAGTTGAACACAATCAGGCTCAAAAAGGGAGACAACGTTTACTCTACCGGACAGGTTGGTAAAGACGCATTTTATGTTTCAAAAGGAACGGTTCGCATTACAAGGCTGAACCACGTCTCTTTTGCCGACAGGGGCTGCTTTTTTGGTGAAGAAGCCTGTATGCTGCGTGAACTGCGAAATGAAGATGCCACTGCCTGGACAGATGCAGAAATTGTGCGCATTCCCGAAGAAACATTTTTTATGATTCTGGACAAAAACCCGCGTGCCGCGTCAAAGGCACTTTCCCGAATAAGCAATTACTTTGCCAAATTTTATGGACTAACTAAAGAATATCCACTATAATGTGCAAATGACTAAGTACATTTTTATTACCGGTGGAGTTGTTAGCGGTCTTGGAAAAGGAATTGCGGCCGCATCTCTTGGGCTTATTCTCAAAAGCCGCGGACTAAAAGTTGTAAACCAGAAATTCGATCCGTACCTTAACATTGATCCGGGTACGATGAATCCTATTCAGCACGGTGAAGTTTTTGTTACGGACGACGGTGCCGAAACAGACCTTGACCTGGGACATTACGAGCGTTTTACTGATGCAACGCTTTCCCAAAGCAGTAACACAACTGCAGGCCGCGTATACCAGTCTGTTCTTAACAAAGAGCGTGAAGGCGGTTACAACGGCGGTACAGTTCAGGTTATTCCAAACGTTACAGAAGAAATTCTCAGAAGAATGCTTCTTTCTACAAAAGAAACCAATGCAGATGTAATTATTACAGAAATTGGCGGAACAGTCGGCGACATTGAATCGCTCCCGTTTATAGAAGCAATCCGCCAGATGAAGTACGAAGTCGGTGAAGAAAACTGCTGTTACATTCACCTGACTCTTGTTCCTTACATGAAAAAGGCCCACGAAATAAAAACAAAGCCTACCCAGCATTCCGTAAAGGAACTGCAGGAACTTGGTATCCAGGCCGACATACTCATGCTCAGAACAGAAGTTCCGCTTACAGATACCACTCGCGAAAAGCTTGCACAGTTCTGCAATGTAGATACTGACTGTGTAATCCAGAATCTTAACGCAAAGTCAATTTATGAAGTTCCGCTCAACATGGAAAAAGAAGGACTTGGAAAAGCTGTCTGCAAGGCTCTTGGAATAGAAAATACAGAAACACATCTCGAAGACTGGACACGCATGGTCAATGTTTTTGAAAACCCAAAAAAGACCGTGCACATTGCCCTTGTAGGAAAATACGTTGAACTTCACGATGCGTATCTTTCTGTTGTAGAAAGCCTTACACACGGCGGAATAGCAAACGAAGCAGAAGTAATAATTGACTGGGTTGACTCAGAGCAGATTACCGACGACAGCGCGGCAGAAGAAAAACTTTCCTTTGCAGACGGCATAATTGTTCCGGGCGGCTTTGGTTCACGCGGAATTGAAGGAATGATTCTGGCTGCAAAATATGCAAGAACACACAAAGTCCCGTACTTTGGTATTTGTCTTGGAATGCAGATTCTTGTAATTGAATATGCACGCGATGTTCTTGGCTGGAAGGATGCACATTCCACAGAAATATGCAAAGAAACCTCGCATCCTGTTATTGACCTTATGCCCGACCAGAACGGAAAGATTCTTGGCGGAACACTGCGTCTTGGAAAATACGAATGCACTGTTGCACCGGGAACCCTTACAGAAAAGGCATACGGAACAACAACTATCTGGGAGCGCCACAGACACCGCTATGAATTCAACAATAAATTCCGTGAAGATCTTAAAAAAGCAGGTCTCATTATTGCGGGCGTTAACCCGGAGCGCGATCTCGTAGAGATTTGTGAAGTTCCCGATCACCCGTGGATGCTGGGAGCACAGTTCCACCCCGAATTCAAAAGCCGCCCAAACAAGGCAGGTCCTTTGTTCAGGGATTTTATAACAGCATCGTGCAATAACCAGTTTTCAAAAAACAAATAAAATAAAAGAAATAGCAGATTCAGGAGACACAATGGAACGCAGTAAAATTTTAGTTTTGGACTTCGGAAGCCAGTATGCGCATCTTATTGCAAAACGGCTCAGAATGATGGGCTTTTATTCAGAAATTGCTCTTCCGTCCGTTTCTGAAAAATCACTGCAGAACGTTAAGGGAATAATTATGAGCGGCGGACCTTCTTCGGTTTACGCAGACAATGTTCCCGAGTTTAACGAAAAGCTTTTGGATCTGGACATTCCTGTACTGGGACTTTGCTACGGACACCAGCTTATGGCAAAATGCTATGGCGGTAACGTAGGAAAAGCCAATATCGGTGAATTTGGTATTGCTCATCTTGAACAGACTGCCGCAGGAAAAGAGTCTCCCCTCTTTAAGGGAGTATCTTCTTCTACACAGGTTTGGATGAGCCATCAGGATGCAGTTCTTGTACCCGGTGCTGGTTTTGAAGTAATCGGTGCAACAAAAGACTGCCCTTATGCTGCCTTACAGAATTCTGCAAAAAAAAGATATTCGCTCCAATGCCACTGCGAAGTAAAAGACACTCCTGAAGGAAACAAAATTTTTGCCAACTTTGCAGCCATCTGCGGAATGGAAAAAAACTGGGACGAAGACACTGTTCTTAACCACATTCTTGAAGAAATCAAAACACAGGCAAAGGACAAAAACATTCTTTTGTTCCTGAGCGGCGGTGTTGACTCTACAGTAGCATTTGCTCTTCTTAACAAAGCCCTTGGACAGGACCGCGTTCTTGGTCTGCACATAGACAACGGCTTTATGAGAAAAAATGAAAGCGCAAAGGTAGAAAAAGCATACCACGCACACGGCTTTACAAACTTTATTGTAGAAGACGCAAGCGAAAGTTTTCTTGCAGCGGTCCGCGGTATGACAGACCCTCAGAAAAAGCGCATGGCCATTGGCGAAAACTTTATCAAAGTAAGGGACGAAGTTGTTGCAAGACAGCATCTTGACGAGTCAAAATGGATGCTTGCACAGGGAACACTTTACCCTGATATTATAGAAAGCGGCGGAACAAAAAATTCAAAGACAATTAAAACGCACCATAACCGCGTAGACGGAATCCAAAAGCTTATCGAAAAGGGGCTTATTATTGAACCCCTCAGGGATTTGTACAAGGATGAAGTGCGCTCTATAGGAAAAAAGATTGGTCTTTCTGATGATCTTGTAATGAGGCATCCGTTCCCGGGACCGGGACTGAGCATTAACGTATTGTGTTCTGACGGAATTCTTTCTGACCAGGACAAGGCCGATATGGCAGCCGCAGAAAAAGAACTTAACAGCGTAAAGCTTGGCATGTTCTGCGAAAACTGCTCACAGAGTCTTGAGCGTTCTGTTCTGCCGGTGCGTTCTGTAGGAGTACAGGGCGACTTCAGGACTTACCGTTTCCCGTCTGTACTTGCATTCAAAAAAGAAGACGGCGGTTTCTACCACCTTCCAAAAAAATGGGAAAAACTCGAAGAAGCTTCAAGCGCAATAACCAACAGTTCTGATTACATAAACAGATGTATTATTAAACTCTGGCAGAATCCTTCTGTTAAAGACAGCGACCTTGTACTTCAGAAAGGTTACTGCGACAAGGCAAGGCTTGACCAGACACGCGAGGCAGATGACATTATGCTTTCAAAACTTCACGAAAGCGGCTGGTATGACAAAATATTCCAGCACCTTACAATAAATATTCCCTACGCGTCTTCTGCAGAACGTTGCAGTATTGTACTCAGACCTGTATGCAGCGAAGATGTTATGACCGCAAGGTTTGCACAGCTTCCGCAGGATATTCTTAAAGATGTAGTTGCAGACATAGCAAAGCTGGACTTTGTTGACGCAATTTTCTTTGATCTTACAAACAAGCCGCCTGCAACTTTTGGGTGGGAGTAGTTTAAACATTTTGCCTGTGGCAAAATGTTTAAACTTGCAGTCCGCGTACGCGGACTGGTAAAAATCATCTATGCAAACTGCAAAAACAATTTACGCGCGCGGACTGGCAAATAAATTCTAATCAGAAAGGCGGCCTACCAGTTCACTCAGAAGAGGAATGAGCTGCTTTTTTCTGGACACAACATCCTTTAGATAATAAATATGCTCTTCCCTCTTGGGAAAGTTCACAAGCGCTTCGAATTTGGGGTCACCTGCAATAAGCAGAATTGAACTGAGTTTTGTAATATCGGTAACAAGAAGTGCGTTGAACAGGGCACCGTTACTGCGGCGTTCAATTTCGAGTTCTTCAAGGAATTCGCGGCGGCGTTCAATAATTTCACGCGTGCTGTCGACTTCAATCTGGCTTACGGTATACTTGTACTTTCCTTCGCTGTAATCCTTCATATCCTGGTGGATTACTTCCTGTGCGCTGCGGCCGTCGATGTGACTTCCGCTCTTTATTATATCGTTTCCCAAAGTTTTAATATCCAGTTCCGTAATGCTGCTCAAATATTCCGCCGTGGCAACATCGTAATCTGTCGTTGTTCCGGACTGCAGAATAAGAGTGTCACTGAGAATTCCGCAAAGAAGAAGTGAAGCCATGTCTTTTGGAATGGAAACCCTGTTTTCGCGGTAAAGGTTTGCAATTATTGTACTTGTTGAGCCAACCGGCCTGTTTATAAAATTAATCGGTGTTCTTGTAGAAAAAGTATTGATTCTGTGGTGGTCAATAATTTCCTGGATTATGTAATGTTCAATTCCTTCTACAGCCTGCTGCGGTTCGTTGTGGTCAACCAGAATAACCTGAATGTTTGCTTCGTGCAAAAGATCGCTTTCGCTTATAATTCCTATAACGCGGTAATTCTCGTCAATAACAGGCAGACAGCGCGACGGGCTTTCGGCAAGCAGCGGGCGTATTTTCTGTACAGTATCATCTGCCCTTACCGGACGAATTTTTTTGTCTGCCATTGCACTTACCGGAGAAGAATATTCAATAAGCATGGCTGTGGTAACTGTGCTGTCATGTCCCGACAAAACCGAAACTTTCTTTTCCTTGGCAAGTTCGCGCAGCTCTTTTGCAATAACATAATCTTTTGTAACAATAAGCGCGCGTACTCCGGCTTCTATACTTGCCTTCTGAATATCTTCGCGGTCGCCTGTAATGACAATTATGTTTTCACTCTTGCGTTCAGAAAGAATTTTTTTGAAAGTTTCTGTATCGTCATCGCCTACAACGAGGGAACACTTAAAGTAATCGTCAGGATCAAATTCAACTATAGGAGTTGCATTCAGTGTTTTTTCTACGAGATTAAGGCTCGTAAGAAAAATATCGTCACGCTTGGGGTTAAGAATCTTAAACGAATTGAGGGCAAACGCATTGTAATTCAAAAGTCCCTGGTATGTTCCGTCTACGTTTACAATGGGAAGAACAGAAGCGTTCGTGCTGATCATTTTGTCTACGGCTTTCCACAAAGAAACATCCTGGTCAACGGTAATGTACTTTTCGCTCATGTAATATTCAGTCTTGGGAACCAAATCCGGAATATACTGCGGTGCTTCTACATTGAATCTTTTTAAAATATATTCCGTCTGCGGTGCAAGCTTTCCTGCACGGGCTGCAACATATTCTTTCTTTCCCAAAAGCTGCTTGAGTCGTGCATAAGCTGTGGCCGCTACAACTGAGTCTGTGTCGGGATTGCGGTGGCCTATAATATAAACTTTATTTGTCATACATTTTCCTTTTTTATTTTCCATTTTTACTATAATAGCGTTTAGGAGACTTTTTTTCAACGCGGGCAACGGTTGCGCAGTAAATGCATATTTTTGCTTGAAAACACAAATACTATCTGTTATCATAAAATTACACGATCAAACAGGAGGCATGGTAAAAACGGCAGCCGCAGCCGGAATTTTATCAAAACGAAAAGAAATGAACACACTTACTTCAACTACATACGACCCAAAAAATCTTCCGGCTGACTTTGTAAAAATTTACGGCGGAAGCGAAAAAGACGTTCAGGTATATTCATCGCCTGCAAGAATAAACATTATAGGCGAGCACATCGACTACAACGGCGGAAAAGTTTTTCCTGCTGCAATCAACAAATACCTTTATGTTGCAATAAGAAAACGCGGTGACTCAAAAATAATCTACAACGACATTCACTTTCCCGGAACATTCGAGTTTGACATTAACGACGAATTTGTGTTCGACAAAAAAAATGATTATGCAAACTACCTTAACGGAATTCTTTCACAGTTAAAGGCAGCAGGCCATCACTTTGACTGCGGATTTGAAATTCTCATGGCAAGCAACATTCCTGCAGGCGGCGGCATTTCTTCTTCTTCGGCACTTGAATGTGGATTTGCCTATGCAGTAAGCGAAACATTCGGTTTTGGAATTGACCGCATTACAATAGCAAAACTGGGACAGATGAGCGAGCATAAATTCATGAACGTCAACTGCGGAATCATGGACCAGTTCATTATCGCAATGGGCAAAAAAAATACTGCAATTGTTCTTGACTGCAATACTCTTGAATACGAATATGCCCCGCTTGAACTGGGAGACTACAGATTCGTTGTCATGAACACAAACAAGCAGAGAAGACTTGCCGACAGCAAATACAACGAACGCAGAAGCCAGTGCGAACAGGCACTTGCACTTCTTAAAGAGTCGGGACTCAAAATAAATGCACTCTGCGAACTTACGCCAGAAGAATGGGAAGCATCAAAGGCTGCAGTAAAAGATGAGATTCTTCAGAAAAGAGCAAAGCACTGCATCTATGAAAACGCGCGTGTTCTTGCGGCTGTAAAGGCACTCAACGGCGGTGACCTCAAAAAACTGGGCGAACTTCTTAACGAGTCCCACGAATCTTTGAAAACAGATTACGAAGTTACCGGAATTGAACTTGATACACTTGCAGAAACAGCGCAGAAGCAGGAAGGATGCCTTGGCGCAAGAATGACCGGAGCAGGATTCGGCGGCTGCGGAATAGCACTCGTTCACAAAGACAACATTGACAGTTTTGTAAAAAATGTACAGGACACATACACAAAAACAATAGGCTACAATGCCGGCTTCTTCGCCTGTGAAAGCGGCGACGGAGTAGCAAAGATGTAAAAAAAAGGCCGGAACCTGCGTGGTTCCGGTTTTTTTTTATCGATTCAGACATTTTAATGTATTTTTAACTTATAAACAACATTAAATAACTGTCAACATTAAATAACTTGACTATGATAAAAAAAAATATTAAAATAAATTATCTTTATAAATAGGAGTGAAAATATGGAAAATCCAGAATTTACGGAAAGCAGCTGTTTAGGTTGTGGCTTTTTCTTTCAGTCAGCTTTAGCATTGGTACCGCTAATCCCGACTTGTAATGTGCCAATGTCATTGGCCTAGTACCTAATTTATTGACTGTTGCCCGATGATTTTGGCAGCAGTCAATAATCAGAAAGAGAGAGAATATGTTTTATATAAAATGCCTGTTAAAAAAAGAATTGACAGAATTCCTATTTAACAAAAAATATTTATTATCGGTTTTTCTTATTTTTGCTTTTTTTTGCGCAATATCAACACTTTCAACCCAAATTGAAAAAACAGGGATACATTCATTTTACATGGTGGGCATCATGTTTTCTTCCTGCATGGGGTCATATTATTTTTCACAGTCCCTAAAATCTGATTTTTTATGCGGTGTACTTGAATTGGATTTTATATCAAAAAAAAGATTTAGTGTTTTTTTCACAAAGTCAACATTTTCAAATATGCTGTCATTTGTTTTTTTAACGGGATATTCAGTTTTTCTTAATTTTACAGAAATACATTTATTTGAAAACATATTTGATTTTCTATCAGTTTTATTTATTATTCTCAGTTCGAATTTTTTTTCATTCTTTTTATGTACTAAAATTTCAGATGAAAAAATTAATGAATATACAAGTCTGTTCGGACTGGTCGTTCCGATTTTATATTTATCTTTTTGTGAGAAATTAAATTTATCATTGCAGACGGTAACTTCCGTTTTATTTACTCTTGGGTTTACGGTTATAACTGGATTTTTTTCTGCTGCTTCATTTTTGAAGATGAAAATATGGAGTTTCAACAAACTAAAATGAACTATTTTTTTAAGATTATACAAAAAGAAATCAAAGAACAGTTTTTTTCAAAAAAAAGCCTGTTTTTTCTTTTTGCATGTTTTTTGATTATCACATATGTTTCTGTAAAATATACTGTTCCGGTAAAAAGCAAACTGGATTTATATTCTGTTTTTGCCTTAACTGCTAGCCAGAGCATATCAGGAGTAATGCTGAAGTTTTCTTTGTTTTCTGACAAACGGAATCAAATTGTTGAGTCTGTGAAAATTGCAAATAAAACAAGTGTATTTTTTCTTGCCAAAACTGTTACTTATCTGGCAATATCGTTAATTGTTTGTGTATTTTACTATCTTATCTTAATGACTTGCCGTGTAGAATTTCACTTGTATTTTTTCAAAATAATCTGTCTGGTTTTTCTTAACCTGACTGGAATTAACATGACATCAATTATTCTAATTCTTATTGGTGATGAAAAAACGGCAGGATATTTTGGTGGTTTGGGTTTTGTTTTCCCCGTATTGATTTTAATTGTCTTTTCAATTCTTTTTGAAAACCCATTTAATCCTTTTGTGAATATAATTTGTTTTATGACAGCATTAATCACTTTGATTGCAGCTAACGCTCTATACAAAAAAAGCAATTATTATATGGAAATTTAGAATGTTATACTTTAATAAAAATATTAAAACTATAGTCAGACAACCTCAAAATTCTTATTTGAAAATCTTTGACCCAAAAATTAATTATGAATATTCACAAGGAATTAATGAAACCGGTCTTTCAATTTTAGAGTTATTAGCCAAAGAAAATAATCCGAATTCAATTATTGAAAAACTTTCAAACAAATATCATGAAGATAAATACAGTGTTGAACAAAAAGTAAATAAATTTATAATACTGTTAAAAAAAACATGTTTTTTGAATGAAAACGTCAGATATTTTCCACAAGTTATTGGCACAACAAAATATTTCACACCGGATTATATTACTCTTGAATTAACAAAGAAATGTTTGCTTAATTGTTCTCATTGTTACTTAGACAAAACAGAGAAAATTGAAATTTCTGAAAAAAAAATTCATAAAATTCTTGATGACCTGATTAGTATTAAAGTAAGTACTATTCAACTAACAGGGGGTGAACCAATGCTTTACCCTCAAATTGAATATGTTATAGATACCTTGGTAAATAACGGAATAAAAGTATTAATAACAACAAGTGGTTTTTATCCGCCCGAAAAAGAAGATTATATATTAGGACTGATTTCAAAGATTCAAAAAAATCATGGATTTGTACAAGTAAGTTTGGATGGATTAAAAGACACTCACAATTCTATCAGAAAAAATAGAAGTTGTTTTGAACGAACTATAAACGTAATTCAAAAATTAGTCAAAATGAATATTGAAGTACATACGGCTATGTGTGTACAAAAAATTAACTTTAGTGAAGTGGAAGCTGTTACTGCCTTAGTACAGACACTGGGAGTGAAACTTCATAGAATATCAAACATAATAGAAGAAGGAAATGCAACAAAAGAAATTTTAGTTAATACCGAAGAGTTAATTAAAGTTATAAATCACTTTTCTCAGCAATATTCTACAAAAAAATTTGTAGTATCAAATTCTGAATACAGCAGTAAAATTATATCTAACAGAAAGTCCCCAAATTGTGGGTGTGGAACACTTATGTTAACAATTTCTTCAAATTTAGATGTTTATCCATGCACATTAAACAGAACCTCAATGTTTAATTTAAATAAGATTAAATTAATTGAGGGGTTAACAAAATATGGTAAAAAATTCTATAACATAAAGGCTCCTTCTAGAGATGATTGTAATAATTGCAGATATTTACACGAATGTCTAGGTTGCCTTACTCAGGGTATTTTACATAGTAAAATGAAGGAATGTGTATGGCAAAAATAAAGGAACAAATAAAGAATAATATCTCTTTGATAATTTCAAATAACAGAAATTCTATTAATATAAAAACAACTAGTTTTGTTCGTTGTAAAAATAGAATATATTCTCAACAAGTAGAAAATCCTAAATTGAAGTTAAACAAAAATAGTTATAAAGATTCTTTCATCATAAGTAATTATATTGGCAAAGTTGAACAAAAGAAAAGGGGGAACTTACAGTTTATCTATTCTAAATCTTCTGAAAGAGTTATTTTTGATAATAACTTGGAAGATACACGCCAACAAGAATATCTTGAAGCTTCAATGCAGATAGACAATAGAATTAAAACTAAACAATTTTTTGGAAAGAACATAATTGATTTTTTTGAAGCAATTTATAAAAATGAATACATTGACCTTTTTAAAAAAGAAACTATCAAACAGAACGAATTAAAAAGTTTTACTGAAAAAGTTAATTATTTATTACTAAAAGGATCCTCTACAGCTTATATATTTCACGAATTGATTGGACATATGCTTGAAGAAGATATTTATTCTGGAGATAGTATTTTAAGGCATATTTCATTTCCTGAAAATATTATTGTTGAAAATATATCAGAACCATTTTCTCAATTCTTGGGACTAGGAAGTTTGGATGATCGTGGAGACATAATAAAAAATGAGGTTCTTATCAAGGAGAATGAAATAATTTCCGAAATTGGAAAAGGAAATTACAGACAAGAAGATTTTTTTAAGGAACCTTTGCCAAGAATGAAAACAATAAAGGTATCATCAAATATTAATGAAAATATTCCTTTTGATACTAATGATTATTTGGAAATACAAGACTTTATATACGGAAGTGTAAATCCTCAAACTGGTGATATAAAATTATTTGCTACCGAAGGATATTTATCTGGACTATTTCCTATTAAAAATGTAAGAATTTTTGGAAAAATAAATAATATCATAGAGAATTTAATTATAATAAATCAAAATTTTCAATTTAAAATAGCAACCTGTATTAAAAAGGGACAAAAAATTCCTGTTGGCCTTTTTAGTCCGGATAGCATACTATATACAAAAAATTTACGAGTACTTTATGAAAGAAAATAAATTAATATGTAAAGCAAGTTATAACTTTATAGAAGAAAAATTTTCAAAAAATATACTAACTTCTCAATTAGATTACCAAATACAGGAATCTATTAATTTGGTAAATCATACCATAATAACCGAAACAAATTTTATTGCTTTAAACTCAAATACTTTAAGAAAATCTGTGTATTCAAAAAGAAATTTATTTATTCATAATACACAGAGTATATTTATTCATTGTGATATTCTGATAAATCGTATAAAAAGTATAATTAACGAAGCAATATGTATTCAAAATTTTATATTAAATAACTTCTGCTATTCATTTTTCCGTTTAGAAACAACATTAAATAATTTTCTTACTAAAAGTGACCTTATAAATAAGGAGATAATAGAAATTTCAAAATTTGAAAGCTCGGAATTTATTCTTCCCAAAGGATTTTGTATATTTTCATATGAAATAATTCAAAAAGTAATAGAAGCCTTGGCTTTATCTTTAAATGAAAATTATATAAAAGAAAATGCTGTTTTTACAACCATTCCAAATTTTTGTATTGACGAAAGTATCTGTTTGTATGATAACCCGAAATTAAAAAACGGAAGAGTTTATTATAAAAGTACAGCAATAGGTTTTCCTTCTAAAACTCGCAAACTGATTTGCAATGGTAAAATTAAATCTTTATTAACAGAAAAACATAATCTATATAAAAATATTCGTACTAGTTCCAATGAAATTTCATTTTCAAATTTAGAAGTAAAAGTTAAGAAAAAAAGATTTAATGAAAAAGTTTCTTATAATTTCAAATATGCCGCAAATGATTTTTTTATTGATATTTTTACAAACAGAATATCTGGCACTATTTTTGGTTATGAGTTAAATAATTTAGAAAGAGTTTATACAAAACTTGATATATCAATCACCGAGTTTTTATCAGGGGTTTATTCAACTGGTAAATATAAAATTTTTAATGGACATAAGTTGATTGAAATTATAAAATGGATGGAATAATGGAAAAAATACTTGAAATTTCGAATCTTGATTTTTCTTATAAGAGAAAAAATGTGTACGAAAACCTGAATCTTTCTGTTAATAAAGGTGATGTTTTGGGTATACTCGGACATAACGGTGCTGGAAAAACAACTTTATTCAGATTGATTGGGGGAATTTTAAAACCGGCAGGCGGAAGTATAAAATTGTTCCTAAATAAAGGCGAAAATATTGGATTTATGCCCGAAGGACTTGGTTTGTATCCGCGGCTTTCAGGCAAAGACAATCTTGAACTTATTTTTTTACGAAATAATAAAAATATTGATAAAAACCTAATAATGCAGACTCTGGAAGAAATCAAGTTAAAAGATTCAGCATTAACGCCAATAGGAGAATGGTCTACAGGAATGAAAAGAAGACTGTCACTTATTGGAGCCTTAAAATCAAATACAGCATTATGTATGCTTGATGAACCTTTTTTGGGTATAGATCCTGTCAGTCAAAAAATAATGCTTGATTACATAAAAAAAATTCATTCACCAGAACAGACAATACTTGTTTCATGCCATGACCTGAATGTAATTAAACAGATTTGCAATAAAATCATTATAATCAAAGAAGGAAAAATCATAAAACAGACAGATTCACCAGATGAAATCTCTGATATAGAAAATATCTATTTTACTCTGAATAAAGAGTAAAAATAACAACGGGGCTGTCTCAAAAGTACGAGACAGCCTTCATTATTTTAATGACAAACAAATTCATCTGTGCTAAAATTTAAATATGAGCAGAGGCATAAGTGATAAAATCACATTCAAACCATACAGCCAGGAAGAAAGATGGCTGTTACCACCGAGTCTGGACGAGTTGATTCCGCAGAATCATTTAGTAAGAACTGTCAGCAAAACAGTAGATGAACTTAACATCGAAAAAATATTCGCAAAATATACAAAAGGTGGCGGAGCAAGCCGTTACAATCCGGTCATGCTTTTAAAAGTAATGATTTACTGCTACATGACAGGAGTTTATTCTTCACGCCAGATTGCAAAACAGTGCCGCGAAAATATCAATGTAATGTGGCTTGCCGGAAACCAGACTCCGGACTTCAGAACAATCAACAAATTCCGGGGAGAAAAACTGAAGGATGCAATCGAAGAGATTTTCATCTCAACCGTAAAACTTCTCAATATAAAAGGATTCGTCAGTCTTGAAAAATATTTGTTGACGGAACAAAGGTTGAAAGCGCTTCAAACAAATATACTTTCGTGTGGAAAAAAGCAGTTGAGAAAAACGAAAAGAAACTGGATGAAAAACTCCGTGTATTCCTGAAAGAAGTTGAAGAAATAACAGACGTGGAAAACAGAGAATACGGCAACAAAGATCTCGCCGAACTTGGTGAAGACATTACCGTTACAAGTGAAGAAATCAAAGCTGTTGCAGACAAAATTAATAAGAAACTTGATGAAATTGCAGATTCAATCAACGAGGAATCAAAAGACGTTAAAAAAAAACTGAAAAAAGCAAAACGGCTGATTGAAAAAGACTATCTTCCAAGAAAAGAAAAATACGAAAAAGCAAATGCGACATTCAAGGGCAGAAACAGCTATTCAAAAACAGATGAAGACGCCACTTTTATGCGCATGAAAGAAGATGCAATGCTCAACGGACAGCTCAAGCCGGGTTATAACATTCAGGTCGGAACTGAAAATAATTTTGTAATTGGTTATGATGTATTTCCGAATCCAACAGATACAAGAACTCTGAAACCTCATCTTGAAAATGTAATGAACCGCCTGGACTGCAAATTTGAAACAATAATTGCCGATGCCGGTTATGGGAGTGAAGAAAATTATGATTATCTTGAAGAAAAAGAAATTATTGGAGCAATAAAATATTCAACTTACGAAAAAGAAACAAAGCGCAGTTTCAAAAAGAAAACATTCAATTTTGAAAACTGGAATTATGATTCAAATCAAAAACTGTATACCTGTCCGGCCGGAAATCCTGTTCCCTACAAAAAAACGGTAACAAAGAAAAATCATTCCGGTTATCTTCAAACTTATGATGTTTACCAGTGTGACAATTGTGAAGGCTGTCCTTACCGGGAATTATGTACAAAGTCAGAATATGGACGAATGATTCAAAGAAATGAACACTGGCTGGAACAAAAATCGAAAGTAAAAAATCTTCTCGCAACAGATGAATATAAGAAACTCATGAAAAAACGTTCGACAGAGTGTGAAACTGTCTTCGGTCAGATAAAAGACAACCAGAAATTCCGCAGATTTCATCTTCGCGGTTCAAAAAAAGTCGGAACAGAATGGGGTTTGTTGATGCTTGGTTATGATTTTAAGCAGCTTGCAAGACTGAGCTAAGAAACCAACGAGCAGGGAAAAGTCGACTTATGGAAAAAAGGATTTTGAAATGAAAAAAAAAGGCTGTCCTTATGAAGTGTTGGATAACTTCTAAGACAGCCCCATTGTTTTTTTATCTCACCGCGTCTATATTTGCTTTTCCGGCGGGAACAAAGGGCAGAACATTTTCCTGCATGTCAATTCCCAGCTTAACAAAGTGGGGACCTGCGGCAAAGGCTTTTTCATACCATTTGTCATCTGCAAGTGCATCAACTGCATCTATTCCAAAACCGGCGGCGACTTTCATAAAGTCCGGAACCTTTTTAAAAATACTTGCGCTGTAATTTTTGTCAAACAGATATTCCTGCTGCTGTCTTACCATACCCAGCGAACCGTTCTGAAGAACAATTACAGTAACATTAAGATTCAGTTCGGCAAGGGTAGCAAGTTCCTGAATATTCATAAGAATACTTCCGTCACCAGAAATGCACACTACCCTCTTCTGCGGGTTTGCAACAGCCGCTCCCAAGGCAACAGGAAGACCAAATCCCATTGTTCCAAGAGAACCGCTTGTAAGAAACTGACGCGGAAGTTCAACAGGGTAATACTGTGCGCTCCACATCTGGTGCTGGCCTACGTCTGTCGTAACAATAATATCCTCTGCGGCAACACCGGCCTTTGCAGCAAATTCCGGAATGGAACGGATAAACGCTCTTGGGTTAACAGACTCAAGGTTTGCAGGCCGGCCCAGTTCAACAGTTTTTGTCTGCACAAAAATTTCTGCAAGTGAAGAAACCCAATCTTTTCTTGCGGCTGCAGCCTCTTCATTACCGCTGCCCTTAACAGAACAGACCGCGGCAACTTTTTCTGCCAAAAGCGGAACAGCACTTTCTACATCTTTTACAAGCGCTTTGTACGCCGGAAGAATTTTATTTATTTCGGCTGCGTCAATGTCTATATGAAGAATTTTTGCATCAGGACAGAATTTTGAAATAACACCGGTTGCCCTGTCATCAAAACGCACGCCCATTGCAAGCACAACATCGGCGTCATGCATTGCCCTGTTTGCAGCATAGTTTCCGTGCATTCCCAGCATACCAAAATTGTTTTTTGCAGAAGACGGAACAGCACCTATTCCCATAAGGCTCGAAACCACTGCGCAGTCATAAACAGAAAGCAAAGCGGCAATCGCACGAGAAGCATCAGAAGAATTACAACCGCCGCCGGCATAAAGAACCGGCTTTTTTGCAACCGCAAGTGTCTGTGCCATAGTTTCTATTACAGCAGGAACTTCACTTTCGGGAGTGCAGAATTTCTTTGCAAGGGCAGAATGCTTTCCTTCATAAACAGACGCAATTTTTGGCCAGTCTTCAAATTCTACAACTGCAGTCTGAACATCACGCGGCACATCTATAAGAACAGGTCCCGGCCTTCCGCTTACAGCAATAGCAAAAGCCTGCGGAACAACCGTAAGAAGATCCAGTGCGTTTTTTACCATAACACTGTGCTTTGTAATAGGAAACGACAGACCGAATGTATCGGCTTCCTGAAAAGCATCTGTTCCGATAAGGGCGCTGTTGACCTGGCCGGTAAATGCAACAATAGGAACGGAATCACAGCGGGCATCGGCAATCGCAGTCAGAAGATTCATTGCGCCCGGTCCGCTTGTTGCCATACAGACAGCAGGAATTCCGGTAGAGCGCGTCATACCCTGTGCAATAAAACCTGCAGCCTGCTCCTGTCGTACAAGAATATGGTTTATTCCGCTTTTATTCAATTCATCATACAAAGGCAAAATAGATCCGCCGGGAATTCCCGCAACGGTCTTAATTCCTTCCAATTCAAGAAGTTTAACAATTATCTGAGAACCAGTGGCTTTTATCATAGCCTTTGATTTTATACGTTACTGCCGATTTTTTCAACGGCTGATTGTCTTAATTATCTTAATATAGTCTTATTGTTGAAATTTTACCGTATAAAATGATATAATAGAAGGCACGTGCCAAGTCAAAACTTAAGCGGAGTTACTGCATGTCTCTTAACTGCAATGAAATAAACACTATTCTGAGCGAACTTGACCTTCCGGGTTCTTTTATTCAGGAAATTGTCCAGCCGGGGTTCGACACACTCGCATTCAGAATTGTAAACAAAGGAAGCGTTTCTACAATAATAATTTGTACGGCACCCCAAGCCTGCAGAATAAACGAAACACGCACGCGCATACCCAAAAACGAAAAACCGCTGCGCTTTAATGAATTTTTAAAATCACACATTCAGGGAATGAGAATAAATTCCTGCCGCCAGATTGCACTTGACCGCATAATAAAAATGGACGTTTCTACATGGAAGGAACGCTTTTTTATTTACATAAGACTCTGGTCGGGAGCAGCAAATGTTATCGTAACAGATGAAGCCGGAATCATCCAGGACTGCATGTTCCGCAGACCAAAAAAAGGTGAAGTAACAGGCGGAACTTTTGAAATTCAGGAAAGAGAAGCAACTGCCGAAGAAAAAAAAGAAGCGCTTCAAAAATTCCCGGTGCGTACCTTTGACGAAATTACAGCAGAATATTCCGGGAAAAATACAGCAACACATTCCGCAGCAGGTTCCGCAAAAAAAGAACAGCCGCTCACCTTTAACCGTAAAGTAGATATTTTCTATTCTGAACACGCACACATTCTTTCAAGAGAAACGCTGCTTGCACAGGCACAGAAATGGTACAACGTAAAGCACAGCAAAATGGAAGCAGCCCTCCAGAGACTTCTTGAAAAGCAGAATAACTTTTCTGACGCGGCAAAACTCAAGCACACCGGCGATCTTATTTTATCTTTCGGACAGGATGCCAAAGGCGGAATGCTCGACTGCACTGACTACGACACAGGACTTGAAGTTCACATAAAAATAGATCCTTCCAAAAGCGTTCAGGAAAATGCAGCCGTGTACTACGAACAGTACAAAAAAGCAGTTTCGGGACAGGATGCACTCGCGCATGATATTGATATGGCAAAAAAAACAATTGCCGCACTGGACGCGCAGTACAACGCAATGCTCAACGAAAAAAATGTCATAAAGATTGAGCAGATGCTCAGAAAAGACACAAAGCCCAAACAGAAAACAGAAAAACCGCATGCCGGTCTTCATTACGAAATTGACGGATGGACAATAATTGTAGGAAGAACCGCAGCAGAAAACGACGAACTTCTGCGCCACACCGTAAAAGGACAGGACATGTGGCTTCACGCAAGAGACTATGCAGGCGGTTACGTATTCATCAGGGCAAGGCGCGACAAAACAGTTCCGCTGGACATTCTTCTGTATGCCGGAAACCTTGCAGTATACCACTCGAAGGCAAGGCGCAACGGACAGGCAGATCTTTATTACACGCAGGTAAAATATTTAAGAAGGGCAAAAAACGGTCCAAAAGGGCTTGTTCTTCCAACGCAGGAAAAAAATCTTCTGGTTAAAATTGACGAACAGCGTCTAAGAAAACTGGACGAATTAGAAAAATCTGCACAATCAATATAGAAGCAAAAAAGGGGTTACAATGAAAATAACAAATATTCTTAAAGAAAAAAAAGTTCTTCTGTCATTTGAAATTTTTCCTCCAAAGCAGCAGGCAAATTTTGACAACGTTGTTTCTGCGGCAAAAGAACTGAGCGCACTCAACCCTGACTTCATGAGCATAACATGGGGAGCAGGCGGAACAACAAAAGGCAACACTGTAGAAATCGCTTCAAAACTCATAGACTTCGGAACACCGGCACTGGCGCACTTAACCTGCGTAGGAAATACAAAAAACGAAGTAGAAAAAGTAATTGCCAAAATGAAAGCAAACAAAATAGAAAACGTACTTGCACTCCGCGGTGACATTCCGCAGAATTCAGATTCAGGCTCTGTACTTACAGAAGGTCTTACCCACGCAAGCGATCTTGTGCGCATACTCAAAGACCATGGCATGTGTGTAGGAGGAGCATGTTACCCCGAAGGACATCCCGAAAGCGCCAACAGACAGGACGACATGGACAATCTTATGTACAAAGTTGATTCCGGCGTAGACTTTCTTACAACACAAATGTTTTTTGACAACAACATGCTCTACAGTTATCTATACAGGCTTCAGAGCAGAGGAATACATGTTCCGGTATTTGCAGGAATAATGCCAATTACAAACAGCTCACAGGTAAGCAGAATGATAAAACTTTCTTCGGCATACGTTCCTGCAAAGCTTCTTTCAATCTGCGACAAATTTGAATACAAACCCGAAGCAATGAGACAGGCTGGAATAGCATACGCCACAGACCAGATTATTGATCTCATAACAAACGGCGTACGTGGCATTCACATTTACACAATGAACAAACCGTCAATAGCAGAAGACATTTTAAAAAACATAGACTCAATCATAAAGGCAAGCAATGAATTATAAAAACAGTGCAACAACAAACGCTGACCAAAAAAAAGATTTCAGGCAGTTTTTAAAATCAAAAATCAGCGAAGGAAAATGCATTTTCTTTGACGGCGGAATGGGAACCATGATTCAGAAAACGGTTGCCGTAAAATATGCCGTTCCCGAAGATTTGAATTTCTACAGCCCGGACTCAATAGAAAACATACATCTCATGTACCTTAACGCCGGATGTGACATCGTAACAACAAACTCATTCGGCGCCAACCCCATAAAACTCGAACATGCCGCACATTCAGCAGAAGAATACATCACAAAGGCCGTACAGATAGCGCACGCTGCAGTCCAAAAACATGAAGCAGAATCTTCAAGCACAGGCGCAGAACAAAAGCCGCACTACATCGCGTGGGACTCTGGGCAGATAGGAAAACTCATGGAACCGATGGGAAGTCTTACCTTTGACGAAGCCTACGAATCCTATAAAAAAGCCGCAGTCACCGCAGAAAAAGCCGGAGCCGATCTTGCACTTATAGAAACGATGAGCGACCTTTACGAAGTCAAAGCGGCAGTTCTTGCAATAAAAGAAAACACTTTCCTTCCCATAATTGCCAGCATGACTTTCCAGCCCAATCTGCGAACACTCACCGGAGCCGATGCCGAAACCTGCGTAACCTATCTTGAATCGCTCGGAGTAGACGTACTTGGGTTTAATTGCGGCGGCACTCTTGAAGAAGACGAACAGCTCGCACAACAGTACTGCACTTTTTCACACATACCTGTTCTCGTTCAGCCCAACGCGGGACTTCCTGTTGTCATAGACGGAAAAGACGTATTCAAAACAGAACCACATGAATTTGCCCTGTCGCAGAAAAAAAATTTTATGACGGGAGCGGCAGTTCTGGGAGGCTGCTGCGGAACAACGCCTGCACACATAGAAGAAATGGTAAAAGTCGTTTCAGAACTTACCCGCACCCAGAATGAAAACAAATCGGACTGCGCAAGAATATGTTCAGGAAACAAAACCGTAAGAATAGGCGGAACAGCAGGACCTGTCATTGTAGGAGAAAGAATAAATCCCACAGGAAAGAAAAAATGCCGTGAAGCACTTATCGCACAGAACATGGACTTTATTCTTTCAGAAGCCCAAAGCCAGATAGAAGGCGGGGCTCATGTACTGGACGTTAACACGGGACTTCCAGAAATTGACGAAGCTGCCATGATGCTCAAAGCCGTGCGCACAATCCAGTCAACATTCAACACACCGCTTCAGATAGACTCAAGCGAACCGCATGTAATAGAAAAAGCGCTCAGATACTACAACGGAAAACCACTTGTAAACAGCGTAAACGGAAAGCGCGAATCAATGGACAAAATATTTCCGTTAATAAAAAAATACGGGGGAGCAGTAGTTGCACTTTGTATTGACGAAGACGGAATAGCGCCGTCTGCAGAAGGACGGGTTGCAGTTGCAAAACGCATAATTGCCGAAGCCCAAAAATACGGAATACAGCCGCGCGATATTTTTATAGACACGCTTACGCTCACGGTAAGTTCAGAACAAAAAACTGCACTTGAAACAGTCAGGGCAATAAAAATTCTGCATGATGAATTTTCAGAGCAGGGACTGGGGTTCATTCTTGGCGTTTCAAACATTTCGTTCGGGCTTCCAAGACGCGACATAATAAACAGTCGTTTCTTTATGCTGGCCCTGAACGCAGGATTAAGCGCATGTATAATAAACCCGGCCAGCGCACAGATGATGGACACTTACAGGGCATACAGAACACTGGCTGGATTCGATTTGAACTGCATTGACTTCATTAACACATACACAGGTACACTGGACCCGACCACAAAAAAGGCACGTGACGCGGTGGTCGAGCAGGCTTTAAAAAACGGAACCGTAAGGCCGGCAGAAGAAAACGCGCAGTCCGCTAACACGGTGGCGGCAGTCCCCTTAACTTCCTCACCACAGCCCTCTTCTGCAACAGAAAATTCACTCAGCACAGAAAAGTGCTCTTCCGCAACCGATGAAACAGAGCTCATCAAAATAATAGAAAACGGCTTCAAAGACCGCGCCGCCGTCGTAACAGAACGGCTGCTTCAAAACAAAAAACCTGTAGAAATAATAAACGGTTGCATTGTTCCCGCACTGGACAGTGTAGGAAAAGATTTTGAAAACGGAAAAAAATTTCTTCCGCAGCTGTTGCTCAGTGCAGAAACAGTAGGAAACTCTTTTTCAAAAATAAAGGAAAATCTTGCCGCAACAGGAGCAAAACAGGAAAGCAAAGGTACAATTGTTCTTGCAACAGTTTACGGTGACATTCACGATATAGGAAAAAACATCGTAAAGGCCATGCTCGAAAACTACGGTTACACTGTCATTGACCTTGGAAAAAATGTACCTGCCCAGACCATAGTAGACACTGTAATAAAACACAATATACAGCTTGTAGGGCTAAGCGCACTTATGACCACAACCGTCGCCAACATGGAAAAAACAATCAGTCTTTTGAAAACAACACTTTCAGAACATGGAAGAGAATGCGCTATAGTTGCAGGAGGCGCTGTTCTTACAGAAGACTATGCAAAAAAAATAGGAGCAGACTATTACTCAAAAGATGCCATGGAAACAGTAGCAGTTGCAAAAAAGGTATTTGGAAAATGAAAAATACTAACAGCAAAACCACAAAAAAAGAATTCCCGTACCGCCAGGGAACAGCAAAGGCACCGTCAGAAAAAAGAATCAGAAAATTCGCAGGAAGGCCGTTAAAATCATTCAACGTACTTTATGCATATGCAACACTTCCAATCGGCCACATTCTGGGACTGCCCGCAATTGCATCATACATATTTGTTGTCGCAAACAAATTCTTTATGCTCCAGTACCTGCAGAAAATCCACATTTTTCATTTCCCAGTAAAACACGTAGACAACGAACTGGATCAGAAAGTTCCGTTTAGGCCTGACCATATTGACTGCTATCTTGATTTTATAAATTACTGGATACGCCCTATTGTAATGATGCAAAAAAGATTCGGCATAAAACAGGGAGCAAAACTTTCTATAGAATTCCTGCGTTACATTAAACGCTGCTACAAAGAAGCATACAAAATGTACACATACTCAATGACTACAACATACCGCCCCAAATGCCCCGAATCAAGAGCCGTAACAAATGTTCAGAGAGCAGACCCGCATTACCTGTGTGTTCCAAGCCTGCATATTGTCGTAGTATGCCTGTGCTACAGTTTTTACAGAATGCTTTTCAAGAGAGAATCATTTACACAGCAGGAAAGCGAACAATGGAACAGCGAATTGTATGCTCAGGCTGTTGCCATAGGTGAAACTGTTCTCTACGTAAAACAGCACAGCGTAAACTGCATTCCGGCGGCGCTGTATATGCTTACAAAAATTACTCCAGAACTTTTTACGCCGCAGATGGCAGTAAACTTTATAAACGATCTCTTCAAAAACTCAACCGATATTACGGATGCAGACAAAAAAGAAATCAATTCTTACATTCAGTTTATGTTTGAAAGGCTTTTACTCGAAGGTGCCCTGGAAGATGACTGGAGGGTTCCTGTAATCAGGTGGCTCGACAGTTACAAGCCGTACGAGCCTCAATAAAAAAAGGGCCGCCCCTTAAAGACAGCCCGTTGCATTAATATTCCTGTGACGAAGACGACTTCTTGAAGAAAGATGCCTGTCCGCTTCGCTGGGTTGCAGTATGTACACCCGGTCTTGAATGCGAACCGCCCTTTGCCCCTCTTGAACGGAATCCGTCACGGTTTCTGTCGCGGTCCCTGAATCCACGGTCGCGTCTGTCACCGCGGTCAAAGTCACGTCGGCCGCCGCGTCTTCTTCCAAAAGAGTCACCCCTTCCAGCAAAGTCAACCTTTGTATCCTGGTGCATGTGTGGAATTCCTGAATCTGACGCAGAAAGTTCAAGAGCCTTTTTTCCGGCTTCAACAGGAAGACTCAAAAGACAGAATCTGTCGGCCATATCAATGTTATCTACCTGGCGTCCCTGAATGTTAAGAAGGTTGCTGAAGTAGTCTGCAATCTTTCTTGGATTGTAGCCGTCCTGCCATCCCATCTGAACATAAAGCCTTATCTGGTCATCACCGACAGTAACACTTCTGCGGGAACCACGGTCACGTTCTCTGCGGTCTCCCCTGTCAGAACGGTCAAAATTGCGTCCGCCTGAAACCGTATTGATTTTTCCATAACGATTCTTGCTGAGCATTCCGCCGTATGTTGCAGAAAGAAGTGAAGCTACAACTTCCTGGGCATTCTGACCGGAACAGAGCTCTTCGGCCATTGTTTCAAAAATAGGATCACCCTTTCTGAGGTGAGGTACAGAAGCTTCTTCTGCATTTTCTGTATCTGTGTTTTCCAAAGAAGCGGCACGTTCTGCATTGAGTCCAAGGCTGTTTTTGATGTCGTCAAACAGACGTCCTCTTTTTGCAGTAAGAACGTCTTCAACAGAAGGAATTGTTCCCTCGTTCATTTCGCCTTTTGCACTTCTTCTGATTGCACTTCTAAGATAACCGAGGCGTCTTTTTTCTTCAGGGCGCACAAAAGTTATTGCCATTCCCGTAGCACCGGCGCGACCTGTACGTCCGATGCGGTGAACGTATGTCGGACCGTCAAACGGCAACTCGTAGTTGACGACATGTGTAAGTCCTTCAATGTCAATTCCGCGGGCTGCAACATCTGTAGCTACAAGAATGCGTGTCTTCTTTGAGCGGAATCTTGCAAGGATCTTTTCGCGCTGTCCCTGGGGAATATCACCGTGAAGGGCTGCAACCTGGTAACCTTTTTCGTCCAGAGCCTTGCAGACATAATCGGCATCTGTCTTTTTCTGAACAAAAACAAGTCCAAAGAAATCCGGCGAAATATCAATAAGGCGCACAAGAGCTTCGACTTTTTCGTTTTCGCGCACCATCCAGTATTTCTGTTCAATAAGAAGCGGCTCTTCTTCATGTCCCTCTTCTTCTACAATCTCGTAGTCACCCATAAACTTCTGGGCAATCTTAAGAATAGGAGCGGGAATTGTCGCACTAAACAAAAGAACGCGGCAGTCAGGATTTGCACATGAAAAAATATTTTCGATGTCATCAACAAATCCCATGTCAAGCATTTCGTCGCCTTCGTCAAGAATAAAATAGTCAATCTTGTCAAGGTTAAGAACGCCGCGGTCAATCAAATCCTGAACACGTCCCGGAGTTCCGACAACAATTTCTACACCGCGCTTAAGTGAACGTATCTGCTCTCCAATAGAAGCACCACCGTAAACTACAGCTGTACGCGGATATTTCCCTGTAGAAAAAGAAGCCATTTCTGTACAGGTCTGCATGGCAAGTTCACGTGTAGGCTCAAGAATAACTGCCCTTACGTGGTCGCCTTCACTTCTAAGCTGCTGTACAAGCGGGAGTCCAAAAGCCGCCGTTTTGCCTGTACCGGTACGAGCACGTGCAATAACATTGGCATCTCCGTTCAAAAGGCGCGGAATTGCCAGTACCTGAATAGGAGAAGGTGTAACAAAACCCTTGCGTTCAATTGCAGCAAGAGTTATCTCATCAAGTCCAAGGTCCGCAAAAGAAATTGCATCAGAATCATTTTCTCTGGATTCATCAGCACCGATTTCTTCTGAGGGCATAGCTAGGACGTCATCAAACTGATCATTGATTTCTTCCATAACGGTTCCTCTTTAAAACCCACATGAAGGCCCAGAACCGCTTTTGAAAAACATAAACTATACAACACTAAGTTAGATTTTCCCCTGTACCTAGAAGCGGTTACAGACAGACATGCAAATATAAGTAAAATTTCGCATATTGTACAGTTTTTTACCCTTAATTGCAAGAACCAAAGCCCGATTCCGCAGAAATTAAAACAAAATAAACCGAATCCATTTTTTTCTGCTTATTTTTAATTTTTTTTGTCAAACTGGAATTCCACGGCATATATATAAGTGATGAGAAAATTTATTTTAATAACAGCAGCCGTTTTGTTCCTGCCAAAATCTGTCTTTCCGCAGAAAAAGCCGGCCGGAACAAACTGGGCCTTCGAAACATACACATCGGTAAGTTCCTGCATTGAACAGCCGAGTCTAAGATACGACGCAGGAACAAGCATAAGCGCGGGCTGCCTTAAAATAACAGCCGGAACGGGAACCGACAAAATCAATCTAAATAAGGCAGGTGACTTTTCGCCTCAGGACATTGCCTCTTTCCATAAGGTCAGATACGGCGCACGCATTAACAAAAATGTAAACTTTCTTCCATTAAATATAGATTTACTGGCAGGTACGCTGTCTTTTTCGGGAACAGTTTCGCGCCTTAAAAACCCTGTTCCCTCAGTTCCGTCAGCATTATGCAGGCCAATAACACTCACGCCCGGTATAAACCCCTCGCTCCCTTCCTTTACCAGTGCACAAAAACCGTTTTCGGCAGCAATAAGTCTTGCACCGTCAGACAAACATTCACTTATGCCGCGGCTTCAGGCAGCATATATTCCTGACTGCGAATTCATTCTGGCCGCTGACAAATCTTTCAGTGCAGGTCCGTTTCCAAAAATTTCACTTTCGGTAACCGCAGCTTCCCTCAAGTACGGGACAGGCGCTTCTTCGTCCTGGTTTCTTTCAAAAAAAGCATTTCCCCAAAAAAACTACGCGGCCCTCGGTGCAGAAGCAAATTTTATGGCACCCGCTTTCAGAAGTTCCACAGCCTTTGGAATATACGAAAATCCGTTCGGAGGCGTGCTTCCATGGGTCAGAACACACAATTTTCTTGTTCTGGGGGATTTTATGCTGGGAACATCCTATTTTGTTTCGGACCCGCAGACAATTACTTCATCCGGAACAGTACCTTCAACAAAAGAAAGCATCAGTATAACACCGCAGTACACATTCCGCCTTGAAAAATCGGCAGTTGCAGCAGGACTTACAGCACACGCCGCAAGAAAAAGACAGAGTGGCAAAAGCGGAACAGAATATGCATTTTTCTGCACAAAAGCAGCACTTTCATATAAAACACGGGGACTTTCGTCAACCCTTTCGCAAAGCACAGAAATAAGCCTCGAAAACGAAGAACCGGCTTTAAAAAATTCAGTTCAGTGCAGCGTAAAAAAGACCTTCGGATCTTTATATTCGGGAACAAGCGTTTCGTTTGCAAAAAAAACATCTTCTTCAAAACTTTCTGCGTCACAGAGTCTTTCACCAAAAAATTCAATACTGCAGCGCAGTACCGCAGACTTTTCAATAACACTTGCAGAAGAACCTGAATTCGAATGTGGAATTTCGGCTTCTTTCGGCAGTAAAAGCAAAAATTTCAGATGGACTGCAAAAATCGCTCTGGATTACACTGTACAGCTTGAATGAAAATTGCACAGAATAATGACATTTATTGCAAAGTTAAACTATTTAACGCAAATATTTGCAATAACAATGAAATTCTATTGAAATTACCGATTTTTTCTATTATAGTATCTAGAATGATTGCATTGTGCACAGCCATCTTTTTCGGTTGCATCATGCACAGACTCAAGATTCTTTTTTGAGAGGTATACAATATGAGCTTTGATATTACAAAAGTACGTAATATCGGAATCAGCGCCCACATTGACTCTGGTAAAACAACACTGTCAGAACGTATCTTGTTCTACTGCAACAAGATTCATCAGATCCATGAAGTACATGGCAAAGACGGCGTTGGCGCTGTTATGGATAACATGGAACTGGAGCGTGAGCGCGGAATCACAATTCAGTCTGCAGCTACACAGGTTCAGTGGAAGGACACAACGATTAACCTTATCGACACTCCGGGCCACGTTGACTTTACAGTCGAAGTAGAACGCTCGCTCCGTGTTCTTGACGGTGCTATCCTTGTTCTCTGTGCAGTTGCCGGTGTTCAGTCACAGTCAATCACTGTAGACCGCCAGTTAAAGCGCTATCATGTTCCCCGCATCGCATTCGTTAACAAGTGCGACCGCCAGGGTGCAAATCCACTCCGTGTCTGCAAACAGCTCCGCGAAAAGCTCGGTCTTAACTCCTACATGGTAGAGCTTCCTATCGGTCTCGAAGACAAGCTCCAGGGTGTTGTAGACCTTATCGCCATGAAAGCATACTACTTCGAAGGAAACGACGGTGTAGACGTACGCGTCGCAGAAATTCCTGCAGAACTTGTTGATGAAGCAAAGGCAAAGCGCGAGGAACTCCTTGACGCAGCATCTATGTTCGATGACTCCCTCATGGAAGACATCATGGAAAACGGATACGACAACGTAGACCAGGACAAAATTATTGCAGCTATCCGCAAGGGAACACTTGCAGAGCAGTTTGTAGCCGTATACTGCGGTTCTGCCCACATGAACAAGGGTATCCAGCCGCTTCTTGACGGTGTTATCCGCTATCTGCCGAACCCGACTGAAGTACATAACTACGGTCTTGACCTTGACAACAACGAAACTCAGGTAGAGCTTTTCAATGTTGCAGACAAGCCCTGTGTTGCACTCGCATTCAAACTTGACGACGGACAGTACGGACAGCTTACTTATGTCCGCATCTACCAGGGAAAGATTGTAAAGGGTGACGAACTCTTCAATACTAGAGCACAGAAAAAGTTCAAGGTTGGTCGCATTGTCCGCATGAACTCTGCTGCAATGGAAGATATTAACGAAGGACAGCCTGGTGACATTATCGCCCTGTTCGGTGTTGATTGTGCATCAGGAGACACTTTCTGCGGCGGCGGACTCAACTATGCAATGACTTCAATGTTCGTTCCTGAACCTGTTATTTCAGAAGCCATTACACCTGTTAACAAGTCAGATGCAGCCAACATGTCAAAGGCTCTCAACAGATTTACAAAGGAAGACCCGACATTCCAGACTTACGTTGATCCTGAATCAAACCAGACAATCATCAAGGGAATGGGTGAGCTTCACCTTGCAGTTTATGTAGAACGCATGAAGCGTGAATACAAGTGCGAAGTTGTAGTTTCACAGCCAGAAGTAGCATACCGCGAATCAATCACACAGCGCGCAGACTTCAACTACACACACAAGAAGCAGACTGGTGGTTCCGGACAGTACGGCCGCGTAGCCGGATTCATGGAGCCTATTTCTGACAAGGACTACGAGTTCGTAGACGCAATCAAGGGAGGAGCAATTCCTAACGAATACATTCCTTCCTGCGACAAGGGATTCAAAAAAGCTCTCGAAAAGGGTTCACTTATCGGTGCACCTGTTGTCGGCGTAAGATGTACAATCAATGATGGACAGTACCACCCTGTTGACTCTTCAGATATCGCTTTCCAGACTGCTGCTATCGGAGCATTCCGTGAAGGATACTCAAAGGCAAAACCTGTTATTCTTGAGCCTATCATGAAGGTTCAGCTTGCAGGACCTGCTGAATTCCAGGGAAATATGTTTGGTCTTATAAACCAGCGCCGCGGTGTTATCATTGACTCTTCTGATGAAGCCGGAAACTCAACTGTCAACGCAGAAGTTCCTCTTTCAGAAATGTTCGGATTCTCAACAATTCTCCGCTCTTCTACACAGGGAAAGGCAGAATTCACAATGGAATTCGAAAAGTACGGAAAGGTTCCTAACGCTGTTGCAGACGAGCTTATCAAGGCTTATGCAGAAAAGCGCAAGGCCGGATTGGCAAAATAAGTGAATGTGTGCTGCACTGACCAATAATCAGTGCGGTACATGATTAGTCAGAATCCTAAGAGGGAATTATTATGGCAAAACAGGAACTTTTTGAGCGCAGTCCTATCCGCGCATTTGATGAAGCTACAAACGGTGGACTCAAGGCTGGAGAACTCGGACTTGTTACTGCAAAGAAGGGTCTCGGAAAGACATCCGTTCTGGTTCAGTTTGGAATGGACACTCTTCTGAATGGAAAACAGCTTGTTCACGTTTCATTTGACCAGCACAGCGAAAATGTCATTTCCTGGTACGACGGAATCTACAACGAGATTTCAAAGAAAAAGACTATCGCAAATGCAGCAGATGTAAAGGATCAGATTGTACGCAACCGCACAATCCTTAACTTTAATCAGGATAACTTTAATCTTGAAAAGGTTGTCAACACACTTAACGCACTTAAAGCCGGCGGAATCGCTGTTGCAGGTGTAGTTATTGACGGTGTAGACTTCTCTAAAGTTAAGGAAGCAGACATTCAGGCTGTTGCAAGCTATGCAAAAGCTACAAAGACAAGAGTCTGGATCAGTGCAACTGCAGAAGGAGACAAACTTGAGGATTCAGCTCCCAAGGCTCTTCTCGAATACTTCACTGCAGTAATTCATCTTGTTTCCAAGAGTTCTGTAACACAGGTAAGCATCCTTAAGATGGGCAAAAAGACGGACCTTGAGTCCACGCTTAAGCTTGATTCAAAGACGCTTCTTATTACAAACATCTAAATCAAGAAAAGCGGCCTTCACTGAGGGCCGTTTTTTTATTAAAACAGGTCAATATATTTTTATACAGGAGTTAATATGTCTGAAACAGTAAAACCCGACACAATGCACGCATTACAGAAGAACCCCAACTGGAAAGGCCGCCGCGGTCCTGTAGTTCTTGTTATCATGGACGGTGTAGGATACGGTAAATATGAAGAAGGAGATGCAGTAAAGGCATCTAGAATGAAATATCTGGACTGGCTCACAGCCAATGCACCACACACACGGCTTAAGGCACACGGAACAGCAGTAGGACTTCCTTCAGATGCAGACATGGGAAACAGCGAAGTAGGTCACAACGCAATGGGCTGCGGACGTGTTTTTGCCCAGGGTGCAAAGCTTGTTTCAAACGCAATCACTTCAGGTTCAATGTTCAAGGCAGATACCTGGAAAAAGCTTGTATCCAATGTAAATACAAAGAACACTACCCTTCACTTTATTGGTCTTGTTTCTGACGGTAACGTTCACTCACACATAGACCACCTCAAGGCAATGATTACAGAAGCAAACAAAGAAGGAGTAAAGTCTGTTCGCGTACATGCACTTCTTGACGGACGCGACGTTGACCCGACTTCTGCACTTACATACATCACACCGCTCGAAGAATTTCTTGCTTCTTTCAAAGACTGCGACTACAGAATTGCTTCAGGCGGAGGAAGAATGTACCTTACCATGGACAGATACAATGCTGACTGGAGCATGGTAGAAAGAGGATGGAAGGCACATGTTCTTGGCGAAGGAAGGGCGTTTGCATCTGCAACAGAAGCCATCGAAACATACCGCAAGGAAGTTCCCGGCATTCTTGATCAGGACATGCACGAATTCATTATTTCAAAAGACGGAAAGCCAGTCGGAACAATCAACGACGGTGACAGTGTAATTTACTTTAACTTCCGCGGAGACAGAGCTCTTGAAATGACAGCAGCTTTCGAAACTCCCGCAGATGCAGAATTCAGCCACTTTGACAGAAAGAGAGTTCCGGCAGTTGAATATGCAGGAATGATGGAATACGACGGAGACCTTCATATTCCGGCACAGTATCTTGTTTCACCGCCGTCAATTGACAGAACAATGGGTGAATACCTTACAAAGTCAGGTGTTTCTCTCATGGCAATTTCCGAGACACAGAAGTACGGTCACGTAACTTACTTCTTTAACGGAAACAAACTCGGCAAGTTCGACGAAAAGCTCGAAGACTACATCGAAATCAAGTCTGACGTAGTACCTTTTGAGCAGCGTCCGTGGATGAAATGTGCAGAAATCACAGACAAGGTAGTTGAAGCCATAAAGAGCGGAAAATACGACCACATAAGACTCAACTTCCCCAACGGAGACATGGTAGGACACACTGGTGTTTTCAATGCCGTTGTCTGTTCAATGGAAGGAATGGATCTTCAGCTTGGAAGAATCCGTGATGCAATCAAGGAAGCCGGCGGAATTATGTGTGTAACTGCAGACCACGGTAACAGTGACGATATGTTCGAGCACGCAAAAGACGGAAGCGTAAAGAAAAACGCAGACGGTGAACCAAAGGCAAAAACAAGCCACAGCCTTAACCCTGTTCCCGGAATCATTTATGATCCTGAATACAAGGGCGAATATGACAATACAAAACTTAACGAAGGTCTTGGAATCTCTTCATGGCCGGCAACAATTATGGAACTCATGGGCTTCGTACCGCCGACAGACTATGACAAGAGCATGATTAACCTTAAGTAATATAATCCATGAACAAAAGGGGCTGTCCAAACTTTTTGAACAGCCCCTTTTTTTTTAATATTCTTTCTTGAAATCTTCGTGGAATTTGTATTTGCTTCTGCCGTTTTTCTTACACCAGTAAAGGGCATCATCTGCACGGCTGAACATTTCGTTGAATGAAAATTCTTTTGCATTGACAAAGGCAACTCCGGCACTGCAGTGAAGATTCATCTCTTCAAGGGATTTATACAGTTTTACCATAACGCTTTCTATCTTTTCCCTCTTCTGCGCACCTTTAATAAACACCTGGAATTCATCACCGCCGTAGCGTCCTACAAGTCCGGTTTCATTAAACGTGTCAAAAAGAATATGTGCCGTTTTTTTTAAGAATTTCATCTCCCTTAAGGTGTCCAAATTTATCGTTTATGCTCTTAAAGTAGTCTATATCAAACAGAATGTAAACGCCTTCTCCTGAACGTCCGGCAAAATCCAGATAACCGTCAATGTGCTTTTCAAAAGATTTTCTGTTCAAAAGATGCGTCAGGGAATCTTTTTCTGCAACTTCCTTAAGAACAATTTCATTTTTTATGCGCTCATCTACATCCTTAAGGCAAAGAAGGGCATATACACTTCCAGAAAAATTATCCTTAAAGGTATGAATAACCAGTTTTACCCAGCGTTCGTTTCCCTCTATTATGCTTTTGTAGATAACGAAGCGTGTCTTTTTGTCGGTTTCACTTTCAATAAACTTGCGCAGACCTTCACCGGAATATTCTTTTTCTACTCCAATATAAGAATCTTCGCCTGCACATTCATTTCTTTTGTCAGAAAGATACTGAAGAAGATTGTCTACCTTTCCTTCAAATTCATTTTCCAATTTTTGCCAGAGACCACCAAGTTCCTGAATCCATCCGCATTCCATGTCAAGCTCGGCATAGGCAATTGAGTCCGAAAGACTTGCCATGTAAAAGTCCTTGATGCGCATATTTTCAAGATTTACAAGCCTTTCGTTATCTTCCTGAACAAGCTGCACAAACAAAGAACTCTTTTCATCTTCAGAAAGTCCAAGATGCCTGGCAGAAAGTTTGAACCAGCCGTAATCACCATGCTTGGTTTTGAGCATAAGTTCCATATCGTCAAAATTATCTTTTTTGTCTACGCCGATAAAAATTTTTCTGAAGTCACTGGCAAAATGGGGATGAACAATCTTTTTATTAATCCAGGACTCAGGAAAGTTTCCTTCGTGGATTTCTTCACCTGCAAGAAGGCTTCTCTGTGAATGAAAGTAAATCATTCCGCGGTTTTCATCGTAGTCAAAAGATTCGGCCATTACAGCCTTTTCTATAAATTCCGGCCGAACAAGATTGTTTATCATACCGTGGTAGCCTTGAAGACAAACCATTCCGTCGCTGTCTTCTATTCTGGCTCCTGTTCCGCGTACAAGAACATCTCCGAGTTCAGGGTGAATCCATGTGTACTGGAACTGAACAATACTTCCGTCATGGGCCATCCTGTCCAGCGACTCCAGAACATATGTGTAGTAACCGGAATTTATGCGCGAATACCAAAACTGATAATATTCTTCGGGAGAAAGATTTTTGTCTGACGCTCCCATAACATGGCGCATTGTTTCGTCGGCATACATTTCGTAAACCCCGGCTTTTTTGTCAATGCGCATTATCCAAAGTCCCACTTCTGTAGCCTTAAGAACTTCAAGCGGTTTGAAATTCAAAAAACGGTCAAAATTCTTTTTCTGGATGCCGCTGATTTTCTTCCGTAATTCCTTGTATTCAGAATTGTCACCGTTAAAAAAGAGTTTTTCGAAGTCTTTCTTTTCGCAGGGTTTTGAAAAGAGATATCCCTGGAATAAAAACGGGTTCAGTTCTTCGAGTACCTGAAGTTCCTTGTCATCTTCGACACCTTCGCAACATACACGAATCTGTGTTGAGTCTGCAAGGTCCATCATGTTTTTCAGAAGCAGGTAATTATATGTATTCGTATAAACTTTTGAAACAAAACTTTTGTCTATTTTAATTTCATCAACTGCAAGATTTTTCAAATAAGCAAGTGAAGAATAGCCTGTTCCAAAATCATCTACAGAAATTTCTATTCCCTCTTCTTTCCAGGCAGAAACAATTTCGTTAAAGTGTTCATAATCCTGAAGCTGCATTGATTCTGTAATTTCTATTGTAAGCGCACTTCCGGGAAGACCTGATGCATAAAGTTTATCAAGCACATCCCGTGTAATATGCGAATTTTTAAGCTGAACATAGGAAACGTTTACACTTATATGGAATTTGGGGCTGTTTTTCCTCCATACTGCGCACTGTTTAAGGGCAGTTTCCAGTACCCAAAGCCCGACAGGATAAATAAGACCGGAATTTTCCAGCATCGGAATAAAGCGGTCAGGCATCTGTCTTCCGACAGAGGGGGAATTGTATCTCAAAAGGGCTTCTGCACCGAACAAATCATAGACAGAAGATTTAATCTGCGGTTGGTAACAAAGGGAAAATCCCCTGAAGCCGTTTTTTACACTCTGGTTCAATTCATCAAGAAGAAGAGTGTCGGCGATTTTTTTCTTATAGTCTTCTTCAGAAAAGAACTGAAGCATTGCCTTTGAAACTTTTTTTGACTTGGAAAGAGCTTCTTCTGCATACTGGTAGGCATTTTCTGCTTCGCCTTTTTTGTTTTTGAATTCCGCAGAACCGCCCGAAATTGTACAGGTCAGTGAAAGAATTTTCTGGGCTTCGTCAAAAAAATTTTGGGTTTCCTCTTTTGTCGCATTTACTAGCCTTACTGCCAAACAGTCGCCGTCCATGCGGTAAACCCCGTACTTTCCCTGTGACAATTCATTAAGCGTTTCTGCAACATGCATAATTATTCTGTTACCGTAGTCCCAGCCGTACTTTATGTTTATCTTTCTTAAATCGTCAATTCCTACAAGAAGAAAATAACCCCTGATTCCGGAATTCTGTGCATTTTTCCCGTCTTCAAGAAGTTTGGTCTTGTTAAAAAGATTAGTCAGGGGATCCACCATCTGCTTGAGGACAACATCTGACACACGTCCAACCAGTACAAGAGGTTTTCCAGCTTCATCAAAACGGAGTTTTCCGCGGTTATTTACCCAGATTGGATTTTTATCTTTATCAAGTATCCTGTAGTTGATGTTATAAGTGTTTTTTTTATTCCACCGGCGCGAAACAGTAGATTCCTTAAGGAATTTAATATCCGGGGGATAGACAATGGAAAACCATTCATCAAGGGAACAATACTCTTTGCCATCTTTCAGCAGATTGTATTTTTCCCTTATGGCATTACCCGAAAACCAGAGACGATTTTTTCTTATCTCATAGACATACAGATAGTCATCGGTATTTTCACCGAAACAACGTATTGCATCAAGATACGCCTTTATCTGATATTCATAGTTAGAATCTTCTACTGTATTCATAGGCAATATTACATCCCCAATTTTATTCAGCTGAGCATCATTCTGTCAGAAACCGCATCTTCGTTTCCGCTGGCTGTCTGAAATTTCTGAAGAAGGTCAGAAACCTGAAGATTCTGTTTTTCTTCTCCACTGGCTTCGTACACAATTTTTCCGTCAAGCATCATAATAAGGCGGTTGCCATAGTGGATTGCATTTTTCATATTGTGGGTGACCATAAAGGTAGTAAGATGGTCGCGCTTTACAAAATGCTCGGTAAGTTCCAGAACTTTGTGTGCTGTTTTCGGGTCAAGGGCAGCTGTATGTTCGTCAAGCAGAAGAAGCCTAGGTTTCTGCAAAGTCGCCATAAGCAGTGTAAGAGCCTGTCGCTGACCTCCCGAAAGAAGTCCTACTTTTGCAGACATTCTGTTTTCAAGCCCTAGTTCCAGAAGTGAAAGCTGTTTTTTGTATTCTTCACGCTCGGCAGGTGTTATCCCCCAGCCAAGACCACGCTTTTTTCCGCGGCGGTATGCAAGTGCAAGATTTTCCTGAATTTCCATGGAAGCGCAGGTTCCCATCATCGGGTCCTGAAAAACGCGTCCCAGGTATTTTGCACGTACATATTCAGGCTGGGCAGTAATATCTTCACCGTCCAGAAGAATTGAACCTTCGTCACAAAAGTGAACGCCGGCAATAAGATTGAGCAGAGTTGACTTTCCCGCTCCGTTACCGCCGATAACAGTGACAAAATCGCCGTCATTCAGCGTAAGACTTATATCTCTGAGAGCCTTGCGCTCTGTTATTGTACCAGGATTAAAGGTTTTTGAAACATGTTCAACTTTAAGCATTTTTAACTCCTGTATTTTTTTTATGGTGCGACATCTTTTGTTTTATTACAGGAACAGAAAGTGCTACGGCTACAACAACAGCAGACAAAAGCTTAAGGTCCTGTGTTTTCATTCCAAGCTGAAGAACAATCGCGATAATAAGTCTGTAAATTATTGAACCGAAAACAACAGAAAGCAGGCTCCACCAGAAGCCGAATCTGCGGCCGAATATTACTTCACCGATAATTATTGAAGCAAGGCCAATAACAATTGTTCCGATTCCCATGCTTACGTCACCAAAGCGCTGCTGCTGCATAACAAGAGCGCCGCTCATGGCAACAAGACCGTTTGCTATCATAAGGGCCAGAATCTGCATTTTGTCTGTACTTATTCCCTGTGCGCGGCTCATATTGGGGTTATCTCCCGTTGCGCGGATTGCACTGCCGACTTCTGTTCCGAAGAACCAGTACATAATGGCAATAAGTGCAGCACTAAAAATAACTCCGGTAATCAGACTTGAAACTGATGTTGCCGTATCTTCAAAAATTTCTGACAGATTGAACAGATTGTTAAAGAAATTCATTATGGTAACATGCGCTCTTGACAAAGGCTGGTTAGGGCCTCCCATAATGTGAAGGTTTATTGAATAAAGTGCCAGCATCATAAGAATTCCAGCAAGAATTCCGGGAATTTTGAGTTTTGTGGTAAGAAGACCGGTAATGCATCCGGCAAGGGCTCCGGCTATTGTAGCTATAAGAACGGCAATAAGAGGGTTTATTCCGTTTACAATAAGAATTGCACAGGTACAGCCACCCAAAGCAAAGCTTCCGTCAACTGTCATGTCGGCAAAATCAAGAATTTTAAACGTAATGTAAACGCCTAAAGCCATAATTCCCCAGAGAACACCCTGGGCAACGGCACCAACCATAGCACCGGAAAATGCAACAAAAAAATCTGACATAATAGAAAGAATTATAGCAGAGAATTCGATGGAATGGAATTGTGAACCGCCGTTTTATGACGAAATTCTTTAAAAAAAAGACCGGAGTCAGGCATAATACCTTGTTTCCGGTCAAAAACAGCTGTCTGTAAAGAACGCCCGGTACAAGCACTTTCATACCGGACGGCGGCAAATGTTCCGTAAAAAAGCAGAAAACTTATTTAAGAAGATCTGAAGGAAGTTCAATTCCAAGAATCTTTACAGTGTCAGGATTGTATGTAAAGTCGCAGGTACTCAGATACTGTACAGGCATTTCTGCAGGCTTTTTTCCGTTCTTGAGAATATCTACAGCCATAGTTGCAGTCTGTTTTCCAAGTTCGTAGTAGTTGATTCCGTATGTGGCAAGTCCGCCTTTGTCCACCATTCCGCTTTCACCGCAGATTACAGGAATTTTTGCTTCGTTTGTAACAAGTGCTACTGTAGCCATGCAGCTTGCAATCATGTTGTCTGTAGGAGTATAAATTGCGTCTACCTTTCCGACAAGGCTCTGTACAACCTGCTGAACTTCATTTGTGTTTGAAACAGTTGCGTCTACATAGGAAAGTCCCACTTTGTCACATGCTTCCTTCGCAATGTCTATCTGGAACTTTGAATTCTCTTCGCTTGAGCAGTAAAGCATTCCGACTTTTTTTGCATTCGGGAAAATCTTTTTGAGAAGATCAATCTGAGCTGCAACCGGAGTAAGGTCAGAAGTACCGCTTACGTTTGTTCCGGGGAGTTTGTTGCTGTTTACAAGACCTGCACTTTCGGGGTCTGTAACGGCAGTAACAAGAATAGGAATGCGCTCTGTCTTGTTTGCTACAGCCTGTGCAGCCGGAGTTGCAATTGCAAGAATAAGATCGCTGCGTGTAGAAACAAGTTTGTCTGCGATAGTAACGCAGTTGGCCTGTTCGCCCTGGGCATTTTCGTAGTCAATCTTTATGTTCTTTCCGTCTTCATAACCGGCGGCCTTGAGTCCGTCAACAAAACCCTTATAAGAAGCGTCAAGGGCCGGGTGTTCAACAAGCTGAATAACACCGATTTTTGTTACTTTTGCTCCCGAAGAACAAGAGCATACAAGTGCCGTAACTGTAGCTGCAACGGCCAGAACTTTCAATACTTTCTTCATAAAAATCCATCCTGAAGTCTAGAATTAGCGGAAAATTTACATTCCGCAGAGTAAACAATATAATTAATTAAAAAAAATCTCAAGAATGTGTTGCCGATTTTTGCAAATTCTACTTTTCAAAGTCTATATATATAGTATGGACAATATAAATTTACAACTAGAAGAATTGAACGACAAGCCCGACATAAGGGAACTTACGCTCAGAAATGGAATTTACTATCCCAGTGATGAAGAACTCATTATGCTTATTCTGGGCCGGGGAACAAGGAAAAACCCCATTGAACTTTTGTCTCAGGAAGTCATAGACATGCTCAATGCCAGCAATGATGAAAACCTGATTCAAAATCTTGTTTCAATAGAAGGTGTCGGAACTTCGCGGGCCCTTGTTATAGCGGCTGCACTCGAACTTGGAAGGCGGCGCAACAGTTACCAGAAAAAAACGGTCAACAAACCCAGCGACATTGTTCCGTACGTCCAGCATTATTCGCTCAAACCTACGGAACATTTTGTTACGGCAACAGTAAACGGCGCCCACGAACTTATCAAAATAAGACTTATCTCTGTAGGAACAACAAACAGAACGCTTGTTCACCCCAGAGAAATTTTTGCAGGGGCAGTTTCGGAACACGCTTCGGGAATAATATGCTGCCACAACCACCCTTACGGAAAATGCAGTCCCAGCCACGCCGATGTTGAGTCAACAAAAGTTCTTCAGCAGGCGGCAGGAATCCTGGGAATAACATTTATGGACCATATCATAATCACAAAAAACGACTACTTCAGCTTTCTTGAACATGACATGCTTTGAAACAATGCAGTATTGGTGTTATAATTTATGCGTAAAAAAAACGGAATCCACAACTTTTTCCGGAGAGCACGATGAAATTAAAAAAAATACTGGTTCTGGCGGCGACACTTTTTTCACTGCAGTACAATTATGCTCAGGTTTCAGCATCACGTACACCGGTTTTTACAGGCTCGGACGATATTACCGCGGTAAAGCAAAAAAAAGCGTCCCTCAGTGTACACGTCAACACAAGCGGCGCTTCGGTTTACCTTGACGGAAGCTATAGAGGAACGGCACCTGTACGCATTACAGAAATCGAGCCGGGAAACCATACCTTAAGAATACAAAAGCCCCACTACGAAACCAGGACAATCAGCATAAATCTGCGTCCGGGACAAACACACGATATATACGCCGATCTTGAAAAAATTTCGGGTTTTCTTTACGTGCAGACATCCCCTTCAGGCGCAGACATTTACGTAGACGGCGGCCGTGTATTCAGTTCATCTTCGGCAATAGAACTGGACGAAGGCTTCCACAGAATTTCTGCCGAAAAATTCGGTTACAAAAAGGAAAATTCCACGATAACAATAATCCGCGGCATGACACGAACAGTTTCACTTACGCTGCAGAAGGCTGAATTCGAAATAACATCGGTTACCGCGTCAAAAAAGAAATTCAACCCGCGCAATGCAGGAGGACTAGGTTCAATAGACATAAATTTTTCTGTAACCGCGCCCGAAACAGGAACCCTCTATATTACAGACGAAAGCGGCAGTATTTTAAGTTCCAGCGAATATACGTTTACAACCTGGAACGGAACATACTCATGGGACGGGACAGACAAAGACGGTTACATTGCCCCGGACGGAACCTACAAAGCCGTACTCTGTGCAGGCAAAAAAGAAGTGGTGGCTTCATTCAGCATAGATTCGTCAATAACCTACCCTCAGCTTTCAATCACTTCTTTCGGAAGCGGAATTGCAGGTCTTCCTGTTCCAAAAAACAATCCTTCAGGTTCGTTTACAATGGAATTCGGTGCCGGTGTCTGTTTTGCCCCGTTAAGTGAAAAAACTTTTGCCGGCGCACCGTACAAAATATCGCTTGCATTTACTGCCGCGGACTTTCTGGAACTTTCAGGAAACTTCACAGGATTTTTCGCAGGTTCAGACAGGTTCAGTGCATCAGGAGCCGCAAAATTCGCGTGGAGCAGTCTGGTAACAGACAAAACTTCCCTTAAGTACGGAATTTCTGCAGCATTCGAAAGTACAGCAAAATTCTTTCCCGAAGAAAAATGCCCTGATGACGGCAGCGGAATTTCTTTCTGCGGAATGATGGGAACAGAATCTGACGGAACGTTCGCCGGTCTTTCCTCGCAGTACACATTCTATACCGGAACAGAAGAATTTGCGCATCTTTGGAAAAACGGAATAACAGTCCTCAAAACAACGGACTTTTTTTCTGCGGGTGCATATGCCGCAATAACCTCTTTTCCAAAAGAAAATGTCTGGTTTGACCATGCAGACGCCGGAATTCAGGCCTGCATATATCTCGGAAGCACAAGGGCTTATCTTATACTGCAGACCGGCTGCACATTGTTTCCCGAAGGCGGGATTTATTTAAACGCAAATGCCGCGGTGTCACTCACATTTTGACACTCAGGCGCATTGACGCTATATTGGTATTATGAAACTTTATTCAAAAAGACAGCTTTTGGTACGCACGGCAGCCGCAGGAATTACCGCAGCCGCAATTTCGGCACTGATATGTGCTGCAGTAATAAAAAATTCACACGGAACAGAAAACCCGCAGCAGACAGAAACAGCACAGAGCAGCGGTTCCGTTACAGAGACACAGGAAGCTGTTCCGCAGAAAAAAGAAGCAGAACTCCAGACGAATTCCCCGGTGCTTCAGGTAATAAACAATTCGTCGGACTACACTCAGGACGAGATACAGAATATTTCGGTATACGAAAAATGCAACGAAGCGGTTGTAAACATCACGACAAAAGTCATGGACTACAACTGGTTCTACGAGCCTGAACTCAAAGACAGCGGTTCGGGGTCGGGGTCAATCATTGACAAAAGGGGTTACGTCGTAACAAACGTTCATGTCGTTAAAAACGCAACCCTTATCACAATTTCCCTTGCCGACGGAACTTCATACGAAGGAAAAGTCGTTGGTCTTGACGAAAGCAGCGACATTGCGGTCCTTAAATTCGATCCGCCGCAGAATGTGGAACTCAAAACAATTTCGTTCGGAGACTCAGAAAACCTTCGTGTAGGCCAGAATGTAATTGCAATAGGAAACCCGTTTGCACTTGAACGCACAATGACAACAGGTATCATTTCCGGACTGGGCCGCCCTATCCAGTCTGCAAAAAACGTAATTATCCGCAACATGATACAGACAGACGCTGCAATTAACCCCGGAAACTCAGGCGGTCCTCTTCTGGACAGCAAGGGGCGCATGATAGGCATAAACACAATGATTTATTCCACAAGCGGCTCTTCGAGCGGAGTCGGTTTTGCAATTCCGGCAAGTACAGCCAGACGCGTTGTAAGTGATTTGCTGACTTACGGAAGGGTAAACCGCGGAGAAATGAAGCTTTCGCTTATACAGAACACACCAAGAATAGCTTCTTTTGCAGGATACAAAATCTCTTCCGGAATGATAATCAACAGTGTGGAAAAGAACAGTCTTGCAGAAAAAGCAGGTCTTCAAGGCGGAACAATGGCAGTCCAGTACGGAACCTACAATCCGCAGATAATATACCTGGGCGGAGACATCATTACCGAAATTGACGGCATAAGCATTTCAAAACTGGCCGACTACTACAGCGCACTCGAAGACAAGGTTCCGGGAGACAAAGTTACTGTTACCGTTTACAGAAAGGGGCGCTACGAAAAAATAACGGTTACACTGGAGTCACCCAAAAACTCATCGGAGGCATGATGAGAAAATTCAAAGTCTGTTCACCGTATGAACCTGCAGGAGACCAGCCACAGGCAATCCAAAAACTTGCGGAAGGTTTTCTGCGCGGAGACAAATTCCAGACACTCAAGGGCGTAACGGGAAGTGGCAAAACGTTTACCATGGCAAAAATAATAGAAGCCGTACAAAGACCCACGCTTATCATAAGCCACAATAAAACCCTTTCGGCCCAGCTCTACCGCGAATTCAAAACATTTTTCCCCGACAACGCCGTCGAATACTTTGTAAGCTACTACGACTATTACCAGCCCGAAGCCTATGTTCCGGCGCGTGACCTCTATATAGAAAAAGACGCCGACGTCAATGCAGAAATAGACAAACTGCGTCTTGCGGCAACATACAGCCTCATGGAACGCCGTGACGTAATAATTGTTGCCACCGTAAGCTGCATATACGGACTTGGTATGCCTGAACTCTACAAGGAAATGCGCACGGGAATAGAAGTAGGCCAGACACTTGACCCGCACACGCTTGCAGAAAAACTCATTGCAGTCCAATACACACGCAACGACATGGTACTTGAACGCGGACGATTCAGAATAAAGGGAGATACGATAGAAGTTTTCCCTCCCTACATGGAAACAGACCAGGCTTACAGAATAGAACTTGACTTTGAAGAAGTGTCTGCAATAAAACGCTTTGACACCATTACCGGCGAAACAATAGAAAACCTTGACGAACTGTGGCTCTACCCTGCAAAACACTTTGTCGTTCCGCAGGACATGCTCAACACCGCCACGCAGAAAATCGAAGCCGAACTCAACGAACGCCTGGAAGAACTGCGCGGCCAGGGAAAAATACTTGAAGCAGAGCGCCTTAAAACAAGAACAACATACGATATAGAAATGATGCGCGAAATGGGCTACTGTTCCGGAATAGAAAATTATTCGGCACCCATTGCAGGCAGAAAACACGGTGCCCCTCCGGCAACACTGCTCCACTATTTTCCCGACGACTTTCTGTGCATGATAGATGAAGCCCACGTAACGGTTCCGCAGATTGGCGCCATGTACGAAGGAGACCGCAGCCGCAAGCAGAATCTCATAGACTTCGGCTTCAGACTGCCGAGTGCGCTTGACAACAGACCGCTTAAGGCAGAAGAATTTGCAGCAAAACTGGGGCAGGTTATTTACGTAACGGCAACACCGCGCAAAGAAGAAATACAAAAGTCCACTCAAGTTGTTGAACAGCTTATCCGCCCTACAGGACTTCTGGATCCGCTTATCGAAGTGCGCCCGAGCGAAGGCCAGATGCAGGACATCTACAACGAAATCCAGGAAAGAATCAAAAAACACGAACGTTCGCTGGTTCTTACACTTACAAAAAAAATGGCAGAAGACCTTACGGACTATCTTACCGGACTTAACTTAAAGGTAAAATACATTCACTCAGAAATAGACACCTTTGAGCGTGTGGAAATCCTCAAAAGCCTGCGTTCAGGGGAAACTGATGTTTTGATAGGAATAAATCTGCTCAGGGAAGGAATAGATCTGCCCGAAGTCTCTTTCATTGCAATTCTTGACGCAGACAAAATCGGTTTTTTGAGAAGCACAACTTCGCTTATCCAGATTATAGGCCGCGCTGCAAGAAATGCACAGGGAACAGTCGTAATGTATGCAGACCGGATGAGCGATGCCATGAAGGAAGCCATAGAAGAAACTTCCCGTCGCAGAAAAATCCAGGAAGAATACAATAAAGAACACGGAATAACGCCAAAAACAATTACAAAAGCCGTAGAAGATATTCTTGTCCATGAAAAAACAGATGCAGAAGAAAATGCAAAAACAGAACTTGAAATCCTCAAGAAAACATCAAATCTCTTTGTACCTGCCCAGCGCAAAAAACTGATTGAAGCCCTTAAAAAGCAGATGTCAGAATGTGCAGACCACCTGGACTACGAACAGGCCGCCGTTATAAGAGACCAGATTCTTGAAATAGAAAAAACTTACGGTAAATAACAGCGGGAATAACCCCATACGGGGTAAACTGATTGACAAGAACGTATTTTTCATGTATATTATCAAAACTTATTGTATTTGATTTTTTTTTAGGTAGGTAAGAGATATGTCAAGAACATGCGATATTTGCGGAAAAGGCACAATGCACGGTAACAAGGTCAGCAAATCATACAATCACACACGCCGCACTTGGAAGCCAAATCTTCTTAAGATCAAGACAGAGATTTTCGGAACAACCAGAACTCTCAAGATCTGCACACAGTGTCTTCGCAGCGGATTTATTACAAAGAAAATCAACGTTGTTCCAGCCAATGCCGGAGCACCTGCTAAAGAAGAGAACAAATAATCTTTTCTAAAAGATTTTCAAACCCGTCCCGTTAAAAGGACGGGATTTTTTTTGCTGTTCAACAGACTGCCTTAAAAAGAAAGTTCCAGCCCGTCAAAAGCAGGCCCTACCCTTCCGCCGTCAGAAACAGACTTCTTTAATGCAGGAAAATTATCCAGAACAGAATCAACATATTTTTTAATATCTGTATGGGACATATTGTGCGTAATGTGTGTAAGCCAGGTATTTTCTGCACCAATCCTTTCGGCCGCTTCAAGAGCCTGTTCAAATGAAAAGTGCGTGGAATGCGGTTCCACCCGAAGTCCGTCTATAATAACATGAACCAGCTGCCCGGCCTGTTCACCTATAATTCTGAAAGTTTCTTCGGGAATAAAATTGCAGTCGGTAAGATAGGCCGCACTTTTTCTGCAGCCGTCTTTTTCTTCGGTAAGAAGATACCCGCTTACTTCAAGGTTTCCGTGCATTATGGGAAGCGGAATAATCCTGAGATTTCCGACATAAAGCGGTTCACTTTTGCCCGAAAATGACTTCATGCAAAGCTTGGGTTTTCCGCCGCCTTCAACCACCGGATTAAAAACATAGTCAAAGCGGTTTTCTATATCATTTACAGTCTGACTGTTTGCATAAATCGGAAGTCCTTCACCAAAAGTTTCGCACTCCCCGTTGAATGAAGGATCAACAGATTTTGTATGGCTAAAAACGCGCAGATCGTCTATTCCGTGCAGATGGTCGGCATGGCTGTGCGTTAAAAGTACGGCGTCAAGTCTTTTTATACCGCACCTCAATGCCTGTATTCTGAATTCAGGGCCTGTATCTATAACAACAGATGCCGGTTCAGAAACATACAGGCTGCACCTTAATCTTTTGTCACGTACATCATCAGAACGGCAGACCGCACAGTCGCATCCTATTACGGGAATTCCGTGGCTGGTCCCCGTTCCCATTAAAATCATTTTCATTCCGCAAGTCTAAACCTTTAAAGACATTTAGTCACTACACGGCCTCTTCTGTTTCCTTTACAGGATTGACATAAACAACGGCATGCAGAATTTTACAACTGCTTGAATTTGACTGTATATATTGACAAAGGACGGAATTTTCTGCATAATATAAATCCCTGTGGAACTTCCGCCGGTGAGGATGGTGAATAAAGATATGGCAACAATCAGTGTTGACGACAATGAGAACCTCGAGAAGGCAATCAAACGCTTCAAGAGAATGGTTGAAAAGGAAGGCATTATCCGCGAATACAAAAAGCGCGAATATTACGAAAAGCCCTCTACAATCCTTAACCGCAAGAACAAGTCATTGCAGCGCAAGTTGATGAAAAAAAATCACAGACCGCATGAGTCAAAGTCAGCTTATTAATAGCAGGACTTGCGGAACAACCCTCGGAGATTTCCGGGGGTTCTTTTTTTTAAGAAAAGCCGCATCTGTCCTCACTTCTGTTTTTTTATTATTCTCAGTTATTTCGTGTACAACCCTTCCGCAAAAAGAAGTTCCCGTACAAAAAGAAACACTTCTTTCCTGCAGCAGCATTTCATGGACAAAAGTCAAATCGCAGGGACAGATAGAATATGCCCTTCTCTATGACAAAAGCATTCCGGTAAGGGTTCACGTCGTAAAAGTCAATCTGCTTTCGGGAGTGCAGCCTGTAACTTATCCTTCTGGCAGTGAACAGAAAGATTCCAAGCTTAAGGCACTCACCACGCAGGAGTTTGCAAAAAATACAAATGCCGCAATTGCAGTAAACGCCTCACCGTTCGGCTGTTCCAGAAACCCTCTCTCTCGTATTTTCAAGGGAAAGCGTACAATTACCGGGCTTCACTTTGCAGACGGAACAATGTTTTCGCCACCTGTAGAAAAATACTGCGCACTTGTAATAAAACAGCACAAAGACGACGGCACAAAATTTTCTGCACAGATAGAAGAATCGCAGTCAGTTCCTGAAACACAGGACACATACATTGCCCTGGGCGGATTTTTTCAGATACTCAGGGATTCAGAAATAATTGAATACAGAAGAGATATAAAAGACGCAAGAACAGCCGCCGGAATAACAACGGATGGAACGGTACTTTATCTTATGACAGTGGAAAAAAATTCAAAAAGCACCGGCCTTTCCTACCCTGCCTGCGCACTGCTGTTCAAAAACCTTGGCTGTACAAATGCCATGCAGTTTGACGGAGGCAGTTCCGCGCAGATGGTTGTAGAAGGAAAGACCGTAACAAAAATGTATTCAATCCCCCAAGCCAACCATCTGGGATTCAAATAAGTTTCAACGATTTTCTCCAAAAGCCGTTAAAATATCATATCTATACGGAATCAAAGACTCCGGCGTTTCAATGAGTCTCCGAAGGATAATCATTGAAACTAAAAGGCCGGCGGAACAAAGTCTATTGCTTCTGTTTCCCCAAAGCCGTACATAAGATTCATATTCTGAACGGCCTGACCGGCAGCTCCCTTAATCATATTGTCCAGACAGCTTACGACTTCAAGCATTTTTCCACCGTTAACAACATAAACCTGTATGTCACAGAAATTGCTGTAGCGCACAACACGTGTCGTGGCATTCACACCGGCGTCAAGCACGCGTACAAAAGGCTCGTTTTCATAAGTTTTTCTGTAAATGTCACGCACAACTTCATCCGGAGTACAGCCGCGTTTTTCGGCTTCGGCAGCAATTGTTCCGGCTGCGCTTTGGGTAAGCGGGGCATAAATTGTAGAAAGAATGCCGCGGTTCTGCGGAATAAGATGCGGTGTAAAAATTACATTTGCCTTTGTTCCGGCAAGAATAGAAAGATTGCGCTCTATCTCGCTCTGGTGGCGGTGGTTTCCTACCTTATATGCACTGAAGCTTTCACCACACTCGCAGAACTGGTTTGTCATGGAAGGATTTCTTCCAGCACCGGTAACACCGCTTTTGCTGTCTGCAATAATTGTATTTACATCAACCAGAGAATTCTTCAGTGCAGGAAGCAGTCCAAGTGTAACGCTTGTAACATAGCAGCCCGGGTTTCCGATAATTCTTGCAGAACGTATGCTTTCCCTGTTCATTTCCGGAGAACCATAAACACATTCCTGATGAACTTCGGGGAAGTCCCATGTTTTTTTATACCATTTTGTAAAGGTAGCCTCGTCGGTTCCGTAGCGGAAGTCTGCACTGAGGTCTATAAGTTTTTTTCCGTTTTTGACGCAGTAGTCAGCGTACTGTTCTGCAATTCCGTGGGGAAGAGCCGTAAAAAGAATGTCTGCTTTTTCTTTTATTTCATCTGCACTCAGAAGAACACGGCCGCACTTGTCGCCAAGCATTCCCTTAAGATTGGGATAAACGTCATCGATATTCTGTCCTTCAAAAGATACAGAACTGCAGTAAATGTATTTTACATGCGGGTGTCTCAGCAGAATCCGCAGAAGTTCCACACCGGCATATCCTGTAGCGCCAATAATTCCGACTGTTACCATTTTTTTCCTCCAAAACTACCCGATGGGCAGGCGACACTGTATTTAAACAAGAAAAAATGATACACTTTAGGAATGAAACATTCAATATTTACAGCAAAAATTGCAGAAACTTTATTCTGCGCCGCGCTTTCTGTTGCGGCAACTTCATGTCTTACAACAAAGAAAGAGCCCCTTTCAATAAACGCCACCAGCCAGGAAATTGTTCAGGCTGCACAGACCGCACTTGATGAAGGGAAAACAGAAGATGCCCTGGAATACTACGACACACTTCTGAAGCGCTATGGAATGAATACTGCAGTTTATGTGGAAGGACGCTACGAAGCCGCACACATATACGTAAAGCAGAAAAAATACGATCTGGCAAAACCGATTCTTGAAGAAATTATACAAATCTATGATTCAAGCCAGCCGGGTGCACTTCCTGGTGCATTCAAAAAACTTGCCGAAAACGATCTAAAAAAAATAAACTCCGGCTCCAAAAATTAGTTTTTCAAAGCCGCGTTTTATTCAATCTAGCGAGCGCCGCCCTTGCCGTCAGGAACAATTATGCAGTCAAGCACAATTCCCTTTTCTGCGGCAAGGGTTGTCACGTATTCCTGCGTAATCTTTTTTGAACCGCGCGGACTGGGATGTGGTTCTGCATCTCCTATAAGAATTATTTTTTTTGAAGCATCTTTGCGCCAATCATAATACTTGAGGGCTGCATAAAGCGCTTCGTATACTGCTTCGGGAACATCACCGCCTTCATTCCCCCTTATGACAGCCGTGGCAAGACACTTTTCAAACTGCTGCGGGTATCTTGTAAAGTCAAAGTATTTTACAGGAAGACCTTTAAAACTGTATGAATCATTGTAGTCCCTGTAAAAAAGAAGTCCCAGCCTCAAATCGCCGAATTTCTTTGCCTGTTCAAAAAGTTTTGGAACCCATTCGTTTTTTAAAGTATCCATGTCATCTTTCATACTGCCGGTCGTGTCAATCGCAAAAACAATGTCTGCTGCGTCTTTCGGCATTACGGCTTCAACTGACTCAAGAAGATCCTGGCACAAAGTTTCGGGTCCCTTTGAATATGTAACGGCACCACGCCCCTTGTCTGCAAGTTCGGCAAATTTTTCTGCCGCCGCGGAATTGTATTGGTCTGTAAGCGTTACTTCGGGTTCGGGAAGAGGCGCCGGCTTTTCGGGCTCAGGTTCTGGTTCGGGAAGAGGTACGGGTTCGCTCTTTGGCGCAGAAACAGGAACTGGCGCTATGTCAAACATAAACGGATTGTCTGCAAACTCACCTGTGTAGTCGGCATATTTTTTTGAAAAAGTTCTGATGTTAATAAAAGTGCCTTTGCCTATTTTTACAGTTCCGTTGCGCGACCACGGGTATCCGTAGTGAATTTCCTGTGGAATATAAATATGAAAACATTCAGCGAAGTCTCCGTGGGAAACAACAGTTGAAGATACCAGGCTGAATCTGGAATACTCCGACTTGAGTTCCTTTCCGTCAAGATAACGAATTTCATTACCGTTTACTGCATTCCACTCTGCGGCTCTGTAGGCATAATTGTCTGCCTTTCCCAAAGGATCCTTTGTTGTTTCAACAAGCATTACACTTTCGGTACCGTTTTTCTTTCTTATATAAAGGTCTATTCCGCCAAGTGAAGAATTTCTTTCTACAACAAGATCTTCCTGCAGTACCGTAAGAGGTCCACGGTTTTCTGCAGGTGCATTCTGTTCCTGCGCATAAGATGACAGTACGGAAGCGAAAATATATACAATCACTCCCAAAAATATATTTTTCTTCATAACAATAGTATCGGCCGTTTTTTGTCTGTTCACAATCAATATAAGACAGTTGAATAAAAAAAAAACTATGCTATAATTCACAGACGGGAAGTTATAGTGGAAAAAGAAAAAAATACCGCTCTTAAAGAAACACAGGCGGCAAAAAACAAAATAGAATTTACTCAAGTAAGCATAGAAGACTTTTTTGATAAGGAAGATATGATCAAGGATTCCATCCAGACAGGAATTATTGTCCTTACAAAAAATCAGGAAGAGCTCGTAAACAGGCTGCTTGAGGCACTCAAAGTCAACGCACCTGACAGAATAGAAAGAATACGCAACAGACTCAGTGACGTAGAAAACCTTGCAAAAGCAATTGCACAGTTCCCCTCACTTCTTGAACGCGCAAACACGACATCTTCTGTGCGCACTCCGGAAACACTTGTAGAAAGCATAATTTCCTACCAGGAAGACGGAGACACAATGCTGCACATGCCTTCAAAGGCAATACTCGGAAAAGGATTTCTCGTCGCAAAGATTCACACTTTCTTTTCCATGTCAAAACTCGCAAGAGTTTACGCACTCATGGATGAAAAGCACGTCAAGGAATATACCGACGAGACAGTTTCGATGATGTTCACTCTTATGGCAGAAGACGTGTATCTTAATCTTATAAAAGACAAATCCCTTTCTATGGAATTAAGAAGGCAGCTGGCCAATTCGCTCATAATTCTTTGGGAACACCGCGCAGACCAGACTATATCGGACATTGCCCCGGTTCTTCAGTCGGTTTGGGCAGCTCGAAGAAAACTTGCCCCTGCATTCGGCACGATGATGGGAACAAGCGAACTTCTTCTCGTAAGCATACAGATGGACGAACAGTGGACATCTTTTATAAAGGCACGTCTTGGTGATGAAGAAGTTTCACAGGCTATGGAAGAATTCCTGTTCGGCCTGTCCTATGAACAGATACGTCGCCTCAGGGAAATTCTCAGGGGTCAGGGCGTAAAGGCAATAGGCCGTGATGAAGTAAGTTTCTATCTTGGCGAGCGCGTAAAGACAGACGTAAGCCTTGACTACAGGGACTTCTATCTTCTTTACACAGTCCGCAGAGACAATGCGCGTGCCAGACAGAGACTTCATCTTCCGGGACCAAAAAACACGCTTGAAGACCACTTCATAAGATTTGTAATGGAACAGAATCAGGAAAAACAGAAAAAAGACACTTTTGCCCTCTAGGAATAAAATGGAATCAGAAATCATCAATAATACAGAAATTGAAAGTAAAAAAAGAATCTACCACTTCGGTGAAAAAATCAGAAGTGTAAGAGAAAAAAAACATCTCACCCTCAAGACAGTTGCTCTTCAGGCAGGAGTAAGCGAAAGTCTTGTTTCCCAGATAGAAAGGAACCGCGTGTCTCCTGCAATAGACACTCTTCTTTCACTGGCAAATGTTCTTGACATTAACCTTGAATATCTTTTTGAGGAATACAACAGAAGGCGTCCCGTTTCAATAATTCGCTCCGGTGAAAGACGCACAATAAACGAAGAAGACATCATGTTTGAAGAAGTAAGCGCGCCTGCAGAAAAAGACGGTCAGAATACACTGGAAAGCTACATGATTACGATTCCGCCAAAAAGCAGAACCCACCGCGGAAGCTACGGACATCTTGGCAAGGAAGTGGGCCTTATCCTTGAAGGAAGCGGAATTCTCCACTACGAAAACGAACGCTACGAACTTGACTGCGGTGACAGCGTAACATTCAGTGCAGGAGCGCCGCACACACTTGAAAACACGGGCGATGTTCCGCTCAAGGCTGTCTGGACAGTAACCCCGGCGCAGAAATTCCTCGGGTAAAAAATATCGGCGGCCTTTAGACATTTACTTAATTTACTTTGAACTGAATTTGTATCTTTCATTGACCATGCTCAAATAAAACGTTAAAATACAGACGTTTCAAAAGCCGCAGACCGCGGTTAAAAATCTATTATCAAAAGGGGTAGGAATAATGCCGTATTCTGAACCAACCGACCTTGCAGTAGTCGCATGTCCCGGCGGAGAATCTTTCGCCAATGAAGTAATCACACATCTGCGCCACATGTACAAGCACCGCTTTTCACTCAAGAGCGACGTCATCTCAAAACGCTACGGTCTTGAAAAAGACAAGCTCGTTCAGCAGATAAACCTCGAGAACGACATAAGAACAAGCGATTTGTGCATTCGCGGAATGACAGACAAGTACAGGCCTCCTGTATTCAAGGTAAACACCAGATTCACTTATTTTGCAAACGGTGAATACAAGGCAGAGCTTCTGGACTGCATACGCGGAAAAGACGTCTATATCTTCCAGGATGTAGAAAACCACGAACCCATCGCCATGAACGACGGAAAGAATATCCTGAGTCTTAGCGTCAATGACCACGTAATGGGACTTCTGGTAACAATCGACGCTGTACGCCAGGCCGGTGCAAGACAGATTACACTCGTTCTTCCTGTATACCCCTACAGCCGCCAGCACAAAAAGAAGAGCCGTGAAGGACTTACAGCTGCCCTTCTTGGACACATATATGAAAGCATGGAAGTCAAGAGAATAATTACGCTTGACCTTCACTCACGCGAAATCGTAAATGCATTCAGCCACACACACTGCGAAAACCTGCACGCTTCATACCAGATTATCCGCGAGCTTGCAAAAGTTGTGGATCTTACAAAAGAAGATCTCGTTGTTGTAAGCCCTGATACAGGAGCCATCGACAGAAACAAGTTCTACGCAACCGGTCTCAAAAAACCGCTCGCAATGATTTACAAGGAAAGAGACTACTCTATCGTAACCCAGGATGCAAAGAACACAAACATCAAGAGCATAAAGCTTTTGGGTGACGTTAAAGGTAAGGTTGCATTCCTTGCAGACGATATGCTCGGTACAGGTGGAACACTTCTCAAGGCCATGGGATTCCTTCACGAACAGGGAGCAACAAAGGTTATTGCAGCCATAAGCCTTCCTTTCTTTACAGGAAACGCCATCGAGCAGTTTGACGAAGCTTACAAACAGGGGCTTTTCTACCGCATTATCGGAACAAACGCCGTATATCACGAAGAACTCCTTAAGCGCGAGTGGTACATAAGCACAAACGTAAGCGGACTCTTTGCAAATGTAATAACAAGACTTCACCACGAGCAGTCACTGGGAGACCTTCTTGACAACAGGACAATCATTGACAAGCTCATCAAGGTAAGCAGTCCTGCAGCCGAACCCGAAGAAAAAAAGGAATAATCAAAAATGCCGCAGACCGTACTTTGCGCAGACATCGGAACAACATCGCTCAAGGCAGCGCTAATAACCTCCGACGGAACAACTGTTGCAACAGCACGGCGACAGTTTTTTCTGTGCTACACGGATCATGCGGCAAAAGAATGGCTTCCTGCCCTTAAGGAAGCTGCAGAACAAATACACTCGCAGCCGGGAGTACCGGAACCTGACGCTGTCTGTATAAGCGGCAACGGCCCTACACTGGTATCTTTCGGCGGCGAGACACTCCTATGGAATGAAAATGCACCTGCAGTAAACACAGCCTCTCTTTTTATTCCGCGCATTCTTGCATTCAAAAACAAATATCCGCAGGTCTGGAATAAAACGCCGTTTCTTCTGAGCGGACCCGAATTCCTTATCTGGCAGCTTACAGACAGAACCTGCACAATTCTTCCCGAAAAAAGATTCGCTCAGGCTTACTGGAACAATCAGGAACTTGCAAAAGCCGGCCTTGACAAAACAGAAGTTTCAAAACTGCCAGACTTCCTTTACCCGGGACAATGCGCCGGAACAATCACCAGAACTTCGGCCGCACTTATATGCACCGGAACAACAGGAATAAAAGAAGGAACACCCGTTTACTGCGGAGCCCCGGACTTTGTTTCTGCCCTTGTCGGAACAGCAACGCTCAGGCCTGGTTCAATCTGTGACAGGGCCGGTTCAAGCGAAGGAATAAACATGTGCACGGATGTTCCCTTAAAAGACAGCGGAATACGCACTCTTCCTTCAGTAACGGGCGGTCTTTGGAATTCCAGCGTACTTATTCCCGAAAGCGGTTCCAGATTTGAAGCCTTCAGGCAAAAAATTGAACGCGAAACAGGACACCCGGTAAAACTCTCTGAACTCACGCAGATGCTTATAAACGAAGACGGAACAAAACCTTCACTTGAACAGGGAAAATACCTTCTTATACAGACGGCACTGCAGGCAAAGGATGCGCTTGAAAAACTCAGAACAGCTGCAAAAGGAACACTTACAGTTCCTGCAGACGAAATGACAGTCACCGGCGGCCAGGCAAAAAATGCTGCATGGCTTCAGATGAAAGCAGACATAACCGGAATGAAAATAAATGTTCCGGAATGTGCAGATGCAGAACTTACCGGAGACGCAATCTTTGCATTTACCGGAATGAATCTTTTTGTTTCTATAGAAGAAGCAGTCGCTGCATTATGCAGAATAAGAAAAACATACACTCCCTCTGAATAAAAATGAAGATTTACAGAATTCCGCAGAAAACCGGCGCAATTATTTTTGACATAGACGGAACCCTTTACACAAGCCCTGAATACGTACACGAACAGGTTGATGTCCAGATAAGATACTATGCAAAAACCCACGGAATGACAGAACAGGAAGCAAGGGACAGTATAACTGCCTACAGAAAAGAATGGAGCTCGGCCCACCATGGAAAAAGCATAAGCCTCGGGAACACGCTCACAGCCTTTGGAATTCCGATTGAAACGAGCATAAAGTGGCGGGAACAGCTTTTGAAACCCGAACTTTATCTTAAAAAGAATCCTGAACTTATAGAAACACTTGAAAAGCTTTCAAAATCATTCAGACTTATCTGCCTTACAAACAATCCCGTAAATGCCGCAAGAAAAACACTGGCAGCCATTGGTGCAGACAGAATACTTCCCGACATTATCGGACTTGACACCTGCATGAAGTCCAAACCTTCCCCCGAAATGCTCGAACTTGCTTCAAAAAGAACCGGTGTTCCGTTTTGCGAATGTCTTTCTGTAGGTGACCGCTACGACATAGACCTTGCCCTTCCGCTTAAAATGGGAATGGGTGCCGTAGAAGTAACAGGTGCCGAAGATATAATCACTCTTTCTACGATACTTGCATAAAACGCAATATTAAAATGAAATTCTTTCACTTTACGCAACATATTTTTTGGGATAAAATCTAATCATCAAAGGCTCATGCAAGCCCTTAAATAATTTTATCGAGGTTTTTTTATGGGAAACAACTACTTTAACTCAATTCCGTGGCGCGAAGCACGCATGCAGCTCGGTCACTGCCGCTCAATGGCAAAAGAAGAATTCGCCGACGGTGTAAACGCACTTAAAGGAAAAAAGATTGTAATCGTAGGTTGCGGTGCACAGGGTCTTAACCAGGGAATGTGTCTGCGTGACTCAGGACTTGATGTAAGCTATGCCCTCCGCGAAAGTGCAATCACAGAAAAGCGCCAGTCATGGAAAAACGCAATAGAAAACGGCTTCAAAGTCGGAACATATGATGAACTTATTCCAACAGCTGACCTTGTAGGAAACCTTACTCCGGACAAGCAGCACACAGCTGTTATCACAGAAGTAATGAAGAGAATGAAGAAAGGCTCTGCACTCTGGTACAGCCACGGATTCAACATGATTGAAGAAGGAATGCAGATTCGTCCTGATATCACTGTTGTAATGTGTGCACCAAAAGGACCGGGAACAGAAGTCTGGCATGAGTTCCAGCGCGGATTCGGTGTACCTGACCTTATTGCCGTTCACCCGGTAAATGACCCCGAAGGAAAAGGCTGGGCATATGCAAAGGCTCTCGCAGTCGGAATGGGCGGAAGCAAAGCCGGTGTTCTTGAATCTTCATTTGTTGCAGAAGTAAAGTCAGACCTTATGGGCGAGCAGACAATTCTCTGCGGAATGCTCCAGACAGGAACAATTCTCTGCTACGACAAGATGGTTTCTGAAGGAATCACACCTGAATATGCAACAAAGTTCCTTATGCATGGCTGGAACGTAATCAGTGAAGCACTTAAATGGGGCGGAATCACAAACATGATGGACCGTCTTTCAAACCCTGCAAAAATCAAGGCAAACGAGCTTTCAAAGCAGATCAAAAAAATTTGCACTCCTCTTTACCAGAAGCACATGGATGACATCATCAGCGGAAAGTTCAGTTCAACAATGATGAAGGACTGGGCAAACAAAGACCACGATCTTCTTACATGGCGCGAAGAAACAGGAAAACTTGCTTTTGAGAATACAGAAGAATCAAAAGAAGAAATTACCGAACAGGAATACTTTGACAAGGGAATTCTTCTTGTTGCAATGGTCAAAGCCGGATGTGAACTTGCATTCGAAACAATGGTAGACGCAGGAATCAAACCCGAAAGCGCATACTACGAGTCACTGCACGAAGTTCCGCTTATTGCAAACCTCATCGACCGCAAGAAGCTTTATGAAATGAACCGCGTTATTTCTGACACAGCTGAATACGGATGCTATCTCTTTGCAAATGCCGCTGTTCCCCTTCTCAAGGACTTTATGGCCGGTGTTTCAACAGACGTTATCGGAAAGGGCCTTTCTGTAAAGGACAACGAAGTCAGCAACACTGAACTCGTAAACGTAAACGCCGAAATCCGCAACCACCCGATAGAAGTAGTAGGCCGCAAACTCCGCCAGTACATGACAGCCATGAAAGCAATAATCTAAACCTGCGGTTTAGATTATTACACGAGTTTCGGATTCTCCGAAACTCGCCGACCTGTTCTGTAAGTTATAGTCCGAAGGACTATATACAGGGGCTGTCTCGTACTTTTGAGACAGCCCCCTTTTTATTTAACTTGCATTTTTTGCCGTAAAGTATCAGAATGGGCGCATTATGTTCAAACCCGAAATAATCAATACAATGAAAAATTATTCCGCCAAAACTTTTCTTAGTGATCTTACGGCCGGAATAATCGTAGGAATCGTAGCCCTTCCGCTGGCAATAGCCTTTGCAATCGCAAGCGGAGTAGAACCCGAGAGAGGTCTCTTTACAGCAATCATCGCAGGATTCTGCATTTCCCTGTTCGGGGGAAGCCGCGTACAGATAGGAGGCCCTACAGGAGCATTTGCAGTAATCGTTTACGGCGTAGTAGCAAAATACGGATACTCAGGACTTGTAACGGCAACAATAATGGCCGGAATCCTTCTTATTCTTCTTGGCGCGTTCAAGATGGGCGGCCTTGTAAAATTTATTCCATATACAATCGTAACCGGTTTTACAGCAGGAATTGCCGTAACAATTTTTACCGGACAGATCGGTGACTTTCTGGGACTTACAACAGGAAAAATGCCCGGTGACTTCATCGGAAAAATTCAGGTTTATGCTTCAACAATAGGAACAATAAACGTATATTCATTTATACTTGCTGCCGTAAGCCTTGCAATAATCTTTCTGTGGCCCAAAATCAACAAAAAAATTCCGGGTTCGCTCATAGTAATTATTCTGGCAACAGTCGTAAGTGTTATTCTCGAACGCACGGCGGGTCTCAAAACAGACACAATAGGAAGCCGCTACGGTCAGATACCTTCAATGCTCCCGGCTCCTTCACTTCCGGCTTTCAGCATTGAGCAGATCAAGGCACTTTTCCCGACAGCCGTATCAATAGCGGTACTTGCAGCAATTGAATCCCTTTTGAGTGCAGTTGTAGCAGACGGAATGATCGGCAGCAAGCATGATTCCAATACAGAACTTATTGCTCAGGGAATTGCAAATATAGCAAGCCCCATCTTCGGAGGAATTCCGGCAACAGGAGCAATTGCAAGAACTGCCACAAACATCAAAAACGGCGGAAAAACACCGGTTGCAGGTATAATCCACGCTGTAGTTCTTCTTCTGATAATGCTTCTTCTGGGAAAATTTGCAGTTTACATTCCAATGGCAGCCCTTTCCGCAGTGCTTATAAATGTTGCATGGAACATGGCTGGAATTCCGGCAGTAAAGGCCCTCCTTTCAGGACAGAAGTCAGATATTGCCGTTCTTTCGGTAACCTTCCTTATTACGGTATTCATTGACCTGACAGTCGCAATAGAAGTAGGTCTCGGTTTTGCAGCTTTCTTCTTTATAAAAAAAATGATTGATGTTTCAGAGATTCAGTCCAACAGCAGGGATGACATTACCGGTGGAATTCTGGAGTCTTCCGAAGAACCCGAATTCGATATTCCGCAGAACATTATGATTTACGAAATAGACGGTCCGCTTTTCTTTGGAACCGTACGCAAATTCGAGCTTGCAGTAGAACGCGCCGGAGTAAACAACAAAGTCCTTATCCTCAGAATGCGCCACATGATTTACCTTGATGCAGGCGGAATAAGAGCCCTTGAACAGGCAAAGGCCGCATGTGACAGAAGAGGCGTAACAATTGTCATTTCAGGCATTCACACCCAGCCCTACATGCTTTTTGAAAAAACCGGAATGGCAGACAAAATAGGCCGCGACAACATCTGTGCCAACATAACTGCCGCTATAACCCGCGCAAAAACAATACTCAACGAACAATAACAGGCGTTGATTAAGTACCCCCTGAAGCAGGACAGAAATTCAATTTCAGGGGTGTACTTAATCAATTTCCAGAACAGCCGCCTGTTTATTTAACCTGGGAATTATGAATTATTAACAATATTTTAACAAAAGGTATTTTCTTTTAAATCATTTTTCCTTTATACTGTCTTCATGAACGTTTCTACAATTTTATCGACAATTCTGCAGATTGTCGGCAGTTTATGTTTCCTTCTGTACGGAATGAAAATGATGAGCGACGGAATCCAGAAATCCGCCGGTGAAAAACTTCAGGCCGCACTTCATTTCATGACAGGAAACAGATTTACAGGGCTTCTGACAGGATGTCTTCTTACAATGATAATCCAGTCATCAGGAGCTACGACCGTAATGGTTGTCTCGTTTGTAAATGCAGGACTAATCTCACTGGGACAGTCTATTTCCGTTATTTTCGGAGCAAACATCGGTACAACAATTACAGCATGGATTGTCGCTCTTTTCGGATTCAACTTTAAAATTTCGGCTTTTGCCATTCCACTCTTTGGACTGGGATATATTCTTACAATAATAAAAAAATGGAACCACCAGGGCATTGGTCAGGCTGTAATGGGATTCGGAATGCTGTTCATAGCCCTCGAATGGCTTTCGGGTGCAATTTCGCTTAACGCAGACACAATGTCATTTCTTCCTGCCATACAGGAACTCGGCGGCTGGAGCATTCCAATTGCAATGCTTTTAGGAATTTTAATTACAGCCCTTATCCATTCGTCCTCTGCAATGACTGCAATTGTTATTACAATGGCATACAACCGGCTTCTCACCTGGGAATTTTCTGCTGCAATCATAATAGGAAGCAATATCGGTTCAACAATAGATTCAATAATGGCAGCCTTCGGCGGAAATGCAAATGCAAAAAGAACAGCCCTTGTCCACGTACTGTTCAACTGTACTACAGCTCTTTTAGCAATCTGTCTTCTCAAACCGTTTACAACCCTTGTTGACATAATTGTTCCAGGAAAAGTAGAAGACAACATAACCTACCATATTGCAATGCTCCACACTCTCTTTAACGTAGTTGGAACAACAATATTTACACCGTTTATAAACCAAATCGGAAAACTTACCGAACTCCTTATCAAAAGCGACGAAAAGTCTCTTCCAACAGTGTACAAATTCGACTTCCCCGAAAAAGCCGCAAACGAATCACCGGCAATTCCTGTTATTTCGGCACAGAACGAAGTCGGACGCATGGCAGATGTTGCAGTACAAATGTTCGACAGGCTTCAGTACGGCTTCATGGATCGCTCGGGAAGATTTGTTACAGACCATTTTGACAACCTTCTTCACGAAGAAGACTATCTTGACCAGATGCAGGAACAGCTTACAAAATACCTTCTGCGCTGTGAACAGATGAATATTGACGACAAAACACGTTCCAATATCAACGTAATGATTGCAATTACAAGCGAACTGGAATCAATGTCCGACGACTGTCTGAGCATAGGCGTTTACATAAAGCGCATGACAGAAAAGCAGTATTTCTTCCCCAAAGAAGACTTTGACAGACTGCTTCCCTACCTTGAACTTGCGCGCGAGCTGCTTCAGTTTATATACAAAAACATCAACAAAGAGCTTACCCATGACCAGCTTGAATTTGCAAACGAAATTGAAAGCCAGATAGACAAAGAAAGAAAAGCGCTTAAAAAGATAGCCAGAACACGTCTTGAGTCCGGTGCAAATGTAAAGGCAGAACTTCTGTACATTGACCTGGTAAGACAAATAGAAAAAATCGGTGACCGCTGTTTCTCAATTGCAGAACAGCTTTCACTGACAAAATAAACAGGTAACAACCAGGAATTACAATTTCTGGTTGTTTACTATCTCTGCGGGGGTTAAAATGCAGTTTCTTATTGTTGACGACGAAGAGCCCATACGTGAGCTTGTACGGTATAATATCGAAAAAGAAGGCTATGCGTCTCTTTCAGCGCCGGACGGTAAAACAGCACTTTCCCTTGCCCGTGAAAAAATTCCAGACTTGATTATCCTTGATCTTATGCTGCCGGACATGAGCGGTCTTGATATATGCAGAATTCTCAAAAACGACAGACTTACACAAAACATACCTATTATCATGGTAACTGCCCGCACAGAAGACAGTGACATTGTAACGGGACTTGAACTCGGCGCCGACGACTATATTACAAAACCGTTCAGCCCCAAAGTCCTTGTAGCAAGAATAAAAAGTGTTTTAAGAAGAAAAAATACAGCTACATCACAGGAAGCACCCGAAGAAATCCGCGTACACGGAATCTCAATTTATCCGAAAAAGCATGAAGTTATTCTTGACGGAAAAGAACTCGACTTCAGCGCCACTGAATTTTCAATTCTGGAATTCCTTGCACGCCACATCGGACAGGTATTCAGCCGACAGCAGATTATCAATGCCGTAAAGGGATCCTCTTATCCTGTTACCGAACGTTCAATTGACGTACAGATTCTAAGCATCAGACGAAAGCTTGGTGACAATGCACAGAGCGAACGGCCGGTTATAGAAACTTTAAGGGGTGTCGGCTACAGAATGACAGAAGAGGTGTAAATGAAAAGCTTCAGAAAAGTTCCCATTCCAACCTGGGTTCTGCTTATTCTGGTAAACGGTTCCGTTCTTTGTGCAGGATTTTTTCTTTTTCTGATGACAAGCCTGAATGCGCTCAAAAGTGCGGCAATCGAACAGACAGAAATAAATCTTAGAAGTTTTGCCTATTCCATAGACAATCTTCTCCCTTCACCGCCGGCAGATCCTGATGCCTTTGTAAAAAATCTGGGTCACAGCAATCCTTTGTACAGAATAACACTTATCAGGCCGGACGGAACAATAATAGCCGACTCTTCCGCAAACATAAGTACAATGCAGAACCATTCCGACAGAAAGGAAGTCCAACAGGCACTTTCGGGGCGCGAAGGAAAGTCCATGCACATAAGTTCAACAGACGGACGCAGGATGATGTACCTTGCAATTCCGGCTGAATACAACCACGAAAAGATTGTACTGCGCCTTTCCATGCCGGTAGAAGAAACGGTTATTTTTTCAAAAAGAACAAAGAATTCCCTTACCCTTACGATGGCACTTATCTTTTTTGCAGTTCTTCTTTCGAGCCTCATAATTTCTTTCAAAATAATAAACCCCATAAACATGCTGCAGAAAGCTTCGGACCAGTACAAAAATGGAAACTTCGATTACCACGTAATGATCCAGTCACCCAAAGAAATGGCCGCTTTGGGAAAATCATTTACAAGCATGGCAGACACCATAAGCCAGAATATAGAAAGCATGAAAAAGCTCGAAAACGTGCGCAAGGATTTTGTTGCAAATGTCTCGCACGAATTCAAGACTCCGGTAACTTCAATAAAAGGATTTTCAGAAACGCTTCTTGACGGTGCAATTGATGACACAGAAAATGCACGACATTTCCTGAATATAATCAACACACAGTGCGACAGGCTCATGGGTATAATAGAAGACCTGCTTACCTTAAGCCGCCTTGAAAACGACAACACTGCCCCTGACACAACAAATACAGACATTGTGGAACTTCTGCGCAATCTCTGCGACAATATGTCAAAGACAGCCGCAAAAAACAAAACAAAAATTGAATTCAATTCCGAAAGAATGGTTCTTTTTGCAAAGATAAACCCTGGCCTTATTTCGCAGGCAGTAAGCAATCTTATAGAAAACTCAATAAAATACTGCCCCGAACACAGCATTATTTCGCTTGATGTCGGTGAAGTTCTGTCAGATTCAGGAAAAAAGTCAGTACGCATAATTGAACAGGACAACGGACCGGGAATTCCGCCGCAGTACCGCGAGCGCATTTTTGAAAGATTTTACCGTGTAGACAAAGGAAGAAGCCGCGAAACAGGCGGAACAGGACTTGGTCTTTCCATAGTCCGTCACATTGTTTCCCTGCACGCCGGCTCTGTAGTAGAAACCGGACGCACAGACGGAAAAACTGGTGTAAGATTTGTGATGGATATTCCGCTTACGACTTGAACGAATCCAGTCCAGCAAAGTCCAGAGTCGCAAAGTAATCGTCAATGGTTTCCTTGCGGCGAATCTGAACAACAGAACCGTCAGTCCTTAAAAGCAGTTCACCGCAGCGGAGTTTTCCGTTGTAGTTAAAGCCCATTGCGCGGCCGTGTGCACCTGCATCGTGAATAATTACAAGATCCCCACACTCAATTTCGGGAAGACTTCTCTGAACGGCAAATTTATCGCAGTTTTCGCAGAGGCTTCCTGTAACATCATAAACGTGATCTTTGGGACTATTTTCCTTACCGCTTACAGTAACAGTGTGGTATGCTCCGTACATTCCGGGGCGCATAAGGTCTGCCATGCTTGCATCACATCCTATATAGTCGCGGTAAATCTTTTTTTCATGAATTGCAGTTGTAACAAGCCAGCCGTAAGGTCCTGTAATGGGGCGCCCGCACTCAAAACAGATGGCAAGAGGATCAAGCCCTGCCGGAACAACAACAGAATCGTAAAGCGTGCGTATTTTTTTTGCCACATACTCGAGGTCTACTTTTTTCTGCTCTTCCTTATACGGAATTCCGATTCCGCCGCCAAGATCAACAAATTCAATTCTGACACCGGTCTTTTCTTTTACTTCGACTGCAAGATCAAAAACAATATGCGCAGTATCAACAAAGAATTCCGGATTCAGCTCATTGGAAGCAACCATCGTATGAAGGCCAAAATGCTTTACGCCTTCGTCGCGGCATATTCTGTAGGCTTCAATCATCTGTTCGCGGGTAAGACCGTATTTTGCTTCTTCGGGCTTGCCTATAATGGCGTTTCCACCCTGCTTGAGCGGCCCCGGATTATATCTGAAGCAGATTGTGTCAGGCAGTTTGCCGCCGAGAGCTTTTTTCAAAAAATCTATGTGGCTTATGTCGTCAAGATTAATGATATTTCCGCGTTCGTAAGCATAGACAAATTCTTCTGCCGGAGTATCATTGCTTGTAAACATAACGCGCTCACCGCCGATTCCGCTTTTTTCAGAAAGAATCAGTTCCGGAAGGCTTGAACAGTCAGCACCGCATCCCTCGCTTTCAAGTATTTTAAGAATGTAGGGATTGGGAAGGGCCTTAACCGCAAAATACTCGCGGAATTCAGGAAAAATGGAAAATGCGTTTTTAAAATAGCGCATATTGTCGCGTATGGCCTTTTCGTCATAAATGTAAAAAGGCGTCGGAAACTTTTCTGCAACTTCTGTAAGCTGCGCGTGTGTCAGTGGAAAATTAGAACTCATAGAAACATTATGACAGTATCGATAAAATAAATCAATAAAGGCAAATGCAAGATTGTTATTGCAGCAAATTTGTTGTATATTTGAATAACAGAATTCAGAGAGAGGATTGCAATGAACGAAATTGAAATCAAGGCTCATGTAGAAAACCGTGAGGCACTTGTACAGCGGCTCAATCAGATTGCCACACTGCAGGCTTCCGTAACACGCGACGACACTTACTACAGTCTGCCTGTTCACGGGGCAAAACAGTTGCGCATAAGAAAGGAAAAATCTGCGAACAGTGAAAAAATTCTTGTCACCTACAAGAGAAAAGAACTCAGAAATGAAGGGTCAGGTTTCGAAACAGAAGTAAACGAAGAAATGGAATGTCTTGTAACAGACGCACTTCCTTTGGAAACATTCCTTCTGGACAGTGGTTTTACGGTTCATCTCAAAAAACACAAGGAAGTTTCGGACTGGAACTACACAGCAAAAGACAGTAAAGGAAATGACATTCCGGTTACACTCGAACTGTGCAATGTTCCGCCGCTGGGAGACTTTCTTGAAATTGAAATTCTTTCTTCTGAAACTGAACCGCAGAAAATTCAAAAACTTCAGGATCTTCTTCTTGAAGTTCTCGATCTTGTACAAATTCCGCGCAGTAAAATTGAATCACGCTATTATTCAGAAATGCTCAGGGAAGCATCCGCTTCGTCAGAGAGCAGCAACTGATTGGAGGAAAAATGCTATTCAACAGAATTCTTTACAAAAAAGTGGCAAAGGCCCAGCTTAAAAACAGATGGAAGACACCCGTTCTTTCTACGCTTATTATACTGCTTCTGACACTTCTTCTGGGATCAAACGGTTATATTTCGGAACATCATTCCACAAGCCCCGATTCAGTCAGCGTCTATACAGGAGACGGCATTTCGGGAGCAACAATTTATGACTTTGTTTCTCCGGCCGAAGGAACGCTGGACACTGTCTTTTTCTTCGTGACACTTGCCGTAACAGGAGTATTGATTCAGGCTTCGGCTCACCTTTACATAAGGCTTTCGCGCACTAGGGAACCGCAGAAGTTCGGTGTCTTTATTGAAGGATTTTCAAACTGGGCAAACGGAATTCTGGGCTTTCTCTGGTACATGCTCTGGGTTATGCTCTGGACAATAGTGTTTTTTGTCCCGGGAATTGTAAAATCAATTGCCTATTCGCAGATGTTCTTTATTCTTGACGAGCATCCCGATATAGGCGTAAGAAAAGCAATGCGGGTCAGTAAAGAAATCACTAAAGGCTACAAAGGAGAACTTTTTCTTATGGGACTGAGTTTTCTGGGCTGGGAAATTCTGAACTGCCTTACAATGGGAATTCTGAGCCTCTGGCTGCGTCCCTACGAGTCAATGTCTTATACAAACGCATACCACGCTTTAATGTCACGCGCAATAAAGTCCGGTGAAATAACAGAAGCAGATTTAAGGAAGTAAATTATGTCAGAAAAAAAGACCAATAAAGGACTCTTTGTCTTTATAGCAGTCATTGTCATTGCAATTATACTAGCTGCAGCAAGCCTTATTCTGTCTTTAAGAAGCCCTGCAGAAATAAAAATAAACACTTCTTCTGAAAATTCAGGCCCGGCAAAAATTATACGCACATTCCGTGATACAAAAAAAAATCCCTACGGAAAAAAATATATTGCCCGGCTTGAAATCAAAGGAACAATCTGTGAAAGCGGCGATACATACAACCAGAAATGGCTTTTGAATACAATATCGGCACTTGCGCAGGACAAAAAAAATGAAGGTATAATTCTTTTCATAGACTCACCCGGCGGCGGAGTGTACGAGTCTGATGAAGCCTATCTTGCCCTTCTTGACTACAAAGAACAGACAGGCCGTCCTGTTTATGCCTATATGGGACAGCTTGCGGCAAGCGGTGGATACTACATTGCATGTGCCGCCGACTACATTATGGCAAACAGAAATACACTTACCGGAAGCATCGGAGTAATTTCGGGACAGGTTTTTGACATTACAGAGCTTCTTCAGAAAAGCGGAATTAAGTCAGAAACTATCCATGCCGGAAAAAACAAAAACATGGGAAACTTCAATGAACCGTTCAGCAGCGAACAGCGTCAGATAATGCAGTCCGTAGCCGATGAATGTTATGAACAGTTTACAAATATTGTAAGCGAGAGCCGTTCTCTTCCCATAGACAAAGTCAAATCACTCGCTGACGGAAGAATCTATACTGCAAAGCAGGCCAAAGAAAACGGACTCATTGACGAAACAGGAACATTCAGCGAAATTGAATCTGCAATGAAAGAAAACGAACTTGACGGAACAGAATGTGTTACACAGACATTCCGTTTTGAAAAGAAAGAAAATATCTACAATATGATTACAGGAATATACCACAGCGCAGAAACACTTGCAGAAGTTCTGTCAGGTACAGGAGCGCAGTCAGCCCTTAAAGACAAAAACGGCCTTCCGCTCTACTATTATTCACGCTGAATAAAGTCAGTTGCTGTCCAGACTTTTTATTACAGACACCAGTTCAGGAAACGAAAGCGGCTTTCTAAAATAATGGTTTACACCAAGTTCCCTGCACTGGCGCTCCGTTTCTTCATCCTGCATGGCTGTTACGACAATAATCACAGGTTTTCCGAAAGCATCACTTCCCTGAATATGCCTGCACAGTTTTATACCGTCAATTCCGGGAAGATTCAAATCAAGAACAAGACATTTTGGACGCTTGACAACCATTGCTTCACCTGCTTCAAACCCGTTGAATGCCTGCGAAACTTTTGCCCCGGGAATATTCTTTTCTATATAATGCGCCATAACATTATTGAATCCTTCATCGTCGTCAACAAGAAGAATTGAAATATCGTTTTCGACTTCAAGATTTTTGCAGTTTGCCAGAACTTCAGTAGGAATACGCATATTTCTCTGGCGCATAAATTCAACAAGATCATCGGGATAAATACGGTACTGGCCGCCGGGAGTCTTGAATGCCTTTAAATAATCATTGCGAATCCAGTTGATTGCAGTCTGGTTAACAACACCGCATATATTAGCAACCTCAAGGGCTGAATACATAATCGAAGAAGTAGGTTTATTCTGTTTCACTTTTCACACCATAACACAATTTAAAATAATTATCTACTAAAATCATATTCCAAAATTACGTTGCGTATCATTTTATACGAAAATCCTTTGCGTATCAGGGACTTTTCGGCACCCTCTGCACTTCCGTTAAGGCGGCAGTATTTTTCAAGGGCACGAGCGCATATTTGTTTTTCATCATTTTCGCTAAAAAATTCATCCAGGGCTTTTGAAGCAGCTGTACGCTCTACATTACGTGCGGTAAGTTCGGCAGAAAGTCTCAGGCGACCTTCACAGTGGTCTGTTGAACGGCTCCGAAGCCACGCGCCTGCAAAGCGCTCGTCATTAAGATACCCGACCTTTTCAAGAAAGTCCAGACACTCTTGGGCCGACGCCTTGTCCACATCTTTTTTGATAAGCTTGGAATAAAGTCCAGCCCTGCACTGCTCTGCGCGTGAAAGATAACGCATTGCAAGCCTTTCTGCAGAAAACACCAGTGCCGCATTAAGAATGTCGGCCCACTGTTCGTCAGAAAATTCAACACTTTCTTCAAGAACATCAGTTGAGAGAATAGAAAGATATTCCGCACGCAAAAAAAATGCAGACCCTGCATCCGGCGTAATTTCGTAAACACCGGGCAAAGTCTGCTTTATTCCACGAATAACCATTCGCAGCAGATATAGTTTAGCGCTTGCTGAACTGGAATCTTCTGCGGGCTCCACGCTGACCGTACTTTTTGCGTTCAACCATGCGTGAATCACGTGTAAGATAACCGTTGGCCTTGAGTGAAGGACGGCAGTTTGGATCTACCTGAGTAAGTGCACGTGAAAGACCGTGAAGACAAGCTGCTGCCTGTCCGTTAAGTCCGCCACCGCAAACATTAATCAGAATATCAAACTTGTTGTCGTTTGATGTAACCAAAAGCGGCTGGTGTACAAGGCGAACCTGAGCATCACTGCTGAAATAGTCCTTTATATCCTTTCCGTTAACAACAATCTTGCCTGAACCTTCGCGCAAAAATACGCGGGCTACAGCAGTCTTTCTTCTTCCTGTTCCGATTGCAATATTCTTTACCACGATAGACTCCTATTACACTTCAAGAGATTTTGGATTCTGTGCTGCATGAGGATGCTCAGAACCGGCATAAATCTTAACGTTATCAATCATGCGGCGTCCAAGACGTCCATGAGGAAGCATTCCGGCAATTGTTCTTCTAAGAGGCTCTGTCGGATTCTTTGCAATAAGTTCGTTGAAAGAATATGAACGAAGACCGCGTACGAAACCTGTGTAATGGCGATAGAGCATATCGTCACTCTTGTTTCCGCTAACCTGAATCTTGTCTGCGTTAACGATTACAACATAGTCTCCGCAGAGTACGTTTGGTGTAAAAGTAGGCTTGTTCTTTCCGCGAAGAACTGCAGCTACTGCAGAAGCAACACGGCCCAATGTCTTTCCTGATGCATCAATGATGTACCAGTCGTGCTTAACATCGTTTCCTTTTTCAAAAATTGTTTTCATGTATATATACCTTCAAATAAACATTGCGTCCGAAAGTTTGCATCTCTTCCGAACGTTTACGGACCTTAGCTGTTGTCCATAATATATACGGGGTAATATAATATATCATTTTTAAGACATATTAGTCAATTACAACAGCTGAATATGAGTCCGAATTTATTAAAATTTACTTGTTTTCCTGATTCTTTTTTGCAGCTTCTTCTGCAGCCTTTGCAGCAAGTTCTTCTTTTTTTGCTTCTTTCTTGTCCTTAATGTCTGCAAATCCTATAAAAACGGCAACCAGACCAATAAATGCAGAAAGCACAGGTGCACATCCCTTAAGGAAAGCAATTACATCAACTCCCCAGGCAAGTCCCTGCGGAAGGCATGCAAACACACAAAATGCAACAAGTAAAATACCAACAATCAATGCAACCATAATATACTCCTATAAAAAGTCGGCAGATTTTTATACTATTATTCCATTATTTGCATATATGGTCAATGTCAACTCTAATCAACATTTTTCTTCTATAATATAGCAACAAAACACTACATCAGTCTGGACAGAATCATATAAAACAATGTGCTTCCAAGAATGCTCACCATGGAATTCTTGAACACCAGGTGAAGAACAGCAGCAGCTGCTACACAAATAAAATATGGTATTCCGTAAGGAGCAGTTGTATATTCAACATCCTTAAAGCAGTAAACTACAAGAATCGCCATAATCATCGGGGGAGCATATTTTTCTATAAACTTGATTATGGCAGGCGGTTCTTTTTTGCTGAACACAACAAAAGGAAGTACTCTTGTAGACAAAACCACCAGTGCCGAAACAATAACCGCAATTACCGCATCTGAAAGTGACAAAGGCCCGTTCATTTATTTTCCCCTTCGTTTTTGTTTATTCTGTAATTTTTGAAGAAAGCCGGTCCACGCAGTAAAAGCATTACCCCCATTCCAAAACAAATAGCAACCCAGATTATGTTTGAAGCGGCAAAGACTCCCGTTTTGTAAAGCACAACCGTCACCGCAGTTGTCAGAATTCCGATTACAGCCGGAACAAAATCATGGTTCTGCTTAATCTGTTCAATTGTAAGAACAACAAAAAGTGCCGTCAGTGCAAAATCTACACCGTTAAGGTACTGTGCAAGATTGTATTTTTCAAGAACACTGAATGCAACGGCTCCAATCACGCTTCCCAAAACCCAGTATGACTGGTCAAGAAGGGAAATTGCAAAATACATTGCGCCTTTATTTACGTTGTCAGGAAGTTCAAGTCCCGAAACAAGGGCAAAAGTTTCGTCGGTAATGGCAAAAACAAGATACGGTTTGTAAATGCCCATATTCTTGTACTTGCCGATAAGTGAAAGTCCGTAAAAAACATGGCGTATTCCGATCAAAAGCTGAACAACTATCATTACAGAAAGCCCTGCCCCAGATGCAAGAAGTCCTACTGCAAAATACTGGCCCGAACCCGTATACATTGTAAGACTCATCAAAAGTGACATCCACCATGGGTAGCCGGCCTGAACAATCATAAGCCCGAACGGAATACCGATTGCAATATAACCGAAAAAAATCGGCGCCGTAATCTTCAGCGCCTGACGAAAAATATAAGCATTCATTTCAGGTTATTATATACAAAATATAAACTAATTGCAATTTTTACAAATTCATTCAGTTTTTGAACAGGCTGAATTTTACCCCGTTTTTTACCGGAATTTATTATAAATCTATTGACAATTTTGCCCAATAAGTGGAAAGTAACTTTAACAATATAAGACAGAGGAGTTGTACCGGGGTGAACGGAAGTACAGTTTCTATCGACCATGTTTCAAAGCATTTTGGAAATTTCCATGCGCTTGACAACATCAATTTTACTATCAAACAGGGTGAATTTTTTTCACTTCTCGGTCCTTCAGGCTGCGGTAAAACAACGCTTTTAAGAATAATTGCCGGATTCGAATTCCCCGATGAGGGAGCGGTTCTTTTTGATGACAAGGATATAGTTCCGCTTCCGCCCAACAAGAGACAAAGCAATACTGTTTTCCAGAGTTATGCGCTTTTTCCTCACATGACGGTTTATGAAAATGTAGCTTTTCCGCTCAGATTAAGAAAAGTAGACAAAAATACAATTGACGAAAAGGTCAGAAATTACCTGCATCTTGTTCAGCTTGACCAGCATATTTTCAAAAAGCCCAACCAGCTTTCGGGCGGTCAGAGACAGCGTGTTGCCATAGCCAGAGCCCTTATCAACGAGCCCAAAGTTCTTCTTCTTGACGAACCGCTTTCTGCACTTGATGCAAAGCTCAGGGCAAATCTTCTTGTTGATCTGGACGCACTTCATGACAAAATAGGCATTACATTCATCTACGTTACCCATGACCAGAGTGAAGCCCTTGCCGTAAGTGACAGAATTGCCGTAATGAACGCAGGAAAAGTTCTTCAGGTAGGAACACCATTTGAAATTTACGAAAGTCCTGCGACACAGTTTGTAGCACAGTTTATCGGAGACACAAATCTTTTTGAAAGCACTGTTGTGTCATGCGAAAATCACCAGACTCCGGGAAAAGACCCTGACTTTATGGTAACGCTCAACACTCCGTCACTCGGACTGCAGGCCCAGCTTAAGGGCGACACACAGGCTACCAAGGAAGAAGACAAAAACATTCTTGTAACCGACTACGAGCATACTGACGAAGGACAGAAAGTCTGCTTTACAATCAGACCTGAAAAAATAAGAATCACACTCGATGAACCCGATGTTCACGGAAGAAAAGACATCAACGTATTCAAGGGAATTGTTGAAGAACCCGTATACACAGGTTTCCAGTCAAAATTCTATGTAAGGCTCGAAAACGGAACAATAATCAAAGTTTTCAAGCAGCACACAAATTATCTTGATGACGGCCCTGAAATTGCATGGAAAGATAAAGTCTACGTTTCCTGGTCTGCAGAAGACGGATACATCGTAGAGGACATCAACGCATGAGCGCGGAGGTTTCGCCTGTGACAAAAACGGCATCAAAGAAAGACAAACTCCAAAAAAAGGAGCATAGCCTTCAGCTTAAGGTCGCCGCAAAGGCTTATTCCGCAAAGTACAAAAAAAAGAACCCCGGTCCTGCCTATGCCTGGCCTATGGGACTGTGGTTTTCTGTATTCTTTGCTGTTCCGCTTCTTATAATTCTGTGCTATTCCTTTATGAAAAGAGATGTCTACGGTGGAGTCGTAAGCGAATTCTCACTCAAGGCATACAAACAGATGTTTTCCCCGGCTTACGGTGTTGTTTTCCTAAGAACGCTTGTAATAACGGTAATAGCTACGGTAATTACAATTCTTATTTCCCTTCCGTGCGGATACGCAATGGCCCGCAGCAGACACCAGACGCTTCTTCTTATTCTTGTAGTTGTTCCGTTTCTTACGAACAGCCTTATAAGAATTTTTGCATGGATGACTATTCTTGGCGACAACGGAATGCTCAACATGACAGGAAAATTTTTCTTTGACCTGTGGCACAAAATATTCCCCGGAGACGGAACAGCGGTTTTTGTTCCCGGAAAATTCATGTTTACAAAAGGCTCTGTCATTCTCGTAAATATTTACATGTATCTGCCATACGCCATTCTGCCGGTTTTTACAGCCGTGGACAGATTTGACTTTACACTCATCGAAGCGGCACGTGACCTTGGCGCAACAAAAGCCCAGTCTATGCTCAAAGTTCTTGTTCCGGGAATAAGAAGCGGAATCATGAGTGCAATTATCTTTACATTTATTCCTATCTTCGGAAACTATACTGTTCCGCAGCTGGTCGGTGGAAAAGACAGTTACATGCTGGGAAACATAATTGTTGACCAGGTTCAGAAAGTAAGAAACTGGCCGCTCGCTTCTGCATTCAGCATGGTGATTACTCTCATAAGTATGGCTGGTGTTCTTCTTATGCTGTCTTCAGGAAAAAAAGAAGCCGGTCTTAAAAAAATGCAGAATAAAGAAGATACTTCGGCAAAACTTGCGGGAGGAATTCAATGAAAAATCCCTTTCTTATTTTCAAACGCCGCGAAGCAAAACATGAGTCGGCAAGACATGCAAAACGCAACTGGAAGAAGCGTAACACGACTTTTTCTGTTTCCAATACAGTTTTGTGCCTGTCACTTCTGTTTCTTTTTATTCCGCTTTTTGTAATTGTTCTGTATTCGTTCAATGCGTCAAAGGACACACGTTTTACACAGTTTTCTTTTGTCTGGTACCAGAAGCTCATCTTTGAGTCAAAACCGCTCTGGCAGGCACTTCTGAACAGCATGATTGTAGCCGTTTCTTCGTCGCTCGTTGCTACAATTCTGGGAACAATGGCTTCTATCGGAATAAGCTGGTACAAATTCTTCGGAAAATCGTACATCCAGAGCATAAGTTTTCTTCCCATGGTTCTTCCCGAAGTTATTATGGGTATTTCCATGCTCATTTTCTTTAGCGGAATAAAGCTTTCACTCGGTTTGTTTACAATTTTTATTGCCCATACAACTTTCTGTCTTCCGTTCGTTTATCTTATGGTAAGTGCCAGAGTTGATGAATTTGACTATTCTATTATTGAAGCAAGCCATGATCTTGGTGCAAATGAAGTCCAGACTCTATTCCGAGTTATAATTCCTGCAATTATGCCGGGAATAATGTCGGGCTTTATGATGAGCATTACAATGTCGCTGGAAGATTACGTTATTACGGCTCTTGTAAGCGGACCGGGAAGTACAACACTGCCTCTTTACGTTTATTCAATGATCAGATTCGGGGTAAGTCCTGTAATTAACGCACTTTCTTTTGTTCTTATTCTTGCAATCTGCTCAATTGCCATTATGCTTAGAAAAGGACTCAAGACATTTGCTGCTTCGCGTTAAGATAAAAAGGCCGTTGTAACATGCGGTCTTTTATATTCATTTTTTCTTCAAAAACTTCAAATATTTTTATAGGAGGAGTATAAAAAATCCGCCGAAATGGCGTCGGCTTTTTTATCTCAAAGTTCGCTTCGCGAACTTTCTTTATTGAACTGCGTTTTTCACTTCGTTGCAAAACGCAATAAAAACATTTTCGACTGTTGAAACAGTCTTCAAATATTTTTATAGGAGAATATTATGAAAAAAGGATTTTACAGTGCGGTGTTTGCCACAGCATGTTTGGTGACTCTATTCACTTCCTGTGAAAAAAAGTCAGACGGTGTACCTGCTCAGAAAGATGACAAGGTACTTTATCTTTACAACTGGACGTATTACACTCCGGATGAAGTTCTGCGCAACTTTGAAGCAGAATTCGGCTGTACTGTAAAATATGACAGTTATGCTTCCAACGAAGAAATGTACAACAAACTCCGTGGCGGTGCAAAAGGATACGATATTGTAGTTCCGTCACAGGATTACGCTTCAATTATGATTAACCAGGGAATGTTGCGCGAACTTGACCAGTCAAAGATGACAAACAGAAAGTTCATTAACCCGCAGGTTCTTGCAAAGGCAACATACGACCCCGAAATGAAATACTGCGTTCCATATTACTTTGGTGCAGCGGGAATTGCCGTCAACAAAGAAAGGGCCGCTTCTTCCTATGAACGCAACTGGAATATTTTTGCCGACAAGCAGTTTGCAGGACACGCAACAATGATGGACGACATGCGCGAAGTTATCGGAGATGCACTGGCACATCTTGGAAAGAGCGTAAACTCCCTTGATGACAGCGAACTTGCAGAAGCAAAGAATCTTATTGCAAAAGACTGGAAGCCGAATCTTGTTAAATTTGATGCAGAAGGCTTTGGCAAATCGTTTGCTTCTGGTGACTTCTGGCTTTGCCAGGGATATGCAGAAGTTGTTTTCGGTGAAGTTCCCGAAGACAGATGGAATACAGTAGATTTCTTTATTCCAGAAGAAGGAGGACCGTCTTACCTTGACAGCATGTGTATTCTTAAGGATTCTGCACATTACGAACTGGCAAACGAATTCATCAACTACATCCAGCGCCCTGAAGTATATGCAAAGTTTTTGGACAGCTTCAAATTCCCGTGCTTTGTAAACACAGAAGCACAGAAGTACATGACAACAACACCAATGTACGAAGCGTCTCAGATGACAAACTGTGAACTCAAAAACGACATCGGTGAAGGTCTGGACAAATACCAGGAAATCTGGCAGGAAATACGCTATACTGACTAAAAGCCTTACGGGCATTCTTTTCAATAAATCGGGCTGACACTTCTACCAGCCCGATTTTTTTTATCCTTTTCATGCTTTTTTCATGACAAAAAATATATATCATGTTATACTAATTCTTAAGGCAGACTGTTTTATAAAAACATTTACCGAAAGGTAATTCATTACAGAAAGTAAAAATAGAAAAATGGTTGAAAAAATTGATTTTGAAAGCATTGTGGAAACGTTTCCAAATGCGGTAATTTTAGTAAAGCCTGTCTTTACAGAAAACAAAGTACAGTCTGCAAATATCCTGTATGCAAACCCCATGCTCAAAAAACTGACAGCGTCTGAAGAAATTCCTTCCGATGCTCCGTTACAGGAATGCCTTTCGCAGGCAATAGAAAACTATGGCAGTGCAAATGTTTCGTTCTATTCGCAGAAATGCGGTCTCTGGTTAAAAATGACTGCAAATGCAATTAAGGAAAATTTCCTTATTACACTGCAAGACTGTTCGGAAGAAAAGGAAAAGGAACAGAAAATCTGCGAGCAGAAAGACGAACTCGAAAAGAACCGTGCAGAACTTGACAGCCAGCTCAAAAACTTCAGGACACTCAACAGCCAGCTTAAATTTGCAGCATACCATGACAGCCTTACGAATCTTTACAACAGGGCCTGGCTTACTTCCGAAATGCACCGTTGCATAACGCAGAATTTTGAATTCGGTATTATTTTATTTGACATTGACAATACAAAAGATGTAAACGAGTCACAGGGACATCGTGCCGGGGACGAAATGCTCAGGCAGGCCGCTGCCCTTCTCAGAACAGTAGAAAACGAAAATATCATTGCTTCCAGATTCGGAGGAGATGAATTCGTTATCCTTTTCAAAAATCTACCTGCAAGGTCTGACATAAAAAGCCTTGGTGATAAAACCCAGAGTCTGTTCAACGCGGAAGGAATGGGAATTTCTGGCGGAATTGCAATTTACCCCGACGATGCTTCTGACTGCGAAGATCTGTTGAAATTTGCAGACATGGCAAAGTTTGATGTAAAGAAAAACGGAAAGAATTCCATCAGTTTCTTTAATTCCGTTATGCAGGAAAAATTTCTGCGCAAGTTAAGCATAGAAACCAAGCTTTCAAAGGCACTTGCAGAAGGAAGCTTTCAGTTATATTACCAGCCGCAGTACAACATCAAAACAGAAAAGCTCCGCGGTTTTGAAGCGCTGCTCAGATGGCATGACGATGAACTTGGCTGGATAAGTCCGGAACAGTTTATTCCGCTTGCAGAAGAAACTACAAAAATCATCACTTCCATAGGCGACTGGGTAATGGAAACCGCAATGTCTGTTCTGGCAAAGTGGGAACGCAAATTCAACTTTGAAGGAATAATTTCAGTTAACGTTTCACCGATTCAGTTCAAGCAGACTGATTTTATTGAAAAGTTAATCGAAAAAGTTATACGCTTTGGAATTACAAAATCCCATCTCGAAATAGAAATTACCGAAGGCGTTCTGATTGACAACCTTCAGGATACCGTCAGCAAACTCGAAATTATACGCCAGATGGGAATAGGCATTTCACTCGATGACTTTGGAACGGGCTATTCTTCATTGCGCTACCTGCAGATGCTGCCGCTCACGACGCTTAAAATAGACAAATCTTTTGTTGCAAACATACAGAACGGACGCGAGTCAAACATAACAGAAAGCATTGTTTCGATGGTCTCAAAAATGGGTCTTGATACAATCGCTGAAGGTGTAGAAACCAACGAACAGCTTGAAATTCTCAAGAAATTCAAGTGCAATAATCTTCAGGGATTCCTTAAAGGACGGCCGATGCCTGTTGAGTTGTGCGAAAAGCTTCTCTCAAAGGACTGAACCGGGAATTCTGTATTCTACATAGCGGACTCTGCCCTTTTTTACGGCTTCACGGATTTCTTTTTCCCTTGCCGAAAGAGCGCTTGTTCCGCTTTTTACTTCGATAAGAAGAATTTCTTCTACACTGCGGCCCTCGGCTGTTCCGGGAAAAGCGATGTAGTCCACGGGCTTTCCTATAAAACGCGCATCGCCCGGGTTGCACGGAAAATCAGGTAAAAAAGGGGCCAGCTGCTCACCGAACTGACCGCCAAGTACCGCGCGGCTTCTCTTTACGGCATCGTTCCGCGCTTTTTTTATTCCTGCTGAATCACGCAGTTTCTGAACAACGGATCCTATCAGTATTCCTGCAAAAAGACCGGCTGCAATGTAAAATAGCGTTTGTGTACTCATACTTTAATAATAGCATTAAAATGCCGATATTTAAACGACGGAGGCATGTAATGAAAAAACTGGTTGCAGTAATTTTTGGGGCACTTATTGTTCAGACCCCATTTTTTTCGCAGGAACAGGCCGGCGACAGTTCAGTTCAGTTTGAATTCAAATACAAAAAAAATGACCGTTACAGGATTCTTTCTACAGTCAACGAAGATGTTTTTATTAACGGCGAAAAAAGCCACCACGCACTTATTGTAAACAGGGTTACAGCCCGCGTGACAGAAACCGATGAAACCGGCGGTGGAATAACAGAATGTACCTTTATGACAACAGAAGATTCTACCGGTTCCAGAACAGGCGCAAAATTTTCTTACGGAGAGGAATACAAAAGCGTCTTTCACAGGACAAAAAATGGTATCTATACAATTTCTGACGAATATTTTATGCCTACTGTCCGCGATGTTCCCGTTTTTCCGGACAAAAAACTGAGCCCCGGAGACAAGTGGACGGCCCGGGGACACGAAGCCCATGATTTAAGAAGAATTTTCGGTCTGGAAACGCCGTACAAAGTTCCGTTTGTTGCTGAATACGAATATATTGGAAAGGAAGAAGAAGGAAACCTTCACGTATTCAAAGTAAAATACAATATGAAAATGAAAGTTCCGCAAAACCAGATTCCGCAAACAGAAGACTATCCTGTTGCAATGAACGGCTTCAGTGACGAAACAGTATTCTGGGATTTGGAAAAAGGCGCAATTGACCATTACAGTGAAAATTTCAGAATAATTATGGAAACAGCCACCGGAGTCGTACTGGAATTTTCAGGAACCGCACAGGCAGAAGTAACAGAATTTGAGCGTACTGCAACTGAAGAAAATCTTTCTGCGGTACAGAATAAAGTTTCTGACATGGGAATACAAAATGTTACAGTAAGCAAAGGCGAAAAGGGACTTACGCTTTCTCTTGAAGACATTAAGTTCCAGGCAGACAGCGCAGAGCTTCTTGACAGCGAAAAAATGAAACTTGAACAGATTGCCCAGATTCTTGAAGCATGGCCCGAAAACGATATTCTTGTTACCGGACACACAGCTTTGGCAGGAACGGCAAAAATGCGGCAGGAACTGAGTGAACAGAGAGCGCGCGCAGTTGCCGACTACATGATTCTTCTTGGCGTAAGGGACAGATTCCACATCTTTACGCAGGGATTCGGCGCAACAAGACCTGTGGCACCCAACACGACGGAAGAAGGAAAAGCCCGCAACCGCCGTGTCGAAATTACCATTATGGACAACTAGTTAAACTTACATCCTTTGGTTCCTGACAGGCAGGGCATTTTTTCCCATGACGGCAATAATTCTGCTTCCGTCATGAAGAAGATCTACAGGAACAAGAACAGAGTCAAGTTTCTTTCCGTCTACTTCAAGGCTTTCTATTCCGCGGCAGACACGGGAAGGATTTTTTACTTCTATGCTTATGTTCATATTTCTCCAGCGGCGTTCAACACTGAATGAGTCCCAGTCATGCTTTATGCAAGGGTCCACAAGAAGCCCGTCATACTGGGGCCTGATTCCAAGCATATACTGCGTAATGGAATAATAGTTCCATGTAGCAGCACCTGAAAGCCAGCTTACCCTTGTGTTACCCGGACGCTTTGAATATGTTGAATAAGTTGTCTGTCCTATTACATAAGGCTCACTCTGGCGTACTTCTGCACGGTCATTGTAAGCGGCAGGAAGGGCGGCCTTACAGTATTCATAGGCGCGGTCTCCGTTACCGTTCATAATCTCGGCAATTACACCCCAGCCCTGGGTATGGTTAAAGATACCGGCGTTTTCTTTAATTCCAGGAAGGAACACTACCGAACTCATAATTTCGCGGTCAGCATGTACAAACGGAGGAGCACAAAGCATGAGACCGTACGGTGTTGCAAGCTTTTCCTTTACGCTTTCAAGACAGAGTTTCTGCTGTTCCGGGGTAGCGGCACCAGAAAGTACCGACCAGACCTGTGTATTAAAGTAAATCTGTCCTTCGTCAATGGAATGGGTGCCATAGACTGTTCCGTCTTCTGCAATTGCCCATACAAACCATTTGCCGTCCCAGCATTTTTTCTGGATATTTGCATCGAGTTTTTCACGTTCTGAAAGTGCCCACGCCGCTTCTTCACTTTTGTTGAGTCTTTCAGAAATATCGGCGTATGTCGTAAGGCCGAGTCTTAGCTGGAACGCAACAAAAAGTGATTCACCGTGGTAACCGAGTTTAAGACAGTCATTCCAGTCTGCAAGAAGTCCGCAGGGAAGTCCGTCTGCACCCATGCGCTCAAGGTTAAACAGAAGCGCCTGCTTGAGGTGTCCGTAAACTGTAGCTTCACCCTGGTCTGCATAGGGAACGATTCTGTTATAAAAGTCTAATTTACCTGTTTCGGCAACAAAACACGGCACGGCATTAAAGAACCACTGGCAGTCATCACTGCGGAATTCACCGGCGTCAATCATTTTCTGCTTTCCAGGTACAAAATCCTTGCCTATAACAGGAAGGGCACCGCCGTTTGAGAACTGGCCGCTCAAAAGCCTTACAAGACGCTCTTCGGCCTGTTCAGGAATAGCAGCACTTACGCCCAGAATATCCTGGACAGAATCCCTGTAGCCTAGTCCGTCACGTTCGCCGTTGTAAACCAAAGATGCCGCACGCGACCAGGCAAATGTAATGAGACAGTTGTAAAGTCCCCAGACGTTAACAGTGTGGTTTATGTCTTCATCAGGAGTTACGGCCTTAAAGCTTCCCAGTTTTTCATGCCAGTTCTTTACCAGTTTGTCAAATTCAAGATCAGCGCGCTCTATTGTTCCGAATTCAGCGAGGGCTTTTTTTCCTTCTTCTTCTGCCGCACCGATTCCAAGCATTACAAGGATTTCCTTTGACTCGCCAGGTGCAAGTTCAATATCGGTCTGCAATGTTCCGCAGGCATTGTCACCGAACGCTTCTGAATTATAGCAGCAGCCTTCAACAACAGCTGCAGGTTCCTTGTAGCTTCCGTAAGTTCCTATAAAAGACTGGCGGCTTGTGTCAAAACCTGTTACAGGAGATCCGGCAAGAGCCATCCATTCGCTCATGTAGTCTGTTACAGCGGGATTTTTTTTGTGCTGTTCATAAAGATTTTCATGGCTTATAACCTGAATCATGTTCGGCGAAGTTTTCTGTCCCTTTACGATAAAGATAGAATACTGTAAATTAACCTGATCCTGGGTTGTATTCCACTGATTTGTAAACTCGCAGTATGTAAAGGCACGGATTTTTCTTGGAGATGAACTTTTGTTGGTAAGTTTGAGTCTCCAGTATTCAAAAGTCTGTCCGAGCGGAACATAGTATTTTGTCTCGCTTTCTATTCCCGAATATTCAGAAGTGATTTTTGTATAGGCTGTTCCGTGGCGGCATTCGCTTTTGTAACTGTCCAAAGGTTTTCCGACAGGCTGCCATGATGCCGACCAGTAGTCCCCGCTCTGCATGTCGCGCAGATAAAAATAGCGGCCGGGCTGGTCCATGGGAACGGAATTGAATCTGAGTCTCATGAATCTTCCCTGTGCACCGGACTTATAGAATCCGTACCCCCCGGCATTATTTGTAATTACAGCGCCGTACTCAGTTGAACCAAGATAATTGCTCCACGAAGAAGGCGTGTCAGGACGTGTAACGACATACTCTTTTGCCTCATCGTCAAAATAACCATACTGCATAAAATCTCCTGAATCTAAAAGATAATATTTTTTTGCTGCATATTGAATATATCATGGAATAAGTGAATTGTCTTGCAAAAAAAGGGAATATTGAACGAAAATTAAACAGAAACTTTATATTCCGCTCACATGCACTACCCGCCTGCGGACTGCCGATTATTGCATTTAAATGCATGTATTCAATATAATGATTAGAAAAGGCGAATAAAAATGAAACTCAATGAACTGCAGACAGGTAAATCTGCCAGAATAATTTCAGTCGGAGGAACAGGCGCGCTCAGACAGCATATTCTTGACATGGGAATGATTCCGGGAACAACTGTAAAAACAGTAAAATACGCGCCAATGGGTGACCCGGTCGAAGTGCGCATAAACGGATACGAACTTACTCTCAGAATTGCAGACGCTGCAAAAATAGAAATTACGCCGGTAGAAGAAGAAAGTGAAAATCTGACGCTGCAAAAAAAGCAGGAAGAAAAAATACGGATACCCGAACACCCAGGACTTGGTGAAGGCGGAAAATTCCACTCAAAAAAAGATGAAAATCCTTTGCCAGGGAGTACTGAGTTTTCTTCCCATAATCGTAACGATGTTCTTTTTTCTTTCGCTGCTTGAAGATTCGGGCTACATAGCACGCCTTGCATTGCCGCACTCGCCTCAATAAAGAGGGAGCTTGGCTTAAAATGGGCTGCACTCATTCTGGTATGGCAGTGTCTGCTTGCATGGATTGCAGCCCTTGTTGCTAACGGTATATTCAGTCTGATTGCAGCGTAAGTTCAGAAAGTTTCTTTTCGTATTTTGCAGCAATGTACTTCGACAGGGTAAACGGATATTCACCTGCCGAAGATACAGCCGTAACTTCATCTTCACCGGAATGGAATATACCGAGCGTGTATTCTGTTCCGCCTGCAAGAATTGTTACGAAAGTGTCTGCTTCTTTTGAAGGAACTTCCTCTTTCCACGAAGATACATTCAAATCGCACAACGTGTTTACCCAGTCAGTGACTTTTTTTGAGTCAAGTTTTACTGAATCTGCCAAAGCGGGTCCGGGAACCCATATTCCGTTTGCACGCACAACTTCGTATGATTCAGAAGATGTTTTTACTTTTACGGATGAAACAGTATCAGCGTCTATCTTAAAGACACGGCGGCTTCTTAAAGAATCTTCTGTTACAGAAAAAACTGTATTAAGAGCACCCTGGGCAAGCTGAACAGATTTGTTTTCGTCAAGGCTTACATAACTCTGTGTGCTGGTAGAAGTATTTTTTCCAACGCGAATTTTTCTTAAGAGATTTCCCTTTCCATAAGCACTTACAACAACGGCAGACTCACCATCAAGACCGTAACGTTCAGAATCATCAACTGCATTTTTTGCCACTGTTCCGAGAGTTTTTATTTCTTTAAGAGCGTTAAGCATTGAACTTACTTTGCCTTCGTCTGCAGGATAATTTTTTTCACCTACAATCCATTTTGTTCCGTCCAAAGAAATTTTAAGTGTACTTTCACCGCGCGCAATTTCTATAGAATCAATTTCCTGTTCAACAGAAAGAGTCTGTATTTTGTTTCTTGAACCAAGTACCAGCTGAAGTGAATAAATTACTGCCAGAACTGCCACGGTCAGAAGAAGTATTGTTTTTCTTAATGCCATTTTTGTCATTTTTATTTCTCCACATTTTTGTTGTGCACAATCTGACGGCTGTCATCGGGGTTATACAAAAGCCTTATCTTTTTGCGGTGACTACGCCTTACGAGAATAACAACAAGTCCCGACAACACTACAAGAATTGCCAGTCCGAACTGGTTGAAGAATTTTGCAAACGCTACTGCCGGTCCCGAAGAAACACGCAGAGTGTTAAGGCTTACGTTCTTTGTGCGCATTGAACAGAAGTCAGAGTTTCCGTTCATGTAGTCAACGGCATTTCTTACAAACATGGCTACAGGTTCATCGGCTCCATCAGAAGAAATAAGCTGCCCGCTTGTAATATAGGAGGTACCGGCTACAAAAATTTTTCCGCGCTGTGTTCCCTCGGAAATATGGGAGCTTGTGCTTATTTTTGAACCGCCTTCATTTTCTGCAGAAGGATTTGCACTGTATGCACTGGTGAATTTTCCTTCGACAAGAACGGCCAGATTTTCGCTCTTCATTTTGCTTTTGTCTGCAGGAGGCTGAATATAAAGCGGACTCAGAATAAGATTGTCACTTTGTATCCAGGACTCGGGCGAACTCTTTGCAAGAACAGAAACATTCAGTGAAGGATTTTCCTGCGCTTTTGTTGCGTCAACAGCAGAAGACTGCATAAAGAGAACATAACCGAGATTTTTTGAAATAAGATTTTTCTGGTCAAGTCCGCTTTTCTGCAGCATGGGAACATAATAGAAATTCAGTTTGCCGTACTGCTGGTGATTCTGCGTAAAACAGTTTTCATCCATGACATAACCTGTTCCCGTTTCTACACCGTAAGCTGACAAAAGTTTTTCAAGTCCTGTTCTTACGGGAATATACTGTGGCTGCTGGTAATAGGCGTTTTGTCCCGAAGGCATTACGACATTGTAAGAATCCATAAAGAACATTACATTTCCACCGCGCATTACAAACTGGTCAATCTTGTAAAGTTCATCATCAGAGAACGAAGATTTTGGTCCGTTGATTATGATTGTAGAAACACCCGCAGGAATTTCAGATTCGGCAAGTGCAAGTTCTTCAAGCGAGTAAATGTCGCCAAGAAGACTTTTGAACGGAGCAGCACCGTTTTGTGCATCGTCAAGTGAAAGTTCCCCATGTCCTGTTATGTAAGCGATAGGTGCAGTCTTTGCAACAAGAGCCTGTACACTGTCAGAAATATTCTGTTCAAGGGAGTCAAGGCCTGTTATCACATACTGGAAAATCATGTTCTGCATCTTAAGCGGAACAACCCTGAACTTGTCTGCGCATTCAAGAACAAGACCTATTGAACCCGTCTGAGTTTTTCCTGAATCGTCCTGCCAGCTTACAGACTGTATTCCGTATTTGGAAGAAAGTTCCTGTGCCGTCTGTGAGTCGGGATTAACCGAAGCAAATTCTATTTTACCGCGATAACGTCCGTTTACGCTTTCCCAGGCTTTTTTTACGGCAGAATCAATTTCTGAAAATCCGCCTATTCCAAAAGAAGAAAGCGCTTCTGTCTTGTAGAGCGTAAGTGTTACCTTGTCTGAAAGTCCCGAAAGCGCATTTGTATTTGAAATAAGCCGTCCGATTGTCGTAGTAATTTTATATTCAAGACCGTCACTCGAAGTAACTGAGTCCAGTGTTTCTATCTGGTCGGCATAAGTTATTGCAAGACCCATGTATGCATTTTTGAAACCCAGTTCGTTGTCCTTTACTTCGCGTATCTGTATCTGGTTCAAACCGTAGTTCCGGGCAAGCGTCTGGTTTTCACTTTTGTTCATGTCAAAATATTCGCAGCTGAAGTTTGAATTGGCCGCATTTTTGTACTCGCCGAGAATGTCGTTAACATACTGCTGCACACCTGAATAAGGCGCCGGAAGATTTGACGAAAAGAAAACTTTTATTCCCAAAGGTTCTTCAAGTGAAGAAACAACTTCGCGACTTGATTCAGAAAGAGAATACGAATGTGCTCCGGTAAGGTCTATTCTGAAAAAGGCTCTGGAAGCTACAAGATTTGCAAGTACAAGGACTGCCACAAACAGCCAGAAATCGCTGGCAGGACTTTTTATCCATGAAATAAATTTATTCTGTTTTTTCATATTAATCAGTTTTTCCTCTCATTCCGGATTGTGCGCACAGTCATGGCAATAAACAGTGCTGTTAATGAAACAAAGTAAAGAACGTCCCTTGAGTCAACTATTCCTCTCGAAACAGAAAGAAAATGTCCCGAAGCCGAAATAAACGAAACAAGTTTAACAACAGGCCCCGGAAGAAAAATTGAAAAGGAACTTATCATTGTAAGTACAATGCAGAGTGCAAAGGCAAGAAAGAATGCAATTATCTGGTTTTTCGTCACTGAAGAAGCAAAAACTCCTATCGCACTGAACGCTGCTATCAGAAATACTGCACCAAGGTATCCGCCTATTACAGGACCGGCATCAGGTGAACCGAACACGGCGCAGGTTACTGCATAAAAGAGAGTCGGTACCAGAAGTGAAATTCCTGAAACAAAAGAAGCAAGATACTTTCCTGCAACAATATCAGTTACCTTAACGGGAAGAGTCACGAGAGTTTCCATTGTACCGGTACGCTTTTCATCACTGAACACGCGCATAGTAAGAGCTGGAATAAAAAAGCTCAGAAAAATCGGCAGCATCTCAAAAAAGTTTCTGAGTTCTGCACGCTTAACGATAAAAAATGTAGAAAAGAAAACCAGTCCCGAAAATATAAGAAAAAGCGCTGTTACGATATATGCAATGGGACTCGTAAAATAAGCTGCAAGCTCGCGCTTCATTATGACAGACCAGGTTCTTTTCCCTGTTGAATTATTTTTACCCGACGAATTATTTTTCATACGTTTCCTCCTAAGGTAAGGCTTCTGAACACATCTTCCAGACTGTTTCTGCGCATCTCAAGAGAATAAAGATTCCAGTTCTTTGAGACAACGGTGCGGGCAATCTGCGGCAGAACGGACTGGCCGGCAGTCGGGTCAAGTGAAAGTTCGGCACAAAGCTTCTGCTCCTGTTCCTTTACGGTGCATCCCCTTACGCCTTCAACTGCAGACAGCACTTCTTTTACCTGGAGCGCTTCACTTCCGTCAAGTGTAAGAGTTACAACAGACGCGTTTCCGTAATGTTCGCGGAGTTCTTCTGTAGGACTGTCGGCGACCTTTTTTCCGCCTGAAATAATAATTACCCGGTCACAGAGCATTTCTACTTCGCTCAGAATGTGTGTGGAAATAATGACGGTTCTTGTTTCACCGATTTTTTTAATAAGAGCGCGTACTTCAGAAACCTGATTCGGGTCAAGTCCGCTGGTAGGTTCGTCAAGAATAAGAATTTCGGGATCACCCATAAGTGCGTGTGCAAGTCCGACACGCTGCTTATTTCCGCGTGAAAGGTCCCCGATGTTTTTGTGCATTACTTCGGAAAGCCCGCATACATCTGCCAGGTGCGGAACCTTTTCTGAAGCATCCACCCCTTCGATTCCGGCAACATATTCAAGATAGTCTGCCACAATCATATCGCTGTACAAAGGCGCCGACTCAGGCATATAACCTATTCTGCGCTTTGTTTCAACAGGATTCTTTACTACATCAAGCCCGTCCACTTCGACAGTTCCCGACGTTGGTTCAAGATATCCCGTTATCATTCTCATTGTCGTTGTCTTTCCGGCGCCGTTCGGTCCAAGAAGCCCGACAATTTCCCCCGTTTTTATGGAGAAACTGATGTCATCTACTGCACGGAAATCACCGAAAACACGGGAAACATGCTTTACCTCAATCATTTTTTTAAGCTCCAGTACTTTTTTTTAGTTTGTCTTTAATAATACGAAAACAAACCAATTTTGAAAAGGTTAAAGTTCAGCAGGTGTTTTCTTCTTTAATATAAAACCGGCACCATTCGGACGGAATTTTTATACCCGGCCGTTTCTGACTGTTCAGACCTCTTTTTTTTCGTTAAAATACCTTTATGGCTGATATTCATATTTTCCCGGATGCTCCGGAAGGCACACCCGAAAGCAAATTCGTTCATCTGCACGTACATTCAGACTATTCTCTCCTGGACGGCGCAAGCAAAATAGACACTCTTATAGCAAGGGCAAAGGAACTGCGTATGCCGGCACTGGCCCTTACCGACCACGGAAACATGTACGGTGTCCTTAACTTTGAGCATATCTGTCATGCAAACGGAATCAATCCTCTTTGCGGCGAAGAATTTTATGTTGCAGAAGGCGACCATACAGAACACGAAGAAATTCCTTATTCAAAAAACGGAAAAAAATCCTACTATTATCACCTCATTCTCATTGCGCAGAATGACACTGGCTATAAAAACCTAAGCTGGCTTTCTTCAATTGCATTTACGGAAGGAATGTACTACAAGCCCAGAATTGACTTTAAGCTTCTGGAAAAATACCACGAAGGGCTTATCTGTCTTTCGGCATGTATCCAGGGCGAAATTCCAAAGGCACTGCTGTTCAACGACTTTAAGCGTGCAGAAGAAACAGCACTCAAGTACAAAAATCTGTTTGGCCCCGACCGCTTTTACATTGAACTTCAGGATCACGGGATTGCAGAACAAAAGGAAGTTGCACCCAAACTCATTGAACTGGCACACAAACTGAATATTCCACTGGTAGTAACAAACGACATCCACTACTGCAGGCGTGAAGATGCAGAGGCTCAGGACGCACTTATCTGCATAGGAACAAAGAAAAGCCTTAAGGACCCCAACAGAATGCGCTTTCAGGGCGACAACTGGTACATGAAGACAGAGCAGGAAATGGCATCACTCTTTCCGGAATGCCCCGAAGCTGTTTCAAACACGCTCAAAATCGCTTCGATGTGCAATCTTACGATACACCAGTACAAAACCCAGGAACTCAAGAACTGTCTTCCGGTTTACAAAATACCCAAAGAATTTGTTTCACAGGATGCATTTGTTCTTCATCTTGTCCAAAAAGGCCTCCGAAACCGTTACGAAAAAATTACGCCCGAAATTGTAGAACGCGCCATGTACGAGTTGGGAATCATTTTCAAAATGGGATTTTCGGGCTACTTTCTTATCGTTTGGGAATTCATCAACTGGTCAAAAAACAACGGCATTCCCATAGGACCGGGACGCGGTTCGGGAGCAGGTTCACTGGTAGCATACGCAATGACCATTACCGACATTGACCCGTTCCGCTACAAGCTTATCTTTGAACGCTTCCTTAACCCTGAACGAATCTCAATGCCGGACTTTGACGTTGACATGGACTTCGAATTCCGCCAGAGAATCATTGAGCATACAAAGGAATGGTACGGTGAGCCACAGGTCGGTCACATTGTCACTTTCGGAACACTCAAGGCTAAACAGGTTATAGCAGATGTTGGCCGCGTTCTGGACATTCCGCTTTCAGAAGTAAACATGCTCAAAAAGTGCATCCCCGACAACCCAAAGGCAACACTCAAGTCTGCATTTTCTGAACCGACCGAAAAGTTCCCTGACGGCGGCCAGCTTATTCCGTACAAGGATGACCCGCGCTACAAGGAACTGTTCCGCCTGGCCTTCAAGCTCGAAAACGTAAACCGCAATACAGGTCTTCACGCTTCGGGTATGGTAATCGGTCTTACAGAACTTCCCAACTGGGCTCCTGTTTTCAAAGACGCAAAGACAGGAAAAAAAGCCGTCCAGTACACAATGGACATAATTGAACCGTGCGGTCTCGTTAAGTTTGACTATCTTGGACTCAAAACGCTTTCACTCATACGTTATGCCGAAAATATAATCAACAAACACAAAAAAAGCGGTGAACCGGTCTTTAGCGCAGAAAAAGTAAGCGACACCGACCAGAAAACATTTGATCTGTTCAGCCGCGGTGACACTGTTGCCGTATTCCAGTTTGAATCACCAGGAATGCAGAAAATCCTGCGACAGGCAAAACCTCAGTGCATAGAAGAGCTTGTTGCCTTGAACGCACTTTACCGCCCGGGACCGCTTGACTACATTCCGCAGTATATTGAAGGAAAATGGCATCCCGAAACCATACACTACCCCGATCCCTGTCTGGAAGATATTCTTAAGGAAACATACGGCGTTATGGTTTACCAGGAACAGGTTATGCAGGTTGCACAGAAAATAGCCGGATTCTCGCTTGGTGGAGCAGACATGCTGCGCCGTGCCATGGGAAAAAAGAAACCCGAAGTTCTTATGGGCAAAAAAGTAGAATTCGAAGAGGGAGCAATAAAACAGGGCTTTACGAAAGAACATGCAGACGAAATTTTCGACATTATGGTTCCTTTTGCCGGATACGGATTCAACAAGTCCCATGCTGCTGCATATTCTGTTGTAGCATACAGAACAGGCTGGCTTAAGGCAAATAAACCTGCCGAATTTATGGCAGCAAACCTTACAAACGAAATTACTTCAACAGACAAAATTCCTGTTTATATTGAAGAAGCAAGAAAAATGGGAATTGCAGTTGACCCGCCTGATGTAAACCGTTCAGATTCAATATTCGACGTAGTTGACGGTCGCATTGTTTTTGGTCTTATGGGAATAAAGGGAATGGGACAGAATGCCGCCGAAGCAATTGTAAAAGAACGCGAGACAAACGGTCCCTACAAAACATTCATTGACTTTCTTGACAGAATTGACCTCAAGGACGTTAACAAAAAAGCCATAGAAGTTCTTATAAAAACAGGCGGATTCGATCATCTGGACAAAAACCGCGCGACACTGGTTGCAAACTTTGAACAGGCCATCGCATATATAGAAAAAAAACAGGAAAGCACTGCATACGGCCAGGGAAGTCTTTTTGAAGCTGCAGGAGAAAAAGAATTTGCAGACTTCGTTTACCAGGACGTAGAAGAATATCCTAAAATGGAACTGCTCAACATTGAAAAGGATCTCATAGGCTGCTTCGTTTCGGGACATCCGCTTGACGACTGGAAAGACGCCATAGAAAAGTGCGTTACATGCAACAGTGACAACATAGACCGCTGCGCAAAAATTGCAGAATCAGAAAAACAGGCTCTTGAAGCCAGCGGAAAAAACCAGTGGCAGGCAAGAAAAAATGCAGGCAGATCTTACATTGCAATGGGAATAATCCAGGATCTGCGCATAATTACGACAAAAAAAAGCGGAAAACTCATGGCGTTTGCAAAGCTTTCTGACTTTAAAAATTCAATTGACCTTACATTTTTTCCGCAGACTTGGGAAGCAATGAAAGATAAAATTGTCAACGAAGGAATTTATGCCTTTAAGGGAAAAGTGGACGGTTCCAGGGAGACGCCAAGCTTCCTGGTAGATTCAATTGAAGATCCGGCGCAGCTGCAACAGAAGAGCATAACAAATGTTCATATCCAGGTAGAAAGCGGTTTCAAATCTGTAAAAGAAATTGCGCCCCTGCGTGATTTTTTATTTGGCGGTCAGGGCAATTGTTATGTATATTTTCATATAGACATCGGCGGAAAAATGTACATCATCAAAGCGAATACGCAGATGAACGTACCGTGTACTCCCGAATTTCTGAATGATCTGCGGGAAACAAAATGCGTAAAAGATGTCTGGGTTGATTAATATCGCTGATGCCGTCAAACAACATCATCGATATTTGAAAGTTTCTAAGGCAAACTAGTTTGCTTTAGAAACTTTCACTTGGTTTATGGAGCATTTATGGTACTTTCTTACATTTTTACTTTCCTTTCAACGCTGGTTTCGATTTACACAATTATGTGTTTTCTAAGAATAATTTTCACATGGATTCCGTCTCTTTCATACAGCAAAGCAGCGCGTTTCCTTGCGGCAGTCTGTGACCCTTACCTTAATTTTTTCAGGCGCATCAGATGGCTTACAATAGGAAACCTTGACTTTAGCCCTGCCCTGGCTCTTTGTATACTTGGAGCCGGAACATCAATATTCGGTTCACTGGCAAGAGGCCGCGTATTTTCTTTTTCACGCATTTTGATAATGATTGTAGAAGCACTCTGGTCAATAGGCCAGTCCCTGCTTACATTCCTTATTCTTACGCTTGCAATAAGGCTCATAATTCTTCTCGTAACAGAAAGCAGAAACAAAAGAAATTCCGCTTCTTACAGCTACGACTTCAACAGTTACAACCGCCAGTCTTCGGGCAGTTACATACTTGAAGCGCTCGACCGTTCACTTTCGCCAATCGTATACACAATAGCCGGCACGTTTACACGCGGAACACAGCCTTCGTTCAAAAAAGCCCTTATAATCAGCGTATGTACACTTATTGCAGCCGAAATTCTTCTTATTCCCATTCTTAATCTTCTGATTGGTGCAATTGCACTTATTCCGTTCTAGGATTTGCCGTGAAACTGTCAGAAATAGAAACTGCAGTAGAAGGTCTCCAGGGCGTTGGTCCATCCACGGCAAAACTGTTTTCAAAAATGGGCATTTTTACAGTGGCAGACCTTCTTTCGACTTATCCCAGAGACTACGAAGACAGAACAAAAAAAATCCCGCTCAGTGAATACAAAACCGCAAAAGTTCATACAGTCTGCAAAGTCACAGGTTACGAATGGTTTGGTTACGGCCGCATGAAAACCCTTAAAATTGCGGTAACAGACGGAACTGCGCAGGCGTGGCTGGTTGCCTTTAACCGTCCGTTCCTGCAAAAATCGCTTCCCGAAGGCTCGCTGGTTTCAGTAACAGGACAGTTTATAGAAAAATACGGTCAGCTTCAGTCTTCGGCCTTTGATGCTGTAAAAATTGCAGACACAGGCGACATAAATGACTGGCAGAACAAGACAGCGCCTGACAGTGCGGTTCTTCCAATCTACCCGCTTACAGAAGGGCTGTCGCAAAAAGTATTCCGCAAAACTGTTGCACTCGCACTAAAGCAATACGGAATGGGAATAGACGATGAGATTCCGCAGGAAATAATCAGTGAAAGAAAACTGCTTTCCAAAAAACATGCGCTTGTGTACGTTCATGTTCCGGCAACCATCTCACAGGCAAAAGAAGCACGCGCCACACTCATTTACGAAGAGCTCTATCTTTTTGAACAAAAAATGGCACTAAGGGCACTGGAACACAGGGGAACATTACCCGCCGATTCCGAAAAAAAACAGCTGCAGAATGCCACCTCTTCCCTTACAAAAGAGAAATTTGCAGCATCGCTTTCCCCAAAACAAAAACAGCTTTTTGAAAGACTTGAATTTGACCTTACACGCGACCAGATGCAATCCATCTTTGAAATGAATGCAGAAATAGACCGCAGCCAAAATGAAAACAATTCCATGGAAAATTCTGCGTGGAATCTTCAGAGAAATCCTTTTTCAATGCAACGGCTTTTACAGGGAGACGTCGGAAGCGGAAAAACACTGGCAGCATTCTTTGTGTGCCTGCGTGTAGTCGATTACGGAGGCCAGTGCGCTGTTCTTGCACCGACAGAACTTCTTGCCCGCCAGCATGCCGACAACGCCGCAAAAAGACTTGGCCCACTTGGCGTAAAAGTTGCATTTCTTACTGCAAACATAAAATCTGCAGGCCGCGAAAATTTACTGAAAGCACTCAAAACCGGTGACATAGACATCGTTATCGGAACACATGCACTGTTCAGCCACAACACAAATTACAAAAAACTGCAGCTTGCCGTAATAGACGAGCAGCACAGATTCGGCGTGGCACAAAGGGAAAGTATCGTGGCAAAAGGCCGTGTTTCTGAAGGAAAATACACCCACACTCCCGATGTACTCATGATGAGCGCAACACCTATTCCGCAGACATTGGCCCTTACAGTATTCGGCGATCTGGACATCAGCACAATAAGAACAATGCCCGAAGGAAGAAAAAGCATAAAAACCTACCTGAGCGTCATGGGACATGAAGCAAACGTTTACGAAGCCGTACGCAAAGAACTACAGGCTGGAAGACAGGCATATTTCGTTTACCCGAGAATTTCGGAAGAAAACCAGGACAAAAGCTTAAAGTCAGCACAGGAAATGTTCACTTTTCTTTCAAATAAAGTCTACCCGGAATACAAATGCGCTCTCGTACACGGAAAAACCGAAGAAACAGAACAGAATGCGCTTCTGGACAGTTTCAGAGACGGAACAACAAATATTCTTGTAGCAACGACAGTTGTAGAAGTAGGAGTAGACGTACCGAATGCAACCTGTATGGTAATAGAACATGCAGACAGGTTCGGACTGGCAGAACTTCACCAGTTAAGGGGGCGTGTCGGACGCGGAAGTGCACAGTCCTATTGTTTTCTTATCTACGGAAAAAATATAACACAAACGGGAATAGAGCGACTTAAGGCTCTTCATGAAACAACAGACGGATTCAAAATTGCAGAAGAAGATTTAAAACTTCGCGGACCGGGAGAAGTTTCAGGAACAGTCCAGTCCGGCTATCTTACACTGAATATAGCTGATCTTGCCCGCGACAAGGAAGTTCTCAAAACTGCCCGTCTGGACGCAATCAGCTTTTTGCAAAAACAGCAGAAAATCTAAGAATTAAGCAACGTAGTCAACAAGCTTGTCTTTTCTGGAAGAATTTCTTATTCTCATTATTGCAGTTTTTTCTATCTGGCGGATTCTTTCTTTTGTAAGGTTAAAGTGGTCACCAACCTGCTTCAAGGACATACACTCACCGCTGTCCAGACCGAATCTCATTCTCAAAACCTGTGCAGACTTGCTGTCCAAAGTTCCGAGTACTTCAAAAATACTGTCGCGAAGAGAAGAGTCCATTGCATTTTCACTCGGGTCAGAGCGAGTATCACTTGCAACACTGTCACCCAAAGTCATTTTTCCGCTGTCATCGTAAGAAGACGGAGCGTCAAGACTAAGTGTGTCTCTTGAAATATCAAGCATCTCGCGAACATGGTATTTTGTCATTCCAAGCATGGAAGCAATCTCGTCAAGTTCCTGAGCCTCAGTCTTTTTTGAAGAACCTGATACGGCTTTTCTTGCTTTTTCTATCTGAAGAATTTCATTTGTTCTGTTCATCGGAAGGCGGATTGCGCGGCCCTTTTCATAAACAGCCTTAAGAATTGACTGGCGGATCCACCATACAGCGTACGAAATAAAATGATATCCACGGTCTACATCAAAGCGTGTAACAGCTTCAAGAAGTCCAACATAACCTTCACTTATAAGGTCTTCAAGATCAAGACCCCTGTTCTGGTACTTTTTTGCTACATTGACAACAAAGCGCATGTTTGAAGAAACCAGCAGATCGCGTGCAGCCTTGTCTCCCGAAGCGGCTTTTTTTGCAAGTTCTACTTCCTTTTCATTTGAGAGAAGAGGAATCTTATTGATTTCGTTCAGATGAAGTTTCATTACGTCTAAATCTTTGCAAAAACTGTCTTTCATATTGCCACCTCGTAAAATATTTCTTATACTTTATATATAGCATATAGTGTGCCAACATTTAAAAAAGACAAAAAAAAATCAAAAAACTTAAAAAAAAGCGGATTCTGGCGCAAATTCTGTGTCATTTTAGACACAAAAAATTTGTCAGAAAAAAAACTGAGTCAAATTTTCCCGCCGCAAAAAAAAGATAAAAAAAAGTGCGTCATTATGACACACTTAAACAGAATAATATGGAAATTTAAGACCGTCGGAATAAATTCTGACGATCTTTTTTCATTTTATAAGAAAATAAACTTACTCTACAACAGCGATGATATCAGAGTTCTTAAGAATAAGATAATCTTCACCGTCAATTTTTATTCCGGTTCCGGCATACTTGTCATAAAGAATCTTGTCACCGACCTTTACAGTAATTTTTTCATCTTCTGTTCCGGGACCTACAGCCTCTACAGTTGCCTGCTGGGTTTTTTCCTGTGCTGTGTCAGGAATAATAAGTCCGCCGGCAGTCTTTGTTTCTGCCGCAACCTGCTTTACCAATACACGATCTGCCAATGGTCTGATTTTCATAAAAATCCTCCAGAATTAAAACTATTTTGAAAATTCAGCATGTTCATCCAGTATTACCCGGAATTTCACGCTTTAATCTGCATTTTCGTATTTATAAGTTACAAAGATTCGGGCAAATAGTCAAATTTTTTTATTGTCTTTGGGACTGTATTTTTCTTAAATAAAGTGCAGCCTTTCTGTGGGACGGGTTAAGCGAAAGTGCATACTGAAGGGAGCGTATTGCAGAAGCTTTCTGCTCATTTTCATACTGAACGCAGGCTGTTCTGTAAAGGATTTCGGCCTTAAGGGTTCCTGCAGGCGTTATGGAAGAAGCTTTGTTCAGATATTCAAGGGCGCGCGAAGCCTCACCGGAGTCCTCACATATTGCAGCCATGTTTACAAGTGAACGTATTACACTTTTCCTTGTATCCGGGGAAAAAGCAAAGTCCGCAGGCTTACCGTACTGACTCTGAATTGCATCATACAAAGAAAATGCTTCTGATACATTGTTTTTTGAAGCAAACCAGGCCGCATATTCCCTTTCCCAAAGTTCACAGTCAGAAAAATCACAGCCGGCACCGTATTTACCGTAAATATAGCCATCAAAAATGCGGCCAGCATCCTCTTCATTACCCGCCGCGCTAAGTTTTTCTACTGCATAGCGCACAACCGGCTCTGGGTATGAAAAAGTTCCGTCTTTGGCGTTGCTTTCGTTGTTTTCAAGAAAGGTCCACACTCTTGGCAAAAGAAGTGCAGAGCCTTCACTTTCATGAATATAAGAATAAAGTTTTTCTGCAAGAACACTCAGAGCGGCAAAATCCCTTCCTGCAGCTTTTTCTGATTCTGCAGCCTGCGTAATGTGCAAAAGTGCATCTTCTGCATAAACCGCAGGAATTGAATCCTTTTTTTCCATAGAGAGAGTTTTCAGTCCAACCTGCCTGAGTTTTTGAATCAATTCAGATTCAGGAGGTTCTGCTGCCAGATCCAGCGCAAAATCTGAATAGCAGGCAAGAACACGTTCATTCACCGGAAATTTTTCCAATGCCTCCGAAACATACTCATACCGTTTAAGTTCATTGTTCTCACGAAATGCATATGAAGCCAGATTAACATAGGCATTAGCTAAATCAGAGCGCACAGATTCATCTGTTTCAGGAACAGAAGCGGCTGCCTCAGTCAAAGTTTTGGAACAAAGCGCCGAACTTTTATAGTCCTCCAAAAGATAATGCAGGTCTGACTCAAGGGAAAGCGCTTCAAAATATGCAGCATAATCAGCGCCCGTTGCATAAGAAATGTCTTTCGTTTTGAGAACATCAAGACTTTCTGCAAAAAGCCCTGAATCATAAAAAACTTTTGCCCAGAAAACTGCAGAACGGCCGTCATTTACCCCGTCCTGAAAAAGAGACACTGCCTTTTCAAAGTTTCCTCTCTTCAAATAAACGGCTGCAGCATTCATAATCCACCGGGAATCTTTTGAACCGTTCCACGCATTCAGGTAAACCGGAATAAAACGTTCTTCCTGAAACACGAGTTTTTTTTCGTCTTCACCGGCAGAAGAAAATTCAGTATAAAAAGCTTCACTCAGAACCGCTTCTGCCAGTACAGACGAATAGGGTGTATCAGCCAGATTCTTTGCAACAGAAGCAGCAAGTGTATAATTATTTTCAGAAATAAGAATATCGGCATAAACAGCGCAGATTTCGTTATTTTCGGGCAGACTTTTATAGGCACGTTCAATTACTTTTCTTGCAAGTTCGTTTTCGCCAAGAATTTTGTATCTTTTGTAAACAGCAATTCTTTCAAAAGAACTGTATGAGTGTTTTTGGGCACGTTTCAATTCAGTCATTGCATCAGAAACATTTCCCTGTGAAATACAGTTATCTATGGAATTAAGAATGGCGGTAAAGGAGTCGCCTTTGGAACGGGAGGAACATGAAATAAAAAACGACACCAGCAAGGCCAGTGCCGTAATAAATACTTTTTTCAAGAAGCAGTCTCTTTGCGGATATTGTCCAGCACTGCATTAATGAACCTGAACGAGTCTGTTTCGCCGTAATCCTTTGCAATGGCAATAGCTTCGTCAATAACAATCGACGGATGCACATCTTTTTGAAAAAGAAGTGTAAAAATGCTTATTCTAAGAATTGCAAGCGAAACTTTGTTTACACGCTCAAAATCCCAGTTGTCTGACAGATGCTTTTTTATAAGAGCGTCTATTTCTTCCTGATGGTTAATCGTGCCCGAAACGAGAATACGGGCAAAATCATAACTGTCTGGTTCTGTCTCAGAGCCTTCTTTTTTATCCCACTCAAAGCGAAGAAGTTCATCAAGCGGAACTTCACCGACATCATGGGAATAGAGAGCCTGAAAAGCCAGAATGCGTCCTTTTCTTCGTGACACTTTTGTTTCCTTACCAGTTAAGCAGTTTTACAAGATCATCACCGGTTTTCTTGCGTTCAACATTTTCCGGAGTATCCAACTCTTCAGCTATCTTCTGTACAGATTCGGAAAAATACTGGCTCTGCTTCTGGGATGTAAGATTCTGCTTGATGTAGTCATAAACAGTTACTGTTGTTTCAGGCTGAACCACATCGCTCAGAGCAAGCATTTTTGCATCAAATTTTTTGAGAACAGCATAGAACTGAAAGTCTGTGTCTGTTTCTGTAATTTCACTGACAAATCCAATGTCCTTGCCGAAAAGTTCTATAATTTTGTCATAAGACCAGCCAAGCTGCTGTGCCTGCTGTGCAGTTTTGGCTACTGTAAGATCACCGGCTCTGTATTTTTTTCCGTTGTCTTCAGAGACCTTCATCTTGGACCCCTGTTTGTTGTCCTTTACATACTGGTTGCGAAGGTCAGTGGCAAGAGCGCGTGCTGCGACCTTGTCGTCACCTGCCGGAACAATAACAAGGAAAAGTTTGAGCATGTCATTCCATACAAAAGTTGACTTGTTCATCTCGTAGGCATTGCGGATTTCATCATCTGTTGCAGCCACTTTCTGAAGCTCGTTCTGCTTTTTTGTATAAACATACTGCTGTGCAATCAACTGGTTCTTGAGATAAGCCTTGTATTCGGCTGTACCCATTCCGCTGTTTTCCTTAAGGTATCCGTCCAGAGTAAGGCCGGTACGCTGTTTGATAAGATCTTCAAGCTGTGCTTCAGTAACAGAAGTACCAAGCTGCTGGCTGAATGTATTAAGGAAAGCACTTGTCACCTGACTGTCGGTAACAGACATTCCTTCTTTTGCCGCTGCCTGAGTAATAAGCTTTTCGTCAATAAGATTCTCGAGAATCTGCTTTTTCTGGTCGGAAGTCAGTTCCTTTATTCCGTAGGGCTTATACTGTGTAAGAACAAAATTTGCTCTTGTCTTAAGCTGTTTTAAAGTTATTGTCTCGGATTTATTCAGCTTCACAACTGCCAGCGGCTGAAAGTCATTCTGTGCAAAAACACCTGCAACAGCCGAAAGAAGAAGTGCAAATCCAATAGCTAATCGTTTCATAAAAACCTCTGCAAAATTTTTAAACGCACGAACACGCACGATTCTTTTTAATATAACATTTTTTTTGCTGTTTTGTTACAGTCTTTTAAGGCAACCTTAGTCAATAACAGCCCTGATTCTTCTTACTCCTGCAGAAGAAGACTGTTCCTTTACAATATGGAAATGACCGATAAGTCCCGTATGCTGAACATGTGGTCCGCCGCATACTTCCTTACTGAAGTCACCGATTGTATAAACAGAAACCTGTTTATCGTACTTTTCACCGAACAGGGCTCTTGCGCCTGATTTTTTTGCAGCTTCAAGATCCATAACTTCCATTGTTACGGGAAGATCTTTTGCAATCTGTTCGTTTACGATATCTTCAACCTTCTTTATTTCTTCTTTTGTCATTGCCCTTTCAAAAGAGAAATCAAAACGCATGCGCTCTGAAGTAATATTTGAACCCTTCTGTGCAACCTGCGGTCCGAGTACGTTGACAAGTGCCTGCTGAAGAAGATGTGTTGCAGTATGATATTTTGTAGTTATCTCGCTGTGGTCAATAAGTCCGCCCTTGAACTGCTGTCCGCTGGTGTCGCGTGAAAGTTCCTGGTGCTTCTTTTCGGCTTCCTTGAATCCTTCAACATCAACTTTCATTCCGTTTTCTTCGGCCATTTCCTGTGTAAGTTCAATTGGGAATCCAAAGGTATCGTAAAGACGGAATGCCACACGACCCGGAATTATCTTCTGCGGGTTTTTCTGAAGATTTGGAAGAAGCTTTTCAAATTCAGCCTCACCCTTTTTGAGTGTGTTGAGGAATTTCTTTTCTTCGTTTTCTATTTCTTTGAAGATAAAATCTTTGTGTTCTTCAAGTTCGGGGTATGCATTCTTGTATTCTTCTATTACAACAGCAGCAGGAGCGGTAAGGAATGTTCCGTCAAGGCCCAGTTTTCTTCCGTCTCTTACAGCGCGACGGATTATGCGGCGAAGAATGTAACCTGCACCCACATTGCTTGGTGTAACGGCCTGTGGGTCTCCAAGAATAAATGTTGCAGTTCTTACATGATCTGCAATTACGCGGAATGAACGGTCTGTTTTTTCGTCAGTTCCGTATTTTTTTCCAGAAAGTTCTTCTATTTTGTTTATAATAGGAACAAAAACGTCTGTGTCATAAACAGTTGCCTGTCCGTTAAGCATTGCTACGGTTCTTTCGGCACCCATTCCGGTGTCAACACATTTTCTTGCAAGCGGAGTGTAATGGCCTTCTGCATCCTTGTTGTACTGCATGAAAACGTTGTTCCAGATTTCTACGAATTTTCCGCAGTGGCAGCCAGGTTTACAGTCAGGTCCGCACTTTGGCTTTCCTGTATCATAGAAAATTTCTGTATCGGGACCGCAAGGACCTGTCTGACCGGCAGGACCCCACCAGTTGTCTTCTCTTGGCATAAAGTAAATGCGTTCGCGCGGAATGCCCATTTCTTCCCAGCGTGAAGCAGCTTCGTCATCGCGCGGAATTTCTGTTCCGTTTGCATTTTCGCCTTCAAAAACTGTAACTGAAAGCTTTTCTGAAGGAATTCCAAGATATTTTGGATCTGTAAGAAATTCGTAACTGTACGCAATGGACTCCTGCTTGAAATATGCACCCAAAGACCAGTTTCCCAGCATCTCAAAGAAGGTAAGATGAGCCGGGTCTCCGACAGAATCGATATCTCCTGTACGGACACACTTCTGGTAGTCGGTAAGTCTGGTTCCCGATGGATGCGGTTCGCCTAAAAGGTACGGTACTAGCGGCTGCATTCCGGCAGTCGTAAACAAAACTGTAGGGTCATTATTTGGAATAAGTGATTTTCCGCTGATTTCAACGTGTCCCTTTGACTTAAAAAACTCAATATATTTTGAGCGAAGTTCATTAACGGTCATAGTAGTTTATAGTAGAATATACTGCCGTTTTAGTCAAGAAAGTAACAACAATCGCACGTCTGAGGTTTCTTTGTGATTGTCGGAGAAAACTCGGTTCTTATACATATTCACAAGCTGGCTTTCAGGATTCAAAGCGTCATAAGGAGCGTCAAACCACGCCGTCACGCTGATCGTTCCCCGCATGTTCCTTTTAGCCAGATGGACAATCAACTCATCACGCAGAACTTCATTTTCACTGATAGTATGCTTTAAATATTCCCCAAAAGATTTGCCAACCTAGGCGATATCGTAGAATTTACAGACCATGAGGGACCTCCTGATTTTTATTTGGCCGTTACCTTCTAGCCCCAGAAAGAAATTTCTTCCGATACATCACGGATTTTTACTGCCCTACCCTTTCCGGTTATGGAACATTCCCAAACAACGCCAACACGCCAGCCGTCTTTTTGAAGCTGCTCAATTTCGGCCTTATCACGCTTTTTGTTGCGGTCGATAAATGAAAGCTGTTTTTTTGTTATCATTTTTCAGCTCCCCTACCTTAACCAGTCTTCTTCAAGCAGAAACTGTTCAATTCCAATATATTGAATTCCCTTGTCATCCTGCCAGGGTTCAATATTGTCTTTAACTACCACTATCTTGCTGAAAGAATCATCAATACGGTTAAGAGAAGCTGTTTCCTGCTCTTTTTTCTGTTCATCATCAATATTCAAAGCTGACTGTATATAAAATTTCTTGCTTCCAAGATTTGCTATAAAATCAACTTCCAATTTTGAACGCTGGCTTTTGCCTTCTGAATCCTTGTAGTTATATTCAACAACTCCAACATCAACGTTAAAACCGCGGAGCTTGAGCTCGTTGAATATAATATTTTCCATTACTTTTTGAATTTCATCCAAAAAAACATAGTATTGTTTTGCAGAATCTTTTGTACATTCCCTAAAGGACGTGTCTGCAAGTCATTTTTGGAAATTTTTGCGTATTTACACAAAAAGACCTATTTAGCCTTTTCAGCACATAAAACAAATTTCAACTCCTTTGCCGGAAGTGTGTAGATATATTTCTCAAGTTCTTTTTTTGACATTTCTTCTATTTCTGAGGGAACAGAATCAATAACAGGTACCTCTTTGTTACCAACTTCAAGACTGTTTATTTTTGTAACAGTCAAACCAACCCTATTAGCAAAAGATAAAATCTTGTCATAAACTTCTACCCGAGGGCGTAAAATTAAAAACATTTTGCAAATGGCTTCTTGAGAAAAAAGAACGTAAAATTCTTGAAAGCTCAAAAACAAGGCAGGCAATGAATTACTGTCTGAACCGCTGGGAAAACCTGACGCGTTATCTGGATTATTCATTTCTGACTCCGAGTACCAACGAAGCGGAGCGCACTGTAAGACCGTTTACGCTGCTTAGGAAAAATTCGTTGTTCTACGGAAGCGGGAAAGGGACCGAAAGCAGCTGCTGGATTCTGACATTGATTGAAACTTCAAAAATCCACAATTTGAGCCCGGAAGATTATCTGCGTTGTATTTTTGAGCGCACACCTTACTGCGAAACAACTGAAGACTGGCAGAAACTTTTACCGTGGAATATTAAAATTACACCGTTCCAGCCACAGGGCCAATGGCTTCCTGATTAAAATAAAAAGCATCCGCTATTGATTTTGGATGTTTTTTTTGTGCGTAAATTTCAGGGTTGATTTGACGGTTACTTTATAAAAATTACTTTTACGATTTCATAGTGCATATTTTTTTCTTGCCTTTATATATCAATTATGATACATTATATTTATGAGAGAAGAAACTTCAAAATACAAGGTACTTGTCAAAAGAAAACTTAGCCAAAATATTGGAAAACTTCCGGAAAATGTTCAAGACTTATTTGATGAACTGACCGATGACTTGGAAGCAAATGGTCCTGAACAACCTTCTTGGCCTAATTATTCCAAACTTTCAAAGACAACGTATCATTGTCATTTGAATTATAGCTATGTGGCTTGCTGGAAATGCGAGAATAACAATATTGAAATTGAGGTATATTATGCAGGTAGTAGAGAAAACGCGCCATATTAATGCAACATTCAACGGACATGGAATTCCACTTATTAAGGAAGCAATTTTAAAAGCATATCCAAATGCACAAATTATAGAAGATGAAAACGATGATGAACTTCTTGAAGAATGGAAAACTACAGATGTTGCTAAGGAAATCAAAGCAAGAAAGACTCCTGGAAGAATACTTTCAATTTATCGTGAACGCTCAGGACTGACACTTGTTCAGCTTGCAGAAATAGTTGGAACTAAATATACAAATCTTTCTGCAATGGAAAATAATCGCCGTACTATCGGTCTTGCAATGGCAAAAAAACTTGGTAAAGCATTGAATGTTGATTATACAAAGTTTTTGGAGTAAATAAAGCCAAGAACAAAAAGATCAAACTATAATTCCGATAATATACTCATGACATACGGATATATCAGAGTAAGCACCGACAAACAGGACGGCGCAAATCAAAAACTTGGAATTGAGGATTTATGCAAAAAGAAATAGAAACTTTTCTTGAAGTCTCGCACCCGACGACAAACGGAATAATCAAGCGTTTGGAAGAAAAGCAGCTTGTAAAAACAGAAATGACAATAAAAAACGGAAGAATGTCTAAAAATGTCGCCATAACAGAAAAAGGAATCGAGCTCTGCACAAAAAATGACGCGGACAAAAATCTGCTGGAAAATAAATTTGGCGAATGGCTTTCGGAAGATGGAAAAAACACGCTTAGAGAACTTCTATTAAAAATCTATGAAAATCTTGAAAGCAAAAAATAGCTTCCTGCGGATGTGGAAGTTTTAGAAAATCTAAAGGAACTTTTTTAGGCGGATGCGGTAGCGCTGGAAGCAATGCCGAAGGCAGTCCGAACAAAGTGAGGACCGCGCGCAGCAAGTTGCGGACATAGCGCCGGCAAGCGCCGGAGGTGATTGCCGGACCGCCACGTATGCAAAGCATTGTGGGAACGCCAATTTATTGTATATATTATTTTTTCTTTAATTCTGCTATTGCTGCATAATGAAGAACGTCGAATTCTTCTGGTGCTATCTGTTTAAGAAGTTCTCTGTGTTCTGTTTCCCATGCAACAATTTCTTCTTTTGAAAGCGAAGCGCCGATTCCACGGCAGGCTTTTATCCGTCCATTCCATGATTCGCGAGTAAAATGAACCTTTAGTGGAAATTCTTCGTGATGTACAAGTTGAAAATATTCGTTGTAGATTTCTGGAATTTGGATTTGATGGATTGTTTCTCGTCCACCACTCCAATTTGGGCTATATTTTAGAACAAGATCCTCACTGGCTCTTGCAATTTTGTCATCGAAAGGAAGCCAAGCCATATAAAGAATCAAAAACCGGCCTTCTTTCTTTAGTATTTTGTGAAAATTTGGAGCTGTTACTTTGTGTTTGAAATACCAAAAACACTGGCATGCTGTTATAATATCGAAAGTTTCATTTGGAAAATTTAAATCTTCTGTTAAGCTTACAAAATAATTAATTTTCTTTCCAATTGAAAGAAGTTTTGCCTGTTCTATCTGGTTTTCTGAGATGTCCGCTGCCGTCCATTCTGCACCGTAGTGGTAAAGATTACGTGGAATAACTCCAGTTCCCGTTCCAATATCGAGTACGGACTGTCCTTTTATGCAAAGCTTGCGTTTTATAATTTTATCGTAAAATTCTTTCGGGTATATGTCGCGGTATTTTGCGTAATCCGATGAAGTCCGTCCCCAGTCAAAAGCCTTTCCTTTGTCAATATTTTCGTCTTTTATTAACATTCTGTACCTTTTAATTTAAAAAGAAAATTAAAATCAAAATTTTTATTCAAATTTATGTTTAGTTTTATCCGCAGGTTGTTTTCTTATGCTTGTTATTTCTCCGCAGATTCCGCCTTTTTTAGTTCTGCCGCAAGGTCGGAAAATTTTACCGTTGCAAGCTTTTGCTCAAACACTTTCTGTGCGTCCGCAAGGTGGGAGTCGAGTATGTTGTGAATGTTTCCGCCAACAGGGCACGCGGGATTCGGCTTCTCGTGAAAACCAAAAATATTTTCTTCCATGCTGCCCGAAGCCTTGTAAATGTCAAAAAGTGTAAAATCCTCCGGCTTTACCGCAAGCTCAGCTCCGCCAGTTCCGGCCGCAACGTTCACAAGACCCGCCGCCTTGAGCGAAATGAGCGTCCGCCGTATAATCACAGGATTTACGCCCGTGCTTCCGGCAATAAAATCCGAAGTAACCTTGTATTCTTTGTTAAAACGGTAAATGCACAACAACGTATGAACCGCCACCGTAAATTTGCTGCTTATTTTCATACGCCAACTTTAACAGATTTTTGATGTAACTTCAATTATTACAGGAAAACGATTTTATTCCATCTGATTTTTTTTAAGAATGTCCGCAATTTCAGAAAGAATTTTTCTATTTGCAGGAGAAAGATTGTTTTTCAGAGTTTTTATTTCATCGTTAAGATAAGAATTTGACTGAACAACCGTGCCGTCAAGCAGCTCTGAAAAATTACAGTCCAAATATTCTGTTATTTCCGAAAGCGTGTCTAAACTGATTTTTGTAACTCCGCGTTCAATCTGGCTGACATATCCCACCGAAACCGAAAGTGCTTCCGCCATTTGTTCCTGCGTTTTGTGAAGTGTTTTTCGTCTTTTCTGAATCCTCTGTCCTACAGTAAAAAAATCAACAGCCATAACTTTATTAAATAGCTATTGCTAAAATTTTACAGATACTTATAAGTATAATTATAGTTATTACTATTGATTTATTTTTAAATTTATGATATTGATTTCTTGAATTTGCAAAAGGACAATCTGAATGAACAATTCTTTTAAATTGAGTTTTTTTATTTTTACAGGCTTTATTTGTGTGTCATGCGAATCAACACGGCTTATCTCTAATTTTTCAGGATATGATTATAAAAATCAGACTAATCTAAATTTAAAAGTTCGACCTGAGTGGACTACAAAAATTCCGATTGAAGAAGATACTGTTGATGGAAAAATTTATCATTTTATAGGCTCTTATTCTGCATCTGAAAAAGAAGCAAACGGAAGCCAATTGGAATTTGTAAGAACCAAGGCAGCGGAAGATGCTAGAATTCAAGTTTCTAATTTTTTGAACAGCGAAATAAAATCAACTGTAAAAGATTTTGTTCAAGAATCAGGTGTATCTTCTGACAAAAATATTAACGGAAAGAAAACTTCCGTTGAAAACCGAAAATCTGAAGATGAGCTTTACATTGAATCCTATTTCAAATCTTTCTCTTCTTTTGGCGGACTTATAAGGCGCAATGAATTTTGGGAATGCTACGAAAGTCAAAAGAAAAAAGACAGAAAAACTTTTTACAAAAGCTGGATTCATTACACAATAAGCCAAAAAGATATTGACAAGGCAAAATCCGAAATGGAACACAAAGAGAAAATTTCAGAAAAAGAAAAGCGGATGTTTGAAAATTATTCTTCCCGCTCAACTTACGTAATCAAGTTGATTCAAAATACAAATTTTTTAGAAAAAGAATCGGAATATAAAAATCTATATTTTGAACTATGCGAAATAAATTCTGTCTTAAAAGGTTTGACTTATTACAGCACGTTGGATCTAGCTGACGAAGAACACCGCAAATATGAAGCTTGCCTTGAAACAATAAAAAAAACATTGGAAGAATTTGATCCGACCGATGTTCAGAAACAGCAATATTTGTATGTGATTAGAACTCAGGCCTCGGAACTTGAACAAAAATCTGATTACATACAAAAACTTGAATCTGACATTTCTTTTTTAAAGCAAGAAAAATCTGGAATTGTAAAGGAATTTGAAAATCAACTTTCGCTGAAAAATGAAAAAATTGAGCTTACAAACAATCTTATAAAAGAGTTTCAGACTGGAATTTATGATGAAATTTCAGAACTTCAAAAACAGGGAATCCGTCTTGTTTCAACAAATATTTTTGCAGTTTATCCAGCAAAACCTGAATTAAAAAACTCTGAAAACGGTTTTCAATATTGCGTGAATGCAGTTACAAACCGAGAATGGATTTCTTTTCTTACAATGAAAGGAATGGCTGATTATTCAAAAGCGGAAAACGGACTGGACGAGCCTGTTCAAAATTTGAGTTTTTATGATGCGGCATCCTACTGCAACTGGCTAAGCCGTCTTTATGGTCTGCCAGAATTTTATTCTATTGAAGAAGATAAAATTGGTTTCAACAACAATTCCGGGTATAGGCTTCCATTTAAAAGTGAGATGAACGAAATCCAGAATGAAAAAATATTTTCAACTTTCTCAGAAACATTCTCTTGTTGGACTAATGATTTTTGCGTTTATTCTAGCAGTTTTGGAAAGTTGCAGATTCTTTCAGAAGAAATTCCACCTTCCATGTTAAAAGAAAAACTCGCCGGATTAATAATTGCAAGGTCGAACGATGCAGATAAATAAAAAATGCTTTCTTGCAGTTTATTTAATTTTCTCAATTGCAAAATGTTTTTCAGAAATTTGCATGAATGAAAACACATTCAGAAATTTCCTTGAAAGCAATATTTCCGGTTACAAAACATATCTTTCAGTTGAAGAATTTTCTGAATTAAAGACACTGCAAGAAAGTTATTTTTATCTTTTAAAAGCCGGGGAAACAAAACTTGCTGAAAACATTTTAAATTTAAGCAAAGAAAAATATATTCCACTAAAAAATTCCGCAGATGAAAAATTTTCGCTTCAAATTGAACAAACTGAAAATCGTTTGAAAATTATACAAAAAAAATTTCCAGACAATAGCATTTCAAAAACACAAAGTGAATTCTTAAAACTAAAACTGCATTTTTCAGACACAAAAATTGTACCGCCCCAAAATTCAGTCTTTTTGGAAATTGACCGTCTTTATAATTTTGCAATGATTGAAAAAATTGCAGAAAAATATGTTGTAAAGAAAAATGACTGCCTTGTAAAAATTTCAGAACAGAAATTCGGAACATATAAAAAATGGAAAAGCATTTATGAACTTAACAAAAACAAAATGCCCTGGCCTGAAAATCCAGATTTGATATATCCCGATATGATTCTTGTTCTGCCGTAAAATAAAAAGAAAGCCTTGTTGCTTTTTATAAATTAAATTGGAGGATAAATCTTATGAAAAAGATTGCCAATGTAGTAGGCTTTGCTCTTGGATGTGCAATAGCCATGATTTCTGTTGCAGGCTGTGCTTCAACTCCCGCAAATTCAGCACCTACTGTTGAAGCGCCAAAACGTGTGATTGGAGCAGAAGGAGTTCCCATGCCAGAATGGGTAAGAAATATTCCTGTTGCAGAAGATGTTATGTATTTTGTCGGCGAAGGCAGAAATGGAAAAACTGTAACTGCAAAAAAGAATTCAGCTGTTCAGGATGCCGCAAGACAAATCGGCGAATGGAAACAGTCTGTTATAACGAGTTCTATAAAAGATTATGTTGAAGAAAGCGGAGAAACTGGCAACACGCAGTCTTTGGAAAATTTGGAAATTGCTTCTATTACAAAAGCAAAAGCGAATACAAGCGGAATAAGACAATCACTTTCCTGGATAAATCCAGATGGATATTACATTGTTCTTGTTGAATATCCAAAAGAAGATTTGAAAAAAGACTTTAAATCTTCTTTGAATGAGTTTGTCAGAAATGAATCTGCGGCATTTGCAGAATTCAAAGCTGATGAAGCATACCGTGCTCTTGAAGATAATTTGAAATAAGTTATCAGATTCAGTTTGACAAAAACAGGCGGCAAAAAATTGCTGTCTGTTTTTTAGCATATTTTTAGTATGAAGTTTTTCCTTATTCTTGTATTTTTTACTGTTTCTCATTTCAGTTTATTCTGCGAACCTAAGAATTTTATGCAGACAAGAAACACTTTAAATTCTGTCCAAACAGAAATTGAAGAAATAAATTCAGTCTTGAACACTACGGAGCATGGCAACTTTACATACATCGGTTTGTCGCCAAAAATGGCGAGCCACAAAAAAGAAATTCAGCAGGCGAAAATTCATATTGCAAATCAAATTGCAATGAACCAGAAATGCAAAATTGATGTCGGATTCATATCGCTTTATACAGAAAATTCTTTTAAAAGCAACAAAGATTCATTTATTGATTATTTCGACGGGGAAACAAAATTTTTTGTTGATGACATAGAAATTTCTGATGTTTACTATTTTTCAAATTTGACGGTGGTTGTCGGAAAATACAAAAACGCGGCAACAGAATGTGAATTAAAAATAAAACGAAATTTTGGCGAACGGCCAGAATGGATTTACAATATTCCAAAAATAGACGGATTTTATGTTGGCGTGGGAATGTCTGCAAAATATTCTGTTCCATATAAATCGATGCTTGTTGCGGATGTTGCGGCGGTTCAGCAAATTTCCATTGAAAAAAATGCTTTTTTATCTTCATTTTATTATGAAAATATTACGAGTTCGTCCTATAAATCTCTAAATTCAGAAAAAATTTCAGGCGGAGATTTGAATCTGTCGCAATCTGAATTATATGGATTTTATGTCATCGACAGATGGATTGAGCCTGACGGTTCAACTTTCTATTCACTTGCAATAGCTGAAAAAAAATAAATCTTACAGGAGTTTTTATGAAAAAATCTTTTTTAATTTTGCTTGTTATGTCTGTGTTTTCTATTTTGCACGCTGAAAATGATTCTGTTTATAAGGCGAGGATTCAGCAAAAAATTGCGGAACTAGAATTTGACGGACTTCTGTCGCTTTGGATTACTGACTGCGACACAGGAAAACCTGTCCAAGAGGCAACGGTTGATATTTCAAATGTCGGCGCTTTTAAAACTGACAATAATGGAATCGCGTCATTTCCCGCACTTGCAGATGGAATTTATGATTTTGCAATAATTCATGATGAGTATGTTCCTACAACTGAAAAATTTGAAGTCTTTGGAGAAAGCATTTTTTTCTACAAATATTCTGTTCCTAAAAAAGTAGATTACAAATGTATAAAAATAATTCTTGACTGGGGAAAAACTCCCAAAGATTTGGATGCGCATTTGATAAAAGAAAATTCTTATCACATTTCATTTCGCGACAAAAGAAAAAGCGATGATAAAACAGTTTGGCTTGACAAAGATGACATGGACAGTTTTGGTCCAGAAACAATTACAATAACGGAACTTGATACAAATTCAACTTATAAATATTTTGTGTTCAATTGGACAAACCGAAACGATTCAAACAGTCTTAGCCTCTCAAAATCAGGAGCAAAAGTCAGAATCTATGCGGACAATAAATTTTTGCAAACATTCAAAATTTCCAGTCAAAAGCAAGGAATAAAATGGGACGTGTTTAATATTGAACAAGGCAAATTTATTCCTGTAAACGAAATTGAATAAAATATTTATATTTTATTTGCATATCATATTCTCAATAAATCAGCATGAGTTCCGGTGCGTGAAAGCGTAAGAATCAGTTCCGTCTTGTTCTTTATATAGACCAGAATCCAGTCGGCTGAATGTGCAGTTCCCGGAATTTCTTCAGCTTGCCTTTCAGCTGGTGGTCGCAGTACTTTTCGGGGAGCTTTTTGCCGCTTTTCAGCCATTCCAAAACTTCTGTAAGAGCATTCATGTCAAGATGTCTCTTTTCTGCAAGACGAACATCTTTTTTGAACGATGATGTATAAATCAGTCTATATGTCATGGTTTGTACTCTGGCTCATCCTCTGCTACAGAGTCGCTGTCGCCTGGGGCATTTTTTGAGACAAAGCCCTTGATTTTTGCTCCATTGTTTTTACAACAAAGCCGTGTTCTATCATTTTTTTGCAAGAATCAAAGTGTAATAACAACCGTCGCTGACATTATTTGCTCCAGACTTATTTACACTGCTGACAGCAAACCAATTCACATCTGGATTTTCAAGATTTTTTCTGGTTCGGGAATTTGAAGCCCAAAGATTTACAATTTCATCGACTGCAGCATCATCCATAGTCATAATCTTGCTAAAAGCAACATTTTGAGCAACGAATTCATAGCCATCAGATATTTTTTTCACATTTATATTAAAAATCTGCTTTTTATTTGCCATTTTTTTTGAATGAGTTTTGCAGATTTCATACAAGTCCCAATCCCAGCACATGATGGAAGCCAGACCTTTTTGTTTTCTGTATTTATAGATTGCATCAAAAATTTTCTTATCATAAGCACCGCAATTATAGAAACCGTTTGTCGGAGCACTGGCTTCATCCGCAAGCTTTTGTTCCATCACGGACTGAAATTCTTCTGATGTTATTGAATTTATATATTCAGAGTTTTCCTCTGCCCATGAAACTGAATCGCATGAAACTAAAAATCCAAAGGAAAACAAAGAAATCAACAAGGATGCCAGCAAAAATCTTCTATTAAACATAGATTTATTTTAATGCAAATTGATACTTTGTCAATCTTGCATAATAAGCTGTTATTTTACGACTGTTTTTCCCTCTTTGTATTGAACCAAATCTTTCAGAACAAGCGGAGCTGCGTCTTCAACATTTTTAATAAGTTTTTCTTCTATAATATTGCGTCTAAATCCACAGAAGAATTTTTATTTGCTTCATAGTGATATATTTATAGAAGAAAAAGATTTTTCGATAGACTTTGATAGCTGGCGAAAGGATTTAAAAGATGAGCGCGCGAAAACAAATGTTTGAATTTGTTCTGGGGCGAAGCCGTAGCCCGCAACAACGTAAAACCGTGTTTTCTTGCAGGCTTTTTTATAACCTGAATAAAAACATTTCTTGTTTCCATTTCGTTCTCCTTGCAGGCATTAAACTGCCTATTTTGGAATTTGACACCTGTCGGAATAAAGTACGAAACCGGAATAGGATGTGTTGAATATGTCCCCGGGTTACAGCCAAACTTTGAAGCTAAGTGCAACCATCACGGGGAACATCATAACTGATTTATTCGCTTTTCTACCATGCCTTCTTTTCTTTTGAAGAATTCTGCTGCTTCTTCCGCTCTTCAACCATTTTTACGAACCATTCCACCATTGCAGGATCCTGATGACTGAAGAATGAGCTTGTTGCAGTATCGAGAGCAGTAATTTTTGCCATCTCTTCGGCAGTGAGGGTAAAATCAAAGACATTCAGGTTTTCTGCCATGCGTTCCTTGTGGGTTGATTTTGGAATAACCACAATTCCTCTCTGCAAGTGCCAGCGAAGCATTACCTGAGCGGTTGATTTTCCGTGAGCGGCTGCAATTTCCTTTAAGACAGGATTTTCAAAAAGCCCTCCACGACCTTCCCCAAAAGGAGCCCAGGCTTCTAGCTGAATGCCGTATTTGTCATTCCATTTTTTCGCCTCAATCTGCTGATTAAAAGGATGACATTCCACCTGATTCACCATAGGCTTTATGCGGTTGAAGGACGCAAACTCCACCATGCGGTCGGCATAAAAGTTGGAGATTCCGATTGCCTTTAAAATTCCTTTTTCATAAAATTCTTCAAGAGCGCGCCATGCACCGTAAGCATCACCAAAAGGCTGATGAAGAAGCATGAGGTCAATGTAATCAGTCTTGAGTTTCTTAAGAGACTCTTCCACAGAAGCCTTGCAAGAGTCATAGCCGTAATGCTCAATCCAGACTTTTGTTGTAAGGAAAATGTTGCTCCGGGCAATGCCCGATTTTGCAATTGCATTCCCCACTTCTTCTTCGTTGAAATACGACTGCGCCGTGTCAATGGAACGGTAGCCGACTTCCAGCGCATCCGAAACACAGCGTTCAGCCTCTTCCTTTGTCACCTGATACACACCATAGCCCAAAACAGGCATTTTAATTCCATTAGATAAAGTCTTATATTCCATTTTAGGCCTCCTGTTCCTGCGCGAGTTTTCGCGAAGCGGAAACTCGGTAAGTTCGCGTTAGCGAACGACGCATTTTTATTCCGTTTGATAATGTTACATAATCCATAATAATATCTCCTAAAAATTATTTTCCTAACCCAATCTTTTTGAGCCAGGCATCCACTTCCTTTTGGTTTGGATTTGTTGTTCCTAAGCCTTCAAGGTGCTTTGCAGTCGGCGTCGCGTCTACAAGAGCCTGAAGCGTTTCGTCGCGGTAGGTCGCCATATAGGTCAAAAAAGGAATGACAGTTTTGCCCTTAAGGTCGGCAGAATGATTTTCAAGGAAATGAGTCATAAGGGTTGGTGCTGTATGCCACCATACAGGAACTCCTACAAAAATTGTATCGTACTTAGAAAAATCCGGAGCCTTTTTTACCTGGCGGAATACACCATTATCCAGCTCTTCTTTTACAACTTCAGTACAAGGAGTGTAGCTTGTTGGATAAGCCGTTGTCGGCTCAATCCTAAAAAGCTCCCCGCCGTTAGATGAGGAAATCATCTTTGCCATTTTTTCCGTTGTGCCACCCCAGCTAAAATACATAACCAGAGTTTTTGAGTTTTGTGAGTTTTGTGCAATCAGACCGCATGTTGTAAGCATCATAATCGCTGTTGCCATAAGAATTGATTTTAATTTCATCTTGTGTCCTCCGTGTGATTAAATGATAGCAGAGATATACCTGCCTTGAACAATCAAACTTTCGCAAGGTGCTATTCGCCGTGCGCATAGCTCACAAGTTTATAATTTCCTTGCAGAACGAGCCGTAAGGCTCATTCGCCGTGCGCATACTCGCTTCGCTCGTCTGCATGTAGGGAGCGACACCGTGATACGGTGTAAAAACAGTCCAGTGGACTGTTTTTAGCGAGTCTCCGAGCAGCTATGCTGCGAAGGCGTGAGGAAATTATTTATCACGCCGCTCTTGCGACTTGCGCATACTCAGGGCTCACACATTTCAGCTAGTCATTCTGCTTTTCCCAAAATTTTACCGCATTGTCTATCCAGCCTTCAGCAACGGTTCCTTGTCCAAGTCCAAAGCCATGTCCTAAACCACGGAAAACTTCTATCTGTGCATCTGTTCCGTTTGCCTTGATTGCATTTATGCGGCGTTCCATTGTCTTGAAGGAAGCAATTCCATCGTTCGTTCCAACGCAGTTATAAGTGGGCGGTTCATTTCCGTAGACTTCGCTCAAGCCTGTGTACTGCATGATGACAGCGGCGGGTCGAGGATACGACTGTTCACCAAAGTATTCTGTTCCCAGTGAGCCTAGCCAGGCTGCCATTCTTGCTCCTGCACTTCCGCCCCAAAGAGAAAAGCCTGTCATATCAATACCAAGGGGGAATGAGTTCTGGTGAAGAAATGCAATTGCCCGTGCAAGGTCCTGGCAGGCCGTCTGTGCGCCGGGTCTATAAATCAGAGCGAATGCGTTGTAACCTTTTTTTGAAAGCTCCAGTGCATGTGGCAGGGAATCGTGCATTGCCCCAACATAGGCAAAGCCGCCGCCAGCATTGCAGATTGCAGTCTTTGCGCCAGGTTTACCTCTGAAAAAGAAAAGGCCTGTATTTTGTTTTGCAGGATCGGCGCGTTTTTCTGCCTCGCTGTAAATGTCAAAAAAGACCTGCTCGCCCGAAAGCGTATGCTCCTTCATGTAGCGCACAATTTCTACAGTCTTCTGCGGATTTATGTGGCTGTACCAGGTAAGATGCAAGTCTCTAAGCGTATCGCCCGACCAGTAGCCTTCGCTTGCAGGGAAAAGAAGCCGTCCCCAGTCGCCAAGAATAGGATTTAAGATGATGTCGCGGATTTTTGTTTTTGTTATTATGTCGCTTGCATTCATGTATGTTCCTTTGCAAAAAAGAAAAAATATTGCTGTCAGTACTGCTAGTTTTGTTCTGCACAAATAATCCGTTTGTTGCAGCAATTGCAATAAATGCAGTTAAGATAATTGATTTGATTTTCATGAGTTTTCCTCTGTTCTTTTACAGCTAGAAGCTATTTACCACTCATATTCCGGTGCGAGCAGTTTTAGCAGGGGTTCGTCGTGGTGGTGGGTAAGAATGCTCTTTTCATCCAGAATCATCACGGCTCCGCTTTCTTGGGTGTAGGCTTCCCATTTTCCTGTGAGCGCGGTTTCGGGTTTTCCTGTCTTTGCAAATGAAGTCCAGGCTCCGCTCATCAGTTCTGCGATTCTTTTGTCTTTTTCAACATCTGTTGAAATTGTTCCCATGACGCTGGTTCCAGCATTATTGAATACATAAGGAATTTCAAAAGTATGGAAGCTGAAAGGAGAACCGTAGCCGAAAATGTATGAATAAACATCTCCTGATTTCTGGTCAGCTTTTGCCGCAGTTATTTTGAGAATTGGAAGGCGAATCATTGTATCTATTAAAAGTGCGTTGTAGAGCTCCTTTTCAGGATATGCATTTTTGTACTCTGCAATGACTTTTTCTGCCTTGTCTCCGTAGAGTTTTTGTGCCTCTGCAAGAATTTCAGTTTCAGAGAGTTTTTCAAGACGGGCTTTTTCTTCAGCTGATTTTGCAAGGAGTGGAACACTTGTCCACTCGTTCAGGTTGCTTCCGATAAGAAGAGAAATTCCCTTTCCGCCAGAAGCAAAGCCATCTTTGGAAACCGGGTCAGTAGGCATAAAGTCGCCGTCTACAACCGGTTCCCACATAAGGGCAGTTCCAGGTCCAAAAGCTCCGTCAATTTCTAAATCTTTTGCAGCCTTTGCAAGCACTGCTTCTCCGGCTGTAAGAAGGCGTTCAAAAGGCACTTTCTGAATTTCTTCTATATTGTCTTGAGTAATTCCAAGTGATTTGAGGGTTTCGTCTGTTACATAACGGGCAACATTCTGTTTTGTAAAGACAACTCCCATAGTATCAGTTGAACCGCTTTCAATGATTCCCTTGTGGAAAAGACCTTTTGCATGTGGGCTTGTCATAAGGGTGAGCACTTTCGCTCCACCGCCAGATTCTCCGAATATTGTTACATTGTTCGGGTCACCGCCAAAGTTTACGATGTTAGCTTTAATCCATGTAAGTGAATCGATGATGTCCTGAACCCCAGCGTTTCCAGAATAGCGATATTTTTCACCGTATTTAGAAAGGTCAAAAAAGCCAAGAATGTTCAAACGATGATTTACGCTTACTACAACCACATCGCCTGCTTGTGCAAGGTTTTCGCCGTCATAGGCAGTCGTTTCCTGCGCGTTACCCGATGAAAATCCGCCTCCGTGAAGCCAGACCATGACCGCCCGCTTTTTCTTGTCGAGACCAGGAGTCCAGATATTGAGGTTCTGGCAGTTGTTGTCTGAAATCTCATCGCTCAGCATGTTTGAAGACATGAATTCCATCTGAGGAGAGATTTTTCCGTATTCGGTCACATCGCGAATTCCCTCCCATTTCGCCACAGGCTTTGCAGGTACAAAACGCTCGTTGGCCTCAGCATAGGGAACTCCCTTAAACGAAAGAACACCGCTTTTTGTAACACTTCCGCGGATTTTTCCCGCCTGTGTGGAAACCACAGCATTATCAGTCGGACTGTTCTGCGATTTTGCGGACGCACACCCCGAAAGAACAATAGAAGCTGTCAGCAATGTGATTGATAAAATAGTAGAAAAAGTCTTTCTCATGTCTTATTCTCCTAGTCTAATTTTCCGTAGGCTTCGTCGCTTACTGCTTCAAGCCAGTCGGTTCCGCTTTTTCCGCTTCCGTCGTCTTTGGGAACAGAGATGCTTAAATGGCTGAACCAGCTGTCTTTTGCAGCTCCATGCCAGTGTTTAACGCCAGGTTCAATGCAGACTACTTCGCCGGCATTGAGGGGTTTTGCTTCTTCTCCTTCAATCTGAACCCAGCCTCGTCCTCCAACGCCTATAAGAATCTGGGCTTCGGTATGGTGAATGTGCCAGTTGTTGCGGCAGCCAGGCTCGAATGTTACATTCGCCACGAATGCGGATGAAGTATTGAGAACTTCAAGATAGCTGTCTCCGCTAAAATATTTAGAAAAAGCCTCGTTTGGTTTTCCGACAGCGAACATAGATTTTTTTGCATAATCGTTTATGTCTGTCGCCTGTACTGAAGTTTTGTTTTCCAATTTAATTTCTCCTTTCTGACTTTCATTTTTTGCGCAGGATATAAGGCTCAAAGACGCGCACAATGCGAATAATATTTTTTTCATGCCTTTCATTACTTTGCTCCTGTTACCTGTTTTACGATGTTTTCTGCATTCCTGCCTTCTTTTTTTCCGATCAGTTTGCCGACAATCAAAGCCATCTCTTCAAGTTCTTCTTTGCTGTTTCCGTTTTTGAAGGCTCCCTGAGTGTGTGAAGTAAACATCGGGTTTACATTGCCAAGAGATGCGAGCATTGTCGCTGTGGAAAGTTCCCTTTCCTTGTCCGAAAGAACGCCCCTGTAAAAAATGTCAGTAAAGAGATGTTCTTTCAGGAAAATATCGGTGGAAGAATTGTAGTCTGTGGAAACCGGACGGCTCTGTTTTGCGTTTCTGCCAAAGAGAGAATTGATTTTTTCTCTGCCGTATTCGTATTTTTCAAGGTCAGACGGAACTTCTTTTGCTTTCTCACCCCATTCAAGTTCCTTTCCTTTTTCGTCCGCTTCTTTTACAATCGAAGTCAAAACACCTTCTGCAAGAAGGCTGCGTGGAAAACCTACGTAAGCATAAGACTGTACGCAGAGTTCTCCAATTTCGTTTACAGAAAGCCCTGCTTCAAGCCCTTCTTCCATTGCCTTTTTTAATCCGTCAAGATTGCTTACTGCAATGTAGGCTGAAATTTCTACAATGCTTTTGCTCCTGCTATCCAATGCCATAGTATCTCCCCTGGATTTTGCGCTTACGCTAAAACAAAATGCCATGCTGATTAGAATTGATAAAATTTTCTTCATATTAAAGCCCCCTTTCATTAAGCCAGTTTTCTATGTGGTCTGCAATTTCCCTGTTGTTGGTCTCCTGGAACATAAAGTGGCTGTTGCCCGTGATGCCCGCTTTGGGAAGGTCTACCACAGTCGCGTCTCCGCCGTCGGCATTATAGTGTTCAGCAAAATCAATGGCCGTGTCGCGGACATTCTTCCAAAAGCCTGTGCTCATGATGTTTTCAGGTCCGTTGTCGATGTAGTCGCCGAAGTAGATGACCATAGGAATTTTTGCCGCAAGGAATTTATTGTATTCTTCGCTTCCCACAACTGGAGTTCCGCCCGGCTCGATTGCAACGATTGCCGCCATGTTCTCGGTGTCGGTCTGCCAGCCCACTCTGCCGCCCTGTGAGTGGGTGATGTAGATTGATTTTTTGCCTGTCATTGCCTTTGCGTCAGAAAGAACCTTGCTCAAAACAGAGCCGAAAAGTTTTTCATCATAGTCGCCCGTGTTTGGTGTCATCTGACGGAAAAACTGGTTCTGCGCTTCTTCTCCGGCAGGGAAAGCAGAGCCTTCGTAACGCTCTGGAGAGACAAGTCCGATTCTAAAATGTGTGTACCATGCCTGGTCTCCCGGCATGTAGGATTTTCCGTCTTCTCCCCATGCGTCAATTCCGCCTGCGCTTGCCATGCGTGAAGTTGAGCCTGCGGAAGCGCGGCGCGGCTGGTCTACTAAAAATGCAGGGTAGCCTTTGCGAAGGAAAATGTCGCTCCAGCCTTCGCGACCATCAGGCGTTGTCTGCCAGCCGGTTCTGCTCTGTCCGTAGCCGTGAAGGTAAACAATCGGATTCTTTGTTTTTCCAGCCGGAATCTGATAGAAAGTATTTGCGTGATCAATGTGGGCTGTGTTTCCTGCGCGGGTCGGGTCAAGCCAGCTTTTTTCCGGCGCATAGTTTCCTGCAACAGGTTCTGTTACACTTCCTCCAGATGTGAACACGCCCTGCTTTTGAATAACAAGAGCGTCTTTACCTTTTGAACAGCCTGCAAAAGTAAGTGAGGCTGCCATTGCCAGCGCGGCAATTTTTACCGTGTTTGAAATTGTCTTTTTCATAAGTTTTCCTCCAGATATTTATGTGTAAGATGCGCAAGGGATTGTAGCACCTGCGAAGCAGTTCCGAAGCGTAAGCGTAGGAATGAGCCGCGCAAGACGGCGAAGTGCGAAAAGCCCGACCGCCGCTTGCCGGCGGTTGCGCCCAGATTTTATTTTTTAAGCCCAAGCTTTGTAAGCCACTTTTCTACAGACTTGCCGGCACCGACTTCTGCTTCTTTCATAGAAACAGCAAGCCCTTCAAGAACGGTTGCGCCCCTTGCCTTTTCACGAACGGTTTTATAGGTTCCGCCGTCTCTGCTTCCCATGTGGGTATTGAATGGAACGAGTGTTTTTCCCGAAAAATTAACAGTGTCAAAAAGCGTGTAAATAATCATAGGGAAGGTGTACCACCACATCGGGTAACCGATAAAAACAGTGTCGTAGTCAGAAAGGTCAATTGCATTTTTGATTGCAGGACGCTGATCTTCGTCGTGTTCCTTTTTTGCATAGGCTGCCAGCGCGTCATAGTGGTCGCGGTTTTTGTCATAAGGAATTACCGGTTCAATTTCCAGAAGGTCGCCGCCAGTCTGACGGGCGATTTCTTCTGCCAGGCGCCGTGTTGAATCGTATACTGAAAAATAAAGAATAAGTGTCTTTGCCATTTGTTTGCTCCTTGTGATTTTTAATATAACCTAAGGAATCGTCATTTGAACAATCAAAGTTTTTTATCACAGTATACGTTGCACGCATACTCGCTTCGCTCGTTTGCATGAGTAGAAATTATTTAACACGCCGCTTTCGCGGCTTGCGCATAGCAAATCTCATGCTAAAATATTAATATGATAGAAACTTACATCCTTCAAAATCTTGTCGCCTTTGCTGACAGTGGAACGCTTGTTGCCGCAAGTGAAATTGTGAATGTAACGCAGCCGTCACTTACGCGTTCTCTTCAAAAACTGGAAGATATTCTTGGAGTACAACTTTTTGACAGGACGAAAAATACAATCTCTTTGAATCAGACCGGCCGACTTGCCGTGGACTATGCCCGCCGAATTATTGCGCTTCAGAACGAGATGGAAAATGAGGTTCTTGATTTTTACAACAAGACCCGGGAAATTAAAATTGCTTCAATTGCGCCAATGCCGCTTTATGTTTTGACTCAAAAGTTTAACAAGACTTTTCCAAAGACTAAAATAACCGGCCAAGTGAAAAACGAAAATGATGAGCTTTTTTCACTGCTGGAAAAAGACAAGGCTCAAATTATAATCACAACAATTAACCGCTCGGACGAACGCTTTTTTGCAACAGAGATTTTTGAAGAACATCTCAAAGTATTGCTTCCAAAAAGTCACAGCCTGGCCAATCGTAAATCTGTAAAACTCAAAGAACTTGCAGGCGAAACCTTCATAATGCTTTCAGAACTTGGATTCTGGTCCAATGCGGTTAAGCATGCAATTCCCGATGCAAAGTTTATTGAGCAGGATGACATTACAGACCTGAGGGATATAATTGCATATTCAACACTTCCAGCATTCGCAACGGATTACAGTGAACAGGCAGACCATCTTCCTGCCTTAAAAAAAACAAACCGTGTAGCTGTTCCAATTGAAGACGAGGAAGTGAATGTTAAGTTTTATGCCGTGTGCAGGGTTGAAATGATGAAACAACTGAATTCTGTGCGTAAACAACCTTGAGCTCTAAATTTAACACATGACGGGAAAGCTGGTGAATGAGTCACAAGAACCCTTTGAGTTTGACGACCCTCCAATTTGATTGTCATCAAACTCAATATTCTGAATTTACTGCGCTTTCACAGCTACAAGTTCTATATAGCCGCGTTCGCCTCGTGGTTCAAGCTGAATTCGTGGATTTTCTTTATCCCATTTGTAGCCTACAACAGAAGGATCATATTTCTTTTCAGATTCCCAGATAGCAGTAACAGCCTCTTCAAAATCTTCTTCGGCAAAAGGTTCGCCCTGGAACATAAGATAGTCACACTCCGGTAAATCAATTACATCAAAACCTTCCGGAATAATTCCTTTGTAGTCTGGTGCAACTTCAACACCCTGAACATATTCACTTTTTCCATCACGCAATTTTTCAGGAAGCCACAGACAAACAGGTTCTCCACACAGGCTATCCATTGAAGTTAAAAGTCCCCATACGTCACAGCCTACTTCTTCGCAATACGCAAAATATTCAGTCGTTTTTTCACCACGTTTGAAACGAGTTTTCAAAGAAAACCTGTAAAAAGCCTGACAGCAACTTTTTGCCGGATGCCCCTGAATTCTATCTTCTGAAAACTGCCTTGAATATTTTTTGAAGGTTGAATTTTAACTTTACGCCGAATCCGTTTCCGTTGCTTTTGATGTCTGCGACTGAATCTGGCAAGTCGCTGGAAAAAACAGAAAAACGGTAGCTGTAATAAATATCGACAAGGACGTAGTCGTAAATGCTTTGTTTCCAGCCGATTTTTGGGGCAAGTCGAATTAAAGAGTCCTTTTTGTGGTCAGACGGAACGTCGTCGCCTGAGTACATAAGAAAATCTGTTCTGCAGCCGAACCCGACGTAGAGAAAATTAAGACCTTTATTGAGTGGATAATAAAATGCGTTCAGAGAAATTCCGACTGTTGTTATGGTTAGGTCGTAACTTGTGGGGAAAATTGTCACGTGGGAAAAATCGCTTTTTATGGAAAGGAACGGAAGCACAAGCTGCTCGTAGCCAAGCCCCAAGCCCCAGCCGTTATTTTTTAAGCCGGAAAGAAGATACGCTGTGTCCAGTGAAAAAATCCGGTTTTCTTTGAAGTTGAAATTCTGGGAATTAAAAAATGAGATTTTTTGTTTTTGCCGAAGAGACGGAATTTCTTGGCTAGGACTTTGAATTTCCTGTGATTGCCCCGGCTTTTGCGGGTCTGCAAGAGATTGCCCTTCCGCATGGGCAGAAACTGAAGGAATAAAGAGCAGAAGAAATATTAGATTTTTTATTAGTTTTGAGGCTTTAAACATTTGTCATGTTTCTGTTCAATTTTTTACATCTGTTCCAGTTTTGACTTTAAAATATAAAGCCTTTCTTTAAGTTTTTGCACTTCGTCAAGGCTGTTCATGATTTTTGAAGTCATATATGCGTCCACGAAAACGCCGTCAAAGAAGAAATCGGCGAATGTCAGAAAGCCGCCGAGCTGCATTCTGTAATCGTTAGGAATTTCAAGGCTTCCAAGTTCACGGCTCAATTTTTGCATAAGACAATTTATTTCGTTCATGGAATCGCTGGCTTTGTTCAACTTGTGGTATTTAACCAAATCAGTCAGAAAGCCGCCGCCTAAAACATCAAGAAAACTCCAGTTGCGCGCGCTTTTAAAATGACGCTCTGCATCTTCCACAAGCGGAACAAGGCGATTTACAGTTTGCAAGGCATTTTGGATTTGCGAACTAGACATTTTTCTCCCGATATAGTTTTTTAAGATACTTAAAATATACTAAAAAAACAGTCATTCTGAAAGGAAAATTTTTAATTGGGGAAGGACTTCTCAAACATCTGCTCCAGAAGATATTTTCCGCTTGCGGTCTTGAACACATTTTCTTTCATCGCCGGAACTGACTCGCGCTTGCAGTAGCCTTCCATAACGTTCACGATAAAGTACGTCTGGTCAAGACACGTTCGCTTCCGCTCGCTTAAAGTCTTGACTCAGCCGTTTTCCGGTTTTACTAAAAATTCTAAAACCGGAATCCGCCTCAACGAGAATCTGAAAATCCAGGCCGTCGATTGCCTTGTACGTGTGGTGGTGCCCGATTATAAAGCAGATTCGCTCAACATCGGCACAAGGAAGCGAGAACGGCTCAAGGAGTTTCCGCGCGATTGCAGGTCCTTCCGCCTCCTGATGCTGAGGCTGGCTGTTTCCATATTTTTCCTTGCTCACCTTAACGCCGATGTCGTGAAGATACGCCGCAACTTCCGTTATAAAAAGCGTATGCCCGTCCACGTTTTCCATCTGCGCGATAAGCCGGCTGTAGCCATGCACCGCCATCAAATGATGAATGTTCGGTCCGTCCGGGTCGTAGTCGAAGATTGATTTTAGAAGTGGGGTTAGGTTTATGTTCATAATGTAATTCCAAATTTCCTAAATGTAAATTAAACGTTGCAATTATACCATGAAATAAGCGGATTTTATAGATTTTCCAAAATCGCAGTTACATTTTATTGTATCACTCCACTACTGATTTCTTTACAAATTTAATTTTTCTTTTCGTAGAAAAGCTACGGTATCTGAGAAAAACATGACAGGATAATAACCCAATACGATGAGTCATACCACAGGCCAAGGAGCCTCCCCGTTCAAAGAGCCCGGTCAATTTCTGTTTAACGGTTTCTTTTTCCGGTATTCTCTGTTCCTCGGATTTCCTCATGATAGAAATAATCTACGATCACCGGATGTCCCTGCAGAACTCTGCCATAAGGCATTTCATTATCCACAAAGGGACAATCATACTTCTTAGCCATTTTCTCAGCTTTTACTTCAAGCGCTTCAAAGTAGCTGCGGTTATGCTTGTTATAGATCTCATCGTAAAGCGGTACAAGATCAGGATGTTTTCCGGCGATATAATCCATAATCGTCTTCTTGAAGCCACCCCGAAGATTGAGATTTTCGAGCCAGAACAGATCGCACTGATCCTTTACCCTCTCAAAGATAGCTTCAAAGTCCGTGATACCTGGGAATACCGGGGATACGAAACAGACTGTACGGATACCTGCTTCATAAATCTGCTTCATAGCGGCGATACGACGCTCAATGCTCGAAGCAGAATCCATATCGTTCTTGAAATTTTCATCCAGTGTGTTGATCGACCATGAAACGGTTACTCGTCCCAGATTCTTCAGCAAATCAATATCCCGTACCACAAGATCAGACTTTGTGCAGATCAGAATATCTGCGTCACTGCCGATCAGCTGCTTCAGAAGTTTTCTGGTATTCCCGAATTGCTCCTCCTGTGGATTGTATCCATCCGTCACAGAACCGATGACCACCCGCTGTCCGGCATATTTCTTCGGATTTTTAATTTCCGGCCAATGCTTCACATCAAGGAAAGTGCCCCACTCCTCCTTGTGTCCGGTAAAGCGCTTCATAAAAGAAGCATAGCAATACTTGCAGGCATGTGTACAACCCACATAGGGATTGACCGAGTAACCGCCTACCGGCAGACTGGACTTAGTCATGATGTTCTTTGTTTCCACCTCATTAATGAGGATTCCATTTATTACTTCTTCCATGATTTCTGTACCTCTAACACTTTATTAAATTCTTCCGGCATTTCCTGAATCATATTTTCATCCCCTATGATAGGGACAAGGTCTTCCTTCATAAACACCGGAATGCCGAGCTTATGTGCCTGGTCCGTCAGAGACCATGCCCATTCCGGCTCCGTATGAATCTTCCTGCTCTGAGCTCCGGTCATGGTGCCGACAACGATCCAATTGATTCCTGAAAGGTCAACTATGCCGGGATCGTCGAATAACGGCTCAAAGGTAACATGGTAATGTTTTGCTCTGACGTTTTTCCGAAGGGCGTCGATACGCCACAGTTCTGCTTTCCTCGTCACCGTAACGCCAAACCATGCGTTTTCCAGATCGGTATCAAAATCCAGCAAATCAGGTCGCTTGGTAAGGAACAGGAACTGATGCTGTGGATTTTCACGGATCTTTGCAAATACCTCGTCTCTCCATTCCGGCTTCCATCCGGAGAGATCGCTCATGCCGGTAAGAAGAAAGTTCTGCGGACGTTTCTTTTCCATCATCTTGAGCTTACCCGGAAAGAATTCAGGGGCAGCGAAGTCATCAATCATATGCCAGCGTTTCACGTTGTTGCGGGCATAGCAATATGCACACCCCACTGTGCAGCCAATGACGATATTCATGTTCTGAATCTGATCTTTGATACAAATACTCATGACTTCTGACACTCCTCAAGATTCTTTCTGATGCGGTCGAGGCATTCCTCAAACCAGGTAATTTCCTCCTCTGAAAAATCTTTGTAGTAAATACTGCCCATCTCATCAGATACAGAATCGTACTCGCCCTTTAAGGCATGTGCTTTCTCAGTCAGAAACAAAATTGTTTTCCTTTTATCCGTTTCAGACTGAACACGTCTTATCAGCCCTTGATTTTCCATTCTTTCCAGCATCGTAGTAAGAGATGTTATAGCTAATCCACATTTGACCGAGAGTGACCTGATTGGGATTCCATCCTCCTGCCACAGCACATAAAGAATACGCCCCTGGGCTCCATTAAATGCATCAATATTCTTTTCACTGAGAATCTTCTCGAAAATCCGGTCTCCAAGTTGTTTTATTTTGGTGACAATAAATCCGCCATTCATTTCCATACAAAAACTCCTATATAGTAGTTTTATTAAATCATACTATATAGGAGCGTTATTGTCGACAGTTTATATGTCTTAATAGAGGTAAATTGCGATTTTTTCAATTCTATACAAACTGGAATTTTTCACTCTGTTCAAACAACAAAAATCGGAATATGTCAGATCGTTTTCAGGAAAGCATCAACTTCCTGATTAAATGCCGCTGGGTTCTTGTTTGCAATAAAATGATTTCCTCGAACGATGGCTAATTTCGCATTTGGAAGATGTTCAGCGATTTTCTTTGTATGTGATTCTTTGATTATATCCTTTGTTCCGCAAATGACCAACGTAGGCATCGAGATTAGCGACAATTCAGACGGCTTGATATTCGGCTCGTTTACCATTAAACCAAGCATTTCGGCATTTCTTTTGGCATCTGCCGATTTACCAGCAAAGTGGCTTGCAATCTTATATCCGATTTCAATCGGGATTTGCGTTGTTCGTTTTACTCCCATTGGTTCGAGGTTGCCGCCGTTCAAGATTAAACCCTTCACCATACTGGGATGCTTTATTGCGAATTTCATCGCAATGTTCGCCCCATCCGAAAACCCCAAAATTATCGCATTTGAAATTTGATGCCCCTGCATAAAATCGTATAAATCGCAGGAGAATTGTTCAATGGTAAAGGGTGCATCACCTCTCGGAGATTTTCCATGACCTCTTGTATCTATCGCAATTACATGGTATGCATTTTGAAAATAATCTATTTGATTTATGAAGTAGGAGCTATCTTCGCCGTTTCCTTTTTCCTGATAATATAATTTAATATCCATTTTGCCCTCACAAATTCCGATTTGTTAATTTGTTTTATTATAGCACATGCAAGCTCATTCAAAATAAAAAAAGAGCAACCGAATTTTCTCGATTACTCTCTGCTCATTACTTCCGTGATAATAATATCATAGCTTTCTTTTCAAAAAAAACTCTCAATACCGTTTATAGTTTTGTAAAAATCATTGGTTTTCATAATTTTTTTGCACCTACTTTATAGATTTGGAACTCACGTGCCATACTTCCCCGCCATCTTCCGGCATTCCTCGCAAATCTCTTCCCTCAACCTTGCAGGTTTTATCACTGTGACGGAATCGCCGAATCCCATTGCCCAGGTGAATACCATCTGCTTCTGGTTCGAACTGAATTTAAGAAGAACCGAGCCGTCCTCGTGCTGAGCGACCAGCTGATTTTTGTGCCATTCGCGCTCACAAATGCAGCAGCAAAAAGTGCAATACCCAGCGTTTCCCATAGCCACGAAAGTTCATGTAGGATTTTCATGCGCTCATCATCTCCTGTTCGTTAAACTGGAATTTTCAAATTAGTCTTTGCAAATAACCTTTGAACCTTCACCATCAATTACAATTCCCTGACGGTTGTTAATTGGGCATAGATTCAAATCCGAAAACTCAGTCATTATTTTCTCGGTAACTTTCTTAAATGGTGCTGTAAGATAATGCGGAAGAACATAGAAATCAATCAAATCAAGCCCTGCGTCATCTTCTTGCGAGTAGTCCTCCGGCTTTTCATCCATTTGTTCAATATATTGGATAGTTGGAGCGCATATAATCGCACCCGCCGATTCACCGATCATCAGTTTTCCATTTGCCAATTCCTTCTTCAATAGCTCATCCGTTCCCGTTTTACGGAGCTGGTCCATAAGGAAGAAAGAATTTCCACCAGTAAAATATATCACATCCGCATCTTCAAAAACGGACTGTATCGTTAAATAAGCCTCCGTTGAAATATCAATTTCCGTTACGGTTGCCCCCAGTTTATTGAATAGCTTTCGAGCCGAGCCGACATAACCGGTATAGCCTTCACGCAGCGAAGCTGTTGGAATAAATGCGACTTTTTTATTTTCAATTTCTTCCTTTATCAGACTTCCTACACTTGAAAAGTGCGAACATAAAAACAGTTTCATCAATAATCTCCTTTATAAATTTGTTGCTCAATTTCGTGTTCAATTTATACCATAAAACTTGTGAACAATTCTACCTCAACTTTTGTGAGATATGAGAAAAGTCCGAACAGTTTTCTGCCCGGACTTCCTCGCTCAATCATAAATCAATTCCGCTTTCACGACTTCCTCTGCCTGTGCCTTGCAAGCATTCATCTCATCCCGAAGCCGCTCAAAATCACGCTCAACAGTCCGCTTATTCACGCCGAACTTAAAAACCAGCTCGTCCATTCCCACAAAAGCCCCTCCGCGGAGCATCTCGTCAATCTGAATAATGCGTGTAGTGCGGCGGATGTCGTCGCGTTTTTTGTCAGAAGCCATGTTTGATTCCATAATAAGCAATTATACCACAGTTTTTCTTTGGGTGTGTCCGCAAAACAATTTGCGGACCGGGCTTTCCATGGCTACGGCTTCCGCCTCCGACCAAACGCAAGCGTTTGTTTTCGCGCATTTTACAAAATGCGCTCACCATTCCAATCCCTCACACAAGAAATTCCTACTCCCTCAGCAGCTTTTTTACCTTCCGTTTCAGCAAAAAGACAATCAGAAATTCCGTCAAAGACAAAAGCAAAATCATCAAAAAAAAGAACTGCGTTTTCCATATCTACTCCAGCTTACATCTACAATTCAATTTTTAAAACGACATTCCGGCAATCAATTCGCATAAGCTGCGCCTTGAAAGACTTTTTTCAGGTTTTGCGGCGCGGATTATTTTTGCGGCGGCGGCACGGACATAACCGGCTTTTTCAAGCCCTGGGTTTCCGGCCATTTTTGCGTCAATGCTTTCCGACATAACAACCTCCAAATCTCGCGGCGCAACTTCACAAAAAACCGCGCGCTCGCTTTATCTTTTTTCATTATAAAACGCAAGAACGACATGGAGTGTCGGAGAGAGAAAAAGAAGAGCAGCGGACACTCTAAGAAGTCATATTACAGAAAGCTTTTAAACACTTGAAAAAAAAATTGTTTAATGTAATATTACGGCAGGTTTGTTGAATAAATACTACTAATGTTCTAAGTTCTGCCGTAAAAAGTTTGAGGTTTATTGGAGGGGGTTAAAGTACAGGAGATATATAATGAAAAAACAAAATTTAGCCGCGTGTTTTTCCGTAATCACCATTGTATTTACAATAATTGGTTGTAAGATAGAATCAACTCCCAAAACGGATTATGAAGAAAAACTTTATGTTTCAGCAGTAAAGTTTGAGGCAGAATCTTCCCCAGACGATACAGATAGATATAGCGTAAAAATTACAATGTCCACTGAAACAGACGGTGCAGTAATTTACTATAGCATAGATGGAACAGAGCCAACCGCAGAAAGCACAAAATACAAAGAACCATTATATTTCAATAAAGACACACAATTAAAAGCTTTTGCAATAAAGGAAGGTTTAAAAAACAGCCCGATTTCACTAGCAACTCTTTCAATAAGTTCAAAAACAATAACGAAAAAAGTTTATATATGTGCAAAATGCAAAAAAGAATATAATACAGCACAAGAAGCCGCTGACTGTTGTGCGGAAAAAACAGACACATCAATTCCTTCAGATGTTACAGAATTGAAAGCCCATCCAAAAGATTCTGCAGTTATACTTACCTGGAAAGATGCTTCTGACAATGATATTTTCGGCTATATTGTAAATTGGGAAGTTTTAGATGCAAGTCGCAATTTATCTGCCCTTGAAAAAGATAGTTTTATTATTGCCAATAAAAAGGAAAGTTGCATTATTACAGGTCTTACAAATGGCAAGGAATACACATTCACCGTAAAGACAATGGACACAAGCGGAAACATAAGCAAAGGTGCGACAAAAAATGCAGCACCAAAATCTATTCCTGCCGGCAAAGTCATGGAAATCGAACTTGAGGTTCCAAACGCAAAAAGCAATACAACTGTTACAGTAACAGTGAACATCTCGACTAGAGCAGAAAAAATTGAAAAGGTCGTATACAAGAAAGACGGAAGCGAGAATGCTGCAAAACTGCTTTCAGATGCTGAAGCAAAAGAAGCAAATCAAAACAGCAGCAACAATAAAGAATGGAATTTTGTGCTTAAAGCCACAGATGAGAGCGCCAACGGAACATATACTGTTGCAGTTCTTGATTCAGACGGACGCGAAAAAACATCGCAGATAACAATTGAAAACTTTGACTTTACCCCTCCTGAAAAAATAAAAAACGTCACTACCAACTATTCAAGCGAATCAAATGTTATAACACTAAACTGGGACACTCCTATCGACAGTGATTTTAATCACGTAAAAATATCTTACACAACAAACGACGGGTCAACGGATTCAGAAAGATCCGAACCCATAAACGAAAATACCGACAGCAGGACATTTACTGGAATAGATAAAACAAAAAACTATTACACATACTATATAAAGAGTGTGGATTCTGTCGGAAATGAGAGTTTAGAAATAAAATATAAAGTAAGAGTAAATAAAACAAAGAGTCACGTACCAGAATACTTTGTAAAAATTCCTGCCGTTTCAATAAACGGAACTGAAAGCATGAAACCTAGTTCAGAAGTATTTCTAACCAACCGTGCGATGGAAATCGCTTCTTTTTACATGAGTGACCACCCTGTAACAAGGGCTGAATACAAAGAAGTTATAGGCAGAGATCCAAGCACAGCCAGCGCATACGATGCAAATGGTAATATTCTTACAGGAAACGCAACAGCAAATAATCCAGTTAATTATATAAACTGGTATGATGCAATAGTTTACTGCAATATGCTTTCTTTGCAAGAAGGACTTTCTCCTTGCTATAAAATCAATGAGTCTACCAACCCTGACAATTGGGGAAATGTTCCGGGTTCAAAAAATGACATATGGAACAGCGTAAGCTGCGACTGGAATGCGAACGGCTACCGCCTGCCTTCAGAAGCTGAATGGGAATGGGCTGCGCGCGGTGGCGAAAGCTACATTTATGCAGGAAGTAATAATATAAATGAAGTCGCATGGTATGGCGTAAACACCAATTATACAGGAACAAGAGAAGTAAAGGTAAAAAAAGCCAATGGCTATAAACTTTATAACATGAGCGGAAACGTTAAGGAATGGTGCTTGGACTGGTATGGAAGAATATCCGACAAATCAGATATTACAGGACCTTTGTCGGGCAATGTCCGCTGTCTCCGTGGCGGTTCTTGGAGAAACAGTACAGGTACAGGCGTGAATGTTACAGGCCGAGAGTATAAATATCCGCACAACCGTTCTGGCGAGTATGGATTCCGTGTCGTTCTTAATGCAAACTAAGGAATTCTTAAAACCATCGAATGCCTTACGGAAAAATCAAGTTCCTTAGACTCGAGTGTAAAATGACTCTTTTTAGGAAGTTTGTACGTTGAATCTTAAAAAAACGAATCTGCTTCAGCTGGTGGTCGCAGTATTTTTCGGGGAGCTTTTTGCCGCTTTTCAGCCATTCCAAAACTTCTGCAAGAGCATTCATGTCAAGATGTCTCTTTTCTGCAAGACGAACATCTTTTTTGAACGATGATGTATAAATCAGTTTATATGTCATGGTTTGTACTCTGGCTCATCCTCTGCTACAGCAAGCATGTCATTCACCATTTCCTTTACAGAATCATACCTTTTCGCCTTGATTTTTCCCTTGCTTATGTTCAGCGCCTCCTTGCAGGCCGCAAGTGTTTCGTCGTTGTATTCCTCTTCCGCCCTGATTTTAAAAGGAATCGTCCGCGTGCGGTTCACCGCCTTGATGAAAATATTGATTGCGGTGGAAATGTTCATTCCCATTTTTGCGCAGATTGAATTGAAAGTGTCCTTGTCGCTCTGTTCCACATTTACAGTTATTGCCGCCATTTTTGTCCTCAATATATTGTAGTTTACTAATATAAAAATATTTTATATATATAATATAAGATATTACTGTTATAAATGCAAGGAAATTCGGTGCAAAATTTGAAATTTCATAATTTCGCCATTGCCGTGCTCCGACACTACAATCTCCCGTGTCATTTCCTGTCATAATCCCGCGGCGTTTTCAACACAAAACTGCGATTTGTGATACAATTGCAACTAATCTCTCAAATCTTCAGAACCAGAGAAGGTAAAAAAATGTCGGCAGGAAAAATCTTTCATAAAACATTCATCTGGTGCAAAAAGGAAATTATCTTTTGCATCACATTTTTATTCGCGCTCGTTTCAATGTTTTTTGTAAAGCCGGATGCAAAATATATTTCGTACATCGACTTTGGGACGCTTCTGACTCTTTTTTCGCTGATGGATGTAGTTTCAGGCTGGCGGCGGACAGGACTTTTCGACGCTCTTGGAAAAACCGTCTGCCGCAAAGTTCACAGTCAGCGCGGACTTTGCCTTACTCTTGTTATGCTTTGTTTTTTCACAAGCATGATTATTACAAACGACGTGGCGCTCCTTACATTTGTTCCGTTCGCGATTGTCCTTCTTTCAGGAACGAGCGGTTTTCTTCTATTATATACCGTCGTTCTTCAGACTCTTGCGGCGAACCTTGGAAGCATGATTACGCCGATTGGAAATCCGCAGAATATATTTTTGTTTTCAAAAATGCCGCTCGGCACAGTCCAGTTTATGAAAATTCTTTTTCCGTACACATCGCTTTCTTTTGTACTTCTGATTTTTTCAACCCTGATAATAAAAAATGAAAAAACGCAGATTGAACAGCAGGAAGCCAAAGCTGAAAGCACTAGTTGCACAGGAAAAAATATTCTGTACACTGCCCTTTTTATATTGTGCCTGCTTTCAGTTGCGGACGTAGTTCCAAAATGGGTGGCGGCAGTCCTTGTCGCGCTTTGCGTTCTTGTTTCCGACCGGAAAATTTTCTGCAATATCGATTTTATGCTGCTTCTGACATTCACGGCGTTCTTCATTTTCACAGGAAACATCGCGAGGCTGGAAAGTGTGAACACTTTTCTAAAACGGATAACCGGAGGAAACGAATTTACCGCAGGCCTTGCGTTCAGCCAGTTGATAAGCAACGTTCCCGCAACACTTTTGCTTCATCCGTTCGCGCAGAACACAAAGGAGCTTCTGCTTGGCGTAGACATCGGCGGACTTGGAACACCGGTGGCATCTCTTGCAAGCCTTATAAGCCTAAAACTCTACACGCAGGAAAAAGGCGGCACCGGAAAATTCCTCGCAGTCTTTACGCTGATGAACATTATTTTTCTAGCCGCCCTCTGCGCAATGAAAGCGATTTTAAAAGATTGACGGAAAGAAAAAATGGACACATTGAACGCAGAGCAAAGAAGCCTGAACATGGCAAAAATCCACAGCAAGGACACAAAGCCCGAAGTCTTTTTAAGAAGCGCGCTCCACAAAGCCGGATTCAGATTCAGAAAAAACGACAAGCGGTATTTGGGAACGCCGGACATTTTTCTTCCGCATTACAACGCAGTTATTTTTATACACGGATGCTTCTGGCACGGACACAAGAACTGCCGGCTTTTCAGGCTGCCAAAAACAAATGTTGAATTCTGGAAAAATAAAATTGAAAGGAACATTGCGCGCGACAGAAAAGTAATTTCAGCCTATCTTGACAACTGCTACAGAGTCGCTGTTGTCTGGGAATGTTCAATAACAGGAAAACAAAAGGAGCAAAAACTTTCAAAAGTGACGGAAGAAATTTCCCTGTGGCTTGAAGAAGATTTAACAGAAAACTACAGGGAATTTTAAAGTTTTTATTTTTGTCCAGACCAAATGTGAGCCATCCGTTTCCGTTTTGAGCGTTTATCGCGGAAAAATACTGTTAAGGAAGCCTTGAATGCAGCGTTTTTTTGGAAACTTCAAGGCTCACGACAATTTTTTCCACAAGATTTTTTGCGGTTGTAAGAGTTTCCGTCTTGTCTTCAATCAAACCGCTTTTTCCGTCGAGCGAGCCTGTTCCAATAAGCTCCAGTTTCGCCTCATGATTTTCAAGGTTGATTTCGGCGCGGTAAACTGCGGAAGGCTGACCGTTCACACCGGAATATTCCGCGGAATTCTTCCCGGCGTCTTTTGGATAGAATTCGTTGTAGTCAAAGCTTTTGTTCACTTCCGCAAAAACAAAATATTTTTTTCCTTCCTCAAGCTGAATTTTCCGAGAAACATCAAAGCTGCCTTTTGGAGTTGCCGAGCTTACCGCATCCATATCATTCTTTGATTCCGGAACGTAGAAATTTTCGCAGGAATGATACCACACAGGAAGCGATTCCGGGCGGCCGTCTTTGGGCGCGAAAATCCATTTTTTCTTCGAGGCCCTTTTTGTGGCAAAAATTGTCCGGCTGAAGTTTCCGTCCGAATCCTGAATCCACAGCGCAAACTGCGGCGGAAATTTTCCCTTCCATTCGCCGCCCGGAGTTACAAGCACCCTAACCTTTGCAGTCCGATTTTCAGAATTCTCTTCCGCCCAAACCTGCTGAAAAACCAGAAGCGCAAAAGCCGCTACAAAAATTTTCTTGATGATTGATTTTAAAATCATAGTTTTCTCTTGTTTTCTAATTTACAAAAATATTTTCCACCCACATACTGATAAAACGTTCTGTAAACGGCTCGGAATTTTCCCAGTATTCAACCTCCGACTTGCGCGAAATCACGGACTGAAGACAGCCCCAAAGTCCGAATACAAGAACACCGACATCCAGCCGGGGATTTTCAGAACGCGCCACTCCTTCTGCAATACAAAGCTCAAGAAGTTTTTCTCCAGTGCGGTTGCAGACATAAAATTTTTCAGTTTCTTCCGGCGGAAGATTCACCGCGGATTTTATTTTTTCCATCACAAGAGAGGCAACCCGCGGATTTTTAAGACTCCAGTTGCGAAACGCCCTGATTGCGGCAAGAACCTTTTCCTTTGAAGAAGCGGCTTTTTCCGCGGCGGCTTCAATAACCGAATTTATCTGGTTCAGACAGTCCAGCGAAATCGACTGAAAAAGGCAGTCCTTGTCCCTATAATAATGATAAATTGCCGTGGCTGAAACGCCGCACTTTTTGGCAATTTCCCTCATTCCGATTTCCTCAGGTTCTTTTTCCATGAAGTTGCTGAAAATATAAACGACAATGAATCAGATTCTTTGCTGCACGTAAAAAAAGCATTACAAAAATGCCGAAAAGAAAATACAAATCCCACCTGGAAAATTTTTTATCCGTTCTTAAAAGCGATTCATAAAAAGGACAAAAGATTTTCATTCATCTTTTTGAATCTTTATTTCTATTTGAATTTCAAAAATGCAATAAAATGGCCGTCATTTAAAAAGTCAGATTTGCAAAAACTTGAGTTATTCTGCAAAATTCATCAGAAGACTGACACAGAAAATATTATTCAAGACGCAGCAAGTTTTATCGATGAAAATGTAAATATCCAAAATCTTAAAGACATTGCAGAAAAGGCTTTGTATTTTGATAACCTGCTGAATGAAAACTGCCGCGAAAACTTAATTTCTTTTCAAAACACCATGAATGAACTTAGAAATGAACTGCCACATTCTTTTTCCTTTTGGGAAAACTGGTTCTGCGCAAAGGATTATGTATACAAATATTTGGATTCCGGGAATCTTGAACATCTGGAAAATGCTGTTAAATGGTATGGGCTGGCTTTTGAAAACGGCAAATATTTTATGGGAAAAAGTTCCGGGCAGTTTATACATGAAGCAATAATTGTTTCTGTTTATCTTGACATGAAGAAAAATCCTACAAAAGCCCGAACAAGGCTGCAAAAAACTTCCGACAACAATACAGACACAAAAACTCCTTTAGACAAGACAACAAAAAACTTTTACGATTTTGGCTTGGCGTTCGACCTTCTGCTAAATGACATGAACGATGCTTACAATTTATATTACCACTGCTTTCAAAATTTTTGGAACTGCTTTTCTCCAGAAAGTGAATGTGCGAAGATTATTAAAAATAAAGACTTATTCAAGGCTTCTAACATTGAAACAACAGACACGCCAGAAAATGAGAAAGTCTTAAAATCAAGAGAAACTCTGCTAAAAATCACAGATGCAAAAATAAACAACATTCTTCCAACAACTCACAATGTTGCATACACGCCAATTTCAAATGCAATAATTCAAGGCTATTTTGACATTGTTGAATTGTATTTGGATAAATCAAAATATCCTTCATTAAACTTAAACATTCCAAACACAAACAACTGCTACCCGATTCATGAAATTGTAAGTCAATATTTAAGAGGAAACAATCAAGAAAAAATAAAGCCGCTTATCTTACAAATTCTTGAAATAACCGATAAGAAAGTTTTATTCACGCGGACAAACAGACAAAAAATATCGCCACTGCAAACCGTAATTCAATCTTTGGATTTAGACCTTAACAAGCGTTTTTTAGATAAAATGTTTAGCACAGAAAAAATTCCAGACGACTTTATAATATCAGCAGATGAAGTTTCTCCGATATATTTTGCACTTATGATAAAATATCTTTTCAACAATCCGTTTGAATATGCAGAAAAAAGAAATATAAAAGAAATTTCTCACGACTCTGATATTTCATTCATTATGGAAACTTCAAAAAATCTGGAAAATGAAATTCCAAAGGAAATCCGAGACAAACGCAAAGAAGAAACAAACGAAATTGTTGATTTATATATAGAAAGAACTTCAAATGTTGACGGATTTATCAGCTACAGTATGCGCGACCCGATTGCAAATAATCAAGGCTGCACCGCATTGCTCTACGCTTGTGAATGGGATGATGTTGAAATCTGCAAATCACTAGTTTTCGCAGGAGCAGATTTACGCAAAGAAATCGGGAAAACTTCCGAACTTACGTTGCCAAATGGAAATATGCTATTTCTTCCCAATAATTTTATACACCGGACAATTTATTTTAAAGCATGGAACTGCTTGGAATGGTATCTAAAAGACAATAAAAATATCGCTGCTGAATATATGCACAAAAAAGAAGAAAATATGACTTAGCTGGTTTACTTTTTGTTAATGCAGCAATTTGAAGTTATGCAAAATCCACAAAAATGTCTGGATACTCAAAATAATATAAACAGGTTTCTTCCCCTGTTTCTTGAAGGAGTTATTGTCAATTGTTGTGGATTGAAAAAAAGTGTCTTTTTCATCAGGTAGCCTTCATTTGTTCACCGTCCACAAAAATTATATTTTTGGCGACAAGTTCAAGTTGTTTAAATCCCCTGAGCCGTCGCCAGTTTTTCTCTGCCTGAAGACAAAGCTTGAAAGCCATTGCAACAGAAGCAGCGGAAGAGCCGTTTCCTTTTGTTGACTTGTGGAACCAACATCTCTGAATTTTTAGCTGGCCCCAGATTTCATCAACTGCATTTTGAAACCCAATCGCTCCGTCGCAGACTGCCAATTTTGGCGCTTTTGTCAGTCCGCGGAATTTCAAATCAAGCAAAACTCCACGCCAACTTTCCGTTGACTCGCGAATTCTGGTCTGTACAGCCACAAGTTCTTTTTTGCCTTCAACAGTTACGCCAATTATTACCAGAAGGCAGGTCTTTTCACCGTCAAGCCGGGACTTTACGTAAATTCCGTCTGCCCAAACATAAACGTATCCCTTTCCGGAAAGATCACGTTTGCGCCATTCGTCATATTCAGCCTGCCATTTTACAGTAAGCTTTGTTATGACTGACGGACTCAGGCTCTTTGCTTCTTCAAGCAAATCAATCGTTGGACTATCGGAATTTTCTTCAATTTCCAGTATTCTTTTCATAAGAGGTCTCCTTCGGTGTTTATTTTTTTTCCAAAGAAAACTATACCTTAGACTGACCTCTTTTTCTATGCCTTCTCAGGCAATCCACAACTTTTGATTATAACTCTACCAGAGAAGTGTTGCGGGACATTTTTTTATAATCTGTTGTGCTTCGTTTTTTGCTTCTTTTTGCATTTTATTTCTTTTATGGTCATTCCGCTCCTTATTTATAATCTTTACGCCGTCTTTCCAGCCTTTCTTCCTCTCATTTCGTATTCAAAATAGAATTTTGCCTCCCAGGCGGCGCCGTAGGAGTCTTTGTCGTATTTTGCAAGGTGGGTTAAATGGTATGAGCCGCAGTCGGAGCAGAAGTATTTGCGTCTGGGTAAATCTTTGTTGCGGCCAAGGTGGTCGCTGCTTCTGTGGCGGTGGCATGAATTGACGATTGAACCGGCTTCGCGTTCTGAATAGCAGCGTTTGCCGCTTACCGGGCAGAGTTCAACGCCATCTGTGAATGTTTCTTCCTGAATTGTTTCCATAATGTTACCTCGTAAAAGTTTTGATTAAGCCCCATACGGAGCTTATACTTTTTATTGTAACACACCATGGTGACAGGAAGTGTCACTGTAAAACTATTTTTCTACTCGGGGTCTGTGTAGACGACGGACTTTTTGTTTTCTATTTCGTTGCTTGAAAGGTGAAACTGTTCCATTCCGTGATTCACAAAAATGTGCAGTTCTCCAGTGGCAGTATAAAGCGTGTAGGCAAAAACGTAGCCCTGACTTACGCACGGAAGATGAACACAGACTGCAAAAGTGATTCCTTCGGTAAGCGTCTGCATGTCGTCATCAATATTGGTAAACCACTTGCGGAACATTTCCTGAGTCTTTAATCCATTCAGCATGACGGAACTCAACTACTGTCGGAAATCCGTCAAACTCTTTTAGGAGAGCCGCAAGGTAAAAGCGGTTGTCTCGGGTGTAATGAAAACTCTGGGGAAGCTGGAAAAGCACGGAACTCAAAACGCCTTTTTTCTGCAAAGGTTCCACCGCATTAAACTTGGTCGCATAGTAAGAAAGAAAGTTTTTTCGTGCAAAGTTCTTCGGGTAAAAAACGCCCTTCCACTCGGGATAGTCGTAGCCGGAAGTTCCTATGAGGATGTATTTTGGTTTTCCAGTTCCTCAATGACAGTCAGAGTGTCTTGCCAGCTGTTTAAAATGAGTGTGTAAAACGACACAGAAAAAGGAGCAGATTTAAGGTGCAAACAGCCGATAAATTAAGCAAGGCGGTTAGCACATGGTAAAGAAACGACAGTCATTCAGCAAGGATTTCAAGGCAAAAGTTACACTTGAAGCATTACGAGAAGAATCTACGATTCAGGAAATTGCAGTAAAGTACGGCGTCCATCCGAATCAGATTTCCCAATGGAAAGCGCAGGCGATTGCCGGAATGGCTGACATTTTTGAACGGCCGAACAAGAAGTCAGAAGAAACGAGAAAGCAGGAAGAGGAAAAAGACAGTCTTCTGAAAACAATCGGTGAACAGAAAGTCGAAATTGATTTTCTAAAAAAAAAGTACAAGCAGATATACGGCTACGATCCAATCTTGTAGAACCTGCTTACAAGGTTTTAAGCATTTCAAGGCAGTGCAGGCTGCTTGGGATTTCACGGAGCCGGTATTATTACGAACCGGGTCCAGGGCATGATGAAAAAGATTTCAATCTGCTTGTGAAAATCAAGGAAGTCCAGATTGAGCATCCGTATTACGGCTACCGCAGAATCTGGAGAGAGATAAACAAAAACGGCGGAGACACTACAGAAACAACTGTACGCCGTGTAATGCGAAGATTCGGGATTACGGCGGTATTTCCGGGCAAGAATCTTTCCAAGGCCTGTAAATATCACAAGAAGTATCCGTATCTTCTGAAAAACAAGGTAATCAGATATCCGAATCAGGTATGGTCAACGGATATCACTTACATAAAGCTGCCGACAGGGAATGTTTACCTGATGGCAATAATCGACTGGTTCTCGAGGAAGGTCTTGAGCTGGCGCGTATTCAACACGATGGATGCGATGCAGTATGCAAATCTTCTGAGGGAAACAATCGAAGAATACGGCTGTCCTGCAATCTTCAACACAGACCAGGGAAGCCAGTTTACATCTGATGTTTTTATCAAAGTTCTTGTCGATTACGACATCCAGATCAGCATGGACGGAAAAGACCGGGCTTTGGACAACATCAGAATTGAGCGTCTTTGGAGAAGCCTCAAGTACGAGGACATCTACCTTAAACGCTATGAGACAATGAAAGACTTGAAGGCCGGCATAAATGCCTACTTCAACTTCTACAACACAGCGAGGTTTCATCAGTCTCTGGATTACAACGTGCCTGATGAAATGTATAAATGCTTCCAGTACAATGAACTGGAAAGAAAACGGGCTGCATAAATTTTTACACCTTAAACCTGTAAAATTTTTGTGTTGACTAAATAGCGCATTTTAGTTGAACAGAATTGCGGTACCGCCGGCTTCTTTCCATTCGGCGATATTCTTTTTGTAATCATCACTCAGAATAAAATCTTTGCCATGACAGAAGTTCAGTTTTTCTGCACGAAGGACTGCATTCACTTTTACTTTTGGTAAAAGATATTTTTTGACCCATTCAATCTTATCGGGAGTGGCAAACGGAACATTGCGGTTGGTTGAATATTATACCACACATTTGGCGCTTATTGAACGCCCAGTATTCCCCACCATTCCTCCGGCAGCGCAACATTTTCCAAAGCCTTGCACCCTTCAAACAACGGCGCAATTTCTTCATCAGTAAAACCCGCAATCCCGCAGCCGATTCTTGTTACAAGAAAATCATATTCAGTGTGGGCAGAAGCAAACTTTACAAAGTCATCAACATAAGGCTTGATTGTTTCTACCCCGCCCTGCATTGTGGGAATTGCATACGACTGCCCCTGAAGGCCTACTCCCTGCCCCCAGACAGCGCCGAACCTTTCCATAGCAGCAGCCGCAGCGCCGCCCGCGTGTTGTCCGGCAAGATTTGAACCGAACACAAAGATTTCGTTCTTTTCAAGTTTTGTAATTCTTGGATTTGTTACTCTGTTTGTCATACTGTAATTATACACCCTCTTTTGCTAATCCCAACAAATAAATTCTTCTTCCGTCAGAATCCCTTTACCGCACTTGGGACAAATAATATCATCCTTCCCGATTCTAACCTGATGCATCCGCTCTTTGCAAACCAGACATTCCTGCTGAACCGTCGGCATCAACATTCCGATTCCAACAAAGTATTCACTTTCAAAACCGCATGAACCTTTCAGTCTATAACCCTTTCCCATACTCAGCCTTCTACGCCCAAACAGCGACCTTCCCCTTGTCCTGAACCCGCTTAATCTTCACATTGTCAAATTCCATCAAAACCCTGTGCATATCTTCCGTAGTATACTGCATTACAGCCCGGCGCAGATCATCGTTCATTCCGTAAAATGCTTCTCCCATGGCAGTGGCAATATCGGTCAAAGTGTCGCAGTCTCCGCCCAATGAAACTGCCGTTCTGATTACATCTTCCAAGTCTTTTCCTTCAAAAAATGCAGTCATTGCTTCGGGCACAGTCTTCTGGCAGGATTCCTGATGAAAATATTCAGGGCGGATTTCATCACAGGTACGGCTAAGGTCATATCCGAACTCGAGTATAACGTATTCTTTGATTTCATCTTTTGATTTACCGTTTCTTGCCATCCAGATTACTGCTGCAACAGATTCAGCACCCTTCACTCCTTCCGGGTGATTGTGAGTAATCTCTGCAGACCATCTTGCAACTTCTCTTGTTCTTTCCAAAGTTTCAAAAAGCCATCCGACACTTGCCACCCGCATTGCAGAGCCGTTTCCGTATGAGCCGTAGGGCTTTGTGCTTTCTTTTGCAAGCCACAGGAAGAATCTTCCGCCGTAACCGGCATGCGGATATTTGTGTCCCCAAAGCTGGCAGGAAGTTATCATCGCAGTTTTCATAGTCTGCTCATCTGCGTCCAATCCTGCTTTCAAAATTCCGTCGCAGATTGCAATTGTCATTACGCTGTCATCAGTCCAATGCGGCACCTTCGCAAAAAGCGGAAAATCCTTTGTCTTGTTTCCACGGTCAAACTCGTAAGGCTGACCAATTATATCTCCTAAAATTGCTCCGTACATGTATGCCCCCTATCTATGCTCTTTCTCGTAAGTTTCAATTCCTTCTTTCCAGGCCTTGCTCACTTTCCTACCGCACCTGACTTCTCCAACAGCCAGGCTGACGCACTCAAAGTTTGTAACAGTCCCGGCTCCGTCGTTAATGTAACGGGCAGCATTTTCAGCCCTGATTCCAAGCTTTCCTGCTTCCCCTATGGCATCCATATTTGCTCCGAGGAAGATGAACTCCCAGCCGTATTTTTGAGTCTGACGGCTTATCATCTGTTTGATTCTATCGTAAGAATATTCAGAACTTGAATTTTCTTCGCCGTCGGTTGTAATTACAAAGATTGTCTTTTCAGGTCTGTCTTCTTCACGCGCATATTTGTGAACATTCCCGATGTGATGAACAGCACCACCAATGGCATCCAAAAGTGCCGTGCAGCCGCCTACACTGTAATCTTCTTCAGTCAGATTTTTGATTTCGCTAAGCGGAACCCTGTCATGAAGAACTTCGTCCCTGTCGCTGAATAAAACTGTAGAAACAAAAGCCTCGCCTTCAATCTTCCGCTGCTTTTCCAAAAATGCGTTGTACCCGCCGATAGTGTCTTTTTCAAGTCCGCCCATTGAACCGCTTTTGTCCAGAATAAATACGATTTCTGTTAATCCCTGTTTCATTTCCGTTACCTCCGTTTCCGTGTTTGTAACTTAAAGATACAGGATTCCATCTCTCATTTGGTCGCGAAACCGGCGACATCTTCAACCGCCTAATATTTTCCGAAGCACTCCTGGCCGTGGTCATCAAGAATCATATCGACTTTAACAATATTGTAAATTTTGTTCATAACGCAGTATTTAATGATAAGGTCAAACCTGTCAGACGGCATAAAAGCGTAACCTGCCGCTGCAAGAAAACGTTCAAAATCCTCAAGCGGAAGTTCCAGCGCAAGCCCCAGAGCCATAACCGGCTTTTTCTTTGGTACATAATCTTTTGTGCTGATAATTTTAGAAAAGAATTTACGGTCCATGTCAGCCTTTTTCCAGATATCCGCATTCGGAAGGTTCCGCTCCGCAATGAGAGACTGCAAAGTGTCCTGAAAGTTTTTTGTCTGACCTTTCTGAATAAATGCGTCCACGTCAACCGGTGCTATGGTCGCTTCACACGCAGATTCCAAGTTATGAATTACCGGGATTTCTGCAGAAGTAAGTGCTGCACCAATTATTGGAGATGATTCTCTTTTCTTTATTCTTTGAGCCTGTTTTTTTCTGCCAATCCGTTCTCTTTCTTCTTCAAAATCCTCACTACTATCAATTTTACAACTTTTAAGAGCGTCACTTAAAAAATCTGATTCGTCTTCATCAGTCAGATTTTTCTGCAGATAGTCTTCAACATCAGAAAAAAGCTTTTCAGAAATCTTGAACGATTTTCTGTCATAAACAATGAGTTTTACATCAATTTCATTTTCAAGAAGGAATTTGCTGATTTCTTCTACAGCAATCTGAAGGGCAAGTTCTTTAGGAAAGCAGTATGAACCTGTGGCAAGAAAAGGAATCGCAATGCTTTTACAGCCCAGGTCCACAGCAGTTTTAAGCGAAGTTTTGTAGCAGGAACGCAGAATATCAGTTTCACCCTTACTGCCACCCTGCCAGAAAACTCCAATAGTGTGGATTATGAACTTTACGCCGTTCTTCTCAAGTTTGAATGAAGGAGTTACCCTGGATTCTCCCCTCGGAATTACACCGATTTTGCGCCTTTCTTCAATCAGTTCTTCATAGCCCGCTGCTTTATAAATTGCAGTATCTGTTCCCGCTCCCACAGTGGGCATTGGGTTTGCTGTATTTACAATTGCATCTGCCGAGACTTTTGTAATATCATTACGTTCTATCTTAAAAGACATTTTCCTCTATTCCCTAAACTCTTTTTCTTCCATGTTTGCTCCTGTATTATAACCCAAAAACCCAATTATGATTACATTATAGCACCGCGTGGTGACAAGAAATGTCACTTTATTTTACATTTTCCGCAAAGACGGGTGATACTTGTCCTCCCCTTTCGCCACTACTACGGTACCCGATGCCCGATCTTCCAAACCAGGCAGGCGACAGCCAAAATGTTTTTTAGGAGCGTTCCATGCGCCGTACCTCCTTGTCCAAAATCAACCAGCGTGAAATTGGGCAAGGCAGGGGGGTGAACGGGATACCACCCTCCAAATGGGAAAGGTGATTGCCGTTTTCGTCGAGTTCTGCAACTTCAAGATAACGGTTTACAACTTCTTCGGTGAGCTTTGGCGCGTTTGCAAGAATCCCGGAATTTTTGATTGTCTGCTCGTAAGAAAAGGCCGGGATTTTTATGGTTACAGTTTGGATATCCGTATTTTTGATTTTGACAACAACTTTATACTTCTCATCATCCTGCTTTACAACAAATGCAGAAAGTTCAAGATGACAAATATCTTTAATAATGTTTTCAAGCCTGTCTTGTTCAGCTTTTACAGAATCTTTTTCTACAACTTCAATATCACTTATATCAATCTGCTGGAAAGGATTTTTTTCAGGGTCAGAACCGAAAAGACCATATTTGAATTTTTGCAATTATATTTGTAAGCATTGACTCAGACTAAAGCTTCTACATTCTTGAAAAACCCATTATGTGTAGCATTTGCTGAGCCAAAATATAAGAGAGAATCTTTTTTATAATCCATGAGATACATTTTTGCATGTATATCCTGATTCTGCTTTATTTCTTCTGAATTGGAATCTTCCGAAATAATTCCTTCACCTTCAAAAATGCTGTCCTTTACCGTATATACATCAAAGTTGCTGAGATTTTCATTCCCGATAGTTTTTAATGAGAAATCTCTTGCTATCAAAGTTCGTGTGTGCTTATGAGTATTTCTGCTTTGTCTGTTAAACAACTTCATTATTTCATTCGAAACGAAAGGAGATATAACAACCAAATCATCGAAATTCTTATATTCATTTTTTATTTCAAAAAAATTTCGCTTTCGAAAGAAGTTGCAGAATCGGTTTTTCCGACAAGAAGAATTTTCTTTGATGCTTCGTCGTAAGAAGAATAAATATTCAGCTTTTCACCGAGCATGGCTTCTTTTGAATAATTAATCCTGAAATCAGAAATCTGAGTCTTGTCCAGAATGTCTCCAAGCGCGTCAGAAATAAAAGCCCCGTATCTTGAATTGTTTGTATGACCGTTTGCGTCTATGTCAGAACGGCGGATTGTGCGCTCGTCAATCTGTTCAATGTTTTCGGGAACAATTATTTTTGACACGGGAAGGCAGTCATGTTCTCCTGTAAATTCTGTCGGATTCCTCATGGTAAACTTTTTTGTAGGAAGAATTCTTCTTGTGGAAAGATCAACTACAAGCCATGAACTGGAGCCGCTTACAAGGGAAGTTCCGTTTTCGTCCAGAATTTCATATGCCCTCATAAGTTGAAGCGGTTCCGGTCTTTCTTCACGGGTAATAATTTCTATTCTGTCATTTTCTCGGGGCATTGAATGTATTCTGAATGAACATCTCGAAACCAGAATTGCGTATCCGTTCTGCAAAAGAACTTCGCGCGACATTCCCTGCTGCCTGTAGTCTTCGACCGCAATGTCTGAAGTAATGCGCAGAAGTTCGTTAAGACTGAGCTGCTTGTTTTTATCGCACTGGCTGAAGTATACATTTGTTCTGGCATGAAAGGATCCGGTTTCTTTATCATGCCACTGTTTATAGTTTAAATTATTTTCCATAATAGTAGATTATAGATTTAGCGCCAAAAAGTCTACACTTAAGAGGGTTTTCATTTTTTCTGGGTCTGAACGCAAACCAGTTTTTTTCTTATAATGATATAAGCGGCAATAAGCATAATTCCGGTAACAAGCCATGAGAACGGGTATACTGCCATAAGAACCCTGAAGTCAGGAAAAATTTTGAATACCGTAAGCAACCATACAATTCTCAAAAGACACGAACCTATCATCGTAAGCACAGCCGGTAGCATTGAATAACCCATTCCGCGCAGGGCAGAAGCACTTATTTCATACGAACACGGAATTGCACCGAACGATTCTATGAAAACAAGCCTCATTGCACCGTAAACAAGAACTCTTTCGTCTGATGTATAAAAACGCAAAAAAATATTTCTTCCCAGAACAAAAGATGAACTCATAATTCCTGTCATGACAAAAGACGAAATCATGCAGAGTCTGTACACTTTTGAACAGCGGTCCATTTTTCCTGCACCAAAATTCTGGCTTATAAATGTAACCGCCGCCTGATTAAATGAATTGATTACAAAGTAAGAGAAAAATTCAAAATTCTGTGCAGCTGCTGAACCGGCCATGGCATCAGGCCCGAAACTGTTTATCGCTGACTGAATGCAGACGTTTGAAAAAGAAAAAATCATTCCCTGGATTCCGGCAGGAACACCTATTTTTATTACGCGCAAAAGTATAGGAACATTAAATGACAGTTTTGAAGGATAAAGCCTTAATGAACTGCGCTCACCCAGAAGAAAACAGGCTATCATAGACGCACTTACAGCATTTGCAATAAGGGTTGCAATTCCAACTCCTGCAACACCCATTCCAAGTACAATTACAAAAAACAGATTGAGAAGTACATTGACAACACCGGATACAATCAGGCACAAAAGTGGTCTGTTTGTATCACCCCTGCTTCTAAGAACAGCCGCGCCAAAATTGTAGAACATAAAAAACGGCATTCCCATAAAATAAATTCTCAGATAAACCGAAGCAAGACCTATGACATTTTCAGGAGTTTTAATCAGTTCAAGGAGAGGGGCCGTCAAAAACCATCCTATAAAAATAAGTGCTATTCCGGTTACAACAGAAAGCAGCATTACCGTATGCACCGCGCGTGAAACCTGTTCTTCCTTTTTTTGTCCCAGGAACATTCCTATTACAACGTTTGCACCTACAGACATTCCGACAAAGATATTGATAAGAAGATTTATTATCGGAGTATTGCTTCCAACTGCGGCAAGGGCTTCACTTCCGGCAAAATGTCCTACAACAGCAACATCTGCAGAATTGAAAAACTGCTGTAAAACGCTGCTGGCTGCAAGAGGAAGTGCAAAAAGCAATATTTTTTTTAACAAAGGTCCGTTGAGCATGTCAACGCCAGAATTTTCAGTTTTGGTATTCACGATGAGTGCATTCTATCGTTTATTTTAACTTTAGTGTATATGAAAAAGCCGCGTTGTTTGTAAAAAACGGACGTATTTTCATGTGTGCTTTCGCGCTCGAATTGAACTCAATCGCAAGTTGAAACTGAATTTTTATAGAATTTCTGTTTAATTCTCAAATTGAATTTACGATTTTTTTCTTATATAATTTTTTCTATGAAACTGAATTTCAACAATTTTTTTGTTCCTCACTTCAAGAAAAAGCTTGCAATAATGCTTTCTGCAATTATTCTTATGGGAATTTTCCTTTCATTTCTTATTGAAATTGGATGGGGGTCTGATCCGTTCAGCTACATGAATCTGAACATAGCCTCACTTCTAGGCTGGACGCTGGGAAACTGGCAACTTCTTCTTAACGCAATTCTTCTGGTTATAACGGCGGTTTTTGCATGGAATCTGATAGGGTTCGGAACTATAGCAAACATGGTTCTGATAGGATACACGGCAGATTTCTGCTGCTTTATATGGAATAAAACAAGTCTTCACGAATTTATACAGTCATCAGGAACAGCAGTTCACGTACTTGTTTTTATTCCGGCAATTGCAGGATTTGTTGTAGTTGCTTCCATTTACATGAATGCTCAGATGGGGCTTTCTCCCTTTGACGCAGTTGCAAAAATTCTGAGTCTTAAAATAAAAAAAGTTCCGTTTTTTGCCGTAAGAATGTGCTATGATCTGACCACAGTTGCAATAGGTTTTGCAGCAGCCATGATTTCAGGTACAGGTTTCCAACCTGCTCTCATCGGTTCAATAGTTATGTCACTTTCCCTGGGCCCGGCAATAACTGCAGTCGGAAAATTTATGAATGCCCATATTCTGAATTTCGAAGACTGATTTTTTCTGTCTTTATTCAAAAACTTTTAAAATGCGATGTTCTAAATCGCGATATTATAGCGACTTAGAACTCAACGGCAATCTCAAAAAAAACAGTTTACTGGATTTTTTGAGATGCCTTTTTTACCTTCTATTCAGATAATTATGCTTCATCCTCATTCTGAAGAGCATCGTATCCCGACTCGCCTGTGCGAACCTTAACTACATTTTCTACCGGGTAAACGAAGATCTTTCCGTCACCGATGTGTCCTGTGTAGAGAGCTTTCTTTGCAGTCTCTACAACTTTTTCTACAGGAACCTTGGCAACAACGATTTCAATTTTTACCTTCGGAAGAAGTGTCATTTCAATAGGAACTCCGCGGTAGTACTCGCTGGCACCCTTCTGCATTCCGCATCCCATTACGTTTACAACAGTCATACCTGTTACACCGATAGAGTTCATTGCAACCTTAAGCTGGTCGAACTTGCTCTGTCTTGTAACAATAACAACCTTGTGTGCAGAAATATTTGTCTTTGAAGGAACAGTATCGGGTGCAACAAGAACAGGAACTGTATCTTTACTGCCGGCAAGGTCAAATCCTGCTTCGTGTGCTTCTGCAACTTCTTCTGCTGAATATCCAAGACCAAATCCTGCATATCCTGAATCGATACCGTGCTCAAGCTTGTCAAGACCGATGATTTCTTCCTTGGCTGTAACACGAAGTCCAACAATGGCCTTGATTACAAGGAATGTAATTGTAATTGTAACTACTGTCCATGCGGCAACACTTGCAAATCCAAGAAGCTGGATTCCAAGAAGTTCAAATCCGCCGCCGTAGAAAAGTCCCTTAAGCTGTACACCCTGAGCATTTGCAATTGCATATCCGGGAGCTGTCGGTGTGGCAAAAAGACCTACTGCAATTGTTCCCCAGATACCGTTAAAACAGTGAACTGCAACTGCACCAACCGGGTCATCAATGTGAAGTACGTAGTCAAGGAACCATACACCGAATACTACAAGAAGACCGGCAACAGTACCAATTATAATTGCACCAAAACAATCTGTTACATCACAGGGGGCTGTAATTGCTACAAGACCTGCAAGTGAAGCGTTAAGACACATTGTTACATCAGGCTTACCGTACTTGATCCATGTAAAAATCATACATACAACAGTTGCTACAGCAGGAGATACAGTTGTTGTAAGGAAGATTGAACCGAGCTGTTCTACAGAAGTTGCAGCAGCACCGTTGAATCCGTACCAACCCAACCAAAGGATAAATACACCGAGTGCTCCGATAGGAAGGTTGTGTCCAGGGAAGGCATGAACTTTTGTTACTTTGCCCTTTTCGTCATAGTCAAATTTTCCGATACGCGGTCCAAGAAGCTTGGCACCAATAAGAGCAGAAATACCACCGACCATGTGAATTGCGCACGAACCTGCAAAGTCGTGGAATCCAATCTGTGAAAGCCATCCGCCACCCCAGATCCAGTGTGCTTCAATCGGATAAATCAAAGCAGAAATAACTGCTGAATAAATACAGTATGAAAGGAACTTTGTGCGTTCTGCCATAGCTCCGGAAACAATTGTTGCTGTAGTTGCACAGAACACAAGGTTGAATACAAAGCTAGAGAAGTTGAAATTCTCATATGCAGTAAAAATATCGAAACCGGGTTTTCCGATAAATCCAACCAGATCTTCTCCGAGAAGCAGACCAAAACCAATAAGAATGAACATTACTGTACCAATACAGAAGTCCATCAGGTTCTTCATAAGAATGTTACCGGTGTTCTTGGCACGGGTAAATCCCGTTTCTACCATTGCAAAACCGGCCTGCATCCAGAAGACCAACGCTGCGCCTATCAAAAACCAGACGCCAAAAACCAGACTACTAGCTTCTTCCATAATTTACTCCTTTCTGGGTATAAAAAAAACGTGCATAGAATTCCGCCTCTGACCAGAAGAAGAAAACTATGCACGTCTTTGTGCAAAAATAAAAATGTCCCTAAAACTCTCTCTCTTAACCCGCTGCAGAATCATCATTGATCAGCAGCAGGCTTTATTTTTTAACTTAGATGCGGAACAAAAGGTCCTCGTATGACGGGAACGGTTTGTAGTCCTCTCCGATAAGAGGCTCAATCTCATCTGCAACAGCACGTGTTTCTGCCATAGCCGGAATAACCGAAGAAACATATTCTTTGGCAACAGCCATGCAGTCTCCAGCCTGTTTTGCAGAAATATGTTTTTTGGAAAGGTCTTCGGCCTTAACAGCAAGCTCATCAACAAGAGCAGAAAGCTTTGTAAGAAGAGCACTCTCAGAAGCACACTTTGCCGAAGGAACAACAGACTTAAGATCAATTACAGTCTTGCTTACAGCGTTCATGTACTTGAATGCGGCAGGCATAATGTCCTTGTTAATCATCTCGAGCATTGTCTCTACTTCGATGTTAAGAATCTGTGTGTACTTTTCAAGCTTAATCTCAAAGTGGCTCTTCATTTCTACATCGGTATAAACGCCCATCTCTGTAAAGAGTTTGATGTTCTTTGCATCAAGGTAGCGTTCCATTGCTTCAGGAAGAGTACGCAGGTTAAGAAGTCCGCGCTTTTCTGCCTCTGCAATCCAGCTTGAATCGTATCCGTTTCCGTTGAATACAATCTTCCAGTGTTCTGTAATTTCGCGCTTGATAAGAGCGTTAAGGGCACTGTCAAAGTCCTTTGCACTTTCGAGTTCATCAGCAAACTGCTTGAGTGTATAAGCAACAATTGCATCAAGAGTTGTGTTTGGACCTGAGATAGAAAGTGAAGAACCGCATGAACGGAACTCAAACTTATTTCCTGTAAACGCAAACGGTGATGTTCTGTTGCGGTCTGTAGAATCCTTTGGAATCGGAGGAAGTACATCAGCACCGATAGACATCTTCTGCTGTGACTTGTCGTCATAAGGAGTTCCGTCTTTGATTGACTTGAGAACAGCTTCGAGTTCATCTCCAAGATACATAGAGATAATAGCTGGCGGTGCCTCGTTTGCTCCAAGACGGTGATCATTTCCTGCAGAAGCTACAGAAATGCGCAAAAGATCCTGATTTTCATCAACTGCCTTTATTACAGCTGTAAGGAAAAGAAGGAACTGTGCATTCTTGCGCGGTGTATCACCGGGTTCAAGAAGGTTTTCACCTTCGTTTGTAGACATTGACCAGTTGTTATGCTTTCCGCTTCCGTTAAGACCGGCGAAAGGCTTTTCATGAAGAAGACATACAAGTCCGTGTCTGCGGGCTACCTTTTTCATTACTTCCATTGTAAGCTGGTTCTGGTCAGCAGAAAGGTTTGTTGTAGAGAAAATAGGTGCCATCTCGTGCTGTGCAGGAGCGACTTCGTTATGTTCTGTCTTTGAAAGAATTCCATACTTCCAGAGAGTGTTGTTAAGGTCTTCCATGTATGCAACAATTCTTGGCTTGAGTGCTGCAAAGTACTGGTCGTCCATTTCTTGACCCTTTGACGGTTTTGCACCAAAAAGCGTGCGGCCTGTCATGCGAAGGTCTTTGCGCTGGTTGTAGAGTTTTTCATCAACAATGAAATATTCCTGCTCAGGTCCAACTGTTGTAGAAACATGTGTTGTTGATGTATTGCCAAACAGTTTAAGGATGCGTAGAGCCTGCTTGTTGAGTGCTTCCATTGAGCGCAGGAGTGGAGTCTTTTTATCCAAAGCTTCACCTGTGTATGAACAGAAAGCTGTAGGAATACAAAGAGTATGCTCCTTTACGAAAGGATATGCTGTAGGATCCCAGACAGTGTATCCTCGTGCTTCAAATGTGGCGCGGCGTCCTCCTGACGGGAATGAAGATGCATCAGGTTCTCCCTTTACAAGTTCTTTTCCGCTGAAAGACATTATGACAGTACCGTCACTCTGCGGAGTAATAAAACTGTCGTGCTTTTCAGCAGTAATTCCTGTAAGAGGCTGGAACCAGTGTGTAAAATGTGTAGCTCCCTTCTCTATTGCCCATTCTTTCATGGCATGTGCAACCTGATTGGCTACATCAAGATTGAGCGGTTCGCCATCATCAAGTGTTTTTTTAAGGGCCTTAAAAGTTTCTTTAGGCAATCTTTCCTTCATAACTTTCTGGTTAAAAACCATACTGCCAAAAAGTTCCGGTACGTTGGGCATAAATCCTCCTGCTGGAATATTATTCCATAAATAAAAAAGGCGATGCGAACAACTGCATATTATTGCCTTGTTCGCATCGCCTTTGATGCTTATGACTTCATCTTAATGAATCATAAAAAAAACGTCAATACCTTTTGGAATATTCTTTTCAATATCCAAAAAATTATTCGGGTGAGCGGAACTCGAATCCGCGACCACTTGCCCCCCAGACAAGTAAGCTAACCAACTGCTCTATCACCCGTTTTTTTTAGTGCCATTAATAATGACAATACCTAATAATATCATAAAAGGGAAAAGAATTGCAAGACCTATTCCGAAAGAAAGTTTGCCGCCCATAAGACCTGCCGCAAGCCCTACAAGAGTTGGTCCCGAAGAACAGCCGGTGTCGCCTGCAAGAGCCAGAAGCGCATACATTGCCGTTCCGCCGCCGGGTATTCTTTTTGCAGCAATGCTGAATGTTCCCGGCCAGAAGATTCCGACAGCAAACCCTGTAAGAGCACACGCAACAAGAGCTGTAGCAGGAACAGCCGACAGCGCAATAACAAGATAGCAGACTATGCACATAACAGAACAAAGAAGCATCGTTTTTTCAAGAGGCAACCTGGTACCGTACTTTCCGTAAATAAAACGCGACACTCCCATAAAAAAAGCAAAAGCACACGGACCTGCAAGATCGCCCAGCAGCTTTGAAACGCCAAGAGCTGACTCTGCAAAAGCCGAAGCCCACTGCGAAACGGCCTGTTCCGAAGCTCCTGCGCAAATCATTATAACCGCAATAAGATAAAAATATTTGTCAGACAAAAGTTTTTTTAACGGAACCTTTTCTGTTCCTTCTGAAACAACAGGATAAATCGGAACCAGAAGAAACAAAACTGCATTCGCGGCCGGCATCAAAGACCAGATAACAGCCATCAAAGGCCAGTTTTGGATTCCGGCTGATTTGAAAAATAAAGCTGAGGCCAAAACTACAAAGACATGTCCCCAGCAGTAAAAAGAATGCAGCATGCTCATTACCGTTGCTTTATTTTCAGTAGGACAGGATTCAACAATGGGACTTACAAGAACTTCAAGAATTCCGCCGCCGACTGCATATAAAATTACAGAAACAATTATTCCCGTGTAGCCGCCAAGAATTTGCGGTAAAAAAGAAAGGCCTGAAAGTCCGGCAAAACAAAACAGATTTGCCAGGACCATGCTTAATCTGTAACCGATTTTATCTATAAATTTAACAGACAATAAATCTACCAGAAGCTGAACCGAAAAATTTATAGTTGTAATAAAAGTAATTTCAGAAAGGGAAAGACTAAAGTCAGAAGCAAGTGTAAGGAATAAAAGCGGAACAAAATTGTTTACGACAGCCTGTGTTACATATCCAAGATAGCAGGCTCTGATTGTATACTTATAATTTTTGCGGATATTACTGAGCATAGGTTGAATTGTATCATTGTTCGGAATAAAAGTCATACAAAACAAAAAAATTATGTGTTATTTCAGAATTTAGTGATATAATAGTTATAAATTCAATTTTCAGGAGTATTGTATGGCAAAAAAGAAGGTAAATATCATGGACTATCTTTTCTTAATCGGAATGCTTGTCACTGCAGTGGGTTTCTTTCTTCCGCTTACATCACATTTCGGTGGAAACGCAAACGGTAATTCAGCATTTTCAATTATCACAGGAAGCGGCAAAGGTCTTGTAAAAGTAGGGTCAATAATCACCCTCGCAGGAGCTGTTGCAGGAATTATCCTTTCTTTCGTTAACCTGGGAAAGTCTCAGAAAATTGCAAAGCTTGTTTCACTTATCGTTTCTGTAGCAGGCGGCCTTTACATTTTCTTTAACATGTCTTCACTTGGAAAAGATATTGTAAAGTTTGCGGCAAAGATTTCGGGTTCAGGTTTTGGCGCAGGTTTCTACATTATCATCGCAGGATGGATTATTGCACTCATCGGCTGGATTACAAGCAGGCGCTAAACTGAATTATTTTGAATTACAATGGCTGCCCTTTTGGACAGCCGTTTTTTTTTATATACTGAATTCGTCTATCTGCGAACCGATTTCAGAAATAGACTCTTCCATCTGGACAGAAATTTTCTTGAGCGCATTTTCGGTTTCCCCGATTTTTCTCGCACCTGTATTCATTTCATCCATTCTTGAAATCATCTTGTCGGTAACATTTCTGAGATTTTCCATCTGTGAAAGAACTGTCCTGTTGCTTTCTGAAAGTTCCTCAGAAGAACGTCGCACGTATACTGTAGTATCGTTCATTGACTGCAGCGCGGAATTTATCTGGCGTGAACCTTCATTCTGTTCCTGCATTGCCCCGTTAATCTGTTGGACAAGTTCGTCAGTATCACCGATGCGCTCTGTAACTTTATTGAATGCTTCTCCTGAACGTGACGATGCCACAACCATGCTGTGAATTGTTTCAAGAATCTCTTTAAGCTGCTGGCCGATTGTACGCGACTGGGCAGAAGAAGTTTCGGAAAGTTTTCTGATTTCGTCTGCAACGACAGAGAATCCGCGTCCGGCATCTCCTGCATGTGCTGCTTCTATTGCGGCATTCATTGCAAGAAGGTTTGTCTGTGATGCAATGGAAGCAATTGCCTTGTTTGCAGACTGAAGCATGATACTCTGTTTTTCTATCTGGTGTATGCGTTCGTTAACATCGTTCTGAAGATTTGTTCCTTCTGAAACACTCTGCGTAAGTTCTGTAAACGACTCTGCCATCTTGTCCATAGAATTGTTTACAGAAGCAATGTTTCCTATCATTTCTTCTACTGCAGCAGAGGCTTCTGCAACACCGGCAGCCTGAGTCTCGATCATTTTTTCAAGAGCGTCTATCTTGTTAGAAGATTCAGTTACAGAGGAAGCCGTCATTTCTACACTAGCAAACTGACTGTTCATATCTTCATGAACCCCGGCGATGTTTGCAATAATCTGCTGAATGGCGGCGGCGGTGTCGTCAATACTTTCAGTAAGCCTTGTTCCAGCAGAGCCAAGTGTATTTTTTGAATTCTTTACTTTTGAAATAATGACATGAAGTTTGTCTGTAAAACTGTTGAATCCGGCTACGACTTCACCTATTTCATCTTTTGAAGTCTGGGCAATTCTTTTTGTAAGATCAGCATTTCCGCTTGCTATTTCGGCAATGGAATTTTTGACTACGTTCAGATGCTTTATTGTCATGGTTACTACAACAATACAGAGAACAGAAGCAATCAGAATGGAAACAATAATTGTAAGAACCATTACAAATGACATATGCTGGAGCGATCTGAAATAATCAGAATAAGGTGCGGCACAAAAAACAGCCCATCTGCAGGTTGAACCCACCGGCTGGAACGCACAGGTCATTTTTCTTCCTGTCTCGGGGTCGCGGTAAACGTATACACTGCTTTCACCTTCGCAAAGACTGTTTACAATGTTCTTCATATCCCCGACAGCAGAAGTTTTTATATTCATTCCGTCTTTTATCCTGTCAAGATTTTCGTGCCCGACAACAAGGCCTGTGTCCATATTTACAATAACAGGATGCGAATTATGACCGACCAGAATTCCGCGACAGATATCTGACATGCGCGTTCCTTTTACCATGGCATAGACGGCGCCTGCGGGCTGGAGATTTTTGTCAAAAATCGGAACAGCATAATACATAACAATATCGCCGTCGGTATAAACAGGGTTTCCGATGTGTTTTTTTCCGCGCATAACATCCCTGTACATTTGTGTAGAAGAAACACTCATGCGGTTTCCTTTGGAACCGTAAGTCCACCCTTCTTCATCAAACATGGAAACGGTAATATAATTTTTATCAATATTTGTTGCTGTCGACGACATGAATTCAATTCGTTCTTTTATGGGAACAGAAGTATCCCTCATGTATTCAAGCGTGGCAAGTGTTGTAAGCATACGAATTTCGCGTGCATTTATTTCATCAATCTGGATTGCGATTCTTGAAGCAACTGTCGTCAAAACAGAATCTACAGATTCGTTCAAAGAAGTTTCGGCAACATTTCTGGTTACGATTCCCAAAGCAAGGTTTGAAACAACAACAATTGCCAGAATTGTTGCAAGAAGTTTTGTCTTTATGCTTTTAAAGGCAATTTTTTTAAGTACCATACAACGTCCTTTTAAAAAATGAAATTAAATCTGCACAACTACTATGCTAGCATGGAGTTTTTGAAAGGTCAAATTTTAAGGCATTATTATACAAACCGCGAACATATGCCGTTTATTATCAATTTTCTTCTATATAAACAGTATTTTGACTGCATTCAGGCGGTTTTATTCACCGGGACATTCAAAATCCAGTAGTGTTGAAAATAATGCGCCAAAACTGTATATTTTAAATTAACTTACAACAACTAGACTGATTGGAGACATCATGAAAAAAATCATAAGCGGAAAAGTCCGCGAAGTTTACGATTTGGAAGACGGACGCATGGTAATTGTTACTACAGACAGAATTTCGGCATTTGACGTTATTCTTCCTACAATGATTACCGGCAAGGGAAAGGTTCTTAACGCGCTGTCAAATTTCTGGTTTGACTACACAAAAGACATTGTAAAAAACCACATGATTTCATCTGACCTTAAGGACATGCCGACTGAATTCCAGAAGCCCGAATATGAAGGCCGCACAATTCTCGTAAAAAAACTCAAGATGATTCCTTACGAAGTAATCGTCCGCGGCTACATGTTCGGAAGCATGTACGATGCTTATAAAAAAGGTGAAAACTTTTTGGGCCATAAGTTTGACAAAGAATACCAGCAGGCAGAAAAACTCGACGAGCCGATTGTTACTCCTTCTACAAAAGCTGCAGAAGGCCACGATATAAATGTTACAATTGAATATATGAAAAACGATCTTGGTGAAGAACTCGGATCAAAAATCGAAAAAACTGCAATTGCAATTTACAAGAAGTGTTACGAACACGCTTACAAAAATGGAATTATTATTGCCGATACAAAATTTGAATTCGGTCTTGATGAAAACGGAGAACTGGTTTTGGGTGATGAAGTTCTTACTCCTGACTCAAGCCGTTTCTGGAATCTGGCAGAATACAAAGTCGGAACATCACCAAAAAGTTACGACAAACAGTTTGTACGCGACTGGCTTAAGGAAAACAATCTTGCCGGTGATGCAAACATAAAAAGTATTCCTGCCGAAATTGTAGAAAAGACAGCTGCACTTTACCGCGAGTGTCAGACAAAAATCTGCGGAAAATAATTTTTTGCATAAATAACAGGGGGTACAAGTTATGAAAAAAATCGCTTCTATTCTTCTTGCAACAGCAGGATGCGCACTTATTTTTTCCTGCGCAAGTACAAAAAATGTTGCAAAAGAAACTGTACAGCCGACTGGCGACTGGGAACTGATTCACTTTGAAAAGTCTGGGGTTACAAGACAGATTGCCGTTTCTACATTAACAGTGGAAGAAGAGAAAAAAGGTGAATATTCCGTAACAGGATTTTCCGGTGTAAACGACTTTGGCGGAAAATTTACCGTAAACGGAACAGCCGTTTCACCTGCCGCAAATTTCATTTCTACAAAAATGATGGGACCCAAAGCAGCAATGGAATTCGAAAACGAATACCTTGCTTTCCTGACAAGCGCAGAATCGTGGAAAACTTTTGCAGAAGAAGGAACAGAAGTTCTTGAAATTGCCAGCAAAGATTCTACTGCACGCTTTAGAAAAATGACGCTCGAAGGAACCTCATGGAAAATAAATGCAATAAATACAGGCAACGCACTTGTTTCTGTAGAATCAGATGCAATGCTCAGTTTTACAGACAATGGTGAAGTGAACGGCAATACCGGAATCAATATAATTAATTTTCCCTACACGGTGGACAACAAAAGCCATTCAATTAAATTCGGTCAGGGACAGATTACAATGATGGCAGGAAGCCCAGAAGAAATGGAGACAGAAAAATTATTTCTGGACAATTTGGTGAAGGTTAAAAATTATTCACTGACCGGAAAAACACTCACACTCTATTCAAAGGACGGAGCTGCACTTCTTTCTTTCACAAAGCAGGATCTGCTGTAAAAAGAATGACGGGTAAAATTAATTTTGCAAAGATTTTAATTCTGCTTTTGGGAGCTTCTCTGCTCTATTCACAAAAGCAGAATATAAATTCAAAATTAACTTACCCGTCACTTGATAAAACCCTTTCAGAAACAAATTCAAATTTACAAACAAAAAATCTTTCAGACACAGAACTAATTCACTCTGCAATGGAATTTTCAGAATGCAGTCCCGAAGAAGAAAAACAGATTCTTGAAAAATACAATTCTATAAAAACTCGGGTTATGAAACTGGCAGAAACAGAAAGTTCAGAAGAAAAACTTGGTGAACAAATTCTTCTGCTCATGTATGAAAATATATTGAACCAGTACAAGCGCAACGAAACAACAATGCAGGCCGCCTTTCTGAACGGAACATACAACTGTGTTTCTGCAAGCGTAATTTTTATGGCGCTTGCAAAAGCCGCAAATCTTAACACAACAGGGCAGATTACGCCGAACCATGCTTTCTGTACACTAAAAACAGAAAATAAAACAATAGATGTAGAAACAACGAATCCATACGGTTTTAATCCCGGAACAAAAAAACAGCTGCCGTCAGCAAACAATTCTGCTAAATATGCCGTTGTTCCTGCAAGATATTACAGGGCAAGAAAAGAAGCCGGTGATAGAATGTTTGTAAGCCTGATTGCAAAAAATCTGTGCAGCACTTACAATGACAAAAATAATTTTACAAAAGCTGTTCCGCTTGCATGCAAAAGAGCAGATTTTTTAAACGGCGCTTCTGACCAGGAACAGAATGCCGCCCATGACGACCTTTATCTTCTCTGTTCAAATTATGCAGCATTGCTTTCACGCAGCGGACAGTCCCGGAATGCACTTGACTGGCTGGACACGGTGTTTGAAAAGCGCGGGTACAACGCATCACTTTTGAAAACATACAATGATATTGCATACAACACTGCTGCGGAACTTTGCAACAAAGGACAGTACAAAACAGCCGCACTTATTCTGGAAAGCAGAAAATCTTATTTAACATCAGCAAATATAAATGAAATTGAACATATGGTTATTGCAACAGAATTGAATGAAGAAACAAAACCGCTTGCGGCAGATGAAGCACTGGTTTATCTGAAAAACAAACTTTCAGAAAACACCGCACAAATTCAAAATCCTAAAATACAAAAAACAATACAATCTCTTTACGAATATTATGTTCAGATAAAAGTAAATGACGAACAGAAAAACGGCCGCTATATTAACGCCGCCCAAATTGCCCGTGAAAATCTGAAAATATTTCCGCAAAGCAGTATTATTAAAAACCTCTCTGAACAGGCGCTTAAAAATCATGCAATTTCCGTTCACAATAATTTTGCAGAAAGTGCAAACAAAAAAGATTATGAACAGGCAAGAAAAATTCTTTTGGAAGGGCTTTCCCAAAATCCCGCAAGTTCAATATTAAAAAACGATCTCCTTACCCTTGAACAGATTACAGGCTCAGCCAGATGAATGAAATAAAAGACAATGTATTTCTTGAACGGCTGGATAAAATTCTTGTCAGAAACAAAATATCTACATTCAGAAGAGTCCGCAGGCTTTTGCAGACACATTGCCTTGAAGTTAACGGACAACAGATTTTTGACACCGGTTTTATGGCAAGTCCGGAACATGATACATTCACGCTGGATAAAAAACCGCTGGATCTTTTTTGCGAGAAATACATTGTAATGAACAAACGGGCAGGAACTCTTTGCACAAAAAAAAGTGAAAGTATACCAACCGTTTATGATGATTTGAATAAAAATGAATTCAACGAAGAAGAATTTCAAAAACTGCATTCTGTCGGGCGACTTGATATGGACACCGAAGGACTTCTTATTCTTACAACAAACGGTGATTTTTCATACAGACTCACCGACCCTAAATTTCATGTCAACAAAACTTACTTTGTTGAACTCAAAAATGAATGCAATGAAGAGAAGCAAATGGAATACAAGAATAATTTTCAGAAAGGAATTTTTATTCCGCAGGAAAAGAACGAAAGTGCATTTGTTTCAAAACCGGCTTTTCTTGAATGGAAAACCAAAAACTCCTGTCTACTTACAATAAGCGAAGGCAAATTCCACCAGGTAAAACGAATGTTTTGTGCACAAAAAAATACTGTCACTTATTTGAAAAGAGTTTCAACCGGCACACTTGAACTGGACAAAAATCTTTTCCCCGGTGAATACAGAAATCTGACTGACGCAGAGCTTCTGAATCTTACCGGAGAAAATTTTAACGCTACAAGGGCTTAAAGTCCGATGCAGGATGTTTGCAGATCGGGCATATAAAATCGTCGGGAAGCGTGTCACCTTCGTAAATGTAACCGCATATTGTACAGATAAATCCTTTTTTGGGAGCCGAAGATGCTGCAGGTTTTATATTCGAATGATAGAAAGCGTATGTTGCAGAAGGATTTGAAGAAAGTATCTGTCCGTCAGTTACGTCTGCGATAAACAAAGTGTGGCTTCCCAAATCTACTGTTGAACAGACTTTTGCAGAAACATAAGCATTGCATTCATCGGTAAGATAAGTGATTCCGTTTTCTGAACGGTTATATTTTATTTCAACCATTTTGTCTGAATCACGGCCGCTTTTGAATCCGAAGTTTTTGAACGTTCCGAATTTTGCGCTTTCATCAAGAATTGAAATATTGAATTCACCTGTCTTTAAAATCATATCATGAGTGTAGTTGGACTTATTAACGGCAATTGCAATTCTGTTGGGGTTTGCAGTAACCTGCATGGCCGTATTGATAACACAGCCGTTGTCTTTAGTTCCGTCCCTTGCTGTAAGAATAAAAAGTCCGTAACTGATTTTGTTCATTACTTTTAAATCCATAATAGCCTCCGTAAAAAAAATCAAGACAGGCAGAACTCAGTTTTTATCCTGAATATTCTGTCTGTCTTTTAAAGAGTATCAAATCAAAAAAAACTTTTCAATATAAAACGCGGTTCCGCAACAGCAGAATCCTGCACCTTATTTACTAATTTTCTTCTGTTTCTCCCAATCCCATGCGTACAGCTTCTGTAACATTTACTGCGTGGTCGCCAATGCGTTCAAGATATTTTGCAATCATCAGCGTATCAAGAACCTGTTCTGCAAAGTTTCTGTCATGCTTTTCACCGCTTGTAATCATGTTAAGAACATCATCCTTAACCTGGGTAAAAAGTGCATCAACTTCGTCATCCTGTCTTGCAACCTGAACAGCAAGTTGTGCATCGTGACGGACAAAAGCGTCAACACTTCCGGTAACCATTTTGATTGTTGCATCGGCCATGGCCGCAATATGGGAAGAATTGCTTCTGATATCAATGCTTGTATGTCTCAAAAGTTCTGCAATATCGCTTCCCTGATCACCAATTCTTTCAAGGTCGGTTATCATTTTAAGAGCGGCACTTACAGTTTTAAGATCCCTCGCAACGGGCTGCTGTGTATAAAGAATTTTCATACAAAGGCTCTGTATTTCCCTTTCACAGATATCAGTCTCGTGTTCAAGTTCAATGGCTTTGTCGCCAAGTTCTGAAGAACCTGTAAGAAGAGCCTGTGTTGCACATGTTATGCAGTCCTCGCAAAGAGACCCCATATTCTGAAGACTCTTATTCAATTCTTTTAACTGGCTGTCAAAATATTGTCTCATAAATTCCCTTCTGTGGTAAAATGAATCCGGTTAATAAATCAACCGAATCTTCCTGTTATATAATCCTCAGTCTTTTTGTTATGGGGATTGCTGAAAATCTGTTCTGTCTTTCCGTACTCAATAACTTTTCCCAAAAGGAAGAAAGCTGTTCTGTCACTGACGCGTGTAGCCTGCTGCATGTTATGGGTAACGATTACGATTGTATAATCATTTTTGAGTTCGGTAATAAGATCTTCAATGCGGCTTGTGCTTATCGGGTCAAGGGCAGATGTAGGTTCGTCCATAAGAAGAACTTCAGGTTCAACGGCAAGGGCACGTGCAATGCAAAGTCTCTGCTGCTGTCCGCCGGAAAGTCCCAGCGCATTTTTGTGAAGACGGTCTTTTACTTCATCCCAGATTGCAGCGCCGGTAAGTGCACGCTGAACAATATCATCAAGATCAGATCTGTTTCTAATTCCGTGGGTTCGAGGACCGTAAGCAATATTGTCATAAATGCTCATCGGAAAAGGATTCGGTTTCTGGAAAACCATACCAACTCTTTTTCTGAGAAGGTTGACATCAATGTTTCCGTAAATATCCTGATCGTTAATTTTTATTGTTCCGTCAATTTTGCATCCGTCAACAAGATCATTCATTCTGTTGTATGTTCTGAGAAGAGTTGACTTTCCGCAACCAGAAGGTCCTATGAACGCAGTAACCTCATGCTCAGGTATATCAAGATTAATGTCATACAAAGCCTGAAAGTTTCCGTAAAAAAGGTTCAGATTTTCTGTCAGTATCTTTGTTTTCTGTGCTTCCGGGTTCTGTGATTCGCTCATAATTTTCTCCATAAGAATCGGATTTTTTTTTGTGTTTCCTTTTATTGCTAAAGATGTATTCATTTTTTCACTCCGTTATGCAACCAGATGTTTTGTAACTGCTTTTTCCAAAAGTCCGCTCAGCCAGTTCAAAATAAGAACGATTACAAGCAGAATAACAGCTGTAGCATAAGACTGACCGGTGTTAAGGCCCTCACACCAGAGTGCATACAGGTGAACAGCAAGTGTACGACCGCTTCCCATAAGATTTGGCGGAATTTTAGCAACCGTACCTGCCGTGTAAATAAGTGCTGCAGTTTCTCCTACAACGCGTCCTGTTCCAAGAACAACACCGGCGGCAATTCCTGGAACAGCAGAAGGAAGTACGACTCTGAATACCGTTCTGAGTTTTCCGGCGCCAAGTCCAAAACTTGCTTCCCTGAAAGAATCATTTACTGCAAGAAGGGACTCTTCTGTTGTTCTGATAATTACCGGAAGAATCATTATTGCAAGAGTGCAACTTCCGGCAAGAAGAGAATAACCCCAGCCAAGCGATGTTACAAAGAACAAAAATCCGAACAATGCATAAACGATTGAAGGAATTCCTGCAAGTGTCTCTGTCGTAATTCTGATAACCTTAACAACACGGCTGCCTTTTTTGGAATATTCAGCCAGGTAAATTGCAGCTCCTATTCCGACAGGAACAGCAATGATAAGTGTAAGGGCAACGATTGTAAGAGTATTGATTAAAGCAGGGAACAAAGAAACGTTCTCGCTGTTGTAAACAAAACTGAAAATCTTTGGACTCAGATGCGGAATACCCTTGAACATAATGTATGCCACAAGTCCAACTATAGTAACAGAACATATTGCAACTGCAAGCCACACCAAAAAGCGCAGCATACGTGACTGGAATGTCTGTGAATGTTCAGAAACAAGTGATTTATTTTTCATGCTTTATCCGATTTGTTTTTCACTACAGTGAAAATAATATTGATAATCAAAATGAATACGAACAGAACAACAGCCGTAGCAATAAGTGCATCTCTGTGAAGATCTGCAGCGTATCCCATTTCCAAAACAATATTTGCAGTAAGTGTACGAACACCTTTTACAAGACTCTGCGGCAGAATAGCCTGGTTACCAGCAACCATGATAACAGCCATAGTTTCACCGATTGCCCTTCCTATTCCAAGAATAATTCCTGAAACAATTCCGTTTTTTGCAGCTGGAAGTTCTGCACAGAAAACGCTGCGTTCCTTGCATGCACCAAGGGCAAGTGAACCCTCGAAGTATCCGCCGGGAACAGCACGGATTGAAGTTTCCGTTGTCTGAACAATTGTCGGCAGAATCATTATTGCAAGAACAATGCTTGCTGCAAGAATACTGGTTCCGCTTCCGCCAAAAACATTTCTGATGGCAGGAACAATAACTGTAAGTCCAAAGAAACCGAATACTACGGAAGGAATGCCCGCAAGTAATTTTATTCCGCTTTCAATAGGTGAATAAATTTTTGAAGGACAAAAGCGTGCCAAAAAAACAGCAGTAAAAACTCCAAGCGGAACACCAAGAATAATGGCACCAAGTGTTACTACAATGCTTCCTACAATCATCGGAAAAATTCCGTACAAATCAATTGACGGCTTCCATCTTAATCCCAATAAGAACTTGTCCAGTCCTATTTTTGCAATCGCCGGAATTCCGTTGGCGAACATAAACACGCAGATAAGAATCAGCGCCGCAATGGAAACAAGGGCAGACAAAAGAAAAACACAATGCATTATTTTTTCTGTAGGTTTTCCGCCTGTCAATATTTTCGTTCTTGCGCTCATAAAATATTCCTCCCAGATAAATCCAGGGCTTTCAAAAAAAATATCTCTAAAAAGAACCGGCAGAATCCCCGGAACAAACCGAAGATACCCGCCGGTTTAACAGAGGGTGATTATTTTACATCGCCCCACTTTGTGATAGAACCAGTGTAGATTCCGTTGATAGAATCTTTTGCTGCGTTGTTAAGAGTATTTTCTTTGTTTACGATAACTGCGATTCCGTCAAGGGCAATCTGTGTTCCCTTGGCACCCTTTGCAGTTTCGCTGTCTTTGATTCCGCGGCTAGCCATTCCGATGTCACAAACACCGCTGATTGCGCTATTTACACCGGTTGTACTGTCAGACATCTGAATTTCAATGTCCATTCCGGGGTTAAGAGCCTTGTATGCTTCTGCAAGTTTTTCCATAACAGGTGTTACTGAAGATGAACCTGCTACAGTAATTTTTCCTGTCTTTCCTGTAGCAATGTAAGCCGGATTCTTTACTGCAGAAATGTATCCGTTCTTTTCTACTACGCTCTGTCCGTCAGAAGAAAGAATGTAGCGGATAAAGTCCTGTGCATTCTCTGAAAGTCCGTCTTTTGTAACAATGTTGAAAGGACGTGAAATCTTGTAGGCACCGCTCTTGATGTTTACAACAGTAGCATCTGCTCCGTCAATCTGGAGAGCCTTTACTGTGTTGTTGAGTGAACCAAGTGAAATGTATCCGATAGCTGTGTTGTTTCCGGCTACAGATGTAAGCATAACTTCTGTTGAGTTTGTGATATCTGCACTGTCGATTGTATAATCAACTTTCTTTCCTTCGGCATTCTTCTTTTCAATTCCGAAAAGTTCGATAAAGGCTCCGCGGGTTCCGCTGCCCTCTTCACGGCTGATTACCGTAATTGTTTTCTTTGAAAGATCAACAGCTCCGCTCTTGGCAGTGCATGACGCAAGTCCGAGTGTTCCAAATGCAATAGCCGCGATTCCGGCAGTCAGTAAAAGACCCTTTTTCATTTTTTTAGTACCTCCTAAAATTGTACTGACAACAATCTAATTTTCGTTTGTAAGATGTGTATTTTAATTGTGTTAAAATTCCGTTAATTTATAACAGAACAAAGTCTGCGAACCGCCTCTGCTGCATTTAAAAATGTGTTAATTCCGCCCCAAAAAATTTGAAAATCACCCTTTTTTTTATATATTTAAATAATATGGAAAAGAATCTTGTTATAAAAAACGCACTCAGCGACAACAGGGGAATTCTTAGCAATCCCGATGAAATAATAAACACTGCCGTAGAATTTCAGCAGCTTCTTATGCTTTATGAAAGCGGAATCAAGCAGATAACTACAAAATTCGAGATTCTGGAAGATGAATTTGAAGGCAAACATGAACGCAATCCAATAAGCACAATCACCAGCAGAATAAAAGAACCAATGAGCATTGCCGAAAAGCTTCAGCGCAAGGGACTGAGGGTTTCGCTGGATAATATGATAACAAAACTTTATGATATAGCCGGAATACGCGTAACCTGCCCGTTTATAAGCGATGTCTACAGAGTAATGCAGATGCTTTTGCAGCAGGACGACATAAAGCTTATAGAAATGAAAGATTACATAAAGAATCCCAAAAAGTCCGGTTACAGGAGTCTGCATGTCATTGTTACGGTAGGCGTGTACTTCAGCGACCAGAAGCGTGAAATTCCGGTTGAAATTCAGATAAGAACCATTGCCATGGACTTCTGGGCAAGCCTTGAACACCAGCTTCACTACAAAAAAGACTACACTATGCCTTCAAACATAAGCGAAGAACTCAAAGCCTGTGCAGACTTAATTGCCAGTACCGACATAAGAATGCAGGAACTGGCAAAAAACATTCCGGGCTTTGTTGACTACAGCGAATAGGATGAATAAAGTCGGCCCGTAGCAAATGTATGTCAGAATTGCCCCTGTAGCATTGATTGCCTGATTGTAAAAAACTGCAGTTTGTAAAAACTGCATTTACTTTTTATTGTGCCGTATGTATAATCTCATTCAACTATGAATTCAAAAAAACTTGATCCCTGCAGCGGACCTCTTGCAAAGAATATACTCGCATTCAGCATTCCGCTTATTTTTTCCAATTTACTGCAGGTTTTGTTCAACATGTCAGATATCGCTGTTGTAGGACGGTTTGCCGGTTCTATTCCGCTTGGTTCGGTTGGCTCTACAACACAGATTATTTTTTTATTTACGGGAATTCTTATTGGTCTTGGAGCCGGAATAAATGTCATTGCGGCATTTTACATCGGTTCAAAAAACAGCAAATCACTTTCGGACACAATACACACAGCCGCCTTTATATGTCTTGCAGCGGGAATAATCCTTCTTGCAGCCGGAACAATCCTTGCACGCCCTATTCTTGCGGCAATGAACACAAAGAGCGAATTAATGGAAGGCGCTGTAGTTTACCTGCGCATTTATATGCTGGGAATGCCGGCCCTTGCAATATACAACTTCGGAAACGGAGTTCTGAGCGCAACGGGTGACACTAAAAGGCCGCTTATTTTTCTTACTGTCGCCGGAATAATCAATATTCTGCTGAATCTTTTCTTTGTAATTGTATGCAATCTGGGCACGGCAGGAGTCGCCCTTGCAAGCATTATTTCGCAGTACATTTCTGCAGCACTAATTCTGCTTACAATGACAAGGGAAAAAGGTGCGGCGAATCTTGTAATTTTCAAAATCAGGCCCAATTCCCACATGTCTCTTAAAATCCTTAAGATCGGACTTCCTTCGGGTCTGCAGAATGCTGTTTTTGCCTTTGCAAACATTTTTATCCAGACCGGAGTAAATTATTTTGACGCTTCCATGGTTGCAGGAAATGCCGCCGCTTCAAATGCAGACCCGCTTGTTTACGATGTAATGAATGCCTTTTACACAGCCTGCGCCACTTTTATAGGCCAGAACTTCGGTGCCGGAAACAGAAAGCGTGTGCTCAAATCATATTTCATAAGCCTTGCATATTCTTTTACAATAGCACTGGTCATGGGAGTTGGAATTTTCTGCATAGGACGGCAGTTTTTGTCACTCTTTTCTACAGACGCGGCTGTTATTGACGCGGGAATGCAGCGGCTTTCTATAATGTCGCTTTCGTACTGCATTTCTGCCTTTATGGACTGCACAATCGCGGCTTCAAGGGGACTGGGCAAAACCGGAATTCCGTCATTCATTGTAATAATGGGTTCATGCGTGTTCAGAATTATATGGCTGTGCACGGTTTTTGCCTGGTTCAGGACAATTCCGTCACTTTTCCTGCTGTATACCTTCTCATGGGCAATAACTGCCGCTGCAGAAATTGCATATTTTATTCACATTTACAAAAAAAAACCTTCTGTTATTTAAAGGGCAGCACAAATTTATTCCGGACAAAAAAAGTATTGGAACTCAAAATCCCGGAACAGATGTAAAGCCCGACAAAGAAAGTTATGAATTTGTTTTAGGCAACTTCAATAATATGATTAGTGGAACCGTATTGTACTGCCCCTTAAAAATGCTCATACCTATATATTCCAGAAAACAACACCTCTGGTGCCCTTACAATCCGTAACGCATTTACACTTATTCCTTAAATTTCAGGAATAAGTCTTCCACAGCCGTAAAATGTTTTTTTCCAGTAATTTTCATTCAAACCGCTGATAATTACACCAGTTCTTGGACCGCCACTTGCTGCATTTAAAAACAAATTCTGTTTTCCAAAGTCATTTTCTCCAGGATTTTTTCCTAGATAAATACCGACATGCGTAATTCTTGAATCAGAAGCACCCTTAAAAAAGATTAAATCGCCTGGAAGAGCTTCGCCCAAGGAAACAGGAGATGTCTGATTGTAAATATCCTGAGCGTTTCCCCTTACATCTATACCAAGGCTCTGTTTTGCCGTATATGATACAAGTCCAGAACAGTCAAAACCCGGTCTTGGAGTTTTTCCGCCCCAAACATAGTTTATGCCTTTATATCCCATTCCAAAATCAATAAATTTTTTACGCATATCTATAACAGAATCCATTCTTTGCTCGGATTCTTCAATCGTCATAGTTTTATTATTTTCATTCTGCTGTTCTCGCAATTTTTTCTGTTCATTCTCTTTTATAAAAGGCTTATTTACCGAAGTTTTTCTTTTTGAATCTGATTCCAGATTCTTTGCAGTTTTGTTTTGTTTTTCTAAAATTTCTTTTTCGACATTTTTTTTCTTAGGATCTGTCCTTTGTGTCTGGTTTACAAGAGTATCTTCTTTTTTTTCCTGCATCGTAGAATCTTTTTCATTATTTTCAGTTTTTGTCTTCGTTGTATTTTTTGCAGGCTTATTTTTTAAATTCGCCTTGTTTTTTTCAAGTTCCGCCTTTGCTTTTTCTTTTGCAGAAGAAATCTGGCTTTTTGAAGAAGCAACTTTCTGACGTTCATTTTCAATTTTTTTTAGAATATCGAGTTTTTTTTGCTTTACACTTTCAAAAAATTTAGAATTTTCAGTTTCTATTTCTTTTTTTGAAGGTTCAACGACTATTTTATAAAAATCGCCCTCTTCAACTTTTTGATTTTCAAAAATATCATCACCCTTGTTATCTGCCGCATAAACTGCAAAAGATGAGACAAAAAAAACTAAACTTAAAACAAATACTTTTCTTTGAAAATTTTTCATATAACCAGCCTGAACAAAAAAAATCGAATTCACCAGATTTTCTTCTAAAAAAAATAAAAACTTTGCCTGCAAAAGAGACAAAGTTTTTATCAGAAAATCAAATCACATAAACTAAATAATTCAATCTTACGCTAAATTATTCAGCATCAAGTGTCTCTTCAGCCTCAGTATTAACTTCTTCGTTATTTGAAGTAATCATCATATTCTGAAGTTTAAGAGAAAGAGATTCTTTCAATGCCTTTCCTTCGTCAGTATTGTCTTCGATAGAACTCAAGGCGCTCTGAATCTGAGCATCGTAAAGTTTTTTAGTCATGCCCCAAACAGCATAGTATTCATAATAAACTTTTGATTCCTTTGCTTTTTTTGAAGTTTTTACTTCTTTCTGAATCCAATATGAAGCAATTTTTTCAAGACCGTTAAGTTCAACGGCAGAAACAGCCTGCTTGTACATATTCAATTCCTGCTCCAAAGAAGTTGGATCTTTTACATCGCCAGACTGTTTTGAGCGTCCTTTCTGAGCAGCAGAAACAGCTTTTCCAACAATTCTCTGCATTTCATCGCCAACCTGAACTTCTACGTCAACCAAGTCAGCCCACTGCTTTGTAAATTCAAGGTTATCACCACGAGAAACTACAACAAAAGGTTTTTTGCCAGCAATTCCTGGCATAATTGGAGAAAGATATTCTGCAGAATAATTTCCGTTTCCAATTTCAACAACCCACTGAGGAATTTCTGAACCAAACGATGCTCCCTGATAGTCAAGAATTGTTACGTAATTCTTCTGAACTTTAGCAGCATTGCCTTTGATTCCAGAACCAGAAACTTTTGTAGTTCCACAGCTACTGAACAGAACAGCAGCTACAACAGAAAGAATAAAAATACTCTTTTTCATTTTATTTCTCCTACTAAAAATTTGCAGAGCAAATTTTACTTTTTAACAAACCGCCAAAAAGACGGACTAATCCTAAATAAAAAAGTTACTTAAAAGAAAGATTATTCATATAAGAATCAAAATTTTTGCTGAATTCTGTTCCAATGTTTTTTTCCAAAACCCGATAAGTTCTATTTTTGGCATCGGATTCAGAAGAAGCACCTTCTCTTCCTTTTAAATTTATTGCAAACAGCGACTCCGACTTCAAATTATCAGAAAAATCTAAGTCCAATGTATAAACACAGTAAGTGATTTTTCCTTTTTTTGAAATTTCGGAAGAATAACTGCCTTCAAGCCCATATTTTTCTTTTTTAGAAGAAGATGTTTTAAATCCGTATTTTGAAAAAACGTTTTGAAAAGCAGACTTTATTTTATTTTCCCTGTCGCCACCAACCCTTATATAAATCGTAATCCCTTCTGCAAACTTCTTTTGAGTAGCCTGCATGCTTTGAAGCGAAACGATTTTTTTACTGATCGCATTTCCCTGTTCAAAATCAATTACTGTAAGATTTTTAAGCAACCTGTTGTTTTCAGAAGCAATGTCGGTTGCAAAACAAATTTCACTATAACCGTAAAAAGAATGCGGATTTTTTTCAGACTCTGCTGCAGACTGTCTGACAACTGCATCGTTTTTCTGTATAAGATCCAGATAAACAGCGGCTGTTTTTTTTCTGTCGAGGATTGCAATTGCATACCATTTTTTTTCGGATGAATTGTAAAAATATTCTGCAATTTCGATTCCAATCAGATTTTCTGCCTCGATTTGGCTTGTTATATTCTGCTGTAAGTTTCCTGACGAAGAAAAAGAAATTTTTCCGTCAGAAAGAGCCTGTTCCATTTTTTTTGATGCGAGACTGTTAGACTTTACAGTCTGCCCAAAAATAGAAGAAAGGTTTTTTACGGCTTCAAGTTCTGCACTTTCCCGATTTTCTCCAGAGCCAGTTCCGTTCATATAAGTTTCCGAAGGATAAACGCTTGCAGGAAGAGTTATCCATTCAGGCATTTTCTTTTTTGCGCCAAAAACCAGACAGGCAGAGAATATAAAGGAAAAAACAAAAATTCTTTTCTTCATAAAAATCCTTAAACTTTCTTACGTTATTAAGTTTTGCAAATTGTTAGAATTTTACAGCAGATTTTTTTATGTATTTTTTTATATCGTTGTTCTGATCAGACCAGATAATTCTGTTTGTTTCCAAATCAATCAACTGCATATCAACCTGATATGTTCTTACCTGCTGTCTTCCGTCAGTATCTACAATTGTCGTAACAGTGCCCTGGAGCATAAAATCTGCGGCAATTTCGTTTCCGATTGATTTTGCAGTTTCATAAGCATTTTCTGCCTGATCATATTTTTCTGCACGGAGCTCTTCTCTCTGATTTGCATCTGCAACAAATTCCAAAGTTCCGTCATTAATAATTACATTCTGAAATCTTTTTGAAAGAATTGAAGTGTCAATGTGTTCAACGCTCTTGTTTTTGATAGTTCCAATAATTACAACAGGAGTTCTGCCTTTTGCGCTCTTAAAATTTGCAACGCGTTTTGATTTTATGCACGAATCAATCAAAGTTGTACAAACCTGATTAACATCGTTGTCGTTCCAATATCCGCTCAAATCTTTTACGCTTTCTTCTGCTCCATATCTTGTTACAGAAGTCGATCCGCAAGAAAAGAAAAACAACGAAGAAACAACCAATAAATTTGCCAATACTACTTTTATTTTCATAAATTACCTCTCAATAATAAATCTATTTTATACAAGAAGAAACAACCAATGAAGGCCTTCCTTCTTTTACTTCCGTTTCAAACGGTTTTTCGACTATACTTCCGTCAGAAAAGCGATAAATCACCTTTCCCTTGTACAAACCAGCAGAAACAGTAAAACCTGCGGCATTTACGGTTTCTGGAAAAAATTCTCCCTGCCGAATATCAGCAGTTTCGGTCAAATCAATAGCTGAAAGTCCTGCTGCTGTTGAAGAACAAAGCGCGTCAAAAGCTACCGAAGACAAAGTATAAGCAATACTTCTTCCAGAAAGCAATTTTAAGCCTTCATAACTGGCGTTTATACTTGCAATTCCTGCCACAATTCCACTGACTTTTTTTGTAATACTGCGGTTCATACTTGCAACATATTCTTTTCTAGCTCTAAGTTTAACAGATTTTTCCAAATTTGCATTAAAATTTTCTATTATAACGGCTCTTTTGGTTCCCACATTATTCAGTACAACATCAACTCCGCTTACAGTAGATTTTCCTGCATAAAACGGATAGACAAATTTAAACTGAACTGGAAGACGACGATAAGAAGAATTTCCTGTCGGAACATAAAAATATGTAGATTTTGAAGGAAAATAAACTTCTTTTGCAGTCTGCGTTCCAATAAGACCTGCAAGAGCAAGAACGTTAACACGGCCTTTACCAGAAGGAATTGCAGAATCAACAGAATCAAAATCTTTTACAAGCGACTTTAAGACAATAGAATCAGAATCAATCTGGCTTTTATCGCCATCGGCCTGTCTTAAAATTAAACTTAAGTATCTGGCAAGAGATGATTCTTTATAAACGTCTTTTTCGGTTGGCTTTTTAGGCAAATCGGCCGTAAAAACAGAAGAGTCAATATTGTAAGCGTTCAGAGATTTTGCGTCCTTATCAAGCTTTTCGCGGGCAGAAGGATCCAGACCGTTTTTTACCAAAACTTCACCATAAAGACGTCTGTATTCAGGAAGTTTTACGGTAGAAAGCTTTGTGAGCTGATTTACAGCATTATTTAAATCTCCCTGCAAATAATAACAAAGGGAATTCATCGTATTTACAAGAAGATACTCGTAAACATTGCCCGTATATTCTTTTATATTTTCGTTGACAATCGCTTTTCCAATTGATTTCGTAATGCTTTTTGTAAGCGCATCAAACATCTGCGCGTCGGTCTTTTCAAAAACAGTTGAAGCCTGAGCATATTCGCCAGTAATAAAATAAAGCATGGCAAGGTCAAGATTGTCTCTTATATCTGCTTTTTTTTTCGTTTTGTACAGCATCATTCCAAGACAAGTAGAATAATTTCGCTGATTGTAGGCTTTTTTATACTCTTCTTCGTTGTATTTAATCGGCTTTATTTTTTTAGAATTTTGTTTTTTTTCAGTCGAAGCAATATTCTCTGATTCTGAATTTTCAATTTTTGAGGAAGAACATGAAACAAAAAAACATGCCAACAGAAGTATAAAAACTTTGATAATTTTTTTCATTCTAAACTCACAATCATGAATAATTTTCAAAACTTTTTTAATTCCTCAGATCCATTATAAAGTATGATAGATATAAAATCAACCACTTCATCAATAACATTGTCTGGAGTACTTGCTCCTGCCGTAAGCCCGACTTTTTGAAGAGAAAAAAATTCTTCAGGAATTTCATCTGCTTTTTCAAATTTTTGCAACCGCCCCAATCATGTTGAAAATCTTCTTTAATAAGAGTAGAATTACGGCATGAAAAAAACATTGGCCCAGATTTTACCCTCGTTCACACACACACTGGTCGCGGAAGACGGAATCACTTTCGCAAACGAACAGACAGTTTCTGCCGCGAAGGCAGTTCAGATAGAAAATCTTGCATTTGACAGCAGAAAAGTAACACAGAATTCAGTTTTTTTTGCACTTCCCGGAACACACACGACAGGAAACAAATTCATACCGCAGGCAATAGAAAACGGTGCGGTGGCAATTGTATTTCAGGACACTTTCTCGGAAGAAGAAAAAGAGCAGATTGCACTTGCAGTTTCAAAAGCAAAAGCAAAAGCAAAGCCTGTATTCATAAAAGTTGAATCTGCACGTTTTGCAATGTCACCGGCATCGGCATGTTTCTATGATAATCCGTCAGAAAAACTTGTCATCTACGGAGTAACAGGCACTGAAGGAAAATCTTCAACAGTTTCATTTATATGGCAGCTTCTTCGCCTGTGCGGAATAAAAGCCGGCTTCATTTCTACAGTCCAGTATTCTTTGGGAGAAGATGCCGTAAACAACCCGGAACACCAGACTACGCCGGAAGCACCCATCGTCCAGCGGGAACTTTATGAGATGCTTCAGAACGGCTGCACCCACGCGGTAGTTGAATCTTCATCACATGGACTCAGCAAACGCACAAACCGTCTTGGGGACGTTCACTTTGACTGCGCAGTTTTTATGAACGTAACCCTTGAACACCTTGAATTCCACGGAACATATGAACAGTACAGAAGCGACAAGGCAAACCTGTTCCGCGCACTGGACACTTTTGACCACAACAAAATGATTGCAGGCAAAAGCGTTCAGGTTCCGTCCTTCGGAATTGTGAATCTCGAAGATCCTGCAGCACAATACTTTGCATCCTGCACAAAAAAGAAAATCACGGGCTTTACTACAGAAGGTAAAGCTGGAAAACAGGCCGCAGAAGAACTCGAAGCAAAGCCCCTTCCGCATATACCCGACGACATGCCGTACATTTCTGCAAGAAACATTGCAGCCGCAAGATTCGGCCTCACATTCAGCATACACCGCTACGAAGACCACGACTCGCTTAAAGACGGCAACAGGGTAATTCACGTAAAAGCACCTGTTCCGGGAGCATTCAACGCATACAACATAATGGCAGCCCTTCTTGCAGTACACGGAACTACAGGAAAACCGCTCGAAGAACTGGCACCCCTTGTAGCATCGCTCGAAAGTATAAAAGGAAGAATGACTGTTATTGATGAAGGACAGCCTTTTGAAGTAATAGTCGACTACGCACACACACCGTCTTCTTTTGAAACAATATTCCCGCCTTTAAGAAAACGCTGTTCCGGAAAAATGCTCTGCGTCTTTGGTTCAGGCGGTGAACGCGACGTAAAAAAACGGCCGCTTCAGGGTGAAATTGCGGCAAAATTCTGTGACACAATAATACTCACCGACGAAGATCCGCGCGGCGAAGACAGAGTCGCCCTTCTTGAACAGATTGCCGCCGGGGCTGAAAAATACGGAAAGCAGAAAGAAAAAGATTTGTTTATTGTTCCTGACAGACCAAAAGCAATAAGATTCGCATTCAGCAAAGCGGGCAAAAATGACATTGTGCTTCTTTTGGGAAAGTCACACGAAAATTCAATAATTTACAAAGATCACGTTATGGAATACGACGAAATTTCTGAGGCAAAAAAAGCGCTTGCAGAAATTGGATTCAATAGTAGCGGAGAAACAAAATGAATGTAGTATTATTTTACGGCGGAAAATCCGGTGAACACGAAATTTCCCTTATTTCATGTGCAGCAGTAGCAAAGGAAATTTCTTCCGAACATAAAGTAAGCCTTATTTCGGTATCAAAAAGCGGAAAATGGTATCTTGAAGAAGATTCCGTACTCGAAGACCTCCGCAGCGGCAAAACATCTGCCCTTGAAGTACACGAAAAAGAAGAAAATGCAGTATCTGTATTCCCCGGAAACGGAAAAGACAAATCACTTTTTGCAAAAGGTGCATTTATTCCGTGTGACGCGGCTTTTCCTGTAATGCACGGAACATTCAGCGAAGACGGAACAATACAGGGCCTTTTTGAAATGTGCGGGATTCCGTTTGTAGGAAGCGGCGTTCTTGCTTCTGCTGTATCAATGGACAAGGAAACTGCAAAAATTCTCTGTTCCGCAGCAGGAATTCCTGTCGTGCCGTATGTCTGTCTGAGACGCGGTGTTGTCAACGACAGCCGTGCTTTCGACAAAGCCATAGAAGAAGCAATACAGAAACTGGGACTGCCCATTTTTGTAAAACCGTGCGCCGCGGGTTCCAGTGACGGTGCTTCACTTGCGCAGAATGATCGCGAACTTTTCGCTGCAATCGGTGAAGCATTTTCGTGGGACAACAAAATTCTTCTTGAAAAGGCAATAAATGCACGCGAAGTGGAATGTTCGGTAACAGGAAATTCGGTTACAGAAGACTACTTGGTAAGCGAAACGCTGCTCAAGGCATACGGCCCTGGCGAAATTGTTCCCCGCCATGAATTTTATGACTACGACGCAAAATACACCGACCCAAACGGAGCCGACCTTAAGATTCCTGCCCTTCTTCCGGAAGAAAAACTTTGTGAAATACGCACTCTGGCAAAAAAAGCATACGCGGCTCTAAACGAGTCTGGTCTTTCCAGAGTTGACTTTTTTATAGACAAAGAGAACGGTTCACTTTACCTGAATGAAGTAAATACACTCCCTGGCTTTACCGGAATAAGCATGTTCCCCAAGATGTGCGCTTCAGAAGGACTTGATTTTACAAACCTCATTGATCTTCTTCTTAAAGAAGCCGTTACTGAATTTGCACAGAAAAACGTGCTCCGCACAAGCCGCTGACAGGAGGAACAGAATGGAAGCTCATGTTTACCCGAAAGGATGTGTTTTTGAAATACTTGAAGACATAAAAAACAAGCGCGTTACCGTAATGGGACTTGGTCTTAACGGTGGCGGAGAAGCCTGCGTAAAATTCTTTCTCAAGCACGGTGCATACGTAATTGCAACCGACATGAAAACAAAGGAACAGCTTGCCCCGACAATCCAGTCCATTTCAGGTGACAAAACCTTTGACCACTCAAGGCTCACTTACGTTCTTGGCGGACACAGAATTGAAGACTTTACAGGGGCAGACTGCGTAATCAAAAATCCGGGAATACGCATTGAAGGAAACAAATTTCTTGCGGCCGCAAAAGCAATAGAAACAGACATAAGCATTTTTCTTCATTTTACAAAAGCACCGATAATTGCAGTAACCGGCAGCAAGGGAAAATCAAGCACGGTAAGCGCAATAGAATACGGACTCAACGCGTCGGGATTCAAAGCGTTTCTTGGCGGAAACATAACTGTAAGCCCGCTCACGTTCCTTGACCAGACAGACGGAACAACACCCGTAGTTCTGGAACTTTCAAGCTGGCAGCTGGCCGACTTGAGGGGACGCGGCGCACTCAAACCAAAAATCGCTGTAATAACAAAAATTGTTCCCGACCACCAGAACTGGTACCACGACATGGACAGTTACGTCAACGACAAAAAACTCATTTTTGCAGACCAGGACGAAAAATGCTTTACAATACTTGATGCAGACAGCGACGGATACCTTACCGAAACTGCAAATCCAAAGCCTGAATGCAAATGCTGGGGAGACCTGTTTGCCTCTGAAACAAAAGGACAGGTTTTGCGCTACAGCACTAAACAGCTTAAAAAAGGAATGTACGGCGTTTTTCAGAAAAAAGATGATTCCGGTAATTTCTGCGGAATTCTTTCGCTTCCTTTTGAACTCAGAAACCGCCACGCACAGACACACGGTCTTGAAACAGAATGCATAATGAAAAAACTTCTTGTTCCCGGGGACCACATGAGACTCAACGTGCTGAATGCATCCCTTGTATTCTACCTCATGGGCATTGTTCCGCAGCAGATACAGACAGTAATGGGTGCATGGAAGGGAATACCGCACAGACTTGAACTGTTCCACGAGTGGCCTGTTACAGAAAAACATAAGGTAATATTCTACAACGACAGTTGTGCTACTGTTCCTGAAGCAGCCGCGGCGGCATCTCAGTCTTTTTCAAAAAGAGTTGTAATCATCTGCGGCGGAACAGACAAACAGCTGGACTTTACCCCGCTTGCAGGTACCCTTAACTGTGAATGCGGAACAAAATTCAGGCCGCTCGCTGTCTACCTTCTTTCAGGGACAGGAACAGACAAACTTACACCTATGCTTGATGCAAAAAAAGTTCCCTACGAAGGACCGTTTGACTCCCTTGAAGTCCTGCTCAATGTTCTCAGGACAGACATTCTTTCAAAAAGGAGCATCTTTACTGAAAATGACACAAAAAATGTTACCGTAGTTTTTTCACCTGGAGCAACTTCATTCGGAATGTTCACAAACGAATTTGACCGCGGCAACAAGTTCAAAAAAATTGCAGCCGAAATATTCAAATAGGGAAATAAAAAAGACTGCCTGTATCTTTACAGACAGTCTTTTTTATTTCAAGAACGGTGGAGGTACCACCGCTCTTGAAAACTACAGTTGTTGCACAACTGTCTTATTTACGTGTGCGCTTACGCGCACTAATTGAACTCAATCGCAAGTTGATACTTGCTCAATCGTTCAATTTTAAGGAACGTATTTCAAGGACGGTGGAGGTACCACCGTTCTTGAAAACTTTATTTTTTCCAGGGATTTTTGCGTACAAAAGTCTCGTCGCGCTCGTATCCTACAGAAATAATTCCAACCGGAGTACCTGTGTAGTCTTCAATGAATTCTACATAGGCGCGGGCATTCTTCGGAAGCTTCTTGTAAGAGCGGCACTCTTTGAGTGAAGCCTTCCAGCCTTGGAACTTCTGGAGAACAGGCTTTGCAGCATTGAGTTCATCAACATTTGCCGGGAAATCAGTAACAATTTTTCCGTTAATGTCGTAAGCAACACATGCTTCTATCTGATCCATTTCGTCATAGATATCAAGGTGTGTAAGAACAAGGCTGTCAAGGCTGTTAACGCGGCATGCATATCTGAGGGCAACAAGGTCAAGATAACCGCAGCGACGTGCACGGCCTGTAGTAACACCGTACTCGCGTCCAGTGTCGCGCACATACTGGCAGAGTTCGCCTTCGCTTGTTTCATTGAATTCAGTAGGCATAGGACCGTTACCGACGCGTGTCTCGTAAGCCTTGAAAACTCCAAGAATATGATCCAGATCATGAGGACCAATTCCGCAGCCTGTAGCAGCACCGGCAGCACAAGATGCCCCGGAACTTACATAAGGATAGGTTCCGCTGTCTATGTCAAGCATAGCTCCCTGTGCACCCTCAAAGAGAATGTTGTCCTTGCGGTATTCCCACATCTTTGAAGTAAGATCTACGCGCATAGAAAGAAGCTGGTCACGATATTTGTTAAGGTAGTCAAGATCTTCTGCGTCAAGGTCGGCAATCTTTTCTTTCCAGTCAAGGTCGGCCAGTCTGAGTCCGTCTCTGTGTGACTTTTCGCTGTAGGCAATTCCTATTCCGCGGCCTGTAGTTCCGATAGGGCGTTTGCGTGATGCATCGCGTTCCTTATCCATACTGCGGTACTTTGGAAGAATAAGATGAGCCCTGTCAGAAATAAACACACGGCCTTCCCAGTTGATTCCGTTTTCCTTAAGCATGGCAAGCTCATTGAACAAAGCTTCCGGATCAATTACCATTCCGGCACCAAGGAAAACCTTCTTTTCAGGATAAAGGATTCCGCTCGGAACCTGATGAAGGGCAAACTGTTTTCCGTCAACAACAATTGTGTGACCGGCGTTCGGGCCTCCGGAATAGCGTACTACGTACTTTGCATCCTCGGCAAGATAATCTACAATCTTTCCCTTGCCTTCATCGCCCCACTGAGCGCCAATAATTACAACCTTCATATTTCCTCCATTGCATTTCCGATGCATTCAGCGCCGCAAAACGCAAAAAGTTAGTAAGTTAAAGCAGCCTGTCAGCTGTGTATGGACGTATTCTTGACAGTAACATCGTGGGCACTGCCTTCATCAATAGTAACCTGGGAAACAAGCGTAAGTTTTGCCTTCTGCTGGAGTTCAGGAATAGAAAGTGCACCGCAGTTACACATTGTATGAACAACCTTGCTTACAGTCATTGCCACATTGTCATGCAGACGTCCGGCATACGGAACATAGGAGTCAACGCCTTCTTCGAAGGAAAGACCGGATTTTCCGCCCAAATCGTAGCGCTGCCAGTTGCGGGCACGGTTGGAACCTTCACCCCAGTATTCCTTAACATAGTTTCCGTTTATGATAAGCTTGTTTGTAGGAGACTCGTCAAAGCGTGCAAAATAGCGTCCGAGCATAACAAAGTCGGCACCCATGGCAAGAGCCAGAGTAATATGGTAGTCATGTACAATTCCGCCGTCAGAACAGATTGGAACATAAATACCTGTCTTTGCATAATATTCGTCGCGGGCCTTTGCAACTTCGATTGTGGCAGTAGCCTGTCCGCGTCCGATACCTTTCTGCTCGCGTGTAATACAGATTGAACCGCCGCCGATTCCGATCTTTACAAAGTCTGCACCGTTTTCGGCAAGGAACATAAAGCCTTCCCTGTCTACAACGTTTCCGGCACCAACCTTTACATTCTTTCCGAACTTTTCATGAATGTCCTTAAGGGCGCGTGCCTGCCATTCAGAATAGCCTTCTGAAGAATCAAGACAAAGAATATCTACGCCTGCATCAAGAAGTGCAGGAACTCTTTTCATATAGTCGCGTGTGTTTATTCCGGCACCGACAATATAGCGGTGATTGCTGTCAAGAAGTTCAAGCGGGTGTGTCTCGTGGCTGTCAAAATCCTTTCTGAATACAAGAGAAACAAGGTGATTGTTGGAATCAATGACAGGAAGCTGGTTTACTTTGTGTGTCCAGATAAGGTCGTTGGCATCACTCAAAGAAATTCCGTCTTTTCCGGTAATAAGGTCTTTGAAAGGTGTCATGTAGTCGCTTACCTTTGAATTTGCCGGAACATGATCAATTCTGAAGTCGCGCTCAGTGATAATTCCTTCGAGTTTTCCCCTTGCTGAACCATCATCGGTAACGGCAATTGTACTGTGTCCTGTCTTTTTTATAAGCTCAACCACTTCTTCCAGAGTCTGGTCGGGGCGGATGTTTGAGTCAGATGTAACGAATCCGGCTTTGTATGACTTTACACGGGCAACCATGGCAGCCTGGTCTTCAATTGTCTGTGAACCGTAAATAAAACTGATTCCGCCTTCTTTTGCAAGTGCTATAGCAAGCTTGTCGTCGGAAACAGACTGCATGACGGCACTGACCATCGGAATGTTCATGGAAAGAGCAGGTTCTTCGCCGGCCTTTTTGTTGTAGCTTACAACAGGTGTCCTTAAAGTAACATGCTCCGGAATACAGTCCGCGGAAGTGTATCCAGGAATAAGCAGATACTCACCGAATGTGTGTGACGGTTCTTCGTAAAAAAATGCCATATTGCCCTCGTTAATAAAAATTTCATTTTATTATACCGAAAACAACTTTCTCTGACAATAACAGAAGCTTTTCCCAGCCTTTTTCAAATAAAAACCGCCAAAATCAGACCTGTTTAATTGACAAAGATTTTATTCTGATGTATTCTCTATGAACATTAGGGCGATTAGCTCAGCTGGTAGAGCAACAGACTCTTAATCTGTGGGTCGGGAGTTCGATCCTCCCATCGCTCAAAAAAAAAGAACTCAAGCCTTGCTTGAGTTCTTTTTTTATTTACTGCTGTTTGCTGTCCTGTTCCCTTATTTCCACGCGCCTGATTTTTCCGCTTATAGTCTTGGGCAGTTCATCCACAAACTCAATTATTCTGGGCTGCTTGTAACCGGCTGTCCTTGTCTTTGCAAAGTCAAGTATTTCAAGTTCAAGTTCACGGGAAGGCTTGTATCCCTTTGCAAGAACAATGCTTGCCTTTACAGCCTGTCCCCTCTTTTTGTCAGGAACACCAGTAACTGCACATTCCATTACAGCAGGGTGCAGCGAAAGAACGCTTTCTACTTCAAAAGGACTTATTCTGTAGCCCGAACTCTTTATTACATCATCGTCACGGCCTTCAAACCAGATGTATCCGTCTTCATCATAACGGGCGCTGTCACCTGTTCTGTAAAGGCCGCCTTCAAAAGCAGCAGCGGTCATTTCTTCGTCGTGGTAATATCCCGAAAAAAGTCCAAACGGCTTTCCGTTGCGTATGTCTATAACAATCGAACCAACCTGCCCCGGAGCACACTTTTTTCCATCCTGGTCAACAATAAGCAGATCGTAACCGGGGGCGGGTTTTCCCATTGAACCGGGCTTTGTCTCCATTCCGGGGAATGTTCCTGCCATAACAGTTGCCTCTGTCTGACCGAAAGCCTCATACAGCTTTAGTCCGGTAAGTTCCAGAAGTTTGTCGTAAATATCGGGATTAAGCGCTTCACCTGCAGTAACGCAGTACTTTAGCGCAGAAAGGTCGTATTTTGAAAAGTCACGACGCACAAGATACCTGTACACTGTCGGAGGGGCACAGAATGTTGTTACACCGTAGTGAGCCATTTTTTCAAGAAGAAGGTCAGGCTTAAAACTTTCCATGTCATAGGCCATTACCGCCGAACCGCAAAGCCACTGGCCGTACAGTTTGCCCCATACTGCCTTTGCCCAGCCCGTTTCTGCAACGGTAAGGTGAAGTCCGCCGTCAATTACATTCTGCCAGTATTTTGCCGTAATAATGTGTCCCAGCGGGTATAGGAAATTATGCACAACCATTTTGGGGTAGCCCGAAGTTCCCGACGTAAAGTAAAGGAGCATAATATCTTCGTTTGAAGTGATGTTTTTTCCTTCGGGAATTTCAAAACTGTCTGAACAGGACTGAACTTCCTTTGTATAATCAATCCATCCTTTTCTTGAACCAGTTACCGTAACAAGACTTCTTACTGTTGGACACTGGGGAAGCGCTTTTTCTACTTCTTGCTGGAGTTTTCCAGTTTCAAACGAAACAATCATTTTTATTCCGGCAGCAGAACATCTGTATTCTATGTCCTTCTGCAGAAGTTGTGTTGTTGCAGGAACAGCCACGGCACCTATTCTGTGCAAGGCAAGAATAAAAAACCAGAATTCATAGCGGCGGCGCAGCATAAGCATAACTGCGTCTCCCTTCTTTATTCCGTTTCTTACAAGAAAATCAGCGGTTTTCCTTGACTCCCTGCTCATGTCTTCAAAGGTAAATATTTTTTCGTCACCATGGTCATCACACCATACAAGCGCACGTTTTTTGGGGTCTTCCGAAGCATAACGGTCAACCACATCATAGGCAAAATTGAAATTTTCAGGGATTTTGATTTTGAAATTGTTCTTTAAATCTTCATAACCGTTAAAATCACGGGCTTCTTCCAGAAATTCTTCATAAAGTTTCATACACACACCAGATAAAATAAATTGAACGCAAACGCAGCTGTTCCGTAAGTTTGCGAAGAAAACTGAACTCTTGTTCAGTATGACCTCATTTTTTTGACACGCAGAATATATTCAGGTTGCAGAAAATATTCCGATTACGGAAATTTAAAACTCCCAGACATGATAAACTTTTTTAGCGCTAAACTCAAGACACAGTTATTCCGATAATATTAAAAATTCCACATGAAAATTGGAGTATACAATGGCATACAATCCCTACGAGACAAACTCTTACGGCGGCTACAGTGCATACAGACAGATTGGCGTCAAAACCGCAAGCCAGGGAAAACTGGTAGTAATGCTTTATGACGGTGCCGTAACAAACCTTGAAAAAGCCATGAACCTTATAACCGGTGACTCAAGTATTTCTCCCGGAAGCGTGGAACCTTACGGAAACTATATTCAGAAAGTGATGGACATTATTACCGAACTTCAGGTAAGCCTTGACATGGAAAAAGGCGGTGAAATCGCAAAAAACCTCATGTCCCTTTACGTTTACTTCAACAAAGAACTTCTTGACTCAACAATAAGCCACGACAAAAAAAAGCTCTCGCAGATTCATGAAATGCTGTCACAGCTCAAGGAATCGTGGGAAACCGCCGCCAGCAGCACTGCAAACACAAAAGTAAAAGCTTCACAGGCTGCACCTTCGCTCAATATTACAGGCTGAACAAACAGGAGAGCCGTTTATGGAAGAAAAAATTTCACAGGAAGAACTGGACGAACGCGTGGCAGTTTTAAGAAGGCTCAGAACCCTTCTGGAACAGCAGCGTGAAAAATTCAGGCAGTACCTTAAAGTGCTGGAACTTCAGGAAACAAAAATAGAAGCAGAAGACTCAGACGCAATTATGGCCCATACCGAACTTGAAGCCAAAATAATGGAAGGAATCGGTTCGCTTCAAAAAGCAATTGTTCCTATGCAGGCTTTGTGCAGAACTTCCGGGGCGGCATCTTACAATCCGGCAGAAGCTGTTCCCGTAGAAAAAATTCAGGGCGAACTTTCCAGACTGCAGCAGATGGTTTTTAACCAGAATGAAAAAAACCGCGAACTTCTAAAAATACACATGACCAGCCTGCGTGTGCAGATAGACGGCTTTAAAAACCCGTACAAAGGAAGACAGTCTGTTTACGCAAAGGATGCCACAGCTGGAACCAGACTTCAGATAGAAGTGTAGACTGTTGCAGGTCAGAGCCCGCATTTTTTGACGCCGTTTATTTTGCGGTCGTTTAATATTTCTGCAGAATGTGCTACAATTTTTGCATGGAAACAAAAAACACTCCGACAGCAGATTTTTCAGAAGCCGATACAGTCTACATACTTGACTCTTACGGCCTTATTTACCGCGCATATTTTGCACTCATAAACCATCCGCTTACAAACATAAGCGGGCAGAATATAAGCGCCGTTGTTATCTTTTTCAGAAACCTCAAAGCCCTTCTTTCAAAATACAAACCGTCTTTTCTTGCGGCAGCATTTGACTCGCGCACACCTACATTCCGCCATGAAATGTATGCAGAATACAAGGCAACAAGGCAGAAAACCCCCGAAGATCTACACGCGCAGGTTCCGTGGATAGAAGAAATCCTCAATTCACTTGGTGTTCCTGTACTCCGGGCAGACGGTTTTGAAGCAGACGACATTATTGCATCAGTAGCAGAAAAATGCCGCAAAGAAAAACGGCCGTGCAGAATCCTGAGCGGTGACAAAGACCTTCTTCAGCTGGTTGATGCACACTGCAAAGAAATGCAGCCCGACAAGGCAAACGGCGGATGGCTTACCGACGGAACAGAAGAAGTAATCCAAAAGTGGGGGCTGGGTCCAGAAAAAATTCTTGACTATCTTTCGCTTACAGGAGACAGCGCAGACAATATTCCGGGAGTAAAAGGAGTCGGTGACAAAACTGCACTCAAGCTTCTTTCGCAGTACCAGACTCTGGACGGAATTTACGCTCACGCAGACGAAATAAAAGGCGCGCTGGGAGAAAAAATACGCGCAGGAAAAGAAGACGCATATTTTTCAAAAAAACTCATCACACTCAGAACAGATGTTCCTGTTGCAATAAATTTTGATGACTTCACGACAGACAATCTGAATTATGCGGCCGCTGCAGAACTCCTTAAAAAATTCGGCGCGCTGGCTGTGGCAAAATCCTATGCTACTGCAGAAACAGATGCCGCCCCGAACGCAAAGTCTTCTCCCTCGCAGAACGTACAGAATATACAGCAGAATACAGAAGCAGAACAGGTTGCAGTTCCTATAAAAAAGAATTCAGGCAATTACCGCGCCGTCACTAACATTGCAGAACTCAAAAAATTCATTGACGAAACGCTTGAAAGCAGTGAAAAAACAGTTGCCTTTGACACCGAAACAGACAGCCTTAACGCACACGAAGCAAATCTTGTAGGATTCAGCCTGTGCACAAAAACCGGTGAAGCCGTTTATATTCCCGTAATTCTCCCCGGTGGAATGTTTGCACCCGAAACAATAGAAAAAAGAGCCGCCCTGGAACAGATTTCAAGAATCCTAAAAAGCCCCGGAATGACACTCGTAATGCACAACGGAAAATTCGACCTTGAAGTTCTTGCCACCAACGGACTTTCAGAAGAGCCGGAGTGCCGCATTGCAGACACGATGATTGCCGCGTGGATTCTTGACCCGGGCGCTACAGGAAAATCACCTTACGGGCTGGAATATCTTTCAGAAAAAATACTGGGTCTTGCCGGAATAGAATTTGCAGACATTGTAAAAAAAGGGCAGACTTTTGCAGACGTTCCGCTCGAACAGGCATTCAGTTACGGAGCCGAAGACGCCGACTTTACCTGGCAGCTGTGGAATTACTACAGCGTTAAAATCCGCGAAGCCGGGCTTGAAAAACTTTTCTTTGAAACAGAAATGAAAATTCTTCCCATTCTTGCAAAAATGGAACGCAGCGGAATACATCTGGACAAAAAAACGCTCGAAGAATACAGTGTGGAACTTGCCGCAGACATAGAAAAAATGAAGGCAAAAATCTACGAAGAAGTCGGGCATGAGTTCAACATAGCATCAACAAAACAGCTGCAGACTGTTCTCTTTGAAGAAAGAAATCTTGTTCCCGGAAAAAAGACAAAGACAGGCTACAGTACAGACACGGCTGTTCTTGAAGAACTTGCAGAAAGAACAAGCGATCCTGTTCCGCAGGCAATACTTGACTACCGCTCCTATACAAAACTCCAGAGCACTTATGTAGAAACACTTCCGCGCCTTACCGACAGAAATGCACGCATACACACATCATTTCTTCAGACAGGAACAGCAACAGGAAGACTTTCCAGCAAAGACCCCAATCTTCAAAACATTCCTGTCCGCAACGAAGCCGGAAGACGCATACGCTCGGCCTTTACCGCAGTTCCCGGAACAGTTCTCATTTCTGCAGATTACGCGCAGATTGAACTTGTCGTACTGGCACATCTGAGCGGTGACAAAAACTTATCAAAGGCTTTTATTGACGGAACAGATGTCCACAAATCAACAGCAGCCCTTATTTACGGAATAAGTCCCGAAGAAGTTACACCACAGATGAGAAGATTTGCAAAGACAGTAAACTTCGGTGTCATGTACGGAATGAGCGCATTCAGGCTGTCAAACGAACTGGGCATATCACGCACCGAGGCAAAAAATTTTATTGACCAATATTTTGCAACATACGCCGACGTAAAAGCCTTTATTGCAAAAACAATCGAAAAGGCACAGCAGAACGGGTATGTAGAAACAATCACCGGCCGCAGAAGACAGACTGCCGACATCAACAGCAAAAACAAACTTATACAGCAGGCAGCGCAAAGAATCGCAATAAACACGCCCATCCAGGGAAGCGCAGCAGACATAGTAAAAACAGCAATGATTTCTGTAGACGAAGCAATAAAAAAAACGCATAGTCCGCTCAAAATGCTTCTTCAGGTTCACGATGAACTTATTTTTGAATGCCCGGACGACAGCACCACAGTTGAAAATGCCGTTTCGCTTATAAAAAACTGCATGGAAAACGCCATAAAGCTTAAAGTCCCGCTCAGAGTAAGCATAGAAACCGGAACAAACTGGGGGGAATTCCACTGATGATTCTGTGCGTTACAGGCCCCATGGCAGCCGGTAAAAATGTAGCGGCCTCTATTCTTGAAAAGAAAGGTTTTGCGGCAATAGATGCCGATGTTCTGGGACACAGGGCCGTTAAGGAATGTACAGAACAGATTCTTTGTGAATTCTCGGACGAAGCTCAAAAAAGGGGTGTTTCCCTTCTTTCTTCAGACGGAACGCTCAACCGCCGCGTACTGGGCTCCATTGTTTTTGAAAGCCGGGAACTTCTTGCACGGCAGGAACGCATAGTCTACCCGGTAATACGCCGTCTTCTTGCTGAATTTATCAGAGAAAACGCAGGAAAAGACATAGCAGTAAACGCAACCGTTCTGTACAAACTTCCCGACATGCAGAATATAATAGAAAGAATTTTATATATCGACGCTCCCCTTCCCTTAAGGTTTATAAGAGCCATGAAGCGCGACAAAACAGGAATTATTCAGATTTGCAGGCGGTTTTCGTCACAAAAAAATCTTTTTGCTAAATATAAAAATACAAATACCGATATTAGAAGAGTATGGAATACCGGCACGCGGCAAAGTCTTGAACGCAAGATAGAAAAATTCCTGAGCGAATGCCGGCAGGGGATATAGGTATGGAACAGAAAAGAACTCTTTGGATAGTACTCGCAGCAGGTTTTTTCCTGCTTGTTGTCATAGGAGCTGCACTGATTCTCTATGCACCGGACGCAAACAGAAACAGATCTGACTTTGGTCATATCAGTGCCCAAAACGTATGGATGGCACCGTCACAGTCACCTGAACAACCTCAAAAAGAAGTATCTACCCTTCCACGCGGAACAGATGCTGAACCGTACACCGCCGAACAGACACCGGTTCCGTCAGTTCCTTCAATAACAGCCGATCTTGTTGCACCGGCCGAAGCAAAAGAAACATCACCAGCCCAAGATACAAAACAGGTAGAAAACCTCACGGTAATTGCACAGGGAACAACAAAAGTTTACGGTCTTGCAGAAACCCCATCTTCACTGGCCGGAACAACAACAATTGATCTTAACGCACCCGCAGCAAAGACAGAAAGCAATGTTACCCCGCAGAACAAACTTGCGGCCGATGCAATGTCAGAAACACGCGCTGCAGTCCGCATCAAGGAAACCCAAACTGCTGCATCCCCGCGTATGACAGAAACAAAAACAACTGCCGCTTCAGAAAAAGCACCTGCAGCAAAGAGTACATCATCAACAAAAACTGCCACAAAATCTTCTTCGGCTGCAACAAAATCCGCAGCAGCAACTGCAACAAAAAAAGTTCCGGTAAAAACTGCGGCCGCAAAAATTCCTGACAGATACTGGGTTCAGGCTGCATCATATTCAGACAAAAAAAATGCAGATGAAGCACGCGCAGTACTGGACGAAAACAAAATCCAGTGCGAAGTATTCACGTACACAGATGCAAAGAATGCACTTCACTACCGCGTAAGAGTCGGTCCCTACACAACAAAAAGTGAAGCCGAATACTGGAAAAAAAGAATTGAATCCCTTCCGCAGTTTGCAAAGACAGGAAGCTACGTAACAAACTCAAGCGCAAAGGCCGTGAATTAAAATGAAAAAAACAAATGCAATGCGCATTCTTGATGCAGCAAAAATTCCGTACAAAACGCTTGAGTATGATGACGACGGTGAACACGAACTTGAACGAGGGGCTGCCGGAGAAACTGCAAAAAAACTCGGAATAGATCCGGCTTCTGTATTCAAGACAATTGTAATGCGCACGGAATCAAAAGAAACCGTTGTTTTCTGCCAGAGCGCAGAGCACGAAATAAATCTTAAAAAAGCACGCACCGCCGCCGGGGCAAAGGAAGTAACGCCCGTAAAACAAGACGAACTTCTGGCTCTTACAGGATATGTACGCGGCGGATGTTCACCATTGGGAATGAAGCGCAAGTTCCGCACCTTCATTGACGAAAGTGCCCTGCTTCACGACAAAATCCACATAAGCGCAGGCGTACGCGGACAGCAGATAGAACTTTCACCGCAGGATCTTGTAAAAGAAACACAGGCTGTTGTTACAGATCTTGTTCTTTGATTCCGCTATTTCTGTGACATTGTAAATACTCCGTCCCATACAGACGGGGTGCCTTCCCTTAGAAAATCACTGCATCGTTTTATAAAAACATCCGAAGACAAATCTTCAGGATAGCATTCGGCAGCCTGTTTAAAACATGCAATTGCTTTTTTAAAGTCTTCGTGATTTTTCTTTTCCGCCGGAGTTTCAATTCCGTTAAGATACCACTTCATACCTTCGTTAAAAAGTTGTGCCGCTTCAAGACGTGCAGAAGGAATGTCCCCTTCAAAGCCAATCAAATTGTGTATGCGCACAGGCTTGTCTACATTCACTACGCGCACAAAATCCATATGGCGTGCAACAAGATTTTTCGCTTTGTTTTTTTCAGAAGAAGATGCTGCCTTCCATGTTGAATCAGAAGCCATAATCCACGAACCGTAAACTTTGTTTGTTCCCTCAAGACGCGAAGCAAGATTCACATTGTTTCCCATTATTGTATAGTTGAGTTTTTTTTCGGTTCCCATATTTCCTACAACCATGTTTCCTGTGTTAAGGCCAACGCGCGAATGAAGATAAAAAGGCTCTCCGGTAGACTTTATTACGGGAAGCATATCTTTGTATTCAATGTTGAACTTTTCTTCGGCCTTAAGCATACGTACAGCCGCTTCACAGGCAGAAAATGCATTGTCGGGATCGTCAATCGGCGCCCCGAAGAAAGAAACAATTTCATCACCAACATACTTGTCTATTGTTCCTTTGCAGTTCATTATCTCATCACTCAGCGCACCAAGATAAATATTCAGGATTTTTACAAGCTGTTCGGCTCCTGCATCTTCACCCGCAACATTGTTGATTGTTTCTGTAAAGCCCGAAAAAGTCTTTACGTCAGAAAAAAGTGCAGTCATGATTTTGCTTTCACCGCCAACAAGCTTTGCCTTTTCGGGATGGCGTTCAAGTTCGGCAACAACAAGCGGAGACACGTAAGAGCCAAAAGAAGTGCGCAGGTGTTTTTTTTCACCGTTAACCCTTATGAAATTGACAACAAGTTCCGCAATATAAATACAAACCGCAAGAAGTAACGGAATAAAAACGGGAATATAAATTCTCAGGAAAACCATTGCTGCAACAATTATACAGACAGTCGCAATCACATAGCTTAAACCGACTGCATTTTTTTTACCCTGAGTCATGTTGCGGCACAAAACAATACACAGCATTGAAAATACAAAAGCCAGTGCAATTCCCCAGAGTGCGCTCAGTTCAGTAATGAATGCTTTTTGAAGGATTGTGTTTACGATATTTGCGTGCGTTCCAAGATTCGGGTAGCGCTTTGAAAACGGTGTGACTCCAAGGTCAGTGCTCGAAGTTGCAGAATTTCCTATAAAACAGAAAGAACCTGAAAGCATTTCTTCAAGAGTCTGTGAATCCCTGCAAAATCCTTCGGAGGCTTCGCACAATCTGCTTATTTCAGGAACACTTTCCGCAGAAGAAATATTTTTTACAGACTGTGCAAATTCATTCAGACGAGAAAAGAATTTCCGCCTTCTAGAAAAATAATTTTCGTAATCATCATCAGTTATTCCGCCTTTAAGAGCTTTTCCGTTTACATCAAAACCGCGGCATTTTCTTAAAAGACGTGATTTTTCATGTTCCAGATTTTTGTATTCATAAGCAAAATCCTGTGCAGACAGAATCTTTTCCCTGTCTTCTTCATTGAGTAAACCCAAATCTGCAGACAAAAGATTCTGCACTGCCCCGGCCAGAACTGCTTCTTCTTTTTCCATATTGTAAATTCGCCAGATGGGAATATGAACAAAACTGTTTTCGTAGGGTTCCATCAGCCAGTTTATAAGCATGCGGCCGTGAGAGTCCAGCGGAATGCGCACGTCGTGCCGTGTTCCGTCAGAAGAAAGAACTCCGCGCAGCAAAAGTGAATGTGAAGTTCTTTCCATAGACTGAATATCAAGCATGGCTGCAAGAGGGGCAAATGCCAGCTGTCCCACATATTTTCCTTCGTGTTCGCACAAAAGTTCCACGCGTCGTCTGGTTCCGTCTTTGTCTACAACAACGTTTGTAAAACCTACACCGGCAGCACGGCGCACAAGCCTGTCCAAAGCCGGAATAAATCCTGCAGAAACAGTTTTACCTTCTTCCCTTACAGAATATGCGTTTCCTGAGGCAATCAGATTATGCGGGTCAGACACGTTTGAAAACAGAAATCTTTCGTTTACATAAGCATTCTCGCTGTCTTCGCGGCGTATTCCTATATTCCGCATATTTACGGTAAGGTTGGCATTTCCAAAAAACTGTATCGCACGTGCAAAATAATCGTCATTGTCTTTGTTGAACCCGTCCTCAATATTCCGCTTCATTTCATAAAGAACGCCGCCGATTGAATCTTCAAGTGCAGTCTTTGCTTCATCAGAAGAAATGGTCCCCTGCGACACGGCTTCAAACAAAGTGTCCACTGACTCTGTAAGCGACTGTCCCGCGCTGTCTATTTCGTTTCTTGCAGTCTGTTCAAGGTCATCGGCAACGGCTTTTTCGGAAGGTGTAAGGTATTCAATATCAAATACGGCTCTTGCGGCACCGAATTCCTTCATTCTTATAAGAACGTCAGCCATAATGTCACGCGGCCACGGCCAGTTTTTATCTATAGAAGCAATTGACTCGTCATCAATGTCAACAATAACAAGATCCTCAATATGTTCTACTTCAGGAGAAAGTCTGAGCATTATGTTGTAAAAGCGCAAATCCATCTTGGAAAAGGCATGAAAAATTGCAGCAAAAGCCGCAAGCACAAGCAGGACTACGGGAACAAGAACGTCTGCATGTTTACTAAAAAAAGATGAACCTTTATTTACGCTATTTGCATTTGTTTTCATGACAAAAATTATATCATATGTTATAATTTAAATCGATTAAAACTCTGTTCAAAAATGATTCAAAACTGCAATAAAGGAACAAAGGTTGTTATGAAAAAAGTAATTATGTTTATATCAGTGCAAATTCTTTTTTGTCTGGCAGCATTTTCGCAGTCGGCAGACAAAGTTTCACAGCTTATTCAGTCACAAAAGGTAACTTACGGACAGGTTTCATATCTTTCGGCCGTGTCACTCGGACTTGCACAGAATGACAGCACCGAAGCAGAAGCAATAGATCTTCTCAGACGCGCAGGAATTCTTTCAAATGACATTCCGGCGCAAAAAGAAATAAATTATGCAAATACTGCGTGGATTCTGGTAAATACATTCAAGGCAAACGGAAGTCTTTGGCTCAAAATGTTTCCTTCACCAAGATATGCATTCAAACTTCTCAAGGCACAGGGAATAATTTCTTCTGCCGCAGACCCGCACCAGATTCCGGCCGGACGAGACATACTCAATATGTTTACCGACGGAATGTCTTTCTACCAGCAAAAAAATGCTCATAATATGGAATAAATATGAACAAAAGAACAAGAAATATAATTTCGGCAATAGCATTAGTAATTCTTCTCCAAAGCGCAAACGCCGCAGAAACAAATTTTATTCTTTCTGACTCAACTGGAATAAAATTCAACTCAGGAAAATTCAGCGAACCTGTTCTTAAACAAAAAGAATCTCTGTCGCCCTCAATAAAAATTCCTTTTACGCAGGACGGAACAGTTTATTTTGTAACAGAAGCACAGGTTGAACATACCTTTGACGCAACTTTCAAATCTTCAAACAATACCCTGGACAATTCAATAACACTTGACCTTCCGCTATTCAAAGCCGCAGCCGCATTTGATGTACAAAACGGGGCCTCTGTTCTTGCTGCTGCCGGAAGATTTTCTGTCTCGGATTTGACAGCAGTAATTCTTTCACAAAGTGCAGACGGAATCTTTGCATCATTTGACTCACCAAGATTTACTGCCTCTGCATACGCGGGTTTTACGGGCCTTCTTAACGCACGTACGGTTTCTTTTACAGACAGCGCCGGAACAGACCTTTCCGACAACACTTCGTCTTCCCCGTACACACTTGCAGACCCCTACACGTTAATCATGCTTTCATGCGGAATGCCGTATCTTGTTTTTAACCAGTCACTTTCGCTCGAAACACTTGCAGTATTTGGTCCAAACGACGGCAAATCACGAATATACGCAACAGTGGGGCTAAACGGACCGCTGGCACAGTCAGTTTTCTATTCTGCATCAACAACACTCGGCGCAAAAAATTTTGAAGAATTTTCAAATCTTTCCATGATGAGCGTAGAATTTTATCCCGACTTTCTGGACTCACGCGCAGTCTTTTCCGCAGAATACGCTTCAGGAAACAACGGCGGTCTTTCTGCATTCACGGCTTTCACAAAGAGTGCCGCAACACTCGCAGCCGACGAACCGGCACACAGCGCAATCTTAAAGTGCGGCGCGTCATATTCTTTGTGTCCTCAAGACAAAGTGTTCTGCCAGTTAGGTTCCGGTGTTATATTCAAGGTTCCAGGCAACAGCGCAGAATACAGCGGAATACAGATACAGGGTTTGGTAAAATACCAGCCCTTCACTGACCTGAGTATTTCATTTTCAATAGAATCATATCTTGCAGACAAAAAGGAAGAAGACCGCACAAGCGCAACCTTCTTTGCATCCCTTGCTTTCTAGAAGAATTAACGGAGAATTTTATGAAGAACAACATCAAAAACAAAACTGCATTTATTCTGCTTGCCTTTGCTGCATGTATTCCGGCAGCTGCCTTTAACGCAACTGTTCTTTCTGTACAGGGAACAGCCGAAGTTCAGGACGGAAGCATTTGGGAAGAAATTGTCCAGGGAGACGAGCTTGAAGAAGGTTCGGTAATTTCAACCGGATTCAAGTCCAGCCTTGTTCTGAAAATCAAAGAATCCACAGTTACCGTAGGCCAGCTTACAAGGGTAACAATAGAAGAACTTTCAGAAAGTCAGGCTTCTGACAACGTATGCGTATACATCGACTCGGGCAACATCGATGCCAGTGTCGGAAAAGAAAGCGGTAAAAAAGTGGGATTCAAGGTACGTTCCCCTGTTGCAACGGCTTCTGTAAGAGGAACTTCATTCAGCGTAACATCTTCGGGAAAACTCAGCGTTACAGACGGTCTTGTAGGGTTCCTTCCTGCAGAATCCAAGGGCAGCAAAGCTTTTTCAGAAAACATTGTGCAGAAAGAAGCAAAAGAAGACAATCCTGTTTCATCTGTATTCACTTCCTCAAGTGAAGCCGGCGGTTCTTACGGGGTTCCGGTATTCAGGGGACAGTCCAGTTCTACAGACCCGCTTACAGGAAGAAGATCTTCTGCACGTACAGAAAAAGCAAAATCTGCCGAAAAAAGTTCTTCTTCAACAAAACCCCAGTCACAGACAGAAGCAGTTCCTTCTTCAACAGGCTCAGCTCCGGCAGATACAACATCCGCACCTTCTTTGTCAGGAACAGCTACAATCAGCATAAAACTCAACTTTCCTGAAAAATAAGGGGATTCTGCCTGCTATTCAACAAAATCGATTAATATAGTAAACTTAAGGTATGAAAAAAACATGCATTAAAGCCGCACTTAAGGCAACCGGTCAGGTACTGGCACTACTTGCAGCGGTTGTCATGCTTTCGTGTGAAAATAAAAACAAACGCAGTCCGGCAGAACAAACACAGCTTTTAATAGAAGAATCATTACCGCAAACACAGCTTGCCGCAACAACGGCAGAATGGACACGCGTCACTGAAGGAAAAATTGTTGTCGTATTCGGTTACGGTTTTAACAGCGACAGCTTTTACGAAACGGCAGTAAACAGAATAAATTCAGTATTCGGAACAGAATCAGGCATTCCGCAGGACAAATACGGTCTTGTAGTTCCGTTAAGATTTCCCGATGATTTCAGAAACAGAATAATGAATCTGGCAACCCTCATAGATTCCATTGATGTAAAAGCGCTTATTCTTCTTGGCGCACCTGAAAACACACATTACGCAATTGCAAGAATCCAGGATGAGTGGAACAACAGAATTCCCTACAATATTATTTCTCTTTTCCCGCAGGATGATGTACTCGGTGAAGAAGCATCGTGCAACATAGTTATTGACTACAAACGAAGTTCCATTGACGAACTTTTTTCAGAAGAAATTGACCAGACGCCGCAGACAGACATTATTCCCGTACTTATAAAAGCCGTACGCTACTGTGCAGAGCTTCCAGGAACAATCAGTGCAGATTCAGAGCTGGAACCGCATGCAGCCGCAATTGCTGGAAAAGTTGAACGCCACACCGATGTAGAAACCGGGCTTCAGTCAGTAAACCATTTTGTAATGACAGCCGGAGCCGAATAAAATTGAACTCACTTTCGCAGCACCAGTCAATGCTTCTTGGAAGCGAAGAGGCCATAAACGCACTGGCACAAAAAGACCATGCAACAATTCTTGCTGTTTCGGACTCACACGGGGCATATGCAAATCTTTTTTTTATACTGCAGGAATATGCCAAACAAAACGGGCATGAATGTGACGCACTTATTTTTTGTGGAGACGGAATTTCTGACATAACGGCAGCCGTAGCTCAAGCAGCAGCAGATTCAGATTTTGCACAAATACTTCCGCCTGTAATAGGAATTGTAGAAGGAAACAATGATGCCGACCTTTACCCGATGAAAAATCCGCTCAGAGTAAAAAATCCCCGGGAGCCTTATTTTGTCCAGATAAGAGTGCCGCTTTCACAGACAATATGTGCATGCGGACATAAAATTTTCTTTACGCACGGACACAAATTTGCACTTTATTCCGGAATCGGCGCTCTTGTAAAAGCCGCAGCAGAAGAAGTGGCAGATGTTGCACTTTACGGTCACACACATGTAGCAGCGGTTCAGTACATATCACCGGGAATTTTTGCAGTAAACCCCGGCAGCTGTTCAAGACCGCGTGCAGGACAGCCGCAGACTTACGCTCTCATTGAACTTTCAAGGCAAAATCCGTATGCGTCAATAAGTTTCAGGGAACTGCGCCCCACGGGAAGCGTTCCGTTCAACCCCGAAAGCAGCAGTTTGTATTAGAAATTTTCAGAAAAGCAAAAACCTGTACGGTCGTGTCCGGGATAGACAAGTGCATTTGCAGGAATTTCATTTCTCAGCCGCAAAAGGCTCTGTCTCATCTCAAAATCGCTGCCGCCAGGAAGATCTGTGCGTCCAAAACTGCGGTAAAAAACGCAGTCGCCCGAAATTAAAATGTTTTCTTTGGAGTTAAACAGACAGCAACTGCCTTTGGTATGGCCTGGTGTATGAATTATGCGCCAATCGCCGCTTTCACTGCAGGAAAAATAATCAGAAAGCAAAGCATTGTCTTCAAGAAAAGCCGTTGGCTCAGGAAGATTTGAAACAAAAGGAACAAACTCTTCAAATCCCATGTAGCTAAGACCGCGGGACTGAAGAACGCCTGAATTTTTCCCGATCAAAGAAGCATCATCCCTGTGTATCAGAACAGGAAGACCGGGGTAACATTCCTTTAAAAAAGAAATACCCGCCACATGGTCAAAATGTCCGTGAGTCAGAACGACAGCCTTCGGAACAAGTCCCGATGCAGCAAGATATGCCGTAACTGCAGTTCTGTCGCCCGAAAAATCGCATGAGGCAGGATCAACAATAAAAACGTCAGAACCGCCGATGCTTACAATAAGAGTATTGACACCGAACGGCCCTGTATGAATCAGTTTAATCAATATGCAGCACCGTCACCAAAATGTGACTTTACCTGGCCGTCATCTGAAGTTTCAGAAAACTGTGGTGCACTCTCTGTTTCTTCATGTGCAGCAGAAGACTGGGCTGCGGCAAAAGCATTCTGTTCTTCGGCAAGTTTTACGGCTTCTGTGTTTACAGAAGTATCTGCGTGTGCATCATTTGTAACTCCGGCCGGAATATGATCATCGGCAGCAGAAACATCTGTATTTTCTGCAGAAACTGAAGCAGGGGCGCTGCCTTCAAAAGACTCGTCCTCTCCCTTCTTGCGTGAATAGCTTACACTCAGTTTGCGTCCTCTAAAGCTGTAACCGTCAAGAGCCTTGATTACCTTCTCGCAGTCTTCTGCAAAAAGCTGGATAAATGAATAATTGGCAAGTGTACGGATATCACCGATGCGCATACGGTCAAGTTCAGCAACGCTTACAAGAAGACCAACGAGATCCCTTGCAGAAACACCACGATTGCGTCCGGTGCTTATAAAAATTGTCTTTGCCAAAGCATGATCTATCTGAATACGCGGAGTTCTTGCGGGCTTTTCTTCTGAACCCTCTGCATTTCTTTCCTGGCGTGTATCGCGTGTTCTGCGGTCTGCATTTTTCTGCTGGAAACTGTCATTGCGGAAACTGCCGCGCTGCTCATTGCGGTCACGGTTAAAACGATTGCTTCTGAAACCCTGTGTTGCCTGTTTTACAAGAAGAGCCGCAACGTACTTTCTGCGTGAAAAAGGAACATTCTTCTTAAAAAGTTTTTTAATCTGCTCAAAAGTCTTGATGTCTGCATTGCTTGCATTCTCTACACGTGAAACTGCATCTTTAAGAAATGCTGCTATCTGATCTTCATTCAAAACATATTCATGATTATAAGACATTTAATTTACTCCTAATAAATTTAGTACGAAACCTGAACCGACTTTTTCAAAGCCGAAGCGGACAAGAAGCGGTTCCAGAAATTTCGGAAAAATTGAATTTAACAATAAAAAACGCTGAATTCCGCAGTTTTTAAGCAGGGCTATACATCTTGAAAGAAGCTCCTTGCCAATACCCAACCCGCGGTAATTCTGAGGTACGAAAAAATCTGTCATCAAAACAGTTGATTTCGCATTTAACGGACAGAAGGAATACAAAATACAGCCTGAAAAATCTCCGGAATGAGAACGACATAAAATTCCGCGTTTCTTTTCAAAAGAAACATAATCGGACTGCCGCTTAAAGGCTTCTAAAAACGCAGATGCCAGTTCACCGTCAAATTCATCTGCAAATTCCACTGCCATAGATTCTATTTCGAGAGTTGTACAATCCGCATCACAAGCAGGATTGTATTCACAGAATTCAAAGTCATCCTGAATAAGTTCATCTGTTTCATCCTTTGCGTCACAGACAGAACTTTCAATCTTCTCCAAACCCCATGACTCACGAAGATTATTGTACCAGTCGTCTATACGGACATTCATTCTGGCATCCTTAAAAAAATGCCACTGTCTCTCAACTTCCGGGTACGTTTTTATTACATCCTTAAATTTTCTGAACACCCCCCTTCCGCCGGAAAGAACACGTCTGAGTTCAGTTCTGGCCAACGGAGAATAAAGTTTACCCGTAAAAGATTCAAGAAGGTCGTAACCGTCATCGCTGTTCCATGAAGGAAGCGCATAAAAACGGCTGTCATCGACATTCATGCTATCATCAAACTCAACCAATTCACCGGACTGTGCATCAACTACACGACACACGGTCTGGTCTTCCATAGAGAAACGTATATTATCACGCAGGAAATCAGTGAGTTCAAAAAACATTTGAATAAAGCCCGTCAGGCAAGGTCTGAACGCTTTTCAATAACGCGGCTTATAAGTCCGTATGAAACAGACTCTTCTGCATTAAGCCAGTAGTCGCGGTCGGTATCTTTTGCGACTTTTTCTATTGAAGTTCCGGTTTCGTTGGCAATAATCTCATTCAGTTTTGCCCTTGTTTTGGCAAGTTCAGCCGCGTGAATTTCAATGTCAGTAGCAACACCTTTCATTCCGCTTGACGGCTGGTGGATAAGATAATGGCTGTGCGGCATTCCAAGACGTCTTTCTTTTGGTGACGCCAGCAGAATAAGAGCCGCTGCACTTGCAACAAGACCCATTCCGACAGTATATACAGGAGCGTTTATAAAGCGGATTGTATCAAAGATAGCAAATCCTGCATCTACATCTCCTCCGGGACTGTCAATATAGATATAAATAGGTTTATCGCTGTCTGCCTCAAGAATAAAAAGCTGTCTTACGATTTTTTCAGCAAGTTCTTCATTGATTTCGCCACTGAGCAAAATCTGGCGTGTCTTCAAAAATTTCTCAAGAAGGGGATCTGCATTTTCGCTCTTCTTTACGTCCTTTTCCTCATCTTCACACGCAATTTTAAAAAATGTGTCTTTCATCTGCACTCCAAAAGCGGTTGTCCGCATTATATCTTAAATAATACTAAAAAAATATGAATTTGTCCATAAATCCAAAATTTCTGATTTTACGAATATTAAAGCCCATTTTGTTTTGCTTCATCCCAAAGGTCTGTCATAGATTTGCCCGAATCTTCTTTCATTCCGTCGCAGACAAACTTATAGCGTCTGTAAAATTTAGAAACTGCACGTTCCAGAGCCACATCTGGGTTTACAGAAAGCATCCGGCACATATTCACAACTGACAAAAGCAAATCACCGACTTCTTCTTCAAGATGTTTACTGTCCAACCCCACGGCTTCTTTAACTTCCTCAAATTCTTCCTGAACTTTATTGAATGAACAGTTAACATCGGGCCATTCAAATCCGTTTTTTGCAGCTTTGGAAAGATATTTGTATGCTTTAAGTACAGGCGGAAACCCCTTCGGAACTTCATCAAGAACAAAATCACACTTACGGCCTTCTTCGTTTCTTTTTATCAAATCCCAGTCTTTTTTTTCGCCGCCAAACACGTGCGGGTGCCTGCCGATAAGTTTTGTGCGTACATCATCAGCCATTTGCGAAATTGAAAAGTCACCCCGCTGTTCATAAATGTAAGCCGTAAGAATCAGATTGAATAAAAGATCGCCAAGTTCTTCTTTTGCATGTGAAGGATTATTTTCAGTAACAGCATCCACTGCTTCAAAAGTTTCTTCAACAAGAGGTCCGCGCATTGACTGTGGCGTCTGTTTTTTATCCCACGGGCATCCTTTAGGGGAACGCAGAGTTTCGACAAGTTCACACAAGCGGTCAAGAGCCGCTACCCTTTCTGAATTATTTTCCATTTGAAGCAAGCAGTTTTCTTTTTCCCCACTCGGGAATCAGGGTATTTGCATCTTTACAGGTAAGAACCTTTGCAAACAAATTGGCAGCCTGAACAAAAATCTGTGAAAGAATTATTTTTTCGTCCGGAGTAAAAGACCCCAGAACATAGTCTGCAATATTACCGTCAGCAGGTTTTCCGACACCGAATCTGAGTCTGAAAAAATCAGCTGTTCCGAGTACAGCCTTTGCAGAACGCAAACCGTTGTGGCCTCCAAGCCCGCCGCCAAACTTAAGGCTCACTGTTCCTATAGGAAGTTCAATCTCATCATGGACAACAAGAATATCCTGAGCGGGAATTTTATAAAAACGTGCAGCCTCACCGATTGCATCACCGCTTAAATTCATATAAGTGAGCGGTTTCATAAAATACAATTTTGAAGGAGCGTTATCAGGAACAGGAAGGGAACCGTCTTTTCTTTCTTTAATCAAACCGCAATTTTTAAGCCAGAGGGCAGCAGTAGAAAAATCCACGGCCGCAAAATCAGACTTAAACTTCTTCTGCCAGTCAATTTTGTCAGAAAAAGCAAGCGACGACTCAAAAAGCCAGGCCGCATTATGACGGGTATCAGAATATTCTTTGCCAAAATTTCCAAGAAACGCCACAAGTTGAATCATAAAATTTTCCTTTTACAAACTAATATTCAGTTTTTCTGCCAAATCTTCTGCAGTTGTAAATTGAATTGCCTTAATCCCCAAAGAAGAAGCTGCTTCACAATTTTCTTTACGGTCATCAATAAAAACAGAAGCTTCAGGTTCGGTTTCTTCTGCAGAAAGTATCAGCTTCCAGAACTGCGGGTCGGGCTTTGAAACACCCATTGCGCAGGAACTGTAAGTCTGGTCAAAATAAGCATAATCGCCCCGTTCCAGATGTGTAGAATAATGACAGGACATAGTATTTGTTCCGCAAACGACACGGTTTCCCTGTTCCTTAAGTTTTTTTACTATAGAAACAGTTTTATTGTTCAAAACAGGATGAAAAAGCCATCTCCACCAGTCTGTATTTACAGAAATTCCGCTGTGCAAAGAGAAAAGTTCCCAGAATTTTGGGGAATCAATAAATCCGTTGGAAACCATTGAAATCAAATTCATTTCCCGTGGATGAAATTCTCCGGTCAAATCTGAACAGCCGCAGTATTCAAAGAATTTTTCCTTTGATAAACCTAATAGTTCACAAATCTTGGGAATTACTACAGCGGTTGATGTAACAACTCCGCCCATATCGAATATATAAAGCATTTTACACTCCTATAAAAAGTCAATGAGTAAATCTTCAGATTTACTCATTGACTTTTTAAGTACATTCGCAACAAAGTGAGAATGTACAATTTGATTACAACCCTAAAACAGACTGAAGTTCGGGAAAACTGCTGATTTTTTCTATATAAGTACTTGCAGTTCCAAAACCGTATGAAGCCCAGATAAACGGAACAGAAATTTGAAGGCAGGCATCACAGTCTCCCTGTGTATCACCGACATAAACGGGATTTTTTACAGAATTTCGTGCAGCCAGCATCAGAATGTTTTCAGCCTTTCCCTTACCTGTTCTTCCGTAACATTCAAAATCTTTCACATAGTCAGAAAGACCTGTTTTTTCAAGCATAAGTTCAATATATCCGTTCTGACAATTACTTACAATATAAACATTCAGTGCCAAAGAAATTTTCTTGATTGAATCAATTACACCGCTGTAACATATATCAAGTTCATTATTTCTGAGTGCAATCTGCTCTTCTGTGCAGCAATGGGAAAGAAGAATATCGCGATCCGAATCAGAAAGTTCGGGCCATAAATCCTGTGCAATAACATTCATTGTTTTTCCAAATTCTTTCTGAAGAATTTGAGCATTAACTTTTTTTACTTTATACCCGGAAATATCTATAGCTTTGTTCCAGGCTACAGAAACGATTCCTGTAGTATTCCAGATTGTTCCGTCAATGTCCAAAATTAAACCGTCAAATTTTTTATTACACATATCGCACCTTTAAACAAAAAAAAGCCGGCGGCCACCTACTTTCCCGCTCTCGCAGTATCATCGGCGCAGGGGAGCTTGACTTCCGTGTTCGGAATGGGAACGGGTATTTCCTCCCCGCCATGGCCACCGGCATCATAAGAGCCGCATCAGAGGCTGAAAACTTTGTCTCAGGGAAGTACCCTTCCAGGCTGCAAAGTCTTGGCGGAACACTGTCCGCAGAAAGAAACAAAATGATTTTTGAAGGAACAATATGGCCAAGCCTCACGACCTATTAGTACCGCTCGGCTGTGCACGTCGCCGTACCTGCACCTGCGGCCTATCAACCGGGTGGTCTGCCCGGGGTCTACAGGGGAGTCATGCTCCCAGGGATGTCTAATCTTGAGGCGGGCTTCCCGCTTAGATGCTTTCAGCGGTTATCCCTTCCGAACTTAGATACCCGGCACTTGCTCCTGGCGGAACAACCGGTACACCAGAGGTTCGTCCACCTCGGTCCTCTCGTACTAAAGGCAGCTCCTCTCAAACATCCAACGCCCGCAACAGATAGGGACCGAACTGTCTCGCGACGTTCTGAACCCAGCTCACGTACCGCTTTAATTGGCGAACAGCCAAACCCTTGGGACCTGCTCCAGCCCCAGGATGCGATGAGCCGACATCGAGGTGCCAAACTTTCCCGTCGATGTGAACTCTTGGGGAAAATCAGCCTGTTATCCCCGGAGTACCTTTTGTCCGTTAAGTGATGGCCCTTCCACTCGGAACCATCAGATCATTAAGACCTGCTTTCGCACCTGCTCGAGATGTCTCTCTCGCAGTCAAGCCCCCTTGTGCCTTTACACTCGCGCCCTGATTCCCAACCAGGGTGAGGGGACCTTCGCGCACCTCCGTTAAACTTTGGGAGGCGACCGCCCCAGTCAAACCGCCCGCCTAGCACTGTCCGCTCTCCCGCTTCAGGGAAAGCGTTAGAAATCCCATCCGTCAGGGCTGGTATTTCACCGGCGGCTCCGCGCAACCTGACGGCCACGCCTCTCTGCCTCCCAGCTATCCTACACATGACGAATAGAATCCCAATGCTAAGTTGCGGTGAAGGTTCACGGGGTCTTTCCGTCTGATTGCGGGTATCCGGCTTCTTTACCGGAACATAAATTTCACCGAGTCTCGCGTTGAGACAGTGCCCAGAATCGTTACACCATTCATGCGGGTCGGAACTTACCCGACAAGGAATTTCGCTACCTTAGGACCGTTATAGTTACGGCCGCCGTTTACCGGGGCTTCGGTTCGCACCTTCGGATTGCTCCTGAGCGCTCCCCTTAACCTTCCGGCACCGGGCAGGTGTCACCACCTATACGTCCCATTGCTGGTTCGCAGATGGCTGTGTTTTTGATAAACAGTCGCCTGGGCCTGCTTTCTGCCGCTCCCAAACCTTTCGACCGGGAGCCACACTTCTTCCGAAGTTACGTGTGCATTTTGCCGAGTTCCTTAACGCGAGGTCGCTCGTGCGCCTTAGATTACTCATCCTTCCTACCTGTGTCGGTTTCCGGTACGGTTCCAATCAGCCTGACCTTAGACAGTATTTCCCGGCACCTTGACTCTGTCCGCTTCGTCCCTCCGTAAAGGGAATCGCTCTCAGCTCAGCTCAGCATACGGATTTGCCTGTATGCCTCTTCACCTTGCCGCCTCGACGGGAACTACCGTTCTCCCGCCGGACTTCGCCTCATGCGTCCTGCCTTCGAAACTGATTGAAGTGACGGAATATTCACCGCCTTCCCATCGGCTACGAGTTTCCTCCTCGCCTTAGGGGCCGACTTACCCGGGGCAGATTGCCTTTACCCCGGAAACCTTAGGTTTTCGGCGGACGGGGATCTCACCCGTCTTTGCGTTACTTATGCCTGCATTCTCTCTTCCGCTTCCTCCAGCACCCCTCACGGGCATGCCTTCCTGGGTTGGCGGAATGCTCCCCTACCAGTCATACCTTACGGTATGAATCCGCGGCTTCGGTATCATGCTTAGCCCCGCTACATTGTCTGCGCACGGGTGCTCGACCAGTGAGCTGTTACGCACTCTTTCAAGGAATGGCTGCTTCTAAGCCAACCTCCTGGCTGTCTGTGCATCCGCACTTCATTTCACACTCAGCATGATTTGGGGACCGTTAGCCGGCGGTCCGGGCTGTTTCCCTCTCGACTACGAACCTTGTCGCACGCAGTCTCACTCCCGTGGGCTGGTTTGTGGCATTCGCAGTTTGATCGGATTCGGTAGGATTTGACTCCCCCTCGGCCGTCCAGTGCTCTACCTCCACAAACTTTCCACGAGGCTGTCCCTAAAGGCATTTCGGGGAGAGCCAGCTATCTCCATGTTTGTTTAGCCTTTCACTCCTTACCACAGGTCATCGCTACCTTTTTTAACAGATTACCGTTCGGTCCTCCACAGGGTTTCACCCCTGCTTCAACCTGCCCATAGTAAGATCACATTGGCTTCGGGTCCACGACGTGTGACTTTTCGCCCTCTTCGGACTCGCCTTCGCTCCGGCTCCGGGACTTCTATCCCTTGGCCTCGCCGCACACCGTGACTCGCAGGCTTATTCTACAAAAGACACGCCACAGGCAGCTATTCCCGTGACATCTTGCCGGTCCATGGTTTCAGGTTCTATTTCACTCCCCTCACCGGGGTTCTTTTCGCCTTTCCCTCACGGTACTTCTTCACTATCGGTAGCTGCGCAGTATTTAGCCTTGGATCGTGGTCGACCCGGATTCAGACAGGGTTTCTCGTGCCCCGCCCTACTCAGGTACCGCACCACGGAGTGGGATCGCGTTTCGCGTACGCGGCTGTCACGCTCTTCGGCAGAACTCTCCGGTTCCTTCCGCTACGCATCCCTTTGCTTTCTCCGCGGGTCATCCCCGTGCGGCCCTACAACACCGCTTATCGCGGTTTGGGCTCTTCCGCTTTCGCTCGCCGCTACTTACGGAATCTCTTTTGATTTCTTTTCCCGGATTACTTAGATGGTTCACTTCATCCGGTCTGGCTCCGCCAACCTATTTTATTCAGTTGCGCGGTGACGGAATCTCTTCCGCCGGGTTACCCCATTCGGTTATCCGGGGATCACTGGATGTGTGCTCCTTCCCCCGGCTTTTCGCAGCTTGCCGCGACCTTCTTCGCCCCGCAGCTCCATAGGCATCCGCCATGGACCTATTTTCGCTTGGCCATATTGACCCTTCCGCATCTATCTTTCAATCGATGCGCCTTCATTTCGTTTCCTTCCCTCTGTATTTCAAAGAACTAACTCTATGGAGATTAGGGGACTTGAACCCCTGACCCTCGGCTTGCAAAGCCGATGCTCTAGCCAACTGAGCTAAATCCCCACGACGTGAGGACGGTTCCGGAAACAAAGACCCGTGTTCAAGGACTGCACCGTACACCGGTGCCTTTACCTTTCTCTCAGAAAGGAGGTGATCCAGCCGCACCTTCCGGTACGGCTACCTTGTTACGACTTCACCCCCCTCGCCGGGCATACCTTCGGCAGCGGCCCCCGTTTCCGGTTAGCCTGCCGACTTCGGGTATCCCCGACTCGGATGGTGTGACGGGCGGTGTGTACAAGGCCCGGGAACGTATTCACCGCGCCGTGCTGATGCGCGATTACTAGCGATTCCAACTTCATGGAGTCGGGTTTCAGACTCCAATCCGGACTACGGCCGGTTTTCTGCGCTTCGCTCCACCTCGCGGTCTCGCTTCGCTCTGTACCGGCCATTGTAGCACGTGTGTAGCCCTGGGCATAAGGGCCATGATGACTTGACGTCGTCCCCACCTTCCTCCGGCTTGTCGCCGGCAGTTCCGCCGGAGTCCCCAACTTTACTTGCTGGTAACCGACGGTAGGGGTTGCGCTCGTTGCGGGACTTAACCCAACACCTCACGGCACGAGCTGACGACAGCCATGCAGCACCTGTGCACGGTTCCATTGCTGGACCCCCGGATCTCCCCGGTATCACCGTGCATGTCAAACCCAGGTAAGGTTCCTCGCGTACCATCGAATTAAACCACATGCTCCACCGCTTGTGCGGGCCCCCGTCAATTCCTTTGAGTTTCACCCTTGCGGGCATACTCCCCAGGCGGCACACTTATCGCGTTTGCTTCGGCACCCACCCTCATGGGCGGACACCCAGTGTGCATCGTTTACTGTGCGGACTACCAGGGTATCTAATCCTGTTCGCTCCCCGCACCTTCGCACATCAGCGTCAGTAATCTGCTGGCAGCCTGCCTTCGCCATCGGTGTTCTTCCAGATATCTACAGATTTCACCCCTACACCTGGAATTCCGGCTGCCCCTCAGCTACTCTAGTTGCACAGTTCCCGGCGCATCCCGAGGTTGAGCCTCGGGCTTTCACACCAGGCTTGCGTAACCGCCTACATGCCCTTTACGCCCAATGATTCCGAACAACGCTCGCAACTTACGTGTTACCGCGGCTGCTGGCACGTAATTAGCCGTTGCTTATTCGCAGGTTACAGTCACCGTACCGGCATTCCCTCCGGTCCTTATTCCTCACCCGCAAAAGGACTTTACAACCTTCCGGCCTTCATCGTCCACGCGGCGTCGCTCCGTCAGGGTTTCCCCCATTGCGGAATATTCTTAGCTGCTGCCTCCCGTAGGAGTCTGGGCCGTATCTCAGTCCCAATGTGTCCGTCCACCCTCTGAGGCCGGATACCCGTCATTGCCTAGGTGGGCCTTTACCTCACCTACCAGCTGATGGGCCGCGGGCCGCTCCTCCGGCGCCCCCGTAGGGGCTTTCCATCCACATCTCTAACCTGTGGATTCGTATCCGGTATTATCCTGTATTTCTACAGGCTATCCCCGTCCGAAGGGTGCGTCACCCACGTGTTACTCACCAGTCCGCCGCTCTCGCAGATAGCAAGCTATCTGTTCCCGCTCGACTTGCATGCTTAAGACGCGCCGCCAGCGTTCGTTCTGAGCCAGGATCGAACTCTCCATGATTTATTCCTCGGCCCGAAGGCCTGGGATTTCTCATTTTGTTACGAACCGGCTCCATCTCATACTGACATGGAATTGGTTTTTCTTTTTCCTTGCGTCACCTTCCTGAACAGTTTTTCCTGCTCATTCTGTCTTTGTTTCCTTCCCTTGTCATCTCAAACATCGTTGCAGCGTTGTTTGCTGCAGGTGAATGAGATATTACCATTCAGCACTGTTTGTGTCAACACTAAATTCTTCTTTTTTTTAAAAATTTTTTGAAATTTTTCAATTTGCTTTTCCGCCTTTAAAAATGAGAATTTTATACCTTAAAAACTGAATAATAGCTTATATAATGAAAGAAAATGTTCCTTAAAATTGAAATCTGCCGGAAGTTATGCAGGTTCGGACATTGAAGTTGCCATAGAAATTGCAAACCGTCTGGGAATGAAACCGTTCCTTAAACCATACCTTGACTCAAGTAATTGTGCTGACAGACAGATGAAAAATATTATCAGAAATTCCATTTCGGATGAGCTTACGGGACCAGACACGCTTTTGAAACAGATACAAATGAACTGCGCGAAAAACTGTGTGAAGATCTTATCGTTTTTTCTTTTGATTCGAACGGTTTGAAAAAAATAAATAACACTTACGGTCATAGTGCCGTCGATAAACTTTTGCGGCTGGCAGGAATTTGCATTGATTATTCATTCGGCAAATACGGAAAAGTCTACCGTTACGGAGGGGATGAATTTATTGCACTGATTTATGTTGACAGCAGAAAAATAAATCTTATTCTGGATAATTTCAAAAAAAATTGTGGCAGAAAACAGGGAATTTAAATATGAACTGAGCATTGCCTGCGGTTTTGCTTCCCATGCAAAAAACAAGAATCTAACCATTGACGAACTGATCCAGACTGTAGACAAAAAAAATGTATATAGAAAAAGAGAGCTATCATAAAAACCAGAGTAATCTGTCTGACTGAATTGAATTCTGGAATATTCTTTTTACTATTTTTTATTTTCTTTATCCAAAGACGAATCTATGAGATCGAGTGCTGTTTTGGAAAATTCCTGCGGAAATGAAATTTCTGTAAACCTGTAAAAAGGAAAAACACGACCGCAAGAATTATTTTTTTTACTTTCATTGCGCTTTTAACCTTCTTCGTATTTAATAAGTTACAATCTGTTTTTGTGATTTTTTTACTGACAGATTTTTATTGTAGAGATTTTTATTCAAATTCATTATAATGGAAGAATACAGGAGAATTAAATTGAATTATTCAAATTATTTTGTACAGAAAAAAAAATTATCGATTAAGGTACAGTCACTTGCCGTGCTGGGATCTGTTGCGGCATGCGTTATTCTTCCACAGATTTTTCACCTGATTGGAAAAATTTCAGGCAGTGGAACAGCAGCCGGAATAGTGTTCAGCCCGATGCACATTCCTGTTATTGTAACGGGTCTTCTTGCAGGTCCTTTTGCAGGAGCAGCGACAGGACTTTTTGCACCGCTTGTTTCTTATTTAATCTCGGGAATGCCTGTTGCGGCAATGCTTCCTTTTATGACAGCGGAACTTTTTGGTTACGGACTTGCGGCAGGTTTTTTGAGATGTGTAAAAATTCCGGCTGCAGTTAAAGTTTTAGTTTCCATGATTGCAGGACGCGTACTTTACATGGTTGCAGCAATTGTTGCAGTTTTTCTTTTTAAGAATGAAAGCGTTTCTGTTTTAGGAATATGGATGGCAGTACCGAAATGTCTTCCCGGAATTGTACTGCAGCTTGCTTTTATTCCGCCGTTTGTTTATTGGGTAGATTCTCTTTCAGAAAAACAGAACTAAACGAAAATGACTGTTGCGCAGGAAAACAAAATTTTAAATGACGCAGAAAAAATTTTATCTTTGATAAAAAAGCGTCCGTGCATTATCGCGCTGGACGGAAGATGTGCCGCAGGTAAAAGCACACTTGCTTCTGTTATGAAAAAAGAATTCGGCGCGACAGTTTTTCACATGGATGATTTTTTTCTTTTGCCGCAGATGAGAACGGCAGAACGCTTTGCTTCTCCGGGACAAAATGTTGACCACGAAAGATTTCTAAAAGAAGTTCTTCTTCCACTTTCACGCGGTGAAAGTTTTTCTTACAAACCGTATGAGTGTTTTGCATCATGTTTTGGAAAAGAAATTTTTTGTACACCTGCGCAGATTTCTGTTGTTGAAGGTGTATATTCCTGCCGTCCGGAACTGCGGAAATTTTATGACTTATGTGTTTTTGCTGACATTGATAAAGATGAACAGAAAAACAGGATTCTGCTCAGAAATGCAGATAAAGCACAAATGTTTTTTTCAAAATGGATTCCGCTTGAAGAAGAATATTTTGAAGCATTCCGCATAAAAGAAAATGCAGATTTAGTTTTGCAAAATTAATTTTACAGAAAACAGAGAATATTATAGCTGCAATTGCGTTATTGACTTGGAACTTTCGGATGCAGAGCTACCGACGCAATGCTTTAAGCCGGTGCAGAAATTATTATTTTGAACAGGGACCGCGAGGTTGTAGAAAAATACAAAGGCATGATTCACAATGCTTATATAAGGGATGCAATAAATGAAAAAAAACAACGGCAGTAGCACCGGACACCGTTTTTGAAGCAGAAATGACACTTCTTGTCGCGGGAGAAACGGCTGATATAATGAAATATTCTGAAAAAATACAAAATGATGCCGCCAAAAACAGAAAGCTGTTTGACAGACTGTTCAGGCGGCAATCGGAAAACCGTTAAACTTTTTTGAAATTATTTTGTTCTTAACGCACGCATTGCATTAAGAACAGAAATTACTGTTACACCGACATCTGCAAAAATTGCAAGCCACATATTTGCAAAGCCGGACGCTCCGAGCGCAAGGCATGAAAACTTTACTACAAGGGCAAACGCAATATTCTGGTAAACTATACCAAGACATTTGCGGCTTATTTTTATTCCGCGGGCAATCTTAACCGGATTGTCATCCATAAGGACAACATCGGCGGCTTCTATTGCAGCATCGCTTCCCAACGCTCCCATTGCTATACCAATATCGGCTCTTCCCAAAACAGGCGCGTCATTTATTCCGTCTCCTACAAAGGCAAGTTTTTCTTTTGCACTGTTCTGTTCAAGAAGTTTTTCTACCCAGCCTACTTTGTCTGAAGGAAGAAGTTCGGAATGAATCTCATCTATTTTTAACTGCGCTCCCACTTTCTGTGCAACCTTATCAGAGTCTCCGGTGAGCATGACTGTTTTTTTGACGCCGTATTTTTTAAGCAGAGAAACTGCACGTTCACTTTCGTTTTTAACAACATCGCTTATCACAATGTGTCCTGCATATTTGTTGTCAAGGGCAACGTGAACAATTGTTCCGGCACTGTGGCATTCGGCATAGGAAAGTCCCAGTTTATTCATGAGCTTTGAGTTTCCTACAGCAACTTTTATACCGTCCACATTTGCTGTAAGCCCGAGCCCGGCAAGTTCCTGAATGTCTGTTACACGGCTGCGGTCAATTTCTTTTCCGTGGGCAAGAAGAAGACTTTTGCTTATCGGATGACTTGAGGCACATTCGGCAAGGGCTGCGTATTCAATTATTTTTTCATTTTCAATTTCATTGTGGTGAATTCCTGTTACTTCAAAAACTCCTTTGGTAAGGGTTCCTGTTTTGTCAAAAACAACGGTTCTGACTTTGCTGAGTGTTTCGAGATAATTTGAACCTTTGATTAAAATTCCTTCACGGCTTGCACCACCGATTCCTGCAAAAAAAGAAAGCGGAATACTTATGACCAGAGCACAGGGACAGCTTATTACAAGGAAGGTAAGCGCGCGGTAAATCCAGACGGACCAGCTGGGACTGTTTCCCAAAATAATTTGAATCATCGGCGGAAGGACACCAAGTGCAAAGGCCGCGATACAAACTGCAGGAGTATAAACCGCAGCGAATTTTGTAATGAAGTTTTCTGATTTGGCTTTTCTTTCACCTGATTCTTCTACAAGCTTAAGGATTTTTGAAACAGTTGACTCACCGAATTCTTTTGTCGTTTTGATTTTAAGAACGCCTGTAAGATTTATGCAGCCGCTTGTTACTTCATCCCCTGCTTTTGCTTCGCGCGGAACACTTTCACCTGTAAGAGCACTAGTGTTGAGAGTTGAGTTTCCTTCTACAATAATTCCGTCGAGTGGAATTTTTTCGCCGCTCTGTACAATGATTGTAGTTCCGCATTTTACTGACTCCGGAGAAACACGCTCTAATTTACCGTCGCGCTCGATGTTTGCATAGTCGGGGCGTATGTCCATAAGTTCGGTTATGTTGCGGCGGCTTTTTCCTACTGCATAACTTTGGAAAAATTCACCAACCTGATAAAAAAGCATTACCGCAACGGCTTCGTTGAAATCTGTACTTTTGGAATAAACTGCAAGCGCGATAGCACCAATTGTTGCAACCGCCATCAAAAAGTTTTCGTCAAAAACCTCACCATGCATTATTCCTTCGACAGCTTCCTTTAAAATATCAAATCCGATAATCAGATAGCAGACAAGATAAAGTACTGCACTTGTTATTTTCCAGGCTGTACTTTCTGCGACCTGTCCTAAAAAAACAGGAATGATATTAAGTACAACAAGCATTGCAAATGAAACTATAATTTTTGTAAGAGTTGATTTGTGTTCGTCTGTCATGTTTACCCCGCTTTATTTTTTTTGATTAAACGTTTGTTTAATCGTTTATATCAACTATAACGCGTATCAATTAAACAGTCAAGCAACGGTTGAATTATTTAAAAAAAAGTGTTAATTTAAATTTATGAGCGATAATTCACTTCCGCATAATCACGGGGAAAAAAATATTGAAACACATCTCAGAAAAATGCTGGCAAAAAAACAGGATTTCAATTCACTTGCAGATACATTCAAACTGCTTGATGACTCGAGTCGCCTGCGCATTTTCTGGACATTATGCCACTGCGAAGAATGTGTTCTAAACATCGCTTCACTTCTGGAAATGACAAGCCCTGCAGTAAGTCATCACTTAAAGCTCTTGAAGTCGGCAGGACTTATTGTAAGCCGGCGCGGCGGAAAAGAAGTTTACTATAAAGTTCCGGATACAGAATTATGCAGACTGCTTCATAAAAGTGTAGAAAAATTAATGTCCATTTCGTGCCCGGAATAAATTTATAAATTGAATTTTCTATATTTTGCCGGCGTTGTTCCTTCGAGTTTTCTGAATACCTGCGTCCAGTAGCTCTGGCTGGGAAACCCGAGAGTAAGTGCTATATCTGAAAGTGAACATTTTGTATAACGAAGCATATTTTTTGAAGTTTCAATTTTTTTTTTCAAGAACATATTCCTGTACTGTTTTTCCCGTTTCTTTATGAAATAACCTGAGAATATAACTTTCGCTCAGCCCGGATACTTCTGCAAGTTTTTTTGCCGTAATTTTATCATGCAGATTTTCGTAAATAAAATTCAAACAGGCATTTACATATTTTGAATAAATTCTTTTCTGCGATATGCGCTTCATTTCTGAAGTATATTCAAGACACATTTTTTTATGAAGAGAAGAGATTTCTTTAACATCAGTCATTATGTCTGCTTCCATAATATAAACATCACTCATACTGTACGCTCTGGAAAATTCCATTCCGCCTTCAATGCAGGAACGGGCTATCATTGCAGCCGTAATTACAAAATGATATTTTAAATTTCTGAGGGGATTAGTAGACAGAACACCAAGTCCGTTTTTTTCATCAAGGGGTTCACGGCACAATTCTTTCACTTTTTTTACATTGCCGGTTTTTATTGCCGAAAAGAATTCCGTTTCGGGAACAAGAGGTGCACGCACAAAATCATTCTCACGGTTTACAAATTCCCTGTAAAAGAGTTTTTTCTTGTCATCCATACAATTATTATAGCACATAAAAGATATTTTTAGCATACAAAAGATATATTTTGCACTTTTTATGTGTGAAAATTAATTCAGAATCAAGGCTGCAGACTTGAGAAATATTTATTTAGTCAGTTAAAGTTTATGGGGAAGAAAATGAATCTTAAACACGGAATCAATTTGGGCGGCTTTCTGTCACAGTGCAATCACAAGCTGGAACATTATAATTCTTTTGTATTACAGGAAGATATAATGCGCATTAAATTGGACGGCTTTGACCATGTGAGGCTTCCTGTTGACTACGAAGTTTTTGAAACTGAAGACGGAATTTACAAAAAAGATGGTTTTGAACTTGTTGAAAAAATAATCACATGGTGTGCAACTTACGGTCTTGATATTATCATCGATTTACACAAAGTGTTTGGTTATGATTTTAACAATGCGGGAGATTCGTGTAAAAACAATCTTTTTGGAAACGAAAACCTTCAGCAGCGTTTCTTGAATTTGTGGAATGAAATTTCAAAAACATTTTCCAAATTTACAAACGTAGCTTTTGAAATACTTAATGAAGTTGTAGAAAAAGAAAATACAGATTCATGGAATTCTCTCATAAAAAAAACAGTTGCGGTTATAAGGAAAAATGCCCCTGATACAATTATTATCTACGGTGGAATTCAATGGAACAGCGCTAACACATTAAAATTCCTTGAACAGCCGGCAGACAAAAACATTATCTGGACATTCCATTTTTATGAACCGCTGCTGTTTACCCATCAGAAAGCATACTGGGTTCCGGCCATAAAAGATTGCGAAGACATAACTTATCCGGGAACAATGGAGTCTTACCGTGAAAAAAGTATTCCGATAGGATATCAGGGTGAAGCTGTCGTAAAATGTGCTTCTGCAAAAATGGGAATCTCCTTCATCGAAGAAATGATTACAGCCGCAATCGATGCTGCACGAAAAGCGGATGTAAAACTTTACTGCGGTGAGTTCGGTGTAATTGACCGTGCACCTGTAGAAGACACACTCAGATGGTTTAAGGATGTTGATTATGTTTTCAAAAAAAATATGATCGGATATTCAGTATGGACTTACAAAGAAAAAGATTTTGGAATTTACGGCAATCACTATGATTCAATAAGAAATGAACTTCTTGAATTGTGGCGTAAATGAACTTACAAATACAACAGAAGATGAAAGTTTTTACGGACAATGGCCATGCTGCGAAGAAATTTACATTATGGAAGTCGTAGGCAGCGACACAAGCAAAGCATTTGGAACAGTTCACTACGGAAGTCCGCACGCAGAAAGCCAGGGAAGTATTCTTCTTGGTGACAATGCATTTTCCGATGAGTTTCATCTGTTTTCCTGCGAATGGGAACCGGGAAAATTAACAAAAAATACAAATATGAATTTTCTATGGAATCAGGAAATCCGTCGGCTATGATGAGTATTTCGCTTGGTGCTGTTTGCGGAAAAAGGATTTCAAAACCACACAACGTAGATATAGACAATGTAAGTCTCGAAGTTGTTAAATAAAAAAAGCGGGCAGCCTAAAAAAATCAGGACTGCCCGTTAATTTTTTAAACCAAAAGACTACTTGCGCTTAAGGTACTTGATAGAATCCAATGCTACGGCTGCAATCAGAATAAGTCCTTTAAATACAAACTGAAGATTTGTATCAATACGAAGGAATGTAAGACAGTATGTAAGTGATGTAAAAATTATTACACCAATTACAGCTCCCGAAATTTTTCCTATACCTCCGTTAAAGGAAATTCCTCCTACAACACAAGCAGCAATTGCATCAAGCTCATACCCCTGTCCTGTTCCGGCAGAGGCATTTGCTTTGAATGCTTCCAAAAAGGCACCGCAGCCATAGAAAATTCCGGCCATAATAAAGATACCCATCGTTGTCCAGAATACCGAAATTCCGCTTACTGCAGCCGCTTCTGAATTTCCACCAACGGCATACATATTCTTTCCAAAGGTTGTTTTGTTCCAGATAAACCACGCTACAAAGATTGCAATTATCGCAGGAATAATTAGTTTCGGGAATGTAACCAATTCACCGTTTATTACACCCATTACCCAACGACCTCCAATCATGTCCTTGATTTTACCATCAATTGAACCTACAGGAGTTCCCGAAGTTCCAAAGAAAAGCAAACCGTAAATAATAAGCTGTGTGGCCAGTGTAGAAATAAACGGATGGATTTTTAACTTTGCAGTAAAGACACCGGCAAAGGCACTAAAGATTACGCATAGCAATATAGAAAGAAACAATGCAAATGCAAGACGTCCGCCGGTACTCATTGCAGTAAAATCCCATGGTCCCATTTTAAACATAGTGACAATATTTTTTCCGGGATGCAAAATCAATCCAGTGACTACAGACCCAAGCGCAACCATTCGTCCTACACTCAAGTCGGTTCCGGCAATCAATATTAATCCGGCAACTCCCAAAGCATAGAACATACGGGTTGAAGACTGTTCAAGAATTGTAAAGATATTGGGCAGACTAAACAGGGCGCCGTTTCCTGTAAGTGGTGCAATAATAATACAAACAATAAAGAAAATTATGATTGTAATATACAACCCGTTATCAAGGAAGAATTTTGATGCCTTAAAGGAATTCTTGTAGTTCTGCCAGGAAAGACCTATATCTTCTGCAATATAAGGGGTGCCGTTTCTGAATGCACGGTTTTTCTGAACGCGGTCTACATAAGCCTGATTAATTGCCATCTTTGCAAATTGAATTTTATTATTGCGGTGGCTCTTCTCGTCAAACAGAGCAGACTTCAATTCGTAAGCGCAGTTGTTAATATCCCTCTTTTTGTTGGCTTTTGAAACATCATCAATTTTGCCTTCATAGCTTTTTACAATTTCTGCTTTTTTTGTGGCAAAACTGCTTTTTATCTTTTGAATATTCTCTGAGTATTCATCTTTTGCCTTTACAATAACTTCTTTTTGCTCTGCTTTTACGTCTTCAATATATTTAACTGCGATAGAATTTGTATAGGCAACACTTTCTTTGGTAAGAGCCGCAATTTCTTCTTTGTTTTTTTCAGCAACAATCCGCGCATCTTCCAGAACCTTCATATCAGAAGCTATACGTTCTTCGCGCTGGGTCTTATCCAAAAGTTTATTGCGTTTAGCAGCCGCTATATCCTGGCGAAGTTCCGTAATTTTATTGACACCGTCTTTTCTGAGCGCATCAAGTTTTTCGCTATATTCTTTTAGTTTGGCATCATTTTCCAAAATATTTTCCATGTAAATCCTCCTCGTTACAGATATTTTGCAGAAAGGCGGAGAAGCTCTTCCTGATTAGTTTCTTTTGTATCTACAATACCTGCAAGTTTATGATTTGACATAACTGCAATGCGGTTTGTAATTCCCAAGATTTCCGGCATTTCGCTTGAAACTACAATTATAGTTTTTCCCTGCTTTGCCATATTGATTATAAGCTGATAAATTTCATACTTGGCACCCACGTCAATTCCACGGGTCGGTTCATCAAGTAAAAATATTTCAGGCTGGCGTTCAATCCATTTACCTATAATTACTTTCTGCTGGTTTCCGCCCGAAAGCGAACTTATAAGTTCGTTGGGAGAAACACATTTTGTGTGCATAAGTTTTACTTCGCGGATTGCAGCTTCATACATTTTCTGGTTGGAAAGAATTCCCTTGGACTTGTATGATTCAAGATTTGTAATTACTGTATTAAACTCAATGTCGGCCTTGGCAAACATTCCGTTTAATTTACGTTCTTCGGTAACAAGCGCAAAGGAATTGTCCATGGCTTCACGGCTGGAATTAAAATGAAGTTTTTTTCCGCTGTAAATCATTTCTCCAGAAGCAACTGTTCTTATTCCAAACATTGCTTCTAGCAACTCTGAACGTCCGGCTCCTACAAGACCGTAAAGTCCAAAAATTTCACCTTTCTTTACCTTGAACGAAATATCTTCAAGGACAGGTTCATATTTTGTACTCAAGTTTTTAACTTCAAAAATGTAATCACCGGGTTCATTGTCTACATCCGGAAAACGTTTTTCAAGTGAACGACCGACCATTGCCGCAATCAACTCATTCATGTTGGTTTCTTTAATAGGCTTTGTCATAATCATTTTGCCGTCACGCAAAACTGAAACTTCATCGCATATCTGAAACACTTCATCCATTTTGTGGGAAATGTAAACAAAAGAAACACCTGTTTTTCTTAACTCGTCTACAATTGAAAAAAGTTTTTTTACTTCATTTTCTGTCAATGAAGATGTCGGTTCGTCAAGAACAATAATCTTGGCATTGTAAGAAACGGCTTTTGCTATTTCTACCATCTGTCTCTGGCTTACAGACATCTTTCGCATAATCTGCTGCGGATTGACATTCATTTTCAGAGAGGCAAAAAGCTTAATGCTATCTTTAAGCATTTTGGCTTCGTCAATTACACCAAATCTTTTTGGATAACGTCCTAAATAAAGGTTGTCAAGAACAGAACGGTCAAGGCACTGGTTTAATTCCTGGTGAACCATTGCTACTCCGCTTTCGAGTGCCTCTTTAGGACTGTTAAAATCAATAAGTTTTCCGCAGAGAGAAATTTGACCTTCATCTTTTGCATAAATTCCAAAAAGGCACTTCATCATTGTAGACTTTCCGGCACCGTTTTCGCCCATAAGGCCAAGAACAGAACCTTTTTTTACAGAAAGGTTTATTCCGTCCAGAACCTTGTTTTTTGCAAATGACTTGGAGAGGTTTCTGATCTGCAGCATATAATCTTCTTCCATGTAGTAACCTCAAAAATAAATTAAAAAAAAGGCGCCCATTCCAAAAACAAACGGACGCCATTTTTAATAGACCGGTCTTATTAAAACCGGCTTTCAGTTATACTAGTATTTAAGTTTGTCCAAATAGTCAGCACCAGAGTTTGTCTTAACCATGTTAATGGCATAGGCATCGTAGTTGTTGAGATTTGTAAACTTATCAAGACAAGAAGATTCGTTCTGTCCGTCTCCCTGTACTACATTCAATGTAATTCCAAGTAATGGAGCATAGTAGTTAAGAGCCGGAAGATAAGAAGATGAAAGGAAGTTATCTGCTGAGTTGTATATTGTAAGAATTACCTTCTTTTTTTCTGCAGTTGTCTGTTTAATTCCCTTATCACGGCTACCCGCTGCATATTCCTTCCAGTTATCTTTGTTAACGCCAGTGTTGGAAGCAAGCAATGCTTTTGTATCAGCCTTGTATTCAACAAAGGCAGAAATTTTATTTCCGTACTGGTCGGGCTCAGAAATTCCCTTCTTGTAAACATCAGCACCTGTAAGTCCATCCATAAGATTTCTAAGAATCTGAAGTGTTGCAGTAGCCTGTGCATCTACGTTCTGGGAAACTGTACCTGTAAGCTGTCCTTTTCCAATTGCATCAACTGCATCAGCATTTGCATCATATCCAAAAATAGGAACTCCTGCCGGATAGTTAGAAGCCTGAAGACATCCCATAGCCATACCGTCGTTGTTTGAAACAACCATATCGATTTTGTCTGCAAACTTTGTTGCCCAGTTACCCATAGCTTCTGTAGCAGCATTTGCATTCCATGTTGAACCGTCGGTACCAGTCATGGCTTTTCCTTCAAGTTCAACAACTTTGAATTTCTTTCCGCCTACAGTTACAGAACCTTCCTTGTTTACAGTTGGATCAGTTGAACCGTTCCATGTTCCAAGAGCTTCACGAATTCCCTGTGTACGGGCTTTTGAGTCGTTATGTCCAACGTCACCAATGCAAAGTACATAACCTATAATTCCATCTCCATTGCGGTCAATTACAGAAGGATCTGCATTTGCAAGATAATCTGTAATAAGTTTTCCTTGAACGGCTCCACCACCGGCAGCATCAAAACCTACATAATAAGTTTTGTCATTCCAGTTCATTGAATCCATATCGATTTTACCGGTTGTTGGATCCGAAGGCTGCCTGTTAAAGAATACAAAAGGTTTATCCTTGTTTTGTACTATTTTACCGGTTGTGTTTTTTGAACAACCAATAAATGCGAGAGTTGCCAGTGCAAGTGCCGGTAATACTAAAAGTGTCTTTTTCATTTTTGCTCCTTCTGAAATTAATGTTGAAAAAATCTGCCACTAGAAATATTTCTTATATAGTATTATCAGACAGGTTGTTGCAAAAGTCAAACATATAAAACTTATTTTATTTAGTAACAGTATTTTATTTTCATTTACATTTACTGAAAAAACGGCGGAACAAACGATGTTTAAAGACGAAATTCCAGCAGTATCTTCTATTGTGTCTGTCAATAAGGATGGACAATATCTTCATCGTTCAAAAAGAGCCACCATTTGGAATTTTCAGGAACAATTTTTCCATCATTGTCCCAAACCCAACAGGTCAGAATTACATACAGCCAGATGCCTTCTGAATATTCACCTTTTTCTCTTTTACCTGTTTTCAAAATTTTAAACGCAAGTCCGCCTTCGTGGTTCAGCGTTGTATGCACAAGTGCATCTTCTGAAAAACTCATTTCATTTCTGAGCATGACTGGGCCTGTCAAACAATAATATTCATCTGCATGAACACGTTCCTGTGCAAAAGAAGAAGCAAAAGACACAAATATAAATAAGGATATCAAAAATAATTTTTTTATTCGCATGATTTGTTGGTTGTATTTTACACCAGTAAATAAAATTCGGCTAGTATTAGTATATTTTTTTTCACACGGATTTGCTCAGCCCTAACAGTCTTCGCTTTTTTATAGGCGAGAGATGAAAAGTAAGAGCTTTTTACTTGCCGTGAGTTCCGTTTTACAGCAGCATTGCAAGAGTTCCTGCTACAATCAGTACAAGACCTATTCCTGCTTTTGTTGTAAGTTTCTCTTTAAAAACCACATAGGAAAATACTATGGTAACTAAAATACTCAGTTTATCAATCGGAACGACAACACATGCAAGGCCATCCTGCAATGCCTTGTAATAACAAAGCCAGGAAGTTCCCGTTGCTATTCCTGAAAGACAGATTAAAAGCATTTCTTTACGAGGAATGCTCTTTACTGTTCCCATTTTTCCTGTAACTGCCACCATAATCCATGCCATTACAAGTACTACAAAAGTTCTTATTGCAGTTCCCAGATTTGACTCTATACCTGTAATTCCGATTTTTCCAAGTATTGCCGTAAGACTTGCAAATATTGCGGAACCGAATGCATACAATATCCAGCTTTTGTTTTTTGTATCTTTATTTTCTGAAGATTCTTTTTTCTGGATCATGAGATATGTACCAACAGCAATCAAAACGACAGCAACTATTCTCACACAGGAAATCCTTTCATGCAGAATAATTACAGCAAGAATAATGCTCAATACTGTACTCGACTTATCGATGGGAACAACCTTATTGATATCGCCAATCTGCAATGCATGGAAATAACAAAGCCAGGAAGCTCCCGTTGCCAAACCGGACAGAATTAAAAACACCCAGGTTTTAAGCGGAATATCATTTATTGTCCTGACTGAACCTGTTATAAAAACTATAAGCCAGGAGAAAATCAGTACAATTACCGTTCGGATAGCTGTTGCAACATTTGAGTCTGTTTTCTTAATTCCACACTTTGCCAAAATTGATGTAATTCCAGCAAAAAAGGCAGATCCTACAGCATAAACAATCCACATTTTTTACTCCGCCATAAAAGTTTTGTTTGTTGAATAAATAATAGCACAGGAGGAATTTTTGTGCATGTCTTTTTTGTTCCTTAAAATTGAACGATTGAGCAAGTTTCAACTTGCGATTGAGTTCAATTAGTGCGCGTGAGCGTACTGGTAAATTAAGACAGTTGTGTAACAACTGAAGTTTTCATGAACAACGCTATCTGAGTTGTTCATGAAATACGTTTTATTTGTCAGGACTTGTAGTAAAAAGTATTCTTACCATTTCCTTCTTTTTGTATGACGCCTTCTTCTGCCAGTTTTTTTAATGAAGCTATTACAGATGACCGACCAGCAGAAGGACATGAATTGATTACATCGCTGCTTGTAAACGTGCCGATTTTTTCATTGCAATATTTTTTCACAACATCGTAAGCTGTACTTTTTATACCTGCATAATTCATAAGGCCGACCCTTTCTTCAAATTCAATATAGCAGGCTAAAATCATCCGGAGCATATATTTTATAAAAGCCGAATAATCATTTTCACCTTTATTCCAGCCGGAATCTGAAAGTTGCAGCGTATCGTAATAAACGTCTTTTGTTTTTTCTATTTGTTTTTCAATACTGAATAGTTTTGTTTTTTACAAGTTGATTAAGACGGGTAGCAGTTGTGACAATACCTTCAATTCGGTTGGAAGCTTCTGTACTTTGAATTTTTGCAATTTCTACAAGGCGTTCCAGTTCAACAGGTTTTTGCCGAATAAATAAATTCTGGCGTCCTTTACATTCATGAATTTTTGCTAGCAGATTTACAGTTTCTGTATCCCATTTATAATTTAAAAGTCTAGAATAATCAAAATTCCGCATATAATCCCCATTCGTCCAATCAATTACCGATTCATCCAAATTATACACATTATTGGACGAATAATCAACAAATTGGACGAATCAAATTTTTGTCACACAGGAGATGAGAGAGACGTGAAGTGAAAGATTTTTTTTTGCTTGCGGTGATTCTTTTTGGCAACTTTTGTTTCTAGAATTTTATTCAAAAAGGATATAAAATAAAACTGTTTATAAACGCAAACTTTATCATAGGAGAAAAATGCAAATCGGAGATAAGTTATCTTTTGGAAATTACAGCTGGATAGTTTTGGATATTCAGGATGATAAAGCACTTCTGCTGACAGAATTTATAATAGAGCAAGGATCTTATCACAGTTCATATTCAGAAATAACTTGGACTGATTGTGCGCTAAGAAAATATTTGAACGGAGAATTTTATAATAGTTTTCCCAAATCAGAACAGGAGAAAATCTGTTCAACAAAAAATGTAAATGCAGATAACCAGTGGTACGGAACAAACGGCGGAGCAGATACAGAAGATAAAATCTTTTTACTGAGTATGGAAGAAATTGTATGCAAATATTTTGGTGAAGTTCTGAAAAACTCTACAAGCCCGGCAAAAATCAAAGATACTGGTTTGAAAGAAAAGATATCAATAACAGCAATCGAATTGCAAGACTTCAAAATAATAAAGAACAAGTCTGGTGGTGGTGGACAAGATCTCCGGGCCGTGTCGGAATAAAAGCAGTATATGTCCACGGAGATGGCAACATAGGAATTCAGGGCAACAATATATTAAAAGGAAATATTACAGATGGATGCTGTACCGGAGGAATGCGTCCTGCACTTTGGATAAAGATTTAATAAAAGGGATTGAAAATATGAAAACAAGAACGCAGTTTGCATCTGAACCAGAACAGCATGAACTTATTGAAAACTTAAAAACTGCAACAAAAAAATATGTTTCTCAATTAGATAAAGAAGGAATTCAGACTATTCTTTTGAACGGAAGTATAAAAAGAGGGGACTTTTGTACGCAACATTTAGGAGGTTATGTAGACCTTGTTGTAATGGTTAAAGACGAAAAAATATTTAATTGGAAAAAAACTTTTGGAGAGGCCGAAGAAGAGTTTTATATTTATCATTGCGTCCGTAAAGAAATTGACGGATTAAAAGTTGGTTTTCAAATTGAAAAGAGGCCTTTCGAAACTTTGGATTATTTTGAAACGCTAGATGAAAACCGACGGTGGGCTCATCTTGAGAGTGAGATTTTATATGATGAGGATGATTTGTTTGGAGTTATTGTCAATTGTTGTGGATTGAAAAAAAGTGTCTTTTTCATCAGGCAGCCTTCTTTTCTTCACCGTCCACAAAAATTATATTTTTGGCGACAAGTTCAAGTTGTTTAAATCCCCTGAGCCGTCGCCAGTTTTTCTCTGCCTGAAGACAAAGCTTGAAAGCCATTGCAACAGAAGCAGCGGAAGAGCCGTTTCCTTTTGTTGACTTGTGGAACCAACATCTCTGAATTTTTAGCTGGCCCCAGATTTCATCAACTGCATTTTGAAACCCAAGCGCTCCGTCGCATACTGCCAATTTTGGCGCTTTTGTCAGTCCGCGGAATTTCAAATCAAGCCTTCACCAAGAACATCATGGAGCATGGCTGAAAACTTGTTTGAAGAAATTCCTGCAAGGTAGGCAGCGGAAAGTATTGCTTCTACTGTCGGAGTTTTTCTTGCAAACGGAGGAAGAACTTTGCTTACAAAGCGATCCTTTTCTTCAAGTGCACGGTCATCAACTCTGGGAAGCCTGACTGTAACGTAACCGTTTGTAGTAAGAATTGTCCGTTCTTTGTGAAAGCCGTTTCTTACTACAAGTTTGTTTCCGGTTTTGTCTACGATAGAAGAAGTTTTATTAAGAAAACGCTGAACTTCATCCTCGTAAAGACTTTCAATTACTTCACGTGCTCTTGCACGGATTGCTTCTTCAAGCAAATCAATCGTCGGACTATTGGAATTTTCTTCAATTTCCAGTATTCTTTTCATAAGAGGTCTCCTTCGATGTTTATTTTTTTTCCAAAGAAAACTATACCTTAGACAGACCTCTTTTTCTATGCCTTCTCAGGCAATCCACAACTTTTGATTATAACTCTCTTCGTCATCAAGGCCATTTATTTCGGCAAGTTTTTTATTGATCCGCCCGGCAACGGCTTTGATTTCCTCACTTGTTACCGGAGTGTCTACCTGTAAGTTTTCTTCTACAACTCGATGAATATAATAGTAGCATTCTTGAAGATTTTTAACTTTGCTAAAAATTGTAATATGGTGAGAAAAAGGAACCTTAAAAAAGTCTTCTACAGGGAAATCTACAAGATTGATCCCCGAAAGCTTAAAATCCGAAATTGGAATTATTGCTGTTAATTCGTCAGACGTGTCTGACGAATTAAGTTTTTCGGGCAATTCGTCCGTCATAACGGACGAATCAGAATCTTCTAAGAAACTCCAGTTTTCATAAAACAAACGCATTTTCTTAAGACTTGTTGCCGAAAATCCGCGTAATCCAGGAAGTTCCTTTCTAAGTTGAGAACTTATGGTTTCAAGAACGCTTGTTCCCCAGTTTTTTTTTCCTTTTTTTGAAGAAAGATAACGACCAATGCCATAATAAAGAATTAGCTGAACGCGAGTAGTTTCCTTCGCTGCCTGATACTGAGACTGTAAAATTGTTTTTTTTACTGCTTCTACAGCGGTGATCAGTTCTTGTTCCATAGTTACCTCTTTTTAAAATGATGGAATAACTTTTAATGTTCCATTTCTTATATCAGGATTATTCTTTGATATTATTCTATACTTTATATTGTCGATCTTTGCTTCCATATCTAAAAATATTGGAGTTGGGAATGCAATAGAAGTATGTTGTTTTATGTAATCTACATGTAGTTTTACAATAGCTTCATCTTTTCTATCAAATATTTCATACGAAAATAATTTGTTTATTTCTGATTTATATTTTTTTTCAAACCACATTTCCTCGTTTTTGAAAACAGGTTCGATAGGCATGGGGGTAAATCTTTTATTCTTTACCGAAGAATCATAATCAAAATATTTATCTGTTTGTTGAATAGAAAATAAATCAGAAAAATTATATTTTTTATCGAATGAATCAAGGACAGTGAACTCTGGTACAGGCATTTTATAATGAGGTATTAGTAAAGAAACCGGTATTGAAATTTCTATATCTATATCTTCATCAAAACTGTTTCCTGAATTCTCAATAAGAAGTTTCGTCATATTTAGATTATCATAGTTTTTTTCAATACTTTCCCAAAGAATATAATCTTCAATTTCTTCTTTTACAGCGAAAATATACTCGTACTTCCGTTTCTCAGATGGGGTGCCTTTTAGGACTGTACCGCCGCCATGTAATGTAGATAACATGTTTGCTGTAAAATCTTCTCTTAGTTTACCTACATCAAAAAAATCATTACTTAGCGTAAAATTGTATTTCTCTACAAAAAGAGTAATAATCTTTTTAATATCTTCAGAGATTTTTATTAAACTGCCTTTTAGTAAATCCATAGAACTGACAGTTGCTATAGGTGACCACTTCAAAGAAGCTTCAGATAAGGAATCATTTGTTTCTTTATAAAAATGAATTGTATTTATATAGTCTATTTTATTTTTAATTCGCTTTAATCTTTCTTTATATGGCATTGGATTAGGAACTATGTATCTTTGCACAACAAGTTTATCAACAATATTATTATCACAAGAAATAGATTTTAATACTAATTTTGGTTTTATTTCAGAATTAATCGTGTCGATTTTTTTCACAGTCAAAAAGTATTGCGTTAAATGTGCATAGAATAATTCTTTAAAAGATTCGTTTGAGTCATACGGCCAATAAATACCTTTATTCTTATATTTTTCTTTCAATTCTTCTACAAGCTTATATTGCTCTGGATCATAACCAGGCTTTACTGGTTTTTCACAAAAATATAAAAACACTTGTTTGCCAGAATTCAGCATAATTTGAATTTCTTCTTCTGAACCAGATTTATATTCATCGGTTGGTGTACCGAACCTTGTCCAGAAAATTGCTACCGCGGCATCACAGTCTTTGACAAATTGTTCATTCAATAAATCTTGAGGCTTGCCACCAGATTGTGGGTATGAACTTTTACTCCAATGTCGAGACAATATTGATAACCCTAATGAATTTGTAAACTGTTGATTAAACTTTTCTACAACTTCTTCAATTATTTTAATTTCATTAGTGATATCACCGGGACAAGAGATAAGCAAATTATATTGGGTAATATTTTTTGGCATTCTTCCTACTCCACCTTCCACACACTATCATCCCCGCAGATATTCCTGATTTTCAGACGCATCGGTTTTGTTTCGCTTTTGATTGTGCCGTCCCAGAAATCTTTTGTCTTTATACCATTCTTAATAACAAAACCAAGCTTATCAATTTTGATTTCTGAATCTGAATGCCACTCACCTTCTGTTGCAGTACAATCCACGCTGAGCCATTCAATGAGTTCCAGTCCTTCTTCTGAAATGACGATTGGCTTGAACTTTTTACCTTTTGAGTTGAGTTCGCATTTTTGATTGTAGGCGTTTATGTGTCGCATTACCCGATCGCTCATAAAAGATTTTACGGTCAGCTTATATTCCGGTATTAGTTCTTCCTGAACTTCGCTTACTTCAAAGTCAGCGGTGTCTTCAATCACTATTTCATCAAGCAGTTGTTTTAAGTCGCGGAATTCGATTTTTGCAAGGGTTGATTTGTCTGATTTAACGAACTCTTCAATTTCTGAAATATCCGCCACATCAACATAATAGATGATTACGCGGGTCGGAGTGAAAGGAAGATTTCCCAGATGTTCATGCAGAATGCGGCTCATAAAAGGCTTGTCTAAAATCTTGCACTCACTGTTTTTCAAATCCGGAAGATAAACAGGAACCGAACCGTCCTTCACGCTTTCTATACAGCCCGCCCAAAAGTCTGAAAGCCCTTCCATTTTTCCAAGCCCGGGCACGAGAGACTTTAGTTTTTCCATCGTCTGTACTGGATTACGGAACAGGGAAACTCCATCTTTTATTTCAAGAACAGAAAATGATGCAGGACTATTCTTCTGTGCAATCAAGCGGTCGCGTACGGTCTGGATAGAATTGATGCCCACATCGCAGTGAATGAAACGGCGGTTAAGTTTATTTGCTACAGCTGCCGTTACACCAGAACCGCCGAAGAAATCTGCAACAAGCATATTTTCATCGGAAGATGCTTTAATGATGCGTTCAAGCAGGGATTCAGGTTTTTGTGTGGCGTAGTCAATGCGTTCATCTGCTTGGGAATTAACGGCATTTATATCTGTCCATAATGCTTGGCATGGCATTCCCTTTAATTCATCAAGATAAACTTTTGTTCTTATTCCACCATTTTTTGTTCTGTATAGTCGCCCTTCTTCATCCATTTTCTTTAGAGTTTCGTATGGATAACGCCATAGTGTTCTATAACCATCATATTCATAATCATATCCACCGCCTTGCAATCCTTTAGCAGTTGGATTACCACTATCCCATAATCGTCCATCTGGATCTTTGTATTTAAAACGAGCAATATATTTTTCATCATAATCTTGAAAAATTGTATTAAAAATTGCTGAATCAGATTTTGTGTAAAAATAAATCATATCATAATTGTTACCAAAAAAGCCTGAATCACTATGAGCCGTTGCTCTTTTCCAAATTATTTCGCTCCTAAAATTATCTTCACCATAAATCTCATCCATCAAAATCTTTACATAATGACCAATATGATAATCCAAATGAACATAAATGCTTGCTGTCTCACTCATCACACTTTTTATTGCGCACAGGTTTTCATACATCCAGTTCAGGTATTTTTCTTTATTCCAAACATCACCGTACATTTTTTCTTCAAAACTTTTCAAATCTTCAATTTCAAGTTCTTCTTCTGCCTGCTTCAAAGCCTTTGCCAGTTTGGGATTCTGACGGATGTAAACGGTCTTGGAATAATCAGCTCCGCTTGCAAAGGGCGGGTCAATGTAAACTAAATCAACAAGAATACCTTTTTCTTTAAGATAAGCACAGGCCGACACACATTCCCCGCGAATCACAAGGTTCTGCTTTGCTTTTTCTTTATCGCCGAAAGTTTCAACAGTCTGCATTTCATACAAAGGCATACCGCGTATAAGTTTACCTTTTATATCATAGTTTCCTTTATAACGGAGAGTGCGAGTAAAATTATCTAAAAGAGCCTGCCCTTCAATCGGCTCCGGGGTGTATGGAATGTATTTAATTGGCATTCATTTTCTCCTCATAACTTACTAAAAATGCAATATCTTCTCTTGTAATATTCTTTTTAGATTCTTTTGATAAATAAGTTTTTATAGTTGAGTTAAATAATTCAACATCAATAAACAATGATTCCACATTATTAATATCCTCTCGTATTGTTAAATTAAACAATATTTCAATTAATACTTGAGATGTATATTCCATTAAATGTTTTGTAAGATATTGTAAATGTTTTGGTGTTTCCCCAGAATGAATAATTGTATTTCTTGCTCGATACAATCTACGTAGATGCCATTTTAATCTTGTTTCAAATCTTTCGATATCTTTTTTTACTGAATTAAGTTTTTCATATCGTTTATTAATAGCAAAAATATTATATCGAATGAAAGGGTATTTTTCTAAAAAAGAATTTAACTCAATACGAGCATCCTTATATTCATCTAATAAAATTAAATTTATAAAATCTAGGTTATTTATTGATGATTTGTTAAAATAAGTATTAAAAAAGCCCTCTAGCTGATTTTTTGGTATATTATCCGTAACATCTCGTAATAAAGCTTCAAAGATCATAGCATAATAATCTTTTGAAAGAATTGGGAGGATATTATCCTCGATTTGCATAATCTTAGAAATATCTTTCTTTTCACACAAACTTTCCAATACCGCCCAAAAATTCAGAAATGAACTTTCTAAGTGCTTGTTCTCATAAGCATTGGTATAATTCATTATTGCTTTATCAATAACAGGAAATACATTATTCTCATAAGTCATTAAAGAGGTTATAACGCCTTCTGCCGTTTCGCCAATTTGTAATTTAGAAATCTCAGCTTCTTCAGAAAGATATACAAGTCCATTTCTTCGTATTTTGATAAAATTTCTTTCACCAGACTCATCATCAATAACTATACAAGATTTTCCAAAAAAAGGTTTTGTGCTTTGAGAAAAAAACTTATAATATCTTGTAAACAATGCTAAATTATTCATTACTCGTATAGAAGCTTGATTTGAATCTAATTCTTCCACCGAAGCAGAAATCAAAATATATCTATCAGTATCATAATGAAAACCTTCTATAAATTTTGAAGGTGTATTAAAAGAGACAGATAATCTTTTTTCAAGGATAGCTTGAAACTGTTTTATCTCCAAGTCAACAGGAAGAATAACGGTGAATCTTTGATTAACAAAATCAAACTTTGTTAAAAAAGTTTCAACTGTATTTATAGAAATCTCTTTTCCACTTTTGAATATTTTTTTATTATAATTATAAATAAAGTCTTCTGAATATCCGCCACCAATCAGATATGGAAGATAACTTTTTAATCCTAAATAAAGTTCAGTTTTATTTTTTTCTTTCTTTATGTTTTCTAATAAATAATTTTTTGCAATTTCATTAAACTTATAAAGTTGATTTACTAAGTATAAAATTACAGATTTTTTTTCTTCAAAGGGAACTGCACTAAACTTTTGCTTTATAGCTAAAATTTCTGTCTTTTTTAAAATACAATTAACAATTACATCTTGTCCTAAAGTCTCCCAAATTTCATCAGAAATAAAATCTAGATGTTTTTTATCAATCATTCCTTTTCTTACCAAATCAAATGCTTCGAGATATTCATATAATAAAGAATAAGCATTTAGAACAGAGACACAATGTACATGATCGGTATTTGGATTTAGAAGTTTTTCTATACTTTGAGAAAAAAATAGAACGGCATCATTCTTGAATCCATTCTTCCAATTTCCAGTAATTTCATATTTCATTCTCCCATCTCCTCCAAGAATAAATCGTAATCGCTCTTAAACAATCTATCCTGTACAATTCTGTATTTTTCAAATTCGCTTTCTGCATGTAGTTTTGCCTGTTCCGCGCTTATTTTTCCTGGTCCTGTTAAAATTTCATTTCCGTTGAATTCCAAAAAACCATCCAAACGTATTGCCCAATCTTCCATGCTCATAGGTATGTGACGTTCTGCCTGCATTTCTGCATAATCAAGATATAAGGAAACAAGTCTCTCCATAAAACTCATTTCTTTTTCTGATAAATAGTTTTTTGCAATAGTTACGTCTGCTTTTATGATTTTTCCAGAAGGTGCATTTTCCCAAGTTGTAAGCCCCATGTGTTCCTTTTTTGCATCAGCGCGCTCCACAATAAGTTCTGCTGCCGTATGCCTATGTACAGCATAATGCATTTTATTCTGCACCATCTTAAAGAATTCTTTTGTTGTAGTAGCATCCTTGTCATAATCAAAGGCCGTTGCATATAAGTCAGTAACCTTTTGATAAAACTTTCTTTCTGAAAGCCTTATTTCCCTGATTTGCTGAAGCTGGCGCTCAAAATATTCATCTGTAAACATGTGTCCTTTTTTCAGTCGCTCTTTGTCCATTGTCCAGCCTTGAATTGTATAATCCTTGACAATTTGACCAGCCCACTTTCTAAACCTAACGGCACGCTCATTATTTACTTTAAAACCAACAGCAATAATCATCTGAAGATTATAGTGCACAACCTCACGAGAAACAGTTCGGTTTCCCTCATTTTGAACTATTAAAAAATTTTTAATAGTTGCCTCTTTTGTTAATTCTCCATCGTCATAGATTTTTTTAAGATGATAATTTATATTTGCAACATCAACATCATATAAAGCTGCCATCATTTTTTGGGTCAGCCAGATATTCTCGTCTTCATATCTCATTTCATAACTTTCAGGAGAATCACCTGTTGCTGCAATGTAAGTAAGATATTCAGCGGCGGAACTTCTAATTGTAACTTCTTTTTTTTGCTTCTTTGCCATTTACATTTCCTCCCCAAAAAATGCATTAACATGGATGATTGTCTTTTTAATTCTTTCTTCGTCCGACTTATTATCTTGCAGATAAAGATATGAGAATTTTTCAGCGCCTGTTTTTTCATTGTTCATCTTTATAAAATACTGCTCAACAAATTCCCGGCGGGCAATGAAATTCGGGTCATTTGCATATAAGCTGCCTTTTGTTTCAACAATTAAAACTTTTCCGACTTCGTTTTCTGATTTCCTTTGCAAGATGATAAAATCAGGTGTATATTCACCGACATTTGACCAATCTTTTTCAGTTTTTTTATAACAGTGAATCTTAAAATCAGTCAGATTTCGGTCACCGTTATAATAGACTTCAAGATTAAATTTTGACACGCACTCTTCTTTTAAAACTTCTCCAAGGAATTTCTGTTCAAAAGAACTGTCTGTTTTATATGGAAGGTAATGAAAAGTCCGGTCTTTATTTGGATAAGGGCAAGCCTTATTTTCAATATCATCAGCCTCTTTATTCAAACCTGCTGCACGGAGAGCTGTAACGGCAGCTTTTGTCTTTTCATCGATTTCAGTTTTTCCAGATTTATCTGCGTCAATTATCTTTTGAACTTCGATTTCTTCAGGATAATAATCCTTAATTTTAGATGACGCAACTTCGACTTGTGGCGAAAACTGTTCTATGCACAGCAATCTTACTGATTCTTTTATAAATTCTTCCCTGACAGAAAAATCTCGTTTTTCATAAAAGGCGGTTCTGATAAGTGAATTTAATTTTTGTATGTCATAATGAGAACTGAAATATGTCTCGCCATCAGCTTTATATGAGACTTCATTAAAGACCTTGCGCAATGCCTTGTCATGTTCATGGAGTTTTGCAATTGTTACAAAACCAAAACTCTCTCTCGCTATTTCATAAAGCCAAGTATTGTATCGTGCCGGAAGTTTTCCATGCTCAGAAGAATCAATATCGATATTTGTGAAATCTGCTTTCCTGACATCAAACTGTTTATTTATAACTGCTTTCTGCTCAGAATTTTTTACAGCATTTGAAATAACATTTTCAGTATCAGGCTCTTCCACAAGCAGAGTGTCATATTTGATTGAATACTGATACAGCGGTATTGGAGGAAGCTTTAAATGCTCAGTACGATTATATCTGTTAAGCGTTTCGGTAGCACCTCTTGAGCCCTTCTGGAATTCATCTAGATTGATATGCTGCTGTTGCTCAAGTTGCTTTTTAAGTTTTTCAGCATTTGTCTCATTTAAATATATTAAGGCAGTTTCTTTTTTACCACGCTCTACCTGACGTAAACATCTACATGAAGTTTGCAAAACCATATTTGTAGGACAATCCCCCTCTTGCGAAAGAATTACCCCTGCAAGGCTCCGGCAGTTCCATCCTTCTTTTCCAATCTGACAAAGGAGTATTATTCGTATTTTTGATTCACTTCTATCAAGAATCTTGAACTGATAATCACTATCCTGTGGCTTAGGATGATTTTTATTTCCGTCATGATAGCGTAAAATATGCTCATTAGGATTCAGTCCGTACTCCATGATGAGATTTGAAATAAACGGATAAACTTCTTCTTCAAGAAAATCTATTCCTTTTCCGCAATAAACCGCAAGTTTAGCCTGCAGTGTGCGTGGCGGGCGGTCATAAATGGTGTCTTTATATTTTTGTAAGAATTCACGTACGCCGCTTTCAACAATCTGCATACTGTCTTTATTGTCAGAAACCTTTACGGTTGGATATTTCAAGAAGTTTCCTATTGCGTCTACAAGCGGATAATAATAAACGGTATTAGAAATATCAGACGAGGCAACAGAAAGAGAATCTGTAACAGGTATTTTTTCTGCTTTATCCAAGTATGGTGTACCAGAAAAGCCGATTACATTCGTCACATTTTTCTTTTCACCATTTGCCCAACGGTTCACCACAGAGCGGAGTTTTATGTCACCATCTGTTGCATGATGAACCTCGTCGATAAAAACAGAAAGCTGTGGGAACTTCCCAATCCAGTAACGAAGTTCATTTGCCTCACGGTCTTTTGTTTCCGAACTTTCTTCAAATAATTCTCCCTGTTCTGCACGAACAAGTCCGTCAAGAATAACCTTTTCTGCATTTGTTACGGCCACAAGGCCTGTTAAATCCTCAAATGGCTGATGTAAAGCCAGCTTCTGTACATTTGGATTTTTAGTTCTATTTGATTTTTTTGCAGATTTGTTTTCATCCAACACTTCAAAAATCATTTGTCTCTTTATTTCGCTCGCTGTTGGTTCAGGCAAAACCCATGCTGGATTAAATTCCTGTATTGTTCTTAGACTTGGAATAACCGAAGTTTTTAATCCAGAGGGAGCTAAAATAATGAAATTTCTAGCAAATCGTTTTTCAGCTGGATTCTGCATTGCAAAATACAAATCAATATAAATGAAAGCCGCCATCAAAAATGTTTTTCCAGCTCCCATTGGAAGGCTGAAAAGATAATCGGAATATGTGACACCGTAAAAAATCTTTTTGAAAATACCTTCATAATCAATGCTTTGAGGATTCTTTTTTATTTCATCCGCAAGTTTTACAGAAACCTGTTCACCTCTATCATTTTTTTGTGTGGCATACTCATACAAGGAAAGAGCCGCTTTATTATGAAAAAGAGTCTCGCGGGCTAGTGTAGAAAGCTCCATGCTATTCAAATCTTCCTCTGAAAGAGAATTAAAAGCGCCATTGCAAAAGAGCTCATAAAGAGGTTTGTTGTCACAGGCTATCTTTAAAAAAAGATATGTTTTTATTGCTTCTATCTGTGCGTCGCGAAGTTCCCCTGTAGAAATCATATAGGAAATCAAGTTTTTTATTTTGCAATCACCAGAAGATAACCATTTTTTGCATGATTTTTGAATCATTGTATGAAGCATTTTTATTAATTTCCTTTTTCTATTTCAAACTTTCGTAATAATCTTTGATTTTAGCTGCCATAAGCTTACGTCTCATATCAAGGAATCTATTAAAATCTTTTACATCCATTTTAATAAAATCCTCAGGTACACAATTTGCCTTAAGATTCTGCATAAGCTCATTTTTATCTACAATTCCACCATATACAGGCTTTTTATCTTCACACTGTTGGAGGACTGTAGCCATATATTCATTTGGTGCTGTATCTTTTACTTTTATGTTTATTTCAGATTGTAGATAAACATAATTTGCAATCTGATTATACATTCCTTTATCTTTAATTCCATTATTAATTAAATACTGTTTAGGAAATAAGTGATGAATATCTCCACGCTGTTCAATCATTGACTTAACATCAATTTGTTCTGAAAGGAATCCCTTATCTCCAGATTTGACCTGAGCCATAAGATAAACATTATAAAATGGACTACTTGCAACAGCAGTGTTAAGTCTTGTAATAAGTACATTGCTCCAGAATGCTTCAGAAAGAACACCTGCTTCAGTCTGTTCAATGTATGTAATTGGATCTGCTGCATCCACAAATCGTATAATATCGTAATTAAACATAGACTCAGGAGAGCCAGAATATCTTCCTGTAAGAATAGTAAGTACAAGCCAACGTCTTACAGCCCTCTCTATAATGATAGCATCGATTTTCTTTTCTCTAAGAGCAAGGTAGAGAATATATCCAAAGTTCATAACGTTATCAGAACGAACAAGTGATGAATCTATAATTCCTGTAGATTTTACAATCATTAAATACCTTTGGAAATTAGTCTTATTTACAAATTGCAAAACACTTTCTTTTAAGTCTTTAAATGACTGTTCAGCAATTTCTTCTTTAAATTCACGAGTCTTAAAATCACGTCCACTTAACAAACTTACAAGGTCAGCCAGTTTACCACGATGGAATTTTGAAGTAAATGCAACTCTCAAAAGGTCTGTATAATCTGGTTCATAAATATCTTCGTTTTCATCTTTTATCCAAGCAATTGCCTTAAACTCATCCGTAATTGCAAACTCAGAATCATTATTTTTTATAGTATCAAAATCACCAGGATTCTGAAGAAGATGACAAAAATAATCTATAGTCTTACGGATTAAATCACCTTTATATCTTTCATTTGAAGATATCTTTGACATAGCAAAATCTGCTTGTGAAAGGACTTTGCCTTTAGAGTTGATTCGAATAAAAATATCTGTGACACTATCAATATCAAGACCAGAAGAAAGATCTATTACACCAAGGCTATTGTTCTGAATCTGACTTAAAGTATTGATCACCTTGTTAATAGAACTTTTTTCAGCATTATCTGTGATTTTGTTTTTATCACAATATTCATTTACAAAAGAGAAAGCATCAAAACCAGGCTGTAAAACAGTTGATATATCTGCAATCCATTGAATATCTTTCTCAATAGCAGGGTTACAAGTTTCAAATTTTTCTTCTTTTGGATTAAATGCAATCTTAATTCTCTTCTTTTTATAATCAGCACCAACAACTTCAAGTCCAACAATTGCAGCGGTTAATGCAGTAATTCTCTGCTGACCATCAATAATGATTTTCTTTCCAGAAGAAATAGTTCCATCTTTAAGTTTTACATCAGGATTCTGCCAAACAATAATATATCCAACTGGATATCCTTTATATAATGAATCAATTAAATCACGAACCTTTGTAGGATCCCAAACAAAAGGCCTCTGTATTTCAGGAATTGCAATAGTTCCATCTCTAATACTAGAAAGAAGTGAACTAACCATAATATTGTTTACGTTATACTGTGCCATTATATATTCCTTTTAACCTTCCACATTATTTATTACACATATATCGCCCACATCACAATTCAGGGCTTTACAAATGCGTTGGATACTATCCATGGAAATAAATTCACCTTTTGTCAATTTGGCCAGAATATTCGTTGAGATTCCTGCCATTTCAATAAGGTCTGTTTTGTTCTTATGCCCCATTTCTTTATAACGAGACCAAAGCTTTGTATAATCAACTTGCATAATATAGATAATTATATCACAACTTTGTGTTTTAAGTGTGTAAAATATCACGATTTCGCAAAATATTTTTATTCCCGTTATTTGTAGAAGTTTATCACACAACGGTGTCATAGAATGACCTTATGAAAATTACGCCGTATTTTTTTAATCTCGGCGTGAATTTATAAAAACTCACCGTGTATTTGAATAATTCTCAGTATATTTTTTCACAATATGTGTAATATTGTTTTTATTTTCAAAATTTGCTTGACATTACACAAAATGTGTAATATATTTGAATTGTAAGGAGGTAAAGCTATGCAGTGCGTTAATCCAACAAGTTATGGAAAATTCTTAAAAAGACTCAGAATTGATACTGGTGATACCCTTGCTGTTATGGCACAGAAGCTTGATGTATCGATTTCACTTCTTTCATCAGTTGAATCTGGAGCAAGAGAAATCCCTCCAGAACTTTCAGATAAGATTCGCACAGTATATAAATTAAATGCAGATGCAAGTGATGCACTGTTAAAAGCAGAATGTGAGACACTTCATAAATCTATTTCCATTAGCATGGGTGCATATGAAGATAATGAAGAGTTTAAAAAAGCCGCAATTTCAATTTCGCGAGATTTGCAAGAATTACCAGTGAACGAGGTACAAAAAATTGCAGCTGATATTCATAAAAAAGCTCAGTCCAAACGAGATAATGATTTTTCTGGTTGGGCTGCTTTGGGGTTAGCAGCAATTGCACTAGGTGTAGGAATTGCACTGGCTGCAACTTCTGGAAATAAAGATGGATCTAATCCGCAAGGAGGTAATTGACATTGAAACAACAGATCTTTGTGAAATCTTCGTTGAAGAAAAACAAGACTGAATACTTAATATGGAGGTGGAAAAATGAACAACTTCGAGAATTCTTTTTCATTAGCAATATCTGATAAAACAGATGAAAAAGAAACATCAATTGAATTCTCAGGAACTTCTGCAGTTCTTGTAGTTGCATTGATTGCTTTTGGACTTGGCTATACATGTGCAAGTTCGAAAAAAAAGGCTCTTTAATCACTGGTACTGATTAAAGAGCCCTTCAAGCAAACAGCGAAAAACTGTTGCCGTATAACCAATATAACTGTAACGGTTTTTCCTGTTTTTTTCAAGTTACCGAATAGTCCGGCGTTGCCAAAGGCTTTCGGAACTTAAGTTAAATCTACAAGGAGTCGCCTATGGTGACCTTATACCTTGAGCAGGCTGCGACCGCCTTAAAGAACCGCAAGGAAAAACTATATGAAATATCGCGTTGTAAAAAGGATAAATCCCCTTAATACTGATGAAAAAAAATTTTATGCTGCTCCACAGTACATGGAAGAGCTTACAGTAATGGACTTGGCAAAGGATATTTCCGATGCTTGTACATTAAACGTAACTGACGTTGAAGCTGTTCTTACATCTTTGGTAAGAAAATTGCCTCAGTATCTTAATAATGGTTTCAAAATTCAGTTAGGTAACTTTGGTCGCGTAAAACTTTCATTTTCATCCAAAGGTTTCGAAACATGAAATAAAGAATAAACATAGTAGAATCAAAGAAAAGATTTTTATAGTTTTTCTCATTTGCTTGTCCTCCGGATTATTTTAATCCAGGCTCATCAATTATTTCAATCAAAAAACTCAATGACCTGAATCCATCATTACAAAACAAAATGAAGTTTTATAGCCGCCTTGCTCTATATGTCCTAACGGAGTGAAGAATTATAAAGTTTTTTAAAGCATATAATAACTAAAATATTAAAAATATAAGATTTTTATTGATTGAAAAAAAAGAAAAGCGTTTAAAATAAAAACACGGCAGCTTCCTACTTTCCCGCGTTAGCAGTATCATCGGCGTAGAAGAGCTTGACTTCCGTGTTCGGTATGGGAACGGGTATTACCTCTTCACTTTGGCTACCGTGGTTAAGAATGTATACTTTCCAAAAAAAAAATGTCAATATGAATTTGCAAAAATATCAATTTTTTTTAGAAAATATTGAATTTTTCAGTATGAAAACAGCTAGATTGCATGTAACGCTCCGACAATGACACAAAAAATTCATTAAAGCGGTCTAAAATCCGAGGCTGGATGCTTACATACAGGGCAAATAAAATCGTCAGGCAAAGTTTCACCTTCATAAATATATCCGCAGACAGTACAAATAAAGCCCTTTCTCTTTTCCGTGGAAGCTGGCTTTGGCTTTATATTATTCTGATAAAATGAATATGTTGCTGAAGGAACTTGCGACAAAACTTCGCCGTCTGTAACATCAGCAATAAAAAGAGTGTGCGTTCCCAAATCAAGTGTGGAAACAACTTTCGCGCTCAAAAATGCGTTTGTTTCATCCGCAATATAAACAAGGCCATTTGCAGATCTTTTAAAAGAAATTGATTCAAGTTTATCTGTATTTCTACCGCTTTGGAAGCCCCAATGCCTGTAAGTTTCAAATTTAGAATTTTCTGCCAGAACGGAAACATTGAATTCTTTTGTTTTCAGAATCATATCGTGCGTATAATTCGCTTTGTTTACCGTCAAAGAAATTCTGTTAGGTTGGGAAGTAACCTGCCCTACAGTATTCACAATGCAGCCGTTGTCTTTTTCGCCGTCTTTTGCAGTCAAAATAAAAAGACCGTAAGACAAATTGAACATAGCCTTGTTATCCATAAAAAACCTCCGTTAAGAAACTGAATTACTTTAAATATAACAAAAGCTATAAAACATGCAAAGCTATTTTAATTTTCTTTCGATTTCATGAATTTTTTCAAGAATAACTGGCTTATTTTTTTTGCTATAGGATTCCGCAAGTTTTCCAAGCGCAAAAAACTCATCTTTTAAGGCAAGAAGTTTTTCCATGGGTAAATTTTCTGAAATATATTCAACAAGCACGCTGCCAGTTCTTTCATTGCGCTCAACTTTTTTTACGGCAGAATGGCTTCCGACAGCAGAATACAATGCGGAAAATATATCATCATCTTTAAAAACATCATTGCGTAAACGGATTCTTCCTGGGAAAAAACTTGAAACAATCATTTTTTAGTCCAAGGAACTCATTGCATTCACACTGATTGCAACTGTGGAGCTGTTATGAAGCAAGGCAGCCATTTGCGGTGTTATGGAACCAGCAAGTCCGCCGGCAATGAGCGCAGAATTTATTCCGATTATAGCTCGGTTGTTTCCGTGAATCCTTGAAATCAAGTTTCGGCTTATTTTCCGCAAAACTGGAAGAGAATCCAAGCCGTCGTCAGGAAGAAGAATATCCGCAGTCTCGCTTGCAATTGAGCTTGCCTTTCCCATTGCAATTCCAACATTTGCCGCAGAAAGAGCCGGAGAATCATTGATTCCGTCTCCAACCATAACAACTTTGTGCCCTTCTTTCTTAAGCTTTTCAATCCAAGATACTTTTGTGTCTGGAAGAGCTTCAGCAACAAAATCTGTTACGCCAGTTTTTTCCGCAACTTCTTTTGCAGTATGCTTATTGTCGCCTGTAATCATAATCACATTCTTAAAGCCAGAGTCTTTCAACTTTTTTATTACAGCGCAAGATTCTTTTCTGATTGGATCTTCAATTACGATTATAGCGGCAAGTTCTCCGTCAATTGCAAAATAAAGCTGGGAACAACCAGTTATTGTATTTATGCAGTCATCGGCTTCTTTTGTAAGCGGAATTTTTTCGTCATCAAAGATAAAATGCGCGCTTCCTATGCGGAGCTTTTTTCCGTCAAGGCTGGAAGCAATTCCATGCGCAAGAATATATTCGACCTTTGTATGCTCTTCCTTGTGGTTCAATCCCCTGGACGCAGCTTCATTTACAACAGCACGCGCCAAAGAATGCGGGAAATGCTCTTCAAGGCAAGCAGCAAGTTTTAAAACTTCATTTTCCTTTCTGCTGCCAAAAACAACAATCTTTTTTACAACAGGGTTTGATTCTGTCAATGTTCCTGTCTTGTCAAAAACAATTGTGTCAGATTCCGCAAATTCCTCAAGAAATTTTCCGCCTTTCGCAAGAATTCCGTTCCGGGCACAATCTCTCATTGCAGAAAGAACTGAAATCGGAGCAGAAAGCTTCATGGCGCAGGAATAATCCACAAGCAATGTTGAAGCCGCCTTTGTAAAGTTACGTGTAAAGAAATACGCAAGACCCGCAATTAAAAAATTGTATTTTACAAGATTGTCAGCAACACGTTCCGCTTTTTCCTGACTTGCAGCCTTAAGTGAATTTGATCGGTCAATCATATTTGCAATTTTGCTTACTTTGGTTTCGCCTCCGCAAGCCTTCACTTTTATCTTTATTTCGCCTTCTTCAATAATTGTGGAAGCAAAAACAGACGAGCCTTTTTCACGCTGAACAGGCAGAGCTTCTCCAGTCATTGAAGCCTGGTTTACCATTCCAACGCCGTCAACAACAGTTCCGTCAACAGGAATTACAGAGCCAGCGCGAACAATAACGATGTCGCCCGCCTTTAAAAGCTGTGTGGAAATTTCTTTTTCTTCTCCATCCTGAACGATTGTAACGGTTTCATCAGTTATAAGAAGCGACTGAGTCAAATTGTCATGGGACTTTCGCTTTGTGTAATCTTCGAGAGTATCGCCGATATTCAAAAGGAAATTTATAGTTCCAGCAGTATCAATGTCGCCAGTTAAATATGAAAGAGAAATCGCGGCAGCATCAAGAGTTTCCGCGCAGAACGGCTTTCCTCTCACTACGCTTGCAATGCCCTTTTGAACACGAGGAACAATTGAAACAAGAGAAATGATTTTTCTCAATGGAAGAGGAAGAAGTTTTTTTAGAAAATGCTCAACTGTAAGGGACAGCAACGACTCCAAAAGACTTTCCTGCACAGAAGGAACAGAAACGCTCGAAAGCAGATTTTCATCATTGAGATACTTTCCATCAAGAGCCTTTACGTAAGAAATAACTGTTTCCAAGGAAGTATCTTTGTATTCAATAAGAATGCTTCCTGAAACTGTATTAACAGAAACAGAAACTATTCCTTCTTGAAGACCAACAAGCATCTGAACAAGCATTGCCTGACGCAAAGACAGAATATGACGCTCATATCTAAGCCTTACTCTGCCTGGAAGACTGTGAGAAATCTGAAAATCCATTGCAATCCCTTTTTAAAAAGATATTTTTAAATAATTTAAGACTGATTTTTAAGCATTAGCTTTTGATGCGTTTTTATTGTAAGCGGCCTCTGCCTTTATATCTTCCGCGTCTTCTTTTACAGTTTCAACAAAAGAAGCAGCTTCATCTTTTAGCTGCATTCCCGCGCTGATAACTTTGGAGCAGACTTTTTTGAATCCAGCTGTTTTTACCAAGGCAAGAGTTACTCCGCCAACCGCAACACCAATAGCAAATGCACCTAATTTTGTCATAAAAACACCTCGCAAGTATTATATTTTCTTTCATTATATAAACTGAATAAATTTTTTCAAGTCTACATTGCAGCCAATAAAATAATCATTTTCAAAGTAAAAGCAACTTTCTCACAAAATATCAATAAAAAAACAGAAACTAATGCAAATTAAAGAAAAAAATTGTATATTTAAATTAAAACTTTTTACCGGAGGATTTTTTATGGAAAACAAGGAATTGAAAATTGCGTTTTATGATGCCTGCAGCTATGACAAGGAATCTTTTTCAGAAGAAAACAAGAACTTTCTATTCAATATTGATTTTTTGACTTTCATCTGACAGAAAAAACCGCATTGACAGCATCCGGCTATGACATTGTATGCACATTTGTAAACGACACCATAAACAGAACCGTTATTTCCATACTGAAAAAATGCGGTGTAAAAATGATTGCATTGAGATGCGCAGGCTTTAACAATGTGGATCTTGAAGCTGCAAAAGAATTCGGCATAAAAGTCGCAAGAGTTCCAGCGTACTCGCCTCATTCTGTAGCAGAACACGCTCTTTCGCTTTTGCTTTCCCTTACAAGAAAAATTCCTCAGGCATATTTAAGAACCCGCTCTGGAAATTTCACATTGAATGGGCTCACAGGCCGGGATTTGTGCGGACTTACAGCCGGAATCATTGGAACTGGAAAAATCGGAAAAGTAATGGCAGAATGTCTTTCTGGAATCGGAATGAAAATCGTAATGTACGACGCATATCCAGACAATGACTGGGCTGAAAAAAAGGCTTTACATACATTCCGCTTATTGAATTGTTCCAAAAAGCGATGTAATCAGCCTGCACTGCCCTTTAACAGACGATACAAAGCATCTTGTAAACGAAAAGTCTCTTTCCATGATGAAAAACGATGCGGTTATAATAAATACAGGACGCGGCGCTTTAATCGACACTCATGCGCTAGTAAAAGCTTTAAAGAAAAGAACTATCGGAGGAGCGGCGCTTGACGTTTATGAAGAAGAAAGCCGATATTTCTTTGCAGACTGGTCTGCAGACGTTATAAAAGACGACATGCTTGCCCGGCTTTTAACTTTCCCGAATGTAATTATAACTGGACATCAGGCATTTCTTACAAAAAATGCGCTTAAAGCAATCGCAGATACAACGCTTCAAAATATTGTGGATTTTACAGAAGGAAAAGAACTTAAAAACGAAGTCAAATAAAAACTAATAGATTTTCATTATTTTTAATGCCTTCTTTTTTAAGAAAGTATTTTTTTTCACTTTTAGGAATTTCAAACTAAAGGAATACTTCCTAAGAAGCTAAGTGATACTTCCTAAGCCCCTTAGGAATACTTACTTCAACCCTTAGGAATATTGACTCAGGGTCTTAGGAATACTCACTTCAGGTCTTAGGAATACTGGCTTTAGTATAAAATTAACTAAATTAACTATTATATAGAACACATTTAATGATTCTGTGCAATACGGAAACCACCGCCTTTTATTCCGACTATCTGACCGCCTTTGTTGCCTGATGAGTGAAATTGATTTAGCGCATCGCTTTGGTTTGCTGTATCTCCGCCTCTGAATGCACGCATTGTATGGAATTTGAGTTTTGAACCATAAGTTACATTGTAATCAAAACACCATTCAGGAATATTTCCGCTCATATCATAGAACCCCAAGTGGTTCGGGAGTTTTCCGCCAGAAAGGTGTGTTCTAAAAGTACTGATGGAATTATTTCCTGTAAGTGTTTTTAAATTTGCCGTTGTATCATTCAAACCTGATGCTGTTAATTTTGCTTCTCCTGCAGAATTTTTTCTCCACCAGATATAATTTTCATAAATCTTAGAAATCGGAAAACTAATTTCATTCATTTCTTCTATTGCCGTCGGAGAAAACATTGCACCGGAATCATCTCCAGAAACATTTCTTCCAGAAATTGCAGTTCCATCAAGGCGCTTTCGTGCAGCATATTCCCATTCTTTTACATAAGGAAGCCTGAAGCCGTTTGCATTTGTGTTTACATACGGATTGTCAACTTCTCCCGGTTCTATCGCATAATTTTCTAAATCATTGAAAGCAACTCCAGTTGAATCTCTTAAAGGTGTTTTAAAATCTTTGTCTGTGCAGTAAACTGGTTCAAGACCTTTCATTTCGCTTAATGCATTGCACCATACCATTACATCGCGCCAAGTAAGACGGCAAACAGGCATTTCAACAAGTTTTGGCTCTTCTCCTGGTCCTGACATATTATTTTCATGTTCAACTTCGCCAAAAACTCCTTCAACGCCTTTATTTACAATCGTGTAGCCGTTGTTTTCTGCCCATTTTAAAACTTCATACCAGGTGTTGTAACTTGTTTCGTACATTGCAAGACGAAAAGGTTTTACATTCGTTATGTAGGGAACTTCAAGTAAATCTTCGCCTAAAATAATTGAGTCTGAGGTTCTTCCATCGATGAAAGAAATGTCAATCATCGTAAAATTGGCATTTGTGTTGCTGAAAGTTACGGTTTGCTTTTCTGTCTTTATGATTTGACCTGATTGAGTAGTATCTGTTTCTACAGTACAGCCTGAAAAAATTAGAAGAATTGAAATAAATAAAGTTGAAATGAGCTTAAATTTTTCCATATTTATCCTGTTTTTGCTAATTTTAAATTCTTGCAATTTTTTATAAAAATTTATCACATTTTTTTTCAAAATACAATGGATTTATTCATTCCTTAAGAAAATTAATTGTATTAACTTGTGTTAAATCAAATCTACAAAAACAGTCTATTCTATCTCGATTTTTGCCAAGAATAATTAAATTACTTTTTTTCCTCACGAAATAAGATCTGTCCCCCTTTAAATAAATCTTCGTTATAACTGTACAAAACAAGTTATTTTTCATTTGATTTTTTAATAGTATTTGTTAGCGTTAAGTTTTATTGTTCGTAAAGAAAAATAAAGAAAATCCAAACTGCTTCATTATAGAAGATCTTGCTGTTACAAAAAACCGGAAGACACTTATTGAAATCATGCAGTCAACAATGTTCAACCCGTCAAAGAAAGCAATCGGTAACAGTCAAGTCGTACGCGTTCTTACATTTGACATCAAGTCAGGAAAGACAAATCAGTTCCCCATACGTGATTAAAGACGACGTTGTTTATACAGTTAAACTAAAGTAAGATTTCCATAATCTATTGCACGCAGGTTAATTTCGTGGAATGCAGGTTTTACAAGAACTTTAACTGCATCTTTGATTTCCTGTGCGCAAAAAATTCCGGCTGAACAAGCTGCTCCAAGAAGAATCATATTTACAGGCTTTGAGCTGCCAAGTTTTTTACATGCTTCATCTGTGTCCACGCAGATTACATTCGCTCCTGTTGACTTAAGATATTCAACCATTGCAGATGTTTCAAAAGTTTTGGCTCCAAGGCTTGCGGTAACGGGCGCAACAATTTTACTGTTAACAATAACTGTTCCGTTTTTTTTAAGAAAGCGAATATTTCTTACAGCTTCGGTAGCTTCAAACGCAATTATTACATCTGCCTGACCGCACGAAATCAAAGGTGAATAAACGCCGCTTCCTATACGAACATGACTTACAACACTTCCGCCGCGCTGGGCCATTCCGATTGTTTCTGCAGAAAGAACTTTTTCTTTGCGCGAAAGAGCCGCCTGTGACACAACCTTTGCGGCAAGAACAGTACCCTGTCCGCCCACTCCGCAAATCAAAATATTCATGCTCATACTGCACTCTCCTGTTTTGTAATTGCACCGGTCGGGCACACTCCTGAACAAAGTCCGCAGCCCGTACACAAAGACGCATCTATCTGTACTTTTTTGGAAGATGCATTCAGTACAAGAGCCGGGCAGCCCAGTTCGTTAATGCACTTGCGGCAGCCTATGCATTTTGTTTCGGAAACAGCGTTCGCGCCTTTGAATGAAAAACCAAGTTTTGAAGCAACAGAAATACACGGCGACTTAAAGATAACCGCGCTCACTCCCGGCGAATCAGAAGCGGCTTTTACTGCAGCAACAGATTCTGCCTGGTTAAAGGGATCAACTGTAATTACAGGAGACACTCCTATTGCGCAAAGAATTTTTTCTATGCTTATTTTGTCTACAATCTGTCCCATCATCGTAACACCTGTTCCCGGGTGGGGCTGGTGTCCGGTCATTGCAGTTGTTGAATTGTCCAGTATGCAGACTGTCATATTTGCCTGGTTGTAAACGGCATTTACAATTCCGGTTATTCCCGAAGCAAAGAAAGTTGAATCTCCTATAAAAGAAAAACACTTTCTGTCATTTTCGTTGTGGTAAAATCCCTGTGCCATTGTAATGTCTGCGCCCATACAAAGACAGGTGTCACACATATCCAGCGGCTTTGCGTTTCCCAAAGTGTAGCAGCCAATGTCGCCGCAATAAACTGTCTTTTGTCCTTTCATTGCCTGCTTTACGGCATAAAAAGAACCGCGGTGGGGACATCCTGCACACAATACCGGAGGCCTTACAGGAAGTTCGGGAACACTGTCCAAAGATTCTGCACTGCCCGAAACGTCATTTACAGAAAGAAAATCCGCGAGTGCTTTTTTTACAGACTCAACGGTATTTTCGCCTGCTTCAGAAATTTTTGAATCAAGTTTTCCGTGAATTGAACAGGAAAGATTTGCACGTCCTTTAAGAAGAAGAAGGCTTTCTTCAATTACAGGATCAAGTTCTTCTACAACAAGCACGTGCGTTTTGTCCATTAAAAACTGTTCAGCTAAAGGTGCAGGAAAAGGATACGGCGTTCCGATTTTCAAAACAGGAACATCTGTTTTATTCAAAATAGAAAGAGCTTCCATTACATAGGCATAACTTATTCCGCCTGTAACGACTGCAAGAGAAGATGCATGACCATTCAAAACAGAATTAAGACTGCTCTTTGAAAACTCATCCGGAATAATATGTTCGTTGCGTTCAAAGATGCGTTTGTGGTTCATAAAAGATGTGCGCGGGAAAATAACCCAGCGTGCACTGTCCTTTACAAATTCACCGCGGTTACGGCACGGACCCAGTTCGGGAAACTCCATGCTTTCGTAGGCATGATCCACGCGTGTAGTCGGGCGCAGAATTACAGGCGTATTGTATTTTTCTGAAAGCTCAAATGCCTGCTGAACCATCTCATATGCTTCTGAAGGACTTGACGGGTCAAGAACCGGAATTTTTGAAAATGCACCAAAGCGCCTTGTATCCTGTTCGGTCTGGCTTGAAATAGGACCAGGATCATCGGCAGAAACAATAACCATTCCGCCGCGAACACCTACATAAGCCAGGCACATTACAGGATCTGCCGCCACGTTGAGTCCGACCTGTTTCATCGTAACAAGAGTGCGCGACCCCGAATAACTTGCACCGGCAGCAACTTCGACGGCGGCTTTTTCGTTAACCGACCATTCTACATAAGTGCCGGTTTTTTCCTTATACTTTGAAATATATTCAATTATTTCGCTGGAAGGCGTTCCCGGATAGCCCGAAACCAGATTTACTCCGGCTTTGAGCGCTCCAAGTGCAATCGCCTCGTTTCCCATAACCATTTTCTGCGGCACGGCTTTTAGTCCATCATCTCTGAGCTAAGTTCCATAATCTGATTGTAAATGGGCTTTCCTCCCGGAACCATGGGCAAAACCATTTCATCAATATCTACACGCGCGTCAATAACAGCGGCCTTTCCCGAAGCGAATGCCTTGTCAAAAACAGAAGCAAACTCTTTGGCATTACGTGCTCTGAACCCCTGTATACCGTAAGCTTCGGCAAGTTTAACCCAGTCCGGACCAAAGTCGAGTGTTGTCTGGCTGAACCGCTTTCCGTAGAAAAGACGCTGCCACATTCTTACGTTACCGAGTGCGCCGTTATTCATTACGACAATCACTATTGGAAGATTATAATGCTGTATAGTTGCAAGCTCGTTGCAGTTCATGCGGAACGAACCGTCACCTGCAATATGAACGACCCTTGCTTTTGGAAGTGCACACTGGATTCCAATTGCTGCTCCTGTACCAAAACCCATTGTTCCCAAACCGCCGCTTGTTACAAAAGTACGCGGCTTTGAAAAAGGATAAAACTGTGCAGTCCACATCTGGTGCTGGCCGACTTCTGTAGTAATAAATGCATCGTCGCCGGCAACTTTGTTTATGTATTCGCAAATAAATTTTGGGTTGATTGAATCTTTGGGATCCTTTGCATAACAGGACGGAACTTCTTTCATCCACTCCTGAACCTGCTTTACCCAGCCGCCATGCTTCTTTGAATCTACAAGCGGAATAAGTCTCTTTAGTATCTGACCGATGTCTCCCACAAGAGAGCCGCAGGTCGGAATATTTTTGTTTATCTCGGCCGGATCAATGTCTATCTGGAATACACGGCTGTTCTGTGCAAATTTGGAAGCATCAGAAGTAACGCGGTCGCTGAATCTGGCACCAAGTGCAAGAACAAGGTCGCTTTCTGTAATGGCCATGTTGCTGGCTTTTGTTCCGTGCATTCCGACCATCCATGTACAAAGCGGATGTTTTGACGGGAATGCAGAACGAGCCATGAGACTTTCCGAAACAGGAATGTCTGCTTTTTCTGCAAACTCGAGCAGTTCTTTTTCTGCACCGCTTATTACAACACCGCCACCGGCATAAATTACAGGACGTTCGGCACTGTTAATAAGTTCTGCAGCCGCAGCAATTTCTTCATCTGTGGGTTCAGCAACAGAAAATACACGGCGCAAATTTCCGTTACCGGCTGCAGCTTTTGCCATTCCGTCATCACCGGCGGCAAGCGGCTCAAAGTCAACCAGGGCTGCTGTTACTTCTTTTGGTATGTCTATAAGAACAGGACCCGGCCTTCCGCTTTTTGCAATAAGAAATGCCTCGCGGATTGTAAAGGCGAGATCTTCTACCCTGCGTACCATAAAATTATGCTTTGTAATGGGCATGGTTACGCCGGTAATGTCTATTTCCTGGAACGAATCTTTTCCCAGAAGAGAAGACGGAACATTGCAGGTAATTGCAACCATCGGGGACGAGTCCATATAGGCAGTTGCAATTCCGGTAACAAGATTTGTTGCGCCCGGACCGCTTGTTGCAAACACAACGCCAGTTTTTCCGGTAGCACGTGCGTAACCGTCGGCAGCGTGTGCGGCACCCTGTTCGTGTGCAGTAAGGATATGTCTTATTCTGTCTGAGTTCTTGTAAAGCTCATCATAAATATTAAGAATTGCTCCTCCCGGGTAACCAAAAATTGTGTCTACGCCCTGCTCTACAAGACATTCTATTACAACCTGTGAACCTGTTATTTTCATCTAAAAATCCTTGAGTTTTTCGTATTTTTATTACTGAAGTATTGCGCCCTTGTCTGCAGAAGAAACAAGCTTTGCATAGCGGGCAAGATATCCTGTCGTTACCTTTGGCTGGGGGCAAACCCATTTTGCCTTGCGTGCTGCAAGAACTTCATCGGAAACATCCAGGTGAATCTTATAATTGTTTATGTCAAGCGTAATTGTATCGCCTTCTTCTACAAGAGCAATCGGTCCGCCGACAGCAGCTTCCGGTGAACAGTGTCCCAAAGAAGCACCTCTTGTTGCGCCAGAAAAACGTCCGTCTGTAATAAGAGCTACCTGTTTGTCCAGTCCCTGTCCTGCAAGAGCGGCAGTAACGGCAAGCATTTCTCTCATTCCAGGTCCGCCCTTTGGTCCTTCATAGCGAATAACAACTACATCGCCGGGATTAATTTTTCGGTTCTGAACGGCATCCATTGCTTCACTTTCGTCATTGAATACTCGTGCAGGTCCTGTATGCTTCATAAGTTCGGGGGCACAGGCAGAACGCTTTACTACAGTTCCGTCGGGAGCGAGGTTTCCGAACAGAATTGCTATTCCGCCGTTATCAGAGAACGGATTTTCTATTGGGCGCAGAATCTGGGGATTGCGGTTTACTACACCGGCAATATTTTCTGCAATCGTTTTTCCTGTAGCGGTAATCATATCTGTTTTAATGAGATTCTTTTTTGCAAGTTCTGCAAGAACAGCCTGAACACCACCCGCGTCGTTAAGTTCGCACATAAATGTATGGCCTGCAGGTGCAAGATGGCAAAGGTTAGGAGTGCGGTTAGAAATTTCGTTTACTTCGTGAAGATCGATTGAAATTCCTGCTTCGTGCGCAATAGCCGGAACATGGAGCATTGTGTTGCTGGAACAGCCCAGTGCCATATCTGCAGCAAGTGCGTTTCTGAAAGAGTCAGCTGTCATCATGGAACGTGCAGTTATTCCGCGGCGGTACATTTCCATAACCTGCATACCGGCATGTTTTGCAAGCGCAATACGTGCACCTGTTACTGCAGGAATTGTTCCGTTGCCGGGAAGTCCGAGTCCAAGTACTTCTGTAAGACAGTTCATTGAATTTGCAGTAAACATTCCGGAACAGGCACCGCAGCCCGGACATGCTGAATGTTCAAGTTCCTTGAGTTGTGCTTCATTTATTTTGCCGACCGCAAGACCGCCAACAGCCTCGAACATGTCGGTAAGTGAAAGGTTTTTGTCTGAATAAGGGTTGGATGCATCGTGACCGGGAAGATGACCGGGCATCATTGGTCCGCCGGAACAGAATACTGTAGGAAGATCAAGGCGGGCTGCAGCCATAAGCATTCCCGGAACAATTTTGTCGCAGTTAGGAATCATTACAAGTGCGTCAAACTGGTGTGCCTTTGCCATGCACTCTACCGAATCGGCAATAAGTTCACGGGTGACAAGGCTGTACTTCATGCCTTCATGGCCCATTGCAATTCCGTCGCAGACACCTATTGCAGGAAACTCTACCGGAGTTCCGCCAGCCATGCGGATTCCTGCTTTAACAGCTTCTGAAATTCTGTCAAGTTCGGCATGCCCCGGAATTATTTCATTTTTTGCGCAACAGACACCAACTATAGGACGCTCAAGCTCCTCGTCTGTATATCCCATCGCATAAAACAAAGAACGGTGCGGAGCGCGTGCGGCTCCCTTTACTGCGTTATCACTTTTTTTTGCCATAATTGTCACCTCGCTATCAAATTATATTAAACTGTATCGGGTATAAAGTCAACAAATTACTTTAATAATACTGTAGTATTTTTAGTATTTATTAAAACTCTGTCTTCGTTTTTTTTATGACAGAATTACTGTAAAAAATTTGAAGTGCCGCGCGGGAAGACGGGGGAGGCCGAAATGATTTGACTTTTAGCGTCGCGAAGCGACATTTGATGGTTTCACCGCAAAAGTCACATCAAGGGCCATATGGCCCGGTTTTGGACTTCACCGGCTGACCAGGAGGCACTTCTCTTATCTACATAAATTTCACATAAATTTCCTGTTATAAAAAAAAGACCCGTACGCCGCCTGAAGGAGGAAACAAAAACAGGGCGTACGGGTCTAAAAATTTCACGCAGGCAAAGCGTTTAAATAAGTGGCAGTGTCCGCTTAACCTACAGTAACTGAAAGTTCAACTTCTGAAACAGACGAGCCTTTTTTCAGAGAAACCAGAGTTCCGTTAACCGTTACATCAGGGTTCGTGCACTCAATCTTTACATCACCGGTATTGTTTACGCTGTGAACGTTAATGCGGTAAGTAACGCCACGGAACACGCGTGTAATCTGTGCGTCACCGATTTCTGACGGAAGTCTGGGTTCAACCCTGAGACCTGCATAATCAGGACGAATACCTGCAATGTACTGTGACAGTGCAACAAAGTTCCATGAAGCTGTTCCGGTAAGCCAGCTGTTTTTTGCCTGACCAAAGTTACGGGCTTCCTTACCGGCAATCATCTGTGCATAAACATAAGGCTCTGTTTTATGAATATCGCTAATATCTTCTATATAAGAAGGTGCAATCTTTGCATAATGCACAAAGGCATCATCAGGGCGGTTGTTTACAATCTCACCGATAATTACCCACGGATTGTTGTGGCAGAAGATTCCGCCGTTTTCTTTGTATCCCTGCGGGTAAGAAGAAACTTCACCAAGTTCAACATGATAGCGGCTGTATGCAGGACTTAAAATAACAATTCCGTACTTTGAGTCCAGATATTTCTTTACGCTGTCCAGTGCCTTTTCGGGAAGATGCTTGTCCTTACCGATTTTTGCCATTGAACCAAAGCCCTGTGTTTCGATAAAGATTTTGCCTTCTTCACATTCGTGTGAACCAATCTTGTGTCCGTAATCGTCATAAGCGCGTATGTACCACTCGCCGTCCCATCCGTTTTTGCAGATAGACTCTTCCATCTTTGCAGATTCAGCCTGTGCCTTAAGGGCTTCATCCTCTTCGTTCATAAGGCGGCACATTTCCATGTAGTCTGGTGTTACATAAACGAACATCTGCGCAATCATTACAGACTCGGCGTTCTTTCCATCTTTGTTTGTACTTGTCTGGAAAGAGTCATCGGGGCTTGTACTGAAACAGTTAAGGTTAAGACAGTCGTTCCAGTCGGCGCGTCCTATAAGAGGAAGTCCGTGCGGTCCCATGTGAGTAAGAATGTAATTGTATGAACGCTTAAGATGCTCGTACAAAGTTGCTGTATTGTTTGTGTCATTATCAAACGGAACCTGAACCTTAAGGAAGTCAGTGTCGCCTGTTTCCTTGATATAACCGCCAACGCCCAGAATAAGCCAGAGCGGATCATCGTTAAAGTTTGAACCGATGTCGGCATTTCCGCGTTTTGTAAGCGGCTGGAACTGGTGGTAGGCACTTCCGTCTTCAAACTGGGTTGCAGCTACGTCAAAAAGTCTCTCGCGGATTCTTTCTTTTGGAAGAAGATGTGCTGCACCAAGCATATCCTGGCTTGTGTCTCTGAAACCGATTCCGCGTCCGATACCGCTTTCAAAGTAACTGGCGCTTCTTGCAAAATTGTATGTAGTAACACACTGGTACTGGTTCCACAAAGACATTCTGTCAAGTCGTGCATCTGAAGTTTTAAGACTGAATGCAGACAGAATTGAATCCCAGTTTTTGCAGAGCTTGTCAAATTCAGCCTTTACAAGTTCTGGTGTTGCAAATGAGTGCTGCAGTTCATAGGCCTTCTTTTTGTTTATAATCTGTGCCTTTGGGTTTGTCTGGAAGAACGGAACCTTTGAAGGAGCGTCCTGCCACTTTTCTTCGTCTGCATTTTCTATATAGCCAAGAACAAAAATATATGTGCGCTCTTCACCGGGATTAAGTCTTGCGTCAATTCTGTGGCTTGCAACAGGAGACCATCCGTCTGCTACAGAATTGCGGCTCTTTCCTGACATAACTGCGTCGGGGCAGTCGAGTCCGTTGTAGGTTCCGGTAAAGCTTTCGCGGTCTGTTTCAAAACCGTCTATTTGTGTATTTACAGAATAGAAAGCGTAGTGATTGCGTCTTTCGCGGTATTCTGTCTTGTGGTAAATTGCGCTTCCTTCGATTTCTACTTCGCCGGTAGAAAAGTTGCGCTGGAAGTTTGTTCCGTCGTCCTGGGCGTTGTAAAGACACCACTCAACGAAAGAATAAACAGAAACATCTTTTACTTCGTGCGAATCGTTTTTAATCTTAAGCTGCTGTACTTCAACGTTGTAGTTAACGGGCACAAAAAAAAGCGCGTCGGCAGAAAGACCGTTCTTTGAAGAAAGAAGGCGTGTGTAGCCAAAACCGTGGCGGCATTCGTAAGAGTCAAGTTCAGTCTGAACAGGCTGCCAGCCCGGGTTCCAAACAGTGTCACCGTCTTTTATGTAGAAGTATTTTCCGTTTGAGTCAAGCGGAACATTGTTGTATCTGTAGCGTGTAAGACGGCGAAGACGTGCATCTTTGTAGAAAGAATATCCGCCGCAAGTGTTAGACATAAGCGAGAAGAAAGACTCGCTTCCCAAATAGTTAATCCACGGATAAGGTGTACGCGGGGTTGTAATTACATATTCCCTGGCCTTGTCGTCAAAATGTCCGTATTTCATAGTTAATCCTCTTTCTGAATCCTTATTCTGTCCAAGTTTCTTCTATTATATTAATCAGAATTAAAACAACAACATGATTTTTTTCACATTGTTGTTTTAATTTTTTTACACAGGTTTATCTTAAACCGTTATTATTCCTTTACACCGCCGAGTGTTACACCACCGATAATCTGGCGTGAAAGAAGCAGGTAAACTATAAGAAGCGGAATAATCGCAATAAAAATAAGCATATAAACCTGAGCAAGGTCAAACTTCATGTAGTCGGCCGCACGCAGCTGGGCAATAAGAATAGGAATTGTCTTGCGTGACTTTGAATTGATAACCAAAGCCGGAAGGAAGTAGTTGTTCCACGAGCTTACAAAGGCAAAAATACCCTGAACAGCAATTGCCGGTTTAATAATAGGAATAACAATCGTGTTGAATGTCCTGAATTCTCCGCAGCCGTCAATGCGTGAAGCTTCTACCAGTGACTTTGAAAGGAAAGCCTGAAGATACTGCAACATGTAGAAGAAAACTACAGGAGAAGCAATTGCCGGAATAATAAGGGCAAGCAGGTTGTCGTCAAGGTTAATGGCACCGATAAGGCGCAAAAATCCCAAAGTTGTAACCTGAGCCGGAACCATCATGACAGCCATAATAAAGCTGAATGCAAATTTGCGGCCCTTGAATCGGTACATGTGAATTCCGTAGGCGGTCATTGCAGAAAAATATGTTGCAAAAACGGCATTTCCTACAGAAACCATAACGCTGTTCAAAAGTGCTCCCACAACAGGAATATTGTCATTTGAAAGCAGGTTCTTAAGGTTAGAAAAGAAGTACTTTCCCGGAATGAACGAAAATCCGTTTATAAGCTGGCTGTGGATGCGTGTTGAATTCACTATAAGCATAATGAACGGTAATATAGAAAAGAACGTCAACAGAATAAGTACTACATAAACTATCTTGCGTCTGACGCTCAAAAAAATCCTCTGGTTTAACATAGTTTCCTCCATTTTATGCGCAAATTATTTTGCGTCCTTGTAATCCTTCATAGTAAACTTATAAACCGTAGCACTCAGAATTGCTGTAATTATGAAGATAAGAACAGAAATTGCACCGCCGATTCCGTAGTTTTTGCTTCCAAGGTGTGCATTAAGGTACATAATGAGCGTCATGGAAGTTCTGTTTGGATTACCCTCGCCGTTTGTAAGAATCTGCGGAACATCGAACATCTGGATTCCACCGATAAGGCTTGTAATCATAACGTAAACAAGAATGGGCATAAGTGAAGGAAGCGTAACCTTTACAAAGATTGTAAAAGGATTTGCACCGTCAATGCGTGCCGCTTCAAAAATACTGTTGTCTATTCCAAGAATACCTGACATAAGAAGAAGCGTTGTGTTACCGTACCACATAAGAAGGTTCATAACAGCAACCAACGTTCTTACCGTAGTCTTCTGTGTAAGAAAGCGTACCGGTTCTTCTATCCAGCCCATTGAAACCGCAAGGGCATTTACAGGGCCGGCATCAGAAAACAGCATGAAAAACAGCATTGCAAAAGCCGAAGCCATAATAAGGTTTGGCATGTAAATTACTGTTTTGAAGAAAGACGTACACTTTATTCGAAGTTCAGTGTCGCAGAACCATATAGAAAGAAGAAGCGACAATACAATCTGCGGAACAAATCCCATAATCCACATTATAAGTGTATTCAGGGCATACCGCGGCATATCGGTGTTAAAGAGTACTTCTTTGTAGTTGGCCATTCCAACAAAATTGGGGCCTACTGTCATAAGACCTACCCTGTAATTTTCAAAGAAACTGTTCCAGATTGTAGAAATAAGAGGAATAAGCTGGAAAATAATGTATATGATAAAGAAAGGAGCAATAAAGAAATATCCCCACTTCTCATAATTTAATGCGTGATTTTTAAGTTTTTTTTCGGACATAAGGACCCCCGCATAAAAAGCCGGTGCTTCTTTGCTTGATGGTGAAAATTGATTTTACAGAAAACAGGAAAGAAAGAATCCGGAGCCGAACAATTGGACTTTGAACAGCCCCGGATATGAAGGCTTAAGAATTATTTCTTAAGGTTAGGATAAAGTTCTATAAGAGATGTATAGAAGTTCTTGTAAGCAGTCTGCTCATCAACATTGCCGTTGAAGTAGTCAGCAAATGCATGCTGGATCTTCTCTGTGAATCCCTGATCATAAGGAGTCATGCAGTCCTTGTGGATGCTCTTTGCATTGTCAAGGAAGAATGAAATGTGGTTCTGTCCGCCAAGGAACGGGTTCTTGTAGTCAGAAGCAGCAACTTCTTTCATAGCCTCTTCATTGTTTGTAAAGTCACCCATTTCCATTGCGATTGCAGTCATTGTAGCCTTGTCGCATGTAAGTGTGTACATTATGTCCTTGATAAGGTCAACATTGTCTGTTCCGGCAGCAGCACAAATCCAGGTTCCGCCCCAGCTGAATCCCTGTGGTCCGCGGCAGAATGCCCAGTCACCGTAGCTTCCGTTTCCGAGAGCGTTTGGTCCTTCAGGATCGGCCTTTGTTGCAGGTGCGAGACAGAAGTCAATGAACCATGCAGGTCCGAAATATCCGAATACTTTTCCGTCTTTTCCGGCACCCTTGAAGCTTTCTGCTGACCAGAGGTTTGCCTTGTTGTTGTATCCCTTTTCTGTGTATGTCTTTGTCTGTGAAATCCATCTCTTGATAAGAGGATCAATTTCGATTTTTCCGTCTACTACAGCAGGAGTTGTGATGTTGTCGCTGAATACGCGGTATGCATCATCGTATCCTGAAAGCATAAAGTATCCCTTTGACTTTGCCTGTGCAGCTACAGAGTCAAAATCGTTCCATGTTGCAAGGAACTTCTGTACTTCTTCAGGTTTGTCTGTTCCAAGAACATCCTTTGCAATTGAACGGCGGTAGATGAATCCACCCGGACAAGCCTGCCAGGTTACACCCTTAAGAACGCCGTTTTTGTCTGTCATTACGTCCTTTGTGTACTGGTACTGCTTTGAAAGGTCGGCATCTGTAAGTCCGATGTCTTTCTTTACATCAAGTGTAAACGGTGTGTCTACATACTTGAGGGCATAGTCTGCTTCTACAAGGAACAAGTCGATTTTCTCGTCTGCTGGTGCCTTTTCCTGGGCAAGAAGCTGCTGGTCAAGGCGGTTCTGGTAAGCATTGTCCTGGTTAGGTGTGATGTGCCACTTTACAGTGACTCCATCCGGAACAAGTCCCTTTGCCTCAAAGTAGTCCTTAAACCTCGCCTGGAACTCTTCGTTCCAACATGCTATGTTCAATACTTTTCCTTCTGCAGCACTCTTTTTTGCGCAGCCTGTAAACATTCCGCAGGCTGTTACAGCAGCAAGTGTAAACAATAAAGCCTTTTTCATTTTGAATCCTCCAAACATTAGAAAAAAATTGCCTTAACTACAACGTTGTAGTTAAAGCATAAATCCGGTATGTCAATCTGTCAAGCATTTTTTTTATAAATTTTTATGAAAATAATGCTTTTTTTTGAAAATTTGCGGTTTTTTGTGTGTTTTCAGCGTATGTCGCAGACAGAACCACCCTGGATGAGACGGCCTTTTACGCGCACTGTGGCAGAACTTACGTCTGTTCCCGAAACGGATTTTAACAGAAGATCTATGAGTTTTATGCCCAGTTCGAGTGCATTCTGTTCGTAAGTCGTAAGAGGAGGTGTAAGAAGCTGCGAAAGAAGGATTCCGTCATAGCCGGCAATGCTTATGTCCCTGTGCGGAATAAGGCAGTGTCTTGCAAGTGCCTGGATTCCGCCGAGTGCCGAAAAGTCGTCGGGGTAAATTATGCATGTAGGAATGTCGGGAAGTGTCAGAAGGCGCTCCGTTGCTTCACCGCTCAATTCCGGATCGTGGTACCTGCCCTGCAAAAGACAGTCTCCCGGAACAGAACAGCCGGCTTCTTCCATTACGTGCACAAAAGTGTCCAGACGCTCGCGGGTTACAAAAGAAGATTCACCGTGTATAAATGCAACTTTTTTGTGACCAAGCGCAAGAATATGCTTCACAAGAGAGCGAATTCCTGCTTCGTTGTCGCTCAAAACAGACGGAATGCCTTCTATATCGCAGTCCAGTACGGCAACAGGCACTTTTTCTGAAAGGATTTTTTTTACATCGGGGCGAGCAAAGTCTGTGGCACAGATTACAACGCCGTCACAACCGCGGCTTTTCATGTCGTAGTAATAGTCGTGGCGTGTTCCGTTAAGAAAAATAAGGTCATAGCCGCGTGAATTGGCCGTTACGTTCATTGAGTCAAAGATTTGTGCAAAATACTGGTGCTGAAGCCCGCTGCCGGTTATGTCTTCAAAGATAATGCCTATGCTTTTGGAAGATTTTGTCCTGAGCATGCGTGCAGAAACGTTTACGGTGTAGCCCAGTCGATGCGCCGTTTCTTCTACTTTCTGCCTTGTTTCGGCGCCAATTTCAGAACTGCCGCGAAGAGCTTTGCTTACTGCAGAAAACGAAAGACCGCATTCTCTTGCTATGTCTTTTAGCGTTACGACACCCATTTTTACACCCCGCATACAGAAAATTTAAGGAAACCAGTTTCTTTTATCATATTTTGAACAGTATGTAAACATTTGGTCAAGACACCCGTTGATAAATTTATTTGCGGAATTTTGGCCAAATATGGAAGGAAACAAGAAAAACAAGGTAACAAAAATATCGAAAATTTAAAAAGTAAAATTTAAAAAAGTATTTGACAAGTACAAAAATAGGACGTACAATTATTCTACAACGTTGTAGCACGAGGCAAAATGTTTCGTGCTTATTAAAAATTGAGCAGATGGAGGTTTGCTTAAGATGAAAAAAATTATTTCAGTATTGACAGGACTTGCTCTCGTAGCTGGCGCAGCTATGGCAGACGGAATCACATTCGGATCATGGGGACGCGGACTTTGGAACGTGGCTGCAAATTCCGGCGATGATGTTGTAACAGACATGCACCAGTCATGGGGGGGGGCCGCACCAAGAACAGGAATCGGTGTAAGCGGTTCTACAGAAAACGTTGGTTTTGCTGTAGATATGCATGCAAACGGTGACTCTGGAATTAGTCTTGGTAACAATGCACTTATCTGGGTAAAGCCTATTGAACAGATAAAGATTGTTGCCGGTAAAAAAGACCAGAACGAGCTTCGCGGAGACGCAGCATTCGGTCTTTGGAACTGGGACCGCATTGGTGCAGCAGGAGCCATGGGACTTGAAGGCTGGACATTCCCTGATGTATTTGACGGAAACGGCGTTGCAGTAATTGCATACCCTGTTGACGGACTTACAGTAGGTGCAGGAATTCCTTTGAGCCTTAACGGCACAGGTGCTACTCTTGAAAATACATACGCACACGGTGCAAACTATGCTGCTGCCTATGCTATTGACGGTATTGGTACTATAAAAGCTGCTTACATGACAAAACCAGACGGTACATCAAGAGACGCTAAAAAAGATTCAACGAGTTATGGTGTAATTGCTGCTGCATTTGACCTTACAATGGTAGACGGTCTCTATGCTACTGTTGGTGCACAGATTCCAACTGCTTCTGTAAATGAATTCGATTCTACAATTGTAAACGCATATGCACGTTATTCACTGGACGCTCTTGCAGTACACCTTGCTGTTGGTACAAAACTCAACACTAAGGATAATTCAAAAACCGACGATTCAAAGTATGACGGAAACCTTGGTTTTGCTATCGGTGCTGGCGCAGACTATAGTCTTGACAACGGCATTGGTTTCTTTGGAGATGTTCGCTATGCAAACGGTGTTTACATGAAGAACACTTCTGCAGACAAGAGCGACTGTCTTACACTCGGTCTTGGTGTAGAGAAGAACTTCTCTAACGGAAAGATTGGTATTGCATTCGAAGGTGCTACAAACGGTAAAAACGGCTACGGACGCTATACTTACGAAGACGATGCCTTTGCATGGGAAATCCCTGTTAAGGTTGAGTACTTCTTCTAATTTAGCATGAACCTGGCGCCGCAAGGCGCTAAAAAAGCCCCGTCTCAATGGCGGGGCTTTTTTATTTGCTACGGTTAACGCGCTATTGCTGCAGTTGCTGGACCTGCGCGAGGCTGGGCTGGCTGGGCTGCCGCGCCGGTCGGCGCTAAAAAAGGCTGCCTCGCGGGCGGGCTTTTTTATACTCTGCGGTTAACGGACTATTGCTGAAGTTGCTGGACCTGAGCGAGGCTAAGGCCGGTGGCCTTTGCCGTCTGTTCGGGCGTGAGGATGCCCATAGCGATGAGATTGCGTGCGGTTTCTACGGCCTTGGCGTGTGCGCCTTCGATAGCGCCCTGTTCACGACCCTGTTCTAGGCCCTGTTTCATTCCCTGTTGCATGCCCTTTTCCATTCCCTCCTGCTGGGCCTCTTTCATCCAGACCAGACGCTGCATTTCCATTATCATAAATTCCTTCCTCCAGGTTTCGTTCAGACGGGCATACTCGAGGCTGCGGCTTATTTGCTTTGTAAGCCCGCTGTTTGCTCCTCTGCTTTCATACATATAGCGCAGCAGTTCCCTTACATCAGGGTTCTGTACCTTTTTGTAGTCTGCTATATTATAAAACACTTTGCAGGTTCTGTCATTCATTTTGAGGTCCGGTATACTGCAACAGATATTTTCAAATTTATACACAGGTTCATTTCTGCCGAACGCATCAAAGACACACAGAAATATTATATACACATATTTCAAATCACTGTATGTCTGGCCGGGCTTGAGTCCGTCAACATCAGCTACGCTCTGGTAATACCTTGCCCTTAACGGCAAATCTTTTGTTTCGGCAACCTGCATTTCTATGTCAAAGACTTCGTTAGTCCCCCGGACATATACATCGTACCGCACCCCTTTTGAAGAAAATCCGCTTTGGGCTGTTTTTTCCCTGCCGAAATTTTCTATGCGCTCAATTTTTATTCCAAGAAGTGTTTCTATTACACCCCTGCACACGTCCTTGTCTTCCATTACCTTGCAGAACATAAAATTGTTTGTAAGCGGAAGGTCTTCATAATTTATAATATTATCCATATACTACTTATTGTCACTGTTTTTTCTTTTTTACAAAAAATCCGGTCTTTTTTATAAAGTTTCTGCTTTTTTATGCGCTTTTCCACTTCTTTTTTGCACATTTCGCCCTTAACAGCGTATATTTTTTATTTGTTTTTATGCAAAAACAGAAGTATAATATTGTTTATGAAAACACAATTAATTTTATCTATTTCCGTGGCAGCAGCTGTTTCCCTTCTGGCTTCCTGCTCCAGTACAAAAGTTCAGCCAGACACTTATGACAATTCTGAAACGGTTACTATATTCAAAATTGATTCCGCAAGTGCAACTGCTTCAAATGAAGGTTCATACAGCGAAGAAAAACTGAATTCAGCCCGGTCATTTTCTGACAAACTTCTTAACAAAAACAAATATGACAAAAAAGAAGAAATGACCTGTTTTTTGACCCCGACACTGGGCAAACCCTTTGCAAGAAAAGGCGCCTTTATTCACAAAAACGGCACTGACCTTGCGGGCTTTTTTATACTTTACGACACTTCGTTCTATGCATTTTATCTTGCCAAAAACGAGCGTGCTTCTCTTGTAAATGCAGTTTCGCGGTATATAAGGGACTTTGATGAAAAAAATCTTGATTCAAAGCTTAAAAAAAGTGAGCGTGCCTACGGACAGTCTGCAGCCTATGAGGAATTCGGTATTGCGGAACCAATGATGACAAACTTTTCAAAACCGACCGTTTACTTTGGCTACAAATTTCTTAAGGGTTCACCCTATTTCTGTATTCAGGTTGCGCCGGCAGAAAATCTTGCAGTCAATACAAAGTCCGACGGTGCTGTAAAGCAGTCCATTGGTCAGCGTTATTTCTTTACAAAAGCCCAGGCACAAGCCCTTGCCGCATTTCTTTCAGAAGAAAATATTTCGCGCTATTACGGTTCTGGATTAGAAACCGACCTGAATGACATTCAGGCAGACAGTTACTGATCTTTTCAGTGATTTTTTCCAGGATGTAACATTATTAATTTTTAACAAAACATAAACATAAAACTAATGACGGTGTGCAAAAATCTGCCTTATGAAAACAATCAGCAGACACACCGTTATTTCACTGGCAGTTTCGGCCTTAATCACAGTAATTCTCATTTTTATTCCAACAGGATTTGAAGGCGCTGTTCAGTTTAAGGACGCAGACAAATGCCGCGTAAAAATTGAATCTGTAGACAACAGCCGCATTATTGACACTGGACTTATTCGCTCGGGCCAGCAGGTTTGTTCAATAAAATTTCTTTCGGGCAAATTCAAAGGACAACATTCAGAAGGATGGAACATGCTTGGCGGTTCCCTCTCGCAGGACAAACTCTTTTCTGCCGGAGACGTGGCACAGGCAGTTGTTCACTACAGCGAAGAAGAGTCGTCTTCGGGGACTGTTACTGAAATTCTTTCTGTAAATCTGATTGACCATTACAGGATTTCGGGCGAAATAACCCTTGCCGCGGTTTTTGCAATTTTTCTTCTGGTTTTTGCAGGTCAGACAGGTGCAAGATCGATTATGTCTTTTGTTCTGACAATTCTTGTATTATGGAAGATTCTTGTTCCGCTTAATTTGAAGGGCGCAGACCCTATTCTTACAGGACTTCTTGTTACTGCAATACTTACTTTTATTATTCTTGCCCTTGTCTACGGATTTGACAGGCGGCTTGTTGCTTCCTGTGGCGGTGCCATGCTGGGAATAGGACTTTCTGCAATTCTTTCTGTTGTGTGCACAAAAACGTTTAAAATCCACGGAGCCATTATGCCGAATTCCGAAAGTCTGCTTTATTCCGGCTACCAGTATCTTAACCTTACGCACATTTTTATGGCCAGCGTTTGTGTCGGCGCAAGCGGTTCAATTATGGATCTTTCTGTAGACATAACATCGGCAGTTAACGAAGTTGTAAAAAAATGTCCGTCTATTTCTAGGTTTGAGGCCGTTAAGTCCGGAGTCGCGGTTGCAAGGGCTGCCATGGGAACAATGACAACGACACTTCTTCTGGCTTATTCGGGAAGTTGCATTGCACTTCTTATGACTTTTATGGCTCAGGGAACACCAATTTACAATATTCTCAACAACAACCAGGTTGCGGCCGAAATCATCAATACAATTGCGGGAAGTTTTGGTCTGGCATCTACTGCACCGTTTACCGCTTTTCTTTCAGGAATGATTCTTGCAGGAAAAAACAGAACTAAACGCTCTTGTCTTCGTACAGTTTTTCGTCGGCTGCATTCAGTATGTCTGAAACACAGGATTTGGAATCTGCACAGCCGCTGAATCCTATAGAAACAGAAAGTTCGTATTTTTGTTCGGGACTGGCGGTCTGGTTTTGTGCAAATGTTTTTTTTACTTTCATGCCTTTTTTTAACTTTTTTCAGAAACTCCCTATAACAAAATTATATTTAAATATTGCGCAGAATGTCAACTGTATGGGAACTTGCCCCCAGAAGGTCGGGCCGTTCGCAAGTTGCCAGATGAAATTTCATAAAGGCTTCAAATGTTTTTTCATCCATGGCATTGAGTTCGCGCCTCATGTAGTCAGACGGACCGTCGGCTGCAAAGACAGAAATGCGTTTTAACCCGGCTGCGCGGTTAAGTTCATCAATGTCAGTAATGCGCAGATAACTGTACAAATCCTGTGGCGAAGAAACAGTATGAAAATCTTCTGTCAGGGTTCCGTTTTCAAGGCATTCCAGAACATGGTTTTTCTTAAAGCAGTATTCTATTACACTGTACTCGTTCATGACGTAAGCAACAAAAATTATTCCGCCTTTTTTTGTAACACGCCGCGCTTCAGAAAATACCCGCAGCCTATCTTCCGTTGTGTGCAGATGGTACATTGGCCCGAACACCAGCGTAATGTCAAATTTGCCGTCTTCAAGAAAATGCATATCCATTGCGTTTCCCGGCCAGATATTTACGTTTGCATGCTTTGACTCAAGAACATCAATATTGTGCTGTACAAGTTCAACTGCAGTAACCGAATGCCCTTCTTCTGAAAGAGCGACAGAATAACGTCCTGTACCGGCACCAGCATCAAGAATGTGCAGCTTTTTCCCCGCCGGAATATAGTCGTGTATAAACTTCATTGTCGTGGTGAATTCAACCGTTCCGTGGCGTGTAGTAAGCCTGTGGTCTTCATTGAATTTGTTGTAATAGCGTTCGATTTCTGTCATGCGCTTACTATACAGCAATTTTCACCGATTGCAAATATGGGCTTTTTTCGTTAAAATGCACGTATGAAAACTTCACAAATTCCATTCAGAACACTGCGGGAAGCGCCTGCAGAAGCGATAATCTCAAGCCACCAGCTCATGATGCGCGCCGACCTTATCAGAAAACTCGGCAACGGCCTTTATACATATATGCCGCTCGGACTCCGCGCCTACAGAAAACTTGAAAACATCATCAGACAGGAACTTGACGCTTCAGGCGCCATGGAATTCAAACCTACCGTTGTTGTTCCGGGAGATATCTGGAAAGAAAGCGGAAGATGGGACACAATGGGTGCGCAGATGCTCAAGGCCCAAAACCGCCAGCAGCAGGACATGGTTGTAAGTCCTACAGCCGAAGAAGCTTACACTGCAATAATGAAACAGGGACTCACCAGTTACAAGCAGCTTCCTATCAACTGTTATCAGATAAACACAAAATACCGTGACGAAATCCGCCCAAGATACGGTGTAATGCGCGGCCGTGAATTCAACATGATGGACGGCTATTCCCTTAACGCAAATGACGAATCGCTTGACGAAACATACCAGGCTTATGCAAAGGCTTATCTCAGGATTTTCAAGCGACTTGGCCTTAAGGTAATTCCGGTAAAGGCAGATACAGGTGCAATGGGTGGCAGCGGTTCAGAAGAATTTATGGTAGAAAGCCCTGTCGGCGATGACACGCTCATTTTGTGTGAATGCGGATATGCAGCCAACGTAGAAAAAGCTTCATGCGCAAAAGACATTCCGCTCGACAAAAACGGTAATCCTCTGGCCGCAACAGACAAGCCCTTCGAAGAAATAAAAACCCCAGGAGTCGGAACAATCGCTGACCTCGAAAAATTCCTTGACTGCAGCCAGCACTCACTTCTCAAAACACTTATCTACAAGGCTACAAATGTTTCTCTTGACTTAAGCGGAATAGAATGCTGCAAAAACATCAAGACCTTTACCGAAGGAAACATGACGTTCTACCCCGAAGTATTTGTTGCAGTGTGCATACGAGGGGATCTTGACGTTAACGAAGCAAAACTTGCAGGTCTTCTCAAGGCAAGCGAAGTAACACTCGCCACTGCAGAAGAAGACATGCGCATAACAGGAGCACCGGTAGGATACGCAGGACCTGTAGGATTAAACAATGTTCCTGTTATTGCAGACAATTCTGTTCTTAATATGCACGACTTTCTGGTCGGGGCAAACAAGGCAGACACACATCTTGTTCATGTTGAATACGGCCGCGACTTCAAGGTATGGCAGACAGCAGATGTTCGCACGGCAAAAGCAGGCGACAAATGCCCTGTTTGCGGTAAGCCTTTCTACACAAGCCGCGGTAACGAACTGGGACACATATTCAAGCTTGGAAAAAAATATACGCAAAGCATGGGCGTAACTTACCTTGACGTCAACGGAAAATCATCTGTTCCCACAATGGGATGCTACGGAATAGGTGTTGACCGCGTTCTTGCTTCCATTATTGAGTCTTTCCACGATGAACACGGAATTATCTGGCCAATGTCAGTTGCCCCGTACCAGGTTGCAATTGTTCCTATTAAATACAAGGATTCCATGAAAGAAGCTGCTGACAGGCTTTATGATGAACTTTCAAAACTCGGAATAGAAGTTCTGCTTGACGACCGCGATGAACGTCCAGGCGTTAAGTTCAATGACATGGATCTTATGGGATATCCTGTACGCGTAACAATCGGCGACAAAAATCTTCCAAACGTAGAAGTCAAACTCAGAAACCAGAGCGATGCACAGCTTGTTCCGCTTGAAGAAGCTGCGGCAAAAATTGCACAGACAGTAAAGGCTGCACTGGACGAGCTTAACGCATAAAAGTCTGCCGGAGGAAACAATGAGAAACTTACATAAAAAATTATCTGCACTTATACTCCTGTTTCTTCCGGCGGCAGCATTTTCTTTGCCTGCAACAGAGGATTGGCTTCCTGACACTTCGGGAGAATACGTTTACTACAGCGACAAAAGTTTTAAAGACAAATCAATAATTGGATTTCTTTACTACAACGATGAAACATACGCTGCAAGGTACTATTCCCCCGCGACACTCTCCAAACAGGAAAAAGACATAACTGTTTATCTTACAGTACAAAAAGACACATTCCCGCTTAAGTTCACCGGCGAGCGCATTTCGGGAATGACAGAAACGGGCGACTCTGACATTGTAAATTACATACACGATCTTTTCTACGAGTTTTCGGCAAGGCGGCATGCAACAAGTTTAAAGAAAGGTTTTGTTCTCAAGACCGACGAAAACTTTGCGCAGTTCGGCGGAAGTGTAAAAATTGAATACAGCCCGCTTGTTCCTGTATTCAACATTCTTTCAATAAGTGCAAATGACGGAACACCTATTCTTACTGTTCAGACAACAGGCATTCTTGCTTCTTCAGAAGACAAATCGTTTACGGAATTCAAGGGAATTGAAGGGCTGCCCAGGGACAAGACAAGGAACTTTAAAAAAACAAAGGCAGAACCGCAGAAAGCATCATTTGAATCGCAGTCGGTTAAGCTTGACGGAATGTGGAAGCAGTCCATGCAGAACATGTGGCTTTTGGATGACTTTGCAATTATTACGTTCAGCACAATAAAGCCCCCGTCCAAAACCGAATTTTCCGGTGACTTTATGGCATTTATGATAAGAAAATTAAGTCAGGGAACAAACGGTTCCTATTCTATTTGGAAGCAACATAAAATTTCTGCAGAAAAAAAAGACGGCGCAAGAATTATGAATGTTTTCTACCAGCCGCTCAGTTCAAATGTAACACGCGACTTCAAGACAATTACTCCGCTTGAAGATGGAAACCTTGCTTATTTTTCACTTACGATTTTTGACGACACTTATCAGAAAAACCGTGCCTACTTTGACCGTATCCTTAAAAGTTACGAGCCTTAATTCTGCCTTGAGGCTTAAAACTCAAAGCTTAAAAACTTGAACGGCGTAGCGGTGTTCCAATCCAGACGCCTTCACTTCCCAAATATTCCTTTTTTTCACCATCAATAAGGAACTGAACGCTTTCTACTGTCTGGAACGCTGTTGCCGTATACACAATCTGCTGAAGCTGTCCGCGCAGACCTTCTATTCCGTAACGGTTGAATTCAAATTCACTGCTGAAGTTAAGTGTTGCCACGCCGTTTCTGACAGACGCGCCCAAAAGACGTGTTCCATCTGACAAAAGCGTACGGCAGCCAGAATCTGCTTCTGTAGAATTCGGTCCTTCTATCAAAGCATTTACAGCGTCCATAAGAGGACTGTCCGACTTTTTCATGGTACGTACAACTTCGCGGCGGTTGACTGTTCCGTTGCTGGTAATAATCATAAAGTAAAGCTTGATGTTCATTGTAGCAGAAGCTGCAGTTGCCGGAGTCTTTTTTGTTTCGGTAACAGCAGGTTTGTTTTCTGCAGGTTTTGGTTTGGTGGCAGTTTCTTTTTTTACAGCCGCGGCTTCTTCTGCCTGCTGCTGAAGTTCACGACCGGCATCGCTTACTGCTGTTACGGGAGACACATTTTCCTGCTGCGGGGCAGATTGTGTACCTGTGGCTGCAGATTGCGTATTGGAGAGCTGTTCAGCCTGTTCTGTTTTATCTGCAGAAGAATTAAAAGACGAAATTTCAGTTTCTGCATTAAGATCTATTTCTGTAGAAATAATGGGCGCAACATCATTTTTGCCTTCTTCTTTTTGTTCAACAACAGGAGCCTTTTCTATAAACTCGGGGGTTTTTCCTATTGTGCGTTCAAAAAAACGGGTAGTCTTTAAGTTGGAAACAATCGTTTTCTGGTTTATTAAAAAAAGTACACCGATAATCAAAAGAAGTACAAACCATATTGCAAATCCAAAGCCGGAATTCTTTTTGTTTTTGTTGTCTGCCATTCTGCCATTATAAACCACACCAACCTATTTTTCAATAAGCATGCAGTCCAGTGCGCAGTCCAGATTAAAGTCTTGATGTAAATTCAGAGAATTTCAACAAAACGCTCCAACCCCCGCTGCAGATATTCTCGGCTGGTTGCAACATTTATCCGCTGGAACATTTTTCCTTCTGCTCCAAAAATATTGCCAGGATCAAGCCAAAGATTTGCGTCTTTTTTTATACGGCGGTTTAATTCTGCATCATCATAACAAAGCGCACTACAGTCTATCCACAAAAGATAAGTTGCTTCGGGCTTTTTGCATTTTAATTTGCCATTTGAGTTTTTATTTAAGTATTCAACTGCAAAATCAAGATTGCTGCTGATAAATTCTGATGCTCCATCAAACCAGTTTTTGCCGCTGCGGTAAGCAGCTTCTGCTGCAACAAGTCCGAGCGTATTTGGTTCATCATAACCGGTTTTGTCACGTTCACTCATAAACCGTTTTCTAAGGTTTTCATCTGCAATAAAAATATTTGAAACCTGAAGTCCGGCAAGATTAAAACTTTTGCTCGGACTTGTGCAGGTTACGGTTATTTTTTGAGCCTGTTCACAAACAGATGCAAATACAGTATGGGCATTGGGCTTCCATACAAAGTCTGAATGGATTTCATCGCTTACAACAATTACATTGTGCTTAAGGCAGATGTCTGCAATTTTTTTTAGTTCATCTTTTGTCCAGCTTCTTCCGCCGGGATTATGCGGATTGCATAAAATGAAAAGGCGCACTTTATTTTCTTTGATTTTATTTTCAAAGCCGTCAAAATCTATCTCGAACCTGCCAAAACCATTTTTGTCTTTTTTCCACACAAGAGGTGACGTTACGACTTTTCTTTCGTTTTTTAGAATTACGTTTTTAAAAGGATAATAAACAGGCGGCTGTATTAATACTGAATCTCCTGGTTCTGTAAATGCTTTGACTGCAGTTGCAAGTGCAAAAACCACGCCCGGAGTTTCGACAAGCCATTCTCTTTTTACATCATAACTATGATTATTTTTTATCCACTGTGCAACGGCTTCAAAGTAATGATCTTTATAACCTGTGTAGCCGAAAATTCCGTGTTCAACACGATTATGAATTGCAGACAAAATCTCGGGTGCAGTTTTAAAGTCCATATCGGCAACCCAGTAGGAAAGACAGTCTTCTTTGTAACCTCGCTCTTTTGCAAAATCAAACTTAAGACAGTCAGTATTTTTTCTGTCAACAAATACAAAATCATAACTCATAGTTCCTCCAAAAATTATTTCTACAGCGCCTGTTTTATATCTGCAATCAATTCGTCTGCATTTTCTATTCCTACACTCAGTCTTAGAAGCGTGTCTGTTACGCCGGTTTTTTCTCTCATTTCTTTTGGAATAAAATTATGTGTCTGGCTTGCAGGATATGTAACAAGAGTCTGCACGCCGCCGAGACTTTCTGCAAACAGAATGAATTTTAGTTTTTTAAGAAAGTCAGAAACTTTTTGCGGCGACTCAACTGTAAAACTTATCATTGCTCCATAACCACGCGCCTGGCTTTTGTAAATTTGTTTTTGTTCAGCCGGCAAAAGCGACGGGTAATAAACTTTTTTTACGTTCGTATTTTTGCAGAGAAAGTCCGTAATTTTTTCTGCATTTTTCTGAGCTTTTTCAATTCTGACTGCAAGAGTTTTTATTCCGCGCAAAACAAGAAATGCATCAAACGGTGACAAAACACCGCCTTCTGAAATCTGAATAAAACGGAACAGATCATCAAATTCTTTTTTGTCATAAATCAAAAAGCCGCATAGCACATCATGATGACCGCTTAAAAATTTTGTTCCGGAATGTATTATAACATCAGCACCAAAATCTTTTGGAGTCTGCAGATAAGGAGACAAAAAAGTATTGTCTGCAATCAGGATTCCGCTGTTTGCGTGAATCAGGTCTGCACAATCTTTTATGGAAGTAACCTTCATTGTAGGATTCGAAGGTGTTTCGATAAAGATTGCGCGTGTTTTTGGATTTATATTTTTTTTAACTTCCCTCAGATTGCTTGTATCGGTATAAACTGCTTTTATTCCAAAGCGTTTGTAAATTTCAAAAATGCGGTATGTTCCGCCGTAAAGATCATCGCTTACAATTATTTCATCTCCGGGAGAAAAATATTTTAGTACAGCTGAGAGTGCTGTCATTCCACTTGAAAATCCAAGTGCATAGTGGCAGTGTTCAAGGGCAGCAACGGTCTGTTCAAGTTCAAAGCGCGTGGGGTTTAGGCAACGGCCGTAATCGTAGCCTGTAGAAATACCAAGTTCAGGGTGAGCAAAAGTTGTACTCAAGTAAATTGGAGTTGCAACAGCGCCTGTTTTTTCTTCTACAGGAGTATAACCGTGCACGCAAAATGATTCTGCAGATTCACATGGAATACGGGCAGGTTCCGGAGAGCCGGCATGACTTCCTGAAACAAATTTACTGCTGTCTGACATATATCCTCCCGCCTGAAAAATCAATTTTTTAATTAAGGTTATCTCAAAAATTGCAATTTTTAGAGATTCCATTAATAAGATATTACACGTTTTTTTTTGTTTATTCCAATATTTGTTTCTGATAACCGGCAATAAGAAAAATATATAGCGGGATAAAGAAATTCATGATATAACTTTTTTATGCATGTAATTCATGATATTGGACCTGTATGGAACACCGAAAGCAGAATTCTTTTTTTGGGAACTATGCCCTCGCCTGCTTCAAGGCTGGCTGGGTTTTACTACATACACCCTCGCAACAGATTCTGGCCGGTAATGGAAAAAATATTCGGCGTTACGCTGCCTTCTGTAAACGAACGGCGAGCTTTTCTTTTGCAGAATAATATTGCACTTTGGGATGTTCTGTGCGGATGCGATATTGACGGTGCGCAGGATTCTTCAATTAAAAACGCGGTGCCAAATAATTTTACGCAGATACTTAACGAATCAAAAATAAGCCGCATCTTTTGTACTGGAAAAACCGCACTTTTACTTTACGAAAAACTTTGTGCAAAAAATTATTCTGTCCCGTACGAAGGTCTTCCTTCCACAAGTCCGGCAAATGCTTCGTGGACTCTGGAAAAACTTTGCGAAGAATACAGAAAGAAAATATTTGCAGACGCATTCCATTAATAAAGCTGGAAAGAATCTTTGGAATACATTACGAACTTTTGCGAAAATACGGTAAAGGTTGGAATATATTCCTAACTTTTCTTGACAACTGTAAAACTTCGGAATATAACTCTTTCTCTGTGAATTTTAAAATATCTGAATTGCGACTTATTATTTTGCAACCGATATTTTTATTCAATTATTGTGTGTTTTTATAATTTTGCAGAAGTTTTTGAAAGTCTGCAATGCTTTTATTCAATTCCTTGTCTGACCCATCATCAAAAGGAATATACTGGGCAAGCCGGCAATGTTCACTCAATAAATGAAAATAGTCAAAACCTTTTTGGATATAAAATTTAAGAATTTCTTTTGATAAAGAGTGATGTCCGCCTTCCACTAAAAATGATTTTTGCATTCCGAGATTTGTTGCATGATAAAAATTATCAAAATCATCTTTATAAGAAAAAAGTTCATCGTGATTTCCAAATATTCCAAAACAACATTCCCGTACTTCGCCGTCAACTTCAAAAAGCATTTTTTCTTCCTGCTTCCATTGTTCTATAATATTTGTAGGAATATCTGAATTCAGCTTTGGTATTTCAAGACTTGGTTTTAAGCACGGATTTATTACAATACGCGCAGCTGAATCTGTAATTCCAAGTTAATCGGAAGTAAAACTATGGCTTATACAAAACCACAGGTAATCGCTCAGAACGCTTCTACAGGAAGCTACGCTACAGGATGCCCGGCAGGCATCGGTGGAAGGGTGCACAGTGTCATCATTGCGAATGATATATGTAATTTTTTCACAAATGAAAGCCAATTTTTTAAATTTTATGCTATAGCATAAAATTACATTGACAAATGTAATTTAGGAAACTTTTACCGCTAACGCTAAAAAGTTTCCTACTCTTACGTTGTAAGAGAGCTATTTTATAAAATGGAGGAAACTATGGCTTACACAAAACCACAGGTAATCGCTCAGAACGCTTCTACAGGAAGTTACGCTGCAGGATGCCCGGCAGACAACAGAGGTTGGCCTTCCTGCCTTAATTGTGAACGAACACAATAGATTGTGTTCACATTTCTAAGCGAGAGCTTTAAATCTTGTTACACAGAGGTCTTCGGACTTCTGTGTTTTTTTTCAGAATAAAAGGAATAATTAATCATGCTTTACAGACAAAAAAAAGACACATACATTCGTAACTACGACGGCGTGGGCTACATTACTTCGACAGGAATTTTTAACGACAGAATTGTAAACCAGAGCGGAACAATTTTTTTATGCGCATTAAGCCGCACGCCTCAAACACTTGACGAACTCACAGATAAGATTTTACCACAATTCACAGGTGTTGACCGAGAAACAATAAAAAGCGACGCACAAGAATTTTACGAAACATTAATCCAGGACGGATTTATTATCAAAGGAGAAACAGAAGAAGAACTTAATGCCAAAGACATTGGCTTTACATATAATTCAATTTTACCAAAAACAGCACGTGAAGATTTTACACCGACAATTCAGCGTGCAGACAGCGACACTCAGGAGTTTTTGGAAAAGCATTTTAAAGACAAACCACACTTGACATCGTTCCAAATTGAACTGACTTCAAAATGCAACGAACGCTGCGTTCACTGCTACATTCCGCATAAGTTCAAATTGAATAACATTACGGACGAGCTTTATTATTCAACACTTGAGCAGCTTAGTAAAATGGGAGTTTTGTCTGTAACACTTTCCGGTGGAGAGCCGATGTGCCATCCTCATTTTAAAGAATACTTACGCGCTGCAAAAAAATACGACTTTTATGTAAACATTCTTTCAAACCTAACTTTGCTTGATGACGAAACAATTCAGATTATGAAAGAAAGCAATGTTTCATCAGTTCAGGTTTCGCTTTATTCAATGATTCCGGAACATCATGATACAATTACAACTTTGCCTGGCAGTTTTGAGAAAACAAAAAATGCAATTTTAAAATTAATCGAAAACGATATTCCGCTTCATGTAAGTTGTCCAACAATGAAAGGAAACAAAGATGATTTTAAAGATGTTTTGGCTTGGTGCACTGAACACAAAATCCGCGCCCAAACTGACTACATTATGATGGCACAGTACAACCACGAAACAGAAAATCTTGCAAACAGACTTTCTGTAGAAGAAGCAGGCAAAGTAATCGAAACTATTGTACTTGGCGATGAAGATTATCAAAAATCAATTCTTGAATCAGAATTTGAAGAACGTTGTAATCAGGCTCAGTTTAATCCGGAACGCCGTTTGTGCGGAGTTGGTATTTCTTCTTGTTGTATGGTAAGCAACGGAAATGTTTATCCATGTGCCGGATGGCAGGAAATGGTTTTGGGAAACTTAAACGAAGACAATTTGCAGAACATTTGGGACAATTCAGAAAAAATAAAATGGCTTCGCGGTTTAAAAATGAAAGACCTTGGAAACGGTGAATGCTGCAAATGCGACAAAGCAGCCTTTTGCGCTCCGTGCATGGTTCGAAATGCCAACGAAAGTCCTACAGGAAATCCTCTGGAAATCAACAGACATTTTTGTGCAGTTGCCGCAAAAAACAAGCAGATTGTATTGGACTGGAGAAATGCAAAATTAAAAGAGGTGTGAAAATAAAGATTTGACAGATTTTCATGTTCACTTTGGACAATATAATAACGAATATTTTTATCCGCAACGCGTTGTTGACGATTTGGCAAAACGTAAAATTACAGAAGCCTGGATTTCGTCAACAACGTCGTGCATTTATTGTCGCGAACAGCATCCGGAATTACAAAACCAGCCGAATGCAAAACAAATTGTAGATGCCGTAAATGAAGAATTTAATATTGCAATTAATCATGCAAAACTTTATGGAATAAAAATTCACCCGCTTTACTGGCTTGTTCCCGAGTTTGAAAAATCCGGTGTATATTTTGAAAAATATTTCAGTAAGATCCTGAATCAAGTTCAGGATGACGGCTTATTGAATCATTCCGAATTTATTTCGGAATCTGTTTTCTATGAAGGTTTTAAAATACATCCTCGTGCGCAAAACTGGGATTTTTCAGATGACGCAACATTTGAACTTACAGAACGAGTTTTCTCTTTTGCAGAAAAAAATAAGCTTCGAATTTTAATTCACACGGGTAATGACTCTGTTGACTGTCCACGCAAGTTTGAGCCATTCATTGCAAAATATTCAAAATGCATTGTTCAACTTGCGCACATAAAAAAAATTGACGAAGCAATTTACATGCTTAATAATTATTCAAATGTAGTTTTTGATACAGCGTTTTCGAATCAAGAGAATATTTTAAAAATACAGAACAAAGGTTTTGCAAATCGCCTTGTTTACGGGAGCGATTTTCCGATTAAGGACCACACAAATCTAAAAGGTGAAGTAATAATTCCAAATGGAGTCAAAGAAATTCACCGCAATGCTTTTTTGAATTGTCAAAATATTAAAACATTTTTGTTCCCGGAAGTGTTGTAAAAATAGATTGAAAAACTTTATCAGTTTGTATAAACATTTTCAATGAAAACAATGTTTTGCAGAAGAATTTATAAAAAAGGTGTAAAAATCCTTTACAGACTATTGTTTTATTTATCATACGAGTATACAATACAAAGGAAAAATATAAAAAGGTGTAAAAATCCTTTGTAAGAGGTTTTATGGAAATTAACCGCAACCGCTACCTTAACACGCTTTTGCGAAAGAGAAACAATGGTCTTATAAAAATTATTACCGGGATTCGCCGATGTGGAAAATCATATTTGCTTGGAACAATTTTTAAAAATGCTCTTATTGATGAAGGTATACCAGAAAATCATATTCTGCACATGTCGCTTGATTCCTTTGAAAATGAAAAAAATTTAAATCCAAAAGAATTTTATACATGGGCTACAGAAAAAATAACAGATAACAAAACATACTATTTTCTTTTGGATGAAATTCAACTTATGGACAGATTCGAATCTGTTCTGAACGGTCTTAATGAAAAACCCAATGTTGAAGTTTATGTAACCGGAAGCAATGCAAAATTTCTTTCCAAAGATATTGCAACAGAGTTTGCAGGTCGAGGAGATGAAATTCACATGTACCCATTGAGTTTTTCAGAATTCAAATCTGTTTATAATGGGGACAACCAACACGCACTGCAGGAATATATGTTATGGGGTGGCATTCCGCTTGTTGTGCTGGCTGCAGAAGAAGATAAAGCAAAATTATTAAAAACACTTTTTGAAGAAACTTACATTCGTGATATTATCCTCAAACATAAAATTAGAAATCAAAGGGAGCTGGAAGACCTGCTGAATATTTTATCTTCTTCAATCGGTTCACTTACAAATCCCGAAAAACTTATGAATACTTTCCGAACTGTAAAAAAATCAAAAATTACTGCTAATACAATTGCAAAGTATATTGAATATTGTGAAGATTCTTTTCTTATTGAATCTGCAAAACGCTATGATATAAAAGGAAAAGCGTATATAGAAACTCCTCAGAAATATTATTTTAGTGATTTAGGACTCCGCAACGTACGTCTTGGATTCAGACAAAATGAACCAACGCACATAATGGAAAATATTATTTACAATGAATTAAAAATCAGAGGATTTGGAGTAGATATCGGAGTTGTTCCTGTTATAGAAAAAAATGAAAAAGCAATGTCAGTTAAAAAACAGTTGGAAATAGATTTTATCTGTACGATGGGAATGAAAAAATATTATATTCAGTCTGCTTATTCATTACCGGATTCAACAAAAAGAGAACAGGAAATAAGACCATTTATAAAGTCAGGAGATTCATTTAAAAAGATAGTAATTACAAATGATATTACACCTCCTGTATACGACGATAATGGAATACTTACAATTAATTTTCTTGACTTTTTAAACAATGAATCTATTTTGGAAACATAATCATGTAAGGAACAGTGTTTTACAGGATAACTTATGACAACTATTACAGTAGAAAACGGGCAGTCAATTCAGGCTGCAATTAATGTTTCCCATAACGGCGATGTAATTTTTGTCAAAAGCGGAACTTACAATGAACAGCTTGTTCTGAACAAACAAATTGCAATAAAAGGTAAAAGTTCAAAAGACAAACCTGTAATCTGTTTGCAAAGTGAAAGTTCAAATTGATTTTGTTACAATAGCAAATGGAATTAAAAAATATTACCAGGTCGCATACACTGCCATGGATGATTCAACTTTGCATCGCGAACTTAAACCTTTGCAGATGATTAATAACAATTACGAAAAAATTCTTTTGACTATGGATTACGATATTGTTCCAAACCACGACGGAATAAAACAAATCAACGTGTTGGACTGGCTGCTGGAAGAATAAAAAAACTCCAGTCAGTAACTGAAGTTTTTTCTTTTTAGCTGGGGCAGGACTTGCCTTCCGCTCGCAGACATCGTGTCTGCTCCCTACAGGCCGGTTCCGTTCACTGACGCACACATCCTGTGTGCTTTTCCTCCCGCTTGGTCGGCGTTCACTACACTTCAAGTCCTGCAGATAAAACAGATTTATTCTTTAAAAAAAGAAAAACTCCAGTTTTTTTACTGAAGCTTTCTCTTTTTTAGCTGGGGCAGGACTTGAACCTGCGGCCTCCGGGTTATGAGCCCGACGAGCTGCCAACTGCTCTACCCAGCGTCGTAATATGTTCATTTAATATACTTCTTTTTTGTAAAGGTGTCAATTACTTTGGGGCTGTTTTTAAAGAAATTTTTATTTTTTTTCAAAGATAAAAAAAACATGAATGCATGCCGATAATTTAAGTGATGAACTATTCAAAATACAACCGCGAAAACCTTGTTGCGGCGCGGCGCATTTTTATTACAGCGGCATTTGTACTGTTTGCGATGTTCAGAATAATGCCGCTTGCGGCAGCCCCCAGGGTTTCGGAACAGAGACAGGCGCTTATTACATACGCACTCAAACTTCAGGGAACTCCTTACGTTTACGGTGGCGACTCTCCCGAAAACGGAATGGACTGCAGCGGATTCGTAACTTATGTTGCCGCAAATTCAGTGGGAGTACAGCTGCCCCGGACTGCACATTCCCTTTACACTGCAACAAAGCGAATCAAACCGCAGGAGCGTGAACCAGGGGATCTCGTTTTCTTCAAGAACGACCCTGCTTCGGAACGCATAACGCATGTAGGCATATACTGCGGCGTCTATCACGGAAAAAACCGTGCCTTCGAGGGGCGCAGGGTATTTGTTTCGGCTGTCAGTGACGGGCCCAAAACAGGAGTTCAGCTTACGTTGATGAGCCAGAAGTTCTGGAAGGGGCATTTCTTTGCATACGGACGCTTTCTTCCTTCTACAAAGGAATACAACGCGGCTGTCAAAATAAAAAACGAGGCGGCAAAGTAACCGTCCAAAAGGCAAAATTGTTTTATGAATATGAACTGCAAGTACAAGTACATTTACAGCACAGTATATCTTCTTATATTGATTGCATTTACAGGATGTTCCGCCAGTGTGGACATAAAAGCGGCAAACGACAAAAGCGCACAGGCTCAGGTTAAACTGAATCTGGGGAAAATTCTCTGCGATACAATAGATTCCCTTACTGCAGGAATAAATGAAATTTCCGCATCCGGAACCCAGTCTGCACCCGAAACTACACAAATCTTTTCCAAACAGGAAATAGAAACTGCGTTCAGCGGAAGCGACTTCCAGGACTTAAAAGTCGAAGTTCCTGCAAAAGATTCAGTTTCAATAAGTGGAACAATTCCTTCCCCCGAAAACCAGAAATCATTTTCTGACAAAGGGAATCTGAAGATTGCAAATTTTATTACATGCACAAAAAATTCGCTTACACTTATTCTGTCACCGGCAACACTGCGCACATTTGCATCTTCACTTCCCGAAGAAACCCGCAGTTATCTTGATTTGCTAATGGCACCGGTTCTTACGCAGGAAAGTATGAGCGCGCAGGAATACAGGGAACTTGTTTCTACAGTTTACGGCGAAAAAATGGCCGCAGAAATGGAAAGTGCACAGGTAAGAATCACACTCTGCCCGCCCGACGGTGCTTCCATAAAAAAGACATCGCTTTCCAGTACGGAACGCGCGCGTACGCTGGCAAACAAGGCCGTGCTGAATATTCCGCTGTCAGAATTCCTTACGCTTTCCGAGCCGAAAACATTCAGCATAACCTGGTAGCCAGATAAACCTCCGCTAAAACCGGTTAATAGTGCGGCGGCTTTCTGTTGGGAATATCGCCTTCAAGCTGGTCAGACATATCGCGTATTTTACGGCTCATCATTCTGTTTTCGGTGATGAGCCTTTCTATTGTTTCAGTATGTTCAACCGACACGGCCTGAAGCTGGTTTACATAATCTTCAAGATATGCAAGTTTTATTTCCAGGCCCGTTATACGGTCTGCTGCTTCTTTTTCCATATTTTCCTCAGATTATTCAAGATTATAGGTTTCCCCGTATTTGACAATCTGCGTGTCAGTATATCCATTTTTAGCCAGATATTCCACAAAGGCTGCCTGCGCGTCTTTTTCTCCGTGAACGAGGAAAATCTTTTTAAGGCGGCTTGTATCTATGGAATTAAGCCATTCAACACATTCCCTGTAGTCTGCATGTGCACTGAATGCGTTTATTGACTCGACACTGGCTTTTACATTGTACCAGTCACCGAGTATGCGCACTTCTTTTGCACCGTCCTTGAGTTTTCTTCCCAAAGTGTTTTCTGACATGTATCCTACAAGAAGAATTATATTGTTGGGATTGTTTATGTTGTTTGCAAGATGATAAAGTACACGGCCTGCTTCACACATTCCGTCGGCACTTATTATAATCATCGGACCCGGTTTTTTGTTAAGTTCCTTGGACTCATCTACACTTGTTATTGTCGTAAGCGAGTTGAATCCGAACGGATTTTTGTGGTGCTCGATAAAGGCTTTCTTTGTTTCGTCATCGTAGCATTCCTGGTGCAACTGGTAGATTCCGGTTGCATTGACTGCCATCGGACTGTCAAGATAAATAGGTATCTGCGGAATTTTCTTTTTGTCTACAAGAAGGTGCAGGTAATAGACAAGTTCCTGGGCACGCTCTATTGCAAAAGACGGAATTATGATTTTTCCCTTACGGTCAATTGCACGCCTGATTATTTTTTCAAGGTCGTCCATTGCCACTCCGGGACTTTCGTGAAGGCGATTACCATAAGTACTTTCCATAAAGATATAGTCGGGTGCCTTCATGTCTGTTGCCGGGTCGCGGATTATAGGCTTGTTGCGGCGGCCAAGGTCTCCCGTGTAAAGAATGCGCAGTTCGTCGGAAGGTGCACCGCATAAGGCAGACTCCCCGTTTACCGTTACTGCTGTCTGTACTGCATCTTTTGGCCCGAATATCCTGTGCCACCAGTTTTTTGTCTGTTCGCTGACACCGCCTGACTTGCGGCCGGTAATGTGGTTTTTGCGCTGTCCCGTTATTGTAAAATAAGCGAGAGAACTGCCCAGAATGTGGCCCGCGTCAAAGAATTCAAGTCTTACGTCGGGGGCAATGTACATTTCGCGGTTGTAACCGAGTGTAATTATCTGGTTGGCTGCCTTTACACAGTCTGCTTCGCGGAACAGCGGCTTCCAGGTAAATTTTTCACCTTTTTTGGCGGCCTGTTTTGCAAGGAATTCAGCATCGCGGGCCTGTATTCTTGCGCTGTCCATCATTACGATGTTTGCAAGATCGCGTGTAGCCGGTGTTGCATAAATATTGCCGTCATATTTGTTTTTTGCAAGAACAGGAAGAAGTCCGCAGTGGTCAAAATGAGCGTGGGTCAATACAACGCTTTCTATTTTGTCTGCTGCAAAATCAAAGTTTCTGTTTTTTTTGTCTGCCTCGGCACGTTTTCCCTGAAAAGCCCCGCAGTCAATCATAAAGCTTCTTCCGTCTATTTCAAGAATGTGTTTGCTTCCGGTAACTTCCTCTGCCGCACCCAAAGAATAACAAGTAACACTCATATTTTCCTCCTGATTATAAATATTTTTTTTAAAATTTTTTCTTCTGGACAGTCTGCGAAGCAAACTGTCAGTTATTAAGTTTGGCGAAGCCTGATTTTATATACATCTCCTCTTCTGGACAGTTTGCAAAGCAAACTGTAAGTTATTAAGTTTGGCGAAGCCTAATTTAATATACATCTCCTCTTCCGGACAGTTTGCGAAGCAAACTGTAAGTTATTAAGTTTGGCAAAGCCTGATTTTATATACATCTCCTCTTCCGGACAGTTTGCGAAGCAAAAAAGAAAGCCCAGTCTTCTGGACAGTTTGCAACGCAAACTGTCAGTTATTAAGTTTGGCTTCGCCAAACTTAATATACAGTATACCACACATTGAACTTATATGAAAAAAAACATACATTTTTAACCTTAAAAACATCTTGTTTTTGAATATGGTGTGCTTTTAACTTCCATTTAAGGAAAATTTCCGCTATAATATAGAAAGTTTTCAGCGATAGCTTTTCCATTCATGAAAACCTATAAACAGGAAGGATTCTTTGTACACAAGACAAATACTTGAACAGCCTGGAAGTTTCGTAAAAAACAAAAGGCCTGTTTTCGGCACATTCGCCGGACATCCCAAAAGGCTCGACATAAGGGGCGTTTACAAGCCTTACGGAACAGTTCCTATTCCGACTCTCATAACAAATCTGCGCATAAAAAGCCGTCTTTCGTTTTACTTTATGATTGGCGAATATGCAGGAAGCATAAGTTTTGTTGATGCAAAAGTATTCGGTTTTGCAGAAGTCGTTTTCTGGAACACCGCAACGAAGCAGAAATTCGTTTACCGTTCAGTCATGGGACCCCGAAAGCGGTTTGTTCCGCACGGTCTTGAAACTGCTTCTACTTCCAGTTACAAAAAGTCACGCTACATACGCATAAGCTGGGACCGCAGGCACGACAAGCTTTCGGTAATATTCAACCTGCATGGAGACAGCGTCCGTCCTTCTGCAAATGCTGCACTTGTGGCAGCTTTTTCTGACAAAAGTTTTGCCGAACTTACCACAGTTCTTCCTGCCCCAACTTTAAGACGCTGTTCGGGTATTTACAATGCCGCCATGTCCCTTCACGGAGCAATCACACTTATTCCCGGACACGGTGCCATACGCACAATGAGCGATGCCGACGGACTTGCGTTCATGAACATGCACAGAACCTACATGAAGTTCCGCTCACACGGCGAGACAATTACCGCAATGGGAACTGTTGCAGGAAAAAAAGTATCGTTCCGCATAGAGTCAGGCTCGCAGAATTCTGTAAACCGCGAGCTTTACAACGCAAACGTGCTCTTTTGTGACGGAACGGTTACCCCGCTGCCTCCGGTTTTAATGACACATTCCTACGGTATTTCAAACAAGTGGATTATTCAGGATACAGAAAATATGGTTGACCTTACATTTACACCTGTTTCCGAAAATCTGAGCAAAATAAGCATTTTTATTCTAAGAACCGTCTATCACACAATATTCGGCACTCTGGAAGGAACAATAATGACCGCAGCAGGAGAAAAAATTTCATTCCGCTCTATGACGGCCATCGCAGAAAACTATTTGATAAGGCTTTAACCGCAACCGGAGGCTTATATGGAAGAACAGAAGACTACAGGAAAAGGAACACGCAGGCTTGAACCTGGTTCAATTGACAAAACACGCCGCAACATAGGCCCCATTGACGCACGTGAAGCTGAATTCATGCAGAAAAAACTGGGCGGCGAAGTCCTTCAGGAACGTTCGCTTCCTATAGAAGAAATCAATATTCCGGGCAAAAAGCGCCGCCCCGAAGTAATCAGAGCCTCGGGCCTTTCTTCTTCTGACATTTCTTCCCGGAGTGCATCAGTAACGGCTATCAGCAATACAAAACAGATGGGATCGGTAAACCAGCTTATTTCTTCTTCAAGCCAGGCCAAGCGCAGAAAAACAGATGAAGACCTTCCGGCTATAACAGCACGTGATGAAAAACTGATGGACCACTTAATGATGTCGCACGAATATTCCATAAAACCAAACTACGGAATATTCAATGTTTTTTTCAGAATGTCCACAAAAAACAGGGAGCGCGTGTCACGTTCGTTCGGAGAGTATTTTACAAAGCGCCACGTAGACCACATGCAGACGTTTATAAGCACAATCAAGACTTTTATTCAGCTTTCGCCGGATATTTACAAAAGCAAAATTGCGCAGGAACCCGACCTTAAGTTCAAGTTTTTAAGGACAATCGGCCACTGGACTATGCGCGATATAAAAGTTCTTGCGATTGATGTTCAGAATATGTCAGAAAACTTGACTGTTGCAATGCTCATTCCGTTTGTACGCGCAGTTTACCACGAACTTATTACAATTTACTACATCGGCGAACAGCAGATTCCGGCTCTTATAAAAGAAATTTACTCTGACCTCACAGCCTTTGCCGACTCTGACCAGAAAAAACTTCAGATGCTTGCAAAACAGGGCATTACCGAATGGATTTACATCTACAACCAGATAATCAAAGGCATGTACCCGCTTCTTATGCGCATGTGCTCTTCTGAATATGTTGAATTCCCGCGTTTCTTTACTTCACAGATTGCGCAGATTCTGCAGTTTCTTAATGTAGGAAAATTTGACCTTCTTCTTCCCGAAAAGAAAAAGAAGTCTGCGGAAGATGCAAAAAAACGTGAAGAGGAACGTCGCAAAAAGGCCGAAGAGTCTGTTCACATTGCCGGAAAACGTGATGAACTTGTAAATACAGGGCTCAAGATTCTTGAACAACTGTTCCCCCAGGCCGGATTCAGCAGTCTGGAGTCCCATCCCGACCTTTACCCGTACTTCCAGCCCATTTACAAATTCCGCGACGGATTCAATGTAGTGCACCCCGAAAATCCTGTCCAGGTTACTGTTATTCTTATACGTATAATAGAAGATTTCTTTCATGGATGCCGCAACATTAACTTTAACACAAAGGCCGACCAGAAGCTTTCCTCTATGGGAGATGACATTGTAGAAGCAATGAACGACTGGGCTTCATACCACGAAGACCTGTTTGACAAAAAATACGGCGATTATTTAAGCAATTACGTAAACCGCATTTACACGCAGAAAGATTACGTTTCGTCACAGGCAGGAAAAGAAAACCTTAACAATATTCTGTGGCGCGCAAAATACTATTATCTTCCGCACTTTAAGTTCAATGCACCGCTTATTCAAAAGCCGGTAAACGACACAAAGTACAAGCCGCTTTATTCAAGAACAGACTTTCTTAAAACAGTGCTTTCTATTATAGCAGGCCGTATTGATGAAGCGTCGGCAGGAAAAAAGGCAGTCCTTGGCGTAATGAATCCCTGGGACAGATACCAGTTTGATCTGCCCAATTCTGTTTCAAAAAGACTTGATGTTCTTTTGGGGGCAAAAAGAAGTGACGCAGAAACTGCCGCAACAAACGCAAATCTCATTAAATACACGCTGTGCCTTATTTCTGTACTGGACTGGTGGATCAACAATCCGGCAAGCCCAGCCTATTCTACGGACCCCGAAAATCTTTACAGAATTTCAGAAAAAGACGGCGGACCGCAGTTCTCTGTAGAAGAAAGAAGTGACCAGAACCAGCTATTTACAGACGCAATAAAAAAGGCCATCGCAGCCCGGCAGAATGCATAATGTTAAAGGGTGAGAGGTGAAAATTAATACATTTTATCTTTCACTTCTCACCCTTTCCTGCTGAGCAAATCCGTGTGTTAAAATTCAGAATATTAAAGTTGAACGCCAGTAGCGATTTTTTCGTTAAAGCGCTTGAGCTTCTTTTCATCTGTAAGCGGATTTTCCTTACCGGCAAGAACAGCCCTCAAAGCCTGCATCTCTTCACCGTTAAAGCTTACCCCGTTATGCATGATGTTTTCAAAAGAAGCGCATGCCATAGGACAGACTTTCTTTGCTATTTCAAAAATGACTTTTCCGTATTCCTGAATCTCATACTGTGCGTGTGAGTCAAGACGCAGCTTAAGGAAATGGAACAGATTGTGAAGATCCATCTGCCAGTAGAATTCAGTGTACAGTGAAAGCGGTAGGTTTATTCTTGCAATTTCGCGCGCAAGTCCGCCGTCAATCATTTCTGAATACGACTTGTATGCAGTTTCCTGACCCTGAATAAATTCATCCTGAATTTTCTTTGCGGCTTCGGGAGCAAGAGCTTCTCCCCTTCCCTGCTTGTTGTCCTTTGACTGAACAGAAATGCAGGAAGTTTCGGGAACATAAAATTCATCTTTCATTACACTATAACGACCCGAAACTTCATTCATGCGTGCCATTCTGTGTCTTACCCACTGTCTTGCAACAAAAATGGGTACTTTGACATGGAAGGTAAAAACAACGTGTTCAAGCGGTGAAGTATGCTCGTGTCTGATCAGATAGTCAATAAGTGCCGCGTCCTGGCTTACAGATTTTGTTCCCGCTCCGTAAGAAACACGTGCAGCCTGAACAATGCGCTCATCGCTTCCGTAATAATCTACAAGACGCACAAATCCCTTGTCCAAAACAGGAAACTCTTTGTCCAAAATCTCTTCCGCAGCAGGAACCACACAATGTGCCATAAATAACCCCTATATTTTATTTTAAATTCAATTTTGTTTTATTTTGCAGCCGGATCGTCTGAACCTGAAGAAGTGGCGTCTGTTTTTTCATCTGCATCATGAACATTCTCTGGTGTAACGACATAAGCCTTGTTCTTCCATGAATAGAATGCATAAAGCACACCCACAGCAAGAATAACGGCGCCAAGAACACGCACAATTTTTACGCCAAAGTCAGCAGGAAGCATAAGAAGAACAACCGCGACCACTACAGTCACGACAATTTCTATTCCCATTCCCGGAAAAGAAACCCCGGAACTTTTAAGGCGAGTCCATGTAAAAAACTGGGTAACGGCAGAAACAAGAAGATATACCGCTTCTATATAGAGAAGAATTCTTATAATACTTGTTACCGCGCTGAACAGGGCAAACGGCAGAATAACCGCAACAAGCCCAAGTACAATACTGCAGGCAGAACGCACCGTAACCGTAGTTCTGAAAGCGCTGTCATTGGAAAGCGAGCGGATCTTAACGAATTCGTAAATTCCGTTTATTATAGCGGCAATTCCAATAAGTACGACAACAACACGAATGCTGTCTGCCGGGTTAATAAGAACAATCAGTCCCAGAAGAGCAACCAGTGCTCCGATAATCACATTATTTTTATTCATACAACCTCCAATAAAAAGAGAATGATTACAATAGTATAACATTATACTGCACTTTCGTCAGTAGCCGGAACCAGAACCGGACCTGGACCAAATCACCCCTGCACAAAAGTGTATTCTGCGGAACAGATTATGCTTGAACAGAAGCGCTCCATTCGTTAAATTCTATTTTAAGGTCGTATTTATACTTGCTCAATCGTACAATTATAGGGAAAATTTATGAAACAAATCGGCGTAGTTGCGAAGATTCCGTTTTTATGGGGACGCAAAGTCTTTAAGAAAAGCCACTGGTCCCGCGTTAATCTTATTGTAGGGCCAAACGGTTCGGGAAAGTCAATTCTGGCTCAGAAAATTGCGTCACAGTTTGCCGACTCAGGACAAAAAGTCACCTTCCTGGATTCAGAGCGCACAGACGATACTATTCTTGGCGAACTCTGGGCAGACAAAAAAATACGCGAAAAAATCGAAGAAGTTCTTTCAAACATGTTCGGAAAGTCTATCCGCTTTGAAAAAGACAGCAATATTCCGATTGTGGTAAACAAGTCTGCCGGAATTGAATACGGCCTTAAGGAAGGAGAATGCCACGGCTTTAAAAGAATCCTCACGCTTCTTCTTGCACTTTACGGTTCGGGAGACGGCTGCCTTTTTATAGATGAACCTGAACTTCATCTGCACCCGCAGTTCCAGCTTTTTTTTATGAATGAAATAAGACGTGAAGCCACGGCAAACCCAAACAGAATGTTTTTTTTGATTACACATTCGCCTTATTTTATTGACCTTAAATTCCCCGAAGATCTTATTGGCGTTGTTGTATGCCATATTAACAAAGCACCGACCCACATAGAATCCCTTTCAAAAGATGACGCGGCGCTGTTTATGCGTTTTCTGCCAAGATTCAATACTTACCACAAACAGTTCTTTTTTTCTGACAACCAGATTTTTGTCGAAGGCTACACAGACCAGCAGATGTTTTCGGCACTGCTTTCATGCCTTGAGTCAAAGTACAGAACGGCTGGAACAGGAATTACAGACGTTGGTGGCAAAGATGAACTTGGTGTTTTCTTTAAGGTATGCGGTCTTCTGGGAACAAATGCAAGAATTATTACCGACCTGGACTCGCTCTTCTGCGGAAAACTCAAAGATGCAATCTGTTCCGATGCAAGACCCGCGCAATGGCTTTCAAAACAGACAGAAAAGCAGGCACCTTTTTACAGAAAGCTGTTTACAGAAAGAGCGGATCATATTTCATTAAGAAGACTTATTACAAGACTTGAAGCTTATCTTGCAAAAATAGGATCTGCCGTATCAAAGCTGAATCCGCAGGCGGATGAAGAACTTAACTTACTGCGCAAAAAAGTAAATGTATTTTACAGTGAGCGTGAAAACCCCGAACTTCTTGACACATACAAAACGGTTGTTCTTCAGGGAATAAGAAGATGTGAAAAAAAACTTTCGCGCGTACTTCCCAAAAAAACGGCACGCGATATTCCGGCTGTAATCAATCTTTCAAAACTGATATTTGCCGCCGCAGAAGCTGCACGTGTTTACATTCTCCCTGACGGCTGCATTGAACATTACTACACCCAGAACAAAGTAAACTACATGCCGGTTTCTGCAAAGGACAGGCTCTTTCATGACGAGCGCAATCATATTCTTTCGCTGGACTACAACGGTCTTCACGCTGAATATCCTGTGCTTACGTCAATTCTGGAAAAAGCCTGTGCCCTATAAAATGACTACAGAACGCGCAGAATCTTTCCTGTGAAAATCATGCTTATAAGGTCAAGAAGCCACCAGAGATTCCAACCTACGAGCAGACGGATAATTCCGGCAAGGTAATGCTTTTCCTTAAAGCGTGTAAGAATACCGCAGATAAGTGATGTTACCGGAATGATTGCAAGAATAACACTGGGCAGCCAGCCGATTCCAAAAAAAATCCTTTGACTTGAACATCAATGTACGATGTATAATTTGGTCACAATGTTGTAAAAGTCGGTAAACCTCCTGTTGTAAAACACAACATACCGGCTGGGGCTGTTCAGGTTTGGGCAGCCCCGCTTATTTTAAAAGACATATCTTTCGACAGCTCAAATCCCGCATAACATATATAAAACTTCCTGAATAAATTTTTGTAGACGGACAGGATATTTCTGTAATGAACGCTATGCAGAAAACGCTTGTGCGCCGTGAAAAAATCGGACTTGCCGGAATGCAGGACAGAAAACCAATGCAGCTTTCGGGCGGTCAGCAGCAACGCATTTCTGGCCGGAATGAATAACGAAAGCATTCGTAACTTAATCGACTACGAAACTTCGGGCGCAAAATTTTTTGCAGGATTTTTAACAGCATTTATCGCGTGTCTTATTCCATCAAGAGTGGCATTGAAAGTCCAGCCGGCAGAAGCTTTGCGGGCAGAAAATTAGAAGGTTTGTCACACGGATTTGCTCAAACCTTCTTCATTACTAATCAACTCAGTGCCGTAAGTTATTTTTAGTTGATTTAAAAAAAATAAAAAAGGTGAAAAACCTCTTTCAAGATCTTTCACCTTTTCAATTATCTTCCTGTAAAGATTTTATTTTAGTTTCCGCAACCGCCACAGCCGTCTTCACCGCAACCACCGTCACAGCTGCAGCCTCCGCCACAACCTCCACCGCAACAGCATCCCTGTGAAGCAGAAAGTTCTTCTTCTGTAGGCTCTCTTACATCAAGAATCTCTATCTCGAAGTGAAGATTTTTTCCGGCCATTTCGTTGTTTGCATCTACAGTGATTGTTTTTTCAGAAACCTTTGTTACGCGCACAATCTGAACTCCGGCGGCAGTCTGTGCCTGAAAAGCCATTCCGACTTCAATGGGAACGCTTGTGTCAAACTGTTCAACAGGAATCTCTGAAATCAAAGCAGGATTGTATTCACCGTAACCGTCAGCTGCACAAAGATCCACATTAAATTTGTCCCCGGAATTTTTTCCAGTAATCTGCTCTTCGAGTTTTGGAAGAAGATATCCGTTTCCGTGAATATAATCGAGTGGTGCCGAATTTATCGAAGTGTCTACAATGTTTCCTTCGTCATCCTTTAAAGTATAATTGATTGATACAAATTTATTCTGTTCTACTGTCATATTTTCTCCAAATAGAATAGTCTGAATTTTATTTTACTGTTCCTGCACTACTTCTGAAATTTCAGGGCAGGTTTCCTTAAGGTAACGCTCAATACCCATCTTAAGAGTCATAACTGCCATTGGACAGGAACCACATGCTCCCGTAAGACGAAGATGTACCTTATTTTCTTCATCAATATTAATGAATTCCATATCACCACCGTCTGCATTAAGCTGCGGTCTAAAAGCGTCCAAAGTTTCCTTAACCTTTGCAATAAGCGCTTCGTCTGCCATAGTTTTCCTCCAAAAAAGTATAGGACATCTCTAAAAAATTCAATTTCAGAGTCTCCCACTATTAATAGGATATTAAATTTTTCTTCTTTTGACCATAGGAATTTTAGAAAATAATGTTAACCAAGACTTTCTATCTTTCTGTGAAGTTCAATTATTCTTGTATGAAGATAGTGGTCGACTGCAAATTTTTCCATCATTCCCTGGGGAATTCCGCCTGCATCTACAATCGGAATATATTCCGTGTCTGCATCAGAAAACTGCTTGTAAACAGAAGGAAGCAAATCTGACGGTGAACATGTTGGGCCGGGTTTGTCCATTATGTCGATTGCCAGCATATTTTCTGCAAAGTCGCCGATCATAAGCGTTTCCTTAAGGTGTTCCAGAGTAATTATTCCGCAGAGCTTACCTGTCTCTGAAGATTTTACCGCAAATGACTGGTTGTGATGCGTTTCAAAACAATCCAGAATATTGCGTATTCTGTCTATGTCATGAACAATTGCATGGCTGTCGGGAGTACAGATTTTTTCTTTTCCCCATGTAACATCGCTTACCTTTGCAGTCTTTAAAATATCGTCTTCGGTAATATCAAGTCCTGCTTCTCCAGCTTTTTGAACCCCGTGCTTTACGCAAACAGGTCCCACAAGCTGAACAATAAAAGTTGTAGCGGTAATTATAAGAATAATCTGCGGCCCTATGGAATCTGCCATGTCGTTACTTGCCGCAATACTCAGTCCTATTGCAACTCCGGCCTGGCTCAAAAGACACCACGGAAGATATTTTCTTACGGCTTCGGGAGCCTTCGTAATTCTTGCACCAAGTCTTGCACCGATTGTTTTTCCCAAAGAACGGCCAAGAACGTATACTACCGCAAGAAGTCCAAGAACAGGTGTTACAATCCAGATATTCAGTTTTGCACCTACAAGAACAAAGAACAGAACATAAATCGGTGGCGTAAATTTGTCTACAAGTGAAAAAACAGGTCGAGTCTTTGCCGGTGCAAAATTCACCATAAAAAAACCGATGGACATTGCCGCAAGAATATTGTCCAGATTCAAAAGATTGCAGATACCGGTAGAAAGAAGAAGTCCTCCGAGCGCAAATGTAAGTACACGGTCCTCGTTCTGCATAAGATTACGTATAACAAGGGTAATCAGAAAACCGAACGCACTTCCTACTGCAATAGAACCGAATATATCGCGCGCAATATTCAACAACTGCTTTGCAAACGGAACCGACTGACCACCCAAAAGAGGAGCCGCGATTGTTGAAGCGATGGCATAAAGTATAAGGGCAACGGCATCATCCATGGCCACAATTCCAAGAACAGTCGTTGTAAGAGGACCACGCGTGCGGTATTCCTTAAGAACATCAGTCGTGGCAGCCGGGGCAGTTGCAGAACAGATTGCGCCGAGTACAAGACCAAGTGCAAGCGAAGTTTTTGCATTTTTTGTAAAAATAAATGCAACTGCGGTTACAAGAATTCCAACAACAAAAAAAGGTGTAACTGACTCGCCTATAAGAATGCCGATAAACTGCTTGCCGTACTTTCTGAGAACACTAAGTTTAAGTTCTGCTCCAATCAAAAAGCCAATCAATGAAAGTGCAATAGTGTTAACCGGATTAAGCGCAATAATTGTATCAAGACGCAGAATCTGGAATCCGGAAGAACCGATAATGATTCCAATTACGATATAACCTACTACCTGCGGAATTCTGAGTCTCTGGAAAAGACGTCCGCCTACCGCGCCAAAAAACATAATCAAACCAATAAGAAGAACAAACTGTGCCCCCTGAAGATGCGCAAAGTGAAGCACCTGGGGCAAAACCTGAGCTAAAGGATCGCTCATATTTCCTCCGACCAATGAATTTTTGTGTTAAACTAGAATAGTATATATAAGTAGAAAGAACAAGACAAAATGAGAGAAAATTTTCCCTACTCACCCAGTATTTCTGTAATAACCAAGGCGCATGGTTTTGAGTAGTAAAGTGTTCCGTACATTGCTGCGGCAGACAGAACCTTGCGGCCGTAACCGCGTGTTTCTGCAAAAGGCAGGGCTTCCAGAAACAAATCCTTGGGAAGTTCGTTTACACCAAATTCTAGGTTGGCGCTTTTTACCCATGAACGCACGCGTGAAATTCCGCCGTTATATGCAAACAGTGCAAGGATAGAAGAGCCGTCAAGCCGCCGCCTCATTTCTTCTAGATAGTAAGCACCAAACCTTATGTTTGTATCGCTGTCGTTAAGGTCAAACTGGGCAACCTTAAGTTTTCTTGCAACATCTGCGGCTGTAGATTCCATAAGCTGCGTAAGTCCAACGGCACCGGCATGACTCACAATCTGCGGGTTAAAAAAACTTTCTGTTCGTATAAGTGCATAAAGCAGATACTGCGGAAGCCTGAATGTTTCGCACCAGGTTTGTACAGAGTTTCTGAAGTTCTGCGGATATACGAGTTTTAAAAGCTCAACGTCAAGCGGCTGTTCAGGATAGTTTGCTTTTTTTGCAGCAATGCGAAGACTCTGCGAATAGTATTCGTTTGTTTCAGCGGCGCAGCTGTTCAAAAAGAGGGAAATCTTTTTTGCGCAGTCAGTTCCAATGCGGTTACCGAACCTGAGCCATTCATCGTAAATAAGTTCGGGAAGACCAAAATCTGCATAGCCGCACAAAAGCCTCTCAACGTCACTGTCAAAAACTGCATTTGTCTTTGCACCGAATTCGACCACGGTCTTCTGCGTTTCTTCATCTGTAAGATTAAGCCTGTACGCTGCCAGAAGTTTGTAATACATTTCTGTTCCCGAAGAAAGCGCTCTTTTAAAAAGTCGCTCTGTTTCTGACTGGTCAAGTTTTATGAATCCTGTCTGTGCAAGCCGTGCAGAAATATAACTGAATTTTGCACACGTTTCGTCGCTTGCCTTTTCGTCAATAAGAAGTGCCGTTTTGTAAAAGTCGTCCCACAAATGTTGCGAAAGTAAACGTACAGAAAGTGTTTCAAAAAAATCATCAAAGTAATATGGATCGTTCCATGTTCCGCCGAATTTTTCTACTGCTTCGATTGCGGCTGTTATTGAAGTTTTAAGACTTGTGTTTAGATAATACCAGAGTGCGTTGTCATAATTGTTTTCTGAAGGAGCATTTTCCATTGCTGAGCGAAATCTGTTTAACGCGCGCGTACGGTAAGAGTCGGCCCTGTCGTAAAGCCGTCCTGCATAAAAGTCTGCATAAAAAAGTGAAGACGCGCTCATGCTGCCTTTTATTGAGTCAAGATAAAATGCCGAAGACAGACTGTTTGATGAACCGTAAAGAAGCGCTTTTCCAGCATCGCTCATTAACTGCGGAATATGGTTTGCAGGATCGTCAAGAATTTTTTTTGCCCTGTCTGCAAGAGCCGCATAGTTCTGGTTGTAGACATCTGCGCGGAATTCTATTGTTCCGGTTGAATCAGAAAGTTCGCAGTACATTTTGTAATGCCACGAAGAAAATGTGCGTTCAGTACACCATTTGTAAAATGTTTTCTGAAAGCGGGAGTCTTTCTTTTTTTCAAGCGAATAGCAGCGGTAATAGGCAGTTGAATTTCTGCATGAAGTTACATCAAGATTTTCTGTCAGTGCAATAATGCGTGCAAATTCTTTATGAGAAAAAAGTTCCGCACACAGCCGTTCAAGCGAATCTTCGTCAGGAAACATTTCGTACAGTTTTTCATGACGGTCAATTCTTTCCTGCACCGAACCCAGTGTCGCAAGTGTTTCCTGGGCACGTCTTGAAACAACAGGAGTTGCTTTTTTTGCAGCTGTCTTTAAATAACGCTCGGCCGTGGACGTATCATTTTTTCTGAGCGCGCACAAAGCCATATAATATTTTGAATCGTTTTTGTATTCTTTCTGAAGTGTATCACGTCCGGTACAGCCCGCACAGTTGAGCGCGAACATGCATACCGACATGACAACAGCCATCTTTTTTTTAAATGGAATCAATCTGTTCCGCCTTATTCTGCCGGAATATTAATCCACGTACCCGAAATTATATAGTCAGGATTGCGGATGCCGTTGTATTTTGCAAGCGACTTGTAGCGCCACGGATTTTTGTAATATGCTTCTGAAATATCCCAGAGCGTATCTCCCCAGACAATTTTGTAGCGGATGTCCTGCGGTTTTTCTGCAGGAGGTTCAGGCTGCTCGGGAACAACAACTTCGGGATTTTCTGCAATTACAATTTCATCTTCCACTGCAGCCGGTGCAGGTTCGGGCTCGGGTTCGGGAATATTCTCGCTCTCCTGTTCAACAGGTTTCTGTTCAGGAAGTTCCGTAATGACAGGTGCATCTTCAATTTCACCGCTACGCATTTTTGAAAGAATATTTATTTTTGACGGAATTACAAACAGAACAAGAAGCGCGGCAATTATACAGATTATTGCGCATACCACGCAGATTATAACCGGAACGCGCGTTTTCTTTTTTATATCATCACTGACTTCTGCAGAAGAAGTTCCGTCGAGTGTTTCTTTGTCATAAAGATCGTTGAACATATTGTTGCTTGGCTGGAAGGTCGGGTCTTTTGACTTTTTGGATTCGTCATAGTCACTGTCATCCAAATCAAGATCAGATGTGTCAAACGGATTGTCTTCTGTCTGTTCAAGGTCGGGTTCACCAAAGTCACCGTCAAACACACCGCCGAGTCCTACAGGTTCTGCTGATTCTGCAGTGTCCGAAGGTTCCTCATCAAAGTCTGGAAGATCAAAGTCATCGTCGCTTGAATTGTCTTCTATTTTATCTTCTTTATCTTCCTCTGCATCCGGAACAGACTCCATCGAAAGCGAGTCATTGTCATTTTCATTTTCATCTTCTGCACTTTCTTTTTCTGAAGCTTCGTCTGTATCATCAAGGCTCCAGTCAGTTATGTTGCCGTCGTCAAGAAATGCTTTGCCTGAAGTTTCCCCGTTGTTCTGCGAATCTTCGTCTTCGTCATCAAAATCCGGAAGCTGTTCTGTTTCTGCAGTTTCAGAATTATTTTCTTCTTTCGGCTGTCCATCTTCAAAAGATTCTGTTTCGTTTTCTGCAGGCTTGTGTTCACTCTCAGTTTCAGTTTCTGGCTGAGAATCATCTTCAATCAGTTTTTCATCAGAACTTTCAGGTTCGGGAAGTTCAAGTTCTTCTTCTGTCTCGGGGAACTTTACTTCGGCTTCATCAACAGATGTTTCGTCCAGAGGTTCGTCGGGGTCGGCTACATCTTCTGCAGAAAATTCCGGAAGGTCAAAATCGTCTTCAGAAAATATTTCTTCGGAAGAATCATCTTTTTTTTCTTCAAGAGCTGCTGTATCTTCCTGAGTGTCTTTTTTCTTTGTATCATTATTGAGAGTATCAAAAGAAAAGTCTTCGTCGTTTGGAGATGGGGCTATCACGTTATTGTCCTCCGAAGTATCATTGAGTCCGAGTTTTGAAAGTTCCTGCGGTGAAATTGTAATGTCAGATTCATCACCGTTGTCACCGAGCGGAACATAATCTGCAAGAGTGTCGTCACTGTTCTGTTCCGGCTGTTCGTCTGCTTCTGAAAGAGTCGGGTCTTTTTCGAAGTCTACGGGTGGCCGGTTTGCTTCAGAAAGCGTGCGTGAAACAAGTGTTACCTGCGTTTCGCTTTTTTTGCCTGTTTCGGGGTCGGTTATTTCTGCAGAAAGCTCATTGTTTTCATCCAGGCCTATATCAAGGTTCAGATTGGGTTCACCGTTCTGGTGCGGTTTGAGATTCTTGATTTCCAGAGTGTCTACGTATTCAGCGTCGTTCATTGTTCCGTCGGCGCTTCTGTACAAATCTACGTGAACTGTGGTCTGGTTGTCCTGGACAGTCGTCAAATCGATGGACTTTTTGCCTGCCTTTCCTTCTTCTAGAATGGGAAAAAATGTTCCGTCGGCCAGCTTGATTCCAATTTGTTTCATATTCACCCCGCCTGGTATTTTACTTATTTTCGGCATAAAAGTGTACTATCTTCACCGTATTTGCAAAAAACATTTGATTTATGCACAAAATAACAGTATAGTTTAAAGGACTCTCTATAAATTGCAATTTTTAGAGATGCCCTTAAGAGTAATTCAATTTTTTTTGGAGGAAATTATGGAACTCAAAGGCTCAAAAACAGAAGAAAATCTCAAGACAGCTTTTGCCGGCGAATCACAGGCAAGAAACAAGTACACTTATTTTGCAAGCAAAGCCCGAAAGGACGGTTTTGAACAGATTGCAAGAATTTTTGAAGAAACTGCCGCCAATGAAAAAGAACATGCCAAAATGTGGTACAAGCTTCTTAACGGCGAAATAAAATCTACTGCAGAAAATCTCAAGGATGCAGCCGACGGTGAAAACTACGAATGGACAGACATGTATGCAGGTTTTGCAAAGACTGCCCGCGAAGAAGGTTTTGCAGAAATTGCATTTGCCTTTGAAGCCGTTGCCGCAATAGAAAAAACGCACGAAGAACGCTACAGAAAACTTCTGGACAACGTCACCAATGACCGCGTATTCAGCAAGGACGGAGACGTAATCTGGCAATGTTCAAACTGCGGCCACATCTGTGTAGGAAAGAAAGCCCCGGAAGTATGCCCGGTCTGCAAACATCCGCAGAGCTACTTTGAAATACGCGCAGAAAACTACTAAGGTTGGCTCTAAAAGCACACGTCAATAAAACAGTTGTAAAACAACTGAAGTTTTCAGGACAACTCTATTTGAGTTGTCCTGAAATACATTTACTAGAACAAAATTTATTTTACCATTATACTGTCACTTATGACAAATGTTTTTCTTGCCCGCCTTCTGGTTCTTGGACTTCTGGCATTTTCCAGCGCACGCTTTATCTTTGTAAAAAAAGTTTTAAAGGATTCACTTTCTGTTCTTCCTGCCGTGGCGCTTATTGTTTCTTTACTGAATATTCCTGCATTCGGGCTTTCTGTAACCGAAGCGGGTCTTTTCTTTCTTTCACTTTTTGTCTTTATATGGAACGTGCGTGCTCTTCTGCGTGTTATGGGCGAACTTGTCATTGACCACTACGGAACCTGGTTCAAAATCATTTCAAGCATAAACCTTGTTCTCATAATTGCCGCGGCGGTTATTGTAATTTACTTCAGACCGGCAAAATCAAACGAAAAAACATTCATGATTCAAAAAACGACCGAAAACTACTGCGGAACCTATTCTGACGGTTTTACAAAAGCAGGTGCCCTTCCGCAAAAAGCAGACATACGGCTGTTCCGCTACACTTCGCTTCATGCAAAAGGCGCTGTACACGGAACGGTAATTTTTATTCCGCCAAAGACAGCTTCTGTCTCAGAATACTGCGGTTTTATTAACAAACTGGCATACGACGGCTACACAGTGATTACTGCAGAATTCAACGTAACAGGAATCAAATGGCTGCGCGGACTGAAAAACCTTTCTTTTGCCCGTAAATTTTTCTTCAGAACAATGAAATACTTTCACCCCGAAGACTACAAACTCTTTTTGGAAAATTCCACAATGAGGCGCCGTGACGAGTGGAATGCACTTATTGATTTGAGCGGCATTAACGAAAACGATTATGTTTTTCTTGTAACAGAAGATGACGCAACCGGCGATCTTACAGCCCTTATCCAACAGCACAATGCACTTACCGACGGAGCCTTTGATCTGGCAGAAGTCCCCGGTTACAAAACAGCAGGCTTTGGTCCGCTTGAAAACACATCACCGCTTTTTGCCGCAAAGTTCGGCCTTAAACCGGACAGAACCTTCTATACTTCCAGCAGAATTGCGGCGGCACTTGAAGAAGCTATGTCTTACACTTTGACTGATTTTTATAGCCTAGATGAATAAATTATAGTATACTTTTATATTATGACTCAAAATACAAAAAACAAACTATGGCCTCTTTCACTTTCTGTGCTGGTGGTCGCCCTGGATCAGATAACAAAGGCACTGGTCGTAAAATACATTCCGCTTCTGACACCATTTTCTGACAACGGAATAATCGAAATCTTCGGAAAGTACCTGAGGCTCATTCACGTAAGAAACAAGGCTGTTGCATTCAGCATGGGAGCAGGTCTTCCCGACTCTGTACGTTTTATGCTGTTTTCTGTTCTTTCGCTGATGGCTGTAATAATAATTTACATAGTTTACTTCAGAAACAATGAATTTACAAAACTTCAGCGCTGGGCTCTCTGCGGAATTCTTGGTGGCGGACTTGGAAACCTTGTGGACCGTTTTTTCAGATGGCCTGACGGCGTTGTTGACTTCATTGACTGTTATTTCTTTGGAATTTTCGGATGGGAAAGATGGCCAACCTTTAACATAGCAGACTCTGCCGTTGTTGTATGCGGAATAATCTTTATCATAAGTTTTATTGTACAGGCTGTACACGACTCCAAAAATTCAAAATCTGAGGCTTCAAAATGAACAAAAAAGGATTTACACTTCTGTTTATACTTGTTTCTACAATAGCAAACGTTCTTCTTACGCTTTTGTGCATTGCTCTTCTTGCGCTTACTTTCATTGGTGTTCTTAAAGCATTCCATATAGAAGCAGGCAGCAGTGCCTACGGAACAGCCCTTGTTGTAAGTTTTCTTGTGGGGTTAATCATAAGTTTTTTTCTTTACACAAAGGTTTCCACGCTGATTATAAAGAAATTCAATATGACAGAAAAGTTTGAAGACAAATGGCTGGATCATTCACGTTCACGCTCGGAAAACGGCTCTTCCAGCAAAGAAAAGCCTCGCCAGACAAAGATGCCGTCTTCAGTTCTTCCTACTGATGAAGAAAAAGAAGAAAAGGAAAAGTGGGGCGAATAACCCAGACTGATTCCCATTCTATCAATAGCCGTCGCTCATGCTGCGGTTAATGTCACGCTGGTAAAGTTCCTGATAGACAAGGCTTCTTGTCTTGAGGGTATCTTTGAGTTCCTGTGGGAACGGCAGATAGCGCCAGAAAATTCCGCGCACTTCTTTTTCGAGTTTCTGCGTTCCCAAAGACTCTTTTGTAATCCACAGAATATAATCTTCTATAAAGAACTGCTTTACATCACCCTTCATTTTGTGTTCTTCCACATACTGGTAATAGTGTCCTGTAAGTCCGTCTGTCATCCAGTCGTAGGAAGCCTTTTCTTTTGCAACCTGCCATCTAAGGTCTGCCACTGCGGTAAGACACGCAATCTTCAAATCCCTGGGGTACATTGGAATTACAATGCGTCCGCGGCTGGTAACACGGTTCATTCTGTCAAAGGGTTCCCAGCAGAAGCCGTTGTCACCGTAAGTCGGCACAAGAAGAACATAGGGAACAATTCGGTGCATAACATTTTTGTGTACGCGGCAGAAGCACTGCGGATCAATTGATTCTATCCATGCAAGTTCCCTGAGTACGTTTTCGCGAAATCCGGTGCTTTTGTCAAAACAGTGGAAGAATTCACGCGTAAAAATCGGGAACTGGTTTCCCTGCCGGCCGCAGGTCATTTTTGCCATCTGTCGGATTGTCGTCATTTCGGTAAGAATATCCTCTGTTCCTACACTGACTTCTTCCACAAACTGTCCTGTCTTGTTGTTAAGGCTCTGTTCAATTTCCTTTGCTTCCTGAAGTTCGTCCAGGTAATTCATAAGTTCCCTGTCTATTTTCTGAAGTGCGTGGAACCTCTGCGTAATTTCGGCAAACAGTTTTTTCTGAATGTCTGTGTATGGCGCACGGTGCGGTTCAAGACCGATAATTTCTTCGTGGGTTGTAAGCGAAGTAATCCTGTCAGTTATTTCGTATTCAAGTGTATTGCGCTCACTTTCCTTTGAATTTACAATGCTTTCTAAACTCTGAAGCTTGCCGCTGTTTTTGCTCTTTAACTGCTGCAGGCGCTGGGCTTCTGCTGCGGGGGTTTTTGAAGCACGCATCGGAACTTCATCTGTTGTACTGAGCTTTAGATTTCCTAGAGCAATTTCGCGGATCCATTCGTCAACGTAAAGAACAGGTTCGCCGCTTGTGTTTTTTTCTATTGAACGCGCAAAAAAATCTTTTTGTTCCGGCCTGAAGAGAGAAGGCAACACTATGCCGAACCTCATTGCCATTTTTTTGCACTCTGCAATATTGGGGTTTGCCATTTTTGGGGCAAGACTTCTGAGAAATTCCCAGTATGCTGTAATTATCTGCTGGCGGTAAACTGCGCGGTCTTTTTTGTCTTCGCATTTGAGATATTTTATTAAAAGCTGGTGAAGTCTCTGCGAACTCTGGCCTTCACCGGTAAGACAGGTTTTGTAATAGGCCGGATCATCATAAACAGTGCTGGGCTCGTCTTCAAAAAATTTTTCAATCGGTCTGAATGCCTTGACGCTTAAATCTACTTCGGGAATGCCGTTTTTTACTTTTGGAACAGACATCATTGCATTGTGCTGTTTCTGGAGCTGTACTTCATATTCCTTCTGCTCAATCTGCTTTTCGTCGGCTTTTATATCTGCAGAGCTTTCGGGCAGACTGTCATTTGTTTCCGCAAGAAGCGCGGCAATGCTCGGGTCTATATCATCACTGTAGCTCATGTTTCCCCCATAAGGCAAGTTATCTTGCGAAATAATATTTTTTTATTATACCACGTTTGCAGTTATTTTCAACAGTTGAAACAACACTTAACTGCATTTGAGTGTTACTTCGCCGGAATGAAGTGTGCGCGTACTTTTGTCTTTGAGTTGAACAAGAAGGCCTGCATCGTCTGTTATGTCCAGAACCTCTGCACTGTAGGAACCGCTGTCTGTTCCGGCCAGAGGCGTGACCGTTACTGTCTTTCCCGAAAGAAACGAACGCGCGCGGTATTCACCAATAATGTTTTCTGATGACTCAAGAATACGTACGGTTTCCAGATAGACCCGTGCAAGAAGTGCTGTCCGTAAAGGAAGCTTCCCGTCACCTTCTGCAGAACAAATTCCCCCGGCTTTGGACAAAAGCTCGCGCGGCATGGCTGCATCTGCAACAATATTTATTCCTATACCAATAACGGCGGCTTCGACTTTTTGTGAAACAGGATTAAGTGTTCCTTCGGTAAGAATGCCACAGACTTTTTTTTCATTAAGATAAATATCGTTTACCCATTTGATACGGCATTCTGTTTTGCAAAGCGCGTCTATTGCACGGCATACACCTACAGCAGCCGCCACGGTGTAGACAGAAGCATCTGTTACCCCGGCGCGCGGTACGTAACATATGCTGAAGTAAATGCCGGACTCGGGCGGGGAATAGTAACTGCGTCCTACCCTTCCGCGGCCTGCGCTCTGTTGTGCTGCGGCAACAAGTGACAGATGAAGCTTTTCTCCTTCACAGGTGCGCGTTCCGTCAGAATTCAAAAGTGAAGTTGAGGTGCTTATTTTTCTTAACAGTTCTGAATTTGTACTGTCTGTTTTTTGCAAAAGCGTATACATCTTTTGGTGAAAACAATCGTATTCTTTTTGGGACGCAATTTTTTTTAGTTCCGCGAGAAAAGATTCTTCTGTAAAATTATCGCCGGTCATTTGTTTATGCTTTTCCCAAAAGGGAAAATTCGTTCACTGACGAACTGAATGCGATTCCGCTTCCGGGAACAGAAAGACAGTCCAAACTTCTTACGGCTTCAAGTACGGCATCTTTTTTGTCTTCGTCAACTACAATCATAAGCATTTCTTTTTCGGGAACAATGTGCATTCCAAAAAACTTTGCGTCATCTTCGCGGGCTGTTCCCCTTGCGTTGATTACCGTTCCACCGCCAGCACCGGCTTTTCTTGCTGCGGCCATTGCATCATCTGCATATCCTTTGTTGAGAATTACGGTTATGAGTTCTTTTTTGCAGTTCTGTGACATTTGTTCTGTTCCTCCTGTGATTGTACCAGTCTTAAGCATCTGTGAGGCGCCTGTTTCTATAAGGACGCCAAAGCCTGCACGTTCACTGCCGGCTGCTTCTTTTATTGCACGCGATATGTTTTCTTTTGTGCTGTTTTGGGCAAGTATCATTACTACATCGCGGGTAGATTCTCCCAGTCCAAGCGCTGCCATTACCGGGCTTGAACTTATGCGGCGTCCCATGAGTACTGTTCCGCCAAAGCTCCCTGCCGAAACTGCTGCGTCTGATATAAGTTCTGCCTTGTTGTGCGGAACGACGCTTATCAGAAGTGTGTATCCGTTCATTTTTCCTCCAGCGGCTGCTTTTTTGCAGACTCATTTTTTTTCTTGAAGACAATTCCAAGTATCTGTATTGCAATAAGCGGTGTCATTGCTACAAGTGCTATTACACCAAAGGCATCTGTTGCCGAACTTGCACCACCGGCAGTTGCAGCACCAAGTGTAAACGAAAGAATAAACGTGCTTGTCATAGGGCCACTCGCTACCCCGCCCGAATCAAACGCAATGCCTGTAAAAAGCGGCGGGCAGAAAAAAGTAAGTATGAGAGCAAGTGCATATCCCGGAACAAGTACGTACCACAGGCTGAATCCGTAAATTACCCGTAGCATACTTACAACAATTGCCGCAGCAACACCCGATGAAAGGGCCGCAAGCATAACCTTTCGTGGAATGGTTCCGCCGCTGACACTTTCTACCTGCTCGGTAAGTACCCAGACAGCGGGTTCTGCACAGACGACAATTGCACCGAATACAAAAGAAACTGCGGTTATCAATAAAGTCCAGATTCCGCCTGAAGCAAAAGCCTTTGTTCCCAGAATTTCACCAAGAGCTTTTCCTGCAGGCATGAATCCGCCGTTTACACCGACAAGAAAAAGAACAAGCCCTATGAAACCGTAGACAAGTCCCTTTACCATCCTGCGCACCTGAACCGGCGGCATCTTTAACAGAAAAATCTGGAATACCACGAACATTATTACAAGCGGAATAAGTGCAAGGCTTACTTCCTTAAGTACTGACGGGACAAGTTCCAGAAAAACCATCATTCCTTCGGCTTCCCCCCCGTGTGAAGAAGCTGCTGTTGCCTGAGAAAAAACGTTCCCTGTTGCCTTGAGAATTATTCCGTAAAGACAGACTGCGGCAATGGGACCTACACTTGCAATTCCCGTAAGTCCAAAAGAGCTGTCGTTGTCCCCTGCTGAATTTTCTGAACCCGCACCCGAACGTCTTACCGAGGCGACACCCATTCCGAGTGCCATAATAAAAGGTACGGTCATTGGTCCTGTAGTAGCGCCTCCTGCATCGAAGGCAACCCCTTGGAATTCCGGAGGACATGCAAAAGCAAGTGCAAACACTATTATATAAGAGATGATAAGAATGTAGCGAAGTTTAAGGGACAGCATAGTGCGCAAAAGACCAATTGTAACAAAAAGTCCTATTCCGACAGCAATCATCAGAACAAGAGTCCATTTGTTTACGCCTCCTGCAACACTCTTTATCTGGTCTGCCAGAACCTGAACATCGGGCTCGGCAATCGTAACCATTATCCCAATTACAAAAGAAGCGCACAGTAAAAGCGGAAGATTGCGTTTTGCGGTAAGAGCCGCTCCGCTCCGCTCTCCTATGGGAAGGATTCCTATGTCTACACCAAGCAGGAATATTGTGAGACCCATGATAAGAAGAACACCGCCTGTTACAAACTTTGCGATAAGTTCCCCTCCAAGCGGTGCGACTGTTGTTCCGAGTAAGAGAACTATTGCCATTATTGGCAGAACAGAAAACATTGTTTCCTTGAATTTTTGAAAAAGGTTCATAAAATCCCCTGTCGAATATTATTTGTGGCAGTTATTGCATAAGCTTTTTCAGAAGCTATTTGCAACAGTTCCAGCCTGTTTTTTTGATTCCTTCAACCCACTTTGCTGCAAGGACCTTTGCTTCTTCCAGATTGTGGTCTTTGTAATTGCCGCATTCTTTTTCTGTTGCAGCCGGAACTTCCCTATCCCAGACTGCGACTTTTTCAAGAACATTTACAAGATGTTCAGCTATGTAAGATTCCTCGTGGTCGCCCCAGACGGTAAAATAAAATCCTGTGCGGCATCCCATGGGACTGAAGTCAATTACTATTCCGGGTAGTTCATCCCTTATATATTCGGCAACAAGATGCTCGAGTGTATGGATTGCGCCGGTGGACATAAATTCTTTGTTGGGCTGGCAGAATCTTATGTCGTACTTGCTTACAATGTCACCTTTTTTTCCGTGTTTTTTTGCAGCAAGTCTTACGAAAGGAGCCGTTACTTTTGTATGGTCAAGATTAAAACTGTCTACATTGTAGTTTCCGGCGGTATGTTTTTGTGCTTCTTCTGTTTTCATTCTGAACCTCACTATTATTTTATATCCAAAACGGAATTTATTGTATATCCCCTTTTTTCAATAATAGCGGAAATTTATGTTTATTTTAAGCCCTAAAAAAGTTGGATCTGCCGAAAATTTTATGATTTTTTCATAACTTATAAAACGAATGCTTGCAGAATAGATTCATGAAATACAACAATGCGATATGAAAATAAAAAGTTACCGAGAGATAAACCTTTATTATTTTACAGTATCCAGCATTTTTATTACCAAAGTGGCACTCAGAGCGGCAGCGGTTTGTTCGTTAAAGGTGTACGAAGTTTCTTCACCGTCATCTGCCATGTCACTCATGCATCTTATAATTACGAACGGAATTTTATTAAGATAACATGCGTGTGCAATAGCCGCACCTTCCATTTCTACGCAGGCCGGATCACATATAGAACGTATTTTTTCTTTAAGAGCGCGGTCGCTTATAAACTGGTCGCCTGACGCTACCCTTCCAAGAAGCATTTTGTGACTGGCTGAATCACCCGTGCGTCCAAAGGCATTGCGGGCGGCTTCTATAAGCGCTGGGTCTGCCCTGAAGTCACTGCATTCCATCTGCGGAATCTGAGTCGGTTTGTAGCCGAAGCCGGTTGCGTCCATGTCGTGATAGAGCGCGTCGGATGACACCACAAAGTCCAGAACTTTGAGTCCGTGTGCCATAGCTCCCGCAATGCCGGTGTTAATGACATGGGTTACTCCGAATTTTAACGCAAGCAGCTGTGCGCAGAGAGCGGCGTTTACTTTTCCTATTCCGGAACGGACCAAAACTACGGGACAGCCGCTGACTGTTCCTTCAAAAAATGTCATTCCGGCTGTTTCTGTTTCCTTTTTATCCTGCAGAATTGATTTCAACTGGTTAAGTTCAATTTCCATTGCACCGATAATTCCTACTTTTTTCTGCATAAAAATGCCATCCTTTGCAAAAAACCGCAATATATGCGATAAAATCATTAAAATTCTGTTAGATTCCTAAATTCAATTGACTAATTTGGATATTTTGGATAGATTATTCTCAGCAGCAAGATTTAAAAGTTGATACACCGAACCGTTATTCCTCCTTTAAGCGGTTCGGTTTTTTGTTTTAAACCTGCTTAAAAAAACTTGCGGCGCTTTTCGCTGTCTTCGCTTTCTTTGTAAAGAATTGCAACGTTTCCTATAATGCGTACCAAAGTTGCGTCTGTTTTTTGTGCGATTTCTTCTGCGAGTTCACGTTTTTCTTCTTTGAATTCGTTGAATCTGACTTTAATAAGTTCGTGAGCTTTTAGTGACTCTGCGACTTTTACTTCAAGAGAAGGTGTTACTCCGTTCTGACCTACGATTACAACCGGTTCAAGAGTGTGTGCGGCTTTTTCCAGCATTTTTCGCTGCTTGCTTGTTAATTCCATCATGCGCAAATCTTAACAATAAAATGATTTAAAAGCAATCAGACTTTTGCATCAAAGTTTGCAGACTCAAAGCGGCCTGCAATGTCAAGAATTTTTTCTGGCGTAAGGGAATATGTTGACGGTGCTTTTTGTGACGCAAGTGCCAGTGCAAGAGATGCCGTACACGCAGCTTCTGCCGGATCATATTTCTGCGCAAGAAGACCTGCCGTAAGTCCTGCAAGAAGATCGCCGCTTCCGCCTTTGGCAAGAGCTTGTGTTCCGTGCGGGTTTACATAAACAGTGCATTCTTTTTTTTCATCTGTCTTTCTGGCAATATAAACGCACGCTCCCTTTGCAACAAGAACTGCGCCGGGAAACTTACAGCAGAACGCGCGCGTGAGTTCAAACCTTTTTGCGACTGTCTCTTCGAATGTTACTTCAAAGCCCGAGTTATTCAGAAGCGCACACAGTTCTTTGGGATGCGGCGTAAGTACAACACCGTGCGGGCGGCTTTTTAATATTTCGTTTACGCGCGGTGAATAGAGGATGTCTGCGTCAAGTACACACGCAATCTGTTCGTGCCGCAGAAGAAATTCAATGTATTCGTCTGTACAGGAGTTGGCGTGACCTAGCCCCATTCCCAAAGCCACAACATTTGCTTTAGGCGGAATTGTGTCCTGGTCCATAAAAGAATACGGAGTACGCAAGCCACCGTTAACGACTGTAACCAGCCCTGCACCAAATACAGATGCCGCTTTAGCACAAAGCATTGCAGCGCCGCTTTTTTCACCGCAGACAACTGCCGCGTGACCAAAGTTTCCTTTATGTACATTCTGTTTTTGTCTGAACGGAAAGTGCGCGTCGCCTGTGTCCAGAAGAATTGCACATGAAGGAAGCACAAGTTCCTGCTCGTAGTTCTGCCGCGTTATTCCGACAGAAGCGAGAGTTATTTTACCGCAGAAGTCTTTTGCCGTGTCGCTGAACAGTGAAAGTTTAAGCGCGCCCATTGTTACGGTTTCATCGGCACTGAACACAACTGACGTGCTGTTGCCATACATATCAAGCCCTGACGGAATATCGCACGCAATTCTGTATGCATCTGTATTTTTGTTCACTTCGGTTATTACAGCCGCTGCCTCTGCAGGAAGAGATCCGTGGAATCCGCTTCCGAAGATACAGTCAACAACAACACGGAGATCCACACTTTTTTCTTCTATATAATCATCAAGATCGTAAGCAGAAATTATCTGAATTCCGGCAAGAAGTGCACGCTGTTTTTCAAGTACGCACATAGCCGATGAAGCTTCGCAAACTTCGCAGACTGTTACCGCAAGCTCATGTCCTGCAAGACGCCGCGCAAGGGCAAAACCATCGGCTCCGTTGTTCCCCGATCCTGTAAGAATAAGAACGGCTGCCCTGTTTATGTAAAAGCCCGAAGGATTTTTTTCATGCGGAATGAGTGCACGCTCAAGTTCAGAAGCGGCATTTTCTATCATTATGTCTTCTGTAAGACTGAATTTTTCCCTTGCATATTTGTCCAAAACACGTGTATCGCTAAAAATTTTCTGCATGCATACATTATAAATGCAAACGGAATTTTTTGAAAGGTTCCCACAGGTTTTGTGTCCGCGGACCGGTTTGTGCAAAGGCGCTTTGTCCAGACATTCTGCCGTAAATTGACATAAAGTCTGCGCTTTTATAAAATAGGAAAATGTTAAGAAAACTAATTTTTGCGCTTTTGACTTTTGCCTGCGGTTCTCTGACTTTTGCATTTCCTTTTCTATTTTTTGAACCGCCTGAACTGCGCATCCTTGAAAAAGCCTATCCCGATATTGTATTTGAAAAAGAATTCGACAAAGAAAAAAACGACTGGAAAATTCTTCTTAAAGTTCCCGGAATAAAAGAAAATAAAATTCTTTACTGGAGTGAAGGCCGCCTTCTTCCCGAAGCTGAACTCAAAAATACCGAAAAGTACTGGAGCATTTTGTACAGTTACCCGAAAAAACTTCTGGACCCTGCTGACATGACAGAAGAACAAAAAGAAAAGCTCAAAAACTTCAGTTCACGGGGCAACAGAAGAAACGGTGCCGGAACGCCCATGTTTTTCTTTGATGCAGTTTACGATTCTTCTTCACGTGCAAAACTCGAGCCGCATATAAGACGCACAACTTTTCTTGGCAAACCGGTAAATGTTCATGAAAGAATTGTTGAACCGCTTTCCCGTGTTGAACAGAAAATAAAAGTCAGTGCCGCAGCCGATGCCGGAGTAAAAGATTTTACAGACGGAATAAAATCTGCAGACGGATACTTATGGAGAATCATTGATGGCACAAACAGAAAATCTTTTCACAGTCTTGGAATCGCCGTGGACATTCTTCCAAAGCGTCTTGGCGGAAAAGAAATTTTCTGGAGCTGGGCACGGGACAAAAACCCTAAGGGCTGGATGCTTACCCCTCTTTCAAAAAGATGGATGCCGCCCCAAAGCGTAATTGAAATTTTTGAAAGCGAAGGTTTTGTCTGGGGCGGCAAGTGGGGAATCTGGGACAACATGCACTTTGAATACCACCCCGAACTCATTCTGTTTAACGGACTCTGATTTTACTCTGCGATATAGTCCAGACAGGTTCTGCTTTTTGTAAAAGGACGCACTTTTTCGTCGGCAACTTTTACATGCTCGGGATGAACAGAATACCCCTTGAGCGCAGCCTCGTCTGTAAACGAAGAGTCCAGCATAACATCTGCATTTGAAGATGCAAGAAGATTTACATTTACCTTAATGGAAATAAGTCCCGGAATTTTTCCTGCAAGGGATTCAAGTCCTTCTTTTATTTCTTTTCTTACAAGAGCTTTTTTCTGACTGTCAAGCTCATCTTTTAACTGCCAAAGTATTACGTGTTTTACCATAATTTGATTTTAGCATTTTTAACATTTTCTGTCATTAAAAAAAAGGACATGCAAAGCCCAAATAAATAATTTTATTCGGGCTTTACAAAGTTTTTAACTAATCAGCAGTTATTGTGTAAGTTCCTGTTGAATTTGAAACCCAATTTTTATTTTCAAGTCCAATGTAATAAGTTCCTTTTGGAAGGTATCCAGCACAAACTGTTTTGGTTGTTCCGTCTACTTTACCGGTTTGAGCAATCGGAGATGCAGAAGTACTTTCTTCAGAAGAAAGGTAGGCATAAATTGCTCCACCGCCTGAATTATCTGTAACTGACAGAGTTATTTTTGTTGTCCTGTCAAGTGTCAGTTTTTTTGTCAAACTGCTGCTGACATCATAAGATACATTATCAAAAATAGCTTTTGAATTACTGCATACTATGTCTGTTGTTACAGCCCCGGCAGTTGTATTTGCATTGTAGCCGATTACATATCCATAGTTTCCGTCCAATGCAGAATCATAATTTATATTAACTGTTCCGCCGGTAACAATAGTACCTGTTGTATCGTTGTAACCTGCAATTCCTCCTGTGTAAGGGGCTGTGCCTGTCGCAGTTACTTTAACTGAACTAACTGTAGGATTATCAATTTTTCCTGCATTTAAGGCTGCAATTCCGCCTGCATGTGAAACACCTGTTATTATTGTAGAAGTTGTACTTGAAGCATCCTGTTTTACTTCACAGCCGGTTATACTTGCGTAATTTTCATTTTTACCAGCAATTCCAGCGGCATACTTTGCGCTTACAGATGCGTTCGGAGTAAACAGTTTGCTTGAAGAAATTTCGTTGATGTTTATTCCTGTTATACCGCCTGCATAACCGCTGCTTCCTGCAGAAATTTTAATTGCATCAACTGTACAGTCGGAAATGTAACCATCATTCTGACCGGTAATTCCACCTGCACTCAAAGAAGAAGTTACAGTAGTTAAAGTTGCGTTTCCTCCGGCATAGCAGTTTTTAATGTAACCATAGTTGTTGTATCCTGCAATTAGTCCGGCACAATTTTTTGCTGTAACTGTAGTTCTTTCTACATTTACAGAATCAATAGTGCCCGAGTCAATTTTTCCTGCTACTGCACCTGCGTAATCACATTTTATTGAACCGAAAGCTGAGTTTTTGATAATCAGGGATTTAACTGTTCCACCAAGAATTCCCAAAAAGCCGCTGTAAGTTTTTGTTTCGCCAGTGGAGGTATCTTTTTCAGAATAGAATTCTTTGACAGAAGTAATTGTCAGTGTTTTTCCGTTTCCGTCAAATGTTCCGCTGAATGTACCCGGCACGCTCCAGTCAGAAATTGTTACGTCTGCAAGAAGTTTTGCATCTTTGTAAGAAATTTCATCTTTTGCATAAGAGAAGAATGCGCGCAGTTCGTCTGCAGAAGAAATTGTGTATATTGAAGTTGCAGTATCGTATGTTACCCACTGAGCATAAAGAGTTGTGTCACTATCCAGCACCGGAGTATCTCCTGCTGAATATCTTGTTCCGCTTCCGTCAGCATTTGTATTCCATCCGCAGAATTTTTTGCCTTCAGGCGCGTCAAATGTACAATCTTCTATTGAAGAATTTGGATTAAACTTTTGTACTGTATCTGCAGAAGCACTTCCATTTGCGTTGTATGTTACAGAATATGAATAAAGTTCATAAAAGCCTGAAAAAACTTCTTCAAAATTGATTGTGGTTTTTGCACCGGCTTTTACTATTGCATAAACAGGAACAGTTAAAGATTCACCGGTTGTAGTATTTTCCATTACAGCTTTTATAAGTGAATTTTGTGGTGCGAGCAATTCTGAATAAACATAGCACTTTAAGTCGGTGTCATATGTAACTTCTACCGCCTCTGATGTTCCGACAGAAACTGTAAACTTAAGAGTAGTGTATTGTTCTACTGAAGGATAATACAAGTAAAGCAATCCTGTCGCAGTTTCATCTGTCACAGCCATAATAAAATTCAGTTTTGTTGTTATTCCATCCTGAATGCTTATATTTGAAAGTGTTGAAGAAAAAGCTGCGCCATAACATTTTGCACTGAGCGTAAAATCGTAAGCCGTTGCATCAAGTTCAATAACTCCGCTGTCACGCATTATGTCAGCATAAGTTTTGTAAGTTTTGTAAGAAGTCATCTCTCCTGACATTGCACTTTTCTTTCCTTTAAGTTCAATGTCTGTAAAGGCAGTTTTGTCATATTTTGGAAAAGCTGTTCTTTCATTTCCTTCTTCTTCAAAAGAAATTCCTGCAAGTGTGATTCCGGTTTTTCCTGTTACGTTTTGCGACTGTTCTTCTTCAACTTCAAATGAATTTTTGCATCCGAAAATGGAAAGCATAAAAATTGAAGCAACCGCAAAAAATTTTATCTTCCTGTTAATTATCTTTCTCATATTTTTCCTCTCTTATTTATTCCGATTTTACATTTAGGTTTGCCATTACGGTATTTGAATACGTTGTACCATCTAAAGTATAAGTTGCCATAACTGTATGCGAACCGTCTTTAAGACCACCGATTCTATTTCTTACGCTGAATGTACTTCCTGAGCAAACAAAAGTTCCGTCCACATACCATTTTGTTGTATACATATCCGAAGTACCAAACTGTGTGCTAAGTTCCATAGTTGTTTCGTCATAAGTCAGTTCTAAGTCTGAATCACTTACAGATGGCAAATTTACTGTAACAGTCATATTTTTTGGAACCCATTGTCCGTAAAGATCGATTGAAGAAGAAGTTTTTGAGTTCAGGATTTCTTTCATGTCTGCTTTGTCTGAATAAGAAGTTCCGCTTCCGTCAGATTTTGTATTCCATCCGGTAAATTCATAAGCGTCACTGATTAATATTTTGTCCTTATTCAAAATTGTGTTTATTCCTGTTCTAAGTGTTTCGTAAAAGTAGGAAGAAACAGAATTCATTGTGTTGCTGTCATAAACTTTGAATTTATTGGAATTATTAAGATAATAATAAACACTTATGTAATTAGCCGTCCAGTCTGCTGTGACTGTGATTGTATCTGTTACCTGAACAGGCCGATAATCAGAAATCAAAGTATCATTTATTTTCCAGCCGTTGAATTTGTAGCCCTGTTCGCTTGGCACCGGAAGTTTTTGTGTTTCAAGGCTTCCGGTATAACCGTCTGTTGAAATATAGCTTTTATACTTTACAATCATTGTGTCAGAAACTGTTCCATGCTCGCTTACAAGATTTATTGTAACATCGGCATTAAGATCTTCTTCAAGAATTGCGTACAAAGTTATTTCTTTGCCGTCTTCTGCTGTAAGATTATAGAAAGAGTCACCGGCAGAATATTTTGTTCCAATTCCGGAAGCGTATGTATTCCAGCCTGAAAATTTGTAATATTTTTTTATAAGTGTATTTTCAGGAACAGTATATTCTGCATCGTATTCACAAACAATTGCTTCTGGTGCAGTTCCTTCATAACCGTTTGCGTCAAACTTTACTGTATACGAAATTGGTACAAGCTTTCCTTCAAGGACTGTATCTTCATTTACAGTCAGTGTAGAAAGATTTACCGCATTTTCATTTGAATACCAGTTGATTGCTTTATAACCGGTTGGAAGATGTTCTTTTGTAATTTTCTCTATTTCTGCAAGATTTTCTGCACTTAAAGTTTCATTTTCGTTTATAGGATAACTTGCGTATTCTGTGCCAAGAACAGAAAAAGTAATTCTGTAATCGCTCAAAAGATAAACGGCCTTGAATTCAATTGTTCTATCTGAAGCAAACACAAGTTCAGAAATATCATCACCTGCAGAATATTTTGTTCCATTGTATTCCCAACCGTCAGTTCTTTTGTAACCGTCTGGAACTGTAAAAGTGTTTTCGGGAAGAATGATTTTGTCGCCATAAACTGCACTGACTGCGTTAACTGTTCCGCTTCCTCCGTTGCTGTCAAAAGTGACGGTGTAGGTTTTTGCTGTCCATTTTGCTTTGAATGTAACATTCTGTGTAACTCTATAACCGGCAGCAAGTTTTGTTTCACCAGAATACCAGCCTTCAAAAGTGTATCCTTGTTTTGCGTCGGTAAGATCAATTCCTGCTATATCAGTTTCTGTAAACGTATAGCCTTCTTGAAAAACTTTGGACTGAACTTCGTTATTTTCTATTCCGATGTCAAAAGTGACGGTGTAGTTTTTTGGCTCTTCTACTTCCTGCTTACAGGCTGTTAAGAATGCAGCAAGAATTCCAATTGCAAAAAATATGTAAAACAATTTTTGTTTTTTCATAAAATCTCCCATATAATTAGTTTAGAACGGTTTCTATAACAACAAATTATACCCCCCCCCGAAAAGCATTTGTCAACACAATTCTTTTTACTTTTTTAACAAAAAGAAAATCAAAAAAACATGTTTCTCTTGACAGTAACATAAAAATATTGTATGTTACTTCTAATAGTAACGCTTCTTTTTATAGAAACATTACTTCTTTCCTTCTGGTGAGGTATTTATGAATTTTATTGTTGATGATGAAAATTTTATTTACACAAGTTTTTCAAGCGAGCGTTACACGCCGTATTCTTTGGCACGCAAAATCGGTGCAACTGCAATTCTGGAATCTGCAAGTTTTTCAAAAGGCCGCGAGCGTTATTCAATTCTAATGACACGCGAAGCATTCAAAATTATTCAGGATACAGATGGAATTGCATTTCTTGTTGATGAAAAAAGAATTCCGTTTGATACAACAAATGTAGAAAGCCATGATGCACTCGGAAGAAAAAAAACTGCAGATATTCTTGATGCACTTGTTTATGTAGCAAACCAAAGTAAGCGTCCTCTTCCCGGAAATGTTTGCGAAATTCCGATTCCGTCGTCGGGACTTGGTTACTTAAGTTATGAATTTGCCGCACGCTGTGACAATATAAAATTTTTTGAACAGAATGATGAACTTAAAATTCCTGAAAGCCTTTTTGTTACCGGACATTTTTACATTGTGTTTGACCACTTTACAGAAACAATGCATCTTTTTGGCCTTAACTACAATGAACACAAAATAGATCTTCACGACGAAGTGCAGAAACTTATCAAAAGAATCAACGATATGGATTTTTCTTATGTCGAAGAAGAAGAAAATAAATTTGAATATAAAATGTTGACCGATGCAGAAGAATCAAAACGTGAGTATATAGAAAAAGTATGTGCCCTAAAAAAAAGAATTATCGCAGGTGATTTGATTCAGGCTGTTCCGTCACGCCGCGTGCAGATTGAATGTGATGTTCCGGCACTTACAGTTTACGGAAAACTCCGCCGCGTTAATCCTTCGCCTTATCTTTTTTACATTGACTTCGGAAACTTTCAGCTTACGGGTTCTTCACCTGAAAGTCTTGTGCGCGTTCGTGCAGGTAAGGCAAGTATTCACCCGATTGCAGGAACAATTCACCGCGGAAAAAATGATGCAGAAGATGCAGAACTTATGCAGACTCTTTTGTCAAACCCAAAAGAACGTGCAGAACATCTGATGCTTGTAGATTTGGCTCGCAATGATTTGGGACGGGTTTGCAAAGAAGGAAGTGTAACTGTTCCGCAGTTTATGGAATGTGAAAAGTTCAGCCATGTAATTCACATTGTAAGCAACACAGAAGGTGACGTGCGTGATGATGTAGAAAGCATTCGTGTACTGCGTGCGGCTTTTCCTGCAGGAACTGTAAGCGGTGCTCCGAAGATTAGTGCAATGCAGATTCTTTCAGGGCTTGAAAAAAACAAAAGACGTTTTTATGCAGGTGCTGTAGGTTATATTCGTTCCAATGGCGATCTGGATTTTTGTATTGCAATACGAAGTGCGCTGTGTCAGAAAAAAGTTTGGACTCTTCAGGCAGGCGGCGGAATTGTTTACGATTCTGATCCTGAACGCGAGTACACTGAAACCTGTGAAAAACTCGGCGCACTGATTGACACTCTTACAAAATAATTTTTTGATTCTGCGGAGGAAAATATGATTCTTGTTATAGATAATTACGATTCTTTTACTTTTAATGTTGTTCAGGCTTTGGAATGTACAACAAAAGATGAAATTAAAGTTGTCAGAAATGATGAATATAAAATTGAAGAACTTGCTGCGCTTAAACCCGATTATCTGGTTGTTTCTCCGGGACCGGGAAATCCTTCACAGGCAGGTGTAAGCAAAGAAGCGATAAAATATTTTGCAGGAAAAATTCCGGTCCTTGGAATCTGCCTTGGTCATCAGTCGATTGCAGAAGCTTTCGGTGCAAAAATTGTTCAGGCAAAATTCATAAAGCACGGAATTGTAGAAGACATTGATTTGGACGGACGCGGACTTTTTAGAAATATCGGAAAAAGTTCAAAGTTTACACGCTACCACAGTCTTGTTGTAGATGAAAGTACACTTCCCGAAGAATTCGAAATTACAGCACGCGCAAAAGACGGCGACATTATGGGAATAAGACACAAGACAATGCCAATAGAAGGAATTCAGTTTCATCCGGAATCAATTGCAAGTGAAAACTGTAAAAAACTTTTCGCAGCATTTTTGCATTACAGGCGCGACAATCTTCCTGTTGCAGAATACCTGAACCAGATTGCTTCACATAAAAACTTAAGTGAAGAGCAGGCAAAAAATTTTATGGATTTTCTTACAGAAGGAAATCTTGATGAAAGACAGACGGCGGCTATTCTTACGGCGATTGCAGTAAAAGGACCTTCTGCTTCTGAATTGTGCGGTTGTGCAAAAGTATTGTGCCAGAAAAAAACTCCGCTTCCTTTAGACGGAACAAAACTTGCAGAAATTGTAGGAACAGGCGGCGACGGTAAAGGAAGTTTTAACATCAGTTCACTTTCTGCACTGACTGCTGCAGCCTGCGGTGTACCAATGGCAAAACACGGAAACAGAGCGGTTTCAAGCAAATCTGGAGCTGCTGATTTTTACGAAGCGCTCGGATTCAAGATTGACACAACACCTGAAAAAACTGCTGAACTTATAAACAAAACAAACTTTGGTTTTTTGATGGCACCGATTTATCATTCAGCAATGCGTTTTGCAGGACCGGTAAGAAAAGCACTTGGAATAAAAACCATAATGAATGTTCTGGGACCTCTTTCAAATCCTGCAGGAGCAAATTATGAAGTGCTTGGCGTTTACGATAAATCGCTTATAAGTCCTGTAGCAGATGCTGCAAAAATGCTCGGAGCAAAACGTGTTCTTGTTGTAAACAGTGAAGACGGTTATGACGAAATTTCCCCGTGTGCAAAAACACATGCCTGCATAATTGACGAAAAAAATCACAAAGTAAATTTTGTAATCGATCCGCAGAAATACGGAATTACAGACTGTGACGAAAGTGAACTTGCAGGCGGAACCGGAAAAGACAATGCGCAGCTTGCACTTGATGTGCTGAACGGAACTGGTCGTCGTACAATAAAAGAAGCTGTTGCACTCAATACAGGAGCCGTTCTTTATATAACAGGAAAAACTTCTACAATCAAAGCTGGTTATGAAATGGCAAAAACTGCTCTTGAAGACGGAACTGTTCTTGCAAAAATCAATGAAGTAAGGGCGGTAAGCAATGGCCTGTGAAAAAAATATTGTTGCACAGATTGTTGAACAGAGAAAAAAAGATATTGCAGAACGCGGCTATAATTTTGGTTATGAAATTCCAAAAAAAAGAGAGCGCCCTGTATTCCCTTTTATGCAGAACCGTGGTGTAATTCTTGAAGTAAAAAGAGCAAGTCCGAGCAAAGGTGATATTGCACCACAACTCAATGCAGCAAAGACTGCACTTACTTATGCTGAATGCGGTGCGTCTGCAATTTCTGTACTGACAGAAGAAAATTATTTCAAAGGTTCTATTGCAGATTTAATCGCCGTTTGCAAAGCGGTAAACAATGTAGCTGTTCTCAGAAAAGATTTTTTGATTGACGAAGAAGAAATTCAGATTGCGTATCTTTGCGGTGCAGATGCAGTTCTTCTGATTGCAGGAATTCTTGAAAAAGAAAAACTTGAATCAATGATAAAAAAATGTGCTTCACTCGGAATAAAAGCATTCTTGGAAGTTCGTACTTTAAGCGATGCAGAAAAAATCAATTCGCTTAAAAAATATTCAGACACAATTGTATGCGGAATAAATTCTCGTAACTTAAAAACATTTGACGTAGACACACTTGTTCCTGCAATGTACAAAAGTTTACTCGGAACGAAAGTTGTTTTTGAAAGCGGACTGTTGAGTTCAAATGCATGTACAAAAGCCGGCGAAATGGGATTTACAGGAATTCTTCTGGGAGAAGGTGCAGCCCGCAATCCTGATATGGCAAAAGAATTTGTAATAAGTTTTATGAATGCACAACAGAATGCAAACGGAATTTTCTGGACACGCGTTGCACAAAAAATTTATTCAAACAAAAAAAACAACCGTCCGCTTGTAAAACTGTGCGGGCTTACAAACTGTGAAGATGCAGTTTATGCAGCAAAAGCCGGCGCTGACTTCTGCGGATTCATTCTTTCTGAAGGATACAGCCGCAGCATAAGTTTGCAGACTGCAGAAGAATGCTGCCGCGAAGTAAAAAATATTTCTGATGCAATAACAGTTGCGGTTCTTACCGAATTAAAAAGCGAAAGGGCAAAAGCCGCAATCAATTTTGTAAAAGAAAATAAAATTAACTGCATTCAGGTTCATGGAATAGAATATAAAGAAGCAGAAAAAAATCTTGAAGGTATTCCGCATTATTACACAGTCTGCGGCGACGGTGAAAGTCTGGCAAAAAAAACAGAAGAACTTTCTTTTTTTGGTGAACCGCGTTTTATTCAGGATTCAAAAAATCACGGATACAAAAAACCTGCCAACGGTGAACACTGGCTTGCCGGCGGAATTACTCATGAAAATGTTCGCAGTCTTATTCAGAAATTCAATCCCGAACTGATAGATATTTCAGGCGGAACAGAAACTGTTACAGGAAAAAAAGATTACGGTAAAATAGACAGAATTTTTGAAAAAATTTCTTATGGAGAATAAATAAAATGAAAGAATCAACAGACGGATTTTTTAATGAATATGGCGGAAAATATGTTGCAGAAGTTTTGAGACGGCCTCTTGATGAACTTCAATCTGCATTCAAACATTACATGCAGGACAAAGAATTTCTTGATGAACTCAACACAATCCGCCGCGATTACATCGGAAGGGAAACGCCGCTTTATTTTGCTCCAACAGCAACAAAACTTTTGGGCGGTGCGCAGATTTACATAAAGCTCGAAGGACTTGCAAATACAGGCGCACACAAAATAAACAACGCAATCGGTCAGTGTCTTCTTGCAAAAAAAATGGGAAAGACACGCATAATTGCAGAAACAGGTGCCGGACAGCACGGAGTTGCAACTGCAGCAGCCTGCGCAAAACTGGGACTTGAATGTATAGTTTACATGGGCGAAGTTGATGTAAGACGCCAGCAGCCGAATGTTGCCGCAATGGAACTTTACGGTGCAAAAGTACGCGCGGTAACTTCCGGCAGCAGAACATTAAAAGATGCAGTAAACGAAGCAATGCGTGACTGGGCTGCAAATTTTGAAAACACACATTATGTTTTGGGAAGCGCACTCGGTCCCGCTCCGTTCCCTGACATTGTGCGCGAGTTCCAGTCCGTAATCGGTTACGAAGTAAAAGAACAGTGTGAACAGCGCGGAATAAAAATTGGTGCAATGGTAGCATGTGTCGGCGGCGGATCAAATTCAATAGGATTTTTCAGCCCGTTCATTAACAAAAAAGAACCACGCCTTATCGGGGCAGAAGCAGGCGGAATAGGACCGAATGTCGGTGAAAACGCCAGCCGCATGACAGGAAACGCAGCCCGCGACGGAATTCTTCAGGGATACAAAAGCCGCTTTCTTTTGGACGACGACGGACAGGCTTTACCAACGCGCTCAATCAGTGCAGGACTTGACTATTGCGGAATAGGACCACAACTTGCTGCTTTGGGAAAATCTGGCCGCGTGGAATTCTGTGCAATAAAAGATGATGAAGCGCTGGATGCCGTAAGCTTCTTTGCAAAAAACGAAGGAATTTTATTTGCACTTGAAAGTGCACACGCAGGAGCCGCCGCAATGAAAATTGCAAAAGAAATGCCAGCTGACCAGGCTGTTATAATCAACATGAGCGGACGCGGAGACAAAGATGTATTTATCACAAGTCCTGTATTCCGCCGTGAAGAATGGATTAATTTCCTTCATGCAGAAATTGAACGGCTTGAAGAAAACAAAGACATTCACAACGCAAAAATCATGCAGACAAAATAGAGGAATAAAATGAATAAAATAAAATTGATGAGCCATCTTGTGGCAGGTTATCCGACAGACGAAATTGCATTTGAAGCGGCAAAAGCTCTTGTAAAAGGCGGTGCAGACATTCTTGAAATTCAGCTTCCGTTCAGTGACCCAAGTGCTGACGGTCCTGCAATCCAGACTGCATGTACAGAAGTTTTAAAACGCGGTTATAAAACTCATGACGGACTAGAATTTATTTCAAAGCTGCACAAAGAGTTTCCGGATACAACAATTTATTTAATGAGTTACGGTTCTTTAATTTACACACCCGGAATCGAAAACTTCTGTAAAAAAGCAGCAGCAGCCGGAGTAAAAGGAATGATTATTCCAGACCTTCCGTTTGACTGCGATGAAGGACTTACAAAAGCCTGTGAAGAAAACGGAATGGAAAATATTCCGGTTGCGGCACCAAGTATGAGTGACAGTCGTCTTGAAAAACTTGCCAACTTTGGATTTAAACACATCTATGCCGCCCTTCGTGCAGGAATTACAGGAACAGAAACAACAATAGATTCTGCCACAATTGAATTCCTTAAAAAAGTTTCAGCCGGTTCAGCAAAGATTTACGGCGGTTTCGGAATCTCAAGCGGAACACAGGCAAAAGTAGTTGCTCCATATGTAGAAGCAATCGTTGCAGGAAGTGTATTCGTACGCATTATTACCGCAAACAAAAATTCTCCAAAAGAACTTGCACAAAAAGTTCAGGAAAAAGCAGAAGAACTAACGCAGACTTGAGTTTGAATATTGAATGCGCTATTCCTCGCGTAAATAAAAAAAGCCGCCGACCAACCAAAGAAGAATTTTCTTCAATTAATTGAACAGCGGCCATATGCAGTCTGTTAAATTACCTGATGTTTTTTCAGAAGTTTTGAAACTTCTGTATTATCAATCTTTTTAAGAACAGAATTCAACACTATCTTTTCTATAAAGCCAAGTTTCATGTCGGTAATTTTCTTTCCGTCTCTCAGAGCAACTGTTGCATCGAGTAAATCGCGGATGTCGTAAACGCTTCCCCAGACTTCTGGAACTCCGCGGTCAATATTCAACAGAGTATAAACGGCTTCCATTGCGGTACGGATTGAATATTCAGTTGTGAAAACAGTGTCGCGTGGTGTTTCTGCAAAGTTTCCGATAAATGCAAAATTTACTGAACCTTCAGGAACGACATTCGGGCGGTCACCTTCTTCACGCGGCTGGAAATAAGCACTTGCAAACGGCATCATTACAGGAACGGTGTTTGCGCTGTTTTTTGCAAGTTCTTCAATCTGGTCTTCAGGAACACCAAGATGATAAAGCCACTCTTCGCAGATTTCCATTCCTGTACAGTCACGCATAGCCTTTTTTATAAAGTCGCCCGGTTTGTCAGAGAACATTCCGTAAAGCCATACGAGAACCTGTCCTTTAGGCTGGTTACGGAACTGCGGCTGACGGTTAATCGTCCAGCTTAAAAGCCATGATGAATCTTCTACAGTTACGATTCCGCCGGTAACAACTTTTCCTGAAAGCGGGTCGCGTTTACAGATTTTTTTAATATAAGGAAGAATTTTTTCATCCAAAGTATTTACTGTGGCACTTACCCAGTTACTGTCTTCTGTGTCCATACAGAATTTGTCAGGACGGCCGAATGATGGATCCTGCGCGGCAATTTTTCTCCAAAGACTGAATGTTCCGCCTTCGTGAATTTCCTTGTCAATTCCTGTAGCTTTTGTCTGGCTTCCGTAAGTCGAGTTTTCAACATTACTTCCGTTTGTATAGAAGACCAGGTCATCTTCGGTCAAATCGATATTTTCAGTTTTTCCACCGCATTCAACAACAATTGTTTTTGCAAGTTTTTTGGATTTCTGAATATCAAAAAGAACATTCATTACTTTTGTATTGTAGTGAAATTGAACTCCGTGTTCTTCAAGATATTTAATCATGGGGAGAACCATTGATTCATACTGATTGTATTTTGTAAATCTTAATGCAGTAAAATCAGGAAGGCCTCCGATGTGATGAATATAACGCTGCATGTAGCGCTTCATTTCGAGTGCACTCTGGTCATCTTTGAAAGCAAACATTGTGCGCCAGTACATCCAGAAATTTGTTTTGAAAACTTCGTCGTCAAAGATTTCTGTCATTTTAACATTTGCAAGCTGTTCATCTGGAGTCATGAAAAGTTTCATGATTTCCATTGCGCCTTTGTCTGAAAGACCGAATTTATTCTGAGTTCCAGCATCCTGTCCGCGGTTTATTGTTGCACGGCAAAGTGAATAGTTGGGGTCTTTTTTGTTGAGCCAGTAATATTCATCAAGAATACTTACGCCTTCAGTTTCAATAGAAGGAATTGAGCGGAACAAATCCCACATGCATTCAAAGTGATTGTCCATTTCACGGCCACCGCGCATTACGTAGCCGACATTTGTCATCTGATCCCCGTCCAGAGCTCCGCCTGCGTGATCGGCTGATTCAAGAATGTGAATGTTTTTTCCTGCCATCTGGCCGTCGCGTACAAGAAAACATGCAGCAGACAAAGAAGCAAGACCGCTACCGATTAAATAAGCTGATTTGCAGTCAACATTTTGCGGTTTTTGTGGTCGTGCAAATGCTTCATAATTTCCGTTTGAATAATACATAAAAATACCTCCGTTAAATTCTTTTAGGCTGCCCAAAACAAAATTATTTTTGAGCTTCATTTTATGTATTCAATATAGCGCTTTTAAAATCAGAAACAATGAGCAATATTTTTGAAGTGATAGAAATTTTATCAAATTGACTGAATTGATTAAATTTTCTGCCGGAATTATTCAGTCTTTCCTGTACGGAATGCTTTAAGTGCCCGCGAAAAATTCCCATGCATCAAAAGAGAAATGTGTTCAACAATCTGTTCGGGATCTGCTTCCATGTCACCGCGAATCCAGTCGAGCATAACTCCTACAAAAGCATATTTATAAAAATGCGCAATAAAAGATTTGTCGCTTTCACTGACTGCTTCTTTTGATGCTTCTTCATTTACAACGTCCATCAGTAAACCGTATGTTACTTTATAAAGATACTGTTCAACCTGCTCGCGACTCACGGAACGGTACACATTCATTATAAAAGGCTTGTTTTCTTTAACGGCCTCAAAAATCTGCAGAAATCCCTGCTGCCAGGTTGTGTATGTTTTTTTCCCGTCAAGAGCTTTTCTTGCATCTTCGGCACACGACCATTCAACCAGATCAAAAATATCCCTGAAGTGGTAATAAAAAGTCATTCTGTTTATACCGCAATCTTCTGTGATGTCGTTTATTGTAATTTTATCAAGCGGTTTCTTAAGCAAAAGATTTTTTAGAGAAGCTTCAAGCGCACGTTTTGTTACTAATGACATAAATACCCCAAATAAAATATACCATCAGCCGCAATTTTTTTCCATAAGGAACAATTTTTTTCATTTATGAAATTTAGTTTTTCCACGGACGTGCGTTTTCAAGCCAGTCCTGTTTTTTCCAGTATTCTTTTTCTTCGGGTGAAGCGCCCCAGTTTGCTTTCTGCATTCCGCGGTAAAGTGCAAACATAAGACACAGTTTTATTCCCGGCCGTGCAGTTTTGTTTTTTGAAATTTCTTTTGCAAGAAAATCTGTTTTTCTTTGAATCTGCGTTTTCTTTTTTGACGGAGTATGTTCCCAGTCAAATGCATTTACGTTTATTCCGTATGTATATATTTTTGGAATTCCCCAGTTGAACAGAACATCACTACAAATAGCCGCCGCTTTTTTTGCACCGGCACCTGCAGCCGTAGAAATTGCCACAGCAAAAATGATTCAAATCGCGCGGAAGAAAAAATTCCTTTACATCCTTTTGCCCGCTGATTTTATTTACAAGCATGTTTCCTATATTCCACGTATTGCCTTTATGATTCTGCCCGTTAATTACAGTAATATTCATGAAATAATTTTAAGCCGTTTGTGTTCTTTTTTCAAGAAACCTTTCACCAGGCTGCCAAAAACAATTGAGTATAGACAGCACAATAAAAATATAGTATATTAATAGGAAATAGGAACAATTATGAAAATTTCCACACGCGGACGTTACGCACTTAGATTTATGATAGATCTCGCACAGCACGACAGCACAGAATACACTGCCCTCAAAGACATATCTGAACGTCAGGAAATAAGCATAAAATACCTGGAACAGATTACGTCTCTTTTAAGCAAATTCGGACTTTTGCAAAGTGTAAGGGGACCTCAGGGCGGCTACAAACTGGCAAAAAAACCGGCAGAATATACTGTAGGAGAAATTCTGCGCATAACAGAAGGCGATCTTTCACCTGTAGCATGTCTTGCCCAGACAGAAAATACATGTCCAAAAAGAAAAGACTGCCCCACACTTGATTTGTGGAGCGGCCTTAACAAAGTAATAAACGACTACCTTAACTCAAAGACGCTGGAAGACCTTGTTGATTCAGCCTGCGCAAAAAAAAATATTGGATATTACATCTAGAGTTTAAGAGAAACATTAAAACCAAGCGGACTTACTGCAACAGAAACATTACCGCCGGAAGTACCGTTAATGCTGCTGTTCTTCGCCATTTCGCGGTGAATAAATGGAATGCCTATTCCACACAGAGTACCCAGAACCGCGCCGCTCAAAACATCGGTAATAAAATGATTTCCGCTAAGAATACGAAGCACTCCCGTTCCCGCGGCAAATGCATAGGAAACTGCAGTCAGAGGAATACGCCATTGCGATGTTGGATAATAAGCCGCGAACACGTAAGTCAAAAAACCGGCACTCATAAAAGCATTCGTTGTGTGACCGCTTGGCCATGAAAGTTCAAAGTCAAAATTATCTATTGCACCGCTGTCAATTGTATCAAAATACATGTAAGGCCTTACCCTGTGAAAAGCATACTTAAGAAGATTTTTTGTAGAAACAGCGACAGCCCAGCTTTCTGCATACATAATAGCCAGTCCCGGAAGCTCCCCGGACTCAAGTTCGCCAAGTGCAGCGACTGTTCCAAACACGGCGGCGGGAAGAATCATTCCGGCAGCAAGAACACCTGTACCGGTATAATCCAGAGCCCTGTTGTAAGGACGAGCGGCCCAACGGTCAAAGGCATTTACATCTGAAATATCAAACTTTTTACCGTCCCATTCAGGAAGACCGCCATAACGCTGCACTGTATAAGAAGCCGCAGTCAGAGCAAGTCCGCCACCCAGAATAGAAGCGTCAACAGGCACAGAATATGCAAACACCGGGGACTTTGTGTCAGAAGCAAAAGCAAGTGTTCCAGTAAAAAAAGACGTCAGTGCAAACAGAACAAATTTTTTAAGAAAACAGAAAACGTCACTTGTCAACCTTTTCCTCCTCAAGAGCACGTCTTGTAAGTTCGTACATAATTACAGAAGATGCTTGGGCAACATTAAGGCTGTCTACATTCGGAGTTTCTGCAGTGGAATTCATTCCGGCAAAAGGAATAATTACAGTATAGTCACAATTTTCCCTTACTGCACTGCTTATTCCGTTTTCTTCGTTTCCAAGAACAATAATTGCAGGCTTTCCCGCACAGAGTTCAGAAAGTTCTGAAACACTTTTTTTTGCATCAAGAGCAGTTCCTATTCTGACCATTTTGCCGGCCATATCTTTAAGCAGAAAAGGAATTGATTTGATGGAATAAATGTGAACAAATTCCATTCCGCCTTCTGCGACACGGTAACTGCTTGTCGTAACAGAAGACTGGGCTTCATCGAGCGGAATAACGATATTCTTTATTCCAAAAAAAGCTGCGCTTCTTACAATTGCGCCAAGATTATTTGCATTGCCTACACGATCAAGAAGCACGGCACTTTCACCGGCAGAAACCCAGGTGGCAGTAATATCTGTAGTAAGAGGTTCAATCACAGGAGGTTCAATCATTGCAACAACTCCCTGATGGTGAACGCTGCCGCAAAGTTTTTCCAGTTCTACAGGATCCTTTACTTTATTGTACGGTTTTTTTGCAGCCGCAAGTTTTTTACAAAGACCGCCAAAAAGAGGAGCACGTTCGTCTGTAAAATAAAGTCTCTGTATTCTCTGCCAGTTGATTTTTTCAAGTGTTTTAACCGCAGCAAATCCGCAGACGGCAAGTTCGTTTTTAAGGGTATTCTTCATAAGAAGATTATATCCCAGCAAAAATAAAAAGTCCATTACAATAAAAATCAGTGGCGCTCTGCCAAAGGGGAATGTCCGTAAAAAGAAGAATACAGTCTGCTAAAGTAAGCCGCATCTGCAATTCCGCATTCACGAGAAACTTCAGAAACAGTCATTCCTGTTTTAACAAGAAGATTTCTTGCAGTAAAAAGCCTGAATTCATTCACGTAGTTCCACAAAGAAATGCCCAGTTCCTTTTTGAAAATTCTTGAAAGGTAATCTTCGGCAACACCAAGTTGTGAAGCAATCATTTCGCGTGTAAGCGCTTTGGAAATATTTTTGTTTATAAAAAGAACAGCATACTTAACGATAGCGCCTGTTCTTGCAGGAAGAATATTTTTCTTTGAAGAAAAGATTTTTTTTAATTCAGAATAAAATGCGTCAGACAAAGCCACGCATGTGTTGCACAGAAGGACACGCGGAAAGCCGGCAATTCCTGCAAGGTTTGAAAAACTTTCAAAAGAGTCGGCTGCTACCAGAACAGGAACAAAAACCAGAAGTTCGTTGCGGCGTATTTCTGCAATGTCAACGTCACGCACATTTTCAAAAACAATCAGGTCTGGAACAAAACGCGGCAGAAGGTTGTCCAAAAAACTTATTGAAGAAATAACTTCTGTAATATTTGCAGCCGCCCATTTTTTCAAAAGCCGCGAGTCAGAGCCTATAAAAATTATTTTGCGCGGTTTTTCTATCTGCATGACGCCCACCGTACACAGCCAAACTCTGTATCCCTGTAATTCAAAAATGCGTTTATGCAACAGGCGGCGTCTGCACTCAGTTCTGAAACACGCGCACAGGAACGGACGCCGTTAAGTTCAACAAGCGGGTCAACGTAACGCTTCTTTACATTTACATTCACACAGTAAAAATCTTCATTAACAGAAGGTTCTGTTTTAAAACGTTCAATCTTTGTCATCGAAGTAAATGTAAAAAAATATTTTGCAAAAGTTCCGGACGGATTTTTTTTTGCATAATCGCAGAATATCTGCATCAGTTCACGTTCAGAAAAGGTATACAAATCTTTTTCGCAAACAATAGAATTTTCCACCGCACATGAAACAAGGTCTGCCATAAGCTGCATTGCAACTTTATCTTCGTTATGCTGAAGAATCAGACTTATTGAACAGAAACGTTTTGTATAAAGAACAGCTTCGTGCAAGTCAGAAAAACCAAGTTCTGCAATTCCGTTTTTGTCATAAAGAATTTTCACGGCAGAATAATTTTTTTTGATTTCTTCAAGCGTCCAGCTTTCATCCAAAGCCGCACCGCTCGGGTACATATACTCAAGACGGTCTGCACTAAGCGAAGGCATTTTATTGTCTGCAACTGAAAACCTGTGGTAGTCGTCAACATCAGCTGCAGTAAGACCGTCCTGTTCCAAAACCGCAGCCAAATCTTTGTCATCATGAATCATTGCTGCGTTAAGCGACTCCGTGCTTTCCTGCGTAAGTGCATCGCCGTTTCTAAAATCTGTTACATGACTGAATGCCGGTGTCGAAACATCGTGAAGAAGAGCCGCAACCGTCTGTTTTTTGTCGTGCGTAAAATTCCAGACGATAAGAGCTGTTCCCACGGAATGATCAAACCTTGAATAAAAAAATGAATTCTTAAAAAGAGGTGTCCAGTCAGTTCCACACAAAAGACCAATTCCGCGTAGCCTCTGCAAAACAGAAAGTGCTTCGTATTTTTTTAAAAAAGCGGGATATTCCAAGCAAAGAATTTTGTGGTATTCCTCTGCAAAGTCTTTATGTCCCGCAACCACAGTCCCGCAAGTTTTAAAAAATTCAGTTTGCATCTCTGACAATAATATTGTAAATGCGATCCAAATCTTCGGCGCTAAAATAGTCAATCACAATAGAGCCTCTGTCAAAACTTCCCTTAAGCTGAACTTTTGTTCCAAGAGTTTCTATAAGTTTTTGTTCAAGAGCCACAAAGTTCGGGTCGCGCTTGTCTATGCCTTTTGAAGGATCGTCTTCTGCCGGCGGAACACGCTGCTGCTTTGTTTCTTTGGCAAGTGCTTCTGCCTGGCGAACAGAAAGTCCCTGTCCCACAATTTTTCCGAACAGAATGCGCTGTTCCGAAGAATTGTCTACGCTCAGAAGTGCGCGTGCATGACCTGCAGTAATTGTTTCGGTAACAAGAGCGTGCTGCATATCTTCGGGAAGTTTGAGCAGACGCAGACAGTTTGCAACAGTGGAACGGTTTTTACCGACACGCCGCGCAACATCGTCCTGCGTATAATTGCCTATTTCCATAAGCTTGTAATATGCCTGCGCTTCTTCCACCGGGTTAAGGTCAGTGCGCTGGATATTTTCTATAAGTGCAACTTCAAGCTTGCGTACGTCCGAATACTGGCGCAACTGTACAGGAACACGGGAAAGCCCCGCAGCCCTTGCAGCCCTAGTGCGCCGTTCACCGGCAATAATATAGAAAGAACCGTCACCGGCATCTTCAATCATTATGGGCGAAAGAACACCTTCCTGGCGCACCGACTCAGTCAACTCACCAAGTTTGTCTTCGTCAAAATACTGGCGGGGCTGTCTTGGATTAGGCTTTAACAGAAATGGATTTACCCAGAGAGTTCCGTTTTCGTCGGCTTCTATTCCAGCAGGAAGTTTTTTATTATTTTCTACTGGTGCGGCTGTTACTGCAGAAGAAACAAAAGTGTCATCCTGTTCGGCTGAAGCATCTTCCATCAGCGCGCCAAGTCCTTTACCTAATCCCTTAGCCACGTGCAATTACCTCTTCCGCAAGTTTCTGATAACTTTTGGCACCAACACAATTCGGGTCGTAAAGACAAATTGGTTCCCCGTGTGACGGAGCTTCTGAAAGTCTTACGTTTCTTGGAATTATTGTGTTAAAGACAACATCCTTAAAATAACTTTTTACCTGCATTACAACATCCTGTGCAAGACGGGTACGGCTGTCATACATGGTAAAAAATATTCCGCCTATGACAAGATTTTTGTTTATATTTTCCTGAACTTTTTTTACAGTCTGAAGAAGTAGCGTAATTCCTTCAAGGGCAAAATATTCGCACTGCATGGGAACAAGAATCGCATCGGCTGCCGCAAGTCCGTTAAGCGTAAGTATTCCAAGGGAAGGCGGGCAGTCAATCAGAATATAATCGTATTTGTCGCGGACGGGCGCAAGTGCATTTTTAAGAAAGAATTCACGGTTTTCCTGGTCAACAAGTTCTATTGCCGCTCCGGAAAGATCTATTGAAGCACTTATTGTATCAAGATTTTTTACAGCAGTGTGCTTTATTGTCTCTTCGGGAGTCGACTGCCCTGCAAGAAGTTCGTAAATAGTCGGCTTTTTTTTGCTGACTCCTACTCCGCTGGACATATTTCCCTGACTGTCAAAGTCCACAAGAAGCACTTTTTTATCTGACAAGGCTATGTAAGCGCCTATATTGATGGCAGACGTAGTCTTACCGACACCGCCCTTTTGGTTTACAAAAACAAATACCTTTCCCATGACTGTATATTGTATCATTTTTTTTTATATAAGTATAGGGCACTTGACAAAGCTCGTTTATAGAAAAAAATAGTGAAAAATCTGCATAATCATGGTAAAATGGGAAAAGGGAATTACACTATTTTGGCAAGGATTATTTCAACCGTACTTTACACAGTAGGACTGCTGACTCTTATTCAGGGCTGTCGCATGTTCCGCAAAGAAATCCGCAACAGACAATGCCGGCTCTACGGAATATGCGCTTTTTTCAGTGCACTCTGGAGTTTTTCCTTTGCCCTTATGTGGAACAGCACAAATCCTGAACATGCAAGAATTTTCCGCGCTGCCGGAATGATTGGTGTGTTCCTGCTGTTTGTATTTATCACCACCTTTATGACGCATTACCTTACTTCGCACAAAGCGTTCAAAAATTATACCAGAGTGGTAACTTTTGTAGGATGCGCACTGTGGCCTTTTATAATCGGTCCCAACAGCGTCACTTATTTTTCTACAAAAGCCGGAATGTCCTACACCTTTATTCCAAACATATTCAATACGCTGTACAATATTTTCTGCGCACTCATCGGACTGAACTTTTTTATTCTGCTTATTTTAATGCGTATGCAGGCAGGAAGAAAAAGACTGCGCATTGTTGCAGGAAAACTGGCAATCTGCTGCATCGTCATTATGATAGGAATGATTTTTGACACACTGCTTCCTGTCTTTGGATTCACGGCAATTCCGACCAGCACCTTTACGCAGGGAATAGGCGTTTTAATGGTAGCCAGTGTTCTTAAATTCCAGCTTGCATCTGAAATAAACATAGAAAATATTTCAAAATACGTTTCCAATTCAGTAAGCACGCCGATTCTTTTCTTCGATGAAAAAGAATATCTTTCCATGGAAAACACCGGTGCGCGTGAATTCTTCGGAATGATAGAAGACGATTTAAAGCAGAGCAGACTGTGGGAACTTTTTTCACTGCCCGTCGACTGTCTTACATTCAAAGGCGATAAAAGCATACGTGAAGCAGAATGCAAAATAAACAACCGTTACTGTTCAATTGAAATAAACAGAATCACTGATGAATACGGCGACACCAGCTGCTACATTGTAATCATCAACGACCTGACCGAAAAACGCGACTACATCGTAAGGCTTCAGGAATCTGAACGCAAGGCAGAAAGTGCAAACATAGCAAAATCAAATTTTCTTGCAAGAATGAGCCACGAAATAAGAACTCCGGTTAACGGAATAATCGGAATGAACGAAATAATTCTTCGCGACAGCACTGATGAAAAAACGCTCGAATCTGCAAGAATGGTCGCTGTATCTGCACACAATCTGGTTGAACTCATAAACGATATTCTTGACATTTCAAAACTCGAAGCAAACCGCATAATGCTCAACAATGACGTTTACCAGCTGCCCGATTTGTTAAAGGAAATAAAAGCTGTTGCCGAAGTAAGGACACGCACAAAAAAAATTGAATTCAAAATCTGCATAGAAAATAAAGTACCTGTTGAACTTGACGGAGATGAAAAAAAGATGCGTCAGGTTCTCATGAATCTTGTAGGCAACGCAATAAAATACACACATCAGGGTTCTGTAACGGTAAGCGTGGGTTCGGTTTATGCAAACGGTGAATTCTTTCTGCGCATAAGCGTAAAGGACACAGGAATTGGAATAAAGAGCGAATACACCGACAAAATTTTCAAAGCCTTCGAACGCGGTGAAGGAGCAGAAAACAGCGGAATAGAAGGAACAGGACTGGGACTTTATATTGTCAAAAACATGCTCAAAATCATGAACGGAACAATCAGCGTAAAAAGCGAGATCGGTAAAGGAAGTGACTTCTGCATTGAAGTTCCGCAAAAACCAATCGGCAGCACAACATTTACTTCACTCGAAACTGCACCGCGAAAGTCAGACAAAGAGCTTCCCAAAATAAACATTCATATTCCTGACAAACGCATTCTGGTCGTAGACGATAACGAAATAAACAGATTCGTTGCAGCAGAACTTTTATCCTATACCGCGGCAACCATAGAAACTGCAGCAAGCGGAAGAGAATGTCTTGAAATGGTAAAGCGCAACAGATACGATTTTATTATGCTTGACCACATCATGCCTGAAATGGACGGAATACAGGTTCTGCAAAAACTCAAAACCATGGAAGGCAATATGAGTTCAAAAGCAGTTGTAATTATTCTTACGGCAAATGCAATTCAGGGTGCAAGGGAAGATTATCTTTCAAAAGGATTCGATGACTATCTGTCAAAACCGATTGATATTGTTCAGATAGAAAATGTCCTTAAAAAATACTGCGCTTCGTCAAATTGATTTTTTTCTTTAAGCGGAATATACTTTGCGCATGATTTTAACTGCAACTTTTTCCAAACCTGCAAAAAACTGCGCAAAGCTTCTTGGCCGCGATTACATAAGAATACGTTTCTGGCGTTCAACACGTTCTGCCCTCAAACCGAATGCCCAGTACGATGCTGAATTTTTTACAGCAAAACAGTCATTCAGAAAAACACTAAGCACCGTTGAATTCGAAGAGTTCGTAAAGACACATGCAGGAACGACTTTCAAAAACGTAACGCAAAAAACAGAAACAGAAGAAATCACAATTCTTTCAAACAGACACGGCGAAATAAAAACTTTGCGCAAACCGCTCAAAGACAATTCTTTTCAAAACAAGTCCGTGCTTTCAGAAAACCGCAAAAAAAATTATATAATCAAAGAAGACATTCCTGTTGCGTTTCTTGTACGACTTGGTGTAATGAACACAGACGGAAAAGTCCTCGCACAGAAGTACGACAAATTCCGCCAGATAAACCGCTTTCTTGAATTCATAGATGACATTATTGACAGCGTAACTTCACTCTGCACCGACGGCACTTTTACAAAAGAACGGCCGCTTCACATTGCAGACTTCGGCTGCGGAAAATCTTACCTTACTTTTGCCGTATACCACTTTCTTACAGAGATAAAAAAAATTCCTGTAGAAATCACAGGCCTTGATTTAAAGGAAGATGTTATTACTGACTGCCAGAAACTTGCACGCGACTGCGGTTACAGCGGCCTTAATTTTTATGTCGGTGACGTTGCAAGTTTTACATACACGCACGAACCAGACATGCTCATTACACTTCATGCATGTGACACAGCAACAGACTATGCAATAAGCTACGCGGTCAGTCACGGAGCAAAAGCAATACTTTCTGTTCCATGCTGTCAGCACGAAATAAACACACAGCTCGACACAAAAGCAAAGTGTATTCCGCCGCAAAGTCCGCTTGCTTCCCTTTCACGCTACGGAATAATCCGCGAAAGAATGGCCGCACTTGCAACAGATGCCATACGCGCCGAACTTCTTGAACAGAAAGGCTATAATGTACAGGTAATGGAATTCATTGACGCAGCGCATACACCAAAAAATCTTCTGATAAGAGCCGTAAAAAAAACGCGGGCAGCAGACAGTTCACAAACAGAACAGTCACGTACCCGCGTTAATTCGCTTCTTTCAGAAATGAAAGTTTCGCAAACACTCAACAATATTTTTACAAAATGTACTTCTCAATAAAGTCGCCCACACCGCTTTCGTCATTGGTTTTGTCAGTGACAAAGGCGGCGATTTTTTTCATCTGCTCAAGACCATTCTTCATGACAACACCATAACCGCACTCACGGATCATGTTTTCATCATTCATGCTGTCACCGAAACCCATCGTACATTCAACAGGAATATCCAGGCGTGAAGCAAGCCATTTAATTGCCTCACCTTTTCCGCAGTTCGGAGGAAGCACTTCAAGAAAGTACGGCTTGCTTGTAAAAATTACAGCACTTTCACCGAACATAGACTTGAGTTTTTCCTGCAGTGGCACAAGCTGTTCAGGCTCTCCGGGAATGAGCATTTTTGGGAACGGCTTTGACGAAAGAAATTCACGGTAGTTTTCCACCACTTTTCCCTTAAGTCCGCAAAGGTCAACATCAAGCCTTGTCCACTTTGTTTCTTCGCGGTAAAAAATTGTGTCAGGAGAATAAACTTCGCTCCTGAAGCCGGCCTTTTCTGCCTCTTCATCTGCACGAAGCAAAACGTCGGCCTCTACACTCCTGCAGTAAATCTGCTCGCGTACATGAAGGTCAAACACACTGCATCCGTTTATTGCAATAAGATAGCGGCCGGCCTGTGTTCCGGCTATGTCAAGACGGCGCACATACGGTAAAATTCCGTCTTCTGCCCTTCCCGAACACAAGACAACGTATATTCCGCGGCGGGCACATTCTTTGAGTACAGCAACATTTTTGTCACTTATCTTTCTCTGTGAATCCAAAAGCGTGTCGTCAAGATCAAGCGCAATAAGTCTCACATCAAGTTTTTTCTGTTCTAGTCCGCTCATTTTTTTCCTATCTTGTAAGCTTGCGGTACATAGTTTTGTGAGGACGGTCTGCATCATCACCAAGCATCTTGCGGCGCCATTCAGCATATTCAGACCAGTTGCCTTCAAACCACTTTACTTCACTGTTGTTTTCAAAGGCAAGAATATGAGTACAGATTCTGTCCAGGAAGTAACGGTCATGGCTTACAACAAGAACGCAGCCTGCAAACTGGTTGATTGCTTCTTCAAGAGAACGTGTAGTTGCAATATCAAGATCGTTTGTAGGTTCGTCAAGAAGAAGAACGTTGCCTGCTTCTTTGAACATCATTCCCATGTTGAGTCTGTTTTTTTCACCGCCCGAAAGCACGCTTATTTTTTTATTCTGCTCGGGTCCGTTAAAGTTGAACCAGGAACAGTAAGCGCGACTGTTTACTTCACGGACTGCTCCGTTTACAGGACGTCCCTTTTCGTCAACAGCGCCAAGCCTTACCAGATCTGCACCACCCGAAAGCATTTCCCAGACAGTCTTATTGGGGTCCAGTTTGCTTCTCATCTGGTCAACATAAACAAGTTTTACAGTTTCGCCAATTTTGATTGTTCCAGAGTCAGGCTTTTCGTCCCCTTCACCTGCAGCAGCAGAAATCATTTTAAAGAGAGTGGTTTTTCCCGCTCCGTTCGGTCCTACAATACCAACAACAGCACCGGCCGGAATATTAAAGTCAAGGTTTTCAAACAGAAGTTTGTCTCCGAAAGATTTTGTAAGTTTGTCTGCAACAACAACTACATTTCCAAGACGCGGTCCGGCTGGAATAGAAATCTGGCTGTCGCGGAGTTTTATGCGCTTGCTTTCTTCGGCAAGAAGTTCTTCGTAGCGTGTAATATGTTCCTTGTGCTTGGCCTGCCTTCCCTTTGCGCCTGCATGAATCCATTCAAGCTCTTCTTTCATTTCGCGCTGGCGTGTGGAAGCCTGCTTTTCTTCAAGTTCAAGTCTCTTTTCCTTTGCCTCAAGCCATTCAGAATAATTTCCCTTGAACGGATAACCTTCGCCTCTGTCCATTTCAAGAATCCAGCCGGCAACGTTGTCCAAAAAGTATCGGTCGTGGGTAATAGCAATGATTGTTCCCTTATAGTCGCGCAAATGACGCTCAAGCCATGCTACAGTTTCGGCATCAAGGTGGTTGGTCGGTTCATCAAGAAGAAGAATATCCGGCTGCTGCAGCAAAAGTCTGCAAAGTGCAACACGGCGTCTTTCACCTCCTGAAAGAACATCAACAACCTGTTCGGGAGGAGGACAGCGCAATGCATCCATTGCAAGTTCAAGATTTGTTTCAAGGTTCCATGCATCGGCAGCATCAAGCTTTTCCTGAAGTTCTGCCTGTCTTGCACAGAGTTTGTCAAAGTCGGCATCGGGATCACCGAATGCTTCATTTACCTTGTCAAATTCCGCAAGAAGATCTGTTATTGGCTTAACGCCTTCCATTACAATTTCACGAACAGTTTTGCCTTCGTCAAGATGCGGTTCCTGTTCAAGATAGCCCATTGTGTATCCGGGAAGAAGCTGCGTTTCACCGGTATAGTCTGTATCTGCGCCTGCAAGAATCTTGAACAAAGAAGATTTACCTGCACCGTTTTCACCTATGACACCGATTTTTGCGCCGTAATAATAAGAAATGCTTATGTCCTTCAATACGACTTTAGTCCCGTAAGCGCGGGAAACCCTGTCCATTGTGTAAATGATTTTCTTGTCGTCTACTGTCTTTGCCATGCGGTAAGTATATAGAAGAAAATAATAAATGTCAAAGTTACCTCTAAAAATTGCAATTTTTGGAGCCTCCCTTATTAAAAAAGTTTGAATTCCGCTAATGAATTTTTATTTTCAAGCCGCGCAAAAAACTATAGACAAAAAAAATCAATGCGATATATTCAATGCTATGAAAGAACTTAACGCAAGACAAAAGAAAGACGGAATGGACATGACAACTGGGGAACCATTCAAGCTTCTCGTGATTTATTCTTTCCCTATTTTACTCGGAAGTCTTTTCCAGCAGCTCTACAATATGTGTGACACGATAATTGTAGGCCGCCTTCTGGGACCAAACGCACTTGCCGCAGTAGGAAACACCGGGCCAATGAACTTTCTGGTACTTGGTTTTCTAAACGGAATGACAAGCGGATTTGCTGTAATTACAGCACAGCGTTTTGGAGCACAGGATTCACACGGACTCAGAAGATCCGTCGCAATGAATGTTATACTCAACATTGCATCAGGAGTGGTAATAACACTTCTTGCGTGCGCGTTTACAATGCCAATTCTAAAGGCAACAAACACACCGCAGGAAATAATTCAGGAATCCTTTGACTACATTTTTGTAATTTATCTGGGAATAATGTCAATGGTTCTCTACAACGGATGCTCATGTGTACTGCGCGCAGTCGGTGACAGCAAGACGCCGCTTTATTTTCTTGTAGCGTCTTCCGTACTGAATATAATTTTTGACATTCTGTTCATTGCACAGTTCAAAATGGGAGTAGCAGGTGCAGCATGGGCAACAGTAATCGCACAGGCCTTAGCCGGAATTGCATCTTTTGTGTGGATTCTTATCCGCTATCCCGAACTTCATCTTTCCCGCGAAGACTTCAGTTGGAATTCAAAATTCGCATTAAAGCATCTTAACATTGGAATGAATATGGGATTCCAGTTTTCCATTACCGCAATAGGCGTTGTAATTCTGCAGGGTGCACTAAACAACTTTGGCCCGACAAAAATTGCAGCCTTTACTGCAGCACAAAAAGTTGAACAGCTTGTTACCGTTGCCGCCGGCGTTATGGGAATAACAATGACAAACTTTGCAGGACAAAATCTCGGAGCCGCAAAAATCGACAGAATAAAAGAAGGCGTTACAAAATCAATTGTAATAAGTGTCGCTTTTGCAATTATTGCAGCAATTCTGGCATGTGCATTGAGTGACCAGATGACAGCACTCTTTTTGGACAGGGCAAGTATGGATGAAGCGCGCTGGAATGAAATTCTTGATGCATCAAGAACATATCTTCGTATATGTTCTATCTTCTTCCCCATTCTGTTTGTGCTGTTTATTTACAGAAATACACTTCAGGGAGTTGGCCGCGGTTTCTGGCCGCTTATGGGCGGTGTATTTGAACTTGTGGCACGTACTGTTGCCGCATATACCCTTCCTGCAGTAATGGGCTTTGCGGGAATATGTACAGCCGAGCCTTTAGCGTGGATTGCAGCAACAGTTCCGCTCGGCATAGCATATTACATCATTATGTCAAAGTTCAGAATAACGAATACGGCAGAATAAATTAATGTCTGATATTTGTTTTTGCAAGCAGTTTGTACTGACCTTCGGTATTGTAGAGGGCCAGTACTTCTGTAGCAAAATTTTCTTCAAGAACACTTCTGTAATTTTCTATCTGTGAAATGTAGTTAAGCGTAATCTGCGGTGTACTGTTGCGGCGTACTTTGTTTGTTCCGGCATTGTACATTGCAAGGGCTGCTATTTCGTTACCTGCATTGTTAAGGCAGAATCTCAGGTGTGCAAGTCCGTAATGTGCCGAAGTTCTTGCGTCGTAAAAATCTCCTTCGTTAAGCTTCGGAAAACTGTTGTTGTTAAGCTGGAACAGCCCCCGGTCAACACTGCCGTTTGTGTTCTTGTGTACGGCATTTGTTTTGTAGCGGCTTTCTGTATGAGCCAGCGCAAATGCAAGCGAAAGAGGAATATCATTTTCGTCGGCAGACTTAAGAATTGCCTGTGCTGTTTCGCGGCTATTTGTAATGCGCGAATAATACCACTCAACTGCGGCTCTGCTCTGCGGCTGTCTGTAAAGAACAAGTCCGGTGTCAACTCTGTCAGAAAAATCCATTACAACTTCGGGAAGTTCCGGGTCCGAAAACAAAGTTTCGTAGTCATACTCAGGTTCCTGCTGTGACTGTACTTCAGATACGACATTTTCAGAAACGGCGTTACCTGATTCAGCAGGAAGAAAAACAAAAATGCAAATACATGAAATAAGAAGAAACAAACTGAAAGCGACGGTACCCGTAACAAATTTAATAAAATCGTTGCGTTCAAAATCCATCTAAAAAACCTCTTGAAACAAATTGCTTCATTCTCTCCTCTAATTGGAGTATTTTGACATATTTACAAAATTTGTTCAAGAGAGTGTATTGAAAAATAAAGAAACAGTATGAAAATAGTGCAAATATTGCGGTTATTTATCATTTCATACTGTTTCTTGCACCAATTTTTTCAGATTTTACCTGCTACGGCCGTACAGTTTTGTATAAAACTCCAGCGTTTCCCAATTCTGCGCGTCAAACAGTTGTTCAGAAGATGCACGCCACTTCCAGTTTGTTCCCAGAGTAGACGGCGTGTTCATGCGTGCTTCAGAGCCAAGCCCAATCAAATCCTGCATTGTAAGAACACAGGTATTTGCTACACTCGAAAGTGCGGCAATCATCATTTCACAGCGCAAAGAGTCGGCATTGTTTACCCTCAGATAAGTCATGGCTGTTTTTACATCTTCCGGGGAAGCTGTTTTTGACCAGCCAAGAATTGTATCGTTGTCATGGGTGCCTGTATAAACCACGCAGTTTTTGTCGTACTTATACGGAATATAATCACTCTGTTCGCGTGAGTCAAATGCAAACTGCAGAAGTTTCATTCCCGGAAACCCACTGTCCTTAAGAAGAGCCTTTACGCTGTCTGTAAGAAAGCCCAGATCTTCTGCAATTATGGGCATTTCACCCAAAGAAGATGCAAGCGCGCGGAACAGTTTCATTCCCGGCCCTGTGCGCCATTTTCCGTTGCGTGCATCCGGTGAACCAAACGGAATGCAGTAATATGAATCAAAACCGCGGAAGTGGTCTATGCGCAGAATGTCATAAATTTTAAGGCTCATTTCCACGCGTTTTTTCCACCAGGAATAATTGTCTTTTTCCATAAGATCCCAGTTATATACAGGATTGCCCCACAACTGACCCGTCGCAGAAAATCCGTCAGGAGGACAGCCGGCAACTTCTACAGGATTGTAATTCTTATCAAGACAAAACTGGTCAGGAGAAGCCCATACATCAGAACTGTCTGCAGAAACATAAATGGGAATATCACCGATAATTTTTATTCCGCAGTCATTGGCATATTTTTTAAGTGAGTTCCACTGCTTAAAGAAAAAATACTGGAGCATTTTATAATATTCTGTTCCGCACACACATTTTTTCTTCCAATCGCAGAGTGCACTTTCTTCGCGGCGTTTTATTCCGTCTTCCCATGTACCAAAAGCTTTTCCGCCGTGCTCATCTTTTATTGCCATAAAAAGTGCATAGTCTTCAAGCCAGAACGCATTTTCGCGGCAGAAGTTTTCAAAGTCAGCGGGAATATTTTTTGAAAAATGTTCATATACCGAGCGGAACATTTTGCCGCGCTTTTCGTACAAAAGTCCGTAGTCGACATTGAGTTCGTCACTTCCCCAGTTTTCATTTTCTATTTCATCAGAAAAAAGAAAACCTTCGCTGCAAAGAATTTCGGGGTCAATAAAATAAGGGTTTCCGGCAAAGGTAGAAAAACTTTGGTACGGGGAATCACCAAAACTTGTCGGACCTACAGGCAAAATCTGCCAGTAACTCTGTCCCGACGCTGCAAGTCTGTCTACAAACGCACGGGCTTCTTTTCCCATAGTTCCTATTCCGTATTTTCCCGGAAGAGAAGAAATGTGCATTAAAACACCCGAAGCTCTTTTTTTTAATTCATTCATTTTATTTTTCCTGTAGGCAAATGCATTTAACGCTTTCACCCTCTATAAATTCAAACGGAATTGTTCTGTGAACAGGTTTCACGCCTTTTTCGATGCAGTCAATAAGAATGTCCAGACCGTTCTGCGAAAGTTCTTCTACTTTCTGCCTTATCGTTGTAATTTTTGGGCAGTAGTATTCAGCGATGGGAATTCCGTCAAAGCCTACAACAGAAATTTCTTCCGGTACAGAACGGCCCATTTCCTTCAATTTTCGGCACGCACCTATTGCCATAACATCTGACATTGTAAAAACAGCGGTTATGTCAGGGCACTTTGACAAAAGGTCTTCCATAGCAGCATAGCCGCCGACAAAGGAATATTTTGCGGTTGCGTACATTTTGCTGTAGTCAAAGGAACATCCGGTTGCATCCATTACTTCAAGAAAACCCATGTAACGGCGCAATGACGTATCTGAACTTTTTATATCACCGCCTATTACACCAATCTTGCGATGGCCGTTGTCTACAAGATACTGTGCCGAATAAGCAGATGCAATTATGTCATCGGTGCTTACACTCGAAAGATTTATGTTGTCTGTGTTTTCGGCCATATTGGAAATAATTACGCAGGGAATGTGTATCTCTGAAAATGCATCTTTAAAGGTTTCGGGGTTTCCTCCCAAAAAGATCATTCCCAAAGGTTTCTGCTCGTAATAAATCTTGCGTGCTTCAAGTGCTTCGTTATCGTATTCATCAAGCACGACAACATTTGTATTGTAAGGAAGCTGTTCCAGTCTTTTCTGAATTATTTCAAGAAGTGAATTCAGCAGAATACTGGAACTTCCCTTTACAATTATCACGATAAATTTTCCGTCCTGCATCTTAAGCATACGCGCATTTCTGTTCAGAACAAAATCATATTTGTCTACAATTTCAAGAACTTTTTTGCGCGTCTTTTCGCTTACATCAGGATGGTTATTCAAAACACGCGAGACGGTACCGACCGCGACTCCGCATTCCCTGGCAATATCCTTTATGGTCATAGAAAATTAACCCTTAACAGCTCCAGCAACAACCCCCTTGATAATATACTTCTGTGAACTTATATAGAACGCAATAATCGGAATAATAGCAAGAACGAGCATAGCCATGAATCCGCCGTAATCTGTAGAACCGTAAGCGCCCTGCATTGCAATCTGAATGGCAACCGGAACAGTCTTGTCGTCTGTACCAAGAATGAGGTAAGGAAGAAGATAGTCGTTCCAAACCCACATTGCATTAAGAATTGCAACAGTAATTGCAGTCGGCTTCAATACCGGGAATATAATCATAAAGAAAGTCTGAACAGGATTACAGCCGTCAATTTCTGCAGCTTCTTCCAGTTCAAGTGGAATTCCCTTTACGAATCCGCTGAACATAAATACAGAAAGTCCTGCACCAAATCCAAGGTAAACAAGAACAATTCCAAAAATATTGTCAAAGTTCATTCTGTTTACGACAAAAGTCATCGTATACATTACCATCTGGAACGGAACAATCATACTGAACGTAAAGAGGTAATAGAGAACCTTCGTAACCTTATTCTTAACGCGCACCAGAAACCATGAAGTCATTGCAGTGCACAGAATAATCAGTGCAACCGAAGCTATTGTAATAAACAGCGAGCGCAAAAATGAAACAAAGAATCCCGAAGTCGTAAGTCCGTTAATATAGTTTTCGAATCCTGCAAAAGTCTCGCTGGTAGGAAAAGAAAACGGCGCACTCGAAATATAAATTCTTGACTTAAACGAATTGAGCAGAACCAGAAAAATAGGAATAAGAAATACAACCGCAAGTACAATAAGCAGCACAGTAAAAATCATGTCTGCTGCGTGTTTTCTCTTGAAAATCATTGTTCAACCTCCTTTTTGTTTGTTGCCCTAAGCTGAACAAATGCAATAATAGCAACGATGATAAAGAATATAACTGCCTTTGCCTGACCGACTCCCTGCCAACCGATGCGTCCGTAGAACGTATTGTAAATATTAAGGGCAAGCATTTCTGTATTTTTTTCAGGAGCACCCGCCGTAAGGGCAAGGTTCTGGTCAAACATTTTGAATGTGTTTGTAAGAGTAAGGAAAGTACATATTGTAATCGACGGCATAACCATCGGTATTTTCACTTTGAAAAGAGTAACAAGCGGGGAAGCGCCGTCTATGGAAGCAGCCTCGACCAGATCACCCGGAATATTCTGAAGTCCTGCGATATAAATTACCATCATGTAACCAATAAGCTGCCAGTTTGTAAGAATAACGAGTCCCCAGAAACCGTACTGAGCCTTGTATGTAATATCAATTCCAAACGGAGCAAGAATACCATTAATGAGAAGGTTCCAGATGTAACCCAGAACAATTCCGCCAATGAGGTTGGGCATAAAGAATATTGAACGGAAAACGTTTGTTCCCTTAAGTCCGCGTGTAAGAATAACCGCAAGTGCAAAGGCAAATACGTTTACAGTAACAATCGAAACAACTGTAAACAGCGCAGTAAAGCCCAGCGCATGAGTAAACTCACTGTCAAAAGTAAATGCCTTGATATAATTGTCCAGACCAACCCACTTTGCATTTGTAACAGTTGTAAACTTTGTAAACGAAAGTCCTATTCCCATCAAAAAAGGAATAATAAAGAAAAGTGTAAATGCAATCAAAGTAGGAAGAACAAAGAGCGGAAAATATTTATTCATCGATTTTCTCATGTTACTATCCTCCAAAAAAAATACGCAGTGCAAATGAAGTGCAAATTAATGTTAAAAAAAATTAGAACTAAACTATTTTTAAATGTTCCGGCAGAGCACTTTTATTTGTACCCCGCCGGATTTGTCTGTATCAAAACAGCGCAGTGCAATTACATGCTTGCGTTGCTTTCCTTTTCCCATGAAGAAACAACATCTGCCTTGACGTCTGCCCAGTCTTTTGTTTCCTGAGCATACTTAAGAAGAGATGCACCAAAGTCATCCTTGAATTTCTGTGACGGGAACAGAGTGAAGTTCCATGCAACAGAAGTAATTCCGTCTTTGGACATCCACTTGCTGATTTCTACAGCGAGAGGATCTGTTGGTCTTTCTGACTCTTTGAATGTGTCAAACGGAGCAATAAAGCCCAGCTTGTTTGTTACATAATTCTTTCCTGTCTCGCTTGAATAGAGCCAGTAGATAAAGTCAGCAGTTGCTTTCTGATCTGCAGCAGAAGCCTGTGAGTTGATTGCATAGAAGTTTTCTGTTCCGATGCAGAGACCCTGTGCTTCCTCCCCCTTAACACCTGTATAGATTGGAAGATACTTTACGTTCTCGGGAAGAACCTTGTTGCCCTTAACATCGGCAATCTGTCCCCATGCCCAGTTTCCGTTCTGTACCATTACACACTTTTCGAGGGCAAACTCAGACATTGAATCTACAACAGTCTTTGTTCCTACTGTCTTTCTGCTTACAACAGAATTGTTAAGATAAAGGTCAAGAATGTTCCTGTAATTGTCGCCGTACTCAAAGTTAATTTTCTTTGTAGCGTCAGAAGCAAGGTCTACGTTGTTGTTCTTGAACTCATAGTATACAGGAAGGTTTGCAAGGTGTGTCTGCCATCTCCAGTCTTCTCCTGCCTTGAGTGATGTAGAAGCGAATACACCGTCAATTCCAAGTGCTGCAGCATTCTTCTGCATATCTTCTACAACAGCCTTAAGTTCTGCAAAGTTGTTTACTTCATCCATAGAAGCCATGTTTACGGCCTTGTTTGAAAGAGCAAAATACTTGTCTGTAAGTGCCTTGTTGTAAATAATTCCATAGCCTTCTACTACATACGGAATTCCATAGACTTTTCCGCCTGAAGTAACAGCGAGTGATTTGTCAGAAAGGTGCTTGTAAAGCTCTGTGTTTGAAAGGTCTGCACAATAGTCCTTCCAGTTTGCATATCCTCTTGGTCCGTTGATCTGGAACAAAGTAGGAGCTTCTTTTGTTGCCATCTTTGACATAAGGGTTGACTCATAGGCGTTGTTTGCCGCTGTTTCAACAATAACCTTAACACCAGTTTCCTTTTCATAGGCTTCTGCAAGTTCCTGATAAATACCTGCAACCTCTGGTTTAAAGTTAAGATAGCGGACAGTTCCTGCTTCAGATTTCTTGCTGCAAGATGCCATTGTAAGGACCGAAGCAACTGCCATTGTCGTAGCCGCCACAGCTGTCAAAACTCTTTTCATACTTTTCATTATTGCCTCCTAGCATATAACACAATGAAACGTTACTGGAAACGTTTCCAATTACTAATAATTCTAGCACATTTATGCAGGATGTCAAACTTTTTTTTTCATTTTTTGAAAATTAATGCCTTTCTTTAATCAAAAAAGTAACTTTTGACAAACCTTTCCAGACAAAATAACCCGCTGCCAATAATTCAATTTTTGTGCGTTCAGTAAAATCTTTGCAAAGTTCTTCTATTAAAATACAAAGATCACCCACTTCTATTCCCGGCGGATTCACGCTCCGCGGACAAGCGTAAACGCACGGCTTTTTTTTATTGTGCATTTATGTTACACTCTCGGCATTATGTTTTCTGAGATAAAAAAATCTGTGGCGTCGGGACTGCTTATTACAATCGGCGGTTGCGTCTACCTTACGTGCAATGAATACGGACTGGGCTGGTTCGGTTCAATTCTGTTTTCTGCGGGACTTTTTACAATCTGCGAATATCAGTTCAACCTTTACACAGGAAAAGTCGGTTACATAGCATGCAATTTTAAAGACACACGCTACATTCTTCTTGTACTTAGAATTTTACTGGTAAATCTTCTTACCTCTTTTTTAATGGGAATTCTTGTAGGCAGATATTTTCCTGTAGTAAGCGGGGCTGCAAAAAAAATTTACGAAGCAAAACTAAACTGTTCACTTGTAAAAAGTTTTATTTCTGCCGTTTTCTGCGGAATACTCATGTATCTTGCCGTTGACACATGGAAGCGCGGCAAAAAAATTGGCGTGTTTATTTACATTCCGGTTTTCATAATGTGCGGCTTTGACCACTCCATTGCAAACTCTTTTTATAACGGAGCAGCCCTTGGGGAACATACATTTACTCTTGCAAATGCAGCCCTTACAACCGTGGTAATTCTTGGAAATGCCGCCGGCGGAATGATTTTCCCCCTGTTAATCAAAGAGCGCTAAATGCGTATAAATAAGGAACGTATTTCAAGAACGGCGGAGATTCCACCGTTCTTGAAAACTTCAGTTGCTCCGCAACTGTCTTTATTTACGCGTGCGCTCTCGCGCACTAATTTAACTCAATCGCAAGTTGATACTTGCTCAATCGTTAAATTTCAAGGAACATTTTGTGTATGCGGTCGTCACCGCCCAGCTCTGGATGAAAAGCCATTGCCAGCTGGTTTTTGTATTTTACGGCTACAATTGTATTTTCATGCCGCGCAAGAATCTGCACGTCAGGCGACACACTTTCTATTGCAGGTGCACGTATAAATGTCATGGGCACATTACCGATTCCGGCAAAATCACCTGATGTATAAAAACTTCCCAGCTGGCGGCCGTAAGCATTTCTTTTTACACTTACAGGAAGCGTGGCAAAATTGGTTCTGCCGTCGTCACTGTGCTGTGCAAGAAGAATAAGCCCTGCGCATGTTGCAAGAACAGGCATTCCGTCCTGAATTCTTTTCTTTAACCCTTCAAACATATCCAGTTCCCTTAGAAGCTTGCCCTGAACGGTGCTTTCTCCTCCAGGAAGAATCAGATAGTCAAAGTTTTTGTCCAAATCGGACTTTTCCCTCAGTTCAATGCATTCCGTGCCAAGCCTTTTGCATACGGCCTCGTGCTCTATAAAAGCCCCCTGAAGGGCAAGCACTGCAACTCTCATTTTCCGCGCTCCGCCATAAGAAGGGCAATTTCGTCTTCGTTGATTCCAACCATTGCTTCACCCAAATCTTCAGAAAGTTCTGCAATAAGTTTTGCATCAGTAAAGTTTGTTACAGCCTTAACGATTGCAGCCGCACGCTTTTTTGGATTGCCAGACTTGAATATTCCGGAACCGACAAACACGCCTTCTGCACCGAGCTGCATCATAAGAGCCGCATCTGCCGGAGTCGCAACACCGCCCGCAGCAAAATTTACAACCGGCAGCTTTTTGTTGTCATGTACAAAACGCACAAGTTCGTACGGAACACCCAGTTCCTTTGCAGCCTGGAAAAGTTCGTCAGATCTCATTGAACCCAGGCGGGCTATATCTGCATTCATTTTGCGCATGTGTCTTACAGCCTGAACAACATCACCTGTTCCCGGTTCACCCTTTGTTCTTATCATGGAAGCACCTTCACTTATTCTTCTGAGGGCTTCACCCAAATCTTTTGCACCGCACACAAACGGAACTTTGAATTCATTCTTGTTGATGTGGTAAATATCGTCAGCAGGAGAAAGAACTTCACTTTCGTCAATGTAGTCAATTTCAATTGCTTCAAGAATCTGTGCTTCTACAAAATGTCCTATGCGGCACTTTGCCATAACCGGAATGGAAACGGCCTGCTGAATTCCCTTAATCATTTTGGGGTCACTCATTCTTGAAACACCGCCAGCTGCACGTATATCTGCAGGAATGCGCTCAAGTGCCATAACCGCACACGCACCTGCTTCTTCTGCAATTTTTGCCTGTTCCGGTGTAGTTACATCCATTATAACACCGCCCTTAAGCATCTGGGCCAGCTGTTTGTTAAGTTCATATCTCTGTTCTGCCATATTTTCCTCCAGACAGCCTTGTTACAGTAGCTGCCATATTTTTTTTAGAGCGTAAACTATTTGGCGCTGCCGTTAAAGATTCAATTCAATTTTTTTTGAGGGTGCCAGTTTGTGCAAAAACAGGGTGCCAGTTTGTGACAGCCACAGACCAGCCCTTAAAAACACCCATATTCCATTAAGCGTGTTACAGATAAACGTGATATAATAGAAGAATGAACAGCAAATTCAAAAATCTCATTGAACTTCACCTGCACATAGACGGTTCGGTTTCGCCTGCATCTGCAAGAAAACTTTCACAGCTTTCAGGAATTCCCGTTCCCGAAAAGGACGAGGACTTAAAAAATGCGCTCATGTGTCCGCCGGGATGTCGCAGCCTTAACGAATACCTTTCACGCTTTGACCTGCCCTGCTCGCTTATGCAGACACAAAAATGCATTGAGTCTGCCGTAGAGACGCTCTGCCTTGAATTAAAACAGCTGGGACTTTCCTATGCTGAACTCAGATTCGCGCCGCAAAAACACTGCGAAAAAGGTCTGGTACAGGAAGACGTCATTGAAGCGGCCTCATCCGGAATAAAAAACTCGCACTTTAACGCGTCACTTATTTTATGCTGCATGAGAGGAGACAAAAACCGCGCGCAGAATATCAGAACCGTGGAACTTACAAAAAAATATCTTGGCAAAAATGTCTGTGCCTGTGACCTTGCCGGAGCAGAAGCGCTCTTTCCTACACAAAATTTTGCAGATGTATTTGCCCTTGCCAGAAAACTTGAAGTTCCGTTTACAATACATGCAGGAGAAGCATGCGGTCCCGAAAGTGTGGCGGCGGCTGTAGAAATGGGGGCTTCACGCATTGGACACGGAATAAACGCGGCCCGTGATGAAAAAGTCATGGAACTTCTTGCAAAGAAAAAAATTCCGGTTGAATGGTGCCCAACCAGCAACATTAATACCTGCGTTGCGCCTTCAGTAAAAGAAATGCCCGTTCCAAAACTCATGCGCTCCGGAATAATTGTCACTGTAAATTCAGACAATATGTCGGTTTCAAACACAAACATAATACACGAACTGCAGGCTGCAAAAGAAGCATTCGGTTGGGACGACAAAACAATTGAACAGCTTCTGCAAAATGCCCGCGACTGCGCTTTTGTACGAGGGTAAAGACTTCCCCTCGGATAAAACTTAATTATGAAGTTAATCAGTATCTAAATCCTTAAATCGTAAAGACTTAGATATTAATAATTTACTGTTTCACTTATAATTATATATCAAAAAAGTGTTATTAAGTAACTTGTTTAAGTAAGATTTTTTCTAATAGAAGAAATACGGAATTTATGCTATAACATTAAATTGAGGAAATAATTATGATTACTGGCGAAATAAAAAACAAAATAGATTCAATCTGGGACGACTTTTTCAGTGCAGGTATGAGCGAATATCTTACTGTCATCGAACAGTTTTCATACCTTATGTTCATCCACTCTCTTGATGAAGTTGAAAATGAAACTGAACAGTACGAAAAAATGTCAGGTGAAAAAAAAGAACACATTTTCCCGGAAGATAAGCAGAAATATCGTTGGCACATTTTTAAGACATTCGAAGAAAACGAACTCTTTACTTTGATGAACAAAGAGATTTTCCCATTCATCAAAAAAATCAACGCAAACGAAGAAAGCGCATTTGCCCGCTACATGAAAGATGCAGCATTCTCTATTCCAAGCCCGCAGACCTTAAAAGCCGTAATCACAAAGCTTGATGAACTTTTTGAAAATCCAGAAGTTCAGACCCGCGACATGCTTGGTGATATTTACGAATATGTCTTGAGCAAAATGAATTCCAGCGGACAGGTAGGAATGTTCCGCACACCAAAGCAGATTCGCGATATGATGGTTCAGCTTATCCGCCCTCAACCAATGGATAAAATTTGTGACCCTGCCTGCGGTACAGCCGGCTTCCTTATTTCAAGCGCTGAATTTATCCGTGATACTTACGGAAACAAAATGGGTGACAAGGAATGGGAGCATTATTCAAAAGGACTTCTTACAGGCTTTGACACAGGAAGTACAATGCTCAAAATCTCCGCAATGAACCTGCTTCTTCACTCAATCCACGAACCGCACATTGCATATCAGGACAGCGTAAGTAAAAATAACGAAATTGAAGGTGAATTCGATATTATTCTTGCAAATCCGCCGTTTACAGGAAGCGTAAATAAATCAACAATCGCAGAAAGTCTTACAAACGTATGTTCTACAACCAAAACAGAGCTTCTTTTTGTTGCCTTGTTTATCCGAATGCTCAAAAAAGGTGGCCGCTGTGCATGTATCGTTCCGGATGGAGTTTTGTTTGGTTCAAGCAATGCTCATAAAGCGCTACGTAAAGAGCTGGTAGAAAATCATCAGCTTGCAGCAGTTATCAGTATGCCAAGCGGAGTATTTAAGCCTTATGCCGGAGTAAGTACTGGTATTCTTGTTTTCACAAAAACAGGTGCAGGTGGAACTAATGATGTTTGGTTCTATGATATGAAAGCAGACGGCTACTCGCTTGATGATAAACGCCAGCCAATTGAAGCAAATGACATTCCAGATATCATCAAACGCTTTCACAATCTTGAAGAAGAAAAAAATCACAAACGAACAGAACAATCATTCTTCGTACCAAAATCAGAAATTGTAGAAAACGGATATGATTTAAGTATAAATAAATACAAAGAAGTTGTTTATGAAAAAGTAGAATATCCTGCTCCTAGTGTTTTAATAAAAGAAATAAAAGACTTGCAAAATGAAATTTCAAATGATTTGTCTGAATTAGAAAAAATGTTGGGAGAGTAATTGATGGATAAAATAATAACAAATCAAACTACAGGTGATATTGTAATCTATCAAACTCAAGCTGGTCTTACTCAAATAAATGTTAAGTTTGAAGATGAAACGGTTTGGCTTGCACAATCACAACTTGCAGAACTTTATCAAACAAGAAAACCAAATATCAGTGAGCACATAAAACATATTTTTGAAGAAGGTAAATTATCCGAACAGTTCAAATTGAAGGAAATCGTGAAGTAACTATAAGAGCAAATGGCAAACGGTAAAATGTAAGGAAATAAGATGACTTTTGCAGAAACTGAAACAACAGAATTAAAACAGAAATTCTCAGACTCTTTGCCAAAAGAAATTGTTGCTTTTTTAAATACAGATGGTGGAACAATTTATATTGGAGTTGATGACAGTGGTAAAATTCAAGGTGTTTCAAATCTAGATAAAACCTTAAAAAAAATTGCCGATATTTTGGAATTTCAAATTTTACCAGATTGCCGCTCTTTTGTAGAACTTGGAACAAAATTTATTGAACAAAAACATATTGTTACCATTAATGTAAAAAAAGGAGAAAATCTTTATTATATAAAAAAATATGGAAGAAGTTCTCAAGGTTGTTATGTACGTATAGGTTCTACAACTCGTTCTATGACAGAGGAACAAATAACTTTAACTCAGAATAAGTATTTTGATTCAAAGGTTAAAATCACAGAAATTGAAAGCAATATACAAACTCTGACATTTCAATATTTAAAATTATTGCTTACAGAAAAAGGTTTTTCTATAAATGAAAATACATTTGCTCAAAATTTTCACCTTTTAACGAAGAGTGGAAGTTTTAACAAAATGTCAGAACTTTTAGCAGATAAAAATGAATTTTCTATAAAAGTTGTTCGTTTTAAGGGGAAAGAAAAGTCAGATGGAATTGTAATGCGTAACGAATATGGAGAAAAATGTCTAATTGTTGCCATGAAACAAGCCTTTGATTATTGTGCAGATGTGATAAATGAAACTCGTATAAGTTTTGAAAAAGGCGTTAGAAAAGACATATCTCTTTTTGATAAAACAGCTTTTCGTGAAGCATGGTTTAATGCTTGTTTGCATAATAATTGGGCAGATGGAACTCCACCGGCAATATATATTTTTACAGATCGACTAGAAATCATTTCTTCAGGAGGACTTCCTGTAAATCTTTCTAAAGATGATTTTTTTCTTGGTGTTTCTAAACCAGTAAACGAAGAACTTGCAAAACTTTTTATTCGTTTAGATTTGATGGAACAAACGGGTTATGGTGTTCCTTTTGTAACAAAGCACTATGGCAAATCTGCTTTTGAATTTCTAGATTTCTTTTTGCGCGTAACAATCCCTTTTGCCTTTGAGTTGGAAAGTGAACCCCAAAGTAAACCCCAAAGTGAACCCCAAAGTGAACCCCAAAAGGATTCAAAAATTAGGGAAAAAATCATAAATGAAATTAAGAAAAATCCAAAAATTACAAAAGAAGAACTTTCTAAAAAGTTTGAACTTTCTCTTTCAACAATAAAACGAAAACTTTCAGAGATGAAAGATATTGTTTACTTTGAAGGTGCAAGTAAATCAGGTCATTGGGTCGTAAAAGATAATGAGTAAGGAAGAAAATATGAAAAATAAATGGCAAACAGTAAAACTTGAGGAAGAACTTGCCACACGGATTCGAGATTGCTAACGCAATCTCTGGGAGATAGGGAAATAATTATGAACGGAAAATGGCAAACGGTAAAACTTGGAGATGTGTGTGAAATACAATCAGGAGGAACTCCATCTCGAAGTAAAATTGAATATTGGAAAGATGGAAATATACCATGGGTAAAAATTGGTGATTTTTCAGATAAATATATCTCTAAAACATCAGAATTAATAACTCAATTGGGTTTAGAAAATTCTTCTGCAAAATTATTTACAAAAGGAACTCTATTATATTCAATTTTTGCAACTCTTGGTGAAGTTTCAATTTTAAATATTGATGCCACAACAAACCAAGCTATTGCAGGGTTAAAAATAAAAAATAACAACCAATTAGATATTAATTATCTGTTTTCATATTTAAAATCCATAAAAGATGAAGTAAATAGGATTGGACGAGGAGTGGCACAGAATAATATAAATCTTGGAATATTAAAGCAATTTGCAATCCCACTTCCTCCACTTGAAACACAACAAAAAATCGCCGCCGTTTTAGACAAAGTGCAAAAAATCATTTCAGAAAGCAAAGCCACCCTAGAAAAATACGACACTCTAATCAAATCCCGATTTATCGAGATGTTTGGGGATAATTCTACTGAAAACGGTAAATGGAATATTGAAAAAATAGAAGATATTTGCACAGTAACTTCAAGCAAACGGATTTATGCAGAAGAGCAAAGTACAACTGGAGTACCTTTTTTACGAATATCAGATTTAGTTTCCAGAATTAATGGAAATCCAATAAATGATCTTTTCATTCCAAATAGCAAATTCAAAGAGTTTCAGACAAAGGGACTTGTTCCTTCCGTAAATGATATATTAATTACATCAAGAGGAACGCTGGGACTTTGCTATATAATCAAACCTGAAGACGAATTCTATTTTCAAGATGGTATGATTACCTGGTTAGCTTTTAAAAATCATAATAAGGTTTTATCTGTTTTCATTGACTGGCTATTTAAGAGTATATTGAAAACAAAAATTGATAATGAAACAAATGGAGCTACCGTAAAATATGTTTCAATATCAGATTTGAAGAAACTTCAAATTCCTGTTCCTCCACTTGAACTCCAAAACTCCTTCGCCGCTTTCGTCCAACAAATCGACAAATCAAAATTTGCCGTGCAGAAGGCTCTGGAAAAAGCGGAGACTTTGTATAAATCGCTTATGCAGCGATATTTTGCGTAGCAAAATTCGGTAAGCAGTTTGCTGCTACGAATATTTTGGATGAATTATTCTATCTCTCGTAGTATAATAAACTAACAGGAGGTTGTAATGTATATAAAAGACGGCATTTGTTATGCAGGAGAATTAGTTCCAGAAATTGAAGTTGCCTCTATAAAGATTCTTGATGACGGAATGATGCTGGTAGATTTTTCAACTGGAGAAACTCGGCTTTTTGATGTTACAAGTCTGCTTGATAAAGGTTCAGCCTTTGCGCCTCTTGCATCCGAAGAAAACCGCCGTACAGCAAAAGTAACGCATGGTTTTGTATCTTGGTTAGATGGTGAAATTGATATTGCACCAGAAACATTATATTCAGAAAGTTATAAATACACGAAAGAAGTTTATGCGCAGGAGTTTTAGATGCCAGAGTTAAGCCGTTTTGAAGGAATGACAATTTACATGCTCTTTCGAGATAACAAAGAGCACAATAAGCCTCATGTTCATGTCTATTATGGCGAATATAAAGCTGCTATTGGCATAGATGGAGAATTATTAGCTGGAAAATTACCTGCAAGACAATTAAAGATGGTAACAGGTTGGCTTGCGCTACATGAGGAAGAAGCCTATGCCGCTTGGAATCTTGCAGTTAGCGGCGAATATTTTGAGAAAATTTCTCCGTTAAAATAAACATTCATTATAGGCTCAAATTAAGGAGCTTATATGAAAAAGACATTGATTAATCAAATCCAGATGGAAATGTCTGGTGTACTGAACAATGCTCAAAGACAGAAACTGTGTAAAGTCCTTGAGCATTGCTTTTTTAACTTGGATATCGTTGCTTTGGATTCTCAAGCACTGAATCACGGTAAAGACAACGTAACTTTGAAAGAAGAATTTCTTTCGGCTAAGCAAGTTGAAGGTTGTTCGGAACGTTCTGTAAACTATTATAGTTCAACTTTAGATAACCTGATAAAATCGCTTGTAAAACCATTTAACCAGATAGAAACAGAAGATTTACGTGTTTATTTAAGTGAGTACCAAAAGAAAAATAATGCTTCAAAGCAGACAATTGATAATATCCGTCGTATTCTTTCCAGCTTTTTTACTTGGCTTGAAGACGAAGACTATATTTTGAAAAGTCCCGTAAGAAGAATTCATAAGATTAAAACAATGAAGCAAGTAAAGGAGACTTATTCTGATGAAGCATTGGAAAGACTCCGGGATAACTGCAAAACGATTCGTGATTTAGCCCTTATTGATATACTTGCTTCTACAGGCATGCGTGTTGGCGAGCTTGTAAAACTTAACAGAGCTGATGTTGATTTTGCAAATCGTGAATGTGTTGTTCTTGGTAAAGGTTCCAAAGAAAGAATCGTATATTTTGATGCTAGAACAAAGCTGCATTTACAGAATTATTTGAATTCCAGAAAAGATGAAAATGAGGCTTTATTTGTAAGTTTGCTTGAACCTCATAACAGGCTTGAAATTGCAGGTGTTGAAATAATGCTTCGTAAATTAGGACGCAGCTTGGAAATAAATAAAGTGCATCCACATAAGTTCAGGCGTACTTTGGCTACCCGTGCAATCGATAAAGGCATGCCAATTGAGCAGGTTCAGAAGCTTTTGGGGCATCAAAAAATAGATACAACGATGGAATACGCTATAGTTGACCAGCAAAATGTAAAAAATTCACACAAAAAGTATCTGAGTTAATACAAAATTTAAGCATCTCGACTAATCGTAAAATCCCGATTTATCGAGATGTTTGGGGATAATTCTACTGAAAACGGTAAATGGAATATTGAAAAAATAGAAGATATTTGCACAGTAACTTCAAGCAAACGGATTTATGCAGAAGAGCAAAGTACAACTGGAGTACCTTTTTTACGAATATCAGATTTAGTTTCCAGAATTAATGGAAATCCAATAAATGATCTTTTCATTCCAAATAGCAAATTCAAAGAGTTTCAGACAAAGGGACTTGTTCCTTCCGTAAATGATATATTAATTACATCAAGAGGAACGCTGGGACTTTGCTATATAATCAAACCTGAAGACGAATTCTATTTTCAAGATGGTATGATTACCTGGTTAGCTTTTAAAAATCATAATAAGGTTTTATCTGTTTTCATTGACTGGCTATTTAAGAGTATATTGAAAACAAAAATTGATAATGAAACAAATGGAGCTACCGTAAAATATGTTTCAATATCAGATTTGAAGAAACTTCAAATTCCTGTTCCTCCACTTGAACTCCAAAACTCCTTCGCCGCTTTCGTCCAGCAAATCGACAAATCAAAATTTGAAATGGAAACAATCGTAAAATTGTGCTATACTACCTTGATGTAGAGGAGCATAAGGTTGGCAAATTTTGATTTTCTTACATACGACAAAAATTATAGTGCTTTTTCGCAGTTAGCCATTGATGCAGAAAGACAGTACAATAAAAATACAGTTTTTTCAGTTTTTGCAGCTCGTAAATCTTTAGAACAAGCTGTTAAATGGATGTACTCAGTTGATGGTGATTTACGAAAACCTTATGACGATTCCATTCAAGTGCTAGTTCACGAACCAACCTTTGTAAATGCAGTTCCATCAAATATTCTAAGTGATATGCAAGTGGTCATAAGAATTGGAAACAAAGGCGTTCACGATACTGTTGTCGTAGAAAAAAAATTTGCTCTTTTTTCTTTAAAAGCATTGTTCAATTTTCTAAATTGGCTGGATTATACCTATGGGGTGGATTATAAACAGCGAACTTTCGATATAAATGCTATTCCAGTAAATAAAGTTGTTATTGCAAAAAAGCCAAATCGTGAAGAAATCCAAAAATACAAAGACGAAATAGAACAAAAAGATAGTACTATTTCAGATTTGATAAAGCAACTTGCAGAAGCTAAAGCAGAAATCCAAAATAGAAAAGAAAATCCTGTTTCAAAACCAGACCTCAAACTAGAAGATTTAAGCGAATTTCAAACTCGAAAGATGTTTATTGATGAAGACCTAAAACTTATAGGTTGGAAAATAGACCAAGTTCAAGTTGTAGAAGAATATCCAGTTGATGATTTAGAAAACATTCCTGGCAAAAAAGGATATATTGATTATGCCCTGTTTGGAAAAGACGGTTCTCCACTTGCAGTTATAGAAGCTAAAAAAACAACAAAAGATCCAAATGTCGGAAAGCAACAAGCAGTTCTTTATGCAGATTGTTTGGAGAGAAAATTTGGTCGCCGTCCTTTTATCTTTTATACAAATGGTTTTGAAACATTCTTCTGGGACGATACCCAATATGCACCAAGAACCGTTAGTATGATATTCAGTATGGACGATTTACAAAAACTTATGGATAGGCGAAATTTGCTTAGTCCACTAAGCTCCGTAAAAATCAATACAGAAATTTCTGGTCGTCCTTATCAGATGAAAGCAATTCGCTCTATTTGTAGCGAAATTGAAAAGAAAATCCGAAAGTTCCTCTTGGTTATGGCAACGGGAACAGGAAAAACACGTACAGCAATTTCTATTGTTGATGTTTTAAGCCGTGGTCATTATGTTTCAAATGTTTTGTTTTTGGCAGACCGTATTCAACTTGTTGAACAAGCCTATGACGCATTTAAAGAAAACTCCCCGGAAACAACAATATGTAATCTTTTAGATTCAAAAGATAAAGAACAAAACAAAGGTGCTCGTATAGTATTTAGTACATATCCAACAATTCTAAATGCAATAGACACAGAAAAAAACAAAGACGGAAACAGAACTTTTACACCGGCACATTTTGATTTAATCATTATTGATGAAGCCCACCGTTCTATTTTCAAAAAATATCGTGCAATTTTTGAATATTTCGATGCTTTCCTTGTTGGACTTACAGCCACGCCTCGTAAAAGTGTTGATGCAAGTACATTTGAATTTTTTGAATTACAAGATGATGTTCCAACTGATGTTTATGAATATGAAACAGCAATTTCTGATGAATATCTTGTTCCGTATCACGCTATAGAAAAAACTTCTACATTCTTAGATGAAGGGATTAATATTGATAATCTTTCGGAAGAAGATTTAGAAAAGATACAAGAAGCCGAAGAAAACGGTGATGAGCCTTTTGAAGAAATTCCGCCAAAAGCAATAAATGAATATGTATTTAACGAAGATACCACAAGAAAAGTTCTTGAAGATTTGATGCAAAAGGGTATTAAAATTAATGGTGGCGACAAACTTGGAAAAACTATAATTTTTGCTTATAACAAAAATCATGCACAACATATTGTAGATGTTTTTAACAAATATTATCCGCAGTACAAAGGCAAAATGTGTCAAAGAATTGTTTGTGATGATTCAAAAGTAAAATCAACAATTAAAGAATTTAAAAAATCAGATTCCCAGCTTCAAATTGCTGTAAGTGTTGATATGCTGGACACTGGCGTTGATATTCCAGAAATTGTAAATCTTGTTTTTTATAAAAAAATTCGAAGCAAAATTAAGTTTTGGCAAATGATTGGTCGTGGAACTCGTCTTGCTCCAAATCTTATTTGTACAGATGAAACAGGAAGTTATGTAGGTAAAAATTATTTTTATATTTTTGATTATCTACGCAATTTTGAATTTTTCAGAGAGCAAAAAAACGGAATAGAAGGATCTAGTGCAAAAGCCTTAAGCGAAAGAATTTTTACACATAAATGCAAAGTTATAAAACATCTTCAAGATTCAGCTTGGGCAGATCAAAAATTTATTGATTATAGAAATCAACTTGTATCAGAATGTTTGGAACAAATTGCTCCTTTAAGTGAAAATTTAAAAAGAGGTTCTACAAGTGCAATTTTAGCTAGACAATATATAATAAAATATCAAAATGAAAAAGCATTTGAATGTCTTGAAGAAGATGATGTTAAAGAACTTGAAGACCACATTGCGCCGCTTGTATTCAATGAAGAATTAGATCAATATGCAAAAGGTTTTGATAATTTTTGCTATGGAATTATGGAAGCACATCTTTCTGAAAAATCCATTTCGTTTTATCGTGGAAAAATTAAAACTGTTGCAGAAATATTGTTAACAAAAACTTCAATTAAAGTTGTAAGAGATAATTTACCACGATTACAACATTTGGCAGTAAACTCTTATTATGATGGGTTGAATGTACTAGATTACGAAGAAATCAGAAAAGAAATTAGAGAACTTGCTCAATTTTCAGTAGATAAACAGTCACAAAAAAACATCTTTGTAAATTTCGATGACGATATACATGATGTTGATATTCCAGAAGGAGCAGCAAATCCTACCCCAGCTGATAATTTTGATGAATATAAAAGGAAAGTAAATGCCTATCTTTCAGAACACATGGATGATAAAGCAATTACAAAACTTAGAACAAACCAGCCATTAACAAAAGAAGATTTCGAAAATCTAAATCATATTTTTAAAGAAGAACTTGGCAACGAACAAATGTTTAATGAATTAAGTGATGGAAAATCTCTCGGTGTATTTATTCGTCGTGTTACAAAAATGGATAAAAGTGCTATAAATAACTATTTTGCAGAATTCATCAATGATACAAATATGAACAATATGCAAATTGAATTTGTGCAACGCTTAATTGACATTATTGTAGAGCAAGGCGAAATCAATATGGAATCATTGATGAAAGGAAGAGCCCCATTTGATAGACCAAAATTCTTTACAATTTTTGGAACAGAAGCTCAAAATAAAATATTTTCACTTGTAAGAAGCATTAATGAAAATGCCAAGGAAGTAGCATAAAATTTATTTGAAGAATGAGTTATCTATTAAATTTGATGAAAACTTTTTGCTTATATAACTTCAACAGGGTTCATTCTCGACTAGGAAAAAGACTGCGTAAAGCGAAAAGCTAGCAATCGGCGGAAAATTAAAGGTAATTGCACAAAACGGCTTCAGAATACTTGACAAACTTTAATTATACTGCATAAATATAAGTTATAATGAAATTCACCGATTACGTTGAACTGCTTGTCCAGAGAATGGAAAAATACTTTGATATAGAAAAGAATTCCGTTTTTTTTGACCGCAAATATGAAATAAAGGCTGAATTCCTGAAGCGCGAAACGCAAACCTTTATCTTTAAAAACAACGTAATGGACTTTACAGAAAGCCGTGAAATCTGTCTTGTCAGGAAAGTACAGGATATTAACGACATTAAGTGTGAGCTTGAACAGGTTGAACATATCCTTAAAGAAACCGTAAATCCATCAAGGCACCATCAGTCAACAATTGTAACTCTTGTCCTTGTGCATGACTCTGTGTCAAAGGAAATGGCATCGCTTGTAAAAAAGTTCAGGTTCAGGAAACTCTACAAAATGGGTTTCTGGGGATGGTCGGAAGGCTGCGCAGTTCTTGTAGATCTTAACGCAGGCAAAGTTCATTCTTCAGTCTACGCAAGGGAAAAGCGCAAATTCTTTTCTCCCGACATGCGCTTAAAATAAGCAAGAAACTAGTTTCAGCAAATTTCAATTCTGATATTTTCTGAAACTTCTTCTATATATTACCGACGGGTTTCCGCCAAAAGAGGTTTTTTCATGAACTCCTTAGTTCTCTTAATCGCAGGAATCGTAATTTTCCTGGTTGCTTACATCTGCTACGGCGGATATCTGGCAAAAAAGTGGGGTGTCACAAAAAATGACATCGAAACTCCGGCACACCGTTTTCAGGACAACACGGACTACGTTCCGACAGAAGCTCCTGTCTTATTCGGTCATCACTTCTCTTCAATTGCAGGAGCCGGCCCGATAACAGGACCTGCACTGGCTGCTGTTTTCGGATGGGTTCCCGTTTACCTGTGGATTGTCATCGGTTCCGTATTCTTTGGCGGAGTCCATGACTTTGGTGCACTTGCAGCATCTTTGGATAACGACGGAAAATCTGTCGGTGAAATCATCAAGACAAATGTTTCAAAGCGTGCACAGACAATTTTTAACTGCTACGCATGGATTACACTTACTCTGGTAGTTGCAGCCTTTACAGACATGTGCGCAAAAGCCTTTGCCTATAATCCTGCAGACGCAGCATCTCTTGTAGGAGCACAGGCCGGAACTGCTTCAATTCTTTTCATCGTTCTAGCCGTCCTCTTCGGATTCTCCAGAAGATTTCTTCATGCAAACCTTACAATCAGCACAATTCTGGGTGTAATTCTCATCGGCGCTTCAATTGTAATAGGATACTACTGTCCGGTAATCAAGATGAATGTAGTTCAGTGGCGCATTCTTCTTATTATTTACATTGCCGCAGCATCTGTTCTTCCTGTATGGCTCCTTCTCCAGCCGCGCGACTATCTGTGTTCATTCCTGCTTTACGCAATGATGGCCGGAGCAATCCTTGGTGTTTTCATAAAACATCCTACTGTTCAGCTTACACCCTTTGCAGGATTCAATGTAAACGGCAACTCACTCTTCCCGTTCCTTTTCGTAACTGTAGCCTGCGGTGCCGTTTCAGGATTCCACTCACTCATTGCATCAGGTACAACTTCAAAGCAGCTCGACAAAAGATCAAATGCCAAACTGGTTGGTTACGGTTCAATGCTGGTTGAAGGACTTCTTGCAATTGTTACACTTATTGTAGTCTGCTATCTCTCAAAGGATGGTGCAACAGATGCAGTAACAGGAGCAAAACTTGGAGCTCCTTCTACTGTATTTGCACGCGGAATTTCTGAATTCATGAACACATTCGGAATTCCACTTGAAGGCGGACGCGTATTCGTAATTCTTGCATATTCAGCCTTTGCCCTTACTTCACTTGATACAGCAACAAGAATCGGACGCTATCTTATGCAGGAACTTGCAGGTGAACTTCCTGAAGGAAACCCCGTAAGAAAAGTTGCTTCAAACATGTACATTTCAACAGGTCTTACAATTGCTGTTTCAGTTATCTTTTTGGTTGCCGGTTACCAGAAAATATGGCCGATTTTCGGTTCTGCAAACCAGCTTCTCGCAGCGCTTGCACTTCTTGCAATTACAGCCTGGATGTACAAGAAGGGAACACACTCTTTCAGCACAATTATTCCTATGATTGTAATGTTTGCAGTTACCTTCACAGCCCTTGTTCTTATAATTATCAAGAATTTCCAGCCGAACGGATTTATTCCGCTTGCTGTAGTAGGAATTGTTCTTTTTGCACTTGCAGTTATTCAGCTTGTTGAAGCAACTGTAATTATCGCAAAGGGTTACAAACACAACGCACAGTAAAATATTCAGTTAAAGTCTGAATTCAATTTACGAACACCCGCTTCTGTAAAAATCAGAGCGGGTGTTTTTTTATGACGCGCACTAATTGAACGTTTCTGAATGTTGAAAATTTGAGTCGAATGTACTAAAATCCAGATATGCAAAATAAGTTTTCTTTTTTTATTCTTACACTTTTGATTTCTGTAGCGGCGGCTTCGTGCGCAACAACTTCTGCCTCTTCCAAAACAGGTTCTGCGGCGGCCGGTTCAAAAAACACAATTCCGACAGCAACAATAAAAATGTATGACAACTGCCCGCAGGAAACACGCGCTCTCAAAATAGAAACTGCCCTTATGGCCACAATCGAAGGCTACCGCGGAATGACAGAGGCAATTTTTACGCAGATGCCGTCAAAAAAAAATATCTGTGACGTAACAGAATATATTGCTGCCTGCACTTCAATAAAAAAAGCACTTGAAGACGGAAAAGCCGTCCCATGCACGCTTTCTTTTGCAACAACAGCCGACGGTGAAGGACAGGTTCTGGACTTTTCTTCCGAAGAAAAAATAATTCAAACACTTTCCATGATGATTACAGCCGGAATACAGCAGGTTTACGCCCGCTACACTTTTTAAAAAATATTCATGAGTGAAAACAAATCTTTTCTTACCGAGCAGCTCATAACCTACATAGGCAACAAAAGGGCCCTTCTGGACTTTATAGGACAGGGCATTTCTTTTGTACAGGAAGATCTTGGCAGGAAAAGACTTTCGACCTTTGACGTCTTTAGCGGAAGCGGAATCGTATCGCGTTTCATGAAGCGGTGTTCCACAAAACAATACGTAAATGACCTCGAAGACTACGCAGGAATCATAAGCTCGTGTTACCTTTCAAATGCGGCAGACATAAACCTTGCAGAACTTGACGAACTGCGCGCACAGCTGAACAGCATGTGTGAAAAAGAACTCAGCTCTCATCTTTCAAAAGACAAAACTTCTTTCAAATCAAAGCCGGGATTTATTTCAGAATATTATGCTCCACAGGACATGAACGACATTCATAAAGAAGAAAGATGCTTTTATACACCGTACAACGCGTGTTTTCTTGACTGCATGCGCCAGTCCATAGACAAAATTGTTCCTGAACAGATGCGCAAATATTTTATTGCACCACTTCTGGCAGAAGCTTCTGTTCATGCAAATACCGGCGGCGTATTCAAGGGCTTTTACAAAAACAGCCGCACCGGTACAGGAAAATTCGGCGGTAACGGGGCGAATGCGCTTTCAAGAATTCAGGGCAAAATTGAACTTAAACTGCCGGTATTGAGCAGCTACAAAAGTGCCGTGACAATTTTCCAGAGTGATGCAAACCTTCTTGTAAAAAGCCCTGACAGTCCCGCAGTTGATGTTGCCTACATTGACCCGCCCTACAACCAGCATCCCTACGGTTCAAATTACTTTATGCTCAATCTCATTGCCGGCTACACAAAACCCGACGCAGAAAAGATGAGCCGCATTTCGGGAATTCCGCGCGACTGGAACCGCTCTGACTACAACAAGAAACGCTTTGCGGCGGCAACTTTTCTGGACCTGGTACAGAATATCCGCGCAAAATATCTTCTTATTTCGTTCAACAATGAAGGCTTTATTCCGGAACAGGAAATGATAGCACTTCTGGAATCTGCAGGAACAGTTACCGTGCTTGAGTCACCCTACAATGCTTACCGGGCAAGCCGCAATCTTTCGGGAAGAAACATTCATGTAAAGGAATACCTGTACGTGGTAAAAAAGAACCGCTAGAAAACATCTAGTAAAATTCCACTTCGCAGGACACGGGCAGGTGGTCACTGTAACCTTCACCGTTCCAGACCGTATATTTCTTTGGAACAAAAGTAATCTCTTCACACCACGGGCCGCTGCATTCTGCCCCAAAAGAGACAATCCGTGCACCGCCGGCCGCAAACATATTGTCAATTCTGGACCATTCGTCCCTGAAGAAATAACTTCCCGGTTCCAAAAGAAGCCCGTCTTCATCAAACCACGGCGACTGTATTTGTACAACGCGGCCCGAATTTGTTCTTAAACTGACACCCGCGGCGGCGGATCCCTGTTCAAACTCAAGAATATCGCGGTTAAAATCCCCGAGTGCAAGAACACACGCATCCTGTTCCAAAAGCGCGCAGATTCTTTCTGCAAGAACGCATTCTTCCCTAACCCGCCATTTTTCTGTAACTTCCGCGCCGCCGCTCTTGCTTTTCCAGTGGTTCACAAGAAGAACAAGAGCAGAGTTCCCGCAGACAACGCTTACTTCTATAAGTGGCCTTAACCTGGGCATTTCTTCACTTTCAGAACGCACATCCAGATTGTGAACGCGCATATTTTCAAGCGGAATTCTCGAAAGAACACCGCAGCCGATTGCACTTCCTTCATTCTTTGCATAGCATCCGTAAAGATACTGCTTTTTTACATTCCACTCGCCGGCCAGAAAATTGCTTATGTCATGCATAACAGAAGCGCTTTCCAGCTCTTCCATTACAAAAACATCTGCATCAAGTTCGCGTATAACAGAGCACAACCGCCTGAGTCTTTCCTTATACGGCTCTTCACCCCATCGCCGGCTTTTTATAAATTCAGAATATTCACTTCCGTCACACTGTGCGTCAAAAAATGTCTGTACATTCCAGTTTACAATCCTAAGTGAAGCAGCATTTTCAGTCTTTTGCCGGTTACATTCACCGCCGATATTCCCGCCGGAACAGGAAAAAAACGCAAGGACTGCGGTCAGAAAAATAAATGCTTTTGTAAAATATTTCATCAACTACCCCTATAAATGTTCATGAGTAAATCTTTAGAGTCTACGCTTATATTAATAGAACCTGATTTTTCAAATTCACCAAAAATCAAAAAAAAATCCAATGTTTTTATAGTGATAAATTTCACAATAAAAGCAGAATTTCTTAAAATTTCTCTTAAAAAACCGCCCGTACCTTGTAAAACCCCGGTAAAACGGTTCAAATTCAATAGACCAAACCGATTTTTAGCAATAAAATTGAATTATTGTTTGTGAAATCAAGTGATTTTTTTCACAATGTATCAAAAGAAGAGTTCCTGTTAATGAAAGAAATACCAAGACCTTCCAAAAGGCGTCTCGTTTTACTTAAGCGGCTTCTTTCGGAATATGAAGAAAAAACAATAACGTCCCAAAAAATAGAGTCGCTCACAGGCTGGTCTGCGGCTGTTGTCAGAAGGGACATTTCTCTCCTTAACATTCACTGCGGTGCAAGCAACGGATACAAAGTATGCGAACTCAAAGCTTCACTTGACGAACTTATGGACAGCGACAGTCAGGAACAGAAATGTTGCATTGTGGGCCTGGGCAGAATGGGACAGGCTCTTCTTGACAATACCGAACTCCAGTCTTCGCAGTTCAGAATTGTTGCAGGCTTTGACTCAAACGTAAACCGCACCGAAGTTCTGCGTTCTGTTTTTCCGCTTCATCCGACTACAATCCTTGAAAGCGTCATTCAGTCAGAAAAGATAGAATATGCAATTCTTTCCGTAGAAAAAGAAGAAGCCCAGCCGATTGCCACAAGGCTTTCCTCCTGCGGAATAAAAGGAATAGTAAACTACACGCCGTGTGTACTTACGGTTCCGCACAATGTAGAAGTAGAAAACGTCTGCCTGCTTACGGCGCTAGAAACGCTGTGCGCACAGAGTTCAAAATAAAAGGAAGCCAAAGATTTTTATTTCTGGAACTTCCACAAAAAGTTTAATGTACAAAGGGGTACAAGTATGAGCAGAGTCTACAATTTTTCAGCAGGACCTTCTTGCCTTCCAGAAGAAGTATTAAAGGAATGCGCAGCCGAGATGCTCGACTACAAGGGAACAGGCCAGTCCGTTATGGAAATGAGCCACCGCTCCAAGGCATACAAGCCCATCATTGAAAATGCAGAAGCTCTTGTACGCAAGCTTATGAATGTTCCTGACAACTACAAGGTTCTTTTTCTTCAGGGAGGCGGAAGCACACAGTTTGCAATGGTCGCCCAGAATCTTGGAATACACACAGGAAAAGCCGCTTACATAAAAACCGGTGTCTGGGCAAAAAAAGCTGCCGCAGAAGCTGCCCACCTTGGAATAAAAGTTGACACAATCGCTTCAAGTGAAGACAAAAATTTCTCTTACATTCCCAAAGTAGAAAAAATCAGCGGTGACTACGATTACGCATACATCTGCTTTAACAACACAATTATGGGAACACACTACGAATACATTCCCGACACAGGAAACATTCCGCTTGTTGCAGACATTTCTTCATGCATTCTGTCAGAACCGCTCGATGTAAGCAAGTTCGGACTTCTTTTTGCAGGAGCACAGAAAAACCTTGCACCGGCCGGAGTAACACTTGTTATTATCCGCGAAGACCTCATTACAGAAACACCGCGCGAGGGAACACCTACAATGATGATGTACAAAACCCACGCAGACGCAGAAAGCATGTACAACACTCCGCCATGCTACACAATTTACGTAATGGGAAAAGTTCTTGAGTGGATAGAAAAAACCGGCGGCGTAGAAGCAATGCACAAGCGCAATCTTGAAAAGGCAAATCTTTTCTACAATTACCTTGACTCAAGCGATGTATACCATGCAACTGCAGAAAAGGGAAGCCGTTCTCTCATGAATATTCCTTTCCTTACAAAAGAAACTGACGCAGACAAAGCAAAGGTTATCAACGACAAGTTTGTAAAGGAAGCCGCAGAAGCAGGTCTTGTAAACCTTGCAGGACACCGTCTCGTAGGTGGAATGAGGGCTTCAATTTACAATGCCATGACAATTGACGGCGTTAAAGCACTCATTGCCTTTATGGACAAATTTGCAAAGGAAAATTTCTAAACCAAAAATTCAGGAGAATCAGAAAAAATGTTTAAGATTCAGACACTCGACAGAATAAGCGCAAAAGGACTCGACAACTTTCCGCGTGATGACTATGAAATTGCAAGCGAAATCGTAAGACCGGACGCAATTCTTGTACGCTCACACGACATGCTTTCAATGGAACTTGACCCGAGCGTAAAGGCAATAGCAAGAGCCGGTGCAGGAGTAAACAATATTCCGGTAAAAGATCTTTCACAGAAAGGAATTGTTGTATTCAACACACCGGGAGCAAACTCAAACGCTGTAAAGGAACTTGTAATTCTTTCACTTCTTATTGCAAGCCGTCCTGTAATTGCCGCAAACAAATGGGTTGAAACACTCGCAGGCAAGGGAGCCGAAATTGCAACTCTTGCAGAAAAAGGCAAAAAGAATTTTATAGGCCAGGAAGTAAAAGGAAAAACTCTTGGTGTAATAGGACTCGGTGCAATCGGAGCACAGGTAGCAAACACTGCAATTGAACTCGGAATGAACGTAATAGGATACGACCCGTTCCTTTCTGTAGATGCAGCATGGAGCCTTAACCACGAAGTAAAACACGCAGAAACCCTGGACACGCTTTTTGCAAAGTCAGACTACATTACTGTACATGTTCCCGAAACACCTGACACAAAGGGACTCATTAACGCAAACACAATCAAAAACATGAAAGACGGTGTGCGCATTATAAACATTGCACGCGGTGGCCTTGTAAACAACGAAGATGTACTTGCCGCAATCAACAGCGGAAAAATCGCCGCACTGGTAACAGACTTTGCAGCAGAAGAACTTCTTGGAAATGACAAAGTAATCTGTATGCCGCACCTTGGAGCTTCAACTCCAGAAGCAGAAGAGAACTGTGCAGTAATGGCCGTAAAAGAATTGCGTGACTTCCTTGAAGCAGGAAACATTGAACACAGTGTTAACTTCCCAAAGTGCAAGCTGGACTCAGAAATTCCTGCTGGCGGAACACGTCTTTGTATCTGCAACAAGAATGTTTCGGGTGTAGTATCAAAATTCACTTCTGTACTTGGAGACGCAAAATTCAACATTGCATCCATGATTAACCAGAACAGAAATGACCTTGCATACAACCTTATTGATGTAGACGGAAAAATCGATGACGAAACTGTAGCAAAACTCCAGAAGATTGACGGAGTAATTTCGGTTCGCCTCATTTTTGCATAATTTCTTAAATGGTAAAAAAAAAGTCCCGGTAGCATGCTGCCGGGACTTTTTTTATCTTCTTCAAAACAATTTATTTATAAAGAAAAATAAACAGCAAAGAAATGAAGCACACTTCCGCCAAGAACAAAAAGATGAAAGATACTGTGAGTCCACTTATACTTGCGCATAAGGAAGAAAACGCCGCCAACTGTATAAGCTGCACCGCCTGCAAAAAGCATTGCGCGGCAAGTATTTGAAAGAACTGTTCCCAACGGATAGAATGTAAATACAGAAATTATAAGCCAGCCCAAAACAAGATATGTAAATACAGAAAAACTTCTGAGTCTTGACTTGAACACAGAATACAGTGCAATAAGTGCCGCGCAAATTCCCCATACACTGGCGCAGATTGCGATTCCTGCAGATGAAGGAATTTTTGTAAGAACAAACGGCGTGTAGGTTCCGGCTATAAGAATATAAATTGCATCGTGGTCAAGAACCGAAAATACCTTTCTTGCTCCCGGAACAGTTATTGCATGGTACAAAGTTGACATTAAATAAAGAATAAAAAGTGATGCGCCAAAAATACTGAAACTTGTTACATAAAGTGCTGTACTGCTTCCAGCCGGAGTATGAAAAACAGCGCGTATTACCAAAAGAACAATTGCTGCTGCACTCAGTCCCGCACCTATTCCGTGGCTTATTGAATTGAACAGTTCCTCGCCCAAAGTATACTGGCGCGGCTGGCGTTCATTGTAAGCAAGACGTGCATTTGCCTTCTGTATACGAAGTTCTTTCTTCTGTGCACGTTCTGCCGCCTTTATCTTTTTGCGCTCAGAGTTTACCGCGTATTCCATTTTTATAGCGCGAATTTTTTCTTTTGTCTGAGCCTTGATTGTTTTTATTGCAGCCTTTCTCTTTGCTTTAAGAGATTTTTTGGTGATTCTAAGCGAAATATCAGCCATAATTTTCCCCTGTTTCTTAATATTGAATATCTACTATTATACAGTATCTGAAATTCAGTTACCACAAGATATTTAATTATGACATATTTTAAGAAAATGTCAATGCTGATTGAAACAAGCCGTTAAAATCTGTATAATATGAACATTATGAGCGAAAACAAAGATTTATGTCCGTGCGGCAGCGGAAAAGCATATTCAGACTGCTGCGAAGTTTATATCAAAGGAACAGCAAAGGCTCCCACCGCCGAAGCTCTCATGAGAGCAAGATACACAGCTTATGTAAAGCATGAAATTGACTTTATCATCAACAGCTGCGAAAAGGGCGACAAAATTGCCGAAATTGACAGAAAAGCAACAGAAGACTGGAGCAACAAAAGCACATGGCACGGTCTTAAAATTCTGCGTACCGAAAAGGGAACAGAAAATGACGATGAAGGAATCGTAGAATTTGAAGCAACATACACCCAGAAGGGAATCCGCGACGTTCACCACGAAATCGGCGGTTTCAGAAAGGTTGACGGCGAATGGCTCTACAGCGAAGGCATGATGCGCCCCACAACAGTAGTCCGCGAAGGCCGCAAAATAGGCCGCAACGAACCCTGCCCCTGCGGTTCCGGTAAAAAGTATAAGAATTGTTGTGGAAAGAACTAATTTCTTTCCAAACGCAAGGCTACGATGACAGAGAATATTTACACCGGTTTTCATGCCGTTGAAGAAAAAATACGCAAATACACCTCGCAGAACAAAAGTGACTCAAAACTGAAAGTCTATTTTGCAAAGCCCGGCCCCAGAATAAAAAAAATTCTGGCACAGGCAAAAACTGCGGGAATAAACTGCGAAGAAACCGACGAAGAATATCTCGACACACTCGTAGCCAGACTACCCCTTCAGGCACGTGACCACAGGGGAATTGTTCTTACCGCCACCGAAGAACAGCAAAAGGCGCGCAACGATGTTCAGCTTGAACAGTGGCTTTCTGCCTGTCCTAAAACAGCAACGGTTGTAATGCTCGACGGCGTAACAGACCCGCACAACATTGGCGCTATTTTAAGATCCTGCGACCAGTTCGGTGCAAACCTGCTCATTGTTCCTGAACGCAACTCCACGTCACAGATACAGAACAACGAAACCATTGCAAGAACAAGCGCCGGTTCAAGTGCCTGGGTTCCTCTTGCAGTAGTAACAAATCTGGTAAGGGCGGCCCAAATTCTAAAAGAAGCCGGTTTCTGGATTTACGGTGCAGACGCAGGCGGCTCTTCCCTTCAGAACACAAAATTTGCACAGAAATCATGCATAATAATGGGTAGCGAAGGAAACGGAATGACAAAACTTCTTGCCCGCCAGTGTGACAGCATTGTTTCAATCCCCACCTGCGGAAAAATCGACAGTCTTAACGTCTCTGTCGCCGCTGGAGTCCTTCTTTACGAGCGCCACCGCCAGAATCTTGAGCAACCTTCATCTGACTGTTAAATACCTGTTAATTGACTAGAAACCTAAGTCTTGGTATTATAAAATAATGAACGTAATACTAGGTACCTCGGCCTCAGGCGGAATAGGAGTCGGAAAGGCATTTATTCTTCCAGAAACAAAGGAACGCAAGATTCCAAAATATAAAATTTCAGCCGATGAAGCACCTATCGACTGGAACAGATTTGAATCTGCCTGTAAAAAAACAAGAGAAACCATTTCCAAACATCTTGAATCAGTACAAAAAGACAGCGTTCAGGGCGTTCTTCTTGAAACCTACCAACTCATGCTTACAGACCCGGTTTTCATGCAGGAACTTCACCAGTCTTTTCTGGAAAAACTCTACAATATAGAATATACACTCAACGAAAAGGCCGAAGAATATGCCGACAAGCTCAGAAACAGTGGCAACGACTACCTGGCCGAACGTGCACAGGATATAACCGACGTTTTTGGCAATGTACTGGACACCCTGCTCAACTACCAGCCCTTTGACATAACCGAAGTTCCCGACGGAGCCGTAATTGTAGCGCGGGCAATGAAAACAAGCGACACGGTTATTCTGAGTAAACGCAAAATAGCAGGACTTGCCCTTACCGAAGGCGGAATTTCAAGCCACGTGGCCATTCTTGCAAAAAGCTACGGAATTCCGGCTGTATTTGCGCTTAATAACATTACGTCACAGGTTCTGAACGGCGAGACAATTGTTGTTGACGGCACACTCGGCGAAATAATCACACAGCCCGATGAAGCTACCTTAAAAGAAGCAAACGAAAAAATAGCAGCCGAAGAAAGATATCTTGCAACCCTTAAAAAATTTAGGGATCTTCCGGCAAAAACGCAGGACGGAACTTTATTCAAGGTGTATGCAAACATTGGTACTCCCGAAGAAGCACAGCTTGCACTTGAACAGGGCGCAGACGGAATAGGACTGTTCCGCACAGAATTCCTTTTTATGAACGAAATAAAGCAGCAGAATAGGGAAGTCGGCTCTTTTTCAAATTCACTCAGCGAAGAAGCACAGTTTGAAGCCTACAAACAGGTTCTTGAACTTATGGGCGACAAACCCGTAACAATACGCACACTTGACGCAGGCGGAGATAAACTCATTGCAACAAATGACATGCCTTCCCTTACAGAAAAAAATCCACTTATGGGACTGCGCGCAATACGTCTTTCACTGTTCTACCCGCAGATGTTCAGAACACAGCTTCGTGCCCTTTACCGAGCCAGTATTTACGGTAACCTTAAGATTATGATTCCGCTTATTACCGACGTTTCGCAGGTAGAAACTGTTTTGGGAATCGCACGTGGTGTTCAGCTTACATTAAAAGAAGACAATATTCCGTTTAACCCCGACGTTCCTATTGGAATAATGGTAGAAACTGCAGCGGCGGCAATCTGTTCTGACTGTCTAGCACCACATTCAGCATTTTTTTCACTCGGAACAAACGACCTTACGCAGTACACGCTCGGTGTTGACAGGGAAAACCCCAATGTTGCACCACTTTACAACGAATACAATCTTGCAGTTCTGAGAATGATAGAACTTACAATACAAAATGCAAAGAAATTCAATATTCCTGTTTCGGTATGCGGAGAAATGGCTGGAACAAAGAAAAGCGCGATTATTCTTGCCGGAATGGGAATCAGAAACTTAAGCATGGCTCCAAAACAGATTCCCGTTATTAAAGAAACGCTCTCGCAGTTTTCTATAGAAGAGCTCGAGACTCTCACAAAGCGCTCTGTTTTCTAAAGCAAAGTCCGGAGACAAAAATGACAAAAAAGAAAAGAAAGCCCGATTTTTCAAAACCAAAACCGGTTGCCACCGTTGAACAGACAGAAGAACTTGAAGACAAGACTGAACAGAATGAAGCTACAGAAGAACAGATTTCTGACGGTGACGAAATAGAAAGCAAGCGCAAAGTACGCACACAGAAATTCTTTCCTGACAAAATATATTTTAACCTGCCGCTCATTGTAATTGCAGGCCGCCCGAATGTAGGAAAATCCACGCTATTCAACGCGCTCACACATACAAAGCGTGCCATTACCGACCCTACTCCAGGCGTAACAAGAGATCCTGTAGAAGGAACCTGTTTTATTGCAGGCAAACCCGTTCATCTCGTTGACACAGGAGGATACAAACTTACACGTGATATGCAGTCGCGCGAAAGTGAAATGGACGATCTCGTTGTAGAAAAAACAGTGCAGACCCTGCGCAAGGCAGACAGAATTCTTCTTCTTCTTGACGCAACAGAAATTACGGCCGAAGACGAAGAGCTTATTTTAAGGCTGCGTCCCTGGTGGAACAAACTTATAGCCGCCGTCAATAAAACAGAAGGCGGTAAAAACGAACATCTTGCATTCAACTACATGCAGTTCGGTTTTAATGACATAACACCAATTTCGGCGGCACACGGTGACAATATTCCGTTGCTTTGCGAAAAGATGGTGGCGGGACTCGATTTTTCAAAAGTAACAGAAGGCACGGAACAGGAACTTCCAATCCGCATTGCAATTCTTGGAAAACCAAACACCGGTAAATCTACACTCAGCAACGCCCTTACGCACACAGAAGCTTCTATCGTAAGTGACTACGCAGGAACCACGCGCGATGTAGTAGAAGGAAGTTTCAGATATAATGGAAGGGATATTCAGATTCTGGATACAGCCGGAATAAGACGCAAGTCAAAAGTTTCTGACAACGTTGAATATTATTCGGTCAACAGAGCAATTAAAACTCTTGACGAATGCGATGTTGTCTTTATCATGATTGACGCCAAGGAAGGCCTTTCGGAACAGGACAAAAAAATTACATCTCTTGCCTTCGAGCGCGGCCGTGGTGTGATATTTGTTCTGAACAAGTGGGATCTTCTTGAAGACCAGAGCAACAAAGCTATCAGGGATACACAGAACTGGATTCAGACAATGTTCGGTCACATGAACTGGGCACCGATTGTTCCGCTGAGTGCAAAAAACCGCGACGGAATTAAAAATCTCATGAACACTGCGCTTGAACTTTTTGAGCAGCTCAACAGAAAGGTAGACACTGCCTCTCTAAACCTTGCTCTCAAAGACTGGCTGTTCAAGTATCCGCCGCCAGCAACAAAAGCAATTCACTTTAAAATACGATACATAACGCAGACAAGCATTAATCCCGTAAACTTTCTCATCTTTGCAACACGCCCTGACAATGTTCCGGGAAGTTATGTTTCATATCTAAAGAACAGAATACGCGAAGACCTCGGCTTTGACAACATTCCCGTTCAGATAGAAATGAAAGCCAGCCGCCAGAAATGGCAGGACAGGAACGAAAAGGAAAACTGATGGCAAGATATTCAATCGGCGAGATTGAAAAACTTACAGGAATAAAACCTCACGTTCTGCGTTACTGGGAAGAAGTTATCCCAAGCCTGACTCCGCAAAAAGGTTTGGGCGGCCGGCGTGAATATTCCCAGCACGATCTTGATGTAATTCAGCGGTTAAAGTACCTTATCTTTACAAAAAAATTTACAATCGACGGGGCAAGACGACAGCTCATTCACGACAGCAGCGGTGGTGAAAAAAAAGCAGCCGCCCTTCAGGCTATAAGTGAAATAAGAGAAGAACTTGGCGAAATTTATCTTGCCCTGAACAAAGCAAAATCCGGAGAAGCACAAAGCAATGAAAAGAAATGAAACTGAACTCAAATGGTATGAAAAAAAAGCAGGCCTCACGCGTTCAAGAAATTCACCGGATCCAAAGAAAGAAAACAGGAAAAATAAATTTACAGAACGTACAGATGGTAAAATAAAATTCAATTCAGAAAAAAAATACGCTCCAAAAAAAACAGCCCTTACAGTTTACAAACCCGACAATTATCTTTTTGACATAAACGCAATTCCACAGGACGGAATAAAAATTCTGAATGACTTCGGGCAGATTATCGAGTCTGCATATCCTCTCAATTCAAAACAGAAAGCACTTCTTCCCATTCAGATAAGGGAACTGAGCCACAATCTTACCGACGAACGCAGTGAAAGAAGACGCGGTTATATGAATCAGACAACAGCTTTAAGCGCATACGTGCGTTACTATACATGGTGGAATCTGGTCCGCCTTACAAGACTGTTTGCAAGCCTTCCTAAAGATTTTTTTTCACTCGAAAAAGATTCTGTCTGCCTTGACATAGGAAGCGGTCCACTTACCGTACCGGTTGCACTTTTTATAAGCAGACCGGAACTCAGAAAAGTTCCGCTTACGTGGTACTGCATGGATATTTCGCAGAATTCTCTTTCTATGGGAGAAAATATTTTTCTGTCTGTTGCGGCGGCACTCAAGACAGAACCGTGGAAAATAATAAAAGTAAAAGGTGAAATAGGAACTGAAATAAAACAAAAAGCCACGCTTGTAACATGCGCAAATGTTCTTAACGAACTGCACGAAGATTTTTCTTTGCCGCCGGACTTTCTTGCAAAAAAATACTGCGAAAAAATTCTTTCGTATACAGACAACAGTCCAAAAACAAAAATTCTTGTAATTGAACCAGGTGTTCCCAAAACAGCGCGTCTTGTAAGTTTAATGAGGGATTCTTTTTTAAGAAAAGATTTTGTTCCGGTTTCACCCTGCACACACTGCAGCGAATGCCCTATGGACGGAAAGCGCGGCGGAAAATGGTGCAACTATTCCTTTGCAACAGACAACGCCCCTGCGGTGCTTAAAAAACTTTCAGAAAAAGCAGATCTTCCGAAAGAGAGAGCTGTTCTTTCGTTTTTTGCCGTTCAGAAAAAAACTGACGGTGAAGAAAAAGATGCCGCGCAAATAAATTCTGACAACACCACACTGCGCTTTAGAATTGCAAGCGACCCGATAAGACTTCCGGGCGCAAGAACAGGATACTATGCGTGTTCTGACAAAGGACTTCTGCTGGTTGTTTCTGACTCAAAACTTCTGTCCGGCCAGGCATTTACAATTCCCGAGCCAAAAAAAAATCAGGGCATAGACCAGAAGTCCGGTGCCCTGATTATTGAACTTTAATTTATGTTCCGCATAAAAAACAAAAATCAGTCTGCATACATTTTTGCAATCTTGTCTTTGTAGATTTCTGCAATTCTGTAACGCATTATTTCCTGCTTTGCACTCATTTCTACACCGACTTCAAACGGCTTTGTAATAAGTGCAATCTTGTTAATGCGCTCGTAGGCTTTGAAGCCGTTCTTTGAGTTAACGGCCTCGGCAACTTCATTTTCAATAAGTTTCTGTATGGCTTCGGTTTCTACAAGTTTTTCATACGTGTCGGCCTGAATTCCGTTTTCTTCGGCATATGACACAAGTTCATCCTGATTGGGAAGAATGATTGCCGTAAGATAACGCTGGTCTTCGCCTTTTTCGTTTGTTCCAAAAACAACTGCACTTGCAACAAAACGCGATTCCTTTATCTTTGACTCGATTGGAAGAGGTTCAATGTTTTCACCTCCAAGAAGAACGATTGTGTCCTTTTTTCTTCCACGAAGCTGAATCTCACCATCTACAGTAAGAATAGCGATGTCACCGGTGTCAAACCAGCCGTCCACTGTCATAACCTTGTCGGTAAGATCGGGTCTCTTGTAATATCCCTGCATGACACAGCCGCCCTTAATCTGAAGGTTACCCTTTTTGCAGCGGCCAAGAATAATTCCGTCATCATCAACAACGCGAACCTGCATTCCGCGCAGAGGTGTTCCGACGTTGCGCATTACAGGATCAACAATCGGGCGTACAGAGATAATCGGTGCAGTTTCTGTAAGGCCGTAACCTTCGCAAACCTTTACGCCGACAGCCCAGAAGAATTTGTCGATGTTTTCGGGATAGGCACCACCTCCTGCAATTCCCGAACGGAAGTTCTTTCCAAGCATTGCACGTATTTTTCTGAATACAAGAAGATTTCCGAGCATTTTGATCGGATAGAGAAGAAGCCACGGCAGAACAAGAACCGGCCACCAGAAACCAAGATAGTCCCTTCCGAAGCGAGAATTTTTTCTGCGTAGTTTTCTATCTATTGAACACCAGAGCATTGCTTCTGCTACAAAGAAGCGGAACATAATATAAACAAGCCCGCCGGTTTTTCTCATCTTGCGCCAGATTCCGTCATAAACGGCTTCCCATACGCGGGGAACAGCCGGGAGAAGATAAGGATCAAGTTTCTGCAAATCCTGAAGAAGTACACTTCCGATAGGCTTACTATAGCAGAGGGTTCCGCCCTGTGAAAGAATAACGTATTCAACTGCGCGCTGGAAAGCATGCCATACAGGAAGAACACAAAGTGCGCGCTCGCCTGGGTTAAGGAAAATGCGTTCTGTAACTTCATCAAGCTGGGTAAGAATGTTTCCGTGGCTGAGCATTACACCTTTTGGAGTACCGGTTGTTCCGCTTGTAAAAATAATTGTTGCAAGATCATCCCACTGTCCTTTTTCGAGTTCCTGTTCTACAACATCGGGATTTTCTTTGCGCCATTCGTGTCCAAGTTTCTGCAGGTCTTCAAAAAGATGGTATCTTAAGTTAGCATCGGCAAGTTGTTTTTCTACGGAAGAGTCAATTTCGTCAAAAGAAACAACTGCGCGAAGTGTAGGTACTTTTGGACGGATATTGATAATTTTTTTTACCTGGGCTTCATTTTCTGCAATAACATATTCAACTTCAGAAAAAGAAAGAATGTATGAAAGATCCTTTTCAGAAGCATCACACCCGCGCGGGGTATCAATTGCACCGATTGCAAGAAGACCCATGTCTGCCTGTTCCCACTCGCGGCGGTTGTCTGCAATAAGACCTATTTTGTCACCGCGTTTTACACCAAACTTAAGGAGCGCTCCTGAAAAATCCAAAGCCTTCTGATAGCAGTCATGGTAATTTGTTTCTGCGTATGTTCCGTCTTTCGTGCGGAAAAGTTGTGCTGAAAATTCAGGATATTTTTCTGCACTCTTTCTAAACAACTTCGGAAGGGTCTGTTCAAGTTCCATTCTGTCCTCTCATAAATGACATTTTTGTTGATTTTGTAAGATAATATCATTATATAAGGGAAAAAATCTAAATTCAACGAAATGATTGAATTTTGGGCTTAAAAAAATGTAAAAAAGTCAGAATATTCCAAATATTAGTCGCAATTCTCCAAGTTTAACAGGATTTTCTGACCACAATACTGGTGGGAAGAAGAATATTGACTGGTTCAAAAGCAGTTTTTTTGTCGCGTGAACCAACGATGGCTTCCACTGCACGCGCCCCCATTGCAGTTTTCTGAACATTTATTGTAGTAAGAGGCGGAGTCGTATAGGACGCTGTTTCTATATTGTCAATACTTATAACCGCAACCTGTTCGGGAATGGAAATTTTTCTTTCGTTAAGACAGCTCATTACACCGATAGCAACTTCATCAGAACCGCAGACAACAGCACGCGGAAGAGAACGTGTTTTCAAAAGTTCACGCACGCCGTCATAACCGCCTGTCATGTTAAAAGCCTGAACCAGATAAAAATCTTTTTCAGAAGTAAAGATTCCGCGTTCAAGAAGAGACTGGCGCACTCCAAGAACACGCTCGTCATTTTCACCGATGTAGCCTATATCATTGTACCCTTGGTGAAAAAGATATTCAGAAGCTTTGTATGCAGCTTCCTGTCTGTCAAAAAGAATATTTGTAAGCCCGTCACACTTCCAGTCAACGCAGACAATTTTCTGAATGCGCTCCCGTGTTGTGCTGAGGATTTTGTAGTCATCGTCTGTCTTTAAAACCTGATCTGTAGAAACAAGAATGAGGCCGCCTATTTCTTCGGGATGAATTAGTTCGTTGAATAAAACGGGATCCCTGAGTTCTTCAAAAAAACGTATAAACGCAACCTGGTACTTATGTTCATAAGCCGCCGTGTGAATACCCGAAAGTATTTCTGCATAATAAGGGCGGCGGAAAACGTCTGCATTGCACAGGACTACACCAATTTTTTTTGATGCAAAGGCCACGTCTCCCTGCTGAAGGGCCTGCGCCGCCTTGTTGGGCCTGTAACCAAGCTTTTCTATTGCGTCAAGGATGCGGCGGCGGGTTTCAGGAGCTACAGAACGCTCGGCTGTTCCGCTGATTACGTAGCTGACCATGCTTCTTGTAACGCCGGCCTCTCGTGCCACATCATTCTGTGTTACGATATGTTTTTTTTCAGAATTACTCATTGTAAACAAAATTATACCCTATTGAAAAAAAAATATAAATATAACTGAATATTTCGCAACCATTTGTCTGTGTACGGAAGGTCCGCCCGGGAAGACGCTACCTTTTAGATAAGTGATAGCGAATGTTAAAATTGAACGATTGAGCAAGTTTCAACTTGCGATTGAGTTCAATTAGTGCGCATGAGCGCACACGTAAATAAAGGCAGTTGTGCAACAACTGAAGTTTTCAGGACAACTCTATTTGAGTTGTCCTGAAATACGTTCGTTAAGTGCTGTCTTTTTAATGCCACGTCTTTCCGTGCGGACATTTTTTTACAAAACGGCCGATTGGGAGACATTTTTGTTTTCTACACAAGTCTTTGTAAAGCAAGTATCGGGTCCTCGTGATAATATTACCCTAGTTAAATTGCAAATGAAAATAATACCCCTTGAAAGTAGTATTTTCGGGTGGGATTTGCAATTTACTAGAATGAACCGCACATTCTACAATTTTAGGTAGTTTAACACTAACTAAGAACTTTTGCGGGATTGTCTTTTGTTAGTGTTTTTTATTTGTAGTTTATAAATCTAATTATATGTATTCACATTACAAAGAAAATAAACTACACGTTCTAGCTACAGCGGTCAAGGTTGATTAAGCAAGTTTTGTTTAATCAACCAGTAGCTCTCTCGCTCAGTTTTGTTGGCGGGGCAGACGGTCGGACGGACTTTTACAGATTTCTGTAAGTTCCTAACCGTCCGTCCGGCAGGTTCGAGTCCTGCCCCCGCTATAACAGGGGGCTGTCTCAAAAGTACGAGATAGCCTTCATTATTTTAATGACAAACAAATTCATTTGTGCTAAAATTTAAATATGAGCAGAGGCGTAAGTGATAAAATCACATTCAAACCATACAGCCAGGAAGAAAGATGGCTGTTACCACCGAGTCTGGACGAGTTTATTCTTCACGCCAGATTGCAAAACAGTGCCGCGAAAATATCAATGTAATGTGGCTTGCCGGAAACCAGACTCCGGACTTCAGAACAATCAACAAATTCCGGGGAGAAAAACTGAAGGATGCAATCGAAGAGATTTTCATCTCAACCGTAAAACTTCTCAATATAAAAGGATTCGTCAGTCTTGAAAAATATTTTGTTGACGGAACAAAGGTTGAAAGCGCTTCAAACAAATATACTTTCGTGTGGAAAAAAGCGGTTGAGAAAAATACGAAAAAGCAAACGCGACATTCAATGGAAGAAACAGCTATTCAAAAACAGATGAAGACGCCACTTTTATGCGCATGAAAGAAGATGCAATGCTCAACTTTCAGAAACAAATATTTCATTTTCCCATTGAATTTGATTATCAAGTCTCAGCCATGAGTTCCACATAAGACTTTGTTCCATATATAAAATACGGTTAGAATGCGGAGGATCTATGAAAACATAATCAATTGAATTGTCCTTTAATGGATTTTTTGTCGCAGAACAATTATATAATTCATATTTTGAGGAAATAGCACTATCATTTTGAAATAAATAATTTATTTCTTCTATACCTTTTAAGATTTTTTTGTATCTGTTTTCAAAACAGTTTCATACATTAATTTCGAAATGCTCTTCTGGAACCCAATAACCGATTACCCAACTACCAACATCAGCTTTTGATTCAGAACCCTCATTTTTTTTCCTATTTCTGATAACAAAAACAAGTTTACTTGCTTGAGATAGAGTTCCTGTTAAAGTTAATTCGAAAACAGATTTAATCAAAGGATCTTCTATTTTAGAGATTTCATCCAAAAGCAAAGATAATCCGACTAATGCTCTTTTTGTAAATAAATCACTAACCTTTTGATCTTTATTAACATTTATCCTTGAATTTTCAAACATTTTAGAAGTTGGATACCAAAGAGGTTCTTCTTTTGGATTATTAGCCAATTCAACATCTTCTTTTAGACCTTTTCTGATTTTCTTTGTTTTATCTCCTTTTATTTTATACCAAACTTCAATTGGATTATCATTTTTCGAGTTATAATCAAAAGTTGTGGATTGCCTGAGAAGGCATAGAAAAAGAGGTCTGTCTAAGGTATAGTTTTCTTTGGAAAAAAAAATAAACACCGAAGGAGACCTCTTATGAAAAGAATACTGGAAATTGAAGAAAATTCCAATAGTCCAACGATTGATTTGCTTGAAAAAGCAATCCGCGCAAGAGCACGTGAAGTAATTGAAAGTCTTTACGAGGATGAAGTTCAGCGTTTTCTTAATAAAACTTCTTCTATCGTAGACAAAACCGGAAACAAACTTGTAGTAAGAAACGGCTTTCACAAAGAACGGACAATTCTTACTACAAACGGTTACGTTACAGTCAGGCTTCCCAGAGTTGATGACCGTGCACTTGAAGAAAAGGATCGCTTTGTAAGCAAAGTCCTTCCTCCGTTTGCAAGAAAAACTCCGACAGTAGAAGCAATACTTTCCGCTGCCTACCTTGCAGGAATTTCTTCAAACAAGTTTTCAGCCATGCTCCATGATGTTCTTGGTAAAGAAGCAAAGGGCCTGAGTCCGTCAGTCATAACAAAGCTTACTGTAAAATGGCAGGCTGAATATGACGAATGGCGCAAACGAGATCTTTCCGGAAAGGAATACGTTTATGTTTGGGCAGACGGAATTTACGTAAAGTCCCGGCTTGACGGTGAAAAGACCTGCCTTCTGGTAATAATTGGCGTAACTGTTGAAGGCAAAAAAGAACTTGTGGCTGTACAGGCCGGAATTCGCGAGTCAACGGAAAGTTGGCGTGGAGTTTTGCTTGATTTGAAATTCCGCGGACTGACAAAAGCACCAAAATTGGCAGTCTGCGACGGAGCGCTTGGGTTTCAAAATGCAGTTGATGAAATCTGGGGCCAGCTAAAAATTCAGAGATGCTGGTTCCACAAGTCCATGAACATTCTGGACAAATTGCCTGACTGTGTACAGACTCAGGCCACAAAAATGATTCGGGATATGTGGCAGGCAGACAAACGTGCAAACGCCTTGAAAGCCTACGACTTATTTATAGAAACTTTCGGAAAAAAATATCCGAAGGCAACGGAATGTCTTGAAAAAGACAAGGAGGATTTGTTCCGCTTTTATGATTATCCGGCGGAACATTGGGCTCACATTAGAACGTCGAATCCGATTGAATCGACATTTGCAACAGTCAGGTTGCGCCACAAGTCAACAAAAGGAAACGGCTCTTCCGCTGCTTCTGTTGCAATGGCTTTCAAGCTTTGTCTTCAGGCAGAGAAAAACTGGCGACGGCTCAGGGGATTTAAACAACTTGAACTTGTCGCCAAAAATATAATTTTTGTGGACGGTGAACAAATGAAGGCTGCCTGATGAAAAGACACTTTTTTTCAATCCACAACAATTGACAATAACTCTCATTTTTCCAGATGATATGCGTAATATCTGTTTTTTGCCCATCATAAGTAAACTTATATAATAAGTCTATTTTTTCTTTTAATTTATTTCTGATTGATTTGAATGTTTCTTGAACTGTATTTATTGAAACCGGAGTTAGTGAGGCTTTGCCAATTTAATAGCAATTGGGTTAAGATCGATTCCAACTGCATTCCGCCCCTCTTTTATCGCTTCAATAAGAGTAACACCAGAGCCACAAAAACAGTCCATTACAGTATCATTTTTGTTTGAATATTGTTTAATAAATTTTGATATTTCATTAAATGGTTTTTTACCCCAATATTTGTGCATTGCATAAATACCTTTATATCCTTCGTTATTTGTACTCATAGTGTAAAAACTCCATTTTATTCATCACTTTCAATTATTCTATTATAACATTTTTATAAAAAATATAGAATTTACTGTAATTATATATTTTTTATCATTTTAGACGAATCTGTATTTTAGACAATATAAAACAAGTTCTTGATTTTCTGAAAAAATAACAATATAATTTACTCTAAAGTAAATTACTAAGGAGTAAATTATATGAATAATCAACTATTCTACGGCAGACAGAAGGAACTGCAACTTTTGGATTCTTTGTATAATTCAAAGAAGTTTGAAATGCTTATTCTTCATGGCCGTCGTCGTGTTGGTAAATCTTATCTTCTTAGTCATTTTGCTGCACAGCATATGGAGAATGTAGTTTATTTCACAGGTGATAAATCAAGCGAAAAAACAAACGTTCAGAATTTCTGTCAGGAATTGAATACGGTTCTAAAAGCCGGGGATTATCTTAATTCCTTTGAAACCTGGAATAATGTGTACACTTTCCTGAAAGACCGCGAAATAAATGAACGTCTGGTATTAATTATCGATGAGTTTACCTATCTTTACAATTCAAATCCCGCATATGATTCTGGCCTTCAAAATGCAATTGATAAAATCTTAAAAAAGAAGAACATTTTTCTGATTCTTTGTGGTTCTGAAGTTTCAGTAATTGAAGAAATAATTGATGATTCAACAAAGCCTCTGTATGGACGTAAAACTGCAGAAATAAAACTCCTTCCATTTACTTACAAAGAAGCAGCTGAGTTTTTCCCTAAATATTCAAAGGAAGAAGTCTTGAAAGTTTATTCAATGGTAGGTGGCATTCCTCTGTATCTTTCACTTTTTGACGATTCCCTTTCTATTAAGGAAAATGTTGTGAAGAATTGTCTTTCTACAACTGGATATCTCTTCAATGAAGTGGAAACTCTGCTTCGCATGGAATTAAAGGAAACTTATTTTTACAAGAACATTATGCTCGCCATAAATGCCGGTGCTTCTGATTTTAATACAATAAAAACAAAGGTTGATGAGGACGCTGCCAAAATCGCAAAATATCTTTCTGTCTTAATTGACCTTGGATTTGTTAAAAAAGAAATTCCATGCGGAGAGAAAGAAAAAACTCGAAACACCATTTACAGCATCTGTGACAACTATTTTGCCTTCTATTTTGCTTTCATCTTTAAGCACCAGAATATGTTGAACGGATTGATTGCTCCAGATTTATATTATGACAGAGAATTCACAGAGCAGAAATTGAATACATATATTGGACATCGTTTTGAGACAATTTGTGAATCTTACCTGAAGGAAGAATTCTACAATGGGAAAATGCCATTCTTTGCAGAGGAAGTTGGCCGATGGTGGGGAAATAATCCTGTTTTGAAAAAGCAGGAAGAAATCGACATACTCGCAATTGATGAAGAAAGTGCCGTTATCTGTGAATGCAAATATACCAACGAGCCGTTTGATGAAAAAGAACTTGATGATTTAAACGATTCAGCTTTGTGTGTAAGAAAGCCGAATAAATCATTTATCATTTTTTCAAAGAATGGTGTAACTTCTGGAGTCCAGAAACGTATTGATGGGGACACAAATTATAGAATTGTGAAGTTGGAAGATTTGATGTAAAAATCCGATGGACCAATATTTTTTTATAGAAAGAAAAGTGTCCAGAGAACTAGGTCTTTGGCAGATAATCAAAAAAGACAGCGTCTTGTTGGTAGAGGAATAGAAAGGGCAACATTGCTCTTTCTCTGGGGTCAAGGGGATTTATCCCCCGCTCAATAGAGGTTTGTTCGTAAGTTTTGAAAAAACACGGGCAAACCTCTATTGAGTTAGAACTTGGTCTCAAGTTTTGGGTGATTTCACGCACATTTTCGCTTGCTTACTCCCGTCAAAAAAAGGGATTTTTGCAGCAAAAAAGGCGGAATTCCAGAAAGCGCAACGGTTCGCTTTCCTTAATCCCACCAATCAATTTCCTTTCTGGTGTGGGATTTTGTCTTAGCGCTCTCTTTGATTTTAGGAACTTCTTCCTTAATCTCGCGAGCTTCTTTTATCTGGCTTAAGGTGTTTCCTCTCATGCCTTTCTCGATATACTCGCTCAAATCTCGGCAGTAACTTTTTCGCATATCCTCGGCAACTGTTATCACGTCATCTGGTGTCTTGTGCCAAAAGAGCTTAACAAAATACTCTGCTTTGTGTAGCCATGCGCTGAATTTGCGGTCTTTGTAAAGCAAGTAAAAATGTCAGAGGGAGGACGCCGGAATCGGAAATGACTTGATTTTTTGCTGTCGCGAAGTGACAAACGATAGTTTCCAAGCAAAAATCACGTCAAGGCCAATATTGGCTGTTTTTCGGTTTCGGCGGCCGACCGGGAGACATTTTTGTTTTCTACATAAATTCCTGTGCAGAAAACAAAATATCTTTTACCGCGCGCGGTCTGCTATTCCTTTTTTATAAGTTCCACGTCGTCAAAGTTTCCCCAGTTACCGGCATTTGTATCAAGGAAAATTCCAATTGTAACGCCGCCGTTCTGAACTGGAATTTCCAGCGTATACTGGTGCCAGTCTTTCCATCCTGTATTTTTAATTTTTACAGAAACCTGTTTTCCCGTGTCGTCAAAATTTGCGGCAAAAAGACGGATATTATTTTCACCGCCGCCGCCCATTGCCCAAAGGGAAAGTATATATGTTCCCTCTGAAAGTCCTGTAATTTTTCTGGTAAGCGTAGACTTAAAGCCTGTTGACTTCCAGTACTTGTAGGTCCATTTTCCGCTGTGTGCATTATTCTTATTGTTTTCTACAAAACATGCAGTACTGTCGCCGTTAAGCTTCCATTCACCAAGTCGTCCTGTTTCAAAAGAACTGTCAGAAACAAGATTCATCTGGCTTACGATTTTTACTTCGGCTTCAGGCTTGTAGGAATATCCGGCAATTGTTCCGGTTACTTTTACAGAACCAAGTTCAGTCTGTTTTGACCAGTCCGGCTCATTCCACTTTACATTTACAAGCTGTTCCTTGTCGTTTGTAAAAAGAACCTTGACTTTTGAAGGAAGACCAGGATTCTTTTTTGGCAAAACCTGAACAACAAGAGGATCTGTCATTGCATAAGGTTCAAAATTGCGTCCAATCTTTGCAGAACCGCCCCACGCAGTTTCTATTTCGCCTTTTCCGCCTACAAGATTCCATACGGCAAGTGAAGGAAGAATGCGGCCGTTAAAGTCAAACATTGCCTGGTTTTCCCAAGTAGCACCTTCTGTGTTTGAAAGTCCAGCACCCTTTACAGGAAGCCATGCCGGTTCCCAGTAGAAAACACCCAGTCCGCCTTTTACAGAAGCAACGGCTTCTATTACATCACGTACGGCAGTTGCCTGACCCTGAACAGACGGTCTGTATCCGCAGGTTTCATCGCTGTAAACTATAAACGGATTTCCCTGTTTGTCACCGTCATCGGGTGTAAATGCGTATGCAGTTTCGGCACAAATCATTTCTTTTCCGTAACGGGTTGCCAGGTCTGACATATTTGCGCGAAGGTCATCGGGGCTTCCGTGCCAGTAAGTGTAAAATGAAAGTCCTATTACATCGTAGTCAACACCGGCCTGTGTTATGGGGTCAAAAATTGAACGGTACAATTCGTTTTTTTCCGCCGTCAGCAAGGTGAACTACTATTTTTATTTTGTTTCCCTTACCCTGAGCACCGCGGACTCCTCTTGAAGCGCTGGACAAAAGCCTGATAAAGCCTTCCATTCCGCCTGCTTTTTCACCTTCGTTGCCCCAGATTTTTCCTGCAGGCCACATAAAGCCGTTGTTCAGTTCGTTTCCAATCTGAACCATATCAGGTCTTACCCCAGCCTTAATGAATTTTTCAAGAGATTCTTTTGTAAAATTTTCAACGGCAGCGTTCAGTGAAAATTCACTCAGTCCAACCCAGTCGGCCGGCATAAACTGTTTTGCAGGGTCGGCCCAAAAGTCTGAATAATGAAAGTCGACCAGAAGCTTCATTCCGGCTTTTTTTGCACGAAGTGCCATAGGGATATCGACTTCCACGCTGTTGTTTCCGCCGCCGTTTACGGGTTTGTTCCAGACACGCAATCTTACCCAGTTAATGCCGTTGTCCTTTAAAATCTTAAAAATGTCTTCTTCTTCGCCTTTTTTGTTCAAAAAGCGTCCGCGGTTTTCTTCTACTGCAGCAAGAGAACTTATGTCTACACCACGAATAAAATCTTTTGAAATACCTTTAACAGGTTCGACAAGAATTTGCTGTCTGCATCCATCCAAAGCACGGTTTGACTTGAACTGTCCGAAAGCCAGCGCAGACACACAGGATAATACTCCAAGAACGGCAGCCTTTACCAAAGCATATCTCTTCATAAATTCCTCCAAAATTACAACGCGTAAAATTTACACGTGTTGACTACATTAAGTCTAAAGCCGAATTCCACGTCTGTCAACAAAATTCTTTTCAGAAACCTCAGCATCTGCAGAAAACACTGTTTTTCCAAACAATTGCGTATGTACAGGAAGGTCCGCGCGGGAAAACGCAACTTTTTTAGATAACTGACAGCGTAGGTTAAAATGCTCCCAGTCAGCCGGTAAAGTCCAAAACCGGGCCATATGGCCCTTGATGTGATTTTTGCGGGGAAACTATTATATGTCGCTTCGCGACACTAAAAATCAAATCATTTCGGCCTTCCCCGTCCTCCTTCGCGCATTTTAACTTTCCTTAAAATTGAACGATTGAGCAAGTTTCAACTTGCGATTGAGTTCAATTAGTGCGCATGAGCGCACACGTAAATAAAGGCAGTTGTGCAACAACTGAAGTTTTCAGGACAACTCTATTTGAGTTGTCCTGAAATACGTTCGTTAAGTGTTGTCTTTTTAAATATAGCGTCTTTCCGCACAGACGTTGCGTTAACAGGCCTGAATGTAGAATAAGGTCCGCGCGGGAAAACGCAACTTTTCTAGATAACTGACAGCGTAGGTTAAAATTCACCCTTCGATAAAGATGATATGTTTTTCTTCTATCGTGTCTGTTTCGGTTCTTGCACTTGCATTCCGCAGCGTATTTTTCAGCTGCCTTATATTCCCCGGCCACGAATATTCACAAAGCCTGCGTATCGCCCCGTCAGAAATCTTTTTGTTGTCCAGCCCGGCAAATTCAACCGCGAGTCTTGGTATATCTGCCTTATGCCGTCTTAATGGTGGAACCGTCACAACAATCACGCTTATCCTGTAAAACAACTGCGACCTGAATTTCTTTTCTTCCATAAGAACAGAAAGATCTGCATCCGTTGCAAACATAAGTCTGGCTTTAAGTTCAATAGGCGTACGTCCGCCAACACGGCAGAATTTCAGCGAATCAAGAATATGCATAAGTTTAAGCTGCGCATTTTCTGAAAGATCTGCAATTTCATCAAGCAGAATTGTTCCGCTCCCGGCAGTTTCAAAAAAGCCTTCTGAATTTTCTGCACCTGTAAAAGCGCCTCTTACCGTACCAAACATTGCACTCGAAAAAAGCTCTGAATTAATTTCGGGAAGTGACACAGGAAGAAAAACATTGTCTTTTCTTGAAGAATTATTGTGAATAAGTTCAGCAGTAAATTCTTTGCCGCTTCCTGTTTCTCCTTTCAAAAGAACAGGATGATCCGTCGTAAATGCAAACCTGATCTGCGAATAGAATTCAGACAGTTCGCTTTCAAAAGGCAGCAGAGGCCGTGAAAAAACAATCTCCGGACAAAAACGCGAACAGCAGTTTTCAAAACTTTTTATCATCTCATGCGGAAACCTGTCGCCTATGCTCAGCAAAAACGGTGTATATGAAAATTCAAGACTGCATATAAAAGAAGAACTCCAGCCGCTTTTCATTATGACTACAGACGGAAGACACAAAATGTCGCTGCAATAACGAAACGTCGCATAAAAAAGTTCATCAGGAATTCCCTGTGGGTCAATTATTGAACATAAAACAGTATCTATCGAAACCCCAAAATTCATTATTTCAGTAAATGACGCACGAACAATATTGAATTTATGCATCAGGTTCCGGCGGCACCATGAAAACAAAGTGTCGCTCCCGGTAATAATTACAACGTTTCGTTCCGGCATTTAATATCAATCAGCCTTTTTAAAAACCCTTGTCCAAAGAAGCAGTATCAGATACCACATGTATGGAAAAACCAGGAATATTTTAAGCGGATTCCTGATTATTTCGCTCCAGATTTCAAGGCCTTTGTTGAAAGTCCGTTCATTTACACGCGTAATCCTCTGGCTGAATATTCCTACGGCATCATGGTAATAAAGGAATATACTGTCAGAAAAACGGTTCCTGCGCGTAAAGGACCACGTATCCTTTTCTTTAATTCCCTCGCTTACAAGCACAAGTGACGGTGACGCTTTGTATATTGCCTGAACAATGTCATCTTCCACACTTTTGGGGTAATAGCCCACGTACCTTCCGACAACCTGAAGACCTTTAAATGTAGAGCGCACGTGACGTTCCGCAGTCATAAGCGTTTTTTTACGGCCGCCAAGAATATACAGTGTCTTTAAATGCGATGTAAGAACAGACAGAATATTTATCACACAATCAAACGGATTATATCTTACGGGAACATTTTTCTTAAGGAACTTTGCCCCGGACAGAATACTTTTTGAAACGGGAAGAACCAGATCTGCATTTTTAACACACTCGGAATATTCACCCTTTCTTCTGGCTCTCAAAAGATCCCATACAGAAAGAAACACAATCTGTTTTGCACCGGGTTTTTCCACCAGTTCCATTATGCGGCTTTCAAGTTCCTGAGGCTTGCAAATATCAACCGGAACACCAAGAACATAGATTCTCTGAATAGACATAATATACTCCAAAAAAATCAGCTCATAACTGTCTGAACAGCCGCAATTCCATAAATTGCCGCAGTCTCGCAGCGCAAAATATTTGTTTCCAAATGTACGGGAATAAAACCTGCATCAGAAAGTACTTTTACTTCGGCAGGTGAAATGCCGCCTTCAGCCCCTACGGCAACAGCGACACGTTCTTTTTTAGAATCGGCATTTTCAAGTGCGGAATAAATATTCTTTGTTCCGTCAGTCCTTTCATAAAGCACCACTGCACTTCCGCGGCCGTCTGCGTTAACAGATTGCCACATTCTGCATGCTTCTTCTACAGAAACCGTATTTTCGATTTTTGTCGCAACAGGAGATCCGCTCTGCTGTCTTGCTTCGGTAACAATGCGCGACCATCTTTCATCGTTGGTTTCACATCTGTTCCGTGCAGACTGAATAAATCCGCTCTGGCAGAATTCACCTTCCACAGGCACAATAACAGACACGCCGCATTCCACTGCCTGCCTTATAATAAGTTCCATCTTTGCAGGTTTGGGCACGAACATAAAAAGCCACAGCCGGGGACCACGCATTTTTTCTTCTGGAACAGCTTCGAGTTTTTTCAAAGAAACGCTGCTTCCGGAAATCTGAAGTGTAATTGTTTTTTCAGAAGAATCTATTTTTGCAACAGTCATTGGCTGAAGAACACCCGACAAAAGTCTTACATAAATTGCGTCTCCGGCCTGAACACGAAGAACCGTGCCCAGATAACGGAAATTTTTTCCGCGCACACAAAGACAGCCGTCAGAGTCAAGTTCACAGTCAGCTACAAACTGCCTCATTCCTGCATCTCCGCGAGTGTTTTTGAAGATGTCATAAGTTCAGTAAAGTTTTCATTTTTTATTATATCCAGCGCTGCATTAAGTTGAATATCATAATCCAGATCGTAAAGGCGCATCGGCTTTGTATGATCAACATTGTTTCTTACAATTTTTCTTATAACACGAGGCTCCAGCGGATACTTTTTTTCAAGAACTTCAGAATAAGCTGCAATGTCAGCCTCGCTCATGTCAGGGTGCTCTTCTACATACGCACTTATCTCATCTGAATCCATGAGTTCACCGAAAGCTTTTTCTTCTTCTTCAGAAAATTCAGGATAGGTAACTTCACGGTCAGGCATTATTCCCGTCTTGTCTATATTTACATCGCTCGGAGTATAATAGCGTGCCACAGTAATTTTAAAACCGTCATTGTTTATCAGACCGTTCGGAATCTGAACACTTCCCTTGCCGAATGTACGCTCGCCTACAAGATAAGCTGTGTGCGTGTCCTTTAATGCTCCGCTTAAGATTTCACTGGCACTGGCACTTCCGCGGTTAATCAGAACTATTACGGGAATTCCTCGTACAACAGTTTTCTTCCTGTCTGCAAAATAAACTGAATTTTCGTAGTCAATACGGCTCTTTGTAGAAACAATCGGTCCTTCGTCAATAAATTTGTCTGCAATGTCAACAGCACTTGAAAGAAGTCCGCCGCCGTTATTGCGCAAATCTATTATCAGGCTCTTGTAATTTTTCTCTTTGAATGAATCCAGCGCTTCCTGAACACGTTCCGCAGTCTTTACAGAAAATTCAGAAATACGTATGTAGCCGGTATCCCCTATCATGTCAAAACTTACAGTCGGGTTTTCTATAACGGCTCTTACGAGAGTACATCCAAATTCAATTTTTTTACCGCGTCGTATTGTAACATTCACGCTTTCACCGACGGTTCCACGCAGCATTCCAAGAACTTCATCCATTGTAATGGTAGAAGTATCTGTTCCGTTTATTGCAATAATCAAATCACCGGAATGAATTCCAGCCCTTGCTCCCGGCGAATTGTCTATAGGGGCTGCAACTTCTACATAAGCGGGCTTTTCTGGAGTAGACTCATTTGGCTTTGTTATGGAAAGTCCGACACCGCCAAAGTTTCCTACAGTAGTGTCGGTAAGAGAACGCCATTCAGACTTGTTCATATAAACTGAATAAGGATCATCCAGGCTTTCAAGCATTCCCTTCAGGGCACCTGCGTAAAGTTTCTGCGGATCAACTTCTTCTACATAATTCTGCTGTATAAAATAATAGAGCGAATTTATCACATCAAGATACTGCTTCTGGCGCTTCATTTCGGCATCGGCAGTCGGCGTCTGTGACTGTGCAAAACACTGTGAACTGAATATTGAAAGTACTAAAATTGCGGTTGTAGACAAGAAGAATTTTTTCATATCATTATTTTATGCGGTTTTTTATCTCTATGCAAGAGTTCTAAATATGTGTTATACTGATTTTATGCAGATAATTCCAGTTGCAAGCGGAAAAGGAGGCGTAGGAAAAAGTCTCCTTAGCGCAAACCTAGCCATAGCTCTCGGACAGGCAGGAAAAAAAGTGCTTCTTGCCGACCTTGATTTGGGCGCATCAAACCTTCATCTTGTAATAGGACAGCAGCCACCCAAAGTCGGAATAGGCACATTTCTTACGGGACAGTCACGTTTTGAAGACATAATCAATCCCACCGACTACGAAAACGTTTCTTTTATTGCAGGTGATTCAGAAATTCCAGGACTTACTTCCCTCAAGGCTTCACAAAAAAACGAACTTATCAAAAGTTTTTCACACGCAGATGCAGACTATCTTATCCTGGATCTCGGAGCCGGAACCCACCTCACAATTCTGGACATGTTCCTTCTTTCACCCCAGGGAATCGTAGTAACCGCGCCTACAGTAACTGCGACCCTCAACGGATATCTCTTTCTCAAAAACACGGTATTCCGCATGATGTACAACACTTTCAAAAGAGGTTCTGCGGCATACAATTATCTGGAAAGCCTCAAAAAAGACTCAGAAGCCCTGCAGAAATTCTATATTCCGCGTCTGGTAGAAACACTTGAACAGATAGACCCGGCAAGCGTTTCTCTTTTCAAAAACCGCATGTCAGAATTCAGACCGCGCCTCATACTCAACATGATTGACGACCCCAAAGATGCCGACCGTGCACAAAAAATACGCCGTTCCTGCCAGCAGTATCTTGGACTCAACCTGGAACATCTGGGTGTAATTTACCGCGACTCAATGCAGGACAGAGCGCTCGCATCACGGCTTCCCGTTGTAGTTTACAAACCGCATTCTGTTATAGGACAGGCCATTTACCGCATTGCAGAAAAAATCATGCAGTCCGAAACCTTAAAATTCGACGCGGACTATGACATAACAAAAGCATCAGAAGCATCTTTCGAAATTGCCTCAGAAGAAGCATCGGACGACTTTTCACAGAAGATGGCCTACATAGAAGAACTTGCCGGAACAGGCGCCCTCTCTGCCGGGGAACTTGCAGAAACGCTCAAAAGCCAGCAGTTCGAAATAACACGGCTCAGAAACGAAAACAATCTTCTCAAGAAAAAACTCGTAGACGCTGCACGCCAGGGATATAAAATTTAATCATTTATTAACAGAAAATATCATTTAATATAGAAGGAAAAAATAAAATGACATTCGCACCGCTTTACATCAACTTTCCAAAATGGATTCACCCCGAGATTTTTCCCGGAGTTCCTGTCCTGGGACTTCTGCGCTGGTACGGTCTTATGTACATCTTTGCATTTGCAACGGCATATCTTGTTCTTAAAAGAGAGCGCAAAGAAGGTCTTCTGGACACCACTGAACAAAAGGCAACAGAAGACGATATATTCAGTTTTATTACATTCGGAATAATTTTTCTTCTTCTGGGAGCAAGAATTTTTTCTACACTGGTTTACGACACAAGCGGACTCTACTGGAAAAAGCCGTGGCTCATTTTCTGGCCGTTTGACACAGAAACAAAACAGTTTACAGGACTTGCCGGCATGTCTTACCACGGCGGATTCATCGGCGGGCTTATCGGAATGATTGTCTGGTGCATTACACACAAGCGCCCTGTCTGGAAATGGATAGATGCAATGGTTGTTGCCATTCCGCTCGGATACACTTTCGGCCGTCTTGGAAACTTCATGAACGGCGAGCTTTACGGACGCATTACTACAGTTCCATGGGGAATAGTTTTCCCGCGCGCAGAAAGATTTTCGTACAGCATTAACTGGGTACAGGATTTTGCTGCTGCCTGCGGAATGACAGTCGCCGAAGGAACAAAACTTGTTAACCTTCCGCGTCACCCAAGTCAGCTTTACGAAGCACTGTTTGAAGGACTCCTTCTGTGGACAGTTTTGTGGACTCTCAGAAAACACAAGCCCTTCGACGGATTTCTGGCCGGATGCTACACAATAGGCTACGGACTTGTACGCTTTGTAATAGAATATTTCCGCGAACCCGACGCAGATTTGGGCTACAGAATAAGCCGTGACGGAAGCGACGCAATTTACATAAACACTTCGCTTCTTAACATAAGTACCGGCCAGATTCTGTGTTTCCTTATGATTCTTGGCGGAATAGGAATAATTACAACACTGGCAATACTCAACCGCAAAAAAGCAAAATGAGTTCCTTTAAAAATATTCTCCTAGACTTTGACGGAACAATAATGGACACTTCGGAGGGAATACTCAATTCCTTTGAATACACGGCTCGTTATTATTCCTTTGACACAGACCGCGAGAAATTCAGGACTCTTATAGGACCACCGCTCAAAGACAGTTTCAGGGACTTTTTTCACTTTAAGGAAGACGAAATTCCTTCTGCAATGGCAAAATACCGCGAATATTATACAGACAAGGGAATGTTCCAAGTTACTCTCTACGACGGAATCCGCGAAGCAATTACCGAACTCAAAAATCTTGGATGCAAAGTATTTGTCGCCACAAGCAAACCCGAAATTTACGCACGCAGCATCATACAAAAATGCGGCCTTTCAGAACTATTTGACTTTGTCGGGGGAAGCGACACCGCAGAAATCACGCGCGTAAGAAAAGAAGATGTAATAAAATACGTCCTTAACGAAAACAATATAAAAGACACAGACAGCTGCTTAATGGCAGGCGACAGAAACTACGACATAGAAGGTGCCCACTCAGCCGGAATAAAATGCGCTGCGGTACTGTATGGCTTTGGCTCCAGACAGGAATTTGAACAGGCCAGGGCAGACTATATTATCGCGCACCCGAAAGAACTTGTAAAAATAGTAAAAGAAAGTTTCCAGAACTGACGTGCAGTTTCAATCGGTTCACGAATCGAATACAAAAAATTTCTCATGTTGAAAAATTAGCGCAATTAATATATCATTCACTCATGAAAGAACTTGAATTAAAGTATGGTTGCAATCCCAACCAGAAACCGGCCAGAGTTTACATGGAAGACGGCGATTTACCTGTTACAGTAGTTAACGGTAGACCAGGATACATAAATCTGCTTGATGCCCTAAACGGATGGCAGCTTGTAAAGGAACTTAAAGAGGCTACCGGAATTCCTGCAGCCACTTCATTCAAACACGTATCTCCTGCAGGCGCCGCTATCGGTCTTCCGCTTTCAGACACACTCAAAAAAATCTACTACACCGATGATGTTGAACTCACACCCCTTGCATGCGCTTATGCCAGGGCACGCGGTGCAGACAGAATGTCTTCTTTCGGAGACTTCATTGCCCTAAGCGACCGCTGCGACAAAGCAACGGCACTTCTTATCAAAAAAGAAGTAAGCGACGGAATCATTGCCCCTTCTTATGACGATGATGCGCTTGAAATTCTTAAGGCAAAGAAAAAGGGCGGTTACTGCGTTCTTCAGATAGACCCGGACTATGTTCCTGCACAGCTTGAGCGCAAACAGGTATTCGGCATCACTTTTGAACAGGGACACAACTTCATTAAGCTTGACGACGAGTGTCTCAAAAACGTTGTTACAAAAAACAAGGAAATTACAGCCGAAGAAAGAAACAATCTTCTTATTTCACTCATCATCCTCAAGTACACACAGTCAAACAGCGTATGCTATGTAAAGGACGGTCAGGCTATAGGAATCGGTGCAGGACAGCAGAGCCGCATTCACTGTACAAGACTTGCCGGCGACAAGGCAGACAAGTGGTGGCTCAGACAGAGCCCGCAGGTTCTTGCACTCGAATTTATTGACGACATCAAACGTGCAGACCGCGACAATACAATTGACGTTTACACAAGCGATGACTATGAAGATGTTCTTGCCGAAGGAACCTGGCAGAAGTTCTTTAAGGTAAAGCCGGCTGTATTTACAAGGGAAGAACGCAAAGAGTGGATTTCCAAAAATACAGACGTTGCAGTAGGAAGTGACGCTTTCTTCCCGTTCGGAGACAACATTGAGCGTGCCCACCGCAGCGGCGTTAAGGTAATTGCCCAGCCGGGAGGTTCTATCCGTGACGACAACGTAATAGAAACGTGTGACAAATACGGAATAGTAATGGCCTTCACAGGGATAAGACTGTTCCACCACTAATCTTTGTATAAAAAAACGACTGCCCGAGTTACTCTGTTTATACTAATAAGAAACTCGTAGGGAGGACGCGGGAATCGGAAATGACTTGATTTTTTGCTGTCGCGAAGCGACATACAATAGTTTCCTAGCAAAAATCACGTCAAGGCCAATATTGGCCGGTTTACGGTTTCCGCGGACGACCGGGAGAGTTTCTCTTAGCAAAATGCTGTGTAACCCGGTCAGACTTCGGCTTCGAGTTTCTGAAGTTCTATCTTTGCAATTTTATCGCCCGGGTCTATTTCAAGAACCGTCATAAAGAATTTTCTAGCCTGTTCTTCATCGCCCAGTTTAAGACACAGATATCCCATATTGCTTATAATCTTTGTATTGTCGGGATCGTAAGCAAGAGCTTGGTTAAGACTGTCCTGCGCTTCATCCAGTTCACCTGTTTCCATCTGGCAAATGGCTAGTTCGTTAAGGGTGTCTGCGCTTTCATCACCGCCTTCACATTCGCGAGCCTTTTCAAAAGCCTGCTTTGCATCCTCAAAGCGTTCCAGGCGGCGCAGTCCCCATCCCAAAAGGAACCATGCATTCCACACTGCAGGATTGTCGCGTATAAATTTGCGTATTTCTTCAAGTCCCTTTTCTTCCTGACCGCCGGCAATAAGTTCGTAAGCATTGTGGAATCTGTCGTTTTCAAGATTTCTGTTTGAAATTTTGTCTATAACTTCCTGCGCCCTTTCCCTCTTGTACACTCCGTTGTCGCCAAGTTCTTCATCCTTTGCGTCAGAAGTAAGAGCCAGATAACTTTCAAAACAGCCCTTTGCATCTGCGTAGAGCCGCTTCTTCAGATAAAAGAAACCCGCGTTAAAAAAAGCGTCCGGAATTTCAGGATCGCTGTCCATTGCATCCTTATAGTAATTGAGCGCAGTGTCGTCATAGGCGTCGGCATCTTCGTTGAGCGAAGACTTTCTGTAACTGTCTGCCTTCTGGTCAAAAAAAAGTGCCATATTAAGAACAACGGCCTTGTCTTCTGGAGAAAGTCCGTGAAGGGCCATCCATATTTCTTCGGCAAGGTCCCAGTCTTCATTGCGCGTCTTAAGAATTGCAGCCTCCGCCAGTTCCTTTTTGATTCCCGGACGGGCCTCTGTCATAAGAGTGCGGTAATAGTCAAGATTGGGATTCTGCCTGTCATAGGCAAGCACCGTAAGAATTCCAGCCAGAATCTGTTCCTGGGAAAGTTCCTGCATGTTAAAGTTACCCGGCGCGTCAGTTTCCTTCTTTTGAACCGGAAGCATAATCTGCGGGTCAAGATGAATGTCATGCACAGAAAGTTTGAATTCTTCGGGCATTTTTATAAAATAAACCGAATCAAGTGGATTTTTTGAGTTCATAATCTGTCCTGTATGCTGAATTTTAGCGTCAAACCGCACCCGCCGCCTGCTGCAGGTCATCTGCAAACGTCGTATTAAGTTCGGCCTTTCTCATTGTAGTAAGATAATTATTTATATGAATCTTATATGAAAGAGTTATTGAAGAATCATCAAATTTGATGCAGGCTGCAAGAATATCTTTGCGTCCCTCAACGGCTTCAGTCGAAGTAATAATTCCAGTAAGCGTAATAACTTCGTGCGGTTCATCAAATTCAAGCTGAAGGGAAATTGTTTTGTTGATAAGATACTGCGCAATTCCAATAAGAATGACTTTTGCCCCGCCGAACGAAATATCAGAAAGAATACAGTGACGCGGAACATTCTGAATATATATAATACTTTCCTTCTTTGGAATTCCAAGTTTTCTCAAAGACTCTGCAGTAATGGGAATTCTGTCTTCCCTGCGCTTCAAATAATTTACATTTGCGTCAAGAAGATGTCCCAGCATTCCAATAAGATCTTCCGGCGGGCGCTGTGTATACTGAACGGTAACAATAACCAGATCACTGCTTCCGGCATACTCTTTTATTGTATAAACTTTTCCAGAAACAAAAAAGCTCATCAACTGCCCGTCCTGCTGGTAAAAACTGAACCTTACACTCAACGGCGGCGGATCTTTCTTTGACAAAACTTCGTAAGCGCCGCCCTTTGTTCCAAGAATAATCTTTGCGGTTGTAAAGGAAGTGGAATTGATTATACACGGCCACTGTGAACCTGCACACTTAATGTAAATCTGTCTCGGATCCATTTTGAGTGTGCGTATAATATCTTTTGTAAATGTAACCTCAGTATTCAAATAATCCTTGTAATATCGGTTATTAAGCTGAGTTGTAACTATAGACATATTATAATTATAATTTATAAAAGGGATTGCGTAAAGTCAAAACACGAATAATTAATGTTAAAACGCACAATCCAAAAAACAGGGCAATTTTCAGCGTTCTGCGGAATAATCCCTCAAAGCAGTCCCGTCTGCAAACAGAACACGGCTTCCTTCAGAAATCCCCTCTTTTTCAAACCATCCCTGTGGAACTTCAAGCGCAAACCTTACCGACCGTGTACTTACCACACTCGACAGGCTGAACGGAACCATGTCAAAAATATCTGCAATTTTTCCGGTGGAATCAATATAAGCTATCGAAAGCGGATGCGGCGTGTTTTTCATCCAAAAACTTAGAGTCCTGTCGTTTTCAAAAACAAAAAGCATTCCTGTTCCGTCGGGAATAGACTTTCTGTTCATAAAGCCGTAATTGCGCTCTTCATCAGAAGAAGCTATCTCGGCGGTTACTTTTACCGTATTACCGCGGCTATCGGTCAAAGAAAGTTCTTTTTTGGGCAGGTTGAATTTGCGTCCGCTGCACGAAGAATTGAATACTGTCACAAACAAAAACAGCACCAAAGCAACAAAAGTCCTTGCGCGCACGCCGTTAATCAAAGAAAACATTACAGTCCCTCCAGAAACTGCTCCCGCGACATTTCCTGTGCAGACTTGTTTACATAGGAATTTTCACGCAGAGTGTCAAAAACAGTCTTGTCGGTATATTTTAAGGTAAGAGGGCGTTCCAGTGCCATAATGACAGAACCGTCGCTCCATTCAGATTTTTCGGGGTTGAACTCAGACGGGTTTCCGTACTTGTCGCACAGTGCCGAAAACACGGAATAATGATCCATTTTATCCTGTCTGAGATTTATTGTAATCGTATAGAGTTTGTCTTCATAAAACTGAAACCAGCATCTTTCAAGAAAAGAATACGGTGCTGTACGCGAAGTATCTGTTTCTATAAGAATGCGGTCACGCCCCGGAAGCATTGAAACATCACGTTCGCCCCTGTAACCAAACTGATAGTCGGCCTTAAGGGCAGTTTTGACTTCTTCTACAGTCATGCCAAGCTTAATCTTTCTGTAACCCGAGGGCAGGCTGTCTTTTGCAGCGACGTAAAAAGAAGCCAGAAGAACTATAAAGAAAACCGCCGTCCGCCTGAATAAACTACTGCTCATTTGCACGCCGGTTATTCTGCTTGCGGTAGAATGCCGCCTGTCTTATAAGTTCCATTACATCGGGAATATTGATTTTGCCGTCAACAATTCTTACGTTCTGGTCAGACTGCAGCTGGTACACTGCCTGAGCCTCATATTCAGGCGGAAGTCCGCACAGGTTCACCAGATCAGAAATTGTAAGGTCGGTCATAAATGTCATTCCGCGTACAGCATTAATTTTCTGTTTTTCTATCTGAAGCGCAAGCATGTCTATCATCTTTTCGCGCGGCTCCCTGAACTGCGTATTGACGAGCTGTCTGTAAAGCCCCCACAGACGGTCTGCAAACATTATTGTAAGCCTTGAAATCATCTGCGGTTGCGTGGCAACCATCTGGTCAAAGTTGGCACGGTTTATGGTCATAAGGCGGCAGTTGTCATGGGCAATTGCACTTGCAGAACGCGGCTTGTTTTCCAGAAGCGCCATTTCGCCGAACATATCGCCTTTTTTAAGAAGAGCCAGCGTAACTTCGGCATGATCAACAACTTTTGTAATTCTCACAGAGCCTTCCTGTATAACAAACATATCCGAACCGTGCTGGCATTCAGAGAAAATCATCGTGCCGCGCGGGTAAGAACGCACAAGTTCATTCGTCGCTTCAAAATAAACAGCCTTCGAACGTGGCTTTAACGAAGAAAAACGTCTTTTTGCATCTTCTGACTTTGGTCCGCGCGGGCATTCCTTCAGATACTGATAATACCCGTAAGTTGCAACGTCTGTATGCCCTGAATTTTCATAGTAGTCGGCAATCTTGAACAACTCTTCGGGAGAGTCAATGATTGTTTTTTTAAGGGTAATTTTTGTAAGATTATCATTGAGTGAACGCATGTCATGTGCAAAAGCGCGCACAATCTTCATGGCAACAGGCGTATTTTTCATGATAAGTTCAGGATACTGGTCTTTTCTTACCATAATGGCAACAACGTTTGTAAGTGCCACGACGCTTTCTGTCTGGGCATGTCCCGACATACACGGAATAACACCTACGAAGTCTCCCGGTCCAAGAATTGCAGGAACACTTCCGGGAATTGAAAGCTCATGAAAGCACTTTACACGGCCGCTCTGAATAATAAAAAATCTGTCGGTAGCAGGAGTTCCCTCTACGAGAATATACGAATTCTGTCTGAAATTAACAAAAGACAATTGAAGCAAAATAAATCACCTTCCTGCCTAAAGATAGTATACAGGCAACCTCCAAAAATTTGAATTCCGTTCTTTTCAGAGATTCCTCATATTCAAAATCGGCAAATTTTACTTTGCCCTATAGAAAAATAATCTCAGGAACCATTCTGAATCCGGTTCTTTCAAAAACCTTCTGTTCAGCCAGTTCTACAAGACTTTTTATATCAAAAGCAGTTGCCTTTCCGGTATTAATAATAAAGTTTCCGTGCCAGGGTGCAATCTGCGCTCCTCCGACAGAAACACCCTTAAGACCTGCCTCATCAACAAGAACACCGCTCGGGCTGCCGAATTCACGGTTATTGCGGAATACGCTTCCCGCGCTGGGTGCCCTGAAATGCCCTTTTTGGGTTCTGTCAAGAATGTACTTTTCGCATTCAGCCTTTATTTCGCTGCAGTCCTTCTTTTTTCCAGAAAGATAAACTCTGGTAATAACAGTACGTTTGCCCATAAAAGGAGAAAGTTTGTAATCCCATTCTTTACCGTTACCTGTATTATGATACATTTTTACGCAGCATTCAACATTTGCGCCTGAATTTTGTGACAATTCGTTAAGATCAATATATTCCACGCGGTCTATAAGTTCAGAAAAATCCACGGAATAGCAGCGTGCGTTCATGTAGGCAGCACCTCCGCAGGTTGCGGGAAGGCCGGCAAATGTTTCAAGTCCCCCTATTCCGCGCTGTGCACAATATTCAAGTACAGAATCTATTTTTGCACCGGCACCGCAGCAAAGAACAAAGTCTTCGTCGGTAACAGAGTTCATAAGTTTTGTAGAAATAACGGCGCCGCAAAACCCGTCATCAGAGGCAACTATATTGCTTCCACCGCCAAGAACAAAAACGCGCACCCCAGCTTCAAAACATTTCAGGAAAGCTTCTGCCGCAGAAAGAGTGTCAGCCGGTTCCAGAAAAAGTGCGGCTGGTCCTCCGACCTTCATTGTCGTATGATTGCAAAGAGGCTCGTCAAAGCTTACCCGTCCCCTGAAATTCTGCGAGTTCTTGATATTTTCGCCTATTTCACGTATGCTATTGCTCATATTTTACCATTATATAGCAAGAATCAACCGGAGGCAACAAATGGGATTACGTCTTTATAACACTATGGGCCGCACCATGCAGGATTTTAAGCCTATTACACCCGGCTTCGCAGGATTCTATGGCTGTGGTCCAACAGTATACAATTATGCACATATCGGAAACTTAAGGGCATACGTTTTTTTGGACACACTGGACAGAACCCTTACTTTCCTTGGATACGACAAAAAGCACGTCATGAATATAACTGACATCGGACATCTTACTGGAGATGCCGACGCCGGTGAAGACAAAATGCTCAAAACCGCCCAGGAAAGGCACGAATCTGTTCTTGAAGTAGCAAAATTCTATACCGATGCCTTTTTCAAAGATCTGGACGGGCTCAACATAATAAGACCCGATGTAGTCTGCAAAGCCACAGAACATGTTCCCGACATGATTGAACTCATCAAGAGAATAGAAGCAAACGGTCACACTTACATGGCCGGCGGAAACCTTTACTTTGACGTAAGCACATTCCCCGACTACGGAAAGCTTGCCAACATAAACCTTGACGACCTTAAAGCCGGAGCCAGAATAGACGTAGACCAGAACAAGCGCTCTCCCTACGACTTTGTACTCTGGTTCACAAAATCCAAGTTCGAAAACCAGGCACTCACATGGGACAGCCCGTGGGGAAGAGGATATCCGGGATGGCACATCGAATGTTCTGCAATGAGCATGAAATATCTTGGAGAACATTTTGACATTCATACAGGCGGAATAGACCATATTCCCATTCACCACACGAATGAAATTGCACAAAGCGAAGGCGCTACAGGACACAAATGGGTCAACTACTGGTTGCACAACGAATTCCTTGTAATCGCAAAAGACAAAAAAGCAGCAGAAGCAGGGGAAGGTGCAAAAATGTCAAAATCAAGCGGTAACTTTCTTACGCTTCAGTCGTTAATAGACAAGGGATACAATCCGCTGGACTACAGATTCTTCCTTCTTGGAGGACACTACAGAAAGCAGATTTACTTCAGTTACGATGCAATGGACGGTGCAAAAAACGCAAGACAGGCTCTTGTTCAGAGAGTTGCAAAAATTGCACAGTCAGCAGGCGGAATAAGCGCCCTTAACGCAGAAAAAACGTACAAAAAGGGAGAAGCCGCAGACTGTTCGGGACTTTCACAGAAGGCAGCAGAATATATCAACGAATTCAAAGTTGCAATAGAAAATGATCTTTCTACACCGGTTGCCATGAGCCGCCTTCAGAAATGTGTAAAAGACCAGAGTCTTGAACCATCAGAAGCACTTGAACTTATCAGAAGAATGGACAGCGTTACAGGACTTGCCCTTGTAAAGTCTGCCGCGGCACTTCTTAAAGAGACTCCTGTCTGCAACGGAACAGTAGCTGTCTCACACGAAGGAGATTCTGAAGCCGCAGAAATAGACGCTCTTGTAAAGGAACGCACAGAAGCAAAGAAAGCGCGTGACTTTGCCAGGGCAGATGAAATCCGCAGAAATCTGGACGCACGCGGAGTTGTCGTAACAGACACTCCGAACGGTCCGGTTTGGGAAAGAAAATAAAAAATTGCTTTTTTTTAACTTCCCAATTGTAACCTAAAGGGGTTATTGTGTTTTCTCTTAATAAAGGAAATCTTACGGAACAAAGCATTAATTGTGCAGATCCGAAAGATTTCAGAAAAGTTTACGATGCCACGATGCAGCTTCTGTTCAAAATCTCATACAAAGTTGTGGATGATGAAGAAGCTGCCGAAGACTTGGTGCATGACTCATACATCAAGGCAAATGAGAAAAAAATGGTTTTTCCGTCTATGGATGATGCCAAATTCTGGCTCATACGTGTCGTAAAAAATGCTTCGCTGAATTATGCAAAGCGAAAAACGAGAGAAGCGAAGGCTTACCACAAGGCTCTTTATGAAGGCCGGCAGCAGATGGACAGCGGTGAAGTTGATCTGCTTAAAAAGGAAGCCCAGAATATAGCACTCTCGGCACTCAAGAAGCTTCCCGATAATCTCAGGGAAGTTCTTGTTCTTCGCGAATACGGAGAAATGAATTACAAAGATATCGGCAAGCAGCTCGGAATTTCCGAAGGAAATGTTAAGGTAAGAGTTTTTCGCGCAAGAGAGCAACTGACAAAACTTATAGGAGAAGAAGATGTATACCTGCCCTGAAAAAGACATCCATTCTGTTTATATAGACAATGAACTTCCCGAAGCTTACATTGCTGAATATGAAGCTCATGTAAAAAACTGTCCAAAATGTGCAGCCGAACTGGCACTCCTCAGAAATCTGCATTCTGTTTTTAAAGCAGACAGTAGCAATATCACTCTGGACAGCCGCGCCATGAACGACAGTTTTGAAAGACTTCAGGCAAGACTCTCCTACTCAAAAATAGCAAAGGCAAACTCCGGCAGTTCAAACGGAATCAAATTCCGTGACACGGTAAAATACATTGCTGCAGGTATTGCGGCAGCAGCAGTTTTTGCAGTCGTTATTCCTGTAAGAACAGCAAAAACAACGCACGCTCCTGCTTCTGACTTCACACCTGTTGCAAGGGTATCCCTCTCATCCCCTGTTCAGCATATAAGAACAGACGGCAAAATAGATACAACTACTTTATCAAACCTGCTGGGCAGCCGCGAAAATACTTCCGGGGCAATTCCCATGACTGTATCTGCAATTCCGGGGCTGAATTCAATTCCTTATGCAAAGACAGAATCTACAAGTCCTTCATTTGCAAGTTATGATGTTTTCAGTCCTGTATTCGAGGATGAACATAATAATTCCCTGTCAAAAACACCGCGTGGATTTTCTTTCTATATATCAAGTCCGACTGCAAACATTACCTTCGTGACAGGAAACTAAAGTGTCTTTTTTTCTAAACTATAAACAGCTTCTCAAAAAATCACCCGCTGTCCGGACCGTAACATGGGCAGCGGTTATCTGTATTGCCATCGTTCTTACCGCCATAATCGGAAGAAACGTAACAAAAAAACCGGTAATCAGCCACATAGACCCGCCCGTCGGAGCTCCCGGGGACATGATGGTAATAGAAGGAAGCGGCTTTGGAAACACAAGGGGAACTTCCTTTGTAGAAATAGCAGACTCAAAAGTTACATCTTCAGGCTATGTTTCATGGAGCGACACGCAGATAAGGATTGCAATTCCTTCCAACGTACAGGACGGGCTTGTTGTTGTAGGAACTTCGGCCGGCCGTTCTGAGCCAAGCTTTTTTGCAAACAAAACAGGTATTCCGGTTGCAGTAAGGGCAGATCCGTTCACAACGCTCCCTTCCATTACAAGTGTTGAACCTTCTTCGGGAGCCGCCACAGGACAGGTTCTTACAATTACAGGATCAAATTTCGGTACAACACGGGGAACTTCGGGCGTATTCTTTACTTCTGCCGCGGAATCCCAGTCTTCAGAAACTGCATCTTCTTCTCAACAGGAAGGCGTTTTTATTCAGGCAAACCCTGCAAACTTTGACTATGAATTCTGGAGTGACAATGAAATACGCGTAAGAGTTCCTGACGGTGCCGCTTCGGGCAGCATTTTTGTAAAAACCGAAAAAGGTGTCTGCGAAAACTATAAAATCATGCTTAACTATCCCGCCGGTAAAAAGAATTTCGGCAGCAAAAGAACGTATGTTGTTCAGATTACGGCAGATATTTCAAACAATGAGTCCGGTCAGGATTCACCGGTGGCACTTTACATGCCGCGGCCGCCTGTTTCTGCAATGCAGCCTTCTGCCGTTCTTAACGACTACTATCCGGAGCCTTTAATCAAAGATGACCCTTATACAATAATCCACCAGAGGCAGCTTAACCACATAATCAACAACAAGGAGCGCTTCAGCCAGACTTTTGTCATTGAAGTAAGGCGCATAGAATCTTCAATTATTCCCAAAAATATCAGGCCCTACAAAAATACGGATTCTGCCCTTTACGTTTCGGCTACTACACCTGATGAATGTGTTCAGTCCGGTGATGAAGAAGTTCTTGCCCTTTCGGATAAAATTGTTGGCAGGGAAAAAAATCCTTATACCCAGGCAAAGTTAATCTATAATTTCATGATAGAAAACTATTCAATCAACGAAAAAGTCCGTACCGGCAATGTTTCTGCACTGGATCTTCCAAAAAGAAAAACCGGCGACGCATACGACTTTGCCATTCTTTTTACGGCACTTTGCAGGGCCCGGGGTATTCCTTCTATTCCGGTGAGCGGTGTAATTGTAGAAAGCAACTCTTCTGCAAAAATACACTGGTGGAGTGAAGTTTATTTTGAAGACTTCGGCTGGATGCCTGTTGATCCTGCTCTGGGAGCGGGGCTTGAATTCAAGGCATTCAGTTCTGTAAAAAACCCCGCGGAATTCTACTTTGGAAATATGGACAACCAGCACGTGGCATTCAGCAGGGGATGGCACCAGATAAAGCCCGCGTTTATTAACGGAAAAACCGTATTCAGGCCGCGTACATATGCTCTTCAGTCTATCTGGGAAGAAGCGGGAAGTACTGTCTCGAGCTACAGTTCACTCTGGAATAACCCTGCAATAATCGGCATTTACTAAAGGACATCTATAAAGTCAACAGATTTTTTTACATAAAGAGGATTGTATGAGAACAAAAGTACTTAGCGTAGGCGGTTCAATAATCGCACCGAATGAACCGGACACAGGTTTTCTTCTTGAATTTTCACAAATGGTAACGGAATGGCTCGATGCCAACGAAGATGCCAGGCTTATTCTTGTTGCCGGTGGCGGCGGTCCTGCAAGAATTTACCAGAATTCCTACAAAAAAGTAGCAGAAGGATTCAGCAGTATCCAGAAAAAGAATGCATCTTTCGCCGATACCGATGCACTTAACTATGCCTGCGACTGGCTTGGAATAATGGCCACAAGACTTAACGCACAGATTCTCAAGACTGTATTCGGCCCTTTGTGTCCGCAGGATGTTGTTACCGACCCGACAGCCGTTTCTGACTTTAAAGGACGCATTCTTGTTGCTGCAGGCTGGAAACCCGGATTTTCCACTGACAACGACGCTGTCCTTCTTGCAGAAAGATTTGCTGCAGATACAGTTGTAAATCTTTCAAATATAGAAAAAGTCTACACCGATGACCCGCGCAAAAATCCCGATGCAAAGCCTATAGACAATATTTCCTGGGCTGAATTCCGCAAAATGGTCGGGGATGAATGGGTTCCCGGAAAAAACTGTCCTTTTGACCCGATTGCTTCAAAAAAAGCGCAGGAACTTGGACTTACTGTAATCTGTGCCGGTGGAAAAAATATTCCCAACATAAAGTCTATTCTTGACGGCTCTGATTATATTGGCAGCACAATAAAATAAGGAAAAAGCGAATGTCAGTAAAAAAAAGCATACTGTTTCTGGCATCCGCATTTTTTGCGGCTCTGCTCTTGTCGGGATGTGTAAGTCTTGGCCAGCCGGAAGAAAAAATTTCGCGCAACCTTGCTGGGAAAGGTATAAAAACACAGAACGAACTGTACAACTTCTTTGTTTCTGAAAATCCTGATGCAGACAGAGCCACGGTTAAAAGAATGGCTACCCTTTACATACAGGAAGCGGCAGAAGAAGGAATAAACAGCGACTGCGCTTTTGTCCAGATGTGTCTTGAAACAGGCTTTTTAAGATTCGGAGGACTGGTTACCCCGCAGATGCACAATTACTGCGGGCTAGGCGCAATAGACGAAACACAGCGCGGCGAAGTATTTCTTACCGAAAGGGACGGAGTCAGGGCTCACATCCAGCATCTGCACGCATATGCAACTACAGAAGACAAAATACTCAAAAATGAATGCATTGACCGCAGATACAAATATGTAAAACCGCGCGGAAAAGCACAGACAATTGCAGGTCTTTCGGGAACATGGGCTGCAGATCCTTCTTATGCCGTAAAACTCGAAAACCTCATTTCACGCCTGGAAAAGTTCTGACCAGCCCGCACCTGTTTTTCCCCGTAAATTCTGTTCCAGACTGCATATAATATAAAAAACAACAGTTTTTTTAATATCCTTTACAGAAAACTGTTGTATATTTAAATAAAGAGCCTCTCGATTGCCGACGGTCTCTTTATTTAAGGTTTGCGTTGCAGACTTTCCCCTAATGGAGTGCAGTTATCTTAAGGGAAGTTCTAAAAATTGCATTTTTTAGAGCTAACTTTGAAAATACGATGTTCTAAGTCGCGATATTATAGCAACTTAGAGATTGCCTTAATTTACCGGGGTTTTTATGGAAACTATACAGGACTTGGGATCGTACACATTTCCTTCCCTACTTAAAAATTCACTCAAAAAATTCGCATCAAGACCGGCACTTGCACTGATTGGCCAAAAAGAAGTAACTTATGCACAGCTTGCACAAAACAGCGAAAACGTGGGCAGAATGCTTGCAGCCCTCGGACTTAAGCCCCGTTCAAAAATAGCACTTTACGGAACAGGCCGCCCTGAATGGGGAGAAGCTTACTTTGGCATAGTAAACTACGGAATGACTGCAGTTCCGCTTTTGCCCGACTTTTCGCCTTCAGAAATAGAAGCTATTCTTGTTCACTGCGGGGTAGACGCAATAATTGTAGAAGAAAAACTTTATTCCCACATAGAAAATATTAAGAACGGAATGCCTTCTATTGTAATAAGGCTTGACGATTTTAAGATTTTAAAAGGCGCTCAAGGCTCAATCGAAGATTTTATACACAAGCCGCTGCCGGAATGCAATGTTTCAGAGGAAGATACCGCTTCTATAATCTACACTTCGGGAACAACCGGCCGCTCCAAAGGCGTCGAACTTACCCACAAAAACCTTGTCTGGACAGCTGTTCAGGGACAGACAATTCACCGCGTAAACAAAATGGACCGCTGTCTGTCATTCCTGCCGCTTTCTCATGTCTACGAGTTTACAATCGGCTTTACCATGCAGATGATGAACGGTTCGTGTGTATACTATCTTGGAAAACCACCGGTAGTAAGTGCACTCATTCCGGCTTTTGCAAAGGTTCAGCCTACCATAATATGTTCTGTTCCGCTGGTAATGGAAAAAATCTTCAAAAACAAAGTGCTTCCCCAGTTCACGTCAAATGCGTTTATATCTGCACTTTACAAAATACGCCCTGTTCAGAAGATTCTGCACAGAATAGCCGGCAAAAAAATCATGAAAACCTTCGGCGGACATGTTGTATTCTTTGGAATAGGCGGGGCAAAAATTGACTTCAAAGTGGAAAAATTTCTTAAGGACGCAAAATTCCCTTACGCAATAGGCTACGGCCTTACCGAAACATCTCCACTTCTTGCCGGAAGCGGTCCTAAAATAACCATTCCCGGTACAATAGGAATTGTTCTTGAAGGCGTTACTCTGCGAGTGCTTAATCCCGACCCTAAAACCGGTGTAGGAGAAATTATTGCAAAGGGTCCGAACGTTATGAAAGGCTACTACAAAGACGAGACACTTACAAAAGCCGCCTTTACTGATGAAAGCGATGAATGTGGGCCCGGCTGGTTCAAAACAGGAGACCTTGGTACCCTTGAAAAAAAGAAGGGTCTCGTAAGACTTTCGTTAAAGGGGCGCAGCAAAAATATGATTCTTGGTCCCAGCGGTGAAAACATTTACCCCGAAGACATTGAATTCATTCTTAACCAGCACCCGCTTGTCTCAGAGTCGCTTGTTGTAGAAGCAGACAACGGACTTGTAGCACTTGTTCAGTTTGATGAAGAAAAGCTTCAGAAAGAAGCCGAAGCGCGCACTCTTAAAGATAAAATTGAAGGCTTTGCAGAAGCGGCTCAGCGTCAGGCAGAAGAAATTGCGCGCGATGTTGCGTACCAGAAAGAAGCTATTCTTGGAGAAATACAGTACTTTGTAAACACAAAGGTAAACAAAAGTTCCCACATAGAAAAGGTTCAGTCCGTAACAAAGTTTGAAAAGACAGCCAGCCAGAAAATAAAGCGCTATCTTTACGACCTGAAGTCAAAGGTTTCAAAAAAATAAAGCTTACAGGCAATGCACTTAAAAAACAAAAACGGCAGTTTGAAGGCGAATACTCTCGCAATCAAACTGCCGTTTTTTTTCAGTATGGACTAAAATCAGACAAGGCCCTGAGCTACCATAGCATTTGCAACTTTTACAAATCCTGCGATATTGGCACCTGCAACATAGTCACCTTCTGTGGCATACTTCTTTGCAGTCTCATATGCGTTGTCATGAATATTTGTCATAATCTGCTTGAGCTTTGCATCTACTTCTTCGAAAGACCATGAAAGGCGCTCGCTGTTCTGGCTCATTTCGAGACCTGAAACTGCAACACCACCGGCATTGGCAGCCTTTCCAGGAGCAAAGATTACACCGTTCTTCTGGAAGTATTCAATGGCTTCTGCACGTGTAGGCATGTTTGCACCTTCTGCAACCAGTTTTATTCCGTTTGCAACAAGTTTCTGTGCATCTTCAAGGTAGATTTCATCCTGTGTAGCGCACGGAAGAGCAAGGTCTGCCTTTACGCCCCACGGCTTTTCACCCTTAAAGAACTTTGCCTTCGGGAACTTCTTTACATAAGCGTCTACCTTTTCGTGGTTGGCGCGGAATTCCTTAACGTATGCAAGCTTTTCTGCTGTGATTCCTTCTTCATCAAGAATGTATCCTGTTGAGTCAGAAAGTGTGAGCGGTTTTCCGCCAAGTTGAATGAGTTTTTCTGCAGCATACTGGGCAACGTTTCCGTCTCCAGAAATAATTGCTGTCTTTCCCTTGAAGTCCTGTCCAATCTTTGCAAGCATACACTCAACAAAGTAGATAAGTCCGTAACCTGTAGCTTCTGTACGTGCAAGTGAACCGCCGAATGAAAGTCCCTTTCCTGTAAGAACACCAACATACTGGTTGGTAATTCTCTTGTACTGTCCGAACATATATGCAACTTCTCGGCCACCGACGCCCTTGTCTCCTGCAGGAACGTCTGTGTCAGGACCGATGTGGCGGTAAAGTTCTGTTACGAAAGACTGGCAGAAGCGCATAACTTCGGCATCGCTCTTTCCGTGTGCATCAAAGTCAGAACCACCCTTTCCGCCGCCCATTGGAAGAGTTGTAAGAGAATTCTTAAGAACCTGCTCGAATCCAAGGAATTTAAGAACATCAAGACCAACTTCAGGACTAAAGCGAAGACCTCCTTTGTAAGGTCCGATTGCGCTGTTGAACTGTACGCGGAATCCGCGGTTTACATGAGGCTTACCCTGATCATCTGTCCAAGGTACGCGGAACATGATAATGCGTTCAGGTTCAACAAAACGTTCCAGAACAGCGTTCTTTTCGAGTTCCGGCATTTTGTCAACAACAGGTGAAATTGTCTCAAGTACAAGACCTGCAGCCTGAAGAAAGTGTCCCTGATCTGCATAGCGAACGCTGATTTCGTCCCATACGCGTTTGCAGTAAGCATTCTTAATTGTATATTCCATAAGTGTAACCCCTAGTCCTGCAATTATTTGCAATGACTTTAACTATACTAAACTATTTTTTTGATTTTGAATAGTGTTTTTTTACGGCTCAAAACAAGAATTTCTTTACAGTTGACACCTTTAACATAAGACTTTAAAATACAGAAAGTTTCAGAGTCAGTTCAAAAACTTTTTGAACTTATCTGTGTCAAAATTCCGGATTCAATTTATATTCCGGAGTAAAAATTAACTGGAGCTTTTTATGGAAAAGATGTCGCTTAGGGAAAAGTACGGTGCATATTTCAAACAGCTTGCACAAGATTCCAGGGCAGCCGCAAAAATTGACGAAACCAATGTTTACCAGCCGGGAAATTCAACCAACCGAGTAACAATGGATCTTCTGGTTGAACAGAATCTGCTTCCCGAAAGCTATATTGATTCAATTGAAAATTTTGAAGACTTTTACAGACAGGTAAAATCAGGCAAACACGGGCTTATTCTTATGGAACATTATTCCAATACAGACCTTCCCGTCCTTCTTTACATGCTTGAACACTGCGGAACAGAAACAACAGCCGAACTTTCCAAAAATATTGTTGCCATTGCCGGAATGAAGCTTAACGAAGAAAACCCGATTGTAAGAGCCTTTGCAGAAAGTTTTACACGCGTTGTAATTTATCCTACACGAAGCCTTGAAAAAAATGAAAAAAACGCACAGTCAGAAGAAGAAATAAAAGCCGAAGAACAGAAAGCGAGAAAAATAAATCTTGCCGCAATGCACGCAATGGATACCTGCAAACGCCGCGGTGAAGTTATACTTGTATTCCCTTCAGGCACACGTTACCGCCCCGGACACCCCGAAACAAAAAAAGGTCTGCGCGAAATTGACAGTTACTTGAGAATGTTCGATATAGTTCTTCTTATAAGCATAAACGGAAACATTCTTGAACTGCGTGACGATGACATGCTTAACGACGTTGTAGGTCCTGACAAGATGGTAATTTCTGCATCTCCTGTAATTGACTGCAAATCTTTCAGAAAGGATTACCTTGCAACGCTTCCGGCAGACGAACCCGATCCGAAGCAGAAAATGATTGACCATGTAATGGAAATCCTTGAAGCCCAGCACAACCGTGTAGAAGCCGAAAGAATTAAAAAATAAAAAATTCAAAACAAGGTGGAAACTATGTCTGAAAAAATTGAATGGAATGACAGTTATCTTCTGGGAATTCCCGAAATTGACAACCAGCACAAAAAACTGTTGGAACTAGCAAATGACCTTCATGAAGCAGCTGCCGGTTCGGAAGAAAACTACAAACTCAACATGTCAAAGGTTCTTAAAAAACTTACTGACTATACTGTGTATCACTTTTCGAATGAAGAAGATTTCATGCGCAAGTACGGCTATGCCGGTGTGGACATTCACAAAACTGCCCATGACAATTTTATAGGCGAAGTTAACCACCAGATCAAGCAGCTTTCTGATGACAAAAAAGAAGACGGAATGAGGTTCTACTCTTATATGGTAAACTGGGTTCTGACACACATTGCCAAAGCCGACAAAATTTGGGCCGCCTACGTAAAAACAAAACTGTAATCGTTTCCAAAACCACGAGTATCAAGACCAAATTCAATCAGTTTTCTAACCACGAGTTTTAGCCCACACTAAAAGTGCGTACTGAAACTCGCCAATATTGATTAATCCGCTCCGCGGATTAATCAATATTATTTCCCTACACAAAAACGGGAGAAGACGCTTCCGAGTATATCATCGGGGGTTACTTCTCCTGTCACTTCGCCAAGACTGTCCAGGGAATCTTCAAGATCCTGAACAACGGCATCCAAACCGTATTCACCGGAAGATAGTATTTCAAGTGCATGGTTTACACGTTCAAGTGCTTCATTTACAGAAGCTTTCTGTCTTTCAGAGCCCAGTCCTGTTATACCTGACTGTGATGATGTTCCGGCAAGAAGAATTTTTCTTACAAGAGCTGCAAGTTCCCCTACCCCGTCGCCACGCTTTGCCGAAACAGATGCACATTCAGCATAAAGCGAACCGTCATTTTTGGGAACAGGTTTACTCTGCGGTGAATCACATTTGTTCCACACGAGAATAACCGGAATGTCATTCTGCGCTTTCAAGAATTCTGTGTCATCAGAAGAAAGTCCTGTGCGGGAGTCAACAAGATAAAGAAGAACGTCTGCTTCACTGCTCAAATCTTTTGCAAGTTCCACGCCCTTTGCTTCTATTTCATCACTTGTAGAACGCAGGCCGGCAGTGTCAAAAAGTCTTACGGGAATTCCGTCAAAGTCGGCCCAGCTTTCGAGCCAGTCTCTTGTGGTTCCTTCTATGTCGCTTACAATTGCACGGTCTTCCTTAAGCAGACTGTTGAACAGACTTGATTTACCGGCATTGGTTTTTCCGCACAAAACTACGCGTGCTCCGTCCTGATAGAGTTTTTCACTTTTCCATGAGTCCGAAAGCCGCATTAACTTTTGTCTGGCTTCGTTAAGGTCCGAAGGGTCAAAAGTATCTGAAATATTTTCTTCGTCTTCGGGGTATTCTATTTCTACTTCGATTGAAGCCAGCGTATCTACGACAAGCTTTTTTACCGATGCAATCTCTGAAGTAAGTGTTCCGGAAAGTCTTGCAGCGGCTTTTGTACGTGAAATGTCTGTTTTGCTTTCTATAATTTCACGCACGGCTTCTGCACGGGTTAAATCTGTGCGTCCGTTGATATATGCCCTGAATGTAAACTCACCACGTTCAGCACGGCGAAAGCCGTTCCGCAGAAAAAGAGCAAAAACTGCCCTTACAACAGAAACGCCTCCGTGACAGAATATTTCTATCATGTCTTCGCCGGTAAAGGATTTTGGTGCCCTGTAAACGGCAGCCATAACTTCATCTACGCGGCAGTCCTGTTCCGCCCGTGCAGGGTCTTTTATCCAACCGTAAACTATTGTGTTTGGTGCGGCAGACAAAAGTGCCTTTGGCCTTGAAAAAAAATTTGCAGCAAGCTCAATGCAGTTTTTTCCGCTGGCTCTTACAATACCGATTGCTCCCGGTGCAAGAGCTGTGGCTATGGCAGCAATGGGCTCTTCGGGCGTGTATCCTGTGTTAGTCATGAACTGCTCCGAACGGCTCTATTCTAAGAAGATTGACCGGTACCGAAGCTGCGTCAGAAAGTTCAGGTTCAAGAACAGTATTCAATATTGAAATCATTGCTTCATTGCGTTCTTTTTCTGAATCTGCATTCTGGGGAACGTTTGTGCTGTCTTTTTTCCCAGAACTGAATGCAGGAAGCCGTTTCTGAAGATCTGCTTCGTCTGCTGCCCACGGAGAAACTTCGTCATCTTGCGGATCGGGACTTATGTCTTCGTAATTCTTGCCGGAATTGTTCCAGTGCATGTAACCGTGGTCAACGCCGTCACGTACTCCGAATATTTCGCGCAGAACATAATTTTTGTCATAATGCTGCCTGTCGTAACGCACGCCCATATAAAATGCCTGAACCCACGGCCGCACAAGAATATGGTTTCTTCCGATGACGGTATTTCTGTAGCTTCCGTAAAAATAAATTCTGTACGGACGCTCTTTTACCGGCGGATATTCCAAAAAGTCTTGCTCGAAGTGTGACGGATAGAACATAGGACAGATAACATCAACATAGTCGCTCATAAGTTCAACGTCCTGTCCTGTACGTGTTCCGCTGCGGTACCAGCCGTTTGCGCCGTAAATGTCTATTCCTATCGGAGCATTTATGTTGTCACGCGCATATGCCAAGAATGAAACAAGCGCACTTTCCTTGTCCATGCCGCTGTCACGCCATCTGTATTTTGCCCGGCGAAGATTTGTTCCGTCTGTCGGGAATCTTATGTAGTCAAACTGAATCTCGTCGAATCCGCGTCTTATAAGTTCCTGCGCAATTTCTACGTTATATTCCCATACTTCTTCACTGTAAGGGTCAACCCAGTTTTCGTCATAATAGACAGTTTTTGTTCCGGTAACATTTCCTTCTTCGTCCGTTACATCTTCTGTTCCGCGTATTCCTACCCATGGGGAATTTGTTGCATCGTCCCAGACTGCGTACTGTTTTTTACCATAGGCTGCCAGATTTTTGTCCTTGAACACAACAATTCTTGCAATAAGATAAGTTCCGTCTTGCTTGAACTCGCGCGTAAATGTGTCGAGATCAATTTTGTACTGTGTGGACTTTCCTTTCTGTTTAAGAAGCGGACTTTCTGGTTCAAATCTGAGCAGACCGTAGTCGTCCTTCATGTCTATTACGAGCGAGTTAAGTTTGTTCTGCGAAATAATGCGGCGGTATTTCTGAATGCCTTCCATATTCCGCATCTGATAGGCAGAAACATAAATTGCCTTTTTCTTGTCTGCACGTAATCCCCACGGCGTAAGAGGCATGTCGGGATTCAAAAGCCACAGTTCTGAAAGGGTAAGAGCGCTGCCTGTTCCCGAAAGAGAGGCCGGTACATAAGCTGAATTTACCAGAGAACGCGGTGCATTCAAAAGAAGACGCCAGTTTTCAAACCCGTCTATGTCGGCCGTTTTTCCGTCTGCAAACAAAAACTGGCGGACTTTTCCTGGAGTAGAATATGCAATTCCTTCTGGTGTCTGGCAGAGTCCGTCTATTGTATCGCAGGGAAGACTTCCTTCGTAAATTTTTATGGCGCGCTTGTTTCTCCAGTCAAACCGGTAGATGTTAGGCATAAAACTCTGTGAAAGATAAATTTCTGTTCCGACAGAACCGTCTTCACGCTTTGTTACAACCGGAATTATGTCTGCAATTTCGTCGGGCTGGGTAAGACTTGGCATTGCTGCAAAACCGGCACTTACGTCCTGCCATGAAGGTCTTGCGGCATCTGCTCTGTAATAGCTTAAGCCGTATATCGGATGCGACATAAAAACAACCAGTTCAGTTGCAGATTCTGTTCCGCCTGAAGAATAAACCGGCATATGCGAAACTGCAACGGCCTTCATTCCGGCTGTTCCCGTACTCATTGAACCGATTGACTTCCAGGTTTTTGCACCGTCGCGCGAAAGATAAACGGCATCCTTTGTTGCGGTAACAAGAATGTCGGGATTAAAAGGGTCGACGGCTATATCTTTAAGGAGCGGTGCTTTTTTTACAAGATTCTTGTTTTTGCCGTCATAATTTTTTATCGTAAGAAATGGAATTCCGTTGTTGCATTCAGTAAAGGTCTTTAAATCTGCAGAAGACACAATGCCTTTTTCTGTAACAAAATACCAGCGTGCCGAAGTTTTAAGGATGCGTTCTACACCGCCTTCTGTCCAAAGAGGTTCCGCAAGTCCCGTAGGCAGAACCCTGTAAAGGCCGTTTTCTGTTCCGACAAGAAAGTTATTGTCAGAACCGGCGGCACTGCGTTCTGGAAGAGACTCGGGAAGTCTGTAAAGCGGTTTTGTCTGACCGAACAAAGCCAGACTCAGGTTAAACGAAACAAAAGCAAAAGCACAAATTTTAAAAACAAAACTTCGCATATTGTTAGTATCGGCAGTTTTGTTTCAGGGTTTAATTTTGTTTTCAGAAACTGATGTCTCCGTCACCGCAAACCGCAAACCATCTTGCGTTTCCTTTAATCCAGTATCTGTCAAAGACATCAAGCACTTCTTCAAAAGTAGTGTTTCTTACCTGCTCAAGCTGAATCTTGTCATAGTCAATGTCGTTGAACTGAAAAAGATTGTAAACCATGCGCTCGGCCATTCCACCTGAAGAAGCAGAAGACGCGTATGTTGACGTAATGTACGAATTCTTGTAGGAGTCAAGTTTTTCGGCCCCCGAGGCAAAAACGTATGTTCCGTCAGGGGAAACATCTTCTATTACTTTGCCCTGCGCCATAAGAGTGCGTGCTTCTTTCATGTAGGATGCAAAGTTTTTTTTGTCAGAAACGTTAACAAGAATTTCTGTTCCGACAGGAGCTTTTGAACCTATGACAGAACTTGAAGGACTGTAACATGCACCATATTTTTCGCGCACAACATTGAACATTATGTCTGAATGAATCTGGGAAGCCAGCACTGCCGGAATAAAATCATGCGACGTATTGGCAGGTGAAGCAAAAACTCTTGCGACATACGCTGTTCCGGCTGCCGACGGATGGACTTTAACAACAGGTGCAGTTTCTTCTATTACTACAGGTTTTATTTCAGGATTTGCCTGCTGACTGCCTGATTCTTTGCGCTCAAGACGGCCGAGTGTTTTGTCAAGAATTTTTACCACCAATTTTGTGTCCACACTGCCTGTTGCCACAACAAAAATTCTTGAAGGATCCATAAGTTCTTTGTGAAGCATTTTCATGTTTTGGGCCGTAATTGAAGCGAGAGAATCCTCCTTAACCGCAACAGTTGTTTCGTAAGGATGGCCTTTGTAAACGCTGTCCATAAGTGTTCTGAAAAGAAGCGACGGTGGATTGTTCTGTGATTTCTGCACTGACGTTCTGCATTCAAGAAGAAGATTCTGCATTACTTTGTCTTCAAACACGGGGTTTATAAAACCGTCTGCAAGTACACCAAGCATACGCGGCATATATTTGTCCAGCGTGGTAACACAAAGTGCACTTCCGCTCATTTTGCACATACTGCCTACAGATGAACCTGTTTCAAAAGAGATTTTGCGGCGGCTTTCGTAGTCATACTTTGCAGAACTTTCGGCCATGACAGAAAACAGTGCTGACTCGAGTCCTGACATCTGTTCGGGAAGGCTCTCCGTTCCGCCACGTACAGCCACATATACTGATGACATGTGTCCGTCGCTTTTGCGTACATAAACCGGAATTCCATTTTTTAAAACCGCAGACTCAACCGGAACCGTTACATGTTCATTTTTTTGTGAAGAAGTCTTGTCCTGAACGCGGTACACATCCTGCGGCGAAAGTTGGGGAACATTATGCGCAACTTTTGTCTCGTCACGTGCAAATCGGCTTTCGTTACACCAGACAGAATTTTCCTGTGTTATAAGGGTAAATGAAGCTTCATCAAAAGCGGTTTTCTGTTTTTCATAGGTAACGGGGTTTACAAGTACCGCGACCAGAGGCTTTTTGTCTGTAAAATATCTGTCAATAAAAGAAGCAACGTCTTTTTGCGAAACCTGCCTCATGTTGTCTATATAAGTATAATAGTAGGAACTTTCAACTACCGACCACCAGAAACTAAGGTTTGACATAAGCGCACCCGCCGTTTCACAGGAGCGCATCATGTCGTCGTTAAGGTTTGTGGCAATCTGCCGTACGCGTTTTTTTGAATAAAGGCTTTTGTCTGCTGCAATCTGCGGAAGTATCTTATCCTGAATAAGCGAAGACATTTTTACCGCACGGCCGGCCAGATTTTCCTGTGCGCGTGAAAGAGTTGCACCGAATGAAAAAAGCCCGTTTGCCTTTACGGTCCTGTAGCCACCGTAAACATAATCTGTACCCGGAACAGACAGTTCTTCGTCACCGGCAAGCTGTGTTTTGAATATTCCGGATGGGTCAGAAAGAAGTGTTTCCAGGTAATCTGCAGAATATGTATCTTCTATGTCAAAGGCAGTGTCCGGTCCTCTGTAGTAAATTTCTACATAGGCGGAATCTTCGGGAAGCCTGTCGTATGGAATTACACAATATTCTGTTTGGGAAAGCGGTGCGGGATTCTGCCGTACAGTCTGCACCGGGGCGGAATTTTCGTTATTGCTCCAGGTGCCGAATATTTTTTTTACAAGTTCCAGCGTTTCCTGCGGATTAATGTCGCCGCCAATAAAAAGGGCTGAATTGCACGGAATATAAAACCGTTCCTGTATGTCGCGCATCTGGTCAAGTGTTGCCTTGCTTACAGACTCAAAGGAACCACGCGGGTCAGTTTTGTAAGGAGCATCCGGGAACATGCGTGAATTTATTCCGTATGAATAGACCGAAGAAGGGTCTGAAAAGTCCCCTTCAATTTCTGCCATTACGACTTTTTTTTCGCTTTCAAATTCTTCGGGTCTCATAAGGGGGAATCTTACCGCCGCATTCCAGAAAGCAAGCCCTTCTTCTAGTTTGTCTGAAGGAATTGTGAAAAAGTAGTTTACCCTGTCTACACCGGTACTTCCGTTCCAGGATGAAACTCCAAGTTCTGAAAGAGCCGCAGTTACAGAAGCTGCTGTAGGGTTAAGGGAATTTCCCTTGAAAATCATGTGCTCATACAGGTGAAAAAGACCGGCTGTTTCTGGGGTCTGGGATATGGCACCGGTTCTTACCGCAATTTCTATGTATACAAGCGGAACATTGTGGTTTTCGGCGGCGAATACCGTTAGTCCGTTCTCCAGAGTATATTCATGCAGATTTTCTACCGGAGTCTGCATGGCAAAGGCGCGGACGAGGATTGTGGCTGAAAGTACAGCGAGGATTACATTTTTTCTTATAGTTCTCATATTAATATAAACTCTATCACAATTTTAAGTTACTGTTCAGTGTGCAAATTAATTCCGCATTTTACATGAAGATCCGCGTGGTAAGACGCAGTTTGATTAGATAAGTGCAGCGCAGGCTAAAATGCTCCCAGTCGGCCGCAGAAATCGAAAACCGGCCAATATTGGCCTTGACGTGATTTTTGCGTAGAAACTATCGTTTGTCGCTTCGCGCCAACTAAAAATCAAGTCATTTCCGCTTCCCGCGTCCTCCTTCGCGCATTTTAACTTTCGTTAAGTATTGTCTTTTTAGACGTACGTCTTCCCATACGGACGTTGCTTTTACAGATACGAAGTAACAAAATTTCTTCAAATCAGCACAAAATATTGGACATAATTGATATTTTTACGGTTATGCATTATACTTAAACAAACTGCGGCTAGATTTTATGGAGTGAAGCATGAGCAATAACGAGATTGTACCAGGATTCGATGAAGAAAAAGATTCCAGTCTCAAAATTAGTCTTGAAAAAGTCGAAAACAAGGAAAATACTATTCTGATTATTCTTAACGGCTATATTGATACATATAACTCGGTTTATTTTCAGAATCAGGTTGGCAGAATAGTTTCCGCAGGATATATAAATCTTATTTTCAGTTGTGCAGGACTTAATTATGTATCCTCTACCGGAATCGGCTCATTTACGGCATTCCTTAAGTTGGTAAAACCAAAGGGCGGTGATATTGTTCTTCTGAGCATTCAGCCCAAAGTATACGAAGTATTCCAGCTTCTGGGATTCAGCCAGTTCTTTAACATCAAGGAATCTCTCGAAGACTCGATTTCTTTCTTCTCAGAACCTGCTGTTTCTGCACAGACATCTTTGTTCCCCAAAGTATTTGTGTGCCCGGTATGTTCACGCAGACTCAAGGCTACAAAGAGCGGCCGCTTCAGATGCTCTGACTGTAAGTCTATTCTTGTTATTGACCAGCAGGCTCAAATCTTTTTGGGATAAGCCGGAACAACAAGCACTTTTTTAACGCATATACTGCCCTTCCGCTAACTGTGGGAGGGCTTTTTTATTTAGTTATGATAACAGAGACGCGGGTGTACGGGAAGATCCGCGCGGGAAAAAGCAGTTTTGGTAGATAACTGCGTCTGCCCGTACAGGTTAAAATGCTCCCTGTCCCCCGAGGAGATGCATTTACATTGGCATACTGTGGAAGACATTTTATACCATAAATTGTGGATAAATACTATAATTACTTATATTATAATCATTTATTTTGTGTAAAACCTGTGGTAAAACAGTGCTGCCCCTGTGAATTCATGTTCTTTGAATTCGGACTATGTAGCGAATTCTTGTTTTTATTCCCTGTCCGTGATATGCTTTAGAAAGATGAAATCTTCTGGTAACCAAGTTTTGCAAAATATACTTAAGCTTATACTCGCATACATACTGATTGTTCTTGTGGGAACGTCGGCATGTGCTGTTCTGTACATGATTTATACAGCCTGTTCATCTATTGTTGCAGGCGAAGGACTTTCTGCGCTGAGTTTTTCCCTTTTTCTGGGGGGTGTGATTCTGGTTGGACCGGTTACGCTTATGCTCGGCGGTGTGTTCATGTGCTTTTACATTATTAGACACAGACTGCACAAAGCCGTTTACATTTCAATCTACTTTGTACTGGGTCTTGTTTCGTGGCTGGTGCTTGTTCCCGTTTGCATGAACCTTTATGCATCTGCGCAGAACAGCCTTCAGCAGCCAACAGAAAAACGCCACCTTTCCCCGGGATATTTCAGAACTGACGGAACAAAAATCCTGTTTTATTCCGCAGTAAGAGAAAACAATATTGCAGACGGACTCTGCATTGACACAGCCGCCCGCGCAGACAACGAAACAAATGTTTATACATTCAAAAATGTAAAGGCTGCTGACTCATATACAGGATTTGCCGATCCACTCATACAAAAAAATGTACGCATGCCAAGAGCCATGGAACTTGTAACGGGAACTTTCGGTATTTTTATAGCAGAATGTCATGCTGCATATGAAGCAGGATACCTTACATGGATTTGTTACGCAACAATGGGTCTTGCAATGCTCGCGGCGGTTTTTCTGACAGCCATTTCAAAGTGGCGGCTTGTTAACGTAATAATCATTGCCGGAAACATCATTACGGTTTTTGCAGTCAATATAACAGTCGCAGGCGGAATGCTCCTTCAAAACGCAGACAGCTTTCTGAAAAATTCACTCGGCTTTATGCCCAAAAATTCCAGTCCGGTTCAGCTTATATTCAACATAACATATTTTATCCTTATTCTCATAATCGGAATTATTTCCTTAACGAAAAGAGACATTTCAAAAACGGGAGAATAAAAAACAAATGAAAAAAATTCTTGTCTGCATGGGAATATACACAACGCTGGTTTTTATTTTGTGCACCGGCGTTTCATTTTTTCAGAGTGTTCCCGTTCTTCTTGAAGGAGCTGCAGCAGGGTACAGATTTCTTCGCGGAACAGAATACTTTCTTTCACTTTTGCCTGTTATTTTTATAAGCGGAATAACATTTGCCTGTTCAATCCAATGGCAGAAAGGAACAGCAGACAGTGCAGTACGTTTTTCACACGGAATGACCGTACGCTTCAAAAATATACTGATTGTTTCGTTGTTTATAGTTTTTATTCTCATGCTGAATACAGAAATTTTCATTCCTTCAGTCAAAGCGCAGATTGTTCAAAAAGAAAATGCTCCTGTAGAACTTGAAGAGTCTCTTGCGACATCAAAAATCATGCTCCAAAAAGGTCGCCCTCTTCTTGCATTGCAGTACGCACAGAAGGCATGCGACATAGCCCCGGACGACATTTATGCAAACCGCCAGCTTCATCTTGCACAGAACAGTGCGGATCTTGCCCGTGACCGCGAGCTTCATGAACAATCCCGTGTCAAACCGCAGCAGGTATCAGAAAAAGCAAAAGTGAGCGCCGCCGGAATTTTCAACGAAAAAGGATATTCCGTAAAAGAACTTATAGAAAAATCCAAAACTGCGGCGGCCTCGGGCGACTGGTTCAATGCACATTACTGGGCTCAGATTGCCGTTCAGTGCTGTGAAGGAACTGAAACAAACAGAACCGAAGCCATTTCTGCTGCAAACGATGCGTGGAACAAACTGAATGAGCCCAAAGCCTTTGGTTCAGAAAAAGAACGTGCCTATTACGAAAAAAAATACGAAGGATACAAACTTCTGTTAAGCCGTGACTTTTTAAAATCATACTACATCTTTCTTTCGCTGGAGTCTTCTTCACAAACAATAGAAGCCGATCCCGATGTAGAAGAATTTCTTTCACTTGCAAAAAAAGGCGTAGAAAGCATGTATTTTTTCTTTGACGAAACAGACGGAATGATCCGCATGGAAAATACACACAACATTTATTTTGCGCTCAGCAATTCTGACGGAACAAAAACTGTCTTCTATATAAAAGGCGCAATGGACGTAAAAGGAAACGGCGGTTCGGTGCGCTACCTTGAATCGCTGGATGTTGTAAACTACGGGCGCAACGGAGTGTTCAGATACGCATTTCACGCACCTTACGCAAAAGTTATTGAACAAAATGCAGCAGACTTTTCTGCAAACGCACGAACATTAATGGGATTGGCAAAAGAATGGAAGTCAGTTCCTTTTGTTCAGCTTTGTTCCGTTTCAAGAACCGGGGAAGGAATTATCACCAGCCCTGAATTCACGTTCAAAGAAACAGGAATTCCTGACAAAATAGTTTCTGAACTTGGGTTTTCAAAAGCCGGAAATGATGCAGGAACAGAAACCAACATAAAGTCAGAATTTATTCCGTTTACTTCGATGATTCTTCCGATGCCTTATTCCGATTTTGCTGTTATAAGTGAAGCTTCGTCCGGAGCACAGCAAATGCCTCTTTATTTTCTTGCAGGATTTGTAAAAAAAGCCGTTCACTACGGTTTTTCTGCAGAAGTGTTTTCTGAAATTCTTGTTACGCGGGCAATGTATCCGCTGTTTATGCTCATAATATGCATTATGTGTGCCGTAGCCGGGTGGAATTACAGAATAAGCGACAAGTCAGCGCTGTTCAAATTTTCGTGGCTTATAATAATTCCCCTTTACGGATTTCTTATGTTTATTATTTTGAACAGCTGTTATTATCTTTTTGGAATGCTCAATTATCTGATTGTAGGAATATTCGGAATGGGGGCACTGGCCGCGGCAACGGTTTTTTACACAATTCTTTTTGCCCTTGCCTCGCTGAATTTTCTTTCGCGCAAGAACTAAAAAATCAAACCGCCCCGCGTATTATGCACGTTGAGCTGAACAAAAATCAGTCTATGTCAACGCGCTTAATATGTGCACCCAAAGCCTGAAGCCTTTCTACAAGGTGTTCATAACCGCGCTCTATCTGGTAAACATTGCTTATGCGGCTTTCACCGTGAGCAGCCATCGCAGCTATAACCATTGCCATTCCGGCTCTTACATCTGGAGATACAAGGTGGTCGCCGTGAAGTGAACTGGGGCCGCTTACAACCGCTCTGTGCGGGTCACAAAGAGTAATGCGTGCGCCCATGCTTATAAGTTTGTCTACAAAGAACATGCGGCTTTCGAACATTTTTTCAAAAATAAGCACGGTTCCTTCTACCTGGGTGGCGACAACCGTCATAATGGAAGTCAAATCAGGCGGAAATCCAGGCCACGGACTGTCATCTATTTTGGGAATCATACCGCCAAGGTCTGTGTTAACACGCATTTCCTGATCTTCAGAAACAGAAAGCCTGTCCCCGTCTATGTCCCAGCGGATTCCCAGTTTGCTAAAACCTACACGCAACGGCCGCAGCTGTTTTTCATTGACACCGGTAATTGTAATTGCCCCGTGAGTCGCAGCTGCAAGACCAATAAAAGAACCTATTTCCATAAAATCAGGACCGATTGTAAAGTCGCAGCCGTTAAGAGATGGCACACCGTCGATGTAAAGAATATTGCTTCCTACACCGGTAATTTTTGCACCCATCATATTCAGCATTGTGCATAAATCCTGAACATGCGGCTCACTCGCAGCGTTTGTAATTACAGTACGCCCTTCTGCAAGAACTGCAGCCATAAGTGCATTTTCTGTTGCGGTAACTGAAGTTTCGTCCAAAAAGATATCTTTTCCTACAAGCTTATTGGCAGTAAACTCAAATTTACTGTCTATAGAAACGCGTGCACCAAGTTCCTGAAGAGCAATAAAATGCGTGTCCAGTCTTCTGCGGCCAATTACATCTCCTCCGGGCGGAAGCATAATGGCTTTTCCTGTTCTTGCAATAAGCGGTCCTGCAAAAAGAATTGAAGCCCTTATTTTTCTGCTCAGTTCAGCAGGTATATCGTTGCGGATTATTTCTTTTGCCTGAATTTTCCAGGTATTGTGTTCCAGTTTTTCGACTTCAACTCCCAAAGCCTGAAGAATAAGAAGCATAACCCCTGTGTCTTCTATTTCGGGAATGTTCCTGAGTATTACCGGTTTTTCTGTAAGCATGGACGCCGCAATACACGGAAGAGCCGCATTTTTGTTTCCGCAAGCACGGATTGTTCCTTTTATTGGAAAACCGCCTTCAATCTGATATTCGTACATTTTGATTCCTTTTTTTATTTATTTGATGCAAGTTCCACAAGAACCTCGGTTGCCTTAACCATCTGTTCCAGACTTGCCCATTCATATCTTGAGTGAAAATTATGACCGCCTGTAAAAATATTCGGTGTGGGAATGCCCATTTCAGAAAGCCGCGAACCGTCTGTACCGCCCCTGATTGGTGGAAAAACAGGCTCCATTCCGCAATTACGGTATGCTTTTACAAGACGCTCCACCACGGCAGGATTTTTCTGCATTACATCATGCATATTCTTGTACTGAAGCGTATGTTCTACACTTACGTGTCCGCCGCAGCTTCTTTCCACAAGAGATGCAGCCATTTCTACAGTACGCTTTCTTTCTTCCATTCCTTCCTGCGAAAAGTCACGCAAAAACAGCACAACTTTTGCGTCCTCCATTGAACCTTCTATAGACATAGGCGCATAAAAGCCCTGTCTGCCGTCAGTTGCCTCGGGAACTTCATTTTTTGGAAGATAAGAAAGAAATGTACAGGCCATAGTTACGGCATTTACCATGTCAGGACGCGCTGTTCCAGTATGCTTTGGCTTTCCTGTAAAAGACACGGTACTTTTGTAAGCATTAAAACATTCAGTTTCGAGTTCGCCAATAGTTCCGCCGTCTACAGTGTATGCGTACTTTGACTTCAAAAGCTCAAGCGGAACCCTGTCCATTCCGTGACCTGTTTCTTCATCTGGTGAAAAAAGAATTTCTATTGCACCGTGGGGAATCTGCGGATTTTTTACCAGATATTCTACAGCCGTTACAATTTCTGCAACACCGGCCTTGTCATCGGCACCAAGAAGAGTTGTTCCATCAGAAGTAATTATTGTCTCACGCTGTTTTGCTGCAGCCGCAAGTTCTTTATCAGAAGCGGGGTCGTGAACAACAGAATTCTTAAGCTGAATAACCGAGCCGTCATAGTTTTTATGCACGACCGGCTGTACGTTTTTGCCGCTGGTTTCTTCCGATGTATCGATGTGCGCAATAAGACAGAACGGCTCATCTTTTTCACGGCCGGCACTTGCTTCCAGAAAAGCGTATGTATAGCAGTCCGCGGTCGTAGTAACATTTTTAAGCCCGAGGCCACAAAGTTCGGCATTAAGGAGAGACGCCATTTCTTTTTGCTGCGGTGTACTGGGCATAATTCCGCTGTCGGCTTTTTCTGAAGAACTTTCGCTGTAAGTTTTTGCGTATCTTAAAAAACGGGACAAAAGACGTTCCGCCAGATCATGATTTTTGCTGCAAATGTCGGACATATTCTTTAATATTAAAGCATTTTTTCACTTAGCGCAACGGTTTAATTTTGCGTCTGTCTGCAGACCGGTTTTATAATTGAATTTCTAAGCGACGTTCGTCTTTGGGACATTGTGATTGTGCAAGTCCTGCTGCTTTGTCAAACGTTTTTTCTATATACTGCGCTTCACCTTCGGTAAGGGATGCGCGCGAAAGTACAGTACGCCAGAACTGTTCCATTGCTTCACTTCCTGTACGCGAAAAAAAACCGATTTTTCTAAGACTGTCCGAAATTGTACCCACGGTTTTGTCCAGTCTCTCCAGGGAAACAGGTGTATACCCAGTGCGCTTTGTGTCATTTTTTCTAAAAAGTTCGTAGCTTATTATCTGAACGGCATGGCTCAAATTAAGCGAACCGAATTCGTCACTGGACGGAATTGTAACTCCCATTGTACATTCGTTGACTTCATCATCTTCAAGGCCTGTACGTTCATTGCCAAAAACTACAGCGACTTTTCCGCCTTCAGAAGCTTTTGTTCCGGTAACAGTGTCTGCCATAGAAGCAAATTCTTCGGGAAGAAATAATTTTCCGCCGCGTTTTTTTCCTTTACGCCGTGTGGTAGCAGCTGCACAAACACAGTCTTTTGTTGCTTCTGTAATTGAATCAAAAAATTCAGCTCTGTCAAAAATATATCCTGCGTGAATTGCAAGAATATGTACTCTTTCTACATCAATGGAATTCCTGTCGCCTACAATACGTAGCGTGTGAATTCCGTTATTGGCCATTCCCCTGCACACAGCGCCGATGTTCCGCGATTCTTCGGGCCGTGAAAGTACGATTACGATTTTGTCAAGATTCATATCTACAGTATACTAATTTTACGCTCTTTACACTATAATATTGCACATGGAAAAAAATATCTTTGCAGAAAAAAACGCTCTCATCATTGGCGGAACAAAAGGAACAGGTCTTGAAATTGCACGGCTTCTTTTGCAAAAAGGCGCAAAGGTTACCTGTACAGGAAGAAATACCCGTGAGCAGCTTTCTGGAATTGAATTTATTTTCTGCGACATCGACAACTGCGGAATAGAAAACTTCTGCGACGGTGTTATCGGGGAAAAACTTTCTGCGACAGATATTCTTGTCGTAACATTCGGACCGTTCTGCCAGAAGCCGCTTCATCTTACGGCAGCAAAAGAATGGACACAGATGGCACTGGACAATTATGCACTTCCCGGAATTCTTGTGTCAAAAGCAATTCCCGCAATGATGGAACGTCGCTGGGGAAGAATTATTTTTTTTGGCGGAACAAGAACAGAAAGCGTGCGCGGTTACAAAACAAATGCAGCATACGCCGGAGCAAAAACAGGAATTTCTGTAATTACAAAATCTATCGCAATGGAATACGCACAGTACGGAATTACATGCAATGCAGTTCTTCCAGGATTTACTTCGCACGCGCCTGAAGGAACACAAACCGTAAGTGAGCACGCACTTGCAGAAAACGCCGTCTCGCTCATGTCAAAGGAAGAGCTTAACGGCGTTCTACTTAATGTTGACCGCGGCTGGTCAGTTTAAGTTTGTTTCTAAAAATTGCAATTTTGAAACAAACTTAAGAAATCTTGTCTTCTTCAAGACCGTTTTCGCCCATAAAGTAAGTTTTTATCGGCGGGAACCCGTTAAAGGCAACACTTGCATATGTCGAAGTGTAAGCTCCGGTAGAAAGCCAGTATACTTTGTCACCGCTTTTCAATTCTATCGGAAGCTTGTACTTTTCATCTTCGTACATTATGTCCATGCTGTCACAGGTAGGTCCTGCTATAATTACAGAACCTTCTTTTCCGCCGTCTTTGTCGGTAATTACAGGATACTTTATTGACTCGTCCAGCGTTTCAATAAGTCCGTTGAATTTTCCCGCATCAAGATAAACCCAGCGGTTAAGGGCCGTATTGTTTTTGCGCGAAATAAGAACAACTTCCGAAGTAAGAATTCCGCTGTCGCCTACAAGGGAACGCCCTGGTTCAAGTACAATCATCGGAACATCTTCACCAAAGTCATCACGCAGATAACGCGTAATTTCCGATGCATATTCGCTCAGTTCATTCGTTGCCTGCATGTAGTGGGCAGGAAAACCGCCGCCCATATTTATCATTGTAAGTTTGATTCCCTCTTCTTCTTCGAGAGATGCAAACAGATATTTCGTTTTTGCAATAGCATCATTCCACTGGCCAATATCACGCTGCTGGCTTCCTACATGAAAACTTATTCCGTAAGGTGTAAGCCCCAGATCACGTGCCTGAACAAGAAGATCATATGCCATGTCGGGATGACAGCCAAACTTTCTTGAAAGCGGCCAGTCTGCCGTAACTGAATTCTCTACAAGGATTCTTACATAAACTCTTGAACCAGGCGCAAACTTCGCTATATTTTTCAAATCATCCTTTGAATCAGTAGCGAACATTCTTACGCCTTTTTCATAAAAATATTTTATATCTTCTGATTTTTTAATTGTATTGCCGTATGAAGTTCTGTCTGCCGAAATTCCAAGCGCAAGAACTTTGTCGAGTTCGTATCGTGACGCAATGTCAAAACTTGAACCAAGCGAGTCAAGAAGTTTCAAAACCGGAACTCCAGGATTTGCCTTGACTGCATAATAAATGTTTGCATAAGGAAAAGAATCCTTAAGCTGAACATAACTTTTTTTAATTCTGCGGAGATCCACTACAATATTCGGGGTCGCAAAATCCTTTGAAAACTCACGGAATCTTTTCCATTCCATCTCTGTGATAAATTCATCTCGATTAAACATTGAATTCACCTGCCAAAAATTAGATTTTTTTTCAAGCGTCTCGATGTTATCATAATTCACCCTGTTATTGTACAGACAGAATTCGGCACTAAGGCACTTGAAAATAAAAAAAAGCAGTTATTTTTTGTTCAAAAGTTCATATCGTGATATTTATCACAGTTTTGCACTTGTGGAACAGTTTATGCCAGGGAATATCCCGCTTTTTTAACGGCGTTTACTATGCTTTCGTCAGTAACAGACGGTTCCATAGTCAGAAGCACGTCACCTGTGTTGTGGTCGGCAACAGCTTTTTCAATTCCGGCTACAGACTCGAGCGCTTCTTTTACATGAGCCTCGCAGTGTGCACACATCATTCCTTCTACTTTGATTTTCTTTTCTACCATAGTTTTTTCCTCTTTTACATTTATTTTATTTCTTATGCGCACCATGTTCAACCTGAGCGCATTTGTTACAACAAAAAAGCTTGAAAGTCCCATTGCAGCCGCACAGAACATTGGGTTAAGCGACCAGCCGAATGAATTGTAAAAAACTCCGGCCGCGAGCGGAATTCCTGCAACATTATATACAAAAGCCCAGAATAAATTCTCGTGGATATTTCTTAACGCGCGCCTTCCAAGCAGAACTGCACTGCAAAAATCAGACAGGGAATTTTTTACAAGAACAATATCGGCAGAATCAATTGCGACATCTGCACCCGCTCCTATTGCAACACCAACATCTGCTCTGACCAAAGCCGGCGCGTCATTTATTCCGTCACCGACCATGGCTGTTTTTCCCGTCTTCATAAACTCTGCAACATAAGCTTCTTTTTCTCCGGGCAAAACACCAGCGATAACTTCATCTGCACCAACAGCTTTTCCAACAGAATCTGCAACTCTCTTATTGTCGCCGGTCAGCATGACAACTTTTATCCCCATCTTTTTAAGACGGTCTACAGAAGCGACACTATCTTCCTTTAACGCGTCGGCAACTGCAATTATTCCCAAAACATTTTTTCCTTTGCAGAACACGAGCGGGGTTTTTGCGTCTGCTGACAATTCTGCACACTTTTTTTCAAGTTCATCTTCAACGCTGCAAAATGAACTTATATAAGAAAGACTTCCGCCTGCAATTATTTCATCTTCATATTCTGCACGAACGCCTTTTCCTGGAACAGAAACAAATTCCCGTGTTTCAAAAAGAGAAACTTCTTTTTCTGATGCATACTGAACAACGGCTTTTGCAAGCGGATGTGAACTTTTTTCTTCGAGTGAAGCAGCGGTTTTTACAAGTTCTGTAGGATCTGTTCCGCCCCACGGAATCAAATCTGTAACCACAGGTTCACCTTTTGTAACAGTGCCGGTTTTGTCAAGAACTGCCGTCTTTATTTTTCCGATTTCCTCAAGCGAAGCAGATGTTTTGAAAAGAATTCCGTTTTTTGCACCGACACCGCCGGCAACCATTATGGCAACAGGCGTCGCAAGTCCCAGCGCACATGGGCAGCTTATGACAAGAACAGAAATTCCCCTTGAGAGTGCGAACGCCACACTCTGTCCCGCAAACATCCACACCAGTGCCGTAACTGTGGCGATTCCAATCACAACGGGAACAAACACTCCCGAAACTTTATCGGCAATTTTTGCTACAGGCGCTTTGGTTGCAGCGGCATTTTCTACAAGGGCAATAATTTTTGAAAGCGTCGTATCCTTTCCGACACGGATTGCCCGGCACTTTAAAAATCCCGAAATATTCAGCGTAGAAGTCTGAACATCATCGCCAGATTTTTTTTCTACCGGAATACTTTCTCCAGTAAGTGACGACTCGTTAACTGCGGACTCACCTTCAATTACAATTCCGTCTACAGGAATTTTGTCGCCGGGTCTCAGTACAAAAACATCGCCTTCTTTTACTTCGCTTACGGGAACAGAAATTTCTTTTCCGCCTCGGATTACAACTGCAGAATCAGGGGCAAGCTTCAAAAGCGATTTAAGTGCGCTGGTAGTGCGGCCTTTTGAGACAGACTCAAGCAGTTTGCCCAAAGTAATAAGCGTTACTATCATTGCTGCGCCTTCGAAGTACAGATTGTGCATGTCCCGCATAATCCGATTGTTGTCGTTAAAAACCGCGGCATCTGTCATGTCAAACAAAACAAGCGTGCTGTAAAAAAAAGAAATTCCCGCGCCCAATGCTACAAGACTGTCCATGTTTGGAGAAAACCTGAATAAATTTTTGAATCCCGAAGAAAAGAATTTTTTGTTTATAACCAGCACAATCAGTGAAAGAATAAACTGCAGCAAACCCATTGCAATGTGATTTTCAGAAAGTCGAGCGGGCAGCGGCCAGTTCCACATCATGTGTCCCATACTCAGATACATGAGTAAAAGCAAAAAAATGCAGGAAGACCAAAGGCGTTTTGCAATTAAAGAAGTCTCTGATTTTTGTTCAGAGCCGATGTTTTTTTGCTCTGAAGCATTTGTGTTAGAATCAGAATTCCAGGCATCATAACCGGCTTTTCTTACGGCATTTATAATCTGCTCATCAGAAGCACTGCCTTCAACTCCCATAGAATTTGTAAGCAGACTTACTGAACATGATTCTACTCCCGAAAGATTGCCGACAGCTTTTTCTATGCGCGAACTGCACGCAGCACAACTCATTCCTGTTACATTGAATTTTCTCATAATTTTTTCCGCCTTAATTCTGCTTTAAATATAAACAAACGGAATGGAATTTTTCAAGGCAAAAAAAATCCTGCCGGAATAAAAACAAAAAATTTATTTCTTCCGGCAGGAAAATTAATAATCGACAGTCTCTGTTTAATTTCAGATGCGTGCTGTTACTTCGTGATATGCACGAGCTTTTATTGAACTGACTTTCATTATTCCGTTAGAAGAAAATTCAGGCCACTGTTCAAGATAAACAGGAGCATCTTTTTTAAGTTCATCAACTTCAAGAACAAATGAATTTTTCTTAACGCCAAAACGCTTCAAACCTATTGTCCACGGATAATCCTGCCCCATAAAAATGCTGTCATCAACAAGCGTTTCGTTTTCGTAAAGCCGTGCGCAGTTTCCTGTATATGCAACTTCAAGCATTACATCACATGCACCGGACGCGCTCCAGTCACCGGTTTCGACAGAATATTTTGCAGTTTCTCCGGTAGCCGCAAGACCGGGGAATACCCTGAACGAAATTTTCCTGTCTGAAACAAAATGTAGCACCGTTCCATCAGCGTTTTTATCACAGTACACAACAGAGTCTGTAACAAGAATATGCTCACTGCCGTCTGAAGTGCAGATCTTATGGGATTTAAGAGCATCTACCCTTGAAAGCGTTACAATATCCACATCGTCTTCTGCTGCCGTACCAAAATCATAAAGCGTACGGTCCGCATCTTCTATGCTTGTAACAAAAGAATTCTGCGCCAAACTCTTTCCACTGGAAGAATTTCATTCCGTTTACAGAAGTTTCGCTGTTGATGTTTGTCTGTGTCTCATCATCCCCGTTGGGTCCAAAGAGGCGGTTTCCTTTTCCTGTAGTGAAAACAATTGTGTAATAGGCGTCTCCAACATTCATTACAAAACCGTATTTTCCTTTGTTGGCCTTATTGAAGCTGTAGCCCATTTTCCCAAAGCTTCCCATATTTTTGGGACATCATTGTCAGAAACATAAGCTCTGTTGTAAAAAAAAGCTGCCCTTTTGAAGAGCAGCCATAATCTTATTTTGCACTCTGACCGTAGTATGCATTCGGTCCGTGTTTACGAAGGTAATGTTTTTCTACAATATATTTCGGAAGACTTTCAGCATCCGGCCGAATCAAGAGCGTATTCAGTGCCATCCTGCTTACTTCTTCCATAACTGCAGCATTGTAAACTGACTTGGCAGCCGTACTTCCCCATGCAAACGGGCCGTGTCCTCCTACCAGAACCATATTCACTTCATCAGGATTCAGTTTCAATTTCCTGAAATGTTCAACAATCAGATTGCCTGTTTCTTTTTCATAATCATTTTTTACCGCTTCTTCAGACAAATACGGCGTACATGGAATTTCAGTCTGAATATGATCAGCATGGGTTGTTCCAAACAAAGGAACCGGTTTTACAGCCTGAGCCCAACTTACTGCATAAGTTGAATGAGTATGGATAATTCCGCGGATTTTTGCCCCGTCCTTTACGGCAAATTCCCTGTACAAAACAGCATGTGTAGGTGTATCAGAAGAAGGCCTCAGATTTCCTTCCACAACATTACCGTCCAGATCAACAATAACCATACTGCCGGCTGTCAGTTCCGGGTAAGGAACTCCGCTCGGTTTGATTGCAAAAACACCTTCATCCGGATCAAAAGCAGAAACATTTCCCCATGTATAAAGCGCCAGATGCTGCGCCGGAATCTGCATATTGGCTTCGTAAGCCTCTTCTCTCAAAGTATTGAATTTTGACATATTATCCTCGCTTTCAGTCTATATTTTCTACAGCTGCACGTTCTACTGCCAGACCTTTCTTATAGTTAGCAAAGAAGGCATTAAATCCGTCTATGTCAGCCTGCAGCGGTTTGACTGTATCAACCTTTGCAGAAGCAAATACGAATTTATCAAGCCATTCCGGAAGTTTCATTCCGTTTCCGTTTACAACAAACGAAGCCAGAAGAGCCATTCCCCATGGTCCGCCCTCGCCAGCAGTACTCATTGCAGAAACAGGAGTATGCATTGCAGCAGCCATTACTGGAAGACCAACACCTTCTGTTTTAAAGAAACCACCGTGTCCGGTAAGTCTGTCCAAAGAAACATTTTCCTTGTCAAACAGAATATCCATACCGGTTCTCAGAGCGCCCAGTGCTGTAAATAAGTGTGCACGCATAAAATTTTCCAGAGTAAAATGTGCATTTTGGGTACGAACAAAAAGCGGGCGTCCTTCATTAAAGCCTGTCATCGACTCGCCAGAAATATAGTTAAACGGAATAAGTCCGCCGCAGTCCTTTTCACCTTCCATTGCTGCACCCAAAAGTACCGAATAAAGCTGGGACTTATCAAATTCTGCACCCATTCTTTTGGCAGCTTCACCAAAAAGTTTTATCCACTTGTCATATTCTCCGGTACAGTTATTTGCATGAGCCATGGCGGCAGGCTTTCCGTCAGGTGTAGAAACCATATCAATAAGTCCGTTATACGAATGGTTCAGTTTCTTTTCCAGAACAATCATTGCAAAAACCGAAGTTCCTGCAGAAACATTACCGGTTCTTGGGGCAACTGAATTCGTAGCAGTCATTCCTGTACCTGCATCTCCTTCAGGCGGGGCAAGAATCACACCGGCTTCCAAAGTTCCGTCTTTATCAAGCCAGGAAGCACCTTCTGCGGTTAAAGTTCCGGCATTTTCCCCAGCCGAAAGAACTTCAGGAAGAATATTCTCCAGCTTCCACGAAAACTTTTTGTCCTTTACAAGAGCATTGAATTTGGAAAGCATGTCAGAATCGTAACTTCCTGAATCTGCATCAATCGGGAACATACCGGAAGCATCTCCGATTCCAAGAACTTTTTGTCCCGTAAGTTTCCAATGAACATAACCCGCCAATGTTGTCAAAAAGTCAATCTGAGGAACATGATCCTCCCCGTTAAGAATGGCCTGGTAAAGGTGTGCAATACTCCATCTCTCCGGAACAGGATAATCAAACAAAGCAGACAATTCTTTTGAAGCCTGTCCTGTTATTGTATTTCGCCATGTTCTGAATGGTACAAGCTGATTTCCGTCTTTGTCAAAAGCGAGATATCCATGCATCATAGCACTGATTCCCATAGCACGAAGTTTTGTAAGTTTTACGCCATATTTTTTAAGAACATCCGCTTTCATATCAGAAAAAGCAGTCGAAATTCCATTATGAATTTCTTCCAGGGAATAAGTCCAAATTCCATTTTCCAGGGAATTTTCCCAGTCAAAGGCACCACCGGCAACAGGCTCATTTTTAGAATTAATTAGAACAGCTTTGATTCTTGTAGAACCGAACTCTATTCCAAGAATACTGTCTCCATTTTGAATTTCCTTTGCAATCTTTTCTATTTCCATTTGACACTCCCAAAATTGAAAATCGTATAGTTATATTATCAGCCGATTTTACAAAAAAGGCAAGTGTTTTCTATATTTTTATGATTTTTATCGATATTTATGGATATAAAAGAAACAATTTAAACAAAAAAAAGCCGGCGGCCACCTACTTTCCCGCTCTCGCAGTATCATCGGCGCAGGGGAGCTTGACTTCCGTGTTCGGAATGGGAACGGGTATTTCCTCCCCGCCATGGCCACCGGCATCATAAGAGCCGCATCAGAGGCTGAAAACTTTGTCTCAAGGAAGTACCCTTCCAGGCTGCAAAGTCTTGGCGGAACACTGTCCGCAGAAAGAAACAAAATGATTTTTGAAGGAACAATATGGCCAAGCCTCACGACCTATTAGTACCGCTCGGCTGTGCACGTCACCGTACCTGCACCTGCGGCCTATCAACCGGGTGGTCTGCCCGGGGTCTACAGGGGAGTCATGCTCCCAGGGATGTCTAATCTTGAGGCGGGCTTCCCGCTTAGATGCTTTCAGCGGTTATCCCTTCCGAACTTAGATACCCGGCACTTGCTCCTGGCGGAACAACCGGTACACCAGAGGTTCGTCCACCTCGGTCCTCTCGTACTAAAGGCAGCTCCTCTCAAACATCCAACGCCCGCAACAGATAGGGACCGAACTGTCTCGCGACGTTCTGAACCCAGCTCACGTACCGCTTTAATTGGCGAACAGCCAAACCCTTGGGACCTGCTCCAGCCCCAGGATGCGATGAGCCGACATCGAGGTGCCAAACTTTCCCGTCGATGTGAACTCTTGGGGAAAATCAGCCTGTTATCCCCGGAGTACCTTTTGTCCGTTAAGTGATGGCCCTTCCACTCGGAACCATCAGATCATTAAGACCTGCTTTCGCACCTGCTCGAGATGTCTCTCTCGCAGTCAAGCCCCCTTGTGCCTTTACACTCGCGCCCTGATTCCCAACCAGGGTGAGGGGACCTTCGCGCACCTCCGTTAAACTTTGGGAGGCGACCGCCCCAGTCAAACCGCCCGCCTAGCACTGTCCGCTCTCCCGCTTCAGGGAAAGCGTTAGAAATCCCATCCGTCAGGGCTGGTATTTCACCGGCGGCTCCGCGCAACCTGACGGCCACGCCTCTCTGCCTCCCAGCTATCCTACACATGACGAATAGAATCCCAATGCTAAGTTGCGGTGAAGGTTCACGGGGTCTTTCCGTCTGATTGCGGGTATCCGGCTTCTTTACCGGAACATAAATTTCACCGAGTCTCGCGTTGAGACAGTGCCCAGAATCGTTACACCATTCATGCGGGTCGGAACTTACCCGACAAGGAATTTCGCTACCTTAGGACCGTTATAGTTACGGCCGCCGTTTACCGGGGCTTCGGTTCGCACCTTCGGATTGCTCCTGAGCGCTCCCCTTAACCTTCCGGCACCGGGCAGGTGTCACCACCTATACGTCCCATTGCTGGTTCGCAGATGGCTGTGTTTTTGATAAACAGTCGCCTGGGCCTGCTTTCTGCCGCTCCCAAACCTTTCGACCGGGAGCCACACTTCTTCCGAAGTTACGTGTGCATTTTGCCGAGTTCCTTAACGCGAGGTCGCTCGTGCGCCTTAGATTACTCATCCTTCCTACCTGTGTCGGTTTCCGGTACGGTTCCAATCAGCCTGACCTTAGACAGTATTTCCCGGCACCTTGACTCTGTCCGCTTCGTCCCTCCGTAAAGGGAATCGCTCTCAGCTCAGCTCAGCATACGGATTTGCCTGTATGCCTCTTCACCTTGCCGCCTCGACGGGAACTACCGTTCTCCCGCCGGACTTCGCCTCATGCGTCCTGCCTTCGAAACTGATTGAAGTGACGGAATATTCACCGCCTTCCCATCGGCTACGAGTTTCCTCCTCGCCTTAGGGGCCGACTTACCCGGGGCAGATTGCCTTTACCCCGGAAACCTTAGGTTTTCGGCGGACGGGGATCTCACCCGTCTTTGCGTTACTTATGCCTGCATTCTCTCTTCCGCTTCCTCCAGCACCCCTCACGGGCATGCCTTCCTGGGTTGGCGGAATGCTCCCCTACCAGTCATACCTTACGGTATGAATCCGCGGCTTCGGTATCATGCTTAGCCCCGCTACATTGTCTGCGCACGGGTGCTCGACCAGTGAGCTGTTACGCACTCTTTCAAGGAATGGCTGCTTCTAAGCCAACCTCCTGGCTGTCTGTGCATCCGCACTTCATTTCACACTCAGCATGATTTGGGGACCGTTAGCCGGCGGTCCGGGCTGTTTCCCTCTCGACTACGAACCTTGTCGCACGCAGTCTCACTCCCGTGGGCTGGTTTGTGGCATTCGCAGTTTGATCGGATTCGGTAGGATTTGACTCCCCCTCGGCCGTCCAGTGCTCTACCTCCACAAACTTTCCACGAGGCTGTCCCTAAAGGCATTTCGGGGAGAGCCAGCTATCTCCATGTTTGTTTAGCCTTTCACTCCTTACCACAGGTCATCGCTACCTTTTTTAACAGATTACCGTTCGGTCCTCCACAGGGTTTCACCCCTGCTTCAACCTGCCCATAGTAAGATCACATTGGCTTCGGGTCCACGACGTGTGACTTTTCGCCCTCTTCGGACTCGCCTTCGCTCCGGCTCCGGGACTTCTATCCCTTGGCCTCGCCGCACACCGTGACTCGCAGGCTTATTCTACAAAAGACACGCCACAGGCAGCTATTCCCGTGACATCTTGCCGGTCCATGGTTTCAGGTTCTATTTCACTCCCCTCACCGGGGTTCTTTTCGCCTTTCCCTCACGGTACTTCTTCACTATCGGTAGCTGCGCAGTATTTAGCCTTGGATCGTGGTCGACCCGGATTCAGACAGGGTTTCTCGTGCCCCGCCCTACTCAGGTACCGCACCACGGAGTGGGATCGCGTTTCGCGTACGCGGCTGTCACGCTCTTCGGCAGAACTCTCCGGTTCCTTCCGCTACGCATCCCTTTGCTTTCTCCGCGGGTCATCCCCGTGCGGCCCTACAACACCGCTTATCGCGGTTTGGGCTCTTCCGCTTTCGCTCGCCGCTACTTACGGAATCTCTTTTGATTTCTTTTCCCGGATTACTTAGATGGTTCACTTCATCCGGTCTGGCTCCGCCAACCTATTTTATTCAGTTGCGCGGTGACGGAATCTCTTCCGCCGGGTTACCCCATTCGGTTATCCGGGGATCACTGGATGTGTGCTCCTTCCCCCGGCTTTTCGCAGCTTGCCGCGACCTTCTTCGCCCCGCAGCTCCATAGGCATCCGCCATGGACCTATTTTCGCTTGGCCATATTGACCCTTCCGCATCTCTCTTTCAATCGATGCGCCTTCATTTCGTTTCCTTCCCTCTGTATTTCAAAGAACTAACTTTTATGTATGGGACAGAATAGAGTTGAACTATTGACCCCCGCCTTATCAGAGCGATGCTCTAACCAACTGAGCTACTGTCCCAAAATCTGCATTTAACAGATAAGGAAAGGAAAGAAGAATACAACTCAAGGACTGCACCGTACACCGGTGCCTTTACCTTTCTCTCAGAAAGGAGGTGATCCAGCCGCACCTTCCGGTACGGCTACCTTGTTACGACTTCACCCCCCTCGCCGGGCATACCTTCGGCAGCGGCCCCCGTTTCCGGTTAGCCTGCCGACTTCGGGTATCCCCGACTCGGATGGTGTGACGGGCGGTGTGTACAAGGCCCGGGAACGTATTCACCGCGCCGTGCTGATGCGCGATTACTAGCGATTCCAACTTCATGGAGTCGGGTTTCAGACTCCAATCCGGACTACGGCCGGTTTTCTGCGCTTCGCTCCACCTCGCGGTCTCGCTTCGCTCTGTACCGGCCATTGTAGCACGTGTGTAGCCCTGGGCATAAGGGCCATGATGACTTGACGTCGTCCCCACCTTCCTCCGGCTTGTCGCCGGCAGTTCCGCCGGAGTCCCCAACTTTACTTGCTGGTAACCGACGGTAGGGGTTGCGCTCGTTGCGGGACTTAACCCAACACCTCACGGCACGAGCTGACGACAGCCATGCAGCACCTGTGCACGGTTCCATTGCTGGACCCCCGGATCTCCCCGGTATCACCGTGCATGTCAAACCCAGGTAAGGTTCCTCGCGTACCATCGAATTAAACCACATGCTCCACCGCTTGTGCGGGCCCCCGTCAATTCCTTTGAGTTTCACCCTTGCGGGCATACTCCCCAGGCGGCACACTTATCGCGTTTGCTTCGGCACCCACCCTCATGGGCGGACACCCAGTGTGCATCGTTTACTGTGCGGACTACCAGGGTATCTAATCCTGTTCGCTCCCCGCACCTTCGCACCTCAGCGTCAGTAATCTGCTGGCAGCCTGCCTTCGCCATCGGTGTTCTTCCAGATATCTACAGATTTCACCCCTACACCTGGAATTCCGGCTGCCCCTCAGCTACTCTAGTTGCACAGTTCCCGGCGCATCCCGAGGTTGAGCCTCGGGCTTTCACACCAGGCTTGCGTAACCGCCTACATGCCCTTTACGCCCAATGATTCCGAACAACGCTCGCAACTTACGTGTTACCGCGGCTGCTGGCACGTAATTAGCCGTTGCTTATTCGCAGGTTACAGTCATCGTACCGGCATTCCCTCCGGTCCTTATTCCTCACCCGCAAAAGGACTTTACAACCTTCCGGCCTTCATCGTCCACGCGGCGTCGCTCCGTCAGGGTTTCCCCCATTGCGGAATATTCTTAGCTGCTGCCTCCCGTAGGAGTCTGGGCCGTATCTCAGTCCCAATGTGTCCGTCCACCCTCTGAGGCCGGATACCCGTCATTGCCTAGGTGGGCCTTTACCTCACCTACCAGCTGATGGGCCGCGGGCCGCTCCTCCGGCGCCCCCGTAGGGGCTTTCCATCCACATCTCTAACCTGTGGATTCGTATCCGGTATTATCCTGTATTTCTACAGGCTATCCCCGTCCGAAGGGTGCGTCACCCACGTGTTACTCACCAGTCCGCCGCTCTCGCAGATAGCAAGCTATCTGTTCCCGCTCGACTTGCATGCTTAAGACGCGCCGCCAGCGTTCGTTCTGAGCCAGGATCGAACTCTCCATGATTTATTCCTCGGCCCGAAGGCCTGGGATTTTTCATTTTGTTACGAACCGGCTCCATCTCATACTGACATGGAATTGGTTTTTCTTTTTCCTTGCGTCACCTTCCTGAACAGTTTACCTGCTCATTCTATCTCTTCTTTCCTTCCCTTTTCTGTCAAATAACTAAAAGTATTTTCAAGTACCGCTTTTGAAACTTAAGTGTTAACTTTGTGTTCTCAAGTGGTGAGATATAATATACACGGAACATCATTTTGTGTCAATAGTAAAATAAAAAAATCTGCATTTTTTTTATAAAAATGCAGATTTTTTTTCTGTCCGGCAAAAAATGCTTATTCCGCGGCTGATTTAAGAAGTTTTCCGAAGTTTTTCAAATAGTCAATGAATGAAATGTATGCAAGAAGAACACAAACGCCGAAGAACCCCCAGCCTATGTATTTCAAAAGCTGCATATTCAGGCTGAGTGAAGAGGAAAGACCTGTTCTTACAAGAAATTCCTGAATAAGTGCAAAAAAACAGGCTGCCACATACATTACAGTTTTGAGTTTTCCGCCCTTTCTGGCAGCAATGGCTGTTCCCTGTTTGGCCGCAACCATACGCAGGAAATTCTGGCCGAATTCACGGTAAAATATAAAAACATAAAACACAACCGGCATGTAACCTGCAAAAACAAAGCATGTAAACATAGATAAATGTAAAAATACATCGGCAAACGGATCGAACATTTTTCCGAAATCGCTGACTTCATTGTGTTTTCTGGCAAAATGTCCGTCCAGATAGTCAGTGAATTCAGCAAAAGCCAGCAAAGGGATTGCAACACAAACTGACGCTACTGACAAAGGCGATCCTGCAGCAGCCCCAACCCAGACCGGAATATAATAAATTAAAAAAATCACCGGCGCCAAAATTATTCTTGAAAGTGTAAATTTATTCGATGTCTTCATTTTGTAATTTTCCTTATTTTTTTTCTACTGATAATTCTTGAAATCCTGAACTACAGTAATTGCAGATTTTATGCTGCATGACGGAAGAATTTTTGCCGCAAGTTGAACTGTTCTGTCTACGGCAGCCTGAGAATCTGCAACTCCCTGAAGGGTAATAAAGCTTCCTGAAGAATCTGATACCGCGTGAAGGAAATTTATTCCGACTTTATATTCAAACAGAAGCTGGTTTACAAGGCGCTGGCACTTAAGCAGATTTGCGACCATTTTTTTGCCTTCTGCTTCTTTTTCGGAAGTGATGCAGGTTTTTACTAGATTTTCTATTATTCCGGCTGCTTCAGGAACGGTAAGAATTCCTGTGTTCATTGTAAGAATAAAATGCTGCGGGTCCTCGTGTTCAAGATTAAAAAAGCTTTTGTGGAATCCGCGGCGGTTTGAATCGCTTTCGGTAATTCTAGCCTGAGCCTGCTTGTCGTTCCATGAAAATTCAGTCTTGAGGCGTTCCATGCGGACTGAATCCTTGGCAATAAACCTGAACGAAAGCAGATTGGGCAGATTTTCCAAGATAATAAAGGCTCCGCGTCCTATAAGAATACAGTTTCCTTCTGACGCAGCTTCAAGTACTGCACACTGGAGGTAGTTCAGATATTCGTCACGATCTTTTACAAGGCTGGCAAAAAAACCCGGCTTCTTTTCATCATATTTTGAAAGTTTTTCCTTAGGAAAACCAAGCTGAACTATTTTTTCCTCTATTTGCTTGCGGTCTATGAATTTATAGCCCAACTTCCTTGCAGCGGCGGCGGCTATTTCGTCACCAAGAGCTGCGACCTGTCTTGAAATTGCGATTACTGCCATAATTCCTCCAATTAAAACTTTTACAGACTTTTTTTTAATTCAAATGCGCAACTGGAAATTACGCCTTTTTTATTATAAACTTAAAACAGTCTTTGGTCAAAATTTATTTTACCGCAAAAAAGTTAGAGAAAACAATGAACGACATTGAATTGACATGGAACGAAACAGAACGGAATGAAATTTTAAAGACACCTGTTTTTACTGTTACAGAAAGAACGAGTGCAGGTCCCGGCGGAAGAAAAGGAAAATATATTGTTAACGAAGCCCCGGACTGGGTAATTGTTATTCCTGTAAGCGGGGAAAATTTTCTTATGGTAAAGCAATGGCGGCACGGAGAAAAAGCGCTGAGCATTGAGTTTCCAGGCGGGGTTATTGACAAAGGAGAAAGTCCGCAGGAAGGAGCTGTCAGGGAATTAAGGGAAGAAACAGGCGCTTCTGCAAAAAAACTGACTCTTTTGGGAAAAATGAACCCGAATCCGGCACTTTTTGCAAACCATGTATATGTTTTTTGCGCAGAAAACCTTGTTTTTTCGGGAATTCAGGATTTGGATGCGGACGAATGCTTAAACTACATGCAGATACCGCAGTCTGAAGTTATTGAAAAAATCGGTACGGCGGAATATCCCCATGCCCTTATGGCAAGCGCGCTCGCACTTTTTATGAGGACAGACCGCCGCCGGTAATTTATTTTACAGGTTTGAACGGTTCGTACTTTACGCCCGGAGTATAGACACCATCGCGGTATTCTCCTGAAAGAGACGGAATTTCCATCTTCATTCCGGGAAGAATAAGATTTGGGTCTTCAGGCTTTGGAAGTGCGGACTTGTTTGCTTCGTAGAGATTTTCCCACAGGAACGGATTGTTGTATACAAACGGACGACCTGATATATTCCAGAAGCAGTCCCTGTCTGTTGCCCACGGACGAACAATATAATATTTTGGAAGCGGTGTTATTTCATGAACATCTGCAAGTGTTTCAATAACTTTTTTTGATGAAACAGAAGCGGCTTCAAAATCTTCTGATTCAAAAGACTTCTGTGCCGATGCATAAAAACCGGATGCAGCTTCGTATGCTATGGGGAAATTTACGTCACCGCGAATTTTCTTTACATATTCAAGCCTGTTTTTTGCAAGAGTCATATTCTTTGATGCTGAATCTTTGCTAATCATCATCTTGATGTAAGAATCTGACAGGGCTGCATTTTCCTGCGCCTTTGCGGCATATTCTTCTGCAAGTACGTATTCCCCTGCGTCAAGAGCATTCTGTGCTTTTACAGTATACTCTTTTGCAAGCTTCTGGTACGTATTGTTTGTATAACTTGCTGCAAGTGCCGCAGAAACAGTTACTGCAGCAGACAGTATAAGCATTGCTATTTTTTTCATTACTCGGCCTCCCCTTCAAGAGTTTCGTCAAGTTCAACCACGGAATTCTGAGCTTCTGTAAAGTCATCGGCTTCAAGAAGAGTAGTGTCTGCTTCTTCTATTCCTTCTACGGGTTCATCTCCGAGCGGAGCCTGTGTATCTGCATCCTGGGCGACAGTTTCGCTCTGTTCAACCCTTTTTTTTGCAGCATCTACGGCTTCCTGAGCCTTCTGGCGGGCTACAGAAATTTCCTGGAAAAGTGCGGCGAATACTGTTTTTGACGATGTGTAGTCTGACAGAGCCTGTTCGGGACTTCCTGTTACATAAGCAGCATCACCTGACTTAAAGGACTGGACCCCCTTGTCGTATTCAGCCTTGCGGGAAACAGATGCCTTTACACTGTCTGCATCCTTTTTGGCTTTGAATGCTTCTGTACGTTCTGCTTTGGAAAGTGAACGGTAGGCGGCATCAAGGACAGATTCCATTTTTGCATTGGCGTCTGTGGCTTTTTTATACCAGACGGAACCGAAAGTCAGATTTGATTCAGGCTTGGCAAGTTCGTCGATTATTGCACTTCCTTCATCGTAGGCTGCCTGGTTGTATGAAGCAAAATTGTTTGCATCTATCTTTGCTTTTTTTGATTTTGCATCAGCATAGGATTTGAGCGCAAGATACCTGTTGTTAAGATCGTTGAGTACAGCAGACATATCTTCAGTTGCGGACTCTGACGCAAGCTTTTCTGCAGCATATTCTGCTTCGGCGGCCTTGAAAGCAACAGGATTTGCTGCTTCTGCACCTGATTCTGCAGCGGCGGCACGGGACTGTTCAACTTTGGAAAGAAGTGCCTTGTTTGCTTCGGAAAAATTTTCAGTAGGAACAGTTTCTTCTGTTTTTTCTTCTGCACCTTCTTCGGGCTGAACTACAGGTTCTTCTACCGGTGCTGGTTCCGGCTCGGGGGTTGACTTACAGGCGACAAACGAAAGCGCCGTAAAAATACCCAGCGCAACAATAAAGCTCTTATATTTAGCCATGTTTCCTCCATTATTAACTTATAACAATATAATTATTTTACTACACATTAATAATTATCGCAACATTGCAAGCCTTTAGTTAACTTAAAAAACGAAATTTCAGAAAACGAAGCCGGATGCCGATACTTGCTATTGAATACAATTTTATTTTAGGAGAATTTTATGGCTGACGATTTTTCATTCAGTATCGAACAGAAATTCGGTGTGCTGTCTACGTCAAAAAAAGGATGGAATCTTGAACTCAATTCGGTTTCCTGGGGCGGCCGTCCTGCAAAATACGATATCCGTTCGTGGGATGCGGAACATGCAAAAATGGGAAAAGGCGTCACTTTAACCAAAGAAGAATTGAAGGCACTCCGTGATATTCTTGGCGGAATGAATCTGGACTAGAAGTCTGAATATTCTGAAAAAAACAGGCCGTTCTTGATTACAATAGAATATATGGCCATAAAAAGCCTTGTATCTTCAAGTGCGGCTCCTGTTTCCCTGTTTTCTATATCTGACGAGTCCAGAAGCGCAATTATGGAAGAAACTGTGCCAAATCCCCATACTCTTGCAGCAGACATATATCTTGCCTGATTTTTTTTGCCGATAAAACCTGCAGCGCGGAGTTCCTGTTCTGAAGGAGTTTTTGAACCTGAATGAAGCACGTGCCAGGTTCTGAGCTGGCGGAAACTGTACAAAAGTCCAGAAATAAGAGCCACACTGTTGGAATCGCGGGAAGCCCTGATTTTCTGAAGAATGTCCAGTGATGTTTCAAGACGCTGGGCCGGAGAACGCGAAGAATCTGCCATTGCTTCGAATAATGTAAATGCATTTTCTGTTCTGTTATGCGCAAGAATTTTTTCTACGTCAGAAACTGATATTCTGTGTCCTTTTTCAAAACAATAGAAAAATCTGGAACATTCGGAACGAAGGCTTTCGGTATTGTTTTCCACCATGTCAAGAATGAGCTCTATGGCTTCGGCATCGGCGGAATACCCGTTTTTGCGTAAAAAGTTCTGCAGCCACTGCGGCTTCTGGTTTTCGAACATTTCCCAGAAGATTTTTTTGTTTGCAGCTGGAATTTTTGATTCAAGCTTTTTGTCCACGGAATTTTCGTCGGAAACAAGGACAAGAACGTTGGGACTGTCAGAAGATGCTTTTACCCAGTCTGAAAGAAGATCGGTGTCTGACTTTAACTTTATGCTTTCGGCATTGCGAAGGACAATGAACAGTGCTGGGGAAAAAAGACTTGCATTTCTAAGCTGGGAAACGACATCTGTAATTCTTGTGTCGGTTGCATAATACTTGTACTCGTCAATGGATCCGTTTTTCTTTACGGCATCTTCGCGCAGTACATTTATGGCATCGCTTTTTTCGCCGGCTTCGGGTCCGGTAAACAGATAGACTTTTGATTCAGCCATTTCAGTAAGTACGGACTATGCTGGAAAGGATTCCGACGATGCGGACTTCCTGACAGTAAATGGGCTGAAAGTCAGGATTTTCGGGCTGAAGACGCACTCTGGAAGCTTCACGGTAAAATCTTTTCAATGTAATTGCATTGTCTATTACGGCAACAACAATCTGTCCTTCCGAAGCAACGTGGGCAACTTCTATTACCGCAAGATCTCCGTCAAGGATTCCGGCATTTATCATACTGGTTCCGTGCACATGAAGGGCAAAATATTCTTTGCCGGGTCTTACAAACGGTTCTGAAAGATTTACATAACCGTCAAGATTTTCTTCGCTTAAAAGAGGTCTTCCTGCAGCAACATTTCCAAGAACAGGAATTTTTGATGTAAACGGAGCGGATTCCTTTACGCGTTCATCTTTTATAACACGGATTGAACGGGAACAGCGCTTCTGGCTTTGGGAGAGATACCCCTTTTTCTGAAGGGCAGCAATATGATCCTGTACAGCACGAAGCGAAATTTCGAAGTGATCACCTATCTCTCTAACCGTAGGCGGATAAACATTGTCTTCCGTAAACTGAGCAATATAGTCAAGAACTTCACGCTGCCGGTCTGTAAGACTTCTCATACGGCTTATTCCTCTTCAAATTTTGATTCAAAGAGATTGTAAATTGCGTTGCTGGCTTCTTTTTCATCAGATCCGTCGGCTTTGAGTGTAAGAGTTGTATTATAGCCGGCAGCCATTGTAATGACGCCCATAATTGACTTTGCATTGACTGTAGTCGTATCTTTTTCAAGAATAATTTCTGATGCAAATTTGTTTGCAGTCTGGGCAATAAGCGCCGCCGGTCTTGCATGAATTCCTGCGCGGTTACGAACTGTAAGAATTTTTTCTGTCACGATGCACTTCCTCTGTTTTGTTTAATAAGAATCTTCACTTCCATAATAAGCATTCTGAGCCTCTCCGGTTTCTATCCACTTTAAGATATTCTGATTAAATTCCCGTGCGGAATAATAACCCATTGACTTAAGTCTTTCGTTCATTGCCGCTGCCTCGATAATAATTGGAAGATTACGGCCGGGTTTTACCGGAATCTCAATGAGAGGAATCTTAACGCCAAGAAGGTCTGTTGTGTGCGCATCTGTTCCAAGGCGGTCATAAATCTTATTCTGATCCCAGGTTTCAAGTTTTACTACGAGCTGTACTTCTTTCTGCTCGCGGATTGCACCTACGCCGTACAGCTGTGAAATGTTTATGATTCCAAGTCCGCGTATTTCCATGTGGTGGCTTATAAGTTTGTTTGCACCCTGCCCCAGAATACTGTTTCCATTAACGCAGCGTATTTCAACAATGTCATCTGCAACAAGACGGTGGCCGCGCTCTACAAGTTCCAAGGCTGTTTCACTTTTACCTACACCGCTGTCACCCGTAAGAAGAATTCCGATTCCGTAGACTTCTACAAAAACCCCGTGCATTGTTTTTTTTGGGGCAAACAGGTTTGAAAATACGCGTAAAAGTCTGCTTGAAAATTCTGTTGATTCAAGGTCGGTCTGAAGAATGGCACAACCGGCATGTTCTGCTATTGAAAGGAATGTATCGTCGGGAGTTATGCTGTGCGTAAAAATTGCGCACGGAATACCATAGGAAAAAAACTGTTTGATTGTTTCGATATTGCCTTCGAAGTTGAGTTTTTTAAGATAGGCAAATTCACCGCGACCAAAAAGCTGTACTCTCTGATATGCAAACGAATCATAAAAACCCGAAAGCGCAAGTCCGGGCCTGTTGATGTCGGGAACGGTAAGAGCCCTTGAAAGCCCCATGCGCCCGGCAATGCAGTGAAGATTGAGTGAGTTATGTCCCTTAAGATCGAGATCCAGAAGATCAAGAACTGTAATCTTTTTATCAGACATATGACTAGTATACATTTTTTACATACGCGTTGCAACAGGATTTACAAAAGGAATGCATAATGCTACATTCTATTAAAACAGGAAGAGTATATAAAGAAGTCGCCGGAATATCGTAAGCTTTTTTATCTGCGTTGAGGAGTTGGGTTTGGAAATTCATTCTTATTTTATGTCCGGAAAACAGGACGACAAGGCTTTTGAATATTACAAGATGAGAATCAACTTTAATGAAAGCCTCAGAAGCCAGAAATTGTTTGACCTCGAAGTAAACAACGAAAAAAAGGCATTGAAGGACAATTCATCACTTGGATTATACAGCATCAATTCTTCTTACGCTGAAGAAAATTCCAGAAAACTTATAGAACTGAGGCGCAATATGTATATTCAGAATGCAGTTACGCTCGGCGTGCCCAAAGATATTATTGCTGAAATTTTCGGGCTGAATATTCCGGATACAGGAAAAAAAGATGAAAAAACATACGGAATGGTTTGAAAACGAAAACTTCTGGCTGAATTACGGTCCCATTATGTTTGACTCACAACATTGGGCAGAAGCCAGGGGAATTGCCCAGCGGTGTACTGATATAGCAAAACTGGGTCGCGGAGATTCTGTTTTGGACGTATGCTGCGGTCCCGGAAGAATAAGTGTTGAGCTGGCGCTCTGTGGAATGGAAGTTACCGGCGTTGACATAACACAGCCCTTTTTGGACGCTGCGGCTGAAACTGCAGAAGATGAAAATGTTTCACTAAACCTTATCAACGCTGATATGAGGAAATTTTCAAGCAGAAAAAAATTTGATGCCGCAGTCAATATATATAATTCGTTCGGGTACTGCGACAGCGTTTCGGACGATACGCTTATCTTAAAGAAAGTAGCGGCTGCCCTAAAAAAAGGCGGCACTTTTATTCTGGAATGCATAAGCCGTGAAACTGCCGTAAAATATTTTACTGAAGGCGAATGGTTTGAACGTGCAGGAAAGACAGTCCTCACCGAATTCAAGGTAACAGGAGCGTGGGAAGGACTCAGTTCAAAATGGATTCTGATTGATTCTGACGGAAAAAGAATGGAACACGTTTTTATACAGAGACTTTATTCCGCAGCGGAACTGCGCGACACTATGCTTCACTGCGGCTTTTCAGAAGTGGCGGTTTACGGCGGGTTTGATCTGTCTGCCTACGACCAGAATGCAAAAACCATGGTTATTGTTGCAAAAAAGTAGCTTTAAAAAGAGCATCTCCAAAGGCTTGGAAAACTGAAGTTCCGGGGTTGGTTGCAATTATTCAGAAAGATATTCCGCGGTAGTGCACATCTTCAAATGAAGCGGAGAAAGTCCCGAAAGAATAAGTTCTGTTGCCTTTTCTTTGGGGGCATCCAGTCCGGAAACGGCGTCGGTAAGGTAAACAGTGTAGATTCCCGCGTCAATAAGCGCAAAAACTGTTGAAAGAACGCAGCATTCGGCTACAACACCTGTTATTACAACCCGCTCATGTTTTTTTGCCTCAGACAGCACTTCGGGAACAGACAGCGAAGAATACACTCCTTTTTTGTACAGCGGATATTTTTGTGCATAAGCGACCAGAAGCGGATTAATGAGATTGGCTTCACGGTCTGAATTGACGTCTGCATATTTTATATTGTAATCTGCCCAGACTCCGGCGGCCTTTTCACATGCAATGAATTCTGTAAAAATTACGTCTGCTTTTTGTGAATCAATGATTCTGATTATATTGGAGGCGGCCCCGTCTGTATTTGTGCACTGCCATTTGCCGCCCTTTCTGTAGACATTCTGCATATCCACGACCAGAAGCAGATCTTTTTTTTCTGTTTTGTTCATGCCGTATCTCCCGGAATTACCTGTATTAAAACAAGGGCCGCCCCGGAATAACCGGAACAGCCCTTATTGTTTAATTCAGTTTAGAATGTAAATTGTTTACTATGCTGACAAATGCAGGTTTTTATCAGTACATTCCGCCCATATCACCCATGCCAGGCTGTCCTGCAGGAGCTGGTGCCGGCGGTTCTGGGATGTCTGTAATAGCACATTCTGTTGTAAGAAGCATTCCTGAAACAGATGCAGCATTCTGGAGGGCACAGCGTGTTACCTTTGCAGGGTCAATAATTCCGGCGTCCATCATGTTTACCCATTCCTGGCGGGCTGCATTGAAACCAACGCCCGGTTTTTCGTTCTTTGCCTTGTCTGCAATAACGCTACCGTCAAGACCTGCATTGTCTGCAATCTGGCGGATTGGTTCTTCGAGAGCGCGCTTTACAATTCTGAAACCGACCTTTTCGTCACCGACAAGTCCGGCCTTGTTTTCATCAAGAACTTTGCTTGCTTCAATAAGTGCAAGTCCGCCTCCAGAAACAATTCCTTCTTCGAGGGCTGCGCGTGTTGCGGCAAGAGTATCTTCTACGCGGAACTTCTTTTCTTTCATCTCGGTTTCTGTAATTGCACCGATGTGAATTACGGCAACTCCGCCTGAAAGTTTTGCAAGGCGTTCCTTGAGCTTTTCTTTGTCGTAGTCAGATGTAGACTTTTCTATCTGGCTCTTGATTTCTGCAACGCGGTCTGCAATTGCCTTTTTGTCTCCGGCACCGTCAACGATAATTGTATTGTCCTTGTCGATTTTTACAGACTTTGCATGTCCAAGATCTGCAAGTTCGGTTGTTTCGAGCTTGAGTCCGAGGTCCTTTGTAATTACTTTTCCGCCTGTAAGGATTGCTATATCCTGAAGCATTTCCTTTCTTCTGTCACCGAATCCCGGAGCCTTTACTGCGCAGCACTTGAGTGTTCCGCGGATGCTGTTTACAACCAGTGTAGCGAGAGCTTCACCGTCGAGATCTTCGGCTATAATTACAAGCGGCTTTCCTGTCTGGGCTACTTTCTCAAGAAGAGGAAGCAGGTCTTTCATTGTAGAAATTTTTTCGTCGTGAATAAGAATGTAAGCATCGCTGTAGTCACATTCCATTCTCTCGCGGTCGTTTACGAAATAAGATGAAATGTATCCACGGTCGAACTGCATTCCTTCTACAGTCTTTACTGTTGTGTCCATGTTCTTTGACTCTTCTACAGTAATAACGCCGTCTTTTCCTACCTTTTCGATGGCATCGGCAAGAATTTTACCAATTTCGGGGTCGTTGTTTGCAGAAATAGTTGCAACGTGTGTAATATCATCATTGCCCTTTACGGCGCGTGAATTTTTCTTTACTTCTTCGATTGCAATTGCTGTTGCCTTGTCGATACCGCGTTTGATTTCAATCGGTGTCATTCCGGCAGAAACAGCCTTGAGTCCTTCGCGTACAATAGCATAGGCAAGAACTGTAGCTGTTGTTGTTCCGTCTCCGGCAACATCGTTTGTCTTTGAAGCAACTTCTTTTACGAGCTGTGCGCCCATGTTTTCATACGGATCTTTGAGTTCTACTTCTTTTGCTACAGAAACGCCGTCCTTTGTGATTGTAGGTGCGCCATACTTTTTATCAAGCATTACAAGGCGTCCGCAGGGACCAAGTGTAACTTTAACTGCGCGGGCAATCTGTTCAACACCGCTCAGCATCTTTTTGCGGGCATCTTCATTGTAAATCAACTGTTTAGCCATAATTATTTTACTCCTATTTGCAAAGCCGGAATCAGATATTCTTTTTCACGGCAAATTTTACGTTTATGAATAAAGATATAAAAAAATATCTGAATCGGCAAATTTTTTTTGCTTTTTTTAAGCCAAAATCTAGCGGTCTTCCCTGAAGTAACTCTCACCCAAAGCTGCAGGAGCACGGCTTCCTTTTTTTGAACCGAGGCCCATACAGACAAGAACAATTATTGTTGCAAAGTAAGGTATCATGTCCAGAAGCTGCGGCGAAAGTGCAATAACAGAAGTTCCCACAGTAATGCTCTGGAACTTGAAGGTAAGCCCCTTCAATGCACCGAAGGCCCAGGCTGCCGCAATTGCCTTAAGAGGATTCCACGAACAGAATATTACGAGCGCAATTGAAATCCATCCTGCACCGGCGGTTATATTTTCCTGCCAGCGCGGAACGAACACGAGCGAAAGATATGCACCCGCAAGTCCGCAGACAAAGCCTCCTGCAAGAACATGAATGTATTTATAAAGAGTAACGTTTATTCCCGAAGCATCTGCTGCAGCCGGATTTTCACCGATGGCTCTTACGTTAAGTCCCCAGCGCGTGTACTTGTAATAGAAGAAAAGTACAGCTGCAAGAATTACTGAAAAATAAACATACGGGCTCTGGTCAAAAAGCATAGGTCCAAGAACCGGAATTTCTGAAAGAAGCGGAATCTTTACCGGAGCAAAGGCTTTTGTAATGGAAGACGGAAGAGGCGTGGCTGTAAGTGTTTTACCGAGGTAACTTGAAATTCCTGTTCCAAAAGTGGCAAGAACAAGTCCCGTAACTACCTGGTTTCCGCGGAGTGTAATTGTAATGAAAGCATAGATGAGAGCACCGCAGGTTCCGGCTAAGCCTGCATACAAAACTGCCAGCTGAGGACTGCCGGTAAGAATACCCGCATAGTAACCGAGTGAAGCGCCCATAAGCATCATTCCTTCTGTACCAAGATTGGTATTTCCTGCCTTTTCAAAAAGAATTCCGCCGAGGATTCCAAGAAGAATATGTGTGCCGGTCTGAACAGCAACCTGAAGAAAAAGTCCCAGTGATATAAGAAAAGCCATCAGCATGCCTCCGTGTTTGTGTTTCTTCTGCTGCGGGTAAAGGAAAGTTTGTAGCGTACAAAAAATTCGCTTCCGAGTACAAAGAAAATTATTACGCCCTGAAGAATCTGTGCCATTGAAGCCGGAATCTGCATTGAACTCTGAAGGAAACTGCCGCCCTGCAAAAGCATACTGAACAGGAAGGACACGCCCACCATTACAAGGGGATTAAGTCTGCTGAGCCAGGTTGTAATTACGGCTGTAAATCCGAGTCCGTTTGACATGTTGTCTGTAAGGGAATTTTCTATTGCGCTGGCCTGCATCATTCCGGCAAGTCCGCAAAGACCGCCTGAAATCAATATTGCAAGAAGCATTGTTTTTTTTACGTTTATTCCGGCATATCTTGCTGTATTGGTACTTTCGCCGATTACAGAAACTTCATAACCGAATTTTGTACGCAGCAAAAGTATGAAAAGTAAAACTGCCAGAACAAGTGTTATAATCCAGCCGATGTGGATTCCGCAGACGGAAGGAAGGATTGCATTTGACTCAAAGCGCGCAATTCTTGGAAAGCCGTTGCCGTTGGGGTCGCGCCATGGTCCGTACTGAAGGTAACCTACCCATTTCTGTGCGATGTAATTCATCATGAGTGTAACAAGAGTTTCGCTTGTTCCCCATTTTATTTTTAACAAAGCAGGCACGGTTGCAAAAAGGCCGCCAAAGACAAATCCAAAGACTGCCATAAGAGGAAGAAGTACCGGCGCCGGAAGTTGCGGGAACAGCATAACTGCCCAGGTAGCACCGAATGCACCCATATAAAACTGGCCTTCGGCGCCTATGTTCCAGAATTTCATCTTAAACGCCATTCCGGTTCCCAAAGATAATACCGTAAGCGGAATGGCTTTATTCACAGTTTCGCGGAACCGGTATGCACTTCCGAGAGAGCCGTTTATTATTTTTGAGTATACTTCAAACGGATTCAGTTTCATAAGAGCCATGATAATCATTGAAGCCGCTATTGCAGAAACAACTGCCGCAGTATTTATAAAGACTTTCTTTTTGAATGACAACGCCTGTCTTGCTGATTTTCTTATCATTTTGCGCCCCCGTTCATATCTTTTCCCATCATCATAAGTCCTATGGTTTCTTTTGTAGTAGTTTTGGGATCGACTGTTCCCATGTTTTTTCCGTCATGCAGAACCATGAGTCTGTCACTTATTGCACAAAGCTGGTCTATGTCTTCGGCGATGAGAAGGATTCCTACACCCTTTTTCTTCTGTGCATTGAGCATGGAAATAATATTTTTTGTAGCACCGATGTCCAGTCCGCGGAAAGGATAAGAAACAATCAGAAACTTGGGGTTCATTTCTATTTCGCGTGCAAGAAGAACTTTCTGTATATTTCCGCCCGAAAGCTGTTTTACTACATTGTTTATTGAAGGAGTTGAAATATCGTAGCGGCTTACAATATCAATCGCACTTTTTATTCCGGATTTTCTGTCTACAAAAATTCCCTTTGTTTCGTCATAGGAACGCAGAATTATGTTGTCGGTAACATCCATTCCAGCAACAAGTCCCATACCCAGTCTGTCTTCGGGAACAAAACTCATTCTAATTCCGAGTTTTTTTATTTCAAGCGGTGTTTTTTCAAGAAGCTCAGAATTTTCAAACATCGCGGAACCTGCGGCTTTTGTTATTCCGGTAAGGACTTCGCACAATTCCTTCTGACCTGAACCGACAATTCCTGCAACACCGAGCATTTCGCCCGCGTAAAGGTCAAAGGAAAGACTGTCCAGTTTTTTTGCACCGCTCTTGTCTTCACATGTAATATTTTTTACCGAAAGAAGCGGGGTTTCTCCGTGCGGAACTTTTACGTACTCGTACTCAAGGTTGAGTTTTCCGCCGATCATCATTCCGGCTACTTCTTCTTCTGAAGATTCGGCTGTATTTACGATACCTGCAAGTTTTCCTTTTCTTAAAATTGCAACGCGGTCACTGATTTCCATTACTTCATTCAGCTTGTGGGTAATTATTATGACCGAACAGCCTTCACTTTTCATTCTGCGCAGGGTTTCAAAAAGTTTTTCTGTTTCCTGGGGCGTAAGAACTGCAGTCGGCTCGTCAAGAATAAGAATGCGCGCTCCCTGATAGAGCATTTTTATGATTTCTACAGTCTGCTTTTCACTGACTGCCATGGAATGAACTTTTTTGTCCAAATCTACGGAAAAGCCGAACTGACCGCAGAGTTTTTCTATTTTTGTGCGGATTCTGGTCCTGTTTATAAAGAATCCTGCCTTGCGTTCACCAAGCGTTATGTTTTCAAGAGCGGACATAACTTCTACAAGCTTGAAATGCTGGTGAACCATTCCTATTCCGGCAGAGATGGCTTCCTGCGGTGATGCAAACAACATTTGCTTACCGTCAATGATTATTGAACCGGACTCGGGTGCGTATATTCCGGCCAGCATGTTTACAAATGTGCTTTTTCCACTGCCGTTTTCACCTAAAAGAGCAAGAATTTCGCCCTTTTTTACGCTGAGTGAAATGTTCTGATTGGAACGGACTGTTCCGAACGACTTTGTCAGATTTAAGACTTCGACTGCGTTTTCGTTTTCCATTGCGCTATATTACTGTAATTAAAAAAAAATGTCAGTTATGTTTGCTGTAATGTTTGCGTTTATTCAATAAAAAAGCCCCGGTCCGGATATTCTTACCCGCAACCGGAGCTTTATTTTGATTTATTCTGTTAATTAAATAAATCTGTTGGAAATCAGTTGGCCGGAATTGTTCCGTTTACGCCCTTAACGAACCATCCCATGTTCCAGATTTCGTCGTCTGTCATGACTGTTCCGGCGGGAACTTTTTCTGCACCGCTCTGGTCAAAGATTGGTCCTTCAAAAATCTTGAGGCTGCCGTTTTCGATAGACTTTCTGGCGGCATCGATTTTTTCCTGTGTTCCTTCTGCGCAGAGTGCTGAAAGAGGAGCAAGGTCTACCATTCCGGAAGAAAGGCCTTCCCAGTAAGCGCGGCTTGTCCAGGTTCCGTCAAGAACTTTCTGTACATCGTCTGTAATAAAAGTTGCCCAGTTGAATACAGGAGCTGTAAGATATGCCTTTGGAGCGGCGTTCGGTGTTGCAACGTTGTATCCGATACAGAATGCGCCCTTTTCTTGGGCAGCAATCTGCGGTGCTGTTGTATCCTGGTGCTGTTCGATTACGTCGCATCCCTTGTTAAGGAGCTCAAGTGCAGCCTGCTTTTCTACTGTCGGGTCATACCAAGTATTTGTCCAGATAACTTCTACTGATGCAGCAGGATTTACTGACTGAACGCCGCGTGCAAAACCGTTGATTCCGCGGATACATTCAGGGATTGGGAAAGCTGCTACGTATCCGATCTTGTTTGACTTTGTCTTGAGACCGGCTGTAATTCCTGCAAGGTAGCGTGCTTCGTACATTCTTCCGAAGTAAGTGGAAACATTGTCTGCACGCTTGTAGCCTGAACAGTGTCCGAACTTAACATTGGGGAATTCTGCGGCAACCTTGATTGTCCAGTCCATAAAGCCGAAGCTTGTTGTGTAGATTACATTGCATCCCTGATCAATAAGATCGCGGATAACTTTCTCGCAGTCTGCATTCTCGGGAACATTCTCGACATACATTGTTTTAATTCCCTGAGCTTCGAGGGCAAGACGTCCCTTGTCCTGTGCTGTAGTGTAACCTTCGTCGTGAATAGATCCGATGTAAACAAATCCGACCTTAAGGTTGTCCTTTGTAATTTTTGCATCCTGAACATTCTTTTTTGAACATCCGGCAAGTGCAAAAACCGCTGCCATAACTGCCAGTGCAATTTTTTTCATAATCTGCCTCTTACTTTATTTTTCTGACTTACGCACGGAACTGAATTTTTCCGTCGTCTGTCATTTTATCTACGATAGCCAGGCTTTCCACACGGAAACCCTTTTCGCGGAGTTCTTTTCCGCCGTTCTGGAAACCTTTTTCTATGGCAATACAAATTCCCTGGACTTTTGCGCCTGCATCGCCAACTATTTTGATAAGCCCGTTAAGAGCCGCTCCGTTTGCAAGAAAGTCATCTACAAGAAGAATTTTGTCGCAGGAACTTATGTATTTTTTTGAAACAACGACCGTATATTCCTGATTGTGTGTAAATGACCATACTTTTGCCGAATACACGTCTTCGTTAACATTGCTGGATTTGTGTTTTTTTGCAAAGACAAGCGGCACCCCGAACTTCTGCGCAACTGAATATGCTACGGCAATTCCGCTTGATTCTATTGTAAGGATTTTTGTAACAGGTGTATCTTTGTAAAGCCTGGCAAATTCTTCGCCCATCTGATCCATAAGCTTTACATCTATCTGGTGATTTAGAAAATTGCTGACCTTGAGGATATTTCCCGGTAAAACTTCTGCGTCTTCTCTAATTCGGTTTTCAAGTAATTCCATAGCCTATAGTATAAAAAAAATGTAAAAAGTTCAATAAAAAAAATAACAAAGACAGGCTCAAAAAATTGCAATTTTCAGAGTCTCCCAGTATTTTTGAGCCGGATATTGCCGATTTTTACAAACATAATGCGCACGATTAAATAAACTATGATATAATCAAAAACTGTTACAAAACTAAACGGTATAAACCGGAGGATAATATGGAAAACACCGATGCCATTACGGCTTTAAAACAGGTAAGAACCTATTGCTCGGCAGAAGCACTGGATGCACTGGACTACGCAATCGAAGTTCTTGAAAAGCTTGAAAGAGACGGAATAAAATCTCCTTTGAGTACAGATTTCTGCAGCAAAAAAAATCAAAACTAAAAGGAAAAAAATATGGCTGGAACATTTTGGTCTCTTGTGCCTGCAATCGTAGCAATTGCACTGGCTTTAATTACAAAGGAAGTTTATTCTTCACTTTTTATCGGAATCGTCATTGGCGGAATATTTTTTGCAATAGACGCGTCGGCCGGCTTCCCCGGATTCTTTAACCACATATTCAACGATGGAATGATAAAGCAACTTTCTGACAGCAGTAACGTAGGTATTCTTCTGTTCCTGGTTCTTTTGGGAACTCTTGTTGCCCTTATGAACAAGGCCGGCGGTTCGGCAGCGTTTGGTGAGTGGACAAAAAAGCATTTCAAGTCAAAGGTTGGCGCTCAAATTGCAACAATTCTTCTTGGTATTCTTATTTTTATTGACGACTACTTTAACTGCCTTACAGTCGGTTCTGTCATGAAACCTGTTACCGACAAATATGGTGTTTCACGTTCAAAACTTTCATACCTTATTGACGCAACAGCCGCTCCTGTCTGTATTATTGCTCCGATAAGTTCCTGGGCAGCCGCAGTTTCGGGATTTGTTTCTGAAGGTGAAAACGGCATTGCGCTCTTCTGCAAGGCAATTCCATTCAACTTTTATGCATTATTTACTATTATAATGATGTTTGCTATGGTTGCAATGAAGTTTGAATTCGGTCCTATGGCAAAATATGAACTCGGCGAAAAAACAGACAAACCTGCAGAAGATGAAGATGCCGGCGAAGATACAGTTGCAAAAAAAGGAAAAGTCATTGATCTTATTCTTCCTATCGTTTCGCTGATTATTTTCTGCGTAGCCGGAATGCTTTATACAGGCGGTTTCTTTACAAAACTTTCTGACGGGAATGCAAACCCGACTTACCTGAATTTCGTTGAGGCATTTGCAGGAAGTGTTGCTTCTGTTGGTCTTGTGCTGGGATCTTTTGCCGCGCTGATTATTACGGTTGCTTTCTATATAATTCGCCGCGTTCTTCCTTTCAAGAACTGCATGCGATGTATTCCAGACGGATTCAAGGCTATGGTTCCGGCTATTCTGATTCTTTCACTAGCATGGACACTTAAAGCTATGACGGATAGTCTTAATGCCGCGGAATATGTTGCCGGTGTTGTTAACGGAAGTGCTGCCGACCTTCAGAAGCTGCTACCCGCAATTATTTTTGTTATTGCCTGCGGTCTTGCTTTTGCAACAGGAACTTCGTGGGGAACTTTCGGAATTCTTATTCCAATCTGCATTGCGATTTTCCCTGAAGGAGTACCGCTCAGAATTATTTCTATTTCTGCATGTATGGCAGGAGCTGTTTGCGGTGACCACATTTCGCCGATTTCTGACACAACAATTATGGCAAGTGCCGGAGCAAACTGTGACCACGTAACGCATGTTTCGACACAGCTTCCTTATGCTTTGTCTGTAGCTGCAGTTTCGTTTGTGACATATATTGTTGCAGGATTCACACAGACTCTGGGAACCATAGCAAGCGCTTTGATTTCTTGGGCATTCGGTGTAATAGTTCTTTTTGCCTTCCTTATTTTCATGAAGAAACGTGCTGTAAAAGCATAAAAGAAAATATTTATAGTTCCGAAGTAACGGTTACTTCGGAACTATAATAGTCACATCGTTTTCGACTTGCGTGGTATTAAAATAAAAAATGTTTGTTAAATGATGAAAATTTTTAGTATATTTTATAGAAAAAGTAGAAAGGGGCATCTATATGGATTTCTTTCCAAAGTTTTGAATTAACTTGAGTATTTTTAAATTTATTTTTCATTCCTAATAAATCTTTTTTTATTCCATTTCGTTCCAGTGTTCCGTGTCATAAAAAAACTTACGACAATGAAAAACAAATTCTACAAATGATTGAACAGCAAAAAGATTTAAAAATTCCTTCTGAGCTGATTCCAAAATGCCCAGTATGTGGAAAACCTATGACAATGAATTTAAGAGCCGACAACTTTTTTGTAGAAGATTCCTTTTGGGAAAAAGCCGCCGCCCGATATTCAGCTTTTATAAAAAAACACCAGAACAAAAAAATTCTTTTTCTGGAACTGGGCGTTGGTTTTAATACACCCGGAATAATAAAATATCCGTTCTGGCAGATGACTTTACAAAATCCAAAGTCGCATTATGTGAGCATCAATAAAGGTGAATCTTATTGTCCCCAAGAAATTCAAAACCGCAGTTTTTGCATTAATGAAGATATAGGGAATGTTTTGGAAAGATTGTAGAGATTGTAGAAGATTGCTCCTTGGTGGAAACAGGTTGCTATAAGATTAGAAATCATCAATCCATGTCAGTTCAGTTTCACGAGTTCTGGTGGAATTCTATCGCAGAGCCATACTTTTTCATTTCCAATGTAAAATTTTATTCCTTCTTTTAAGGCTGATTTTACATCTATTTTTAGAATAACAGGCTCTTTGTCTCGTCTTTTTCCTACAGTTGTTGCTGTTTCAATATCAGTTGAAAGATGAACATATTGTCTGTTCATTGGTAAAAGCCCCTTTTCCTTTATTGATGGCAGAAATCTTTTTGCTGTTCCATGATAAAGAATAACAGGTGGAATAGATTCTTCTTTCTTTATGTGCATCGGAATTGAGTGCCCGTAAAGAGCTCTAATTTTTTCTCCGACAATTTCAAGTCTTTTCTTGTCAGAGATTTTCATAACATAAAGAATATCAGGCAATTCAATTTCTTTTGGGTATTTTTCTTCTTCATTTATGGATGAAAGCAATTGAGAAATCTGAACAAATCCTGCTTCATCAATTTCCAGTTCATACTTCCATGGGGCGTGACGCAGAGCATAGGAAATTTCTTTACTAAGATTAATGTAGTCCATACTAGTGTGCCTTTTCAAGTTCGTTTGCATAATAACGCTTGCTTAACTTTTTACCGTTAGATATCAACATATAAAAGTATCTTTTTTCATTATAATGCCAGCAGATAAGATCTATCTGAGCAGTTTTGTCTTTTGCAATGATTCTGACATTATCATTCCAATTGAATTCTGGCGTTTCTCGTGATTTAAAAGCAGTTTTAAGAACCATATATTCAACATCTTTATACAAAACTGTTACTGTATCCTCGTTTTCTTCGATACACTTTACGGTTGTACCAATGTTGTAACTTTCTGCATTTGCGCTAACTATTTCATTTTTATCGAGCATGAAGCCCCATGTATTTATTAAGCTCATTTTTAACACCCCAGTTATATTTTTTGTGAAAAAGATTTTTACCCAGTTCTTCAAAAATCTTCTTTGCTGTTGGCATAGACTTTTTATTCGGTTTAAAATGACCGCTTTCGTTGTTGAAAGATTTTATCTTTCCTCCGGCTATTTCAAGCATTCCTGCCATCTTTACTTTTGGATTTTTACCTCCAATTAAAGTTGGATGGGGTGTTGCTAAACCATCTTTTCCATTGCCATTTCGTTTTCCTACAATTATATCACCTTTAGTAGTGATAGCATAGACAAAGATTCCGTTAGTATTCTTGTTGCCTATATAGTTGCCGTTTATCATTGACTTGATATTTTTAGCTGTAGGATTTTTTATGTACACGTCTTTTTCAGAACATATTCCTCGGCTTATGTCATATTTCTTCATATCCTTGCAGACTTTATAGGAACTTGCATATCTTTGGGAACTACCATGAGTTCCGTGGTACATTCCACTATAACCACTTCCCATTCTATTTTCCTCCATGACATCGTTTAATCCAGTCATCAATTTGGATAAAAGTTGTCTTGTTTGTAAGATCTGAAAATATTGATTTCGGCATTGCTCCGTAAACAATGACAACTTTAGGTTCCAATTCTTTAAGCATCGAAATAAGGCCTTCACGGAAAAAGAAAGTATTCTCTTCACCTTGAATGCAGCCATAAGTTCCGATTGAATAAATTCCGCCTTTCTCAACTCCAAGAAATGCAAATGGAAGTTCAGTTGGGTAAAATGAGTGTGTAAAACGACACAGAAAAAGGAGCAGATTTAAGGTGCAAACAGCCGATAAATTAAGCAAGGCGGTTAGCACATGGTAAAGAAACGACAGTCATTCAGCAAGGATTTCAAGGCAAAAGTTACACTTGAAGCATTACGAGAAGAATCTACGATTCAGGAAATTGCAGTAAAGTACGGCGTCCATCCGAATCAGATTTCCCAATGGAAAGCGCAGGCGATTGCCGGAATGGCTGACATTTTTGAACGGCCGAACAAGAAGTCAGAAGAAACGAGAAAGCAGGAAGAGGAAAAAGACAGTCTTCTGAAAACAATCGGTGAACAGAAAGTCGAAATTGATTTTCTAAAAAAAAAGTACAAGCAGATATACGGCTACGATCCAATCTTGTAGAACCTGCTTACAAGGTTTTAAGCATTTCAAGGCAGTGCAGGCTGCTTGGGATTTCACGGAGCCGGTATTATTACGAACCGGGTCCAGGGCATGATGAAAAAGATTTCAATCTGCTTGTGAAAATCAAGGAAGTCCAGATTGAGCATCCGTATTACGGCTACCGCAGAATCTGGAGAGAGATAAACAAAAACGGCGGAGACACTACAGAAACAACTGTACGCCGTGTAATGCGAAGATTCGGGATTACGGCGGTATTTCCGGGCAAGAATCTTTCCAAGGCCTGTAAATATCACAAGAAGTATCCGTATCTTCTGAAAAACAAGGTAATCAGATATCCGAATCAGGTATGGTCAACGGATATCACTTACATAAAGCTGCCGACAGGGAATGTTTACCTGATGGCAATAATCGACTGGTTCTCGAGGAAGGTCTTGAGCTGGCGCGTATTCAACACGATGGATGCGATGCAGTATGCAAATCTTCTGAGGGAAACAATCGAAGAATACGGCTGTCCTGCAATCTTCAACACAGACCAGGGAAGCCAGTTTACATCTGATGTTTTTATCAAAGTTCTTGTCGATTACGACATCCAGATCAGCATGGACGGAAAAGACCGGGCTTTGGACAACATCAGAATTGAGCGTCTTTGGAGAAGCCTCAAGTACGAGGACATCTACCTTAAACGCTATGAGACAATGAAAGACTTGAAGGCCGGCATAAATGCCTACTTCAACTTCTACAACACAGCGAGGTTTCATCAGTCTCTGGATTACAACGTGCCTGATGAAATGTATAAATGCTTCCAGTACAATGAACTGGAAAGAAAACGGGCTGCATAAATTTTTACACCTTAAACCTGTAAAATTTTTGTGTTGACTAAATAGCGCATTTTAGGGATCAACCTTGTATAAGATCTTTCATCTCCCCACCGTATATTCGGAATTACATAGATTCCTTGAGCCTGTAAGTAATGACCGACTTGCCTATTTAAATAAACATTCATCATTTGTAAAACAAGAGGCATATCTCGATAAAGGGAACAATCTGGTGAAATTACACCAGGAAATCTTTTTAAGTCTTCAATTTGTTCTTTAGTTGCTGTCAAAATATTGCGGAATTTTATGTCATGTTCATAAAAGCACACAAAATCTTTTTTATCTTTACTTTTATTACGTTCACTAAAAGGTACCATTCCTTGAGGAATAATTATTTCTGCATTGTTGTGTATTACAGGAATCTCAAGAAGACCGTCAAAAATTGCAGTCTTAACTAGTTTGGCATTAAAGCCGTCGTCAATTATATTTTTTATTTTCCTCATGATTATAAACCTCATTTTATATATATGTTGATTTGCAAAATCTGCGGAACTTTTTTAGAAACTCCAAATCTGTTCCGCAGAATTTTCAGTTTGCCTGAAATTAGGCTGTTACGGTTACTGTGTCGGAGATTGTTTCAATCAGTTCTTTGCGCTCATACCCTGAACGACCTGCGCAATGCGTTCGGATTACAATTTTGTAAGAATTGTCTGCAACAACAGAATCTGGAACTGTAAAAAGTAATTTTGAAGGAGTGTTGTAAACAAGAGGCGAAATAACTTTTATCCAAGAATTTTCATCAGTTGATACAGCACCTGTTTCCGTAACTGGAGCAAAATAAATGCCAGAATTTTCGCCACTTACTTTTATTCCTATTCCTTCAAGCAGACAAGAGCCACCGGTTGTAACAGTCCCGTCGAACAGTCCTGTTGCAACATTGGTAACAGAAAAAATTTTTCCTTCTGCTTTTTTAAATTCCGAAGAGGCAATCTCGATGTTTTTCACTACATTTTTTAAGGTCTGACTTGCAGTAAATTTTACAGTCAGTTCGGGTCGCCCAGTTTCAGAATCTACAACGCCTTTTGAAGCAATGTAAAACATTCCAAGTTCTCCAAACTTGACGGCGTTGCCGCTTTCAAGAGCTTTTAAAACAACATTTGTATAAGAATTCAAAACGCTTGCTACCGTTCCTGTGTCAATTTGAGGGAGTTCGTTTGCAATTCCTTCTAAAGTGTTCTGAACACTTAAAGTAAAGCGTTCAACTTTGCCATAATAATTTGGAGTTCCTTCATTCTTGTTGAACTGATTCAACTGAAGTTTAATACCTACGCGACCTGCCGTCGCTTCTGTCAGCTTTATAAAGCTGTTGTTAGAAGAATTTTTCATGTTCTTCTCCTTTTTCCACAAGTTAAACTTATTTTTGTTTTAAATAAGCTTAACTTGTGGTATAATAATTAGATAAAGATACAGATACACTGCATCACAAGTTAAGAAAGATATAACTCTTTCTTAACTTGTATCTAAATAATACTTTTTTATGGTGTCCACTTGGTGATGCAAAGTGACGTAAAGTGATTTAAAGTAGCGGAGAAAATGAAGTTTTCAGATTTTATTAGTACACTACAAAAATATATATGCACCTCTAGTTCAAAACTAGATTTTACTAAAACTGTTATTATCAATGCAGTTGGTTTTGATGATATTTATGATCTTTTTGCAAGTGCAGGGAAACCAGACATCGAAGAAAAAACTATAGGAAATTATTATAGAGCCAGACCATTTCCAAAATGGCTTTCAAGTGCAATTCTCGAAAATCTCTCCAAATCCAAATTTGAAAATTTTATAAATGAAAATCTATCGTTAGGCGATACCACTGACGAACTTGCAGATGCCTTAAAGAAATTTGGAACGAATATTAATATTTCTACAGATAATATGGGAGAAACTTGCACAAATTTTTTTGTTGCTATAATGAATGAAAATAGTAGTGACAATAAAAATGAACTTGATCAACTACTTGATATTACAAATAAAGATGAATACTTACAGAAAGAACTTGAACAAGTTGTAAAAAGCATTCTCTTGTGGGAAAAGAATGATAATTTAAGTATGGCTGATAAAATTGAACTCGATAAAAACACAGAATTAAATTATGATCCTGTTGTCGTAGAAAAGAAACTTTATGATGTAAAATCGTTAAAAACAGTAGTTCTTGCAAATGTTACTGAGTATTACAAAATGATAAAGTCTTTTTTTCTTGCGGAACAAAAAAAGTCCAGTGAACAGGCTGAATATGTTTCAAAAACTGTAAAAAATAAATATTTAAAAGTTAAAGCAATTGCAAAAGGTGATAAACATGAAATTTTCAAACGAATGAAAATATTTATTCAAGATAAAACAGAAAATTATGATAATGATGAGATTTTAAATATTATCGTTTCGTATTTTATACAGTCGTGCGAGGTATTTGATGCTTCTTCCAAATAAAACAGTTACATATAAAGAATCTATTATTAGTAAGTTTCCTTTTATTTTGAATTTATTGTGTAATACAAAAGAGCGAAAGATAAAGATCTACGATTTGTGTAAAAAAACAAATAAAGAATTTGAAAGTACAACAGATTTTATCCAGACTTTGGATGCGCTTTTTGCACTTAATAAAATTAAATTAGATGAAAATAGTGGAGAAATAGTAATATGCTAAAAGAAATTCAATGTGATATTTTTACAGAAGATGGAAAGCAAAGAAAACCTATTATCTTTAATAATGGTCTGAATATTATTTTGGGTGATGAAAGCAAGAAAAACTCTATTGGAAAATCAACTTTCTTACTTGTGATAGACTTTGTTTTTGGTGGTAATGCTTACGCAGATAAGAATAATCAAATACTAAAAGTGGCAGGCCCCCATACTGTAAAATTTTGTTTTGACTTTAACGGGAATATTTTTTATTTTACTAGATCGATAGAGAATTCAAAAATTGTAAATGAATGTAATAATTTATATGAACCGATTAATGTTATAACACTTGAAAAGTATACAGACTTCTTAAAAGAAAAATACAAACTTGAAAATATAAATCTTACTTTTAGACAAATTGTTGGAGCATATTCTTGGATAGCCGGAAGAAGCAGTGAAAACAGTAAAGAAATTCTTGAAGGTGCAAATCAAGAAGCTCGAGTTATTGTCAATTGTTGTGGATTGAAAAAAAGTGTCTTTTCATCAGGCAGCCTTCATTTGTTCACCGTCCACAAAAATTATATTTTTGGCGACAAGTTCAAGTTGTTTAAATCCCCTGAGCCGTCGCCAGTTTTTCTCTGCCTGAAGACAAAGCTTGAAAGCCATTGCAACAGAAGCAGCGGAAGAGCCGTTTCCTTTTGTTGACTTGTGGCGCAACCTGACTGTTGCAAATGTCGATTCAATCGGATTCGACGTTCTAATGTGAGCCCAATGTTCCGCCGGATAATCATAAAAGCGGAACAAATCCTCCTTGTCTTTTTCAAGACATTCCGTTGCCTTCGGATATTTTTTTCCGAAAGTTTCTATAAATAAGTCGTAGGCTTTCAAGGCGTTTGCACGTTTGTCTGCCTGCCACATATCCCGAATCATTTTTGTGGCCTGAGTCTGCACACAGTCAGGCAATTTGTCCAGAATGTTCATGGACTTGTGGAACCAGCATCTCTGAATTTTTAGCTGGCCCCAGATTTCATCAACTGCATTTTGAAACCCAAGCGCTCCGTCGCAGACTGCCAATTTTGGTGCTTTTGTCAGTCCGCGGAATTTCAAATCAAGCAAAACTCCACGCCAACTTTCCGTTGACTCGCGAATTCCGGCCTGTACAGCCACAAGTTCTTTTTTGCCTTCAACAGTTACGCCAATTATTACCAGAAGGCAGGTCTTTTCACCGTCAAGCCGGGACTTTACGTAAATTCCGTCTGCCCAAACATAAACGTATTCCTTTCCGGAAAGATCTCGTTTGCGCCATTCGTCATATTCAGCCTGCCATTTTACAGTAAGCTTTGTTATGACTGACGGACTCAGGCCCTTTGCTTCTTTACCAAGAACATCATGGAGCATGGCTGAAAACTTGTTTGAAGAAATTCCTGCAAGGTAGGCAGCGGAAAGTATTGCTTCTACTGTCGGAGTTTTTCTTGCAAACGGAGGAAGGACTTTGCTTACAAAGCGATCCTTTTCTTCAAGTGCACGGTCATCAACTCTGGGAAGCCTGACTGTAACGTAACCGTTTGTAGTAAGAATTGTCCGTTCTTTGTGAAAGCCGTTTCTTACTACAAGTTTGTTTCCGGTTTTGTCTACGATAGAAGAAGTTTTATTAAGAAAACGCTGAACTTCATCCTCGTAAAGACTTTCAATTACTTCACGTGCTCTTGCGCGGATTGCTTTTTCAAGCAAATCAATCGTTGGACTATTGGAATTTTCTTCAATTTCCAGTATTCTTTTCATAAGAGGTCTCCTTCGGTGTTTATTTTTTTTTCCAAAGAAAACTATACCTTAGACAGACCTCTTTTTCTATGCCTTCTCAGGCAATCCACAACTTTTGATTATAACTCAAGAAGCTCTTTCTAATGCTATTAACAGTTTTGAAAAACTATTTCCTGAAAAATATAAAACTATTGAAATAGCAAAACAGGAAGCTAAAATTGCAAAAGAAAACTCTAAAGCTTTTAATACAGTAAAAAAACGTGAACTCATTGAATCAACATTAAAAAATCAAACCCAGGTAAAACAAGCTGAAAAAGAAATAGCAGAACTTGAAAAAGAAATGTCTTTAATTATTAATGAACCGTTAAGTACTTTTTTAAATGCTAATCAAAAAGCTGTTACACAATTTGCAACTATAAATGCTGAATTAAAAGCTTTAAAAGCAAAACGTAACAGATTAAAATCAAAAATAGAAGGGCTTATTAATATTAATACTGAATCTGGAATTCCCAGCGAATTTGATTTTTCTGCATTACAGACTTTTTTCCCAGAAATTAATATACAAAAACTGAGTGATATCGAGCATTTTCATAAGACAATTAGTTCTATATTAAAAAATGAATGTAATGAACAGACAGAAATATTCAAAAAAGAATATGATACAGTATTAAATCGTATTCAAGAATTGACCGATGAAATAGCAAAAATTCCTGGTATAGAAGGAACTCCGGCATCAGCAATTAAAAAACATGAAGAATTTAGGTTACGCTCAGAATATCTAAAAAAACAGATTGAGCTTTATGCAAAAGGAAATGAATTAGGAAAGGTAAAAACTACAACGCAAAAAAATGCGGAAAATCTTGAGGGACAGTTTTTAATAGATATTTGTAATATAATTAATAGTGATTTAGTTTTATTGAATAATGAAATTGAACATGGGCGAAATCAAATTCCTGTTTTGGAATTTGCAAAATCGAATGCATCTTATACTTACAGTTCTGGAACAGACACTACTGGTACAGGTTCTTCTCATTCAGCTCAAATTCTTTTTAACTTGGCTATATTAAAAGAAACTCAAGTTCCGTTTTTAATTCATGATTCTTATATTTTTGACCCGATAGGCGATGAACGATTAAGCGATATTATTCTTCTTTATAGAAAACTCGGAAAACAAGTTTTTATTGCTCTAGATGGAGAAAACCGTTTAAGAGATGATATAAAAACTATTTTAAAGGATGATAAGGTTACTATTCTTCATTTAGGAAAAAATGAAAAATCATTATTTGGTAAATCACAAAACTAACGTTTTCCATAAGAAAAAACGGTTGTTTAGCATTATGTAAAACAACCGTTTTTCACCGTACAAAATTATTGTTTTTTATCATGTAAAACGACAGCTTAATGCTTTATTTCATACTGTGTGTCTTTGTCAAGTTTATTCTGAAAATCTGTGCTCTGACTTTGGGCTGCGTATAATTCTCCATGCTTATTATCAAATGTGTAGAACGAGTTTTGCTTGGACTGTAATGCAATAAATTCCTGGAGTTTCATTGTTGCATAATTGTCCGGGATAAAAACGTATTCCATTTTACTGTCTTTTGCAAAGCGTGTTGCGTATTCAGTTTTTGCTTTTGTAATCGGAAGATCTACGCGGTTACCGCCTTTGATTTCGATTATGTAAAACGAGCCGTCCTTTGTTTCGATTAAAAAATCAGGGTAGTAAGAGCGCAATGTATTTGAGTCCGGATCAATGTAGTGAATAAGAAAGTCTGACTGACCGGCTGTAAACATTAGAATGTGTTGGGAAAAAATTAAAAAACTGGAATAAGGTGAGTTCAAAGAGTATATTCAGTACCTGATAGTCATATTTTATACTGAATTTATGGAATTTTCAACAAAATCCTTAAAACATGTATTTCTGTGACTTCGGTAATTTTCAGTTAGTCGTACTTTTTACTTGAGTAGTTTACTTAAAGTAGTGACCTGCGAGATTTTTGCCGATAGAGCAGAATTTGGGGATATAGACAGAGTTATAGTTCAAATTTGATGGTATTTGTGGTAAAATATAAAGATTATTCTTTATAAAACGGATGCCCATTATGACAATTAACGAGATATTAGAAGATATTAGAGCTACATCAAGAAATACTGCGGATAAAGGAACAAAGTTTGAAGTATTGATATTAAATTACTTCTTGACAGAACCTAACTTTGCAAATCAATTGGACCATGCGTGGCTTTGGAGCGATTTCCCTTGCCGTAAAGAATTTGGCGGTCATGATATTGGTGTAGACGTTGTTTGTCATACCAAAACTGATGAATATTGGGCGATTCAGTGTAAATGTTATGATAAAGGAACAACAATTGATAAATCTGCCGTAGATTCATTTATTGCTACCAGTGGAAAATCATTCAGTGACGGTCTTGTAACAAAACGCTTTGCACGTCGCTATTGGGTAGATTCTCTTCCGATGGAGTTATTGTCAATTGTTGTGGATTGAAAAAAAGTGTCTTTTCATCAGGCAGCCTTCATTTGTTCACCGTCCACAAAAATTATATTTTTGGCGACAAGTTCAAGTTGTTTAAATCCCCTGAGCCGTCGCCAGTTTTTCTCTGCCTGAAGACAAAGCTTGAAAGCCATTGCAACAGAAGCAGCGGAAGAGCCGTTTCCTTTTGTTGACTTGTGGCGCAACCTGACTGTTGCAAATGTCGATTCAATCGGATTCGACGTTCTAATGTGAGCCCAATGTTCCGCCGGATAATCATAAAAGCGGAACAAATCCTCCTTGTCTTTTTCAAGACATTCCGTTGCCTTCGGATATTTTTTTCCGAAAGTTTCTATAAATAAGTCGTAGGCTTTCAAGGCGTTTGCACGTTTGTCTGCCTGCCACATATCCCGAATCATTTTTGTGGCCTGAGTCTGTACACAGTCAGGCAATTTGTCCAGAATGTTCATGGACTTGTGGAACCAGCATCTCTGAATTTTTAGCTGGCCCCAGATTTCATCAACTGCATTTTGAAACCCAAGCGCTCCGTCGCAGACTGCCAATTTTGGTGCTTTTGTCAGTCCGCGGAATTTCAAATCAAGCAAAACTCCACGCCAACTTTCCGTTGACTCGCGAATTCCGGCCTGTACAGCCACAAGTTCTTTTTTGCCTTCAACAGTTACGCCAATTATTACCAGAAGGCAGGTCTTTTCACCGTCAAGCCGGGACTTTACGTAAATTCCGTCTGCCCAAACATAAACGTATTCCTTTCCGGAAAGATCTCGTTTGCGCCATTCGTCATATTCAGCCTGCCATTTTACAGTAAGCTTTGTTATGACTGACGGACTCAGGCCCTTTGCTTCTTTACCAAGAACATCATGGAGCATGGCTGAAAACTTGTTTGAAGAAATTCCTGCAAGGTAGGCAGCGGAAAGTATTGCTTCTACTGTCGGAGTTTTTCTTGCAAACGGAGGAAGGACTTTGCTTACAAAGCGATCCTTTTCTTCAAGTGCACGGTCATCAACTCTGGGAAGCCTGACTGTAACGTAACCGTTTGTAGTAAGAATTGTCCGTTCTTTGTGAAAGCCGTTTCTTACTACAAGTTTGTTTCCGGTTTTGTCTACGATAGAAGAAGTTTTATTAAGAAAACGCTGAACTTCATCCTCGTAAAGACTTTCAATTACTTCACGTGCTCTTGCGCGGATTGCTTTTTCAAGCAAATCAATCGTTGGACTATTGGAATTTTCTTCAATTTCCAGTATTCTTTTCATAAGAGGTCTCCTTCGGTGTTTATTTTTTTTTCCAAAGAAAACTATACCTTAGACAGACCTCTTTTTCTATGCCTTCTCAGGCAATCCACAACTTTTGATTATAACTCCTTCCGATGGCTCTCAATAAAAATGCAGAACTTGCAATGCAAAACCAGACTCCTTCTGTTCAAAGAATTGGTCTGGATGCTTTGAGTAATTCAACTGTAAATTGGGAAAAAATCTATAAAGGAAAGAACGGTAAAGAAGCTCAACAGGAAAGAAAAGAATTAAAAGACCATCAAAAGGAAGCAATTGATAAGGCAACTCAACATTTCTGCACACATGACCGTGGCAAAATGATTATGGCCTGCGGAAGCGGAAAAACATTTACTTCTTTAAGACTAGCCGAAACTATAACAAACAAAAAGGGAAAAATACTTTTCCTTGTTCCAAGTATTTCCCTTCTATCCCAGACTCTTATGGCATGGACTGCGGATGCTGATGAAGCAATCAGTCCTATTTGTATTTGTTCTGATACAAAAGTATCTTCAAAGAAAACTACTGATGATTCAGGAATTATTTCAGTTCAGGAACTTGCTGAGCCTGCAACAACAGATGTTGAAAAAATTCGTACTTTGATTAAAGCCAAACAATCAGTGAATCCAGACGGAATGCTTGTTGTTTTTAGCACATACCAATCTATAGAAGTAATTTCTAATGCCCAGAAATCAATCGGAAAGGATTTTGTTTTTGATTTGATTGTCTGTGATGAAGCTCATAGAACAACTGGTGTAACTCTTGAAAATGAAGAAGATAGTGCTTTTGTTAAAGTTCATGACAACGATTTTATTAAAGCAAGTAAACGTCTTTATATGACTGCAACTCCACGTCTTTACAAGACAGAAGATCAGGATAAGGCTAAAGAAAAAAACGCTTATCTTTGTTCTATGGATGATGAATCTCTTTACGGAAAAGAATTTTATCGTCTTTCATTTGCTGATGCCGTAAAGAAAGACTTACTGTGTGACTACAAAGTAATTGTCCTTACGATGAACAGAAAAAATCAAGACAAAATCCAGATTGCTGACGGTGAAGACGACACTCGTGCAGAACATCTTGATGAATGGCAGAAACTTGTTGGAACTGCGGCCGCATTAAGTAAAATTTCTTTGACAGATGATACTACTCTTTACAAAGATGATCCTCAGCTGATGCATCGTGCCGTTGCATTTTGTTCAAATATTAAATCTTCTAATAAAATCAAAAATACTTTCAATGTTTTGAATAAAGAATATGTAGATAACCTTGTTGAAACAAATGGTGAACATAAATATGTTCAGATTGAAAGCCGTCATGTTGACGGAAGCATGAATTCTCAGGAGAGAAATGCTGATATTCAGTGGCTTAAAGATACACCAACTGATTCAAACGACTGCCGTATTTTGTGTAATGTACGTTGTCTGAGCGAAGGTGTTGATGTTCCTTCTTTGGATGCGGCCATTTTCCTTAGTCCTCGCAAGTCTCAGGTTGAAATTGTTCAGTCTGTAGGACGAGTAATGCGCAAAAGCGAAGGCAAGAAATTCGGTTATCTTATTATCCCGGTAATTGTTGACGCCACAAAAGAAGCTGACAAAGCTCTTGAAAAGAACAAGGATTTCCAGATTGTATGGTCTGTTGCCTGTGCATTGCGTTCTCATGATGATAGATTCAATTTATTTGTAAACAATCCTGACTTGGATCCAAGCGGAAATGGAGGCGGTTCTGGCGGTGGAAATGGTGGTGGAAGAGGACCTATTATCCTTGATGGAGAACAGTTTGATTTTCCGAACGATGAACTCGAAACAAAATTTTATGCCCGCATGGTTCAGAAAGTAGGAGACAGAAGATATTGGGTTCAGTGGGCGCAAGATATTGCGTTAATTGCAGACCGACATATCAAACAGATTACGAAGAAAGTAGAAACTGACAAAATTGCTCAGGATTCTTTTGCAAAATTTATAGAAGGTCTTCATAAAAATATCAATAATTCAATCACAAAACAGTCTGCAATTGAAATGCTTGCTCAGCATATAATTACAAAACCAGTTTTTGAAGCTCTTTTTGAAGGTAGTGAATTTATAGCAAATAATCCTATTTCCAAAAGTATGCAGAACATTCTTGATATTATTGATATTAAGTCTGCAAATCAGGAAGAAGCCGATACCCTCAACCGGTTCTATGATTCTGTAAAAGAACGTGCTTCGGGTGTAAAGAGTGCTGACGGAAGACAGAAAATTATTGTCGAACTTTACGACAGTTTCTTTAAGAATGCCTTTCCAAAAATGGTTGAACAGTTGGGAATTGTTTATACACCAGTTGAAGTCGTAGATTTTATTATCAACAGTGTTGCTTATGTTTTACAGAAGGAATTCGGCAGAAATATTTCTGATGAAAATGTAAATATAATTGATCCGTTTACGGGAACTGGTACTTTTATTGTAAGACTTTTGCAGAGTGGATTGATTAGACCGGAAGATTTTAAGCGCAAATATATGCACGAAATACGTGCAAACGAAATTGTTCTTCTGGCATATTACATTGCTTCAATCAATATAGAAAATGCATATCACAGTATTCTGAATAATGAAGTTTTCTTTACAAACGAAGACAAGTCTTATTCTCCTTTTGGCGGAATCTGTTTGACAGATACTTTCCAATTGGCAGAAAATAACAAAGACTTGTTCAGCGATATGTTCCCCGTAAACTCAAGACGTGTTCAGGAACAAATTGATACGCCGATTCATATTGTTATTGGAAATCCGCCGTATTCTGTTGGCCAAAAATCTGCAAATGACAATGCACAGAATCTTCACTATCAGAATCTTGAAGCAAGAATTGAAAAAACTTATGTTGCAAAGAGTACTGCAATAAATAAAAACTCTCTTTATGATAGTTATATAAAAGCATTCCGATGGGCAACAGACCGACTTGACCCTGCTTATGGCGGAATTATAGGTTTTGTTACAAACGGTTCTTGGCTTGACAACAATAGTTTTGATGGTTTTAGAAAATGTATCGAAAAAGAATTTGAAAAAATCTATGTATTCAATCTTCGCGGAAACGCGAGAACAAGTGGAGAATTAAGGCGTAAAGAAGCCGGCAATGTTTTTAAAGAAGGAAGTCGAACTCCAGTTACAATTACAATTCTTGTTAAACGAAATGAAAGAAATACTGAGAAGGCAACTATCGTTTATCGTGATATAGGCGATTATTTAACCCGGGAACAAAAACTCAAAATTATCAAAACTGCAAAATCTATTGAAAATCTTGAAATGACTGAACTTCATCCAAATAAAGAGGGTGACTGGATAAATCAGAGAAATGATAAATTTGCAGAATATATTTATATTGGAGATAAAGATAATAAAAATAATGAAAAGACATTCTTTGACATAAATTATTCAAGAGGAATGGCAACAGGACAGGATGCAAGATTAGTAAATTTTGGAAGAACATTTTTAAAACAATGTATTGATACTTGTGTTATGGAACTTAATCAAGTTGTCGAACAAAGCAAAGAGAATTCAATAGATGTTGAGACAATTGTAAAATCAATGAAAATTCATAATGTTAGTTGGACAGATGAATTGAAAATGTATGCAAAAAGAGGTTTTATCTTTGAAAAATTTGATGATAAATATATTGTTGATTATGAATATCGACCATTTTGCAAGTCAAATATTTACAATTATAAACCATTGATTACTCGTACTTATCAAACTACCAAAATTTTCCCAAATTCGGAGATTTCTAATATCGTTATTTCCGTAAGTGGTATTGGTGCAACAAAAGAGTTTATGCCATTTATATCAGATTGCCTTCCCGATTTAGGATTAAATGCAGCTTGTCAATGTTTTCCTCTATACTGGTACGAAGAAAATAAAGAAGATCAACATACATTTGATTTTGAAGAGAAAAATCCTAATGGCAAATATATCCGCCACGATGGAATAACAGATTGGATTCTAAAACAGGCAAGAAACATCTACGGAAAATCTGTAGAAAAAGAAGACATTTTCTATTATGTTTATGGCTTCCTTCATTCAAAAGAATATAGAGAAACGTATTCTGCCGACTTAAAGAAAATGCTTCCTCGCATTCCTCTTGTAGACAAAAAAGAAGATTTCTGGGCATTCAGCAAAGCAGGCCGTGATTTGGCAGACTTGCATCTTCATTATGAAACAGTTGAACCAATGGAAGGTCTTGATGTTAAATTTACGGGAGATATGGGCGATGAATACGAGTATTTCTCTGTAGAGAAACTTCGTTTTCCTGCAAAAGATAAAAAAGACACAATCATTTACAACAATCATATTACAATTTCGGGTATTCCTGAAAAAGCGTATGAATATGTTGTTAACGGCAGAAGCGCAATTGAATGGATTCTGGACCGTTATCAGGTAACAGTAGACAAAGATTCGGGCATAAAAAACGACTGCAACAACTGGTCAAAAGAACACAAAAAACCGCGGTATATTTTCGATTTACTTCTCAGCATTATCAATGTAAGTGTACAAACGGTTGATATTGTAAATTCACTTCCAAAAATCGCTTTTGGAGAAACTGCTAAAAAAGAATGCTCATATCCAGAGCAAGATGAAAATTACGGACTTCTTAAAATAGCAAGTGATGAACCTGGTTATGGTATGAAAAAGTAATATATCGTTAAAAAATAATTTGAAACGCAATTTATTATTCTCGATTCCTATAATAAAAATAGAAGAATCTGGAGGAATATAATGAGATTAATTTCAAATACAAACAAACCAAATGACAGAATGCTTTTTTTATTATCAAAATATGGTAAGAATACAACGGTTTTAATTGCTTCGGCGTTTTTTGCAGACAGTGATTTGCTAATAAAAATGCTCGAAAATAATTGTACGGTTTATATGATAATCAGATTAGATGTCGGCACAAGTCCAGAGGCTCTATTAAAAGTAATTGATAAGCCGAATGTCTATATACGTTACTTTTCGGAAAGATATTTTCATCCGAAATTATTTATTTTTGGTCGTGAAATTGCCTATTTAGGTTCTGCAAATTTTACTCATAGTGGCTTAACTGTAAATAATGAACTTGATGTAGAGATTACATCTGACGAACCTATTTTTGATGATTTGGATTCTACTTTTTCTGATTATTGGGAACAAGCGGAGGTTCTCACAAAAGAAAGAATTATAGCATTCCAAGAAGCCATAAAGGGTTGCTATATTCCAGAACCACATCAGGCAATATCAAAAGCTGTCGGAACAGTTATGTATAATAATGCCGGATTTGATGGCTCTGATTTATCGAAAGAAGATAGATTTATATCAGATTTCAGGAAAAAGTATCAAATTTATATCGGAAAATTTAATCAATTAAAATCAATTTTTGAGGAAATTGGAACAAGACGTTATCCAGACCTTCCAATACGAATTGAAGTTGATCGTTTTTTGTGGTGGTTGGGTGTAGAACATGTAAAAGGAGAATCGTACAAAGACGTTCCTGAACAACCTATACAAGAAATCAAGCAAAAAATAGTTGGTTTAATTGAGGAATATAAAAGGTCGACAAATGAATATCTTGATAGGACTGCGAATGAACATTTTTGTAGTCTCAACAGAGGTTTTGAAACTGCGGAAAAAATTAATAAATATAATTATGACGAACTTTTTGAAATTCTGTGTTATGTTTATGCTTTCCATGATAGATTGAGATTTTATCCTAATGGTTTACCATCTATGAAAAAAAGTTTTATCGAAAAAAATTCCTTAGACCAAATAAAGAAAACAATAATATATTTGCTATTTGGTAAAGATGAATATGAGATGAGAGTTTTTAAATGTATAAAAACAAAAGAGTATAAACTTGCTGATTTTGGTGAACATTGTGTTAAGGAATTATTTGGTCGAGTTAATAAGAATGACGTTCCAATCTGCAATGGTTGTACTTTGAAAAGTATGCAATGGTTAGGTTTTGGTAAGCTAGAGTAAATTTACTCTCCGATTAAATACCCTTATTTTTAAAGAAATCTATAAACAGTTGTTCGGTCAACATGCAATAGGTTTACTATTTCTGTTCTGCTTACGCCTTCATCATCAATGTATTCGAGTTATTGTCAATTGTTGTGGATTGAAAAAAAGTGTCTTTTCATCAGGCAGCCTTCATTTGTTCACCGTCCACAAAAATTATATTTTTGGCGACAAGTTCAAGTTGTTTAAATCCCCTGAGCCGTCGCCAGTTTTTCTCTGCCTGAAGACAAAGCTTGAAAGCCATTGCAACAGAAGCAGCGGAAGAGCCGTTTCCTTTTGTTGACTTGTGGCGCAACCTGACTGTTGCAAATGTCGATTCAATCGGATTCGACGTTCTAATGTGAGCCCAATGTTCCGCCGGATAATCATAAAAGCGGAACAAATCCTCCTTGTCTTTTTCAAGACATTCCGTTGCCTTCGGATATTTTTTTCCGAAAGTTTCTATAAATAAGTCGTAGGCTTTCAAGGCGTTTGCACGTTTGTCTGCCTGCCACATATCCCGAATCATTTTTGTGGCCTGAGTCTGCACACAGTCAGGCAATTTGTCCAGAATGTTCATGGACTTGTGGAACCAGCATCTCTGAATTTTTAGCTGGCCCCAGATTTCATCAACTGCATTTTGAAACCCAAGCGCTCCGTCGCAGACTGCCAATTTTGGTGCTTTTGTCAGTCCGCGGAATTTCAAATCAAGCAAAACTCCACGCCAACTTTCCGTTGACTCGCGAATTCCGGCCTGTACAGCCACAAGTTCTTTTTTGCCTTCAACAGTTACGCCAATTATTACCAGAAGGCAGGTCTTTTCACCGTCAAGCCGGGACTTTACGTAAATTCCGTCTGCCCAAACATAAACGTATTCCTTTCCGGAAAGATCTCGTTTGCGCCATTCGTCATATTCAGCCTGCCATTTTACAGTAAGCTTTGTTATGACTGACGGACTCAGGCCCTTTGCTTCTTTACCAAGAACATCATGGAGCATGGCTGAAAACTTGTTTGAAGAAATTCCTGCAAGGTAGGCAGCGGAAAGTATTGCTTCTACTGTCGGAGTTTTTCTTGCAAACGGAGGAAGGACTTTGCTTACAAAGCGATCCTTTTCTTCAAGTGCACGGTCATCAACTCTGGGAAGCCTGACTGTAACGTAACCGTTTGTAGTAAGAATTGTCCGTTCTTTGTGAAAGCCGTTTCTTACTACAAGTTTGTTTCCGGTTTTGTCTACGATAGAAGAAGTTTTATTAAGAAAACGCTGAACTTCATCCTCGTAAAGACTTTCAATTACTTCACGTGCTCTTGCGCGGATTGCTTTTTCAAGCAAATCAATCGTTGGACTATTGGAATTTTCTTCAATTTCCAGTATTCTTTTCATAAGAGGTCTCCTTCGGTGTTTATTTTTTTTTCCAAAGAAAACTATACCTTAGACAGACCTCTTTTTCTATGCCTTCTCAGGCAATCCACAACTTTTGATTATAACTCAATGTATTCATCTATGACAAGACCTTTTCTTTTGCATAAATCTTCAATTCCAAGTTTTTGGTTTGCGCCGTCCTGTTTGTCGGTGCTTACTCTGATATATCCGTATGTCATGAGTATATTATCGGAATTATAGTTTGGTCTCGGTTTGATATTTATAGAATGTCGTCGTTAAGTAAAAAATCAAGAAGTCCAATAGTAATAATTCCTTTTTCATTAGTCTTTTTTTTAATGTCATCGCCAGTGATAATTATTTTTTTGAAATTGTCATTTATTCGTAAAAGAGGACGTTCTTCCTGCATTTTCTCCTGCTGCATTCCCAACAATTAAATACATTAAAAATCTAAAAAGTTTGGAATTTAAAGTAGCGCTCAAATATTTTAAATGTTTTCCAGTAAAAAAATGCATACTATCTTGGATATAAATTCCTTTATCAACTAAGGCAAATTGTTTCTCCATTCCGATATATTTTGAAAACATGCTCTTTTTTTTTCATTACAAATTTCTAATTTCCACTCTTCCTTTCAGGTAAGCTTGCAAGAATGATCGCCGCAAAAATCATCGCAATTCCAAGCAGCTTAAAAAATCCTGCAGATTCTTTCCATAAAAAGATTCCGATTAATGTTCCTACAAGAGGTTCAACTGTTGCAAAGATTGCGGCCCTCCCTGCTTCAAGACCCGAAAGTCCGAACGTGTAAAGCAAAAATGGCAACAACGTACAAAAAACTGCAGTTCCCAAAAAAAACAAAAATGAGCGCACACTCATTGCGCCTGCAAGTTCAACAGGAGACGAAAGAGGAATCATTGCAACAGAAGCAAACAAAAGTGAATAAAAAGTTACAGTAAGCGGCTCATATTTTTTTAATGCCACACGCCCGAAGATTGAATAAAGTCCGTAGCCCAATCCCGAAAGAAGCCCGACAAAAAATCCTTTAGGAGAAACAGAAGTTCCGCTTCCAAAAATTCCTGCAACAAAAACACAGCCTGCAAACGTAATTACAAGAGCCGCCGCTTTTAAAAAAGTGATTTTTTCTTTAAAGAAAATCGCAGACAAAATCAAAACAAAAACCGGCGACGTATACAAAAGCACAACTGCAACAGAAGCGCCGCATTCAATAATCGTAGAAAAATAGCAGACAGAAAAAAACGCCATGCTCAAAATTCCGCTTCCAATAAAAATCCAAATGTCACGAAGATGAATTTTAAAAAGAGCCGGATTTTTTAAGGCAATAACAGCCGCAAGAATTCCTGATGCAAGCAAAGAACGCATAAGCATAATCTGTCTGGAAGAAAAACCAAGAAAACTGAGCGAGCGTACAAAAATGCTCATTGTTCCCCAGAGAATTCCGGCAGCAATTACACAAAATGAATAAATGATTTTTTTTGAATCAATTGTATTTTTTGAAGTGTCCATCTTTTTCCTGTAAACCGCACAATATTAGCACAACAAAAAATATTTTTCCATTGTAGCATCACGAGAAAAGCCTGGAACAGTTGCAAAACTTAGTCAAATCTGCTATACTATAAAAATCCGACAGAGAGGTCGCAGATGAATATATATGGGAAAACCATGTGTATTTGTCTGCGGCCTCTTTTTTTATTCCTAATTTTAAATGTAAGGGGTTATTATGGGAAAAGCAGACGGTTTTATGTTGTACAAGCGTGTTGAAGATTCATGGATTGAACCTGCAGAACGCATCAAAAACTTCAAGGAATTTCACAATCATCTTAATGACAAGGAACGCCGTGAACAGGCCGCGCGCTGTATGAACTGCGGTGTGCCTATGTGCCAGAGTGCAATCCGTCTTGGAGGAATGGTAACAGGCTGTCCGTTGCACAATTTTATTCCGGAATGGAACGATGCACTTTACAAAGGCCAGTATGACATGGCTGCCTGGCGTCTTTTAAAAACTTCCAGTTTTCCTGAATTTACAGGACGCGTTTGCCCGGCACTGTGCGAAAAGGCCTGCAACTGCGGTAACGGAGGAGACATAAAGGACGCGGTTACAATTCACGACAACGAACTTTATATTATAGAAAAAGCATTTGAGTCAGGCTACATGAAGCCGCAAATTCCAAAGGTACGCAGCGGCAAAAAAATTGCTGTCGTTGGATCGGGACCTGCAGGCCTTGCTGTAGCAGACCTTCTTAACCGCCGAGGACATTCAGTAACAGTTTACGAACGAGATGACAGAGCCGGTGGTTTGCTCATGTACGGTATTCCAAACATGAAGCTGGACAAAAAAATTGTTGAACGCCGCGTAAACTTAATGAAGGCCGAAGGCGTAACTTTTGTAACAGGAGCAGATGTTGGCAAAACAATTGATGCCTCACAGCTTGTTGCAGACTACGATGCAGTTGCTTTGTGCTGTGGCGCAAAACAGGCCAGAAGGCTGAATGTCGCAGGCGAAGAGTCAGCAGGAATTTTACCGGCAGTTGACTTTCTTAAAAGCGTAACACAGTCTCTTTTGAATTCAGATTTTGCAGACAAAAAATTCCTTGACCCGAAAGGAAAGCATGTAATTATAGTTGGTGGCGGCGATACAGGAAACGACTGTACGGGAACATGCGTAAGACTCGGGGCAGCAAGCGTTACGGCACTTGAAATGATGCCCCAGCCACCGGCAGAACGTGCAGCAAACAATCCGTGGCCGCAGTGGCCCAAAGTTCTTAAAACAGACTACGGCCAGCAGGAAGTAATAAAAACAGAAGGCCACGACCCGCGCGTTTACAAAACAACAATAAAGGAAATCTACACAAAAGACGGTTCTGTCTGCGGAATAAAAACTGTTCAGGTTGAATTCAAAAATATTGACGGCCAGAGAAAACTCTGTGAAATAGAAGGAAGCGAAAAAGAACTTCCGGCAGACATGATTCTGATTGCAGCAGGATTTACTGGTTGTGAAGACTACACGGCAAAGGCATTCGGAACAGATCTTACACCGCGCAATGTTGTGGCAACTTCAAAAAGCGATGACTATGCTACAAGCAAGGAAAAAGTATTTGTTGCAGGAGACATGCACCGCGGACAGTCACTGGTTGTTTGGGCAATAGCAGAAGGCCGTGAATGCGCAAGACAGATTGACGAATATCTTATGGGATACACAAATCTGTAATAACAGGTAACTTCGAAAGTCAACCCTTACAGGCTTTCGTCGTATATAACCCTTACGGGTACTTCCCGGTATGAGCAGACTGTTCGTACCGGGAAGTTTTTTTTGTGTTTCAAAGTAACAGAGTTATTTTGAAACTAGCCGGCTTGGAGGGCTGTCAGGCTGCGGCTTATTGAATGACAGGTACTTTTTGCAATAATTGCCCGCGCGGGAGGACGGGGGAAGCGGAAATGATTTGATTTTTAGCGTCGCGAAGCGACATTTGATAGTTTCCATACAAAAATCACATCAAGGGCCTTATGGCCCGGTTTTCGATTTCACCGGCCGACCAGGAGGGCTGTTATTTAAATAAATTTCTGTCAGTAAAAAAAGCCCGGCCGCCTAAAAAGACAACCGGGCTTAATTAACAGTTTATGCATTCAGCACAATTCAGGCAGTAAACTTTTTGAATGCATCAAGAACAGCATCGTCATGTTCAAGACCGCGGCTTTCACCGTCGGCAATAAGACTGAGCATCTTGCTGTAGTCATTCGGAATAATTTTCTTAAAGTGTGTTATGTATGTACCAAAGTCGGCAAGTATGCGCTTTCCCAAATCACTGCCGGTTTCTGCAACATGCTTTTCCACAAGTCCCTTAAGAAGTTCAACATCGTGGGTGTCGCTGACTTCACTCATTGTAACAAGCTGCTTGTTAAGGCGCAGGTACAAATCATGGTTCATGTCCAGAACGTAGGCAACACCGCCGCTCATTCCGGCTGCAAGATTGCGTCCCGTCTGACCAAGAATTACTGCAACACCGCCGGTCATGTACTCAAGTCCGTGGTCACCGCATCCTTCTGCAACAACAGTCGCCCCGGAATTACGTACGCAGAATCTTTCTCCTGCAATTCCGTTTATAAATGCCTTGCCGCTTGTTGCACCAAACAGAGCAACGTTTCCTATGATGATATTTTCTTCGGCTTTGTATCCTGCATTCTTTGGTACAGTGACGACGATTTTTCCGCCTGAAAGACCTTTTCCAAGATAGTCGTTGGCATCACCTGAAAGTCTCATCGTAAGACCCTTCGGAATAAATGCGCCAAAACTCTGTCCGCCGCCGCCCGTGCAGTTTACGATATAAGAATCTTCTTCAAGGGAAGATCCGAATGTCTTTTGAATCTCGCTTCCAAGGATTGTTCCGACAGTGCGGTCTGTAGAAGAAACGCAAATGTCAAATGTTCCTTTCTTTGCCTTCTTTGTCTTTTCAAAAGATTTAAGAAGTTTTGAAACATCAACAGTTTTTTCGAGTTCAAAGTCGTAAACATCTGCCGGGTCAAAGTGAGTTTTTTCTTCACCAGAAGATGCACTCCAACCGATAATGCGGCTCATGTCAACAAGGTTTGCCCTCTGGAATGCACTCTTTTCTTTTATGCCAAGAATCTCTGTGTGACCGCACATTTCATCAATTGTTCTGAAACCGAACTTTGCCATGTATTCGCGCAACTCGGCTGCAATAAACTTCATGAAATTTTCGACATATTCAGGCTTACCGGTAAAGCGTTTGCGAAGTTCCTCGTTCTGTGTGGCTACTCCGAACGGACAGGTGTCAAGATTGCATACACGCATCATAGCACAGCCCATTGTAATAAGAGGCGCTGTAGCAAAACCGAATTCCTCTGCTCCAAGAAGACAGGCAATTGCAACATCACGTCCGCTCATAAGCTTACCGTCTGTTTCAATTACAACGCGACTTCTGAGTCCGTTCTGGATAAGTGTCTGGTGCGTTTCGGCAAGACCAAGTTCCCACGGAAGACCCGCATGATGAATGGAAGAAAGAGGTGCAGCTCCTGTTCCGCCGTCGTGTCCAGAAATAAGAATAACCTGTGCGCCGGCTTTTGCAACCCCGGCAGCAATTGTTCCGACTCCTGCTTCGCTTACAAGCTTTACAGAAATACGTGCCTTGCGGTTTGCATTCTTAAGGTCGTAAATAAGCTGAGCCAGATCTTCTATAGAATAAATGTCATGATGCGGTGGCGGCGAAATAAGTGACACTCCGGGAGTTGCATACCGTGTTTTTGCAATCCAAGGGTAAACTTTCTTTCCGGGAAGATGTCCGCCTTCACCTGGTTTTGCTCCCTGTGCCATCTTAATCTGAATTTCCTTTGCGCTCAAAAGATATTCTTCTGTTACACCAAAGCGTCCCGAAGCAACCTGTTTGATTGCAGAGTTTCTGTCAGTTCCAAGACGTTCGGGCCGCTCTCCTCCTTCGCCGGAATTTGATTTTCCGTGAAGATGGTTCATTGCGAGTGCCATACATTCGTGGGCTTCCTGGCTTATTGAACCGTAACTCATTGCACCGGTCTTGAATCTCTTTACAATTTCGTCAACACTTTCTACTTCGTCCAGCGGAATTGACTTTGACTCGTCATAGTTGAACTTAAGCATTGCGCGCAGTGTATGCGGATGAGCATTGTCGTCTACAAGAGCCGTGTATTCCTTAAAGCGCTCGTAACTTCCGCTGTGTGTCGCTTCCTGAAGGGCAATAATTGTTTCGGGAGAATAAAGATGGTCTTCGCAGGTAGGTCCGCGGCGCAGTTTGTGCATTCCCACAGAATCAAGATGGGTATTCACTGTAAGTCCGAGCGGGTCAAATGCCTTGTTGTGGTGGAAGTTAACATCTTCTGCAATTTCCTTAAGGCTTATTCCGCCAACGCGGCTAACAGTGTTTGTAAAGTAAGTGTCAATTACATCCTTTGCAATTCCTACTGCTTCAAAAATCTGTGCACTCTGGTAAGATTGGATTGTGCTTATTCCCATCTTTGCGGCAATCTTTACAATTCCGTTTAAGAGGCCCTTATTGTAGTCATCAATTGCAGTGTGGTAATCCTTGTCCAAAAGTTTCTGGTCAATAAGTTCTGCAATACATTCATGTGCAAGATAAGGATTGATTGCGCGTGCTCCGTAACCAAGAATCATTGCAGCCTGGTGAACATTGCGCACTTCTGCCGTTTCAAGAATTATTGAAATTGCAGTACGCTTTCTTGTACGTATCAGATACTGTTCCACTCCGCTTACCGCAAGAAGTGACGGAATTGCAACATGGTTTTCGTCAACACCGCGGTCGCTTAAAATAATGATATTGCTTCCAGAATGATACTCGCGGTCAATTGTAATAAACAGATTGTCCAGTGCTTCCTTAAGAGAAGTATTCTTATAATATAGAAGAGAAACGACAGAACTCTTAAGGCCCTTTGTGTCAAGATTCTTAAGTTTGAGCATATCAACGCCGGTAAGAATCGGATTGTTGATTTCAAGGACAGTACAACTCGAAGCTTTGGGTTCAAGAAGGTTTCCGTCACTTCCTACATAAACAGTTGTGTCTGTAACAATTTTTTCACGCAGGGAATCAATCGGCGGGTTTGTAACCTGTGCAAACAGCTGCTTAAAGTAATTGAACAGCGCCGGATGCTTATCGCTCATTACTGCAAGCGGTGTGTCCACGCCCATAGCTCCGGTCGGCTCTATTCCGTTCTGTGCAAGGGGAAGAATCATTTCGTTGACATCTTCGTAGTTCCAGCCGAACGCGCGATACATTACATCACGTTCTTCCTGTGTGTAAACCGGAATTTTCTTGTTTGGAATCTTAAGATCAGAAAGTTTTTTGAGGTTAAGATTAAGCCACTCACCGTAAGGATAAAGATCTATGTATTCTTTCTTTGCATCATAGTCCGAAATAAGCTTTTTCTGAACAGTATCAACAAGAAGAATGCGGCCCGGCATAAGACGTGACTTTTTTACAATATTTTCTTCTGGAATATCAAGAACTCCGACTTCAGAAGAAAGAATAAGTTCATTGTCTTTTGTAATATAGTAGCGGCTTGGTCTGAGTCCGTTGCGGTCAAGTGTTGCGCCGACAAGGTCTCCGTCGCTGAACAGAATTGCGGCAGGTCCGTCCCAAGGTTCCATCATTGTAGCCCAGTAATGGTAGAAGTCCTTTTTGGAACTGTCCATTGTGTCATCGTTTTTCCACGGCTCAGGAATACAGACCATTACGGCAAGCGGAAGAGGCATTCCGTTCATTACAAGGAATTCCAGCGTATTGTCGAGCATTGCTGAATCGCTGCCGCTCAGGTCTACAGCCGGAAGAATCTCGCGTATTTCATCGTCACTGAACACAGGAGACTTTATTGTCTCTTCACGTGCAAGCATTCTGTCTGCATTGCCACGGATTGTGTTTATTTCGCCGTTGTGTGCAATAAAGCGGTTCGGATGTGCACGCTGCCATGAAGGCTGTGTATTTGTGCTGAATCTTGAATGAACAAGAGCCATGCTTGAAACATAGTCTTCACTCTGAAGGTCGGTGTAGAAAGTACGAAGCTGTTTTACAAGGAACATTCCTTTATAAACAATCGTGCGGCTTGAAAATGAAGCAACGTATGTATTCAGGTGTGAATGTTCAAATTCGCGGCGCAGAATATACAGTTTTCTGTCAAAGGCAAGTCCTTTTTCTACATTCTGCGGGCGTTCAACAAAGCACTGCATGATACACGGCATACAGTCACGGGCTTTCTTTCCCAAAACTTCGGGATTCACCGGAACTTCGCGCCAGCCCAAAAACTTAAGTCCTTCCTTTTCTGAAAGAACTTCAAGCATTTTCATTGCCTGACTTCTTATAAACTTATCCTGCGGAAAAAAGAACATTCCGATTCCGTAGTCCCTTTCGCCGCCAAGTGTAATTGAGCAGTCAGCTGCAGCTTTTTTAAAGAATTTGTGCGATACTTGGACAAGTATTCCTACTCCGTCTCCTGTTTCGCCGGTAGCATCTTTTCCCGCACGGTGTTCAAGCTTTTCTACTATAGAAAGAGCATTGTCTACTATTTTATGAGTCTGTTTTCCGTCAATGTTAACAACCGCACCGATTCCGCAGTTGTCATGCTCAAACGACGGCTCATACAAAGTATTTTTGTTTTGGATCATTGCAGCCCCCTTACTCGCTACATATACGTTTAGTCTGAAAGTTTAAAAAAAATGACGTTCGGTCGGAAAAACTCATTTGCCGTAAGGGCACAATAAGTTCGTCCAACCAAACGTCATTGTCGGTAACTAAAAGTATACGGAAATATACATTTTTTTGCAATAGCATTCACGCCGGAGTACTCAAAAAATTTGAAAAATTCCTCTGCAAAAATCATATTCTGCAGTTATATATTATATCAAACTATGCTATACTTAAAGGAAAGTTTTCTTACAGAACTTTTGTAACTGATTTTTCTAATATTGGAGAATATTATGTCTATTTTTCAGGGAATTCTTCTGGGACTTCTTCAGGGGGTTGCGGAATTTCTGCCTATATCTTCGTCGGGTCATCTGGCTGTAGTTCAGAATCTGTTCGGGCTTGAAGATGTTCCTCTTCTTTTTGACGTGTTTCTTCATCTTGCAACACTTCTGGCAGTTGTCCTGTTTTTCAGAAAGAAAATATGGGAACTTTTGTGCACATTCGGCAGACTCTTTACAAAGAAGAATGAAAATGCTTCTGAACAGGAGCAAATCCGTGAAACAGAAGACAGAAGATATATTCTTGCAATAGTACTTACAACCCTTGTAACAGGCGTTCTTGGCATTGCAACGTCAAAAATCCTGCCGGACTTTCCTATCAAGGCAGTATGTGCCGGCTTTATTGTTACAGCCGCACTTCTTGTAGTTTCTGCCCTGCTTGAAAAACGGGCCGCCGCAAATAATACAGAAAGTAGCGAAACTGCGGCGCCGTCATGGAAGCAGGCTCTTGTTATAGGACTGGCCCAGGGCTGCGGTACACTTCCGGGAATTTCAAGAAGCGGCTCCACAATTGCAGGCGCACTCTTCTGCGGAGTAAACCGTGCACAGGCTGGGGAGTTTTCGTTTATCGTATCAATTCCTGCTATTTTAGGAGCATTTATTCTTGAAGCAAAAGATCTGGGCAATGTTGCTTCTACTGTTGGCGCCGAACCTGTTATTGCAGGATGTGCGGCAGCCTTCGCAAGCGGCTATCTGGCCCTCACTTGGCTTATGAAGATGATACGCAAGGGACGCCTTGAATGGTTTGCCTGCTATCTTATTCCACTTGGAATACTCGGAATGATTTTCCTGCACTGATATATATTATATAGAAGAAAAAAACAAAGTCTGCGTTGCAGATTTTTATCCCGTACTTTTGGAGAATTTTATGGATCAACCAACAATTTCAAGACCATCGCGTGCAGTTCCTGTACTTCATATGCTGCTCAATTTAATTTTGATTCCCTACGTCACTGTATACATACTGGCCGCAAAATTACTTACACCCGGTCAGCTGGGAGCAATTTTTATTCAGCCTGCAATTCTTTGCTTTCTGGCTTTTCACATTACAGTTTCAATCCTGACTTACAGAATTTTAACAAAGAAAATCATGACTTACGACGGAACGCCCGAAAGTTGTGATTACATAAACAAACTTACCGTCGTTAACCACATACTGAACATGATTCTGCCTATTTCAGAAGGAATTGTACTTCCTATAATCCTTCATATTGAATCCAAAAAAATAGGTGCAGAAACAATAGAAATTCTTCCTATGATATTCACATGTCTTGGAACAACATTTCTTCTGGTTCTGTTCATCTACATTTTCTGGATTGAAAACTTTGAAAAATGGCTGCGTTTTCTTCCTTTGAAAAGACAGCACGTTTACTTTAACATAACGTCAAGAAACAGCCTCATAATCTTCTTTTCTGCACTCGGAATAGGTCTTGTTTCGGTAGCACCGCTTTTGTTTACTGCAAACCACGGTATTCCCATTTATACCCTCGTCGTAAGAAAAATACTTCCGCAGCTTTTGACCGGTATTTTCTACATGGTCCTGGACTCATACTTTATGATGCGCAATATTTCATGCAGACTCAATTTGGTAAACGCTCTTGGCGAAAAACTCGAAAACCGTGACTATACCAGCAAAAAACTTGATGTAGTAAGCCGCGACGAAATCGGAATACTCATGAACAGCATGAACGACCTTCTGTATACAACGCGCACAATTCTTTTACAGATTGGTAACGCAGCACAGTCTTCTGACAAGGCCGCAGATGAAACGACAGACGCTGTTTCTGAAATTTCTTCTTCTACAAACGAAATTGTTGAACACATAAATGACGTTAAGAGGCGCATGATTGAACAGGCCAGCGGTGTAGAAAAGTCGGCATCTACAATAAAAGAAATTGTTCAGAATATAGAAAAACTCAACACCAGCATTGAACAGCAGTCCGCGGCTGTAGAAGAAAGTTCTGCGGCTGTAAGACAGATGGTCGCCAATATCGGCAGCGTATCTGCAATTCTTGACAAAAACGCCGACTCAATGAACAAACTTGGCGACGCGTCAGAAGTAGGACAGCAGCGTGTTGAAACAGCCGTTAACATGGCAGAAAAAATCATCCAAGAATCAAGCGGACTTCTTGAAGCATCTACTGTTATCCAGAATATCGCCGACCAGACAAACCTTCTTGCCATGAATGCAGCCATTGAAGCGGCCCACGCAGGTGAAGCAGGAAAAGGATTTGCAGTTGTTGCAGACGAAATCAGAAAACTTGCCGAACAGAGTAATGTTCAGGGTAAAAAGATTACAGAAAGTCTCAATAGCCTTGAAGAAAGCATTAACCAGGTTGCAGAAAGTTCACGTGCACTTCAGAACCAGTTTGGCGTAATATTTGATCTTACAAAAACTGTACGCCAGCAGGAAGAAGTTGTCATGAACGCCATGAAAGAACAGTCAGAAGGAAGTTCTCAGATTCTCGAAGCCATGAAAGACATTGACGATTCTACCATCAGTGTAAAGCAGGGTTCTTCAGAAATGATGACAGGAAGCCACCAGGTTTCAGAAGAGATGGACCTTCTTGGAAACTCAACGGCAGAAATAAACACGGCTATTTCAGAAATGGCAAACAGTACTGACAGCATCATCAATTCTGTAGAAAAAGGAAATCTTGCCGCCGAAAAGAACAAGAACAGCGCAAGACAAATGGCAGACAAAATAAGCCAGTTTACAGTCTGATAAAAGCAGCCCTGATTCAAAGCGGGAAAAGGAGACGTGTCATATTTTACGGCATGTCTCCTTTTTTTTACAAATACTGAACTTTGGCGCATTTGACACGTTCCAAGCAATTTCGTATATTTATAAAAGGAAGTAAAGTTCCCCTTAACAGCGAAAAAGCCACAATCTTCAGGTAGTTTTATGAGTATTTTTTTTCAGAATCTATTGAATTCTCTTTTTGCAGGAAATGATCCAGAAGCCCTGAAAAAGCGTGCCCTGCGGAATATTTCAAAAAATCTTCTCAAAACAAAATACAGATTCTATAAACCCGGCACACACGAAGCCGATCCTTCATTGGCAAAATTTTTCTACGAAATATACAAAGTAATTTCACCGGCACAGCTTATGTTCCAGTCAATTACCCCTGCTAAACTCAAATCTCTTGTCATAGGAATGTCACTTTCCGAAGAACAGAAACAGTTGATTGACGGCATAGACGAAAATTTCATAAAAGAAAAAGCCGCAGCAGACGGTGTACAAAAAACTTCGCAGTTTGTAGAAGAATCTGTTTCAAAAATTTCAGACAGCTTTGACAGCACGTTTGTTGCAAAAATCGACTCTCTTTATTCAAAGATACTCTGTCTGCGCAACTTCTGCCTGTATGACTTTTACTTTTTGCTTAAAAAATTTGACGGCAGAATTACAGAACACAACTTTCTGACGCAGCCAAGATTTACGCCCATAAACGGCTCTTATATTTCAGAAGACATAAAAGAGTTTATAGATATTGCCTGGTGCATTCCGACAGACCAGGACTGGGACGATGTATTCAAACTGCTGCGACAGGCAAAAGGCATTGAGCCCATTACACTCGCAGTGTGGAAAAAAATACTGGTTCGAATACGCAACCTTAAGGAACGCAAAATCCTTGAAATGCTCGTACAGCTTGTAACAGAAGATCCTAACTACAGGGCCGAAGCAAAATCTTCAAACCAGGCTATTGCAGAAGACTACATTGCAAACATAAGAAATCAGGCAAAAAAAACTGTCTCTGAACTTAAGGCAGCACAGACTGCAGGAAAAGTAAGAAGTCTTTTAGACCAGGTCTTTGAAACCAGAAACATAGAAAAACTGAACTATTATACAGAAGTCAGAAGTTCAATTTTTGAAGCAAAATCGCTCGGCTCATTCAAATACACCGAACCACTCGCTTACCTGCGCCAGTTTATTCTTGACTATGCAAAGAAATATATCCGTGAACTTTCGGACATTCTTCTTGTACGTGCAGCATGGTCAAACCAGCAGATAGCAAAACCAATGAGCGACGCCTACAATTACCTTATGGAAGTTTCTACAAAAATTGCGGTTCTTGACTCGCGCATTTCGGAAACTTCGGATTTGGGAAGTAAAATCAAAACCCTTATGCCAAGAGCCGAACGCGACAAAGAAGCCCGCAACATAATCGGCATGACAATTGACGACATAAATGATGAAGCCGCAAAAATAATTCTTAATTCAACAAGACATCTTGTTACTTATGACAAGAATTTAAAGATGCTTCTCGAGGATTCCGTAAAAAAGCATCCAGAGCTAATAATGAACTGGAAGGAAATAAACCACTTTGCCGGCGAAAATCTTAAAAACATGGCAATTGAAGTTTATAAAAAGATTTATCTTTTCGTTTCACTGCTTCAGAATTTTCCGGTAGAAATTGTCAGACAAGACTAGAATTTATAATTATAGGGGTTATAAGAAAAAAATGATTTTTAAGACTGAATTAAAGGTGCGTTCTTATGAATGTGACAGTTACAGCCACGTTAACAATGCCGTTTACCTGAATTATCTTGAAACAGCCCGCATGGACTTTTTGAACCAGATAGGGTTTCCGTACAATGACGTTGTGGCCGCACACTACTATCTCTACGTAACTCACATTGACATTTACTACAAAAGTTCGGCTTTCTTGAACGACAATCTTGTTATAGAAACAACGCCTACAAAAATGGGTGCTGTAAAGGGAACAATCCACCAGATAATAAAAAAAACTGACGGAACCGTCTGCGCAGAAGCCGATGTCACATGGGCATCGGTAAAAGAAGGAATTCCTTCCAAACTGCCGCAAGAATTTCTTGTTCCGGGACTTTACCCCGAAGCGTAATCAATAAGGCAACCTTGGTACAGTTTTTTTCTGAGGTTGCAGCAATTCTATCTTAAAACTGAATCTACAAGAGCCTTAAGACTGGGATCTATTTTTACTGATGAAACCTCAAGATCTTTCTGTATTGTAAAAATTCCGTTGTTTTCTACAATTGCACTTTTTGACTTGAATAATTTTTTTACATTCATTTTTTCTGTTCCGGTTTTTGAATATTTTTTTTCTATTTTGGCAAGAAGCCCGTGTGCAGTATTTTGAGCAAGCTTTGTTTCCTCATTCATGGCACGGTTAAGCAAACCGCGTTTTTTACTTGAGTCAACGTTATTTTTGTCTGTCTCAATCACCGCCATATTAGTTTCGTCATCCTGCCGCTTTTGGTTTAGTCTTTTTTTGTGGAATTCTAATTTTTTTCTTCGTCATCCAAATCAGAAAAATCCAGACCGCCTACAGAAAAATTATTTTCAGCACCTTCGTTTTTATTATCGACAGAGTTCCCTTCTTTGTTTAGCGGATAATCTTCGCGCTGAAACTCTTCCAGCGACACAAGTTCAACTTCATTTTCTTCATCATCTGTTTCTTCGAGAGGTGCAAGCTCTTCCACGTCGTCTGCTTCTTCGAGAGGAGCAAGCTCTTCTACGTCGTCTGCTTCTTCGAGAGGGGCAAGTTCTTCTACTTCATCTGCTTCTTCGAGAGGAGCAAAATTTTCTGCATCAGCGGGGGCTTCATTTTTTACCGCAGTTTCTTCCTGCAAAGGCTTCATTGCGCCGGACAGTTGTGACCAAAGCGCCTCCAGAAGAACATCTGCACCGGCAGAATATTCTGCTCCTTTACGCCCCGGACTTCTGCACAAATAAGAATTAATCTCAAGCCGCCGGCGCAGAATTTTTTGTAAAAACTCACGCTTTTCTTTGTCAGAGGCGCATTCTGCATATTGTTTCAGAACATTGCGCCTGAACTTTTCTATTCTGCTTTTCAGAAGCGCCATTCTGTTTCTGCGCAGATTGAACAGCATAAACACAAAAAGAAAGAGTGTTACAAAAAGGCACAGAAGAAGCACCGCAGATTCCGCGCGTGAAAAAACAAACTCTTCTGCGCTGCAAATCCATCCCAAATGCAAAGTTCCCGATTGTGCAGTAACAAGATAAAATTCACGTCCGTCATCCAAAGCCGCAATTTTTTCTTCACTATAGTCACCGCTCTTCCATTTTTCACAGGCCCGCGCTGCAACCAGCGCTGCATCACCGAACGGCACGTTAAGCAGAATTTCATTCTGATCAACAAGGACCGCTTTTGTTCCGGCGGCAACTGTTCCCTCACTCACCAAATGTGAAACAAAATCGTCTGCATAAACATAAAAAGCCATTGTTCCGCGCTCAAGACCGTAAGAATCAACAAACGCAAAGCAAAACACAAACTTATTCTGTTCAGCATAAAAAACGGGCGCATTTTCTGACCAGGAATATTTCTGGAGTTCGGCATAAGGTATTGCGTACTTTGAAGCGGCTGTATAATTTTTGTATGCAACAAGATTTTCTGTTTCGCGTACAACATCTTCTTTAAAAGTACTTTTGTGTATATGAAGGCCGCCATCTTCTACAAGCCTGAATCCTTCCAGGCCCGGAACAGAAGCGAACAGTCCGTTTTCAAGGGCATTTCTTTTTTGCAGAACATTACTTGAGGGAGAACGTTCAATATATGAACAAACGGCCTCTTCTTTCATAAAAGCCCTGAACTTTGCACTCAGGCCGGAAGAATAGTTTACAAAACTGTCAGAAACCCTTTCAAGTTTTTCAGTGATTGCAGATTCAACGCGAGGGCGAAAAAAATTCATCTCAAAGGACTTAAAACCGCCCTTTACTCCCGATACTACACATGCAGCAAAAACTGCGCCTGAAATCATAAGGCTACAGATAGTTTTTTGCAGAATTTTCAAAGTTCAACCTCAAAATTGAAATAATGGCTTTTCAGAGCCGCCATAAAAAAGAACCCCATTGGAATTTCGGCAGTTTTCAATGCATGCTGAACGGAATTCAGCAGAATTTTTGCTCTTCTACAAGCCGCTTACTTTGCATTATAATATGAATATGTTTGAAATAAAAGAAGAAGCCGAAAAAAAACCAAGATGTCTCCTTATCGGAGCACCGCCCAAACAGAATGAACCGCCTGAACCAAAAGAACTTCAGGGACTTGTTCACACTTTGGGCATGGAAGTCGCAGACACGGTTGTTCTTAACAGAATTGAACCTACTCCTTCATACGGAATCGGCACCGGAAAAACACATGAAATCGCTGACCGGGCAAAAGAAGTCCAGGCTGACTGCATTATATTCGACTGGGAACTTGACCCTTCCAAACAGCGCAACTGGGAAAAACTTACAAGCATTCCTGTTTTTGATAGAAATGAAGTCATAATCCGCATCTTTGCACAGCGCGCCCGTACAAAAGAGGCTTCCCTTCAGGTCGAACTTGCACGACTTGTTTACTCAATGCCGCGTTTAAGCCACATGTACGGTGACCTTGCAAGACAAAGAGGCGGCTCTTACGGTGCAAAAGGAAGCGGTGAAACACAGCAGGAACTTGACCGCCGCCAGATAGAAGAAAAAATCATACAGATAAAAAAAGAGCTCGAACAGGTCGCTACAAACCGCGAAACACAGCGAAAACAGCGTGCAAGAACAGCCGCCGCCTCGTGCGCACTTGTAGGGTACACCAACGCAGGAAAATCCAGTCTTTTGAACGGGCTTACGGGCGCTGACGTTTTTGTAGAAGACAAGCTCTTTGCAACACTGGACCCTACGACAAGAAAACTGCCGCTTTCAGAAGCATCGTCGGCACTTATTACGGACACAGTCGGTTTTATTTCAAACCTGCCTCACACGCTCATAGACGCATTTAAGTCCACGCTCGAAGAAACATCGCTTTCAAACCTGCTGCTTCTTGTAATTGACTCAAGCGATTCGGAATGCATGATGCAGTACGAACAGGTTATAAAGGTTCTTGAAGAAATAGGCGCAGACAAAATACCGCGGCTTATTGTGCTCAATAAGTTTGACAAAATCTGCAGCGACCACGCAACAATTTCGGCACTTGACGCGGCTTTTCCGGGCGCTGTAAAAGTAAGTGCAAAAACACACGACGGCTTTGAAGAACTCATGGCACAGATAACGGAATGCCTTCTTGGAACCGTACGCGAATATTCAATTCCGCTCGAAAGGGCCGACGTAGTTGAACTTATCCGCAAAAACGGAACAATCGAGTCAGAAGAATGGGGAGAATCTGCCGTAAAGCTGAATGCAAGAATTCCCGGAACAATAGACGAAAACGGAAAAGCCACAACCAGAACGCTTTCTATAGCAATGCCCTGGAGTGTCCCATGCTGAACAGAATTCTTGCCGCAACTGCCGCACTGCTCGCTGCAGTTCTAATTACAGTCACAGCCGTAAGATTCAGAACTTCGGCAGACAAAATCGGTCTTGACTACAGAAAAGCAGATCCACCGCCCGCAAAAGTTGTTGCCAGAAGTACACGCCAGAAAAGCGGTGCCGTAGACTCTTTTACAGAACTGGGACGGCTCCGTGCGTTAACAAAACCAAACCCTGACACAGGAGATGCAACGGTTGTAATTGTATCGCCGTGGTTTTCGTATCCTGCGGGAGACACTGTTCTGTTCGAAGAAATGTCGCAGAAAGACAGGCAGCTCAAGTCCCTGGTACTGGAATATTTTTCTTCAATGACAGAAGACGAACTCAGGCTTCACGGTGAAAACAAAATAAAGGATGACTTAAAAGCCGCAGTAAATTCAAACCTTGTGCTGGGAAAAATAACCGCCGTATACTTTGACGAATACATTTTTATCGGCTCACTGTAAAAAAAATGCAACCTTTTGCAGCAGAAAGTGTCCTATTGTAGGACAACATTCACGGAGGAACAAAGTGGACTCTTCTTTTACACCGGCAGCACAAATTATTATCTCAATTATTCCCATAGTCGGAATAGCATTTGCCGCAACACTTATATTTTTTGCACTGCTTTGGAAACATTCAGAAAACAAAGCATCCATCCAGCGCGGAACATACAAACCGGCCCATTTTAACCTTAAAGTTTTTTCACTTCTTACCGGATTATGCCTCATTGGAGTCGGAACGGTTCTCACTGTAATGTTCCTGATTCTTGAGCCTTTGTCCTGGAGTCTTCTCGGAGGACTTATTCCGCTTGTACTGGGACTTATGCTCATAATCTTCTACAAAGCAAATCCCAAGTTTAAGCAAGAAACAGATGAGCAAAGAGACTGACGAAAAAGCCGCTCTCAAACGTGACAGAATTCTTGTAAAGGAAGCGGTCGCTGGCAAACCGGAAGCTTTTGCACAACTCATGTCGCTGTACCAGAACAGGGTACATGCTGTTGGCATGAGTTTTTTCCACAATCTTACAGATACAGAAGATTTTGTTCAGGAAGTTTTTATAAAGGCTTTTACAAACCTTGCCTCATTCCGTGGGGAAAGCCGTTTTTCTACCTGGCTTACACGCATTGCATACACAACTGCAATAAACGCAAAAAACCGCGTTAAAGAATACGAAACACTTACCGACGAAGATTTTATAAAATCACCCTCGCTCACTCCCGAAGACGAACATATCAGGAGCGCAACAATAGATTCTATCCGCGAAGCAGTGCAAAACCTTCCTGAACGCTATGGAATCTGCCTGGATATGTACTTTTTTTACGACTTGAGTCACGAAGAAATTGCGCGCATTACGGGATTCCCCATAAATACAATAAAATCACATATATTCCGTGCAAAAAAAATTCTTTGTAAAAAGCTCAGCGGCTTAAAATAAGATGTTTTATAGGAGACAATTATGAACAAGAAATGCGAATTCTACATGGACAGTTATCTTTCACTGGATAAAGGTGAACGTGTTCCGCTTAAACTTACAGCACATCTTCTTTTTTGTCCGGAATGCCGCCGACAGATAAAAGCAATGTCACGTGCCCGAAAAATCACCACGCAGGCACTGGATATACCGGTTCCGCTTGAGTCAGACACAATAGCAAAAGTCCTTGAACAGATTATTCCCCAGGCTGAACCCAAAAACAACCGCGTTAAGCTTCCGCAGTGGATTATTACCGGAATTCTGCTTCTTGTCTGCATCGTTGCATTCGGCTTTATAGCGCAGTCTTCTTCAAACAAACTGATTATTTTCTACGCTTACATGTTCTTTGCAGCGGGAATTTCTGCTTACTGCGCGCTTTTTGTAGGAACAAACCTAGACTTTTTTGTAAAAAAGATAAGCACCAAAAAACACGCCGGCCGTGCTTAACGCAAGGAATTTTGTATAATTGAGGTGTGTTTTTGACAGAATTCTTCCGATATATAACACATGCCGTCTAAACAAAACAGTTACAGCAAGCCCGATTTTTGGTCACAGAAAGCGTTTCGTGAAGGTTATCCTGCCAGAAGCGTATACAAACTAGAAGAAATCGACAAAAAATTCGGAATGCTTAAAAAAGGATATACAGTTCTCGACCTTGGTTCCGCTCCGGGAAGCTGGACCACGTGGCTTTTGCGCAATCTTGGCCAGAGCGGAAAGGTTGTGTCAGTTGATTTGAATCCGCTTGCAAAGTCCGTAAAAGGAGATAACCTTGTGTTCTTTCAGGGTGACCTTCTGAGCGAAGAAATACGCACGCAGATAACGGCAAACGGCCCGTACGACCTTGTTGTATGCGACGCAGCCCCACTGACTACAGGAAACAGAACAATAGATACAGCCCGCTCAAAGGCACTGGTAGACATGGCAATCTGGTATGCCCAGGCTATGCTCAAAAAAGGCGGAAACTTCTGCGTAAAGATTTTCCAGAACGGCGACCAGCAGAAGCAGCTCATTAAAATGCGTGAAACATTCACTTCTGCAAAAGGCTTTAAACCCGAAGCCTGCCGCACAGAATCCTTCGAGACTTACCTTATAGGACTTAACAAAAAATGAATTACAGCAGAAAAGTCGTTCTTAAGGCATACGGAAAATTCATACTCACATGTACCGCTGCAGTTTTGGGAATTGCGGCCGTCACAACTGCGGGCATTCTTTCTGCGCTACATTTCAATACGTTCAAGGGCCAGGGCGGTCTTGAAACTCCGGGTCCTGTAGAAGAACTTCCGGCAGACCTTACCCCAGAACTTGCACAGGAACTTCTTGAAGACACAGAAGCACCTGTTCCCGGACATAAAAACGCGGGTCTCCTTTCGTATACATCTTACCGCGTAAAAAAAGGTGACATGATCGGCTTTATCGCAGATGAGTTCGGCGTTACGCAGGACACAATAATCAGCGTAAACAACATTCATTCGTCGCGCCTTATTCAGATAGGACAGTATCTTAAAATTCCGTCAGAACCGGGAATTCTCTACACTGTACGCAACGACGGTGAAACTCCCTCTACAATAGCTGCAAAATACAAAGTAAACCCGGAGCGCTGTGCATCACTTAACGGACTGGAACTCAACGCATCACTTTCTGCCGGAAGAACGCTTTTTGTTCCCGACGCAGAACTTGACTGGGTAACGCGTCAGGAAATAAACGGAGACCTTTTCAAAAAGCCGCTTCATTCAAGATATTATTTCTCTTCAATGTACGGCTGGCGTTCAAGTCCGTTTGATTCCACACGCAGAACATTCCACTCGGGAATAGACATGGCATGCGCAAGGGGAACTTCAATTTATGCAGCCCTTGACGGAACCGTTTCTACAACCGGCTGGAGCGACGTATACGGAAATTACGTAATCATAAGGCATCATTCAGGCTACAAAACACTGTACGCCCACATGAGCCAGATTCTTGTCACAAAAGGACAGCACGTAAGCACCGCCACAAGAATAGGCCGTGTAGGAAGTACAGGAATGAGTACCGGCCCGCACCTGCACTTTACAGTTTACAAAAACGGTCGCACTGTAAACCCCGCAAATCTGTGGAAATAAGAGTATCCGGCATTATTCTGCATGCACATTCCGCTGTTCAGCCAGACAACTGTGTGCATATACTGCAGTTTACAATTTACTTCTATAGATATATAATCAAGAATGTTCAGGAATCCTGACCGGGTTCAATCACTGTACAAAAAAGGCAGTTTACGAATATGGCAGACTTACTCACAGACTTTCAGTTTAATGAATTCCGCAAAATAATTTATGACTCAAGCGGAATAACCTTTTCAGAAACAAACCGTTCAATTTTGGACAGCAGAATGAAAGAACGCTTGCGCCTTAAGGGAATGACCGATGTTCAGGAATATTACAAACTCATAACATCTGATCAGAACGAATTCAAAACCTTTCTTGACAGCATAACAACAAACCTTACGCGCTTTTTCAGAAACCAGCCGCATTTTGACGCGCTTATAAATTATGTAATCCCGCATGTAATTGAACTAAAAAAAACGACCGGTGACAGAAAAATACGCATTTGGAGCGCAGGCTGCTCTACAGGAGAAGAACCGTATACAATAGCAATGCTTCTCAAAGACAAACTGCCGGCTCCGTACACATTCGAAATAACAGCATCCGACATTTCACTCAAGTCACTTATGGTAGGACAGCAGGGTTTTTATCCTGAATCAAGAATTACGGGAATTCCGCAGAACTATCTGGCCGCTTACTTTACAAAGACAGAAAGCGGTTACCAGGCAAAACCCGACCTTATGAAAACAATCAAATTTGACTACCACAACCTGCGCTTTGACATGGGCGCCCGCAACTTTGACGTAGTTTTCTGCAGAAACGTACTTATCTACTTTGATGAAGCGGCACAAAAAGCAACAATTGACAGGTTCTGGACATCAATGGCAAAGCACTCGTATCTTTTTATAGGACATTCAGAAAGTCTGTTCGGAATGGACACAAAATTTGAATTCCTCAAGACGCCGTGGGCCTGCCTTTATCAAAAAAATGAAAAATAAACCGGAGTAAAAAAAATGGATAACATAGAAGTTCTTGTCTGCGATGACTCAAGCCTTATGCGCAACATGATTTCACGCATTGTAGATTCTGCTGAAGGTATGCACACTGCCGGAACAGCCATGAACGGAAAATTCTGCCTGCAGAAAATTCCTCTCCTAAAACCCGATCTTATTCTTCTGGACATAGAAATGCCCGAAATGACAGGCGTTCAGTTTCTTGAAGAACGCAAAAAACTCGGAATAGATATTCCTGTAATTATACTGTCTTCCATTGCAACAAAGGGCGCGGCCGTAACCATGCAGTGCCTTGAACTTGGAGCCAGCGACTTTATTACAAAACCGGGCGGTTCAGTTTCGGTAAACATAACTTCTGTAGGAAGCTCTATAATAGAAAAAATTGCATCCTACGGCGGAAAATATGCCCGCGCTCACGGAAAGAATATTGCCTCACCCGAAGTTTTTGTACATCAGGCAAAACTCAAAGAAGCAGAAGCGGCAGCCGTTAAGGAAGGAATCATTTCAAAAATAAAGCCTTCTGAAACAAAACCCGAACCTCTTCCCGCCACACTGTGGACACCACCGCACAAAGAGCCGGCCGTAATTACACCGTTGCGGCAAAGCGGCCCCATAGATGTTGTTGCTTTAGGAATCTCTACCGGCGGTCCGAATGCACTGCGCGAAGTTTTTGCAAAGATTGACCCCAAGTTTTCAAAGCCTATTCTTGTCGTCCAGCATATGCCGGCGGGCTTTACAAAAGAGTTTGCCGCAAGTCTTGATAAAATATGCCCGCTTAAGGTAAAAGAAGCAGAAGACGGTGATCTTATTCACCCGGGACAAATCTACATTGCTCCGGGCGACTTTCATATCGTGGTACAAAAATCTACACTCTGCAACGTAATACGTCTTTCCAAAGAGGACCTGCGCAACGGACACAGACCTTCTGCCGATGTTCTGTTCGAGTCAGTGGCAAAACTCTACAAAAACCGCGCGCTCGGCGTAATTATGACGGGAATGGGCCGCGACGGAGCAGCACAGCTTGCAGAAATGAGAAAACAGGGAGCGCGCACTCTGGGACAGGACGAAAAGTCTTCCATTGTATACGGAATGCCGCGTGCAGCCTGGGAACTGGGTGCAGTTCAAAAACAGGTATCTTTGGAAAACATGGCGGCAGAAATGAGCGCCGTAATAAAAGAGCAGGCCGGCGTTTAACAGCTGTCTTCAAAATTGAATTTTTTGAGAAAAGCATATATAATCAGAAGAATGAACATTGATTTTACGTCTTATCTTGAAAAAATTGAACAAACGATACTTACATACATTCCGGCCGATTTCACAGAAGAATGGAAGCTGGCCTCTTTCGGAATACAGAGTGCAGCCGTAAAGGACTCACACATAGAACCACTGGCTGCTCCTGCAAGGGAACTCGTATCACTGGGTGGAAAACGTTGGAGACCGCTTCTTATGGTACTCTGTGCACAGGCAGCAGCAGACGCGAACGGCTTTGACAAAGAAACAGCAGAAAAAAGAGCATACTCATTAACACCTCTTGTAGAATTCGTACACACGGCAAGCCTTATACACGACGATATAGAAGACAGCTCTGATACCCGTCGCGGAAAGCCCGCCGCCTACATTACCTACGGGACAGACACTGCAATAAACGCAGGCTCATGGCTTTACTTCGAGGCTCCGGTCTGTATAGACAGACTTGACTGTTCCGCAGAACTCAAAAACACACTTTATTCTGCATACGCAATGGAACTGAGGCGGCTTCATCTTGGTCAGGCCATGGACATTGCGTGGCACCGCGACAACACCGCAGAGCCTTCAGCACAAGAATATATAGCCATGGTAAAAAACAAAACCGGAACACTGGCATCACTTGCCGCAAGAACAGGAACTCTGTGCGTCGGAACAAGACCGCAGGACGCAGACAAAGCCTCGCTCGCAGCAGCACAAATAGGCGCCGGATTCCAGATTATAGATGACGTTATAAATCTTACTACAGGCAATCCCGGAAAAAAGCGCGGCGATGATATTGTAGAAGGCAAAAAATCTCTTCCGGTACTTCTGCTCGCAGAACAGTGCCCGCAGCAGATGAAAAAACTTCACACACTTTTTAAACAGGCCCGTTCCGGCGGAATCGAAAGCCCTGCAGTAGAAGAAGCAATATCTGTTCTTACAGACTCCGGAACAATTCTTCAGGCAAGGGACCGCGGCATAAAACTCATTCAGGATGCCTGCGAAAAATTTGACGCCCTTTTCGGAAGCAATAACGAAGAATCGGCAAAAATAAGACAGCTGTTTATGTCAATGATTCCGCAAATTCAGCTTGGAGAGGCAAAAAAATGCTTGAAAGCAGCGAAAAACTGAATAATCAGGCAATAAGACTTGCCGCCAAGGGGCAGTTCCCCGAAGCAATTGCCTGCCTTAAACGCGCCATTACAATGGAAAACCAGAATTATCTTCTTTGGTTTAACCTGGCAGTAACATACCGCGACGCAGGAGAACTTGCAGCCGCAAGAAAAGCCATGGAATGTGCGTACAGAATGAACCCTTACGATGATGAAGTTATAGAAACGTTGGCAAATCTCTGCTACACAATGCACTGCTATGACGATGCAAAAGCATACGGTGCGGCAGGACTCCTTCACAATCCCGACAACCCAAGAATATGGAACACAGTTGGTGTCGTTTACTTCAACGAGTCCGACTACATAAGCGCAAGTGAAGCCTTTGAACACGCAATCACACTGAATCCGTATTATTACGATGCCATGTTTAACCTGCGCGATACATACGAAGAACTCGGAAACAAAGCAGGATACGAAGAATGTGCGGAAAGGCTCAAAAATTTAAAACCTGGAGACGAACAGTGACAAACAGAGCAATAGTAATTTCGGCAGATGAAAATTCTGCACAGGTAATGGCACTTCCAAAGGGCAGCTGTTCAACGGCAGAACACACGGGCTGTGCAGACTGCGGCGGCTGTTCGGGAAAAGCAGTTACATTCCGCGTACAAAACCCGCTCAAACTGCAGCTTAAAAAAGGCACCATCGTAAAAATAGAATCGTCCAAAAAAGCGCAAGCCGTTCAGGGACTACTTTCACTGCTTATTCCATTTGCATGTGCCGTAACAGGATATTTTCTTGCACCAAAACTCATGTCACTTCTTGGAAAACCAGCAAGCGATGACTCAAGGGCTTTTTTTGTACTTCTGTTCCTGTTTCTTTCGGCCGCAATTATATTTACCGTTTCAAGAAAAATTCCTCTTCCGGGACAGCCGCAGATTACCGACATCGAAGAATAACACTGAATTTTTGAAGTGCAATTCCTATTGACCAAAATCACTTATAATGTGAAAATACAAAGATATGAGTAAGTATGTTCTTGTTACGAGCGGAGTTTGTTCAAGTTTAGGAAAAGGCGTTGCTTCCAGCACAATAGGAAGCCTTCTTGAATGCAGCGGGCTTAAAATCGCAATGATGAAGTGCGATCCCTACATTAATGTTGACGCCGGAAACATAAGTCCATACCAGCACGGTGAAGTTTATGTCACAGAAGACGGAGCCGAAACAGACCTTGATCTCGGAAACTTCAGCCGTTTTACAAGTGTAAATTTAACAGACGAAGCATGCATTTCGATAGGCAAAGTCTATGAAAATGTAATCCAGAATGAACGCGCTGGAAGATACAACGGCCGCACGGTTCAGGTAATTCCGCACATAACAGATGAAATAAAGCGCTGCATACGCCACATGGGAACAACTTCGGGTGCCGATGTAGTTGTTGTAGAAATAGGCGGAACAGTCGGCGACATAGAAACAGTACCTTATCTCGAAGCTGCACGCCAGCTTGTACGTGAACTCGGCAAAAACAATGCCATAAGCGTTCACCTCACACTCATTCCTGTAATTACAGGCGGAGAACTCAAGTCAAAGCCCACGCAGAATTCTGTAAAACAGCTGCAGCAGGTGGGTATACAGCCCGATGTTCTTATCTGCCGCTGCGAAAGTGAAGTAGAAGATTCAATGAAGCAAAAAATTGCACGCTTCTGTAACGTAACACCAGGCGCAGTTTTTGTTTCTCCAGATTTCCAGAAATCAATTTACGAACTTCCGGTTATTTTCCACAAACAGGGTCTTGACGCCATGATACTCAGCAAGCTTGGTTTGGGTAACAGAACAACAGACATAAGGCAGTGGACAGACTTCCTTGAAAAACTTTCAAACCCTGCAAAAAAGATTCGCATCGGAATGGTCGGCAAAAAAGACTATCTGGACAACTGTTACAAGTCAGTACACGAGTCTCTTTTCCATGCGGCAGTCACAGGAAACAATGCTGAACTCACAGTAAAAAAAATAGACGCAGAAACTCTCGAAAAAACACAGGATATTGACCAGGTCTTTGCTGACGTAGACGGAATTGTAGTTCCCGGAAATTACGGCCAGCGCGGATTCTTGGGTCTTCTTGCCACAGTACGCTATGCACGCGAACACAAAATTCCGTTTCTTGGAATAGATTTGGGAATGCAGCTCATGGCAATCGATACAGCGCGCTCACTTTGCGGCTGGGAGGATGCAGATACGACAGAATTCATTCAGAATTCAACACATCCTGTAATAAGCCTCCCCGAAGAGCAGCCCGGACCAAACGACGGTGTAATGAAGCTGGGAGCCTCTGAAGTACATATCGAAGACGGAACAAAGCTTTATTCAATATACAACTCAAGCAACATTGTAGAGCGCCACAGATCAAAGTATACTTTTGACAGACGTTACGCCGCCGCAATGACAGAACACGGTCTCATTACTTCGGCCTGCGCTGTTTCTGACAAACAGACAGAAGCTTTTGAATGGAAGGATCATCCATGGGGAATAGGCGTTCAGTATCATCCTGAATTTGTAAGTCGCCCTGCAAAACCGCATCCTCTTTTCAATTCCTTCATAAAGGCAGCCATCCAATACCGCAAGTAAGTTAAGTAAGGACGCACTGACTTGAGAGACAAAAACCGACGCATGCACAAAAAAAACAGCACAATAATTTTCTTTATTATGCCCGTATTGCTTTTAACTGCGCCGGTTTCCTGCTCGTTAAAGTACGATGAAGTTACAGACACGACAGACTCCGTGCCCGAATTCGTATTCCGCAACGCAAGGTACAGCCGTTATGAAAATTCAAAAAAATCAATATATCTGAGTGCCGGCCTTCTTGAACAGTACAAAAAAGATTCTGCTTCTTATGCCAGAAATGCCGTTTTTTCTACATGGGACAAAGACGGAACCATTGACACCGAAGGAAAGTGCTATCTTCTTGGCATAAACTCAAATGAAGAAATATACACGCTGTTCAACGACATTCTCATAAAAAACACTCCGCAGAATTTTAAAATCCGTGCAGAAAATTTGCGTTGGAACGGAAAAACCGAACAACTCACAGCCGGCGCCGACGAAACCGTTTATATAACAAAAGACGATGTTGAACTTTCGGGCAAAGGCTTTTCGGCAAGCGGTGTAAACAGAAACTACAGGTTCAGTTCCTCTGTAAACGGAACAATGACAACAAAAGACGAACCTTCTTCAGAACAGATTCAGGCGGCAGAAGAATGAACAGAACGGCAAAATATTTTTTCATAGCGGCATTTTTCCTTACTGCAGCATTATCTTACGCAGAAAAAATTTCATTCAGCGCAGACTCAATGACCGGAACAGCAGGAAGCAAAAACAGCTCCACTACTCTTTCGGGAAACGCCGCCGTCATCACCGAAACCATGCAGATAAATGCAGACAATATAAAACTCAGCGGGCAGGACTTCAGGTACATAACAGCAGAAGGCTCTGTAAAAGGAACAGATACATCAAGCGACATGATCTTTACCTGTGAAAAAATGACATACGACAGGGAAACAAAAATTGCAGTGCTTGAAAAAGACGTCAACCTCGATGACAAGGCAAACGAAGTAACCGCCCAGGCCCAGAGAATTGAATACAACCAGGATACAGAAATTGCCGTCATGCAGATAAGCGTTTCGCTCAAACAAAAAGACAACAACTGTACGGCCGCCTATGCAATCTACAGAAAAAAGGACCAGCTTCTTGAGATGGACGGCAACCCGCAGGTCATTCAGGGAAAAGACACATTTAGGGCACAGACAATTACCCTTAATATGAATACCCAGGAAATTGAACTTTCCGGAAGAGTTAAAGGAACAGTCACAACCGAAGCCGAAAACACAGAAAAACAGAATAATACCAAAGAAAGCAGCGGGGAACAGAATACAGAAAATGATACAGACAGCAAAACAGATATAGAAAAAGATAAGGACAGTGGGCAGCAGGCGGAACAGAAACTTCAAGACACCGGTTCCCAAACTTCAGGAGAAACAAATGAATGAAAGTATACTCAGCGTCTCCTCACTATACAAAGCCTTCGGAAGAAAGCAGGTTGTAAACGGAATAGATTTTTCAATGCATACAGGAGAAGTACTGGGACTTCTTGGCCCAAACGGTTCTGGAAAAACAACGACTTTCTACATGATTGTCGGTTTCTATAAGCCAACAAACGGTGACGTATTCCTTAACGACCAGCGCATTACGGGACTGCCAATGTACAAGCGCGCCCAGCTCGGAATTTCATACCTGCCGCAGGAACCTTCAGTTTTCAGAAAGCTTACCGTAGAAGAAAACATCTGGTCAATCCTCGAAACCCGTAAAGACCTGACAAAATCAGAAAAAAGACAGAGACTTGAGGAATTAATAGAAGAGTTTGCAATCGGCCGCATTAGAAAGCAGCAGGCATATACTCTTTCTGGAGGAGAACGACGCCGTACAGAAATTGCGCGCTCACTTGCCATAGAACCTAAATTTCTTCTTCTGGATGAACCGTTTGCAGGAATTGACCCTATTGCCGTAGCAGACATTAAAGAAATAATACGCCTTCTTTCACGCCGTGGAATAGGAATTCTCATTACCGACCATAACGTACGCGATACTCTTGAAATAACAGACCGCGCAATAATCATTTCCACAGGACAGATTGTAATTCAGGGAAGCAAAGAAGAAATTCTGGAGTCTCCTAAAGCCCGTGAAATCTACCTCGGAAAAGATTTTACAATGTAGAGATTGCCGTCGAGTTCTAAGTTGGTTCTATAAAAAAGGGGGGCTGTATCACTCTTGTAATACAGCCCTTTTTTTAACTTACACATTTCTTATATCGTCGACCGCAGCACCGCAGTCAGTGATAATTTTCTTAAAATCATCAATTCCTATAGAAGCAGCCTTTACGGTAACCATTCTGTGATTTGTAGAATCAACATCAGACGAAACAATTGACACAATGTTTCCGCCCTTCTCTGCAATAGCCGCTGTAAATTTTGCAAGCTGTCCGGGTTCTTCCGTCATAATAACGGTAGCCCTTACTCCAGACGCCCTTGTATTGAACATACGTATAAACGAAGCAAAAACATCAGACTCGGTAACAATACCAACCAGAATATTTCCGCGCAAAACCGGCAGACAGCCGACAGAATAATCGCTCATAAGTCTTGCAGCTTCTTCCACGGTGTCAGACTCGCATACGGTTTTTACACTGCGACTCATTGTCTTTTCTACAGTAAGCTTACTCAAAAGATAACCAAGTTCAAACATATCAAGAGTTGTGGCATCACTCGGCGAAGACTTCATCAAATCATTGCGCGTAATAATTCCTACAAGTGCACCATTTTTATCAAGAACAGGCAACTTGTTTATTCCGTTCTTTGTCATAAGATCCTTTGCTTCAAGAACAGAAGCTTCGGGAGCTATAGTTATTGGATTTTTTACCATTATGTCTTTTACTAACATGTTTCAACCTCCAAGATAAGCAGACTTTACGGCATTATCATTAATCAATTCGCTGGCAGGACCATTCTTTGTGAACAGCCCTGTTTCAAGTATATAAGCCCTGTTCGCAATTGACAAGGCTTTATATGCATTCTGTTCAACAAGCAGAATAGTTGTTCCCGAAGAGCTGATTTTTTTAATTATATTGAATATTTCGTCAACAAGAATCGGAGCAAGCCCCATACTTGGCTCATCCATAAGCAAAAGAACCGGACGCGACATAAGAGCACGTGCCATTGCAAGCATCTGCTGCTCACCGCCGCTTAGAGTTCCAGAAAGCTGGTTGATTCTTTCCTTAAGACGCGGGAACAGTTCAAAACACCATTCCATATCCGAACGGATTCCGTCCTTGTCATTTCGTGTATAAGCGCCCATTTCCAGGTTTTCACGGACACTCATATTGGCAAAAACACGTCTTCCTTCCGGAACCTGAATAAGTCCGCGACGTACAATTTTGTCAGGAGAAAGATTGGTAATGTCCTCGCCTTCAAATTTAATTGTTCCGCTAACCTTGTGAATAAGATTGCTTACAGAATGAAGTGTCGTAGTCTTACCGGCACCGTTTGAACCAATCAGACTTATAACTTCACCCTTATCTACATCAAAAGAGATTCCCTTAAGTGCCTTAATTGCTCCGTAAGAAACACAAAGATCCCTAACTTCAAGCATACTCATTGTGCACCTCCAGCAATTGCTTCGTATTCAGAACCCAGATAAGCTTTAATTACCGCCGAATTACTCTGAATCTCAGCCGGAAGTCCGCTTGCAATAATTTTACCGTAATTCAATACCATAAGCCGCTCGCAGATTCCCATAACAAGCTTCATGTCATGTTCAATAAGAAGAACGGTAAGTTTAAATTCCTTTCTGATAAATGAAATCATTTCCATAAGTTCTTCTGTTTCCTGACCGTTCATTCCGGCGGCAGGCTCATCCAAAAGCAAAAGTTCCGGAGCGCTCGCGAGTGCACGACATATTTCCAGTTTACGCTGTTCTCCGTAAGGAAGGTTTTTTGCATATTCAGAAATTTTATTTTCCATATGGAACAAAGAAAGCAGATGTTCTGTCTTTTCCTGCATAAGTTTTTCGTCTTTTCTGAATTTTCCCGTTCTTACAAGAACATCAACCGGGTTGGCCTTGCGGTTCTGATGAAGTGCAATCTTAATATTGTCAGCAACCGACAGCGAACCAAACAGACGAATATTCTGAAAAGTTCTGGCAATTCCAAGTCTGTTAAGCTGGGCCGGAGACCTTCCGTTAATTACATCAAGTTTTCCGTTTCTGTCAACAAAAGTGACAGTACCTTCAGTCGGCTTGTAAATTCCTGAAAGCATATTAAAAACAGTTGTCTTTCCCGCACCGTTCGGACCAATAAGACCAATAAGTTCGCCTTTATACAAATCAAGCGAAAAATCACTTACAGCTCTCAATCCGCCAAAAACAATCGAAATATCCTTGGCCTGGAGCAAAAGTTCCTTGTCTTTTTCTGCCATTATTTTGCCCCCTTTCTGATTTTTGCCATAACTTTGCGGAAAAATCCTGGAATTCCGTCATAAAACTTAACGAAACTCAATTCTTTTACGCCAAGAAGTCCCTGCGGTCTGAACAGCATGACCAGAATAAGAATTACAGGATAAATCAAAAGTCTGTAATCACGCAGGAATCTGAGCACTTCCTGAAGAATCGTAAGAACAAATGCCGCAAGAATACCGCCAGTAATACTTCCCATTCCGCCAAGAACAACAAAAATCAAATCATTGATTGAATTGTTGAACGAAGCAAGATCTGGTTTAACAAAGCCAATGAACGGAGCATAAAGCGCACCGCCAATTCCGGCAATAAAAGAAGCAATTACAAAACCAATCATCTTGTAGCGGAACACACCTATTCCGTTACTGTTTGCCGCAACAGGATCTTCACGAACCGCAAGAATAGCTCTTCCGTATGTTGAACGCAAAAAATTCTGAAGCAGAACAATTATCAAAACAAGAGAACCAATTACTGAAAGGTAAGAAATAGCTGCACCGTGGTCCAACGAAGTAGTAAACACCGTGCTGAACTGCTTTCCGTTCGGTCCGCCGGTAATTCCCTTTAGGTTAACAAGCACAACGCGTATAATTTCACCAAAGGCAAGCGTAACAATTGCAAGGTAATCGCCCTCGAGTTTAAGCGTAGGAAATCCAATCAGGAAACCAAAAAATGCAGCAATCAGCCCGCCAAGAATAATACTTACAGGAAGGGGAATACCGCATTCGCTCGTCAGAAGAATTACAGAATAAGCTCCCAAAGCCTGAAATCCGGCCTGACCAAGTGAAAGCTGTCCGGTAATTCCGCAGATAACATTTACGCTTATTGCCATAATTGCGTTTATTCCGCCAAGAATAATTATCTGCGCCGTATAGGCATCAACTGCCGGAGCACCAAGCGGGAACTCCATCAATGCGGCCGGAATAAGAACAACCGCCAGAGAAATCACAAGAAGAATTATTGTATTCCGTCTAAAATTATCTTTCATAATCTGCTCCCGTCAAACCTTGACAACCTGTTTTTTGCCAAGCAGTCCAGCCGGCTTTACAAGAAGAATCACAATGAGAATACAATATGAAATAGCATCCGCATATTGGGAAGAAATATAAGCCTTTGTCATAGTCTCGGAAATTCCAAGAATAACGCCACCAACCATTGCACCCGGAACAGAACCAATTCCGCCAAGAACTGCTGCAACGAAAGCCTTAAGTCCTGGAATATATCCCATAACAGGATCAATCTGCGGGTAGGCAGTCGCATAAAGAACACCGCCGGCACCTGCAAGAACAGAACCAATAACAAATGTAATTGCAATTGTCTTATTGACACTTACACCCATAAGACTTGCGGCTCCCATATCGTAACTTACAGCACGCATAGAACGTCCCGTCTTTGTATAGTTGATTATGTAATTCAGAATAACCATCAGAATGGCAGAAGAAATAATAACTATAAGCTGAATATTGGAAACCGAAACTATTCCGTTAGGGTAATTTGCTGTTGAAAGAGTAAAAATCTTTGTAGGCATCGTCGGAAACTGGCGCGGATCAGGTCCTACAAACGGCAGAACGCGCATTGTATTCTGAAGAATAAGTTCCACCGCAATTGCAGTAATAAGAGAGTTAAGTCTGGGCGCGTTTCTGAGCGGACGGTATGCACAGCGTTCAATAAGAAGACTCAACAAAGAACACACAATCATTGCTGCAATAAAAGCGCATATCATTCCTACGGGAGTAGTTCCCATGGCGCGCAAAACAAAATATCCGGTATAGGCGCCGACCATCATGACGTCACCGTGCGCAAAGTTAATCAGTTTTACAATACCGTAAACCATTGTATAACCGAGAGCAATCAATGCGTAGATACTACCCAGAGAAAGACCGTTTACGAGTTGTTTTAAAAAAGTATCCAACGTATCCTCCAAAAAGATCCATTCTTATACAAAATTATAAGATTATCTATTTTACTATAATACGCAAAAAATAAAAAGGGGCGCACACCAGTTAAGGCATGCACCCCTTTGTGCAGATTTACTGACTATAAAAAGCGGATTAAATCTTATTTGGAAATATCAACTGTAGCTTCGTAAGCTGTAGCGAGTTTTCCGTCATCAGCCTTAACAAGCTTAATCATAACAGCAGACTTAATCGGGTTGCGGTTTGCATCAAAAACAATGTGTCCTGTTACGTAATCGCCGTTTGTTGCCTCAAGTGCATCGCGAATCTTTGCAGAATCATCAGTTGAACCTGAAGCCTTTATTGCATCGCGGAGCATATAAACACAGTCATATCCCAAAACTGCGAATGAGTTGGGAGCCTTGTTGTACTTAGCCTTGAATGCCTTTACAAAAGTCTGAACCGCTGCACTGCTGCTGTCTTCAGAATAGTGGTTTGAATAATATCCGTTAAGAACTTCATCACCGGCATTGTCAGTAAGTCCGTCCCAACCGTCAGCTCCAACGATAGGAACATTGATTCCCTGTGCACGAAGCTGTTTTGCAATAAGAGCAACTGTTCCGTAATAATCAGGAAGATAAATTACTTCAGGATTTGCAGCCTTAATCTTTGTAAGCTGGGCATTAAAATCTTTGTCTCCAGTGCTGTAAGATTCTTTTGAAACAATCGAACCACCCATAGAAGTATATTCTGCAGTAAAATTATCAGTAAGACCTACTGAATAATCATTTCCAATATCGTAAAGAATGGCGGCTTTTTTTGTACCGAGGTTTTCGTATGCAAATTTTCCACCAATTTTTCCCTGGAAAGGATCTGTATAGCAGGCGCGGAAAACATAGTTACCGGCATCAGTAATAGCAACGGCAGTAGCAGCAGGTGCAATCTGAACAACTTTCTGTGCCTGAGCCAAATTTGTAATAGCCATTGTACAGCCAGAAGTAAGAGAACCGATAATTACCTTAACGCGATCCTTTGTAACAAGTTTCTTGTATGCGTTTACAGACTTGGCAGAATCACCTTCATCATCTTCGCAAATAAATTCAATTTTCTGTCCGTTAATTCCGCCGGCAGCATTGATTTCTTCTACAGCCAGATCAATACCATTTTTGCACTCAACACCGTAAACAGCTACCCCACCGGAAAGAGGAGCAATACCACCAATCTTGATTGTATCATTCTTTTTTCCGGAACATGATGCTGCCATCATCATTGCAGAAACAACTGCAGTTCCTAAAAGAACATTTTTAATACCTTTTTTCATATGTCCTCCAAAAAACAAATGTTATGAATAAATATACCGAATTACATAGGTTTAGTAAATAAATAACGAATAAAAAATGGGGAAATTTAAAAAAATACAGCCGCCCCTGTAGTATAAGGGCGGCTACGAAACCTAACTAAATTGATTAATTATGCTTCTGTTGATTCAGCTTCAGGAGCAGGAGCAGCTTTTTTTGCAGCGCGAGCATCCTTCTGTGCCTTGTTCTTGAAAGTTGCTTTGCAAACCTTGCAAATCTTTACTTTCTTTCCATCAACTTCCTGATCATACAAAGTTTTGACCTGAGCCTTTCCGCAAACCGGACAAACTCCACGGCCATGGTTCACTTCCTTACGGATTCCTGTTCCACGATGTGCTTTAGACATAGCTTACTCCTTTGCAGCTACAGCCTTTTCAGCTGAAGCTTTCTTGGCAGCTTTTTTTTCTGCCTTGGCATCTTTTTCTTCAGGTTCCGGCAACTTGTAATCTACCAGTTCCAGAATTACTACATCCGCAGCGTCACCCTGACGGAAACCCATCTTAAGAACACGGGTATATCCACCATTGCGATCCTTCATGCGAGGTCCAAGTTCTGTGAACAATTTGTTCAAGATTCTTTCATCAGCAATAAACTTTGCAGCAATTCTTCTGTTGTGAACGCTGTCAGTCTTTGCGCGAGTTATAAGTTTTTCGGCTGCCTTGCGTACTTCAAGAGCCTTTGACTTTGTCGTGGTAATGCGCTCATATCTAAAGAGCGAAGTTACCATGTTGCGTGACATTGCACGGCGATGGGCTGTTGTACGTGAAAGCGGATTAAATCCATTCTTATGATTCATTCGTTCTCGTCCTTATGTTTACGTAAGTTAACATCTTTAAGGTGGCTGTAATCGGTCATTCCAAGGGTAAGACCATGTTCTTCAAGTTTTGCCTTAATTTCCTCAAGACTCTTCTTTCCGAAGTTACGGGTCTTTGTTATGTCCTCTTCAGTCTTTTTTGTCAATTCACCGATTGTGTGAATGTTCGCATTCTTGAGACAGTTTGAACTGCGTACAGAAAGCTCCAACTCTTCAACCGAAGTGTTAAGAAGCTGGCGTACCATTTCATCACCTTCATCAAGCTCGTCTCCTCCGGAATATTCACTCTCGTTAAAGTTAACGAAAATTGCAAAATAATCTTTAGCAATCTTTGCTGCTTCAGCAAGTGCATCTTCCGGTTTTATAGAGCCGTCGGTCCAAATCTCAAGAATAAGTTTATCATAGTCGTTACGCTGACCTACGCGGCATGGTTCAATAGAATATTTAACCTTTGGTACAGGCGTAAAAATGCAATCCATCGGAATTGTTCCAACAACTTCGATGTAATGCTCATTCACTTCGGCAGGAACATAGCCTCTGCCCAAGTCAACCTGAATCTCAATCTCAAGAGAGGCACCATCCATCATGGTAAAGACTTCGAGTCCCTTTGTCATCACTTCAAGCTGACCCGGTTTCTCAAAATCGTCACTGGAAATAGTGCCTGGTCCCTTAAATTCATAAAGGATAGTATCCTGTTCGATATCCCGCGGCAGGCGCAAACGAATCTGTTTTAAGCTATTCAAGACTTCCAATGTGTCTTCTGAGATATTCGGGATTGTCTCAAATTCACTGGAAATAACATGAGGAACACCGTCTGCATCATACGAAGTAATCCTGACAGAAGAAATTGCATATCCCTGAATTGAAGATAAAAGTACGCGGCGGAGCGTGTTGCCCACAGTCGTACCGAATCCCGGTTCAAATGGATAAGCAGTAAACTTTCCGTAATTGGGATTTGTTTCGAGATGCTCAAATGTAATGCCCTTCGGTTTTTTAAAACCTTTAAGCAGATTTTTGCGAGCCATCTGAACTCCTTATTATTTAGAATAGAGCTCAACCACGAGCTGCTCTTTCACATCAGCAAGGTCCGTGACCTCTTCGCGGCGAGGATACTGAACGAAAGTTCCCTTTACGGCATCTTCGTCAAGAGTAATCCAAGGAGCCGTTCCTGACTTTGAAACTTCCTTGAGGCTGTCCTGAATAACTGCAAGTTTCTTGCTTCTTTCTTTAACCTCAATAACATCTCCCGGTTTAACCTGGAAACTTGGAATGTTTACAATGCGACCGTTTACCATAACATGGCGGTGCAGAACTATCTGACGTGCCTGGTTGCGGCATGAACCGATGTGCATTCTGTAAACGATATTGTCAAGACGGCTTTCGAGAAGACGGATAAGGTTTTCACCGGTTACTCCAGGCATACGAAGAGCATGCTCGAAAGTAAGGTGGAACTGCTTTTCCTGAACACCGTACATTCTCTTAATCTTCTGCTTTTCACGAAGCTGAAGACCGTACTCACTGCGTTTTCCTGTGCGTCCCTTAGGATCTTTTCCAGGAGCTGCACGCTTCTTGTTAATCGGGCACTTGTCGCTCTTGCAGCGCTCACCCTTAAGGCACAATTTTGTCTGTTCCGTTCTGCAGAGTCTGCAAACAGGACCTGTATATCTTGCCATAGTAGACTATTCTCCTTACATGCGGCGTGTTTTGCGTGGGCGACATCCATTGTGAGGAATAGGTGTTACGTCAGAAATTGACTTTACCTTAAGTCCCAATGTTCCCAAAACACGAATAGCATTCTCACGTCCGATTCCGGGTCCCTTTACAAAGACATGAACCTCGCGTAATCCATAACTTGCCGCACGCTGAACAGCAGTTTCAGCAACTGACTGTGCTGCAAACGGAGTAGATTTCTTAGCTCCGCGGAATCCCAGACCACCAGAAGAAGCCCAACTAATTGCGTTTCCTCTAAGATCCGTGATAGTTACAATTGTATTGTTGAAGGTTGCCTGGATATAGACATTTCCTTCATATACACTTTTCTTTTCCTTTCTCTTCTTTACGGTTGCCATCATCTACCTCCGCTTAAGCCTTCTTCTTGTTCGCAACAGTCTTCTTCTTACCCTTGCGTGTACGAGAATTAGTGCGAGTGCGCTGACCGCGAACAGGCAATCCCTTGCGATGACGCAATCCACGATAGCTACCAATATCCATAAGACGTTTGATATTCAAACCAATTTCAGAGCGAAGGCGTCCTTCAGTCTTGTAATTGTCATCAATTGCCTTGCGGAGTTTAGAAAGATCATCCTCAGAAAGATCATTAATAAGAACATGAGGATCAATCTTAGTAATTTCGCAGATCTTGCTGGCTGCAGAACGGCCAATACCGTAAATATATGTCAATGCAATATTGACATGCTTATTAGGGAGGTCAACTCCCGCAATTCGAGCCATCAGTTAACTCCTCAACCCTGTCTCTGCTTATGTTTGGGGTTAGAACAGATAATGCGGATGATTCCGTTTCTCTTAATAACCTTACACTTGTCGCAAATGGGCTTTACACTGGTTCGTACTTTCATAAAAGTCCCCCTGGAAAAATGTATACTACGTCGAATCATGGCAATCCGAAGCGAAATTATTTTCGCCATGGACTACAATCCGACGTCCCACTTCCACTTATGTAGTGGTGTGATAGTATATCATATTTTTCCAAACTTAATCTAGTCCTAAATCGCGAATTCTCCGTTTTTTTTAGAGATTACGTGACTTTAACCCCTTCTTAGTCAAACCATCATGGTGATGCATCTTAAGAAGAGCCTCTACCTGTGCCATGGTATCAATGTCAACACCTACCAGAATCAACAGTGAAGTACCTCCCATCAACATAGAAATTGACGGCGGAAACTTAAAGATGATCTGAATCACAGTAGGAAGCAGCGCGATGACTGCAAGATACAATGAACCAGGAAGAATCAGACGGTTCAAAACCTTCTGAAGATATTCCTCAGTATGGTCGGTACGGATTCCGGGAATGGAACCGCCGTTTTCACGGATATTCTTTGCGATTTCAGTGGGGTTCAGTGTTACCTGAGTGTAGAAGTAAGCAAAAAATATTATCAACAATACTTCAATGAAATTATACCAAAATCCGAGTGGATTCAAAACCGCAGAAACCTTCATAAGCCAAGTTGCCTTTGATGAAAGACTGTTGGCAATCTGAAGCGGGAACGTTAAGAAAGCAGAAGCAAAGATGATAGGAATAACGCCCGACGGATTAATCTTAAACGGAATATACGAACTCTGACCACCATACATCTTGCGTCCGACTACACGCTTTGCATAGTGAACTGCAATCTTGCGCTGTCCTGACTGTTCAAAAACAACAAGACCAATAATAACCAGGAAAAGAACAAATGCTACAATAACTAAGACAATATTTATATCTCCGTTACTTACGCTCTTGCCCAATTCGTATACGGCACTCGGAAGTCGAGCGACAATACCGGCGAAAATAAGCATAGAAATGCCGTTTCCGATACCATGCGCAGTAATCTGATCGCCCATCCATACAGTAATCATAGAACCTGTGGTAACTGTAAGAATAGCAAGCACATTAAAATAGACTTTGTTATCAAATATAATCGCGCCAGGAACTGCCTGGTTGATGGAGTCAGCATACACAGTCAAAGCTACAGACTGAAGAAGACATACAAAAATTGTACCTATTCTTGTCCAAGCCTGAACTCTCTGCTGACCGCCCTCTTCCTGAGCAATTCTTTTGAGTGACGGGAAAATAACGAGGGCGAGCTGCAGAATAATCTGTGTTGAAATATAAGGCATTACACCCAACATAAACACAGAGAATCTTTCAAACGCACCGCCCGCAAAAAAGTCCATGTAACTGGCAAACGCACTTTCCGCACCGCTTGCAAAACTGTTAAAGTACTGCAAAAGCAATGTGGCATTTATGCCTGGTATAGTAAGAACACTTCCCAGACGGAAAACAGCTAGAATGAGCAATGTAAAGAAAATACGGTTACGCAGTTCCTTTACTTTGAACATATTTACAATAGGATTGTTTGCCATTTAGTCACTCCAAACTTTTATTTTGCTTCTTCGGAAGTCTTTGTCTCAGCAGCCGGAACCAAAACTTTTACGGTTCCACCGGCAGCCTCAATTTTTGCCTTGGCAGAAGCAGAAACTTTTTCTACTTCTACATTAAGCTTTTTCTTAAGGTCTCCGTTACCAAGAATTTTAACTCCATCGATAACTTTTCCAACGAGACCCTTAGCTCTAAGTGACTCGCGGTTAACGGTTTCTCCGTCAGCAAACTTCTCTTCAAGTTCAACTACATTGAAGCAAACATATTCCTTTTTGAAAGGATAGTTAGAGAAGCCACGGCGTGCGATGCGACGATAAAGAGGCATCTGACCGCCTTCAAATCCAACATATGTCTTTCCGCCAGAGCGTGACTGCTGTCCCTTGTTTCCTCTTCCTGCAGTTGTTCCGCGGCCAGAAGAAGATCCACGACCAACAATACGCTTCTTTTTATTAGCACCCTGAGGAGCTGTAAGAATAAAATCTGCCATTAGTCAATCTCCTCTACTTTTACCAAGTGTGAGACAGCTGCTACCATACCAAGAATAGCCTCGGTTGCTTCATGCTCAACAGTGGAACCAATCTTTTTAAGACCAAGACTGCGAACAGTTGCCTTTTTTTCGGGCTTCTGTCCAATAACACTTCTAACGAGTGTAACACGAATCTTCTTTGCCATAATCAGCCCCACATATCCTTGAGTGTCTTACCGCGATTCTGAGCGACAGCACGAGCGTCCATAAGGTTTGTTACAGCATCAAATGTTGCGCGAACAACATTTACAGATGTACTTGAACCCAAAGACTTGGAAATAACATCAGTTACTCCGGCCGCATCCATAACCGCACGAACTGCACCACCTGCAATGATTCCTGTACCAGGACAAGCAGGCTTGAGCAATACTGAAGAGCTCTTAAACTTTCCTACCATCTCATGAGGAATAGTACCATTCTTCATGGGAAGTACCATAAGGTTTGACTTAGCCTTATCAAGGCTCTTCCTTATAGCTTCGGTAACATCATTTGCCTTTCCGAATCCGAATCCGATGCGTCCTTTTTTGTCTCCAACAACTGTCAGAGCAGAGAAAGACATTCTGCGTCCACCTTTTACAGTTTTAGCAGTACGGTTCAACTTTACAAGTTTCTCTACGAATTCATCAGCAGGCTTTCTATCAAAATTCTTCTGGTGTTCCATAGCCACTCCTAGAATACAATCCCGGCACTGCGGGTAGCGTCAGCAAGGGCCTTAACAACACCATGATAAAGATAACCGTTACGGTCGAACACAACTGTATTGATGTTCTTTTCCTTAAGGCGTGCACCCAAAGCTTCTCCAAGTTTTTTTGCACTTTCAACATTGGCTTTAAGTGCAATAAAATCCTTTTCCAGAGTTGAGATGGCAGCAAGAGTTCTGCCCTCATCATCGTTGATTACCTGTGCATAAAGATTGCGACCACTCTTGAACACTGTCAAGCGGGGACGTTCCGCAGTACCGTAAATTGACTTACGAATGTGAATCTTTCTGTGCAGGCGCTTTCTGTTTTTATCACTAAGTTTCTTGAACATATCAATTCACCTTATTTTACACCAGTCTTACCGACTTTGCGTCTGATAACTTCGGTTTCGTAACGTATTCCCTTTCCCTTATAAGGTTCAGGCTTACGTAATTTACGAATCTGTGCACTGAACTCGCCAACCTTCTGTTTGTCAATACCAGAGATTGTGAGTTTTCCATTCTGATCTACAGTTACTGTAAGTCCCTCTGGAATCATTGCTACGAAATCAGATGAATATCCTAAGTTCATAACGATTGTCTTGCCCTGGATTTCAGCACGGTAACCAACACCAGTGATAACAAGAGTCTTAGAGAAACCGGCTGAAACACCAGTAACCATATTGTGAATAAGGTTGCGGTAAAGTCCGTGTGCAGCGCTGGCAGCTTTAGAACCGTCAGCCGGAGTTACGATAACTTCTGTTCCCTTAACTTCAACATTAACCAATCCGTTTACATCCTGCTTAAGCTCGCCCTTAGGACCTTTTACAGTCACAAGGTTAGGAGCTACAGTAACGGTTACACCTGCAGGAATAGTTACAGGAAGCTTACCAATCTTAGATGCCATATCTTCCTCCTATTACCATACGTTGCAGATCAACTCGCCGCCGACCAACTTTTCAGAGGCCTTTTTGCCAGTTGTAACACCGATTGAAGTTGAAACAATTAATGTACCGTATCCGTTGTAAACGCGCGGTAATTCCTTGTAACCTGAATAAACACGACGACCAGGTGTAGAAATTTTCTTCATACCATGGATAACTGACTTGTTTGCATCATCGTACTTAAGGAAAATACGAATAATGCTGTGTCCGTTGTCGTCCTGAACTTTCTTGAAGTTTTTAATAAAACCTTCAGTCTTAAGTATCTTTACAATTTCCAGTTTCATCTTAGAGGTAGGAACATCTACCTTCTCGTGACCGACTTTCGCCGCATTCTGGACTTTTGCGAGCATATCTGCTATTGGGTCTGAAGCTGCCATTTTATTCTCCTGTCACTACCAAGATGATTTTGTGACGCCTGGTAAAAGGCCTTCACTAGCTAATTTGCGGAAACAGATACGACAAATCTTAAACTTCCGCAAATATCCATGAGGACGACCACAAATATGACACCTGTTGTACTTACGTGTGCTGTACTTAGGAGTGCGGTTCGCCTTGATAATCATTGATTTCTTAGCCATGAACTTATTCCTTATTTCCTAAACGGCATTCCAAACTTAGTCAACAGAGCGCGGGCATCACTGTCAGTGCGGGCACTGGTAACGATGCTGATATTCATACCTGCAATCTTAACAATCTTGTCGAAGTCGATTTCCGGGAAGATAATCTGTTCTGTTATACCAAGAGAGAAATTTCCGTGTCCATCAAAGCCTGTTGCCTTGATTCCGCGGAAATCCTTAACACGAGGAAGTGCAACATTGATGAGACGATCGAGGAATTCATACATGATATTTCCACGAAGTGTCACCATTGCTCCAACCTCATTGCCTTCACGAAGTTTGAAGTTTGCAATACTTTTCTTAGCTCTTGTTTTAACAGCTTTCTGGCCGGTAATCTGAGTGAGATCTGTAACTGCAGCATCAAGAAGTTTCTTATTCGTGAGAGCTTCGCCGACACCCATGCTTACGACAACCTTTTTGATTGCCGGAATCTGCATAGTGGATGTGTATCCAAGCTCCTTAAAGAGCTCCGGAGCGATTTTTTCCTTATAGACTTTCTTAAGCCGTGGTACGTAATTTTCCATTACAGTGCTTCTCCACACTTGCGGCAAACACGAGTTTTCTTGTCGCCATCAAGTTTATATCCTGCTCTAACAGGGCGTCCGCATTTTTTACATACGAGCGCTACGTTCGATATATCAAGAGGAGCCTCAATCTCAACGATTCCACCGGCATCCTGCTGTGATCTTCTCTTCATCGCCTTCTTGACCAAGTTGCATCCGCCAACGATAACACATGCTTTATTGTGCTTTTCAAAAACACGAACTATCGTTCCGCGCTTACCTTTGTCCTTTCCAGCAATGATTTCTACATTGTCATCCTTATGGATCTTATACTTATGCTGCATAATCTCCAGGCTCCTTACAGAACTTCAGGAGCAAGTGATACGATCTTCATAAAGTCCATATCACGAAGCTCACGGGCTACAGGTCCAAAAATACGTTTTCCCTTCGGATTCTTGTCAGCATCGATGATAACACAAGCATTATCATCAAAGCGAATGTAAGTTCCATCAGGGCGGCGGTATTCTTTCGATACACGAACGATTACAGCCTTCTGTACAGTACCTTCCTTAATTGTAGATGTCGGAATCGCTTCCTTAACAGCTACCACAACAATGTCACCAATACCTGCATAACGGCGGTGTGAACCACCCAAAACCTTAATGCACTGAACCAGCTTGGCACCGGAGTTATCGGCAACAACCAAATTTGATTGCATCTGAAGCATATTCTACTCCTGGTTATTTGGCCTTCTCGATGATTGCATCAAGACGCCAGCACTTGTCTTTGCTGATTGGGCTACATTCAACGATACGAACTGTGTCACCCTCATGGGCTTCGTTCTTTTCATCATGAGCCTTGCATTTCTTGGTCCGTGTAACATATTTCTTGTAGAGACGGTCCATCTTCTTTGTATCAATAGAAACAACGATAGTCTTGTCCATCTTGTCGCTAGTGACGATACCTACGAATGAACGTTTTACAGACTTTTTCTGCACATTCTGTTCTTCCACGGGTCAGCTCCTAGTTATTTGCAGCAATAGCTTCAGCAGCTGCGGCTCTGAATTTCTCCAAATCCTGCTGGTGAATAAGCGTATTAAGACGCGCAATCTCGCGGCGAATTGTACGCTTCTGCATTGGGTTCTCTACATGTCCTGTAATAGCCTGAAAGCGAAGGTCCATGTAGCTTTTCTTAAGTTCATTCCGCTTTGTTACAAGTTCGGAATAAGAAAGATCCTTGTAATTCTTTTTCTTTGAATCAGCCATCTTTTACTCCTTACATCACAGTCGGGCGGAATGCCACTTTTGTCTTGATTGGCAGTTTGCTTGCAGCAAGGTGCATAGCCTTTTCAGCGAGTTTTTTGTCTACTCCACCTACTTCAAACAAAATCATACCTGGTTTTATAACTGCGGCCCAGAATTCCGGAGCTCCCTTTCCCTTTCCCATGCGGGTGTCAGCAGGCTTCTTTGAAACCGGCTTATCAGGGAAAATACGAGTCCACAACTGGCCCTGACGGTTAATACAGCGGTTGATAGCAACACGAGCTGCTTCAATATGCTTTGCGCTAAGCCAAACCGGCTCCATAGCAACCAAAGCGACTTCGCCAAAGTCTACAAAATTATCACGTGTTGCGTTTCCTGTCGGACGACCGCGCTGAACCTTGCGGTGAGCAACTCTTTTAGGACTAAGCATTTTCTACTTTTCCTCCCTCAGCTTTCGGGGCGCGTGCAGAATCATTTCTGCGTCCACGATCACCGTTTGAGCGCTCGCGACGTGGCTTCTTTACAATATCACCTGCGTCTTCGTTCTGCTCGCGACCGTAGTTCATTCCATTGTACACCCAGACCTTGATACCAATCTTACCGTATGTAGTAAGAGCTTCGAATGTACCGTAGTCAATGTCGGCACGAAGAGTATGAAGAGGAACACGTCCTTCCTTATGCTCTTCAGAGCGAGTCATATCTGCACCTGCAAGACGTCCGGAAATACGGATTTTAATACCCTGAGCTCCGGCCTTCATTGCGTTTGCAGAAGCCTGCTTGAGCGCCTTGCGGAAAGAACCGCGTCCTGCAAGCTGGCGACCAACATTCTGTGCAATGAGAGAAGCGTTGATTTCGGCACGTTTCACTTCTTTAATCTTGATCTGTACCTTTTTTGTCAACTGCTTCTGGATATCTGCGCTTATCTTTTCGATTGTAGCGCCCTTTACACCGATAATCACACCTGGGCGTGCTGTATGAATTACAATTGTAACACGCTGCGGGTGACGTACGATTTCAATTTCAGCAATATCAGCATTCTTGCATTCAGGAAGAAGTCCGACAAGCTTGCGGATTTTTACATCTTCCAAAAACAAATCCGCGTATTCACGGGGACCTGCATACCAACGAGACTGCCATGTTTTGTTTACACCAAGGCGTAAACCGATAGGATTAACTTTCTGACCCACTTTACTTTCCCGCCTTTTCGTCAACTACAACGGTGATATGGCACATGCGCTTCAGGAGCTGATCAGCACGTCCGCGACCACGGAACCAAACTCTCTTGAGTCTTGGACCTTCATCAATACGGATTTCCTTAACGTAAAGCATATCTTCATCAAGCTTCTTGTTTTTGTTAAGTGCATTTGCAACAGCAGACTTTAAAGTACCGTTTATAAGCTTTGCACCCTTCTGAGGCATGACATCGAGGATAGCCATAGCTTCAGCACAAGATTTTCTTTTGATCACATTAGCTACAGGACGAACCTTTGTAGGTGATGCAATAAGAAATTTAGTTGTGGCTACATAACCTTTCTTTTCAGCCATAATATCCACTCCTATTTCTTACCAGCTGATTTATCTGAACCGCCATGTCCTTTGAATGTACGTGTTGCAGCGAACTCGCCGAGCTTGTGGCCGACAAGGTTTTCCGTAACATATACAGGAATCCATGACTTACCGTTATGCACTGAAATTGTATTTCCTACCATTTCAGGGATGATTGTAGAGCAGCGGGAATAAGTTTTTATTATTTTCTTATCAGCTGCCGTTGATTTGTTCATTTCGTTAACCTTTTTGTAGAGAGACTTCTCAACAAAAGGTCCTTTCTTAACTGATCTAGACACAATTAACTCCTACGCTACTTCTTGCGGCGACTAATAATGAACCGATCAGAGGTCTTTCTCTTGTTACGGGTCTTATAACCTCTACAAGGCTGTCCCCAAGGAGTAACAGGATTGTGTCCCTTACCGGCGCCTTCTCCACCACCAAGCGGATGATCAACAGGGTTCATAGCCATACCACGAACTGTCGGACGAATACCGCGCCATCTGTTGCGGCCAGCTTTTCCAAGCTTTGTATTCATACGATCTTCGTTTCCTACAATACCGATTGTTGCATAGCACTTTCCGTTAATACGGCGAAGTTCACTGGAAGGAAGACGAATAGTTACATACTCACCTTCTTTTGCAGCAACAAGAGCACCGGCACCTGCAGAACGAACAAGCTGTCCGCCACGACCAAGTGTAAGCTCAATGTTATGAACTGTAAATCCAACAGGAATTGCAGAAAGCGGAAGTGCATTTCCTACAGTAGGAGCAGCATTTTCGCCAGACATAATTTTCTGACCAACAGTCAGTCCCTTTGGAGCAATTATGTAGCGCTTTTCACCGTCAGCATAGGCAATAAGAGCGATGTCCGCACTGCGGAACGGATCGTACTCAATTGTCTTGACAGTTCCAGGAATACCGTGCTTATCGCGTCTGAAATCGATTTCACGATACTTTCTCTTATGACCACCACCCTGGTGACGTACAGAAATACGTCCGCCAGCTCCACGTCCTGCTTTAGCAGCGCGACCTGAAGTCAGGCTTTTTTCGGGTTTATCGGCTGTCAGTTCTTCACGTACCAAGTCAACACGGCCACGTGTACCTTTTGAATAAGGCTTATATATCTTAAGAGCCATATGGTTCCCCTTATTTACTGTTCAAAGGCTCAAGCGCCTTCAAACACCTTAATTGTTTCGCCAGGAGCAAGTTTAACGATAGCTTTCTTGTAGCTGGCAGTTCTTCCAGGTCTTCCACGAACCCGTTTCATTTTTCCCTGTACATTGACTGTTGTGCAGTCTTCAACTTTTACATTGAAAAGTTTGCGTACAGCTTCTTTTATTTGTATCTTTGTCGCAGAAGAAGCAACCTTGAATGTATACTTATTCTGGTCGCGAAGTGCTGTTGCTTTCTCTGAAAGAATCGGTTCAATAAGAACATCTTCGAATGTCATTATTTTGCCTCCTTATCTTCGGCATAGAATTCTGAAAGATTCTTTGCAGCACCTTCAAGCATAATTACTTTTCTTCCATAGAAAAGGTCATGTGCACGAAGACGATTGAAAGAAAGGAAATAAACATTCGGAAGGTTTCTTCCAGCCTGTTTGATAAGCTTGTCATCATCCTTAAGAAGGATAACAGTGCGCTCACCTTTAGTAAAATTGTTAAGAATTTTTACAAGATCCTTTGTCTTACCGCTTTCTACAGTGAAATCTTCCACAACAGTGAGTCTGTCGCTCTGAGCCTGAAGGCTAAGAATTGTTTTCATTGCAAGACGCTTTTCTTTCTTAGGAATTGCATAGCTGTAATCACGGGGTCTTGGTCCAAAGACAATACCACCGCCTACTGTGATAGGAGACTTTTTATCACCACGGCGGGCGTTACCAGTTCCCTTCTGTTTGTACGGCTTTGCATTGCTTCCATGAACTTCGGCACGTGTTTTTGTGCATGCTGTTCCAACGCGTTTATTTGCTAATTCGTTAGTGATGGCGTAGTAGATAACATCTTCGTTGACTGGGAGTCCGAAAATTTTATCATCAAGATTGATTGTCCTGAGTTCTTTACCATCGATTGAATAGACTTTCTTTTCCATACTATTCCTCGACCTTATTTCTTGACTGCAGCCTTAACGATAAGTGTGCAATCTTTGTTCCCAGGAACTGCTCCACGAACCATCAAAACTTTAAGCTCAGGGTCTACTTTTACAACCTTGAGATTCTGTACTGTTACACGCTCAAAACCCATGTGACCAGGCATCTTAATATTCTTAAGTGTGTGTCCAGGAGTTGTACTGCATCCAGTACCACCGGCCTCACGATGGAACTTAGAACCGTGTGTTGCACGTCCACCATGGAAACCCCATCTCTTCATTACACCCTGGAATCCCTTACCCTTAGAGGTAGCGGTCACATCGATGAAACGAATTTTCTCAAACATTTCGACACCAATCTGGTCGCCAACTTTTACATCGCCTTCAAAATCGCGAAATTCTTTAAGATGACGTTTTGGTGTAATGTCCTCAGGAAACTGCTTTGCATAAGGCTTGCTTGCCTTGTTTGCCTTGAGATCTTCAAGACCAAGAACAATAGCGTTGTAGCCGCACTTTTCCTCTGTCTTTGTAGCAACAACAGTGTTAGGCTCGACGCGGATCACGGTTACTGGTGTCAGATTACCGTTTTCGTCGAAAACTTGTGTCATTCCTACTTTTTTTGCTATCAGACCTTTCATCTGAATACTCCTATTTAGGAAGATCAGGATTTCCTTTACTTCCCTTCGGCCGCCATCCCCGATCCAGGGGACCGTTACCGTTTATTTTTGGAAACTAGGTTTCCGCAATTACTGTTTAATCTCTACATCAACACCGGCAGGAAGCTCAAGCTTCATAAGTGAATCCATCACTTCAGAACTGGGCTCGAATATGTCAATAAGGCGTTTGTGTGTACGCATCTCAAACTGTTCACGTGACTTCTTGTTAACAAAAGGTGAACGAAGAACTGTAACCTTATTAATTCTTGTTGGAAGGGGGATTGGTCCTGAAACCTTTGCTCCAGCCTTCTGAACCTGCTGTACGATATCTTTTGCACTCTGATCGATAAGAGCTACGTCAAAAGCACGAAGTCTTACACGAATCTTATCGTTTGCCATCATTCCTCCAGTCAGAAACCGGGGTACAAACCCCGATTTCTGATTATAAACTACTCAATAATCTTTGTAACCTGACCAGAGGCGATTGTGCGTCCACCCTCACGGATAGCAAGCTTAAGTCCCTCATCCATAGCAATCGGGTGAATAAGCTCACCAATGATCTTTACGTTGTCACCAGGTTTTACCATGTCTGTTCCTGGTTCGAGTTCTACAGTACCAGTGATATCTGTAGTGCGGAAGTAGAACTGTGGGCGGTAACCTGTAAAGAACGGGCTGTGGCGTCCACCTTCTTCCTTTGAAAGAACGTAGATCTGAGCTTCGAACTTTGTGTGCGGGTGAATGCTTCCGGGAGCAGCGAGAACCTGTCCGCGAATAACATCTTTCTTTTCAACACCACGAAGAAGAATACCAGCGTTGTCTCCAGCCATACCTTCGTTAAGTGTCTTGTTGAACATTTCGATACCAGTTACAGTAGAAGCCTGTGTCGGGCGGATACCAACGATTTCAACAGCGTCACCCATGTGAACAACACCGCGCTCGATACGACCAGTAACAACAGTTCCACGTCCTGTGATTGTGAAGATGTCTTCAATAGGCATAAGGAACGGCTTTTCATCGTCGCGAACAGGATCATCAAACCATGTATCCATAGCTTTAAGAAGCTCTTCGATACACTTTGTGTTCTCAGGATTGTCAGACTCGTTAAGAGCTTTGAATGCAGATCCCTGGATGATTGGTGTATCAGCAGAGAATCCGTAACCCTGAAGAGTGTCCTTTACTTCTTCAACAACGAGTTCAAGAAGATCTGGATCGTCTACGAGGTCAACCTTGTTAAGGAATACAATAATCTTGGGAACGCCAACCTGGCGTGCAAGAAGAAGGTGTTCCTTAGTCTGAGGCATAACAGAATCAGGAGCAGAAACTACGAGAATAGCTCCATCCATCTGTGCAGCACCAGTAATCATGTTCTTGATGTAGTCAGCATGTCCCGGGCAGTCAATATGTGCATAGTGACGCTTGTCTGACTGATACTCAAGGTGACGGCTGTTGATAGTAATACCACGAGCCTTTTCCTCAGGTGCATTGTCGATTTCATCGTACTTCAGAAGCTTATCACCATACTTCTTTGCGCAGTAAGCAGTGATAGCTGCAGACAATGTGGTCTTACCATGGTCAACGTGACCGATGGTTCCAACGTTCATGTGAGGTTTGGTTCTGTTGAACTCTTCCTTTGCCATGATTTTCTCCTTGCTCTACAGGTAAATAAACCTGCGGCATATGTATTTTTTATGTGCTGCACTTTAAGCCAGAAAACACCGCGCATAAAAAATGAACGATGCTTTCGCATACACACTTTACCAAGTAAAAGAGATGATTATTATGTAACGGGCAACTAACAATTTCTGTTTCATCTATTCGAAGCAGTTGGCCGCTACCACCTAACATCATCAAGTTATTTTGATAACCGGTCTGGTATTACGAACCTTCCAATTTACTGGCGTAAATATCGTTTGCATTTGCAAACTCTGTCAGAAACCCGAAATACTTAACCAATTGAAGCCCCGCCAACGGCGGAACTTTCTGCACTAGGGGGTGTGGCAACCTGAAGACTGTTGTGTAGTACAGTCAGCTTTACGGCAACCACCGGACAACCTACAAAATTGTCCGTCTGACATCTCAAAGAACCCTCTGGCGCAAAACGCGCTTTCAACACCCACTTCGGGCGTATACGGTGCATATTTTATACACTTTTTAACAAATTTATTCAATAGGTAAATGTTTATTCTGCAAATAAAAAAGCAGTTTTTTTTAATATTTAAATATAAAAAAGGCGCCATTTATAAAAAACAGCGCCTTTTCAAAAAGAAAAAGAAGAACTACCAGCGGTAGTGTGCAAAAGCCTTGTTTGCTTCTGCCATCTTGTGTGTATCTTCCTTCTTCTTGTAAGCAGAACCAGTGTTGTTGAATGCATCAAAAAGTTCAGCTGCAAGAGTCTCTGCCATTCCGTGTCCAGAACGTGAGCGTGCTGCAGTGATCATCCAGCGCATTGCAAGAGCTTCACGGCGGCTATCGCGAATTTCGATAGGTACCTGATATGTAGCTCCACCAACACGGCGGCTCTTTACTTCTACCATCGGCTTTACATTCTCAAGGGCCTTCAGGAATACTTCAAGAGGATCCTTGTCTGTCTTTGCCTTAAGTTTGTCAAAAGCATCATATATAATCTTCTGGCAAGTCTGTTTCTTTCCGTCAAGCATCATGCGGGTAACGAACTTAGAGATAACAACACTGTTGTATCTTTCGTCTGGCATAACCGGGCGGTTAACTGATTTCTTATGTCTTCCCATAGTAATTTAACCTCCTTAAAATTATGCCTTAGGCTTCTTGGCACCATACTTTGAGCGGGCACGCTTGCGTCCGTCAACACCAAGAGTATCCTTTGTTCCGCGAATAATGTGATAGCGAACACCAGGAAGATCCTTTACACGTCCACCACGTACAAGCACAACAGAGTGCTCCTGGAGGTTGTGTCCAATTCCAGGAATATACGCAGTAACTTCAATACCATTACTCAAGCGAACACGGGCAATCTTACGAAGAGCCGAGTTCGGTTTTTTCGGTGTCTGAGTCATAACGCGAGTACATACTCCACGTTTCTGCGGACAGGACTCAAGCGCGGGAGCTTTAGTTCTGTTTGCTGACGTCTGACGACCCTTACGAATCAATTGATTAATTGTAGGCATCGGCCTATTCTCCTATTTAACCGCCGAGCAGCACCTCGGACAAAATAAACATGTTAATTCCCTGAAAAGAGAAGATAAGTCTATATATAATACCGAATTCAACTGTTTTCCGTCAATAGAATTCCGATGAATCCGGCATAAATAGTTGAATTCATCCCCAAAAATTGAATTTTCAGGGATGAATCTTTACTAGTCCTCGTCGTTTCCTTCCATTCCGGCAGACATTGTGTCCATTGTCTCGGCTGCAAGGGCTTTTTCTATACGACGCTGTTCAAGGATCTCTTCCATCTTGGCATCAAGGTCGGCCGTAGAAGAGTCAGAAAGCTTAACGTTATGATACTGGCGCATACCGCTTCCGGCCGGAATCATATGACCGATAATAACGTTTTCCTTAAGTCCGTGAAGGTGATCGATTGAACCTGCAATTGCCGCATTTGTAAGAACACGTGTTGTCTCCTGGAAAGAAGATGCAGAAATAAACGAATCAGTTGCCAAAGCTGCCTTTGTAATTCCCTGGAACATCGGGCGTGCTATGGCAGGCTGTCCGCCTTCTTCAATAACGCGCTCATTTTCTTCATGGAATGTGTACTTGTCAACTGACTGGCCGTAGATAAACTTTGTATCTCCTACAGACACAATTTCTACTTTCTTAAGCATCTGGCGGATAATTGTTCCGATATGCTTGTCGTTGATGTCTACACCCTGTGCACGGTAAACGGACTGAATTTCATCCATAAGGAAGTTCTGCAGGGAATCTTCACCCAAAACAGACAGAACGTCGTGTGCATCGATAGAACCATCACTGAGCTTTTCACCTGCTTCGACTGTATCTCCGTCACGAACAAGAAGACGTTTTGTCATTGGAACAAAGTGATTAAATTCCTTGCCGTATTCATCTTCTACGATAACAGTTCTCTTACCCTTTACAATCTTTCCAAACTTTACGGTTCCTGCTATCTGTGAGATAACAGCCGGATTCTTTGGCTTGCGGGCCTCAAAGAGTTCTGAAACGCGCGGAAGACCGAGGGTAATATCGTTAGCCTTGCTTGCTTCCTTGGCAATCTTTGCAAGAGTTTCTCCTGCCTTTACCTGCTGCTTGTCTGAAGCAAGAAGGATTGCTCCTGCAGGAAGGTGGTAACTACCCTTTTCGTTTCCGTCTTCGTCAGTAATGATAATTCTTGGCTGCTTTACGTCAAGATGAAGATCACTGATACGGCGTTCAACTGCTCCTGTCTGGGGATCTGTTTTTTCAAGAAGAGTAGATCCTGTAATAATGTCCTCAAAGTGAACATATCCTGAAACTTCAGCAATAATAGGTTCGCTGAACGGATCGAATTCACCAATAGGAACATTCGCGTCGGCTACGCATCCGGCTGAAACATACTGTGAGTAAATTATTGAACCGTTGACAATCTCTATCTTCTGGTCATTACTTGTAAGATAAACGGTATTGTCGCGGATTATAATGCGTCCGTTGTCAGAAGCTTTTACTTCTTCGCCGTTATGCTTGAAAATTACATTATCCTTGCGGACGCGTGCCCCGTCGGTAACAAGAAGTTCATCAGAAGGTTCAAAACCGTACTTGTTAAAAAGTTTTGTTACAACCATTGAACCGCGACGTGTAAACAGCCAGTTGCCGTTATCCATAACAACGTGTGTTCCTTCAACGCTCTGAATATATACAGGATACTTCATTGCGATGTGGTTGTCTTCTGTTGTCTTTTCGGCGGCTCCTCCCGTATGGAATGTACGAAGGGTAAGCTGAGTACCAGGCTGTCCGATTGACTGTGCAGCGATTGTTCCGACTGCTTCACCGATTTCAACAATTTTGTTGCGTGCAAGGTCTTTTCCGTAACACTTTACACAGATTCCATGCTTGCTTTCGCAGGTAAGAACTGTGCGGAGTTTTACTTTTTCTACACCGGCCTTGTCAATCTTCTGGGCAAGAGCCTCGTCAATGTACTGGTTAACATCGCAGAGCAACTCGCCGCTTACAGGGTCAAGAACGCGCTCGATTGTATAGTGACCGGCAATTCTTGTAGCAAGAGGCACAACTACAGTGTCTCCGTCCTTGATTGCTGTGTAATCAATACCGTTGATTGTTCCGCAGTCATCTTCATTTACAACAACGTCCTGGGCAACATCAACAAGACGGCGTGTCATGTAACCGGCATCGGCTGTCTTGAGAGCTGTATCGGAAAGTCCCTTACGGGCACCGTTTGTAGAAATAAAGAATTCAATAACGGAAAGTCCTTCCTTAAAGTTTGCACGGATAGGAAGTTCAATGATGTCTCCGTTAGGTTTCTGCATAAGTCCGCGCATTGCGGCCAGCTGTGAAATCTGTTTCTTGGAACCACGGGCACCGGATGTAGCCATCATGTAGATAGTATTGAATCCGTCCTTGTCCTTGGCAAGATTGTCCATCATTATGTTGGTGAGCTTTTCGTTTGTTCTTTCCCAAACTTCAGTTACGCGGTTATAGCGTTCGTCCTGTGTAATAGCACCGCGTGACCACTGGCTAACGATGTCTTCAACTTCTTTATTGGCCTTGTCAACCATAGCTTTTTTCTCTGCTGGAACAAGGATGTCATCCATAGAGAGCGTTGCACCGTAGAACGTAGCATTTTTGTAACCGCAGGCTTTGATTGCATCAAGCATCTGGATTGTAAGCCATGCCCTGTCAGTTGCATAAAGACTGATAATCAGCTTGCGCAGAACATTTTCTTCTATAGGAGTTTCGCGGTTGTAAATCTTATTAATCTGCTTAATAAGAAGTGCGTCTCCCATTACTTTGTCCATTACTTCGGCAGAAAGTTTTTCGAACGGATACTTTGCTTCGATAAGAGCCTTGACTGCCTTGTCACTGGTCTGCTCGTTGTGATAAACGCTTTCAATCATCTTCTTGAGCTTTTTGTCGCCAAGAAGTTCATTGTAATAGTCAACTTCTGCAGGCATAGACTCATTGAATGCAAGCCGTCCGGCTGAAGTAAGAATATAGCGTCCGTCAGGATCTTTGTCTCCGCTTACGCACTTATTGAGAACAGCCTTGTGAATCTTGATTTCTGCCTGCCATTCGATAGCACCGGACATAGCAGCAAGACGAACTTCATCAGTTGAACTGAAAAGTTTTCCTGTACCCTTTGCGTTCGGCTTAATGGAAGTCATATAGTAGATTCCAAGAACCATATCCTGTGAAGGATAAACAATAGTATTTCCGTTTGCAGGGTCAAGAAGGTTTCTTGCAGAAAGCATGAGTGTCCAGCATTCCATCTGTGCCGCCTGGGTAAGAGGAACATGGATAGCCATCTGGTCACCGTCGAAGTCAGCATTAAAAGCCTTACATGCAAGAGGATGAAGCTTAAGTGCCTTTCCGGGAACAAGAACAGGTTCAAATGCCTGAATTCCAAGACGGTGGAGTGTAGGAGCACGGTTAAGCATAACAGGATGCTCGCGTACAACTTCATCAAGAATAGCATATACTTCGGCAGACTCGCTTTCTACAAGCATTTTTGCCTTTTTAATGTTAAATACAACACCCTTGTCTACAAGTTTCTTCATTATAAACGGCTTAAAAAGTTCAAGTGCCATTTTTTCAGGAAGACCACACTGCCAGAGCTTAAGTTCCGGACCTACAACAATAACTGAACGTCCTGAGTAGTCAACACGCTTACCAAGAAGATTCTGGCGGAAGCGTCCCTGCTTTCCCTTAAGCATGTCACTGATTGACTTGAGCGGTCTGCTTGATGCTCCCTTAACGACACGCTGCTTGCGCTTGCTGTTGTCAAAGAGTGCATCTACGGCTTCCTGAAGCATGCGCTTTTCGTTGCGGATAATAATATCCGGGGCAGAAAGTTGCTGAAGTCTCTTGAGACGGTTATTTCTGTTTATTACGCGGCGGTAAAGGTCATTGAGGTCGGAAGTTGCAAAACGTCCTCCGTCAAGCTGAACCATAGGACGAAGTTCCGGCGGAATTACAGGAACAACGTCAAGAATCATCCATGATGCCTTGTTTTCAGAAGAGCGGAAGTTCTCAACAATCTCTATGCGGCGAAGAAGATGCTTGTCGCTCTTTGGCCCCTTTTCTATCATCTTTGCGCGAAGTTCCGCTGCCAAAGCATCAAGATCAAGGTTTTCAAGCAAAGTCTTTATGGCTTCTGCACCCATGCCGGCAGTAAATGAACCGCCGTAGCGTTCCTGGGCTTCCATGTACTCGTCTTCAGTAAGAAGCTGGTTCTTTTTAAGGTCAGTATCGCCCGGATCAATTACGATATACTTCTCGTAGTAAAGTACCGAGCGGAGTGCTGCAACCTGAAGATCAAGCAAAAGACCCATGCGGCTCGGAACTGAATGGTAATACCAGATGTGGCTTACCGGAGCTGCAAGTTCAATGTGTCCTGTTCTCTCGCGGCGAACTTTAAAGTGAGTAACTTCAACACCGCAGCGGTCACAAATAACACCCTTGTAACGGATGCTCTTGAATTTTCCGCAGTAGCATTCCCATTCCTTTGTGGTTCCGAAAATGCGCTCACAGAAAAGGCCGTCACGCTCCGGTCTGAGTGTTCTATAGTTTATTGTCTCAGGCTTTTTTACTTCACCGTAAGACCATGCACGGATATTGTCCGGCGATGCAAGCTTTATTTTAAGACTGGCGAAATCCTGAATGTCACGCATTATCGTTCTCCTTGTCAAAACCAGAACCTGCCTTATCGATCAGTTCCTGGTCTCTTTCAGTAAGGGCAATCTGTTTTCCCTTATCATCATAGATAGTGAAATCCAACGCAAGACCGCGAAGTTCCTGTACCAAAACGTTGAATGATTCCGGAACTCCGATTGGAGCACTTGGATCACCCTTTACAATTGATTCATAAACTTTAGAACGGCCGTTCATATCATCGGACTTGATTGTCATCATTTCCTGAAGTGTATTGGCTGCACCGTAAGCTTCAAGAGCCCAAACTTCCATTTCTCCAAGACGCTGGCCTCCGAACTGGGCTTTTCCTCCCAACGGCTGCTGTGTAACAAGAGAATAAGGACCTGTTGAACGGGCATGCATCTTGTCGTCAACAAGGTGGTGAAGCTTCATAAAGTAAATTACACCGACAAAAATCGGGTTAACGAAAGTTTCACCGGTAAATCCGTCATGAACAAGCTGCTTACAGTCAGAACTAAGTCCTGCTTCCTTAAGCTTTTCGGCAATCTGCTCCTGTGAAGGTGTCTGGAAAGCCGGGGAATTATAGAATTCATTCAGAACAAGACCTGCACGGCCAAGTTCAGATTCCATAATCTGTCCGATATTCATACGTGAAGGAACACCAAGCGGGTTAAGACAAACATCAAGCGGGGTACCGTCATCGAGGTAAGGCATGTCTTCTACAGGAAGAATTCTTGCAACAACTCCCTTATTTCCGTGGCGTCCGGCCATCTTATCACCAACAACAAGCTTTCTCTTGTCGGCAATAACAACTTTGACTACTTCATCAACACCGGGGTTAAGTTCGTCGCCTTCTGTTCTCTTGAGACGCTGGATGTCAATTACAACACCCTGAACTCCGTGCGGAAGACGAAGTGAAGTATCGCGTACTTCTTTTGCCTTTTCACCGAAGATTGAATTCAACAGTTTGAATTCCGGAGTTGTCTCTGTTTCACTCTTTGGAGTTACTTTTCCAACAAGAATATCTCCTGAGCGAACTTTTGCACCTACACGGACAATACCTTCTGCATCAAGATTATCGAGTGTCTTTTCTGCAGTATTCGGAACATCGCGCGTAATCTTTTCGGGACCAAGCTTTGTTTCGCGGATTTCTGTCTGGAACTCATGAATATGTACAGAAGTGTACATATCTTCTTTTACAACACGCTGGCTGATAAGAACAGCATCCTCGTAGTTGTATCCATTCCACGGAACGAATCCGACAAGAATATTTCTTCCGAGTGCAAGCTCACCGTTGAAAGTAGCAGGTCCGTCTGCAAGAACGTCACCCTTCTTTACTTTTTCGCCAACCTGAACAGTCGGTCTCTGGTGGTTACATGTATCACTGTTTGTTTTCTGGTACTTAAGGAGAGGATACTCATCAAGTTCACCGGCCTTTGCACCTGTCGGTTTAACCTTTACAAGGTCACTTTCTACCCAGACTACTTCTCCATCGCGTTTTGCCTTGATAAGAACACCAGAATCATAAGCAGTCTTCTGTTCCATACCTGTACCTACATGAGGAGGTTCCGGGAAAAGAAGAGGAACTGCCTGACGCTGCATGTTACAACCCATCAAAGCACGGTTAGCATCGTCGTGTTCAAGGAACGGAACAAGGGAAGCAGAAACAGAAATTACCTGACGTGGAGAAACATCCATGTACTGGATATCCTTCGGAGAACGGCTGGTATAGTCACCGCGCTGGCGGCATGAAACCAGATCAGTCGGGAAAGATCCGTCGGGCTTCATGCCTTCTGTAACCTGTCCGATAGAATACTTGTCTTCGTCCATAGCTGAAAGGTAATCAACTTCGTTTGTGGCCTTTCCGTCAACAACACGACGGTACGGTTCTTCGAGAAATCCATACTCATTGACACGTGTAAAGATAGCGAGTGAAACAATAAGACCAATGTTCGGTCCTTCAGGAGTTTCAATCGGGCACATACGTCCATAATGTGTGTAGTGAACGTCACGAACTTCGAAACCTGCACGGTCTCTTGAAAGTCCGCCCGGTCCCAAAGCGTTAAGACGGCGTTTGTGTGTAAGTTCGGCAAGCGGATTACACTGATCCATAAACTGTGAAAGCTGTGATGAACCAAAGAACTCTTTTATAGAAGAAACAATTGGTTTTATTGAAATAAGATCCTGCGGCTTAAGTGTCTCAGTTTCTTTAAGATTCATTCTGTCTTTGGCAATGCGTTCCATGCGGGCAAATGCGGTCTTGAACTGATTTGTAAGAAGTTCTCCTACAGAACGTACACGGCGGTTACCAAGGTGATCAATATCATCAAGAGGTTCGTCGCCTACATAAATTTCTATAAGATGCTTCATTGTCTGAATAATATCTTCCTTTATAAGGGTAAGATCATCAACAGGCTCGGCATAGTCAAACTTTTTGTTAAGCTTGTAACGTCCAACGCGACCCAAATCATAGCGACGAAGGCTAAAGAACATGCTTGTAAGATCTTTTTCGGCAGCCTCAACAGTAATAGGCTCTCCCGGCATAAGAACAGCATAAACCTTGGAAATACAGTCTTCCTTTGAAGGCTCATCTGTAGCATTGGCTCCGTCCTTAACAAAGATAATTTCTTCACGCTCAAAGCAGTTAACAATCATCTCACTGTCAAGTGAAGGATTTCTTTCTTCCTTGCTTTCGGGATGTTTTTTTGCATTGAACTTGATTACAGAAATCTTCTTTACGCCGTTTACAACAAGATCATCTATGTCATGGGGGTGAAGTTTTTCACCCGCGCGGAACAATCTGTTTTCTTCGCCTGTAGACTCATCTTTTATAACAACAGCATCTGCAAGAACTTTTCCTACAAGTTCATCACGCTTTGCTGAATCAGAAGGAACATCAACTTCTTCTGTAAGATAGAAGCAGCGGATTATTTCTTCACGGGTTGAATATCCAAGTGCACGAAGGAAAATAGTTCCCAAAATCTTCTTTTTGCGGTCGATTTTTGCGTATATAAGTTCTTTTTTCTGGTCAATTTCAAATTCAAGCCATGATCCGCGGTACGGAATAATGCGGCTGGAATAAACATTTTTCTCATGCTGGAAAATAACTCCAGGAGAACGGTGAATCTGGCTTACAACTACACGCTCAGCTCCGTTAATTACGAAGGTTCCGCGGTCTGTCATAAGAGGGATATCACCCATATAAATATCTTTCTGAAGAATCGCTCCAGATTCCTTGAAGTTAAGATTGATGCGTGCCTTAAGCGGAACAGCATAAGTCAATCCCTTCTTCTTACATTCAAGTTCGCTGAACTTTATGTTGGCATAATCCAACTCATAAAATTCATATTCGAGAGTCATGTCGCCGGCAGGACTTTCAATCGGGAAAGTCGAAGTGAAGACTTCCTGAAGCCCCTGATTCAATAACGGCTCATTTTTATCCAGTCTTTCTTTCTGAATGAATTCCTCGTATGAAGAAAGCTGAATGTCGATAAGATTGGGAAGTTCCATGAAATCCTGGATATCTTTTCCAATATACTGACGTACAATCTTTTTGCTCTTTGCGAACATTAAATACCTCTGCGGTGTTAAAAACTGGTACACCCGGAACTGCTACAAGCAAAAACTTTGCTCAGCACAAGAACCGGTGTCCTGACAGACGTTTCAGTCCGTTTGCAGAAAGGGCGCGTCACTTCTTCTGACTAATGGTGTTTTATGACGCCTAAAGCTTCAGGAAAGATACAACTTCCCTGAAGCTTGATTTTCAAGTTTTGAGTAATCAACCCCGGCAAGCCGGGATCATATTATGTAAATCTTGATGCGTTAAAGCGAACAAATTATTTCTTGCTTGCCTTTCCGCCGGCTGCTTCGATGTCAGCAACGATCTTGTCAGCATCAGCCTTGGAAACACCTTCCTTAAGAACCTTCGGTGCGCCTTCAACAAGAGCTTTTGCTTCACCAAGTCCAAGACCTGTAATTGCGCGAACAGCCTTGATAACTGCAATTTTCTTTGCAGCGTCAACTGACTCGAGTGTTACAGTGAACTCTGTCTGCTCTTCAGCAGCAGCTGCAGGACCAGCAGCAGCAACAGCAACAGGAGCTGCGGCAGAAACGCCGAACTTTTCTTCCATTGCCTTTACGAGATCAGCGGCCTGCTGAACTGTCATGTTTGCGATTGCTTCAAGAATTTCATCATTTGTGAGAGCTGCCATATTGTCTTCTCCATAAAATAAATTACGTTCCGCTACAGAAAGAAACAAACCATTTCTTTTTATCTGTATGACGGGTATACCGGACCATCCCGGTATATATCTGCGGACAGTCGACAGCTATGAAGCCTGACCGCAGTTACAAAAAGAACCTTTACCGTGCTTACTCAGCAGCAGGTGCAGGTGCGGCTTCAGCAGCAGGTGCCTCAGCAGCGGGTTCAGATGCAGGTGCCGCTTCTGCAGCAGGAGCACTGTCTCCCTCGTTCTGTTTCTTTTCAACATATGCCTGCAATGTTCCGGCAAGTTTGCGTGCAGGACCATTGATAGCAGACATAATCATAGCAATAAGCTGCTTCTTTCCTGGGAGCTTTGAGAAAGCTTCGATCTTTGCAGCATCATAAAGTTCGTTTTCTACCCAAGCGCCCTTTACTACGAGAGTAGGAGCTTCTTTTGTGAAATCGAACATTACTTTTGCAGCTTCGTTAGCTTCTTCACCAACCATAGCAATTGCTGTTGGTCCTGAAAGATATTCAGCTACAGCGTCGTTCTTCATTTCGTCGAAAGCTACGCGGGCAAAAGTGTTTTTAATAACCTTAAGCTGTGCGTTCTTTTCGCGAAGTGAATGGCGAAGCTTTGTAATCTGCTCTACAGAAAGTCCGCGGTAGTCAATAAAAATAAAATTGCTGTAACTGCTGAGTACTTTCTTAGCATCTTCAATAGCAGCTGTTTTTGCAGCCTGGAATTTCTTTGCCATTATAGCCATTATTCTTCCTCCTTGAAGTCTACCCAAACGCCAGGACCCATAGAAGAACTAATGGACACAGAGCGTACGAAACCAGCCTTTGCATCTGCGGGCTTCTTGCGTTCAAGTTCAGTAAGGAATGTAGAAACGTTTTCTGCGGTGTCTTTTGCATCCATAGAAACCTTTCCTACCGGAATGTGTACTACTCCGCCCTTGTCGGCACGGAATTCTGTACGACCCTTCTTGAGTTCTGCAACAGCCTGTGCGATGTTGGGAGTAACAGTACCTGTCTTTGGGTTAGGCATAAGACCCTTGCGGCCCAAAACCATACCAAGACGACCAACATCCTTCATCATGTCAGGAGTAGCTACAGCAACGTCAAAGTCGAGCCAGCCGCCCTTTACCTTGTCGATGTACTCTGTTGAACCTGCATATGTGGCACCAGCTTCCAAAGCTTCCTTTACACGATCTTCCTTACAGAAAACAAGAACGCGCTTTTCACCGGTAAACTGATGGGGGAATACGAGTGTATCACGAACAGTCTGGTTCTTCTCAAGGCGAAGAGTTACAGAAAGTTCTACAGTCTCGTCAAACTTTACGTAGTGAAGATCCTTCACAAGCTGACAAGCTTCTGTAACACCATAGTGCTTTGTTACATCGTACTTTTCCAATGCTGCGAGGTATTTCTTTCCGTGCTTCATTATTCAGCCTCCACTTCTACACCCATACTGCGTGCAGTACCGGCGATAGTTTTCTTTGCAGCCTCAATATCATTTGCATTAAGGTCAGGAAGCTTCTGAGCTGCGATTTCCTCAAGACTCTTGCGTGAGAGAGTTCCTACCTTGTCGCGAAGCGGATTGCCGGAACCCTTCTGAATTCCGACAGCCTTCTTGATAAGAACAGCTGCTGGCGGTGTCTTAAGAATGAATGTGTAAGATTTATCCTGATATACAGTGATAACTACAGGGATGATAAGTCCCTTTTCCATGCTCTTTGTTCTGTCATTGAATTCCTGCACGAACTTAGGTGCTGAAACTCCATGAGGTCCAAGAGCTGGTCCAATTGGCGGGGCCGGCGTTGCAGATCCTGCGGGACACTGCAGTTTGATGATTGCCGTAACCTTTTTTGTGGCCATATTGTATCTCCTTAAATTGGTGTGGGTGTCCGTAAAGCCGGTACCCTAGCGAAGCGCCTATGTCCAACGGACTTACACTTCTCCCAAAATTAGAAAAAGGTGTATCCACAGAGGATCACCGAATTCTCTCAAAGAACAAGACACAAAAGCCCACCACATGAATAGCGGCAGGCCGTGCTGAAACAGATTATATTTTCTCTACCTGAAGAATATCGACTTCTACAGGTGTTGCGCGTCCAAAAATCTGAACATTGACACGCAACTTGTTTTTTTCTGCATTAACGTCTTCTATCGCACCGCTAAAACTTGCGAAAGGACCTTCTGTAATCTTAACCTGGTCTCCAATCTCAAAGTTCTGCTTGATACGGACTGACTTTTCGCCCTTAAGCTCGCCTGCAGCCTGAAGAAGATTTTTTGCTTCATCGGCAGAAATCGGACGGGGACGTTCTGAAGGATTTGTTCCTACAAAACCTGTAACACCCTGAATACGGCGAATCTGCGCACATGTATTCTTCCAGCCGACCTGAGGAAGATCCATCTCTATCATGATGTATCCTGGAAGAATCAGATTGTTGCGGGTATGTTTCTTACCATTGCGTACATCTACAACTTCTTCTGTCGGAACTTTAATCTGAAGAACAACAGCAGGATCAAGTTTGTTTTCTGCCAGAAGTGTATTGAGCGTACGATTGATTTTTTGTTCGTAACCTGTATATGTATGAAGGATATACCAGCTTCTTGCCATCAGTCTGTCCTACCTAGAAAATAAGACGCAGACCTTCTGTAAACAACCAGTCAAGAAGGCCAAGAATAAGAGCAACAACAATAGTAGAAATGAAAACAACTTTTACTGAAGAAAGAACTTCGCTACGGGTAGGCCACACAACTTTCTTTAATTCACCTACACACTCTTTGCAAAACTGTCGAATCTTACCCATTTTCATCCTCTATATCTTGAAAATTTTACAGGCCAGGCAGGACTCGAACCCGCGACAACCGGTTTTGGAGACCGGGACTCTACCAACTGAGCTACTGACCTAGATATAACAAGATCTTCTCTATTGAAAAGACCGTGGTATAAGTTTTTATTTTGCCTTTGTTTCTTTGTGCAGAATTTCCTTGCGGCAGAACGGGCAATACTTATTCTTTTCAAGTTTACCGGTGATGTTTTTGCGGTTCTTGTATGTTGTATAATTCTTGCGCTTGCACTCCGTGCACTGTAAGGCTATGATTTCTACGGCTGACTTTTTCTTGCTTGCCATGACCTTGCTCCTTAAAAATTTTATTGAAAGCTCCCGAGCGGAATCGGACCGCTGACCTCATCGTTACCAACGATGTGCTCTACCGACTGAGCTACAAGAGCGTTACAATATGCGTTTTGTTACTATACAGAAATTAAAACTTTATGTCAATATAAACATCGTTCAAACAGACATAAATTCAATAAATATCTGGAATTCGGGCTTATTTTGAAGCTTCCTGGGTAAGAAGCGAACCTGCAGGAACAGACTTTGTTACCCAAGTATTTCCGCCTATGACACTTCCCTTTCCTATAATTGTTTCACCGCCAAGAATTGTTGCGTTTGCATAAATTGTCACATTGTCTTCTATAGTTGGGTGACGCTTTTTGTCCATAAGCTCTTTTTTTACACTAAGCGCACCGAGCGTTACGCCCTGGTAAATTTTGACATTGTTACCGATAACACATGATTCTCCGATAACTACGCCTGTTCCGTGGTCAATAAAAAAACTTTCACCTATTGTGGCACCCGGGTTTATGTCGATTCCGGTTTTTCCGTGCGCATATTCACTCATTATTCTGGGAATAACAGGAACGCCGCTTTTGCAGAGAAAATGCGCCACCCTGTAAACTGAAATTGCTTCAAGTCCGGGATAGGAAACTATTACTTCTTCATTTGATTTTGCGGCCGGATCACCTGCAAAGGCTGCCTGTACGTCAAGCCCGATTTTTCTGCGGATTTCGGGAATTTCTTCTATTAATGCAATGGAAGCCTGTTCGGCAAGGTTAAAACAGTGTGACTGTTCAACAGCATCATCACGCACGATGAAAAAAAGCGCTTTTTTTATTTCGCGGGTAAGCATTCCGACTATGCGGTTTACACGGGCGCCGGTTACAAATTTGAGCGTCATGGAATCCAGACTTTCATCTACTCTGTAACCGGGGAAAATAAGGGACTGAATATCCTGAAGAACATTTATTACATTCTGGCGGTTGGGGAAATTTGCAGCTTCATCAAGGTTGATTCCGCCGTATTTCTGATAAGATTCAAGAATCTGCTCTACAGCATTGTCTATTTTACTCATGCGATTGCCCCCACGTAAAAAAAATAGAGGCGCCAAATGATAACATCACCCGGCGCCTCTACCGTGTGGTTTCCCACACATCGGAGAGAGTTTATCAGCTTATTTACAAGCTGGTTATAATTTAACATAACACTAATAAAATGTCAAGTTTTTGTTGACATTCAATAATTCAAAATAATTCAAAAGCGATAAATGCTTTAACTTGACAGAAAATATAATATAATATTAAATATAAAAAAAATGTTAGGAGAGGTTTTTATGAAATCCCTTAAATTCATAATTTTATTTTTATCGTTTCAATTGTCTGTAAGCTGCTCTGGTCTTTTGACACGATTTGATGCACCTTATTCACCAATAACTGATATTAGTGCATCTTTGTCTTTTGATAATATTACAAATCAGGGTTTTATGGGCGGTTCTTTACCATTTAGCGCTAAGAATATTTCCTCTAGCCCTTTAAGAGAAAATGCTTTTATTGCTGTAAGATTGGGCACAGTAAAAAGAACTGATATTGATAATACTCAGAGCGTTTTTGAAGATATTCCAGAAGAAGCATGTTACGGTATAATAAAAATAAAAGATATTAATACAAAAAATCTTTCTTTTTCCTGTCAATTCTTTGATGCTGATAAAAATATTTCTTCAATAAAAGAATTTTCAATTAAAGAAAACCAAAGTGTTGATATTAATAATGATGGTTTTCAGGATTTATCATTTTACAAATCAACTGATAAAAGAATTGGATTTGAAAATGCTATGTATTTAACATTCAATAGCTCCCAAGAAAATAAAAAAACAACTATGTTTGCTGTTCTTACGGAACAATATCCAAATTCAGATTATCCAGGTGGATTAATCGGTATTAATCCGAGTGGTAATTTTATTTTATCCAAATATACAACTTCTGGGGAAAGATCTGTATTGGGCTCTTTCAGAACTGGAGACTATGTTCTTGATTCTGTTGAAGGTACATATAAGAAAATTAATTGTTTAGATTTTACAGGCAGTTCAAGAGAAGTTTTAGATACAGAATTAGAAAGTATTGATGAATGTGCATCAGGTATTTCATATTTATTTGATTCAAAAGAATTTATAGATGGTTATGACTCAGATTTACTTCTAAGTAATCTTAGTATTATTTTAAAATTACAAACACTATATAATGAAAAATCTTCAATAGATAACTTAAACTCAATTTTAAGAGAGCGTAACTTGCTTCAGAAATTATTAGAAGCTGGGCTATTCGAAGATAATGTTGATGATGTACAAGAAATTATTAATGAAATATATGCATACTCAGAAACAGAATTGATTCACTTAAATAGAAGTTTTATAGAATTACTTTACCCAGAATTATGTCCTAAGTTAGTTGTTTCTTCAAATATCTATACTGAGATTATTCCTTTAGCGAGTGTAAAGTTTGGATCGTCTGAAGAAGAAACCTCTTGTAGTGATTATATTAAATCGCGAAGTGCATTAACAGCAAATGAATATGAAATAGAGAAAGCTGCTTTGTATTCAAAGTATAAAAAATATATTGAAGTAAAAAAACAGGAGATTACATTGCCAAAAAGTATTCCTGTTGGCAAAGGTAGTGTAAATATTGTATTTACAAATTCCTACTTAGCAATTGGAGTTACAGGTAGCTTTAATTCAACATGGGGTAGTGTTAAGTCAACGGTTAAAGGATGTGTTTATATAACAGCCGATACTAATATTGATGCAGATGTTTCTTATGAAAGAGATTTGTTTAACCCAAATTACAGGATTGAATATCCAATACAACTTTATGGTCCTGTTATTCTTTCCCTTTCTGCAAATGTGGGTATTTCTGTTCCTTTGAAGATAAATGTATCAGAATCAAAAAAATTAAATTACAGAGCAACTTTTACAGGCTTGTATGAAGCTGGATTTGATGTTGGTTTAAAATATGGAGTAAATTGGAAAAAAGCTTGGTTCGTTAGCATTCCAAAACCATATGCAGACTGGTCAGGTAGAAAACTTTGGAATGCAGATACAATTTCTTTTTCTTCATCCCAGCAGAAGGAGTCTGTTACACATGAGCGATCTTATGCGAGAATTGGAGCTAAAGCATATGCTTCTTTTGGTGTAGATATATCAAAAATTGTATGGGGAGATATTACTGCTAGTACAGGAATTTATTCTCAATTTGATTTAATTTACCTAAATTCATATTTAACCGGAAAAGCAACAATTACCCCTGAATTGAATCTGGCAGCTAATGCTTTTATAGGTATAAAAGATATTCCTTTTATAGGCCAATTGGGTAAAAGTTGGTCATACGATATTTATAAATATAATAAGCCAATGGCAAGTTATACTTTATTTAATACTAAAGTTTCAGATTTGAAATGAGGCAGTAGAAGAAATTATGAAAATGCATTTTATTTTTCTACTACCATTCTTGTTTTTTTCATGTTCTACTTTCAAAACATTGGATAAAACCATTTACATACCAAAGAACTCTGTATCTTATGGAAATATTTGCAATAAATCGAGCCAAAATATTTCCGGAGAAAATGATATTTTGTATGAAGGTAAGTTAAAGCCTGCGTGGAGTTCTTCATTAATCTATTTGAATATTGCATATTCGAATGATATAGATGCAAAAAAATGGACTGGTACTGTTGTTTCCGATGAAAATGAAAAAAATATCGAAGTAACGTTTTGGCATAATCTGAGCAAAACTTCAAAACGAAAAATAAAAATTCTTAAAATAGAAGGATTTGATGATTTTCTTAAGATTGAGTGTCCAAAGTTGTCTGATGATTACTTATATAGTAAAAACTTTCCACAGACTGTGTTTAGTTTCAAAAGTAATAATAAGAAGTATTCTGTTAAAATGACTAAAATAAAGATACCGGCAATACAAACGGAAGGTGTTTGTAACGAAACAGATACTTTCTTATTACCAGAACAGGTTTTTATTATTCAAAATTCCCGCAATGAAGTTTTGGCTCAATTTACAGAATTTGGTTTTCAATTATTTTCTGAAAATGATTTCGAAAATGGTATTTGCAAAGATGTAATTGAGTTTTGCATGATTTTACGGGATATCTGTAAAAAAGTGAGCGAATTGTAATCACAGATTCTTTATTCTCTGCTTGCCTTCAACAACCTGTCTCATAACTTCTACTTTGTGTTCATCCATATAATTCATAGCTCCTTTATTATACCAAAAGTGTCAGAATCCCTTTCGGAATTTTTGGACAAAATCGCTTTTGAATTATTTTTTGAAGATCTTTTGTTGACATTTTAGAGAAAGACACGCAAACTGGGAAAAATGAAAAACAAGCGCTTTTATATTATGGATTTTGTGGCCGTAGCGGTTTTTCTTGCCCTGTTTGCAGTAGTTTTTGTAAATGCACGTAGAAATTCCGGCAGCAATGACACGGTTTATATTCAGGCTGGGAAAAACACATACGCATATTCCCTTAAAAAAGACGGAATCTACTCTATTCCCGGTAAAATCGGCGACTCTGTAATTGAAATTTCCGGTGGAACAGCACGGTTCGCCGATTCCCCCTGTGAAAATAAAAGTTGCGTACTTTCGGGAAAAATTTCACACGCAGGTGAATGGGCTGCCTGTCTGCCGAACGGAATTTCCATAAGAATAGACGGGTCGCAAAAAGATTTGGACGCTACTGCAAAATAGATTATATTGGAATACGGTTATCTGTGGAGGATTTAATTGGCAAAAAAGAAAGGCTCTGTTTTTTACAAATGTTCTGCGTGCGGTTATTCACAGCCGGGATGGTTAGGACGCTGCCCTGAATGCGGTGAATGGAATACCCTTGAAGAATGTATTGTTGACCCCAATGCTGCCGGTACTGCTGTTCATGACAAAGATTCTGCGGTAAAGGCAAAACCTGTTCCTATGGGAAAAATACAGATTCAGGATGACGGAAGAATTTCTACTGGAAATGCAGAATTTGACAGGGTACTTGGAGGCGGTGCTACAAAACGGAGTGCTGTTCTTATAGGAGGTGAACCCGGAATAGGCAAGTCAACGCTTCTTTTGCAGACTGCCGCCGGAATTGAGACTAAAGGACGCATTCTTTATGTGTCTGGAGAAGAGTCTGCTTCCCAAATTAAGGGACGGGCTGTAAGACTAGGGCTGCAGGTTGATTCCGTGGAAATTTTATGCACGATGCGGCTTGAAGATATTCTTGATGCCCTTGACCAGATTAATCCTTCTGTTGTTATCGTTGATTCCATTCAGACTGTTTATTCTGTACAGGCCGGTATTGTTCCGGGTACTGTAAGCCAGCTTAAGTACTGCTCGAACGAACTTATCGGCTGGGTAAAGGAAAGGGACAGCGTGCTTTTTATGACGGCACATGTTACCAAAGACGGACAGATTTCGGGTCCCAAAAGTCTTGAGCATATGGTAGACACCGTGATTTCTTTTGAACGCAGTGGTGATGAATTCAGATTTTTGCGGGCGCAGAAAAACAGATTCGGGTCGGTGGATGAACTTGGTATTTTTGAGATGGACAGTGACGGTCTCAAATGTGTTGCAGACCCGAGCGCGCTCTTCATTACACGTCGTGAAGGCGGGATTCCGGCAGGAGTAGCATGCGTTCCGGTTTTTGAAGGAAGCCGCGTATTTATCGTAGAAATTCAAGCTCTTACTGTTCCCGCCAAATCTTCTTTGAACCGCGTGTACAGTGAAAAAATAGACAGCGCGCGTGTCAGCAGAGTGGCAGCGGTTCTGGAAAAACGGGCCGGTATGAAGTTTTCGGACCAGGACATTTACATCAATGTTGCGGGAGGAGTACGGCTTACCGAAAGTGCAATTGATGCAGCGCTGGCAGCCGCACTGTATTCCGCAAGGACAGATCTGCCGCTTCCTGAAAAAACGCTGGTTGTAGGAGAGCTGAGCCTTGCAGGAGAGATTCGCCCTGTTACAAAGCTACGCCAGCGTGTAAAGACAGCTGCAGAACTTGGGTTTGACAGAATTATAGCCCCGGAAAAAGAGCTGGGTTCAGTCCGTGCAGAAAATATCAAAGCCCTCGTTAAGCTTTTGTTTGCCAAGGGCTCATGAGTTTATTTTGTAAAAACAGCAAAAATTTTGTCAAAGAAAGATGATATTACTGCGACAAAACTTGCTCCGGCTGCAAAAGTTCCCACAGAACTTCCTAAAGAAGACAGAATAAACACCAGCAGCACACGGAGTATTCTGTTGCGGTAAAAGCCTTTTACCGAAGTGGCATCTTCCTGAAGAAGTTCCATGTCCGAGACTTTGGGTTTGCATACTACTGCCTGAACAATGCCCGAAACGATTCCGATTCCTATAAACGGACACAAGGACGTAAGCGGTGCACCCACAAAAGACACAAGTACTGTAAGAGGATGTCCTCCGGCTGCAACAGCTCCTATGGCTGCAAGAATTCCGTTCCACAGTACCCACGAACCGAACATTTTCATGCCGGCCTGTCTTCCGCCGAATACAAAGCCGCAGACTATAAGCGCAACAATGAGCACGGGAATTATCCACGATGCTATTTTTGAACCGAGTTTTTTTTGCGGAACAGTTTCTATGGCCGAACAGTCTGCACTTTCACTTCCGGCGGCCAGTTTCTGAAGATGAGCCTGTACTCCGCCAAGATGCCCTGCGCCCAATACTGCAAGCACGGTTGTTCCGGGTGAAGTCCATATTTTTGATGCAAGGTATTTGTCGCGCTCGTCAATAAGCACTTCTTTTACTGCAGGAAGATAGTCTGACAGGTCGCGCATCATTGTGTCCATTTCGCTGGTCTGCTTGAGTTTTTCTATTTCGCCGGGTGAAACTTCTTCTTTGGAAAAAGCGCTTGCAATAAGCATTGAAAGAAGCTTGCTCTTTCCCCAGAAGGAATTTTTTACCCAGGCGCGTCTTAACGTCACTGCAATCGGGCGGTCAACCATCGTAAGTGGAATTCCCATACTGCGTGAAGTTTCTATTGCAGCAAGCATTTCGTCACCGGGTTTTACTCCTGCATTCTCTCCCATGCGCTTCTGGTAGCCTGCAAGAACAATATTTGCGAGCATAAGAAAGCCCATTTTGTTTTTGAGGACTTTTATAATGTCCATCTTGCGCCAGGATTCGGGGTCTTCGAGATTTTTGAGGCGGTTTTCGTCCAATTCCACGGCTACCGAGTCGGGCTTTATGTCAGTAACGGCTTTTTTTACTTCTTCTATACTTTCTGAAGAAACATGCGCCGTTCCAACAAGAATTATTTTCTTTTCACCGAATTCGAGGTGCTTTTGAGTTGCTGTATCTGCGGAATTATTCTGTTCCATTTTCTTTTATGCTCCATTCCGCCAGTCTATACTCAAAAAACATAGGGGAATTCATTTCTACGACTTTTGTATAATATTCTTTGGCGGCTTCTTTTCCTCCAAACATATCATAAAAAAGCCCCAGATAGAAGTACATTTTGCCGCGCAGGTTTCTGTTCTTGAGGGCTGCAATTCTTTGCGGAAGGGGCATTTCACCGGCTTTGTCATGATAAACACGCAGCATTGTGTATTCAATTGTATTTCTGTCCATTACACGCAGGGCCTGGTTGCTGAAATTGCGTGCCTCAATGTCGTTTCCTTCCATATAATAGCAGTACGTAACCATAAGAGGATAAGACACGTTGGCAGGATTTTTCTTATAGCATTCCTCGAAGGAAGCGCGGGCAGTACTCCACTGTTTTTCATGCAGGGCAAGAACGCCAAGACTTTCGTGTGCAAAATAGTATTCCGGGTTCAGTTCCACAACTTTTTTGTAGTCGGCAAGTGCCTGCGGGAACATATTGCGCTCGTCATAAAGTCCCGCGCGGTATGCGTATGCCAGAAAATAGCCACTTTCTATCTGAATTGCTTGTGTCCAGGCTTCTTCGGCTGCATCGTAGTGGCCAAGATAGCGTTCGTACATTCCGTAATCCATGAAGTAATCGTACTGGGTCGGATCTTTTTCTATTGCAGTTTTTGCATAGTCAGACGCAATTTTGTATTCATTGTTTGCAGCTGCAATTTTACCAAGATAAAGATATGCGGGTGCGTAATCAGGATTTTTTTCCAGAAGCTTTTCGAGGGATTTTTTTGCAGAATCGTCATTTTCGAGATAGTATTCTGTCTGGCCCAACCCGAACAGTGCGTCTTCGTTGTCTGAATCTCTGGCGAGCGCACGGTTGTAATAGGTTTTGGCAAGTTTGTAATTGCGCTTCATAAATGCATCTCCGGCAAGCTCGACATTGGCTCCGGGATTGAATTTGTCCTTTGCGATAATGGCGGCTATTTTGCGGCTGCGCTCGGCGGAATTTCCGGTTTTTTTGGCAATTACGGCAGACAGTTCCATAACGTCGGTGTTGGAAGGGTCAATTGCAGAAAGTTCGTCGCACAAAGCCTTTGACTCTGGAATTCTGCCGGCACTAAAGTAAACGGATGCCTTTAAAAACAGAAGATCGTAATCAGAAGCAAATTCTTGTGGAAGGGTGTCGTAAAGTGCAAGGGCTGCATCAAAATCGTTTTTTTCAAGACAGGAACTCAGTGATTCAAGAAAGTCCATCTTTGTAAATGTCTTTTTTTTACTGACGGCGGGTTTTTCTTTTACTGCCGGAACTTCTGCTTCTTTTGAAGGCTGTTCTGCAAACTGTTCTTCCTGCACTTTGCCTGTTGTAGCACAGGAAAATATAAGTGCACATGCTGCTACGGCACAAATCATTTTTACGGCACGCAATGCCGGTTTTTCCAATCTTTTCATAATTCCCCACAAAAACAGGCGCGTATTATTGCATTTTGTATCTTTAGAATATAGAATAAACAAAATGCGTAAACATCCTGTAAGAAAGTTTTTAGGACTCACAGTCCTTTATGCCGCTATTATTGTCGGCATTTTTGTACTTCAGTTTAAGAGTGAATCAATAATTTCAAAAGCAATAGGTCCTCTGCACATTTCAATTGCACAGACGGAATCAGATACCAATGTAACTGAACTCAAAAACCAGTTCAAGGTTACATTCAAAGGCATTTCTTTTTCTGCAGATGACGAAAATCCTGTTGTAGCAAAGACAGATGAAAATTCCGCAGGTGAAAAGCTTGTTCTGAAGTCCTTTGACGAAACTTCACTTTCTGCCTCCTTTACCTTTAACGACGGAACTGTTCTTACTTTTCACACATCAAAAGCTGATTCTGACGGGGAACTTTCTGTTTCTGCAAGAATTTCTGATAAGTTTAGCTCGATTGAGGTTCCGTACAAACTTTCAGGAAACCTGACTTCGGAAAAACTTTCAAAAAGCCATGCACTTCTTACTGCAAAGAAAGGATTTTTTATGCTGACTGCACACGATATTCTTGACAATACTGTTCAGTTTACAAAAAAAGACTCTGTGGCCATGTTTGTTACCTACGACCCGTCAAAGAGATTCTCTTATTCTACTGTAGTCGGTCTTGAAGGAACAAGCCGCGCTTCATTTGATGCAGAAGCCAGGCGTGCCCGCGACAAATTCCTGTCTGAAACAGAGGCAATTCTTAAGACTTCGGCGGCGGACAGTCTGTCTGAAAGTGCAGTTACCGCTTATGTTGCAGAAATGGCTTCACGCGACAGGTACAACGAGGCGATTGATTCTGTTCCAGAGTCGCTCAGAAGAGAAAACCACAGAACTTATGTTTCGGCGCCTTTCTTTAACACACTTGCAGTAATGAACAGAAGCCTTGTTGTTCAGACTGAACAATATTCTTCCATGACGGCAAGTGCTGTTACGTCAAAAAACCTTGATATTTTCAATATAGACGGAATTTCTGACTTTATTATACGCGAAAAGAAAAAGTCCAGAATCACAAACCTTCTTTCTTTCCCGGCACAGATGGCAGACTTTAAGCCGACTGTTGTTCAGGCTGCGGGAATTCTTAACGTTTACGCTGATTTGTATAAAAACGATGCTTCTGTTGCGTCCCTTCTTGAGCCGGTTCTTGCAAAATGCCTTGATTCAATTGCGCAAGCCTGTTCACTTGAAAACGATGCCGTTAAGATCAACAACAACGGTGCGGCACTGTCGGTAAGGCAGACTATAGAAGTCGGAAATGCTCTTGCAAAATACGGAGACGTTTCTTCAAAGAATGAATATGCGCAGACAGGCTACCTTATTATGAACAAGGCACTTGCTGCAGGACTCAATGTAGAAACGGCGGCTTCTGTTTACCATATTCTTGCAGAATCCAATTTCTATTACCCGCACACGCAGATTCTGGGTTATTACGGGAATACTGCAGTCTGGGCATGGACATGTGCAAGAAATATTTCTTACAGAATCGATGCTGAAAATATCGTAAATATTGACATTGACTTTCCACAGGGACTTACGAACCACATTATTTTTAACGGAGTTCCGACTTTCCACGGAAAGATTGAAATTCAGGGCCAGATGTTCAGAACAGACCCGCGATTTGAAACATACAATTCTTCGGGTTACGTTTACCAGACAAGCACGCAGTCACTTCTTCTGAAATCACGCCACAAGTCGTCAAAAGAGACGGTGCGCCTTTTCTGCGACCCGACGGATTCTTTTTCTAATTGATTCCCTTATCTGAGCTGAAGGGTTTCGCCTGAAGTTTCCATAAGTTCTGAAAACTCTTCGCGGGTGTCTGCCACAAGACTTGCAGCAAAATAAAGGGCTGTGACAGATTCTGTGGTAAGCGCACCCATAGGAACAGCACCTTCCCTCCATACCTGCGCTCCTGTTGCATACTCGCTGAAGTCAAGACGGCGTTCCTGCTGGGATGTACAGTAGAAGGAACATCCGCATTTCTTTCCTTTTATAAGAAGATATTTAAGCGAATAGTCCGTACTTCTCATGTTTCCTGTTCCGCTGGCGTAAAGTTCCATAATTACACCGCTGATTTTCTGTGATTCTGCTGCCCCGGAAAACATTTCTTCAAGGCGGCTTGCTTTCATTCCCGGGTAAAGGCGCACGATTTCGAGCGAAGACGCTGCTTCGTTAAGAATTGCAGACATGGCTTCTTTTTCGGGAAGGCTTACTGACAGAAACTGGTGGCTGAGCGGCTCGTCTGAAGTAAATATCGGTTGGGGAAGGTTCCAGTTTTCGAAAGGACGGCCTTTTTTTCCAAGAAATTTGAGGTTAAGCGGGGAATAGATTTTACCGCCGCAGACTACATAAACACCGTTCTTTTTTTCACGCGCAGTTTTGACTGCAAGATTTACGTTTATCTTTGCCTCATCACTTTCTGACGGAAGAGTTTCTGAGGTTGTTATTACAAGCGGCACCTTTGATGCCCCGAACAACCAGAACAAAAGGGCTGCAGTATAGGACAGTGTGTCTGTTCCGTGTGTGACTACTATTCCGTTTGCCGTACCTGATTCAATCTTTTCATGTATGGCCGCTATGAGTCTTGCCCAGTCTGCAGGTTCTGTTTCTTCACTGAGCATTGCACCTACGGAAGATATCTGTACCGGAAAGCTGTTGTTTTTTTCATCAAAAAGAGTGCGTATTTCTTCGGAGTTTCCTGCTTCTACAGAACCGTCGGGTCTTTTTCTTGCGCTTATTGCGCCGCCCATGGCAAGTACATAGATTACGTTTATGTCAAGAATTGACTTTATCATAGCCTTTACAGTCTGTGCGTCTGCTCTGCCGTATGTTTCTTTCATTACGCAGCCAGTAAGATATTCAAGGGGAGGCATCTGCCCCTGTCTGAGCGCTACCACACTTTTTTCGTTTTCTGAAAGGACTTTTTTTACAACAGGTTTGAGTTCTTTTTCTGAAAGGAGCGTCATTCCATCGCGTTCGGCTGCTTCAAGCGGATCTTCCCCTGTTTCAAACACATCTTTGAGAAGTTTTTTTGCCATTCCGCTGTTTATGCGGCCACTTTCGAACATTTTTATTACGTCGGCGAATTTTTGCGGCGTAAGTGCGCAGGTTTTTATTGAACGACGGCTCCTGTTAAGAAGGCGCATCAGTTCACCGGCCATCCAGTGGGCTATATTAAGCGGATCTGCACCGCAGGCGGCGGCCTGTTCGAAATAGTCTGCGCGGTCTTTTTCTGCACAGATGAACATGCTCCTTAAGCGTGAAAGTCCGTACTGTACCCGGAGCCTTTCGCGTCTTGCACCGGGAAGTTCTACATCAAGGGAGCCTGACTGGGAGCATGTTCCAGTGTGAACTTCGACAGACGGTTCTACAACGGCAAATCTTTCCATGCACGGCTGTCTTTCCTGAAAAGATTCTGTCGTTCCGCACTCTTCTATCCAGAGACGGCTCTCGCTTGCAACCGTGCCGCCGCCTGAAAGAATTTCCTCTTGCCGCGACAGTTCGCTGTTAATGGCCTTGCGTACAAAGTTGAAGGAATTGAGGTTGCGGAGTTTTACTGTATACGACGGTTTTTGGGGATATTCAGCCATTGAAACATAGGCATTGCATCTTACCGCGGCTTCGCTCAGTTCAGGATTGACCACCTTGAGGTATGCAAGCAGCGTGTAAAGTTCCTGAAGAAAAAGTTCGGCTTCTTCGCCAAGTTCAAAGGCACTACTGGTACGGATTCTTATGCTGGGACATCCTGCGTAGGTCCAGTCCATGCGCGGTTTTGCCCCGCCCACACGCGTCAGGTGCCCGCTGTCTTCTTCTACCCTTACTTCTTCTATTTTTATGTGCTTTGATTTCTGGTGGAACATTATGTCCAGACCGCCACCCTGAGCTGCCCTTACAGAAAATCCGGTAAAATTGCGGTCATCTGGCGGCTCCTGAATGTTTCCGAGAAGTCTTTCCAGTGTTGAACTGCCTGTCATTGTTCCGCCCAGAGCTTCTACCAGCGTGCGTACCCTATGAAGCGTTGACGGTTCTATTTTAACTGAATTTATTTTGGGGGCAGAGTTGTTTTTGCGCAGAAAATCTGCCTTTACCGACAAAATATCTTTTTTTGCGCTATCCTCTGTAGTTGAAATAAATACTCCGGGAACAGAAGACAGCAATACTCTTACTTCAAGGTAAATAAAAGACTGGAACATAACAACCTTTTCCTTAAAAATCTAAAAAAAGCTTGCGAAATTATACCGTTTTTTTTTATTTTATGATATAATATTAAGTTGTATAAAGAATTTTTTTTTACAAAAGTTTTTTCTCAGGAGCAAATGTGAACAAACGAGATTTCCCTAAAATCCATTTTTATGATCAGGATTTCGTAGATATTTATGACAAAACCTGGAACTGGCTAACCGACTACTGGATTGACCCTGTTTCGGGCGAGACTTCTCCTGACGGATATTTCATTTACCCTCTTAACGGAAAATTAGAGATGACCCAGACAGAAGCTATTTTCTCTTCGTTCTTTCTGGTCTATTCAAACAGGAATTATCCAGCCAACAAAAACATCGACTATTTTTACGCAAGGCAGGAAGAAAACGGCGCAATACGCTGCAAGTACGATGCCACTACAAACAAAGCGATTCCGGATCCAAAAAATCCTGAAGGTGTAGGTCTGCCTCTTTTTGCCTGGGCTGAATTCAACCTGTACCACAAAAGTGCAAACAAACGCAGAATACGTGAAGTAATGCCTGTCCTTCAGAAATACATGGACTGGATTGACAGAACATTCAAGCATCAGAACGGGCTTTATTCTGTTCCGGCAGAAGCTTCAAGCATGTTCAATTCACCGCGCAAGGGATGCTACTACCCGGTTGACTTCAACAGTTGCATGGCTATTAACGCAGCTCATATGTCGGCACTGGGAGATATTCTTAACGACAAGGATTTGAGTTTTCAGTACAAGAAAATGTACTTCAGCCTCAAGACAAGAATAAACAGCCTCATGTGGGACAATGAAACCGGCTTTTACCACGATTTGGACAAAAACGAAGCACGCCTTCCGCAGAAAACAATTGCAGGTTTCTGGCCTTTGCTCGCGGAACTTCCCAACGCAGACAGAGCTGATGTTCTTATTGCACACCTGAGCAATTCGCAGACTTTCGGAACAGATCATCCGTTCCCTACATTAAGCGCCGACAGTCCTGACTTCAAGGAAAGCGGTGAAGGCTTCAAGGGCTCGGTTCTTGCACCGTTTAACTTTATGGTAATCAAGGGGCTCGAAAAGTACCAGCGCTATGCCTTTGCAAGGGAATGTGCAATACGGCACCTCTATTATATTCTTGAGGCGCTGAGTCCTGTCGATTCCAAGCAGAAGGGTGACCTTTACGAAGCCTATCTTCCGTGCAAGGAAGGTCCGGCAGCCTGCAGAAGTGATTCCGAATTCCCCAAAAGAAGATACCTTCACTACACAGGTCTTTCTACAATTGCCCTTATGATAGAAAACGTAATTGGCCTTAACATAAGTCTTCCGCGCAAAACTGTTGACTGGGTTATTCCCAATCTTGAAATAATGGGAATAGAAAAACTGTCACTCAAGCGCAATCTTATTACAATTCTGAGCAACAAGAGCAACCGCGGCTGGGAAATCCAGATGGAAAGCGAAAAACTCTATTACTTTACTATCAATATTCTTGACCAGAAGAAAAAGACACTTCCGATTCCGTCGGGCAAGTGTTCAATGCTTATAGACAAACTTTAATTCGGGAGGCCAGATTGCAGACTCCGCAGGCAGTTATTGAAATCGGCTCCACAGGTATACGTCTGTTGGTTGCAGAACCTGTGGAAGAGCGCACGGCAGACTCGGAACAGCCAGTTCAGAAAAAGTACAATATTCTCGACAGAAGTGAGTTCCCGGTAAATCTGGGGCGCGATGTTTTTACTGCAGGCTCAATTACCCGCGAAACATTGTTGGCGTGTCTACAGATTCTGAACAGATTCGGCGAGCAGCTTAAGGGCTGGGGAATTTCCAGACAGGAAACCATTGTTATTGGAACAAGCGCGGTACGTGAAGCAAACAACCGCGACCCCTTTGTTGACCGCATTAAGGTAAAAACCGGTTTTACAGTTCATGTTACCGACGGAATTGAAGAAAACCGTCTCATGTACATTGCCGTCACAGAATGCCTTAAAGACGAAAGCGTAAGTGTAAGGCAGAGCGATTCCATTATTCTTGAAATTTCAGGCGGCGCTACCGAAATGATGCTTATGGAAAAAGGGCGCATGGTCGGTGCACACAGCATGAGGCTGGGTACTGTCATTATTGAACAGCAGATACGCGCAATGCTTGGAAACATTGACGACGCACACCGTTTTATTGGCGAATTCATCAGAAACACAAAAAATGCCCTTAATACAGAGATGAATCTGGACAAAGTGCAGCAGTTTATTGCCCTGGGAACAGACATGAAACTGGCCGCCATCTTTGCAGGAAAACCAATTTCTCCGTTCCTATGGGAAATACAGCGTTACGACTTTGAAGCGTTTGTTGACGAAGTGCAGCATTATACTACGGAAGAATGTATTGCCAAATTCAAGCTGAATTACAACGATGCGCAGACATTCCAGATTTCGCTTATTGCATACAAACTTTTTGTTTACCTTACGAATGTTACTTCGATTATTGTTCCGGAAACATCTATACGTGAAGGTATTCTTCTGAACAACGCGGAACTTTCTGACGGTGAACTGCGCGATGAGTTTACGCAGCAGATTCTTGCGAGCGCGACTTCACTTTTGAGAAAATACCAGGGAGACGAAGCCCACGCCGAGCATGTAAAAAGAACAAGCCTGCGCATATATGATGCCATGCAGGATGAACTTGGGCTTGACCCGCACGTACGCATGCTGCTTTCTGTAAGTGCAATTCTTCACGATATAGGAATGTTTATTCGTGCAGAAGACCACAATGTTCACAGCAAGTACATTATAAACCACAGCGAGATTTTCGGTCTGAGCAGGGATGACAAAGCGCTAGTTGCACTGATTACTAACTTTCACAAAGGGTCCAGAATGCCACAGGACGATCCTGAATTTAGGCTGCTTCCCAGAACAAGCCGCATGATTATCCTTAAACTAAGCGCTATTCTGAGAGTTGCCGACGCTCTGGACAGAACACACCAGCAGAAACTTATTGACTTTACCATAAACTTTGCGCACGACAGCCTCACGTTCCGCGTAAAGGGTCACACAAATCTGGCGCTCGAAAAACTTGCCGTTGCGCAAAAGAGCGACCTTTTTGAAAACGTATTCGGATACAAGATTGTTCTTGTCTGACTGCACATTTTTTGGAGAACACGATGGAAGGTGCAAAATATTTTAACAGGGAACTCAGCTGGATTGAATTCAATGCAAGAGTACTTCACGAGGCGACACGAAAGGATCTACCGCTTCTTGAAAGGCTTAAGTTTCTTGCGATTACAGCCAGCAATTTTGACGAATTTTTTCAGGTAAGAGTTGCTTCAATTAAACGGCAGTTCAAGGAAAATCCCTACAAAACAGACGCAAGCGGACTGACGCCTGCGGTTCTTCTTAAAAAAATTTCGGACAGATGCCACCAGATTACAAAACTTCTCTACGGAACACTTACAGGTGACGTTCTGCCGTCTCTTGCAGTACAAGGAATTTCCTATGTTCCGCCAAAGGATTATACAAGCGCGCAGAAATCTTTTACCGAAAGCATTTTTAAGCACGAGATTTTCCCGGTTTTGACTCCGCTCAGAACAGACGGCTCTTCTTTCCCGAATATTGGCAATCTGCGTCTTACTGCGGCTTTTCTTCTTGAGCCGATGAAGGGCGTGCACAGTCTTAAAACTGCAATCACGGCTGACGAAACAAATGATATTTTTGCCCTCGTACAGATTCCGGCGAATATTCCGCGCATTGTGTGGCTTCCGGGCAACAACGGAACAAAACAGTTTGCTGTTCTTGACGATATTGTTGCACTTTACGGAACGGAGCTTTTCCCAGGTTACCGTGTTAGCGAAACGATGCTGTTTAAAATTGCACGCGATGCAGACTTTGCTGTAGATGAAGATTCCGGCCCGAATTTTATTCAGGCTATGGAAGAAGTCCTGCAGAAGAGACAGTCTTCTTTTGCCGTGCGCATGATGTATACTTCCACGAGCCGCAAACTTCTTGAAATTATCAAATCAAAGCTTGCCCTTACCGACGACGATGTTTATGAAGTCAACGGTTTGATTGACCCGACTACTCTTCTGGATCTTCTTAACGTAGAAAATGCGCCCAAATTCCTTTACCCGGAATGGAAGAACTTTTACCCCGACGATCTTCCCGAAGAAGGCACTTACTGGAACACGCTCAGACAGCATGACGTTCTTCTTGATGTTCCTTACCAGAGTTATGATCCTGTTGTAAAATTCCTGCGTGATGCGGCAAAGGACGAGCAGGTTCTTGCAATAAAAATGACCCTCTACAGAACAGGAAGTTCGAGTCCGGTTGTACAGGCTCTTAAAGAAGCCGCGCAGAACGGAAAGCAGGTTACCGTTTTTGTTGAACTGAAGGCACGCTTTGATGAAAAACGCAATATTTCATGGGCAGAAGAGCTGGAAAAGGCAGGCGTTATCGTAATTTACGGAGTTGTAAACCTTAAGGTTCATGCAAAGATTTGTCTTGTCGTAAGGCGTGAAAGCGACGGAATGAGACGGTACGCGCACTTGAGCACGGGCAACTATAATCCGAAGACGGCGAAACTCTACCAGGATCTTTCTATTTTTACTTCGAACAACGAAATTGCAACTGACGCAACGCTTTTCTTCAATGTAATTTCGGGATACAGCGCCCTTCAGACAATGCACCATCTTTACATGGCACCGGTGTCGCTCAAGTCAAAGCTTCTGGAACTGATTGACCGCGAAGTAAAACAGAGTACGGCAGAAAATCCCGGGCACATTGTTGCAAAAATGAACAGCCTGTGTCATAAGGAAATAATTGACGCGCTTTACAGGGCAAGTCAGGCAGGAGTCAAAATTGAACTAAATATACGCGGAATCTGCACTCTTGTTCCGGGAGTGCCGGGGCTGAGCGAAAACATAAGCGTAGTAAGCGTAGTTGACCGCTATCTTGAACACAGCAGAATCTTTTACTTTCAGAACGGCGGGGCCGAAGAAATTTTTCTCAGCAGCGCAGACTGGATGGAACGCAATCTTGACCGCCGCATAGAACTTATGTTCCCGGTTACCGATGCAGAAGTATTCAAAACCGTGCGCGAAACTTTGGTCCTTTATTTCCAGGACAATACACACAGCCACACTCTGCAGAAAAACGGCAACTGGAAACCTAATGTACCAGAAAAAAATGAACAGGCTGTGCGGGTACAGGAAGTTCTTTACAAAAAATACAAAAAGCGGGATGACACAAAAAAGTCAGAACCAAAAGTTGAATTCGAAGTAAGGCGCAATGATTAAACCAATCTGAATTCAACTGAAATAAAATTGTGTAAAAGAAGGTAAATAAAAGGGGCTGCCTTACGGCAGCCCTTGTTTATTATATTCCATTGAAGTGAGTGGCTACTTTGTCCAGAACGTAATCGCGGAATTCTTTCAGTTCAAAAGTCTTCTGCTGCAGTCCTGAAGAGGCGCGGAATCTTACGCACACGGCGTTTTCATCACGCTCTTTTGCACCTACAACAAGAATATATGGTGTTTTGTGCTCGCTGGTAATCATCTTGATCTTGTTCTTCATGTTGGAATCATCAACATAAGCGTTTGCACGGATTTTTGCTGCCCTGAGAGTGTCGGCAACAGTCTGTGCATACTCATTGAACTCGGGACTTACAGGAACTACAGCAGCCTGTTCAAAGTGTAGCCAGGCCGGCATTGCTCCTGCATAGTTTTCTATAAGAATTCCAAGAAAGCGCTCCAAAGAACCCATTACTGCACGGTGAAGCATAACCGGATGATGTTTCTGGTTATCGCTTCCGATGTACTGTGCATCAAGGCGTTCTGCAGAAGGAAGCTGGTAGTCCAGCTGAATTGTTCCGCACTGCCACTGGCGGTCAAGGGCATCAACGAGGGTAAATTCAAGCTTTGGTCCATAGAATGCGCCTTCACCGGGCTGAATTTCGTATTCCATTCCGGCGGCTTTGCATGCGGCTGCAAGTGCACTTTCTGCATGCTGCCAGGTTGCAAGTTCACCAACGTGGTCTTCAGGCATTGTACTGAGCTTTACAAGAAGATTTTTATCAAATCCGAAGTCTTTGTAAACGTCAAGAAGCAGGTGGCAGAATTTTGTAACTTCGGCTTCAATCTGGTCTTCTGTACAGATAATATGTGCATCATCCTGAACAAAACCACGTACACGCATTATTCCGTGCAGGGTTCCGCTGGGCTCATTACGTACACAGTGTCCGAATTCTGCCAGGCGCAGAGGAAGATCTTTATACGAACGTGTTCTTGACTTGAAGATTTCGAGGGCGCCGGGACAGTTCATTGGCTTGATGGCAAAAATGCGTTTTTCGCTTTCTGTAATGAACATATTCTTCTGGTAGTGACCCCAGTGGCCCGAGCGTTCCCAAAGAGTGCGCGGCATTACGGCAGGTGTATTTACTTCCTGGTAACCGTCGCGTACAACCTTGTCACGCATGTAGTCCTGAAGGGTTACATACATTGACCATCCGTTGGGGTGCCAGAAAATCTGACCCGGATCTTCAGGATCAATGTGGAAGAGATCCAGCTGGGTTCCGAGCTTGCGGTGGTCACGGCGTTCTGCTTCTTCGAGTTTTGCAAGATAATCCTTAAGATCGTTGGGCTTTGCAAAACAGACGGCATAAAGTCTTGTAAGAACAGGGCGGTTAACGTCTCCTCTCCAGTAAGCGCCTGCCATTTTTGTAATTTTGAATGACTGGGCGTTTATTTCCTTTGTGCTGGCAACGTGCGGACCGCGACACAAGTCGGTGAATCCGTCCTGGGTATATGTAGTAATTTTTTCTGAGTCAGGAAGATCATTGATAAGTTCAACCTTGTAAGGCTGATCCTTAAAAAGCTCAAGCGCCTGCTCTTTTGTAACTTCATTTCTAACAAATTCAGAGTTTGAAGAAAGAATTTTGCGCATTTCCTTTTCTATGGCCGCAAAATCAGTTTCTGAAGCCTTATGGTCCGCCGGAAAATCAAAATCGTAATAAAAGCCATTGTCTATGGCCGGTCCAATTGCTATTTTTGTTCCGGGAAAAAGCCTGAGTACGGCTTCCGCCATTACATGCGCGCAACTGTGGCGCACGGTCTGCAAATTTTCATCAAGTGCCATTCTTCTATCCTTTGGATTAAATAAGTCCTTCCCTAGAGATTAATCTTTTTTTATGTTTATTTCAACAGGTAGAATTTTATGGTAGTATGTTATGCAGATTGGCGCGTTTTATGCCGATATTTATAAAGAATATTTGTTTTTTTTAACGCAAGGAAGGTACTACTTATGGAAGATTTCAATCAACAGATAATTCCGGCGGCTGCAGACAAGGAACGTTGGTTTGATACTACGGCGCTCCCTAAAATTCAGGAGGCTTACCGGCTTCACCTTTCATGTGTAAGGAATCTTTTTGACGCCCTCGTTAAGCGTTCGCTTATTACGCCCGACCCTTACAAAAATGACAAGAAAATTTCGGATATTACCCGCATAGAAGACACGGAATTCAATGATAATGAAAAATCCATTATTCTGGGAAAAAGACTGAGCGATTACGAAAGCCTGATTGACTTTGTATGCAACTACATGCGTTTTTCTATTTCGCAGCTGGGAATGGAAAAAATCCGCAAGCTTTTGGAATTGAACAATACCTTTGCATGGAACGCTTTGTCAGAAAATTCAGCCAAGCCGAATACAAAGGCACTTGCAGCAGTTCTTACTTCCTTAAAAACAGGTGCCACACCTCTTACGCTCAGCCTCATCAAAGACAGCGTTGCAAAAACAGTAACCGCTTTTTCTGAAATAAACGCTACTCTCAAACAGCTGACTGAATTCCAGAAAGAGCGCTACAAAATTGATGTACGCAAAAATGTACTTGGTTCCGAACAGTTCAATAAAGAAGCGGCCTATTCTTCGACAACTGCTTTTATCACCGAAACAAAGCGTCTCTTTGCATCGCTTATGCCCAAGCGTTCTTTTGTTGCCGACCTTATTGGGGAAATTGCAGCCGAAGAAACTGCGCCAGACAAAGAGGCTCGGCAGAAAAAACTTCTGGACATGATGACGGTTTCTGAAAACAAAGTTCAGAAAAAAGTAGAAAAGGTGAACACGCATGATATTCTTATGGAAGCCGTGCGCGTAATGGGTACACTTTCTGAAAGCTATGACCTTATTTTTGAAAAAATCTGCATTAATCACGATGTACTTGAAAGCGAACACAATACACTCGGTGACAAATTCATGCGGTTTATAAGGAAACTCTTTGGCATAGCTGAGCCTCCGGTAGACTACGAGGTAATTCTTACCGACAAAAAAACAGAAGCCAAGCGCGGGGAAGTAATCCACTTCAAGGAATTCAAGGAAAGTCTTATGAAGCGCGCCAGATATTATGCTTCTTTTTCTGTAAGGCATACCCCGGGGTTTAACAGAATAAGTTCCCAGCCTGATGAAACGATCCTGGACTTTCTTAACAAGCATATTATAGAAAACAACCATCTTCTTGCACTGCTGGGAGCGCTGGATGAATTTTTCAAGGATACCGTACACCAGAGCGACAGATCCAGAATAAAGGGAATTAAAATGGAACTTACGACGCTCAAAAATATTATGGTCAAGGTAAACCAGCACCGGGTTGAATATACTTCTTATATAGAAGAACAAAATCAGATGCGCAAACTGGGAATAATCGAAGGGGAATAAAATGGCTGTTACGAAATTTTTCAAAACCGCACTTTTGGTGTGTGTCACCGCTGCACTTTCTTCATTTTCATTTGCACAGGAGTCTGAATCTGAAGAAAACCCGCTTTACAGGAATTTTGTAATCATTGATATTCCGCACACTTACGATTTGAACCCGCATACAGCAGCCTATGTTTCTGAAGCACAGATTTTTACAGCACTTTACGAAGGACTTTTTTCTTACCATCCTGTAACGCTTGAGCCCATTCCCGCAATATGTGAGTCATACAAAATTTCGCGTGACAAAAAAAGATGGACTTTTACACTGCGCAAGGATGCAAAATTTAGCGACGGTATTGCCATAACCGCACAGACTTTCAGGGACTCGTGGATTAAACTTCTTTCAGAACATGGAGCCCCGTTCGCGTCTATGCTGGACTGCATTACGGGCGCAAAAGAATTCCGCATGGGAACAGGCACTGCAGAAGATGTGCGCATTGAAGTTAGGGATGACTTTACTCTTGTAGTGCGCCTTGACGAACCGGCAGCCCATCTTCCCAAACTTCTGTGTCACCACGCATTTGCTGCCGTAAGTCCAGACAAAGATGCATTCAGCGGTGCCTTTGCAATTTCTTCATACACGCCGGGAAATCTTGTTCTTGCAAAAAATGAAAACTACCATTCCGCCGGGGAAGTAAAAATTCCGGGAATTACAATTATCCAGAGCGATGACACGGCAGAAAACAGTTATCTTTTTAACACAGGACGCGCCGACTGGATTTCGGGAAACGCAGAAAGTGCTCAGATAATAAATCCGAATTCAATTCACGTATCTGCAGAATTCGGGACGACATATCTTTTCTTTAAAATAAAAAATTCACCATGGGACAAACCTGAATTCAGGAATGCACTTCTGGAAGCAATTCCGTATGACAAACTCAGGGCAAAGGCTTCTGTAAAAGCAACAACACTTGTCTACCCGCTTTCGGGCTATCCTGAAGTTAAAGGAATAGATGACTACGATCCTGTAGATGCAGCCGAGCTTATGAAAGATGCACGTGCAAAATACGGAATTGAGGCCGGTGAAAAAATACCGCTTATTTTTGCGATTACGCCCGATGACTATGTAAAAGAATGGGCCGAACTTCTTAAAGCTGCTTGGGAACCGCTCGGAGTGGAACTTACCGTGCAGACCACGTCTTTTGAACGCTACAATCCTTCTATTGCAACATGGAACGCAGATTTGTTTACTTATTCGTGGATTGGTGACTTTGCAGACCCGCTTGCCTTTCTGGAACTTTTCAGGGGAGACTCGACGCTTAACGTTGCAAATTATAAAAACCCTGACTATGACGCTCTTTTAAGTAAATCTGCCACTGCCGAAGACAGCACTGAACAATACAAATATCTTTCACGCGCGGAACAGCTTCTACTCGATGACGGAATGCTCATTCCTGTTTTACATGCAGTGAGTGTCCAGTACATTGATTTGAATTCCGTTGGCGGCTGGCAGACAAATGCCCTGGATCTTCACCCGCTCAAATACATCTACTTGAAGCAGGCCCAGACCAGACTACCCAATCTTGTAAGAAAATAATCTGTCCGGTGGGGCTGCCTGTTCAGTTTGAAGATGCGATTCCCGCCGAGTTTATAAGGTCCATTACTTCCGAAAGACCTACGCTTATAAAGCCTGCACGGCCTGTTTTAAAGAAACTGGTTTCTTCCCAGGCAACATAAAGCATGCCGTCTGCAACCGCAAATTCACCGTAGCAAAAACCGGCGGGCAGTTTTGGGAGCCTGAACGCGGCTTGCTGTGCAGCTGAATCTTTTTTTATGTAAACTGTTCCGTCAGAAAAAACAGCCGCAGTATATTGTTCCACAGGAATTCTGGCCGCCTTTGCGTTAAGTGTAATTCCGCCGCTGCCCTGCTGAAAGTAATTTACGGGCGAAGTTCCAGAGTTATCGCGCCAGGATACATAGAAAGAAAATTCTTCAGGTATCGGAGACAGTAGCTCTGCAAGGCCCGCCGGCGCGGCATCGAATAACAAAGGAAGGTTTATTTTTCTGTACTGTGCTTCTGTGCACGGAGAAAAAATGAAAGTTTCATAAGAGAGCGCCGGCGACAGTTCTGTAAGTGCGACTGGCGGCTCCCAGAAAAAATATGAAAAAGAAACCTTTCCGGCTTCCGTTTTTTTTACAGAACAACTCCATGTTGTTCCGTTCCAGAAGAATCCTGTTATCTGGTCGGCCGGCAACAGTCCAAGATTTTCGTAGGTCACAAGTGGAAAAAACATCCCCGATTCAGGATTGAACTCTACAAGAAAAGGTCTTGAAGCATTAGAAGAAGAAGCTGCCACTTCGTTAAAAAATGTACTCCGGTACAGGTTAAAGACGGGTTTTCCGGCGCTGAACACAAGTGAGCCGGCGCTGTATTCTGAAAAAAAGGAAACATCTTTATAAAGATGCGGGCCGTCACTTTCAAAAGAAAGAATTCCCAGTTTGTTTACAACGGCATAGGAGTGCGCCCCGGAGTTTTCGCTTACTGATGACGCTGCGCTCGAAATGCGTCTTGCTTCTGTCCACGGGCATTCTGCGGTTTTTGGTGCATTCTGCGGAAGATCTGTTTTTTCAAAACCGTCGGCTGTAAAATAATACCAGATATGGTTTTTTACAGAAAGCTTTGCAGGAGGCTGCTGTTCCGAACCTGATTTTTTTGAAGAACATGAAACAGCAGTCAGGGTAAATATAAAAACCGCAATAAATACAAAATAGGTTTTCTTGAACATGCGGTCATTATACACTTGAAGGAAAAAAGTTAAAAGCACGTCATTCAAGCATCCTTATGTCTGACAGTTTGAATGTTCCCGAAGCGATGGACTGGACAAGATGGTTTTTATCAAGATTCCACGGATTTTCGTACTTTCGGCATTCTGTCATGAGGCGCTGCCAGTTGAAGTAATTAAGATATTCTTTTACCTGGGCAGCGTTTTCTTTAGAGGAAAGGTTTATGAGCGTGTAAAAAACATCTGCAGCGAAACCGTCCTGCGCGTTAAGTATTGTTGTGCATGGATAAATTGCGCCCAGAGGAAATGCAGATCCGTCTGTGTAGGCAAGAACTGCTGTAAACGCATTCGGCTGAAGTTCAAGCTCGAAGTCATAGTCATCGGCAGCCAGATAAAGAGGTTTTCCGGGGACCTCAGAAGATAGAATCTTCCACCCGCCGGTATTTTTTGAGGCAGGCGAAATTGAAAACTCAACGGACTCAGTGGTTTTCCAGAATTCACAGGAAGACAGCACGAGTGACAGACACAATATATAAATTAACTTTCTCATGCTTATATATTGTGTCTGACTTTTTATTTCAGCAAAAAAATGAAAAATTTTTATGCTTTTGTACTCTTTTTTGCAGCCGCACGTGCTGTTGTTTTTCTTGTTGTCTTTGATTCAGTTTTGTCAGTTGTTTTTGCAGTTACTTTTTCTGCTGCTTTTGCTACCGGAGCCGGAGTTCCGCTTTTGTCATCAACAATCTTTATGTCGTAGCGTGTGTACGGAATTTGCACATTGTTTTCATTACAGAGTTTTACTACATTAATGTAAACATCGTTCTTTGTCTGAATAAGATCTGCACCGTCAAACCAGACTGCAAGTTTTAAATTTACAGCATCGCCGAATCCGTCGTAGAAAACAGAAGGTGCCGGGTCTTTTAAAACTGTAGGACAGTATTCCGGAACTTTTGCAATTACTTCAAGTGCGTGGGCAAGATCTGTTTCATAACTGATTGGAATCTCAAAAAGAAAGCGCCTTATTCCAAAGTGGCTGTAATTCATAAGATTGCTGTTAATCACTACGCTGTTCGGAATGCGGATCATCTGGTTGTCTGGAGTATGAATCTTTACACTCAGAAGGCCTACAGAGTCGACTGTTCCGCTTACGCCACCTACAGAAATAAAGTCGCCTATCTTCATTGCACGCTCGCTGAGTACGAACATTCCACTTATGAAATTGCTTACACTTGTCTGTGCTGCAAAACCAATTGCAAGTCCTGCAACACCGGCTGCTCCCCATACTGCTTTAAAATTTATTCCGAAGAGGCTTAAAATGTACATTCCAATTATCACGTAGAAAACATAACTGATAATCTTGTTGATAAGCATTGAAGTGTGTACTTCAAACTTTGATGAAGTCTGGCGGAACACTAGCTTTTTGATAATTCTGTAAACAATGTACATAAGTACAATGGTTATAAGGTTTGCTACAACCTTCGCAAGATTTCCCCATGTCAGATACCTGGAAAATTCGTCCAGATGCAGAAGATTGCGTGCCTGTTCAGTGACGCCCTCCCCCACCGCCTTTACAGCCTCTGTTGCCGAATTGATTGTTTCTTCTTCCATCTTACGTTTCTACCTCCTGGTGGAACTATTTTCTTATCTTGGATAGATATTCGCTTTCTTCCATTTTGGCAGATTTTACTGCATCGAGAATTGCTTCTGAGAGGACTCGGCATGCCAAAGTTCCGGCCAGGTCAGGATTTGATTTTACGTTACCGGTCGAGACAGCATAAATTGTATCACCGTCACCGCTTGTTCCGACAGGATTAATGCTTCTTCCCAAAGCAGAACGTGTCATTGCCGCAATTTTGCACATCTGCTGCTGGGTAAAATCGCCGTTTGTAATTACAGCACCGATTGTTGTATTTGTTCCGGCTGTAATTTTTTTCTGGGCACAATACAACTCTTCTTCAAGACTTGCAAATTCTTTTCTGTCGGCAGTAAGAAGTCCTGCGACTTTTGTTCCATTCCTGTAGTCAAAAATATCTCCCAGCGCATTTACTATGACCACAGCACCCATTTTCAATTCACCAAGCTGAACAGCGTAATAACCGATTCCTGCTTTCTGTGAGCGTGACATTCCGTACAGTTTGCCTACAGAAGCTCCTGTTCCGCCGCCGATATTTCCAGAAACCGCGCGGTTGTTTACTGAATCGGCACAAGCTTTATAACCCATATCAAAATCTGGTCTTACCGAAGAACTTCCTATTCCAAGGTCAAAAATGCATGACTGCGGAACTATCGGCACAACTATATCACCCAAGTGATAGCCCATATTGTGTTCTTCGAGATATGCCATTGCTCCGGCCGACGCTGCAAGACCGTATGCAGAACCTCCCGAAAGCAGAAGTGCCGTTATTGACTGCGGATTTGCCAGCGGACTGAACAGAAAAGACTCGCGCGCTGCAGGACCGCCGCCGCTTATATCTATTCCGGCTACATTCGGGCCGTCAAAAACAAGGGCTGTTACTCCTGTCATCGCGTCGTAATTCTGCGCGTTTCCTACTTTGAAACCGCCGATTTGTGTAAATTCAATTCTGTGCATTTTTTATTTCATCCAGTATTCTGTGGGCTGCTTCTGTTTTGCTCATAAGTGGAAGTTCCGTAGTTGAATCTTTTGTAATGAGCGTTATTACATTTGTTTCTGTTCCGAAACCGGCACCGGCTGTTTTAAGACAATTGGCGGCAATCATGTCCAGATTTTTGCGCTCCAGTTTGGAACGGGAATTCTGTATAAGATTTTCTGTTTCCATCGAAAAGCCACATAAAAACTGCCCTCTTTTTTTGTTTGCGCCAAGATATGCCAGAATGTCATCTGTACGTTCAAGCTGAATGGAAAGATTGCCGTCTGTTTTTTTCATTTTCTGTTCGTAAACATCTGTCGGTCTGTAATCTGCAACTGCAGCTGCTTTTATTACAATATCTGCCCCGCTGAATTCAGTGCGCACGACTTCAAACATTTGGGCGGCTGATTCAACATGAATGATTTTTACAAACGGCGGCGGTTCCAGCGCAACAGGTCCCGAAACAAGCGTTACTTCTGCCCCACGGTCGGCGGCGGCTTTTGCAACGGCATAACCCATTTTTCCCGTAGAGCGGTTGCTTACAAAACGCACGGGATCCAGTTTTTCACGCGTTGGTCCTGCAGTAACAAGAATGCGCTTTCCCGCAAAATCTTTTTCGTAACCGATTTCGTGTTCTATCTGCGCAAACAGGAATTCACATTCCGGCATCTTTCCGCGGCCAACATCACCGCAGGCGAGCATTCCCTCTGCCGGAAGCACAACCTTCATCCCGAAGCGGCGGCATTTTTCCAGATTATCCTGCGTTATGGGATTGTCAAACATTGCCGTATTCATTGCAGGACATATTATTTTGGGACAGGCCGCCGCAAGAAATGTTGTTGTAAGCATGTCATCGGCGAGCCCGTTCGCAAGTTTTGCTATTGTATCTGCACTGGCCGGAGCTACTATGAAAACAGATGCAGCCTTTGCAAGAGAAACGTGGGAAACCTTGAACTCAAAGTTGCGGTCAAAGGTATCTACAAGACATTTGTGTCCCGTAAGGGTCTCAAAAGTTATTGGATTAATTATGTTTACGGCATTGGGTGTCATTATAACGCGTACATCTGCGCCGGCTTTGACCAGCATACTCGCAAGAGACGCGGCCTTATACGCAGCGATACTTGCCGTTACACCAAGAATTACTGTTTTTCCTTTAAGCATGCGTATATTATAACTGTGACGTCCAATACTGACAATAGAAGTTTTTCGTGCTATAATTCAAATTATGAAACATCCTGCAGCTTTTCTTTTTTTAGGCATAATTTTTTCTCAGTTCGTAGCGGCACAGAATTCAACTGTCGAAACGCGCATTCAATATATAGAAGATTTAAAGATAAAAATTACGGCAGATCCTCAGTCTGAATCAAAAGAGGCATTGAATTCAGCATACAAATCGCTAGAAGCATCAGAATACATGGAAAATTCACTTGACGGGCAGCTTGAACTTGTCATCGGTGATTATGATACACAAAAAGCAGTCTGGCCCCTTACAGTTTCGATGCAGACTCTCGGCCACAAAGATGCAGTAAAAATAGAATACGATTTGCCATATTCTGATGTTATAGAAAAGAAATATGTTCTTCCCGAACAGATGACAGAGCGCCAGTTAAGGGACTATGAATTCAATGTTGAATATTACGACGCACTTTTCAGAAAAGACAGTTCTGTTCTCTATGCCGAACTTTATTTTACGGTAACCCACTGGCTGTCGGCCTCAGAATACAGAATAAAACCTGTTGAATGCAGAATATACAAAAATGAAAAGCGCGCAAAAGAAATTCTTACGCTGAATTCCGCACAGATGCAAAGCCGCACGTTCGTTATGTCCCCGCAGATTGATGTACGTTCCGCAGAAGAATACCAGGCCGACATCGCAAGGGTACACACAGCTTTGGAAAGTGAAAAACTTGCACAACCGCAGCCGCAGAAAGAAAGTGAAACTGAATATACAGAAGAAAAAGAACAGAAAGGACGCCTCTCATTTTATGTAACTACCGGAATGGAACCGGCCGATCTTGATTTTTCTGATTTTGACATTAAGGAAAATCCGCTGGACAGCATTGACGGTTATCTTACATGGGGAATGGGCAAAAACTTTTTTACCGGCCTCAATATCGGTTATGACATCAATTCGCTTTACAAATCTTCAATTTATTCCGTAGGTGTACTTTTTGGCGGTAATCTGAATATAGGCAGCCACTTCAGACCTTATGCAGACACAAAAGTTTCTGTCAGAACAGACAATGCGGTTATTTTAAAAGCCGGCGGCGGTTTTGACATTATAATGGGAAACTTTATGCTGAATATTGACTACGGCTACAACTGGAAACTCAATGACTTTGAAAGCATATTCGGCTCCGGTGATTCAGACGTGCAGATTACAAACTTTCATGCATTTTCTATCGGTGCAGGATTTACCTGGTAAAGCTGATTTTCATAACTTAAAAATTGTGAGCGCATAAATCACTTATAATACATTCTTCGCACTTTGGATTTCTTGCGGTACATACATAGCGTCCGTGAAGGATAAGCCAGTGATGCGCGTGTTCCATGTAGCGTGAAGGTATTCTTTCCAAAAGAGATTTTTCTACCTGAAGGGGATTGTTTCCTTCTGCAAGACCAATTTTGGGGCAAATTCGCAAAAGGTGTGTATCTACCGGCATTGTTGGCTGTTTGAAAACTACATTGAGTATAACATTTGCGGTTTTTCGGCCAACGCCCGGTAAAGATTCAAGTTCTTCGCGCGTAGAAGGAAGAGTTGAATTGAAGTCCTGCACAAGCCGTTTGCTGAGTCCCATAACATGCCGTGCTTTTGCCCTGTACAATCCGATTGATTTTATATAGGAAATAAGTTTTTCTTCGCCGAGTTCAAGCATCTGTTCAGGTGTACGGACTTTTTCGTAAAGCGGCGCACAGGCAACATTAACCGATTTATCTGTTGCCTGCGCACTGAGCACGACGCTTACCAGAAGACAATACGGATTCGGAGCAATAAGTTCCGTTTTGGGTTCGGGATTGTTCAATCTGAATCTTTCGAACACCTGCGTTATCTGACTTTCGGTAAGCAGTTTTATTTTGCTCATATTGATTTTTTGAGTTCTTCTACCCTGTCTGTTTTTTCCCACGGGAATTCGCTGCGACCGAAGTGCCCGTAAGCTGATGTTGCAGAATAAATCGGGCGCTTAAGGTCAAGCGTTTTGATTATTCCGCCCGGTGTACAGTCAAAGACTTTCTTAATGGCTTCAACGATTTTTTCTTCGGGAATCTGTGCTGTTCCGAAGGTCTGTGCCATTATGCTTACAGGGAAAGGAACGCCGATAGCATACGCAAGCTGAATTTCACAGCGCTCTGCAAAGTCCGCGGCAACGACATTTTTTGCAATGTAGCGTGCCATGTATGCTGCTGAACGGTCTACCTTGCTGGGATCTTTTCCGCTGAACGCACCGCCACCATGACGGCCCATTCCGCCGTAAGTGTCAACAATAATCTTGCGGCCTGTAAGTCCCGTGTCGCCTACCGGGCCGCCGATTACAAACTGACCCGTTGGGTTTATAAAATACTTTGTATTTGCGTCAATAAGTCCTGTAGGCTCAAGTACCGGCTTTATTACGTTTTCGATTACGGCAGACTTAATGTCATTGTAAGAAATTCCTGCATCATGCTGCTGGCTTATAACAACAGTGTCGATTCTTACAGGCTTGTGTCCTTCATATTCTACTGTTACCTGGCTTTTTGAGTCCGGACGGAACCACTTTATCTGACCGCTTTTGCGAACCTGGGCTGCACGCTGCATGAGTTTGTGTGCGTACATAATTGGAGCAGGCATTAATTCAGGAGTTTCGCGGCAGGCAAAACCGAACATCATGCCCTGGTCACCGGCACCCTGCTGTCCTTTGAATTCTTCAAGTCCTTTTCCTACAACACCCTGGTTTATGTCTGAAGACTGCGAATGAATCATGTTAAGAACAGCCATAGATTCGCAGTCAAGACCATAAGCGGGATTTGTGTAACCGATTCTCTGAACAACATCATGCGCAATTTTCTGTACGTCGACATAAGCGCCGGTTGTAAGTTCACCGCCTACAAGAACAAGAGCCTGGGACGCAAATGTTTCGCAGGCAACATGACTTTCGGGATCCTGGCGCAGACATTCGTCAAGAATTCCGTCGGAAATCTGGTCACATACCTTGTCGGGATGTCCTTCACCGACAGATTCTGAAGTAAATAAATAATGATTGTTAGATAAGACAGTGCCCATTATGAGCCTCCTATTTAGCAAGTTTCAGTCTCACAAGAAACTGTTCCGCCTGCAATTTGGATAAATCAGCGGATAAGTGTTAATAATATAATTAAATTTCATAAAATAAGCAAGAAGTGGCTGTTGCTTGTCCGCGGGGGAAGACGCTGCTTCTAAAGAGATAATCTTAGCAAAAGTTAAAATGCGCGAACGAGGACGGAGGAATCGGAAATGACTTGATTTTTTGTTGTTTCGAAGTAACTGGTTACTTCGAAACTATGCTGACTGGGAGCATTTTAACCTATCGCTGACACTTATCTAAACAAATTGCGTCTTACCACGCGGACCTTCCCGTACACGCGTATTTGTTAACGAACGTCCGCGGGGGAAGACGCTGCTTCTAAAGAGATAAATCTTAGCAAAAGTTAAAATGCGCGAACGAGGACGGAGGAATCGGAAATGACTTGATTTTTTGTTGTTTCGAAGTAACTGGTTACTTCGAAACTATGCTGACTGGGAGCATTTTAACCTATCGCTGACACTTATCTAACTAAACTGCGTCTTACCACGCAGACCTTCCCGTACATGCGTATTTGTTAACGAACGTCCACATGTTATTTATTTTTGCGCGGCTTTCCATTCGCCGTGCCAGTCCGTACCGGGCGCGCTGTTTATAAATTCGCTGCACTTTGCCGCATAACGCGCGCTGGCCTCATCCTGCACAGAAAGTTCAGAAAATATTTTTTGTGCTTGAACAAAATCTGCGTCATAAAACAAATGTAGTGCGCGGTCAAATGATTCAAAAAAGATTTTTCGCTGCAAAAAAACTGCGCGCTCCACAGGTTCAAAAACAACAACAGGCTCTTTTTTTCCTACAACCACGGCGCGCGCCAGTTCCCTAAAATAAAGCGGGCAGCCTTCACGGGAAGCTTCGCGCACAGTTGTTTCGGAACACATCAAATATGTACCGAACTGCTTGTTGAATCCCTCAAGACGCGAAGCAAGATTTACACTATCACCAAGCATAGTGTAGTCAAAGCGCTGTCTGGATCCCATGTTCCCCACAATGGCATCCCCTGTATTAAGACCGATTCTTGTAAGCAAAGGACGACCGGCAATTTTTGAAAACTCTTCAGTTTTTTCTTCAATGGCCTTCTGGCACTTCATTGCCGCTTCAACAGCAACACGCGCATGGCAGTTAATGTCAACCGGCGCATTCCAGAAAGCAATAATTGCGTCTCCTTCATACTTGTCGATTGTTCCGCCACTTTCCAAAATAATATCTGTCATAAGCGTAAGATATCTGTTAAGCAAATCTGTAAGTTTTTCAGGTTCAAGTGGTTCTGAAATAGAAGTAAAAGACTGGATGTCAGAAAAGAAAATTGTAATATGTCTTTTTTCGCCGCCGAGTTCAAGTTTTGAAGGATCATTAATCAGGCGGTCAACAACAGCCGGGCTCAGGTACTGCGAAAAAGCCGACTTGATAAAACGCCGCTGCTTTCCTTCACTTGTATAACTGAAAAAAAGACACGCAACAAAACTGGACACAATACAAAAAAGCGCGCACGTCAAAGGAACATAAATTCCTGCCGCAAACGAAACTGTTGAAAAAACAATTGTCAGCAAAACAAGGGCAGTGACCAGAAAAATCATAAGCGGGTTTCTTCCGCGGAATTTTGTACAACCTATTCCGTAAACTGTAAATGAAGAAGCAAAAGACAAAACAAGACAGACAAGCAGTTGGGCCCAAAGCGGAATCTTATGCAGGAACTCACCGTTAAGATAATTGTCCAAAAGCGTCATATGAACGCCGGCACCGGGATAAACCTGAGAAACAGGAGTTGAACATATATCGTAAAGTCCGGGTGCATAAAGTATAAAGAAAATAACTGCATCTTCAAAATCAGCCGGAACAAGTTCTGATTCCTGACCATTTTTATAAAGATTCCAGTCACGCAGAATATCGTACGCACTGTAATGCGGGTAACGGTCAATATTTCCTTTGTACCGCAAAAGAACAGAACCGTCTTTCAAGGAAGGTACTTCTTTTTTGATTTTACCAAGTTCAGCCTGAACAGATTCGGGCGGCAAATCCAAAAGTACAGGCGCTATTCCGAGTGAAGGATATTCCCCTTCTTTTGTGCTGAATGAAAGACGCGCCCTTCTGATTATGTCATCGCTGTCTTTAAGACTCGTAATGTTTGCAATCATTGCGGCAGAGTTTCTTAAAGGTTTTATCGGGAAAACCTGACCGCTACTGCTCTTTGAGTCAAACATAACCTGCACGACTTTTCCAAACTGCGCGCAGCTTTGTGCAAAAACTGTGTCGTCACTTCCTTTGTAAACAGAAGGTTCCGTAAAAAAAACATCAAAGGCCACACACTTTGCACCCGCTTCATGAAAAAAATCGACAATCTCTGAATAAACTGAGCGCGGCCATGGCCATCCGTAACCGCGTTCCTGCAGAAGTGAATCTATGCTGTACTGGTCAACGCCGACAAAACAAATGTTGTCATCGGGAACAGTATATCGCGACGTAAAATTCATTCTTGCGTCGTAGGCTTTGTGTTCAATGTAATCAAAAGCCCCGGAAAAATTAAGCACGCATCCCAGACAAAAAATGCCGACACTTATCAAAATAAATGTGATAAGGCGTTTCTTAAAAAAACCGGGGAACTTTATTTTCATAGGACAGACCAGACTTCTTCAAAACGTTCAGTACGCATTGACTGTGTTTTACACGAAGCATATTTTTTGTATTCTTTGGAAAGATTTTTTATTCTTTTCTTTGGCTTGGGGTGCGTTTTTCCAAAACCAGATTTTGCTTTTGACTTCTGTCCGAGCATTTCAAGCATTTCATCCATAGCCTGAACATCATAACCGGCAGCGTCAAGCAAAGAAAGTGCGTACTTGTCGGCAGCAAATTCGTTATCTTGGGAATAACCTTTGTCTACCATATTTGAAATTGCTTTACCGACGGTACTGTCAAAGCTTTTAATCAGTTCAACAGTATTATCATCGCCATCAGTAAGTGCTGTAAGTACTGCACCACTTGTCTTAAAAACAGCGTCAGTTGTGCGGCTTGACTTTATTGCCTTAATGCTATGCTTAAGCTGAATATGTGCAATTTCGTGAGCAAGAACTGCCGCAATTTCATCTTCGCTTTTTACATTTTGAATAAGACCTTTTGTAACAAGAATGTGTCCGCCGCTTGTACCAAAGGCATTTATTTCATTGCTGTCCAGAATCTGAACATAATAGCCTTTGTAAAGTTCGGGCTGCGGAGAATTGACTGTAAGAACGTGGCATACATAATTCAGATATTCAGTGGCAGTTTCGTTCTGGTACGCACCGTAATTTTTAAGAAGTGTTCCGGCAACAGCGCGGCCAAGGTAATATTCCTGCTGTGGCGAAACTTCTTCGGCAGCCGCAGCAACAGAAGCAGAACTGTCTATAATTGCAGAAGCGGTATTTGAATCAATAACACCTGTTACACCCCCGGCTACTGCAAGAACTGCCGTACCAACACTTACAACATTTGTAAAAGTCTGGCATGAATAAAACACAGCAGAAGACAAAACTACCGCTGCCGCAAGAAAATTTTTTGCATAAAGGTTTGCGCGTTTACTCATCTGCTCCCTCCAGTCCGCCGTCTTTTATAAACTGCTTTAATTCATTCAAATCAACATTGCGGCTTTCCATTTTGTTTACGGATGCGTAATCTGCCTTCTTTTCTTTTTTAAAGGAATTTTCAAGTTCGGCACTGAATCCTTTTCCGGCTAAGGCAAGCTCATCGGCACTGGCAGAAAAACCGGACTTTGCAATTTTGCGTTTGCTAAGCGATGCAGAACTTACCCAGCCTTCCTGTCCGTTGCCGTTGCGTATTTTTGAGAGTGAATCTTTTTCTTCTATTAATAAGACGCTGTCGCCGTAAGAAAGCGAAAATAATTCTTCTGAGAAAAAGCCCGTTCCTGATTTTACGGATGCGTTTTTTACCGTTACGTACATTTTCTTTTCTTTGGCAAAAAGAGTTGTGGCCGCAAGAAAAAGAATTGATATAAATAGAACAAATCTTTTCATAAATTTATTTTAGTTCAAAACATCGGTTTTTTCAAGTTGAACGGCCGAAAAAGAAGGTCCGCGCGGAAAGACGCTGGTTGGTAAAAGATAAATCTTAACGAGTATCTAATAAAAGTTTCCAAAAACAAAATCTTCCATTCGCAATCTCGAAAACGGATTTGACTTCCAGGGCAGTATGGATTATAATTTCATCCTTGAAAAGGTTTTCAGGTCTAACCGTATCTGATGTAAAATTGCCAGCGTGTGCTATGGTGTCAGTTGCCTTTTCTTATCTTTATATACAAATTCATCTACTGTGTTATTACTTGCACTTAAACTTAATCCAAAGTTATATTCAAAAGACGGATAGGCAAATATTCTTCCACCTGAAAAAACAAGAATTCCCAATATTAAAAGGTTTTTTTCCATAAAGAAAATAAATGCCATATAGTACAATTTTATGGAAACTGATCGAAAGCGGAGAAATAAAGGTTTGATTAGCAATTAGAAATTAGCAATTATTGAAGAATTTTCTTGACTTCTAACTTGTACAATAGTACAATGTAATTATGAGTAGAAAACAGCTTATTATTGACGCGTCGTGCATTATGGCGGTAATACGAAATGAACCAAACTGTAACGACATTATAGAAAAAACAAAATTATATGAATTACTTTCGCCGGAATGTATAGTTTTTGAAGTCGGCAATTCTTTATCTAAATTGTTAAAACGTAATTTATTGGAAATACCTGAAGCTCAAAAATGTTTTAAATTATTTAAGAATATGCCTATAAAACTTATTGAAGTAAATTTTGACAATGCATTAATGCTTTCAGGTGAAGAAAAACATTATGCTTATGATATGTATTATCTGGATTGTGCAATCAGACATAAAGTTCCTTTGTTGACTTATGATTTAAAATTAATAAAAATTGCAACTGAAAGAGGTGTAAAATGTTTGTAATGACTTATTCTCAGGCACGACAAAACTTAGCCACTTTTTTAGACAAAGCTAAAATTAATGGTGAAGCAATAATTAAACGTGCTGATGGAAGCAGATTTAAAGTAATCCCTATAACAGAAGAAAAAACAGAATCTTCACCTTTTTCTGAATTGGCTGAATATTCTTCAACAATTAATTCAAAATTAAAACAAATCCCCCTCCAAAATATTCTTCAAATGATGAAAGAAGACGAAGATGAAAGAACAGACAGAATTCTTGCGGCGGCTTCAGGAAAAACTATTGATGATTTTTTTGATAAACTAAAAAAATTGTAATTGGAGATTTTATGAAATTTCTTGTAGACGCTCAAACGATTTATGATTTTTTTAACGGAAAAACAGAACTTTTTCATTTTTTTGAAGATACAGAAAATATTTATGTTTCTGTAATTTCTCAAGGGGAACTTTACAGTAAAACAGAAAAAATAACAAAAAAACAGGAATATTTTAGATTTGCTTCTGATTTTTGCCATTTACTGCACATTCTTGATGTTGACGAACCAATCGCAATCGAATATTCAAAATTAAAACAAAAATATCCCGATTTGGAACAAAATAAACTTTGGCTTTGTGCAACCGCAATAACAAGAGATTTAATTATAGTCAGTCAGGATAAAGACTATTTAAAAGTTAAAGAAATTGTCGTTAAGATAATTAACACGTAATAATAAATAACTCGGAATTAGTAATTACTAATTGATAATTGAGCTTTAATTCCGTTTACAGACGAAAGTATTTCATGAACAACTCAAATAGCGTTGTTCATGAAAACTTCAGTTGTTGCACAACTGCCTTTATTAACCTGTACTCTCACGCGTACGAATTGTACTCAATCGCAAGTTGATACTTGCTCAATCGTACAATTTTATGGAAAGTATTTTTTGTGTAGTGTTTCAAAATTTTCAATAATAGGGTATTATTCTGTAAAACTAGATTCATCTTTTGATTCAGTATAAATTGAAGCAAAAGTTGACCCGAGAACAGGAGCCTTTTTTTATGGATAAAAGATTACTTACAATTCAGGACATTTCTTGCGTAGGACAGTGTTCGCTTACTGTTGCGCTTCCGGTTATTTCTGCCTGCGGAATAGAAACTGCAGTTCTTCCGAGTTCGGTGCTTTCAAATCACACGGCATTTAAGGGATGGACTTTTAACGACCTTACATCTGACATGGAAAATATTCTTGCACAGTGGAAAAAAGAAAACATAACCTTCAGCGCATTTTACACCGGTTACATAACGGCCGCACAGATTCCGGTTATACAGAAAATAATTAAAGAAACTTCACGCGAAGGTGCACTTAAAATAATTGACCCTGTAATGGCAGACAACGGAAAGCTTTACCCCGGTTTTGCAGAAGATTTCCCGCAGAAAATGGCACAGCTTTGCAAAGAAGCAGATGTTATTCTCCCGAATATTACAGAAGCGTGCCTTCTTTTGGGAATTCCCTACCCTGCAGAAAATTACGACAAGGCTTTTATTGAAAAAATGTGCGCTGACCTTCACAAAATGGGTGCAAAAAATGTTGTTGTAACAGGCGTAAGTTTTGAAAAAGACAAGCTGGGCGTTGCAGTTTACGACGGGCACTCTGTTGAATATTATTTTACAGAACGCCTGCCGGTTCAGATGCACGGAACAGGAGATGCATTTGCTTCTGCCTTCGCCGGAACTTACTGCCGCGGATGGTCGCTTTTGAAAGCCGCTTCACTTGCAGCGGACTTTGTCGTTGAGTCAATCAAAGCAACCCTTGACGACAAAGACCACTGGTACGGAGTAAAGTTCGAAAAGGCAATTCCGTTCCTTACATCAAGACTTTAAGCAGCAGCCAAAACCAAACTAACGCTGCTTAGTTTTCCAAAATTGCATACATTGGCGACTCGCCGGGGTGAAGTTCAAGAATGTGTTTTTCGCATTCAAGCACTTCGGTCGGGTCGTGTGTAACATGCAGCAGAGTTGTCGTTCCTGTAGAGGCGACAGTTTCCAGAAGTCCCAGAATCTTATCGCGGTAATCCTCGTCAAGTCCGTGGCAGGGTTCATCCAGAATAAGAACGCTGGGGCTTTTTACTGCAGCCCTAAGTATAAGAACTGCACGCTGTTCCCCGTAACTGAGCGAGCTGAACGTATCTTTTTCGCGCCCGCCGAATCCTGCAAGATTAAGCCATGCCTTTGCGGTGGCAAGTTCAAAATCTGACGGCGTTTCATAAAGACCAATGCTGTCCTTGAATCCGCTTATTATTGTGTTTTCAAGTGAAGTTCCGCCGACCATTCTGTATTCAACATGAAGACGGTAACTTACAATTCCCAGTCTTTTCTTAATGTCCCAGATACTTTCTCCACTGCCGCGCCTGTTGCCGAAAAGTTTTATGTCCTCGCGGAATACCTGCATGTTGTCGCCGGTAATGAGTTCAAGTATAGTTGTTTTTCCGCTACCGTTTGGTCCGCGTATACACCAGTGTTCGCCGGCTTTTACTTCCCACGAAAGATTTTCAAGTACGTGATGGTCGTCCCAGCCTACATTTACGTCTGTAAACTTAATGAGACTTTCGCCCGGTTTAGAAACTTTGCAGCCAGAAATTATTTTGCTTTCGGCGCGTATTTTGTCCAGTTCGGAGCGGAATGCGGCTTTCTGCACTTCCCTTTCTTTTTCTGATGCGGCTTGCCTTTGTGCAAGTACGTTTTCGTATTCTTCGCGGCTACCTCCAAAAGAAATTTTTTTATTGCTGAATTCAATTACGCGGTTTATTGCAGACGGAATTTCGTGAAAGCGTTCCATGCTTAAAATTATTCTGGGAAAGCCTGAATCTTCTGAAGAAGAGTCCAGCTGACGGCGCACAATGCTGTCAAAAAATTCCAACAGTATTGCGCGTGATGTGGCATCCAGTCCTGCAAACGGATCACTCAGCACAAGAAGCCCCGCACCCGAAAGCAGCGCCCTGCACAAAAGAGTGCGCCTTATCTCGCCCGTTGACATATAGCGCAGTCCGCGGTCAAGTATTTTTTCTATTCCGCAAAGTTTAACCTGCGGCATTGTTTCAAGTCTTGCTGCTATTGGCGGAAGAGGTGCATTTTTTTTGCTTGAACCACCCAGCACTTCGCAGATATACTGGCGGCCTGTTCTTCCGGCGTCTTCTTTGTCCATGTATTCGCTTTCGTCACGCTCGCGTTCTTCTTCTATAAGAGAGGCGGCGGCTTCGAGGGAAACTACGGCAACACTGTCAGAATAGCGTGAAGAATAAAGCGGTGCTTCACTGCCGCCGTTTATTTCATTTGCAGGACGAATGTTCGGCACAAACTGCATGCTACCCGACAAAGCCTTTATAAAATCTGCCTTGCCGCCGCCGTTTGGCCCTATGACTAACCATGCTTCACCCGCGTTCATGCACCAGTCTACGCGGTCAAGATATTTTTTTGTTCCACCCTGAACCGAGCAGTCCTGAATCTTAATTAAAGAATTCATCTTTTACCTTCAGATTTATTTTTTTTCATCAACATTAAGGTAATTCCAAATAGCTGGATCTTCCTGACCGATTCTCCAGAACGCAACATTGTCTATTCCCATTCCGCCGTAAAGCCGGCATCTTTGCAAAAGAGACTGAGCGTCGTCAAACCAGCCTGTTACACAAACCTGCGCGGTAAACGAAAAGTTGGGTACACCGTCTTTGCGTTCAACCTGTTTTACCCCGTTTTCATTCAGAATTCTGTTGACGCCGCTATTGTACCACGCCTTTCCGAAATTTTCATCTACCCATGTGCGGCCGTAAAAGGGCATTCCCATAACAATTTTGTTCTTTGGAATAACCGAGCAGGAATATTCGGCAATACGTTCGCCCCAGTCCATTCCGGCTACGGGACCGCTTTTGCTCGTTGACCAGTGCTGGTCGTAAGCCATAACAATAATTCTGTCTGCAAGTGGTTCAAGCATGGTGTAACTGTAAACATCGTCTTCTACGCTTCTGAGTCTTGCCGGAACACAAACAGAAAGCATTTTTTCTTTTGGAAGTTTGGAATGCAGCAGTTTAAGAAACCGGCGGAAGTTTTCTGCATCACGCACTGGAACAAGTTCAAAGTCAATCTGAATTCCGTCATAGTCAACGCTGGCCTTTGCAAGTTCACGTGCAATTTTTTTGGCAATTCCGAATTTGGGTTCCAGAACCAGGTGGGAAAGGGAACGGCTTTCACAGGTAACCACAAGATGCTTTCTTCCCTTAAAGCCTTCGAATTTTGACAGGTCGGGATAAGACGAAATTTCGCCGTAGTGATTTATGTCGGCACTAAAGCAGCAAAGGTCGGTAACAGGCATCTGTTGCGAAAACTCATATTCGCGTCCGTTCATTACGTAACCCCAGACTTCGCCGAACGAAACCGCTTCCTGTTCCGAAAGATTCTGCTCGTATGCGTAAAGGTATTGCGTATCCTGCACTTTTTGAGCAAAACCGAATGCGCCTGTTAAAAAAGCGACAAGCGCCGCACATATTGTCCTGACTTTCACTTTGCGCCCTCTCTTGCGCCGCTTACGGCATATGAATAATCTCGCGCGGTTTACTTCCGTTTGCAGGTCCTACAATTCCGCGGTCTTCCATATCTTCTACAAGACGCGCGGCGCGGTTGTAGCCAATCTTAAGGCGGCGCTGAATGTAACTGGCACTTGCTTTTCCGGCCTGAACAACAATCTGCAGCGCCTTTTCGTAAAGCGGGTCTTCGCCATCACCGCTAAACAGTGACATCTGGTCTGAATTTTCATCGTCATCGTCATCAACAAAGATTTCGTCATCAATATATTCAGGTTCACCCCATTCCTTAACGGCGTCAACAACATCTTCTACTTCCTGGTCGCTTATAAACGCACCCTGAATACGCACTGGGAACGGATCTGTCGCACTGGCATAAAGCATATCTCCCTTGCCAAGAAGTTTTTCTGCACCGACCTGGTCAATAATAATGCGGCTGTCCATTTTGCTGGCAACCATAAACGCAACACGGCTGGGAATATTTGCCTTAATCAAACCGGTAATTACGTCAATAGAAGGACGCTGGGTTGCAAGAACAAGGTGTATTCCTACGGCACGGCTCATTGCGGCAAGACGGGCTACAACACTTTCGAGCTGTTTTCCGGTAGTTGCCATAAGGTCGGCAAACTCATCAATCACGACAATAAGATACGGGATTTTTTCTGTAGCAATATGCTGTTCAACAATTTTTCTGTTGTAACTTGAAATATCACGGCATCCAAGACTGTCCAAAAGTGCATAGCGGCGTTCCATTTCGCAAAGACAATACTGAAGTGCCTGCATGGCGCGTTTCGGGTCAGTAATGACCGGCGTCAAAAGATGCGGAATTCCGTTGTAAAGCTTAAGTTCAACAATTTTAGGGTCAATAAGAATGAGCTTTACTTCATTAGGACTGCGCTTGTACAGAATACTCAGAATCATGCTGTTTACACAAACCGACTTTCCAGAACCTGTCGAACCTGCAATAAGAAGGTGCGGTGTTTTGACAAGATCCATAATCTGCGTCTCACCCTGAATATCCTTACCCAGAATTACCGGAACAGCCATTTTTTTCCATTCAGGAGTATTTTTTTCTATACACTCGCGGAAAGAAACAATTGCGCGGTTTGAATTAGGAATTTCTATACCCACAGCACTCTTACCCGGAATGGGTGCAACTATACGAACAGAACTTGCGGCAAGTCTTAGAGCAATATTGTCCTGCAGGCCGACAATTTTTCTTACGTTGATTCCGCGCGCCGGAAGAATTTCGAACATCGTAACAACAGGTCCTTTTCTTATACCAACGACTTCTGCTTCTATCTTGAATTCCCTGAGCGTTTCCTTAAGATTCTGCGCGGCTTTTTTAGTGTCGTCATCGATTATCCAGTACGGATTTTCATCGTATGCCGTAAGAAGTTCCGTGGAAATTTTATACGGACCGTGCTTAACGCGGCGTTTTGGCGGAATTTTTACCGGCGTTGTGTTTCCCTGCGCATCTGTCGTTACCGCAATTGGCTGTCCGTTGCTGTCTACAACAGGAGGCGCCGTCGGGTCTATGCGTTCAGATTCTGTCTTTGTGCTGCTGTTTAAAGCCGCGCGCCGTGCATCATCGTCCATGCGTGAAAAAACTTCGTCCAGTGCCGACACCATTGAGCGCGTCTGCGGATTGGGTTCTGGAGCCGGCAGTTTTAAAACAGTATCTGCAGAAGGAAGAACATCTGCATTTTCTTCTTCAGATTCAACACCAAAACCAGCGTCTTGTGAATTTTCGCCGATTTCTTCTGTATTGTCTTCTAAATCATCTTCTATATCGTAATCATCATCTTCCGCATCAGAAACAGTTTCAAAGCCGTCTGTATCTTCGGAAGGCTCATTGTCTTCTATATTGAAATTATCTTCTATTATACTACCGCTTTCGCTGACATCTTCATCTGTGCTTTCATCCTGAACATCTTCTTCACCGTCGTTCATGAGTTCAGGATAATCCTCTTCTTCATCTTCGGTAAGAAACTCGTCATCATCAAAAGGCATTTCTTCATCCGGAAAAGTGCTGTCCTGCAAAGAAACGGTGTCTTCGTAAGAGTCGGCATTATCTTCTGCGCCGCCTTCTGCATCTTTATCTGACTTTTCGTCCTGTACATCTTCTTCTGCAACAGATTGAACGTTTATCATATTTTCACTTTCAAATTCGTCTATAATATCACGGTCATCTGCGGAATCTTCTTCAAAGGCAGGCGTTACTTCATTAACAGGAGCTCCATTTTGGACAAAGGCACTTTCCTGTTCCTTAACATTGCCTTCGTCGTCAATAGACCAGATGTCTTCATCGTAAAGTTTTGCTTCACTGACAGTGGCGTCTTCGTTTGAAAGCGGCAGCGGTTTTTCTGGCGCAGGCTCTTCTTTTGCAGGAACTTTTGCGTCAGTTTTCTGAACCGCGGTTTTATTTTTGCGCTCAGAATTCTTATGCACGGCATTTTTTGTATGATTCTTAAGGGACAAAGCAAGTTCAAGGGCCGCTTTTGTCAAAGACTTTCCGCTGCTTATTCTTGAAGCAATCATCACGGTAAGAAGATATTCCAGCACCACAAGAAGAATGGCCATCACCATAAGCGTAATTATTTTAAGGGCCGCAATCGGACTAACATCGGCACGGGCTATAAGGCGTGAAGTACGTTCCGCAGAAAACATTGTAATAAAAGGAATTACACTTATTGCAAGACAGAGCGCGCGTGAAAGCGACCATTTTGCAGAAAAACAAAAAACGCCGGCAGTAAAAAAGAAAGCAGGAATAAGGGCTGAACAGAACCCGTACACAGAAACCAGCATTCTTCCAAAACCTGCCAGAAAATTGCCGGAAGTGCCGTAGTCAAAAACCCCAAGAAATATAGATATTGTAAATACTGCAGCAGTCACAAAAAGCGCAATACCTGCAACAAGAGCCGCTGTTTTTTCCTTTTTAGTCATCAAAATCCCCGTTTTATGAAATTAGGTTATTCTGATTAATTATCGGCATTTTTAAGGGGCAATTTTAGTATTTGAAGAAGCAAAAGGTTCAACTTTTAATGCCGTTTTTTCACCTATGCCGAACGCAGGACTGTCTTTGTCACCGCGAAGTTCAGGATTCAAAAGTGCAATTCTGTCGTAACGGCGCAGATTAAAAAAGCCCAGTTCTTTTGCATGAGTATCATCTTTTTTTGCAGAAAGCGGAATGCGGCTGCGGCCATCGCACAAAAGATAGCGAACCCTTCCCGACTTGTTGAGCATACCGTCAGAAACAACAGCATATTCCCCGGTGCAGCCGCATGGAACGTTGTCCTCTTCGTTAACAAACGCGAAGTATGACATTTTGACGCTTGTTCTTTCCAAACCGGCACTGCGCGCGAGGGCGGCAACAGTATGCGGCGGCGTCCACAAAACTTCAGAGTGACAGGTAGTGGCACTTGAGGCCTTTAACGCTGGACAAATGCACGACGCCACACACGGAGAAACGACAGCAGCACCTTCTCGTACCAGAGTGTCGCGCGCTTCAATAAGTGAACGGCTTGTTTCGAGAAGTGCCGGCTCGCATACAAGCAGAACACCGCCCGGCGAAAGCAGATTAAGAAGTGACTTGAGAAAATTTGTACGCCTGCTGATTCTGTCAGGAAAATCTTTCCAAAGCTCATTAAGAGCGTGGCTTGTAACGATAATATCATACTTTCCTTTAAACAAACCCGCCGGATCTTTTTTCATAAAGTCGGCAGTCACAGTCTGCGTGTCAACCTGCTTAAAATCTGACTCAAACAGCCGCTTTGCCAGGGAAAGAGAGCGCGCACTGTAGTCGCAAAGAGTAAGTTCAATATTGTTGCTGGCAATTCCTGCGCCTGTGCTAAGAGCACTTGTTCCAAGTGCACTGCAGACAGAGGCGGCCGCAGGTCCTGGTCCCGAACCGGCATCCAGGATTCTTACAGGCCGGGGCAGATTCTTTAAAAAATCCAGTCTGCCAGACTTAAGCACATTGCAGAAAGCATACGAAACCTGCATAAAACTGACGGGCCAATAATACAAAAGGTAGGCACCAAGAAAAGCCCTGTCTTCCATATAACCGGCCCCGGCCAGATTGCGCTCTCCGGTAAGCCCGCGCTGAAGCTTTAACAACGCGCCGGAAACCTGCCTTAATTCGCGTTCAGAAAGGGGGGAACAGTTTGCTGTACCGCGCCAGAGTTTCAAAAGCGTTTTCAAATGAGGCTCAAGCGCACTTTCACAGGAATAAGCACACACTTAGAGATTCGCCATCGGAATATGATAAATACTTCCGCAGTTACGGCAGCAAATTTCCAGAGGATCTGGATCGTTCTTTTTTATGTCGTCAAGTTCAGCCTTTGGAAGAGAACGGATATATTTTGCAAAAGACTCTTCTGAACATGGGCAGTCGTAAATTACTGAACGGCGAACGGCTACAGCAGGATTAAACTCGCGGAACAAGCCGTAAACGATGTCATCGATTTCACCCTTTTCTGAAAACCATTTTCCCAAAGACGGAGCGGCAGAAAACGCATTTTCTACCTTTTCAATAAGATGCGCATCTTCTTTCATGTCTGCACCGCTTGCAGAAGAAGAGCCGTTCTTTTTTGTTCCGCCTGTTTCGGGCAAAACCTGAAGGAACATTCCGCCGGCACCAGCAACACGGCCTTTTGTGTCCATATAAACGCTTGTATTGAAAGCTGTCTGGATTTGTTCAGACTGAAGGAAGTACCACGCCAAATCTTTTGTTATGTTTTTGTAAAGAATTTCTACAGAACTCGAAGAGGGAACTTTGTCTCCTTCGCGGGCAGTTGTCATTGTCATTGTTCCATTACCAAGGAACGGGGCAAGGTTCCAGTTTTCGAGCGGCTTTTCTACGGGAATATGTTCGTTAAAAAGATATCCGCGCACATAACCAGATGAATCTGCTTCTACAGAAAATCCGGCGGCAGGACCGTCAACTTCATACCGCCACCCCATGTGTTCCTTACCTTTCATTGTGGGAATCAAAAGTGCACCGCACAAAGATGCCTGTCCCAGAATCATTGTTTCAAGAATTCCAAGATTATGCTGCGCGCGCATCTGGTTTACAAAACGTGTTCCATGAAAAAGAGCGCCCCTTACGCGGCCGTCTGCCATTACAAAAACCGCCATCTCATCTTTGGGAAGCGATTCAATATGTTCAACCAGTTCTTTGTCATTTATCTGTGCTTTAATCATATATTCTATTATACCGATTTGCACAACTTTTTTCCACAATAGTACTTTTGAAATATTAGGTCTTATTTGGGCAGTAATTATAGGCTGGGGAACAGGCTTACTCTATACTTGTATTGCAACTTTTATTACAACAAAAAAAAGATTCTGTAAAAACATCTTCCGATGATTTCTAAAATGCATTGCGCAGTGACTAACAACAGCGGGTCAATGACCCGCCGTTGTTATTTTCCCTTATTTGGATGCGCGCTTTGCTTTGATTATGGCAAACACGCTCTGAAGAACTATAAAGAAGCACAGGATTGATGAAAGCACAATCTTGTTCCACCAGGAAGAAAGAGTTCCCTGGCAGCGGATAAGCGTTTCTATCGTAGCCTTAATCAGTACGCCAAAGAATGTTCCTATTACGGTACCAACGCCGCCGGTAAGCATTGTTCCGCCAATAACAGCAGAAGAAATTGCTTCCATTTCAAAACCGCGTGCCTGTTCAACAAAGCCCGCAGTTGTGTTAAGACAGAACACAAATCCCGCAAGAGCTGCAAGGAATCCTTCAAGAACATAAGCTGCAAATTTTGTGCGCTTAACGTTGATTCCCAAAAGAAGTGCAGACTGTTCGTTACCGCCGATTGCAAAAAGATTGCGTCCGAATCTTGTGTAGCGCAGAATAAACCACACTACAACAACAACCGCAAGCGCAATAATTACACTCGGGTGAATAAACGGATACATTCTTACGCCGTGCTTGTTGACTGTTGAACCAAAGAAAATATTTATATTCTGATTGGCCAGCGCAAGAAATGCTTTGTTTGCACGGATTGCAATCTGCTCGGAACTGATTACGGCCGTAAGTCCGCGGCACATGAAAAGCCCTGCAAGTGTTACAATAAACGGCTGCAGCTGCATGTAAGAAATAAGCCAGCCCTGGAACGCGCCGAATAAAATTCCGAATACAAGAACCACGGCAATTGCAACACCTGAAGGAAGACCCATCTTTTCCATTGAATAAGACAGAATCATACATACAAGGCCAACAACAGAACCTACCGAAATATCAATTCCGCCGGCAATCATAACAATTGTCATTCCCGAAGCCGCAACAAGAAGTCCCGCGTTATCTATGAGCATGTTAAGGAAGGTCTGCATTCTTCCAAAGCCCTTGTCGCTGTAAATAATTACTCCGGCAATATACATGACTACAAAAAGACAGATTGTAATCATCATAAGGAACTTGCTGGAATCTATGCGTTTTCCCTTTGAAATATTGGACAGCACAGTCTTGAAATTCATTTTGTCACTCATACAGCACCACCTTCAAGCTTTTTGCTTGCACGACTGTTCTTCATATTTGTAAGCCAGGCCTTGAATGTTGGCGACTGGAATAGAACTATAAGAATAACGACGGCAGCTTTGTAAACAGGAAGCTGGTCTCCCGAAACTCCGATGGCATAAAGACAGGTGTTCAAAGCCTGAATTGTAACGGCACCGATTACCGAACCCATCAAATTGAATTTACCGCCACTAAGACTGTTTCCTCCAAGTGCAACCGCAAGAATTGCATCCATTTCCATATTGAGTCCGATGTTGTTTGCATCGCTGGAATAGATTCGGCTCGAAGCAATCATGCCGGCAACTCCTGAACTAAGGCCGCAGAATACATAGCAGAAGAAAATTACCAGAGCGGAATTAATTCCTACAAGACGTCCTGCCTTTGGATTGATTCCGACCGTCTGAATGTAAGTGGACATGGCGGTCTTTTTGAGCACAAGATATGTAAGCGCAACAAAAATTATCGCTATGAAAATAGGCGTCGGTACTATACAACCCGGAATAAAGCCTCCGATGTAGCGGAACGATTCTTTTCTTACGTAGAGAATAACGCCGGTTGCAGTTTCGGTCGAGCTTATGAGCTGGGCTATTCCGCGGCCGGCCGTAAAAAGAATAAGTGTCGCAATCATAGGCTGGATATTCAGCCTGGCAACAAGAAGTCCATTGAACGCACCGCATGCTGCACTTGCAAGAAGCCCAAAGAAAATTGCAAGAACAGGAACCATTGCATAAGAATCATAACTTGAACCAAGAAGGCGAACAATCAGCGCACCTGAAATTGCAGCAACAGCACCAACAGAAATATCTGTTCCGCGCGAAGATGCCGCAACAAGTGTCATTCCGACTGCAAGAATAACAAGTTCGCTTGAACGGTTAAGAATATCAATAATGTAACCGTAAAGAACGCCGTTGTTGATTGAAACCTTAAAGAAGTTTGCCTGCTTTGTAACCGCAATAATTATTACGTTAACTACAAGCATAACCAAAAGTGCGATTATAGGAAGAGCCAGCTGGCTTTTCATCATTTTTCCAAAGTCGAATCTGCGTTTGCTTTCACTCATTTTCCATCACCTCCGGCGATTGCAGCCATGACGTCTTCCTGGGTAAGATTGTCGTTGTTCAGTTCCCCAACCTTTTTTCCGTCGCGAAGAACACAAAGTCTGTTTACGGTTCTGAGCATTTCTTCAATTTCGGAACTTATAAACATAACAGTCATTCCTTCCTGCGCAAGCTGAATTACAAGTTTCTGGATTTCTGTTTTTGTACCAACGTCAATTCCGCGGGTAGGTTCATCCAGAATAAGAAAGTCCGGGTGTGTTACAAGCCATCTTCCAATAATTACCTTCTGCTGGTTTCCGCCTGAAAGAGATTTGATCGGCGTTTCGGTAGAAGGTGTTTTTATGTTAAGAGCCTTGATGTATTTGTTTGTAAGTTCAAGCTGTTTGCTCATCGGAAGAAGTTTGAAGATTCCGGTTTTGGCCTGAAGCGCAATCATCATGTTTTCGCGTATTGAAAGATCTGCAATAATACTTTCTGCCTTGCGGTCTTCGGGAAGATACGCCATTCCGCGCTTGATTGAGTCAATAGGAGCCTTTGCCTTGAGAGACTCATCCTTAAAGAAAAGTTCGCCGGAATCAGGTTTGTCTGCTGCATAAAGAGAGCGTGCAAGTTCTGAACGACCCGAGCCGAGCAGTCCCGTAAGTCCTATAACTTCACCCTTCTTTATTGTAAGGTCAAACGGCTTTATTGTTCCCTGGTGTGTAAGTGCCACGGCTTTTATTATCTGCGGCAAATCTTCCTGTGAATTAATTGCGCTGTTACTGTGCAGATTGTCAAGCTCGGCAACTTCGTGACCAAGCATTGTCTGTACCAGCTTTAGGCGCGGCAGTTCTTCTACAGTAAATTCACCCTGGAATTCACCGTTGCGCAAAACCGTAATTTTATCACAAACTGCATAAACCTGTTCAAGAAAGTGTGTGACGAAAATAATTCCCGTACCTTTTTCCTTGAGCCTGTTCATTACTTTGAAAAGTTCTTCTACTTCCTTGTCGTCAAGAGAACTTGTCGGTTCGTCAAGAATAAGAACCTTGCAGTTAAAGTTAACCGCACGTGCAATTGCAACCATCTGCTGAATGGCTACAGAATAGTCACCCAGAGTGCGTGTAACATCTATATCAAGACCTACTTCGGCAAGAACTTCTTTTGCCTTGCGGTTCATAAGTTTCCAGTCAATTGCCAGACCCCATTTTTTTGGTTCCTGACCGGCAAATATGTTTTCGGCAACAGAAATATTGGGACAAAGATTCACTTCCTGGAATACAGTACTTATTCCGTTAATCTGGGCTTCCTGAGGTGAATGATTGTTTATTTCTTTACCGTCAAGGTATATTTTTCCTGAATCTCTTGTGTGGACACCGTTAAGAACTTTGATAAGAGTACTTTTTCCGGCTCCGTTCTCTCCCATAAGCGCATGAATTTCGCCCTTTCTGAGTGTAAATTCTACATTCTGAAGAGCCTTGACGCCCGGGAAAGTCATATTGATATTTTTCATTGAAAGCAGAACGTCATTTGCCATAAGTTTGTCCTTCTTAAAAGCGGATTTTTCTATGTCGCGGAAATTAAATTATTCCGGCTGATTATTGTCTGCACAAAACAAGAGCCGGAGTGGAACATTGCCTTCCGAATCTCCGGCTCGGTAAGATTTACATGCGGAATCTTTTTTTACAAAAACTTATGCACTTGTTCCGCAGATTTTAATTAGTACTTACGTGTAGGAAGCATTGCTTCTGCGTTGGCTTCATCAAATACGCCTTCATCTACATAAGCAATCTTGTCTACTGTTCCGCCGGCCTCAAGTGTCTTGATGATTGAGTCTACGCGCGGTCCGTGAAGAGGGTTACACTCTACGGCGCAGTTGATTTCTCCCGCCATCATCTTGTTGAATGTTTCGTGTACAGCGTCGAAACAAATGATGATAATGTCTTTTCCGGGCTGTTTTCCGGCTGCCTTGATTGCGTCTACTGCACCCCAGGCCATGTTGTCATTTTCTGCAAATACTACATCGATGTCATCATACTGCTTGAGGAAAGATTCCATAACTTCCTGTCCCTTTGCCTGTGTAAATTCACCAGTCTGTTTAGCAAGAAGGTTGTAGTTTAGATTCTTTGCAAGACCTTCAGTAATTCCCTGTGTGCGTCCAACCTGTGCAGAAGAACCGATTGTTCCCTGAATAAGAAGTACATTAAGTTTTTCTGAATCGCGGCCGTTTTTCTTGAGATAGTCGTTGAGCCAGATTACAGAGTCGCGTCCTTCTTTAAGGAAGTTTCCTCCAACCCAGCAAAGATAGAGACTGTCGTCAGAAACTTTCATCTGGCGGTCAGAGAGAATAACAGGGATTCCTGCAGCCTTTGCTTCGCCCAATACTGTTTCCCAACCAGTCTCAACTACCGGAGCAACTACGATATAGTCAACATCCTGCTGAATAAAGTTGCGCATTGCCTTTATCTGGTTTTCCTGCTTCTGCTGTGCATCATCAAAAATAAGCTTGTAGCCGTTTTCTGCGGTGAAAGTGCTCTTGAATGACTCGGTGTTTGCAAGACGCCAGTCAGATTCTGCACCAACCTGTGCGTATCCAACGGTAATTACCTTTTTGTCACCTTTTGCGCCCTTTGCTTCGGGACCCTTTTTTGAGCATCCTGCAAGTGCAAGAGCAACCATAAGAATTGAACCTGTAAACGCAGCAATCTTTTTCATGTAAATTCCTCCTATACACGTTAAGTGCGATAAAACGTTATGATTACATCATAAACCCGCTTTTGGAATACGTACATGTAAATTTTTACGAACTTTGTTCAATTTATTCTGTTTTTTTTACAAAAAAAACACTTTCTCTTCTGCCGCTGCGAAAAAAGTTTAAAATCTTACGAAAAAATGTTGAATATTTTACGGCACCCGGCTACCAGGCTGCACTAAAGCAAACAGCAGGAATTTTTGTATTCCCGCGGACTCATACCGGTATTTTTCTTGAAGATAAAACTGAAGTAATGCGGATCATTAAAACCGCACTCGTAGGCAATGTCAGAACCTTTCATATTTGTTTCACGCAGAAGTTTTTTTGCATTTTCTATACGCACGTCGGTAAGAAACTCAATGAAAGTAATTCCGCATTCCTGCGAAAAAATTGTGCTAAAATGATTTGGACTCAAATGAACCGCTTCTGCAACAGAATTAAGGCACGTATCCTGACTGGCAAAATTCTGTTCAATATAAACCTTTGCCTTAAGAATAACGTCACCGTAACGGCCCTGCATTTTTGAATCGCGAAAGTCCAAAACCTTGTCAAGAACACGTTTTATTTCTGAAGCAAGCATTTCTTCACTTACAACGGCCTTGTCCACAAATTCACGGCGAACAACTTCGGGCATAACCTGTTTAACATCGCCACCAAGCTCTTCTATAAGTTTTGAAACCGCCATAATCACATCTACAAGAAGATAAGACGAAACTACGCCAAATGTCTGCGGATTGTTTTTAAGCATATCCATCTGCTGTGAAACAATTGCATCAATTTCGTTGCGGCCGGCATACTTGAGCTTGTCTACAAGAGGATCATTTTCGCGCAGTGAAAGTATACCGCCGCTTGTTTTATTCACATCGTCGGAACTTACGATACGGCTTTTGTTCCAGAAGCGCGTCATTGAAGAAAGGCTGTTTGCGTCTGAATACGAGTCGCCCAACTGCGAAAGATGTTCCACGGTTTTTCCTATTGCCGAAATAACATTGCAGTCAAGATTCTGCGTAACAATATGTTCCACGGCTTCTGCGACACTGTAACTGTCTTCTTCTGTTTCCTTGTCTGAGTTTCCCTTAAGGATAATGACAAAGCGCTCCGGTGAAATAAAAAATGAAACTGTAGCGTCACGTGCATTCATCATAGAAACAAGTCGGGCGCGTGTTTTTGCAATTGAATTTGTGTCGCTGCTATTCTGCCGCAAGTCGCTTACAATAACTTTATAAAAGCGCGCAATCAAATCTATTCCAAGGGACTGCGCCTTCTGCATAAGGGTTACCGCATCTGATTTTTCAAGAACAACTTCTGTAAGAAACAGATTTTTTGCCATAACAGAATTGGACTCGAGTTCTTCTTTAAGTCTGCTTATATCCTGAATTTGCTGACGCTCTTTGTCCAGACGTTCTGCAACTTTATTAAGACTGGCAAAAATTTCGTCGTGTGTGAATGGCTTTAATATATAATCCTCGACACCAATAGAAATTGCCTGCTTTGCATAATCAAATTCATCATGTCCCGAAAGAATAATAATTCTTATCCACGGCTGTATTTTTTTTAACACACGCGCAAGTTCAAGTCCATCCATAAACGGCATTTTAATGTCGGTAATAAGAATGTCGGGCTTTACTTCGTGAATCATCGAAAGCGCAAGTTCACCGTCAGTGGCTTCACCGGCAAAAGTAAAACGCGAATTTTCCCAGTCAATTTTTTTGCGCAAGCCTTCCAGAACAATATGCTCGTCATCAACAATAAAAACGCTGTACATTTATTAAATCCTCCGGTCAGCTTCCTGAACAATACACGGAACAGTAAACGAAATTTTTGCACCAAAACCGCCCATACTTTCAATTTGAATTCCATCTGAAAGCGGTTCTGCACCATCATTATAATAAAGTACAAGTCTTTGGTTAACATTGTAAAGACCGTAAACCGAACTGAGTTTTTCTGTTTCGCAGGAATTAAGCGAAAGTTCATGTCTTACCTGTTCAAGCCTCTCCTGTGAAAAACCCGCGCCGTCATCCTGTACGGTAAAAGTCATAAACTTTTTTGAAGCATCAGAAAAATGTGCGCTGACTTTTAGATGTCCACGGCCACGCTTATTTTTAATTCCGTGATAAATTGCATTTTCCACCAGAGGCTGAAGGCTCAGTTTGAGCATCTTAAAATCGTTAAGAGCCGGGTCTGCTTCAATTTCGTAGTTAAGAATATCTGCATAGCGGATTTTTTGAATTGTAAGATAATTGCGCACGTGGTCAAGTTCCTGGCCAACTGTAATCCATTCGTGTCCGCGGCTTAAGGAAATGCGCAGAAACTCAGAAAAAGCGTGCGTTACTTTTATAACATCTTCTGTCTGCTCTTCTTCGGCAAGCCAGATAATTGTATCAAAAGTATTGTACAAAAAATGCGGGGTAATCTGTGCCTGCAAAGCCTTCATCTCTGCCTTGCGCAAATTTTTCTGTTCTTCTACATTCTGTTTTATAAGGGCGTCAATTTTTTGCGCCATGGAATTAAGGTTGTCTGCAAGATTGTCCAGTTCCAAAACACCCGGAATGTTTACGCGCGAATCAAAGTCACCGTGCGCAATTTTTGTAGAAAGAATTTCCATTTCTGAAATAGGACGGCGCACTGAATCAGAAAGGGCAAGACCTCCGCGAAGGGAAAGAATAACCGCAAAAAGAATAATTCCGGCCTGAATAAGTCCCAATACAATAGAAGAATTTGAAATAGAAATATTTGTTTTGTAGGCAGACTCAATTTCCATAACAATAAATTCCTGCATTATGTCAGAAAAAAGCGCACTGATACTGCGGATTTCGTCAAGTGCAACTTCACTGCTTGCAACAGAACCACCCGACGCAATGTTAACGCCAAGACGACTTACGTTTCTGTAAAGAGTAAGACGCGCACGGGAAGCAACTTCGAGTTTCTGGCGGCTGCGTTTGTCAGACGTAGTCTGTTCAATGCGTGAAAGTCCGTCTTTGATTTCTTCGAGCATTTCATATTGCATGCCTTCGTTGAAAGATTTACGGCCACTTACAATATTCCAAAGTTCATCGGGGATTTCTTTTTTTGCAATACTGTTTATTAAATTGGCAAGACTTACATTTGTAATAATATCATTGTACTGCCTCGAATGAATATTGGAAACAACAACAGAATAAATTGTCGGAACAATCATAAGCGCAATGATAAGAATATAAGTATGCTGAACCCTTTTTATAAGACTGAATTTATTGCGCGAACTTTTCATTTTAAAAACCAACTGCCTGTGTCAAAGAAAAATCATCGTTCTCAGAATAGACACGGCCGTCTACATAAGTCACGCGGGGAATAGTGTTACGGTTGGCGGCTGTCTTTACAAGTTTAATAAGTTCGGGTCCAAGACGCGGATTGCATTCTACAATACAGTTTATCTTTCCTTCCCTGAGTGCCGCCACAGCATCTTTTTCTCCGTCAATGCTCACTATTGTAACATCGCGCCCCGCGTTCACACCGTAAAGTTGCAGCGTATCAAGCGCACCCAAAGACATTGCGTCATTGTGTGAAAAAATAATATCCAGCGAGGAATTTTCCCACGAAAGCGAACCTTCTTTTGCAAAAATGTTTGAAATAATTTCTTTGCCACGTGACCTTAAAAAATCACCGGAAACACTTTTTACAATACAAAAGCGCGGGTCCTGTAAAAGCACTTCCCTGAACCCGGCGGAACGTTCCTTTGCCATGGAAGAATAATCTGTTCCGCGAAGCTCAAGAACATTCAGTTTTTTTGTGGAGTCAGAATATTTTTGCAAAAGGAAACGTGCTGCTTTGCGACCTTCTTCTATTCCGTCTTCACCGATAAAACCGGCATAAAGTGACTCGTCCTGCGTTTTGATTTTTCTGTCTACAACAATAACCGGAATGCGTGCTTCCTTTGCTTCCCTGAGAACATTGTCCCAACCGTCTTCCACAATCGGAACAAAAGCAATTACATCAACGCGGTAAACTATAAAAGAGCGTATTGCCTTAAGCTGATTGGTCTGTTTCTGCTGTGCATCATCGTAAAGAACCTGAATTCCCTGTTCTGCGGCTGCTTCAAAAACAGACCGCGTGTTTTCGGTACGCCACGAACTCTCTGTGCCTATCTGCGAAAAGCCCAGTATTATTTTTGCACCGTCGCGCTCGTCGTCCACGTATATAGTAGACTGAATGTTCAATTTTTTTCTGTCACATGCGCTAAATAAGAAACTAACCGCCGCCGCCAGTCCAATTACAGTAGCAAAACTTTTTTTTAACATAAACTTTCCAAACTTAAATCAAATGGCGGCGGCTCTTTTTCTTGCAAACGCCTCGACATCATTACCAGAAATGGGTTTGCTGAACAGATAGCCCTGAATATAGTCACAGTGGAATGTCTTGAGTTTGTTAAACTGCCACTTGAATTCAACTCCTTCAACAACAAGACGCATATTAAGGGAATGAACCAAGCGCACAATATTTTTAATAAACAAATCGTTCGCACTGTTAAGATAATGATCAATAAGAGACTTGTCCAGTTTGACTGTTTCTACAGGAATATAAGTAAGGTAACTCAAAGAAGAATAACCTGTTCCAAAATCATCAAGCGAAAGGGACACGCCAAGTTTAGTAAACTCGTCAAAAAGTTTTATTGCCTTGTCTTTGTTTTCTATAAAAAGACTTTCTGTAATTTCAATGCAAATAAGTGCCGGCGAAATATCGTACTGCTTGAGAAGAGCGCGCAAAAAGTTAACGTAACCTGTGTCTGAAATCTGTCCGTAAGAATAATTGATGGAAACCTTATGAAGTGCCATTCCGTGACTGCGCCATTCTGCAATCTGCTGCACAACCTTTTCGGTAACTTTGCGTCCTATATCAATTATACAGCCCTTTTCTTCTGCAATGGGAATAAACTGCGACGGCGGAAGTGAATTATCCTTTATTCTTACAAGAGCTTCGTAACCGTAAATTACACCGTTGTCTACATCTATCTGCGGCTGGTACAAAACTTTGAATCCGTCATTTTCAATACAGTCCTTGAGAACAGCTTCTATTTCATCAGTCGTGCTGCGGTCTGTTTTCATTGTCTCGCGGAAGAAAGTACATCTGTTTTTTCCTGCACGCTTGGACTCGTACATTGCAATGTCGGCATTTACAATAAGTTCGTCAGGGCTGGAACAATTCAAAGAAGAAGCCACACCCATGCTTGCCTGAACATAAACTTTTGTATTTTTATATTCAACTGGGTCGCTGAAAATTCCCTGAAGTCTTACAAGATCGTGGCTGTCCTCGTCAAAATTTTCACCGCTGTACAATACAAAAAATTCGTCACCGCCAAAACGTGAAATAAAGAAAACACGGTCTTCGGCAAGCTTAAGGAAACGTGCAGAAATCTGCCTGAGCACTTCGTCACCAAAAGAATGTGTATAAAAATCGTTTATACTCTTGAAGTTGTCAATATCCAGAAGGATTCCGTAAAATTCTTTTTTCCTGCCGAACATTGCTTCTATCTTTGGCTGTGTCATAAAACGATTGGGCAATTTGGTAAGATAGTCATGGCGCGCCATATATTCCATCTCGTTGCGTGATTCCACAAGTTTGCGTGCATGGCAGCTGGAAGAAATTCTTGAAGTTTCGGCAATGATAAGAAGAGCACCAAGTGACAGAACAAGAAAAATGCAAGGTGCAAGAATTTTTGCATAAGCTTTAATGGCAGATATTTTTTTATTTATTATGACAGCATCTTTGGGAAGCTTTGATTCGTCCAGATTAAACCTTTGTATTACATCATTGTCAAAATAGAAAAGACCTTCCGTATTTCTCTTGAGGGAAATAAAATTCATATTTGTTCCTTCAAGAATATCCAGTACAAGCAAAGCAGCATTTCTTGCTTCCGTTTCAAAGTCTACGGTTTTGCCTCCAAGAATTCCCTGTCCGAGACCGTTTGTATTGTAGCGGTAAACGGGAATTTTGGAATGTTTTACAATAAATTCCACCTGTGACGCACTTGAATATACATTTCCCTGTTTATCATCTACGGCGCTCAGGAACATCAGAATCGTAGAATCATCAAGATTTGAAAGACTTGAAGCAAATTCAAAATGTGAAAGACTTGTTGTGTTTATTCCGTAAAAATCAAAGTTCTTGTACTCGGTTTTATAACGGTTTGCAAAATTTCTAAACTGAATCCAGTCGCCGTAACCTGTAGGTGTTTCATCATAAATTGCGGTTACAGATTTTGCACCGGGGTTAAGCCTGAGCGCAACGTTCAGTGTGTCTTCAAGGAAAATTTCTTCTGCATAACCTGTTATTAACGGACGGGCAACGGCTCTATTTGCATGGGAAATGCTGTTTACGCAGAAAAAGACAATGGGAATTCCGGCAAAAAGTTCATCTTGATATTTTTCTCCAAAATCAAGGGCAGCATCATCTGCAAGAAGTATTGCATCGTACTTGTATTTGATTGTATTGAGCTTGTATTTGAGTGACTTATAGAAATTGTCCACAACCTCACTTTCTGTAAAGCGCTTTGTGTCCATGAATTCTACATCAAAAGAAATATTGTTTTCGTCAAAAACTGAATGAATTCCGCGTATTTGTCTGAGAACACTGAAATACGTTATATCGTAGGAACTTATGAAAAGTACATGGGCTTCGGGAGATTCAATTTCTTTGTAATAATCACTCTGAGCGATTTTTTTCCCGTAAAGAGCCGCGATGAGAAAAAACACACTGGCTATTATTCCCACAGTAGCGGAAACAATAAAAAACGATGTTATGAATCTTCTTCTTTTGCTTAACATATCGAAAAATCAAAATCCTGTTATTGGTTTTTCTCACCTTTATTTTGTTATTTTTTCTATTATACTACAGTAATCTGCATAAAGCAACAAACAAAACCCGTCTTCCCGTTAATTACCTGTAAAAAGAAGACTTACGCCGCTGTTCAAATAAACTGGGCAAAAACAGATGCACCAACTACGGTAAGAAGACCTGCTACGGCTATTGAAAGACCACTCATTGCACCTTCGACTTCACCCATCTGAATGGCGGCGGCGGTACCCAAAGCATGGGCCGAAGTTCCTATGGCAACGCCTTTTGCAATCGGGTCGTTTATATGGAAGATTTTGCAGATTTTTGCAGCAAAAAGATTGCCCAGATTTCCTGTTATGATAATCATCACGACAGTAATCGGAACAGAACCGCCCAATTCTTCTGCAAGTGGAAGACCTATAGCCGTAGTAATTGATTTTGGCAGCATAGAAACATATTCTGTGTGGCCGATTTTAAACAGAATGCACATTACAAGAATAAACACAAAGTTTGTAAGAACACCAGCCACAATTCCGCCTATAATGGCAGGCCAGTTGCGCTTGAGTTTTTCAAACTGCTGGTAAAGGGGAATTGCAAGACACACGGTTGCAGGTGTAAGAAGATCTGACACAAGTTTTGCACCCAGTTCATACGACTCGTAGGAAATACCGGTGGCCAGCAAAAAAACAATACACAATGTAATGGAAACAATCAGCGGACTGAACAAAAAGAATTTTGTCTTTTTATGAAGCCATACGCCAATCATGTAAGTAAAAAGCGTCAGAAAAACACCAAAAAATACTGAATTTTCGCAGAATTCCTTCATTTTTCTTTACCTTCCTTTTCTGAATCTTTTTTTGACATTATTTTCATTATAAACTGCGTCACAAGTCCCGTTACGACCATAACAATAAACGTAGAAAAAACTGCAATTACCGTAAATTGAATTCCGTATTTTTTCATGAGAGGAATAGCGCTTATAAAACCGACACTCGGCGGAACAAAAAGCAGCGGCATTATGTCCAGAAGAAAATCGCCGGTTTCCTGTACAGCAGAAAGTTTGAAAATCTTAAACTTAAGACACGCAAACATTATTACCAGTCCGTAAATGCTTGCCGGTACAGGAAGCGGAATAAGATGGTTAAGAGTTTCACCGATAAATGAAACAATCAGAATAATTGTAAACTGTTTAAGAAACTTCATACACAACCCCAAATAAAGACAAGCGGCGTAAAAATGCCGAAAACTGCGGTAACGAAGAAATTGTTCCGGCAAAAACAAAAAAGTCCAGAAACGCAAGCAGAAAATAAACTGCACGCTTTGTTCTGCAAACAGACAAAGGCTTTGGAGCAAGAGCGTCCAGTACATTCAAGTCCTGAAAGCACGCCTTCAATCTCTAATTTCATTTCATGCACCTTTTTAGCGAAAAGATTCTACAGTTTTGTCTGACTTTTTGGAATAGGTTCCACTTGTAAACAACAGCCTTTTTATATAAAATTCAGTATATGAAAAAGAAAGTACTTGTCCTTTCTGCATTTTTACTGACATCCGCGGCTTTTTGCACAACAAAATCATCAGGTACGCCCGGCAAAGAATTTTACATCCAGACACAAACCGGGGCTGTTTACGGCAGCATGGAAAAATTTCTTTACTCAAGTGCACTTACCGACCGCGCAGTAAGCCGTCTTGTCTGGGAAATAAAGCCTTTATGGTATTTTGGTCTTCTTGGCGGAACAAAACTCGGTAACTTTGAAGCACAAATTGAATTCAACGGAGCACTTTCTTTAAGGTCCGGCAGAATGTTTGACTATGATTTTACCACTGACGGAACACTTACCACGTATTCTGTCCACGAAGAAACAGCCGTACACAGTGCACAGACTTCCATTGGGCTTAATTACGCATTGTTCCGCACAAAAAATGTGGATTTGAAAACCGCCGTAGAAGTTTTTTATTCGTACAATTCGTTTACGGCAAGAAACGGCTACGGCTGGTACGGAATGAATCTTCCCGAAGATAATCCTGGCAACTGTTTTTATGAAGCAGGACGTCTTTACGGAATAGACTACAGCCGCCACTCTTTTTATACATTTGCAGGAATTGCAGCAGAGTTGCGTTCAGGTCCGCACTGGGGCTTTACTTTTGAACTTATGGTGTCTCCTTTTGCATATATTTCGGGACTGGATCACCATCTTAACGCCTCTGAGGGAACACACTACATGGAAGTACAGTACGCTCTGTTTAAGGCCATGAAATCTTCATTCGGAATATACGTCAACTTTGGCACAATGCGTGCTTCACTTACATGCAGCGGCCTTGTCCAAAGTTTGCAAAAAGGTACGCTCTACCACGATTACTGGAGTGAAAATCTTTCCCGTTCAGACCAGCCATGCGCTTCAAAAAACAGCACCGCAAACATCTGCCTTTCCTTAAGAAAATACTTTTAAGCGCCTCTGTTTTGAATAGGACCGACCCCGAACAAAAAACGCCAGACCCGCGCAAAATTACTTTTTGTCCTTAAGTGACGAATAGCAGACCAGAAACAGCACAAAGGACGTAACTGCCGAAGTTGTAGAAGCAATCGGTTCGGACCAGAAAATGCCGTTAACGCCCATAAAATGTGGCAGAACAAGTGCCAGAGGAATAAGAAGAATTACCTTTCTTAAAAGAGCCACGAATATAGAAGTCTTTGCACGGCCAAGCGCAACAAATGTTCTTTGTGCCGCCATCTGCACGCCAAAAATCCAGACTGCACCAAAATAAACCGGCATTAAACTTACCGCAAGTGAAATAAGCTGCGCATCGGAAGTAAAAATAGAAACAAATGTTTTTGGGAATGCAAGAATAATTACTGCCGCCGCCACTGAAGCTGCGAATGAAATATAAATCATTCTTTTTATTGTAGTACGCACTCGCTTTAAGTTACCGGCACCGTAATTGTAGCTTACAATAGGCTGAACACCGTCTGTGAATCCCTGAATAGGAATATAGCAGACCTGCATAAGACTCTGCATAATTGTCATTGCACCAACGTAGATGTCACCGCCAAACTTCTGCAGCCCCGTATTGAATACAACAGAAATTGCACTTTCTGTGGCAGACATAATAAAAGGCGACAGTCCCAAAGCAGAAATTTTTGCCGCAACCGCCGGCTTAAATTTAAGGATTGCAGGACTTATTCTTAGCGACGATTTTTTTGAACAGAGAAATATTACTATCCATACAGTGCTTATGGCCTGGCTTATTACTGTAGCAACAGCCGCACCCTTGACGCCCATGTCAAAAACAAAAATAAAGACAGGGTCAAGAATAATATTTGCAACAGCCCCAATTACTATAGAAAGCATTGCTGTTCCGGCAAAACCCTGCGCATTTATAAAAGGGTTAAGACCAATGGAAAGCTGAACAAAAATCGTTCCAGCCATATAAATTCTTAAATAATCCTGCGCATACGGAATAGTAGCTTCACTTGCCCCGAAAGCCATAAGAACAGGACGCATAAAAATCTGAAAGATTACTGTAAGAAGAACAGCAAATGCAACCAGAAGAATTACTGCATTCCCCAGAATTGATTCGGCGCGCGATTTTGCATTTTTGTCATGCTCGCTTTTGCCGAGTTCTATTGCTGCAAGCGGCGCGCCTCCCGCTCCGGCAAAAAGACTGAATGCAGAAACCAGCGTTATTATAGGAAAGCAGATGCCTACTCCGGTAAGGGCCAGAGATGCAGCGCTGTCTATGTGACCAATATAAATTCTGTCTATAATATTGTAGAGAATGTTAATAACCTGCGCTACTATTGAAGGAAGCGCAAGTTTAAGCATGAGGGAACCCAAAGGTGCAGTTCCCAGCTGTGATTTTGAATTATCCATTTTTCCTTCTTACGCGTGAGCGCACACGTAAATAAGACAGTTGTGCAGCAACTGAAGTTTTCAGAACAACTCTATTTGAGTTGTTCTGAAATACGTTCATCTGCCAGGCGGTTAAACGGGCCGTTGCGGCACCAGCCTTCTGCATAGGAACCCTGTCTGCAGTAGATTTTTGTATTTTTGTCAAAGGCACTCAGTTCAATGTAGTCCACAGATTCGGGAAGGAAAACTTTCACTTTATTTAAACAGCCGGCAAATGCTTCATCAGAAATACTGGTTACTCCTTCGCTTACTCTTATTGAAGAAGCGTTGCAGTTATAGAAGGCGCGGCGACCTATTCCCTTTGCACCTGCCGGGGTCTGCAGTTTTTCGTCACTTCCGTTGTAGAAAAGAAGCATTCCGTTTGAAGTATTGAGCATCATGCCGTTTTCGTAACGGTAAACTTTGTTTGTAGGAAGATATGTGCCGCTGTTAGGAAAAGCGTCACGCGCACATTCTGTTAAATTATCGGGAATGACTATATTTTTAATGCCTGTGCAGCCTGCAAAAGCGCGTTCCTTTATTCCGGTTATGGAGTCGGGAAGAGTTATTGACTCAAGGCTTACACAGTCGGCAAAAGAATCGGCTGTTATTGTCGTAATTCCCGCAGGAATTTCTATTGAATTCAAAAATGCGCAGTTTTTAAAGGCACCGCGCTCTATTGCCACTACCGAAGAGGGAATTTCTATTTCTTTAAGATTTACGCAGTCGGCAAAGGCATTTTCACCGATAACAAGAACGCCTTCGGGAATATGTACGGAACATATTGCGCGATGATTGGGAATTGTAGCCGCAGTAATTTCTGTAACGCCTTCGGGAATACTGAATTCAACTTTTTCCATAATTTCTCCCATCAGATTTTTTATACTCCTCCATTAAAAATTCATGAGTAAATCTTCAGATTTAGGAACAACATTTACGTACAATAATAATACCGTTCCTTTTGTATTTCAATCAATGAACCGTATTTACAGGTTTAAAAAATGAGTTTTCCAGAGAAAGGGGCGGATCTTTTTTTTCATGACCGTGTTCGTGATGATGGCTGCAGTTTGGAACAGAAGTATATTCAAGTTTGCCAGCAAGATAATCCTTAACCGCAGCGTCGCAGTCCCCTTTTACACCGGCAGCAACCTTAATATTCTGTTCGGAAAGTGCTTCCATTGCCCCGGAACCTATACCACCGCAAATCAAAACCGTAACGCCAAGACTGCTTAAAAAAACAGCAAGCGCTTCGTGCCCCTGACCGTTTGTATTGATTACACCTGAGTCAGAAATACAATTGTTCTCTATAGAATAAACTTTAAAATCTTCTGTGTGACCAAAATGCTGGAATATTTCACCGTTTTTGTAAGTGACTGCGATTTTTGTCATTTTTCCCCCATATAATAAATTGCAGTTAAAATATAAACAAAATTCCGGCAAGTTTCCAGTTAAACCGCTTCCAAATGACGCAAATTTTACTGCATCCGGAATAGATACTGGGTAAATTTAACACACTTTAATGAGTCAAAACGACACATTTGATTCAAATTGAACTTGCCAAGACCGCTCTGTTACGGAACAAACGCGTTTTGCAGGTAAAAATGTCCCTAAATTCAGCCTGAATGAAGAAAACAGTGCTTAAAAACAGTAAATTTTCACTTGAATCAAAGTTGGCACGGTTTCTGCTATATAGTAAGTGTAAGCAACAAAAAGCTTACCTAAAATCTTATACAAACCTTATGGAGGTAATATTATGAACGAACTTTCACTTTTGGACACACTTTTTGGAAACGACGGTACAATGCCATCTTTCTACACTCGCGCATGCACTCCGAATGTTGATGTAAAAGAGACAAAGGATGCATACATTCTTACCATGGATTTGCCTGGCAGAAATGAAAACGATGTGGAAATCGGTCTTAAAGATGACATTCTTACAATTGCTTCTGTAGAAAAAGCTGAAACAAAAGAAGAGAAAAAGGAAGACAAAGAAGAATTCTCATGGCTTATCCACGAGCGCCATTCTTCTTCTTTCAAACGCACCTTCTCTCTTCCGAAGGACATTAATCCTGAAGCCGTTACTGCGGTTTTCAAGAACGGTGTTCTTACCGTAAGAATCGAGCGCAAGGCTGCTGCTTCTGCAAAGAAGATTGCAATCCGCGTTGACTGATGTTAACGGCCGCTTAGGCTGAAACCCCCGGAACTTTGTGATCCATCCCGCAGAGTTCCGGGGGTTATTTTTTTTGAATTTTACTTTTGTCTTAAACTGGTTTAAATAGACTTTTTCTGCTATACTTGTTGCCATGAAACACAATATGCAGATTTTACAGGAACTTGCGGCCGCAAATGGTCCGCTTTGTGTAGGTTTGGACACCGACCCGTCCTATATTCCGCCCTCTGTTCTGGCAAAGTATGATTCACCGGCACAGGCTGTTCTTGCTTACAATACAGAAATTATTGACCGTGTTGCCACAGCAAAAAGCGCCTGCTGTTTTAAGGTACAGATTGCCTATTACGAAGCCATGGGACTTGAAGGAATGCGTGTTTACGAACAGACTCTCAAGGCTGTAAAAAAGTCGGGACTGGCCTGCATTTCTGACATCAAGAGAGGTGACATTGCGGCAACTGCAGGTGCATACGCGCGCGCTCATTTTTCCGGTGATTTTGAAACAGACATTATTACGATTAATCCTTACATGGGTTTTGATACCTTAAAACCGTTTACAGAATATGCGCAGAAGGCCGGAAAGGGAATGTTTGTACTTTTAAGAACAAGTAATCCCGGTATGACAGATATTGAACAGAAGGAACTTAAAGAAGGCGGCCGTGTTCTTGACGGTGTAGGTGCCGAACTTGAACGCCTTTCAAAAGAATTTGCTTCTTTCTACCCGGAACAGACATGCAGTCCGGTAGGTGCCGTCGTAGGCTGTACAGAAGAAAGCGATGCAAAGGCCCTGAGGGAAGCTTACCCCGATATTTTCTTCCTTATACCGGGATACGGTGCACAGGGTGGGGCCGCGAGAATAGCTGCCACTCTTCTTAAAAACGCCGGCGGCACCGTCAATTCTTCACGCGGAATTCTCTGCGCCTGGAAAAAGTCACCGACCTGCCTTCAGAAAGAACAGGACGGTTCTCTTACCATGGACGATATCGGAGACGCAGCCGGAGCGGCAGCAATAGAAGCAAAAAACGATCTGCTTTCTGCCTTTGCCGCACTCTGAACTAAAGCTTTTTGTTCAGTGTATTTTTCAAATCACCGGGAAGAGTTTCGCGTATTTTTGCAGAAATTTTTCCCAGTGAATCACGTTGCATCTTCTTTTGTGAGAATGCCAGCGATTTTTCGGCAGAATCAACAAAGCAGGTGTAAAGATTTGTTCCGTAATAATTCAACTCGATTATTGCCGACGGTTTTCCTACATAAATGGGGTCTTCGCCGCTTTCGCCTTCTTTTGTTTCATTCATTTCTACAGTTACGTCAGCACGGTAAGCGCAGGCCGACGCTGTTCTCGCAACAGAAAATCCAGCTTCCTTAAGAGAGTCACTCACGGCTGCTTCTACCAGACCGCCTTCATCTCCTTTTGTATAAACATACACTGTACATCCCGCGAGACTTTGTGCAGTAAGCGCGGGCAACTTTTTTAACGCCGCGTACTCTTTGGAAAATGCATTTTCTGTCAAAGGGCTGCATATTGTGTCTGCAACAGAAAGCCGTGAACGCAAAGTGTCTGCTTCCTGAACTGCATTTGAATACCAGATATAGGCCCTGAACGGATCACACTCTGCTGCATGGTCGTATATTGCAAAAAATTCGTCTGATGCGGCGGCAACTTTGGGGCGGTACTGTTCCCAGGCTTTTTCGCGCTCTATGTAAACTGCCACGTACCAGACTTTGGCGCTTTTGTAGTATTCTGTATAATTCAATTCTGAAAATTCAAACTGCGAATCTATAGTGCTGGTCTGTTTAAGCCGGCGGTTTACTTCGCTTTTGGAACCTGATTCTGAAACAGCTTCTGTTTTTGCAACAACCTGTGTTTTTACCGAAGTGCTTATATAGCGGCTCAACTGTGCAAGTGCATCTGCAGCGGCCGCTTCCTTTGAGGCGCCATCTCCTACCTGGCAAAGATATTTGCTCTGCGGATACACTGCATTTGCAGAAACAAGCCATTCGGGCGCCGGCGGCTGTTGGGCACATGAAAACAAAAATACGGCAAGACACGTCGCAATTATCGACAAAATTCCCTTTTTCATAATAAATCCTTTTTTGTACAAGAAAATATACGGAAGACTAAAAATTGAATTTTTTACAGCTTCCTCTTATAATTATAATATGAAAAACAAAAATGAACAGACAAATACAGAAGAACTTGTAAAAAAAGCAATGAAAATGCTTGAATTCTCATATGCACCCTATTCAAACTTTCATGTAGGGGCCGCACTTCTTGGAACAAACAATAAAATATACACCGGCTGCAACATAGAAAACGCCGCTTACGGCCCAAGCAACTGCGCTGAACGTACTGCATTTTTTAAGGCTGTAAGTGAAGGCTGCAAAGAATTCAGGGCCATTGCAATAGTCGGTGGCCCCAAAGGCATTGTAAGCGACTACTGTCCCCCGTGCGGAGTCTGCCGGCAGGTAATGGCAGAATTCTGTACGCGGGATTTTAAGATAATTCTTGCAAAAAGTATGACCGAGCAAAAGATCTTTACGCTGGAAGAACTTCTGCCCCAGTCATTCAGCCTGCAATAAAAGCAAGACAGAATAATTTATTTTGCAGTGGCGGTTTTGCGTTCGATGCGGTTTCGTACAAGCTGCCATGCAATAAGAACTGCAATAATGGAAAGTCCTATTACATCGCTGTAAGTTTCGGGAACCACGCACATAAGACCGGCGGCGGCAAAAAGAATTCTTTCTACAACAGACACCTTTCTGAAAGCATAACCTTCCAAAGCAACACTGAATCCGAACATACCTACAAGGGCAGTAACACAAATTCCTATTACACCCGAAACAGTTGTTCCAATCATAAGCATCTGCGGATTGAACACAAATATGTACGGAATAATAAACGCACCTATGGCAAGCTTTGTTGCATTGAATGCCGTCTTCATTGGCTTTGCTTTGGCTATTGCGGCTCCGGCTATTGCAGCGAGGGCTACGGGCGGCGTAATGTCGGCAATAATTCCAAAGTAAAAGGCAAACATGTGTGCGGCAAGAGGCTCAAAACCAAGCCCTATAATTGCCCCGGCAGTAATTGTCGAAGTAATAAGATAGTTGGCCGTAGTCGGAGCACCCATTCCCAATATAATAGAAGAAATCATTGTAAGGAACAAAGTGATAAATGCAATTCCGTGGGAAATTGAAATAAGTCCAGCGCCAAATTTAAGACCGATTCCCGTAAGAGTAACAATTCCAATAATAATGCCGGCCATTGCACAGGCGATTGCTACGCTGATTATATTTCTTGCGGCAGAACACATTACTTCAAGAAGGTCGTTGAAACCAAAAGTAGGTTTGCGTCCGTGTGCAAGATCTACAAAAGACGTAACAAGACCAATAAGAAGACAGCTTACAATTCCCATAATGGCGGCGTAAACTGCAGTTTTTCCCATACAAAGGAAAGTTACAATTACCACCAGAGGAAGAAGCATATATCCCTTTCTGAGGAACAGCGGAAGAAATTTAGGAAGCTGCTCACGCGGAAGTCCCTTAAGTCCAAGTTTGTGTGCTTCGAGATGAACCGTAATAAAAATTCCCGTAAAATACAGAATAGCCGGAATAACAGCGGCTTTTACGATTGTGATGTAAGGAAGACCAAGACTTTCTGCCATAAGAAAAGCCGCAGCGCCCATAATAGGCGGCATAAGCTGACCGCCGGTAGAAGCAGCTGCCTCTACAGCGCCTGCAAATTCGCTTTTGTAACCGAGCTTTTTCATCATGGGAATAGTAAAACTTCCCGAACCTACAGTGTTTGATACAGAACTGCCCGAAACTGTTCCCAAAAGGGCGCTTGTAAGAACAGCAACTTTTGCAGGTCCTCCCGAAGCACCTCCTGCAATTGAATTGCATATATCAATAAAGAACTGTCCTATTCCGGTTTTTTCGAGCAGCGCACCGAACAGTATAAAAAGAAAGATAAATGTAGAACACGCGCCGATTGGTGTTCCCATAATTCCTTCTGTATTATAGAAAAGATGTGTTGCTACGCGCTCAAGGCTGTAACCGCGGTGGTTAAGAAAGCCCGGAAGATAGCGGCCGACAAACGCATACAGAATAAAGCACGCGGCAATAATCATAATGGGCAGGCCTACAATTCTGCGGCAGCTTTCAAAAAGAATCAGAATTCCGGCTACGGCAACAATTACATCCAGGCTCTGGTACATTCCTGCACGGCGCACAATGTTCTGGAAATTGATTACAATGTACATCCAGCAGGCTGCCCCCAAAAGTCCAAGCACTACATCGTACCAGGGCAGCGTATCTTTTGGGCTTTTTTTTGTAGCCGGAAAAAGCAGAAATGCCAGCAGCTGAACAAATGCCAAGTGTGTAGCGCGAAGAATCTGCGCTGTTATTGCACCCGACAAAGTGGCATAAAGTTGAAAAAAACAAAAACAGACTGAAACTACAACTGTAATATACTGACGCCAGCATTTGTGTTCACGGTAGGCATGCTCGCGGTCAAGATTGCGCATGAGATCTTTCATCTCATTTTCATTGGAAGTCGGAAGAATATTTTCTATTACTACGTGTTCAGAAGTAGAAGTTTCCGCGTCCCTGTTCAAATCATCCATCAATTCCTCCTGCGTGTGTAAAAATTTTATTGAGAGTCTCCAAAAAGCCAGTTTACCGGATTTTTACAGATGCCCTATTCAAAGTTTGTGTACCGCATATTCAAGTAAAGGAACCTTTTTTACTTTTATAAGAACCGAAGTCTGCGGTGCAAAAAAGTCCTTTAAGAAAAACTCTCTGTTCCCGATAGTAATTGAATGTTCTGCAATAACACCGACTGCCATCAAAAGATTTGGAATACGTCGGTTAAGGCCACTTATCTTATATTCATCTTCGTTCAATGAAAAAACTGCACCGCTTGTTTCAGAAGCCTCCGGGATTCCGGCTCCGTAAGAAACAAAAGAAGTTGCATCTACTACAAGTTCATTGTCACTTGTGCAGGAATAATAATCATGTACGCGTCCTTTGTTTACAGAATGTGTGTAGGAAATGCAAAACCCGCTGAGCGCCTGTTTTGAATAAAATCTGGAACCTGCGGATTTTGCATTGCTTATCGAAACAGTTTTTACAGCCGGAATAAATGCGGTGGCTGCAAACAAAACTGCAAGTACTGCGGCGGAAACCAGACACAATACATGACGGCTTCCGCGACGGCTCTTATTGAGCAAGACCAAGTTCCTTAAAGTACTTGAGTGCGCCTGCATGGAACGGAACAGAAATTCCAGTTACAGCTGCGGCGGCTGAAACTTCTTTTCCCTTTGCGTGAGCCTGTGAAAGTTCGTCAAGGTTTTCGAACAATGCTTTTGTCATTGCATAAACTGTTGCTTCGTCAAGATTTGCATTTACAGCGATTGTTGCTTTTATTGCAAGAGCTGCTACATCTTCTTCTGAACCTTTGTATGTTCCACCGGGAATTATTGTCTTTGTATAGAAGGAATATTTTTTGCAGATTTTTTCTGCGGCTTCACCATCTACTGGAATAAGTACGAGTCCGTTTGTGAATGCAAGTTCCTGAAGAGCAGAATTTGGTACGCCGGCTGTAATAAAACATGCATCAAGTGTATTGTTCTGAAGTCCTTCTGCAGATTCTTTGAAAGAAAGATTGTTTTTTACAATGTCGTCAAATGTAAGTCCGTATCCTTCGAGAATCTGTTTTGCATTGAATTCAACTCCGCTGCCGGCGTCTCCTATTGAAACGCGCTTTCCCTTAAGGTCGGCGATGGTTTTTATTCCGCTTTTCTTTGAAGCCGCAATCTGTACAACTTCGGGATAAAGGGTTCCGATTGTGAGAATGTTGGGAAGTTTCTGTCCTTCGAACATGTCTGTTCCGTTGTAGGCATAATCCATAACATCATTCTGAACGATTGCATATTCTGCGTCTCCTTTGCTTATGAGACGAAGATTTTCTGCAGAAGCACCTGTTGCCTGTGCTGTTACGTTCATATTTTCTATTTTTGTGTTCCATATATTTGCTACAGCTCCACCAAACGGATAATATGTTCCGCTTGTTCCGCCGGTTGCGATGATGTAATTTTTCTTTGCCGGTGCGCAACCTGTAAGAACGGCTGCTGCTGCAATTAACGAAAGTACTGCTGTGAGACTCTTTTTCATAATATACCTCTATTCTTTTAAAAGATAGTTAATTCTACTATATACTGCGCAATAAGTTCAAGAATGGTATTAAGAACATATAACCTAGAGTTTATATGTTCTTAAACCTACATAAACCCGACCATGAGACACCATTTGCCCTGCGTGTTCATGCTGCCGCCAACGATTAGATTTGCGCTGCCGGTTTTTAGTGCAAGATACGCACCTATTCCGAAGCATGACTGGGAATTTTTCCAGCCGCGGTCTTCTTTGTAGAAAACATCTGACGGCGGCTCTGTTTCTGTAAACGGATTGTATGCATCGCAGATTCCAGCTCTTGCATGAAGAAGTCCCACTACGGGAAAACCGCCTGCAGAAAACAGTTCCTGTTCAAAAGCAATTCCTGTCATAAAAAATTCGCGGCGGAAAGTTCCGTAAGAATAACCGCACATTCCGTTTATTCCGCCGAATTCAGCATAACCGCAGTTAAGTTCGTACGGAAAATTTATCCAGCCGGCCATTGCATCATAACCGAACGAAAGTTTGTCTTTGATTAAAGGAATTCTGTGCGAAAGGGATGCCTGCACTGCAAAAATCGGTGTTCCGCTCTGGTATTCCCCGGCTTTGAGGATTCCTTCTGCGCGAAAACCGCTGAATCCTGTTATGTCATAGTCCAGCGTATTGTAAACTGCATCGGCATAAAAATTCAGCATGTTGAAAATTCTGTAACCTGTACGGAGTCTGTCCATTTCATAAGCAATGCCTGTTCGCAAACTGATCATATCAAGATAACTGAATTTGATTCCGCAAGAAACATTTATTCCCCTGTCGTCATCTGTCGTTCTGTCGCGGTTGAGTCTATTTGTCTTTGGTCCAAGGCTTCCTATTTTTGCTCCGGTCTGAAGATCGAGCTTTAGTTTCATTTTTCCGACATCTTTAAGTTTTGGAGTGGCAGAATAATTTATGCCTATTGCTTCACCGACTGTCATTTCTGCACGCATTTCGAACGGCCTTACAAGAGAAACCCCAAAGTCAAAAACCGGATTCACAAGAAATTCCGCAGAACCATCGCGTTTTGCAATACACATGCTTGAAGATCCGCCTGCATAAATTTTACTCAGGTCGCGTCCGTAATGATTTGCATAAATGTTCATGTCGCAGCTGCCGTCTTTGTTTGCAACAAGTTCGTAATAAAGCGAAGAAAAATGATAAAGCTCACGAAAATCGTTCAGCCGTGAGTCAAGAATTTTTCTTTTGGCATCATCAAGCATCTGTCCTTCCAAATCACGAAATTCCTGTGCAGAAGGAACAGGTCCAGGTTCAAATACAGAAATGTCACGCACGCTTACTTTTCTTATAACAGGATAAGGCAGATTATCGTAAGCGCTTCTTCTGTCGGGATTAGGGTATGAAAGCTGAACTCCGGCCTCTTTTATTTTTGCAGCAATTTCTTTTATTGCACCGCGGTTTTGTTCAACACATTTTTCTCCTGCCTGAATAATTTTTTTTGCACGGTAAAATTCCAGCATGCTGAATTCATTTAATTCAGGCTTTAGTACAATGTCTGCAAATTTATACTGGTCTATTGAATTGGAAGAAATTACAAGATTGAATATCTGAACAACGACAGAAGACAAATCTCTTAATGAAGCCGGATCATTATGCACCGAACCCATTACATCCATCGCGATAATTACATCGGCACCCATTTCTTTTGCCAGCTTAATTGGAATGTTGTCTACAAGACCGCCGTCCATTGCGTATGTTCCGTCACTGTTGCGGGCCGGCGTAAATATTGCAGGAAGAGAAATGCTTGCCCTTACTGCAGAAAGTATTGAGCCGCTGCTGTAGACTATGGGCTGCCCTGTAGCAACATTTGTTGCGACTGCCCTGAAAGATTTGTCCAGTTTGTCAAAGTCGTCTACGGCCATTACTTTTGAAAGATAGCCGGCCAGTTCAAGAAGAATATTCTGGTCTCCTATAAGCCCCGGAGCACTGCCGATTCCGCTGCGGTTAAAGGCTATGTCAAAATATGAGTCGCGGCGGTTTTTGAACGGCTGGGGCGAAAGTTTCAAAAGAGTTGCCGGCCTTTCGTTGAGGATTTCTATAAAATCAATTTCTGTCATTATAGTGCGGATCTGTTTTGGACTGTAGCCGGCGCAATAAAGCGAACCTATCAAAGCGCCCATGCTTGTTCCCAAAACGATGTCGGGCTTTATGCCTTCTTCTTCGAGAGCTTCAAGCAGCGGAATTTCTGCCAGCCCTTTTGCACCACCGCCACTTAATACCAGCGCTACTTTTGGTGCGCCGTAAGCAGACCATGCACTTGTGTTAAATAATAAAACTGCAGCCAGTAAAAGTGATTTTATTCTTGCATTTTCCATTCCTTAATTATAACGGTATTGGACAGGTTGTTCTATATTTTGCGCTTGTGAGGGAAAAATACCGGCATCATGGAAAAAAAATCTCCCTGGTTTTGTTTAATAATTTAGTTCCCCCAATTTTTTTCCCTCCCCCATCATCTGCAAAATTAACCCAACATTAATACTTTTTTTATATTTTTTTATGAATTTACTATTACATCAATTTAAAAAAAGGATATATAATTATATTTTGTAGGCAATCATTAGAACTATACAAGGATTGCCTTGCGAGGTTTTTATGAATTACGGCGCTGTTGAACACCATGCTTATGATACTTACTGCTACCCTGTTAACAAAGATGAACTTAAAATCAACATAAAAACAGGAAAAGACATTACCCAGGTTTTTTTAATTTACGGAGACCCTTTTTGCACAGAAAAAGTTGACGGCAAATGGAAGTGGAGCAGTACACGTCTTGAACTGACAGAACGTGCAGAAATGCAGAGTCATTACTGGTGGCAAACGACAGTTGTTCCGCCGTTTAAAAGATGCAAATATTTTTTTGAACTCCGATGCGGTGACGAAACAAAACTTTATTTTGAAGACGGCTTCTTTACTCCCGAAGAAGTTGAACAGAATGCAGACAGCCATGTTCTGTTTATTTTTCCGTGGATGAATCCTGTTGACATATGCACTCACCCGAAGTGGGCCGAACAGACTGTCTGGTACCAGATTTTTCCTGCAAGATTCTGTCACGGAGAAAACCCGGCTTATACAAAAGAAATTCTTCCGTGGGCGGGACCTGACAAAGCTGTAGACAACAGTGAACAGTACGGAGGAAACATTCAGGGTATTATTGACAGGCTCGACTATCTTGAACAACTCGGAATAAACGGCCTTTACCTTAATCCAATAAATCTTGCAACTTCACAGCATAAGTATGACACGACCGACTATCTTGAAATTGATCCTGAATTCGGTACGAAGGAAAAACTTTGTGAACTTGTAAAAAAGGCACACTCACGCGGAATGCGTGTTATGCTGGACGGCGTATTCAACCATTCGGGATGGTTTTTCTTTGCATGGCAGGACGTTATAAAAAACCGCGAAAATTCAAAATACGCTGACTGGTATATGGTAAATGATTTTTCGTTCAAGGACAGACCGTGTGACAATTCCGCAAAGGGAAAATATTTTGCATTTGCCTTTGCCGACCCTATGCCAAAGCTCAATACAAATAATCCGCAAGTTCGCGATTATATCTGCAAAGTCTGCGAAACCTGGGTTAAAGAATACGACATTGATGCAATAAGACTTGATGTTGCAAATGAGATTTCGCATGTTCTGTGCAATGAGCTTCGTACAAGAATGCATGCACTTAAGGATGATTTTTTTATTGTCGGCGAAATATGGAATCATGCAATGCCGTGGCTGAGGGGCGACCAGTTTGACAGTGTAATAAACTACCCGCTCAGAACAGCAATTATGGATTTTGCACTCATTCCCGGAACGACAACCCGTGTTCTTGAACAGCAGATTAACCACTGCCTTCACATGTACTACAGCCAGACAGAGCGTGTTCTTTTGAACCAGCTGGACAGCCACGATACGGTTCGTCTTGTTACAAAAACCGGCGACAAAGATCTGACTATGCTTCAGTTTGCGCTTTTGTTCATGTTCCCGGGTTCTACCTGCATTTATTACGGAACAGAAGTTCTTCTTGAAGGAGAACACGATCCTGACTGCAGAAGGTGTATGCCCTGGGACGGAATTGAGGCGGGCACTTACAAAGAAGAACTTTCGTTTATGAAGGGCCTTATTTCTTTAAGAAGAAAGCACCCCGCCATTACAGCAAACAAAACTGAATTTGTGTACAAAGATGAAGACAGCGCAAATGCCGGAGAGTCACGCGTTGTAAGAATTATAAAAACTGATGAAACAACAGGTGAACGCGTAGCCGGAATCTTTAACTTTGGAAACAAAGCGTGCGCGGCTTCACTTTCACAAAAAGACACGGTTCTGAGCAAACGGTACTTTAACGGCGCAAGTGTCGAAGCAAAGGGCTTTGTTATTTACACGATGGAGTAAGCAGTATAAGAGCGGGCTTTTTTCGGGAAGCTCGTTCTTATACTAACGAAGCAGAAGAATACCGGTCATAATATTATTCATTGAGTTCAGAATAAATATCATTACGCGTTTTTTTGGCGTTTTGTAATATTGACATTATTTGTTTGTTCAGTCTTACGGTTTTTACTGAATCTACAACAGTAGAAATTTTATTTGGGTTCTAAACTCTGAATAACAGAGATAACAGGTTCGCATCTACAACAGTAGAAATTTCATTTGGGTTCTAAACGCTGGTCATGGAATGGGTGTTTCTCGATCTACAACAGTAGAAATTTTATTTGGGTTCTAAACCAATTCACCTCTGCCACTGAAATCAACAATCTACAACAGTAGAAATTTTATTTGGGTTCTAAACTTATTTTGTACTCTTCTGCACCTTCATCTACAACAGTAGAAATTTTATTTGGGTTCTAAACGTTTTTCCATCATTACCAAAACTCCAGATCTACAACAGTAGAAATTTTATTTGGGTTCTAAACCCCCAACGAACACAAAAAGTTAACAATCTACAACAGTAGAAATTTTATTTGGGTTCTAAACTGCTAATACACCCGAACATTGTTTCATTATCTACAACAGTAGAAATTTTATTTGGGTTCTAAACTTAGACATGACTGAACAATCGCAGTAATCTACAACAGTAGAAATTTTATTTGGGTTCTAAACGATTTAACGACCTTCTTTATATCCAATCTACAACAGTAGAAATTTTATTTGGGTTCTAAACTCAACTGCACCACCTACCGCTCCAAATCTACAACAGTAGAAATTTTATTTGGGTTCTAAACGCGCTGCGTGTTGCTTTCGCTTCAAGATCTACAACAGTAGAAATTTTATTTGGGTTCTAAACCAAAATCTGTGTCTTTAGTAGCATACTATCTACAACAGTAGAAATTTTATTTGGGTTCTAAACGATCAGAGCTATTTTGGCCGTTTACTGATCTACAACAGTAGAAATTTTATTTGGGTTCTAAACTCTGCATATTCAGATAAGAACAATTATCTACAACAGTAGAAATTTTATTTGGGTTCTAAACAGCATATACAGAGGCGTCAATACTTGATCTACAACAGTAGAAATTTTATTTGGGTTCTAAACCAAGCGCAGAATCTGAACTGCTTGCAATCTACAACAGTAGAAATTTTATTTGGGTTCTAAACCATCGAGATTTCAATAACGGATCACGATCTACAACAGTAGAAATTTTATTTGGGTTCTAAACTCTAGTCTTTGTACAACAGTACTGTTTAGAACGGTTTTTCGCATATATTACCGAGAAAAACAACAAATTTATTACTGATTCCGGTAAAAACTCCAGTAAGACCTGGGGTCTGCAATTATGATGAAACCAAGATGAAATCTTCGGAATTATTTTTTGCATATCCATACGAAATTTTCTCACATGTTTCACTCAACTTAAATATAACAATACTATCCTCTTCTGTAAAGGTCTTTTCATATACATTTGCAATTTCATTCATAATGATTTTTAAAATATGTTCTGAATTATGAATTTCAAATACTGAATACTGTAATCTAAATCCAAACTTTTGCAAAAACTTTGAAAACCGTGTACGGACTTTATCATCTGCAATATCATAACTGACAATCAACATTTTCTTCTCCTTTTTTCGCCATGGATGGGCGGTCTAATCGCAGTTTTTCAGAGAAAACCTGCATAAGTTAGTTTGCCACGGAAGGAAAACTAACGACTTTCTTTCCTTCAAATAAAAAAACAGGATATTCTTCCACAGGTTTATTCCTCATAAAAGAGCGGTAATAGGTTTGAATATATAAAAAAATCTCATTTTTTCTTTCAAGCAAAGCATGAATAAAAATAGTTATGTAAGGTGCGGCCTTCTTTCCCCCAATCATCCACTGATTCTGTGATTTAAAGAAATCTTTTTCATTACATTGTCCAAGATTTAAGGCTTTAATTAACGCATTATCAATTATTGCACGAAACGGTTCGACCATATCACATACCAGAGACTTTCTGTTAAAGAACTCACGGTGTAAAATTCCAACATAAGTATCAAATCCGTACATTTCCAAAAGACCATCAATCAAATTAAATAAAAGAGAATATCCAATATCTAAAAGACAATTTATCATATCCTGCTTTACTCGGGGGCGTCTTGCTTTCCAGTCATAGTCTTTAAATAACTGCCCAAAATAAATTCTGGCAGAAGTACCTTCCAACCCCATTATTTCTTCAAGTTTTAAATCAGGTAAAAGAACTTTTTTCTCATTTACTTCAAGTGTAGCTATCACTTTTTTCAGCTCAGAAGATTTTTCCCGTATTTTTTTTAGTACAGCATTCTGATTATGTATTTTATTTGAAATAATATGGGCACCAAGTTCAAACGATTGATATTCATATTGTTTTCTACGAAGAATTACATTTCCTTCTGCTCTTGCTGGCAACATAGCATACGGTCGCAAAGTGTAAGACATAAAAATTATTGAAAAACAGAATTTTTTTGCACGTTCCAAAAGTCCGCTTGTAACACAAATATGACCTGAAACAAACAGCGCAAAAAGAAGATAGCAGGTTGACTGGTGTTTTATCTTACCTTCTTTATTCAGAATAATAATATTGTCATTTTTAAAACTGACTTTTTCACCCTCTTCCAGCAATACAAACAAAATCTGCTTATGCTCAAAATCTTTTGTACTAATCATAAACGCAACTCCTTATGCAAGCGGTCTGTCACAAAAATTACTGTAAATGCAAAAAGCGCATTTCTTTTCATTCTGCGGAATAAAGTCGTCAGGATTAAAATTCTGTATTTCTTTTATTGTTTCCTTAAATTTCGCAAACATTTGAGGATTTTTTTCTGGAAGTTCAACAGGATACACTTTGTTGTCATCGCTGGAATAAAAGCGAATTTGCTTTACATTGTACCCCATCTCGCGCAAACAAAAATATTGCGCATAAAGCTGAAAAACGTAACCGTCATAAATTGTTTTGATTGATTTTTTACGTTCTGTTAGCAATCCCTTATCAATATCAAAGATATCAATCTTACCGCAAAGTTTGTATTCATCAGAATATACATCGATTGCCTGCAGAATATTTTTGTGGGTGGAATACCGCTTTTCGTCTACAGCCTCATGTACCGCCCGGCCATTCATCTGCACATCATCGTAATAAAGTCGCTCAGAAAGTCCCCCGTACAGCTGATGAAAATAAATGGAAAGCGGACAAAAAATAAAATCGTTCAGGTAAGTTATGCGTAAGTAGGATTCCAATACAACCTCCCGGTTAAGATTGTTTCTTTATTGTTTTCTTTGGGGCTTCCAACTTCTCCAGTTTACCAATTGATTCTAAAAAATCTTTTTCAACTGGAGATGCTTCAATTTCAAGGCGCTTCTGATATTTTTTATATTCTTGATGAGCTTTTTCGATAGCCTGACCATGAGAAACTTTTCCACTTGTAGAAAGAATCTCTTTTCGCGTCATTTTCAAATAATCGTCAATTGTTACAAGCCAGTCTTTCATGTACATAGGCTCCTGATTCAAAGCCATAACTTCTGCAATATCCAGGTATGCAGTAACAATCTTATTCAAAGCATCAAGTTCTGGTTCGGAAAGATAGTTCTTTGCAATCTCTGTATCACTCTGCTTTATGTGAGTTCCGCTCCATGATGTAAGCCCCATATTCTGTTGTTCACCATCTGCACGCTGATAAATGATTTCTGCCGCAGTGTGTTTGTGAGCTGCCCAATGCATTTTGTTTTGCACCTGCTTAAAAAAAGTTTGTGAAAGTTCAGATTTAGGGTTGTAATCAATGCTTGTTGAATAAATATCAAGGACTTTGCGCCAAAAAACTTTTTCGGAAGAACGAATATCGCGAATACGCGCAAGAAGTTCTTCAAAATAGTTCCCTCCGCCCAAATTTTTGAGCCGTTCATCATCCATGGCAAAACCTTTTTTCATATATTCTTTTAATATGTTTGTGGCCCATATTCTGAATTGAGTGCCACGCAAGGAATTAACCCTGTAACCAACAGAAATAATCATATCCAGATTATAAAAGTCCACATTATAATTTTTGCCATCTTTGGCAGTGTAGGCAAAATTTGCCCATACTGAGTTCTTATCCAGTTCACCTTCTTTTAACACATTACGAATATGTTTTCCGATAACGCTTCTGTCTCGACCAAAGAGTTCTGCCATCTGATCAATAGAAAGCCAAACTGTATCATTATCAAAAGTAACTTCTATTTTTGTTACACCATCAGAAGTGGTGTACATGAGAATTTTTGATTTATTTTGAGAAGGTGTAATTTCTGATTTCTGCATACATATCTCCATTTAATTATAAGTAATATCCCACACAAGCGGAACATGATCGCTGTATTGTTTCCATATTCCGCCGTTTCTTTTCGTTTATTTGTTATATTCATTTTCCTGTGCAAAACGGAACCAGTCGGCATTGGAAATTTTCATATCTACCTTTTTCAACTGGTCTTCAGGAGTTTTGTCAAAAGCTTTTAGCAAATACAAACCTTTTAACGCAATATGATATGCACCGTTTGCATCTGCATCTTTTGGAAGTTTTGCATTATTGCCTAGCTTTTCCTGCTCGCGACTGTCAAAGAAATTGGCGCTTTCTGACATAACCGGAGAAATAATATAATCATCACCAGTTTTTGCGTCGCTGTTACGCATCTGCAAAACCAGTTTGAATAATACAAGCAGTTTATCCCAGAAATCTGCAATTTCTTTTGCAGGTTTTTCGCCAGCTTTTAAAGCTGCTCCAACTTCCAAAATTGAATCAAGAATATTGTTGCCATTCTGATAATCAAATTCTCTAAAAAGAGTTTTGAATTCTTCTGTAAGGTTTTCGATATGCTTAGAAGCTTTTCCTTTTCCGCAGAATTGAATACGCTTTCCATTTGAATAAACAGTCCACTTTGTTCTGCTCATTTCTTGAGCGTCTTTCCTGTTGAAATTCTTGTAATCAAAAGTAAAAGCAAACATCTGTTTTTCTTCATCAAAGCAAATGCTGTCAAACTTAGCAAAGAAATCTCGCTTTTTCTGAACATTTGTAAGGTTTGTCATATCAAGAAGATTTGCAAAACCTGTAGCTGGATCAATTTTTGAAGTATAGCCTGCCGGAACATAGAACAGAAAACCGCTCTGTTTTCCTAAATCTTTAAAAGCTTCCAATTTGTCTGTTAGTTGATACGCATTTAGAACTCCACCTGGTTCAGTTACTTTTCTATCTTTGAAAACTAGATAATTAAGTTTATCAATAAACATGTGTTCAAATTTCTGATATACTTGTCTCTCAACTGCAAAACGTCCTCGTTTAAAACCGAAGTTCAAATCTTCCATTACCACAATTGCGTTATTATCTACCATAAGTGTTGCAATCTCATGTACAACAGCAGAAAGATAACCTTCTTTTAGTTCTTTTATATTGCCGATTGTCTGCCAGTTTTTTCGTGCCTTATCACGGTCGCCTTCTTTTTGTACAAGTTTCCCTTGATAATCAATTAAACGTTTTTGTTGTTCCACAAGATTCAATGTCTTCTGTAGTTCAATCTCACCTTTCTGATTAATTAATGATAAATAAATTAAGTTTCGTTCTCCACGGTCAAGACCAATTATCTTAATTTCCGAGTTATTTTTTATTTTTTCTAAAACCCTGTCATTAAATTTTTTTCCTGTTATTTCTTGTGCTTTAAAATTCAAAGATATTGGGCAATGAAATAAATATGTATCCTGTGTAAAATGTCTATCCTTTATAATTCTGTGAGGAGCAGCTCTATATTTTACCTTTCCAGAAGATAAAAGCTCTTGTGCTTCATCAGAAATTGTATCAGTCTTTCCATTTAATTTTTGATAGATCTCCTGGTAGATTTCTTCTGGAATAGTTTCATAGATTTCTTTGTTGCCTTTAACTTCTTTCAGATATGTTCTGTTGACAATAAAAGAATTCTTTTCGTGTATTGTAGCATTTTCCTCTTCCAAACTCTTTGGTCTAAAGAATAACTCGGCTCCTCCGCTTAATTGTAAAACGACATCATCAAGATTTTCTTTACTGAAAAGATTTTCCCAATAAAGAGTATGCATATTTTTTCTTCCTGTAGAACCATTTCCTCCGTCTTTACCAGTTGAAAAGTCTTTATTATAAATTTGGAACAAAAAGAGTTTTCCTTCATCTACAAGAGTCATCAGATTATCAAAATTAATACGTTCTGTTTTAAGTTGATAACATGACCTCATTGTATCAGCGTAGAATTCAGAAATATCTGCATAATCTTTAGTTTCTTTCCAGCAAAAATTGTAATGTTTGTATGAATCGTGTCGTGAGAATCCTAATTTAAAATAGTCAATCAATTTAATAAGAGATTTCTTGTACACTTCAAGATTCTTCTCTCGATATTCGGTTTTAAATAAACCTTTGTCATAAATATCTATAACTGATTCTATCGGTAAGTCATATGTACTTACAGCAGGTGCATAAGCAGTTCCTTTTGATCGAATAAACAGTCTTGGTGTATTTTTATTATCAGGTTTTTGGAAATCATAAACAATTTTTTCTATCATAGTATTTCCATTTTGATAAATAGAATCTATGTCAGTTTTATCTAGTTTTTTATTAATAATTCCAAGATAAAAACAAGAATCAGATTTAAAAATGTGAGCCGCTTTACTTCCATAATCAGTTCCCCAACCAGAAAGCAGAGAACTGCAATCAAAATTAAGTTTTATTTTTTTAATTTCGCCAACTTTCTTTGTAACAAAATTTCGTGTTTTATTGTAAAGAGACATTATTTCACTCAAGATTTGCAAATATTCATCATAAGAAGAATAGAACATCTCGTCTTTTAAAGCATCACCTTTGTAGTCAACAAGTTTTAAATAATGAAAAAGATTTTGTACAGCGTCTAAATACTCTTTTATTGGAATTGAAGCATTTTTTTCTTGTTGCAAGTCCTTGATATTATCAAAGTCAATTCTGATATACGTGCTTTTCACATCTTCAATTAAATTTGAAACAACTTTCTCATAAGTTCCGTCTGGCTTCTTTTGTTGTCGTATTTCGTTTAAATTGAAATATGAATTGATGCTAATTCTTTTATTAAACTCAATATTATTTTTATCAGCCCAAATATCATAAGCAGACTGCAAATCAATTAGTGAATAATCATTTTTAGCAATTTTCTTTGTAAGATCCTCTAATTTCTTTTCAGATAAAGTTTTTTCTCCTTTCTCTTTTTCAAATATACACTCCGAAAGCAAAGACCAGTTACCATACACTGACTGAGAAAATGCAGTTAACGATTTTGCAGGAACAAATATTTTTTCAAGATTATATGCATTATGCTGTTTATATAAATCTGCAATTTTATCAATAATACTAGAAATGCATTTTGCATTAAAAGCTTGAACAGCCAAATATACTTCTTTACTGTCATTAAAAACTTCTGGAATAAATGATACTTTTTCTTTATCGCTTAAAATCTGTTTGTAAAGAAAAGTCATTCTTTGTTTAAGCTCATTTTTTCTTTCAGGAGGCAAACCTTGACGTAAAAGGTTTATGGCTTCATTTATTCCCTGTTTTCTTGGAATACCTTCTTTTTCAGGGATTCCTCCAATAATTATGTTATAGAAATCTATCCCTTTCTGTGAAAGTACATTATTAAAACCATTTATAGTGAATATGTCTTTTAATTTTTTTCCACTCAAGTCATTTTTCAACTGGTTTTCAGTATCATCGATAATTTTAGGAAAGTTTTTTGATAGATACTCAAAAACCTTTATATTGGCAACATATTTTGGAAAGTTTTCATTCACAATACGGTTACTTATTGCAGTACTTTTATCTTCTGCACTATAAATAGTTTTTCTGTTTTCATGGAAATTAGTAAAATATGTGCAAAACTGGTGGAACTTAGCAAGGGCCTCTTCTTTTTGTGTAATTATTCCAGAAGTGTCTTTCTTGATTGCTTCAGGAAGAAGATCTTCTATTAATTCCTTTTTGAATAGTTTTTCATATACAGGGTCTTTATTATCCTTATCGCCTGTAAATAACTGTACGATCTTCTTACGCATTTCCTTTTGCTGAGCTTCAAGGACTTTTTTACATTTAGCTTTCAATAATTTATCTTTTTGATTTTTTTGATATTCATTCAAAGCATTAAAAAGATTTGTCCAATCTAAAGATACTTTATCTAGTCTTTCAGCAATAAAGCTTCGATGAAAATCATCAATCAAGTTCTTAACTTCCACATAGGCTGCAGCTCTTCCATAGTCATTTTCCATCAAATGATATTCTTTTATTTTGTCTTCTGTCTTTCCAACAGGAATCAACTTATTACGCAAAGTCTTTGACAGGGAATATCCGTTTTTCTGTCCGCAAAATTCATCAATTGTTCTCATAACTGCTCCCGTTTATTAGTTTTCATCAAATTACATCTAATATATACTGAATCCAGTATAACACTATATTAGTATGATATCACCAAAATTAAATAAAAAAGCACCCCTAAAATTGAACTGGTATCCAACTTCAGGGGTGCTTCTCATTTTTTCTGCCTACTTCTTTACTTTATCTCACGCATTCCTTCGTTAAGATTTATTTTGCGGCTGTAACCGTCGTCGGTGTACAATTCGCAGGATTTTGCGTCTCCTACAAGATATGCGCTGTTCATGTCTATCTGTTCGCTGCTGAGTGCACTCTTAAAGAGCGGCACGGCGCGACCTTTTTTTACAAAGAACACAACTGTTTCGAGCGGAATCTCTACAAAGTGGTCACCGGCGCTCATTGGTTTTTGTTCGGCACGGCTGTCTGACCACGTTACCATTGTCATGTCTTCGGGAAGATATACGTAGCGGCCTTCTGCATTCTGTGTGTAGACAGGTGCAAGAAGAATATCACTTCCTACCATAAGTTCATCTTCTGTACAAACTGCGCGCCTGTCATTCGGATAGTCAAACGCAAGCGGCCTTATGTAACTGTCACCGTTAACAGCTGCCTTTACAAACTCACTGTAAATGTAAGGAAGAAGTGCATATCTCAAATCAATTATGCTTTTGAATTCCTCGGGATTTTTAAAGCTGTAACATTCCTGAAGGCGTGTGTTCCATGCAGAATGGTTTCTCATAAGAGGCGTAAAGTCACCAAGAGCAAGCCATCTCATAAGAAGATCGCGCGAAGTACTGTCACCAAAACCGCCAATGTCTGCCCCGGAATAAAGGAAGCCGCACATGTTCACTCCAGGAAGCATTTTTATTTCCTGCAGAAGATGCGACCAGGTAGAAGCATTGTCACCTGTCCATATTCCGCCGTAACGGTGTGCTCCTATTGCAGACGCGCGTGAATAAATGAGCATGCGCTTGTCCGGACTGATTTTTTCAAGTCCTTCACCTGCAGCACGCGTCATCCACGCTCCGTAAAGATTGTGTATCTTGTCGTGGCGGATTTTTTCGTCCGGGTTTGAAGAGCCGGGCACTCTGTGATAAAAGCGCTTGTAGTCTTCGAGCTGGTTGAATGTACTTCCCGAAATTGGTGTAAATTCAAAGAAAGTCTGAATATCAAGATTCTTTCCCTTGTAGCTTTCGAGTTTGTCAAACGCTTCTTTAAGGCTGTCGTCTGAATAGAACATGGCAGGTTCATTCATGTCGTTCCAGAAACCTTCAATTCCCTGATCTGTAAGAATTTTATATTTTGAACCGAACCATTCGCGTGCCTGTGGATTAAAAAAGTCCGTAAAGTGCGAACGTCCCGGCCATACACCTGCTGCATAAGGCGTACCGTCTTCTTTTGTTGCAAAGTATCCGTTTTTTACGCCTTCTTCATAAACATCATAACCTTCCTTAACCTTAACTCCGGCGTCAATAATCGGAATAAGATGCATTCCGTCTTTTTTAAGCTCAGCCGACAATCCCTTAAGGTCAGAAAATTTTTCTTTGTCTACAGTAAAGTCCATGTAGTCGGTCATGTAATCTATGTCGAGTACAACACTGTCCAGCGGAATATTCAGCTCGCGGTACTTTCTGACAACTTCGCGAACATCGGCTTCGGTCTTGTACCCCCAGCGGCTCTGCTGGTAACCGAATGCCCATCTTGGCGGAATATAACTCTGGCCTATAAGCGCGCGGAACTGTCTTGTTATATCAGTAAGCACATTTTTTGCATTGTCTGACGGAAAAATAACGTAGACTTCAACACCGGTATCTTCTGTTTTAACAGTCATTACATCCTGATCTGTCCAGCCAATGTCAAATTCAATTCTTGAAGCTGTGTCAAAGAAGATTCCGAACGGATTTTTTCCGAACACGAGCAGAAAGTTGTGGGCACCGTACATTGATGGTGTATTTTCACTCTGATTGGGACAATCCAGACACCAGCTTACATACTTAAAGCCACGCTTGTTCATTCCGCGTACACTTTCGCCCAGACCAAACACGATATCTGTTTTTTCCAGATTATAGTTCCACGTGAACGGCCATTCAGACTCAATTTTTCCTACGGGGAACTCCGACTTGCACAGAGAAAACTTCTCGACCACGGCTCCGGTAAAAACAGGTGCTCCAAAAGAAAATTTATTCGTCATAAATAAGATTATATTCTTGAAAATCCCTTTTGAATAGTGCTATAATTATCTCAAAATATGACGAAAGTATTTTATGAGCAGAAAGCAGACATTCCAAAAACTGACTCTTCAAAGCCGGTTAGAGAAACCCAGCAGAGAGGAACAATTGTTTTTCCGCTCCAGTACAACCTGTGCAATACAGAAAATCCTTCCTACGACCTTTGGATGCACTGGCACACCGAATTCGAGATTATCCACATAATTTCGGGAACATACAACATCTCGCTTGAAAACCACGACTTTCACCTTTCAAAGGGTGACCTGTGTATTATTCCGGGCAAGATGATTCACGGCGATGCACCTGTCAAAGGTTCCAGTCTTTACGAGTCCATTGTTTTTGACATTGAACTTCTGCGTCTGCACAGTTTTAGCCCAGATCTTTTTATAAACGATATTCTCAACGGAAACACGATTCTTGAAAATCAGATTAAATTCGAAAAAGACAGTGACTTTGCCCAGACTACAGACATTCTTTTTTCTGTACTCAAAGGAAAACCAAACGGTTACGATATAATTTCTGCCGGCCTGCTTATGGTTTTGTTCGGGCTTATAAAAAAACACGGACTTTATACCGAAAAACGCATAATGCCTGCACACAAAAGGGTACGTTCCGAACAGCTGGATCTGGTGCTTAATTTAATCAGAAAGAATTACGACCAGAACCTTACACTCGAAGAAATGAGTAAAATTGCCGGACTTTCGCCCAAGTACTTCTGCAGAATATTTCGTGAGATGACAGAGCGTTCACCCATTGAATACCTTAACTGGTTTCGGGTGAACAGAGCCTGCGCACTTCTTAGAGAAACGAATGACAAACTTCCGGACATTGCCTTTAACTGCGGATTCAACGATTTTTCGTATTTTATAAAAACATTCCGCCGTTACAAGGGAATGACGCCGCTTAAATACAGAAATTTTGACCCGCTCAGAGACAAAAATTCTGCTGTGGAACTTAAAGATGATGATTCGCAGTTTGAAGAGTAGTTTCTGCGGAGAATTAAATTTCTTTTATTGAAAATTGTCGCTCCAGGTTGTAAAATAAGATTAGTTATGAATATTATTTTTAAAAACAGACAGTCAAAAATTTTCTCAGAAATGTCACAGCGCAAAATTGATGCGCTTCTTGTAAGTGACCCGCTGAGTATTTTTTATTTTACAGGAATTCATGTTAACCCCATGGAGCGTCTTTTTGCACTTTACTTTGAAAAGGGAGAAACTGTTCTTTTTGCAAACACGCTGTTTTGTATTAAAAATGCAGAATGTAGCGTTGTTTTGTATTCAGACGGAATAAATACTGCTGATTTTTTAACCGCTCATATTCTTAAGCAAGGTACACTGGGAATAGACGGCATGTGGCCTGCACGCTTTCTTATTCCACTTATGAAAAAAAATCCTGCTGTTAACTTTGTGTGTGGTTCTGAATGTGTTGATTCTCTTAGGGGCTGCAAAGATGCACAGGAAATTTCTCTTATGAAAACCGCCGCCGCTATTGCAGACGACTGTCTGCAGAAGGCATTTAACTTTATTCACGATGGCGTTACCGAAAAGGAAGTTGCGTCTTATATTGATTCACTGTTTGCAAAAGCCGGTGCAGAGCCTTCTTTTGAGACAATTGTTTCTTTTGGAAAAAACGCGGCGGCCCCGCATCATGTTCCAGACGGGACAAAGCCTTCACGCGGGGATGTTGTTCTAATTGATCTTGGCTGCAAAAAAAACGGTTACTGTTCTGACATGACGCGCACTTCATTTTTCTTAACGGCACCAAAGGAAGTGGCACAGATTCATGATATTGTACGCCGCGCAAACGAATATGCAAAAAGCATTATAAAACCGGGTGTTGCCCTAAAAGACATTGACAGTGCCGCACGCAATCTTATAGAAGAAGCCGGTTACGGTAAGAATTTTACGCACAGGCTTGGACATTTTTGCGGAATGGCAGACCACGAAGCAGGAGATGTAAGCCAGAGTTCAACTCTTACCGCGCGAGAAGGAATGATTTTTTCTATAGAACCGGGCATTTATATAGAAGGCAAAGCCGGAATAAGAATAGAAGACCTTGTGCTTGTAACAAAAGACGGTTGCGAAAGCCTTAACAAACTGGACTCCCACTGGCACATCCTGGGCTAGAACGCAAATTTGGAGTACAAAATTAATTTTTTAGTTTAAATGGAAGAAGCAAAAAAAATCAGCCGTGATCCAAATGTAAAGTTATATACATCAGGTTTTTGCATTGTAGCTCGGACATTTAAGGCAGTCATCGCCGCAAAGTGTTATTTTTGTTTTGTTCATTTTATTCCCTTGTCAGATTTTCACATTCTTTTCTTACAAGTTCAAATACTTTTGCAACCTGGTAGCCGTCGGCGATTGCGTGATTCATTCTGACTGTTAACGGCATCATAAGGCGAATACGTGGTTCTTCTGTTTTTGGGTCAACGACATATTCTTTTTTAAAGCGGCCCCAGTTTATAATCGGCATAAAATACAAGTATCCGTCGGGAAGTTCAATATTCAGGCTGTCATAATTTTCCCAACTGATGTAAGATGCGTCGAACCAGTTTGGATGAGTTGCGCTTTCGTTCACATAAGTGCGCCTTTCTTTTGCTTCCTGAATATCTTTTGTAATTCCGTCATAAAATTTTTTATAATCAGAAAAATATTCTGAATAAACCGGCGTGCAGATTTCTTTTTCTTCAAAAAAAATGTAGTGGCAAGGATTAACTTTTTCCCAGCAAACAAGTTCTTTTGTCAGCCAGCGGTATTCCATTTTGTAGTCGTCGCGGCTGTTTAAAACTTTTGAAAGAACGTACAAAAAATTTATGTAAAATTTTGTTCCGCATTTTTTTGACCAGTTGAATAAATCTGTTACGTCAATTTTGCTTGTCATGCTGAGTGAACATTTTGGGCCTTCTGAAAAATTTGTAAAACTTCCTTTGCGGTAATATGTTTCCAGATTAATTTTTTTATAAGATTCGCTTTCTGGTGTATTTTCTTTTTTCATAATTTTATTATATTCTAATTTTGGGAGTTATTAAATAAAAAAATGAATACCGATTTTATTATTAGAAACGAAACTGAATCTGACTTTCACGCAACGGAGGATCTTGTAAGAAATTCTTTCTGGAATGTTTACAAGCCAGGCTGCAGCGAGCATTTTGTTTTGCACGAACTTAGAAATAGTAAAAATTTTGTTCCTGAATTGGATTTTGTAATGGAAAAAGATTCCAAATTAATTGGGCAGATTGTTTTTGTAAAAGCCAAAATATTTTGCGACGATGGAACAGAACTTCCTGTTATGACTTTTGGTCCGCTCGGAATTGCCCCTGATTTTAAACGAAAAGGCTATGGAAAAAAACTTTTGGATTATGCTGTTGAAAAAGCCCGTGAACTCGGTTGTGGAGCTTTGTTCATAGAAGGAAATATTGAATTTTACGGAAAAAGCGGATTTGTTGAATCAAAGTCAAAAAATATTTTCTATAACGATGAACCTCGCCAAAATGAAATTCCGTATTTTTTATGCAAAGAACTAATCCCGGATTTTTTAAAAGGTAAAACCGGAACATACAGAACTCCAAGTGAATATTTTGTTTCAGATGAACAGGTAGAAGAATTTGATAAAATTTTTGAACCAAAAGAAAAACTAAAACTTCCAGGTCAGTTGTTTTAATATAGCGGTGGGGTTAATGGGATTTTTACTGTCAGTGGCAATAAGTTTATTAAATTAATTTTTTGTAAGACTGGACTTATCACGGTAGGAAATTATACAGAGAAAGTCGCCTTCAAATCACCACGGAATAAAAAATTCGCGACCGCAAAATTACTCTCCTATTCGACTAATTTTTCAGTAATTTGACAAATTTAACTTCTTGAAATATAATTCTATTGAAATATTGGACAGATTTTCGACTAATTTTTCACTAACTGGAGCAAATTATGGAACGGAAGCTTTATCTTGACAAAATAATCAGAAAAAAGCATAACGGAATGATAAAAGTAATTACCGGAATCAGGCGTTGTGGAAAGTCATATCTGCTTTTCAATTTGTTCTATAATCATCTAAAAGAATGTGGTGTCGATGACATTCATATAATAAAAATAGCTCTTGATGACAGAATCAATATAAAACTTCGCGATCCCGACGAACTTTGCTCTTATGTTCATGCAAAAATTACTGACAATAAAATGTATTACATTCTCCTTGACGAAGTTCAGTTTGTTAAAGATTTTGAAGATGTTCTGAATTCTTTTTTGCATATCCAAAACGCGGATACGTATGTTACTGGAAGCAATGCGAAATTCTTGTCAAAAGATATCATAACGGAATTTCGCGGTCGAGGTGATGAAGTTCATTTGTTCCCATTGAGTTTTTCTGAATTCGCAAAATATTCATCTGGGGACAAGTATTCACTCTGGAAAGAATATTTAAATTTTGGCGGTTTACCAAAATTAATGGAAATTGAAAGCGAAGAAGATAAATCAAATTACTTAAAAAATATTTTTACAGAAACGTATTTAAAAGACATTCTGGAGCGAAATGATATACGCAATTCAGAAGAACTTGCGGAACTTTTGGATTATCTTGCATCTTCAGTTGGAAGTCTTGTTACTGCAAAAAAACTTTCTGATACATTCAAAAGTGTAAAAAAAATCAATATTCATCCTGAAACTGTAAAAAATTATCTTGAATATTTTGAAGATTCTTTTTTGATGAGTTATTGTCAATTGTTGTGGATTGAAAAAAAGTGTCTTTTCATCAGGCAGCCTTCATTTGTTCACCGTCCACAAAAATTATATTTTTGGCGACAAGTTCAAGTTGTTTAAATCCCCTGAGCCGTCGCCAGTTTTTCTCTGCCTGAAGACAAAGCTTGAAAGCCATTGCAACAGAAGCAGCGGAAGAGCCGTTTCCTTTTGTTGACTTGTGGCGCAACCTGACTGTTGCAAATGTCGATTCAATCGGATTCGACGTTCTAATGTGAGCCCAATGTTCCGCCGGATAATCATAAAAGCGGAACAAATCCTCCTTGTCTTTTTCAAGACATTCCGTTGCCTTCGGATATTTTTTTCCGAAAGTTTCTATAAATAAGTCGTAGGCTTTCAAGGCGTTTGCACGTTTGTCTGCCTGCCACATATCCCGAATCATTTTTGTGGCCTGAGTCTGCACACAGTCAGGCAATTTGTCCAGAATGTTCATGGACTTGTGGAACCAGCATCTCTGAATTTTTAGCTGGCCCCAGATTTCATCAACTGCATTTTGAAACCCAAGCGCTCCGTCGCAGACTGCCAATTTTGGTGCTTTTGTCAGTCCGCGGAATTTCAAATCAAGCAAAACTCCACGCCAACTTTCCGTTGACTCGCGAATTCCGGCCTGTACAGCCACAAGTTCTTTTTTGCCTTCAACAGTTACGCCAATTATTACCAGAAGGCAGGTCTTTTCACCGTCAAGCCGGGACTTTACGTAAATTCCGTCTGCCCAAACATAAACGTATTCCTTTCCGGAAAGATCTCGTTTGCGCCATTCGTCATATTCAGCCTGCCATTTTACAGTAAGCTTTGTTATGACTGACGGACTCAGGCCCTTTGCTTCTTTACCAAGAACATCATGGAGCATGGCTGAAAACTTGTTTGAAGAAATTCCTGCAAGGTAGGCAGCGGAAAGTATTGCTTCTACTGTCGGAGTTTTTCTTGCAAACGGAGGAAGGACTTTGCTTACAAAGCGATCCTTTTCTTCAAGTGCACGGTCATCAACTCTGGGAAGCCTGACTGTAACGTAACCGTTTGTAGTAAGAATTGTCCGTTCTTTGTGAAAGCCGTTTCTTACTACAAGTTTGTTTCCGGTTTTGTCTACGATAGAAGAAGTTTTATTAAGAAAACGCTGAACTTCATCCTCGTAAAGACTTTCAATTACTTCACGTGCTCTTGCGCGGATTGCTTTTTCAAGCAAATCAATCGTTGGACTATTGGAATTTTCTTCAATTTCCAGTATTCTTTTCATAAGAGGTCTCCTTCGGTGTTTATTTTTTTTTCCAAAGAAAACTATACCTTAGACAGACCTCTTTTTCTATGCCTTCTCAGGCAATCCACAACTTTTGATTATAACTCTTTTTTGATTACAAAATCCCGTCGTTATGATGTTAAAGGAAAAAAATATATTTCATCGCCGCAAAAATATTATTTTACAGATGTAGGTTTACGAAATGCCAGATTGAACTTTCGCCAATTTGAAGAAACTCATCTTATGGAAAATGTGATTTTCAATGAACTGCTTATTCGAGGTTACAATGTTGATGTCGGAATGGTAGAAGAAAATATTATGAATAAAGACAAAACCAAAACTCAAAGACAACTTGAAATTGATTTTGTATGCAACCTGGTTTCAAAAAGATTATATATTCAATCCGCTTTGTCTTTACCTGATAAAGAAAAATTGCAGCAGGAAGAACGCTCATTGGTTAAAACAAAAGATTCATTCAAAAAAATTATTATCGCTAAAGATAATCCCACTCATTACACAGAAGACGGAATTTTAATTCTGAATCTTTTTGATTTTTTATTGAATGAAAATTCTTTGGATCAGATATGACGCTCAATAAAAATCTATCTACCAAAACTTTTTCTCAGAATAAAAAATTCTGTAGCTACAAAAATATTTCGTGTAGATAATAAAAACTCCGGCAATTTTAAAAATTATTATTATCCATGTTGGTTGCGTTACAAGCCTGTTTTTTTCTTGTAAATTCAATGGTCTTATTACGGCTTTTGCAAATTTTGTTGCAGTTATAATTCCAATAAAATTTTCTACTCCCACTCTTCAAAGTATTTATCAGAAAGAAAAGTATAAAATGACTTGACGATTCTAAAGGAAGTCATATTCATTACATCGCGCATTTGTGTTCCGCCGTTTGAAAGAAAATATGGAGAATCTGCAAAAATCATATCAAAGGGGAAAGTCTTCCCCTCGCTTCAAAGCTTCTCTTTTTCGCTACCCCTTCTGCGGGGAAACCCCGCAACGCCCCGTCAAAACTCAATCCATTCAGTCCATGAATCATCAGTTAAATCATGAATCTCCATTTGCCTAAATTGACATTCACCAGGTTCCAATACAATCTTACCCTTATAATATTCGTCTCGAATAAAATCGTAAGGCTCAACACCTTCAGGAATATCTAGTTCAAATTTTCCAACAACCATTTCTTCAATATTAACTTCTATTTTCATGATTTGGATCTTTGATCAATTTTTAAGAAATATCAAGTAGAAAATTACAAAACAAATTCAAATTCCTGTTTTTTTAACTCTTGGTTATACTCTTCTTCAAGTTGTGAATAACTTAAAAAATGAACTCGTTTTTCTTTGTTCAATATTTCAAACGAAGAATAATTAATCTTGGACAAGTATTCTTGTTTTCTTCTTTCGTCCGCGACAATTACCATTCTTACATAAAAATCTCTTAAATCGTTAAACTTTAATAAAGAATTTTGAATGTCAGTTGAATGTTCTACTTCAAAAAATGAATCAGGCATATTTCGTTCATTAAACCAAATCACATCAATTGTTGAACTTCTATGAACAAAATTATTATAAGAAAAATTTGGAAGCACTTGTAATGTTCTCAAATCACCTAATTTTTGTTTTCCGTAAAGTTTGTTTTGGTCTTGATTCGGTACAAAAGTTTTTAGATTTCTAAAATTTCCAATCGTCAATAATAAACCTTGATAATACGAATGATTAAATTGTTTTACTTCTTCTGAATCTTTATTTTCTTCAGTTTCGACTATTATTCCTAATTTTTCTAATGACTTTTGATAAGATTTAAGTGCATATAAACCAGGCTTAATTTTATAAATATTAGTATCTTGTTGGACAATTCTTCTGATTGATGCAAATGGTGTTTTTGTTTTCCATTCACAATCTTTTATTTTAAATACTTCAACATTTAGTTGTCCAAGCGTACCAATTCCACCAAGATTTTCAAGTGCAATTTCTACAGCTTCATATTGTTTCATATGTTTTCCTCGCATTAGGCTATGAAGCACCTGCGAAGCAGTCCACCACAACGAAGTGAGGAGGATGAGCGTTAGCGAAGTGCGCAATAGCCGACGGCATTTATGCCGGAATGCCCCCTCCGCCGACAAAAGGTTCACAATATTTTTCTATTTTCTGAGGATAAAATTTTTGAATTTCAGGTAAAAGCTGGGTTTTTCCGCCTGCCCATTTTAAGAAAGGTTTTGCCCCGGAGTTTTTGTTTTTCATATTATTTGTACTCTTTGACCTTTAGTATCTTTAAGTAATTCTTTTTGAATTCCCGGTAATTATTAAAAAAGAGCATCTCTGACTTTGAAAAACTTTTGCGCGAAAACTTCATTTCCAGCAATTTGAAAGAACAGATTAAATCAGCTGCCTGAAACAGACGATAATCTGACGGAGAAACTTTTCTGAACTGGACATGATCCAGAAGCGTATTGAAAACTGAAGATAAAATTTTTGTTACCTGAACCTGACCATTGTCATAATAGACTTTAACTGTATCAAAATCCAAAAAATCCTGATAATGTGTTTTGATGAAATTTGCAATCTGTTTTGACAATTTTCCTGTAGCTTCAACTTCATCCTCAATATGAAGCTTTTCAATCATAAAACATTTGTATTGGATATCTGCAGAACGTATAAATGCAAACATTTTATTGAATATAGATTTTCTCTCTTCTATATTCATATAAGTAAAAGATTCTTCTTTTCTGATTATTGGTCCTACATGTATACACTGGTCATTAAACCCTGCATTAGAAAGTTCATATTCCAGTTTTTCGATTAACGGTTGAATATTTTTGTCTTGATTATGAAAAATCATTGTTATGATATAATACGGGGAGTGGCTGGAATATTCTCCGAAGTCGCCCGATTCATCAACGAAAACGCTCAGTTCTGACATATAAAAATCCCACAGAGCAAAAAAATAGCGGGGCACTTCCCCGCTACGCGATAGGACCAAGGTCTATTGACCAGCCCCTACGGCTTTCACCGTTTTTATAAATTAACATAAATATTTTTTGTTGTCAAGTTTAGCATAAACCAAGGCAAAGTTCTATTGACTGGAAGTTAGTTCTTGTCAGGAGAGTTTTTTAACAATTTATTTGCCCGTTAAAAAAGCTGCCCTTTTTTAGAGCAGCTTTTGTTGGGTTTAGTATTCTATTTTTGACATATCGGTGACTTCTTTGTTGTAGTCAACGCCGTCTACATCGAAGCCGTTGATTGTTAGGAAGTCGTGCTTGAGGCCGGCAAGATCTGTTGTCTGTGCAACATTCTCTTCGGTTACTGTCGGCATTATCTTGTCGACTTCGGCCTGAACTTTGGGGTCAAGTTCCCAGTCATCTATGCGAATGCGGTTTTCTGAATCTACAGGAACTGTTCCGGCTGCGTTGTCCTGTCCGGTATAAAGACGCTCGGCAAAGAGACGCTCCATCTGTTCAATACAGCCTTCGTGTGTTCCGTTTGCCTTCATAATCTTGAACAGAACGCCAAGGTAAAGTGAAATAATTGGAATAACTGCAGATGAACGTGTTACAAGACCCTTGTTTACGCTTACGTATGCTGCACCGCCAATCTTTTTGAGAGAAGCGTCAATGTTGCGTGCGCGTGCTTCGAGGTCTTTCTTTGCTGTTCCGATTGTTCCGTCGCGGTAAATTGCGTGTGAAAGTTCCGGTCCAATGTAAGAATATGCTACTGTGCGGCATCCTTCTGCAAGAACTCCCGCTTCTGAAAGCTGCTTGATCCAGCGCTCCCAGTCTTCGCCGCCCATTACTTTTACTGTATTGGGAATATCATCGCCTTCTGCAGGAGCAGCCGAGCTGAATGAAATTTTTCCTGTCATCATATCAAGTGCCGCACCGCTGTACTCTTTTCCTACAGGTTTGATTACCGAGCGGTAGAGTACTTTTGTGTCGGGGTCTGTGCGTACAGGGCTTGCAAGGCTGTATATAATAAGATCGAATTTTGAATTGAGCTTTTTTACTTCTTCTATTACAGAAGCGCGGCATTCGTCACTGAAAGCATCTGCGTTAAGAGTTACCGCCTTGAGGCCGGCGGCCTTTGCTTCCTTGTCGAATTCCATGTTGTTGTACCAGCCCGGGGTTCCGCCCTTGTTTACTGTAGGCTCTTTTTCGAATGAAACACCGATTGTGTCGGCACCGTATTCAAATGCTGCACTTATGCGGCTGGCAAGTCCGTATCCTGTTGAACATCCGAGGACGAGAACAGTTTTGGGGCCTTTTCCGCCTTCGGAAACTGACTTTATTGCGCGCTTTGCTTTCTGAGAGCGAACATAGTTAATCTGATTGAGTGTTTCTTTTGCGCATCCGATCGGGTGTGCGTTAATGCAGATATTGCTGCGAATCATCGGTTTAATAATCATAATTTTCTTAGCTCCTTTAAGCCTATAGATAGTTTCTAATTTTATCACGTCTCGACATTTTCCGTCAATATGTCAAAATAGAATGTGTTTTTTTACGGTTTGACTAGTTTCTGCCAATTTCTATAGACATGGATTCACTCAAAGCCTCTTCTTCACCGTCGTGCATGTACTCTATGCTGTAGGGACCGGCCGGAAGATCTGCGAGCGCGCGTTTGTTTCCTTTTATTGCAACGTCCATGTAGTCAGTACAGGCCGTAGTTACCGCCGTCATTATTGATTCAACAAGCATTATCAAAAATTCCGAACCTTCTGCATTTAAATCGGCTGAAGTATCATACGAAAATACTGCTTCCCGGAAAAAAAGCGTTTCGTTTGTAATTGCAGACCGCAGAGTGTATTTAACAGCGACATCAACCGAGCCTATGTTAAGAAAATTTGCCTTGTTCCAGTAGCAGATCTGTGTAAAAAGAACCGCATCTGTTCCCATTATCTGATTGAATTTTGTAAGGTCGCCTTCTGCAAACATCTCTGAATCATAGGCGCTCTGGCTTTGAAGATACTCCAGCGTAAGAAACTGCGGAAACACATAATAGCCTGCTTCTGCCAGCGGAATGCTCATTGTTGAATAAAAAAAGTCCTTTGCTTCTACACTTGTGCTGGCGTTTATTGGCGGCATGATAAGAATTGAGCGCGGCGCTTCTGCATACATCTGCGGGTAGCGTTCGGCTTTGGTCGGTACGTGAATCACGTTGTCCATTGTGGCGCAGGATGCAAATAAAGCGGAACAGAGTGTGCAGGCAAGAAAAATTTGCACTATATAATAGAAGATTTTGTGCTTAGTTTTCACCATATTCGATGCGTCCTATTATCTGCGAAATAAATTTTTCTGATTCTGGGTAGAATTTTATTTCGTTACGGAGCATTTCAAGTCCTTCGGGAACAAACCCCTTCTGCACAAGAATCCATCCGTAGTCTGCACATACTCCCGGCGGAACACAAGCTCGCGTTCCGGTTGGAGCATCTATCATTTTTTTGTAAGTCTTTAAAAGTCTGTTTACAGAGGCGTCGTTTGACTTTTTGAGATAATCGTAGCTGTTTTCCTGATAGCTGTACCAGTTGTACTTTGTTGTGGTAGTCAGGCAGGAATTAAAGCAGATTACAACTGCCGCTCCAAAGACAAACCGCACGAAAAATTTTGCGTACTTTTTCACGGAAGCGCTATTTCCCTTATATCCTGTGACGAAATAAACACTTCTTTTGAAAATACAAGGCGGTCACCTGAATATACCTGAACGCTGTGTGTTCCAGCTTTAACTGCATAATTGTTTTCATTGTCTATTTTGCGCGTGTCAGGGAAATTTACGGCGGCATAAAATTCTATCTTGTCGTCAATTACAACGCGAACTGCGTCAAAATCTTCGCTGGTAAACGTAATGTAGCCAACATCAGAAATGCCGTGCGATACTGTTCTGGTAGATTCGCAACCCGTTGTTACAGCCGCAAACAAAACCGCCGCCGCTGTTAATATTACAAATAAATTCTTTTTCATAAAGTTTATTTCTCCGTGATTTCGTATTTGGAAATATTGCTGTAGTCTATGCTGCCTTCTGTTATTTCTACTATGGAATATTCGTCGGTTACAGTAGTACCGCCGCAAGAAATTACTTTTACTTCGGCGGCTTTTTTTCCTGGAAGGGTTACGGGCATTCCGGTCTGCGGATTTTTTACTGTTTTACCCTTTTCTATTACAGACAGTTTTTTTCCGGGAAGAAGGCCCTGTTTTATTCCGCCTGCGATAAAAATACCGTCACTGTCTGCCGAAAGAAATACTGACTTCCACGGACGGTCCATGCAGTTGTTTATTACGTTTTCCACAAGTTTAGAAATTGCCGCACTGATTGCCTTGTCGCTCAAAGTTGCGTCAAAACCGGCCGTTCCGCCTATGCCAAGTATTGTAGAAGATTCTGTTTCTGCCTGACCCTTGCCTTCTTCTGAATAAATTATCTGTCCTGTAGAAACGTCGACAAGTCTTAAACTTACGCCGGCCTGAACAATCTGGCGCTTTGTACGGGAGAAAAGGTCTGTTTCGCCGATATTTTTGCGGCCGAATTCTGTTATTGAACCTATAATAAGATAGTCGGCGCCGATTTTTTCTGCAGCCTGTGCATCTGTGAGAGCTTTTTCTGAATCTATTTTGTCTGCTTCGGCGCGCTCAAGTAAAATGAATTTACCGCTGGCCGCAAGTTTTGTGGAAAGGATGTCCAGCGCCTGTTTTCCGAGCGGGTCATTGTCTTTGTCAAAGAACGCGCCCTTTGCATACTGGCTTTCGTTTGTAAACCGTGCGATTGCTACCTTGCGCTTGAGTCCTTTGTACACCGGCTGGACGAACTCCTCCCCGTTAAGTGCTGTGCGGTCGGCCTGTACATCGGGCTTTACGCTTGTACACGAAGACAAAAGTGCCAGTGCGGTAAAAATTAGCGGCAACAGTTTTTTCATAATATTCATCTCCTTCCTATTTAGATGGTTCAGATTAGATTCCGAGCGGTTCGTCTACGAGAATTATTTTTATTCTTCCCGGAACTTTGCTCATTCTTGTTTCTACGATGTATGAACAGATGCAGTCGGCGGCAGTACAATCACCGCAGCTTCCTGTTTTTGAACACGGTGTTCCAGTAATCTGTGCAAAGTGAGGGTTTAAGTTGCAGCGCTGGACATTTACCGGAGCGGCATAATTTCTGGCACGGTCGCGGGCACTTTCTGTTGTTTTGCATATTTTGTTCATGCTTACTACAGCAATTACACTTTTGGGACCGTAAGCAATGGCTGCTACGCGGTTTCCCATTCCGTCTATGTTTATTAAAACGCCGTCTTCGCTCATTGCGTTAAAACTTGTGAGATAAACATCGGCAAAAAAGGCTTTGTGCATAAGTTCCTGGCGTTCTTCGGGAGTTTTTGCTGTGTCGCGGTCTATTGCATTGTAGTCTCCGCTGCGTACGGCTTCCAGAACTTTAAGTTCTTCCATGGTTTGGGTTCCGCCCCAGGAGACAGATGCTTTTGCCGGAATAAGTGAAAGTACTTTTTGGGCTGCTTCCTGTGCAGTTTCTGTATAATATGCGTCGAATTTTCTGGCTTTGAGATTTTTTATTACGCGCTCGGCTAAAAGTTTGTTTCTGTTTTTTACCGAAATATCACCGGCCATTTTTTCCTCCACCAAATGAATTGCTTCTCTATATAAGGTACATCTTAATTCAATACTGGGGAAAAATCAATTGGAAAAAAGAAAACCTGTTTGCTGATTTTATTCAGTATCGCAGTCGGCATAAAGATAGGCGAGCATGTTGTACTCACCGGAAGGGAGCTTGAAGTTGAGTGCGTCCTCGAAATCCCGGTCCAGAACAATTCCCATATCGATGCAGTGCTGCATATAGCGGTTAAAGGTAAGATTCTGTTTTGGAGAAGGCTGTTTTGAAAGCAGCGCCTTTTGAAGTTCATTCATGTTCATAGTTCCATTCCGGTTTTGTTTTAAGGTTTTTAAGCACGACAATATTTTGCCGTGCTTAAAATACTAATTAGTCTGTAATTGTAAGTGCTACAGGGAGCGTTACTGTTGTTGTTCCTGACTTTGCAGTAATAAGAACATTGTATGTTCCGCTTTCAAGAAGTTTTGCACCGGTCTGTGTAAACGTTGCGGGTGTTCCTACTGCTACAGCTTCCTGTGTCTGGCTGTAATATTTTGTTCCGGGTGCAGAAACTGCAAATGTTACGGAATCGTAAGCGAAACCTGTTGTTATTGGTGAAGTTGCTCCCTTGTCTGCTACATTTACAGTCCAGATTAGTGCACCGGTGTCATCAAGCGCATCGGCTTTTGATACACTTACGGTATATGACGGATCTGTTCCTGTAAGTGCAACATTATTTTTACCAACTGTAATCCATGAGGCGTCGAGTTTATAGTCGGCTGCGTTAAAGATATTTACATCTGCGTCGGTTGTGTAGCATGCGTAAAGATCAATATTTGCAGGACCGGAGTAGTTTGGTGTTGCAGCAACGTCAATATCTTTTTTGCCAGAGTCCTGCCACTTTGTCCAGGAAAGACTGTTCTTTACAAGTATATTTGTTGTTGCAGCTTCAGAAGTATCAGGAACAAGATATGCTGTTTCGGTAGAAGCATATCGTACAATTGGTGTAGTCTGTGCTGATCCTGTCTCCGGTGTATATGTTCCGCCCTGGAGATTGTATCTGATTCTGAACAGATTGATGAATGTTCCGCCGAATACTGTTCCAGTACCATTTCCTGCGCCGACTGTTACATAAGTGTTGGCTGATGAACCTGCACGGTTAACTGCGCGAATTCTTGCGACATAGGCTTTTCCGAGCTCAAGTTTCATTGTAAGCCATTTGTTGTTTGCAAGAAGTGAACCTTCTGTGTAAAGCTGGTCTTCTATTACTGCAGCACCGTAAGTAACTGCTGTATTGCCTGAATCTGTTACTGCTGATTCCCATGTTGTCTCGTCTGTCGGAATTGCAGCTACAGTAGAACCTGTTACATCAAGAAGGTCAATTTCAAAATAGCGCTCGTTGACACAGTCTTTTCCGACCCAGTCAAACTTAACGTCATAGAATCCCGGAGTGCTGTCTTCTGTACCGGCAACATAAGATGCTGTAAATGTTGTTACTTTTGCGGGAACTGTTCCGATTACGTTCGGTATGGCTACAGCAGTGCCGTTTGTTTTTCCTGGAAGAATTACAATTGAGTCACTCCACTCTGCTTCACATTCGTTTTTTGCATTAAGGAATTCTACTTTGAATGTATATGTTCCGGGGGCAAGATCTTTTGAAGATTCACCAAATGTTGCGGGGAATGTAAGTGTTCCTGCCGCTTTTTTTGCAGTTTGAACAGTTGTAGTGTCACCTGAATAATTGACAACAGTACCGTTTGTAAGATTGTAGATTCCGAGTGTTACTGACTCAATGCTGGCAGGAATTGTCCAGTCATCGAGCAATTTAGTTGTAAGATTTACCTTACCCGGTGTTGTAAGTCCGTCGGGCTTTAAAGTAAAGCTTGCACTGTTTGCATGGCGTGTAAGGTCTACGGCAGCGTATCCTATAAGAACTGCCTTTCCCTTAACTGCGGCAAGATCGTCTGCTTCTGTAATTTTTGTTGCTGCATCTGCAGTAACAGCAAGAGTAAGATTCCAGTTGTACGGCTCTACATCAAGAGTGAATTTTCCGTTTTCTACTGTTACAGAAGTCCACTCCTTTTCTTCACCGTTGGAAGCTTTTCCGTAGAGATAGTAACTGAGAGTGTCACTTGTTTTAAAAGCATCGGGCATAATTGAACGTGCAGGAGCAAACATATTTGCCTGAACACTGCTCTCTTCAACAAACTCGCTGTAATTTTTGATTTCTACAGTAAGTGTCCTGAGGCCTTCAATTCCTTCACCGGAAACACTGTCGCCTTCAAGGCTGTTCTGACATCCGGCAAGACCAAGCAAAAGTGCAAGCGCACCAATGCAGTTCCTAAAGATTTTCTTTCCCTTCATTATTGTCCTCCTGAACAGGGATTTCTTCAAGCGAATCGTAAACCACCAGTTCGCACGAGTCGCCGTATATTGTTCCGTCTGCGCAGGCAAGTGAAAGTTCAAGAACATAAGTTCTGCCGCTCACAAGCTTTGCATCGGGTATGTACAAAATAAAATACTGTCCTTCCTGACCAAGTACTTCTTTTTTTTCAATTGAATTTACAGAATAAAGCGTCCATTTATATGACGAACATCCGTCGGGTGCTGCCAGTGAAACAGATGCATTGCGGTTTACAAAATAGCGTTCCAAAAGAATTTCGCTTTCATTAAAATTTTCATCACCCGGAACAGGTTCTCTGAAATTTTCTTCTGCAACATGGTGAAACTGCGAATTGTATTCATCCATAATCTGCCCGATTCCGTTTGTGCACGAAAACAAAAGGGCAGGTAAAATTACAAAAGCAAAAATCCGGGCAGCAAATTTTATTTTCATTGTGCACCTACCCCGAATCTGTACCCCGCTCCAAAACGGAGTGAAAATGCAGTTACGCAGTCCCAGTTCATTCCCGCATATAAAGAAATTCTTTTGAATGCTGCACCGACACGAAATCCCGCGCATGGTGAAAAATATGTTCCAAAAATGGCACCTGCAGGCTGTACAAGACTGAATACACTCATGCCGGCACTAAGTTCCGCAAAGACATCAACATCAGAAGCAAAAGGAAAAAGACTTATTCCAAACGGAACAACTGCAGAAAAAGAAGTGAGCAGCGGATTTGCAATAACCTCGCCGCCGCTTCTATAAGTGTATGGAAAATTCTGTGAAGGAAAAGCACACGCTGCACGTACAAGACCGCCAAAATAAAACGGCTTTAGCACACCGGCATTTGTGTAACCGGCACAAAGGCCGCCCTGAACACCATAGATTCCCGAAAGAATTGAACAGTCGGCACGGACTTCCACACTGTGAGCATTGCGCGTTCTGAAAGCCTGAACCATTTCTGAAGAAGAAGAAAGTGCTGTTCCGCCAGAAGATTCTGCGCCTTCACCTGCAGGCAAATATCCTGTTCCCGAAGAAACATTTTCCTGGGCAACATAAACGCGGTAAAGGTTTGGCTTTTTTCCCGGTTTATAAAAAACGTCTTTTACATTCAAAATATAAATTGAACCGTCTTCATGTCCTACAAGAAGTTTTTTTGAATCAGAAGAAAATGCATAACTTGTAATTGCAGTTTTATTCCACGACGGAATGTAGCCCAGATATTCTGCACTGTCCAGCGCGTAATACCTGAACTGATTTTTCTTTGTAAGAACAATCAGTGTTTTTTTATCTTCTGCAAGGCGGAATGAATTTATTTTGTCTTCGCAGGAAATCTTATTTACGGTCTCGCCAAGAAAATTTTTTATTTCGATAGTGTCTTCTGCAGAAGCAAAAATTATTTTTTCTGAATCTTCTGTAAATTCCATGCAGGGAATTTTTGTATACGCACCGGCAATTACAGTAACAGGTTCAACGCTGCTCATATTCCAGATAACAACACTTGCATCTGAACGCAGAGCCGCAATTTTTTTTGAAAAAGAATCAAAAGCAAGCGAAATTATTTGAACACTTTTATTTTTGTTTTCTGTATTGCTTTCGCTTTCATCTTCTGCAGTTGATGAAGAAGGAGACCTGAGCGTTAGTCCCGTAAGAGAATTTGAAATATAAAGCTGAAGATAAACGTGAATATCGTTTTCGGAAGTGACAGCGGCAATGTAGTTTCCGTTTTTTGAAAAACTTATTCTGCACTCATCGTTGTCTTCGAATTTTCTTGTTATTGTATTTATTATTCCTGGAAGACGGTAAATTTTTAATTCAGAAGAATCAGACACCGTGACCAACTGTTCAAAAGATTTTTCTTTATTGGCAACAAATTTCAACTGCTGCACATTTTCTTCAGAAACTGAAAAGGTCTTTATCTTTGAAAAATCATCTGCATCGCGGATTGTAACAGAATTTGCTTCACTGTATGCAAAAACAGAAGAGTCGGCATTCCAGTCCAGAGCCAGTACGCTCGAAGGAATTTTTATTACCGGAATATCAATTTCCTTTGATGAAATACAAAATGGTAATGCTAAAAATAAAACTGCTGATAATAAGCGTTTCTTCTCTTCCATAATAAAACTCTATTTTCCATTATACCCCCCCATTTTTTGTCAATACTATCTATATAACGGTAGACAACTATCTTGTACATCTTTATGACAAAACAGGATGCAGCAACCGCAGCGAAAAGGAAAAGGAACTCATTCAGCAATTAAAAAAATAGAAAAAACAGCATTTCTTCGCAGTGTTAATTCGTATCTTGGAATAATGCAGCATTACAAAATGTATAATTTCAAAAGTAAACTGATAAAACACTGTTGCGGCATTTATTGGAAAAATTATTTTTCTTTTAAAACAATTCTTAAGAAAATTGTCTGGCTAAAAACTGAATATATTGATTGATGTCCAGTATATTCTGCATTGAATATAGTTACCTTTCAAGATATAATAAACTTATGGCAGAATTAAAACTTTTTCCTATTGGAATTCAGGATTTTGAAAGGCTCAGAAAAGACGGTTGTTATTATGTAGATAAAACTGATTTAGTTTATAAAATGACGCATACTTTTAATTATTATTTTTTGAGCCGTCCGCGCCGCTTTGGAAAGTCACTTTTAATTTCAACTTTACGCGATTATTTTTTAGGAAAGAAAGAACTTTTTGAAGGACTTGCAATAGAAAAACTTGAAAAAGAATGGAAAAAGTATCCTGTTTTTCATTTGAGTTTTGCAGGAAATAAATTTACAGATTTAAAATCTCTTCAGATTTATATGAATTTTAAACTTTCTGAATTAGAAAAAACATATAAAGTTACGAATACAAATGAATATGAATGGGGTCCCCGTTTTGAAAAAATTCTTATGACCGCATACGAACAGACAGGCACAGAACCTGTAGTTTTAGTTGATGAATACGATGCACCTCTTTTAGATACAATGGACAATCCTGAACTTCAGCTTATTCTAAAACAGGAAGTGCGAAAGTTGTTCAGCCCGTTAAAAGATATGGGCGGAATTCTGCGCTTTGTTTTTTTGACAGGAATAAGCAAGTTCAGTCAGCTGAGTATTTTCAGTGAATTGAATAATCTTAATGTAATTACGATGGATAATGAGTATGCTGCAATCTGCGGAATTACAAAAGAAGAACTTTTTGAACAGATGAAACCGGAAATCCAGGCGCTGGCAGATAACAACAATATGACTTACGACCAAGCTTGTGCAGCTCTTACTCAAAAATATGACGGCTATCATTTTACAGAAAAGTCACCTGATATTTATAATCCGTTCAGTTTGATAAATGCGCTCAGTAAAAAAGAATTAAAAAACTTCTGGTTTGCAACGGGAACACCGACAATTCTTACGCGATTGATAAAAAAATATAAAATGGCCCCTGAAAGTTTTGACAAAGGATTTCCGGCAACACTTGAAATGTTTGACGCTCCGACAGAAACGGCAACAAATCCAATTCCTATGCTTTATCAGAGCGGGTATCTTACAATCAAAAATTATGACGGCTACGAATATACACTTGGATTTCCAAATGATGAGGTGCGACTGGGCTTTGTAAAATCACTTATGCCTTATTACGCAACAGATGATCAAATTCAAAATGACAGTTTTATTTTAAGAATAACAAAGGCCTTTCGTGAAAACCGTCTTGAAGATGCTCTAAAAGAAATGAAAGCTTTTTTGTCTTCGATTCCGTATAATGCCGAAAAGCAGGATGAAAATCACTACAAAACTTTATTCTATTTAATAGCGCGCTTGTGTACGCCGTACGTTGTCAAGACAGAAGAAGCAAGTGCTGCCGGCCGAAGTGATATGGTTGTAGAAACAGAAAGCGCTGTTTACGTTTTTGAATTCAAACTTGACGGAACAGTAGAAGAAGCACTCGCGCAGATTGATTCAAAAGGATATCTGATTCCGTATTCAGTTACAAAAGATAAAAACGGCAACGACAAAAAGCTGGTAAAAGTGGGCGTAAGTTTTGATGCAGAAAAACGCACACTCGGTGAATGGAAGATTGTAGAATAGAAAGAATTTTAAAATGAACAAAAGACCAAATTTAAATATTTAACTTGACTCAAAAACTTTCAGAAACTTTTATTATTTAAAAGAAGAACTTATTGAATTTTGCAGAAAAAATAATCTTCCTGTTTCGGGCAGAAAACTGGATACTTTATAAAGGTTTTGCGGTTATAAATATTTCTTTATTAGCCACAAAAGATAGAGCGGCAAACTAATTGACTTTGTATTTTCAATCATGTTTACGCCTATATTCTTCATAGAAATCCGAAAACCTTTTTTGCTTTTGTAACGGGTACAGAAAAGATTATAACTTTTTGCCCGTGTATTGCTTTCTGCTTTTGCTTCCACAGGATATATTTCTCCGCTGTATTCAAAAAGAAAATCAAGCTCAGCTGTGTTTCCGGAAGTCCAAAAATACGGTTCAATATCATTTTTTATTAATTCTGAAAGGCAGTAGTTTTCAACAAATGCTCCTTTAAAAGTCCCAACTCCGGAATTTCCCAATGAACTCTCGTTTGATTCCAGCAGCAATTCAGGAGCAATTTTTGCTTTTGCCCTTAATAATCCTGTATCTGCAAAATACACTTTAAAATATGAATTGTCGGCATACGCAGAAATCGGACTTTGTGGATTTGTTACAAGATTTAGTTTATAAACAAGACCTGCTCCTACAAGCCACATGAGTGCATCTTCTAAATCTGCAGAACGTTTTCTGGCTTTTACATGCGAAAAAATAAATTTCTTGTTGTCTTTTGCAAGTTGTGCAGGAATCGAATCCCAAATCCAACCGATTTTTGCAACGTCTGTAATTGGTGCGTGCTTTGAAAAATCAGATTCATAATCCTGCAAAATTGTATTTTGAATTTGAACCACTTCTGAAATATTGTGATTTTTTGACCAGCTTAAAACTGCTTCAGGCATACCTCCGACAGCAAAATAATAACGAAGTTCTTTTTCAAAAGTGGAAGTGTATAAAGCAGAAAGCGGATTTTCGTCAGCATATTTTTCTGTTCCGTTACAAAGTGACTCAAATCCTTCTGCCCACAAAAATTCCTTAAAGCTCATTGGAAACATTTGGAGTCTGTCAACTTTGCCAACAGGAAAAGAGATATCTTTATTTTTAAGTGCAACTCCCAAAAGAGAGCCTGCCGCAATTACATGAAGTTCCCGTTTGTTTTCGCAAAAATATTTAAGAGAAGTTATCGCCTTTGGGCAAGATTGAATTTCATCAAAAATTACGAGCGTTTTACCACAGATAATTTCTTTTTGTCTGAAAATATTTCCAAGTTCGTCAAGAATCCGTTCAATATTAAAATCCTGGTCAAAAATTGAACAGAGCGAAGGATTTTCTTCAAAGTTGAAGTAAGCTGTATCTTCAAAAAAATCTGCGCCAAATTGTTTAAGCGTATACGTTTTACCGCACTGACGCAAACCTGTCATAACAAGAGGTTTTCTTGATTTGTTTTCTTTCCATAATCTCAATTTATCAATGATTGAACGCTTCATAACTAAATAATAGCAAAGTTCATAGGAAAAAACAAGAAATAGTAGCAAAGTTCATAGGAAAAAGTGTGAAAATACTGCAAAACTCATAGGAATAAATATATTTAATTACTCAATTTTAATTTTTTTCATTTTTGAGTAACAGACTCGTCTTTTTTAGGGTGATTTTCCCGATTTTTTAGGGTGTTGCACTTCCTGACGGCGGAATGAATCTTGGCGGAAACGGTGGCGGGTTCGGCGGACTTTTCGATAAGAAAAAATAATGTGTAAGACCTCTGGTGGCCGTTTTAATAGAAAAGAGTTTTTACCGTATACAAATTTTAACAGGAATAATTATTATGAGTGAAACAAAAGTACAGTCGTTTGACGGTGAAATTAAGAAATGCCCTGGTTGCGGAGCAGTACTTCCAAGTATGGCTGCAAAATATCCGGAATGCGGATTTGAGTTGAGAAATACAGAAGCTTCAAATTCTGTTAAAGACTTTCAAAGAAAATATACATCTTCAACAGATACTAAATATCATGGGAAGGCGAAATTTTTGCGGCTCCTTTTCGCGACAGAATTGTTCATCATATTTATTACGCAATTTATCTATCCAAATTTTCTTCTAAATTATTATTAATTAAAGTATAGCACATATTTGAACTTTCTGCTAATTGCCTCAGCCTTCCCGTAAACCTGCTCCATAATTCCTCCAAGTCCCCTAGATTGATTTTATTTGTTTTTTTATATAGAATTAACAATTATTTGTATACCAGAGGTTGCCATGATTTTTTCACCTGTAGAAATAGAAGAAACAGTAAACATGTTTATGAGGCAGAACCTTGACGTTCGCTGCATTACCATGGGAATTTCACTTCTTGACTGCGCCTGCGAGGACAGTAAGCGCGCAAATCAGAAAATTTACGACAAGATTATGCGCTATGCCAGAAACCTGGTTCGCGTTGGCCAGGACATAGAAAAAGAGTTCGGTGTACCTATCATCAACAAGCGCATTTCTGTAACACCTATTGCCCTTGTTGCCGGTGCCAGCAGCGAAAAATCTTATGTAGAATACTGCCGCACTTTGGACCGCTGCGCAAAAGAACTGGGCGTTAACTTTATCGGAGGATTCAGCGCTCTTGTTCAGAAAGGCATTACTCCTGCAGACAGAATTCTTATTGACTCTATTCCTGAAGCACTTGCAGTTACAGACAATGTTTGTTCATCAGTAAATGTTGGTACAACCAAAAACGGAATAAATATGGACGCAGTTAAACTTATGGGAGAAACCATCAAGAAAACTGCAGAAGCTTCACGCAACTGTGCAATCAACGGATGCGCAAAACTTGTTGTGTTTACAAACGCGCCAGAAGACAATCCGTTTATGGCAGGAGCATTCCACGGTCCGGGAGAAGGAGACGCGGTTATTAACGTTGGTGTTTCAGGACCGGGAGTTATTCTTGCAGCCGCCCGCGAGTACAAGGGACGACCTATTAACGAACTTGCCGACGGAATCAAAAAGATGGCCTTTAAGATTACACGCATGGGCCAGATGGTCGGAACAGAAGCGGCCAAACGTCTTGGCGTTAACTTTGGAATCCTTGATCTTTCGCTTGCACCTACGCCCGAAGTCGGAGACAGTGTTGCACGTATTCTTGAGGAAATTGGTCTTGAAGGAGCAGGAGCACCGGGAACAACTGCCGCGCTTGCAATGCTTACCGACATGGTTAAAAAAGGCGGCGTAATGGCTTCTACAAATGTCGGCGGCCTTTCGGGAGCATTTATTCCGGTTTCTGAAGATGAAGGAATGATCAATGCCGTTAAACAGCATTCAATTACTTTGGAAAAACTTGAAGCAATGACCTGCGTTTGTTCTGTAGGACTTGATATGATTGCAATTCCGGGAGACACACCGGCTACTACCATAAGCGGAATTATGGCTGACGAAATGGCAATCGGTATGGTCAACAACAAGACTACGGCCGTAAGACTTATTCCAGCACCGGGAAAGAAAGCAGGTGAATGGGTTGAATTCGGAGGACTTCTTGGAGGCTGCCCGGTTATTGACGTTAACACATTCAGCTGTGCAGACTTTATAAACCGTGGCGGAAGAATCCCTGCCCCAATCCACTCTTTTAGAAACTAGATTAATAAAAAGCCCCGCCGAATCTTCGACGGGGCTTTTATTTAGAAAACTGTTTCAGCAATAATAACTAACTTCTCCGAACATTTCTTTCCATTTAGTTATTATTTCAAAAGAACGCGGTTCTATAAGTCGAAGCAATTTGTTCAAAACTTTTTCAGGTATTTTTGAGTTATTATTTGCCAAAGAGCACTTTCCATTTTTTGTAATCCACACTTTTGTTCCATTTGCAATTGGTCGCCCTTCTGACAAGTGTATATGAACTGGTTCCCTTGGACTATTTTCATTAGCCCAGAAATATACCCAATAGGAACCAAATTTAAAGATTTGCGGCATTCATTAATCCTCCTGTCTGGGCCAGTTCAAGTATCATATGTTTTTCTGAATCGACAAGTTCTTTTAAGTATTCAAGTTGGGAATCTGTATATCCAAGAATATCTTCCCACTTTTGTTCAGGGAGCCAACAGGTTGCATGCTTAAAGCAGTACTTTTCATCAGGAGTTTCCATATAGACTTTAACTTTCCCGTCAGGCATCATTTCTGAATGCACAATTTCTGTTTCATCAGGCAATGTCATAAAAGAATACATCATAGTTCCTCCATAAATGTTCATTCACAACAAAATGAGAATGTACATTTAATTAATAGGAAAGTTTGCAAACTTTCCTATTAATTATATCATTTCTTGCCTGAATTTGCTACACAGACATATTTTTGCTATACTGGGCTTATGTTAAAAAATAATTCGCTCAGGACACCGCTTAAGGGTTTTTACAAGACACTTTTTTTTATTGCCGTTCCCATTATTCTGCAGAATTTGATGCAGACTTTTGTAAACATGCTGGACACTATTATGGTCGGCCAGCTGGGTGCAGCAGAAATTGCCGCCGTCGGACTTGGAAACCAGATATTTTTTATTCTGAATATGATTCTTTTTGGAATCTCTAGCGGCGGCTCTATTTTTATTACGCAGTTCTGGGGCAAAAAAGATCTGGACGGAATCCACAAAACAATGGGCATTATGCTCACTTTTTCTACTATTATATCGCTCGTATTCTGCATTGCCGGCCTTACTGTTCCGCAGGTTCTTATAGGCTTTTATTCAAAAGATCCTGTTGTAATTGCGTTCGGGGCAAAATATCTGAGGGCAGTTGCACCAAGTTATGTAATAATGGCACTTGGCTTTCCGTTCCAGCTGGCATTCAGAAGTACTGAACACGTTCACCTGCCTATGGTTTGCACAGCTGCTTCGTTTGCAGTAAATGCACTTTTTAATTACGCACTTATTTTTGGATTTTCGTTTAATTTTCTTGGAATACATTTTGCAGTTAACGGAATGGGCGTTACCGGAGCTGCTATTGCTACAGTCATTGCGCGCAGTCTTGAAACCGCACTTTTACTGATTTTTTCGTATGCAAAAAAATTTGAAGCGGCAGGGTCGGTGCGATCGTTTTTTAAATTTGACAGATACTTTGTTTACAGATTCATAAGAATTGCACTGCCGGTTTTGATTAACGAAACTTTCTGGGGAATGGGAATTACTGTAGAAAACGCAATTTTTTCACGCATGGGAACAGACGCAATTGCCGCGTTCAACATAACGGGAACAATTTCGCAGCTTACCTGGGTTTTCTTTATTGGCACAGGAAACGCAACAGGAATTATTCTTGGCAAAAAAATCGGCGAAGGTAAAAAAGATGAGACGCGTCTTTATGCAAACAGATTCGCATGGTTCCTTCCGCTTTGTGCAGTGGGAATCGGTCTTTTGCTTTACCCGCTTTCACTTCTGCTTCCGTATTTGTTCAACGTGGAACCGAACATTATTAAAACGGCCAGGCACATGCTTTATGTTTTAATCTGCTTTTACCCGTTCAACGCGTTTGCCATGTATTTTATTGTCGGTTTTTGCCGCGCGGGAGGAGATACAAAGTTTGCGGCCTTCCACGATATTTTCTGGATGTGGGCAATTGCCATTCCGGCTGGAATTTTTGCAGCATTTGTTCTGAAGCTTTCACCGCCGGCAGTTTATTTTTGTCTTTTGACTGAAGGTGTTTTAAAAACTTTCTGGGGTCTTGCAAGACTCAAATCTGGAAAATGGCTCAAGGACGTTACTGAATAAATGCGCTGTATTAAAATTGTGCAGGCAGCAAACTGTCCTGATGCAAAAGCTTTGTTTTTACAAGCGCAGACATTTTTGCTTGCAGAAGAAAAATTCAACTGCGCTTTAATGCAGCGTATTCTTAACGAAGAAGAAAGCGTTTTTCTTATTCTGAATACGGACAGTGATAAAAAAGATGCGCCGTGTCCTGTACAGATAGCAGGCGTTTTTTCGTACAACATCGGAAAATCACTGAGCGCCTTTATTCCTGACATGAATGAAGAAATAAAAAAGGAACTTGCACTTTTTTTTAAGGACAAAAAAATTCATTCAATCACCGGAGAAAGCAGCTGCGTGTCAAAACTGGAAGCGGCTCTTTGCAATGTGAATTTTTATAAAGAACGCAGGGCGCGGGAACTTTTTCTTATGGAACAAACGTGCGGCGCTGTCTGTAAACCGGCGTTTGGTGTTGTAAAAGAATGTTCTCTTTCTGACGGAAATCTTCTTATGCCGCTGCAGGTTGCTTACGATACAGAAGAAGAAATTTCCCCGTGGAAGAAAATTCCGCCGGCAGCAGAGCGCATGGTTTTAGACAAGACGCTCCGTACGCTTACAGTTTTTGGTATTTTTTACAAAGACACTTTTATTGCAAAGGCAAATACAAATGCGCAGACAAAAAATTTTGTTCAACTGGGCGGCGTGTATACAAAAAAAGAATTCCGCGGAAAAAATCTTGCAGCGGCTTTGGTTTGTGCAATTGCATACAAAGCGCGCGCAGAAGGTAAAAAAACAATTCTTTTTGTAAGGCAAAAAAATATCAGCGCAATCCGCAGTTACACAAAAGCCGGCTTCACTCTCGCAGGAAATTTCAAAATTGTTTATTTCAGGTAAGATAAATTTAATGTACAGCTATCATCGGTGATTAAAAGATTGTATTCTGCATAAACAGTGTAGTTGTCTAACTGTTTTTCACCATCAGCGTCTGTCCATTTTGAAAAATCATCGTGCTTAAAAATCACTGTTCCCAGATTATCCTGAATTATATTTGATAAATCCTGCTTCTGACCTTTATTATACAAAGGAACTTCTTTATTATAACCCAAAAAGTTTTTTCCATTTTCTCCGTTAATGTTAAGAAGAAAAGATTCTTTTACAGGTACTTCATACAATGATTTAAGTAAAATTTCTGTTGACTCATTTTCATTTACAATTTTATTTTCTTTTATTACAGAATGAGTTTCTCCGTCAGATACCCAGAAAAATTCTGCCCAAGTATTTTCCTCGTCCAGCAAAACCGGAATAAGGTTCAATTCAGCCTGATTATTTGATTTATTTTCTACATTGATTTTTATATTAACTGTATAAATATAATCGATTGCAAGATCTTCATTCGTTGGACACCCGGTAAATGCAAAAAGCGAAAATAGAATAATTAATGCAAGAAATATTTTTTTCATTTTATACTCTCATATAAATTATTGTGTGGTTCAAGTCGCAGATTACAATTGCAGTATTGTCCTGTTCAACCAGGCTCTTGAAATATACGGAACAATCAGTCATTTGCTTTTTCCTTCAGGTTAATTATGCGCTGGTTTTTGGAGCCCCGGAACTTGAGCGATATATCTTTTTGTTCTGCAATGAACGGCCCGTCAACAAGCACGTCTATACACGAAAGCATTCTGTCTGTAAAAGGCGTGTGTTTTTTTCCTTCCGGATTTTTTATGTCTGTATCGTAATTGTAGCCTGTGTAACACCAGATTGTTTTGTCAGGAAAAGCCGCGCGCACTTTTTCTAAAAACGGTGCGAGTTCAACCTGATTTTCACTCTCGAACGGTTCACCGCCCAAGACAGTAAGACCACTGATGTAGTCCGGCTTAAGGGCACAAAGAATTTCTTCTTCTGTCTGCTGTGTAAACGTATTGCCATAGCAGAAGTCCCATGTCTGTTTGTTAAAACATCCGGGACAATGCACACGGCAGCCCGACACAAAAAGTGTAACTCTTACGCCGTCGCCGTTTGCAATATCTGTTTTTTTTATTTCACCGTAATTCATTTTATGCCCGGACAAAAACTAAAGGTGCAGAACGCGCTCTTTGATTTCCTGCGTGCGTCCCTGATTCCAGTACTGTGTTCCGATGTAACCGCATGTTCTGCGCGCAACATTCATTGTAGCCTGATCGTGATTTTTGCAGTTGGGGCATTCCCACACAAGTTTTCCGTCTTTGTCTGTTACAATCTGAATCTCGCCGGTGTAGCCGCACTTCTGGCAATAGTCGCTTTTTGTATTGAGTTCGGCATACATGATGTTATTGTAAATGTGCTTTAAAAGCGCCATTACAGCCGGAATATTGTTTTCCATATTGGGAACTTCTACATAACTTACCGCACCGCCCGGTGAAAGTTCCTGGAACTGTGACTCAAATGTAAGTTTTGTAAACGCATCGATTTTTTCTGTAACATTAACGTGGTAACTGTTGGTAATGTAATTTTTGTCGGTAACTCCGGTTATTACACCAAAGCGTCTCTTAAGGCACTTTGCAAATTTGTATGTAGTGCTTTCGAGAGGAGTTCCGTAGACTGAATAGTCAATATGCTCTTCTTCCTTCCACTTTTTGCAGGCGTCATTAAGCGCGTGCATTACATCAAGTGCAAACGGTTTGGCAGAAGGATCTGTGTGCGATTTTCCTGTCATGTAACGGACACACTCGCAAAGTCCCGCGTATCCAAGTGAAATTGTTGAATAGCCGTTGTACAAAAGTTTGTCTATTGTTTCTCCCTTCTGCAGTCTGGCAAGTGCACCGTTCTGCCACAAAATTGGTGCGGCATCTGACTTGGTTCCCAAAAGACGCTCGTGGCGGATTCTGAGTGCACGGTGGCAAAGGTCAAGGCGCTCTTTCATTATCTGCCAGAATTTTGTCATGTCACCTCCGGAAGAACAGGCTACATCTACAAGATTAAGTGTTACGACACCCTGGTTAAAGCGACCGTAGAACTTGGGCTTTCCGTTTTCATCATGATAAACTGTAAGGAAAGAGCGGCATCCCATACACGGGTAGCAGTTGCCGTCCTTGAGTTCGAGCATCTTTTTTTCTGAGATATAATCCGGAACCATGCGGCGTGCGGTACACTTTGCTGCAAGTTCAGAAAGATAATAATACTTTGAGTCAGGCTCTACATTGTCATCTTCAAGTACATAAATGAGTTTGGGGAATGCCGGTGTTATCCATGCACCCTTTTCGTTTTTTACGCCCTGGTAACGCTGCTTTAAAACTTCTTCTATAATAAGGGCAAGATCTGTTTTTTCCTGCTCGCTCTTTGCTTCATTAAGATACATGAATACAGTAACAAACGGAGCCTGTCCGTTGGTGGTCATAAGTGTAATAACCTGGTACTGGATTGTCTGCACACCGCGCTTGATTTCGTCCTTAACACGCTGCTCGACCATGTAGTTGAACTGGTCTTCATTTACCTGAAGCCCGGTTGTACAAATCATGTTTGAAATTTCTGACTTTATCTTACGGCGGCTCACGTCTACAAAAGGAGCCAGGTGTGCAAGGGTTATGCTCTGTCCGCCGTACTGGCAGCTTGCTACCTGTGCAATAATCTGCGTGGCAATATTGCATGCTGTAGAAAAAGAATGCGGGCGGTCAATTTTTGTTCCGCTTATGACAGTGCCGTTCTGAAGCATGTCTTCGAGGTTAACAAGGTCGCAGTTGTGCATGTGCTGGGCAAAATAGTCAGCATCGTGAAAGTGAATTATACCTTCGTCGTGAGCCTGACGTATGTCCTGGTCCAAAAGAAAGCGGCGTGTAATGTCCTTGCTTACTTCACCTGCCATATAATCACGCTGAACAGAAACAACAGTCGGGTTTTTGTTTGAATTTTCCTGTTTGACTTCTTCGTTGTTTTCTTCAAGAAGGCTCATTATCTGCTGGTCAGTAGTGTTTTCCTTGCGCATAAGCTGGTGGCGGTAGCGGTATGTTATGTAAAGCTTTGCAACATTGTACGCGCCGTTCTGCATAATGCCTGTTTCGACCAGATCCTGAATATCTTCTACGTTAAGGGCATGACCTTCCCTGTGACATTCAATTTCTATGTCATCTACAATGGATTCTATCTGAGCCTGTGAGAGACGGTCCTCTTCTTTGACCTGATTATTTGCTTTTTCAATAGCATTGGAAATCTTGTTCCTGTCAAAAATAACTTCGGCGCCGCTTCTCTTAATGATCTTCATTGAACTTCCCCTATCACTATTTATAAAATTTGAATAAACTTTTCCAATAAAATTACACATATTAAAACCGATTAAAAGGACTTTCCCTAAGCAACCCCGCGTAAGGCCGCATTCAGGAAAGTCCCTATCTAGTTATAATATGTATAATTATAGACTAAAAACCGCTATATCTAGTAGACGGTGTTTATACAGTATACTATCCATAGCGTTATAAGTCAACAAGAAAGAGGCCTGTTTTTGCCCGAAAAACGTATTTCAGAACAACTCAAATAGAATTGTTTTGAAAACTTCAGTTGTTTCACAACTTACTTATTTATATATACAGGCGACTTGTAGATTAACAAATTTTTAGTACAGCACTATGTCAAAATTTATTGACATACACTTTTAACATATATATATCTATGTTATAAATTGTTTATCCGAAAAAGTAATGTAAAATTGTCGTTGATTACGTTCATTAATTTGGAGAAATAAAATGTCCAGTTCTGACCAGATTGTTCAAGAAAAGCCTGTGTTGAGTTTCAGCAAAAGCAGCATATTTCTTATCTGCATTTCCGTTGTGCCGTTTGTATTTGCACCGCTTGTAATGATACCTGCAAAAATTTTAACGGCACAGGAAGTTCTTTTGTCACTCACTTATCCGACATGTCTTATAGCACATTTACTTGCACTTGCAGTTCCTGTTTTATTTGACAAATATTTGAAAAGAAAACTCATGACATTTGACGGAAGCCAGGAAACAATAGATTACTGCAACCATATGCTCACAATGTCACGCAAAATTATCTTCCTTTATAATATTGTTCTTTCGGTAATGATTCCGCTTTCGATTGCAGGTTCAATAAATTCAAGACACCTGCAATTTGAATCATTCGGAAATACAAAGGCTTATGTTCCGCTTACACTCATCTATCTGGGATTCATTGCCCTTTACAGCATTGCCTTTTACACGCTTTACAATTCACAGCTGGAAAAAGAAGTAACATGGCTTAAGTTTGACAAGAAAAACAAAACAAGTTCAATTAAAGAAAGATTTATATTTTTTATCACACTAAACATGGTGGGTTCTTTCCTTTTGCTGAACGGATTTTTCTCTGTTCCGGGAATTGCACATCAGAAGACTATAAATAACTTATTGTATGTTCTGGGCTTTATTCAATTCCACTCGCTTGTGGCTATTGCAATTACTACAATAACAAACACGCATGACATTACGCGAAACCTTAATGCATTAAACGATGTAATCCGCGCGCTTGCACACAAAGACTACACAAAAGAAAATATTCCTGTTATTACAAGAAATGAATTCGGTCTTCTTACAAACAACCTGAACCATGCCTTTAATGAAGTAAAAGATATTCTTTCTGACGTAAGCAAAAATGTTTCTTCTACACTCAAGATTTCAAATCAGCTTGAAGACAACATCAACGAATCTAAAAATGAACTTTCTGAAGCAGGCTCAATTTCTGATTCCATCAAAAATGACATGACAAACCAGATTGCAAGTGTCGAAGAATCAAATGCAACCGCCAACCAGATTATTGAACATATACGCAAGCTTAACGGTGAGATTGAAACCCAGACTTCGGCTATTTCACAGTCATCGGCGGCTATTGAAGAGATGGTTGCAAATGTTGAAGGCGTTACAAATATTCTTCACAAAAACAATGAGTCTGTTAACGCCCTCGAAACTGCCACTGACAGCGGAATGAAAAAAGTTCAGGTTGCTTCAGACATGGCAAAGGATGTTCTGTCAAAGTCTTCACTTCTTCTTGATGCAAGTAAAATTATTCAGGATATTGCAAGCCAGACAAGCCTTCTTTCTATGAATGCAACTATTGAAGCTGCTCATGCTGGAGATGCCGGAAAAGGTTTTGCGGTTGTTGCTGAAGAAATACGTAAACTTGCGGATCTTACTACAAACCAGTCAAAATCTATTGAAAAAGATTTGAAATCACTGTCGCAGCTTATTACGCAGGTTGCAGAAAATTCAGAAACTGTCCAGAAACAGTTTGCCGTTATTAATGAACTTGTGCAGAAAGTAAAGCATCAGGAAGATGCTATTTCAAATGCTATGTCTGAACAGACTGAAGGTAACAAGCAGATTCTTCAGGGAATTGGTCTTATTACTGATTCTACGAATTCTGTAAGCAACGGATCGGCAGAAATGCTTCAGGGCGGGGAACAGATTGCAGTTGAAATGCAGCATTTGAGTCAGGAAACAAATGAAATAAACAAAAAGATTGACGATATTCAGGCCAAGCTCAATGATGTCAATACAAAGATGTCGACTACAAAGACAAATGTTTCAAGAAACTCTGCCGGCGTTAACGAACTCAACAATCACATGAGCGAATTTAAGTTCTGAAAAAAACGTAGCACGCGTGGGAGGACGCAGTTTAGTCAGATAAGGGCCAGCGAGTGTTAAAATGCTCCCAGTCGCCCGTTGAAGTCCAAAACCGGGCCATATGGCCCTTGACGTGATTTTTGCAAGGAAACTATCGTTTGTCGCTTCGCGACAGCAAAAAATCAAGTCATTTCGGCCTTCCCCGTGCTCCTTCGCGCATTTTAACTTTCGTTAAGATTTATCTTTGTAGAAGTTGCGTCTTCCCGCTCGGGCTTGTTATTTAAATAAATTCCTGCGCTTTAATTAACTGCGCTTTTTACTTTGCTGTCAGTTTTTTTACAAGAGTGTTTATTTCGCTTTCGGTAAGCCAGCCGCCTTTTACGAAATAAGAGGCTGTCTTTTTTTGCAGCGTGGAACACCGTGAAACATCTTCTCCCAGCAGACGCGACAGTGAATACGCAAGAAGCCGCGCACTACGGAATTCCTGTATTCCCATAAAACGTGTGCGCTCATAGTCTGCCGCAATTTCTTTCCATGAAGCGCCGCACAAAGCCGCAAGAACTGCACTCATTGTTCCGGTTCGGTCAGAGCCAAGTCTGCAGTGAATGTAGTATGCGCCCGGATGGCTGTTTATGAAACGCACGATTTTCTGTACCGTAAGCGCATATTCTTCACCTGTCGAATCAAAGTAAACGGTTTCGTAAGAAGTATCTACAAAAAGCTGGTTTCCGCCGTCCTGGATTTTTTTCATGTACGGATAAATTTTTTCTTCAAGTTCTGCACTGAGGTTTTCTTCACCGCACAGAGTTATGACAGACTTAACACTGTTTTTCTGAAGCTTTTCGTTTACTATGCGGATTCTGGTTTCTTCTGTGTCCAAAAGCGGCCGTGATTTTTTATAGGGATGGTAGCCGCGCCAAAGACATGACGTACCCGGGACTTTGCGCACGTTGCTTATTTCTGCAAGTTCCTGCTCTGAAGAAAGATTGAATTCAGCCAGTGATTTTATATTGACTGCAAATGCTTCATCATTGATAACCGCTTCTGCATCAAAAGGTCCTTCGGGAATAATGTTGTTTGAAAGAAACTTTATTCCGCGGTTTTCATCAGGTGCATTCAGATAAATGTCTGCAATCATTTCTTTGTTTTCGGCTGTTGCAATAAACTTGAATTCAGGAAAACCGGAATTCCCCGGGATACTAACTTCGCATTCTTTTTTTACAAGAGTCCACTTGCTGCCCGAAGCGTCTTTTTTTTCAAGCTTAAAATCGTCTGTCTTTTGCCAGGCAGTAAAGGTTCCGAAGACATACACATCACGAAGTTTAAAGTTTTCGAGTTCTTTGTAGTCAGCAGGGCAAAAAACAAATTCAACTTCTCCGTTTTGTAAAATTGAACACGTTTCTATCATAGTTTCAATTTATCTAAACCACCGTAATCTGTCAATGTACACTTTGTTAGTGTATTTTGTTAATATACAAAAGCTGCAATTACAGAAACTGCAATAAACAGAATACCCGCTGCAAGTAAAGCAGCAAATGAAAACGAAGTGCCGCTAGTTTTGCGCACTGCTTTTTTTCGCGAACAGTAGTCAAAATATGTTTCTTTTTCTGAAACCGCAATATTTTTTGGTCTGCACAGTCTGCCGGCAAGTTTTGAAAAACCATAGCTTAACGCAAGAAAAGCCCCGGCGCCGGAAGCAACACCAAGCGCGCCCAGACAAAATAAAATTATTCCCGAAACAAAAGTTCCGTCACTAAAAAGACGTGCAGCCCCAAAAGAAGCATTGTGCGCGCGTTCATATAAAGCGACACCAAGCGCAAGTAAGGTGGCGGCGGGAATACAAAGGATGAATGTTTTTGTAAAAGAAGAAAATGTTTTTTTCAAAGTACACCGCCGCCAGTGTCTGTTTGCGCACTGCATTCTGCGTCAAAAACAATACGCTGCCGGCTTCTTTCGTAAACAGGATCGGGTAAGGGAACTGCACTTATGAGAGAGCGCGTATAAGGATGCTGCGGGTTTGCAAAAAGTGCATCAGAGCCTGCTGTTTCAAGAATTTTTCCGCGGTACATAACGGCAATTCTGTCACAAAAATATTTTACTACAGAAAGATCGTGCGCAATAAAAAGAACTGAAAGTCCAAGGTCATGGCGCAAATCATTGAGCAAATTGATTATTTGTGCCTTTACAGAAACATCAAGCGCACTTACAGGCTCGTCGGCAATAATGAGCTGCGGTTCCATAACAAGGGCACGCGCAATGCCTATTCTCTGCCTCTGACCGCCCGAAAACTCATGCGGGTAGCGTTCGGCATATTCAGGCAAAAGCCCCACGCGGTCAAGAACACGGCTCACCTTTTTACCAACGGCATGTCTGTCACGTTCACCGCGCACCAGAAGTCCTTCTGCTATAATTTCGCCAACCGTCATTCTTGGGTCAAGAGAAGTCGCCGGGTCCTGAAAAATCATCTGAATACGCGGTTCAAATTTTGTACTGTTTGCAACACTGCGTGCCTGCCGAATTTTTTCTTTTTCACGGGCAATTATTTCTTTCATGTCAGGATTTTTCTGAAAGCGTGCTTCGCGAATTTTCTGCTCATATTCCCAGGTGCCGGCATTAATGCGGTGGCCGTCAAAATAAATATTTCCGCCGGTAATTTTGTACAGGTGTATAATCGAGCGCCCGGTCGTTGTCTTGCCGCAACCGCTTTCTCCTACAAGACCAAAAACTTCACCGCGTGCTATGTCAAAACTAACGTCATCTACAGCGCAAAAAATTTTACTTCTGCTACCCGCGTTAAAATACTGGCGCAAATGTTCCACACGCAAAAGCGGCAGTGACCGCGTCGACTGTTGTGCCTGCGGCGACTGTTGTGACTGCGGTGGCGAAGAAGGCAGTGGCTGTGAAACAAATTGTGAAACATCATCGGAATTATTCTGCATGACGTGCCTCCTTCATGCGCGCGATTCTGTCACTGATAATCTGCGGCATTTGTACTTTGGGCGCGTCTGGATGCAAAAGCCAGGTTGCCGCTCCGTGCGTATCAGAAATCTTAAACATCGGCGGCTCGCGTTCAAAATCTATTTTAAGTGCATAAGCATTGCGCGCGGCAAAAGCGTCACCGGCCGGGGGATTGCGCATGTCAGGCGGAGTTCCCGGAATAGAAAGCAGCCGTCCCTTTGACTCAAGGTCGGGAACAGAAGAAAGCAACGCCCATGTATAAGGATGCGCCGGGTGGTAAAAAATATCTTCTGCCGTTCCGTATTCCACAATTTTACCTGCGTACATTACGGCAATTCGGTCTGCAACATTTGCCACAACACCAAGATCGTGTGTAATAAAAATTACGCTCATATTCCGCTCGCGCTTGAGTTTTTTTATAAGTTCAAGAATCTGAGCCTGAATTGTTACGTCAAGTGCAGTTGTAGGTTCATCGCATACAAGCACTTCGGGGTTTGCGGCAACGGCAATGGCAATTACAATACGCTGCCTCATTCCGCCCGAAAATTCAAACGGATACTGGTTGAATCTTTTTTCGGCTTCAGGAATTCCCACTTCTTTCATTATGGAAATTGCGCGAAAATAAGCCTTCTTTGCTGTAATTTTGTACACAGACTGAACCGCGTCCCCCAACAGACAGCGCTGCCCTTCCTCACCAAGAATTTTCTTAATGCCCGCAGGAATTTTTTCGCGTACAAAAAAATCAGGCAGCGCATCTATATTGCTAAGGTTAAATTCTTTTTCAGGACTGGCGCAAAACAGGCGCGAAAACTGTCTGCATCCGGCGCGGATTTGTTTTTTAAACAAAGCAAACTCTTTTAAAAGTTCCACAGAGTTTTCCAAAGTCTTGCATTGTTTTTTAACCGCAGCCAAACCCGCACGCACTCTTTTCAAAGCACCGCGCCTGTTGGCTCTTCCGTTAAGAATTGCGGCTTCTGTAAGCTGCGGCCCTACTTTAACAATAGGATCAAGTGACGACATCGGGTCCTGGAACACCATCGTAATGCGTTTACCGCGGATTTTGCACAATTCACTTTCGCTAAGCGACAGAAGGTCTTTGCCGTCAAACAGAATTTTTCCACTTTCGACAAATGCATTTGCGCTCAGAATGCCCAGAACAGATTTTGCAGTAACCGATTTGCCCGAACCGCTCTCACCAACAATCGCCAGAGTTTCGCCCTTGTTAAGAGTAAGATTAATATTGCGTACTGCTTTGACTGTATCCTGTCCTGTTTTGAACGAAACCGCAAGATTCTGTATTTCAAGTTCACTCACCGGCGGCACCTCTCAAAGAAGGATTAAACGCATCGCGAAGACCGTTTCCGAATTCATTGAAACAAATAAGAAGAACAGAAATAAACGCTGCCGGAAAAAACACACAGTGCGGGTGCTGCGAAAGTGCCGACTGCGCAGAGTTCAGCATAGTGCCAACACTTGTCATTGTATCGGACTGCAGGTTAACAATACCAAGATAAGTAAGATTCGCCTCGCTGAAAATAACCGCCGGAATACTCAAAACACTTGCCGTAATAATAAAGCCAATTGAGTTGGGAAGAATATGCCTGAAAATAAGCCGCGCATCTCCTGCACCAAGCGTACGGCTCGCAAGAACATAATCCTGCCCCTTAAAGCGGTAAAACTGCGCGCGAACCGTAGACGATGTTCCAATCCAGCCAAAGAAAATAAACGCGACAAACATAGAAACAATCGGGCCCAGACTCTTTGCAAAATAAAGCTGAAAAAGTGTCATTAAAATAACGCTCGGAATTTCGTAAAGAATATCCTTGATGCGTTCCATAATAATATCGAATGCACCGCCGTAATATCCTTCAAGCGCACCGACAACTGTTCCCAAAAAAAGATTTATTGCCGCAACCACAACGCTCAACAGAAGTGAAAGCCGCGCACCGTAAGCAAGACGCGTAAAAATATCATAGCCTGAATTGTCTGCTCCAAAAAGAAATGATGCATTCCGCCCGTGTTTGTACAGATACCATGCTGAATAAAGCACGCGCACTTCCTTCTGGGAATCATTCATGCGCGAAACAGAATAGGCATATCCATCAGAAGAATCAGACAAAGCGGAAAAATCCCCGTCCTTAAGAAAAATATTCTGCAGTTCCCCGGCCGCGGTCTTTGTTGCATAACCGCGGGCATCCGTCAGAAACCACGCATTCTGGTCGTTTTTATAAACTGCATTTTTTACTTTTGATTCATCAATCAACGGAAAGAAAAGCTGAATGCCCGATTTTTTTTCCCATTCGCGCGCGGCATTGAATTCCTGAGCGGTAAGAAACATTCTTACCCAGCCTGTTTTTGCATAAGTGTCGACTTTAATTTTGTACCAGGTACGTTTGCGCCCGGCCGCAGTATGTTCAGACTCACCCAGATACTTAACAACCGCACCCGGAATTGCCTTAAGATAGTCCAGCGTAATTGCGTTTACTTCAATTGTTTCACAACCGTCCCAGAAACCAAGCGGCGCAAACAAAGCGCACTTCGGCGAAGCATAAGCGTAATAACCGTCTCGGTCAGAGATTTTATAGCCCGAAAACAGCGGTGCAAAAACGGCGTAAAGAACAAGCAGAATAATTATAAAAAAACAGACAACAGAACCGCGGTTAGTAACAAACCTGAGCATTGCATCGGCAAAATAACCCCGCGGCTTTTTTGAAAACACATTTTCTGCAGAAGAAAAATTTTCTGTATGAGCAAATTCAAATTTTTCCGCAGGAATTTTTTCAAAATTATTTTCATTCAAAATATCAGTTGCAAAAGAATTATCAGCGTTCATTGGACTTGTCACCTCCCATGCGGATTCTCGGATCAATAAAACCGTAACTCAAGTCAAAAACAATGCCGGCCGCAAGACCAATCGTAATATAAAACATAGAGCACGCCATAAAAACGCTGTAATCTTTTTGCGTAATTGAAAGAAGATAGGTACGGCCAATTCCCGGAACAGCAAAGATCTGTTCAATAATCATAGAGCCAGAAATAATAGAAATAAAGTCGGCAAGAAAAGTAGGCACCAGCGGAACAAGCGAATTCCTAAACGCATGTCTTACCGTAGCCTGTGCGCGCGAAAGACCTTTTGTTCTTGCAAGAAGCATATAGTCGCTTGTAAGTGTTTCGGTAAGTTCCGCACGAATAAGACGCATGTCACCGGCAATGGGCCCGAACGAAAGTGCCAGCACCGGAAGAATTGCACTGTGCAGCATAGACCACGAAAAATAATCTGTACCTGCGTCCATAACAAGAGGACAAAGATTCAGCTTAAAGCCAATAAAATACTGCAGCAGAAAAGCATACACAAAAGCCGGAACAGAAATAAACAGCATAATAAAAACCTGAATCACATGATCCTGCCATTTATTTTTGCATACAGCCGCAACAATTCCAAAACAGATTCCAAGCGGAAGTGAAATTATAAGTGAAAGAACATTTATATAAATTGTAGCAGGAAGACGGCTCACAATGTACTGCGTAACGGGTTCTAGAAAAGTTCCCATCGTAGTACAAAAACCCCAGTCCCACTTAGTAAACACGTTCCGCAAAAAATACGCATACTGAACGACAAGCGGCTCATTGTATCCCCACGCCTCGCGCATTTCACGAAGAGCCTTGTCAAACCCGCCCTGAACAGCTTCTACCTGGTTGGGCAAAAGCCTGATTAAAACGAACAGCATCGTCATAATCACAAAGAGAGTAAGAAACATGAGCGCAATTCTTTTAAGAACGTATTTAATCATAACCAACTAGTACTTAAGCTGACGGTTGTTTTCGTCACAGTATTTGTCCCATTCGGCATCATCCATAGAAAAAGACATAAACCTCATTCCGCCGTAACCGACAAGCGAGTTGACAAAAGTTTCGCTTCCCATAACAGTACGCTGCGAAATAAGTTCGGTGCTGTTAAGATAGCGGATTGGAATCATGTTGTAATATGACAGAAGACCTTTTTCCATCTGCGAAAGAATTGTATTGCGCACACTGCTTTCTGCCGAAGAATATTCACCTTCACACAAAGCGCGGTACCAGTCATAAAAACTTTTCTGAATTTTTAATCCGCCAGTTTCAGCAAATTCCGAAAGATCAATTTCAAGCATTTCTGATTCAGGATCAAAGCCATATTCGTTAAGCGCACCGGGATCGCAGTAGCACCACATAATTCCATAGGGATCATAAGCGGCACCACCCCAGCCCGTCATTGCACAGTCTACACGTCCACGCCTCATGTTTTCATAATAATTTTCGTCGGTAACCTGCTTTACAACAATCCGTCCTTCAAGCGGAGTATTGAGTGCAACAGCCTTAAGCGCATCTTCAAGAAAAGCCACGCTTCTCATGTTGGCAGTATTTGTGTCGTAAGTATGGTAGTCAATCTGGACAACATCGCCTTCGCTAATATCACCGGCAGCCAGTGCAGCTTTATAAGCCTTTGTAATATAAAAAGATGCAGCTTCAGGATTATAACCGGTAATATTTTCAACTTTGTCAGAAAGATACAAATCGCACAAAACTTTCTGTGCCTGAGGTGTATTGCGGTAAAGTTCACCAGATTCGGGGTCGGCAACATACATATAGTTAATCAAACCAAAGCCAACATCAGACGCGGGTGTAATTGTGTCAACATATTTCTGGCGGTCAAGTGCAAGCGATATTCCGTGCCTGAAATCAGTGTAGCTCAAAATAGATTTGTTGATTCCCTTTGACTCATGTTTTTTAAGAGCCTCTTTGTCAATATTAAAACTGTACTTCCATGTATAGGATTCGGGAGTCGTAAGTCGGTATTCGCTGTTGCCGTAAACTTTCAAATCGTTTACATCAAGCGCAACGTCATCAAGTTCGCCCCTTAAAAAAAGAGAAAGAGCCGTGGAATGTTCAGAAATATATGAAAGCTGAATATTTGTAACCGCATACTGTCCCTCATGTTTGTTGTCAGTCCAGCCGTACCATTTTTCATTGCGTTCAAATTTCATTTCCTTGTCAGGCTGAAATTCCGAAATTCTGTACGGACCGCATGAAGAATATTTTTCGGGTGAAGTGCCATAAGAACTTTTTACAATCTGTCCTTTTTTGGATTTATTCTCTTCATATAACTTAGGATGAACCGGAATAATTGAAGTTGAATTATACTGAACAAAAAAAGGGGAAAGCGAGTTTTTCAAAATAAGAGTAAACGAAAATTCATCATTTTTGATAAAACCAACGTCGCTCCATTCAACACCTTCTTTGCCGGAATAATAATCGTATGCATTTGCAATCGCAAAATTATCCTGACAAAAACTGGACGAACGCAGATTTTTCATATCCGGATTCAAAAACTGTTTGAAAGTATATTCGTATGTGTCGGCGTTAATTTTTGTTCCGTCTTCCCACACGGCATTTTGAATAAGATTGTATTTCCACGCATAGCCGCTTTCTGCCCCTGCCGGAATTCCGTACTTTTCGTTGCCTGCATATTCTTTTGTAACATCAGCAGGAAGTTCGGCTGCCATTTCGCAGAAAACTTCGTAACCATCCTTTGTTTCGTTCATTACAAAATCGTACAGACCCGAAGCCGTAAAATCCAGAACAGTACCTTCGTTTCCCATACTCCAGTCAGTCGGATTCCATGTTGAAGGGGAAGAACTGATTGTTCTGTACGTGTATACACCTTTTTGTTCTTCCTGCGTTGGAATGGAAGCAGTCACGTTTTCTTCTTTTACATCCGCCACAACTGGAGCCGGTTTTTCACTTTTGGAACACGAAACAAAAAGCGCAGTTACCGCCAGCGCGCAGGCAAATATTTTTTTCATTTTTCTTCCTTTTAAATAATCTTATTTTTCACTTTTGTTTTTGGTTTTTTCAGCCGCACCAGCGCGCGTCTTTTTAGCAGCAGGCTTTTTTTCGCTAACCGCCGTAACTTTTGCCGAACCAACGCTCGCGCGCGTCTTTCTTACCGCAGTTTTCGTTTCGCTAACCGACGTGGCCTTTGAAGAATCGCCACTCGCGCGCGTCTTTTTTACCGCAGTTTTTGTCTCGCTAACCGACGCGGCTTTTGAAGAACCGCCGCTCGCGCGCGTCTTTCTGACCGCAGTTTTCGTTTCGCTAACCGTAGTGGCCTTTGCCGAACCAACGCTCGCGCGCGTCTTCCTTACCGCAGTTTTTGTCTCGCTAACCGCAGTGGCCTTTGCCGAACCGCCACTCGCGCGCGTCTTCTTTACCGCAGTTTTCGTCTCGCTAACCGTCGTGGCTTTTGCCGAACCGCCGTTCGCGCGCGTCTTTCTTACCGCAGTTTTTGTTTCGCTAACCGACGCGGCTTTTTTTACCGGCGCTTCTGTTTTGCTTACAAGCGCGCCCGTTTGTGCAGGTAACGCATCTTCTTCTACACGAATTTCTTCTGTAACCTCAGCCGCGCGTTTTTCATGCGCAACATCCGCCGACCCCGAAAACTTTACTCCTACAAGAGTCTTGTCCTGACTGTCACGGATTTTTGCTTCTATCAGAGTTTTGTCGGCGGAATTCTTTTCTACAGCAGCCTTGTGCCCAAAACCAACCGCGGCCGGCGCGCTCTTCTCTTGAGGCAAAAGATTTTTTCTTTCGTTAATGTACCTTGTTCTGCATTCAATAACTGCAATCGCAATAACCGCAAAACTCATGTAGAAAAACGGGCTGGACATGTCAAAACCGGCAAAATAATTATAAACGCCGTGAAGAATTACCGCAAAAATGTAGGAAAATGCACGCGGACTTTTGTGCCTGCATGAAAAAACAAACAGACCGCTCAGAGCCGCACAGCTTCCGTGAACAATAACCGAAGTAACCATCCGAAGCGGTGCAGTTCCTGTTCCAGCAAGTGAATACACAATCGTCTCAAAACATCCAAGCGTAAATCCACTCAAAACCGCGCATGAAAAAAATTCAGCCAGTCGCATCTTTTTCCACGGCAGCAGGAACAAAAGAAGCATTTTTATTGTTTCTTCAATAAGTCCGTTGATTATAAGATCGTGCAAAAGAACAGAAGGCAGCGTCTTTCCCGAAAGAATTCCGCCTCCGCCAAAAAGGTCAATCACAAACTGAATAGCCGTAATCGGAACAACACTCAAAAGTCCCAGAAGACATGCCAGAATTCCGTGCCAAGTCCTGAATCCGCTTACAAAAAGCTTCATGCAGACAAAAATTGCGGCAAGCGGAATGCAGCAAATCAAAACCGGAGCAACCAGGCCCATAACATCAATTTGTGTAGAAAATATATTCATATATAGAGAATAAACTAAAGGTAAATGTTTGTAAAGTTTCGTAGCGCCCAGGCCGAAATTCAAAGAGATGAGACACATTTTATTCATTTTAGCGACTATAAGTCTTACATTTTCCTCGTGTAGCCTGATTGATTTTTCCAGCACAGAAAAAACAATTACCGCGCCTGTAACGGACATCAGCGACACAAACATAACAATCGCTCCTGTAATTCTCACTTACGCCGACTACATGAACATATTCCGCTACGAAATGGACAGCGACGGTGAAGATGCAAAGCAGGTAAAGGACTCACTTGTAAACATAGGCCAGATTATAAAATCAGGCAGTTACCCTGTAGACGGTTCGGTTATTTTCACAGACTATTACGCTTCAAGTGACAAATATTACAGATATTACGTAAGATACAAAACTTCTTCGGGCTACGAAAATTCACAGCCAACAGACACAGTACGACCCTCAAAGGCAAATTCAGAAAAAGAAATTGCAGTCAACGAAGAAAAACTTTATCCGGTCAATGCAAAAGAAAGCCGTATTCCGATAGTCTATGATGAAAAAATCCAGGCTCTGGTCATTGCACCCGGAATTCTTACTCTTCCGCAGACACATGAAAGCACAGAAGAAAACCTGCAATATTTTTCACTTTCTGTAGCCCTCTCAAACGGAAGCAAAACGCAGCTTTTTGAATTTACAAAAGGTACAGAAGATGACACTTATACAATTCTTCTGCATACATCACTTCCCGATGTCTTTAAGGGATGCGCACTTAAAGCAACAGCTCTTGTCGGACAGGATTTTGCTTCAAAGAAAAAAGGTGAAACAGTTATTTTTACAAACTATTACTGGACAAAGCCTATTGAAGAAGACATGCTTGTAATTCTTTCAACAGATGAAAAGCCGCAGAAGCTGAACAGCATCACTGTGCCGAGTACAACTTCAAACAGCACACCTATAGATTACGCCAGAACTGCAGATTATTCTTCGCGGAACTGACTTATAGAAAAGGCAACCATTTCGCGGATTCCGTCCAGTTTTTGCTTTCCAAGAACTGCCAGCCGGAATATTCCGCATTCCAAAAGCATATAAAGCTGGTCGTTAATATTCTTGACGGGCAGCTTTTTTATTTCACCGTTTTTCTGGCCACGAATAACAATTGTGCTCAATATATGCTGAATGCGTATCGTGCGTCTTGCAACCCTTTCGTTGACATTTGATCCGCTTTTCTGAAGCTGAATAAGATAAGTAAGAAGAACCTTAAAAAACTGGTAGTTTTCTTCGGCACGCGTAATAATCATGTCAAAAATGCATTCAAGACATTCAATCGAGGTGTATTGCGGATTCTTTAAAATCGTCAGAATTTCCTGTTCCAAAGCCTGGGTAAACTGCTTGATGCTCCACAGAAAAATTTCGCGCTTGTTCTTAAAATAAATGTAAAGCGTTGTTCTTGTTATTCCGCAGCGATCTGCAATTTTCTGGAATGTAACATCTTCGTAGCCTTCTTCTATAAAAAGTTCCAGTGCTTTTGTAAGAATTTCGTGCTTTCGTTTTTCGTGCTCAACCTGTACTGCCATAATCGCCGCTTAGTTGTAAATATAAAGTGTCGTATCAAGGTTTCCGGCCTTAAGCGACTTTAAAAGCCGTGCATGCTTGCCTATTGAACTCTGGAAACTCTTCTGGCTCGTTATTACACCAAGGTCCCAGCCCGGAAAATCGGTAAACAGCTGCGCCATGTCTTTGTAGAGTTCCGCAGCCTGCTCTGCATCACCGATACGTTCTCCATACGGCGGGTTACACAACAGAAGTCCCTTTTCGTAGGGTGCGCGCAAATCCCTGAAGTCACTTACGATAAAGTCCGGCCGCTCTATTCTGGCATCGCTTCCAATAAGCTGGAGTGCTCTTCCCGCAGTGACGCACGCATGTTCCGCGTTAAGTTTTGCGCGCTCAACGGCCGCCGGATCAATGTCGCTTCCTGTAATACGACATTCAACGTCCGTGCGAATCTTTGCGGCCTCCTGCTTTTTTATTTCTACAGCGCGGTTCTGGTTATATATTGCCAAATGTTCATAAGCAAAGTGACGGCCCAGTCCCGGCGCAACATTGTGTGCATACAAAACGGCTTCGTTTGCAATTGTTCCGCTTCCGCAGAAAGGATCATGAAGAGGTGTTTTTCTGCGCCACATCATTTCCTGAAGCAAAACGGCTGCAGTTGTTTCACGAAGAGGAGCAATTCCGCCGTCAGTTCTGTAGCCTCTTTTATGCAGCGCTTCTCCACTTGTGTCCAAAAGAATTGAAACTTCATTCTGGTCAATGTAAACGCGCACATCACACTGCTCACCGCTTTCGGGAAGAACGCTCATCTTCCACACAAAACCAAGCTTTTTGTAAATGGCCTTCTGAACCATTCCCTGAATACTGTGCTCGCTGTTAAGTTTGCTTTTATAAGTGCGTACCTTATCTACAACAATGCGTGAATCTTTCTTGAATACATCCTGCCAGTCTACAAGCGAACAGTTTTCAAAAAGCTCGTCAAAGTCTTCGGCATGATATTTTGCCATTTGAATATAAACACGGTCACTTGTTCTGAGACAGAAATTTGCACGATAAAGGGCATCATCGTCACCGGTAAAAGCAACACGTCCAGGAGCATTACCTGCAAGAGTATAACCAAGCTGTTTGATTTCGTTACCAAGAATTTTTTCTGCGCCAACCGCGCAAAGAGCCACGTATGTATTCATAATGACATTTTAACACTTTTTGACATTTTGTTCAATGAAAATGTTAACGTACACACTCGTCTGTTAACGCACGTATTTGTTAACGCACGTCCGCGGGGGAAGACGCGATTTTTAAAGAGATAACACTTAGCAAAAGTTAAAATGCGCGAAGGAGGACGCAGAAATTGGAAATGACTTGATTTTTTGCCGTCGCGAAGCGACAAACGATAGTTTCCCAGCAAAAATCACGTCAAGGCCAATATTGGCCGGTTTACGATTTCGGCGGGCGACTGGGAGCATTTTAACCTGCGCTGCCACTTATCTAAACAAACTGCGCCTTACCACGCGGACCTTCCCGAACATTCGTATCTGTTAACGAACGTTCGTATGGTAAAATACATTTCGCTAACGCTGCACCTTCTGTAAGATTTATAGTGAAGGGCGGCCAGCCGCCCTTCACTATAAAATTATTTTTTCATAAGATATTCCGCGACTGCTTCGTACGCCGGAATTGAAAGCGGATCGATGTATTTGTTTGAAGCATAATGGGTTGAAGCGAAACGCGCAATCACCATTTCCGCCGCAGGATCGATGTATATTGCCTGTCCGTGAACACCGCGCGCCATGTATGCTCCGTGGGAATTGTTTGTTATCCACCACATATTGTGGTAGCTCCAGCCTTTTAACTTTGTATAGTCGCTTTTTGCAAACGCCGCCTTGTATTCTTCGGAAGAACCGCCGGATGCTATGTCATTTACCGCTTTTTCAGGAATAACCTGCTTTCCATTCAATTTGCCGCCGTTACGCATCATCTCGCCGAAAGCTGCCATATCACGCAAGTTAAGGTCAAATCCGCCGCCAGCAAATGCTATTCCGGAAGGGTCCACCTGATAGTAACCGTCATAATGAGCGCCTAAAGGCTTCCAAATCATTTCGGAAACCATCTCCGCAAGCCCCTGCCCTGTTACGCGCGAACAAATCCACGCCAAAAGCTCAGTGTTGATTGTCCTGTACCCGAACGCCTCTCCGTGCTCTGAATCAGGAAGTTTTTTTACAGTCGCAAGATATTCGTAGTAGTTCTGCGGACCACGATAATTTATAGGGCGAAAAACATTTCCTGCGGCCGAGTAAGCCCAGATTTCCGCATTAGGATCGTTGTAATCCTCGCTGTACTTTATCGCGGTAGTCATGTCCATAACCTGGCGGACAGTCGCATCTGCATAACCAGAATCCTTTAATTCAGGAATATAGTCCGTTACTTTTTTAGAAGGGTCAAGCTTTCCTTCCGCGGCAAGAATAGAAGCCACCGTTCCTGTAAACGACTTGCTTACTGACATAGCCGCATGCAGACCATCCGGCTTTAGTCCCGCAGGATATTTTTCGTAGACGATTTTTCCCTTATGCATGACAATAATTCCGTCTGTGTAGTTCGCATCCAAGGACTCTTCAAAAGTCATTGTCTTGCCAGAATCCCACGGAGTAAAAGTAACGCTGTCAATTTTAGGGTCAAGTTTTTGCTTTAACGAATATTTTTTGCCGCTTCCAGAAGAAACATTGCGTGTCGGAAAAAATTCCCTCATATGATTTACGCTGTAGCGCAGAGCCGGAAATTCAAAAAAAGAACCGTCAGAAGCATGCAGTGTTTTTTCCTGCGCTGGCGGGAATCCCTGCATCCATCCCATTGAACCGGGCAACGTTTTCTGAGCGTCAGGATATTCCTCCGCAAAACCAGCCGCTCCAGCCATTCCAACCAAAGCAAGCGCTCCAAAAGAAACTAGAGATTTTTTCATAACTGCCTCCATTGTGTTTTCAAAAATTTTCATGCATCAAAAAAACACAGATACTTCCATTATAATCCCAAAACACGTTCCGTGCAAATTTTGCCACGCTCAAAGCACTTTACATTCAGAAAAGTCAAAAACCAAAGATTCCGGGCGTGCCGGCTTCGCCGTCGGGTGTTCCAGCCTTCGCTAACCGCTCATCGTCCTCGCCGCTCCGCGCCTGCGGTCGACTAAAGGGCTTCCATACCCTCACGCATTGCAATCCGCTTTATTCATCATCTTTTGCCTCTATGTTGGCTAACATTTTTAATGTTGACTATATAATTTTTTACATGCTATTATTTCTTATATAAAATATCTTGGAGGTGTCTATGTGCAGAACTTCAATTTACGCAGCAAGAAACAACCTTTCTAATTTTGTAAAAATCGCGGAAAGAGGCGAACCTGTAGAACTTACACGCTACGATAAACCTGTTGCGGTAATTATAAGCTATGAAGAATACGAAAAAAAGAATTCGTCAACTGAAATAAGCTGGCTTTCCAAATGGCGCAAAGAATATGCCAATGTTTTGAACGATGAAGGAATTCCTCTTCGGCCGAAAGTTTATCAGGATCCAAACAGGGTTATTTTTGAAGAATAATTTTATTTACAACTTTAAAAGTTTGCGTTGCAAATTTTCTTAGACTTTCTCATGGAGAAAAAATGAACAAAGTTTATCTTCTTGACACAAACATTGTTTCGGAATTCACAAAAGAATATCCGAATCAAAACGTACTCGCCTTATATGAGGCAAGAAAAAATATGTGTGCAATCAGCGCAACATCATTTCAGGAACTCGTTTACGGTGCTGAAAAAATGCCAGAAGGAAAACGCAAAAACTCAATTGCAAATTTTGTGGAAAATTTAAGGAACAATATAGAAATAATTCCTTACGATGGTTTTGCGGCAGAAATTTGCGGACATCTTTCCGGCCAATGTGCAAAAGAAGGCAAAACCCTTCCCTACTGCGATACCCAGATTGCGGCAACAGCAATCGCAAACGGAATGGTTTTAGTAACGCGCAACACGGCAGACTTTGAGGAAACGGCGGAACGCTCTTTTTTAAGGGTTGAAAACTGGTTCCAGGAATAATTTTACGTAAAAACTTTTAAAACTCCTTTCCCCAAATTTCAACAAGTTTTTGAATTGAATAAACGGCATTTGCAGGACTTGTGGAAGGAAGAGTTTTCAGCATGGAACACAGTTTTTCATCCTGATATTTTAGAAAATATTTAGCGGCGGTTTTGCCGTTTGCAAGAATTTTTGTAATTTTACAGGCGGACACAATTTTTTCAATGTCAGAAGGTATAACATTACTTATCGAACTGTCCGATGAGCCGCAAATCGTACATTCCCTGATTGAATCGTACACGGAAATTTTGTGTTTTTCCAAAAAGCGCTGTTTTTCTTCTATTAATAATGGCGTTTCTTCAGAAAAAATCATCGCCAGCATTTTCCAGAAACGGTTCTGCGGATGTCCGTAATAAAAACCATTTTCCCGCGACTTTACGGACGGCAGGCTTCCTACAATCAATATTTTTGAATCCGCCCTAAAAAATGGCTCAAAAGGATGAACTATATATTCCGTCATGTCTATATATCCTTAATATTTCCGATTTTCTCCAACTGCCGCACATCTTTTGGTTCGCTCCGTTCATCACGAACTCGATTCCCTGCACAATCGCACAGAACTTTCCGCTATTCAGCCTGTCGCCCATAAAATCATAATGGTACGTCACGCGCTCCTCAAACTTTTTAACGCAACGTCCGTGAGGGAAGACGCGATTTTTAAAGAGATAATACTTAGCAAAAGTATTTCAGGACAACTCATATAGAGTTGTTCTGAAAACTTCAGTTGCTGCGCAACTGTCTTATTTACGTGTGCGCTCACGCGCACTAATTGAACTCAATCGCAAGTTGAAACTTGCTCAATCGTTCAATTTATAGGAAAGTTAAAATGCGCGAAGGAGGACGCAGAAATCGGAAATGACTTGATTTTTTGCCGTCGCGAAGCGACATACAATGGTTTCTACGCAAAAATCACGTCAAGTAATTTCAACAAAATATGAGTCCATACTTTGTTGAAAAACCGGTTTACGATTTCGGCGGACGACTGGGAGCATTTTAACCTGCGCTGCTCTTATCTAAACAAACTGCGTCTTACCACGCGCACCTTCCTGTACACACGTGGCTGTTAGCGTCTCAAGCGCGAATGAATGTACGAATACTTGTTTTCACCGCGCCTGCTGTACCGCACTCCAAGTTCCAGCTGATACTGCCATGCATACGCGAACGGCTGCACAATCCTGTTTTCGCCAAGATTCGGATAATCCAGCGTAAAAGTCCCGTTAAGCAAAACAGTCCACCTGCGCGCAACAGGAAGCTCACATCCCACAAGTGCGCCCAGTCCCAGATAATGCATATGATATTCATCTGTAAGCTGGTACATATAGTGAAGACCGCCGGCAAAATTCAGCCTTACATACTTCCACATATCTGCCTGAATAATCGGTCCAGCAAACAAATCGAACGCATACAAAATTGTCTGTTTGGGAAACTGCTGCATTCCGTTAAAAGTATGGTAAAAAGGATAATAAGCCGCAATTCTGACCATACTGTTTACAGGCATCATATTTTCAGTCTGAATCCCAAAATAAGCACCCGCAAGATAATTCTGGCGAACAAAATTGCTCCTGTCTTCAATCAATTCCACGCGCGTAATCTGTGCAAAAGACACACCTTCATTGAACATAACAAACGGCTTTTCCACAATCTCAGGAAACCCTGTACGCGGATTCAGTTCGGGGCTTTCAGATTCACTTTCCTGCGCCGAAAGAAAACAAACAGAAAAAACACATACCAGCGCCAGCAAAACACCGCGCCTATGTTCAGAAAGAAAAGAAAAACTCAGCATAAACGCAACCTACCTGGCAGTATGATACAGGGTAAGCGACACAGTTTGTTTGTCACTGCCCAGCCATTCAAGATAAAGCATGGCACCGCGAATATCCCATTCAGTTGTAACCGTATAACTAGGATCCTTCACGCTGAATACAAGTACATTGTCTATAACGGAATAATCTCCTTCATAAGAAACCGCTGTTCCCATAACGGACTTAATCTTTGCAACAAAAGTTCCGTCATTGATAAAAGAAATCTTGTTTCCGCTGTTATCAGCCCAGCTTCCGTACAAAGGAGAAGGCTCATAACACCCAAGTAAAAGCAACGAAGACGCAAACAAAGCCGCCACCGCCATTACAATCATAAAAGTTTTCTTAACGCGTCCAAGCTGAACCCGTCTCTCATACCCAACATTCATTTCTTTCATAAAAACCTCATATATTACGCATATTAAATTTCACTAATAAACACGTAGAAGAACGAATTTTTTTACTAATACAAGTAAATATAAAAATGCTCCCAGTCGTCTGCCGAAACCGTAAACCGGCCAATATTGGCCTTGACGTGATTTTTGCTTGGAAACTATCGTTTGTCGCTTCGCGACAGCAAAAAATCAAGTCATTTCCGATTTCTGCGTCCTCCTTCGCGCATTTCACCTTTTACTAACACACATGTCTCTAAATGTATCGTTCTTCTACAATTTTTTTACCACATCTATATTTGTAAATAACATATCTGTACGGAAAGATGCTTCTACAAAGATAAATCTTAACGAAAGTAAAACTGCGCGAAGGAGCACGGGAAAGCACGAAATGATTTGACTTTTAGCGTCGCGAAGCGACATTCTATGGTTTCACCGCAAAAGTCACATCAAGGGCCTTATGGCCCGGTTTCGTGATTTACCAGGCGACTGGGAGCAGTTTTACCTCCGCTGGCTCTTATCTACCTAAAATTATCTTCCCGCACAAAAATTTATTTCTCCTCGCCTACCTGCCAGTCTACATTTGTTTCCGGTATAATTACATTGCCGCTCATATCCTTTGTCGTAACCGCATACGCACCGCCTCCCGCAGCGCCTCCTTTAATCAAAAGCCCGTCGTACTTAACCGAACCTGGATACATACCAGTGCACACAACAGTACCAAGCATATTACCGTTGGCGCTCATATTCGAAGTTGTATCGGTATTTCCCGTGCAGATAAAATACTCACCCAAATCTTTTTCTCCCATAATATAAAAATCTGCATAATTCTCATACTTCATGGTAATATAGGCACCCATTCCCGCAACCTTGGCGTTATAATAAAGAGTACCTTTAATATCGCCGTTAACAGTTTCCGTACCAAGTTTATCCATATCATTCGGTTTATGCATGTATGTAAGTTTACTCTGGGAATTGCGCACGGTTTTATTATACTCGCGGAACCACTGGTCTGCCGTAAGAGCACCGTATCCGTCCGTGTCTGCATAATTCTTTCCCTGTCCCAGTTCGTTAACAGAAACAACCCGGTAGTAATAGTAAGAACCGGCACGCGCAGTTTCATTTGAATCAATATAACTCAAACCGGTAACAGGCGACTCAGTAAGCTTTCTGAAACCGGAATCTTTTTTAGTAGAACGGTACACCAGATATCCAGCCGGAAAATCGGCGGCGGGTTTAGTCCACGACACACGAACAGGGTAAACGCCGTTTGCATTTGCCGTCCAAACTGCCGCCGCCTCTGCAGAAAGATTTGCCGTTCTTGAACCTTCAGCCGCAGCCGGTGCCTGGGGAACAGGAGCGGCTGCTTCACTCAGTGCACTTTCGGTATCAACACCAAGCTCATTCACCGTAGACACTTTATAAAAATTATGCTTTTCAACAACAGATGAAGTTCCGGTTACCCCAGACAAAATCAAAGCATATTCACTATTAAGCAAATCAGACGCATATATTTTGTAAACATACGAATTGTCTTCACTGCCCAAAGCTGCATCCCACGAAAGAATCAGCGAAGTTGAATCTTCACTTTCATCAACACCAACGTTTTCAGGCGCACTCAAAAGGTATGCCTTAGCCGGACTCTCTGAATCTGCTCCGCTTGAACTGAACGGACTTTTCAGAACTTCACCTTCTGTTCCGTCACTGGGAGTTGATACAGCCTGAACATAATACCAGTAAATAAGACCGGGTTTTATGCTCCTGTCAGTGTAAGTCGTTGCCGCTGCATCTGTAATTTTTTTAACCAGAGTATAAGAAGAATCTTCGGAACTTGTTCTGTACAAATTGTATGAAATTGTCGTTTTTTCTGTTCCTGCAACTTCTTCCCATTTTATTGTTACAGAAGAAACGCTTGTTCCCAAACCGTTGTCAATGCAAACACCAGACGGAGCAGCAGGCGCACCTTCTTTTAAAGAATATCCCATTCCTATTGAGCTGAACGCAGATACGTTTCCGTAATAATTCTGCGCGCAAACTTTGTAGAAAAATTCCCTTCCCTGATCGCTCTCACTTATGCTGTTGCTGAATTTCTGTACGCTTCCCAATACTTCGCCGATTTTTTCCATGCCGGTTCCGTCTGCATTTGTTCCGCGGTAAATTACGTAACTTACAGCTCCTTCGACTGCATTCCATTTTACATTTATAGATTCTGTTGACTTTCCTTTGTCTGCTTCTACTCCACTCGGAACACCGAACAGCTTTCCGGCGCCGTCTGCTCCTTCTGTGTCAGAGCACGCAAGGTACGGTGACTCCAGTCCTTTTGCAATGTTTTCTGCACAGACGCGGTAGAAGTATACGTTTTCATATTCTTTGTTTGAATATGAAGGGTTTTGTATTATTGTGTCTGTGTATGTTGTTGCGTATACAAATTTCTGCAGGGACTCATAGTCGCTTTCTTCCGGAACAGTTATTTTGCCTTCACTGTCGCTCGTTACAACGGCACGCTCTATTCTGTACGATGTGGCGTTTTCTACTTTGCTCCAGCTTACGGCGATTTTTCCGGCGTACATGGACTTTGACACAAACATCTGTTGCGGGGCAGCAAGTTCAGTTACTTCGCGCGCGGGTGTAAGCAGGTCTTCCAGCGTGCCGGTATTTTTTGTGTTGTCCATCGAGATTTTTCCCTGGAAAAAGTCTGAACAACCGGTCGTTAGCATTACTACAGCCGCAACCAACATAACCACACATTTTCTTTTTTTCATATATTCTCCATACGAGCGGTAGTTAAAATAACTAACGGTCGTTAACAAATATTTCGTTTACAAACTGTCATTCGTTAAGAAGCAGTTGATTTACAAAACTGGCCCTCCTGGTCGTACATTCGCAGCCCAAAACCGGTTTTTACAATAAAGTATGGGCTCATACTTTATTGTAATTATCTTGATGTGACTTTTGCATAGAAACCATTCTATGCCGCTTCGCGGCGCTAAAAGTCAAATCATTTCGGTCTGCGAAGTCCTCCCGCGCGGGCATCTTTTTACACTAACTATCGGTCGTTATATAACTAACGGTAGTTAATTAAAAACGATAATTAAACTACTGCCAGTCGGTAGTATCTATTTTAAAGTCATCATCTATAAACGGCAGAGGTGTTATGTTTCCGAATACTACCTCCTGTGCGCCGCTTGGATAAGTTACTTTTATTCCTTTGTACCCCTCGCTTTCTGTATATCTTGGTGTTTCTTCTTTGTTAAGCCAGAAGAACTTTAAGTCAGCAGAATATAGTCCGCCGAACTCGGTACCCGAAGAAACACTTACCTTTGTAGAACCATAATTCATGTATTCCGCAGGGTAATATTTTTCACCCCCAGCTTTTCCATTTTTCCACGTTTCACCAGTTACATTTCCGATTATAGAAAGGAAAGAAGCAGACTTACCTGATTGCGTTACAAGCAACGGAGTTGCATTTTCAAAAGAAATAGTATGAACAAAATATTTTTCTTTTCCGTATCCCACTCCACCCGAAGAAGCAATTGTTACTCCATCTGATACAGAAGTTGTTGTTCCTCCAAATGCTTTTACTTTCCACGCAGCTCCGGTATTCTTCATTCCCACCGCCATCGCCAGTGTTGCAGCGCGTACCAATTCCTCCGCGGTAATCTGCCTGTACGCATACACATCGTTGTCTACTACTGCGCTGTGTTCGCCGCGGGTCAATGTTATTCTGTAATAGTGACGTGCGTCTCTCAGAACTTTCAGTGCCCCTTCCGTCGTCTGCGCTGTTCCCTCTGCGATTGCTTTCGGGTACAAACGTGCTTCAAGGTTTCCTTCTGTCAAAGAAAATCTTATGTCGTCGGCTGCTGTTGTTGCACTAAAGTCTGCTGCGTTGAATGTCAGAACAGGAATCCATTCGCTGCCAAGATTGTTGTTCAGTATGCTTACTGTATAAGTGTCCGGCCCAAGTGCGCGTGCATTTTTATTCCAGTTGCCTATTGTAACACGCTCTGCATAATATTCAGGCTTTGAAGAATCTGTTTCTGCGGCATATGCAACCGAATAATTGTCATCGTACAAAAGATAACCCTTAAATTCACTTTCGCATTCAACACCGTCTGGGTAAGTGTAGCGACTGCCGTTTTCTTCTTTTTTGTTTTCGCAGTAATCTACAAATTCTTTTTTGAATTCCGCTGTTCCCGGATTATAATTTACCGCATATTCAAATGCTTTTTTGAGGTCGGCTTCAGGAACACGATATGTTGCATAAACAGAGTCCGCCTTTAAAGGAACCGTAACGGCCGCAATTCTTTCCCATGAACCAAAGCTTGCGTTTTCCAAAACTTCGCGTCTGTACAGACTCGGGACTTTTTGTTCAATTCCGGAAGCAGACAAATAAGGAAGTTCCCAGTCCACGCGCTGACTATCTCCCTGTTCTGCTTTCTGCGCCTTTAGATTAAGTGCATAACCAAAACATGCTCCCTTAACGTCAGTAAGTGCAGTTGATGTAACCTCGCCGGCTTCGTCAGTTTTTGTGCAGTAATCTACCTTAGAGGACGCATCAAGAACAAAACCGTCTGTAAACGAAAAGTCGCTTTCTGCCGCAACAGGAATAACCGCATAACCGAACGGCAGTCCCCAGGCAATACGCGCCTGATTCTTCTGGTAAGGATTTGTGCTGTCACTGACTGCTGCATATTTGTCGCAAAGAGAATAAACTGTTCCGCCGTCAGCTTCTGTTTTGCTTACTGTCGCGCGCGCTTCATCTACACTCTCGCCGCCAACTGTAAGCACACATTTTTCACAGTCATAAAAATAAGTATCTGCCTTGTCCACTGCGGCGGCTGTTCCGTCAGAATACAGCGCGCGTCTTATTATATAACCGGCGGCTCCCTTAACGGCATTCCACTCAAGCACAATCTCTTCAGAAGAAGGAGCTGCAACTCTTGCGTTAACAAGAGCCGGACCAAGTGTTGCTGTTGCAAAAACCGCTTCTGTCGTGTCAGAAGTTTTTGAAGACGCTGCAGTCACGGCAAAAAGAATTGTCTTTCCAGACCTGAGCACATCGTTATAACCGGCAGGATTTTCAAGCGTACAGGTATAAATGCCTGCTGTCTCATCAAAAACAACCGCTCCGTTACCGCCAGCAAAATCAACAACAGGAGTTTTTGTTTCATCATCTTTGTAGTAAGCGTTCACGGTAAAATCAGCAGCATCAGACTTTGCAAGCTGAACAGTCTTCCACGAAACTACAATCTTGTCATAAAAATATTGTGTGCAGTAAGGAACTGCCGTACCCAGAGTTTCAGAAACAGAATCTGCTTTTTTTGTAATGCTGAATCCGGCAGAAGCTTCAAGCATATATTTGCGCCTGTCTCCGCTCAAAGCCGCATGTTCGTAAGTAACAGAACCGTCAGAAGATTTCGCTGCAAGTGCATTAAGTTCATCTTTTGAAAGAGCAAGACTTTCTTCTGCAAGAGCTGTCTCTCCTTCATACGGAATCCACTTAAGAACATAATCGTAATTTGAGTTGTAATCCCACTTGATCTTAAACTTGTCACTGTAACCGTCTTCTACAGAAAATCCTGTAACAGAAGGAAGGTTTGCCGAATCATGAACAACAGTTACAACACCGAACGCTTCGGCACAGGCAAAATATTCATCTTCACCTGCAGGAACAGAATTCATTCCGGCCGGAACAACATAGGCCTTAAATTTATAGTAACCTTCCCGCAAACTATTGGCCGCTTCATCTGTCGCATCAAAAGCAAAAGTTTTGGCCGCGCTATTCACAGAAGCCGCATCTGTCCAATAACCTTCATACACTTCTTCGCCCGCTTCATCCGCAGAAAGAGGAGTGCGCTGTGATGTAATGACATATCCGTAAGTTTCATCTAGACCAAGTGTGTCAAAGTCAAATTTATATTCAACCTTAACAGCAGAATGCAAAGTTGAACCATCATCTGCCTTTTCATACACGGCACTTGTTTCAAAAGAAGGCGTACTCAAAGACCAGCCTTCACAAACAGAGCGCGAGTTTTCAGAAGAAACGGCATTTTTGGAATCGTCAGTAAAAGAAATAATCCTGTACTCATACTTAACGCCAGCCACAGCCGAAGTGTCGCAATAATAAATTTTCGTACCCGGAATATAACCCGTGTAGGTTTCACTCGTTTCTGCATTTTCAAGAGTACCCGCTTCGAGTTTAACATTAACATTTTCAGAAGAAAGGGATGCGCAGTCAAAAACAATTCCACCCGGAATTTTTTCTGCACTTGTTAAACAGCTTCCAATATATGGAACAATACAAGTCCATTCCTGCGAAACAGAATCTTTTTCTTTGCGTTCAATAGTAAAGTAAACGGGATTGCGGTTGAATAAAGAAGATGAAACTTTTGCATCAACAAAATCAGGAAGCAACCAAGAAAGTTCAACCTTAGTGTACAAAGTTCCCTGTGTAGCAGTAAATTCTTTTGCCGCATCCGGAATAAGTTTGCGCGCGGTTTCAGAGTCAATTCTGTCACTCCACTCATACTTGTTTTCCTCAGCAGCATTAACCGGAATATACGCGCCTACGTCATACAAATATTTTGTTTTGGGAGAAAGGCCTTTAAACACAACAGAAGACACAGTCCCGTCGCAGGTCGTTTCATCTACAGATTTTCCGTCTTCAAGAAAACACCGTACCTTGTACTTTACAGAATCTGAATATGTTGTTGAATCGCAGTTGGACATCCACCAGCTTACAGTTGCCTGCGTTCCGTCAGAACTGGACTCAATCATTGTAATTGAAGGAGTAGCCATCGTTGAACCTTTTACAGTACTACTCGCAAAAGATTCGCCACCCTTATAGTCAATAGATTTTACATAATAATAACGCACGGCGCCGGCCACTTCATCTAGTTCAATAGAAGAAGAAGCATCTTTTGTTTCACCGACTTTTACGAATGTTTCAAAAGGATTAGCAGCACCGTAAATATTGTAGCGCACAGCATTGGCGGCGGCATTCCAGGAAAGAGTAACGCTTTTATAACCGCCGTGTGAAGCCGTCAAACCTGCAGGAGGCTTAACGGCCTCATTAATGCTTGTTCCGCCGGAATCAATAATCTTATCAATCTCCGGCGACGGAATCAAATCATTCTCACACCCAAAAAAAACAGTAGCAACGGCCAGAACAACGGTCGCAAAATAAAACTTAAAATAACGTGAAAACATAATTGCATTATAGCAAAATAAAACTTCGTTTTACAACAGTTTTCTTCCTATTATATAGATTTATAAACGCACGTCCGCGGGGGAAGACGCTACTTTTAAATAGATAACTTTTAGCTAAAGTATTTCATGAACAACTCAAATAGCGTTGTTCATGAAAACTTCAGTTGTTGCACAACTGCCCTTATTAACGTGTGCGCTCACGCGCACTAATTGTACTCAATCGCAAGTTGATACTTGCTCAATCGTACAATTTTATGGAAAGTTAAAATGCGCGAAGGAGCACGCAGGAGGCCGAAATGATTTGACTTTTAGCGCTGCGAAGCGACATTCTATGGTTTCACCGCAAAAGTCACATCAAGGCCATTATTGGCCGGTTTCGGACTTCACCGGGCGACTGGGAGCATTTTAACCTATCGCTGCCACTTATCTAACCAAATTGCGTCTTACCCACGCGGACCTTCCCATACATGTATGTTTCTTAACGAACATGTTTGTAACCGAACGTCCGCACGGGAAGATGTCGTCAGAAGATAAATCTTAACGAAAGTTAAAATGCGCGAAGGAGGACGCGGGAAGCGGAAATGACTTGATTTTTTGCCGTCGCAAAGCGACAAACGATAGTTTCCCAGCAAAAATCACGTCAAGGCCAATATTGGCCGGTTTTCGATTTCCGCGGACGACTGGGAGCATTTTAACATTAGCTGTCTCTTATCTAAACCAAACGTCTTCCCGTGCGGACCTTCCCGTACATGTATGTTTATTAACGAACGTTCGTACGTTAAGATACGAATTTTCTAACGACCGTTAGTTTATTAAGGCGATAAAAACTACCAACCAATCATTAGTTATGCACAAATTCCCCACAACCTGTGGAAAACTACCGAACGACCGTTATTTAAAAATACAATTCCACAGGAACCCACATGTACTTTTCTCTCACACCAACAAACTAACACTTGTTAAAAACCGTGTTTTTTCGTAAAATAAACACCTATGGAATTCACACAAGAGCAGATTGACGCATTGTCCGTCAACGAAGTAGAAATCATGAAAAGAATCGCTGAAGAGCTCAACATAAAAATAGCTCAGGTCAGCGCCGTAATCAGTCTGGTTCAGGAAGGATGCACAATCCCCTTTATTGCCCGTTACCGCAAAGAAAAGCACGGTTCACTTGACGAAGTTCAGGTTCGTGACTGCGACCACCTCTTCACTTCATACAAAAATCTTGAAGAGCGCCGCCTAGAAATTGTAAAGGGAATCTTTGCACAAAACAAACTTACCGAAAGCCTTTACAATGCCGTAATGAGTGCAAAAACACTCACCGAACTCGAAGACCTCTGGGCTCCGTTCAAGAAAAAAAAGAAGACCCGCGGAATGGTTGCTGCAGAAAAAGGACTGGAACCTTTGGCCGATGCCATGTACGAACTTGATGACGCCGCAATTCTTTCCAAAGCAGCAGAATTCGTAAAAACAGATGCCGACCACCCCGAACTCGATGTTGCAACCGCAGAAGATGCAATTCAGGGTGCAAAAGATATTATTGCAGAACGTGTCTCTCAGGACACAAAAAACCGCGAAGATGTTCACGACCTTTACATGAGCACTGGAAAAATCACAACAAAAGGAATCGTTCCCGAAGGTCAGGATGCAGCAACAGTAGAAAAAACTTCTACATACAAAATGTACTGGGACTACAGCGAACCGCTCAATCAAGTTAAGCCCCACCGTATTCTTGCAATAAACCGTGCAGAACGAGAAGGCGCTCTCGAAGTAACACTCGATGTAGATGTAGACGCAGCAGTAAAAGCTCTGTCAAAAAAATACAAGCTCAACAACAAATACATGGCAGACGCAATAGAAGACGGACTGGTACGCCTCTTGAGCCCGGCAGTACTCCGCGAAATCCGCAGTGACGAAAGTGACGAAGCAGACACACACGGAATAGGAATCTTCAGCGAAAACCTCAAAAATCTTCTTATGACACAGCCAATCAAAGGAAGCCGTGTTCTTGGAGTAGACCCGGGAATCAGAACCGGAACAAAATGTGCAGCCCTGGACGAAACAGGAAAATATCTCGGATACTTCCTCATCAAACAGGTAGTCGCTCCCGATGAATCCTACAACCTCATAAAAAATGCAATCAAAAAATACGACATTCAGGTTGTGGCCGTAGGAAACGGAACAGGCAGCCAGGAAGTACAGACAATCGTTAGCAAAGTAATAAGCGAAAACTACCCCGACGTACGCTACACTGTAGTAGATGAAAGCGGAGCCTCAGTTTATTCAGCAAGTGACATTGCCCGCGAAGAATTCCCCGACCTTGACCTTACAATCAGGGGTGCAATCAGCATGGGCCGCCGTCTTCAGGATCCGCTTGCAGAATTTGTAAAAATAGATCCAAAGGCAATTGGCGTAGGACTTTACCAGCACGATGTAAACCAGAAAAGACTTTCTGACACTCTCGATGAAGTAGTAGGTTCTGTAGTAAACCAGGTTGGTGTAAATCTAAACACGGCATCTGCCAGTCTTTTAAAATATGTATCAGGAATAAACAGTTCCCTTGCAAAAAAGATTGTAGCTTACCGTGACGCAAACGGAAAAATCACCAGCCGTGAAGATCTTAAAAAAGTTTCAGGACTTGGACCAAAGGCTTTTGAACAGTGCGCAGGATTCCTTAAAATTCCCGAAAGCGAAAATCCGCTGGACAATACGTGGGTTCATCCCGAAAACTACGAGGTAGCAAAAGAGATACTTCCTATAGTTCAGAAGAAAGAAAAAGTTTCTGCTGAATTGAAAAAGCAGCTCGAAGAAAAGTACGGAATCGGTGCAACAACAATCAATGACATCGAAGAAGAACTTACAAAGCCAAACCGTGACCCACGTGACGGTTATCCTGCACCAATCATGCAGAAAGGCGTTGTAAAGTTCGAAGATCTTACAGTCGGAATGAAAGTTACCGGCAAGATTAAAAACGTTGTTGACTTCGGAGCATTCGTAGACATAGGACTTCACGAAACAGGTCTTATCCACATAAGTGAACTGAGTGACACCTTTGTTTCTGACCCGATGGACGTAATAAAAGTCGGCGACATAAAAGAATTCACAATAATAGACCTGGATCTAGACAGAAAGAGAATATCACTTTCCTTAAAGTCAGATGCAGCTTCCCGCCTTCACCACGAGGGAATGTCTTCTTCTTCTGCTGGCGGCGAAAAAAAGAAGCGCGTCGTAGTAGTAAAGAAAGGCTCCGGCACGACTTCACCTTCAAAAACTGCCGCAAGACGTGATGACAACCGCAGTTACAGCGACAGAAATTCCGGCAGCGACGACGGAATGTACTACAACCCGTTCGCAGCGCTGTTAAAGAACAGAAAATAAATTAAAAAAGACTTTACATATCTATGGTATGTAAAGTCTTTTTTTTAACGGCCGACCAGGAGGGCTGTTTGTAAATAGAACTTTTTATTTGTTAACTAAATTCTATTAAACAGATTACCTGCGCAGTTCGTTAAGAAGTTTAATTACATCGCCTGACTTCGCCAGCAAATCTTTATAGGACTGTTCAAGTTCGGAACGTGACATGGAATCGCGGGACGTAAACACTTTGTGAACAATAGAATGCAGTTCTTCATGTTCCGACTCAAGAAGGGCAAACCCGCTCCGTGACTTAAGTTCTTCATCCGCAGACGCAAGCCATTTTCCAAGATCGCATGCTGTATGATCATAAATCTTAACATCAGCAGCAGAAAGCCTGCCGTCAATCAGAGCGCGCACTTTTGTAACCCATGCCAGATGTTTAAGAACAATCCCCGAGTAAGGAAAAGCCGACTTTGCTTCACCTTCCAGTACGGCATCAATATCAAGGGCTGTAGAAATCATATCGTTCATGTTAAACAAATCTTCGCTCATTCTTGAGCTTATGCTGGCAGAGTTCGTGCGTATGTTAGAAAAATACTGTCTGCTTCCAGAAGTAGATTCTGCTATAGTTCCAACACAGGAAGAAACGCCTTCAAACTTTTCCTTAAGATTGTCTGCCGACTCAGAAATTACTTTAACAGAAGAAAGCAACTCGTCTCCTCCTGCAGAAAGCTGTTCCATATGCTCCGTAATCTGATTGAATGAATCTGTCGTTTCAGAAACTTTTCCGCCTATCCACTTCATTGCATTACCGGCTTCATTCGCTGTCTGGTGTGCTTCTGACAAAGTGTCTATCATACTGCGGAGTGTAGAATCTATATTTGCAGCATTATCGCGTGTCACGTCTGAAAGTTTTCTGATTTCACCTGCAACTACGGCAAAACCAAGTCCGGCCTTACCTGCATGCGCCGCTTCAATTGCTGCATTCATTGCAAGAAGATTTGTGCGCTCGCTTATGTCATTGATTGCAGAAATTACATTTTTGATTGCATCAACATTTTTATTCAGAATAGAAATAACGTCCAGAACCTTTGCAACCTTTGCCGAACCTGACTCAGTCGCGCTCGTAAGTTCACGCGTAAGAACAATGCGCTCTCCTACAATATCCGCAACCTTATGTACAGAACCGGCAATCTGTTCTATCGAAGCACCGGAAGAATGAACAGCATCGTCAACTTCCGACACAAGTCCCTTTACTGTCTGAATCTGTGAACTGATATTTTCAATTGCAGAAATAGCACCCTTCATGCTCACACCAAAAGATTTAAAACTATCTTCCTGCTTTAGAATATCAGAAATTATATCAGAAGAAGAAACAATATTTTTTCTTAAAACATCAACAAATTTTTCCTGGCCTTCCGCAAGTTTTTTTGCAGACTCGACAGAAATCACAAGACTTCCTTCAGGAACAGCCGCTTCTTTTACAGCAGCAGAAATTTCTGCCTTCTTGTTTCCAAACATATAAACTTCCTTCGGTGAAAACCGCTTTTACAAAAAACGGACGGCCCAAAAGACCGCCCGAATCAAACTGAATCTATTCCTTTGATTAAATCTCTACTTCGCCGTCATAACACAAAGAAGTGTTTCCGGTAAGATAAACCGAATCTCCGGTATATTTTACAACAAGTGTTCCGCCGCGTACTTTTACGGTAATATCCTGGTTAATAGGACTGAATCCATTAAGAACAGAAGCAATCGCTGCAGCACAGGCACCGGTTCCACAGGCAAGAGTCTCGCCGTTACCGCGTTCCCACGTGCGCATCTTAAGTTCATTCGGTCCAACTACGCGTACAAATTCGGTATTTATTCTTCCGGGGAAAGCCTTGTTGTTTTCAAACAAAGGTCCAATCTTTGCAACAGGTTCTTTGTCAACAAACTTGCTGAACACAACACAATGCGGGTTTCCGACTCCGACGCATGTTACGTCATAAGTTTTTCCGTCAACATCAAGCTTCTGTCCGACCACTGCCTTTGCAGGAAGAAGTGCTTTGTTTGCGCTGTTAAGTTCAGATTCAGGAACTTTTACTTCCTTAAGGCTTGTTCCTATAAGTGCGCTTTCAAATTCAGGGCGACCCATGTCTACGGTAACAGATGTTACTTTGCCGTTCTGTTTGTACAAAAGCAGCGACTTGATTCCGCTTCCAGTCTCAATAGTAATTGTTTCTGTATTGTCAGTTTTTTTGCCGTGCTTTTCTGTAATTCCGTTTATATTGTTATCATAAAGATATTTTCCAACGCAGCGGATTGCGTTTCCGGCCATCTTGCCTTCTGTTCCGTCAAGGTTAAAGAAACGCATCTTTGCATCGGCTGTTTCGCTCGGTTCAATAACAACAAGACTGTCTGCACCAATACCGCCGGTTCTTCTGTCGCATAGTCTTACGGCAAGTCCTGCAGGATTGCTTACAGGTTTCTTCATTGCGTTGATTACAATAAAGTCGTTTCCTGTACTGTCCATCTTGCTAAAGCAGATTTTTTCCTTCGTGTCGCGCAGCTGATTAATGTCAACAAGTTCAACATTCTGTGCCGAATACTTGCTCTTAAGACAGTTGGCGATTGCGTTTGCTGTATCAATTGCAGTAAGACACGGAATATCGCGCTCAACGGCATGTCTTCTCATGCGCACTGAATCTGCACGCGGGTCACGTCCCTTTGCCGAAGTAGAAATAACGTAATCAATCTTGCCCGAATCAAGCAAAGTAAGAAGATTGTCATCAGGATTTTCGTGAATCTTGTTAACAACAGTTACTTCCATTCCAAAGTCGCTGATTGTCTTTGCTGTTCCTTCAGTTGCATAAAGCTTAAAGCCCATGTCGTAGAATTTTTTTGCCAGATCCGGAACTTCATACTGGTCAGTTTTGCGCACGGTAATAAGCACACCGCCCGAACGCTTCATGTTGTAACCGGCAGCAATAAGTCCCTTAAAGATTGCCTCTTCCATTGTAGAAGCAAGTCCCAGAACTTCACCGGTAGACTTCATTTCAGGTCCAAGATGGGTATCCACGTCCATAAGTTTTTCAAAGCTGAATACAGGAACCTTTACCGCAAAATACGGAGGAATTCTGTAAAGACCTGTTCCATATCCAAAGTCCTTTACGTGTTCGCCCAGCATTGCACGAGTAGCAAGTTCAACCATAGGAACACCGGTAACCTTGCTTATGTAAGGAACTGTACGGCTTGAACGCGGGTTCACTTCAATAATATAAAGATCATTGTTGTAGATAAGATACTGAATATTTACAAGACCGCGTGTACCCAAAGCGAGTGCAAGTTCACGGCTCTGATTTATAATCTTTTCGCGCAGAATGTCATTAAGGTTCCAGCTCGGATAAACGGCAATAGAGTCACCGGAATGAATTCCTGTACGCTCAATATGTTCCATTATACCCGGAATAAGAATATCCTTTCCGTCACAGATTGCGTCAATCTCAAGCTCGATACCCATCATATACTTGTCTATAAGAACAGGATTTTCGATTCCCTGAGAAAGAATAATCTTCATGTATTCCTTAACATCGGCATCGTTAAACGCAATAATCATATTTTGTCCGCCAAGAACATAAGACGGACGCAGCAGAATCGGGTAGCCAATTTTTTCTGCAGCAGAAAGAGCTTCTTCTGTAGTAAAGATTGTCATTCCGCGCGGTCTGTTGATATGAAGCTTTTCACAAAGATCTTCAAAACGCTCTCTGTCTTCGGCAATATCAATTGAATCAGCAGAAGTACCAAGAATTTTTATTCCCTGGCTGTCAAGGAATTTCGTAAGCTTGATTGCAGTCTGACCGCCAAACGCAACAACAACACCAATCGGCTTTTCGGTATTGATTACGCTCATAACATCTTCGGGAGTAAGCGGTTCAAAATAAAGCCTGTCAGAAGTGTCAAAGTCTGTAGAAACAGTTTCGGGGTTATTGTTTATTGTAACAACATCATAGCCCAGTTTTTTAAGCGACCATACACACTGAACAGACGCGTAATCAAATTCAATTCCCTGACCAATGCGAATCGGGCCTGAACCTAGAACAATAATTGTTCCCTTCTTGCCCTTTGAACTCTTTTTTCCCTTCATTACAAGGAAGTCAGCAGCTTCGTTATCTGCATTGTATCCGCTGTAGAAATAAGGAGTTTCGGCATTAAATTCACCGGCACAGGTATCTACCATTTTGTACGTAGCCGGAATATGTGCAAGCTTTCCTTTTGCAACAAGTTCTGCCGCTTTTTTTGCTTCCTTTAGAATTCCGCCTGCACCAGGAATTTTTACTCCTGTCATATCCTGAATAACCTTGTCGGGATATCCAAAATCTTTTGCTTCCTTATAAAGTTCAGGAGTAAGCTTTCCGTTGCCGCCCTTAATCTCATCAAAACGGCGCTCCATCTTTGCAAGATTTTCAAGATGAGCCAGGAACCAGATGTCTATCTTTGTAATTTCATTAATTTTTTCTATGCTCAGAATACCGCGCTTAATCGCCTGGAATACCGCAAACACGCGCTGGTCTGTACATTCACCAACGCGGCGTATAATATCCTCGTCGCTTTCTTCTGCAAACGCCGGCAAATTCAGGCTCATAACACCAATTTCAGCACCGCGGGCGGCCTTCATTATAGCCTGCTCAAAGTTGTGGCCAATTGCCATGACTTCACCGGTTGCTTTCATCTGTGTACCCAAAGTTCTCTTTGCATAAACAAATTTGTCAAACGGGAACTTCGGCATTTTAACGACAACATAGTCAAGGACAGGTTCAAAACAGGCCGCAGTCTTTTTTGTAACGGCGTTCGGAATCTCGTCCAGAGTGTAGCCTATTGCAATAAGTGTCGCAACTTTAGCTATAGGATAACCTGTCGCCTTTGAAGCCAAAGCAGAAGAACGGCTTACACGCGGGTTAACTTCAATAACGGCGTACTCAAAACTGTCGGGCTTAAGTGCAAACTGACAGTTACAGCCGCCTTCCATTCCCAAAGAACTTATTATGTTAAGCGCCGCCGAACGCAGCATCTGGTATTCTTTGTCGCTTAAAGTAACCGTCGGAGCAATAACAATGGAATCACCTGTATGAACACCAACCGGATCAAAGTTTTCCATAGAACAGACGGTAAGAACGTTACCGGCACTGTCGCGCATTACTTCGAACTCAACTTCTTTCCAGCCCGAAATACACTTTTCTACAAGAATCTGGTGAATTGGAGAACGGTGAAGTCCATTCTGCGCAATTTCTTCCATCTCTTCACGGTTGTATGCAATACCGCCGCCTGTTCCGCCCAAAGTAAAAGCCGGACGCACAATTGCCGGATAACCAATTTCGTTGTCAGAAAAATCAAGTGCGTCTTCAAGGGTAGTAACAACCTTAGACGGAATACACGGTTCTCCAATAGCAAGCATCGTGTCCTTGAACATCTGACGGTCTTCTGCCTTGTCAATTGTCTCGGGCTTTGCTCCCAAAAGTTTTACACCGTGGCTTTCCAGAAAACCGCTTTTGGCAAGTTCCATACTCAGTGTAAGACCTGTCTGTCCGCCAAGTGTAGAAAGAAGGCTGTCGGGCTTTTCCTTTTCTATAATACGCTGAATTGTCTCGGGAATAAGAGGTTCAATATAAATCTGATCAGCCATAGAATGGTCGGTCATAAGCGTAGCCGGATTGGAATTTACCAGAACAACTTCAAGTCCCTGTTCCTTAAGAGCCTTGCACGCCTGACTTCCTGCATAATCAAATTCCGCAGCCTGACCAATAATAATCGGACCCGAACCAATAACCATTACCTTATGAATATCTGGATTTAAAGGCATTATTTTTTACCCCCGGATTTTTTTACGCTCTTTGACGAGGCTGATTTAGAATTTTTTATTGTGCTGGAAAAATATGCAATTGAATCAATTCTTTCATACTTGGCCTTGAATGTCTTGAAATAATCGTGATCGTTGATAAGACGAACAAATTCATCAAACAAAAAACTTGTATCCAAAGGACCGGAACAGGCTTCAGGATGAAACTGAACACTGAAAGCCGGGATTTTGGTATATGTAATTCCTTCACAAGTGCCGTCGTTTGTATTTACAAAACTCAAAACTGCACCTTTCGGAAGAGTTTCATTTTTTACCGCATAACCGTGGTTCTGTGATGAAATATAAACGCGTCCCGTAGAAAGATGTTTTACAGGCTGATTCGCTCCGCGGTGGCCGTACTTAAGTTTCATTGTGTCTGCACCCATAGCAAGTGCCAGAAGCTGGTGTCCAAGACAGATTCCAAAAATAGGAACACCAGACTTTGTTATTTTCTTAAGTTCAGAAATAATCTGAACATTTTCCTGCGGGTCTCCCGGTCCGTTGGAAAGCATTATTCCGTCAGGATTAAGGGCAAGAATCTCCTTTGCAGTAGCAGATGACGGCACTGTTATAACATCAAGCCCGCGTTTAAGAAGCTCGCGTCTTATATTTGCCTTTGCTCCAAAGTCCCAGAGAACAACTTTCTTTCCCTTACCGTCCTTCATTGCAACTTCAGGATCATTTTCCTTTGTACCGTCTGCCCTTACAGGAACAAAACGGTAGGCAGCCGACTCTTTGAATACAACATCAGCGCTTTCTTCTATCTTAACAGCATCGCAACTTACGCTTTCTACAGCCTTTTCTATCTTAAATGCCTTGATTTTTTTAAGAAGCTTGGGCTTTTTTTCTGCGTCTGCAAGCATTTCAAGAGCCGCCTTTGCTTCGTCACTATCGCCTGAAATAAGCATAGCATTCATAACACCTACTTCGCGCAAAATCTTAGTCAAAGCACGGGTGTCAATATCATAAAGGCCAATAACATTCTGTGATTTCAAGTAGGAATTCAAATCGCCTTCGCAGCGGAAATTAGAGGGGGTTTCACACCAGGAGCGCACAACATAACCGCGCACATGGCTTGATGCACTTTCAAAATCTTTTGGAATAACACCGTAATTACCAATAAGTGGAAATGTTTGGGTTACAATCTGACCAAAATAGCTGGGATCCGTAAGGGTCTCAATATAGCCGTTCATTCCGGTCGTAAATACCGCTTCACCGACAATACATCCGGCAGCGCCAAAACCTTTGCCTTCAAAAACCTGTCCATTAGCGAGGACAAGAAACGCTTTAGTAGAATCTGTCATACTAAAACATTAGTATATAATATTTTTAACAGTGTGTATACTGGTTTATAGGTAAGAAACATTTATGTCAAAATACGTCCGCGTGGGAAGACGTTGCATTTAAAAAGATAAATCTTAATGAAAGTTAAAATGCGCGAAGGAGGACGGGGAAGTACGAAATGACTTGGTTTTTTGCAGTCGCGAAGCGACAAACAATAGTTTCCTTGCAAAAACCACGTCAAGGGCCTTATGGCCCGGTTTTGGACTTCACCGGACGACTGGGAGCATTTTAACACTCGTTGTCACTTATCTTCTAAAACTGCGCCTTCACACGCGGACCTTCCTCTACACCAGCGTCTGTTTACGCAATGTCCGCGCGTACACATATCCATGTTGTAAAAAAGTCAAAATAGATTTATCATAAACGCCAGACCAAACAAAAATGGGGGAAATAAAAAAAATGAAAAACCTGTACGAACCCGGACAGCTTGTAGAAACAACCGTAGTGGCAATATCCGGCGACACCGTATTCATAGACCTTGGACTCAAAAGCGAAGGATTTGTAGACAAAGCAGAATTTACAGATGAAAACGGAAACATAACAATAAAAGAAGGCGACAAAATAAAAGTCTACTTCGCCTCAGCAAACCGCGACGAACTGCACTTCACCACAAAACTCAGCGGACAAAATGCCGGTAAAGACATACTCGAAAGTGCATACAAAAACGCAATACCCGTAGAAGGACACGTAACAAAAGAAATCAAAGGCGGCTACGAAGTAATGGTCGGAACAGTCCGCGCCTTCTGTCCTTATTCTCAAATGGGATACAAACAAAAAAAAGAACCGGCAGAATACGTCGGCGAACACCTGACCTTCAAAATTCAGGAATACAAAAATGACGGACGCAACATCGTGGTATCAAACAGAGCCGTCCTTGAAGAACAGGCCGCAGACGAACTCAGTAAACTTGAACAAAAACTCACAGTCGGAATGACCGTAACAGGAACAGTAAAATCAATTGAAAGCTACGGAGCATTCATCGACGTAGACGGATTCCAGGCTCTTCTTCCAATATCAGAAATTTCACGCATAAGAGTAACAAACGTAGCAGACGTACTCAAAGTAGGACAGACAATAACCGCAAAAATAATCCGCACAGACTGGGCACACGAAAGAATGAGTCTTTCAACAAAAGAACTTGAAGCAGACCCGTGGGAAGGAGCAGACAAAAAATTCCCAGCCGGAACAACCTTAGACGGAACAATCTCACGCGTTGCAGACTTTGGACTCTTTGTTCAGCTCGCAAGCGGAATAGACGGACTCGTTCACATATCACGCCTTAACGTTGAGCGCAACACAAACCTCAAAAAAGTATACAAACCAGGAGACAAACTACCGGTCGTTGTAGACAAAATCGACCTGGCAGAACACAGAATTTCCCTTTCTCCTGTAGTCTCAAATGAAGAAGAAGAAAATGCACACGAATATCTTTCCAAACAGAATGACGACGGCGAAACATACAATCCGTTTGCAGCACTTCTAAAAAACAGAAAATAAGTTCTGAACCTTCTATTAACTAATGAACAGTTTCTATAATAATGTGCCCGCGCGGGAAGACAGGGGAATCGGAAATGATTTGATTTTTATCCGTTACAAAGTAACTCCGTTACTTTGTAACTACAATAGTTTCTATGCAAAAATCACATCAAGGGCCATATGGCCCGGTTTTCGATTACACCGGCTGACCAGGAGGGCTGTTAGTAAATAACTACCGTTCGTTAATACACAAACGGTAGTTAAACTACAACTTACGACCGTTCAGAACAGATTCAACCAAACGACCGTTAGTATACACCAGCTTCAAAGAAAAAAACGGCGCGTCTTCTTCAATCAGCTTAAGAAAAATGGCATCTCCTTCCCAGTGCTCCAGTTTCATAAAGTCGGCCTTTTTAATCCACTCAAGTTTACCTTCATCACAGTCAATAAGTGTACCGCTAAAATCATCACTTGTATAAAGGCACATATATTCGGCCTCAGATCCGTCAGAAATAAAAGTCACAATACCGCGGAATCTGTACCCATTCAGAGTAAGTCCTGTCTCTTCCTTAACTTCGCGCAAAAGACAGTCCTCCGGGCTTTCATCTCTTTCAAAATGCCCGCCCACTCCAATCCACTTGTCATGGTTTATATCATTCTTTTTGGAAACGCGGTGTAGCATAAGATAACTGTCACCTTTTTCAATATAGCACAGAGTCGTTAACTGGCTGCGTGGTTTTTCACCTGTACCCGTTTCTGTTTCCACGACTGCATCTGTATCCTTAAGCGTTGATTTGTTTTCTGAAACTGTACCCTTTGAACTGTCCCCTTCATCCGGTGCGGAATATTCACGTATGCGGTAACTAACACCAAGCCCGCGGCAAATCTCTGCACAGCATTTTTCGTCCTCATGGCTTATTGTAGTATCAACCGTAGTCATCACCACGTTGGGAACATATTTTTTACACTCCCGCGCAAAATCCAGCATACTCTCAAATGACTCCGCGCCAAAACCCGGCCTAACAACGCGCAGATAATTTTCAACATCGCTTGTATTCAGGCTTACAGAAACCGTATCAACAAGCCCTTCCAAAAGCGGTTCAATTCTTTTGCCGTTAATCAAATTTCCCAACCCGTTCGTATTCAGCCTTACGGGAATTTTATAATGCTCTTTTACAAAAGCAGCAGTCTCAAGCATAACATCCAGCGCTTCAGTCGGTTCACCGTAACCGCAAAAAACAACTTCAGTATAGCGCGACATATCCTGTGCCTCAAAAGCCGACCTGACTTCAGAAAACGAAGGCTCATGTTCAAGCCACAAAGTATCAGGCTCTTCGTAAACCTTATCGGCATTTTTACGGATACAAAAAGTACACGCGCAGGGACACCTGTTTGTCAAATTCACATAAAGACCTGATTTTACACCGTAAACTATAGTCATTCCCTTCTGCATAAAAACCTCGCACAACAATAATAACGCAAACAAAAATATTTTACAAACAAAAGAAATCTGCTATAATTCCGCACATGAAATGGCTAATTGCATCAGATATACACGGTTCAGCATATTACTGCGAAAAACTTATTCACGCGTTTGAATACGAAAAGGCAGACAAACTTCTTTTACTGGGAGACGTACTTTATCACGGCCCGCGCAACGATTTGCCAAAGGAATATAATCCAAAAAAAGTAATTGAACTGCTTAACGGCCTGTCACAAAAAATTCTTTGCGTAAGGGGAAACTGCGACAGCGAAGTAGACCAGATGGTTTTGAATTTTCCTCTCATGGCGGAATATATAGCACTCGATCTGGGGAACTCCACAATTTTTGCCACACACGGACACATTTTTAGCGAACAGAAAATGCTGCCCTGCGCACAAAACAGCATACTTCTTTGCGGGCACACACACATTCCGGCCTGCACAAAGCACGAAAACTTCACTTACCTGAACCCCGGAAGCGTTTCTCTTCCAAAAGAAAATTCCCCGCACAGTTACATGACACTCTGCGAAAACACATTTGTATGGAAGAAACTTGACGATAACAGCGAATTCGGTTCGCCATACAAAATTATTCAATAAAAAAGGCTGAAAAAAAATGGATAAAAAAACACTTAACGAAAATCCCTTCAAGAATTATCTTGCTTCAGGAAACGAACGATTTGACAAACAGATGGAATTCATAGCCGAAATCGATAAGATGACGCATATTATGAGACAGACATTTCTTCTGGACAAAAGCCGCCGCGAAAACGACGCCGAACATTCATGGCATCTCGCTGTTATGGCACAGCTTTTAGGCGAATACTGTACCGATACGCCCGACATAAACAAGGCCCTCCGCATGGTCACGGTACATGACATCATCGAAATATACGCGGGCGACACATTTGCCTATGACACCGCCGGTTACGAAACAAAAGCCGCGCGCGAAAAACAGGCCGCAGACAAAATTTTTTCAATACTACCCGAAGATCAGTCCACCCAACTGCGCGCGCTCTGGGAAGAATTTGAAGCGCGGCTCACAGCAGACTCACGCTTTGCAAACTGCCTCGACAGAATTCAGCCGTTTTTTCACAACACGCTCACTCAGGGCGGAACCTGGCTCGAACACAAAGTGTCAGTTTCTGCCGTTCAGCAGAGAATGGACATCGTAAGAACCACAATGCCGGTCGTCTGGGAATGGGTACAGAAAAACATAGAAGCCGCCGTACAAAACAACTGGCTCCTGCCCAACTGAACCGTGTGCGCAGAAAGACACTATATTTAACTAACTGTCAGCTAATGTTAAAATGCTCCCAGTCGCCCGGTGAAGTCCAAAACCGGCCAATATTGGCCTTGATGTGATTTTTGCATAGTAACTATTGTAGTTTCGAAGTAACTTTGTTACTTCGAAACGGCTAAAAATCAAATCATTTTGAACTCCCCCGTGCTCCTTCGCGCATTTTAACTTTCGTTAATATTTATCTCTTTAGGACAAGAGTCTTTCTGCGCGCGCTGTTATTCCCCGGCAATGGCGTGTTTAACATCCGCCAGTGTAAATTTTGCACGTCCCTGTTGCAATGCCAGCAATGACGCGCGGTTTATCACAGACTCAATTTTTGCGCACGAAAAGCCGTCAAATTCCCGTGCAAGAACCTGCGCGGAACAGGACTCATCTGTACCCTTATTTCGGGTATACATTTCCACAAGCTGTACCCTTGCATCAAAATCTGGGAAAGGAACTTTCACCCGCGCGTCAAAACGACCTGGCCTTATCAACGCTTCATCCAGTGCACTAATGCTGTTTGTCGCCGCAAGAACAAGAATTCCGTCATTCGATGTAAAACCGTCAAGTTCGTTAAGAAGAGCCGTAACAATACGCGTGTTTTCTGTCTCAATTGCCGACCCCGAATAATTGCGCCTTGTTCCAATTCCGTCGAATTCATCAATAAAAATAATACACGGAGCCATACGTCGCGCTTTTTTAAACAACATCTTTACTTTCATGGGACCAATCGCCATAAACATACTTTCAAAATCAGTAGCTTTGGCTGGAATGAACGAAACCTTTGACTCACCGGCAAGAGCTTTCGCAAACAGAGTTTTTCCGTTTCCGGGCGTGCCTTCCAAAAGAATTCCCTTTGGCATCCTTACTCCGGCCTTCTGCCATTTTTTCGGGTTCCGCATAATGTCCATAACCTGCAGCATATCATGCTTAAGAGAATCCATTCCAACAACGTCAGAAAAATTCTTCCCTGTTGAACGCACGCATTTAAAAGTATTCGGCGAAATAAATTTCTTAAAGACAAAAATTACCGTACCAAAGAATATTATATAGAAGAAAATATCAAAAATCAGCGAAAGAACTTCACTGCCACTTTTTTCTACATTTACTTTCACGTTGTTTTTCAAAAGGAATTCCTTGAGCAAAGGCGAGTCAGGATTTTCTGTACAAAACTTTTCATCTGTACCCTTTTTTGAATAAATTAGATTTCTATCTGTCACCGTTACAGATTCAACTGTCCCCCTTTCTACATCTTCATAGAAGGCGGAATAAGGCTCGACAATATTTTTTTTGTCAAAGAAAAACCCCCATGACAGGTACAGAACGGCAGCCATAAAAACTGTACCTATTGCAAAAACAAATTTCTTTTTACGAGAATTCACATTTCCCCCAAAAAAATTCAATCTCTTCCCACATCAATAATAAATGTACATCCGTCAAAAGTCAAAACCTCCACGCCGTGCATTTTTGCATAATTCTAGACAATTACACTTCTTTTCGTTACAATATATGCACATCAAAATCATAGAGGATACCATGCCAAAAATAGAAGTTAACGAAAAACTCTTCTTCAATCTTCTTGGAACAAAATACGATTGGGACACTTTTGAAAAAAAACTTACCTTTGCCAAAGCCGAACTTGACGAAAAGCCCGACATGTCACAGCCCGACGACAAGCGCGTAATAAAAATTGAACTTAACGACACAAACCGCCCTGATCTCTGGTCCACCGGCGGAGTCACACGCTGCCTTCGTGAACATGAGGGAGCAAAGCATTCAGACTACACAGGTTTCCTCTCTACAAAAGAAACACGCCAGGATTCAGCAGACAGAATTGCCATTGTTGATCCTGAACTCAAAGATATAAGACCTTACATGGTTTCTTTCGTCATAAGCGGAAAACCCATTGACGAACCAATGCTCATAGACATAATGCAGACCCAGGAAAAACTCGCCTGGAACTTCGGACGCAAAAGAAAGTCTCTTTCAATGGGCGTCTACCGTGCTGCAGACATCAAGTGGCCGGTTCACTACACCGCAGCCGATCCCGACAAGGTAAGTTTTGTTCCTCTGCAGGGAGAATCCAAACAGACATGCCGTGAAATTCTTGAAACCCATCCAAAGGGAAAAGACTACGGCTACATACTCAAAGACTTCAAGAAATACCCTGTTCTTAAAGATGACAAAGGCGAAATAATGAGCATGGCTCCTATTATCAACAGTGCCACTCTTGGACAGATAGAAATAGGCGACAAAGACCTTATGGTAGAACTTACCGGAACAGACATGGAAAGCCTCATGCTTGCCGCAAACATTGTAGCCTGTGACTTCTTCGATGCCGGATACGAAATTCTTCCTGTCAAAGTTGTGCATCCTTATGACACAGGATTCGGCAAAGAAATTACGGCTCCTTTCTATTTTCAGGAAACAACAGACGCAAAGCTTTCTGCAATAAACAAAAAGCTCGGCAGCAGTCTTTCAGAAAAAGAAGTTTTGGACGCGCTTTACAAAATGGGAAACAAAGTTACATCAAAACAAGAATCAGGCGACACTGTATTTACAGTACAACCGGCTCCTTACCGCAACGACTTCCTGCACGAAGTAGACGTAATCGAAGATGTAATGATCGGCTGCGGACTAGACAGCTTCTCTCCCGAAAAGCCCAGTGACTTTACAATAGGCCGCCTTCTTCCCATAACCCTTTACAGCCGCAAGGTAAAAAACATTATGGCCGGAATGGGCTACCAGGAAATGATTTTCAACTACCTTGGTTCAAAAAAGACATACATAGACAACATGTGTGTAAAAGCCGACGACGTTATCGAAATTGCAAACCCGATGAGCGAAAACTATCAGTTTATACGCCCGTCAATCATTGCATCCCTTTTCGAAGCCGAAGCACAAAGCGGCAATGCAGTCTATCCGCACAAAATCTTTGAAGTAGGAAAAATTGCATTCATCGATCCTTCTGAAAACACCGGAACAAAAACAATCCAGAGTCTTGGTTTCCTTACTTCTGCAAACAATGCAAACTTCAACGACACAGCCAGCGAAGTAAGCACAATTCTCTACTATCTTGACCACAAATACGAAGTTCAGGAAACAGACGATCCGCGCTTTATTCCGGGAAGACAGGCCGGAATCATGGTAAATGGAAAGCAGGTAGGAATTTTCGGAGAAATACACCCGCAGGTTCTTGAAAACTGGCAGATCAGCGTTCCGTGTGTAGCCGGAGAAATGGATCTAGAGTACCTTATGGCAACCGAGCCAAAGGAACACAACGACAAGACGGCAGCACCACAGAAAAACGAAAGTTCTGCACAGCCTGCCGTTCAGTTTGATGCAGTCGCTCACTTTAACAAATACATAGATCTTCGTGTAGCAAAGATTATCAAGGTAGACCGCAATCCTGAAGGCGAAAAGCTCTATATAGAAACACTCGACGACGGTAGCGGAACAGAGCGCATAATTCAGTCAGGACTTGTTCCTTACCTTAAGCCCGAAGAACTCCTTGGCCAGCACATCATAATCGCCGCAAACCTTGCTCCAAGAAAGATGCGCGGTGTAGAAAGCCACGGAATGCTTCTTGCTGCAGACTATGTAGAAGACGGTAAAGAAAAAGTAGAACTTCTTACCGCTCCCTGGGCTGCTCCTGGAACACAGGTCGTTCTTGAAGGTACAGAGCCCTGCGAAAAACCTGCAAAAATAGACATAGACAAGTTCTGTAAGATTACATACAGAATAGCAGACCACCATGCACAGGCGGCCGGAATAAATCTCCAGGCAGACGGAAAATCCATTACTACGGTAAAGACCGCCGACGGAGAAATCCAATAAATCAGGGTTAAACATTTAAAAATAGAAAGACAAGCATTTGGCGGTCGGGATCTAAAGTTCTGGCCGCCTTTTTTTTCGATTTATTCTCCATTTTATAAAAAACGTAGTATACTTATACGGTTTCGGGCATGGCAGACTCTTTCCAGAATCTGCTTGAATACATAGAAACCGGTTCAAAAACACAATGCTAACTATGGGCACCGGCACAAAGAAAATCCATGAAACCGGCGAATCGTTAACCTAATTTTCCGAAAACATAAGCAATTCAATCCAAACAATCGGTAAGCAGATACATCTGTTCAAAGTCTGACCGTTAAGGCGCAGGTCTCTTTCAAAAAGCTTTGCGCCTTATTTTTTCCCTTGACCAAAAATCCAATTCACAATAAGTTAAAACCATGAACGAAAATTATATTCATGAAAAAGCCGAACGAATCCGTGACGTAATACGCTACATACGCAAATTCAAAAATGCTCTCGTTATAATTTACATTGATAACAGCCTAATTGACTCACCTCTTTTTACCAGCCACATCAGGGACATTTGCTTTATTCACGAAGCAGGTCTTAAAGTAATAATGGTTCCCGGAGCCAGCAAAAGAATCAATGAAGTTCTTTCTTCGGCCGGCATCACGTGGAACATTCATAACAACTGCCGCATTACAGGTTCGGAAGCAATGCCTTTAATAAAAATGGCAGCCTTTGATGTTTCAAACCAGGTAATGACAGCCTTTGCCGGTGAAAAACAGACAGCAGTTATAGGCAACTGGGTCAGGGCACGTGGCAAAGGTGTTATAGAAGGATTTGACTACGGAACCAGTGGTGAAATTGACCGTCTCGAAATTGAATCAATCCGCACAGTTTTGGATAACGGCTTTATTCCAATTTTCCCCTGCATAGGTTGGAGTGCAGTAGGAAAACCGTACAACATTTCTTCCATAGAACTTGCCCAGCAGATCGCCGTACACATGAAGGCAGAAAAGCTTTTTTTCCTTATCCCGAATGCAGACATTTCACAGCAGATGTTTACCATCCCACAAGATTTGGGACTTTCGCCGGAAGGTACAGTTCCGGCAATGAATTTGGAAGAAGTCGATAATTTCCTAAAAATTAATGACCAGTCGGTAAATTCAGAGGCAAAAACTACCGACCAGGCGATAAATTCTGCTGAATTTAACTACCGTTCGGTAGTCCTTAAAGAAAAGATTTTATCTCTTTTATCACTTGCAAAAAAAGCCTGTAGCAATGGTGTTTCACGTGTACACATTCTGAACGGATCTTTTGATGGAACTATTTCATGTGAAATCTTCAGCGACCTTGGTTCAGGAACAATGATTTACAGTCAAAACTACGGCCGTATACGCGATATGATAAGAGAAGATATTCCTTCAGTACTAAGCGTTATGCAGCCTTTTGTAGATAACGGCGTGCTACTCCCCCGTTCAAAAGAAATACTTCTTAACCAGCTGTCAGACTACATAGTTTACGAACTAGACGGTGCAATACGTGCATGTGCAGCTCTTCTACCCTACAGCGACGGTCAAATGGAAATAGCCGGTGTCGCTGTAGAAAAAACTTGTTCCCATATTGGCATTGGCCCCAAAATGATAATGTTTCTCGTGGAACGTGCAAAAAAGCTTCATGCAAAAAGCATTTTCCTGCTTACCACACAAACAGCAGACTGGTTTGAAAAACTTGGATTTGTTGCTTCAGAAGTGTCTACCCTCCCTGAAAAAAGAAAAGAATTATGGACTCCCCAACGTGGTTCCAAAGTAATGCGAATTAACATTTAATCATGTTTTACATGAAACACTATTTAAGTTATCCACAGTTTATTCACATCTGTATGAAAAAATAAATAAAACACTAAAGGCCTGTAAATTCTTTGTATATAAGAATTTACAGGCCTTTTACTTTGAAATTCCCAAATTTCGTCCAATTTTCCATAAGTTATCCACAGTTTGATATATTTTATAATTTTGTTTCATGTGAAACTATTTTAAAATATATCAACCATCATCAAAAAACTTTTCTGCATTCAAGAGATTGTTTCTTTTTATTACCATTTAATATGCATTTTTTATTTAAAGCTTTTCTCTGACAAACACTTTTATTTGTTTCACATGAAACACATTTTCTTGCGCGTGAAGGCTTACCCAAAATCAGTATTTATTAAACATTTGACAGGAATAGCTTCTGTTCATCTAACTAATGGCTCTGTTTCATGTGAAACATTCGTTTATATATTTTTACCACATTGTTTCATGTGAAGTTTATTTTCCCTCCACATAAAGCATGTTTTCTGCGTTCATTCAGAAATAAGGCGATTCTATAAATTAAGTTTTTAGAAACAACTTTGAAATCGACGTCAATCTATAAAAGCTAGTTTAACGGATTTTTATGATTGAAATATGAGTTCTTTCGCAATTTATTCCAAAGCTTAGATATAATTTTGTTTAACAGTGATTTTTTTTCAATCACTTATGTTTCATGTGAAACATAATATGAATTGTGCTGGTTCTGCAAATTAAACTATGATGCTCTGTTTCACATGAAACATTTCTTCTGTAAATGAAAAAAAAGGTGTCTGAATTCGTCCCTAAAAGACAAAAACAGACACCTTTTCTAAAATACTATATTTAAATATAGTCTATATTTTATTTATTTCTTTATATTATATACAATTACGCATCAGCTTTATCTTCATCTGAATGAGCAATTCTATCTATACCAACAACATAATCAGGATCCTTTATGTCTACAACCTTAATGCCGCTTGCCGAACGTCCCTGAACAGTTATGCTGGAAGCTTCAACCCTGATAGATGTACCCTGGCTGGTAATACACATTACCCCGTCATCGTCCTTAACTGAAAGGGATCCGATTATTTCTCCCTTGTCGTCTACATTACCGAATATACGCTGACCGCCGGTTCCCCTTCCATGGGCATTAAACTCGTTGGGATCTACGCGCTTACCGATTCCCTTTTCTGTAACAACAAGAATCTTGGAATCAGGTTCGTTGTAAATCTTTATAGCAGCACAAAGTTCATCTCCTTCGGAAAGTTTCATGCCGTTAACACCGCGACTGCTTCTTCCCATAGGACGCACTTCTTCTTCATTAATGCGAAGAGCCTGACCCCTGCGGCTGACCAGAAGAATTTCGTCTTTTCCACTTGAAAGAATTGAACTGACAAGCTGGTCACCATCATCAAGTCTTGCCGCCTGCATTCCCCTGGATTTTGCATTACGGAATTCACTTGTAGGAGTCTTTTTTACAATACCGTTCGCTGTAGCCATAAACAAGAATTCACTGTCAGTAAATTCCTTAAGATTTACAATTGTAGTTATATCTTCGTTGGCAGTTACAGCAAGAAGGCTCTTTATATGTGAACCGCGGCTTGTTTTTGCTGCTTCCGGAATTTCATGCACTTTGATCCAGTAGGCTTTTCCAGCTGTTGTAATAAACATAAGATAATCGTGGGTTGAAGCAACAAACATCTGGTTAATGTAATCTTCTTCGACAAGTTTGGCGCTTATTGTGCCCTTGCCTCCCCTACCCTGGCTCTTGTACTGACTTACCGGAACCCTCTTTATATATCCGAGTTTTGAAATAAGGATAACCATATCCTCTTCTTTAATCATATCCTCGATATTAATGGATTCAACTTCACCGGCTACAATGTCTGTACGGCGATCATCACCATATTTTTCTGAAAGTTCGTTTGTATCCTGTTTGATAAGTGCAAGAATTTTTTCGTGGTGTGCAAGAAGATCTTCAAGATGGGCAATCCACTTTTTAAGTTCTTCCATCTCTTTTTTGAGTTCGTCAATGCGCAGGTGTGTAAGTCTTTTAAGCTGCATATCAACGATAGCCTGCGCCTGTATGTCATCAAAAGAAAATCTCTGCATAAGGGAAGCTTTTGCTTCTGCTTCATCACGGCTTCCGCGGATAATCTTTATTACTTCATCAATTGCATCTACAGCAGTGATAAGGGCTTCAAGAATATGCTCTCTGGCTTTTGCTTTTCCAAGATCGAATTTTGTTCTTCTTGTAATAACATCGTCGCGGTGATCCACAAAGCATTTTATAATCTGCTTAAGGTTAAGAACCTGTGGTCTGCCGTTTACAAGGGCAAGATTTATTACACCAAAGCTGGACTGAAGGGCTGTCTTTGCAAACAGCTGGTTTATTACAAGTTTTGTAACAACTCCGCGCTTAAGGTGAATTACGATTCTCATTCCGCTGCGGTCAGAAGATTCATCGTTTATCGCAGATATACCTTCTATGACTTTATCGCGTGCAAGTTCACCTATTTTTTCGCAGAGTGTACGTGTATTTATTCCGTACGGAACTTCTGTAAATACGATGGATTCAGCACCGCTTTTTTCATTTACTTCAATTTTGAATCTTCCACGTACAAGAATTTTTCCCCTTCCAGTTCTGTAGGCATCCTTGATTCCCTGGCGTCCAAAGATTATTCCGCCTGTAGGAAAGTCCGGACCTTTTATGTGTGTAAGGAGTTCATCCAATGTTATTTCGGGATTATCAATATAGGCACCTATTGCCGAAGCAACTTCGCGAAGATTGTGGGGCGGCATGTTTGTTGCCATACCGACGGCAATACCCATTGAACCGTTACACAAAAGGAACGGAAACTTTGAAGGAAGAACAGACGGTTCCTTTCTTTCATCATCAAAGTTTGGAACCATATCTACAGTATCTTTATCGATGTCGGCAACCATTTCTTCGGCAATTTTTGTCATTTTTGCTTCAGTATAACGGTATGCAGCGGCAGGGTCTCCGGCTATTGTACCAAAGTTTCCGCCCGGTTCAACAACAATATATCTCTGGCTGAAGTCCTGTCCCAAACGAACAAGTGCATCGTAAACAGAAGCATCTCCGTGCGGGTGATACTTACCGAGCACGTCTCCGACTATAGTAGCACACTTCTTTGTCTTGCCCGAAGAAGCAAGGTGAAGTTCGTCCATAGAATAAATAATTCTTCTGTGAACGGGCTTGAGTCCGTCCCTTACATCAGGAAGAGCACGGCTTACGATAACAGACATTGAGTAATCTATAAAAGCCTGCTTTACTTCGTCCTCGATAGGAATCTGTATAAGACTTGAACCGTTAGCAATAGGTGTATTTTCCATTTTATTCCCTTAAACTAAATATGAGACGACAAATCAGACATCAAGATTTGCGTAGATTGCATTTTCCTCAATAAACTTGCGGCGGGGTTCAACCTCTTCACCCATGCAGATTGTAAAAATTCTGTCAGCAGCTATTGCATCTGGAATTGTAACAACCTTCATCTTGCGTGTTTCAGGATTCATTGTAGTATCCCAAAGCTGTTTTCCGTCCATTTCACCAAGACCTTTGTAACGCTGAACATCGGCCTTTTCTCTCTTGTCACCAAGTTTTTCAAGTTCGGCATCTCTTTCTTCATCACTGTAAACGTAAGTAGCCTTGCGGTTTAGTTCAATCTTAAAGAGAGGCGGCATGGCAAGATAGACATAACCCTTTTCTATAAGTTCAGGCATGTATCTGAAAAAGAATGTAAGCAGAAGAGTGCGAATGTGGCTTCCGTCAACATCAGCATCGGCCATGATGATAATCTTATGGTATCTTAACTTTGTAATATCAAAATCTTTTCCGAAACCTGCTCCCAGAGATGCAATAACCGGCTGAAGCTTTTCATTGTTGATTACTTTCTCGGGGCGGACTTTTTCTACGTTAAGCATTTTTCCCCAGAGAGGAAGAATTGCCTGTGTCTTTGGATTTCTGCCCTTCTTTGCAGAACCGCCTGCAGAATCTCCCTCTACTATGTAAACTTCGCATTCTTCTGCGTTTTTGGAAGAACAGTCGCTTAATTTTCCGGGAAGACCAAAACTGTCTATATTGTTCTTGCGGCGTGCACTGTCTTTTGCTTTTCTTGCGGCAATTCTGGCACTTGCTTCACCGACTGCCTTTTCAAGAAGCTGGTCAAGAATCTGCGGGTTCTGTTCAAAGAAGAGAGTAAGTTTTTCCCTTACAAGACTGTCTACATAACCGCGCACTTCACTGTTACCTAGTTTTGTTTTTGTCTGGCCTTCAAACTGAGGTTCAGGTACTTTTATTGAAAGAACAGCCGTAATTCCGGAACGAACATCATCACCGGTAAGTTTTTCATCTTTATCAAGTTTCTTAAGAAGTTTTTCCTTTTTCTTAAGAAAATCATTCATAACACTCGTGAGCGCACTCTTGAAACCTTCGAGATGCGTTCCGCCTTCACGCGTATTGATGTCGTTTACATAAGAATAAATCTTTTCGTCATAGCCTGAATTATACTGGAGTGCAACTTCCATAACGACATCATTTTCTTCGCCGCTTATATATACCGGTTCAGCCGGAATTACCTGCTTGCCTTCGTTAAGGAAACTTGTAAAATGTCTTATTCCGCCTTCGAATTTAAGAACAACTTCTTTGGGAGTTTCAAGCCTTTCATCCCTGAAAACAATCGAAATTCCGGGGTTAAGAAAAGCAAGTTCCCTCAGGCGGTTTGCAAGAACATCAAAATTATATGTAGTTGTTTCTGTAAAAATAGAAGGATCTGCCTTCCATCTGATTGTAGTTCCGTGAAGGGATGTATCACCAATACATTCAACCTTTGACTTTGGAATACCAGTCTGGTAGCGCTGTTCGTAACGCTTTCCATTTGTATTAACAAAAGCTTCCATCCATGTAGAAAGAGCATTAACGCAGCTTACACCTACTCCGTGAAGACCTCCCGAAACTTTATATGTACTTTTGTCAAACTTACCGCCGGCATGAAGTCTTGTAAGAACAAGTTCCAGAGCCGAAACATGTTCAACAGGATGCATATCTACCGGAATACCGCGTCCGTTGTCTTCTACACGGCATATATCATCTTTTTCAAGGGCAACAACAATTTTGTCGCAGTAACCGGCCATTGCTTCATCAATACTGTTGTCTACAACTTCATAAACAAGGTGATGAAGTCCGTTGGGTCCTGTAGAGCCAATGTACATACCCGGCCGCTTTCTTACAGCCTCAAGACCATGCAGTACCTGAATGCTGCTCGCTGAATAGTTATTTTCGTCTGACATTTGAAACCCCAAGAAACCCAACTTTTAATTTTGAGTGATTTTATTCTATTATAGAAATAATTTTGAATTTCAAGTATACCTGTATTGAAAAAAAAAGTAAAGGCGGAATATAATATACAGCT